>NZ_DS999414.1:0-1145 GCF_000158575.1 Stenotrophomonas sp. SKA14
CGGCCTGCGCGCCTCTTCGCGAGCGCACAAAGAAAAAGCCCCCGGCGTGTGCCGAGGGCTTTTAGAGTTGGCGGAGCGGACGGGACTCGAACCCGCGACCTCCGGCGTGACAGGCCAGCATTCTAACCAGCTGAACTACCGCTCCGCGCTGAAACTTTGCAGGTGCCCAGTATATCCGAAGACTCCCTGGAAACCCAGCCCGATGAACACTTTTTTCAAAGTTTTTTCACAGGGACTTAAGAATTCTGCAATGGCGGAGCGGACGGGACTCGAACCCGCGACCTCCGGCGTGACAGGCCAGCATTCTAACCAGCTGAACTACCGCTCCGTTCTTGCAAAAACCTTTTCGCCTTCTTCCCGAACCTTCCGGGGAGAAGACAAGGCCCCCGGCTTCAGACCGGGGGCCTCGATGTAATGGCGGAGCGGACGGGACTCGAACCCGCGACCTCCGGCGTGACAGGCCAGCATTCTAACCAGCTGAACTACCGCTCCGTTCTTGCAAAAACCTTTTCGCCTTCTTCCCGAACCTTCCGGGGAGAAGACAAGGCCCCCGGCTTCAGACCGGGGGCCTCGATGTAATGGCGGAGCGGACGGGACTCGAACCCGCGACCTCCGGCGTGACAGGCCAGCATTCTAACCAGCTGAACTACCGCTCCGCGTTGTTACCGTTTTTGTTTTCCGCCGGCCTGGACCGGGAAGAAAACAAAGCCTCCAGCTTTTGGCCGGAGGCCTCGTTGAATGGCGGAGCGGACGGGACTCGAACCCGCGACCTCCGGCGTGACAGGCCAGCATTCTAACCAGCTGAACTACCGCTCCACACTCAAACTTTTACCGCGGTGCTGTGGTGGGTGCTGAGGGTTTCGAACCCCCGACCCTCTCCGTGTAAAGGAGACGCTCTACCGCTGAGCTAAGCACCCCAGCGAGCCGCTTAGTTTACAGCATCCTTCAGGGCCTTGCCAGCCTTGAACGACGGATTCTTCGAAGCAGCGATCTTGATGGTGTCGCCGGTCTTCGGGTTGCGGCCGGTGCGGGCAGCACGGTCGCGGACCTGGAAGGTACCGAAGCCAACCAGGGTGACCGCATCGCCGTCCTTCAGCGCCTTGGTGACGGCAGCAACGACGGCATCGACAGCGCGGCTGGACTCG
>NZ_DS999413.1:0-1556 GCF_000158575.1 Stenotrophomonas sp. SKA14
TCGTGATCGCGCGCAGGTGGGTGACGATCTCTGGGTGAGTGGCACGCTGGGCGATGCCGCCGGCGCATTGAAGCTCTGGCAGCAGGGCGCTTTGAACGTGGCCGCCGCCACGCTGTTGGCCGACTACGAACACCTGCGCCTGCGCCTGCTGCGGCCCACGCCGCGTGTAACCCTCGGCCTGCGCCTGCGTGCCTTTGCGCACGCGGCCGTGGATGTATCGGACGGCCTGCTGGCCGACGCCGGCCATATTGCCGCACGCAGTGGCGTGGCCGTGCATGTGGATGCCGACATGCTGCCGATCTCGCCGGAGCTGCGCGAGCTGCTCGGTCGCGAGGAAGCACGTGAGTGTGCGCTGCGCGGCGGCGACGACTACGAACTGTGCTTCACCGCCGCCGCCGATCAGCGCGACGCGCTGATGTATCTATCGCAGACGCTGGACCTGCCGCTTACCCGCATCGGCCGCATTGCCGAAGGGCAGGGCGTACAGGTGGATGGCGAAGCCGCCAGCGGCGGTTACCAGCACTTCGCGTAGAAGCAGCAATACCTGCTCTGGTGGGTGTCAACCTTGGTTGGCACGAATGTGTCCGGCGTCCGTGCCAACACCGTGTCGACCAAGGTCGACACCTACCCATGCGGGGCGTGCCGGAATTGCTCTGGTGGGTGTCAACCTTGGTTGGCACGAATGTGTCCGGCGTCCATGCCAACACCGTGTCGACCAAGGTCGACACCTACCAATGCCGTGGGCTGCCTGCGCGCTGCTTTGGTGGGTGCCAACCTTGGTTGGCACGAATGTGTCCGGCGTCCGTACCAACACCGTGTCGACCAAGGTCGACACCTACCAAAGCCGTGGGCTGCCTGCGCGCTGCTTTGGTGGGTGCCAACCTTGGTTGGCACGAATGTGTCCGGCGTCCGTACCAACACCGTGTCGACCAAGGTCGACACCTACCAAAGCCGTGGGCTGCCTGCGCGCTGCTTTGGTGGGTGCCAACCTTGGTTGGCACGAATGTGTCCGGCGTCCGTGCCAACACCGTGTCGACCAAGGTCGACACCTACCAAAGCCATGGACTTGGTTGGCACGAATGTGTCCGGCGTCCGTGCCAACTCCGTGTCGACCAAGGTCGACACCTACCAATGCCGTGGGCTTGGTTGGCACGAATGTGTCCGGCGTCCGTACCAACGCCGTGTCGACCAAGGTCGACACCTACCCATGCATGGCAATTACACGTGCGGAACCGGCGCGCCGAAACGGTTTTCGCCCGGCGTGCCCGGCAGCAGCAAGAAAACCAGCACCACCAGGCCCACCACCGGCACCAGCATCAGCAGATACCACCAACCGGAGCGGTCGGTGTCATGCAGGCGGCGCACGGTCACCGCAATCAGCGGAACGATCACCGCCAGCCACATCACCACGCTCAAACCTGTCGAAACCAGCGCCAGCGTGCCCGACTGGGTGTAACCCGCAATGAAGCTCAGCACATACAGCGGGAGCGAGAGAATTACGATGAACAACTGGAACCACCAGAACTCACTGCGGCTGGCGCGCCCGCTGAACTGCG
>NZ_DS999412.1:0-116891 GCF_000158575.1 Stenotrophomonas sp. SKA14
GAAAACACCGTGTCGCCCTGCACCACCTGGCGCTCGGTGATCCGCAGGTTGCTGGCCACCGGCCGGGTGCCCAGCTGGGAGCCGTTCTCCGGCGGGATGTACTCGCCGGTCTTCACGTAGTGCCAGTACTCCGGGCCCTCGGCCACCACGTCGACCGCGGCGCCCTTTAGATCGTTCTCCGGCTGGATGCCCACCACGCGCACGCGGTAGCCCGGCGTCTGCTTGAAATCGTAGATCCAGATCGTGTCCCATGCCGGGTTGCTGTCGCTGTTGCCCGGCAGCTCGGCATCGGTCGGCCAAGGGTCGGCCAGCTGCAGCTGGTCGCTTTCTCCGGTGAACGGGCGAACCCGCAGGACGCGGTACACCCGCTCGCCCGGGATGCGCAGGCCGATGTAAGCGCTGCCCTGCGCCGGGGCAGGCACCGGCACGTCGAGCTGCAGTGTCACGGCGCGCCCCGGCCCCATCGATGCAAACAGGACCTGACCGCCGAAGCCCCATTGCGTCAGGTCGTGCTGCAACGCCAGCACCGACATGCGGCCGTAGGCCAGATGCTCGATATCGGTGCTGTAGCTGATCGACTTGTACTGGTACAGGCTCTGCGCCAGGTGCCACCGGGCCAGCATTGCGGCATGCGCCTCGCTGGTGACGCCCTCTCCGGTCACCTGTGCCGGATTGAGCATGGTGGTCACGCCTGGCGCAGGCACGCGCAGGGTCTTGGCCTCCCACGTGGCACGGTCCAGGTAGCTGTATTCGATGCCGTCGGCGCCGTTGGCCAAGGTGTACTCGACCTGGAACTGCCCCTTCTTGATCGTGGCCATATTGACCACGCCCGACAGCGGCTGCTCATCGGCGGCCCACACCACGGCCAGTCGACCCTTCGGCCACGCGATCTGGCCGAAGCCTGCCAGCGCGATCGCGTCCATCACAGCCTGGTGGTTTCGCTTCTCGGCCACCTGATAGTCGTAAGTGAAGCCATTGGCCGCGCAGTGCAGCATGAAGGCCTTTAGCGCCTCCACGTCGATCTGGCTGTCGGGCAGGCCCATGCCGGCAATCCGAACGCCCGCCGGCGACTTGATGCCGCGGGCGTAAGCCAGGATCTGTGCGCCCGGGTTGCTGCTTTCTTCGGTGACCCAGCCGATGGCGTCGCCCTTCCACACCGGGATCGGGAAGGAATGCGCCACGCAGCGCAACTCGTCGGGGCTGCCGTTGAGCTGCCCGGAGGCCTTCATGCGGATGCCGATACGCGGGATGCCGTCATAAGTGGCCGTGTCAGGCAGCACACTGACGAGGTTGGTCCAGCTGAAGCTGGCCTGCGCATTGCTCCCGTCGGTGTTCAGACCCGCAGTCCGCACTCGCACTTCGTACTGACCGGGCGGGACATCGAGGCCATAGGTCGCACGGCGGGACTTCTGCGTCCGGCCGGCCACGGTGTAGTTGCCGAACGCGCGCCATCCGCTCTCGCCCACCGCCCGGTACTGGATCTGGATCTGTTCGCGGTTCTCGTAGTCGCGGCCCTTCTTGTCCGCATCGAAGATGCGGAAATCCATGTTCACCTGCAGCCGGATCGCACCCGCCGAGCTGGTGCGCTGGACCCAATTGCTGGGTGTGTGCTTGGGATCGCTGCTGGTGTCCAGGATCACGCCACCGTCGACGCTGCCAGAGTTGCTGTACAGCGGGATGGCCTCATCCGGCATGCCCGGGAAGCCGCTGTGCCAGACCTGCACCCCCTCGTAGCTGCTCAGCAGGGCGTCACCGTTGTACAGCTCGTCCACGCGGGCCACGTTGAGCCCCGGCGTCAGCACCAGCGACAGGTACTGCTCATCGCCCTCATAGTTCATGTAGGGCTTGCTGGCCACGTCCGGCGCGATCCGCACCGTACCGAGCACGAACGACAGCGGCTCATAGGCACGCATCCGGTTGCGTGGCGCCGAGATCGAGAAGAGGGTGTCTGCCGGCGTCGCTGCAGCGGCAGCGGGCAGCTTCGGGCCCAGCACCTTATTGATCAGCAGGCTGCCGGCCGCGTAGACCGCCACGCGTGCAAGCGTCGTCCCCAGCACCGTGGACGTGCCGATGCTGAAGCCGGCAATCGCCGCGCCGCCGAGGGTGAAGTAGGCCAGCGCGACCTGGGCCACCAGCCGGATCGCACTCTTGCCGACCACGCCCCGGATCTCGATCACCTGGCCGTGTTTCGGATACACGTTGCTCCACAGGTGCCGCTCGACCGGGCGGCCGCCAATGGTGACCAGCCACGCCTGCCCGTCCAGACCTTCCACATGGCGCGCAAGGAAGGCATAGAGGCTCTCCCCCGGGCGCAGGTCGGCCTGCAGGTTGCGCTGGCCATCCAGCATCACCGGATGCGGGGTGATGATCAGACGGCCGGCATCGGTAGGCGTGTGCATCAGGCCCATACGTAGTAACCCTCGATTCGAAGCCCGAAGTCGGGCAGATCGCGCACGCGGTGCAGCACGCTGCAGCCGTTGCGCTCGTTGCTGTGAAGAACCCAGCCTTCATGGGCCAGGAAAAAGAAAACCCCGGCGTGGCCGGGGTTTCGGTGTCCCTGATCGATCATCAGGACAAGGTCGCCGTCTTCGGGCGGTCCGTCTCGGCGATGGGCATAGGGCCGCGACAATGCCCCCAGCTCAGCTGCGCCCTGCAGGCCGCGCGGGCGACGCCCCGGTAGGGTGATCGCCCTACCGAACAGCTGCAGCTGCACGAGCACCACCAGGTCGGCGCAGTCGAAGCCGTCTTCGTCGTAGGGGACGCCCACGTACTTCTCTATCTCGGCCAGGCGCATCAGAAGATCCCCGGCAGGGTGAAGGGATTGGCCCGCAACGTCACGGCTTGCTGGCGCGTCAGGAAGTCCACCCCGAGCTGGGCCGATGCCGAGCGGGTGTTCACCACGACCTGCGTCATCGGCAGGTCGTAGCTCGACTCGATCACATTGGCATCGGCGCGGTCGGTAATCATCAGGCGCGCCGTGACCAACTCCCCCGGTTGCAACCGCTCCAGATCCTCGGTGATCGAACGGCCCACATTGTCCAGCACCAGTTGCGCCCGTGGCGCCTGCCCTCCCACGTCGTCAGGCAGCTTGAAGCCGAACGGGAAACCCATGTAAGACTTGCCCTGGCTAACCCAATCGGCCGTGTCGTTGACTATGCGCAGCACCTCCACAAACGACGGGGCGCTCAGTTCCAGCAGAAGCAGGATGCCGGTGGTGTCGTCGGTGCGCTGCCGGCGCTCAGTGAACGTACTCATCGCAGGTACTCCAGCACCAGGTCGCGCTTGGCGAATCGAAACAGCGTGTTGAGCGGCTGCAGCTTGCCGATCTTGCCCCCTTGGAAGCGGGCACGAATGATCTGGCCCGTGCGGGGGTGCTCAATGTTGAACCAGCCGATTCGCTTGAGGCTATCGAAGTACCAGGCTTCGAAGTCAGCCACCGCCTGCGCCGACCTGAACTGCACCGATGCCTCGATGGTCTGTAGGACGTGGGTGTTCAGCAAGCGCTGCCGAGGCACCCCCCGTTCCATTTCCGTACGCTCTACCGCCGGGTCGAATTCCTCTCCATAGTCCGCAAAGCGGATTTCGGCGTAACTGGGGAAAGTTTCCATCTGCTCCTCGCTTCAAACAGTCAATCTCATAGAGGCCGGCGCGGGGATACCGCGCCGGCCCACTCAGCCCATCGCGTCCTGCCACCCGTAGCGGGCCTGGCCTATCCGGCCCCACGAACCGCCATCGAGCTCCTCGTTGCCAATCTGGACGATCAGCTTCCTGATCTCCGATCCATCCGGCAGCGTCTGCGATTCCTCGCGCTGTTGGACCTTGCTGCCGCTGTAGTTGTGGATTTCCACTACCGGCCCGCCTTGACCGCCCTGGCGGCCGCTTAGCGCGACCCGAGCTGGAACCTGCCCGCCGATACCGCCAGCGTCGTAGCCACGTCGCAGTGAGGCGCGTAGCGCCTGGAAAGCCGATGGCCCGCCAAGCGCTCGCATATCGTCTTGGCTGAACACGCCCTCGCCCTTGTGCACGATGCCAGCCGGCTCCAGCCGCCCACCGTGGCCGGTGAAGCCACCGCTATCGAAGCCGGGAATAACAATCTTCTCGCGCTCTACGGCACCCACTGGACCGGCGAAAGCGTTGAACGCCGCATTGAACAGAGCCGACGTCGCCTGCTTGGCCGCGATCCGGGCCAGGTCGGCGATGATCGAGTTGGCCAGCTGGCTGAAACTGAGCTTGCTGGTCATCGCAAAGTTCACCAGCGCGTCTTCCATTCCCTGGAATGCGTTGGTGAATGCCTGATTGCTCAGCTCTGCGCTATTGGCTGCCTGCGCGGAGTAGTCCGCAAACGCGCTGTATGCCCCTTGCGACCAATCGCCAATGTAGCGCTGTCGATGTGCCTGGTACTGCGCTTCCCCCTGCAACGCCTCCTGGTGGTACTTGCCAAGCTCGGCCAACTGCTGCGCATACTGCTCCGCACTGTATCCCGCACCATTGTTGGCACTCGCATTGCGGTCATTCAGCGCAGACAGCCGGCGGTCGTACTCTTCCTTGAGCTGCAGCTGGCGACGCATGCGCTCCATCTGCTCGCTGCCAGTGCCGATGCCGGCCAGGTCGATCGCATTGGCCTGCTGCTGGGTAACGGCAGCCTCATTCAGCTCCTTCTGGAGCCGCAGCATGTCCTGTGCGGCCTTCTTCGCCGACTCTTGCGCCGCCAGAGCCTTGCCCTGAGCGACCGCCTCCTCCAACAGTGCCTTGACCCGCTTCTGCTCTTCCGCGCTCAACTTGCTCTTGGCCGAGGCCATCTCGTTCGTGATGACCACCTGGAGCTTCTGCGCCGCCGTCATGTCGTCGGTCAGGCCCATCTGCTCCTTATCCAGAGCGATCTGCCGCTTGATCCGGTCCATGATCGAGGTGTACTGGTTCTCCTCGGCCTTGTCGGCGGCAATACCAGCGCGGGTGGCCGCAGCGCTAGCCTTCTTCTCTTCCTTCGCCTCCTTATCCGCCGCAGCTTTGTCCCTGGTGAGGCGAATGTACTCCCCACCCGTGCGGATCATCTCCTGTACCTTTGGATCAGCCTGATTGCTGAAATCTACACCGCTCTTGGCCTCAGCTCGGAACCAGTCACGCACGTCCAGTGCAGCAACTTCCCGCGCGCTCTTGCCGATGCGCTCGATCTGCCCGGGCAGGGTGGATATAGCCTCACGGATCTTCTGGCTCGCCGTGCTGGCAGCGTTGCCCATTCCTGTGAGGGCATTGGCGTGGTCGCGGGCAGCGGCCGCACTCGTGGCCTGCTTGCCGGCGAACTGATCCAGTAGCCCACCCTGGCGCTGGTACTCGACTGCCAGGCTGGCAGCAGTGGCAGTTTGGAGGGTCAAGTCTCCAGATATTTGTTTGGCTGCCGGGGATCCCGCGATCATGGCCTTCCATGACTGCTCCAGGCTGGCGGAGAATTCATCGGCGGTTATTTTGCCGGCCTGCAACTGCTGCCGCAGCGCGGTCGTAGACCCGATGAAGGACGAAGCCTTGTCCGCCGTGGCGAAGTTGGAAGCTGCGGCGTTCATCGCCTGGATTGCATCAGCGATGCCGTCATAGTTCGACTTCATCTCCTTCTGCAGCCGCAGAATCTCGCCTGCCTGCTGCTGACGGTTCAGCTCGCGGAACTTCTCGATGGCTTCGGCTGCGGTTCCATTGAAGTCGACCAGCGCGCGGTTGGCCTCCACAGTGTTGTTGCGGAACAGAAGCCAGCTGGCTGCTGCGCTACCTACCATGAAGGCCAGGCCGCCCCAGCCGCCGACGAAGGCCAAGGCGCTTTTGGCCGCCAGCCCCATGCTGCTGGCCGTCGCCGCAACTCCTTGCTGGGACCTCGAGAGACCATCAAGCGCTACCTTGAGCTGCCTGGCTGCCGCCACGCGGTTTGCATCGGCGGCGATGCTCCCGCCGTAGGCCGCTGCCCTTCGAACCTCCATCTCGGCAGAGACGAGGTCGGCGCGAGCCTTTCTCACCTGGGCAGCGGCTGCGGTTTCGGCCGCCATCGCTTGCTCCAGCATCGCCTGCCGGGTTGCTTTGAGGCCTCGGACCCATTCGGCGGCTTGGCCGCCCAGCTTCACCGCCGCAAACGATCCCAGCAGGCCAGTGGCCACCGGGAGAATGGTGTTCATGTTCTCCAGCAGCACCGTGGCTCCGCGCAGGCCCGCCGCCACCGTCTCCGAGAATGCCCCCTCGCTCAGCTCGTTCTTCATGTCCCGCCAAGCGTTGCCGACGCGGTTGGCCTCGGCCTGGATCGACTTCGAGGCATCCTGCCAGCCGGTGGACATTTCGTTGAGCGCCTGAATCATGGCCGGGGTGAACGTCTTGGCGTCCAGCAAGCCGCCCTGCAGCAGCTGGTCAAACGACTTGCCGGCCAAATCGGTGCCCTCGATCATCTTGAGCACTGCATGCTGGAAGCGCGGAACCACACCGGGGAGGGCCTCGCCCAGCTGCTGCCGCAGCTCCTCGGCCTGGAACTTTCCCTTGCCGAACGACTGCGAAAGCGCGGTGATCGCGCGCGACACCTGGTCCGTAGACAGATGCATGGCCGTGGCCGAGCGAGACAGGCCGATGAATAGCTCCCGCTGGGTCGACATAGCGACGCCGTTGGGTGTAGCCGAGGCCGTCAGCTGGGTGAACCCGTCAGCAGCCGTCTTGAGGTCGAGGCCGAGATCCTTGGCTGTCGCCGCGACGAACGCATAGGCATCACGGGCAACCGCGGTGGAGCCGGTGGCACCGCGCAAGGCGTTCTGCATCGCCTCGAACTCCTTCCGAGCATCCACCAGCGCCGACACGCCGCTGCGGATCGACTGGAAGCCCACGAAGGCCACCGCCGCCCTGTTGAGGTTGGCGATAGATGTAGCCGTCTGCGCGGCCTCCCTGCGGATCTGGCCGAGGTTCTGATTCGCCACGCGGGCTGCATCGATCATGCCGGCGCGATAAGCGGCCGTATTCGCGCGCAGTTGCACGTCAATTGTTGCGGCGGTGGAAGCCATGGCACCCTCAAAGAAGAAGGGCCGCCTCTCGGCGACCCCTAATGTGATTTACATGTTCTACCGCTGGAACTGCGGTGGTTCGCCGGAGTATTGCACCCCGTCTACGATGCGTTCGGTCTCGTAGAAAACCGTAAGCATCTTCCATGACTTAGCCTCACTTATGCGGCAAAAAACAATCGCCTCGCCCTTGTCTCGGCCGCGTTCCAACTTGTACCAAAAATCACCACAGCCAGAAACACGATTAACCGCAAGTGTCCTTGCAATCTTGTAGAACGGCGGCCCCTCACCGTGTATCCACTCACCGGGATAGCTCGGACCCCGCGTGCATGCTTTAAACGCAAGCAATATGGAAATCAATAGCCCAAACATGACGATGAGAATTCCGATAGGGATGTTCTTTTCACCCGTGTTCATTCGCTATACCCGTATTCACCAAGCGAAGATCCTACATCAGTGAACCGAGTTCTTTGCCGACGCCGCCTGGAACAGCTCGGCAATCTGTTGTGCACGGGCAGCGCTTTCGTCCACTGGCTGCGGGGGCTCCCGCACCAAGAGGAAGTCCTTCGGGCTCGTCTCGTTGCCGTGGACCCTGGCCAGCACGTCGGTCAGCTGGGCCAGCATCTCCTGCAAGGGCTGGTCCAGCGGCTCAATGCGCGCGAAGGCGTACATCTCCGTCAGCTGGCGGGAATCCATCCCCGCTAGCATCTGGTCTGGATGCGGGAAGCCGAGGCGCCACGCGATGCGAAACTGAAGCCGGCGCTCAGGCCGGCTTGTCAGTTTTTTTCAGCGGCCTCGATGGCGGCATCACCGAGGGCGTTGAGCTTCTGTGCGGCGCGGAACACGCGATCGAGCGCCGCAGCCGACTTCGCACCCAGCTGGGCTACGTCCTTGTCGGTGAACAGGCGGTCGCCCTTCTCATCGACCAGGCACAGCGCCACGAAGCGGGCGCGGAAGTCCTCGGTCTTGGTCTTCTCACCGCCGTAGGTGTCCTGCTCCCACTTGTCGCGGTCGCTGGCCGACATGGTGGAGATTCGGACGGTGCCGCCCCACTCCTTGACCTCCAGGTCTTCGGTCTTGCGGTCGGAGGCGGCGAGGATCTGGCTCTTGTTCAGCAGGGTCATGGCTTATGGTCCGGTCGGGAGGGTGACGATGGTGAAGTCGCGCGGCAGCAGGTCCGCAGTGAAGGTCAGTACTGCGTTGGTGCCCGGGGTGACGTTGAAGCCAGCGACCTTGCCAACGAAGGTGGCGGCGTCGCCGGTTGGCAGCACCATCAGGAAGTACAGATCCTCATCCGGATCCGCATCGCGCAGGATCTCCTGACCGGCCGACTTTCCCACCGGCCAGCGGTGGCCTGCAACCTGCACGGTCTGGCCGCCAGCCAGGCCGGCAATGTTCTCAACCTGCGTGGATTTCAGATTGGTGGCGTCCAGCGTGTTGGCCTGGCCACGGCCGAACGGGAAGCCCGTCAGGCCATCGACCTCGGTATAGCCGGTCGGATCGTTCGGGGTCGTGGGCTCCGTTCCCTTCTTCACGTAGAGCGCAGAGTCCTGCGCGGAGATCGCTTCGTTCTTGGCCATGGTTGGCTCCTTGGGGTAAAGAAAAGCCGCCCGGAGGCGGCCTGTTGGTTGCAGGGGGTAGCGGGGCCTCAGCCCCAGATGGTCACGTCGAAACTCGCGCGGTGGAGCGAGGTGTCGGCCTCGTAATCGTCCGGGTTGTCGGAGAGGTCCCCGACCCTGAGCAAATCCGGCAGACCGTCCTTGAGCTTCTCGGCAAGCTCTCGGACAGCGCCTTTCTTTGCGCCCCATACGTCGATCTGGAAGGTGCCCCGCTCAGCACCGGCGCCAGAGTTGAGGGTGGCGTGTCGCCGGCCGCCAGCACGCTGGTAGGTGACGTACAGCGGTGGCCGGTCCTTCGGAGCGGGAAACGGGTAGAAGGCTGGCGTGATCGTTGCGGCTGCGGCAGTGAGGCGCAGATCCAGGTTCATCGGCGAGCCCTCCGCATTTCGTCCTGAACGGCCTCACCGAGGGCATCGCGCATGGTTCCGACGGCTTCCTCCGTCTTGGACTCAGCTGCCGGACGCATGAAGGGCCACGCCGCCATCTTCGATGTGCCGTACTCGCCGAACTTGCCATAGAAGGCCGAGCGAGGGACCTCCACAGCGAACCGCATCCAGCCCTGGTCGTCGCTCCGCTCCCGGACCCGGATCGAACGCCGGAGCTTACCCCGGGCGATTCGGACACGGTTTCTGGCATCGTTGCGGACCACGATGGCACCGCGCCGCATGCCCTTGCGCAGAGCCCGGCGCGCGGCCTTGTCCGACAACTCCAGCAGTGCCGTTTCAAGCTCGCTCAACCCGGTGATGTGGATATCAAATTCAGACACGCCTGTACCTCGCGATAAGGTTCATCTGGTCAGGGCGTTCACCGTCGCGTACGGCGATGACCGTCATTGGAACACCGGCCCGATCCCCCGTCTGGCGCACTACCTGCCATTCCTCGGCAATATCGCCCCTGTGTCGAATGGTCAACCAGCGCAACACGGGCGCGGTGATCGATCCAGACTCGACTCCGAGGACGGCGGCCGTTCCCCGAAGGGAAAGCGGCTCATCACCGCACATGACCTCGCCTACGTTGACGAACGTCAGCGATTCCTCGCCGTACTCGTCACGTGTCTTCTCGGGGCGCTGCAGCAGAAGCCTCCAGCGCAGTTTTCCAGCACGCATCAGAATGCCTTCCTGTACCAAAGGAGGCGCTCTACGCCGAACTGGATCTCGGTCGAGACCTCGCCGACGATGACCGCCTCGCGGTTGGATACCCAGTGCCCGACCAGCAGCAGAGCTGCCTGCACCACGTCCGGTTCCAGCTTCAGCTGGTCGGGCCCGACAGGCTCACCCTCGACCAGCTTCCGGTCGCAATGCTGCTCGATATGCGCCAACGCAGCTGCCACGTACTGCTGCAGCAGGGCGTCGTCCACGTCGGCAACGATGTTGCACTGCTTGCGCACCAGTTCCAGGTCGAGGGTGACGGCCATTACGCGGGATCCTTCTTCTGGGCTTCAGCCAGCGCCGCTGCCAGGCGGGCAGCGCCCCAACGACGGTCGAACTCGACGCCTGCGGCTTCCAGCTGCTGGATCAGGAGCGCCCGCTCATCGGCACCGCCCTGGTCGGAGGTCGGCGCACTGCCAACGGTGGCATCGGCGGTGGTGGTGGTGGCGGTCTGGCCCGCACCATCGGAGCCTTCACCACCGCCCATCTGCGTGCTTGCTGCGCCTGTCGCGCCGTCGTTGCTGGCTGCGTCGACCACGTCGCGGCCATCGCCCTGCTTGACTTCACTGGGCGCGGCCGGCTTCGTCTCCCGGGGCGCAGCGCCCTCGTGGATCTGCACTACCAGGCCCTTTCCGACCAGCGCGTGTCCGTATTCCGGATCCACGCCGTCGAAAACGTCGTCAGCCTTCACATCGGCGGATGCGGCGTTGAGCTTCGGGGCGTCACCGCGGAAGCCCCAAACAGCTTTGATCTTCATGTTCCTGCTCCGTATCGGAAGAGAGAAGCCGGCGCAATGCCGGCTTCGCTCGGGATCAGCTCGCTATCAAGCCTGCGGCTTGAAGCGTCCCTTCACGAATGCCTCGACGCGGCGCTTGGCCAGGCCCAGGCGCTCTTCGACCAGCAGCACGCGCTGGTTCTTCACGAAGTCGTCGTTGATCAGGCCGACCTTGAACAGGAAGCTCATGCGGTCGTAGATCGTGGCGCCACGCTGGAAGTTGGCGACCAGGAACTCGCCACCGGTGGTGGTGCCGTCGCCCTCGTCCATGCTGTCGGAAGCGACCACCGGGCGCCCCCACAGGATCGGCGTCACGAAGCCCTGCAGGTTGGCGAACAGGTAGCGATTCTGGCTGTCCTTCTCCAGCTCGATGTTCATCCAGTCCAGCTCGGTCATGACCGTGGCATCGGCCGCCAGCTTCGACTGCTGACGCACCTGGTAGATGGCGCGCCGCACGGTGTCGATGGACGTGTCGCCGGCCTTGGACAGGGCCGCATTGAACACCGTGGCGTCGGTCATCAGGCCCGGCAGGTTGTTGCCCAGGCCGTCACCCTTGAGGATCTGCGCCTCTTCTTCCAGCTTCAGGTCGTAGCGCAGCAGCTGCTGCAGGTAGCCGAACAGCTGCGGCACGTCGTCCAGGGCTTCGTCGGTGACCGGGATCCAGACCGCCAGCTTCTTCACCAGGTCGGTCTTCTGCTCGAAGGTGACGTTGCTCTGCGGCTTGGCCGTGCCCTCGCCGACCGGGCCGGCGCCGCGGGTGTGCAGCTTCTCACGGAAGTAGGTGTAGCTCTGGCCGGTGACGGAGATCGACGGGATCATGTCGCGGATGCGCAGTTCCTGGCGGATGCCGGGCTGGATGGTCGGGTCATAGTTCGGAACCACGATGCCGGCGCTGGTGACCGCCTTGGTCTCCTGCATGGCCGCCAGCTCGTCCTTCTTGATCTCGATCTCTGCAGCCGACTTCTCACGGCCCATCAACGACTTGTATTCGTCGTTGCCCTTGATGAAGTCGATGAAGCCCTTCTTCGTGCCGGGCTGGTTGCCCAGGCCGATGCCCTTCTCTTCCAGCTTCAGGACCTTGTCGACAACCTTCTGGATATCGTCGGTGGCGGTCTGGATCTGCTTCTTCAGGTCGGTGGTGACCTGGTTGCCCTTCTCGATCTCGGCCGAGGCGCTGTCGTACTTCTTCTGCAGGCCGGCAAAGCCGTCCTTCAGCTGCTTTTCCAAGCCCTCACGGATATCGCTGATGTTCTCGCTCATTGATGCATTCCTTTGAAAATGGATTCGATGGATGTGCCGAGTTGCTGCAGCTGCTTCACGGTCTCCGTGTCCCCAATGCCACCGTCACGGTGGATCGCGGGAAAGCCGAGCGAGGCGACGGCCGCCGCCTCTTTCTGGGACAGCCCCATGCGTTCGCGCAGGGCCGATTCGAAGGCGCGAACGTCGGACTTGACGCTCATCACCTGTGCTTCCGGGTTCATGCCGAAGGGGACGACCGAGGCCTCCCACAATTCGGCCTTCTTGATGACGCGCACCCGCCGGCCCTCGCGGGTCTCCATGGCGTCTTCCAACGTGTTGAAGCCGACCGACATTTCATCGAGCGTGCCGGCCTTCATCAGCTCGTAGGCGTCCTTGGCGTAGCTGACGTTGAGGTTGACTTTGCCCTTCAGGTGCAGGCCGTTGTCGTCCTGCTTGAACTCGGCATCTCCGATCAACCGCGTCAGGTTGTGGTACAGCGCCAGGCGTAGTCGGCCAGTGCGGGTCGTCTTCACCTTGACGAAGGCACCCGGGACGATCAGGTCCTCACCGAGGTCCACGTTGTTGAACACCGAGGCGTAGCCCTCGAAGTTGCCGGCATCGTCTGCCGCCTTGACCTCGAACGGGCAGGAATACTTGCTAAGCATTGGCGGGATCTCCCGTTGGGTCGCTACTGGAATCGGGTTTATTGCTGGTCCATCGGGTGACCTGGTCGTACTGCTCGCCCTCCAGCACAGGCAGGTTCTCTTTCACCCGAACCTCGTTGATCGTCATCCAGCCCGAGCCGCCTGATCCGCCGAGGGCGGTCTTGTAGTAGGTAGATCGCGCGCCGCTGTCGGCGCGTAGCAGGCCCTCTACAACGGCCTCCACGAACATGTCGCCATCAGCGAACAACTTGTCGTTGATCTCGCTCTCGATAGCGTCCAGGTAGGGCTTCAGGCCGAAGGTGACGAAGCCGCTGGTCTGCTGCTCCAGATTCGAGCCAAGCACGGAAGTGGAGCGGGCGCGGTTCGTCAGGTAGAGCGGGACGCCCCAGATGCCGGCAAGCGCCTCTTCCTGAAACTGCTGCGATTCGATGAACTGGCTGTCTTTCTGGGTCAGGCCGGCCGGCGTGATCGTCGGCCCGCCCTGCAGGATTGCCATCTTGCCCAGGTCGTCCACATCGCCCTGGCGGATATCCGGCAGCTTCGCCTTGATTTGCGCCTGCTGCTCCTTGGTCAGGAACCCCGGATAGATGATGTATCCACCGGTGAAGCCGCCCTTGCGCATGAAGCGGGCCGACCAGTCCTGCGCAGCGCGAGCCAAGCCGATGGTTTCCGCCTGGTACTCGACTGGCGAAAGGCCAACGATGCCGTCCGGACTGAACAGCTTGAAGTGCAGCATGTTCTCCGGAGACACCGGAGTTTCGCTGCCGTTGATGTTGGCCCAGTAGATCAAGCCGTCGTCGGTGTCGATTCGGATGTTGTCCACCGCCACCGGGATCAGGCCAATCCAATCGCCGCTGTAATCGCGTCGAATGATGACGAACGCATTGCCCCGCAAGGCCATGTTCACCACCACCGCTTTGATCAGGTCCAGCCACTTGATGAAGGGGTTGGGCTTGCTCAGCAGGCGCAGGAGCCGCCGCCGCTGCGGGCTGGTTCCCTTGACCAGCGCTCGCACGCCGTTCTTGTCCTCATACAGCTTCCAGGGCAGCCCTGCGGCCGACTCGGTCAGGACCTTGACGCACGACCAGACGATGCTGACCGTCAGTGCATTCTTGGGCGTCACCCGAACGCCCGCCTTCGTGCCGCGGCCACCGGTAGATAGGTCGACCTCCACGTAGTTGCCTGTGGCGGGGTCGTCGTATCCGAGGAACCGCCAGCTCAGCGGGTTGTACCAGCGAAAAGTTGTCATCCGATCAGCCCAAAGAAGCCGTTTTCCAGGTAGTCATCGATGCCGCCGGCATCGGGCGGCATGGCGTGTGCCGCGCCAATGGCCATGCATAGGGCCACCGCGGCGTCGATCTTGTTTGCCGATCTGGCCTTCGACAGCCAGCTGTTGCCCCAGCGGTCCGATTCGATGACGGCGGACATGATTGCGGACACCAGAACGGGGTTCCGGCGCAGGCGCAGGCGGCCTTCCAGCAGCGCCTCTTCCAGCAGACGCAAAGATCCGGGCATCCACATGCCCTCTGGAGCCGGTTGCCCCGACTGCTCCGCGGCCTCGACCGCGGCCTCCAGAGGCTTGCCCTTCTTGCAGCCGCCCTGCGGGTGCTCGGCGAAGGTCACCGACAAGCCAATGTCGTTGACCTCTTCCTCGAACCTGCGGAACGCGTAGCGGTCGTACGCGACCAGCTGCACGTCATACCGGTTGTCGTACTCGGCCATGACCTGGGCCACGTGCCGGAAGTTGATGGCCTGCCCTTGTGGCGCGTGCAGGTATCCACCGTTGACCCACGTGCGGTATGGCAGCTTGTCCTGCAGCTGCCGCGCGTCCAGCGTGTCGCCGGGCGTCCAAGCCTCAATCCAGGCGTCGAACGTCGGCTTCTCGATGACCAGCTTCTCGCCCTCGACTTCAACCTCCACCGGCACTGTGCCGGTCTCCACCACCGCCGCCATCGCGGTGATATCGCGAACCTGCGACAGGTCGAGGCCGAGGTAAACCTTGCGTCCCTCATGCAGGCGCGGGTCGAAGTCGGCCAGCGCCGGTTCCAGCGTTGGACGCGTCATCCAAGCGGTCTCCGCATCGGTCCACACACAGAAGTGCAGACGAAGAATGCCGTTCAGTGACCCGGGGATGGCCTTGGCTTGCGCCACCACGTCCGCCAGGTACTGCTCGGTGATAGTTACCCCCAACAGGGGATTGGCCTTCGCCCAGCAGCTGGGATCCTCAAGCGGGTCGTCCCCGTCGTCCAAGCTGCACACGTAGCTGAAGGTTCGGTCGTCGATCACGTCGCCGACGAAGGTCGGATCATTCACCGCCTCGGTGTGGCCGGCGGCGACCTTGACCGCATGCTCATGCTCTTCCCAGCACACCGAGGTTCGGTCGCTGCCGGAGTTGGTGATCATGAACAGCAGCGGCTCGCGGCGGAACTTGAAGCCGCGCTCCAGCATTTCGATGATTCGCCGGTCGGGAAGCTCGTGCACCTCATCGACCAGCACGAAGAACGGTCGAGGACCAGACCCGGTGCGGCCGGTATCGCGCGACACCGGCCGGAAGAAGCTCGCGCTGGCGTGGTGCGCCATGCTGAACTCACGACCCTCACCGCCAGCGAACTCGATGCGCTTGGCCAGGAGCGGCGACTTCTTGACCATCTTCACCGCGTCGGCGAACAGGATGCCAGCCTGGTCCTTTTTCGCCGCCGCCGAGTAGATCTGTGCTCCAGCCTCGCCTGCGGCCGTCATCCCCAGCAGGCCCAGGCCACCGGCCAGCGGGCTCTTGCCGTTGCCCTTGCCCTGCTCGATGTACGCGCGGCGGAAGCGCCGAAGGCCGTCGGCGCCCTTCCAGCCGAAGAGCGAGCCGATGATGAATGCCTGCGAGGGGTGCAGCTCGAACTTCCGGCCTTCGAACTGCCCCTCGGAGAGCATCAGCACGTTCTCGAAGTACCGGAACGCGTACTCCGCAGCCTCGTGGTCAAAGTAAAGGCCCCTTTCGGGGCCTTCGATCAGATCCTGCAGGTGGCGGCGACAGGCGTTTCGCACGTGCGGCCCGGCAACGATCCGGCCGGCCACCACGTCCAGGGCATACGCCTTAGTGCGGTCGGCCGGCGCTTGGGCCACCGAAGAATTCTTCGCCTTGGTCGTCTTCGTCACCGCCATGCGAGACCTTCGATTCATCCACAGGTGTGGCGCCCAGCTTCGAAAGGATCGAACTGAGCGCCTGGGTTGCTGACACGCCGAATTCGGCTTTGGGGTCTTCCATCCGCGCCGTCCAGAGGCACGCCAGGCGGAGAAGCACCCGGTGGCTGGAGTTGAGCCACGACATTTCCGATGCGAACTCCTTCCACGCCCGCTTCTCGGCCGCGGTCATAGTCTTGAACGGCTCGCCCAATGGGCGCGTGCCTTTCGGTCTCTTCCTCCCGGCATGCCGGCCTGGGTTCTTGATGGCGGCGCCGCTTGTCGCAGCCTTTGCGACGGGCAATCGGGGCCTTGGCATGAATTCCTCGGGAAAATGCGGGATTTCTTGGCAGGAATGGCCCGCTCGAGGGTCGTCCCGTGAATTGTGGATACGCGAATTTAGGGGGACGGTCGGTCTAGCTCGCGGGCGGCGGCATAAATTCGCCCCCCCTACCCTGCGCGACGTGGAACGCGTTGCCGTGGAACCGTTCACGTTCCGACCGGCCACCCGTCGTCGTCGCACCCTCGGACCTGCACCGCACCCCGTTCCAGACGCGCCTGATCGACGTTGTGGCAGTCGGCGCACTGACTGTCGAAGGGTCCAGTCCAGAACATCTCCTCCGTCTCTCCAGGCGGGTGTCCGTTCGTGTGGTTGCATACCGTTGCCACCGTCACATGCCCGCGTGCCTTGCAACGACTGCACAGCGGCTCGCGCTCCAGCTGTGCCTTGCGTGTGCGCTGCCAGCGCGCGGTGCCGTATAGGTGGGCGAAGGCGCTGCCGCCCGTCTGCCGGGTCCTTCGGCCACGAGCCACGCTCACTGGCCAGCCCCTGCAGCCCGGATCACCAAGCCACGGCGTATCCACCACTCCACCCGATCCCAGTTAGGTTCCATGCCCGTTGCCCGGGAGAACCACACCACAGCAGCCAGATACCACCGCAGCCACCAACGCACGCGGACAGACGCGGTCACGGTCGCGTGCATCAGAACTCCTCCACTTCCCAGCCACCACCGTCACGCTTGCGCCTGACCTTCACCGCAATGAAGCGGAACGGGTACATGGCCGCGGCGATCTTGATCTTGGCCCGTGCATCGTCCTGCCAGTGCCCCTTGACCTCGTGGCACTCCATGACCCCGTCGGCAGCCATGACGGCAAAGTCCGGCGTGTAGAACGTGTTGTCTGCCAGCCGCAGCTTCATGCCCTCGAACCGGTGCCACTGGACCCCGCCTGCGGCCTGCAGCGCGCGCAGCCGCTCGGCATACGCGGCCTCGGTCTTGTTCATCTCGCCAGTCTTCAGCCGGCCCAGCGCCAGCACGCGGCGCTCCTGCGCCGTCTGCGGTGCCATCAGCGTGGCTCCGGCACAGGTTTGCCCTGCACCCGGTCAATGGCTTCGAGCTGCGCCTCGTACTGCACCAGGCATCGCTTGCGACCATTGCTCACGTCGAACACCGCCGATGGTGGCGCCTCCTTCACCCATTTGCAGCGCTTGCGCAGTTGGGCATCGATCGGCACGTAAGTGGTCACCGGAACCGTGATGACGGCTGCCGGCGGCGGGTTCGGCTTGGTAGGTGCGGCCTGGCAGGCGACCAGCACCGAAACCGCCAGCAGGAGTGGGAACCTCATGGCGCGATCCTCTTGCCGAGAGTGATGGGCGATTCCAGGGTGCGATCCTCCTGCACGAACGCAGCGGCGATCTCCAGTACCAGGTCCACTGCCATGCACCACAGGTGCAACGCCGGAACCTTCGGGCTGCCGGTCACCTGGGAATCGCTGTCTTCGCGCAACCAAGCAGGTACTCCGAACAGGCGGCCCTCGTGGGTCATCCCGGCCTCAATGGCGCTTTCCCTATCGACGTAGAGCCATAGTGGGAGCCGCATATCAGTACCCCTTCAGTGCTGGGCAGGCGGAATCGAGCAGCTCCAGCGCTGCCTTGCAGGTGTCGGGCCGCTGCTCGTAGCGACCGCGCCAAGTGACGGCCTCCCTCTCGGACGCCTCGATCTTGCCGGCCAAGGCCTGCAACGCAGCCGCGCTCTCTGCCTTCAGGGCTTCCAGCTTCTCGGCTTCAGCTCTCAGCGCGGTGGCGACTTCGGCCAGGCGCTGATCCCGGGTGTCCACGTCGGCCTGCAACCGGGCGGCATCAGCCTGCCAGTCAGCTCGGACCTTGATCACCTGGGCGCTCAAGTCGCGGATCTTCTGCTCCTTCTCCCAGGCAGTCAGCCCGGACACCATGCAGCCGAAGGCCAGCACCGCGCACACCAGCTTGACCTTGCTGCCGGGTTTGCTCAGCCACTGCAGCGCGTCGGCAGCGGCGCCTACGATCAGTGTCCACAGCGCGCGAAGGAATCGAATCACTACGTTCATGGCTTGTCGCCTCCGATGGCGCCGGTGGCTTTCTCCACCATGCGCACGTAGCCGGGCAGCAGCCGGCGGATCAGGACGCCCGAGATGCCTGCCATCGGCAGCTGCGGGGCGCCGGCCAGCTGGGGCCAAATCCATGCCGCGATAGCCACCACCCAGGCCGCAAGGACTGCGTAGGCCACGACCGCAACCGCCAGCGCGGCCCAACGAGCAGCGGTCTGCAGCAGGCGATGCCGGCGAAGTCGACTGGCGTCTGCCGCCACTCGCCCAGCGTCCTTGTCCGGGAGGATCAGCACACCGATCAGGGCGCCGGCCAATGCAAGCAGCAGTACTGACTGCGGAACGCCGAGGATGATTCGCTCGGCCTCACGTAGTGCGTCGGCGGTTGCCGGTGCCACAACGGCGGCAGTGAACGTCCCGACGACGATCTTGAAGGTGCTCACGGGCTCGGTCACGGCGCCACCGTCCCGCCGGCCTTGCGGTACACGCCCAAGAGGTCGGAAAGCGTGTGCTCGGGCTGGCCGTAACCCGCGCCCGGCAGGCTCGCCCAGATGTTTCGAACGCGGGCAATGGCGTCCTCGATCTTGCCGGCCTGGATGAGTGGCAGCGCGCGCCGCTCGCGGATCAGCTGGATCGCCCATAGGTCCTGCGAAAGAGGGCCGAAGTCGGGAAACTTCAGTAGCGACCTGTAGTGGGCATAGTCCTTCAACATGAACTGGTAGCGACCCGATGCATTCGAGGTCAGGCCCTTGCTGTTGATACGCTTGGACTTCCGACCGCGCGAGAAGGGATGCACCGAGTAATCGGTGAACACTTCCGGCACACGATCGGCACCGGTCACGATGACGTCGTAGCCGCGATCCTTCGTCGCCGGACTGGTGCTCGTGCCTTCGGACCAGGCCAGCATGCTGAGGAAGGCCACGACGTTCACGCCGCCAGCCTGTTGGGGTGTGATCTGCGTCATTTCGGTTCCTGCAGAGATTCAACCCCGCCGCATTGGACGGGGCGCGGAATCCCAGCCGGAGCCAATGCCGGCTAGGTTGTGTAGATCAGCTCGCTCCGCGCAACGCCCGCGCCGCCGCCGACCGTGTAGCGGATGGGGACGGAGACCCGGTCGAAGCGATCGAACAGCGCGCGCATGGCGGGATGGTCGTTGATGGTCAGGATTGCCCGGCCTTTGAGCTGGGCCATGACCTCGGCGAGCTGCTCGTATTGATCCATGCCGAACTCGCTTCCATAGCCCGTGGTCTCCCAATAGGGAGGATCCAGGAGGAACAGCGTTTCCGGCCGATCGTACTTCTCGATGCAGCGCTGCCAAGCCAATTGCTCGATCACCACTCCCTGCAGCCGAAGGTGGGCATCACTCAGATCCTGTTCCAGTCGCAGCAGGTTGATGCGCTTGGTCGACGTCGGGCCAACCCCCAGCGTCTGGCCTTCTACCTTGCCGCCGAAGCTGAGCTTCTGCAGGTAGTAGAACCGCGCGGCGCGCTGGATATCGGTCAGCGTGTCGACGTGCTGCAGCTGCGCCCAGCGATACATTTCTCGGCTGGTCAGTGACCACCGGAAATGCCTCACGAACTCGTCCAGGTGATTCGCGACCACCCGGTAGAGCCTGACCAGCTCGCCGTGCATGTCGTTGAGTACTTCAACCTTGGCGGGCGCACGCTCAAACAGCATTGCCGCGCTTCCGGCGAAGGCTTCGACGTAGCAGGTGTGGGGCCGCTCATTGATCAGCGGCAGTAGGTGCTTTGCTAGGCGTGTCTTACCGCCCGGCCATGGGAACAACGTCTTGGTTTTCAAATCTCAGCTCTTGCGACATTAGTTAAGCAAGCTTCACCGGCTCTCCGGAGAGCGGCAGGGCTTGAGCCAATGGCACGCGGCTGAAACGCGTGTACGGCGGCGGCGCTCCGGTGCTTGCAGGCATCGGGGCGTCGCCCTGTTTGTTTCGGAATTGGCGTTGCTGACGGCGGTATGTCCGCCTCTCAACTCCGGGAATCACCGGAATAAAGGGCCAGATACGCGAACGGCCCGCCGATTGGCGAGCCGCGTGGATGGGACTCTCCCCACCTTGCCGAGAACTGTACCAGTTCGTTGGCAACGGTCAAGAGGTGATGGAAGCAAACCCACCCTATGGCTATGCCGATATCAGGGCCGCTTGTAGATCGTCCCGCGCGGTGATGCTGATCTGTCCGGTCAGATAAAGCGCCTTCACGAAACCGAGGCCGAATCCCATGAGGCGCACCGCTTCTTCCCTGTCGTCCTCGCGCCTAGCCGTCCTGCGCTCCGCAAGCAACTCAGCCCAGCGCTGCCGACATGACTCCGGCAACTGCTCGCAGTGATCTTCGATTGGGCGGGGTGAGGCAGGCATGTCGAACTCCTGTTGGTCTGAAATTCAATCGTCACACGAACGGCGGGAACTCCGCGACCCGCTCAAGCGGAAACCCCGCGGTTGGGTCCACGGTGTACTGGTGCTCGCCCAGGTACATGCTGTGCGCCCCAGGCCCGGCAATCACTTCCGCCCCAACCACCGCGCGTAGCAGTACCCCACCGCTGCCGCAGGCATTCAACCCGCTGGCAAACATCTCTGCAGTTTCCCTATCCGGCGTCCATGCGAACCCGAGCTGGCCGAGCCGGAGCCGATCGGTATTCTCGCCCCTGTACAGTTCCAACCGAGCGCCTGCCTCTGCCTTGTAGCGCGGCAGGCTCAGCCAGAGGAACGCGGCCAGCTGGTGATCATCCCCAACCTGCTCTCGTATCCGGTGGCCACCTTCTATCCAGTAGGTGTCGAATGCCGCCTTGTCGAACTGAGGCGCCCTATCCTTCAGTGCACGGGCGACGACGGTTCGCCACCCATTTCCCCCGGTAAGGCGCCTCATCTGCTCGAGCTGCTGGTCGTTGGTCACTGGCGCCCTCCTGGCGGTGCGGGCGCCATTCTACGACTGGAGCGGGTCAGCGAGCAGCAGCGGTTGCCCGCAGTACCCGAAGTGCGCCCGGGCCCAGCTTCTCCCACCGGGCAGCGCCGCGAACCACATCGAGAAACGCCTGGTTGAGCCCGTCCCGGAAGTCGGCGCCCTCGACGGCGTATTCGAAGCGATAGCCCTCCCCGATGACGTAGCGTGATGCCCATTGGCGGCGGAGCCGACGCAAGAGCAGCTTTGCCCTCGATTCGCTCCCTACCCACGCCCACTGTGCGGCAACCACGTTGGGGCGGCGGCGGATGCTGCCCTCGGGGTTTCGGGTCACGCTGATTCGGACTATCCCGTCGGCGCTGCAGGCGGCGCACAGGTACACCGCATCGCGAGCGGTCTGTGCCAATGTCAGATTTCTCATGCGCGCCGCGCCTCCATGAACGCCATCCCCTTGTCCAGCTCTTTCCGGTACTGCCACTTCGTGAACGTGCCCCCCAGCTTCTTCGCTACGGCCGCTGCTCGCTGGGCCTGGCTTCCCCTCCCGGTGAACTCCTCCAGCACCACCAGCGCGCGCAGCATGTTCTGCCGGTAGAGGTCGGACAGCGCGCGATCGATCCACCGATACTCGTCTGGCGAACCCACCATGACGGCGGCGGTGGCTGATCGAGAGACCAACGTGCGAGTTTCGGTGCAGGGGATCGGATCAACCGCCCACGGCGCGACGGGAAGCACGGCGCCGTTGCGATTCACTCGCCCGGCGCCGGCCCCCAACAGCATTCGACGGGCGTGGCCGTCACGAAGCAACGGCGGGCGCTCACGCTTCGTGCCCTGGGCGAACTGCTGAGCGCGTGCCAGCGGGTGTTCGTCCCTGCTTGACGCCTCCTCCGGGGCAAGCGGGGCACAGAACCGATGCTCCTGGTAATGCCCCCAGTGCTTCAATTGCTCCTTCAGCGAGTTGGTCATTTCCGGCCCCCAGCGCGCGCAGCTGCCTGCGTCTCCATCTGTTCCAGCCGCGATGCCTGCTGCCGGGCAAGGGACGCCGACGTGCGGTAGGCCTCGGCAGTGGTTGAGCGCTGCCCGCGATCGCGCCAAAGGAGGCGGTCCCATCTCTCCGCCTGCTGGTCGAGGGTGTCGGCGAAATGCTTGAGCGCCTGGGATCCTGTCGGGATGAAGGTCATCGACCAATCCCCCCGTAGGATCTGCGGCCCGGGCCATAGCTCGTCCGGCGCGACGGCTGGTCATCGTTTGCAGCCTCCGGCTTTCGCGGCAGCGGCCCGTCCCAGTTGTCGATGCGCATCTGGTCGAAGCGATTCTGTAGGCTGATCCTCTCGCCGGCGCGGATATTGCGCCCCTTCGCAAAGTGCATCTCCACTACGCCCTGCAGATGGGTCTTCTGCTCGGGCGTGTCGTAGTAGTCCTCGCGATGCAGCAGCACGACAACGTCGGCCTTTTGCTCGAGCTCTCCAGACTCGCGCAGGTCGGAAAGGGTCGGGCGTCTGTCAGTACGCCCAGTGACGCTCCGATTCAACTGAGCCAATGCCACCAGCGGAATCTTCCACTCCTTCGCTAGGTCCTTGCCCTTCTGTAGGATGCGCCCGTACTCGAAGCGGGCCATGCGCGGATCCACGTCGAAGTCGTGAATGTGGTCAATCACCAGTAGCTGCAGCGGCTTGCGCTGGTGCATGCGCCGGGCGCGGGCCTCGAACTGCCGCACGTTCAGGGAGGCGGTGTCATCGATGTACAAAGGCGCGGATTTAAGGTCGCGGATGGTCGGCGTCATGCGGCTTTGGTAGATCTCGCTGTCCTCGCCGGAATGCCTTGGCCTGGTAACCCACTCGTGGGGAATGTGGCCAACCGACGCGACGTTTCGATCATGGCAGTCGTCGATGCTCATCTCGAGGCTAAACAGCCCGACAGTTATCCCATTGAGCGCGCAGTAGACGGCTACGTTCAGCGCCGCGATGCTCTTGCCCATACTCGGCCGACCAGCGATTAGGTAGGCGGTGGACGGCTGAAGGCCGTGCGTTACGCGGTTGAACTCGGCCCACGGGGTTTCCAGCCCGGTCAGGCCGCCACCGGAGTGATATCGGTCCTCCCAACGCTTGTACCACCCGTACATGGTCTCCCCTGCAAGCCGAAGCCCTCCGCGCT
Organism: Stenotrophomonas sp. SKA14; assembly: GCF_000158575.1. NCBI lineage: Bacteria > Pseudomonadati > Pseudomonadota > Gammaproteobacteria > Lysobacterales > Lysobacteraceae > Stenotrophomonas > Stenotrophomonas sp. SKA14. The sequence continues at coordinate 23,052 of NZ_DS999412.1, forward strand.
GGGCCGGCTGCAGGCCGGCAATGTCCTGCGTCAGCTCTGCCAGGAGCTCGGGGAATTCGCGGCCATCCTGCTGCCAAGCTGACTCCACCGCCTTGCGACCGACGTCAGCCAACCGGCGGCGCCCGGCGTACTGCACTACAATTTCGGCGTACGCAGCCACGTTTGCAGCCGACGGCGTCGTGCTGGCCAGCTCCGTTATGTAAGTGCCATCGCCCACCAGCTCTAGCTTCCCGCGCGATTCAAACCACTCGCCGATGGTGACCGCGTCGAACGGGCGCTGCTTCTCCGCCAGCGTGCGGATCGACTCGAAGATCAGCTGGTGATCGTGACGGTAGAAGTCCTCGGCGGAAAGTGTGTCCGACACGAGCGGCCAGGCTTCCGGCGCCAGCATCAAGCCTCCCAGGACAGCCTGCTCCGCCTCAACGCTATGCGGCGGCAGATTGGGGTCAAAGCGCATCAGCCTTGCCCCCCATTGCGGTTGTTGTGGTAAGTGCCCTCGACGACCTTCAGCAGGTTCTCCTCAGACTTTATCAACCACGGCAATGACACCTGGAAGCTGTTCACCTTGCCCATGAGGTAGTCGCTGTCCCGCATCCACTTGAACAGACCACGCCACCACTCGAGCGTCTGCCGCGACGGGTCAGCCTTCCAGCGCGCGCGCAGATGCTTCTGGCGAGCGTCACTCCAGCCATGGACGACAGGACAGTTCGGCAACTCCTTGTGGTAAGCCGCAATGATTGCTTCATGAGGGCAGCCAACAGCGGCCTTGCCGCCTAGCAGATCTGCCTGCTCATCCGCTTCATCAATGGCGTCTTCGTCACCGGCAGGTGACGAACCTGTTTCCCCTTCCTGGTTTGATTCCTGGTTTGTAGTGCTGTCAGCCCCCACCCTCGGTGCTGTGTGCCCCGACCCCTCGGAGCAGTCAGCCCCCACCCCCCGCACTTCCGGCACCCACTCTCCAGCCTTTCCAATTCCCACTCGCTCCAAATACAGGTCGTACTGGTTTGGAAGATTAACTCCCTCGTGCGTGCGCCGAACTACACCGAGCAAGCCTGCGGCTTCTAGTGCCGAGATAGCCCGCTTGATGCTGTCCGCACTCATGCCGCAGTCCGTGGCCAGCTTCTTGTGTGCCGGATCGCAGCGACCTGTATCCGCGTTCGTTCGATTCGCGAGCATGATCAGTACCAACTTCTGCTGAGCAGGCAGCTTCCATTTCACTGCCCAGGCCATCGCCTCGAAGCTCATGCCGACGCCCCGGAAACTTCAGGGAACGCCGTGAGCATCAGCGTCGCGAAAGCGCCGAGGTGCTCAGCGGTGATCCATCGCTTGCTGGACATTTGCTGGATCCACTCCAGCGCCTGCTGCGGGCCGGAGCAGTAGAAATCGTAGGTAGGCTCGTCGCCCGGCCGGCTGCGGTCGTAGATCTCGACTGCGATGCGTCCATCGGGGAGGCGCTCCTGCAGGCGGACCAATGGCCTTGCCTGGCGCTCCTTGATCATCTTGAGGGCATCGTTCATGACCGCGCTGATGTGGCGCGGGCCGGAGTTCGGGTTTTCCCGATCAGTTTCGTGTGGCATAGTGGCCTCGCTCTGAACGAAGCCTCCGCAACTGTCTGCCCGACAGCGGGGGCTTCGTCGTATCTGGACGTTGGGTTTCCCACCGAGCGCGTCACGCTCGTAGCGCCAGACACCCACATGGCCACTTCCACATGCAGGGTGGTCGCCGTCCTTGCCCCATCGCACCCGATCCTTCGGGTGAGTTCACGTACGCGCCGCTCCTACAGCGCCGATTGACCGGCTGTCAGGCAGCCGTGTCCGCCTGATCACTATGGGATTCTGAGTCGGCACTATGGCTTGCTTGTCCGACTGCCTCGAACTGCTCGGGGAAGCGGAGCTGAAGGAACTTCCACCAAGGAAGTGGAATGCCCTGTGTCTTCCATTGGCTGACCGCCGAATGGGTGACCTCGCATTCGCGGGCAACGGCGGAAGTCCCGCCGATCGCCTCGATAAGGGCCGCGTCCCGGTGGTCAAAGCCGCGCCGGTAAGACTTCTTTCGAGTGCCGGTGTTGATGTTCATGACCAGAATGTTAGGATCATAATCACCAAAGCGCAATATGCTGACGCCAACTCCCGTCACTTTCCAAACATCATGAGCCAAATGGACTTCGCACAAAGGGTCACGATGGCCCGCCGCCGGGTCGGAATGACCATGGCACAGGCCGCTGAACTAATCGGCTGCTCCCGCCCGCTCCTGGCGCAGTGGGAGTCTGGACGCTCAAAGTCGCTCGGGGGCAAGTACCTGTTAGGGGCAGCGCGCGCCTACAAGGTCAATCCTGAGTGGCTGGCCGAGCTGACGGACGATGACGGCTATCCGTGGGACCCCTCCGCCCGCAAAATCTCCAACGTCTCTGAGACTGAGACGCCGGCGGGATACCTTCGCTTCGATCTGTATGAGGGAGCGGCAGGAATGGGACCAGGAATCATCAACCAAGACTATCCGGAGGTGATCCGTACGCTGGAGGTGGCCGAATGGGAGGTCAGGCGCAAGCTTGGATTCCTGCCTCGTCCCGGGCGGATTCAGATCATCACCGGGCGTGGCCCGTCCATGCGCCCCAAGATCGAAGACGGGGACGTTGTGTGGATCGATACCGCGTGCGACTACTTCGACGGGGATGACTACTACCTGATCAACATCGAGGGCGAGACGTCAATCAAGATGCTGCAGCGGCGCTCCGATGGCGTCTACGTGGTCTCGGTCAACCCGGAATTTCCTGCATGGCGACCCGATCCAGACTCCCTGCAGGTGAAGGGTCGGGCCTTGGTACATGCCGGATTCCGGCGGTTCTAGACGGACTCGCCAGACCACTATGGAACCCCGCCCAGCGCGGGGTTTTCTTTGGCTTACGCCAGAATATAAACAAACACTGAACAACTGTTAGGATTGTGGCGCCTCCGCTTGTTAGGGTATTGACGGTTCGATGTTTGTATTCTAACTTTCCCCCATCAGGCCGGACCCACCGGCCGAGTGGGAGCCAAAGATGGCAACAGCAAGGGAATACTGGCGCAGCAGCTACCGAGAGGCGCGCAAGCTGGCGCGCTTCATCGAAACCTTCCATGAAAAGCTGAGCGCCGTACCGGTCGGGGAGCGGACCTTCCCGCAGTGCAGAGGCTTCGAGTTCTCCCGACTTTCCGGCGACAGCCTTCGATGGATCGGCGACGGCCTGTTCGCACCCAACGTCGAGTGCCAACGCTCGCGGCTGGAGTGCCTCCGCTTTGAGCGCCCGAGGATGCCGGCATGAGGTCCAACTGCCGTCGCAATCAAGCCAGTTACGACCACGAGTCACAGCCGAAGGCATCTACGCTGGTTCGCGTCGGCTGGGTGCTTGTCGCCTGCATCGCAGCCGTAGTCGTGCCTCTCCGCATCGCCGAAATCGTCGCTGCAAACCAGCCTGGGGCAGTTTTTTGCTTCGCTGCTCCGAATGACGCATCTACCCCGACTTTTGCAGTTTCTCACGACAACCTGAACAAAGGAAACCTGAAAGATGAGTAGGGAATTGCCTACCCCTGTTGGAAAACCAATCGTCATGAAGGTCAAAGCGGGAACCACCGTCTTCATCGGAAATGGCGTCCAAGTGCAGCTGCGCGGCGCCCACAGAAACCGAGCCGAAATCCACGTCTACGCCCCATCGAACATGGACGTAGATCGGGCAGTGACCTTCGAGCCCGATTGGAACCTCAAAAACAGTGACGGCCCGAGCGCGGGAACGCTCGAGCCGTCGGCCACGCCGCACCCGTAACCGTCAGATCACAAGGAAGCCAACATGGCGAAGAACAGTGTACCCCCGGCAGCGCCTGCCGAAGCCCCACGCCTCGCAGACGGTGAGCACTACCTCACCTCCATGTGGCGCGACAACCCGCTCTCCGATTTCCTGACCAATAGGCTCGTGAGGGTCGACCGTAACACCAAGGCATCTGTCGCAATCATGTCGGTCCTGCGCCGCGACTTCACGGCAAGTCAGGATGCCCGGGACACCTGCCCGGAGGACGAGCCGGTTCTTCACGACAAGCTGAGTGAACACATCGTGGATGGGCTGATGCTGGCGATTGAGAGCCTGCTGGACGAAACCGAAGCCCTGCTCGACTACGTCCGGGAGAACCAGAACGGCGTGTGCGTCCACCCCCTGAAGAAGGAGACCGGCCGTGTCTGAGACGACCGTGACCAAGGAAAAGGCGTTCAGCATGATTCCGGTGCAGAACAATGCACCGCTGTTCAAGGTCTGCGCCGGGATCGACACCGCTCACTCCGAGCTGAAGGCCAGCATCTACTTCGACTACGTCCAGCGGCAACTGAGCAACCTGGACAGCGACAGGATCACTGACGACGACATGTTCGTTCTCGCTGACCTCCTCGAAATGTGCAAAGCACTGCGATACGCGGGAGGTGGCCGGTGAGCGGCGCGGTGGAAGTACCGAAGACTACTGAGATGGCGATTCCAAACTCGCCGCTCGTGGTGGCCGCTGGCTGTGACCTCGACCTGGCATTGAGCAAGGCGAGGCTGCTCACCGACCACGTGCAGGATCTGCTCTGGCAGGGCATGCGGCAAGCAGATGGGAAGGACGTTTCCTTCGGCTACGACACGGTCGTGACGATGGATTTCCTTCTCGACATTGTGACTGGCCTGTATCGGGCCGCGGGAGCCGAAGCATGAGCATGTTCGATGATCTGCTGGATATGCCCCACGTGGAGCAAGAGCCGGACTTCCTGATTGACGCCAAGGGGGTGCGCTGTATTCGCAGGGCCATTACGTTCGGGCTCCATGCGCTGGTGCAAGTCCAGAAGGCCAAGGAAGTCCAGACCGAAGCGGATGGTGAAGGCCAGTCGTGGCCGGATGATTTTCGTCTCGCTATGCCTGGCGAGTCGTTTGCCTCGAGCATCGAAGAACTGGCCGACGCTCTGCTCTGGATCGAGTACGCCAGCCACGTGAAGGAGGTGCGTAATGACATTGCAGCTGATCACTGAACTGCGGTCCGCCGCTTCCACTCTTCGCCGGCCTGGTGGCACGACCACCGACCGGATCAGCGCCGAGCTACTCGAACGGGCAGCCCAGATCATCGCCGTGCTGCAGCGCGCGCCGCTGCCGGCCACCACAGTGACCGATCTGCTGCCGATCATGCAGGACGGATGGACGCCGGAGGTCTACGGCACCTGGGCGATCCGTGCGGCAGAGCGCGCGCACGGCATCGGCACCAATATCCCGAACCCACCGCCGCCCAGCTGGACAGAGGCGCCGGCCGGCTACAACTACCGGGCGATGGACAGCGATGGCCGCTGGTGCTGGTTCAAGCGCCGGCCCTATACGGAGACCCTCGGCAGCTATGACGGCTGGGATTGCGACGAAGGCATCCGTGAGGCACGCGGGCTGAGCTTCTACCCCGGCTGGGCTGAAACGCTGGAAGAACGCCCGGAGGTGGCCTGATGGGCACTGACGCTGAAACCGAATTGCTGCTCGCGGCCGGCGCGATTGAGGCTCGATTCCGTAGTGGCAACCCAACGCCGTTGGATTGCGTCCGCATCCAACGCAAAGAGTGGGAGCGCCTGAAGGCCAGCATGGTCGCCGTCGCATCAATGGAGGGATTCATCTCGCACCGGGCCGTTCTTGCGGTGGCCACCCGTCTTCGCTCGCTGGCAAGCGCGGCGTGGCCAGCGGGCCGATCCGTGTACATCCGCGCAGCGGAGGCCATTGAGGGGGCGATCAGTGCGGCCCACCAGCCGGGGGAGGCAAGTCCGGCAGTAGAGCTCGCACCGGTTTCCGGTGGACTCACCTGGTTCTTTGCCGCAGAGAGGCTTCCGGAGCGGTCAGGCGATCGGGTTCTCGCTCACGTGGTCACTGCTGCAGGTAGCAAATACGCAACTCTTGCCGGCGAGCCAGAGGGTTGGCAGGCCATCGACATGGCGACGTTCTGGCGTAGGACCGATGGAACCCATGAATGGCAGCACGAAACCGCCGGTGACGTTGTGCGCTGGGCGTACTTCGACACCACCAGCCTGATTCAAGGGGGCGAGCCATGGGTCTGACCGGGAATCAATCGACACGGAAATCGGCAAGTCAGTTGAAGCCGAACCTCACGCAGGCCCAAACCAACCACCTCCGGAGGCTGTTGGCATGGGTTCGTGGCGAAGTCGGCCAGACGCCGCAGGAGATGGTGGAAACGCTCAGAGGTCTCGGGCCGATGCCGGAGCCCAGCGCCGAGGCAAAGGCGCGCTTGGTGGACAGCTACAAGCGGGCCGAAGCGGTGCCTAAGTACGTGCGGGCCGCAGTCAAGGCGCTGGAGAAGCTGCTGCTCAAGCAGGAGGGCACCATCGTGGATGTTGAAGCCGCCCCCGGCTTCGACGCCGCGTTCGAGGTGGGCGCCACACGCCACGGACCACTGCCAGCCCTGTCCGGCGCGCAGCCAGGTTCAGCGCCACCGCTTGGCATCTCATCCGCGCAGCCGTGGACAGATCAAGCGCCGACGGAGCCGGGCTGGTACAGGTTCACCTGCGAGGAAACTGACGGCGCCATCGAACGCGTACTGGTGGTAGCAGACAGGCTGACTGGACAGCTCCGCGCGGTGGATACCGGGATGGGAACGCTCGACCTCCGGGACTACCACGACGGCCTGACCAATCCGCTCTGGAAGAAAGTGGAGGCTGGATCATGAGCAACGTCATCCAGCTTCACGCGCCCCGCCCAGGATCGGGTAATGACCCGAATGCGGTGTTCCTGGCGAAGGTCCTTACCACCGGATCACCGGCAGTTTTATCCAAGCTTCGGAGCCGCCTCTGGGAGGATCGGCCGAAAGAGCGGGACGGGCGCTTCGCCGTGGTTGGCCACACGCTCTTTCACCTCGCTGGGTGGAGCACCTGCCAGGTAACGGTCAACGTTATGAACGCATCCATGGACCTCGATGTCCCTGATGAGGCCGACGAAACGGTACAGCTGCGGCAATGGCCCTATGACGTGTCGGGCTGGCCATGCGTGAAACTGTCAGATGCGCCCGACCCCTGGCACCTGCCGAAAGATCAGTGGGAGGAACTACATGCCAATTCGTGACCTCCTCTGGCGTATCAGCGCACGCAACTGGCTGGGCTGGCCGACAGAGCGCCGCCACCGGCTGACCGGCCGCTACCAGCACATTCGCTATAACGAAAACGGCCGTTGGAAAGACGGCCGGCTACCGCAAGAAGGAGGCCCGAATGGCCGCTGATACGATCGACCCTATTCTCAAAATGCCCGCAGTAGTGAAGATCACGGCCCTGTCCGAATCCTCGATCCGCCGCGGCATGCGCAATGGCACGTTCCCGGCCTGCAAGCGGCTCGGGCCCCGCGCCATCGGCTGGCCAGAGTCGGTGATCAGGGCTTGGGTTGCCGGGACTGACGCTGCTTCTGCTTCGCCAGGTGATCAGCCCATCGGTCCATCATCTTGATCCGATCGGGCAGGAACTCGGCGTGGTTGTAGGCCGCGCCGGTCTTGTTGGTCTTGGCATGTGCAAGCTGCATGTCCACCACGGCCGACGGGTAGCCGGCCTCGTGCAACCAGGTCGAGGCGGTCGCGCGGAAGTCGTGGCCAGAGATCTCATCCATACCGAGGTACTTCAGGCCCATGTTCACCGCCTCGCGTGACATGGGCTTCTTCGGATCCCGCTGATTGGGGAACAGATAGGTGCCGGCGCCGGTGATCTCTTGCAGTTCACGGAGGAGCGCGACAGCGCGCGGGGCCAGAGGGACCCAATGCTTGCGGCGCTTCTTCATCTCGCCGGCATCGATCTTCAACAGCGGCGACTCAGCTTCCCAGTCAATGTTCGCCCACTTGGCGGTCCGCAGCTCCTTGGTGCGCACGAACGTGAGCGCCAGCAACTCGATCGCAATGGCCGTCACTCGGTTCCCGGGGTATGTGTCCAGGCCGGCCAGCAGCTTGCCCATTGTCGCGGCGGAGTGCGCCACAGCGTGCATCACGGGTGGCTTCTTGATCGCGCGGCGTACTGGGTGTGTCGGATCTGCGTCGGCGCGCAGGTTGACGATCGCATGCTCGAACACGGACGAAAGCGTCTGTCTGGTGACGATGGCCACGTGGGGACCGGCCTTCTCTGCTTTGCGCAGCAGCTTCAGCACATCAGCAGGCGTCACCTCGCGAATCGGCCACTTCCCAATGTCTGGCAGGATCCGCTGGTCTAGGTAGCGCCTTGCCCGATCTCGATGCGAGGCTGACCAACTCTTCTCCGCGCCCGAGTACCAGTCCTCAGCGTTCTCCGCGACCGTGTTGAGCGCGCTCTCTTCGCTGCGGGCCTTGGCGATTTTCCGTTGTAGCACTGGATCTTGCCCAAGCTTCACCTGCGACTTGGCCTGGCGCATCGCAGCGCGCGCGTCCGCCAAACTCACGTCCTGCAGGCTGCCGATGGCCAGCAACCGCTGCTTGGAATCGAGGCGATAGGCGTACCGCCACAGCTTCGATCCGTTGGGCCGGATTTCGAGGAACAACCCACCACCATCGCTCAGTCGATAGGGCTTCTCTGCCGGCTTTGCGCCGCGAATCTTGAAGTCTGTAAGAGCCATCGAACGTCGTCCGTCCCTGTACGCATTGTGGGGCAGATGATACCAACATCCGTACCAACAATTTCGTGCGCTCTTGTGACGGCTCGTGATTCTTGCTGAATACAGAAATCAACCGGAAGGCCTTAAAACACGCCACTTTCAGCAAGTTGGTGACGGCTCGTGATTTCTCGTGATTGCCATGACCACATTCAAACTGATGATGCGCATGCGGGGGACCTGCGGCGGGAAACCGGGCAAGCATACCGGTTGCCCGCAGGGCTGCGCAGTCCGCCAGAGGGGGCCGCAACGCCCCTCACACAGGGCCGGACGAGCGCGAAACGCCCAGCTGGATTAGGATTTATGCTCCAAATGAAGATGAATCGAGTTTTGATGAGCGACCACCGCCACCGTTTCCTGCAGCTGGCCCTGACCGCCGACGCCCTGCGCTTCGGCCAGTTCACCCTGAAGTCCGGCCGGCTGAGCCCCTATTTCTTCAACGCCGGTCGTTTCGACTCCGGTTCGCTGCTGTCGCAGCTCGGCGCCTGCTACGCCGATGCCATCGACGCCACCGGGATCAAATACGACGTGGTGTTCGGCCCGGCCTACAAGGGCATTCCGCTGGCCACCGCGATGGCCTGCGAGCTGGCCCAGCGCGGCCGCGACCTGCCGTTGTCGTTCAACCGCAAGGAAGCCAAGGACCATGGTGAAGGCAGCCAGCTGATCGGCGCCGACCTGAATGGCAAGCGCGTGCTGATCGTCGACGACGTGATCACCGCCGGTACCGCGATCCGCGAAGCGCTGGGCATCATCCGCGCCGCTGGTGGCACGCCGGCCGGCATCGTGGTGGCGCTGGACCGCCAGGAGATCGCCTCGGAATCCGATCGCCGCTCCGCCGCGCAGTCGGTGGCCGAAGAAGCCGGCATTCCGGTGATCGCCGTGGCGTCGCTGGCCGACCTGCTTGATTTCGCCTCCGGCAACCCGGAACTTGTGGGTTACCGGCAGCCGCTGGAAGCCTACCGGGCCCAGTACGGCGTCCGTTCGACCCGCTGACCGACCCAGGGGAAAGGTCATGTCCCGAGTTCCTGCTGTGCTCTTTGCCGGCCTGCTGCTGGCCGTGCCGTTCACCGTTCCGGCGCAGCCGCGGGGCGGTGGCAAGGTGGAGAAGAAGCTGTACTGCTGGAACGAGGGCAAGGAGCGGATCTGCAGCGATGCGCTGCCGGCCGACGCGGTCAACCATGCCCGCGACGAGTTCAACGCAAAAAGTGGCCTGCGCAATGCGCAGGTCCAGCGCGCGTTGACCGACGAGGAACGCGCCGCCGCCAGCACGGAAGCGGCGCAGCGGCAGCTGGACCTGATGGCCGCGCAGACCCGCCAGCGCACCGAGCAGGCGATGCTGACCACCTATGGCAGCGAGGATGACCTGCGCCGGGTGTTCGCCGAACGCCAGGAAGTGCTGGACAACAACCTCAAGACGGCCGAGTACAACGTCACCAGCCTGCGTGAATCGCTGGTGGCACTGCTGGCGGCGGCCGGCGATCGCGAACTGGCCGGCGGCAAGGTGGCCGGCAAGCAGGCCGAAGCGATCCGCCAGCGGCACGTGCAGCTGCAGGCGCAGCAGCGGCTGCAGGCCGGGTTCGTGCAGCAACAGCAGGCCCTGAAGGCCGAGATCGACAGCAGCCTGCAGCGCTATCGCGAGCTGAAGGGGCTGGCGCCGGCGGCAACACCGGCCGGCTGACGACGCTCCCACTGCCGGGCGTGGCCCGGCGCTACCCGGGGCCTGGTTACGGGTTGGCCCACCGAATTTATGCACTCTTTACGCGTCGGCCCGGTCCGGCGCGTAGTGCGTTTATGGGGGGCAGGACGACGATGGCGGCCTGAGGTGGAGGGGTTCCACCAGGACGCTATTGCAATGTCCCCCTGGCTGTCGTTGTTGTGTGGCGTGCTGGTGCTGGTCGCCGCCGCCTATCTTCTCTATGTCGTGCTTCGGCCCGAGTCGTTCTGACGGAGCCGACCATGACTGAGATGCTTGTCATTATTGCTGCCAGCCTGCTGCTGGCGTGGCCGCTGGGCCTGTACCTGGCGCGCGTGATGCGCGGTGCGCCGATGAAGGTCGACGTGCTGTTCCATTGGATCGAGAAGCCGCTGTACAAGGTATTCGGCGTCGATCCGTCGCGTTCGATGTCCTGGCGCGGCTATGCGCTGGCCTTCGTGCTGAGCAACGTAGTGGTCGCGGTGCTGACCCAGGCGGTGTTCATGACGCAGGCCTGGCTGCCGTTGAACCCGGACCAGATCCCGAACATGCGCTGGGACACCGCGCTGCACACGATGATCTCGTTCCTGACCAACACCAACCAGCAGCACTACTCGGGCCAGGCGCAGCTGTCCTATCTCTCGCAGATGACCGGTATCACCGGCCTGCAGGTGGTGACGCCGATGATGGGGCTGGCGTTGGCGGTGGCGACGCTGCGCGCCTTGTTCGCGCGTGCGCCGCAGGCTGCGGCGGCGACCGGTACCGGCGATGACCGCCAGGTGGCGGTGGGCAACTACTACGCGGACGTGGTGCGCCTGTGCGTGCGCTTCCTGCTGCCGCTGTGCCTGGTCTGGACCCTGCTGCTGACCAGCCAGGGCGTGCCGTCGACCATGGCCGGTGGCCCTCAGGCCACGCCGATCGACGCCAGTGCCGGCATGGCCCAGCAGAAACTGCCGCTGGGCCCGGTCGCGGCGATGGTCGCGGCCAAGCAGCTGGGCGCCAACGGCGGCGGCTGGTACGGCCCGAACAGCAGCTTCCCGCTGGAGAACCCGACCCCGCTGTCGAATGCGCTGGAGATCGTCGGCATCCTGTTGGTGCCGATGGCGGTGATCTTCATGATCGGTGCCTTCACCGGCCGCCGCCGCTTCGGCGCCCTGGTGTTCAGCTGCATGCTGGGCATGTCGCTGCTGTCCACCGGCGCGATGATGTGGAGCGAAGGACACAGCGCCAGCGCCGCCACTCCGCTGCTGATGGAAGGCAAGGAGGTGCGCTTCGGCGCCGATGGCACCGCGCTGTGGGCGGCGGTGACCACCCAGGTCTCCAACGGCTCGGTCAACGGCATGCACGATTCGCTGGCACCGCTGAGTGGCGGCATCGCGATGGTCAACATGCTGGTCAGTGCGATCTGGGGCGGCATCGGCTGCGGCCTGCAGCAGTTCATCGTCTACCTGCTGCTGGGCGTGTTCCTGGCCGGGTTGATGACCGGGCGTACGCCGGAACTGTTCGGCCGCAAGCTGGAGACACCGCAGGTGCGCCTGCTGGCCCTGCTGGTGCTGCTGCAGCCGATCACCCTGCTGGTGTTCACCGCGATCACCCTGGCCGTGCCCGGCCTGGCCGGCACCTCCAACCCCGGCTTCCATGGCATCAGCCAGGTCTTCTACGAGTACGTGTCGGCCTATGCCAACAATGGTTCCGGCTTCGAAGGCCTGGGTGACGCCACGCTGTGGTGGAACCTGAGCTGCTCGCTGGTACTGCTGCTGGGCCGCTTCCCGCTGCTGATCATTCCGCTGGTGGTGGCCGCACAGCTGGCTGCCAAGCGCCAGGCGCCGGAATCTGCCGGCAGCCTGCAGATCGAAACCCCGACCTTCGCCCTGACCCTGGTCTCGGTGATCGTCATCCTGACCGTGCTGCAGTTCATGCCGGCGCTGGTACTCGGCCCGATCGCCGACCACCTGAGCCTGGGACTGCACTGAGGACACCCCCATGAGTAGTCATGCAAGTTCAACCCGTAGTCCCCATGCGCCGCGCCCTGCCCTGCTTGATGGCGCCGGCCTGCGCCGTGCACTGGTCGAAGCGGTGCGCAAGCTGTCGCCGATGCATCTGGTGCGCAGCCCGGTGATGGCAGTGGTGATGGCCGGCACGATCGTCGCCGCCATCGTCACCCTGACCGGCAATGCGCCGCTGGGCTTCGGCCTGGCGGTGACCGCGATCCTGCTGGTGACCGTGTTGTTCGGCAATTTCGCCGAAGCCGTGGCCGAGGCACGTGGCCGCGGCCAGGCCGCCTCGCTGCGCCGCGCCCGCCAGGACCTGGTGGCGCGTCGGCTGGCGGCGCCGCAGCCAGGCGCCGCAGAAGCCCAGGTGCCGGCCGCCGAGCTGCGCCCGGGCGACCATGTGATCGTCAGTGCCGGTGAACTGGTGCCGGCCGATGGCGAGATCGTGCAGGGCCTGGCCACCATCAACGAAGCGGCGGTGACCGGCGAATCGGCACCGGTACTGCGCGAGGCCGGCACCGACCGTTCCGGCGTGATCGGCGGCACCAAGGTGCTGTCCGACCAGATCATCGTGCGGGTGACCGCCGAGCCGGGCCACAGTTTCCTGGACCGGATGATCGCGCTGGTGGAAGGTGCCAACCGGCAGAAGACCCCGAACGAGGTCGCGCTGACCCTGCTGCTGGCGGCGATGACGCTGACCTTCCTGGTGGTGGTGGCGACGCTGCCGGCGATCGGTGCTGCGGTCGGCGTCAAGGTCGATCCGCTGCTGCTGATCGCGCTGCTGGTGTGCCTGATCCCGACCACCATCGGCGGTCTGCTGCCGGCCATTGGCATCGCCGGCATGAACCGTGCGCTGGCCGCCAACGTGCTGGCCAAGTCGGGCAAGGCGGTGGAAGTGGCCGGCGACGTCGACGTGCTGCTGCTGGACAAGACCGGCACCATCACCTACGGCGACCGCCAGGCCAGCCATTTCCATCCGCTGGCCGGCATCGACGCCAGCCAGCTGCGTGAAGCGGCACTGCTGTCCTCGCTGGCCGACCCGACGCCGGAAGGCAAGTCGATCGTGCGCCTGGCCCGTGAACAGGGCTGTGCCACCGCCGAGCCGGACCATGCCGACTACCTGGCCTTCAGTGCCCAGACCCGCATGTCCGGCGTGGACCTGGAGCATGGCCGGCAGATCCGCAAGGGCGCACTGGATGCGATCCGCAACCATGTGCAGGCGCTGGGCGGCACGGTGCCGGCCGAGCTGGCCGGTCGTGTCGAACAGGTGGCGCGCAATGGCGCCACCCCGCTGGTGGTGGCCGAGGGGCGCCACGTGCTGGGCGTGATCGAGCTGTCGGACGTGGTCAAGCACGGCATGCGCGAGAAGTTCGCACAGCTGCGCGCGATGGGCATCCGCACGGTGATGATCACCGGCGACAACCCGCTGACCGCTGCCGCCATTGCTGCCGAGGCCGGCGTGGATGACTACATCGCCGAGGCACGCCCGGAAGACAAGCTGGCGCGCATCCGCCAGGAGCAGGCCGGCGGCCGCCTGGTGGCGATGGTGGGCGATGGCACCAATGACGCCCCCGCACTCGCCCAGGCCGACATCGGCCTGGCGATGAACTCCGGCACGCAGGCGGCGAAGGAGGCCGGCAATATGGTCGACCTCGATTCGGACCCGGCCAAGCTGCTGGCGGTGGTGGAAGTGGGCAAGCAGCAGCTGATCACCCGCGGCGCGCTGACCACCTTCTCGCTGGCCAACGACGTCTCCAAGTACTTCGCGATCCTGCCGGCGCTGTTTGCCGCTGCGGTGCCGACCATGGCTGCCTTGAACGTGATGCAGCTGTCGAGCCCGCGCAACGCGGTGCTGGCGGCGCTGATCTTCAACGCGCTGGTGATTCCTGCGCTGATCCCGCTCGCCCTGCGCGGCGTGCGCTTCCGCCCGGCCACGGCCACCGCGCTGCTGCGCCGGAACATGCTGGTGTACGGCCTCGGCGGCGTGCTGCTGCCGTTCGCGGCGATCAAGCTGATCGACCTCCTTCTTGTCCTGGTATTCGGCGCATGAACCGTTCTGCTTCCACTTCGTCTTCCCTGTCCCGCGAAGCCAAGGCCGAGGCCCGCGTGGCCGGCCTGCAGGATGGCGCCAGCTGGCGCCCGGCCATCGGCCTGGGCGTGGCCACGCTGTTGCTGGCCGGCGCGGTCTACGCCGGCATCGCCACCGGTTTCGCCGGCCTGGCCTACCCGACCCAGGCCGAAGGCAGCCTGCTGCGTGATGGCAGCGGCCAGGTACGCGGCTCGGCGTGGCTGTCGCAGCCGTTCACCGGTGACGGCTACTTCCAGGCTCGCCCGTCGGCCGCCAACTACGATCCGATGGCGGCGGCCGGTTCCAACATGGCGCGCAGCAACCCTGCGCTGGCCGAACGCGTAGCCGCCAGCACCGCGGCGGTGGCCGCACGCGAAGGCGTAGCGCCGGCACAGGTGCCGGCGGACCTGGTCACCCAGTCCGCAGGTGGCCTGGATCCGCAACTGTCGCCAGAGGCGGCACAACTGCAGGTGGCGCGCGTGGCACGTGCCCGTGGCCTGCCGGTTGAGCGCGTGCAGGCGCTGGTGCAGGCGCATACCGAAGGTCGCCAGTGGGGTCTGTTCGGCCAGCCACGGGTGAACGTGGTGACGCTGAACTTCGCACTGGACCACGCCGCCAAGGCGCCGTGATGCCAGCCTGCACCCGCTGCGCGCACAATGGCGGCCATGACAGCGGCACCCATGACTGATGCACGTACCCGCCAGGCCGATGCCCTGGTCGAAGGCCTGCAACGCGAAGCCGGCGGCAAGTTGACGGTGTTCCTCGGCGCGGCGCCGGGCGTGGGCAAGACCTACACCATGCTGACCCGCGCGCAGGAACAGCTGCGCCGCGGCGTCGACCTGGTGGTGGGCCTGGTGGAAACCCATGGCCGCGCCGACACCCAGGCGTTGCTGGAAGGCCTGCCGCAGCTGCCGCTGAAGGAAGTGCCCTACCACGGCCACACCCTGCAGGAGATGGACCTGGATGCCGTGCTGGCACGGCATCCCGCACTGGTGCTGGTGGACGAACTGGCCCATCGCAACGCGCCTGGGAGCCGCCACGAGCGGCGCTGGCAGGATGTGATGGAACTGCTGGATGCCGGCATCGACGTCTGGACCACGGTCAACATCCAGCACCTGGAAAGCCTCAACGACGTGGTGATGCGCATCACCGGCGTGCGTGTGAGCGAAACCGTGCCGGACGGCGTGCTCGACCGCCTGCATGACATCGTGCTGGTCGACCTGCCGCCGCGCGAACTGATCGCGCGCCTGCAGCAGGGCAAGGTCTATGTGCCCGAGCAGGCCACGCAGGCCCTGCAGGCGTTCTTCTCGCCGGCCAACCTGACCGCCCTGCGCGAACTGGCGATGCAGGAAGCCGCCGATCGGGTCGACAGCAGCCTGCGCGAAACCCGCGCCGCACGCGGTGAAGGCAACCTGCCACTGCGCCGCGGCGTGCTGGTGGCCATCGATGGCGGCGGCCAGAGCGAGTACCTGGTGCGCGTGGCGCGTCGCATCGCCGAGCGCCGCGATGCGCCGTGGACGGTGGTGACCGTGCAGGGGCGTCGCCAGGATGACGCGACCCGCCGCGAGATCGATGCGGCCTTCGCGCTGGCGCGGCGCCTGGGCGGCGATGCTGAACTGCTGCATGGATCGAGCATCGCCGATGCCCTGCTCGACCATGCTGCTCACAACGGCGTGTCGACCCTGGTGCTGGGCCGCACCCGCGAGCGACCGCTGGCGCGGATGTTCAACCGCACCCTGACCCAGCAGTTGATCCAGCGCGGCGCGCACTACGAGATCACCATCATCAGCACGCCGCAGGCACGTGCACGCTCGCGCCGCGAGGGGCTGATGCCACCGGTGCGTGGCTTCAGCCACGAGCCGGTGCAGGCACTGATCGCCACGGCGCTGGCGTGCGTGGTGGCCTGGCTGGCCGAGCGTTGGGTGGGCATGGCCGACCTGTCGATGGTGTTCATCGTCGCGGTGGTGCTGGTGGCCGCACGCACGCGTGCCAGCGTGGCGGTGATGGCGGCGATCCTGTGCTTCCTCGCCTACAACTTCCTGTTCATCGCGCCGCGCTTCACCTTTGCCATCGGTGCGCGCCAGGGTGTGATCACCGTGTTCCTGTTCCTGGCCGCCGCCCTGGTGGCCGGACGCCTGGCCTCACGGCTGCGCATGCAGGTGATCGCGCTGCGCGCGGCCAACCGCCATGCGCGCGCGCGCCAGCAGCTGGGCCGGCAGCTGGCCAGCGCCGCCGGCAACGGCGAGGTGGCACAGGCCGGCCGGCATGCACTGGAACAGGCCATGGATGTGCCGGCGTGGCTGCGGATCGGCACCGATACCGCGGCCGGTGGCCGCAGCCAGCCCGGCGACACCGATCTGGCCGCCGCCGACTGGGCGCTGCGCCACGGCCAACCCAGCGGACGCTTCACCGACACCCTCGCAGGGGCGCAATGGTGGTTCCTGCCGCTGCTGGATGGCGAAGACCATGCGATCGGCGTGGCCGGCCTGTACCTGCCCGGCGCGCAGGCACGCCTGCTGCCCGAGCAGCGGCAGCTGGCCGAAGCGATGGTCGACGACATCGCCCAGGCCGCGCTGCG
Source organism: Stenotrophomonas sp. SKA14 (assembly GCF_000158575.1). Classification (NCBI taxonomy): domain Bacteria; kingdom Pseudomonadati; phylum Pseudomonadota; class Gammaproteobacteria; order Lysobacterales; family Lysobacteraceae; genus Stenotrophomonas; species Stenotrophomonas sp. SKA14. Next base: position 40,011 of record NZ_DS999412.1, read on the forward strand.
CACGCGACTGGTGGCAGAGCTGGAGCAGGCCCATGTGAGCAACGAGACCGAGCGGCTGCGCTCGGCGCTGCTTTCATCGGTATCGCATGACCTGCGTTCGCCGCTGGCGGCGATGATCGGCTCGGCCGACAGCCTGGCCAGCTACGGCGCGGCGATGGACACGACCGATCGCCGTGCCCTGCTCGATACCATCCTGGTCGAAGGCGAACGCCTGGACCGCTACATCCAGAACCTGCTGGACATGACCCGGCTCGGCCACGAAGGGCTGAAGATCAATCGCGACTGGATCGGCGTGGACGAACTGATCGGCTCGGCGGCGCGACGCCTGCAGCGCTACCAGCCCAAGGTGCGGCTGGAGCTGGACATTCCGTCCACGCTGGCGCCGATCTGGGTGCACCCGGCGCTGGTGGAACAGGCCGTGTTCAACGTGATGGAGAACGCCGCCAAGTTCTCGCCGCCCGACGCCGCCGTGCAGGTGCAAGCGCGCGAGCTCGATGGCCAGCTGCGCATCGACGTGATCGACGCCGGCCCCGGCATTCCCGACGACGAGCGCGCGCGCATCTTCGACATGTTCTACAGCGTGGAGCGCGGTGACCGGGGCCGCCACGGCACCGGCCTGGGCCTGACCATCTGCCAGGGCATGATCGGCGCGCATGGCGGCAGCGTGCAGGCGCTGCCCGGACGCGACGGTCGCGGTACCCTGATCCGCATCACCCTGCCCCTGCTCAAGCCAGCCTCCCACGATGAGCCCGACCCTGATTGATGCCAGCGTGCCGGCCGCGCGCGTGCTGGTGATCGACGATGAAACCCAGATCCGCCGGTTCCTGGACATCAGCCTGCGCGCGCAGGGCTACCAGGTGCGGCAGGCGGCCACCGGCCAGGAAGGCCTGCAGCTGGCCGCCAGCGAGGACATGGACCTGGTGATCCTGGATATCGGCCTGCCGGACATGGAAGGCCACGAGGTGCTTGAACAGCTGCGGCAGTGGAGCCAGGTGCCGGTGATCATGCTGACCGTGCGCGCCGGCGAGGCCGAGAAGGTGCGGGCGCTGGATACCGGCGCCAATGACTATGTCACCAAGCCGTTCGGCACGCAGGAACTGATGGCGCGGGTACGGGCGCTGCTGCGCACCCGCAGCGTGCCCAGTGATGGCACGCCACCGGTGTTCGATGACGGCCACCTGCACGTGGATCTGGTGCGCCGCGAAGTGGCGCTGGATGGCGAGCCGGTGGCGTTGACCCGCAAGGAATATGCATTGCTCTCGCTGCTGCTGCGCAATGCCGGGCGGGTGGTGACCCAGCCGCAGATCCTGCAGGAGATCTGGGGACCGACCCATCAGCAGGACACCCACTACCTGCGCATCCTGGTCGGCAAGCTGCGGCACAAGCTGGGCGATTCGGCACTGGATTCGCGCTACCTGTTCACCGAACCGGGCGTGGGCTTGCGGTTCAAGGGGTAGTGCCGGCCGCTGGCCGGCAACCTCATGAACCCCTGATCCATCCTGTGGTTGCCGGCCAGCGGCCGGCACTACCCGATCGATCCAATCCCGATCAATCAGAACCCCAGCGGGGTATCGCCCAGCACCGGTTGCAGCTGGCTGCGGAACAACGCCTGGATGCGTTCCAGTGCAGCCTCATCGTTGCCCTCGAAACGCAGCACCAGCACCGGGGTGGTGTTGGAGGCACGCACCAGGCCCCAGCCATCGGGGAAGTCCACGCGCAGGCCATCGATGGTCGACAGTCGGCCGCCCACATAGGGGTTGTCCGGCGATTGCGCCGCTGCCACCAGCATCGCCACCAGCGCGTGCGGCGTGCCCTCGGCCACCGGCACCTTCAGTTCCGGCGTGGCCACCATCTCCGGCAGCTCGCCCAGCACCTCGTCCGGCGTTTCCTCGCGCTGCGCCAGGATCTCCAGCAGGCGCGCGGCGGCGTACAGACCATCGTCGAATCCGAACCAACGCTCCTTGAAGAAGAAGTGGCCGCTCATCTCGCCGGCCAGTTCGGCATCGGTCTCGCGCATCTTCGCCTTCATCAGCGAATGCCCGGTCTTCCACATCAGCGGGCTGCCGCCGTTGCGCAGCACATGGTCGGACAGCTTGCCGGTGCACTTCACATCGTAGATCACCATCGCGCCCGGGTTGCGCATCAGCACATCAGCGGCGAACAGCATCAGCAGGCGATCGGCGTAGATGATCCTGCCTTCGCCGGTGACCACGCCCAGGCGGTCGCCATCGCCATCGAAGGCCACGCCGAGATCGGCACCAAAGCGCTTGACCGTCTGCACCAGGTCTTCCAGGTTGGCCGGTTCGCTGGGATCGGGATGATGGTTGGGGAAGCTGCCGTCGACATCGCAGTACAGCGGAATCACTTCGGCACCGATCGCTTCCAGCAGCTGCGGTGCGAGCGCGCCGGCGACGCCGTTGCCGGCGTCGGCCACCACCTTCAACGGGCGGTCCAACTGCACGTCATCGGCAATGCGCTGGATGTAGTCGGCGCTGACATCGCGCTGCTGGTAATCGCCCGGTTCAGAGGCCTGCACCAGCCGGCCTTCAATGATGCGCTGGTAGAGATCGGTGATGGCATCACCGGACAGCGTCTCGCCGCCGATGACCACCTTGAACCCGTTGTACTCGGGCGGGTTGTGGCTGCCGGTGACCGCCACGCAGGTGCCGGTGCGCAGATGGAAGGCGGCGTAGTACACGAGCGGGGTCGGTGCCAGGCCGATGTCGATCACCGCACAGCCGGCACGGCGCAGGCCTTCGGCCACGCCCGCGGCCAGCTCCGGCCCGGACAGGCGGCCGTCGCGGCCGATCACCACCTCGCGCAGGCCCTGCTCCAGCGCCACGGTGCCGATGGCCTGGCCGATCAGCGCTGCGGTCTTCGGCGTCAGTTCGCTGCCGACCACGCCACGGATGTCGTAGGCGCGGAAGATGCCAGCCGCCAGTTCCTCGGCCGGTACCGGTGGCGGTGGCGGGGGCGCGCCTTCCTCGCTGGCGGCGGCGGTGGCCACCGGCGGCGGTGCCATCTGCAGGCTTTCGCTCAGCGTCGGACCCTGATCGGCGTCCGCCGCCGCAGCGCGACGCGGCAGCGGCAGCGCCTTCGGCAGGCGGCCACGACCGACCACCAGCAGCACCGCGATGAACGCCAGCAGCAGCGCGACGATGGCACTGGCCAGCGCCCCCAGTCCCAGCGGACCCGGTTCGACGTTGGGCACCGCGGCCACCAGCCGCAGCGGGGTGCCGGCCACCGGCCGCGCCAGCGCCTCGGCACTCTCAGCCAGATGCGCGTTGCCCTGGGTCACCAGGTCGTGCGAACCCTGGCGCAGGCCGAGGAAGCCGGTGGACGGCGCGCTCACCTGGTCCAGCGGTGAAGTCAGGCGCAGCAACGGTTGGCGCACATAGAGCACCGCCGGCCCAAGGTTGCCCAGCTCGACCGGTGCGGCCAGGCCAAGGCGGTTGCCACCGCCGTCGCGGACCACGCGCAGGCGCGGCTTGCCGTCGGCCAGTGCGGATTCCAGCAGTGCCAACCGGGCATAACCGAAGGTGGCCGGGTCGGCGTAGGCATTGGCCAGATCCGCAGCCAGCACGTCCACCTGCTCCACGCCGGTCCAGCTCTCGCGCACGGCCAGTGCTGCCGCGGCGGCATCGCCGGCCTGCAGGGCCTGCTGCACGCGGTCACTCTTCAACTGCTGCTGAAGCTGCTTGAGCTGGCCAGCGGCGGCATCCTGCAGCCCCTGCACGGCCTGGTCACGCGCGTGTTCCAGTGCCTGGCCGTTGGCCTCCTGCCGCCATTGCTGCACCGCGCTCCATCCGAACCAGCCGGCCAGCAGGACCAGCAGCACCCCCAGTAGTGGCGCGCTGCGTCCCAACGACCGTCCCCGCTGTCCTTCCCCGATGCCGCTCATCGATGTCCCCTGTCAACGCACCCCGGTATGGCCGAATCCACCCGTTCCCCGCACGCTGTCGGTGAAAGTATCCACCACCTGCAGGCTGACGCGGGCAATCGGCACCACCACCAGCTGAGCGATGCGATCGCCCGGCTCGATGGTGAAGGCCTCGCGGCCACGGTTCCAGACGCTGATCAGCAGCGGCCCCTGGTAGTCGGCGTCGATCAGGCCGGTACCGTTGCCGAGCACGATGCCGTGGCGGTGGCCCAGCCCCGAACGCGGCAGGATCACCGCGCACAGGTTCGGATCGGCGATGTGGATGGCCAGGCCGCTGGGGACCAGCGCGGTATCACCGGGCTGCAGGGTCAGCGCGGTATCCAGCGCCGCGCGCAGGTCCATGCCGGCGCTGGCTTCGGTGGCATAGGCCGGCAGCGGCCAGCTGTCGCCGAAGCGCGGATCGAGCAGCTTGACCTGCAGCGATTGGGAAGTGAAAGCCTGGGTCATGCCTGGAGTCTCCGCGCGATCAGCGCCAGCAGTTGTTCGGCCAGCTCGCGCTTGGAGGTGGCCGGGAATACCTGTTCACCGTCCTGCCAGAAGGCAGTGGCGGCATTGTTGTCGCTCTCGAAGCCGCCGCCGCTGATGCCGACCTGGTTGGCGATCACCAGGTCCAGGCGCTTGTCGACCAGCTTGCCGCGCGCGTATTTCTCCACGTCGTGGGTCTCGGCGGCGAAGCCGACCACCAGCTTCAGCGCCTGCGTCTGCGCAGCGACCTCGGCCAGGATGTCCGGCGTGCGTACCAGCTCGATCACCAGCGACTGGCTGTCGGCGGTCTTCTTCAGCTTCTGCGCGGCCACCTGGCGCGGCGTGTAATCGGACACCGCGGCGGCACCGATATAGATGTCGGCCGGCAGCGACTTCAGCACGGCATCGCGCATCTGCGCGGCCGAGCGCACATCGACGCGCTGCACGCCGGGCGGCGTCGGCAGCTGTACCGGACCGCTGACCAGCACCACCTGCGCACCCATCGCCGCCGCTGCGGCGGCCAGGGCGAAGCCCATCTTGCCGCTGCTGCGATTGCCCACGTAGCGCACCGGATCGATGTCCTCATAGGTGGGGCCGGCACTGATCAGCAGGCGCAGGCCCTGCAGCGCACGGGTTTCCGGCGGCGCCACGGGGGCCGCTGCGCCGCCGTTGGCGGCCAGCGCGGCGACGATGTCGCCCGGCTCGGCCAGCCGGCCGGGGCCGGATTCGCCTTCGGCCAGCGGACCGTCGACCGGGCCGATCACCTGCGCGCCACGCTGGCGCAGCAGGGCGATGTTGGCCTGGGTCGCCGGATGCAGCCACATGCGGTGGTTCATGGCCGGACAGATCGTCAGCGGCGCGGTGCTGGCAAGGCACAGGGTGCTGACCAGGTCATCGGCGTGGCCCTGGGCCAGCCGTGCCAGCAGATCGGCGGTACCGGGCGCGACCACGATGCGGTCGGCCCAGCGGGCCAGCTCGATGTGGCCCATGGCCTGTTCGGCGGCGCTGTCCCACAGCGTGGTGCGGGTCGGCTGCCCGGACAGGGCCTGGAAGCTGAGCGGCGTGACGAACTGCTGGGCACCGGCGGTCATCGCCACCTGCACCTGGGCCCCCGCATCGCGCAGGCGACGCACCAGCTCCAGCGCCTTGTAGGCCGCGATCCCGCCTCCCACGCACAACAGCAATTTCTGACCTTCCAGCGCGCGGGCCGGCGCGGGGGAAGCGTTGGGGGAGTCAGCCACCTGGAATTCCTGTGCAAACGAGGGCATTAGCTTACCCGATGGCCGGTAATGTCCCGGTGCATGGCGCACATAGCGCACAGCTATCAGCAGATGGAGTCCTCCTGCATCGGCCCGGGATTCACCGGCAACGCTTTCGGACCTTTCCTATACCTCTGTGGCCCTGCCCTTTTGCAGAATCAGGCGTTGGCCGCTGCGTGCAGGGGTCTGTTCGATCTCCGAGGAGCCGCGTGCATCCGCGCATCATCATCGCCGACGATCATCCCGTGGTCCTGCACGGCATCCGCATCGTGCTTCAGACCCACCTGATGGAGATCGTCGGCAGCGCCTGCGACGGCGCCGGGCTGCTGCAGCTGCTGGCCCGGCACGACTGCGATGCGATGCTGACCGACCTGTCGATGCCGGGGGCCGGCCCGGACGGCCCGGACCTGATCGATGCCCTGCGCGCACGCCACCCCGACCTGCCGGTGGTGGTACTGACCGGCGTGCGCCACCCCGGGCTGCTCGATGGCCTGCTGCGTGAAGGCATCAGCGGCCTGGTGGACAAATGCGCCGATTTCGCCGAACTGCCGCAGGCGCTGAACGCGGCACTGGCCGGACAGGTGTTCGTCTCCCAGCAGCTGCGTCACCACCTGCAGGCCCGCGACCTGCTGTTCCCACGCGAGCCGGCGCCGCTGTCGGCACGCGAGCAGGAAGTGCTGGATCTGCTCGCGGCCGGCCTCAACGTGAATGCCGTCGCCGAGCGCTGCGGGCGCAGCCCGAAGACGATCAGCCGGCAGAAGGCCGAAGCCAAGCGCAAGCTGGGCCTGCAGAACAACCAGGAACTGTTCGACTACCTGCAGACCCGGCGCGAGTGAGGCATCGGCCGACCCGGAGCTGCGGCGTGTCCTGATGGGAGCCGGCGGCTGGGTCCGCGATGATGCGCGCATGCCCATCCACGACTGGCCAGAGCAGGAACGTCCCCGCGAGAAGCTGATCGCCCGAGGGCCTGCGGCACTTTCCGATGCCGAACTGCTGGCGCTGTTCCTCGGCTCCGGATTCGGTGGCCGCGATGCCGTGCAGACCGCCCGCGACCTGCTGCAGGCGCATGGACCATTGCGGACGCTGCTCGACCGCCCCGCCGGCGAGATGGCCCGCCTGCCCGGGCTCGGCCCGGCGCGCAGCTGTACGCTGGCGGCCGGGCTGGAACTGGCCCACCGCTACCTTGCCGCCGAGCTGGAGCACGGCGAGGCGGTCGGCAACAACCCCGCCGCGGTCGGCCGCTACCTGCAGCACCGCCTGCGCGGACAGGCCCGCGAGATCTTCATGGCCCTGTTCCTGGACAACCGCCACCGGCTGATCGCCTGCGAAGAGCTGTTCCACGGCACCATCAACGCCGCCCCGGTCTACCCGCGTGAAGTGGTTCGGCGCGCCCTGCTGCACAACGCGGCCGCGGTGATCCTGAGCCACAACCATCCCTCGGGTGACCCGGAACCCTCCGGGGCCGACACCCGTATCACCGATGAGCTGCAGCAGGCGCTGGCGCTGGTGGACGTGCGCCTGCTGGACCACTTCGTAGTGGGCGAGGGCCGCCCCGTTTCGTTTGCTGAACGAGGCCTGCTGTCCCCGCCCCAGCCCCGCCTGTTCGGCTGAGCGCACGCCCACCCGGGGGCCACCGGCCGTCCCCGCAGGCATGTCCTGGTCAGCGTGGTCACTGGTATCTGCGCTAAAATGGGCGATTCCGCCGCTCATTCTCACAGCAGGCCTCGTGAAAAATCTCCTCCGCGCCCTGATCAGCCAAGGCATCGAAGCCTTGCGCGCCAATGGCACCCTGCCCGCCGACTCCCTGCCGCCGGACTTCGTGGTCGAGCGCCCGAAGACCCGCGACCACGGCGACTTCGCCACCAACGCCGCCATGCTGCTGGCCAAGGCCGCGCGCAGCAATCCGCGCGCACTGGCGCAGGCGCTGGTCGAGGCGCTGCCGCGCAGCGAGGACGTGAGCAAGGTCGAGATCGCCGGCCCTGGCTTCATCAACTTCCACCTGGCCCCGGCCGCATACCAGCGCGAAGCCGCGTCGGTGATCAAGGAAGGCCATGACTACGGCCGCAACCTGTCCGGCAATGGCCGCACGGTGGGCGTGGAATACGTGTCGGCCAACCCGACCGGCCCGCTGCATGTCGGCCATGGCCGCGCCGCAGCGATCGGCGACTGCGTGGCGCGCGTGCTCGATGCCAATGGCTGGAACGCCAAGCGCGAGTTCTACTACAACGATGCCGGCGTGCAGATCGAGAACCTGGCGCTGTCCACCCAGGCCCGGATCAAGGGCATCGCACCGGACCAGGACGGCTGGCCGGAAGGTGGCTACCGCGGTGAATACATCGCCGACGTGGCCCGCGCCTACATGGCCGGCGCCAGCGTGGATCTGGAAGGCAGCACCGTGGTCGGCGCCAAGGACCCGGACGACATGCAGGCGATCCGCCGCTTCGCCGTGGCCTACCTGCGCAACGAGCAGAACCTGGACCTGGCCGCGTTCGGCGTCGACTTCGACATCTACTTCCTGGAAAGCTCGCTGTATGCCGACGGCAAGGTGGCCGAAGCGGTGGCCAAGCTGCAGGCCTCCGGCCACACCTATGAGGAAGGCGGCGCGCTGTGGCTGCGCAGCACCGACTTCGGTGACGACAAGGACCGCGTGATGCGCAAGTCCGACGGCACCTTCACCTACTTCGTGCCGGACGTGGCCTACCACCTGTCCAAGTGGCAGCGCGGCTACGAGCGTGCGATCACCGAACTGGGCGCCGACCACCACGGCTCGCTGGCGCGCGTGCGCGCCGGCCTGCAGGCGATGGAAGTGGGCATCCCGCAAGGCTGGCCGGAATACGTGCTGCACCAGATGGTCACCGTGATGCGCGGCGGCGAGGAAGTGAAGCTGTCCAAGCGTGCGGGCAGCTACTTCACCCTGCGCGACCTGATCGAAGAAGCCGGCCGCGACGCGACCCGCTGGTTCCTGATCGCGCGCAAGCCCGATTCGCAGCTGACCTTCGACATCGACCTGGCCCGCCAGCAGAGCAACGACAACCCGGTGTTCTACGTGCAGTACGCGCATGCCCGCGTCTGCAGCCTGCTGCGCCAGGCGCAGGAGAAGGGCCTGGTGTACGAGCAGGCCAACGGCCTGGCCAATCTCGGCCGCCTGGCCGACGACGCCTCGCTGCTGCTGATGAACGAGATCTCGCGGTATCCGGAAGTGGTGGAAGCTGCGGGCGTGTCGATGGAGCCGCATCTGGTGGCGCAGTACCTGCGTGAATTGGCGCACGCGTTCCACACGTGGTATCACGGGACGCCGGTACTGGTGGATGACGCCGCTGATCGCAATGCCAAGCTGACCCTGGCCTGCGCGGCACGCCAGGTGCTGGCCAACGGCCTCGACCTCCTGGGCGTCAGCGCCCCGGAAAAAATGTAAGCATCAGGAGACGCAGTACTCATGGCAGCACGACGCGGCAAAAGCCAGGCACGACGCAACAGCGGCAGCCAGGGCACACCCGGATGGGTGTGGCTGGTCGCCGGTGTGGCCATTGCTGCGGTGGTGTTCCTGGCGGCGCCGAACCTGTTCAAGGGTGAAGGCGATGGTTTCCTGCGCGCCGGCCCACAGCCGAACCCGAACGCGCAACCGGCCCCGGTCGCCGATGCCGACAGCGATGTCGGCACCCAGCCGGCCGCGCAGCCCGCCACGCCGAAGCCGGCCGAAGCGGAAAAGCCTGCCGCCACCCAGTACGACTTCTACACCCTGCTGCCGGGCAAGGAAGTTGAAATGTCCGACGCCGAACTGGCCGCCAGCGCGCGCGCCGAGGACCAGCGCCGGGCCAAGGCCGAGGCGCAGCGCGCGCAGGCCGCACTGGAAGGCAAGCCGGTACCGCCGGCTGCGGCCACCGCACCTGCACCGGCAGCCACCGCCAGCGTCGCCAGCACCGCGCAGGTGACCGCCACCAACCGTCCGCTGCCGGCTCCGCTGAGCGAGCGTCCGGCCGCGGCAACGCCGCCGGCCAGCACGCCGCCGGCATCGACCAGCACCGCCGCTGCCACGCCGGCCGCGCGCGCGGAAACCGCACCGGCAGCCACCAGCACCGCGGCCACTGCCGCACCGGCCGCGGCGGACAACGCCCGCTACATCCTGCAGGCCGGCGCGTTCGGTGCTTCCGGCGATGCCGAAGCCACCAAGGCCAAGCTGGCGATGATGGGCCTGGCCGCACGCGTGGAGTCGGCGCAGATCAACGGCAAGACCGTGTACCGCGTGCGCATGGGGCCGTATGGCAGCGCCGGCGAGCTGTCCGAGGCCAAGCAGAAGCTGGATGGCACCGGTCTGCAGGCGATGGCGATCAAGGCGCAATGAGCCTTCGGGCCTGAACGGAAAAAGCCGGGCATTGCCCGGCTTTTTTTTGCTTCCGTAGCGTCGAGCCATGCTCGACTGCCGTTCAAAAACAGAAGAGCAGTCGAGCAAGCTCGACTCTACAAGGGCTTCAGCCTTCGCGGGCTACCTGGAAACCGGCGAACGACTGGCTGACCGGCATCAGTTCCAGGCGATTGATGTTCAGGTGCGGCGGCAGCGTGGCCACCCAGAAGATCTGTTCGGCGATGTCCTCGGCGGTCATCGGGTTGGCGCCACTGTACAGCTTGTCCGACGCGTTCTGGTCGCCGTGGGTACGCACTACGGTGAACTCGGTTTCGGCCATGCCCGGTTCGATCGTGGTCACCCGCACGCCGGTGCCGTGCAGGTCCGAGCGCAGGCCCAGCGAGAACTGGCTGACAAAGGCCTTGGTACCGCCGTAGGCATTGCCACCCGGGTACGGATAGACGCCGGCCACCGAGGAGATGTTGATGATCGCGCCCTTGCGCTCCACCAGCTGCGGCAGCAGGCGATGGGTCAGGGTCACCAACGCGGTGATGTTGGTGTCGATCATCGTGGTCCAGTCCGACAGCTTGGCGCCCTGCGCCGGCGCGGTGCCCTGCGCCAGGCCGGCGTTGTTGACCAGCAGATCAATCTCGCCGAACGCGGGGGGCAACGCCAGCAGGGCCGCTTCCATCGCCACCGGATCGCGGATGTCGAAGGCGGCGGCATGCACCACGTCCTTGCCATAGCGCTCGACCAGCGGCTGCAGGCGCTCGCTGCGACGGCCGGTGGCGATCACCTTCCAGCCAGCCTGGGCGAAGCGGTGGACGGCGGCGGCGCCGAAGCCGGAGGTGGCGCCGGTAATCAGGACGGTGCGGGTCATGCAGGCAACTCCGTGGGGACCAGACCCCCATTCTGGCACCGTCAGCCGGGGCTTGCGTTGCCGGATCGGCCAGATCCGGCCCCGCCTGTCGGGGTGACCGGTACAATTGGGCCATGATCAACAACGATGTCCTGCGCAGCGTGCGCTACTCCCTGGACCTGGGCGACCACCACGTGGTGACCCTGTGCCAGATGGCCGATCCGGCGTTCGCCGTGGATACCGAACAGGTCAAGGCCTGGTTGCGCCGCGAGGATGAAGCCGGCTTCGAAGCAATGAGCGACAGCGCGCTGGCGCACTTCCTCGATGGCCTGATCGTGCACCTGCGCGGCCGCGACGAGAGCCAGCCGCAGCGTGCGGTGGAAACCCGCATCGACAACAATCTGGTGCTGAAGAAGCTGCGGGTGGCGTTCCAGCTGCGTGACGTGGACCTGATGGAGATCTTCGCCAGCGCTGGTTTCAAGGCATCCAAGTCGGAAGTGGGCGCACTGTTCCGCCAGCCCGGCCATGCCAACTACCGGCGCTGCCTGGACCAGATGCTGCGCAATTTCCTCAAGGGCCTGAGCCTGCGCCTGCGCGGCTGAGCACGGCTTCGACGAACGCGCGCGCGGCCGGCGTCGGCACCCGCTGCCAGACCAGGTGCACGCGGCGGGTCGGGGTGGGTTGCAGCGGAATCTGCACCACGCCCTCGAAACCGTCGGCAATCAACGCCGGCACGATGCCGACCGCCAACCCGTGGCGGACGAAACGCTCGACCAGTTCCATCAGGTTGACCTCGAAGCGCACCGTGTGCGGCAGTCCCGCAGCAGCGAACGCATCATCGGTCTGGCGGCGCGCGCCGGTACCGCGCGGGAAGTCGACCAGTGCCTCATCCTGCAGTTCGGCCAGGGGCAGCCGCTTGCGTCTGGCCAGCCGGTGCGACGGCGCCAGCACCGCCACCAGATCCTCTTCCTGCAGCATGCGGTGGCAGACGCCGTCCAGGGCCGCCGACGGCGCCAACCCGACCAACGCCACATCCAGCTCGCGCGACTGCACCTGCGCGATCAGCACTTCACTCTTTTCCACCCGCAGCTGGAACTCCACCTGCGGGTGCGCCTGCTGGAAGGCGGCCAGCATCGCCACCACATCGATGTCGGTGAGCGACGAAATCTGACCGATCGCCAGCAGCCCGCGTACTTCACCACTGACGGCGGCCACGTCGGCGCGCAGGTGGCGCAGGCTGGCCAGCACCTGGCGCGCGTGCACCAGCAGCGCCTCACCCGCGGCGGTCGGGCGCACCTGGCGCGGCAGGCGCTCGAACAGCGGCGTGCCCAGTTCCTGCTCCAGGTAGGCAATCTGGTGGCTCAGCGCGGACTGCACCACGTGGCAGCGCTCCGCGGCACGGGTGAAGTTACCCTCCTCGGCCAGGGCCACGGCGAATTCGAGCTGCTTGAGATTCACGCAACCATCTCATTTCCAGATGACAGGGATGATGATGATTCATTTCCATCATGACTGCAGCAGGCGGACACTGTGCACCCCGCTTTCTGGAACATCGCGTGAGCCCCACTCTCCCCCCACTGCATCGCTGGCAGGTGCTGATGATGTCGGTCGCCACCGGTGTCGCGGTGGCCAGCAACTACTACGCGCAGCCACTGCTGCACACCATCGCCGATGCCTTCGGCGTGCCGTTCGGCCAGGTCGGCATGGTGGTCACCGCCGCGCAGCTGAGCTACGCGGCCGGACTGATCCTGCTGGTGCCGCTGGGTGACCTGTTCGAGCGCCGCCGCCTGATCGTGGTGATGAGCCTGCTGTCGGCGGGCGGCCTGGTGATCAGCGCCTGCGCACCGTCGCTGACCTGGCTGCTGGTGGGTACCGCGATCACCGGCCTGTTCTCGGTAGTGGCGCAGGTGCTGGTGCCGTTCGCCGCCACGCTGGCGGCGCCGGAGCATCGGGGCAGGGTGGTCGGCACGCTGATGAGTGGCCTGCTGCTCGGCATCCTGCTGGCACGCACCGTGGCCGGCCTGCTTTCAAGCCTGGGTGACTGGCGCCTGGTGTATGCGATTGCCGCCGGCACGCTGGTGCTGACCGCGCTGGCGCTGCAGCGCGGGCTGCCGCGTTTCCATCACAGCGCCGGCCTGGGCTACTTCGCGCTGCTGCGCTCGATCGGCATGCTGTTCGTACAGGAGCCAGTGCTGCGCCAGCGCACCCTGCTCGGTGCCTGCAGCTTCGCCATGTTCGCGATCTTCTGGACCCCGCTCGCCTTCCTGCTGGCACAACCGCCGTATGAGTACAGCGATGCCACCATCGGCCTGTTTGGACTGGTCGGTGCCGCCGGTACGCTGGCCGCGGGCCTGGCCGGGCGCATGTCCGACCGCGGGCAGACCGGCCGCGCCACCGCCATCGCACTGGTGCTGTTGCTGCTGTCATGGCTGCCGCTGGGGCTGTCTGCACACTCGCTGCTGGCACTGCTGGTCGGCGTGGTGGTGCTGGACCTGGCCGCGCAGCTGCTGCACGTCAGCAACCAGAACCTGATCTATGCATTGCAGCCTGCCGCACGCAACCGGCTCAATGCCGGCTACATGACCGGCTACTTCATCGGCGGTTCGCTGGGCTCGCTGCTGTCGGCGCAGGTCTACCAGCGCTTCGGCTGGACCGGCGTGTGCGTGGCCGGTGCTGCGGTGGCGGTGCTGGCCCTGCTGCTGTGGCTGCCCGGCGCGCTGCGCGCGCGCCAGGCTGCGGCGTCGAACTAGAAGCTGCCCTGCAACGCCAGCTCCCAGCGTCCACCGGCATTGCCCGGGAACAGGCGCTTGGCCGCGCTGTCGGTGTCGTGCACGGTGGCGCGCAGCTCCCAGGCGGGCGTCAACGTGGCAATCGCACTGAGCTGGCCATGCAGGTAATCCGGCCCCTGCGCGGAGGCCAGCCAGTACTGGCCTACCGCCGCTTCCAGGCGGACCCGCTCGTGCAGCGGCACCCGTACGCCCAGCTGGGCATAGGTACCGCGGTGCCCCCCAGCCAGCGCGTCGTTGGAGTGCGCGAGCTGCAGCCAGGCGCGCTGCTTCCAGGTCAGCGTGGTGTTGAGTTCGGTCCAGTCCAGCGCGCGACCGGTGCCCGGGTACACATAGCGGGTCAGGTTGGCATCCAGCGCCCAATCCGGCGCGAGCGTGCCGGACCAGCCCGCCACCAGGTCGAACTCGCTGCGCGCGCCATTGTCCGGCCTGAACGAAACGTTCGAGCCCCACACGCTGGCGTACCAGCCCGATGGGATGGCTGCTTTCGCACCCGCCTGCACCGCCGGGTCACCATCGCTCTGCGAGCTGCCACGCCACACGTAGTCGCTGGTCAACGCCGCGCTGCCACTGACCTTTACCTGGGCCTGCGCGCTGCCGATTCCGAGCAGCCCTGCCAGGGCGGCCACCACGGCCGCCATCATCCCCTTGCTGTTCACTGCACTGTTTTCCTCGTCGAAGGCGGTCGTGCCGCCGGGACGGCAGTGTCGAGGGCCGGGCCGTAACGGATCGAGGGTGTTGCCCGGCCCGCAGCGCAAATTCGGCGTAAATCCCGTGGATCAGCGGCGCTTCGATACGGGCGCGTTATCATGGTGGCCTGTTTCCAGGAACCAACCGCGTGGACGCCATCCTGACCCCGGTATCGATCGGCGAGCTGATCGACAAGATCACCATTCTCGAGATCAAGGCCGAGCGCATCGACGATGCCGCCAAGCTGGCGAATGTGCACACCGAGCTGGATGGCCTCCTGCCACTGCTGCAGCAGCAGCTGCAGGCACAGCCGGCGCTGGACGCGCTGAGGCAGCAGCTGAAGGTGATCAACGAGCGCATGTGGGATATCCAGGACCAGCTGCGCGACAAGGAAGCGGCCCAGGTGTTCGACGAGGCGTTCATCCAGCTGGCGCGCGGCGTCTATGGCACCAACGGCGAGCGCGTGCAGGTGAAGAACGAGATCAACCGCGTGGCCGGTTCGGCGCTGGTGGAAGAGAAGCAGTACCAGGGCGAGTAAGCCCCCTCATCCGCAATCGAGCAGGTGGCGGAAGCGGAACAGGTCGCCGTCGCCGCGGATGCCGAGCTTGCGGTAGGCCGAGGTCTTCTGCGAGCTGATCGTGCTGGCCGAGCGCCCCGATCGCAGCGCCATTTCGCTGGTGCTGACCCCTTTCAGCACCAGGCCAAGCACTTCGCGCTCGCGGCGGCTCAACGGCGCCAGCGCCGGCGCCGGCGCGCTGCGCGCCCGCGATGCGTTCAGTTCCGCACGCAGCTCCGGTGGCACGAAGCATCCTCCGCGGGCCACCACGTCGATCGCATGCAGCAACACATCCGGCGCGGTCGACTTGGACAGGAAGCCACGCGCGCCGGCACGCATGCTGCTGGTCACCGTGCTGGCGTTGCAGTGTGCCGACAACACCAGCACCGGCAGCGCCGGCCAGCGTTGCGACAGGCGGCGCAGCAGGGCCAATCCATCGCCCAGGTCGCCCATCGGCAGCGCATCGATCAGCAGCAGGTCCACACAGGTCGGGCTGCGCTCCAGCAGCTGCAGCAGATGCGCCTCGCTGGAAAGGCTCACCCGCACCTGCACGCCACTCTGCTGCCGCAACAGCACTTCCACGCCCAATCGCAGGACCGGATGCGGGTCCAGCAATGCCAGGCGTTGGGGCCGGTCAGGAAGCAGGGGCGGAAGTGCGGGGGGCATGGGGGCATGTCCAGCAACACGGGACATCCACGGTAGAACGGAGCCGGCAGCGGCGGAATCCAATTCCTTGCAATGCCCGGCCTGCGCGCCTCATCAGTCAGATGGCATTCCGTTTTGCGCCATCGCAAACGCAACAGGCCCGGCAGAAGCCGGGCCTGTCGAAGCGTTTCCAGCGCGCGATCGCGCCGGGGCAGCAATTACCAGCTGAAGCGCGGGCCGACGGTGTATTCCTTGTCGCCGTGACGGTTCATCTTCAGCTCGCCGTTCAGGCCCCAGTTCTGGTTCAGCTTGACCTGACCACCCAGGCGGCCGTACCACTGGCCATCCGGATTGACGCCGTGCTTCTTGGCGTAGTCTTCGTAGCCGACCAGGCCATAGACTTCGGCGTGGGCGCCGAAGGCAGTGCGGACACCGGCTTCAGCGCTGTAGCCGTTGAAGTCCAGACCGTGCTTCTGGTCGAGCTTCTGGTAGGCAACGCGGGCAACGAAGTCGGTCGACGGAGCGATTTCAACGTTGTAGCCGGCACCGATCTTCCACTGGTCCAGCTTGATGTTGGTGTGGTCGAATTCCTGGCGGCTGTACTCACCGAAGGCATGGAAGTTCGGCAGGAAGCCGTAGGAACCCTTCACGCCCCAACCGTCGGACTTGAACGCATCGTTGTCGGTCTTGGCGTAGTTGGCTTCGGCGTAGTTGTAGGACAGGTTCTCAGCGGCCGAAGCGGTGAACGGCAGGGCAGCGGCCAGGGCCAGAGCAATCAGCGAATTCTTCATGGGGGTACACCTTTACTTTCTTATGGTGTGCAGCAGCGCCAGGGCGCCATCGCATCGGGAATGTAAATTCTCCGTTATTCGCCACAACGCTCCCTGAAAACAGCGGTCTTCGCATTGCTGAATTTTTTGCCTTGATTCAGGCTCTCTCTGGCATACGCGCGCGCCGCGCGTGCATTTGTGATCCCTCGACGATTGCAACAGGAGGTTGCCTTGCGCCTGCCCGACCCGCTTCAGAGGATGGTTCGCGCGACCGTGCTGGCCAGCGCTGCGCTGTTTTCCCCCACGCCTGCACATGCGCTGCAGGCCAGCGACTACCAACGCGCCGAACGCGTGCACGACAGTCATCTGCGCGGTGCACTGCGCAACGCGTCGGTCCTGCCGAACTGGCTGCCCGACGGGCGCTTCTGGTACGAGCGCGAAGACGCGCAGGGCCGGCGCCAGGCCGTGCTGGTCGATCCGGCAACGGCCCGTCGCCAGATCCTGTTCGAGCCCACCGCGCTGGACACAGCGGTGGCCCCCTTCGCTGCCAGCGGGCCACGCCTGCGCCTGGCCAGCGTGCAGGCGGTGGACGCTGGCCTGCGCCTGCGTTTCAGCGGCGAGGTGCCGATCGATTGCCAGTGGCCACGCTGGCAATGCGCGCGCGCGCAGGATCTGATGCCGCCGGCCGACGCACTGCCTTCGCCCGTTGGCGATGCATGGCTGCAGGTGCGCGACCACGATCTATGGCTGCACTCGCCTGGAACCGTGGCACGCGCACTGACGGCCGGCGGTGAACCCGGCCATGGCTATGGCGTGCTGCCGGACTTCGCCCTGCGTGGCATTCCGCGCCGGCAGGGCCGGATGCCGATGCGGCCGTTCGCGGTCGGCTGGTCACCGGATGGCCGCTACGTGGCCGGCATCCGCTACGACGAGCGTGCCCTGCTGGACTATCCCTATCTGGAAAGCACGCCCGCCGACAGCGCGCGCCCGCACGTGCATGCGGTGAAGCTGGGCGTGCTGGGTGATGCGCAGCAGGTACGCGACAGCCTGTTCGTGGTGGATACCCGCAGCGGTCAACAGCACGACATCGCGCTGCCCGAGGGCTGGAACACGCTCAGCGAAGCCGGCGTGCTGGGCTGGGAGGGGGGCCGGTTGTACGCGGTGATCGCGCACTTCGGGACGCCACGGCGCCTGCGCCTGGTGGAGATCGAAGCCGACAGCGGTGCAGTGCGCACTGTACTGGAGGAAGCCAGCGACACCCGCCTGCAGCTCAACGTGTATTCGTACAACCGACCGGCCGTGGCGATCCTGCCCGGGCAGGACACCGCCGTGTGGTTCTCGCAGCGCGACGGCCGCGGCCACCTGTACCGGGTGCGGCTGTCCGACGGCAAAGTGCTGCGCCAGCTGACCCGTGGCCCCTGGGTGGTACGCGACCTGCTGGGCGTGGACGGCGCAGGCGGTTGGGCCTACTTCAGTGCCGGCGGCGTGGACGGTGGCGACCCTTATGTGCGTGGCCTGTACCGGGTATCGCTGCAGGGCGGGCCGATCCAGCGCCTGGCCGCCGATGGCAACGACCACCTGGCCGATGCCGGCACCGGCGCGCTGTTCGGCGGGCGCGCGCCGCAGGCGCTGTCGCCTGGCGCTGGCTATCTGGTGGATACCGTCTCCGGTCTCGACCAACCACCACGCACCGTGCTGCGGGCCAGCGATGACGGCCGTGAAGTGATGGTGCTGGAAACAGCCGATGACAGCGCGATCGTTGCGGCAGGCTGGCGCGCACCACGGCGCGAGCGGCTGCTGGCCGCCGATGGGCGCACGCCGATCTTCGCCACCGTCTACCTGCCCCGTGACTATCGCGATGATGGCAGCTTCCCGGTGATCGACGCGATGTACGGTGGATCCTTCATCAGCAACGCACCGGTCAGCTACGCCGAGGCGGTGTCTGCCTTGAACCCGGTGTCACGCGCCAGCCTGGCCGAACTCGGCTTCGTGGTGGTCAGCATCGATGCGCGCGGTACCGGCGGCCGCGACAAGGCATTCCATGACGTCAGCTTCCTGCGCGCCGCCGATGTGCAGCTGGATGACCATGTGGCGGCGCTGCGCCAGCTGGGCGAACGCTACCCGGGCATCGACCTGCAGCGGGTCGGCATCTATGGGCATTCGTTCGGTGGCTACAGCGCGGCGCGCGCCCTGCTGCGCTACCCGGCGTTCTACAAGGTGGGCGTGGCCTCGGCCGGCAGCCACAATTTCCAGGGCATGTATGGTGGCGCCCTGCACGGCATGGACCGGCTGTTCGGCGGCGTGCTGCCGGCTACGGCCATGGCCGATGGCGTGCCGGCGCCGTTTGCCGGACTCGACAATGCCGCGCTGGCCGGCAACCTGCGCGGGCATCTGCTGCTGGTCTATGGCGAACTGGACGAGAACGCGCCACCGGCACTGACCCTGCAGCTGGCCGCCGCCCTGAACAAGGCCCAGCGCGAGTATGACCTGCTGTACCTGGCCCGCCAGGACCATGAGTTGTTCCGCAACGACGCTACCTACACGCACCGCATGTGGGACTACTTCGTGCGCCACCTGGCCGGCCGGCAACCGCCGGATACGATGCTGGCGCCGCTGCCCGGTGGCCCGGGCTGAACAGGCATCGCCAGGGTGTCGATCCACGCCGCCCTGGTTCGTCGGGTACTTGAAGGCCGTGCATGCGGCACGGTCCATCCGGAGGCAGGCAATGAGCTACATCGATGGTTTCGTCATGGCGGTACCCACCGCCAACAAGGAGAAGTTCCTCGCCCACGCGCGCAGCGGCGACGTGGTGTTCATCGAATACGGTGCCCTGCGCGTGGTCGAGTGCTGGGGTGACGACGTGCCACGCGGCAAGACCACCGACTTCTTCGGCGCAGTGAAGGCCACGCCGGATGAGACGGTGGTGTTTTCCTGGATCGAATGGCCGGACAAGGCAACCCGCGACGCCGGCATGCAGAAGATGATGGAAGATCCGCGGCTGGATCCGGCGAAGAATCCGATGCCGTTCGACGGCGCGCGGATGATCTTCGGCGGCTTCGTGCCGATCTACGAACTTACGCCCTGAAGCGTGCGGGCGCGCTCAGCGCGCGTCCGTGTCATCGCTGGCAGCGGCATGGCCGGCGCCCAGTGCGGCGCCGGCACCCAGGCCCATGCCGGCCCCCATTCCGCCGCCACCGCCACCGCCGCCTCCACCGGAACGACCGCCCTTGGCCTCGCCGTCATTGCGGCCCTTGCCGCTGGCGCCGGGCCGGGTCGGCCCCTGCGGCGGAATCTGTAGGCCGGCCGGGATCGGCGCCAGGTCCAGCGCTTCGCGCACGAAGTCACGCAGCGAGATCACCAAGTCGTGGGTGTGCACCGGCCGCCCCTGTGCCAGTTCGTTGGCGGCGCGCGCGGCCAGGCGCACCTGTTCGTCGGTGCCCAGCAGCAGGATGTCCGACAGTGCCGCCTCGACCGCATCGCGGATGCGGCGGGCGCGGTCCGAACGCGGTTCGGCGATGCCTTCGGCATCTTCGCGCTGGCGCAGGTCGCGGCGATGGCTGGGGTCCACCCCCAGTTCGCCGGTGAACGAACCGCCCAGGGTCTTGTAGGCGGCCATCAGCGTGCGCAGCCGCTCATTGATCTGCCGGTTCTCGCGCTCGCGACGCTGCTGCAGGGTCTGCATCACCAGCAGGCGGATGCCCACGCCGAGCAGGGTGATCAGGACCAGGCCGGCCAAGGTGGACAGCACGCCCTGCCAGGAACTGAAGTCGATACCGCGCATGCTCGGCACTCCGGCGGGAAGAGCCTGCATCTTGCCCCAGGCCATGTCCCAGAAACGCGAAAGGCCCCACCACCCGGAGGGTGGCAGGGCCTTCGGTCACGGCGCGATTACTTGCGCTTGGCGACCTTGCGCACGGCCTTCTTGGCCGGAGCCTTCTTGGCGGCGACCTTCTTCAGCGGTGCAGCCTTCTTGGCGACCGTCTTGCGGGTGGCGGCAACTTTCTTGCCAACCGCCTTCTTGGCGACGGCGGTCTTCTTGCCGACGACCTTCTTGGCCGCAGCGGTCTTCTTGCCGACGGCCTTCTTGGCAACGGCCGCCTTCTTGCCGACAACCTTCTTGGCCGCAGCGGTCTTCTTGGTGGCGACCTTCTTGGTGGCGGCAACCTTCTTGCCGACAACCTTCTTCGCAGCCACGGCCTTCTTGCCGGCGACCTTCTTGGCGGCGACGGTCTTCTTGGCCACAGCCTTCTTGGCGGTGGCGACCTTCTTGCCGACCACCTTCTTGGCGGCCGCGGCCTTCTTGGCAACAGTCTTCTTGGCCACGGCAGCCTTCTTGGTGGCGGACTTCTTCACGGTGGCGACCTTCTTGCCGGCAGCCTTGGTGGTCTTCTTGGCAGCAGCGGCCTTCTTGGTCACCGCCTTGCCCGCAGCGGCCTTCTTCTTGGCCACTTCCTTCTTCAGGGCAGCGGCTTCGGCCTTGGCGTTCTTCTTGGCCGCTTCCAGCTTCTGCTTGGCCTTGGCAACGGTCTTGCCGACCGACTTGGCAGCCTTCTCGGCCTTCTTGGCAACGGTCTTCTCGACCTTGGCCACGGCCTTCTTGGCCTTGGCAACGCGGGTACCGGCAGCCTTGGTGGCGCGCTTGACGGTCTTCTTGACCGACTTCACGGCGTCTTCGGCGGCGTGGGCGATGGTCTCGCCAACATTGGTGGCGGCTTCTTTGACGTTCTCGACGGCGTCGGTCACGACCGACACACCATTACCATTACCGTTGCTCATGTTGCCCTCCTGGGGGCCTTTAGTATCAAAACGGGGCGATGCTATACCGACATTGACGATCGTGGAACGGGGCACACGCCGACAATCGCATCTGCTGCGACGGCAATGGTGTAGCCAGGCACGGTCGCCAGCACGACTGCTTTGCAGCAAACCCCTTTTTTTAAGGACTGCGCCACACGCGCCACACGCAGGATGGGCAGCACCGCAGTGGCCGGCACCGATGCGCTGATCCGCGCAGGTTGTGGCGCATTGCGGCACTCGGTTGCGCGGAACTGCGCAGGTATCCGTCTGTGTCCAGCTCGCGGTCGGCCACCTTCGGCAGTGCACGCATCGCTGCCATGACGGTCGCTTTGGCCTCGCCGCCGGCATTCGGATCCGCCTGCCGGGCACGCGGTTTTCATGGCGCATTTATCCAGATCGCGACACACTCATTCAGCTTGTTTTACCGTAGGGCCGAACCGCCCCCACCCACGCCTGCGAACCGACGCCCATGCGACCGCTCCCCACCCTGCTCACGCTCGCAATCGCCGCTGCCTTCGGTGGCTTCGTTGCCACCGGGCTCAATGCCCACCTGGACAACCGCGCCGATGCCGCACCGCTGCCGGCGGTGTTGCCGACCACCGCCGCATTGCCGGCCTCGGTCGCCGGACAGGCGGTGCCGTCGCTGGCGCCGATGCTGGAGAAGGCGATGCCGGCGGTGGTCAGCGTCAACACCAAGCAGGTGGTGCGCGTGCGCAACCCCTTCTTCAACGACCCGTTCTTCCGCCGCCTGTTCCCGGACATCCCGCAGGAACGCATCAATGAATCGCTGGGCTCGGGTGTGATCATCGACGCCAAGGAAGGCCTGGTGCTGACCAACCACCATGTCATCGACAATGCCGATGACGTGCAGGTGACGCTGGCCGACGGGCGCACGGTCAAGGCCGAATTCCTTGGTTCGGACCGCGATACCGACATCGCGCTGATCCGCATTCCGGCGCAGAACCTGACCGACATCAAGCTGGGCAACAGCGACCAGCTGCGGGTGGGCGACTTCGTGGTGGCCATCGGCAATCCGTTCGGCTTCAGCCAGACGGTCACCTCCGGCATCGTCTCGGCCGTGGGCCGCAGCGGCATCCGCGGCCTGGGCTACCAGAACTTCATCCAGACCGATGCGTCGATCAATCCGGGCAACTCCGGCGGCGCGCTGGTCGACCTGCAGGGCCAGCTGGTCGGCATCAATACCGCCAGCTTCAATCCGCAGGGCAGCATGGCCGGCAACATCGGCCTGGGCCTGGCGATTCCCTCCAACCTGGCGCGCAGCGTGGTCGACCAGCTGGTCAAGCATGGCGTGGTGGTGCGCGGCACGCTGGGCGTGGAGAGCCAGAACCTGACCGCGCAGATCGCGCAGGGCCTGGGCCTGGGCGAAAGCCGCGGCGCGCTGATCACCCGCGTGCTGGCCGGTTCGGCCGCCGCGACCGCTGGCCTGAAGCCAGGCGACGTGGTGGTGTCGGCCAATGGGCAGCGCGTGGACAGCGCCGAGGCGCTGCACAACGTGGAAGGCCTGGCCGCGGTCGGCAGCCCGCTGACGCTGGAGGTGCGCCGCGAAGGCAAGCCGTTGCAGATCAAGGCGACGCTGAAGGAGCAGGCACGTGCAGTGACCGGCGACAGCCTGGACCCGCGCCTGGGCGGCGCCACCTTCGTCGACCTGCCCGAATCGCTGCGCCAGTCGGGCGTTGGCGGCGTACTGGTCAGCGAGGTCAAGCGCGGCAGTCGCGCGGCCAGCAACGGCCTGCAGCAGGGCGACATCATCACCGACGCCACGGTGGGTGAATTCGCCGACCTGGCCAGCTGGCGTGCCAACTTCCAGCAGCGCCCGCCGACCCTGGTGCTGCGCGTGCTGCGCAACAACGGCCAGCAGCAGGGCCAGCTCGTGATGCGCTGATCGCCCCGCCGTAACACCCCCTATACCCCGGCAATGCTATTGCTGTCAGTCCAGGTCGGCACCGCCGACACCCGTTCCCCCATCGCAACAGGAGTGATTCGATGAGCCCCACCAATACCGAGAACCTGAAGGAACACCTGGGTGAAGCCGGTTCCCACCTGAAGCAGGCCGCCACGGCCGCCGGCGGTGCGATCAAGGGCGCAACCGGTGCTGCGACCGATGAACTGCGCATCGGCAAGGCCAACGTCAAGGCCGAACTGTCCGACAGCGCGCTGTCCGGCCTGGCCGCCGCCGAGTTCGGTGGTGCCGCCGCCAAGGAACAGGTCGATGCACTGATGGACAAGGGCAAGGATCTGATCGACAGCGCCGCTGAGCTGATCCGCGAACGTCCGCTGGCCTCGTTCGGCGTCGCCTTCGCCGCCGGCTGGATCATTGCCAAGCTGGCCCGCGGCAGCGACAAGTAAGCCGCAGCGTGAGCGAAGACAACGCGCAAGCGCCTGATCCGGCGGCCACCCCGCCGCTGGATGAGAGCATCCGCCAGGTCGGTGCAGCCGGCCGTGCCGCTGCCGATTCGGCCAAGCATTCGCTGCGCTCGCTGCGCCGGTTGGCCTCGGCCGACTTCGCGCTGGCACGCAGTGCGTTCGGCCGTGCGCTGGCCTGGGCCGGCGTGGCGATCGTGTTCGGTGCGTCGGCCTGGCTGCTGATGGCGGCCACCCTCATCGCCCTGCTGCAGAGCTGGGGCCTGAGCTGGCTGCAGGCCCTGTTGATCACCTCGCTGCTGAGCCTGGCCGTGACCGGCTATGCGATCTGGCGGGTGTCCTACTTCTTCCACCACACCGGCATGCATGCTACCCGGCGCCAGCTGTCGCGCCTGGGCCTGTTCGACGAGCCCAGCGAGGACGATCCTGATGCCGAGGTGCAGCTGCCGGAGGGCAAGCCATGAAGTTCGGTGCGCTGCAGCGGCGGGTGAAACGCTGCGAACAGGTGGTGACGGTGCGACTGGTCGAGACCCAGGACCACTGGTCCACGCTCAGCCAGGTCTGGCGCCAGGGCTGGTCGCCGCTGCGCATCGTGGTGGTCGGCCTGGCCGGCGGTTTCATCGCCGGCAAGCTGGAAGTGCCGGGCAAGGTCAACGGTGCGCGGTGGCTGCAGATGGTGGGCTCGGTCTCGAACCTGTTCGCCAGCGCGCAGGCCGCGTTCGCTACGGCCATGGCGGCGCAGGCCGCAGCCACCGCCGACGATGCCGCCGAAGAAGCCGACGATGCCAGCGAGCAGGCACAGGCGGCCGCATCGGCATCCGCCGCACGCCCGGCACCGGCAGCACAGCCGGCAGCGGAACCGGAACTGCGCGAGCCGCGTCCGGCCGAAGCGGCCACTGAACTGTCCGAACGTTGATGGATGGAATCCGCCGCGCCGATCGCGGCCGGCGGATAATGCGCTTCCCTTCCCGGTTGATGCGTCGATGAGCGAGCCCCTCCTGTCCCCGTCAGCGGCCGGCCCCGAACTACCCGAGGCACCGCTGCCGCCACCGTCGCGCCCGCGCGGCCCGATGTCGCTGGTGGTGCTGGCCACGCTGGCGGTGGGCTACACCCTGTGGGCCGCACAGGACATCATCCTGCCGGTGCTGCTGGCGATGTTCTTCGCGCTGGTCGGCAACCCGATCCTGCGCTTGCTGCAGAAGCTGTGGATTCCACGTGCGCTGGGCGCACTGCTGGTGCTCGGCGCCGGTCTCGGCGTGACCGGTGCGCTGGCGGTGCAGCTGATCGGCCCGGCGATGGAGTGGGCACAGGAGGCCCCGCAGCAGCTGCGCAAGGTCGCGCGCCAGGTGCAGGACCTGACCAAGCCGGTGCAGCAGGCCAACCAGGCCGCGGAGAACTTCGCGCGTGTCGCCGGCGGTGACAGCAACCGCAAGGTGCAGGTGATCCGCACCCAGCTCGACGACCCGTACCGCATGCTGACCCGTGCACCACGGCTGGCTGCCTCGGTGCTGGCGGTGGTGCTGCTGACCCTGTTCTTCATGATCTACGGGCAGAACCTGCAGCGCGCGGCGATCGCGCTGTTCCCGAACCGCCAGCAACAGCGCTTCACCAGCGACATCCTGCGTTCGATCGAGCGCGAGGTCTCGCGCTACGTGCTGACCATCAGCGTGATCAATACCCTGGTCGGGCTGGTGTTCGCCGGTGTCCTGATGCTGTTCGGCATCAGCCTGCAGGACGCACTGCTGTGGGGCACGGTGGCGGCGCTGCTGAATTTCGCGCCCTACGTGGGCCCACTGATCGGCGTGGCGCTGATGCTGCTGATGGGCTTCGTGGAATTCAGCGACCCGCTGCAGGCGCTGCTGCCGGCGGCGGCCTACCTGGCCCTGCATACCGTGGAGGGCCAGGTGGTGACCCCGATCGTGCTGGGGCGGCGCATGAAGCTGTCGCCACTGGTGCTGATCCTGGCACTGATGGTGTTCGGCTGGGCCTGGGGCATGATCGGGCTGCTGCTGGCAGTGCCGCTGCTGGTGTGCATCAAGCTGGTGCTGGCACGGCTGGACGGCATGCAGGGCTGGGCGCGCCTGCTGGAATGAAAGCCCGCGCGGGCAGGCGTAGAATGGCGGGGTGAATTTCCCCGTCCAAGCCATCACCCTCGACCTTGACGACACGCTGTGGCCGTTCGCTCCGATCGGCGCCCGCATCGACCTGGTCCTGCACGAGTGGATGCGTGAACACAGCCCCGCCACCGCCGCGATGTATCCGGTGGCAGCGATGCGCGAACTGCGCGAGCGCCTGTACCACGCCCATCCGCACCTCCATCACGACCTGAGCGCACTGCGCCGGCTGACCCTGCACGAAGCCCTGCACGGCAGCGGCGCCAGCCTCGACCTGCTGGAGCCAGCGTATGAAGTGTTCTACGCCGCGCGCAACCAGGTCGAGTGCTACCCCGATGCGATCGAGGCACTGGCGCGGATTGCCGCGCGGGTGCCGGTGGCGGCGCTGAGCAATGGCAACGCCGATCTGGAACGGATTGGCCTGGCCCATCATTTCGCCTTCCAGCTGGGCGCACGCGAACACGGCGCGGCCAAGCCCGAGGCAAGCATCTTCCACGCCGCCTGCGCCCGCCTGGGTGTGGCGCCGGCACAGGTGCTGCATGTCGGCGACCATGCCGAGATGGACGTGGCCGGGGCGATCGCCGCAGGCCTGCGCGGATGCTGGATCAACCGTGAAGCCGCCACCTGGACCCATCCGCAGCTGCAGCCGGACCTGCAGTTCGACACCCTCACCGGCCTGGCCGACTGGTTGGATGCCAACCTCGACGCTGCCGCACCCCGGAGTATCTGACGCATGAGCGAGATCACTGGTTTCACCACCGACGCCACCGCGGCGCTGCCGCTGTACGTGCTGGACCGCGAGCAGTTCGCGGCCTGGAAGGAGGGCCAGCCGGCCGCGACCCAGGCCTGGCTGGCATCGCAGGGCTTTACTGCCGGCGCCTTCAGCACCGCGCTGCTGCCCGGTGCCGACGGCCTGGCCGGTGCGGTGATCGGCGTCGGTGATCGCGCCGACGCCTACAGCTACTCGCACGCTCCGCACGCCCTGCCGGAAGGCAGCGTGTGGCAGCTGGCCAGCGAACTGCCGGCCGCCGAACAGGCGCTGATGCAGCTCGGCTGGGGCCTGGGCAGCTACCGCTTCGACCGCTACCGCAAGCGCCATCGTGCGCCGGCGCAGCTGGTGGCCGCCCCCACCGGCGAAGCGGCCGACCTGATCACCGCCAGCCTGCGCGTGCGTGACTGGGTCAACACCCCGACCGAGGACATGGGGCCGCAGCAGCTGGAAGACGCCGCACGTGCGCTGGCCGACGCGCATGGCGCCGAGGTCGAGGCGATCACCGGCGATGCGCTGCTGAAGCAGAACTTCCCGGCCATCCACGCCGTGGGCCGCGCCTCGCACCGCGCTCCGCGCCTGGTCGTGCTGCGCTGGGGCAAGGACACCGATCCGGCACTGGTGCTGGTCGGCAAGGGCGTGTGCTTCGACACCGGTGGCTTGGACATCAAGCCGGCCGACGGCATGCGCAACATGAAGAAGGACATGGGCGGCGCCGCGCACGCGCTGGCCCTGGCCGGCCTGGTGATGGCCCGTGGGCTGCCGGTGCGGCTGACCCTGCTGGTGCCGGCGGTGGAAAACGCGATCGGCCCGGATGCCTTCCGCCCGGGCGAAGTCATCGCCACGCGCAAGGGCCTGAGCGTGGAGATCGACAACACCGACGCCGAAGGCCGCGTGATCCTGTGCGACGCGCTGACCTTCGCCAGCGAGCAGAAACCCGACCTGGTGCTGGACTTCGCCACCCTCACCGGTGCTGCACGCATCGCGCTGGGCCCGGACCTGCCGGCGCTGTTCAGCAACGATGACAGCGTGGCCCAGCAGTGGCTGCAGGCCGGCGACGCGACCCGCGACCCGGTCTGGCGCATGCCGCTGTGGCGCCCCTACCTGCGCTACCTGACCAGTGGCATCGCCGACCTGGCCAACGCCGGTTCGCGCATGGCCGGCTCGGTCACCGCCGCGCTGTACCTGGAACGTTTCCTGGAAGACGGCCAGCGCTGGGCGCATCTGGACGTCTATGCCTGGAACGACGGCGAACGTCCGGGCCGTCCGGCCGGTGGCGAAGCGCTGGCGCTGCGCTCGGCGTGGGCGATGCTGAAGGCGCGCTACGGCTGATCCGGCAGGTGCCCACCCCAGGTGGGCACTGCTTCCCCGGCAAACTTGACGAAAATTTGAATACCGGGCCTGGAAGGGTTCTGCGAGGATGTGCGGGTCGACCACCCACACGCTCCGTGAAGGCAGGAACCCGACCATGTCGCTCTTCCGCTATACCCGCGCCGGCCAGGCGCCAGGCGCACCGCGCAGGCATTCACCGCTGCTCTGGATCGCCCTGATCGCGCTCATCCTGGGTGCCGTCGCACTGACCTTCGCCTGGCTGGCCGGCTGGATCGGCAACCGCCTGACCGCGCAGCGCTTCACCGACACCATCGAAGCCACCGGCCCGGCACATCCGGGCTTCCGCCGTGCGCACAGCAAGGGCGTCTGCGTGAGCGGCTGGTTCGAACCGAGCGCACAGGCGCCGACGCTGTCCAGCGCACGGGTGTTCTCGCAACCGCGCGTGCCGGTGATGGGGCGGCTGTCGATCGGCGGCGGCGATCCCTACGGCGCCGACAACACCGCACGCGTGCGCAGCCTGGCGGTGCAGATGGTCAGCGATGACGGGCAGGAGTGGCGGATGGCGATGAACAGCTTCCCGTTCTTCGCCGTTCCCGATGCCGAGGCGTTCTTCGAGCAGACCCGCGCCTCCATTCCCGACCCGGCCACCGGCAAGCCCGACCCGCAGAAGATGGCGGCCGTGCTGGCGAAGTACCCCAGTGCACAGGCCTTCCAGCAATGGGCCAAGACCGCGCCATGGACCAGCAGCTGGGCCGACACCACCTTCAACAGCGTCAACAGCTTCTGGTTCACCAACGCGCAGGGCCAGAAGCGCGCGGTGCGCTGGCGCTGGCAGCCGCAGGCGCCGGTGGTGGAAATGGACGCCGAAACGCGCAAGCAGGCCAGCGTCGATTTCCTCAGCCAGGAACTGCAGCAGCGCCTGGCCAGCGGTCCGGTGCGCTGGAACCTGGTCGTCAGCATCGCCGAACCCGGCGACGCCATCGATGACCCGTCGGTCGCGTGGCCCGAGTCGCGTGAACAGGTGGTGGCCGGCGTGCTCAGCCTGGATCGCATGCAGTCGCAGGAAGAAGGCGCCTGCGGACAGATCAACTTCGATCCGCTGATCCTGCCCAGCGGCGTGCGCGGCAGCGACGATCCGATCCTGGCCGCACGCTCGGCCGTGTACTCGCAGTCGTTCAACCGCCGCGAACGCGAGCGCGCCAGTGGCAACGTGGAGCAACCGAAGGAGGCCGCACGATGAGCACCGGCAATGGCCACTTCAACCTGCTGGCGCGGGTGCTGCACTGGTCCATGGCGCTGATGATCATCGCCATGCTGTTCATCGGCGTGACCATGGTCGCCTCGCTGCATCTGCGCCCCGTGCTGATCGACCTGCACCGTCCACTGGGCATCGCGATCCTGCTGCTGGTGCTGCTGCGCCTGTACAACCGGCTGCGCCATCGCCCCCCGCCGCTGCCGGCCGATCTGCCGGTGTGGCAGGTGATGGCGGCCAAGGCGTCGCATTGGATGCTGTACGCGCTGATGCTGTCGATGCCGCTGATCGGCTGGGCGATGCTGTCGGCCGGGGGTTACCCGATCGTGCTGTGGGGTGGCCTGCATCTGCCGCCGATCGTGCCGCACACCCCGGCGCTGTATGCCGCGCTGCGCAACGCGCACAGCCTGCTGGCCTACGTGTTGTTCGCTACGGTGCTGATGCATGTGGGGGCGGCGCTGTTCCACCTGTGGGTGCGGCGTGACGGGGTGTTCCAGGCGATGGCGCGCGGGAAGGATTGAGCGGGTTCGCCGGGAGTTCCCGGCGGATCGTTTCCGTGCCTGCGGGGAGGTGTCACTTTCTTTGCTCGTGCAAAGAAAGTAACCAAAGAAACACGCCGCCAGGTCGCGAGCCGGTGCTACGCACCGGTGCCCTGTGCTTCTCGGTGAATCAGGGGACGGCGCCGAACTCGCTGCGCTCAAACACCGGCGCCTCTTCGCCCCTGATTCCCCTGCGATGCTCGGCTCGCTATAAGGCGGACCCAACGTCAAAGGCCACAGCTGCACCCAGTAGATCCACGCCATGCGTGGTTGCCGTTGCCGTTGCCGTTGCCGTTGATCTTGACCTTCCAGTCCGCCTTCAAGCGAGCCGAGCACCGCAGGTCCGGCGAGGGCGAAGAGGTGCGGGTGTCTGAGCGCAGCGAGTTCCCGCACCGCCCCTCGACGGGCCGAGGAGCACAGGGCACCGGCGTGCGAAGCGCGCCGGCTCGCGGCCGGCGGCGTGTTTCTTTGGTTACTTTCTTTGCACGAGCAAAGAAAGTGACACCCCCCCGCGGTCGCGGAAATGACATCACCGGGATGGGCAGGGCGCCCTACAACCACCCCTTCTGCCGCGCCAGCCGATACGCCTCGATGCGATTGGCCACGCCCAGCTTGCCGATGCACTCGGACAGGTAATTGCGCACCGTGCCGTGCGACAACCCCAGCTGCTCGGCGATCTCGCTGGCCGTGCGGCCCTCGCCCGCCAGCCGCAGCACCCGGCGCTCGCGGTCGGTCAGCGGGTCGGCCTGCGACCACGCATCCAGCGCCAGCTGCGGATCGATCGCGCGGATGCCCTGGTTCACCTTGCGCAGCGCATCGGCCAGGTTCTCGGCCGGTGCGTCCTTCAACAGGTAGCCCAGCACGCCTGCTTCCAACGCGCGACGCAGGAAGCCGGCACGGGCGAAGGTGGTCACGATCACCACCTTGATCGGCAGCTCATGGCGGGCGATGCGCTGCGCCAGTTCCAGCCCGGACAGACCAGGCATCTCGATGTCGGTCACCAGGATGTCCGGCTTCAGCTGCTGCAGCATCCGCCATGCGGCTTCACCGTCGGCGGCGCTGCCCAGTACCTCGATATCAGGCTCCAGGCCCAGCAGCGCCGACAACGCACCCCGTACCATCGCCTGGTCTTCGGCCAGCAGGATGCGGATCATGCCGCACCGCCCGGTGCCAATGACGCCGGCGGCAACGGCGTGCTGGCGGCCACCAGCGGCACGCGCACGGTCAGCACCGTGCCATCTCCGCGCGGCGACTGCAGCGTCAACTGGCCACCCAGCGCCGCCGCCCGTTCGCGCATGCCACACAGTCCATTGCCCTCGGCCTGCACGCCACCGCGCCCGTCATCGCGTATCTGCATCGCCAACTGTCGTTCCTCAAGCATGAAATCCACCTGCACCCGGGTCGCCTGCGCATGGCGCACGATATTGGTTGCCGCTTCGCGCAGCACCAGCGCCAGTCCACGCTCCACGTCCACCGGCATCGGCGGCGGCGGCGTGTACTGCAGGTGCACCTGCTGGCATTCCAGCAGCAGGCGTGCCGAAGCCAGCTCGCCGGCCAGGTCACTGGCGCGGATGCCGGTCACCGCACTGCGGACCTGTGCCAGCGCTTCGCGGGCGATCGCCTCGGCCTCGCCGATCTCCTGCCGCGCGCGCGCGTCGCCACGGTCGTGCAGCTTGCGCGCCAGCTCCAGCTTCAACGTGATCAGCGACAGGGTGTGGCCGAGCAGGTCATGCAGGTCGCGGCCGATGCGCTCGCGCTCGGCGGTGGTCGCCAGCCGCCGTACTTCGTCCTGCGACAGCTGCAGGGCAACATCGCGCTGCTGGCTCAGGGCCTCCACGTTCACCACCAGCCCGACAATGAACGACACCGCCGGCATCCACACCATGGCCTGCCACGGATAGCCGAAGTACAGCGCGGTGCTGCAGAACAGCAGATTCAGCCCGGTCAGCTGCAGCAGGTACGCCCACCAGCTGCTGCGCCCGCTCATGCGGATCATCACGCAGCCGAACACGAAGTAGCTCAGCCCCGAGGGGTACCAGGGCAGCAGTACCAGCGCCAGCACGATCATGCCCAGCGCATAGCGCCACCCATGGTGCCGTGGCGCCAGCATCACCCTGGCGTAGAGCAGCAGGAACAGCGGATAGCTGACCAGGGTCAGCAGCAGCCAGCGCAGCGTGAAGCCATTGCCCAGCACCGGGGTGAGGAAGATCCATACCGACCACAGCAGGTGGATCGCGCCGCTCCAGGGCGACTTGCCACGTCGCAGCAGTTCGGCCACGGCCGAATCCGGCGCAGGGCGCAGCAGGGACGCAAGCCAGCTCGACGACACGGGAGGATCCAGGCGGGGACGAACGTTGCCGATCATGCCAGTTCAGCCGATCCGGCGCAGGCGGCGGCGTGCCAGCAGCAACGCCACCACGGTCACCGCCAGCAGCACCAGCAGATGGCCGCCGATGCTGCCCGCCGACGGCAGCCCGACCACCGGCAGCGCCAGCTGCGCCAGATGCCAGGTCGGCCACAGCGGTGCCATCGTCGAGAACAGCGCAGGCAGTGCCGACAGCGGCAGCCACAGCCCCGACAGCAGGGCCAGCGGCAGATAGACCAGGTTGACCATCGCCGGCGCCGCACTGGCGCTGACATGGCTGCCGATCAGCAGGCCGATCGCTCCCAGCGGCAGCGCGGCCAGGCCGGCCACCGCCAGCAGCTGCAGCATCTGCGCGGGTTGCAGGTGCACGCCCCCCAGCATGCGCGCCACGCCGATCAACAACGCGGCCACCAGCAGCGCGAACATCACTGCCATCGCCAGCCGTGCCAGCAGTGGTGCCGCCGCCGGCATCGGCAGCGCGCGCTTGAGGGTCAGCAGGCCGCCTTCGCGGTCCAGCGCGAGCTGCACGCCGAAGCCGAACAGGGCCGGCGCCATCGCGCCGAACACGCAGTAGGTGGCCAGCAGGTACAGCGGCGCATGACCCCGCCCCAGCAGCACGCCGAACAGCAGGTAGAACAACACCGGGAACAGCAGCGACGGCACCGCGAACGCGGGCGTGCGCCAGGCGCGGCGCAGCTCGGCCTGCAGTTCGGCGGCGTAGGGGCGCAGGGCGCGGCGCCATCCCGGGCGCGCGGCTGCAGGCGTACGGATCACGGTGTTCATGCGGCCTCCCGGGTCATGTCGAGGAAAGCGTCGGCCAGTGCCGCGCCCTGTACTTCCAGCTCGCACAGCTGCGCGTCGGCGGCCAGCAGCCGCGCCACCACCGGTTCGGCCGGGCTGGCCAGCAGCTGCAGGTGCTCGCCCTCGCGCTGCACCTGCTGTACACCGGGCCACTGCCGCAGCACATCGACGGCCAGCGCACTGCGGCAGCGGATGCGGCGCGGCCGGTCGGCCAGGCACAGTTCGGCCAACGGCGCGTCGGCCAGCACTCGGCCCTGCTCCAGCACCACCACCTGCTGCGCCAGCGCTTCGGCCTCCTCCAGGTAATGGGTGGTCAGCAGCACGCCGCAGCCCTCGGCCACGTGCTGCCGGATCGCCTGCCACATCACCTGCCGCGCCTGGATGTCCAGGCCGGTGGTCGGCTCGTCCAGGAACAGCAAGCGCGGGCGGCCGCAGATCGCGATGGCGAACTGCACGGCACGCTGCTGGCCACCGGACAGCTGGCCGTAACGGCGCCGCGCCAGCGCCTGCAGGCCGGCGCGCTGCAGCACCTCCGGCAAGGGCATGGGGTCGGGATAGCAGGCGCTGGCCTGCGCCACCAGCTCGTCCACCTGCAGCATCGGCGGCAGGCTGGTGCTCTGCAGCATCACGCCCAGGCCCAGTCGGCTGGCGCGTTGCTGCGGGTCGCCGCCGAGCAGCTCGACTTCGCCGGCATCGGCCCGGCGCAGGCCCAACAACACGCTGATCGCGGTACTCTTGCCAGCACCGTTGCGGCCCAGCAATGCCAGCACCTGGCCAGCGCGGACCTGCAGGTCGATGCCATGCAGGGCGGTATGGTCGCGATAGCGCACCTGCACCTGCTGCAGGCGGGCCAGCGACGGGGCGATCGGATCCATGGGCGGTACCGGTAGCGGGGACGTTGCCATCCTGTGCCTCCGTGGTCACGTTTCGCAGTTGCCGCCGTCAGTGTCATCGGATGACAGCTGTCACTGCCATCATCGCCGTACCTGCCTTCATGCTGTGCCGCACGCTCCCTCGCCGGAACCGCCGCCGTCCGCTCTTCCGGCCACACCCGCCCGAACGCCTGTGATGGAACGAATGAACGCTTCTGCCGAGCTGTTGAAGGAACTCCGTATCGACCGCAAATCGCCGCCGACTGCCTCCGGTGGCAGTGGCGGTGGCCGCCGCTGGCTGTGGATCGCGATCATCGTGGTGGTGTTGCTGATTGCCGCCGCCGTCGCCTTCCTGTTCGGCCGCACGCCGGCTGTGGAAGTCGAAACCGCGCCTGCCGTGGCCATCCAGCAGGGCAGCGCCAGCAGTTCGGTGCTCGACGCCAGTGGCTACGTGGTTGCCCGGCGCATGGCTACGGTGTCGGCCAAGATCACCGGCAAGGTGCGCGAGGTGATGATCGAGGAAGGCATGCGCGTGGAGCAGGGCCAGATCATGGCCACGCTGGATCCGATCGATGCCGACGCGCAGCGCAGCCTGTATGCCTCGCAGCTGCAGGCCGCGCGCAGCCAGGTGGCCGGGCTGGAGGCGCAGCAGAAGCAGGCCGCGGCCGAAGCCAGCCGCCTGCAGGCGCTGGTCGGCCAGCAGCTGGTGTCGCGCTCGCAGTACGACCAGGCCGTGGCCCAGCGTGACAGCCTGCGCGCCCAGCTCGACACCGCCCAGCGCAACGTCAAGGTCGCCCACGACCAGCTGGCCATCGCCGACCTCGGCGTGGACAACAACGTGGTGCGCGCGCCGTTCTCCGGCGTGGTTACCGCCAAGGCGGCGCAGCCCGGTGAAATCGTCTCTCCGTTGTCGGCCGGTGGTGGCTTCACCCGTACCGGCATCGGCACCATCGTCGACATGGACTCGCTGGAGATCGAGGTCGAGGTCGGCGAGGCCTTCATCGGCCGCGTGCAGCCGAAGATGCCGGTGGAGGCCACGCTCAACGCCTACCCGGAGTGGAAGATTCCGGGCGAGGTGATCGCCATCATTCCCACCGCCGACCGCGGCAAGGCCACGGTGAAGGTGCGCGTGGCACTGAAGGTTAAGGACCCGCGCATCGTGCCGGAGATGGGCGTGCGGGTCAGCTTCCTGGAGCAGGCACAGCCGCAGGCCGCCAGCAAGCCGCAGGGCGTGCGCGTACCGGCCGGCGCGGTGGTGCAGCGTGAAAGCAGCACGGTCGCCTTCGTGCTGGGCGATGACAGCCGCGTGCAGCAGCGCACGGTCGAGGCCGGCCAGGCGATGGGCAAGGACCGCCAGATCCTCAAGGGCGTCAGCGCGGGCGAGTCGGTGGTGGTCAATCCACCGGACACCCTGCGCGATGGCGCCAAGGTGCAACAGAAACAAGCGCAGTAACGGCCTGGCGCCCCCGCGCGCCGCCGGCAGCACCGCTCGACGCACGCCCGCGGCCACCGCGGGCGCAGTGCCCCGTTTCCCGCCTTCCGTGGAGAACCACCCATGTCGACCCTGGTTTCACTGCGCAACATCACCAAGACCTACCAGCGTGGCCCCGAGAAAGTGCAGGTACTGCACGGCATCGACCTGGACATCGCGCGCGGCGACTTCGTCGCGCTGATGGGCCCATCCGGTTCGGGCAAGACCACCCTGCTCAACCTGATCGGCGGCCTGGACAACCCCAGTGGCGGCGAGATCAGCATCGAAGGCGAGCGCATCGACCAGATGAGCGGCGGCCAGCTGTCGACCTGGCGCAGCCACCACGTCGGCTTCGTGTTCCAGTTCTACAACCTGATGCCGATGCTGACCGCGCAGAAGAACGTCGAGCTGCCGCTGCTGCTGACCCACCTCAGCGCCGCGCAGCGCAAGCGCAATGCGGAGATCGCGCTGACCCTGGTCGGCCTGGCCGACCGCCGCAGCCACCGCCCGAATGAACTGTCCGGCGGCCAGCAGCAGCGCGTGGCGATTGCCCGCGCGATCGTCTCCGACCCCACCTTCCTGATCTGCGACGAACCCACCGGCGACCTCGACCGCCAGTCCGCCGAAGAGATCCTGGGCCTGCTGCAGCAGCTCAACCGCGAGCACGGCAAGACCATCATCATGGTCACCCATGACCCGAAGGCCGCCGAGTACGCCACGCACACCGTGCACCTGGACAAGGGCGAGCTGGCCGACGCGCCGCTGGCCCACTGACGGAGGCCACCGCGATGAAATACTTTTCATTGGTGTGGGCGCAGCTGTTCCGCAGCCGCACACGTACCTTGCTGACCCTGCTCTCGGTAGTGGCCGCGTTCCTGTTGTTCGGCATGCTCGATTCGGTGCGCGTGGCCTTCAATTCCGGCGGCAGCGTGGAAGGGGCCAACCGGCTGGTGGTGGCCTCGCGGCTGTCGATCACCCAGTCGCTGCCGATCCGCCTGGAGACCCAGATCCGCCAGGTGGCCGGCGTGCGTGATGTGGCCTACGGCATGTGGTTCGGCGGCATCTACCAGGACCCGAAGAACTTCTTCCCGAACTTCTCGGTGTCGCCCAACTATTTCGACGTGTACCGCGAACTGCAGATCGACCCAACGCAGCTGGAAGACTGGAAGCAGACCCGCACCGGCGCCATCGTCGGCGAAACCCTGGCCAAGCAGTTCGGCTGGAAGATCGGTGACACCATCCCGCTGCAGGCCACGATCTTCCCGCGCGGCGGCAGCAACGACTGGCCGCTGGAACTGAAGGGCATCTACCGCTCCAAGGACCGCGCATTGGCCGCCAACGAAGAACGCCAGTTGATGATGAACTGGAAGTACTTCGATGAATCCAACGACTACATCAAGAACCAGGTGAGCTGGTACACGGTGACGCTGGACAATCCCGACCACTCTTCGCGGGTGGCGCAGGCCATCGATGCGATCTCGGCCAACTCCGACCACGAGACCAAGACCCAGACCGAATCGGCGTTCCAGCAGGCCTTCGTCAAGCAGTTCGCCGACATCGGCATGATCGTCACCTCGATCATGGGTGCGGTGTTCTTCACCCTGCTGCTGCTGACCGGCAACACCATGGCGCAGGCGGTGCGCGAGCGTGTGCCGGAACTGGCCACGCTGAAGACGCTTGGCTTCAGGGACAGCACCGTGCTGACCCTGGTAATGGTGGAGTCGGTGCTGCTGATCGGCCTTGGTGGCCTGATCGGCATGGGCCTGGCCGCACTGGTGCTGCCCGCGATCAGCCCGAAGAGCATGGGCATGCTGCCACCGCACGTGCCGACGCCGACCTGGCTGATGGGGCTGGGCCTGATCGTGGTGATCGGCATCATCGTCGGGCTGTTGCCGGCGCTGCGTGCCAAGCGCCTGAAGATCGTCGACGCACTGGCCGGCCGCTGAGGAGGACACCGACATGTTCAAGAGCAAACTCAAGAAGTGGCTGGGCAACGCGCTGACCGTGCTGCTGCTGGTGATCGGCCTGGTGCTGTGGATCAGCCTTCCGTGGATCGGCGTACTGGCCGTGGCGGTACTGGTGGCGCTGTGGCTGCTGCTCACCCGCGGCGGACGGCTGGCGCTGGCCGCCACCCGCATCGGTGTGGCCAGCCTGCCGCAGCGCTGGGGCGCCTCCTCGGTGATCGTGGTCGGCATCGCCGGCGTGGTCGGCGTGCTGGTGGCGATGCTGGCGATGGGCGAAGGGTTCCAGGCCACGCTCAACAACACCGGCGACGACACCACCGCCATCGTGCTGCGCGGCGGTTCGCAGGCCGAGACCAACTCGGTGATCACCCGCGAGCAGGTACCCACACTGTCTACCCTGCCTGGCATCAGCCGCGATGCGCAGGGCCGGCCACTGCTGTCGCCGGAGCTGTCGCAGGTGGTCAACCTGGTGTCGAAGGCCGATGGCACCGACGTCAACGCGCAGTTCCGAGGCGTCGGCCCGCAGGCGTGGGCCGTGCATGACAAGGTCAAGATCATCGAAGGGCGCCGGTTCGCCGCCGGCCTGCGCGAGATCGTGGTCGGCCAGGGCGCGCGCGGCCAGTTCCGCGATATGGATGTCGGCAAGACGCTGACGCTGGGCAACCAGACCTGGACCGTGGTCGGCGTGTTCGCCACCGGCGATGCGCATGATTCGGAACTGTGGACCGATGCCGATACGCTGGCCACCACCTATCAACGCAGTGCCTGGCAGTCGATCAGCGTGCGTACCGATGGCAAGGCCGGCTTCGAGCAGTTCAAGGCCGCCGTCGCCGCCGACCCGCGGCTGAAGCTGGACGTGGAAACCACCCGCGTCTACTACAGCAAGCAGGGCGGCGGGCTGACCAAGCTGATCGACATCCTCGGCAAGGTGATCGGCACGATCATGGCGGTGGGCGCTGTGTTCGGTGCACTCAACACCATGTATGCCGCCGTGGCCACGCGTGCCCGCGAGATCGCCACCATGCGTGCGATCGGGTTTCGCGGCCTGCCGGTGGTGACCGCGGTGATGCTGGAGACGATGCTGCTGGCGCTGCTCGGCGGGCTGCTCGGATGCGCGGTGGCGTGGCTGCTGTTCAATGGCTACAGCGTGTCCACCATCGGCAGCAATTTCAGCGCGGTGGTGTTCAAGTTCCATGTGTCGCCGGAACTGCTGTGGACGGGCCTGAAATGGGCATTGGGCATCGGCCTGGTCGGCGGCCTGTTCCCGGCGCTGCGCGCGGCACGATTGCCGATCACCACGGCACTGCGCGAAACCTGAGCATCACGCAGCGACGGAATGCGCATCGCGCAGAGGGACGGAGCGAAGGCTCCGTCCTTTTTTCGTTTGCCGAACTCAGAAATCTGCCGCTGCGGCATCAGACGGCAGGGCGCGCGAGGCCAGATGCTGGCGAAGGGCGTCCTCCGGCGGATACGCCGTGCCCAGCGCGTGCTGCTCGCCCGTATGCCGGTCGACGAAGATCGGTCCATTGCCGGCCAACGCATCCGAGATTTCGCCGGATTGCAGGTAGCGCAGCGACTGGAAGCAGAACAGCCAGCCTTCGACCACTTCAAGCTCATGCGTGATGGCAACCGGCTCTTCGTCGCTGGCAAGTACAGCCTCGACGCGACGGCGAGCTTCTTCGAGCTGGATCATTCCTTCATCTCCCACTTTCGACGACAACGCGAAGAGCATTTCATGCAGGTTGATGCATCGCAACGGATGCGCGCCTGCGTACAAGCGCGCGCTGCGGCGTGTTGTCGCAACCCCTCAAGCGTGCCGGGTTCGTGCCGCTATCGATGCCTCTGCCCATTGCAAACGCAGCGCACGTGACGTTGCGCACAGTGCATCTGTGGATTGTTGGTTGCGATTCATCTTCGCACGCATGCAGCAGCGCAGAGGCAAACAGTTACCGATGGAAACACTCTAGAATCCGGCCCCCCACGTTGGTTTGCAGCACCCCACGCGCCCACAGAACGGGCGCTTGTTTTTCCTGAAACACGAGATGTCACGGATGTCCCTGAAAACCACTCCGCTGCGCAACGCGATCGTGATCGCGCTGGCCGCCAGCTGCACCACCCCCGCCTTTGCGCAGAGCGCCGGCGATACCACCACCAACCTCGACCGCATCGAAATCACCGGCTCGCGCATCCGCCAGGCCAGTGTCGAAACCGCACAGCCGGTGATCGCGCTCAGCCGCGCCGAGATCGACAAGAAGGGCTACGTCAACGTCGCCGACATCCTGCAGGACATTCCTGCAGCGGGCGCGCCCAGCATGAGCCGCGCCTCGTCGCTGACCTCCTCGCGCGACTTCGGCGGCATGTACGTCAGCCTGCGCAACCTGGGCCCGGAACGCAGCCTGGTGCTGATCGACGGCCGCCGCATGGGCGTCAGTGCCGGCGGTTATTCCGACCTGGCCTCGATCCCGTCGGCGATTGTCGAGCGCGTTGAAGTGCTGACCGACGGTGCCTCCGCACTGTACGGCTCCGATGCCATCGCCGGCGTGGTCAACATCATCACCCGCAGGAACTTCGATGGCGGCCAGGCCAGTGCCTACGTCGGCCAGTACGGCGAAGGCGACGGCCAGAAGCGCTCCTACAGCGCCACCTTCGGCAAGACCTTCGACCGCGGCTGGTTCAGCGTCGGCGCCGAGCGCACCAAGGAAGACGAGGTGCTGGGCAAGGATCGCGAGTTCAGCCGTTACCCGAACGGCCCGCGCCACCCCAATGATGGCCTGAACGGCAACACGCCGTGGGGCTACGTCACCGTGGGTGGCAAGAACCTGACCGTGGGCCCGGGCGGCGACCCCAGCAAGGCGGGCAACTTCCACGCGCCGGACCCGGCCGACGGTGCCAACACCAAGTCGAACATGAGCCTGCAGACCGGCCTGGAGCGCACCTCGGTGTTCGCCAACGGCGGCTTCTCGATCACCGACGACCTGCGCATCGTCGCCGACGCGCTGTACAGCAAGCGCGAGTCGATCAAGCACCTGGCCGGTTACCCGTACTCGGTGAGCGCCGCGCAGGCACGCAGCGGCAGCCGCGCCGCGCTGTCCAAGGACAGCGCATTCAACCTGTGGGGCCAGGATGTGCTGTTCGCACACCGCACCGAGGAACTGCCGCGCGGCACCGAGAACAACCTGGAAACCAAGCGCGCCAGCATCGGCCTGGAAGGCAGCTTCGAAACCGGTTCGCGGTACTGGGACTGGAACGTCAGCTACATGTACAACCGCAATGAAGGCGAGCGCATCGGTACCGGCAGCATGTACCAGCCGCACGTCAACCTGGCCGTCGGCCCGTCCTTCATGGATGGCGATGTGGCCCGTTGCGGTACGCCGGGCGCGGTGATCGCCGGCTGCGTGCCGTGGAACCCGGCAGCGCCGATGGGCTACACCGGCCCGGGCTCGCTGAGCAACCAGGACGTGCAGGACTACCTGTTCACCCGCTTCGTCGACAAGATGCAGAGCACCACCAAGGTCGCCAGCGGCAACATCTCCGGCTCGCTGTTCACCCTGCCGGCCGGCGACATCCTGGCCGCGCTGGGCGTCGAACACCGCAGCGAGGAAGCCAGCTATACCCCGGATGCGAAGGTACAAAAGGGTGAGATCGCCGGTACCAGTGGCCAGCCGACCCGTGGCAACTACTCGCTCAACGAGGTCTACCTGGAGCTGCAGGTGCCGCTGCTGGCCGACCTGCCGTTCGCGCGTGAACTGTCGCTGGACGTGGCTGGTCGCTACTCGGATTACAACAACTTCGGTTCGACCACCAACAGCAAGTTCGGGCTGAAGTGGAAGCCGATCGACAGCCTGCTGGTGCGCGCCACCTACGGCACCGGCTTCCGTGCGCCCACCGTGGACGACCTGTACGGCGGCACCGTCAGCAGCCGTGACGCGTTCACCGATCCGTGCGATACCTCCTTCGGTACCGCCGCCACCAGCGCCGCCGTCGCCGCCCGCTGCCAGGCGCTGAAGGTGCCGGCCAACTTCCGCCAGCTCAACAGCGATGGCAGCGTGGCCACCAAGCCCGGCCAGCAGGCCACCACCGATTTCAGCTCCGGTTCCAACCCGGAACTGAAGCCGGAAACCGCCAAGACCTGGACCGTCGGCCTGGTGTACAGCCCGGACTTCGTGCCAGGCCTGGACGTCAGCCTGGACTGGTGGAAGATCCGCATCAACAACGCCATCGTCGGCGAGTCGGCCACCAACCTGTTGGAACAGTGCTACGTGCAGGGTTCGGACGCCGCCTGCGGCCGCTTCACCCGCGGCAGCAACGGCCAGGTCAACAGCCTGGACCGCTCGCTGGTCAACGCCGGTTTCCGCGAGACCGCCGGCTATGACATCAACCTGCGCTACCGCCTGCCGGACACCACGTTCGGCAAGTTCGCCGTCAACTGGAACACCACCTACACCGACTACCTGGAGCAGCGCAACGACAACGCCGTCACCACTCCGGTGGAACAGCGTACCGGCTGGGGCGGCGACTTCCGCGTGCGCTCCACCTTCAACCTGGATTGGCAGTACGGCGACTTCGGCATCGGCTGGACCGCACGCTACTACTCCAGCATGAAGGAGAAGTGCTCGTACATGGACGAGTGCAACCTGCCGGACTTCAACTCGCCGTACACCAGCACCTCGCCGACCAACAAGGTGGGCTCCAACACCTTCCACGACCTGCAGGTGCGTTACAGCCTGCCGTGGGATGGCACCGTGTCGCTGGGCGTGAACAACGTGTTCAACCACCAGGGTCCGACCATGTACAGCCAGCCGAACAGCAGCTTCACCTACTACGGTGGCTTCGACATCGGCCGCTTCATGTACATGAAGTACCAGCAGCGCTTCTAAGCCTGCAACCGCGTTCCCGCCACCGCCATCTCTCTCTCCTGGCGGTGGATGGAAGCAGAACGGCGCCCTTCGGGGCGCCGTTCTTTTTTCCTGCATCGTGTTCGCCGGGCCTGGCCCGGCGTTATCGTTTCGCAGCGCGCATCGTGCGGATGTTGTCACCGACAAACAGCACCAGGCCGGCCCAGATCGCCGCAAAGCCGATCGCCTTGCCGGTATCGAATCCTTCGTGGAAGAAGAACACGCCCAGCAGCAGCTGCAGGCTCGGCGCGATGTACTGCAGGATGCCGACCAGTGACAGCGGGATGCGCTTCACGCCGTAGGCAAAGCCGATCAGCGGTACCGCAGTGACCGCGCCGCCGAAGATCAGCAGCAGGTCGTTGCGCCAGCCCCAGCCATGGAAGAAGGCACCGCCGTGGCCGTTCTCGGCCCAGATCGCGAACGCCAGCGCCGGCAGGAACAGGTACAGGCTCTCCACGCCCAGGCCGGCCACCGGATCGACCGAGACCAGCTTGCGCAGCAGCCCGTACAGGCCGAACGAACAGGCCAGGCCCAGCGCGATCCACGGCGGCGTGCCGGCATCGATGGTCAGCCAGGCCACGCCCACTGCTGCCATCGCCACCGCCACCCACTGCAGGCGGCGCAGGCGTTCCTTCAGCACCAGCACGCCCAGCAGCACGTTCACCAGCGGATTGATGAAGTAGCCCAGGCTGGTCTCGATCACATGCCCGGCATTGACCGCCCAGATGTACAGGCCCCAGTTGAAGGCAATGGTCAGGCTCGATACCAGCAGGATCGGCAGCGCGCGTGGCTGCGCCGCAATCTTCTTCCACCAGCCCAGGCGCGAGCTGATCAGCAGCCAGCCCAGCACCATCACCGTGCTCCAGATGATGCGGTGGGCAATGATCTGGAACGACGGCACTTCATTGAGCAGGTGCCAGTACACCGGCACCAGCCCCCAGATCACGAAGGTGGACGCGGTGACCAGCAGGCCCCGGCGTTGTTCTTTCTCGTCCATGCTCATTGCTTTCGCGTCCTTGCCATCGTCAACACCACCACGCCCAGAAGAATCACCGCCATGGCCAGCAGGTCACGCCAGCCGAACCGTTCACCGTTGAGCAGCGCGCCCAGCAGCACCGCGATCACCGGATTGACGTACGCGTAGCTGCCGGCCAGCGCCGGGCGCACGTTCTGCAGCAGCCATACGTAGGCGGTGAACGCAACGATGGAACCGAACACGCACAGGTAAGCCATCGCCAGCAGGCCGCTGGTGTCGGGCAGCGTGGTCGGGCGCTCGCCCA
Source organism: Stenotrophomonas sp. SKA14 (assembly GCF_000158575.1). Taxonomy (NCBI): domain Bacteria; kingdom Pseudomonadati; phylum Pseudomonadota; class Gammaproteobacteria; order Lysobacterales; family Lysobacteraceae; genus Stenotrophomonas; species Stenotrophomonas sp. SKA14. Next base: position 83,156 of record NZ_DS999412.1, read on the forward strand.
CCGCCAGGCCGATCAGCACCAGCAGCACACCACCGCAGATCATCTGCCCGGCCGCGGTCATGAACGGGCCCGGCAGGTCCAGGCCGCGCGCCCACACCGAACCGAACGCCCAGCCGACCGGTGCGATCAGCAGCAGCACCAGCCCGGTTGGCGATGCGGTCAGGCTGCTGCCGGCATTGAGCCAGACCACGCCCAGGAAGCCGATGGCGATACCCAGCCACTCGCCGCGGCTGGCGTGCTGGCCGCGCAGCGCCGAGAACAGCGCCATCCACAGCGGCACCGAGGCCACGGCCGTGGCGGCCAGGCCCGAGGACACCTCGCGCTCGGCCAGCACCACCATGCCGTTGCCCAGCACCAGCATGGTCACGCCCATGATGACCAGGTTGCGCCACTGCCGCAGGGTCGGGTTGGGCAGCTTCCAGAACAGGCGCAGCGCCAGGTACATCACCCCGCCGGCAATGATGAAGCGGCTGCCGGAGACCATCGTCAGCGGCAACGCGCCGCCGTGCAGGGCCTTGGCGATGCCCAGGTAGGTCGAGCCCCAGACCACATAGACCAGCAGCAGTGCCAGCGCGACAAGGCCACCCCGGGGGGCAGCCGCAGACGGAGAGGGGGGAGCCGACATGACGCACCAGGAATCCGGGGGAAGGCGGATTCTAGGACGTTTTGAGTATGGTCCGTGCGCCCGTACGGTGGCACGCTGTCATCCATCCATGCACCCTGCTCTGGTCTGCTACCCCGTGTTGACGGTCGATGCAGTACCAAGAGGGCTGCCCGGCCGCGCCGCCCCAAGGCCGGGCGCCGTTTTCCCTGCGCACGGACGCGCCGCATCGAGGATTTCCACCCAGATGAGCACCACGTCCCAACCTGCTGTTCCCGCGAACGACCGCGCCGCCCTGCGGCGGTCGATCTCCAACACCCTCAAAGGCTCCGCCGGCAACCTGGTGGAGTGGTACGACGTCTACGTGTACTCGGTGTTCGCCGTGTACTTCGAATCGCAGTTCTTCTCGCCGGACGACAAGAACTCCACCATGTACGTCTGGGCGATCTTCGCGGCGACCTTCCTGATGCGCCCGATCGGCGCCTGGTTCTTCGGCCGCTTCGCCGACCGCCATGGCCGCCGCCTGGCGTTGACCGTCTCGGTCACCCTGATGGCCGTCTGTTCCTTCCTCATCGCCATCACGCCCACGGCGGCCAGCATCGGCATCTGGGCGGCGGTCATCCTGCTGTTCGCGCGCCTGCTGCAGGGCTTCGCTACCGGCGGTGAGTACGGTGCCAGTGCCACCTACATGTCCGAGGCCGCGATTCCCGGCCGCCGCGGCTTCCTGTCCTCGTTCCACTACGTCACCCTGGTCGGTGGCCATGTGCTGGCCCAGCTGACCCTGCTGCTGATGCTGACCTTCTGGGGCAAGCCGGAAATCTCCGAGTGGGGCTGGCGCATCGCCTTCGGCATCGGCGGTATCGCCGCGGTGGTGGTGTTCTGGCTGCGCCGGGGCATGGACGAGTCGCTGTCGGAGTCGTCCATCGAGGCCGCGCGCGAAGGCAAGGCACAGAAGTCCGGCTCGATGTACGAGCTGTTCGTGCACCAGTGGCGGCCGCTGCTGCTGTGCTTCCTGATCACCGCCGGTGGCACCGTGGCCTTCTACACCTACTCGGTGAACGGCCCGAAGATGATCCAGAGCGCCTTCGCCGGCAACGACCCGATGACCGGCACCCTGATCAACCTGGGGGTGCTGACGTTCCTGATGGTGCTGCAGCCGGTCGGTGGCTGGCTGTCAGACATCATCGGCCGCAAGACCCTGCTGGTGTTCTTCGGCGTCGGCGGCGTGCTGTACAGCTGGTACCTGATCACCCAGCTGCCGCACCAGCATGACGCCACCCTGGCCTTCCTGACCCTGGCCATGGCGTTCGTCATCCTCACCGGCTACACCTCGATCAACGCGGTGGTGAAGGCCGAACTGTTCCCCACCCACGTGCGTGCACTGGGCGTGGGCCTGGGCTATGCACTGGCCAACTCGCTGTTCGGCGGCACCGCCCCGCTGCTGTACCAGGGCGCACTGAAGACCGGCCACGTCGACTGGTTCGCCATCTATGTCACCGCGACGATCGCGGTATCGTTGGTGGTCTATGTGTTCTTCCTCACCAACAAGGGCCCGAACTGGCTCGACGGCACCCGCAAGTAAGCGCGTTGCCTTCATCGCGGCCACCGGTGCAATGCCGGTGGCCGCTGCGTCTGCCGCGTCGCCACTGATGTGGATCGCGGCGGCGCTGGCGGCCGCTACGGCACTGGCCTGGCTGCTGCACCGCCCTGGCGCGCAGGCATCGTGGCCGCGCATCGGCTTCGGGATTGCCCTGCTGGTGTTCTGTGCCGCGCTGGCGCTGCAGCTGGCGGTGGACCTGGGCAGCGGCCACAGCTCGCTGCAGCTGCGCCTGCATCGCGGCATCAACGCCGGGTCGCCGGTTGGCCTGCGTACGATGGTGGCGTGTTATCTGGCCGCGCTCGCCGTCAGTGGCTGGGGCGCATGGAAGCTGCTGCGCCAGCGACGGTAGTGCCGGCCGCTGGCCGGCAACCACGCCGTCTTTCCGAAGGTTCATGAGGTTGCCGGCCAGCGGCCGGCACGACCTCAGCGGCGGGCGGCTTCGCTCTTGTCGCGCGCGCCGCGGAACTCCGATTCCTTTTCCCAGGTCGGCCAACGGCGGCTGTTGGCCAGCTCCGCGCCCAGGTCGTAGACCAGCAGGGTATCGGCGGCGTGGCCGCTCGGGTCCCAGCTCGGGGTCCAGGCATCGCAGGCCTGGTGGTAGCAGTCGGCGAAGTACTTCTCGCGCAGCGCGCGGCCGGCTTCCACGCCACCGTCCAGCTTGTCCAGGCCCGGGCCGATGGTGATCGCCGGCACGCCCAGGCGGGCGAAGGCGAAGTGGTCGGCGCGGTAGAAGAAGCCCGCCTCCAGGTTCGGGTCCGGGCTGTAGCTGCGGCCGCGGGCCTTGGCCACGCGTTCCAGGTCGCCTTCCAGCGACACCCGGCCCTTGCCCCACGACGCGATGTCGCGGGTCGGGCCGTCCGGGCTGAACATCTCGATGTTCAGCACCGCGGCGGTCTTGTCCAGCGGCGCCAGCGGATGCGCGGCGTAGTAGCTGGCACCCAGCAGGCCCTTCTCTTCGGCGGTCAGCGCCACGAAGTACAGCGTGCGCTGCGGCTGCGGGCCGGCGGCGAACACGCGGCCCAGCTCCAGCACGGTGGCCACGCCGGTGGCGTTGTCGATCGCACCACGACGGATGCGGTCGCCCTTGGCGTCGGGCTGGCCGATGCCGAAGGCATCCCAATGCGCCGAGAAGATCACCGCCTCGTCGCCGTGCTCGCCGCCGGGCAGCTTGGCCACCACGTTGCGGGTCACCACCTGCTCGCGCTTGAGCGCGAGATCCACGCTCAGCTTGGCGTTGTCCAGCGCCACCGGGCGGAAGTCGGCGCGCATCGCCTTGCGCTTCTCGGCATCGAAGTCGAGACCGGCGTCAGCGAAGATCGCCTCGGCCAGCCCGCGCTGCATCCAGCCACGCAGCGGCGTGTGCTGGGCCATCGCCTCGGCCTGGCCGCGCTCGATGTCGAACAGCGGCGAGGTGCCCGAGCTCTTCACCGTGGCCCAGCCGTAGGCGGCCGGTGCGGTCTCGTGCACGATCAGCACGCCTTCGGCGCCACGGCGTGCGGCTTCCTCGAACTTGTAGGTCCAGCGGCCGTAGTAGGTCACCGCCTTGCCATCGAACGCGCCCGGCGCATCGGCCTCGAAATCGGCATCGTTGATCAGCACCACGGCGATCTTGCCGTGCAGGTCCACGTCCTTGTAGTCGTTCCAGTGGCGTTCCGGCGCGTCGATGCCGTAGCCGACAAACACCAGCGGCGCATCCTTGATCTGCACGCGCTTGCGCGGCTGCAGGCTCTGCAGGGTCACGTCCTCGCCGTTCACCAGTGCACGCGTGCCACCCTTCAGCGACAGGCTGGCCTTGGCAGCGCCGTCCAGCTGCGCACGCACCAGCGGCACCGGCTGTACCCAGCTGCCGTCCACGCCGCCCGGCTGCAGGCCGTAACTGCGGAACTGCTCGATCAGGTACTGCACCGTGCGCTCTTCGCCTTCGGTGGCCGGCGCGCGGCCCTCGAATTCATCCGATGCCAGCACGCGCACATGGCGCGACAGTGCCTGCGGATCGATGCCGCCGCCGGGCAGGTCATTGGCCGCCTGGGCCAGGCCACCCACGAACAGGCAGGACGACAGCAGCAACACGCGCATCGGATTCACGGCAATACCACGGCAGGCTTGGAAGTCACCAGAGTGTAACGTGGTCATGACGTCGCGGTGCAGCGTCGGCTCGCCTCATCCACGCATGGCGTGGATCTACCTGCGGACGCGGTCCAGCCAGCAGGCCAGGCCCTGTGCGTTGAGTTCGATGTCCATCGCCAGCACCGCAGTCACGGCAGCCTCATCCAGCGCGCAACCATGCTGCTGCGCGCGTTCCAGGTACAGCGCCTGCAGCGCGGCCAGCAGGCAGCGATGGCGGTCGGGCCGGCCATCGCACTGGCGGCCGATGGTGGCCATCGCATCGATCTGTTCGAACAGATCGTCGGCCAGCTTCTGCACCTGCTGCACGCGCCCATAGTGGGTCAGGTACATCGCCTGCGGCGCGTAGTCGAGCATGCGCCGGATCGAGGCCTTCATCGCCTCCGGATCGAACTGCACCGGCGACGAGGTGGGGAAGATGAAAGCGCCCTGCGCGCTGTCCAACTCGCGGTAGGAGATGCCGAACGTATCGCCGGTGAACCAGCTGCGGCTGCGCGCGTCCCACACGCAGTAGTGGTGCAGCGCATGGCCCGGCGTGTGCAACAGCACCAGCTCGCGGCCGGCCAGATCGATGCGGTGCCCGTCTTCGGCCACCACCACGCGGGTCTCCGGAATCGCCTCGATGCGACCGTAGCTGCGCGCGATTTCCTCGGCACCGTACACCGCCGTGGCACCGGCAATCAGCCGGGTCGGGTCGATCATGTGTGGCGCACCGCGCGGGTGCAGGACCGCCCTGGCGTTCGGCAGCTGCTGCATCAGCAGGCCGGCGCCCCCGGCGTGGTCAAGATGCACATGGGTCAGCAGCAGCCAGTCCACCGCCTCCACGCCCAGGCCGGCGTCCGCCAGAGCCTGCAGCATCGACGGCACCGACAGGCCGGTGCCGCAGTCGACGAACGCGGCGCGGCCGTTTTCAACGATCAGATAGGCCGCATCGAAATCCGGACGCTGGAAGCCGGTATCGATGGTGTGGATGCTGGGGTCGGCGGTCATCGGCACGCACCTGGCAGGAACGGGAACAGAGTCCCATGGTAGGCGCGCAGGCGGCCCGGGTTCGATGCGGCTTTGGTCGGGTAGTGCCGGCCGCTGGCCGGCAACCTCGGGGTAGCCTGGTGAATGCAGTTGCCGGCCAGCGGCCGGCACTACCGATCAGCCGCAGCGCAATGCGAACCGCGGCCGCAGCAACAGGGCCATTACCAGCACCGCGAGGAATGCACCGTAGGCGTACAACACCGCCAGCACCTGTGGCCAGATCGGGCCGGCGCCGGGCTGTGCCATGCCAATGCGATAGCCCCACAGCATCGACAGGATGCTCAGCGCGAAGGCCAGCAGCAGGGTGATGCCATCGAACAGACGCCGCCGCGGGGTGCGCGGCTGGCGCGGGAACAGCCAGTACAGGCTGCCCAGCAGCAGGAACCAGGGCAGGAACAGCAGCAGCGACAACCAGGCCATTGCAGACTCCATGTCATCGCGCCGGAGGCGCGCGGACATCATGCCATGCGCGATGTGCCACGGTAGTGCCGGCCGCTGGCCGGCATTGCCTATGCAAACGCCGTGGTAGTGCCGGCCGCTGGCCGGCGTGCCCTATGCAGTTGCCGGCCAGCGGCCGGCACTACCCTTATTCTTCGCGCAGCACGGCCAGGGCAGCCAGCACCGCATCCACCTCGGCTTCCAGCTTGAACAGCTCGCTCTGCAGCTGGTCGCCCTGCTCGGCCTGCTTGATCACCGCGATCAGCTGGCCCGCATCGCGCGGCGAATCGAAGCCTTCGCTCTGGATCAGCAGCGTGCCGTCACCGGCGGTCAGCTTGAAGTAGAAACGGCCGTCCTTCTCGCGGTACTGCTTGAACAGCGGCGGTGCCACGCGGGCCACGCCGGCATCTTCGCTGGCGATGTCGCCGGCGCTGGACAGATCGCGCAAGCCCACCGCATGGCGCAGCTCGTCCAGCAGCGGGGCTGCCAGCTGCTCGCGCAGCTGCTGGCCACGACGCTTGAGCAGCGCTTCGATCTTTTCCGGCTCGGCCATCAGCGCGTTGTAGCGCTCGCGCAGCGGCGAAAGCTCACTGTCGATGCGCTCGAACAGCTGCTGCTTGGCATCGCCCCAGCTGATGCCGGCCGCGAACGCCTTGGCGAATTCGGCGGTCTGCTCCGGGGTGGCAAACGCCTGGTACATCTGGAACAGCGCCGAGCCCTCGGTGTCCTTCGGCTCGCCCGGTGCGCGCGAGTCGGTCAGGATCGAGAACACCAGCTTCTTCAGCTCCTCGCGCGGCACGAACAGCGGAATGGTGTTGTGGTAGCTCTTGCTCATCTTGCGGCCATCGAGGCCGGCCAGCGTTGCCACCTGCTCGTCGATCACCACGTCCGGCAGCGGGAAGTACTCCTTGCCGTACACGTGGTTGAAGCGCTGGGCGAAGTCGCGCGCCATTTCGATGTGCTGGATCTGGTCGCGGCCCACCGGCACCTGGTTGGCCTTGAAGATCAGGATGTCGGCGGCCATCAGCACCGGGTACATGAACAGGCCGGCGCTGACGCCTGCATCCTCGTCCACGCCTTCCTCGCGGTTCTTGTCCACCGCCGCCTTGTAGGCGTGTGCGCGGTTGAGGATGCCCTTGCTGGCGATGGCGGTCAGGAACCACATCAGCTCGGTGGTCTCGCGGATGTCGCTCTGGCGGTAGAACCACACGTGTTCCGGGTCCAGGCCGCAGGCCAGCCAGCTGGCCGCGATCTCCAGGGTCGCGCGCTGGGTGCGCTGCGGGTCCTGCGACTTGATCAGGCTGTGCAGGTCGGCCAGGAAGAAGAAGCTCTCGATCCCCGGGGCGCGGCTGGCGGCGATTGCCGGACGGATGGCGCCAACGTAGTTGCCCAGGTGGGGCGTGCCGGAGGGGGTGATGCCGGTAAGGACTCGGGTCGTCATGACTGCGTGGGGTAACCTTCGATGAACGGGGCCAGTTTACCTTGCACGCCACCAACCCCGTCAGGGCCCGCGGCGCGTTCATTCACGCAACCCCGCTGGAGACGCCCGATGAAACGCCTGCTGCCCCTGCTGCTGATCCTGCCCCTGGCCGGCTTCCGCCCGGCCCCGCCCCCGCCGCCGGCCTACCAGGGCGGCCCGGTACGCATGGCCCTGGTTGACCGCGACCGCGGCACCGAACTGCGCAGCTACCCCGCCGAAGGCCAGCGCTGGGTGGCCGGCGAGCGTGGCCATCGCTACGCCGTGCGCCTGTACAACGACAGTCCGCGCCGGGTGCTGGTGGTGCTGTCGGTGGACGGCATCAACGCCATTTCCGGCGAAGATGCCGATCTCTCGCAGACCGGCTACGTGCTCAACCCCGGCCAGCGCGCCGACATCACCGGCTGGCGCAAGAGCCAGGATGAAGTGGCGCAGTTCGTGTTCAGCAGCCCCAGCGGCAGTTATGCCAGCCGCACCGGCCGCCCGGACAACATCGGCGTGGTGGGCGTGGCCGTGTTCGAGGAAGCGCGTCGCTGGCGCCCCGAGCCGATCCTGCGCCGCAGCCTGCCCGCACCGGCCCCGGCGGCCGAAGCCGCCGCCGATGCCAGCGCCAGCCGCATCGAGGGTTATGCCAGCAAGTCGCAGGCGCCTGCACTGGGCACCGGCCACGGCGCACGCGAACAGTCGTCGGTGCGCGATACCGACTTCGAACGCGCCAGCCGCAGCCCGGCGCAGGTGCTGCAGCTGCGCTACGACAGCGCGCGCAACCTGCGTGCACGCGGCATCCTGGTGGACACGCCGTCGCGCCTGCCGCGCGAACCGCAGGCCTTCCCCAACCGCTACGTGCCGGACCCGCCGGCGCGGTGAGCGCAGACAACACAACGCCCGCAACCTCACGGTGCGGGCGTCGTGCTGTGGGGGAAACGTGTGGGGGAAACCGTGGTGCTTACTTGTAGTCCGGATAGTCCTTGCTCACGCTGTCCTGGAACTCACGGACTTCCTTCTCAGCGCGGTCCTTGGCCCAGCCATAACGTTCCTGCAGGCGACCCGCCAGGTATTCGGCATTGCCCTCGGCCACATCGAAATCGTCGTTGGTCAGATCGCCCCACTTGGCCTGGGCCTTGCCCTTCAGCTGCGACCACTTGCCGGAAATGATGTCTTTGTTCATTGCTGGGAGTCCTTGGTTGCAACGGCGTTCTTACCGTGGCTCCAGCTTCGCGCAGCGGCTGTTGAATGCCGGTCAACCCACAATGAAATGCACGCTCACCTGCTTGAATGGTTCACTACGATTGCACAGCCCTGCAGCAGAAATGCACGCACAAAAAAAGGCCGGGAAAACCCCGGCCTTTTTTCTCTTTCCGTTCCGCGCAGGGCTCAACGGCCCTTCGCGGTGTCCTCGACCTTCTCGCCCGCCTTCTGCACGTCCTTGCCGGCACCGGCAATGGTGTTGCAACCGGCCAGCAGGGCCACCGAGAACATCGACAACAGCATCAGGGCAACTACGCGCTTCATGGGCTTCTCCTTGGGTTTGCCGCTACACCGCTCAATTCGCGGATGGGATTCTTTCGCTCGGCGGGAGAAGGCCAATGCCCACTACCGCCGCGTGAAGTGCAATCTGGCGGCAGACGCGTGGAGCGCGTGTGAACGGATCACAGATCCGTTCAGGCCAAAGGCTCAATCGCGCATCAGCGTGGACTTGCCGAACAGGCTTTCGACCAGGTCCACGGCCAGTTCGGCGGTGGCATTCTGCTTGTCCAACAAGGGGTTAAGCTCGACGATGTCCAGCGAGCCCATGCGCCCCGTGTCGGCGATCATCTCCATCACCAACTGCGCCTCGCGATAGTTCACCCCACCCGGCACGGTGGTGCCCACGCCCGGCGCGATGCTCGGGTCGAGGAAGTCCACATCGAAGCTGACATGCAGGTGGGTGTTCTCGTCGATGCCAGCCAGCGCCGCTTCCACGGTGCGCTTCATGCCGTTCTCGTCGATGTAGCGCATGTCGTAGACATCGACCTTGTGGGTCTTGATCAGGCGCTTCTCTTCCGGGTCCACCGAGCGGATGCCGATCTGGTGCATCTGCGCCGGGGTGATCGCGGGCGACGTGCCGCCCAGCTGGGTCAGCGCATCCGGGCCGAGGCCGCACAGGCAGGCCACCGGCATGCCGTGGATGTTGCCCGACGGGGTGACATCGCTGGTGTTGAAATCCGAATGCGCATCCAGCCACAGCACGCGCAGGGTCTTGCCCTGCTCGCGGCACCAGCGCGCCACGGCGGTGATCGAACCGATGCCCAGGCAGTGGTCGCCGCCGAGCATGATCGGCATGCGGCCGGCCTGCAGTTCGGCATAGCTGGCTTCCATCAAGGCGTGGTTCCACGCCACCACCTCATCCAGGTGGCGGTAGCCTTCCACCGGCGCGGTCCACGGGTTGCGCGGGCCGTCCAGGTTGCCCAGGTCGCGCACGTCCACGCCGCGCGCCTCCAGCGCTTCCGGCAGGCCCGCCACGCGCAGCGCTTCCGGCCCCAGCCGGGCACCGCGATGGCCCGCACCCACGTCGGTGGGAACGCCAATCAGGGATACGGAGATGGGATGGGCCATGGGTGCCTCCTGCGGGGGAAAAAGAAGCACAGTCTAGCCAGAGCTGTGTGACACCACTCGCGGCGGTGCAGCAGTGAATTGGCATGGCATGATGGCGCGCGGACCCGCCCCCGCTTCATGGAAGATTGCGATGTCGCCCTTCATCAACACTGCCTGGCCCCGCTTTTTCATGGTGGCGCTGCCCATCGCCATTTTTGCGGTTCTGTTGAGCAACTCCATCGATGCATCGCCGAACGGCTGGCTGATGCAGGCGACGCTGCTGCTGACGCCCTTCTCGCTTCTGCTGTTCCTCGGGTTGGGTTGGCAGCGCCTGCGCAAGGCGCACGCTGAATACCCGATCCTGAAAAGCGAACTGCACCGCATGCTGGCGGCGTTGATCGGCAACGTGAAGGTGGCCGCGCTGTGGTTCGGCCTGACCGTCGTCGGCATGTTCGCCCTGATGCTGGCGTGGGTGCTGCTGCGGAAGAGCGGCGGCTGACAGCATGGCCCCGAACCCGCGGATTCAACTGCCGCGTCGGCGAACCGGCGTCACGCTCTGCACCTGGCCGTTGTTGCGCATCATGCACAGGAAGCGGCCATCGGGGTAATCGATGATCAGTTCCTGGTAGTCACTGCCTACCGGCATCTGGGTCACCAGCGCACCCTGCGCGCCCTTGCGTGCATTGCAGGCGCCCAGTGCGGTATCGCCCGCCGGCGCGAGGGTAGCCACCGAGGACACATTGCGGAACACCGCGCGGCACCCACCATTGACCCACACCGAATGCCGCGCCAAGCCCCAATTCTTGCCTTCCTCGCAGCGGGTGCGGCTGAGCTGGCGCACGATTTCCACGTTGCCGCGGGTGTTCAAGTCGCATGACACCTGTTGCTGGCCGGTGGATTCGCAGGTGACTTCGCGCGGCAGCGCGGCATCCCCGGCGGCAGCGTCGCGAGGACCTGCGCCGTCTGCGGCGGACGCGGGCGTGCCTGTGGTGCTGACCTGGCAGATGCCATTGGCACCGCCTCGGCCGGTGTAGCTGACCTGCGGCGTGCCGTCATCGTTGCTGCTGATTGACAGGGTGATGTCGCTTTTGGCGTCGCGGGCTTCGAAATAGCGGTCGTTGAAGCGCTTCAGCGTCGCCTCGCGGCCCTGCACGTAGACCGGCCCGCCCTCATCGGCGTGCACATCGATGCCGCCCGGGCAACTGGCGTTGAAGAACGGCACGGCGGCCATGGCCGGGGCTGCGAAGGCGGTGGACAACAGTGCGGCGGTGAGCGGCAGAGCGTGGCGGCGCATATGCAGTTCCCAAAGGGTGTGTGCCCGCAGTATGCGGCCGGGTGCCCGGCGCGGGGCGTGAGGAGAATGATGCGCCGCGCGGCGGGTTTTGGCGTTCGCATTTGGTATGGTGGTTATGGCGCCTTGCCCGCGCTGTTAAGCCAGCTTTACTTCGCGGGCGTTTCAAGGCCTCGAAACAGTGCTGATTGCGGTCAAACTCCAGCGAATGACTGCGCTGCGCGATATGTCGTTTTCGGCATTGCAGCGGCTGAAACAAGCCAATCGCGATAATTCATTTTTCCTTTCAGATCACCCGATGCCATCGGAACAAACGACTGGTAGGCGGTGATTTGCCGTGTGCATGATGAATCGCCCCCTGCAAAGGTGGCCGGGACTTCCAAGCCCGTTTAATCGAAGCTGTATACGCTTGCCAGCCGGCGCCGTCTTCCCAAGAGCGGCGTCGGCTGGCAATCCGTTCGCCGATCGACGGCGGGCGGTGCGTGGGGGCCCCGTGCCCACCGGCTCGTCGATTACCGGTCTTGGAAGCCACGCATCGCCTGCCACCCTCTTCGGGTGGCACCTCTGTTCCTGCCGAGGATGCCCGCATGTCCAAGACCCTCTATCCGTACCTGACCGCCACGCTGGGCGACGCCGCCCAGCATCTGCCGCTCGAGCTGGCGCAGCCCCTGGAAGCCGCCTTCGCCGCTGCGAACGATGCGCCCACGCCCATCAACCTTCCCGTGTGCCTGCGGCAGATCCAGGCCGGCGATGCCGCCGACGGACAGCCGTGGCAGGGGCCGGCCAGCACGCCCGGCCAAGCGGTGGACGCCGCGCGCAGGGATCGCGCCGCCGCCGGTCTGGTGTCGGTGCTGGAGCTGTACCACGCCGCCGAGCGCGTTCGCGTGGATGGGGAAGAGAAAGACGATATCGGCGATGGCACGCGCGAGGGGCTGATGCTGGCGTGCCGGGGGTTGGCGGAGTACGTGGCGTTGCAGGTACGTAGCTGAGGCTGCGTTGGCAGTGTCAGCGGCGTTGATCGAAGGATCTGCCCACGTCATGCATTGAGCTGACTCACCGGCTTGGGACGAAGAAGCCGCCGAAAGGCGGTTTTTTCATGTTCGTTCCACCGCCTTCGCCAGCGGCGTCGTGCCGACGCATCAAGATCGGCGCGTGTGCCTATGCTGCGCTGGCATGCAGGCGTACACCCAAGGCACGGGTCACTTTGAGGATGGTCGCGAAATCAGGGCTGCGCTCGCCCGACAGTGCGCGATACAGGCTCTCCCGCGACAGGCCCGCCGCACGCGCAACCTTGCTCATGCCCTGAGCGCGCGCGATGTCACCGAGCGCCTTGGCAATGAACGCAGAATCGCCATCGCTTTCTTCGATGCAGGCATCGAGATAGGCCGCCATCTCCTCCGGTGTACGAAGGTGCTCGGCCACGTCAAATGCTTTGAGTTCGACTTTCTTCTTGATGGCCATGATGGGACAGCTCCAGTACTTCGGTAGTGAGTCGTTTCACCTGCAGCCCGTTCGACGCTTACAGGGCACGCGCAATCTCTTTGGCCTTCTCGATATCGCGTTGCTGTGAACCCTTGTCGCCGCCAGCCAGCAGAATCACCCACTGCCTGCCGCGCTGGGTGTAGTACACGCGGTAACCCGGTCCCACAGCGATGCGCAGTTCGGAAACTCCATCGGCCAGATAGCGGTGATCGCCCAGATGGCCTTCGCTGAGCCGACCGATGCGGGCCAGGATGCGAGCGCGCCCGGTTACGTCCTTGAGAGCGTCAATCCATGTCGCGAACTGACGGGTACGCTGGATCTTCATGGAGGACTGTAGCCTACCGGCTACACATTCTCAACCCAGCGGAACGCGCTCTGGGAAATGCACAGCCATGGATCACGCGCCGAATGGCAGATCAGCAACGAAAGAAGGAAGAAGACGCGACAGGGAGCAATGCTCGACCAACGACCGTGCCGCGGCTGTGCGGGCACAACGACAGTTGCTTGATGGTGCCGCTTATCCGAATCGAACGGATGACCTACTGTTTACAAGTTATTTCGACTGAGCAATGAAAACAACAACATAGGCAATCCTCTTTTACCGACGCCCTCCCGTGAAACCATTGCGACACCGTGGCGGACGGGCTAGTTTTACCGCACCAATGACCCGACGGCGTCTTGGAACAACCGCGAATTGGAAGCGCCAATGAGGTAGGAACGGTCGTACTCTGGCTCAAGGAGCAGCACCGCTTGGCCGTTTCGGTCGATAACAGTCGCAGCCTATAGCCGGTGCGGGTCCCGCATGCGTTGCGTGGCATAGTCTCCCTTGCTTAGGAAATCCTGTATGAGGCCATACAACATAGCTGTTTCTGCCCTCGAGGCATTTTACTCAACTGAGATTGGCGACTGGCCTGGGATGATTGAATTGTTTCAGGAACAGCTTGAGCAGACCCAGGCATACAGAGAAGCATTAGGGCGGGAGCTTCACGAGAGCCTCCGCGATCCAGAGTTCTCTTGGCGATCGGCTCTATGGAATGAGGATTCTCATGTCGAGGATTTTGACACCGAGCAAGATGCTCACAGTTTTATCGAGAAGAATGTACTGCCTTTGGTCGAGCGCGCGCTCACAAAGCCGCGGACCTAGGAAGCCGACTCGATAGAGTGGTACCAAGGCACACATGGATTGAGACTCACGTATGCGCCAAGCGGGCGACTCGGATGGGAAACTGATGGAACTTCTATTGTGTGTCGAGGATCGCTTCGCGCTCGACGGGCGGGGGCTGGTTCTGGCTCCCGATGTGCCGCTGCCACCTGGCGAGCATCCCCCCGCTCTTGCCGTCATCGTGGAGCGTCCGGACGGCACCCGTTTGCTTGCTGAGGCGGAACTTCGTCTGGACCACTTTCGACCTGGCGGCTACAAACTGATCGTCTGTCTCCCCGCGCTCAAGAAGGCCGACGTACCTGTAGGCAGCAGAGTCTGGAAGGCGTGATGAGGCCCACGTTTGGCCGTGTGGGGAATCAGATAGCGGATTGGAAAGGCCTCTGGAGGGAGAGGCGCGAGCCCGCTCCAGTCCGATACCAATCGCAGACTGAGATCGGGTACGCATCCGGGGATAGCGCTGCCCACTAGGTGCGGGTGACAAACAGTTCGCCTTCCAGTCACGGCAGGCGCCAAAAGCCTTGCCGCAGTTAGCGTTCGGCGTTTCGTGGGACATGAACTGTTGAATTATTTTTACCGGTATTTTTACCGGGAAATCCGCTTCTGGGCGGCATCAATTCGCCCGCAAACCATTCAACTTCAATGAGTTGAATGGTGCCGCTTATCCGAATCGAACGGATGACCTACTGTTTACAAGACAGTTGCTCTACCAACTGAGCTAAAGCGGCAAGGTTGGATCACCGACGGCAGCGCCGCGGTCCGGGGGATTCTAGCGCAACCGCGTGCATTCCAGCGACCGGCTCTGGGCCGCGCCGCTGCGCTGCTGGGCCTGGGCCGGCTGCGTGCCCGCCGCCAGCTGGCCTTCCAACCACCACTGGCCGGCGTCGCCGCTGGCCACCAGCCGCGGCTGGAAGCCGGCGGCCTGCACCGCCGCCACGCGGCGCTCGGCGCCCTCGCGGTTGCGGTACTGGCCCAGTGCCACGGCGTTGATGTCCTCGCCCTGGCTGATGATGTAGTAGTCGCTCAGGCCGGCCGCGACGATGCGCTTGACCGTGGCCTGCGCTTCTTCCCGGTTGGCGGCGGCCGGCAGCAGCACGCGGTAGCGGGCACTGCCGCTGGCGGCGGGCTGTTCGCGCAGGCGCACCTGGCTGATGGCATTGCCGGCCTTGCCCTGTGCGGCGGTCGCGGCGGCGCGGTCGGCAAATGGGCCCAGTGCGACACAGCGCGGCGGCTCGGGGGCGGCTGGCGGCGTCGCGGGCTTCTCCGCAACCGGTGCGGGCGCGGGTTTGACGGCTGCAGCAACGGCCACGGGTGCAGGTGCAGGCGCCGCCTCGGCCACCTGTGGCTTGGCCACCTCGGGCTTGGCCGGCACCGCAGGCGCAGGCGTCGCTGCCACGGCGGTCTTCTCGGCCGGTTCGCGCTCCATCAGCGGTGCGGTTGGTGCGGCAGCGGTGGCTTCGGCAGCGGCCGTCGCATCAGCCCCATCCGGCACCCAACGCAGTTCGGCCACGCCGGCCGGTTGCGGCGGCGGCGCAGGCGCTTGCGGCGCATCGCGCAGCAGCCACCAGCAGGCGACGCCAAGATTGAGGATGGCCAGTACGACGATCAGGGCACGGGTCAGCATGCGCGGATACTAGCCTGCGGGCTGGTGCACCGCCCAGCGGGCGAGGCCATCCAGCACCAGCGACGGGTGGTAGTCGGCGCCGGGCAGCAGCGGCATCAACGCCGGTGCGCCACCCCCGTGCACCAGCAGCGACGGTGCCACGCCCAGCAGTGCGTGCGCCTGCTGTGCGCTGCGTTCGATCAGCGCCACGGCCGCGCCATCGCAGCCGGAGGCAAGCGCGTCGGCGGTGTCGTTGGCGAATTCGCTGTAGTCGCCACCGGTGGCCGGCAGCTGCACCGCACGCGCGTGCAGTGCTTCGCGCATGGTGGTGGGCGATGCGGAGATACGGCCGCCATGGTGCTGGCCCTCGGCGTCGAGCAGGTCAATCGTCAACGCAGTACCCACGCCAACCACCAGCACCGGGCGCTGCGCCTTGGCGGCCGCCAGCAGGGCCAGGAAACGATCAACACCGAACTTTTCCGGCTTGGCGTAGGCGATGCGCACGCCGGCACATTCGGCGCTGGTGCGCACCACGTGCACGTGTTCGAAGCGGCGCTGCAGCTGGTCCAGCATGGCGCTGGTCAGCGACGGTGCGGCCACGCTGGCCACGAACGCGGTGGTGCCGCTGGGCAGGCTGTGCGGTGGCTGCCCGGCCATGCCTTCGGCGCCATGCGCCCAGGCCTGCACTTCGCCGGCACGGTCACCCTGCAACGGCGCGAACTTGAAGCGCGAGTTGCCGAGGTCGAACAACCAATCGCTCATGCCGCCCTCACGCTGACTTCGCCGGCGTGCAGCAGGCGTTCCTGGCCATCGATGCGCACGCGCAGCGCGCCATCATCGGCCAAGCCCAGTGCGGTGCCGTGTTGCCACTGCCCTTCCAGCTCCACGCGTACTTCGCGGCCGGCCAGCATGTCGAAGGCGGCGTAGCGCGGCAGGAACGGCGCGAGGCCTTCGCGATCGAATTCCTCCAGCGCCGGCAGCAGGCGTGTCAGCACGGCCGCAACCACCACGTTGCGGTCCACCGGCTTGCCGGCCAGTGTGTCCAGGTCCACCCACGGCTGGGTGATCTGTTCGGCGAACGCGGGCGGCATGTGCGTGTTGATGCCGATGCCGATCACCGCGCGCGCCGGGCCGGCGTATTCGCCACCGCCTTCGGCGAGCAGCCCGACCAGCTTGCGCTTGCCATCGACGATCAGGTCGTTCGGCCATTTCAGCTGCGCCTGGGTGAAACCGAGGTCATGCAGCGCCTCGGCCACGGCGATGCCGGCCACCAAGCTCAGCCCGGCCAGGCGGCCGAGGCCACCGGAGTACAGGCGCAGCACCGACAGGTAGATATGCGCGGCCAGCGGCGAGGCCCAGGTACGGCCACGGCGGCCACGGCCACCGGTCTGGCGCTCGGCCAGCAGGACGCTCACCCCGCGCTGGGGCGCGCTGCAACGCAGCAATTCGGCGTTGGTGGAGTCCACCGTCCAGGCCACCTGCAGGTCGTGCAGCAGCGGCAGAACCGCAGTAGGCAGGCCGGCGCGGATCGCATCCGGGTCCAGCAGGTCGACCGGGCGGGTCAGGCCATAGCCCTCGCCAGCACGGCCTTCCACGCCCACACCGGCAGCCCTAAGTCCTTGAATACGCTTCCAAATGGCCGCCCGGGTCTGGCCCAGCTCACGGGCCAGGGCGTCGCCGGACAGGCGACCGGCAGCGAGTTTGGCCAGCAATTGGCGATCGTCCACGGCAGCTTCCACGAAGTCAGGAAGGAATTATGCGGGAAAGCCGCCAGCGACGCCCGCCACGCTGGGTTCTGCGGGGGCTTCCAACGGGGCGCCGGGTTCGGGCTAGAATCGGGAACTCACCTTCCCTTAACGTGGATGTCGTCAATGCGCCGTTATGCCCATTGCCTGATCCTGCTGATGATGCCCTTCGCGGCGTCTGCAACGGCAGCGCTGGACGACAGCCGTGGGGCCTGCGTGTCCTCCAACGGGGATGCCGCTTCGCAGCGTGCACCGGCCGCCAGCGCCGCGGCCGCCACGACCAAGCCGGCACCAGTTCGCCCGGCGGCCAACACCAGCACCGGTGGCGGCGGCAGTGATGACGACGTGCTGCAGCGCATCCGCGCACCGAAGTGGCACAGCTACCTGCCGGGAATGTTCCGCTGATCAAGTCGTTGCTGCAGTGGCTGCGGCCTGCGCCGCGGCCGATTGACGATGTGCTTTGGGATGACGCCTGCCGCCGCGCGGCCTGGTTGCACGGCCTGGACGACGCGCGTCGCGCGCGCCTGCGCGTGCTGGCCGCGCGCTTCCTGCACGAGAAGACCATTACCCCCATCGGCGAGCTGCAGCTGCAGCCCGGCGATGGCGTGCTGCTGGCTGCGCTGTGCTGCCTGCCGCTGCTGGAGTTCGGCGAGGTGGGGCTGGAAGGCTGGTCGCAGCTGATCGTCTACCCCGATGCGTTCCGCGTGCACCGCAGCCACATGGATGCGGCCGGCGTGCTGCACGAATGGGATGACGAGCTGATTGGCGAGTCGTGGGACAGCGGTCCGTTGATCCTGTCCTGGGCCGACGTGCAGGCCGATCTGGCGGCGCCGCACGAGGGTTACTGCGTGGCGGTGCACGAGATGGTGCACAAGCTGGATGCGCTGGATGGCGCGATGGATGGCACGCCGCCGCTGCCACGGCCATGGCAGCGCGAGTGGGCCGGCATTTTCCAGCGTGCCTACGATGCGTTCTGTGCGCAGGTGGATGCAGGCGAGGAAACGCTGATCGATCCGTATGCGGCCGAGGCGCCGGAAGAGTTCTTCGCGGTGGCCAGCGAGTACCACTTCTCGGCACCGGATCTGCTGCAGCAGGCGTTGCCGGAAGTGGCCGCGCAGCTGCGGCGGTTCTATGGCGAGCCGCCGGCGTTCGAACAACGGTAGTGCCGGCCGCTGGCCGGCAACCTGGGACTGCCACCGAAGATCATGAGGTTGCCGGCCAGCGGCCGGCACTACCGATTGCAGAGGTTTACGGCCCCGGCGGCAGGCGCACTTCGAAGCGGGCGCCGCCGAGTTCACTGGAACGGCCGACGGCCAGTTCGCCGCGGTAGTCCTTGATCAGGTCCTGCACGATCGACAGGCCGATGCCATGGCCCTGTACGCGCTCGTCGCCGCGCACGCCACGCTGCAGCACCTTGCCGATGTCGTCCGGGGCGATGCCCGGGCCATCGTCGTCCACCGCCAGCAGCAGGCCGGCGCGGCGCGCGTTCGGGGCCGGCAGCGGCTGCGCGGTCAGCAGCACGCGGCGATTGGCCCACTTGAACGCGTTTTCCAGCAGGTTGCCGAGCAGTTCCTGCAGATCGCCGGGTTCACCATGGAAGCGCGCGGCCGGGTCGATGTCGAATTCGCACAGCACGCCCTTCGACGCGTAGACCTTTTCCAGGCCGCGCACGATTTCCTCGGCGTTGGATTCGATCGGCAGGGGCGCGGAGAACAGCTTGTGGCCCGACGACGCCGCGCGCGCCAGCTGGTACGAGACCAGGTTGTTCATGCGCTGCAGCTGCACGTCCAGTTCCTCGCGCAGCGCGCCATCACCGGCACCACTGTCCATCTGCGTGCGCAGCACCGCGATCGGCGTCTTCAGGCTGTGCGCCAGGTCGGCCAGGGTGTTGCGCTGGCGCTCCAGGTTCTCGCGCTCACTCTCGATGAAGGCGTTGATGCTGTCGGTCAGCGGCTCCAGCTCGCGCGGGTGGCGCTCGCTCATGCGCGCGGTCTCGCCGCGCTGCACCTTGGTCAGCTCGGTAATGACCCGCCGCAGCGGGCGCAGGCTCCACTGCAGGATGACGGTCTGCAGCAGCAGCAGGATCAGGCCGATGCCACCCAGGTAGAACCAGACCCGGCTGCGGAACACGCGCAGCTGCGCGCCCAGCGCGCGCGAGTCTTCCATCACGTAGATGGTGTACGGGAATTCGGTGGCGGGATCGGCGTCGGCATCCCACACCAGGCCCAGGCCATAGCGGTACACCGAGCCCTGGCTGCCATCGATCTGGATCATCGGCAGCGGGCCTTCGAACACTTCCTGGCGCGGCGCCAGCAGGCCACCGCCCACGGTGGGCAGCATCGGGCCTTCGGCGGACATCGAATTGCCCTTGCCGTGCGGCATCACCACCTGCAGGTACAGGCCGCTGCCTGGAACGTCGAAGCGCGAATCCGGCGGCTGCTCGCGGATGTACAGCGAGCGATCGCGGGTGAAGTCGATGCCGGCCGCGTAGGCGGTGGCGTAGTTCTTCAGGCGCTCACGCAGGTTCGCCTTCGCCGTATCGGCGAAGGCGGCGTCGAGCGCGTAACCGGCCAGCGCCAGGAACGCGACCAGGCCCACGGACGCGGCGAACATCTGGCGCGCCTGCAGTGAGCGCGGCCGCCAGCGTCGGAAGAACCACAGACGGCCGGACATCGTGTTATCGCCAGGGTGAGCCGGCTCAGCCCTCGTTGCGCGGGATCGCGAAACGGTAGCCGCGACCGCGCACGGTCTCGATCGGCTTCAGTTCGCCATCCGGGTCCAGCTTCTTGCGCAGGCGGCCGATGAACACTTCCAGCACGTTCGAGTCGCGGTCGAAGTCCTGCTGGTAGATGTGCTCGGTGAGGTCGGCCTTGGAGACCAGTTCACCGGCATGCATCATCAGGTACTCCAGCACCTTGTACTCGTAGCTGGTCAGGTCGACATTGCTGCCGGCCACGCTGACGGTCTGGGCGGCCAGATCCAGGGCGACCGGGCCGCATTCCAGGGTCGGCTTGCTCCAGCCGGCGGCGCGGCGCAGCAGCGCGTTGACGCGGGCCAGCAGCTCTTCGACGTGGAACGGCTTGACCAGGTAATCGTCGGCGCCCTGCTTCAGGCCCTCGACCTTGTCCTGCCAGCTCGAACGCGCGGTCAGGATCAGCACCGGGAACTTCTTGCCTTCGTCACGCAGGGCCTTGATCAGCTCCATGCCCGACATCTTGGGCAGGCCGAGGTCGATGATGCCGACATCGAACGGGACTTCGCGCCCCATGTAGAGGCCTTCCTCGCCGTCCTGCGCAGCATCGACGGCAAAGCCTTCGCGCTTGAGCCGGGCTGCCAGGGTCTCACGCAGCGGGGCTTCGTCTTCGACCAGAAGGATACGCATGAACTCTCCCTAGTGTCCTGGGTGTGGCCCGGAGGCCTGTGGGGTACGGGTTGATAGCGACAACTATCCCTGTTCAGGGGTTATCGCCGCGTAGTGATGACATATCCGACCGCGGCGTGCGCGGCTGTGAACGCGACGGGGCGGGATCGTCCATGTAGCGGACCCGGCCCCGGTCGTCCATGTATTTCACCCGGTTGATGTCACGTCCATCGAACGGCACACGCTCGGCGCCAAGGATGTGGCCACCGGTGGTGCGCTGCACGCGGCGCACGGCATCGGACAGCGAACGCTCGTCGCCACGGTTGCCGCGCTCGCCCCGATCCATCATCTCCGCCCGTCCCTGGTCGCCGCGCGGCGGCTGTTGCGCCAGCGCCGAAGACAACGGCGCAGCCGCCAGCAGCACGCAGGTGGCCAGGGCAATGCGGCGGTGGAAGGGAGCGGAAGACATCGATGCGATCCTAGCCGAGCTCGGCGATTCGTTCAAAAGTCGTAAATCCGGGTGCCGGGTTCGGGACCCGGCGCTTTACAAATCCTTTGCAAATTCTTGGTTTGGGGCAGTGAATCCGGTCTGAACTTTTCCGGTGCCACCGCCGCGTTGTTCAGCTAAGTGAACATTCGGGACGAATCGCCGCCCCTTGTCAAGTCAGGAATGTGACCTCGGTCACGCTGCGACGCGACCCGCATCGCGTTCGGTGACCGCCAGCGCCTGCTCGACCAGGCTCCAGTCGGCGCCCGGGCGGTGTGCGCCCTCGCTCAGCACCTGGCGGAATGCGCGGCCACCGGGCTGGCCATGGAACAGGCCGAGCAGGTGGCGGGTGATGTGCTTCAACGCCAGGCCTTCGCCCAGGCGCGCTTCCACATAGGGGCGCAGCGCGCGCAGCAGGTCGCCACGGGCCTGCAGCGGGGCGCCGGTGTGCAGCGTCTCCAGCTGATGCAGCAGATAGGGGTCGTGGTAGGCCGCGCGGCCCAGCATCACGCCGTCGACGTGCGCGGCCTGCGCCTGCACCGCCTCGAGGCTGGCCAGGCCACCGTTGAGCACCACCGGCAGCGCCGGGCGCTCCTGCTTCAGGCGGTAGGCCCAGTCGTACTTCAGCGGCGGAACCTCGCGGTTCTCCTTCGGCGACAGGCCCTTCAGCCATGCGTTGCGGGCGTGCACCACCACCATCGCCGCACCGGCGGCGACCTGGCGGTCGACGAACGCGGCGAACACGTCGTAGTCGTTGTCTTCGTCCACGCCCAGGCGGCATTTCACCGTGACCGGGATATCCACCGCATCGACCATCGCCGCCACGCACTCGGCCACCAGTACCGGCTCGCGCATCAGGCAGGCGCCGAAACGCCCGGCCTGCACGCGGTCGGACGGGCAGCCGCAGTTGAGGTTGACCTCGTCGTAGCCCCACTCGGCGGCGATGCGCGCGGCCTGCGCCAGCAGCGCCGGGTCACTGCCACCCAGCTGCAGCGCCAGCGGCTGTTCGCTGCGGTCGAAGCCGAGCAGGCGCTCGCGATCACCGTGGATGACCGCGTTGGCGTGCACCATCTCCGTGTACAGGCGCGCGCCCGGCGCCAGCACGCGATGGAACACGCGGCAATGGCGGTCCGTCCAGTCCATCATCGGGGCAACGGACAGGCGCAGGGAATCGGCGTAACGGGCGGTGGCGGACGTCATCGGGGTGTTGATCGTGGAGACTGGCATTGCCAGTGAGATCAATAGTTTACACCGGGTGGCTGAATGGCGGCGGGGAGCGCTACGCAGACACGCCAGGCTTTGACGCAGTTGCCAATTGAACGATGTATCCTTGTGGATACGATTCATGGCGACCCTCCAGGCAAGAGAGACGTTCGCGCGCTGGCTGTGCGTTACGCACGAAGCGCCATTCCCAGGACTCGCCAATGAGCAAACTGAAGACAGTCCCCTTCGCCCCCGCCGACTACCTCGATGAAGACATCGCAATAGCCAGCTATCTGAGCGAGGCGCTGGCAGCGGGTGACCCGGATCACTTCCAGGAGGCACTCGGAACAGTGGCGCGCGCCCGTGGCATGAGCGGTGTTGCCGAGGTCTCCGGTCTTGGACGCGAAAGCCTGTACAAGGCGCTGCGCCCCGGAGCACACCCACGCTTTGACACGGTGCAGCGAGTTTTGTCAGCGCTCGGGGTGCATCTCATCGTGCAAGCCGACAAGCAACCCGCAGGCACCGCCTGATCGCTGCCGCTGCGCTCGCCGGGCATGGCCCGGCGCTACCCGCATCCCCTAGGCGATCAATGCCCGCTACGCGCGCCGCCCACCTGCGCGATCAACGTCTGGCTGGCCGCATTGAGCCCCACCACCGTTACCTTGGCGCCATGCGCGGCCAGTTTTTCCTGAGCGCGTTCCAGCGCGGCCACGGCGGTCAGGTCCCACAGATGGGCGTCGCGCAAATCGATCTGCACCCTCGGTGCCACGTGCTGGTAGTCGAATGCCGCGCCCAGCTGCCCCGCCGATGCAAAGAACACCTGGCCGCGTACGCGGTAGACCTGCGTGTCCCCGGCGTCTTCGCGCTGCACGTCCAGCATGCGACCGACCTTGCGGGCAAAGAACAGCGCCGACAGCAGCACGCCGCTGAGCACGCCCTTGGCCAGGTCGTGGGTGGCCACGGTGACCACCACGGTCAGCAGCATGACAGCGGAGGAACTGCGCGGATGCGTGCGCAGGTCGCGCAGCGAGCGCCAGCTGAAGGTGCCGATGCTGACCATGATCATCACCGCCACCAGCGCCGCCATTGGAATCTGCCGCACCAGTTCGCTGCCGTACACCACCAGCACCAGCAACACCACGCCAGCCACCAGGCAGGACAGGCGCCCGCGGCCGCCGGAGGTCACGTTGATGACCGACTGGCCGATCATCGCGCAGCCGGCCATGCCGCCAAGGAAGCCGGTGACCGTGTTGGCCACGCCCTGGCCGACGCATTCGCGGTTGCGCTCGCTGGGCGTTTCGGTGATGTCTTCGACGATCTGCAGGGTCATCATCGATTCGAGCAAGCCGACTACCGCCAGCGTGGCTGACACCGGCAGCAGGATGCGCAGCGTTTCCCAGGTAAGCGGAACATCCGGCAGCAGGAAGTGCGGCAGGCTGTCAGGCAGCTGGCCCATGTCGCCCACGCTGCGCACGTCCACGCCGAAGCCGATCACCACGGCGGTGAGCACGACGATGGCCACCAGCGGTGACGGCACCGCGCGGGTGATGCGCGGCAGCAGGTAGATGATCGCCAGCGCGGCGGCGCACAGCACGTACACGGTGGGGCCGCGGCCGACCAACTCCGGCATCTGTGCCAGGAAGATCAGGATCGCCAGCGCGTTGACGAAGCCGGTGATGACCGAGCGGGAGACGAAGCGCATCAGCGAGCCGAGCTTGAACACCCCGGCCAGCACCTGCAGCAGGCCGGCCAGGATGCTGGCAGCGAACAGGTACTGCAGGCCGTGGTCCTTGACCAGGTCGACCATCACCAGTGCCATCGCACCGGTGGCGGCAGAGATCATGCCGGGGCGGCCGCCAGCGATGGCGGTGATCACCGCGATCGAGAACGCGGCGTACAGGCCGACCTTGGGATCGACGCCGGCGATGAGCGAGAAGGCGATGGCCTCGGGAATCAGGGCCAGGGCGACGACGATGCCGGACAGCAGGTCGCCACGGATATTGCCGAGCCATTGCTGGCGCAGGGGGTAGGACGTTTGCATGGGAAAACTCCGCGCGCACGCGGGCGTGGCCACGTGGCGATGCAGTGGAAAGACACGGGTTCCTGAGCCGGGCGGGCCGGCTGCCGATGTGCGGCAAGGGTCAGGGTGGCGTGATCACTGCAGGGCGGGGTCGATGCGTGGGAGGGGCGCAGTCTACGCCAGTGGGACCGCCGGGGACAGCATCGTCGACCTCGGCGGCAACGAAGCATGGCTGCGCTCTACAATCCAGGCATGGCCGCCGACCGACCGCATTTCTTCGACCCCGCCACCGAACAGGGCGTGCTGCGCCTGTCGATTGCCGGTGCACTGCTGCTGGCATTGGCCGCGGTGGTGTTCGGCCTGCTGGCCAATTCCTCGCTGATCATCTTCGACGGCATCTACGGCCTGATCGACGTGGTCATGACCTGGCTGTCGCTGCTGGTTGCACGACTGATCGCACTGTCCACCAACACCGATGCGCTGCAGTCGCGGCTCAACCAGCGCTTCACGATGGGCTTCTGGCACCTGGAGCCGATCGTGCTGGGGGTCAGCGGCACGCTGATGATCGGCGCGGCGCTGTATGCGCTGGTCAATGCCGTGGATGCGCTGATGTCCGGTGGCCGCCACATCGCGCTGGGGCCGGCGATCATCTTTGCCGGCCTGTCACTGGTGGCCGAGAGTGCGCTGGCCTGGTTCGTGCTGCGCGCCAACCGCCGCATCGGATCGGAGTTCATCGCGCTGGATGCGAAGAACTGGGTGGTGGCGGCGAGTATGTCCGCCTGCTACATGGTGGCCTTCCTCGGTGGCGTGCTGGTGCAGGGCACGACGTGGGCCTGGGTCGGCCCTTACATCGACCCGGCCATCCTGGCCTTCGTCTGCGTGCTGGTGATGATCGCGCCGCTGGGTACCGTGCGCCGGGCGCTGGCCGGCATCCTGCTGGTCACGCCGCCGGAACTGCAGGCGCACGTGGATGCGGTGGCCCGCGGGATCGTGGCGAAGCATGGCTTCGTCGAGCACCGCAGCTACGTGGCGCAGGTGGGCCGCGGCGAGCAGATCGAGCTGTTCTTCGTGGTGCCGGAAAACGACCCACCACGGCCGCTGGTGGAATGGGACCAGCTGCGCGACGAGATCGGCGACGCGCTGGGCGAGGCCTCGCCGGACCGCTGGCTGACCATCATGTTCACCACCGACCGCGAGTGGACGCTCTAGGCCGGCAGGACGATCGATCAAATTTTGCGGACGGACTGTCACCCAACGTCCTTGGAAACCGGGCAAAGTAGGCTCCAACGCACCACCTACCCACCGACCAGGAGCATCCCGATGTCCATCGAAAAGGTTCTGTACACCGCCCAGGCCACCTCCACCGGCGGCCGCGAAGGCCGTTCGGTCTCGTCCGACAACGTGCTGGACATCCAGCTGTCGACCCCGCGCGAACTGGGCGGCGCCGGCGGCCCGGGCACCAACCCGGAGCAGCTGTTCGCGGCCGGCTATTCGGCCTGCTTCCTGGGCGCGCTGAAGTTCGTGGCCGGCCAGGCCAAGGTCGCGCTGCCGGCCGACACCACCGTCACCGGCAAGGTGGGCATCGGCCAGATCCCGACCGGTTTCGGCATCGAAGCCGAGCTGACCATCAACGTGCCGGGCGTGCCGCGCGAGCAGGTGGAAGAACTGGTGCAGAAGGCGCACATCGTCTGCCCGTACTCCAACGCCACCCGCGGCAACATCGACGTGACGCTGGTCGTTGCCTGATGCGGTGATGCCGGCCAGCGGCCGGCACTACCGGCCCGCGGGGCAAAAAAATGGGCGGATGCCGGTCGAAACCGGGCATCCGCCCATCCCACCTTCGTTGTCCCGCACGGGGGCATGAGGTTGCCGGCCAGCGGCCGGCACTACCAGGTCACTTCTCGCTCGTAATGAGCTGCACGACGCTGGAGAAATCCAGCTTGCCGCGGCCGGCCTGGTGATTCATCGAGTACAGGTTGCGGGCCACTTCGCCCAGCGGGATCGAGGCGCCGACACTCATCGCCGCTTCCACCGCCAGGCCCATGTCCTTCAGCATCAGGTCGCTGCCGAAGCCGCCGCTGTAGCCACGCGAGGCCGGCGCATTTTCCAGCACGCCCGGCCACGGGTTGCACACTTCGGTGGCCCAGCTGCGGCCAGTGCTGACCGCCATCATCTGCGACAGCACCTTCGGGTCCAGCCCGTGTGCCACGCCGAGGGCGATGGCCTCGCCGGTGACCGCCATGATCACGCCCAGCGCCATGTTGTTGCACAGCTTGGCGACCTGACCGGCACCGCTGGCGCCAACGTGGAAGATGTTCTTGCCCATCGCCTGCAGCACCGGGCGCGCGCGCTCCAGCGCATCCTCTTCGCCACCGACGATGAAGGTCAGGGTGCCGGCCTGGGCACCGGCAGTACCGCCGGACACCGGCGCGTCGATCATCTGCAGGCCACGTGCGGCAGCGGCTTCAGAGACCTTGCGGGCGCTGGCCGGCGCAATGGTGCTGCAGTCGATGACCAGTGCACCTGCCGGGATGGCGGCGAGGATGCCGTCGTCGCCCAGGTACACGCCTTCGACGTGACGGCTGGCCGGCAGCATCGAGATCACCACCTCGGCATCGGCCAGGGTGTCACGCGCAGTGGACGCGGCGCTGGCGCCGGCATCGACCGCGGCCTGCACCGCGGCCGGGACCAGATCGAACACGCGCACGCTGTGGCCGTTCTTGACCAGATTGGCGGCCATCGGGCCACCCATGTTGCCCAACCCGATGAATGCAATGCGGCTCATGCAAGGCTCCTTTCAGCAAGGGGAGTGCCCAGGTCGGCCAGCGGATGCGCGGCGTCGGCCCAGGGGGAAGCGAAGAAGGTGTCGGCCCACGCGGTGGTGGCTTCGGCCAGCGCGGCCGGGTTCCACTGCGGGTTGCGGTCCTTGTCGATCAGCAGGGCGCGGATGCCTTCGGCAAAATCGCCGTGGGCGGCGCAATGCAGCGCGGTGATGTATTCCAGCCGGTAGACGCTGGCCAGGTCCTGGCCGGCGCTGCGCCGCTGCAGTTCGAACGCCAACCGCGCCGAACCGGGTGCACCGGCGGCGAGGGTCTTCTGTGCCGCCTGCAACCACGCATCGTCGGTCTGCAGGCCACTGATGCGGTCGATGATGGCGGACAGGTCATCGCCTTCGCACAGCGCGTCGACCTGCGCCGCGTTGGCCAGCAGCGGGCCGGTGACGGCGTCGCTGGCATGCGATTGCAGCAGCTGGCTCAGGCGCTCGTGGTTGTGCGTGGCATCGCCCGACCAGGCCACCTGCAGCAGCGCATCGAACACCGCGCTGCGGCGTTCTTCGGCCACGTGCACGTCGGCCAGGCCGGCGTAGATGGCATCGCCCGGATTCAGCAGCGCGCCGGTCAGGGCCAGGAACAGGCCACCCTTGCCCGGTACGCGCGGCAGCAGCCAGCTACCACCCACATCGGGGAACAGGCCCACGGTGATTTCCGGGAACGCCAGCTTGGAGCGCTCGCTGACCACGCGGTGGCTGGCGCCGGACATCAGGCCGATGCCGCCGCCCATCACGATGCCATGGCCCCAGCACAGGATCGGCTTGGCGTAGGTGTGGATGAGGTAGTCGACGCGGTATTCGACGTCGAAGAACTCGGCGGCGTAGTCGTTCTCGCGGATGTCGCGGCGGCCGGCCTCGCGGAAGGCGACCATGCTCTTGTACAGGCTGTGCAGGTCACCGCCGGCACAGAACGCCTTTTCGCCAGCACCCTGCAGCACCACCACGGCGATGCCATCGTCGTCGGCCCAGGCATTGAGCTGCTTCAGCAGCAGGTGCGCCATCGGCAGCGAGAAACCGTTGAGCGTACGCGGCGCATTGAGCGTGGCGATGCCGATGCGCGTGCCGTTGCCGGCCACGCGCTCTTCGAACAGCACCGGTGCTTCATCGGCAACGGTGTCGGTGCTCATGCGTTCTTCCACTGCGCGGCGCGCTTTTCCAGGAACGCGGTCACGCCCTCGACCTGGTCGGCGGTGTCGAACAGGTCGACGAAGGCTTCGCGCTCGGCCACCAGTGCCGAGGCATGTGTGCCGCTGCGGGTGGACTGCACCAGGGTCTTGCAAGCGGCGATGCTGGTCGGGCTCTGCTTGCCGGCCTTGTTCGCCCATTCCAGCGCCAGCGCCTTGGCCTCGCCCTTGCCGACCTTTTCTTCGGCCAGGCCAATGCGCAGTGCGGTGTCGGCGTTGATGCGCTCGCCCAGCAGGATCATGCGCTTGGCCCAGCCCTCGCCGACCAGGCGCGGCAGGTTCTGGGTGCCACCGGCGCACGGCAGCAGGCCAACGGTGGCCTCCGGCAGCGCGACCTGGGCATGCTCTTCGATGATGCGCAGGTCGCAGGCCAGCGCGCATTCCAGGCCGCCGCCCATGGCGTAGCCGTTGATCGCGGCGATCGACACGCCACGGAACCCGGACAGCGCTTCGAAGGCTTCACCGAAACGGCGTGCGGCTTCGCGAGCGGCGGCCTTGTCGCCCGAGGCGAACTGGTTGAGGTCGGCGCCGGCGGAGAAGAACTTCTCGCCGTCACCGGTGATCACCAGCGCGTAGATCTCGCGGTCCGCGTTGAGCGCGCCCACCAGATCGCGCAGCGCCGACAGGCTGTGTACGGTCCAGGTATGCGCGGGCGGGTTGTGCAGGGTGACCACGGCGGTGTGGCCATCCACCTCGACCTTCAGGCCCACGTGCTCCTGGGTACGCCAATCCTTCATCGCAGTTCCTCTTCGGTGTTGAGCAGGTGACGGGCAACGATCACCCGCATGATCTCGTTGGTGCCTTCCAGGATCTGGTGCACGCGGCAGTCGCGCAGCAGGCGCTCGATCGGGTATTCGCGGATGTAGCCGTAGCCACCATGGATCTGCAGCGCTTCATTACAGACGTTGAAACCGGCATCGGTGGCAAAGCGCTTGGCCATCGCGCACCACACGTTGGCATCGCCGGCACCGGCATCGAGCTTGCGCGCGGCGGTGTGCACCATCTGCCGCGCGGCGACCAGTTCGATGGCCATGTCGGCCAGCTTGAACTGCAGCGCCTGGAATTCGGCCAGCGCCTTGCCGAACTGGCGGCGCTCGCCCATGTAGCGCCGCGCGGCATCCAGCGCGCCCTGCGCAGCACCCAGCGAGCAGGCCGCGATGTTGATGCGGCCACCATCCAGGCCCTTCATCGCCAGCTTGAAGCCGCCGCCTTCCTCTCCCAGAAGGTGGCTGACCGGCACGCGGACGTTTTCGAACGTGATGCCACGGGTGGGCTGGCTGTTCCAGCCCATCTTCTCTTCCTTGCGGCCGAAGCTGACGCCCGGCAGGTCGGCCGGCACTGCAATCGCGCTGACACCACCGGCACCGGCACCGCCGGTACGCGCCATCACCACCAGCAGCTCGGTAGCACCGGCACCGGAGATGAAGGCCTTGGAGCCGTTCAGCACGAAGTGGTCACCATCGCGCACGGCGGTGGTCTTCAGCGAGGCCGCGTCGGAACCGGCGCCCGGTTCGGTCAGGCAGTAGGAAGCCAGCTTGAGGCCGGCGGCCAGATCCTGGCCCCATGCATCGCGCAGTGCTGGCTGGCCCCACTTGGACACCATCCACGAAGCCATGTTGTGGATGCTGATGTAGGCCGCGGTCGACGGATCGACGTTGGCGAGCTCCTCGATGACGACGGCGGCGTCCAGTCGGCTCAGGCCGCTGCCGCCCACTTCCGGGTCCATGTACAGGCCGCAGAAGCCCAGTTCACCGGCCTTGGCGATCGCCTCGCGCGGAAAGATGCCCTCCGCATCCCATCGCGCGGCGTGCGGCGCCAGTTCGGCCTGTGCGAAGTCGCGCGCCGCCTCGCGGTACGCCTGCTGCGCTTCTTCCAGTTCCGTCGTCATCGAGTGGCTCATGGCTGCTCCTGCCGTTACTTCAGGCTGATCGTGGTGTTGACGCCGTGGCTCAGCGTCTCGTCATCGAACCAGCGCGCGGTGACCGTCTTGGTCTGGGTGTAGAACAGCACCACCTGCTTGCCGTATGGGCCCAGGTCGCCCAGCTTGGAGGCGCGCGAACCGGTGAACGAGAACAGCGGCACCGGCACCGGGATCGGCACGTTGATGCCGACCTGGCCAACGTCGATGTCTTCCTGGAACCTGCGCGCGGCGGCGCCGGACTGGGTGAACAGCGCGGTGCCGTTGCCGTTCGGGTTGCTGTTGACCATCGCGATGGCCTCTTCCAGCGTTTCCGCTTCGAGGATGACCAGCACCGGCCCGAAGATTTCTTCCTGGTAGATGCGCATGTCGGTGGTGACACCGGCAAAGATGGTCGGGCCGACGAAGTTGCCCTTCTCGAAGCCATCCACCTGCGGCTTGCGGCCGTCGAGCACCAGCTTGGCGCCCTGCTCCACGCCCGAGGCGATCAGGCCTTCCACGCGCTCGCGGGCGCTGCAGGAAATAACCGGGCCGACATCGGTGCCGGACACGGTGCCGCCGCTGACCTTCAGGGTCTGGGCCTTGGTGACCAGGTCCTGCACCCAGTTGCGTGCTTCACCGACCAGCACCAGGGTGGAGGCGGCCATGCAACGCTGGCCCGCGGCACCGAAGGCGGCACCGACCATCGCGTTGAGGGTCTGTTCCTTGTTGGCGTCCGGCAGCACCACGGCGTGGTTCTTGGCGCCCATCATGCACTGCACGCGCTTGCCGGCCAGCGAGGCGCGGTTGTAGACGTGGGTGCCGACACGGGTGGAACCGACGAACGACACGGCCTTGATGTCCGGGTGGTCGCAGATCGCGTTGACCACTTCCTCGCCGCCGTGGACGACGTTCAGCACGCCCTTCGGAATGCCCGCTTCCAGGGCAAGCTCGACCAGGCGCATGGTCACCATCGGGTCCTGCTCGGACGGCTTGAGGATGAAGGTGTTGCCCGTTGCAATCGCCATCGGGAACATCCACAGCGGGATCATCGCCGGGAAGTTGAACGGGGTGATGCCCGCGCACACGCCCAGCGGCTGCATGATCGTGTAGGTGTCCACGCCATTGGCCACGTTGTTGGCCAGCTCACCCAGCTGCAGGTTGCCGATGGCGGCGGCGTGCTCGACCACTTCCAGGCCGCGGAACACATCGCCTTCGGCGTCGGGCAGGGTCTTGCCCTGTTCGGCGGTGAGGATGTGGGCCAGCTCGCTCATGTTCTCGCGGATCAGCTGCTGGTACTTCAGGAAGATGCGCGCGCGGGTGCCGATCGGGGTCTTGCGCCAGGTCTTGAAGGCTTCCTTGGCGGCGGCGACGGCGGCGTCCACTTCGCCGGTGGTGGCGAACGGCACCTGGGCCAGCACGTCCTGGGTGGCCGGATTGATCACGTCCTGCCAGTGGGAGGTGGCCGATTCAACGAACTGGCCATCGATCAGCATGCGGATACGGGGCGCTGCAACAGTCATGACGACAATCCCACGGGGTGCGAAAGATGCTTGGCATTATTCACAGCATCCACCTCGATTTCCGGGCTGAATCCGCTTAATCTGGCCAACACGCCAGACGATTCATGTTAATTCTGTGAATTATTCAGCCCCCCAGCGACAACTTGGCCTGCGCCTGCTGCGCCTGCGTGAACAGCGCGGCTACAGCCAGGTAGACCTGGCACGGGCGCTGGGGCTGTCGGCCAGCTACCTGAACCAGATCGAGCGCAACAAGCGCCCGCTCACACCGGCCGTGCAGAAGAAGCTGGGCGAGGTACTGGGCGACGTTTCCACGCTGTTCGACGACGATGAGCCCGCCGCGCTGCAGGAAGCGCTGGGCGAAACCCTGCGCGACCTGGGCCTGGCCGAGGTGAGTGCGACCGAGCTGCGCGCGCTGGCCGGCAACCTGCCGCAGGTCAGCCGCGCCCTGCTCGACCTGCACCGCCGCCACCTGGCCCTGCGCGAGCATGCCGCCGCGCTGGAGTTCCAGCTGGGCGAGCCTGCGGCCGGCAGCACCCTGCCCGCCGGCGACCAGGTGCGCGAGTTCTTCAACCGCATGCACAACCACATTCCCGAACTGGACGAACTGGCCGAGCGCCTGTTCGCCGAATGGGGGCTGTCCCCTGGGCATGTGGCACCGCGCCTGCGCCAGCTGCTGGCCGACCGCCATGGCGTGCTGGTGGAAGTGGCGGCACTGCAGGCCGGGCGCGAGAAGCGCCAGTTCGATGCCGGTGCGCGGCGGCTGTGGTTGCCCGATTACCTGGAGCCGGGCCAGCAGGCGTTCCAGATGGCCGCCGAGCTAGCGTTGCACGGTTACCTGCCGCAGATCGATGCGGTGATCGCGCGCGCGGGTTTCCACGACGAAGCGCGCATCGCGCAGGCGCGGATCGGGCTCTCCAACTATTTCGCCGGTGCGCTGGTGATGCCGTACATGCGCTTCCTGCGTGCGGCCGAGGCCAGCAGCTACGACATCGAACTGCTGGCGCACCAGTTCGGCGTCGGCTTCGAGGCGGTGTGCCATCGCTTGAGCACGCTGGCGCGGCGCAGTGCGCCGGGGTTGCCGTTCTTCTTCATCCGGGTGGACCGTGCGGGCAATGTGTCCAAACGGCATTCGGCCACCGATTTCCATTTCTCGCAGGTGGGCGGCTCGTGCCCGCTATGGATCGTCTACGAGGCGTTCAACCAGCCGGGTCGCATCCTGACCCAGACCGCGCGCATGCCCGACGGCCGCCGACATTTCTGGCTGGCACGGCAGGTCAGCAGCGGGCCGGTAGGCCATGGCCAACCGCGCAAGACGTTTGCGGTGGCGCTGGGCTGCGACCTGCAGCATGCGGAGCGGCTGGTGTATTCGCTGGGGCTGGATGTGCAGAGCCCGGGCAATTCGGTGTCGATCGGCCCGGGGTGCCGGGTGTGCCCGCGCGAGGACTGCATGCAGCGCGCGTTCGCGCAGTTGCCGGGAAGGTAGGGGTTATTCGGCAGGGCTGCGCCCTGCACCTGCCGAGGCCGTAGCAACGGCAACGGCAACGGCAACGGCAAAAGCTTGCATTCCATGGGATGGCGCGGTGAACCTGGTGGAGGAGCGGGTGGACCTGGCGGTGCGCATCGCGCGCCAGATCGACCCCAGCCTGATCGCGCGGCGGCTGGCCACCTGCCGCTCGGTGCTGTGCGCGACGCCCTCCTACCTGCAGGCGCACGGCACGCCGACCGCCCCCGAGCACCTGGCCGCGCACAACTGCCTGACCCACCACTACGTCGGCAAGAGCCTGTGGCAGCTGCACCGCGACGGACGTTCGTTGTCGGTGGCGGTGGGCGGCAACATCAGCGCCAATGAAGCCTCGCTGCTGCTGGAGGCGGTGCGCGCCGGCGCCGGCATCGCGATGCTGCCGACCTACCAGGTGGCGCCGCTGCTGCGCAGTGGCGAATTGATTGAACTGCTGCCCGAATTCGGCCTGGACGAACTCGGCATTCATGCCGTGTACGCATCACGGCGCCAGCAGCCCGCTATCATGCGGCGATTCCTGGACTACCTGGCCGAGTGTTTTCGCCAGCCCGGCCTTCCAGGATCTGGATTGGCGCCCACCGCGCAAGGA
>NZ_DS999412.1:116911-122308 GCF_000158575.1 Stenotrophomonas sp. SKA14
CCCGCCTTCGACAGTTCTCTGCGATCTGTCTGGATGGCATGACCTGCTCCTGGTGGGTGTCGACCTTGGTCGACACGGTAGATCCACGCATGGCGTGGATCTACTAAACCTTTCGTGCGTAGGCTGCATCCCACTGCAATGCCTGCCCATGGAGATGGCCATGTTCCTGCTGCGTTCCTGCGTGGTCCTGCTGCTCGCTGCCGTCGCTGCGCCGGCGTGGGCGACCTTTTCCATCGTGGCCTGCAATGAGGCCGGTGACTGCGGCGTGGCGGTGGCTACGCACAATCTCGGCGTCGGTGGCGTGGGCGTGCCGTGGGCGCAGGCCAGGGTGGGGGCGGTCGCCAGCCAGTTCGAGACCAATCCAACCTATGGCTCGAAGGGCCTGACGCTGCTGGGCAAGGGCCGCACGCCTGCGCAGGTGCTCAAGCAGCTGCTGGACGAAGACGGTGATTTCGATGGCACCACGCTGGCCGAGCGCCAGGTGGGCCTGGTCAGTGCGCGCGGCGGCAATGCGCAGTACACCGGCGCCACCGCGCAGCAGGCGGATTGGGCCGGTGCGCAGGGCGAGGGCATGCTGAGCGTGCAGGGCAACGGCCTGGCCGGGCCGGAGGTGCTGGCCGCGATGCAACGCAGCTTCGCCGCTTCGCGCGGTGCACTGGCGGCGCGCCTGCTGGCGGCGCTGGAAGCCGGCCAGGCCGCCGGTGGCCAGCGCAGCGGGCAGTGGTCGGCGGCGCTGCTGGTGCGCACGCCCGGCGGTGACTGGCAGGACACCGATCTGCGCGTGGATGCCGACCCGCGCGCTGTGGCAAGGCTCCGCGAGCTGTACGACATGCGCCTGTCCAACGACGCGATCATCCGTGCCGAGCAACGCTGGGAAAAGGGCGATGTGGCCGCTGCGCGTGCGGCGCTGGCCACCGCGTTGTCACTGGCGCACGGCTGGGACCGCACCTGGGCGCGTGCCGCACGGCTGGCCATGCGCCAGGGCGACACCGCGCTCGCCCGCGAATACCTTGCAGGCCTGCGTACGCTCAATCCGGGCTGGGTGAAGCAGGAACTGGCGCTGCCGTTGTATGCGCCGTTGCAGGGTGATGCGGTGGTGGAGGCGTGGCGTTGAGGCACCGCAGGGGGCAGATCGTGCCGACCAGGGTCGGCACCCACCAGAACAGTTCAATCGGCTGCGGCGGAGATCAATAGATCGGCGTCACCTTCATCTGTGGCAGCGGGCGCGGTGCGCCGTCGGTAAGGTCGGGGCCGAGGTCGTCCCAGCTGCGGCCCTGTTCCACCATCAAGCCCCACAGCTGCTGCGAGGCCTGCCGCTTGTCTTCCGAGCCCAGCTTGTACGACGGCGGTGCCGGCTGGCCACTGGCGACCATCGAATAGGCCGCGCGGTAGGCCAGCACCTGCTGCGCCGGGTCATCGGTGCGGGCCACTTCCAGCGTGTAGCGCTGGTAGGCCGAGGCCAGGTTGCGCCAGCGGATCCAGTAGTGGTTGTCGAACGAGAACGAACAGAAACGTGCACCGGCCAGGCTGCCCTTGTCGGCGATGCGGGTGAGCACCTCCTGCGGCATGTCCAGGTTCATGCCACCCTCGTCGCCCTGCAGGCTGACGTGCACGATGCGATCGCGGTAGCCCGGTGCGCGCGCCTGCAGCAGGTCGCGCCAGTTCTGCATGGTCGCCACCACCGCGAACAGGAAGCGCCCCAGTTCGGCCGCCGCCAGCGGCGTGGCGATCGACTGGTAGGTGCGCTGCCAGCCGTGGCGGTTCTCGGTGGGCAGGAACACCGCATGCTCCAGCGCCTGGCGGCCGCTGCTGCCATGGCTCACATCCTCGGCATGCTGCGGGTAGACCAGGTTGATGGCGAAGGTCGGCCAGCGTGGCAACGCAGCATCGAACAGGTGGATCGGGAAATTGCTGCTGATGCCGCCATCGGAGAACCAGCAGATGCGGAAAGCGGTGATCACCGGGCCGCAGGCCTGCCCGGCACTGGTCAGCCCTTCCATGCTGTCGGCCACGTTGTGCTCCGGGTCGGCCGCCGGGGCGGTCGGTTCGCAGCGGCGCTCGCGGCGCGAGGGTTCATGCAACGGCACCGCGCTGATCAGCAGCGGAAAACTCAGGCTCATCCGCGTGGCCACCAGCACCGGCAGCTGCGGGCCCTGCGGCAGGTGGTAGTACTGGCGCCCCTCCACCTCCAGCGGCGGGCCGGCCTGCTGCACCAGCCACTGCACCACGCTGGCCGGGAACAGCTGCTCGAACTCCTCGCGCAGGAACCAGAACTGCGCGCCACCCAGCGGCAGGGTGCGCGGCTCGTTGTGCGACACGCAGGTGGTGATCATCTGCAGGCTGATCGCATGCGGGCTGTCCGGTTCGCCGGCATAGCGCGGCGCGTCGTGCAGGTCGGCGAAAGTCAACGGGGCATCCAGCGGCTTGCCCGACAGCTGCTGCAGGCACGCGTGCAGCCATTCGGTGAGGGCGGGCTTGCGCGCGTCGCGGCCGAGCCCGCTGCACAGGCCCAGCAGGTTGCGCCGCGCCACCCGCGCCACCCGCAGCGCGGCACCGGCCACGCCGGCTCCGTAGGCACACAGCAGCGACGGCAGCAACGTGGCGGCCACCCCGCTCCAGCCGCCGCCCCACCAACCCAGACCGAGCAGCAGCGCCAGCGACACCAGCACCTCCAATGGCGCGATCTCGAACACGGCCACCGCCAGGCACAGCAGCTTGTGCGGCAGACGGGCGCTGCCGGTCAGCACCACCAGCAGCCGGTAGGCCGCGCGTGCCCCCCGTGCCGGCTGGAACAGGCTGTAGATGAAGCCGCGCCGCGACAGCTGGGCCGACACTGCCGACAGCCCGCCGTAACCGGCGTCGCCGGGCAGGTGTTCGCCCGCCTGCTGGCGGCGGTCGCCACACGCCGCCGCGGCCGCCACCGCTGCGGCGATGGCCCCGGCTGAGGTACCGCCGATGCTCTTGAACCGATAGTCGCGGGCCAGCGCCAGTACCGCATTGGGGTACACGATGCCGCTGGTGATGCCGCCCTTCATGACCAGATCGCAGTACTTGTCTGCCACGCGCCCTCTCCCGTCCGTCGGTGTCCAGTATGGCAAGGGACGCTCTCACAGCCTGAGAAGTGGGCCACAGCACTGCACGGCCCTGGGCCCTTGACCATCGCGGCCAACGGGTCCACCGTGCACACGCCGAAGGTATCCATCCCAGGTTCGGATGATGGGATGGATTTAAACGGGAATCCGGTGAAGGCGCCTGGCGCGCCCATTCCGGAGCTGCCCCGCAGCGGTGAATGGAAACGAATCCTGCCAACAGCACTGGGCTCACGCCTGGGAAGCGGCAGGTAGTAGGTGGGCTGCGGCTCGTGTCCATCAGCCCGAATACCGGCCCCGGCCGGGGGACACGACCGTCCCCTGACTCGACCTGGACTCTCCGCGGGGAGGGTGCCGGGGCCGTCGCTGTCCTGCGCGTGCAGGCGGCGTGGCCGCGCGCGTCCTTTTTACGGTAGCTGCCCAGATCTGCTTCCCACGCGCTGATGCATGGGCCACCGCCGTTGCCGGCGGTCCATGCGGTACCTGACGATGACCGAGCTCCAACGCCCCACCCTGACCCTGCCGGCCGACGGCAAGCGGCTGTTGCTGCATTCCTGCTGCGCGCCCTGTTCCGGCGAAGTGATGGAGGCGATCACCGCCTCCGGGATCGACTACGCGATCTTCTTCTACAACCCCAACATCCACCCGGTGAAGGAATACGAACTGCGCAAGCAGGAGAACATCCGCTTCGCCGAGCAGCACGACATTCCCTTCATCGACTGCGACTACGACACCGACAACTGGTTCAGCCGCGCGCGCGGCATGGAGAACGAGCCCGAGCGCGGCATCCGCTGCACG
Source organism: Stenotrophomonas sp. SKA14 (assembly GCF_000158575.1). NCBI lineage: Bacteria > Pseudomonadati > Pseudomonadota > Gammaproteobacteria > Lysobacterales > Lysobacteraceae > Stenotrophomonas > Stenotrophomonas sp. SKA14. The sequence goes on from NZ_DS999412.1 coordinate 120,799, forward strand.
ATGTGCTTCGACATGCGTTTTGAGCGCACCGCGCTGTACGCGCATGAACATGGCTACGACACCATCAGTTCGTCGCTGGGCATCTCGCGCTGGAAGAACATGGCGCAGATCAACGACTGCGGCATCCGCGCCGCCTCGCGCTATGAAGGCCTGCAGTACTGGGACTACAACTGGCGCAAGGGCGGCGGTGCCAGCCGCATGATCGAGATCAGCAAGCGCGAGCAGTTCTACCAGCAGGAATACTGCGGCTGCGTGTACTCGCTGCGCGATGCCAACCGCCACCGCCGCGAGAACGGCCGCGAGCGGATCAAGATCGGCCTGCTGTACTACGGGCAGGACGCTGAGACCCCGCAGGGCGATTGACGTGTGGGCATGGGGCGGCCACGCTGGTCGCCCCTCCCGTTGTGCCGGACCTGCCATGACCGCCCTGCCCGCCGATGTCGCCCTGCTGGTGATCGACCTGCAGCCGGACTTCATGCCGGGTGGCGCGCTGGCTTGCGAGCAGGGCGATGCGCTGGTGGCACCGATTGCCGCGCTGCTGGCGCAGCGCCACTACCGCACGGTGGTGGCCACCCAGGACTGGCACCCGGCCGACCACGCCTCGTTCGCCAGCCAGCACCCCGGCAAGCGCCCGTTCGAGACCATCCTGCTGCACGCACAGCCGCAGACCCTGTGGCCTGACCACTGCGTGCAGGGCAGCGCCGGCGCCGCCCTGCACCCGGGCGTGGACTGGACGGTGGCCGATCTGATCCTGCGCAAGGGCACCCGCCAACAGGTGGATTCGTACAGCGCCTTCCGCGAGAACCATGGCCCTGACGGCGAGCGTCCGCCGACCGGCCTGGCCGGCTGGCTGCACGAGCGCCGCATCCGCGAGGTACACGTGTGCGGCCTGGCCCGCGACTACTGCGTGCTGTGGAGCGCGCAGGACGCCGTGAAGTCCGGCTTCAAGGTGAAGTTCCTGTGGGACCTGACCAAGCCGGTGACCGAGGCCAACGACGCGATGGTGCGCGAGGCGCTGGGCAAGGCCGGGATCGCGGTCGCCTGACCCACAATGGTAGTGCATGGAGATCAAGGAACTGATCAGCGGCGGCGAGGATGAAGATCCCAGCACGACCAAGGCCTCGGCCGTGTTCGGCTACGTCATCGCGCAGATCGCGGTGATCGACATCGTGTTCTCGCTGGACTCGGTGATCACCGCCGTCGGCATCGCCGACCACATCCCGGTGATGGTCGCCGCCATCCTGCTGTCGGTGCTGGTGATGCTGCTGGCCGCCAACCCGCTGGGCCGCTTCATCGACGCCAACCCGACGGTGAAGATGCTGGCGCTGGCCTTCATCCTGCTGATCGGCGCAGTGCTGATCCTGGACGGCCTGGACGTGCACGTGCCCAAGCCCTACATCTACGCCGCGATGGGTTTCTCGGTGCTGGTGGAGTGGCTGAACCTGCTGATGCGCCGCCGCGCACGCGAACACCACGTGCCGGGCGCCGGCAACTGGTAAGCGCGTGATCC
>NZ_DS999412.1:122328-210218 GCF_000158575.1 Stenotrophomonas sp. SKA14
ACTACCGGATAGCACCCGAGGTAGCGCCGGGCCATGCCCGGTGGACGCGGGATGGTTGGTTACCGGAACACCACCGTGCGATGCCCGTTGAGCAGGATGCGGTGCTCGACATGCCGGCGCACGGCACGCGCCAGTACCAGCGATTCGGTATCACTGCCCAGCCGCACCAGCTCGCGCGGTGCCATGGCATGGTCCACGCGCGCGACGTCCTGTTCGATGATCGGGCCTTCGTCCAGATCCTCGGTGACGTAGTGCGCGGTGGCGCCGATGATCTTGACCCCGCGTGCGTGCGCCTGGTGATACGGCTGCGCACCCTTGAAGCTGGGCAGGAAGCTGTGGTGGATGTTGATCGCGCGGCCAGCCAGGGCGCGGCACAGCGTGGGCGAGAGAATCTGCATGTAGCGCGCCAGCACCACCAGGTCGATGCGCTCGCGCTCGACCAGATCGATGATCTGCTGTTCCTGCACTGCACGCGTGTCCGCGTTCACCGGCAGGTGATGGAACGGTACCTGGTAGGACGCGGCCAGCGGCGCGAAGTCGGCGTGGTTGGATGCCACCGCGGCGATATCCACTTTCAACTGCCCGCTGTGGGCGCGGAACAGCAGGTCGTTCAGGCAGTGCCCCTGCTTGCTGACCAGCACCAGCAGGCGCGCACGGCGACGGCCATCGTGCAGCTGCCAGTCCATGCCGTAGTCGGCGGCCAGCGCGGCCATCGCGGCATGCACGGTGTCCAGCGGCAGGCTGGCGTCGCGGTCGAAGTGCACGCGCAGGAAGAAGCGGCCGCTTTCCTCATCGCCGAACTGCTGGGCGTCGAGGATGTTGCAGCCGTGGTCGAACAACAGGCCGGACACGCGGTAGACGATGCCGGTACGGTCGGGGCAGGACAGGGTGAGGATGGAATCGGGGCGCATCGCCCGAGTGTAGGGCAGCGCCCGGCCCCGCGGATCGATGGTCACCGTTGCAACCGAACGGCTTGGTTCAGTCCCAAGCGATACTTGGGCTTCCGCATGGCAAGCTGGTCGGTCATGAACCTGTTGCAACTGATCCGCAGCTTCACCCGCACCGCAGAGACCGGCAGCATTGCCGCTGCGGCCCGCGCGCTTGGCATCAGCGCCACTGCCGTCGGCCAGAACATCAACCGGCTGGAGGCGCACCTGGGCGTACGGCTGCTGAACCGGAGCACGCGCCAGCTGGCACTCAGCGAGGCCGGCGCGCTTTACCTGGCGCAGGTACGCCATATCGAAGCCGACCTGGCGCGCGCGCAGGCGATGGTCACTGCCGGTGATATCGAACCGGCCGGGCCCCTGCGCATCGCCAGCAGCAGCGCGTTCGGCCGCCACGTGCTTGCGCCGTTGCTGCCCTCGCTGCAGCAACGCTACCCGCAGCTGCAGCTGGAGCTGCGCCTGAGTGACCGAGCCGTGCAGCATGGGCCGGAAGCGGTGGATGCCAGCATCCGCATCGGTGCGCAGCTGGAAGATGGCGTGGTCGCGCGGCAGCTGGCGCGCGTTCCGTTCGTGTTCTGCGCCTCGCCGGCCTACCTGAAGGCACACGGCACGCCGCAGCAACCCTCGGAACTGGGCAGTCATCGCGGGCTGCTGCACCGCTTCCCCACCGACGGCCGGCCACTGCGCTGGGGCCTGCTGCACGACGGCCAGCGCGTGGACGCGGCGCTGCCGCCGAGCATGGTCTGCGATGACATCGATGCGCTGGCCGAGCTGGCTGCCGCAGGCGCAGGCATCACCCGGCTGGCGGCGTTCGTGGCCGAGCCGTACCTGCGCGACGGCCGCCTGCAGGCCGTGTTCGGCGCCGACAGCGCGTGGCGGCCGGAACCAATGGAGGTCTATTTCTGCGTCAGCGACCGCCGCGACTTCACCGCCAAGATCCGCGCGCTGTTCGAGCACCTGCAGGCCGGCATGGCGCCGGCCTGGCGGGTGTGAACCTCAGCGTGCCTTGAATACGCCGCGCGCATCACGCGGTTCGCAGCGCAGGTACTGCGGCGCCGGTTCCACGCTGTCGCGCAGCGCGGCGGCGGCATGCCACGGCCAACGCGGGTCGTACAGGATGCCGCGTGCCAGCGCCACCGCGTCGGCGTGGCGATGGCGCAGGATCGATTCGGCCTGCTCTGGCTCGGTGATCATGCCTACCGCGATGACCGGCATGCGCACCTTGGCCTTGATTGCGGCTGCGAACGGCACCTGGTAACCCGGGCCGACGGTGATCTTCTGGCGCTCGTCGAGGCCGCCGCTGGAAACGTGCAGGAAGTTGCAGCCGCGCGCGTCCAGCACCTGCGCCAGCGCCTCGCTCTGCACCAGGTCCCAGCCGCCGTCGACCCAGTCGCTGGCGGAGAGGCGCACGCCCACGGCGACCTTGTCCGACACCGCCGCACGCACCGCATCGAAGACTTCCACCAGCAGCCGCAGGCGGTTCGGCAGCGAGCCGCCGTAGCCATCGGTGCGGCGGTTGCTCAGCGGCGACAGGAACTGGTGCAGCAGGTAGCCGTGTGCGGCGTGCAGTTCGATCAGCTCGAAGCCCAGTCGCTCGGCGCGCACCGCGCTGGCGGCGAAGGCGGCGATGACGTCGGCGATGCCGGCCTCGTCCAGTTCCTGCGGCGCCGGATCGGCGGCGTGGAACGGCAGCGGCGACGGCGCCACGGTGGCCCAGCCACGCGCATCGTCGGCCGGTAGCTGGCCACCACCGTCCCACGGACGCTTCACCGAGGCCTTGCGGCCGGCATGGCCCAGCTGGATGCCCAGCGGCATCGGCGACCAGCGGCGGACGCTGGTCAGCACCTGCGCCAGCGCCGCCTCGGTGCCGTCATCCCACAGGCCCAGGTCGGCCCAGCTGATGCGACCGCGCGGCTCGACCGCGGTGGCCTCCAGGATCAGCAGGCCGGCGCCGGACTGCGCCAGGTTACCCAGATGCATGGCGTGCCAGTCGCTGGCGCGGCCATCTTCGGCGGAGTACTGGCACATCGGCGCGATCACGATGCGGTTGGACAGGGTCAGGGGGCCGAACGAGATCGGCGAAAACAGCTGGGTCACGGGGATGCGTGGGGACAGGCGGATGGGGGGACGTATTGCACCGCCGCACGGCCTGCGAATCAACCGTCTGGATGGATCGCTGTTTCGCGGTGGGCGCGCAGCCGAGCGTGTGCCCGGCTCAGGGCGACGCCCACGCGGCCAGCGCCTCGGTGCAGTCGCGCTCGTCCTTGAACTGCAGCAGGTCGTCGGCGCGGGTGCGGCCACGGTTCAGCGCCGCCACCGGCAACCCCGCCCTGGCCGCAGCCTGCACGAAGCGGAAGCCGGAATAGACCATCAGCGACGAGCCCACCACCAGCACCGCATCGGCCTGCTGCAGGTGCTCGTGCACGGCGGCCACGCGCTCGCGCGGCACGTTTTCGCCGAAGAACACCACGTCCGGCTTCAGCAGGCCGCCACAGTGCGGACAATCGGGCACCACGAACGCGGAGAAATCCGTTTCCAGATCGGCGTCGCCATCGGGCGCGATGCCGGCCTCCAGCGCATCCCAGCCAGGGTTGGCCTCGCGCAGGCGCTGCTGGAACTCCTCGCGGGCGCTGCGGCGCTCGCAGCCCATGCAGCGCACCAGATCCAGCCGGCCGTGCAGGTCGATCACATTCTGGCTGCCGGCGCGCTGGTGCAGGCCATCCACGTTCTGGGTCAGCAGCACCTGCAGCTTGCCGCGGCTTTCCAGCGCGGCCAGTGCCTGGTGGGTGCCATTGGGCCGGGCCAGGCCGAAGCGCGGCCAGCCCAGCAGGCTGCGTGCCCAGTAGCGCTGGCGGGTGGCCGCCTCGCCCATGAAAGCCTGGTAGGTCACCGGCGGCGTGCGTTTCCACTGGCCGTCGCTATCGCGGTAATCGGGAATGCCCGAGGCCGTGCTGCAACCGGCGCCGGTCAGCACGAACAGGCGCTGGGCGCGGTCGATGAAGTCGGTCAGCGGCAGGGTCATGGCTGCCAGATGGGGGCGCGCATGCGCCCCCGCAAGCGCCGGTTCAGCCGGCGGGCTCAGGCAGCCGGCAGCGGCGGCACCGCGATCGGGTGGCCTTCCTCGTCCAGCGCGATCATCACGAAGTGACCGCGCGTGCACAGCTTGCGCTCGCCGCTGTGCAGGTCTTCGGCCACCAGTTCCACCTCGACCTTCATCGAGCTGCGGCCGACTTCGACGATGCGGCCGATGGTCTCCACCATCTGGCCAATGCGGATCGGCAGCTTGAAGTCGACCTGGTCGCTGCGCGCGGTCACCACGGTGCGGCGCGAGTAGCGGGCGGCGGCCAGGAAGGCGGCCTTGTCCATCCACGCCAGCGCCTGGCCACCGAACAGGGTGCCCAGGTGATTGGTATGGTTGGGGAAGACGATTTCGGCCATGCGCACTTCGGTGGGCGGCACGGTCTCGGGGATCGGGGTCATGGTGGTGCTTCGCTGTGGGGTGCCGCGATTTTAAGCCAGGCCCCGTGCAGGCGGCGCTACACTGCGCCACGCCCCCTGCCAGGACCGCCCATGCCCGCGACCTCCGACCTGCTGGCTTTCGCCCTCATCTCGCTGGGCATGGTGCTCACGCCCGGGCCGAACATGATCTACCTGGTCTCGCGCTCGATCTGCCAGGGCCGACACGCCGGCCTGATCTCGCTGGGCGGCGTGGCACTGGGCTTCGTGTTCTACATGCTGTGCGCGGCGCTGGGCATCACCGCCCTGCTGATGACCGTGCCGCTGGCCTATGACGCGCTGCGCATCGGTGGCGCGCTGTACCTGCTGTACCTGGCCTGGCAGGCGCTCAAGCCGGGCGGCCGCTCGCCGTTCGCGGTGCGCGACCTGCCACCGGACGGCCCACGCAGGCTGTTCGCGATGGGCTTTCTGACCAACCTGCTGAACCCGAAGATCGCGGTGATGTACCTGTCCCTGCTGCCGCAGTTCCTGCACCCGGAAGGCCACGGCAGCGTGCTGGTGCAGTCGCTGGTGCTGGGCTTCACCCAGATTGCGGTCAGCGTGAGCGTCAACGCGGTGATCGCGGTGATGGCCGGCAGTATCGCCGGCTTCCTGGCCGCGCGCCCGACCTGGCAGGCGGTACAGCGCTGGTTGATGGGCACGGTGCTGGCCGGACTGGCGGTGCGCATGGCGGTGGAAGGGCGGCGCTGATTGCAGGGCCGAGCTTGCTCGACTGAACCTCGCGAACAGCAGTCGAGCATGGCTCGACTCTACAAGAGCAGAGCAGTCGAGCAAGCTCGACTCTACAGAAACGAAAAACCCCGGCGTTGGCCGGGGTTTTCTGTTGCGACAGGCCTGACCGGTTCGATCAGAAGTTCATGTCGAAGGCGACTTCGCCCTGCACGCCGACCTGGTAGGCCGAGACGCGGCGTTCGAAGAAGTTGGTCAGCTCCTGCACGTCCTGCAGTTCCATGAACGGCAGCGGGTTACGCACGTTGTACTTCTTTTCCATGCCCAGCTTGGCGAAGTGCTGGTCGGCGCAGTGCTGCAGGTACTGGCGCATGTCACGGGTCGAAATGCCGGCCACGCCGCCGGACAGCACGTCCTCGGCGAACTGCACTTCGCATTCGATGGCTTCGGCCAGCATGTCGTAGACCTGCTGCTTCATTTCATCGTCGAACAGGTCCGGCTCTTCCTCGCGAACAACACGCACCGACTCGAACGCGAATTCCATGTGCGCGCTCTCGTCGCGGAACACCCAGTTGGTGCCCGAGGCCAGGCCCGGCAGCAGGCCGCGCGAACGGAAGTAGTACACGTAGGCGAAGGCGGCGAAGAAGAACAGGCCTTCGATGCACGCAGCGAAGCAGATCTGGTTGAGCAGGAACTGGCGGCGCTCGGCACGGGTCTCGATGCGCTTCAGGTCCTGGATCGAGTCGATCCACTTGAAGCAGAAGTCGGCCTTCTTCTTGATCGAGTCGATGTTCTCCACCGCGGCGAAGGCTTTGACGCGCTCTTCCGGGTCCGGCAGGTAGTTGTCGAGCAGGGTCAGGTAGAACTGTACGTGCAGCGCTTCTTCGTACAGCTGGCGCGACAGGTACATGCGCGCTTCCGGCGCATTGAGGTGCTGGTACAGGTTCAGCACCAGGTTGTTGGACACGATCGAGTCGCCGGTGGCGAAGAACGCGACCAGGCGGTGGATCAGGTGGCGCTCACCCGGCGACATCTTGCTGTGCAGGTCGGTGATGTCGATCTGGAAGTTGATCTCTTCCACCGTCCAGGTGTTCTTGATCGCGTTCCGGTACATGTCATAGAACTGCGGGTAGCGCATCGGGCGCAGGGTCAGTTCAAAACCGGGATCGAGCAGCATCTGCTTGGGCTTGTCGGCCATGGGTGTTTCCTTGAATTCCTGGGTGAGCCGCCGGGCATGGCCCGGCGCTACCGTGGGTGATGATCGTTGGCCGGGGGTGCCGGCCAGCGGCCGGCACTACCGCGCGGCGGTGCCGCTCTTACTGGCAGGCCTCGCAGGCTTCCGGGTTTTCCAGCGAGCAGGCGATGGCTTCGTCCGGGCTGAACACCTTGGCCGGGGCTGCGGTGCTGACCGTGGTCTTGGCGATCTTGGTGGCCGGGCGCGAACGCAGGTAGTAGGTGGTCTTGATGCCCTGCTTCCAGGCGTACATGTACATGGAGGACATCGCGCCGATGTTCGGGCTTTCCATGAACAGGTTGAGCGAGGCCGACTGGTCGATGAAGGCGCCACGCTCGGCGGCCATGTCGATCAGCGAACGCATCGGCAACTCCCACGCGGTGCGGTAGACCTCGCGCAGCGTTTCCGGAATCTGCGCCACGCCGGCGATGGAGCCTTCGGCCAGCTTGATGGCGTCGCGCATGTCGGCGGTCCACAGGCCCAGCTTCTTCAGCTCGTTCACCAGGTAGCGGTTGACCTGCAGGAAGTCACCGGACAGGGTCTCGCGCTTGAACAGGTTGGACACCTGCGGCTCGACGCACTCGTAGCAGCCGGCGATCGAGGCGATGGTCGCGGTCGGTGCGATCGCGATCATCAGCGAGTTGCGCAGGCCGTGTTCCTTGATGCGCTCACGCAGGGCATCCCAGCGTGCGGTGTCTTCCGGCACCACGTTCCAGGCGTCGAACTGCAGTTCGCCGCTGGCGGCACGGGTGTCGTTGAACGACGGGTGCTTGCCACGTTCCTGGGCCAGCTCGCAGGAGGTTTCCAGCGCGTGGAAGTAGATCGCTTCGGCGATCTTCTTCGACAGGGCGCGGGCTTCGGCGCTGTCGAACGGCAGGCGCTTGCGGAAGAACACGTCCTGCAGGCCCATGCAGCCCAGGCCGACCGGACGCCAGCGCAGGTTGGCGCGGCGGGCGGTTTCGATCGGGTAGAAGTTCAGGTCGATGACGCGGTCGAGCTGGCGCACGGCCAGGCGCACGGTCTCGGCCAGCTTCTCGAAGTCGAACTCGTTGTGCTCGTCGAAGTGGTTGCCCAGGTTGATCGAACCCAGGTTGCACACGGCGGTTTCATCGTTGGAAGTGACTTCCAGGATTTCGGTGCACAGGTTGGACAGGTGGATCACGTTGCCCGGACGCAGGGTCTGGTTGCTGGCGCGGTTGCACTTGTCCTTGAAGGTCATCCAGCCGTTGCCGGTCTCGGCCAGCGTACGCATCATGCGGGCGTACAGCTTGCGCGCGGAGATGGTGCGGTTGGCCTTGCCCTGCGCTTCCGCCTGCAGGTAGGCGGCTTCGAAGGCTTCGCCGAACAGGTCGGTGAACTCCGGCACCACGCGCGGATCGAACAGCGACCATTCCTGGTCGGCCTCGACGCGCTTCATGAACAGGTCCGGCACCCAGTTGGCCAGGTTCAGGTTGTGCGCACGGCGGGCTTCGTCACCGGTGTTGTCACGCAGCTCGAGGAAGTCCTCGACGTCGGCGTGCCAGGTTTCCAGGTACACGCAGGCCGCGCCCTTGCGCTTGCCGCCCTGGTTCACCGCGGCCACCGACGAATCCATGGTCTTCAGCCACGGCACGATGCCATTGGAGTGGCCGTTGGTCGACTTGATCAGCGAACCACGCGAACGCACGCGGGTGTAGCTGACGCCGATGCCGCCGGAGAACTTCGACAGCTGGGCGATGTCGCCATACTTGGAATAGATCGACTCCAGCGAGTCCTGCGGCGAGTCCAGCAGGAAGCACGAGGACAGCTGCTCGTGGGTGGTGCCGGAGTTGAACAGGGTCGGGCTGGACGGCAGGTAGTCCAGGTTGCCCATGCGCTTGTACAGCGCCAGGGTCTCGGACACGTCCTCGCTCAGCGCGCTGGCGATGCGCAGGAAGAACTGCTGCGGGGTCTCGATCACCTTGCGGGTGTGCGGGTGGCGCAGCAGGTAGCGGTCGTACAGGGTGCGCAGGCCGAAGTAATCGAAGTTCAGGTCCAGCGCACCATCGATGGCGTCGTTGAGCTTGCGTGCATTGGTCTGCACGAAGTTCAGCAGGCGGTCGTTGATCAGGCCGACTTCATGGCCTCGGCTGACCGACTGCGAGAAGGCGTAGATTTCCTGGCCCGAGACTTCCTTGGCGATGTAGTTGGCCAGCAGGCGCGCCGCCAGGCGGCCGTACTCGGGCTCTTCACCGATCAGCAGGGCGGCGGTGCGGATGGACAGTTCGTCCAGCTCGCGGGTGGTGGCGCCGTTGTACAGGCCGGAAATGGTGCGGGTGGCCACGCGCATCGGATCGACGGCGTGCAGGCCTTCGGAGGAACGCTGCACCGCGCGCACGATCTTGTTCAGATCCACCAGTTCGGTGGTCCCATTGCGCTTGGTCACACTCATCGCGTTGGCCGTCGGCGGCGACGTCAACAGGAATTCGCTTTCCTTCTCGATGGTGGCGCTGGATTCGGTGCTCACGGCGTGTGTCCTCTTGGCGTGATTGGGGGTGCTCGATGCATCGGGTGACGCAGCCCGGGACATGACAGCCCAGGATGGCAGGACGGCGTCGCAGGGGATGAGACCCTGCGCCTGCCACTGCCGTTGACGATCGCGGATGGGTGCTGCTGCCACCCCCTGGAATTGGGGTTGCTGCGACCGACGGCCACAAGATAGTGGGGGTAATGGGGGCCGTCAACGCCAAATGTAGTGAAATTCGGCAATCCCTTGCGCCGCAAGGATCGTGCCATCAACGCCTCATCGGGACGCTTCAGACCTGCCGGATCGGGCTGCGCAGTCAAGCCCGAAACACGTCATCGCGGTGGTACAACGCCGCGCGGAAACGGAACAATGACAGCTTCACATGACAGTGATGAAGCTGGCTAGGGACAACCCTGTGGATAGGTGGTGGGCAGCCGGTGGGAATGCGGTGGACGGGTGACTTCCGGCCGGTGACGCCCGCGCGCTGGCAGCGGATGCTGGCCGCTCGCTTCCGGAAAAGGACGGTCCGATGCACCTGCGCCTGAACGCCCTGGCCCTGCTGGCCGCGCTGTTCATTCCCCCGGCGCTGGCCGCCGAGGGGCCGGACCTGCGTTCAGACCAGTGCGGCATCCATACCGACTACGACGTGCTGGTGGACAGCGGCGGCATCTGGCTGCGGCATGGCCCGCAGGCCCCGCATGAGGTGGTGTTCCACGACGGCGAACTGAGCCTGGACGGCACGATGGTGACGGTCAGCGCCGCCGACGCGGCGCGGCTGCGGCAGATGGAGGCTGGCGCCCGCCAGCTGATGCCGGCGGCGACCGTACTGGCCCACGAGGTCTCCGGGGTCACCTTCGATGCGCTGGACGCCGCCTTCGAGGCCATCACCGGCAAGTCCCGCAACCGCCAGATGCGCGCGATGCGCGAGGAGACGCAGCGCTGGATCGACGCCAGCCTGGGCCGTGGCTATTGGGAACAGGACACCTTCGGCGACGGCTTCGACGCACACATCGACCAGATGGCCGAAACCATGGTCGCGTCGATGACCCGCAGCGTGTTGTGGCAGGTGTTCACCGGCCGCGCCGGCGCCATGGAGCGCCGTGCCGACCGCCTGGACGCGGAAGTCGACCGCCGCATGGAAGCGCGCAGCCAGCAGCTGGAGGCCAAGGCGATGGCGCTGTGCCCGCTGGTGCAGTCGCTGGCAGCGGCCCACGACGCGCTGGAGGTGCGCTACCAGGGCCAGCCACTGCGGCTGCTGGAGCGCGGCGAAAGCATACGGGTGGAACATGGCAACGGCTCTGGCCTGCATGTATCGGCCGGGCCGGATGAGCGGCCGCGCGACAACGCCGTGGCGCCGACCCGGTAGACGCCTGCCGTGGTAGTGCCGGCGGCTGGCCGGCAATGCATTCACCCGGAAACCACCCTCACGCCCGGTGCGGGGTGCCCAGGTATTCGGCGCTCTGCATTTCGATCAGGCGCGAGGCGGTGCGCTCGAACGCGCCCTGCAGGCGGGTGCCGGTATACAGCTCGATCGGCGAGGTGCTGGCAGTGCAGACCAGGTTGACGTGGCGGTCGTACAGCTCGTCGATCAGGTTGACGAAGCGGCGCGCCGCATCTTCGTTCAGGCGATCGAAGGCGGGAATGCCACCCAGCAGCACGGTGTTGAACTCGTGCGCGATCTCGATGTAGTCCGACGGTCCGCGCGGGCCTTCGCAGAGTGCAGCGAAATCGAACCAGGCGATGCTCTTGCCGCGGCCACGCACCGGGATCTTGCGGCCCTCGATCTCGATGTTGCCGGGCTTGGCCGGCTGCCCACCGCTCAACTCGTTCCAGCGCGTGGCCAGCCAGTCATCGCTGTCGGCCGCCAGCGGCGCGCGGTACACCGGCGAACGGGTCAGCGCGCGCATGCGGTAATCCTCGGTGCCTTCGGCGTACAGCTCCACGCAGAAGCGCTGCAGCAGGCCGATGGCCGGCAGGAAGCTCTCGCGCTGCAGGCCGTTGAGGTACAGGTTCTCCACCGCCGTGTTGGAGGTGGTGACCAGGGTCACGCCCTCGGCAAACAGGCGTTCCAGCAACCGCGCCAGCAGCATGGCATCGCCGATGTCGGTGACGAAGAACTCGTCCAGCACCAACACGCGCAGGTTGCTGCGCCATTCCTGGGCGATCTTCGCCAGCGGATCGCTCTGGCCCTGGTGCTCGCGCAGGCGCTCGTGGACGCTGCGCATGAAGCGGTGGAAGTGGGTGCGGTACTTCTGCTTGATCGGCAGCCCGTCGTAGAACAGGTCGACCAGGAAGGTCTTGCCGCGTCCGACACCGCCCCAGAAGTACAGGCCCTTGACCGGCTCGGGCTTCTTCCAGAACGAGGACAGCCGGTCCAGCCAGCCGTCTTCGGCGCTGTCGACCAGGCCCAGGTGGATGCGGTCCAGCTCGGCCAGCGCGGCGTGCTGGGCCGGGTCGTTCTGCCAGTCACCACGGGCGACCCCTTCGGCGTACCGCTGCGACGGGGTCAGCTCGGTTGCGCTCATGCCGCCGCGCCCAGCCAGTGCTTGACGCCGTGGGTCAGCGCGCCGCGCAGGTCGATCAGCTTGCGGTGGAAGAAATGGCTGGTCTCGGGCATGCGCACCAGTTCGTGCGGGAGATCCAGCGACGCCAGCCACTGGTAGACCGCCTGCGGGTCGACGATCTCGTCCTGCTCACCCTGGATCACCAGCCAGCGCGCCGGCGGTGCCACGCCATCGAAGTCCCAGCGACCGGCCGGCGGCGCGATCGAGATCAGCGCTTCGGGCTGCAGCTCGGCGGTCGCCTTCAGCGACACGAACGCGCCGAAGCTGAAACCGGCCAGCCACAGGCGATCATCGGGACGCTGGCTGCGCACCCAGGCGGCGACGGCCTTCAGATCGTCCTGCTCGCCCACGCCGCCATCGAAGGTGCCAGCCGACGCGCCGACGCTGCGGAAGTTGAAGCGCACGGTGGTGATGCCCAGCTCGCGCAGGGTGTTGGCGGTCATGGTGACCACCTTGTTGTGCAGCGTGCCACCTTCGGTGGACAGCGGATGGCAGACGATGGCCACGATCGGCTGCACCGGCACATCGGCCTTGGGCAGGTCGACGACCACTTCCAGCGGGCCGGCCGGGCCGTCCAGTTCAAGGCAGGCGGTTTCGCCGGGGGCGACGGGGAACGAGGGCTTGTGCATGGCACCATGATACCGTCCCCCGCCCCTGCCCTGTGCCCGACCCATGCTCTACCTGTCCCTGGCCGTGATCTGCAGTGTGCTGGTTTCGGTGTTGTTGAAGCTGGCCAACCGCCGCGCGCTGGATGTTGCGCAGATGGTCACCTGGAACTATCTGGTGGCGGCAACGCTCACGGCCGTGGTGCTGCGGCCGCCGCTGGATGCACTGCGCGCGCCGCACGCGCCGTGGCTTTCGCTGCTGGCGCTGGCGGTGGTGCTGCCGTCGATCTTCCTGGTGCTGGGCCGCGCAGTGGCGGTGGCCGGCATCGTCCGCAGCGACGTGGCGCAACGGCTGTCGTTGCTGCTGTCATTGGCTGCTGCATTCCTGTTCTTCGGCCAGACCGCCACGCCGTGGAAGCTGGCCGGCCTCGGCCTGGGCCTGCTGGCGATGGTGGCGATCAGCCTGCGCCCGCGCGGCCCGGCGGTAGCGTTCTCGCCCGGCGGCTGGGGCTGGCTGCTGGGGGTGTGGGCCGGGTTCGCGGTGGTGGACCTGCTGCTCAAGCAGGTCGCGTTGTCCGGTACGCCGTCAATGGCGGCAGTGCTGGCCAGCTTCAGCGTGGCCTTCGTGCTGATGCTGGCGCTGCAGCTGTGGCGGCATGTCAGTGGCCGCAGCCGGCTGGCCTGGCGCAACCTCGGTGCGGGCGCGCTGCTGGGCCTGCTCAACGGCGGCAACATCCTGTTCTATGTGCATGCCCACCAGGCGATGCCGCAGAGCCCGGCCACCGTGTTCGCCGGCATGAACATCGGCGTTGTGGTGCTGGGTGCGCTGGTGGGTGTGTTCGCCTTCGGCGAGGCCACCACGAAATGGAACCGCGCCGGGCTGGCGCTGGCGGTGCTGGCGATCGGGTTGATTGCCTGGGGCTGAGCCCGGGCGGCCTTGCCTTCGGTAGAGTCGAGCCATGCTCGACTGTCCTTGGAGAAGCAGTCGAGCATGGCTCGACTCTACAGAAAGCCGCCGGGCGTGCCCCGGCGAACCTTATTTATCGAAACCCAGCAGCAGCGGGTCGTGGTCGGAGCTGCGCCACGGGCCCTGCACATTGCGGCCCTGGTAGCCGCTGGCGTCCTGCTCGTCGGCGTTGCTGTGCCATTCGGCGGCGCCGCGCAGGCGCTTGGCCATGCCCGGGTTCAACAGCGCGTGGTCGAGACGGCCGGTGTAGCCGTTGTAGACGTAGCTGTAGGGATGCTCGACCTTGGCAACCTTGAACGCGTCCTGCCAGCCCAGGTCATGCAGGGTGCGGATCGGGTCTTCCATGGCGTAGGCATTGAAATCGCCCAGCAGCACCGCGTCCTTGGCACCGGTGCCGGTCGGGTCGGTCTGCAGCCAGGCGTGCAGCTGCTGCGCCGAGGTCACTCGGGTAGCGTTCCAGCACCCCTGGTTGTCATTCTGGTCGGCGTCGGCGCCGGCGGCATCACGGCACCCCTTGGACTTGAAGTGGTTGGCCACCACAACGAACGGCGCGCCGCGCTTGCCCTGGAAGGCCTGCGCCAGCGGCACGCGGCTGTGCTCGACGAACGGGCCGCCGGTCAGCGTGGCCGGCTTTCCGACCGGCTGCAGCCGCGTGCTGCGGTAGATGATGCCGACCCGGATCGGGTTGTCGCCGGGGCCGTTGCCGGCATCGACGAAACGCCAGTCGCCCTGCGCTCCGCGGTCGCGGTTGAGCGCATCGACCAGTTCGGCGATGGCCGACTGCGGTCCATAGCCGTCGTTCTCCAGCTCCATCAACGCGGCAACATCGGCACCGAGCGCGTTGACCGTGGTCACCAGCTTGGTCACCTGCGCCTTGTGCTCGTCCAGCGTGCGCGCACCGCGCAGGGTCGGGAAGCCGCCGCCCTGGCCGTCACCGTTGAAGAAATTCTCCAGGTTGAAGGCGGCCACGTGCAGGCTGCCCGGCACCGTCGGCACCGCCGGGCGCTTCAGTTCCGGCAGCTTCAGCACACCGTCGACCTGCAGGCTGGGTCGACCCTGCGCATCCACCCGCACGATGCCTTCGACGTTGCGCAGCTGCATGCCGGTACGCAGCACCGGGTTGCCGGGCAGGTACGCCACACTGGCCGGGTCGCGGGCGTCGCTGCCATCGTCCAGCAGCAGGCGGCGACGCTGGTTGTCGGCCATCACCTGCTCGTAGCCGGCGGTACCCGGCGCGGCCACTTCGGTGGGCTGCCAGAGCCGTCCGTCGAAGGCCACGGTGAGCTGGCCGAAACGTTCCAGGCCATCGGTGCCGGCCAGGGTCAGCGGTGCGGCGATGCGCACCCGCTGGCCGTCCAACGCACGCCAGTCGGCCGGGGCGGCGGTCAGGACCACAGTCGCGTTGTTGCGCGCGGCAGGCGCCGCCGGGGCCGGTGCGGCCTGCGGCTGGGCCTGGGCGAAGGCGCTGGTCGGCAGCAGCAGGGACAAGGCAAGGGCAAGGGAACGGCGGCGCATCGACGGACGATTCCAGGGAAGAGGCCGCACAGACTAACCCTGAAATGCGAAACCCCGCTTGCAGGCGGGGTTTCGACCTCGGTGGGCAAAGCCAGGGGAGTGCTGGCCGCTGGCCGGCAACCCCATGACCTTCGTGCGATGCGCGGTTGCCGGCCAGCGGCCGGCACTACCGGTTATTTCAGGTTGCCCAGCATCCAGTCCACGGTGGCGTGGATCTGTTCCTCGGTCAGCGCCGGGTTGCCGCCCTTCGGCGGCATGATGCCGCCGTCCGGGCCGGTGTAGCCCTCGATGGCGTGCTTGTAGAGGGTGTCCTTGCCCTGCGCCAGGCGCTTGTCCCAGTGCGCGTGGTCCAGCGTCGGTGCCATGCCCACGCCGGTGGTGTGGCAGGCGGTGCACAGGTTGTCGAAGATGACCTTGCCATCCTTGGTGCCGCCGTAGGCCACCTGCGAGGCGGCCTTGGCCAGCGCGGCGGCCTTGGCCGCCGCCTGCGCGGCGGCGCCGGTGCTGCCGGCATACACCGCGCCGGTGGGCGAGATGCGCTGTTCGGTGCGTTTGGCCGCGCTCGGCGACACCTCGGGCGGAATCCGGGTGTGGATATAGGCAGCAAGGAGGATGAGGCCGAGGGTGATGGTCGCCAGCAGCGCGATCACCATGGAGAAGCGTTTCAGGAACTCCAGATCGTAATTCCGCACTCTTCGTTACCCCTGGCTGATAGTCGTTGGACCACGGCTGAGCGACTGCGTGATGAACCGAGTATAGAACGCGCTTCGTGTGCGACAACAGGCTTCAGGGCTGGTGCGGCGCAGCATGCCCACCCGGTCGTGCCGGCCGCTGGCCGGCGTCGCCATCCCGCCGGATGGATCGTACAGAATGCGGCCAGCGGCCAGCGGCCAGCGGCCGGCTCTACCGGATTACCGGGCGCCGATCGCGCGCAGGCAGAAGCTGCAGATCGCATCCACCAGTGCGTCCTCGTCGCGGTGCGCTTCGCGGCTGGGTGCGGTCGGGCCGACCATCGCCTCGGTGAAGGCGCCGACCAGGCAGGCGGCGGCCACGTGCGCGTCCTGCACCGGCAGCTCACCGGCTGCCACGCCCTCTTCCACCAGGCGCAGGAACACGTCACCAAAGGCGCGGCGGCCGCGCATGCGCTCGGCTTCCACGTCCGGGTCCACCGGCTCGACGATGAAGGCATGGGCCAGCCCCGGCCCGGCCAGGGCGCGGCGGACGAAGGCGGTGATCGCCAGCCGCAGCCGCTCGCTGGCCACCTCCGGGCCGCTGGCGATGCGCTCCATGATCGCCACCTCGTGGGCCACGGCGGCGTTGAGCACCTCCACGAACAGGTCGGCCTTGGACGGGAAGTGCCGGTAGATCAACCCGGTGGACACCCCCGCCTGGGTCGCCACGGCGGTTACCGGGGCGTTGCGCCAGCCGCCGGCCGCAACCAGCTCACGGGTGGCCAGCAGGATCCGTTCCCGGGCCCCGGCCAGCCGTTCTTCCATCAGTGCAGAGCGTTTGTAGGCCATGTTTTGATTCTAGTTTCAATTTTTGAATTTGTGTTCACTTCTTTCCCGAACCCCGCTACGCTGGGGTCCATCGCCCGTGCGGGTGACGGCCCTGCCGGCCGCCGCCCGCTCCCCCGCCGGGTGCGTCCATTCCCTGTAGTCCCGCCGTGGAGCCACCGCAATGCACGTGCCATCCCTGAACTTCGATCTTGGCGAAGATATCGACCTGCTGCGCCAGAGCGTGGCCCATTTTGCCGCCGCCGAGGTCGCGCCGCTGGCCGCCGAGGCCGATGCGACCAACCAGTTCCCGCTGGCGCTGTGGCCGAAACTGGGCGAACAGGGCCTGCTCGGCCTTACCGTGGAAGAAGCATACGGTGGTACCGGCATGGGCTACCTGGCCCACGTGGTGGCGATGGAAGAAATCTCGCGTGCCTCCGGCGGCATCGGCCTGTCCTATGGCGCGCATTCCAACCTGTGCGTGAACCAGCTGCGCAAGAACGGCAACGAGGAACAGAAGCAGCGCTTCCTGCCCGACCTGTGCAGCGGCGCCAAGGTCGGCGCGCTGGCGATGAGCGAACCGGGCGCCGGTTCGGACGTGGTGTCGATGAAGCTGCGCGCGGACAAGCGTGGCGACCGCTACGTGCTCAACGGCAACAAGATGTGGATCACCAACGGCCCGGATGCCGATGTGCTGGTGGTCTATGCAAAGACCGACATGGAGGCCGGCGCCAAGGGCATCACCGCGTTCCTGGTCGAGAAGGGCATGAAGGGCTTCTCCACCGCGCAGAAGCTGGACAAGCTGGGCATGCGCTCCTCGCCCACCTGCGAGCTGGTGTTCCAGGATTGCGAAGTGCCCGAAGAGAACGTGCTGGGCCAGGTCGGTGGCGGCGTGCGCGTGCTGATGTCCGGCCTGGACTACGAGCGCGTGGTGCTTTCCGGTGGCCCGCTGGGCCTGATGGCAGCGGCCATGGACGTGGTGATGCCGTACGTGCACGAGCGCCACCAGTTCGGCGAGGCGATCGGCAGCTTCCAGCTGATCCAGGCCAAGATCGCCGACATGTACGTGGGCCTGGGCGCCTGCCGCGCCTATGTCTATGCCGTGGCGCGCGCCTGCGACCAGGGCCGCACCACCCGCCAGGACGCCGCCGGTGCGATCCTGTATGCCGCCGAGAAGGCCACCTGGCTGACCGGCCAGGCGATCCAGATCCTGGGCGGCAACGGCTACATCAACGAATACCCGACCGGCCGTTTGTGGCGCGACGCCAAGCTGTATGAAATCGGCGCCGGCACTTCGGAAATCCGCCGCATGCTGATCGGCCGCGAACTGTTCCAGCGCACCCTGTAAGGCTACCGCGATGACCGTCCTGAACAGCCAGCTGCAACCGGGCAGCGAAACGTTTGAAGCCAACCGCACGGCCATGCAGGCCGTGGTCGATGACCTGCATGCCACCCTCGCCCGCACCGCGCTGGGTGGCAACGAGGCCGCGCGTGCCAAGCACACCGCCCGCGGCAAGCTGCTGGTGCGCGACCGCATCGACGCCCTGCTCGACCCCGGCAGCGCCTTCCTGGAAATCGCGCCGCTGGCCGCGCACGGCATGTATGAAGATGCCGTGCCCGCGGCGGGCGTGGTGGCCGGCATCGGTCGGGTCAGCGGCGTGGAATGCGTGATCGTGGCCAACGATGCCACGGTCAAGGGCGGCACCTACTACCCGATGACGGTGAAGAAGCACCTGCGCGCGCAGGAGATCGCCGAGCAGAACCACCTGCCGTGCATCTATCTGGTCGATTCCGGCGGCGCTTTCCTGCCGCTGCAGGACGAGGTGTTCCCCGACCGCGACCATTTCGGCCGCATCTTCTACAACCAGGCCAACCTGTCGGCGCAGGGCATCCCGCAGATCGCCTGCGTGATGGGCAGCTGCACCGCCGGTGGCGCCTATGTGCCGGCGATGAGCGACGAGACGGTGATCGTGCGCGAACAGGGCACGATCTTCTTGGGCGGCCCGCCGCTGGTGAAGGCGGCCACTGGCGAAGTGGTGACGGCGGAGGAACTGGGCGGTGCCGATGTGCACACGCGCATTTCCGGCGTGGCCGACCACATGGCCGACAACGATCTGCAGGCGCTGGCACGGGTGCGCGCGATCATCGCGCAGTTGAACTGGCGCAAGCCGGAACCGGCGATGGCGGTGCAGGCCCCGGAAGAACCGCTGCTGCCGGCGCACGAGCTGTACGGCATCATTCCCGCCGACACGCGCAAGCCTTACGACGTGCGCGAAGTGATCGCGCGGCTGGTCGATGGCTCGCGCTTCGACGAGTTCAAGCCGCGCTACGGTGCAACCCTGGTCACCGGCTTCGCGCATCTGAACGGCTATCCGATCGGCATCATCGCCAACAACGGCATCCTGTTCTCCGAATCCGCACTGAAGGGCGCGCACTTCATCGAACTGTGCACCCAGCGCAACATCCCGCTGGTGTTCCTGCAGAACATCACCGGCTTCATGGTCGGCCGCAAGTACGAACAGGGCGGCATCGCCAAGGACGGCGCCAAGCTGGTGATGGCGGTGGCCTGCGCCAAGGTGCCCAAGTTCACCGTGGTCATCGGTGGTTCGTTCGGCGCCGGCAACTACGGCATGTGCGGCCGCGCGTATTCGCCCAACTTCCTGTGGATGTGGCCGAACGCGCGCATCGGCGTGATGGGCGGCGAACAGGCCGCCAGCGTGCTGGCCACGGTCAAGCGTGATGGCATCGAAGCCAAGGGCGGGCAGTGGCCGGCGGCGGAAGAAGACGCCTTCAAGGCGCCGATCCGCGAGCAGTTCGAGCAGCAGGGTCACCCCTATTACGCCAGCGCGCGGCTGTGGGACGACGGCGTTATCGATCCGACCGACACCCGCAGGGTGCTCGCTCTGGCGCTGTCGGCCAGCCTCAACGCCGCCCCTCAGCAGACGCGCTTCGGCGTGTTCCGCATGTAACCCGTGCCATGACAGAGTCTGTTGCCATGTTCACCAAAGTCCTGATCGCCAACCGTGGCGAGATCGCCTGCCGCGTCATTGCCACCTGCCGCCGCCTCGGCATCGCCACCGTGGCGGTGTATTCCGATGCGGACCGCAACGCGCGCCACGTGCGCCTGGCCGACGAAGCCATGCACATCGGCCCGGCCGCCGCACGCGAAAGCTACCTGCGCAGCGATGCCCTTCTCGACGCCGCACGCGCGACCGGCGCGCAGGCGATCCACCCCGGCTACGGCTTCCTGTCCGAGAACGCCGACTTCGCCGATGCCTGCGCAGCGGCCGGCATCACCTTCATTGGTCCGCCGGCCAGCGCGATCCGCGCGATGGGCGACAAGAGCGCGGCCAAGGCGCTGATGGCCAAGGCCGGCGTGCCGCTGACCCCGGGCTACCACGGCGACCAGCAGGAACCGGCGTTCCTGCGCGCGCAGGCCGATGCCATCGGCTACCCGGTGCTGATCAAGGCCAGCGCCGGTGGCGGTGGCAAGGGCATGCGCAAGGTCGAACGCAGCGAGGACTTCGTCGATGCGCTGGCCAGCTGCCAGCGCGAGGCGGCCTCGGCGTTCGGCAACGATCACGTGCTGGTCGAGAAGTACGTCGAGCGGCCGCGCCATATCGAGATCCAGGTGTTCGGCGACAGCCACGGTGAGGCGGTCTACCTGTTCGAGCGCGACTGCTCGGTGCAGCGCCGCCACCAGAAGGTACTGGAAGAAGCGCCCGCGCCGGGCATGAGCGCCGAACGCCGCGCGGCGATGGGCCAGGCCGCGGTCGATGCCGCGCGCGCGGTGGGCTACGTCGGTGCCGGCACCGTGGAGTTCATCGCCGGCCCGGACGGCGATTTCTACTTCATGGAAATGAACACCCGCCTGCAGGTGGAACACCCGGTGACCGAGTACATCACTGGCACCGACCTGGTGGAATGGCAGCTGCGCGTAGCCGCTGGCCAGCCGCTGCCGCTGCGCCAGGACCAGCTGGCCATCCACGGCCATGCCATCGAAGCGCGCCTGTATGCCGAAGATGCCGACCGCGGCTTCCTGCCGTCCACCGGCACCCTGCGCCGCCTGCGCCTGCCGACGCCGTCGGCGAATGTGCGCGTGGATACCGGCGTGGAGGAAGGCGACAGCATCACCCCGTTCTACGACCCGATGATCGCCAAGCTGATCGTCTGGGACGTGGACCGCGATGCCGCGCTGCGCCGCATGAGCCAGGCCCTGGCCGACTGTCAGGTGGTCGGCGTGACCACCAATGCCGGCTTCCTGCGCCGGTTGGTGAACACCGATTCGTTCGCGAACGCCAGGCTGGATACCGCACTGATCGAACGCGAACAGGCAGTACTGAGTCAGGTGGGCGATACCGGCGATGCGCTGTGGATGCTGGCGGCGGTGGCCGCCGTGGCCCGCACCGCAGGCGCCAGCCGCGATGCGCGCGACCCGCATTCGCCGTGGCAGTCACAGGACGGCTGGCGACTGGGCGCGTCCGCGCCACGCGTACTGCCGCTGCAGCAGGGCGAGCGCCGGCACACGCTGAAGGTGTGGGTGCAGGCCGACGGCTGGCGGGTGCAGTGCGATGACGCCGCGCCGGTGCAGGTGACCGGCACCGCCGATGCGCAGGGCATGACCGTGCAGCTGGAGGGCCGCCGCTGGTCGTTGCAGGCGCTGCGCGAAGGCGACCAGCTGTACCTGTTTGGTGCCGATGGCCAGCACCGCTTCACCCTGCACGACCCGGTGGGCGAATCGGACCACGCCGCGGCCGATGCCGGCAGCCTGCTGGCACCGATGCCGGGCAGGATCGTGGCCACGCTGGTCGCGGCCGGCACCGAGGTCAAGCGCGGCACGCCACTGGTGGTGCTGGAAGCGATGAAGATGGAACACACCCTGCAGGCCCCGGCCGATGGCACGGTGAAGGGCTACCGCGCCAAGGCCGGCGACCAGGTCGGCGACGGCGCGGTGCTGGTGGACTTCGAAGCGGCGTGATCGCCGGGGCGGCGACCGCTCAGCGGTCGTCGCCCGCCAACACGCGCCCGGCGGGATCGAATTCCGCCGTGTCCAGCGTGGCGCTGCGCCAGCCCAGGCCACAGATGGCCATCGCGCTCTGGCCGATGCCATCGAAACCGAACGCCCGATCGACATCGGCATCGTTGATGGCCGCGGTCACGAACGCGGCCAGCCCGCGCTCGGTCGCGCACAGGTACAGCAGCTGCGAGATATGGCCGACATCCAGCGTCACCGCACGATGCGCCTTGGCATGGTTGCGGTACTTCCAGAAGCAGCGGTCATAACGCGGTGCCAGCACCAGCAGCGCCGGTGCATCGGCAAACCACTCCTGCCCGGACAGCATCCGTCGCGCCAGCGCAGGCAGCGACGGCGGCGGCGGTGAAGGCAGGGGCAGCACGGCGTGCTGCACGGGATGGTAGTGGTACAGGCCCGGTGCCAGCCCCTCCACGTTCTGCACCAGCAGGAAGCCCTCGGTGGGATGCAGGCCACCACCGGAGGGTACGTTCTTCTTCAGGAACTCGGTATCGCGCTCGACCTTCTGCACCGCGTGCGCCATCAGCGTGCGCTGCAGCACCTGGGCCAGCAGCGGCAGCGGCAACGGGCGCTGCGGGTCGAAGTTGCGGCAGGTGGTCCGCCGCGCCAGCAGTGCGTCGAACGCGGCTTCGTCGCTGCGCGGCAGCGGCTGGTAATCGCCCTGCATCGGCTGCACCACCGGCGGTGGCGGCCCCAGCCGCTGGCGCAGGCCAGCGGCGGTGTCCAGCCCCTGCCGGCGCATGTCCTCCACGCTGTCCACGGCCTGCCAACGCGCGTGGCGATGGGCCAGCGCGGCCAGCGGCCACCACTGGCTGCGCCGCAGCGCCTCATCACGCAGCTGGTGCCCCACCTCGCTGGGCGGGTCGGTCAGCAGCAGGCCCAGTTCAACCAGGCGCGCCAGCATGGCCGGCGAGGCGTCGGCCGGTGGCTCGCTCCAGCGGTGCGCGCTGAGCTCGCCCAGCAACTGGCGCTCCTCTGCATCCACCGGCAGGGGCTGGTCCAGATGGGCGGCCAGGGCCACCCAGCTGATCTGGCTGTCCATCTCGGCGTGGCCGGCCAGCATCGCGCGCAGGTCCAGGGTGACCGACTCGCGGGGTTCGAACATCAGGCTGGCGCAGCGGCGCAGGCGCATGGGTTTCCTTCCTTCTGCCGCACAACCGGCATAGCAGCAGCGACCGCAGCGCGGCCAACTTTAGCGATGAACGCGCCACGGCCCTCAATGGGAGGCTGTCGCGGCCGATACGAGAAACTCCACCTACGGACGATCCCCATGAGCACCCATCCCCGCCTTTCCGCCGACGACGCCAGCATCCTGCTGGACCACCTGATCGACAACGACGACTTCCGCAGCCGCTTCACCGCTTCGCCGGCCCAGGCGCTGGCCTCGATCGGCCTGGACCGCGCTGTCAGCGAAAACGACTGCATGAAGATCGGTACCCTGGCGTCGGTCGAAGAGCTGCGCCGCACGCGCGATTCGCTGCATGCGTACCTGAGCACCTCGACTGCCTCGATGACGGTGGTGTTCTGTTTCGAAGCCGACCGCATCGACGAGCGCGTCAACGCCTGAGCCTACTTCAGTGCGACGATGGCGGCGACATCGCCGCCATGGCGATGTCGTGCACGTTCAAGGGCTGCCAGACCTGCATCGAAGCGACTTCAGCAATGGCCTGGCCGTGGTGCCGGGCCAGCCATTGCTGCTCGCGGCGCACGCCGGCGGCGTCCTGCTGTGCACGCAATGCCTGCAACAGCACCACATGGGCCTGCACCGGTTCGCTGCCATCCAGCGCAGTCTCGAGCAGATCGCGTGCCGCCTGCGGCCGTTGCCGACCCAGTTCGGCCATGGCCCGCACCACGCGGAGCCACTTGCCCACCACCGGGCTGCGTTGCCCCTCCAGCAGCTCGCCGTGGTCATGCAGCCACTCTGCGGCGAGCACATGCTGGCCCTGCCGCTGGGCCAGGTAAGCCAGCGCCAGCAACTGCAGGCTGCGGCTTCCCACGGCGGAGTCGTCGTTGTCGCGGAGCAGGGGCCGCAGCATCGCCGCGATGGATTCAAGTTCCTTCACGTCCCCGGCCGTGCACAGCGTGGTCACCGTAGCGTGCTGCAGCCGTCGATGGATCTGGTAGTCGATCAGCTCCGGCGCCGGACCGTCCATCGCAATCGCTGAATGCATGGCTGTGCAATCGCGCTGCTCGGCAGCCACCAGCAGGTGGGCACGCAGGCGCATGCGCTGTTGCAGGTCGTCTCCCCTGGGCAATCGCATCAGCACCTGCCGTGCCTGTGCCGGCTGGCCCTGGGCGATCAGGACGTCCACATCAAGGTCGTCGGCCTCGTCATTGCCGCGCAGCATCTGTGCCTGATGCAGGGTCTGCATCGCCTGCTGTGGCTGGCCAAGGCCCAGCTGCGCCCGCGCCAGGTGGATCATCGGATACAAACGCAATGGATCCTGCGGCACCGTCGCCGCGCGCGCATAGGGCAGCGCCTCGGTGAAGCGATTGTCCTGCAGCAGCCCCCACGACGTATTGGACAGTCCGGCAAACGAATCCGGATAGATCTTGGCCAGTGCACGCCACTGCTCCAGCGGCCAGCCGCCGGGCTCCAGCTCGGCCTGCCAGCCCTTCAGGTACAGGCGCTCGCGTGCGGGCAGGCGCTGTTGCTGGGCCAGTGCATGCTCCAATGCCTCGCGCGCCTGCTGGACCTGTGCGGTGCGTGCCAGCAGCTTGGCCAGCCCCATGTAGGCCAGCGCAAAACCGGGATCGATGTCGATCGCGGCCTGGTAGAGATTGCGCGCTTCTTCGAAGCGACGTTGGCCCAGCGCGTTCTCGGCCAGGGCAAAGGCCCGCAGCGCACGCAGATCGCGGGTCGACGCCCGCGGCAGGGGCAGCGACTGCTCAAGGCTGGCGACGGACTCACCCAATCCGCGACGCAGGCGTCCAACCACGTCGTCCACCGCGAACACCAGCTGATCGGAGCGATCGGCCGTTGCCGTGAAGCTGGTCACCAGCTGGCCGCTGCGTGGCTCGACCACATCGATGCCCAGCAGGTAGCCACCGGTCTGCTGCCGCACATTGGGCAGCAGCACCGCACGCGCACCTTCGCGCATGGCGATTTCCACGGCCGTGTTGCGGGTCATCCGCGAGTCACTGGACAGCCGGGCCATCTCCAGGCTTTCGCGGATCTTGCCTTCGGACAACACGTTCACGTACCGCGACTGTTCCAGCGCGATCAGAATCGCGTGCCGCATCGACTCGTCGAAGATCGGGTCACCGGTCAGGTTGTCGACATCGGCCAGCACCACCCAGTCGCGCTCGGCGAAGGCGATCGCCGGTTCCGGGCGCAGCAGCAGCCAGCCACCCAGCACCAGCACCGCCAGCACCAGGCCTTCGGCGGCCAGCACCACGGGCTGCCGCCACAGGGGAAGATCGCGACGCGCCTTGGCATTGGAGCGCGGCATGCGCAGCGGCGCCGACCCGATCTCGCCCACTTCGATCACTTCCTGCACCACCGGCACACCCTTGAAGCGCCAGCGCCCGTGCGACTTCCACAGCAGGCGCGCGCCTCGCTCGCCGAGCGCATCGGTCGCGCGGTGGGTCAGCGATTCGGCCACGGCCGACAACAGGATCTGGCCCGGGCGTGCAAGCATCATCAGGCGCGCCGCCATCGGCTTGGCCAGGCCTTCCACTTCCATCGACTTGGCGCCGGCGCGGACCGCTTCGGGGCTGTTGTCCCAGGTCAGCACGTCGCCCACATGCAGGCCGGCACGCGCACGCAGTTCAATCGAGCGCTGCTGGCCCAGCGCATGCAGTTCGCGCTGGTAGTCCAGGGCGAAGCCCAACGCATCGATGGCGCGCTCGAACAGCATGAACAATCCGTCGGAGCGATCGATCAGCTGGCCGTTCCAGCGCTGCTGCAGCACCAGCACCAACCGATCATGTTCCTGGAACAGGCTCGCGGCCGCCACATCGCCGATCCGCTCGACCAGCTGCAGCGAATCACACAGATCGGTGAACAACAGGGCGCGTAGCTGGGGGCTATGCGGGGCTGACGTTCCGTTGTCGCCATTCATTGCCTGCCTCTCCCTATGGGCCGTCCGGATCATCCACCCAGCGCAGGCAATTGCCGCCATCGCGCTTGGCCTGGTACAGCGCGCGATCGGCGCTGGCATACCATTCGCTCCAGCCGGCATCCGGCGCCAGCAGGCTGGCGCCGATGCTGACCAGGCTCACGTGCGGCGTGCCATGGCTGCGTTCCAGCAGGCCATGCACCGCACTCAGAATGAACTCGGCCGCGTGCTGCACGATTTCGTGGTTGCCGCGGCGCAGGATCAGGCAGAACTCGTCGCCGCCGAGCCTGCAGGCCAGGTCCTGCTCACCGGCCATCGAGCGCAGGATGTTGCCCATGCTCTGCAGCACGCGGTCGCCTGCCTGGTGGCCATGGCGGTCATTGATCTGCTTGAAGCGATCGCAGTCGATCAGCAGCAAGGCCTGCGGCAACCCTTCCTGCTCGGTGCGGCATTCCTGCAGGTACAGGGTCAGACCGCGGCGATTGTGCAGCCCGGTCAGTTCATCGGTACGCACCAGCTCGCGCGTGTGGGTCAACTGATGGGTGGTGATGTACAGGTTGTCCAGCGCGGTTTCCAGATCATGGTTGCGCCGGCGCAGCTGGCTGATCAGGGCCTGTTCGTTGGTCAGCACACGCATGATCGTGCGGCGCAGGAAGTAGGCGACCAGGCCGGGATCGGATTCGACCAGGCGATGGAAATCGGACGGTCCCAGTTCCAGCACTTCACAGTCGGCCAGGGCACGGGCGCTGGCACTGCGCAGGTGGTCGCCCACCAGCAGGCCCAGTTCGCCGAAGAACTCATGTTGGCCGAGGGTCTTGATCACCAGGTCTTCGCCGAAGTCCAGTTCGATCTGGCCTTCGAGGATCACATACATGCGTTCGCCACGGTGGCCCCGCTGGAACAGCCACTGTCCGGCATGAAGCTTGCATGGGCGGGCGAATCTGGCGAACAATGTCACCTCGGCATCGGACAACAGCGCGTGCACGATCTCGGCCATCGCCACCCGGGCGATACCTGACGTCACATCACTGTTCTCGGCCGCACCCCTGCCGGTCATTCCCTGCACCCGCCGCCAGCGTCCCCTGGTGAGCCGCGGAGCATAGCATCGCTTTAAAGTGTGCGCCCTATCTCATTTTGAACCTTCCGGCGCGCTTGTCCGATGTGAAGATGCGTGGTGGCCCGTTCTGGTCACCTTCACCTGGCCAAAAGTCCTGCCGGATCAATCCGATGGCCGTCTTCACAGGGTTTCGGCCAAGTTTCCGCGCTGGGGGTGCGCCGGATTGACGCTGTCCGCGTTCACCGCTGTTCTACCGATACAACAACGCCGGCAGGTCCCCCGACCGGCCGGCGTTGCCTGGCCCTTCCCTGGCCACCCTGATCGTTCTGACGCCCTACCGCATTACGCCGCGCGCTCGCTGCGGCCGCCGTGGAACTGCTCTTCCTCGGTCGAACCGGTCAACGCAGTGGTCGACGACTGGCCCTGCTGGATCGCCTGGGTCACCGCATCGAAGTAGCCCGTGCCGACCTCGCGCTGGTGCTTGACCGCGGTGAAGCCACGCTCGGCCGCTTCGAACTCCGCTTCCTGCAGCTCCACGAAGGCGCTCATCTGGCGACGCGCATAGCCGTGGGCCAGATTGAACATGCCGTAGTTCAGCGCGTGGAAACCGGCCAGGGTGATGAACTGGAACTTGTAGCCATAGCTGCCCAGTTCACGCTGGAACTTCGCAATGGTCGCGTCGTCCAGGTTCTTCTTCCAGTTGAAGCTGGGCGAGCAGTTGTAGGCCAGCAGCTTGCCCGGGAACTTCGCATGGATCGCCTCGGCAAACTTGCGCGCGAACTCCAGGTCTGGCTTGCCGGTCTCGCACCACACCAGGTCGGCGTAGGGTGCGTAGGCCAGGCCGCGGCTGATCGCCTGGTCCAGGCCATTGCGGGTCTTGTAGAAGCCTTCCACGGTGCGCTCGCCGGTGGCGAAGGGCTTGTCGTTGCCGTCGATGTCGCTGGTCAGCAGATCGGCGGCTTCGGCATCGGTACGCGCCACCAGCAGGGTCGGCACGCCCAGCACATCGGCAGCCAGGCGCGCGGCGTTGAGCTTTTCAATCGCCTCGCGGGTCGGTACCAGCACCTTGCCGCCCATGTGGCCGCACTTCTTCACCGAGGCCAGCTGGTCTTCGAAGTGCACGCCGGCGGCACCGGCCTCGATCATCGCCTTCATCAGTTCGAAGGCGTTGAGCACGCCGCCGAAACCGGCTTCGGCGTCGGCCACGATCGGCTGCAGGAAATCGATGTCGTCCTTGCCTTCGGCGTGGTGCAGCTGGTCCGCGCGCAGCAGGGTGTTGTTGATGCGCTTGACCACTGCCGGCACCGAGTCGGCCGGGTACAGCGACTGGTCCGGGTACATCTGCCCCGCCAGGTTGGCGTCGGCCGCCACCTGCCAGCCGGACAGGTAGATCGCCTTCAGGCCCGCCTTGACCTGCTGCATGGCCTGGTTGCCGGTCAGCGCACCCAGCGCGTTGACGAATTCGCGCTCATGCAGCGATGCCCACAGCTTTTCCGCGCCCAGGCGGGCCAGCGAATGCTCGATGTGCACGGTGCCACGCAGGCGCACCACGTCGGCGGCGCTGTAGTTGCGCTGGATGCCTTCCCAGCGCGGGTTGGTATCCCAGTCGTGCTGGATCTGTTCGGCAGTGGGCAGCTTGCTCATGTCTTTCTCCAGTTCGGTTCGTGCGTGCAGCGGGGAGGGAAGCGGCGGCGGAACACGGGCGCTCGATCAGTCGATGCGTGCGTAGGCCGGCAGGGTCAGGAAATCGGTCAGTTCATTGCTGCGGCTCAGTTCGCCCAGCAGGGCGATGGCCTCGGAAATGCGTGCGCCACCGGGCAGCGCGGCGGTATCGCCCAGCCGCGCCGGCAGCTGCGCCAGCGTGGCGTCGAGCAGGGCCAGGTCGATGGCGGTGCCGTCGTCCAGCTGCTGGCCCGGCGTGTGCAGCCACTGCCACAGCTGGCTGCGGCTGATCTCGGCGGTGGCCGCGTCCTCCATCAGGTGATGGATCGGCACGCAGCCGTTGCCATCCAGCCATGCCGCCAGGTAGCGCACGCAGACTTCCACGTTGCCTTCGAAGCCGGCGCGGGTGATGGTGCCCGGCGGCCGCGCGATCAGTTCGTCGCGGCCGACACGCACATCCTGGCGCAGCACGTTGTGCTGGTTCGGGGTTGGCATGTGCTCGTCGAAGATCGCCATCGCCACCGGGATCAGCGCCGGGTGTGCGACCCAGGTGCCGTCGTGGCCGGCGCTGACTTCGCGCAGCTTGTCGGCGCGCACGCGGGCCATCGCCTGTTCGTTGGCGGCCGCATCGTTGTTGATCGGGATCTGCGCGGCCATGCCGCCCATCGCATGCGCACCGCGGCGGTGGCAGGTCTGGATCAGCAGTTCCGAATACGCCTTCAGGAACGGCTGGGTCATGGTCACCTGGCCGCGTTCGGGCAGCACGCGGTCGGCGTGGCGGCGGAAGGTCTTCAGGTACGAGAAGATGTAGTCCCAGCGCCCGCAGTTCAGGCCGACGATGCGGTCGCGCAGCGCGTGCAGGATCTCGTCCATCTCGAACACCGCCGGCAGCGTTTCGATCAGCACGGTCACCTTGATCTGGCCGTGCGGCAGGCCGAGCATGCCCTCGATGTGCGACAGCGCGGTCTCCCACAGCGCCGCCTCTTCCATGCTCTGCAGCTTGGGCAGGTAGAAGTACGGGCCGCGGTCCTTGGCCTGCAGCGCGCGCGCATTGTGGAACGCGAACACCGCCGCATCGAACAGGCCACCGGCCAGCGGCTGGCCATCGATGGCCACGTGCTTTTCGTCCAGATGCCAGCCACGCGGGCGCACGATCAGCACCGCCTGTTCGTCGTACGGGCGCAGGCGGTAGTGCTTTCCATTGGGTGCGGTGTATTCCAGGTCCCCACGCACGGCGGCGGCCAGCGACTGCTGCCCGGCCAGCAGGTTGCGCCAGGTCGGCGAGGTCGAATCCTCGAAGTCGGCCATGAACACCTTGGCGCCGGAGTTCAGCGCGTTGATGACCATCTTCGGATCGGTCGGGCCGGTGATCTCGACGCGGCGGTCCTGCAATGCGTCCGGCAGCGGCGCGACGGTCCAGTCGCCGCTGCGGATCGCGGCGGTGTCTTCGCGGAAATCCGGCAGGCCGCCCTGGTCGAAGAACGCCTGGCGTTCGCGTCGCGCCTGCAGCCGTGCCTGCCGGCCCGGTTCCACCGCGCGGTGCAGCGACACCAGCAGGGCCAGCAGCGGCGCCGGCAGCACGGTGTCCTGGCCAGCCACGCGGGTCGCCAGGGCGATGCCGGGGGTGGCCTTGGCAGCGGGGGTGGGAACAGCGGAAGCGACGGCGCACATGAGGCGACTCCAGCAGTGGGGGAACGTCTCCACGGTGCCGCCGGGGCTGAGTATTTGGCAAAACAGTTTTTGCAATGTTCTACATAAATTGTGCTAATACTTGTGACGCGATGACCACACGCCCCCCGCCAAGTCCGCGTTTTTCCTACAAATCTGACCGGTTGAAACCACTGCGCGCGTTCTGCCAGACGGTGCGCCTGGGTTCGGTCTCACGGGCGGCTGAGGCACTTTTCGTCAGCCAGCCGGCGATCAGCCTGCAGTTGCAGGCGCTGGAGCGGGAGTTGGGGGTGCCGCTGTTCGAGCGCAGCGGGCGGCGCCTGGTGCCCAGCCGCGAGGGCCAGCTGCTGTATGAAATGGCGCAGCCGCTGGTGGAGAACCTGGATGGGCTGGAGGCCCGCTTCCGCGACAAGGTGCGCGGGCTGGACGCAGGCGAGCTGAACATCGCCGCCAACAGTTCGACCATCCTGTACCTGCTGCCGAAGATCGTCGAACGCTTCCGCCTGCACCACCCGGACGTGCGCCTGACCCTGCACAACGCGATCAGCGCCGATGGCACCGACCTGCTGCGCGAGGATGCCGCCGACCTGGCGATCGGCTCTATGACCGATGTGCCGGCCGACCTGACCTATGCGCCGGCCTACCGCTTCGAGCAGGTGCTGATCGCCCCGCACGACCATCCGCTGGCCAGTGGCGGCGAACTGGAGCTGGCCGACATCGCGCGCCATCCGCTGGTGCTGCCACCGAAGCGGCAGATCACCTACCGCCTGGTCGACCAGGTGTTCCAGCGCCACCGCATCGCCTACACCGTGGCGCTGGAGGTGGGTGGCTGGGAGGTGATCAAGCAGTACGTGGCGATGGGCATGGGCATTTCCATCGTGCCGGCGCTGTGCCTGAACGAAGCCGATCACGAGCGGCTGGCGGCGCGCTCGATGAAGCGCTGGTTCCCGGAGCGCAGCTACGGGGTGATCGTGCGGCGGGGCAAGGCGTTGTCGGCGCAGGCGCGGGCGTTCATCGAGCTGATCCAACCGGAGTTGTTCAGTCCGCGCGATTACGACCAAAGCGGGCATTCGGAACGGTGAGGGGTGTTCGGCAGGGCTGCGCCCTGCACCTGCCGAAGCAACGTCAACGTCAACGTCAAAAGCCGCGGTTCCGTGGGTTGGCGGGGTGGATCCGGTTGCGGGGGACGCCGTAAACCCGTCCCTGGGGGCTTGGCCGCGGCATCCATGCCGCGGACACCCCCGCCACCGGACCCACCCCGCCTTCGACAGTTCTCCGCGATCTGTCGGAACGGCAGATTGCTCTGGTGGGTGTCGACCTTGGTCGACACGGGGTTGCTGGCCGGCGGCCAGTAGATCCACGCCATGCGTGGATGCTTTTGTAGCGTCGAGCCATGCTCGACTCACGGGAAACCGATCGAAGAAGACGGCAAAGAAGGCATCAGGCTGGCTAGACTGGGCCCATGTCCATCGAACTGCGCCACCTGCGTTACTTCCTCGCCGTTGCCGATACGCTGCACTTCGGCCAGGCGGCGGAGCGGTTGGGCATGTCGCAGCCCCCGCTCAGCCAGCAGATCCGCCAGCTGGAGGAACTGATCGGGGCGCGCCTGTTCGTGCGCAGCCATCGCCGCGTGCAGCTGACGCCCGCCGGGCAGCTGCTGCAGGAACGGGCGCGGGCCATCGTGCAGCAGGTGGAAGCGGCGGTGGATGAGGTGCAGCGCGCACAGCGCGGCGAGCAGGGCGAGCTGCATATCGGGCTGACCCGGGCCACGCCGCTGTCACCGCAGATTCCGCGCTCGATCCTGCATTACCGCCAGCAGTATCCGCAGGTGCGGTTGCAGCTGAGCGAGATGAACACCCTGCAGCAGATCGATGCGCTGCTCGACGGCAGCCTGGACGTGGGCATCATCCGCAAACGCACATTGCCACCGGAACTGGTGGCGCACAGCCTGTTCGTCGATCCGCTGGCGTTGATCGTGCATGCCGGCCACCCTGCCCTGCACAGGCTCTCGGCGCAGGGCACGCTGTCGCTGCGCGACTTCGCGCAGGAACCGTTCGTGGCGTTCCGGCGCAGTGCCGGTGCAGGTATCCACGACCACATGATCGCGTTGTGTGCGGCGGCGGGCTTCACGCCGCGCATCGTGCAGGAGGCCGGTGAAGCCTCAACGCTGATCAGCCTGGCCGCGGCCGGCCTTGGCGCGGCGATCCTGCCGTCGTCGTGCGATCACATCCGCGTGGAAGGCGCGCGCTTCGTGGCGCTGGCCGATGCCGGTGCGCATTCGGAAGTGCAGCTGGCATGGCGCCGCGAAGGCGTGACGCCATTGATCCGCAACTTCGCCACGCTGCTGCGTGAAGCGTTCGCGGAAGGGTAAGCGTGCAGCCCACCGGTAGTGCCGGCCGCTGGCCGGCATGCGGACCCATATGGAATTGCCGGCCAGCGGCCGGCACTACCGTACGCGTTGGATCACGCCGTCACCGGCTGCGGAGCGCGTTGCTGCAGCGCCCAGACGATACCACCGCCGACCAGGGTCAACGCGGCAGCGAACAGGCAGACGCCCCGCCAGTCCCAGGCCGCGTAGGCCAGGCCGCCCACCCCGCCCAGCACGCTCGACCCCAGGTAATAGGCAAACAGGTACAACGCGGAGGCTTCGGCGCGCATCGTGCCGGCGCGGCTGCCGACCCAACTGCTGGCCACCGAGTGGCCACCGAAGAAGCCGAACGTGACCAGTGCGATGCCCAGTGCCATCGTGCTCAGCCACGGCATCGCCAGCAGTGCGATGCCGGCGCCGATCAGTGCGAACGAGATCGACAGGATGCGGCCGCGCCCGTAGCGCGTGGCCTGCTGTCCCATCCACGCCGAGCTGAAGGTGCCGACCAGATAGACGCTGAAGATCAGCCCGACCACGGTCTGGCTGAGGTGGTACGGCGGCGCCAGCAGGTGGTAACCCAGGTAGTTGTAGAGGGTGACGAACACGCCCATCAACACGAACGAGGTGGCGAACAGCCACGGCAGGCCCGGGTCGGCGAACAGCGCGCGCCAGCGCGAGGGCAGCTGGCGCAGGCCATCGCGGCGGGCCTGGAAATGCCGCGACGGCGGCAGCTGCAGCCACAGCAGCACGGTGCTGGCGATGGCAATGATCGAGACCACGCCGATGCCCCAGCGCCAGCCCCAATGGTCGGCGATGATGCCGGCCAGCAGGCGGCCGCTCATGCCACCGATGGCGTTGCCACCGATGTACAGGCCCATCGCCAGGCCCAGTGCGCGGCTGTCCATTTCCTCCACCAGGTAGGTCATCGCCACCGCCGGTACGCCGCTCAGCGCCAGGCCGAGCAGGGTGCGCAGCACCAGCAACGTGGCCCAGTCGTCCACCAGTGCGGTGCACAGCGACAGGGTGGCCGACGCGAGCAGCGCGGCGATCATCAACGGGCGGCGGCCGATTGCATCGGACAGCAGCCCGGCCAGCAGCATCGCCACCGCCAGGGTGCCGGTGGTCAGTGACAGCGACATCGCGCTGCCGGCAGCGGACACACCGAAATGACGGCTGAACTCGGGCAGAAGCGGCTGCACCGTATACAGCAGTCCGAAGGTGGAGAAACCGGCCAGGAACAGCGCCAGCGCGGTACGCCGGAAGGCCGGGGTGCCCTGCTGGATACGGGTCTCGGCAGCGGCGTCGACAGTGTGGGAGCGGCGTTCGACGGCCGCCGCGGTTTCGCCAGTCATGGGATCGATGGGCCGGTGGGGCGGCCGGGCGTGGGAGGGAACGGGCCCCAGACTAGGCCCGTTGATCCAGTCGATCCATAACCTGATGAGTCAGGATTGATATACAGGAAGTATCAATTCAGCTTACAGGCGCTGCCACTCGAACCCATCGCCGCGGCGGTAGTACACCGCCACTGCGCGGCCATAGAGCTTGTCGGCGTCGACGAAGCCGAAGAAGCGGCCATCAAAGCTGTTGCCGCGGTGGTCACCCAACACCAGCACCTTGCCGGCCGGCACCACCAGATCGGCGATGTCCGGGCCGCCGCCCATGTCCAGATCGAGGCGGGCACGGCGCTGGCCGAAGGCTTCCACGTCCTGCAGATCGGCGATCTGCAGTGGCTGGCCGTTGATGCTCAGATGGCCCTCATGCAGCTGCACGTGGTCGCCGGCCACCGCCGCCACGCGCTTGATCAGACGGGTGCCATCGGCCGGCGAGTCGAACACCGCCACTTCGCCACGCTGCGGGCTGCCGGTCGCCATCAGTTCCTTGCCAGTGAACGGCAGGCGCAGGCCATAGGCGCGCATGTCCACCACCACCCGGTCGCCGGGCTGCAGGGTCGGCTGCATCGAGCCACTGGGCACCACGTAGTGGTTGGCCAGGGTATCGCGGGCGGCGGCCAGCAGGCCGAGCATCACCAGCAGCGGCAATGCTTCCTTCTTCAACCAGGCAAGCGCACGTTCGGAAAAGGGAGGGCGGGCAACAGCATCCATGGCAGGCTCCGGGTGGTCGATAGCGGTATCAGACCACACGCAGGCGTCGCAGGTTCCCGGCAGCGCGGGACATGGGTTACGCAGGTTTTACGCCCCGACCCGGCGACGGGCATCGCACCTTTACGGCCAGCGCGCGCATCGTGTGCCCACCGCGCCACAGGGCGCATTCCGCAAGGTGTTGTATGACCCTCCTGGTGATTCGCCACGCGTCTCCGTCGGCGCCGCGCCCGCAGCTGCCGGCGCAGTTGAGCGGCCATCGCGTGCTGTGCAGCGACTGCGCCAGCCTGTCCGAAGTGCGCCAGTGCCTGTGCCAGCCGCAGGCGCGCTCGGCCGACTGGGTGCTGCTGGATGTCGGCACCGCCGACGAGGCGCAGTGGCAGGCCGAAGGTGGCGCGCTGCAGGCTGCACTGGAGCGGCTGCCGGCGCAGTACATCGAGCTGCAGGCCCGCAGCGAGCCGGGCCTGGATGCACGCCTGCGCCTGCAGCATGGCCCGGCCGCAGTGGTGGTCGACCAGCGCAGCCAGCAGGCCGGTTACCCGTTGTCGCTGGCCATCGTTGGCCGCCGCCTGGCGCAGGAGGGCTGAGCCATGTCGATCTTCATCATCCGTGGCCCGGAAGCGGCCGGCGCCCTGATCCGCACCGCGATGCCGCTGCCGGCACCGGTCCTGAAGTCACTGGTACATCGTGCGATCGACGCCGGCACCAGCGTGGCGATCCGTGCCTGTGGTTCGGAACAGGAACTGCTGGACGCCCTGCGCGTGGCCGACCACAGTCGCGGCGAGGTGACCCTGCTTGACCCGGGTGCATGTGCCAACAGCCTGCGCCTGCAGCGCCTGCTGCCCTACCTGCACAACGCGTACGTGGAAGTGCATGACGACGGTGCAGTGGCCGAGCCGTGCCTGCCGGCCGGCGTCGGCCAGCGCCTGGGCATCGCTGCGGGGTATGGCGCGCAGAGCTATGTACTGGCGCTGGACATCGCGCTGGATCACCTGGGGTTGGCCGAACAGGCCAATCGTGTGCACGTAGGCACGTGATGGCCGGCCAGCGGCCGGCACCTGGTAGTGCCGGCCGCTGGCCGGCAACCTCAACAGCGACAGCAAAGGCTGGATTTCCGTGGGATGGCGGGGTGGGTCCGCTTGCGGGGGACGCCGTGAATCCGTCCATGGAGGCTTAGCCGCGCCATCCATGGCGCGGATACCCCCGCAACCGGACCCACCCCACCTTCGACATATTCCTGCGATCTGCAGTAGATCCACGCCATGCGTGGATGAGCGGTAACTGCAGAATTCATCGATGACATCGACGCAAGAGAAAAACGGCGGGGTTGCCCCCGCCGTTTTCGCTTTCTTGCTTACTTCAGGCCGCGGAACTTCAGCAGCGGCTCCACCGACGGGTCCTTGCCGCGGAAGTCGCGGTACAGGGTCGACAGCTCCACGCTGTTGCCACGCGAGAGGATCTTGTCGCGGAACTCCTGGCCGTTGGCGGCGGTCAGGCCACCGTGCTCGGTGAACCACTGGTAGGCGTCGTGGTCCAGCACTTCGGCCCAGAAGTAGGCGTAGTAACCGGCCGAGTAGCCACCGCCCCAGATGTGGTCGAAGTAGGTGGTGCGGTAGCGCGGCGGCACCTGCGGCAGGTCGACCTTGAACTTCTTCAGCGCGCTGGCTTCAAAGGCACCGACATCCTGCAGCGGCGCGTCGGCCTTCTGCGTGTGCCAGGCCAGGTCCAGCAGCGCGGCCGACAGGTACTCGGTGGTCGCATAGCCCTGGTTGAAGCTGCGTGCCTTGAGGATCTTGTCGACCAGTTCCTGCGGCATCGCCTCGCCGGTCTTGTAGTGCTTGGCGTAGTTGGCGAACACCTTCGGGTCAAGCGCCCAGTGCTCGTTGAACTGCGACGGGAACTCGACGAAGTCGCGCGAGGTAGCGGTGCCGGCGATCGACGGGTACTTCACGTTCGAGAACATGCCGTGCAGTGCATGGCCGAACTCATGGAACATGGTGGTGACGTCGTCGAAGCTGATCAGCGCAGGCTGGCCAGCGGCCGGCTTGGTGAAGTTGCAGACGTTGTAGACCACCGGCTTGGCACCGGTCAGGCCGTCCTGTTCGACGAACACGTCCATCCAGGCGCCGCCGGACTTGCTGTCACGCTTGAAGTAGTCGGTGTAGAACAGGGCCAGCGAGGTGCCGTCCTTGTCGAACACTTCGTACACCTTCATGTCCGGGTTGTAGGTCGGAATGTCGGTACGCGGCTTGAACGTGATGCCGTACAGCTGGGTGGCGGCGTAGAAGACGCCGTTCTGCAGCACGTTGTCCAGTTCGAAGTACGGCTTGATCTGCGACTCGTCCAGATCGTACTTGGCCTTGCGCACCTGCTCGGCGTAGAAGTCCCAGTCGGACGCCGCGACCTGGAAACCACCCTTCTGCGCGTCGATCACCTTCTGGATCTCGCCGGCTTCGGCGCGGGCCTTGGCGGTGGCGGCCGGCACGGTGTCGGTCAGCAGCTTCAGCGCGGCGGCCGGGGTCTTGGCCATCTGGTCGCCCAGCTGGTAGTCGGCGAAGGTATCGAAGCCGAGCAGCTTGGCCTTCTGCGCACGCAGCTGGGCCAGGCGCTGCACGGTCTGCCGGGTGTCGTTGGCATCGCCGCGCTCGGCACGGGTTTCCGAAGCCTTCAGCACGGCCGCGCGCTGGTCGCGGTCGCTGAGCGAGCCAAGCACCGGCTGCTGGGTGGTGTTCTGCAGCGGCAGCACGAACTTGCCGTCCAGCTTGCGGTCCTTGGCGGCGGCCGCAGCGTTGTTGATCGCGTCCTCGTCCAGGCCGGCCAGCTTGGCCTTGTCGTCGACGACCACGGCGGCCGCGGCGGTGGCGGCCACCAGGCGGGTGTGGAACTGGGTGGAGAGGGTGGTCTCTTCCACGTTGAGCTTACGCAGCGATGCCTTGTCGGCGTCGGACAGCTGCGCGCCGGCACGCACCAGGCCGTCGTAGTAGTGCTCGACCAGGCGCTTCTGCACCGGGTCCAGCTCCAGCGTTTCGCGCTGGTCATAGATCGACTTCACGCGCGCGAACAGCTTCGGATCGAGGTTGATCTCGTCCTGGTGCGCGGCCAGCTTCGGCGCCACCTCTTCCTGGATCTTCTGGCGCGCGTCGTTGGTATCGGCCTGGACCAGGCCGAAGAAGATGCGCGACACGCGGGTCAGGGTCTCGCCGCTGCGCTCCATCGCCACGATGGTGTTGTCGAAGGTGGCCGGTTCGCTGCTGTCGGCAATCTTGCGCACGTCGGCCAGGTGCTGGCGCATGCCTTCCTCGAAGGCCGGCAGGTAGTCGCTGTCCTTGATCTTGTCGAACTGCGGCGCCTGGAACGGCAGCGTGCTGGCGCTCAGCAGCGGATTGGTGGAGGCTTCGGCCGGCTGCTGGGCCGGGGTCTTCTGGGCTTCGGACACGGGGGTGGACTCCTTGCCGGAACAGGCCGCCAGCGCCAGGCTGATGGCGGCGGCCAGGACTACGGTACGCGACATGTAAAACGCTCCTTGGGCAGACGGTATGGAATACCAGCCCTCCACCCTACTCCTGTCGCGCTCGCCCGGCATGTGCCGGACGTGGCGTCTATGCGGGGCCTGCCTGGCCGGCTCAGACCGTGCCGCGGGTCTTGCCGATCCAGGGCCGGTAGAACTCGCGGATGGCGGCCATGTCGGCGGCGTCATCACCACTGGGCGTGAACAGCGGCCCGATGCCGATGGTCTTTTCCGGATAGTGGAAGTACGCGGCCAGGATCGGCACGTCGGCCATCCGCGCGATCTTCAGGAAACCGGCCTTCCAGTCCTTCACTGCCTTGCGGGTGCCCTCGGGCGTGATCGCGAACCACATCTTCTCGTTGTTGCGCAGCAGGTCCACCGCCTGCCCCACCGTACCCTGCGGCGAGCTGCGATCCAGCGGGATCACCCCCAGCTTGTGCAGCAGCGGACCCAGCGGCCACCAGAACAGCGAGGCCTTGCCCAGCACCTTCACCTTCATGCCCAGCGCGATCTTGGCGGCCATGCCCCACAGCCCGTCCCAGTTGGACGAATGCGGCGCGATGATGAACACCAGCCGGGGAATGTCAGGCAGGGTGCCGGTCACCTTCCAGCCGCCCATGCGCAGGGTGCAGCGCGCCAGCCAGCGCAGGAAGGCATTGGGTTTGACCTGCGGCATCTGCGGCGGCACGGCCGGCAGCAACGGAGTCGGGTTGTTCAAGCAATCACTCCCAGTCACGTGATGAGCGCCCGCGTTTGATCTGCGCGCGCCCGCGTTTGGCGTCCAGACGACGCAGTTTCGACCCGAGGGTCGGCTTGGTGGCCTTGCGCGGTTTGGGCACGCTCAGCCCGGCCTGGATGAAGGCCGCCAGCCGATCGCGCGCATCCTCGCGATTGCGATCCTGGGTCCGGAACCGTTGCGCATCGATGACCAGCACGCCTTCGCCGGTCATGCGCCGGTCACGCCGCGCCAGCAGGCGGGTGCGCAACGGCTCGGGCAACGAGGGCGAGTTGGCCACGTCGAAACGCAGTTCCACCGCGGTGGAGACCTTGTTGACGTTCTGCCCGCCGGCGCCACTGGCGCGCACGAACCGCTCGACGATCTCGCCGTCGGGGATTTCAAGCTGCGCGCTGATGGTGACCGGTCCACTGCCCATCCGCGCATTGTAGCGGCAGCCACGTCCCGCAGTGCGGCATCGCGCACCGTATGCCGCCGATCAGGCACCGAACACGCCGCCTTCGCCTTGGCTGCGGGTATGCTGGCCGTCCCATGTACCGCAGGAAGCCCGCATGACCCGCACCGCATCCGCCCTGCCGTCCCTGCTGCGCCGCGCCGCCCTGCTGCTGGCGCTGGCCGTGGCCAGTGTGCCGGCCCTGGCCGCGCCGCCGACCGATGGCGACATCAACCGCCTGCTCTCGGCCTCCCGCGCGCAGAGCATGATCGACACCATGCTGCCGCAGATCGAAGCGATGCAGCAGCAGCAGTTCCAGCAGGTGGCCGCGCAGCGCCAGCTCAACGCCCAGCAGCAGGAACAGCTGAAGCGGATCCAGGCGCGGACCAGCCAGACCCTGCGCCAGGCCCTGTCATGGCAGCAGCTGCGGCCGATGTACGTGGACCTCTACAAGAAGACCTTCAGCAAGGAAGACGTGCTGGCGATGGCCGAGTTCTACGAGAGCGCGGCCGGCCAGAGCCTGCTGGACAAGACCCCGGCGCTGATGCAGAACGTGATGGTGGCGATCCAGGCGCGCATGCAGCCGCTGTTCGCGGACCTGCAGAAGGACCTGGAAGCAATCGTCAACGAGCCGGAAAAAAAGTGAGGTAGTGCCGGCCGCTGGCCGGCAATCTCGTACGGTTGGGATCAGGCAGATGCCGGCCAGCGGCCGGCACTACCGTCAAGCGGTATCCACCTGCCAGCCGAACAGGTCCAGCGCCTTCTGGAACCCAGCGTCCAGCGGCGCGCGTACATCCACAACGCCACCGTCGGGATGCGGGAAACGCAGGCGCTCGGCGTGCAGCAGCATGCGGTGCACGCCCTGCATGCGGAAGATGCGGTTGTGGCGGCCATCACCGTGGCTGGTGTCGCCGATCATGTGGTGCGAGAGGTGCTTGAGGTGCCGGCGGATCTGCCGGAAGCGCCCGGTCTGTGGCTGGCAGCGCAGCAACGCATAGCGCGAACTGCTGAACTCGCCGATCGGCACCGACAGCTCGCCGGTGGCCAAGCGCTGGAAATCGGTGATCGCCGGCTTCTTCACCGGCTTGCCCGGGCCGCCGTCCAGATCATGGTCGACCTGCCAGGAGAGCTCGGCCGGCCAGCCCCGGCACACGGTCAGGTAGTCCTTCAGCACTTCGCCGCCCATCAGCGCCTTGCCCAGCGCGCTGGCGGTATCGCGGTCGAAGGCCAGCAGCAGGCAGCCACTGGTCGCCCGGTCCAGGCGATGGACCAGGAAGATCGGGCGGCCCAGCTGCTCGCGCAGGCGGTCGGCCAGGAAATCGTCTTCGCCACGGGCCAGCTTGCTGTCGTGCACCATCAACCCGGCCGGCTTGTTGACCACGGCCAGGCGCTCATCCAGGTGCAGCAACTGCAGGGGGGCGGTTTCGGTCTCGACCGCGGCGAGGGTATCGGGTTCGGTGCTCACGGCAGGATTATCGGGGCTGGGCATTGAATGGGGTAGAGCCGGCCGCTGGCCGGCTGCCTCCGGGCAATCGGATGGCTGCGTTTGCCGGCCAGCGGCCGGCACTACCGGATCAAGCGGGGCGGCACGGCAGTCAGGCGCTGCGCACGGCCAACAGCTCGCCGTTGCCCACCGGCACCAGGCTGGTGCTGAAGTCCGGATCAGCGTCCAGCAGCACGCGCAGCGGCTCCATCTGCGCAGCGTGCGAGATCGCGTTGTCCACCACCAGCAGGCCACCGGGCCGCAGCACGCGGCGCAACTGCGGCCACCAGCCGGCGTACTGTTCGCGGTCCGAATCGAGGAACAGCAGATCGAGGCTGCCATCGGCGGCCTGTGCCAGCCACTGCCCGGCATCGGCGTGGACCAGCGTGATGCGCTCAGCCAGGCCACTGCGCGCGAAGGTGTCACGTGCCATCGCCACCTTGCCCTCGGCGTACTCCAGCGTCGTCACGTGGCCGTCGATGGCGGCGGCGGCCTCGGCCAGCCATAGCGTGGAATAGCCGTTGGACGTACCGATTTCCAGCACCTGGCGAGTGTTGCCGAAGCGCACCAGGACCGACAGGAATTCACCGGTCTCCGGCGTGATGTTGAGCATGCGTCGGCCGCGCGCACTTTCGCGTGCGTCGTTGTCGGCGCCGAAGCGGACCAGTTCGTCCTTGAGTGCCTGCAGCATGGGCCCTACTTCCACCACGCGCGCAGCAGCGCCACCGCACCAACCGCACCGGACAACCAACTCCACATCGGCAGGTCACCCCAGTACCAGCCCGGCGGTTGCAGCACGTACATCAGCGCCGCGATGGCCAACAGGCCGACACCGGTGATCGCCCCCACCGCGCGCTTCTGCAGCCGCTGCAGACTGGCATCGAGCGCAACCAGATCGCGCGAACGCATCGACAGTTCATGCCGGCCTTCCACTTGCTGGGTCAGCCAGGCGTGTACCAGACGCGGCATGTCCGGCGCATGGGTCATGATTTCCGGCAGGCGCTTGCCGATCTCGCGCACCACGCGGCGAGGGCTGTAGCGCTCGCGCAGGATCTTCGCCAGCACCGGCTTGGCCACTGCCCAGATGTCGATCTGCGGATCGAGCTGGCGGCCGACACCTTCGATGTTCAGCAGGGTCTTCTGCAGCAGGATCAACTGCGGCTGCAGGGTCAGCTGGTAGCGTTGCGCCACCCGGAACAGCTTCATCAGCACTTCGGCCAGCGAGATCTGCGACAGCGGGCGGGTGAAGTACGGCTCGCACACCGAACGCACCGCCGCTTCCAGATCATCGATGCGCACGTGATCCGGCATCCAGCGTGCCTGCACGTGCAGTTCGGCGATGCGGCGGTAATCCCGGTTGAAGATGGCCATGAAGTTCTCGGCCAGGTAGTACTGATCCTCCTGCGAGAGCTGGCCCATGATGCCGAAGTCCAGCGCGATGAAGCGCGGGTTGGCACGGCGCGCCGGATCGGTGTCGACCCAGATGTTGCCGGCGTGCGCATCGGCATGGAAGAAGTTGTCGCGGAACACCTGGGTGTAGAACACCCGCACGCCCTTGGCGGCCAGCGCCTTGCGGTCGATGCCGGCCTTGTCCAGCGCGGCGATGTCATCGGACGGGATGCCCCATACGCGTTCCAGGGTCAGCGCGCGCTCGGCGGTGTGGCTCCAGATCACTTCCGGCACGTACAGGTCGTCGCTGTTTTCCCAGAAGCGGCGCAGCACGCTGGCATTGGCGCCTTCGCGCTGCAGGTCCAGTTCGGCAGCCAGGGTGTTCTCGACTTCGGCCACTACCTCACGCGGGCGGATCTTGTCGGCACGTGGATGGGTGCGCTCGACCAGCGCGGCCAGCGAATTGAGCAGGGCAATGTCGGCGTCGATCTGCTTCTCGATGCCTGGGCGCAATACCTTGACCACCACCTGGCGACCATCGGCCAGTGTCGCTGCGTGCACCTGCGCGATCGAGGCCGAGGCCAGCGGCTCGGTGTCGAAGCTGGCAAACGCCTCACTCACCGGCAGGCCAAGCGCTTCTTCGACGATGCGACGCGCGGTATCACCATCGAACGGCTTGACCCGGTCCTGCAGCAGGGTCAGCTCGTTGGCCACGTCCGGCGGTACCAGGTCACGGCGGGTCGACAGGATCTGGCCGAACTTGACGAAGATCGGGCCCAGGTCCTGCAACGCCAGGCGCAAGCGGGCGCCGCGCGATTGTGCGGCGATATCGGCCGAGGCGCGCGGCACGAACGGCTTGGCCAGGCGCAGCCAGCGCTCGGCCGGCGTGCCCTGCAACAGATCATCGAGGCGGTAACGCAGGATCACCCGACCGATGCGGCTGGCCCGCAGCACGGCCTTCATGCAGCACCCCGCAGGCGCTGCACGCGCGCGCCCAGGCGCTCGACGTCATCGCGCAGCACGTCCACGTCGTCATGGAAGGCATCCAGCTCGGCACGCGGCACCACATCACGCGACTCCTCGGTGATGAATTCGGCTGCGCTGTGGGCCAGGTCGATCGCGCCCTGGCGCGCCTGCTGCAGCGCGCTGCGCAGGGTGTTGGCCACCTGCACGCCCAGCACCTCGCCGAACACGCTGACGAACGGCTGCTGCCAGTCCGGATCGAAGCCCTTGGCCAGCTGCTGCAGGCG
This sequence comes from Stenotrophomonas sp. SKA14, assembly GCF_000158575.1. Lineage (NCBI taxonomy): Bacteria > Pseudomonadati > Pseudomonadota > Gammaproteobacteria > Lysobacterales > Lysobacteraceae > Stenotrophomonas > Stenotrophomonas sp. SKA14. Next base: position 165,070 of record NZ_DS999412.1, read on the forward strand.
GCGCGCCAGCTCGGCGTCGCCGGCTACGCGCACGCGGCCCTTGCCGGTGCTGTCGGTGCGGCGCGCGTTGGCCAGCAGCGGCAGCTGCGCGAGCACGCCGGCCAGGCTGCTGCGCACGGCCAGATCGGCTTCCTGCGTGTCGACCGGACCGACCCGCAGCTGATCGCCCTCGACGCTGATGCGCATCGCCAGCGAAGGCGCTTCCAGGGTCAGGTCGATATGCCGGCCGTCGAGGCTGGCCAGCGCATGGCGGGTATCCGGATCCAGCGCGAGGGCGCGGTTCAGGGCGATCTGCAGGGCGCGGCCAGCGACCGGCTTGAGGGACTTGAGCAGGGAGAGAGCCATGTACGCATTCTACCTGCGTGGGTGGGGGGCTTGGGCCGGGCTGCCGCCCGGCACCCGCAGAGGCAACGTGTTCAGGGGTGAGATATATCAGGGGGGGCTGCGAGATATCTAGCCGGAAGACCCCGGAAGAAAGCTGGCAATGGCGGATCAAGATGGAAAGCCATTGCGCCTGGTGCAATCAGGGTGCTGTACGGAACAGACTCATCTGATTGAGGTTACGATCCCGGAAGTTCGCCCTGGCGAGCAGCTTGCGGATCCCTTGCTCAGACATTCTGTATCGCTTCGCCAAGCCCGGAACTGTAGCCCCATTGCGGTGGGCGTTCAGTATCTCACGCTCGCGTGGGCTGAGCTTGAATGAGGCGTCCTGGGGAAAGTAGATGGTCTGGCCGCCCCAGTCTTCGGCCAAGGTGTCCGCCACCGCCGCGCCGATCTGCTCTGCGAAGTCGTCGCCGAGGCCGAGCGCACGCGCAGCCGTAGCCGCCGCCGAAGCGGCATTGGCCAAGAGCTCGTTGCGGCGGGCCTCCATCGACTTCATGCCGAAGGGGCCTCCCGCCGGGCGCGGCGATTGGCATCGATCTGAAGAGCGGCAATCACTTTGAACAACTGATCCGGGTTGCACCATTCCAGGCGTCCTACCTTGAACATGTGGCGGGCCACCGAATGGGCATATTCCCACTCACGCCCCGAATCAGCCAGCAGGGCTTCGATCTTGGACAGCTGGGGGGATAGGTCGCCCTTGGGGCGGCCTGCCCAACGTTTGGCTGCGTACGCCGCCTTGGCGGGAATTCCACCCAGGCGACGCAGCTCGTTGGCGATCGCATCGAGCTGCCGGCGATCGCACTTGCCGGCGCTGCGCTGGGCAACGCCGTGCTCTCTGGATACACGCTCGACCAGGTCACGGTAGACGTCGTCGGAGAGGCTGAGCTTCTTGGCGCCGGCGTGGATCGCGGCCAGCACCCGGTTACGGCCGTCGCCGGCCTTGCGAACGCGCGTCATGCCTTGCTCCTTGCGCCCTGAGCGGCCCGGAGGGCGGTCTGCCATGCCGGCACTTCCTGGCCCGCATGGTCCAGCAACTGCAGCAGCCCTTCGCGCACGCCAGGCACGATACGGCCACCGTCCTTCAGGACGGTGGCCACCTGGGACTTCTTTGTCAGCGGATCACGGCGCATCAACAGCCCCTTCCTCGCGGCCAGCTTCGGTCAGTTCCTGCTCGATCAGCAGTAGCGAACGCCTACGGCATTCGTTGAACCCGTCGCGCCATGCCTGACCGGGAGTCAGGTCATCAAACGGACCTCCAACCTGTTCGCTCAACCACATCGGCGGCACACAGTGAAGCCGCTTCAGGACGTCGGTCTGCAAAGGGCCTGGCGGGACCTGGAAAAGCGGGACGGTGTAGGTTGCCCGCATGGCCGGCCAGCCGCCGCGCTGGCTCTCACTGCCCATCTCCATGAGGTCCGCCGCCACTGCCCGCCGCAGTTCGCGGTCGGCGAAGAACGCTGGCGTCGAACCAGGCGGCATCAGGTAGCCAAGCACCGCATCCACCGCCGCTCGAACGGCTGAGCGTGACGGGCCGTTGGCCACGGCGCGAGGCGCGGCTTTGTAGGCCCGCCATGCGGCGTCGTACACGGTCTCATCCATGTGGCACCTCAATTTCCTCGACCTGCATCAGGGAGGAATCGAGGTCAGGACGGTCATCCCAGCCAACCAGGCGGATACCGTGTGGCGATGGCCACCCTTCCAGCTGGTCAAACTCACGCTGCATGCTTTCGGTCGAGTAGCTTGAGTTCGCATCGAGCACCCAACCCATGAACTCGGCACCGGCGATCTTGATGACGGCCAGCACGGGGTTGTCGTCGGCGGCGTCAAGCCGCTCATCGGCCCCTGTCCAGAACTCGTTGATTTCCGCCGCCAGCTCCGGCGTCAGGATGCTGTGGTCGATCTCAAGCTGTACCTGGCCTTCGCCCCAGTCACGTTCGATCTTGTAGCGCTTGATGGTCATACCGGGCCTCACGGGTTCGTTGAAAGGTGGAAGGCCTGTTCCAGCACCAGGAACAGGCGGCGAATCTCGCCGCTCTGCAGGGCAAAGCGGGCGTCGAACTCGGCGCGGTGGCTATCGGCGTCGACCTGCTCCAGCTGGGAGAGGGCTCCGTCCAGGAACTTCAGCTTGCGCACCACCAGGTCCTCGCCCAGCTCGAAGGACAGCGCGTCCTCCAGCACCAGGGCCAGACGGGTGACCTGCTTGCCGGCATCCAGATGCTTGTCGATCTCGTCGCTGCGCAGCTCCTGGTCGCTGCAGCGCACCTTGGCACCACCCTCGACCGGATCGCGCAGTTCGGCCGACTCCCCGAGGGACAAGCCATCCGGCAGGGGCTCACCAGCGATCCAGCCAGTCAGGATCGAGCGCGGCGCGACTTCGGCGTTCAGCGGCATCGCCGGGAAGCTGCCGAGCAGGCCACGGATATCGGACACGAAGGCGTCAGCCACCTTGCGGCTGGCGGTGTCCACGGCCACATAACCGTTGGCAAGGTCCAAGATGGCGTCGTGGCGGCTGTTCTTGACGAAGGCCTTGGGCAGCAGCTCGTGCAGGATGTCGTCCTTCATGCGCTTGCTCTCACGACCACCCGGTTGACGCCCCTGTTCCTGTTCCATGACCTGAAGACGGGTGTCCAGCGCACGGTTGACCACCGCGCTGGGCAGGATCTTGTCCTCGCCGCCCACGGTCAGCCAAAGGAACGCGCCCTGCCTGCAGCAGAGGTGCTCCTGCTCCTCGCGGCCGAAGGGGGAAATGAAGCCGCGCGAGTTCATTTCGAGCGGTCCAACCGGCTTCAGAACGCCATACGGCAGCACGGATTCGACTTCGGAGAAGTCGGTGCTGGTTGGAAAGCGGAACAGCACCAGGTTACGCATGAACATGGCGGTTCTCCTTTGAGTCGGTGTTGCGGTTGCTGGTACGCAGTGCGCCCCAGCGCAGCCGACGCGGATGCTGGGAACACCACGCAAGCCAATCCCCAAGCGCGTCACCCTTTGCCCGCTGCGTCTGCGCCTCTGGCACACCCGGGACAACCAGCATCCCCTGCATCAGTCCCTTTCCGTGCCTGGCTACGACGCTGATCACCTTGCGCAGCTGCCCGTTGCTCCCTTCGGCGATGAAGATCGCACCTTCCGGCACGTTGTTGCCGAACCCAATCTGGCCATTGGCCCAGCAGTACGCGATCACGAGTGCACCCCCAGGAGGTTGATTGGGCCACTGCGCTGCAAGACCAGCACCGGCGGGTGGAGCAGCAGCTCGAGAATGGCGTTGAGGGCCGCTTCGGCTTGGGCTTCGCACTTCTCGGCCATGCCATGCCCAACCTGGCGAGCAATGGCCGTGGCCACGTTCCGCTTCGTCTGCGGGTCGCGCAGGCCACACACGAAGTCGAGCCCGTCCATGCGCCGGATCGCGTCAGCCGTGGTAGACGCCATCGCACCTACCGCCTGCTGGGCGCACGGACCGCACATCGGCGATTCCGCCAAGCCGGTGGGCATGTCGCAGTTGACGCACGCGTGGCGCGGCCCGGAGGTGGCCACCTCAACGTCCGTACGCTCTTCGAAGTGCAGCAGGCCCGGCTGGGAGATATGACGCTTCAGGCGCCAAGGGAGTGCGTCCCCGCGCGCTTCGATGTACCGCACCGCCTGGCGAATGGCATAGCGAGCAGCGGTCGCGTCTTCGCCCTGGATGTTGCCGCAAGTGGCGTCGAAGAAGCGCAGCCCATCCAGCTCCACGGCCGGCGCGTGGATCTCCACGTCGGCCCGTGCAGCCTGGTCGGCGATCTCCACCGCCAGCGCCAGGGTGTTGGCATTCAGGGCACCGCGAACACCGTCGAAGCGGAAGGTGCAGGTGTCTCGGATCTTCGGCATGTCAGACCCCCGCCACGTCGAGAGAAATGGGCTGATACTGGCCACGTGCGTCGCGCTCGTAGAACCGCACATAGGTCTTGCTGCCCACCACCGTCACCGCATCGCTGATGGCCTTCATCGCCTGCTGCCAGCGGGGGTCATCGAACTTGAGGCGATGCAGCGAGAGCACCTCGCCTGTCTTGATGCTGCCGTCCTGCCCCACCTTGAAGGCGCTGTTGACCAGGGTACGCAGCTCGGCACGGGAGCCTTCGGTCCAGTCGTTCAGGCACTCATCGATGAGGGCCTTGGCCGCCTGCAGCCGCTCATCGAACTGGATGCTGTCCTGGCAGGCGCGCAGGATCTTGTAGCGGCCGTCGTAGGTGTACAGGCTCACGTTGCCCTTGTCGCCGCCGATCTTGGCGCCGTACTGCTCGCCACTGAGCTGCACGAAGGCCGCAATGTCAGCGAACGTGTCCGCCTTGAAGGTGCGCAGTTCTTCGCGCAGCTGCAGGGCGCGCTGGATCTTCTCCTGAACCAGCTGGTCGCGGGCCAGATCGATCGGCTTGATCTGTGCCTCTGGCACCAGCCGACCATTGCGGTCCTCGCGGTAGCCTTCGGGAATGGATGGGGTCATTGGGCGCCTCCTTGGGCGGCGGGGGGGACAAACGGTTGAGTGGGCCGAAGGACGTCGGGGACGCCTTCGACATGGATAGGGCTGTTGGCGGTGAACCAGTCGGCTCGCCAGCGGCGGGCGGCATCCAGCGAGATCCCGAGCAGGCCGGAAATGCGCTGCGGGGTGAGCTGGCGCGGGTTCTGCATACGAGCCCACAGCGCAAAGCGCATCGCGCACAGGTGGTCGTAGCGCCGGCGGCCGGTGCGAGCCATCACTCCACCCCGCCGAAGATGCGATCGAAGTGGTTGTGCAACGAATCGACCAGGCGACCACCGAGGTAAGGCGGTAACTCACCTTCCAGATCCTCCTGGGACTGGCACACGGTGCCGATGGAGGGCGTCAGCGGGCCTTTGTCGAAGGCGGGACCTTCGTAGCCCCCAGCAGCAGATCGAGCCTTCTGCGCCCCTGTCATACCCGGCCGGGTACCACGCACACGCTGCGCCTGCGCGGCAGCCAACGCCGCTTGGTCGATCTTCCAGTCGGGGTTGAGGCGGTAGTTGCGGGCCAGCCCTTCGCCGACGCGCAGGATCATTCCGCACCGCACCGCCTTGGCGACCGCGTTGGACACATAGCCGCGGTAATGGAAGCCGTGCTCCATCACCCGATCGATCAGATCCGCAGAACGGACCACGCTGGCGCCCAGTGACAGGGCGATAGCGTGCTGCATTGCGACGCTGGGGACGGCGCTCATGGCTGAACAACCTGCGGCTGCGTGATGCCGGCTTCCGTACGCGTCAGCACGATGACCGGTGCAGGGCTGGGCGTAGTGCGAGCGACCACGCAAACCACCGCGCGGTGCTTGCCGTCGACCTTGCTGCGGGCCTGGGCGTCTTCGATCGCCTTGTCCGAGTCGGTGAAGGTGTCGCCACCCACCCACTCAGCAGGGACCACCAGGAACTGGCCGCGCTCAGCCATGAGCCACCTCCCGCAGCATCGGAGGACGCTGGGTCCACTCCAGCTGCACGCCCTGGTACTCAGCGGCCATCACGCGGTCCTGCCCGCCGCTGCCGTTGGGCTGGCGGCGCTTGAGGTGGCCACCCACCATCGTGGGAGGGCGGTCCAGAATCAGCACCGCGCGACGGCCATTGCTGTGCAGGCCCAGGATCTCGATGCCGCTGTTCTCCAGCTCGCGTGCCGTGTTGGCGGCGGCATACAGCACGTCGGAATTGCGTTCATGGTTCATGGTTGGATTCCTCGTCGGTAGCGGGCTTGTCCAGCCCGAGTTGTCCGTACAGATCCGGGAGCGCAACGCGCTTCATCGCGCTGACCTGCTCCAGGGAGGTCATGGCGCGCCCGACCAGGAAGGTGCAGGCGCGGTCCAGTTCGGCCGCACTGGCGGCCAGGTGGTAGCCGTGAGCCGGGTGGGCGCAGATCGGGTGCCCCTCGCGCCGCAGCTGCTCGATGATCTGGCGCAGGCGGCGCTCGTCGGCGGTGCTGGTACGTGAAGTGATCTGCTGCACCAGGTCGCGGGCAGTGATGCCGTTGACGGCGCCGCGACGGCCCTGCAGCTGCAAAAGCACCGTCTGTGGGGACAGCTCTTGCGGTAGCAGGGCCAGCTGCATGTCAGATGGCCCCCCGATCAATGCCGGCGGCGATGGCCAGGTCGAGAATCTCGTCCAGTTCCAGCAGCCAGCGCTTGCTGGTGCTGTGCGCGATCACCACCACGCCGCTGTGGATCCAGACCTCGACCGAGTACTCGCGCCTGGTTTCAGGGTCGTGCACCTGGACTTCTCCCACACGCGACGCTGTCGGGAACGTGTGGCAGTCCTGCACCAGCGTCCCGATGGACTTCTTCCGCTGGGGGTGCTGGGCACTGTGGCGCTGGCGGTTACGCACCTGGCCGAGGCAGCGCTGGAGGGTCGGAACGGCCATCATTCCTCCTCGTCGTCATCGCCGTCGCGCAGCTGGCTGATCAGGCCGCTCAGCTGCTGCAGGTCCAGTGATGCCAAGAGTTCCACCAGATCCTGTCCGTCGCGCCATTGGATTCCGGCACGGCGGAAGAGGTCTCGGTGCATCACCGTCACCTGACGATCCGGAAGCTCGGCATCGCGCATCAGGCTTTCGGCGAACCAGCGCAGATGCTGTAGTCCGTTATTGCTGTGGGGCGTATCAGCCATGAGCCACCCCCTCACGCTGCAGCACATCGGCCGGAACATGCGCGGTGATGCGCTCCCAGTTGGCGCGCGGCACGATCACCACCTGCAGGATGTCCACATTCACCGGCGCCGGACGGTCCTGCATTTCAAAGGGAACCGCCACAACACGCGTTGCAAGCGGCCACTGCGCCGTCATTGGCTCAACCACCATGCCTTCTACCGCCGGCCAGCCTTCGGTTCGGATCGCCATCTCACACCCCCCGCACGACGTCAGCGGTGACGGTTGGCACGCCCAGGTCAGCGGCGCGGTTCATCGCAGCGGTCAGGGCGTTCTGAACCGCCAGCGGGTACAGCAACGAGCCAGCGCCGCGCGAAGGAACCAGCTTGGCGCGCAGCGCGTCGATGGCACTCTGTTCCACCACCTTGTCCAGCGGCACCTGGGCGCGCTTGAAGCGGTGCGCCAGGTAGGCACCCAGCTCGTTGTCCAGCGGCGGCAGCGTGATGATCTCGATGCGCTGTACTACTTCGCGTACCTCCGGGTTGTGCTCAGAGAGCTTCACGCCCAGCTCGGGTTGCCCGATGAGGATCACCGACAGCAGCGGGCGCAGGCCGTCCTTCAGCTCGCGGAAGCGCTTGAGGTGCTTCAGGGTCGGCAGCGGCAGGCTGTGGGCCTCTTCAATCACCAGGACGTGGCTGTGACCGGCGCGGGCGCTGTCACGCAGCGATTCGTGCAGCTGGCGGAAGCGGGCCTCGGGGCTGCTCTTCGGCTTGGCCAGCGGGGCGACAGCGGCCATGATCGCCTCGGCGATATGGTGGCTGCGCAGGGTCTTGCCCACGGCATCACTGCCTTCGCTGGCCAGCACGTAGGGCTGGATAACAATGACGGCCTGCTCTTCACGCTGGATGCGATCAACCAGGTCTTCGCGCAGCGTGCTCTTGCCAGCACCACTTTCGCCGATCACCGCAGCAAAGCCGCCGTGGCGGGCCACCTGGTACATGCTCTCGCGGACATAGCGGATATCCGGCGACAGGAACACCTCTTCGGCACTAGCCGGATCGGCGAAGGGATTGCTGGTGAGGCCGAAGTGACGCTTGGCCTGTGGAGTCAAAGCCTGAAAACGCAGTAGCATGGGATCTTCCTCGTCGTGAATGTCGTTGTCGTTATCGGTGTCTTGCGGTGGGGAAACCGGGGCTGGCGTGACCCCGCACGTCGGCCCCTCCTTTTCATGCCAGTGGGCGTCGGTTACGCCGTGCTGGGTCAGGCAGGAACTGATGGCAGCGCGCACCACTGCCGGATCGCAGCTGGTGGGCAACTGGCCGTGGTTGATCAAGGCATTGAGGGCCGGACGGCTCAGACCTGCAGCACTGGCCAGGTCTCCCTGCTTGATGCCGGCCTCGGTGAGCAGGCGCTTCAGACGCAACGTCATGGGCGAGCCCTCCGCCCCTGCAAGGCAGCCTTCGCAGCTGCATAGGTGTTGAAGCCAGCCTTTCGCGCAGCGATCTCCAGCGCCTGGCAGTAGCCGAATCCGTCGCGTTCCTGGATGAGGCGTGCGTCTTTCTTGATGCTGTCGAGCGAAGCCATCACGCGGCACCTCCTTCCACCAGCCGGAGACCACCGCGCTCAGGCGTTGCCAGGGCGTGCGCCCAGGACTCGACCTGATCCACCGGCAGGCCTTCCGGCCAGCGCTGGGCGGTGCGTGCGTAGTGGTCCGGCGACCAAGCCGAACCGGCGGCCTCCAGTAGCGGCTTCAAGCGCATGGCCGCTTCCACATGGTTCAGTGGCGGCAATTCCGCGCGGATGGGCGTGACCGAATCGACCGTGAAGCGAGGGGCCTCGACCACATCGGGGACCGCGACGTCGACGCGATGACCCCGGCGCGGCAGGTGCTGGATCTCCGGCGCCTGCTGCACCGACTTGTAGGGGTCGATACGGCCACCGAACGGCATTGCCTTGGCCTTGCGCTGCGCCTTGGCTTGCTCGTCGGTCTCGGCATCCATCGCCAGGCGCTCGACCCGCTTGCGGTTTGTGTCCGCCGGGGTGTCGGCGTGCGCGTGGTATGTGCCGACCGCCACCGCACCGGTGAACCCGTATGCGTCTGCTTCCAGCGGCTCCATCGTGTACCAGGTGTCGCGGCCAGCATCGTCTGTGAACAGCGCCTGCGCACCGAACTCGCTACCGAAGGCATTACGGGCGACCGTGAGCTTCTGGCCCACGATCACGCCCGGCACGCCCGACACGTCGTAGGTCTTGCCCAGGAAGCTGATCCGCAGCAGCGGGTTGACCTTGCGCAGTTCCGGAGCGCGGGTGGCCAGCTTCATGCAGTCCTCGGTCGCCGGTACCAGGCGCAGCTGATCGGGCTTGATCGTCATCCACGCCTGGTAGCGCGAGGACTTGTGCCGGGTGTGTTGAGCGGTGGCATTGAAGTTGCGCATCCAACGCCACGCCGATGCGTTGAGCTGCTCCAAGCTCTGCACGTTGTCGAAGCGAAGGCGGTGCTCGAACTTGCGTTCGATCAGGTCGTTGGTCTTTTCGACTTGGCCCTTTGCCCACGGCTGGCCCGGCTGATTGATCCAGATGCGAATACCCAGGGCCGCGCACAGGTTCTTGAACATCGCACCCGTATTGGCGCTGCCCGGGTCCACCATCACCATCGTCGGTGCGCCACAGAACGGATCAGCCGCACCGCGGTACTGCATGGCGTTGATGAAGGTGCGGCACAGGTTCTCGCCGCTCTCGGCGCCCAGCACGTATTCCACGTAGAAGGCGCCGCTGGTGTGGTCGGTGAACACGTAGCGCCAGACGCGCTCGTTCTCGACGCGCGCCAGGTTCTTGGGCTTGTTCTTGTAGAACTCGCTTGCCGGCATCGCATGCAGGCCGTCCTGGCGCTTGAGGTAATACAGCACGCACAGGCTGGGATCGGCCTGCCACACCTGGTTGGGATGTTCGCTGGCCAGCTGAACCTTCGGTGCAGGTGCCGACAGCTGATCAGGGTGCAAGCGGTTGGTGCGCAAGGCTTTGGCTGCGGAGCTCTCGCTCAGCAGTCGGATCTCGCCGGTACCGGCATCCACAGTCTCGCCGCGCACCATGCCATTGGCGCGTAGCATGTCGATGGCCTCGCCGATGCTGGCCAGGCGCTTGCCAGTGCCGCGACGCGACTCCAGCAATACAGCGGAAATCATTTCCAGTTCCTGCTGGGTCCAGTCGGAGTTGCCCCGATCGCTGCGGCGCTTGCGAGGCTTCAGCGAACAGGTCAGCTTCGAGACCTGCCGATACAACGTCTGTACGCTGCAGCCCCATTCGGCGGCGTATCGCTCGGCAATGGCGCGCTTCTGGCCGTGCCCGGCGCAGAGCAGGTCAGCAGCGGCCTGCTCGATCAAGCTGGCGCTGAGGGCCATGTCAGCCCTCCCGCTTCCAGTCGGCCAGGCGACGGTCATGGATCACCGTGACGCCCACCTCCTGGTGGTCGCGGACAAGGCGCAGGTCGTTGATCAGGCTGGCGATGATCCCGGCCACCTGCTCATCAACGTTGAGGTCGTGTTGCTCGGCGTGCTGCATCAGCGTGATCACCGCGCCGCTGAAGCCGGCTTCTTCACTGCCGCTGGCGATGGCAAGGCGCACCTGGGAGGCGGCCAGCTCCAGCTGGGTCAGCAGTTCCTGGGACTGCTCGTCGGGGGTGGCCTTCTTCCACTTCCGCTGCGCTTTTGCTGTCTTCTCCTCCGCCTTGTTGAGATCGTCGCTCAACTTGTTGATGCGCTGATCCTTTGCGTCGGCATCGGCACGGGCTTCGCGGATGGCTGCCCGGAGTTCGCGTACCGTCATGGATTCGACATCGTCCAGCGAGAGGCCATCCGTCGCACCCTTCTCTGCCAGTTCCGCGAACTGCTCCTCGGGAAGAGAGAGCAGTTCGATGATCTTGCTTCCGGACTTGGCGGCTGCAATCAAATCGTGCGACGTCGCACGATTTGGCAGCGCGGCTACGCGCTTGGACGCCTCCATCATCCGGCGTGCTTGAGATCCTTCAATGCCCAGACGTTCCAGCATGCCGTCCCATTCGCCATGCGCGGCGCATTCGCGCGCCACGATCAAGTAGCGGCCGGCGCGAAGGAAGGCTTCGCAGCCGCGGCGAAGCTCGCTGCGGATGGCGTTCTCGTAGTGGTCCGGGTGCCACGGCAGGCCGTCACCGAACTGATCCACCACCTCGCTCTGGTGCTCACCGAGGGTAACCAGCTCCTGGCTGCGCTCGGCCAGCTTTTCCGCGTCCAGATCCTGGACAACTGGCTCGGCCTGGGCGAGCGGCTTGGCGCCGCGCTTGTTGGGTTGCTTCTCTGCCATTTCGGTCCTCGTCATCAGTTGGGGCTACGGCTGTAGCGGTTCTTGAAGTCGTCCAGCTGGCGCTCTTCACGGGCCACCTCTGCTTGATGAGCCAAGGCGATCTGGACGATTCGGGGGGATAGGCGCCAGTTGTCCTGGTCGAAGGGAGAGCGTTCGACCAGGCCGTCTTCGGCCAGGCGCTGCAGGTTGCGCAGCGTGGTGCTGGGGGATTCGCCGATGCCGTCGGCGATCGGTTTCAGGCGCAGGCCGGTGCGGCTGTGCCCGGCCAGGGCGAACAGTAGGCGGGCGAAGATGCTTTGCTCACTCATGCCGCAGCGTCCTGCTGGCGGCGCGCCAGTTCCTTCAGTATCCGGACGGCGCGGCGGTCGGCTGCGTCGACGGCGCCGGCCAGCGGCAGGGTGTTGGCCAGAGGCGCGTCTGACTCGACGGCGCGCTGCCAGTTGTTCACGGCGGTGGCGTACTGGTCGCGGGCTGAGGCGAGCAGTAGCTCCAGTTCGCGGGTGGGCACCTCGTCCAGGGGGCGGCCGGGGGCGTTCATGCGACGTCCTTCACGCCTGCTGCCCTGAGCAGAGTGGCGCGCAGAGCCTTGCCCTTCGGCCCAGCCCAAGTGCCGTAGATGGCTTGGCGGGCCGCGCTGGGATTGATGCCGTTCTTGCGGCACCAAGCGCTGACAGTGGTGTTCTGGAGGGTCATGCCGGCGCGAACCTTGTTCATCAAGTCGCGGCCGGGCGGCAGGTGCTGAGCCATGTCGTATCCTTGCGGTGTTGTTTAAACCGGACGGGATAAGACTGGTGCAGAAATCTGCACATGTCAACACTTATGGGTGAATTAATTCGCACTCTTGGCTTTCGGCTCCGTGAGGAGCGAATTCGCCTCGGTCTGAGTCAGACCGCCTTTGGGGAAGTAGTTGGGGCGTCGAAGCGCACCGTCATCGATTGGGAAAAGGGAGCAACATCGCCAACGGCAGCCCAGCTTGCTGGCTGGTCCGAGAACGGTTTGGATCCCCTTTACGTGCTGACCGGGCAAAGGAGCGTTGCTAGGCCTGGAATGGAGGAGGAGCAGATTGCGCAGTTCAACGAAGTGATTGACACGTTTTGGGCACTTTCCGATGCCGGTCGAGCGGCGGCGTCACGTCTGTTGATGGCTCTGCTGACTCAAGACGTTGAGGACGGCGTGGCCCGGGGGATACGAAAGCGACCAATCACATAGGCATTAAGTGCTACGAAGAGCGCGCTAATGACAGGTCTCAAGCAAGGGGGAGTAATGAAGCGAGTAGAGTTCGTCATCGCCAGCGTGCTGATGGCAGCGGCCTTGAGTGGGTGTGCCACCAAGCGTTATGGGCGTCTGCAGCCGGTAACGAGCTACGAGACGCTGAACTATTCTTGTGAGCAGATCCGAATTGAACTATCCAAGGTGGATGCCTTTGATAGGCAGGTCGAGCAGCAAGCAAAGTTCAGCGGCATGTCCATTGCCAGCTTTTTGGGTGACTTTGGGATCGGAAATGTGATCGAACGGAATGAAGCAAAGAGGACGTCAGTGGAAAGGCGAGCTCAGCTTCAGGGGGCTTTTGCCGCCAAGCGATGTGGAGACGTTGAAATTCCCAGGGTAGAAGCCCCGGGTCCTGCGGCGATCGCACCTTCCGCTGTAAATCCTGGTTATCAACCTTCCAAACCGGAAACACCGCCCGCTGCCTCTGTCAACAGTTGGTGGGAAGCGCATAAGCCCAAGGGCGAATAGTCTTCTGCAGCTACGCACGTCGCGAAGGGATCTGCACAGTCCCACGCGCGCGCGTGAGATTCCTCGAAACCAGTTTCAAAGACGACGATCAGTCAAAGACTGAAACTCTGCCCATCGGTTTGGTGTGCGCATGGCGCACCTGGCCGGCGGGCATCCTCGTCTGCCCGTCGGCCATCTTTCCCTGGAGATGGCGCATGGCAGCAGAGCAACCCGGTAACAAGGCACTGCCCATCGCGGGCGGAATGCTGGCAACCATGCTGGCGTTGCTGCTCGGGTTGGTGCAGCCCTTCGAGGGCTACTCGGCCCAGCCCTATCGTGATGTCGTCGGGAAGCTGACGGTCTGCTACGGCCATACGGCCAAGGTAGAACAGCGCACCTACGCCCGCGCCGAATGCGAGCGTCTGCTCCAGTCGGACCTCGGCGTCGCCTGGAACACCGTGCAGAGTTGCATCAAGGTGCCGATGACGGACTACCAGGCGGCCGCGCTGACGTCGTTCGCCTTCAACGTCGGTCCGGGTGGTGCTGGCGTCAAGGACGGCCTGTGCACGCTGCGCAACGGTCAGCAGCCGCGGATCCGTGTCTACGCCAATCAAGGCCGCTGGGACCTCGCATGTGCCCAGCTGAGCAACTGGGCCAATGCCGGCGGCAAGTCCTATAAGGGATTGGAGCGCCGCCGCACCGCTGAGCGCGCGATGTGCGAGGGCCGGTACTGATGGTCCGCACCCTGACCGCAACGGTCGCCCTGCTGCTGGTGCTCCTGCTGGTCGCCATTGCCGCAGCACTTCTCTATCGCGGCAATGCGCTGGACGCCCAAGCCCGTGATGCCAGGGCGCAGCAGCGCGTGACCACGCTTCAATCGCAACTGGAAAGCGAGCGCAATGCTCGCGACACCGAGCATACCCAGGCCAGGGAAATGGCCCAGATCGGAGACCAACATGAAGATGATCGGGAGGCGTCCGCGTCCATCCCTGCTGCTGTTGTGGCTGACCTGCGCGCTGGCAATCTCCAGCTGCGCGACGACCTCGCCACCTGTCACACCGCCCGCCTGTCCCAAGCCGTCTCTGGCGCCGTCGAACGTGATGCGAGCGCCCAACTACGTCCAGAGGTTGCAGGCACTGCTCTTCAAATCGTCACCGAAGCTGAAGACCACGTCCGCTCCTGCCAGCGCGTCATCGGCGTCCTCACCGGACAGCGCCTACCCGTCGAGACCAACCCATGATCGTTGAAGTGCAACCGCTCTACCTGGTGTGGTTCGCAGGCATCGGCATCACGCTGCTTGGCGGCCTGATCGCCGGCGGCCGCTGGCTGGTCAACCAGCTGCAACAACGCACTGATCAGCAGCTGGCGATTCTGATCAACGACAGCAAGCGCTGGCGCGAGGTTGAGAGTCACCTCACCGACTTCCGCCTGGAAGTTGCGAAGGATTACGTCCGCCGCGAGGACTATGCCCGCGGACAGAGCGTTATCGAGGCAAAGCTTGATGCAGTGGCTTCGAAGATCACGAACATGCAAAGCAAGGGGAACACGCCGTGAGTCACGGAAATCAAGGCCCGGATTTGGGCAAGCTGCGCAGGGAGCAGCTGCGCTGGCTGATGTTGCTGGTGCTGGATCGCTCACGCCCCTATCCGATCGGTGAAGCCGTCCTGGCCGGCGCGGCCCAGGACATGTACCCGGATGCCACCGCGCTGGAGGTTCGCCGGGAACTGGACTACCTGGACACCCGTCGCCTGATCGACATCACCAAATCCCCGTCGGGGCCGTGGTCGGCGGAGCTGACCCGCCACGGTGTGGACATCGTCGAGTACAGCATCGACTGCGGTCCGGGGATCGCCCGCCCGCCGAAGTACTGGTGACCCCATGCCTCCCGTGAGCAAGATCGACTTGTTGCCGGCCGATGTGCGTGACGAGCTGGATCGGCGCCTGGTTGCCAACGCCTTCGGTGGCAGCATCTCGCTGTCCGAATGGCTGGGCGAACAGGGCTACGAGATCAGCAAGACCACCGTCAACGAACGCGCCAAGCGGCTCAAGCGCCGCTTGGCTTCGATCAGTGCCAGCACCGAAGCCATGAAGCTGGTTGCTGAGCAGGCGCCCGACAATGCCGCCGAGCGCGGCAGCGCGCTGTTGGGCCTGCTGCAGACCGATCTGTTCGAGGCGCTGCTGCAGTTCCAGGAGGCCGCCGACCAGGACGATGAAAGCATCTCCCCCGCCGACCGTATTGCTCTGTACAGCAAGGCGGCCAAGGCCATTGCCGAGCTGACCCGCTCTTCCATCGTGCGCGAGAAGTGGGCCGGCGAGATCCGTCAGAAGGCGCTCGTCGACGCGGCCAGCCGGGTCGAGGAGGCTGCGCGAGCCAAGGGCCTGGACGCCGAGGGCGTGGAGTTCTGGCGCAACAAGGTGCTGCATGGAGTCGGCTAAGTGAGTGCACTGGGTCCCCTGCCGGATACCGAGCGCGTCCTGGACTGGGATGAGCTGCCTGAGAGCGTGCGCTCGATCTCGACCAACTTCGATCCGAGCAAGGCCGGTGTGCTGATGGCTCATCAGTCCGAATGGATCCGGATGCAGGAAGGGCTGGATATCGCGGTCTGCGAGAAGGGGCGCCGCACTGGCATCACCTTCGCCCAGGCGCTGAGCGACACCATCACCGCCGCTTCTGCCAAGGACGCCGGCGGCGACAACGTGTGGTACATGGCCGACACCAAGGAAAAGGGTCTGGAGTTCATTGGCTATGTGGCCAAGTTCGCGCCGATCATTGCCCAAGGCCAAGCCTCGCGTATCGAGCAGCACATCTTCCAGGACCAGCAGCCTGACGGCACCAGCCGGCAGATCCAGGCCTTCCGGGTTCGCTTCGCCAGTGGTTTCCGTATCACGGCACTGTCCTCGCGCCCGGAGAACATCCACGGCCTGCAGGGCGTGGTCGACCTGGACGAAGCGGCGCTGCACAAGGACGTGGCCAAGGTGCTCGAATCAGCCACCGCGCTGCTGATCTGGGGTGGCCGGATCCGCGTGTGGTCCACACACCGCGGCAAGAAGAATCCGTTCAACCAGCTGGTGCAGGACGTCCAGGCCGGTCGCTACGGCAAGAAGGCCGGGGTGATCCGCATCAGCTTCGATGATGCCGTGTCCAACGGCCTGTACGAGCGGGTCTGCGCCATGCGTGGCAAGGTGGCCACCGCCGAGGGCAAGAAGGAGTGGTACACCGCCATCCGCTCGGCCTATGGCCCGCGCAAGGCCGCCATGCGCGAGGAGCTGGATGTCATCCCGCGCGACGGAGATGGCTCGGCCATCCCCTCAGTCTGGATCGATCGGGCCATGTCCGAGGTCCGCCCTGTGCTGCGCTTGGTCTTCGATGACGACTTCCCCAAGCGCTCGGAGAAGGAACGCGAGATCTGGTGCTCGGTCTGGATCGCCACCACGCTGCTGCCGGTGCTGCGTGCTGCGGTGGCCGGGTTCACTGGGCGCTGGGCGGTCGGCATGGACTTTGCGCGCCACCGCCACTTCTCGGTCATCAAGCCGGCCAAGGTCAGTCAGGATCTGCGCCGGGATGTGCCGTTCCTGATCGAGATGGCCAACGCGCCCACCCGCCAGCAGGAGCAGATCCTGTGGGCGTTTCTGGACGCGCTGAATGAGGGCTTCCGCGGCCGCTGGTCGTTCGCTGGCGACGCCACCGGGCCGGGCCAGACTCTGATGGAGTACACAGGCGACCGTTACGGCCGTGCCGAGCTCGATGCCGAGACGGGCCGCTACAGCGGTGGCCCAATCCACGAGGTCACCCTGTCGCGCCCCTGGTACAGCGAATGGATGCCCAAGTACATCGCGTTGTTCGAGGACGGATTCATCACCGTGCCCAGGGACGCATCGCTGGAGGATGACCATCGGGCCGTGGAGTACGTTGATGGCATTCCGATGGTGCCGCGCCTGGAGCGCAAGGACCTGCAGGATCCGGAACTGGTGCGCCACGGCGACGGCGCGATCGCAGGCGCCCTGATGCAGTTTGCCGCGCTCAACCACGTCACCTCGGTACCCATCGAGTTCCAGGCGGCCGGCGCTCGCGCCTACATCGGCGACGGCCGAGCCGACGGCGTGGCCACCGTCGTGACCGATGATGCCTTCGGCACGGTCAGCGGCGGCAATGATTTTGGAGGATTCGCATGACCATCGCCCGCCCAGAGATCGGCCGCGAGATTGCCACCACCGCCGATGGCATCGACATCACCCGTGGCTACACCGGGCCGCTGCTGCTGCCCTTTGATAGCGTGCTGCGCAATCGGGGCGGCTATGACCTGCAGATCTACGAGCAGGTGCTGTCCGATCCGGAGGTGAAAACCACCTTCGGATCGCGCCAGGACTCGGTGGTGGCCTGCGAATGGCAGGTGGAGCCCGGTGGCGAGAAGCGCATCGACCGCCAGGCGGCAGAGTATCTGCAGGAGCAGCTGCACGGGATCGGGTGGGACAACGTCACCCGCAAGATGCTGTTTGGCGTGTTCTACGGCTACGGCGTGGCCGAGATCCTGTACAAGGTCGACGGCACCCGCATCGGCCTGGAGGCGATCAAGGTCCGCAATCGCCGACGCTTCCGCTACGGCAAGGAAGGCGACCTGCGCCTGCTCACCCAGACCCAGATGACGGAGGGCGTCCCGGCACTCGCGCCGTACTTCTGGAACTTCTGCTCCGGTGCCGATCACGACGATGAGCCCTACGGCCTGGGGCTGGCGCACTGGCTGTACTGGCCGGTGCTGTTCAAGCGCAACGGGCTCAAGTTCTGGCTGATCTTCCTGGAGAAGTTCGGCATGCCCACCGCAGTGGGCAAGTACGACAGTGAGGCGACCGATCCGGAGAAGTCCAAGCTGCTGCAGGCCACCCGCGCGATCCAGACCGACAGCGGCATCATCATGCCCAAGGGCATGGAGCTGGCGCTGCTGGAGGCCGGGCGCAGTGGCACGGCCGACTACAAGGCCCTGCAGGACTATATGGATGCCACCATCCAGAAGGTGGTGCTGGGCCAGACCGCCAGCACCCAGGGCACACCCGGCAAGCTGGGCAACGACCAGCTGCAGCGGGAAGTGCGCCGCGACATCATCACCTCCGATGCAGACCTGGTGTGTGAGTCCTTCAACAAGGGGCCGGCGCGCTGGCTCACCGAATGGAACTTCCCCGGCGCAGCCATCCCACGGGTCTACCGCGTCACGGAAGAGCCGGAGGATCTGGACGCCACTGCCAGTCGCGACAAGAAGATCCTCGACCTGGGCTACAAGCCCAAGCAGGTCTACATGGACCAGACCTATGGGGACAACTACGAGCCTGTCCAGGCGCTGCCGGAGCCACCTGCGGTACCGACAGCGATCGATGGGCCGCAGTTCGCTGATGCCGGCGGTACGGTGGGTAGCCTGCTGCGCCGGCACTATCCGGCGGCCTTTGCCGACAGCACCCCGAAGGCACCTGATCCTGCCATCGGCCTGGGCCAGCAGCTTGATCGGCGACTGTCGCCCCTCGGTGCTGGTTGGGTGGAGCAGATCCGCCAGCTGGTCGATGAGGTCGATTCGCTGGAGGAACTGCGCGACCGGCTGTTCGAGCTACATCCGAACATGACCCTGGACGACTACGCCTCGGTGATGGCCGATGCGATGACGGCAGCGACGCTGGCCGGCCGCAGCGACGTCCAGGGCGCAGGAGGCTGATCAATGGCTGGGGTTGCCTACGCTCAACTGCCGTTCCAGGAGCAAATCGAGTTCTTCCGTCGCAAGAAGAACGTGCTCACCGAGAGCTACCTGGACGTGTGGGACGCCCAGCACGACACCAGCTTCATGGTGGCCGGTGCCAACCGTGACGCACTGCTGGCCGACTTCCGGCAGTCCATCGACCGTGTCATCGCCGAAGGCCGCACGCTGGAGCAGTTCCGCGAAGACTTCGACCGCATCGTGGCCACGCATGGCTGGGATTACAACGGCGGCCGGAACTGGCGCTCGCGGGTGATCTACGAAACCAACCTGCGTCAGAGCTACAACGCCGGGCGCTGGGCCCAGCTGCAGCAGCTGATCAAGGTACGGCCGTTCTGGCGCTACAACCACAACGATGCCGTCGAACACCCCCGGCCACTGCACGTGTCCTGGAATGGCATGGTGCTGCGCCATGATGATCCCTGGTGGCGCTATCACTATCCGGCCAACGGCTGGGGCTGCCAGTGCTACGTCGATGCGCTCAACGAACGCGATCTGCGCCGCTTGGGCAAGGACGGCCCCGACACGGCCCCTGAGGTTGTGATGCAGTCGGTGACGGTCGGGCAGCGCAGTCCCGGTGGACCGCGCACGGTGCTGACGCCGGCAGGCGTCGATCCTGGCTTCGGCTACGCGCCTGGAGCAACGGCGGACCACTGGCCCGGCGGGCGTGGTGGTCCGGTCACACCGCCCTCGCTGACAGGCCAACTGACCTCCGCTCTGCAGAGTGCACTGGAGACGGGCGCGCGGCTGCCAGCGGCGCCCGCTGCCGCCAGTGCCGCCCGGGCCTTGGCGCGGCCGCGTGCCAGGGACGCCCTGCAGGCCGGCTACGCCAGCTGGCTGGCCAGCATTGACGCTGATGCCGCGCACGCTGCTCGCTACCTGGCCGGCGCACTGTCTCCCGGTCTGGTGTCGCAGCTGCAGCGCGCTGCCGTTCGACCAGCGACGGCGGCCTTTGCAGTGTTGGCTGAGCAGCTCCCCATCACTCGGCCTGGCGCGGTCGCCATCGCCGCAGCCGAGCTGCCTATCCGCCTGCTCGATGCGGTGGCCATCCTATTGGACGTGGCCGCAGGCCACCTGCGGTATGTCCTTGCGGTGGGGCGCCCGGCCTTCATGGTGGTCGACGTGGCCATCTCGGAAACGGGCGTCAGCACCATCCAGCCCCAGCTGCAGATGCTGATGCCTTCTGATCTCAAGCGCAGCGTCGCCGATGGCACGCTGCAGCTGCTGCAGGGAGCACTCTGATGGCGCAGCTCGAAGTCACCCTGGATTCGGCAACACCTGCGCTGGCTGATGCGCTGCGCCAGCTGGAGGGCGAAGCACGGCAACTGATCCTGAGAGACTGGGGCGAGTACCTGCTGAGGTCGACACGCGAGCGAGCCAAGAAGGAGCGTGATCCGACCGGACAGCGATGGCGTGCACTGGAGCCAAGCTACAAACGCTGGAAACAGAAGAAGCGCCCCGGCGTGCCGATTCTGAAGTTCGATTTCCACATGCTCGGTGATATGGCCTCATGGCAAACGGATGGGAACGACGCCGTCCTGGTCGGTACCAATGCACCCTATGGCGCCATCCACCAATTCGGCGGCACCATCCAACACGCCGCGCGTCCGGCCAATATCCACCTGAAGACGGGTAAGGGCGGCAGCCGGTTCGTCAAAGCCAGTCGTAGGAACGCGCGCTTCAAGCGCTCGGTCACAATGCCTGCGTACACGAACACCATCGCCGCTCGCCCGTGGCTGGGTGTAAGTCGCGAAGATGAGAAGGAGCTGCTGGATATCGCCCAGGATCACGTGAGCGGCGCCTTCGAGTAGCTCACGCATAAGCGGCGCTCTGCGCGCCGCTACAGGCGCGCCGCCACACTCGGGCGTCACCCACACCGGCTTGGTGTCTGACACACCTGTGCGGCCGATACTGGCACTTGTTTCCACGCAGGACGATCACCGCACGCGCATCGTGCATCTGCGGTTGAAATTCTCTGCAATGCACCGTCCCAAGACGTGAGACGGTACTGCGGGAAAAAGGAGGGCATGAGCCAGTCCGCTGCCGCCCTCGAAAGTTGGAAACCAGTTTCAAAGACAGCGACCTCTGGCGCGGGAAAACTGGCGGCATGAACCAGCCCGCCGCCACCCTGCAGATCTTCAAAGCCGGCACGCACGTTGCCGAAGACGGCCGCACGCTGACCTTCAGCGAGGCGGATGTGCAGCAGATCGCCGACAGCTACGATCCGGCGCTGCACGAAGCGCCCATTGTGGTGGGCCATCCCAAAACCGACGACCCGGCCTATGGCTGGAGCAAAGTGCTTCAGGCCAAGGACGGCCTCCTGATGGCCGAACCGCACGAGGTAGATCCTGCCTTCGCGGAGCTGGTCAACAACGGCCGCTTCAAGAAGATCAGCGCCTCCATCTTCATGCCCGATTCGCCGGGGAACCCGACGCCGGGCAAGTACTACCTGCGCCACATCGGCTTCCTGGGTGCGCAGCCGCCGGCAGTAAAGGGGCTCAAGTCGGCCTCCTTCGCCGAAGGCGATGACGCTGCGTGCTTTGCCATGTCGCTGGCCCCGCTGGGCTGGACGCTGACGGATCTGTTCCGCCGCTTCCGCGACTGGCTGATCGATACCCAGGGTCTGGAGACAGCCGACCAGGTCATTCCGGACTGGCAGATCCGCGGCATCGAGAGCAGCACACGCGATGACGACAACTCGCGCGCGTCGGCCCTCTTCGCATCGCCATTGCTCACCCAGTTCCCGCGCAGCGCCCTCGGTGCGCCTGCGCCCGTCCAGGCAACGCCTCCCACTCGTGAACAGGTCAAATCGGAGATCGACCCCATGTCCCAGCAGAACAACGCCGAGCACGCACAGCGCCAGCAGCAGCTCGACCAGCAGGCTTCCACCCTGGACGCTCGCGAGAAGGCCCTCGCCGCCCGTGAGCAGGCCGCGCGACGCGAAGATGCAGTGGCGTTCGCCGAAGGCCTGGTGAAGGAAGGCAAGCTGCTGCCCCGTCAGCAGCCGGCGGTGGTGGAGCTGCTGCTGGCCCAGCCCAATGGCAAGGAACCGCTCAACTTTGCCGAGGGCGAAACGACGGTGACCAAACCGGCGGAGTCGGTGCTGCGCGAGCTGCTGACCAGCCTGCCCAAGGCGGTGGACTTCAGCGAGAAGTCCGCTGGCGACGCGCCGAACGCAGCCGCGAACTTCGCAGCGCCTGCGGGAGTGCATGTGGATGCAGGCCGCGCGGATCTCTTCAACAAGGCCAAGGCCTATCAGCAGCAGCACCCTGGCACGTCTTGGGCAGCTGCAGTCGCCGCGGTCGGCGGCTGACTCATCTATCCAGGAGCCCACCATGTCCCAGAACATCGCTCTGCTTACGCTGTCCGTGCTGGCCACGGCAGCCCTTACCAACAACCGTTTCGTCTCCCCGGCGGGCGGCGTAGCAGCTGCCGGCGGCAACGCCTACGGCGTCACGCGCTCCGATGCGGCGATCGGACAACTGGCTCCGGTTGACGTCTTGGGCACGACCCAGGTGACCGCAGGTGCCGCCATTGCTGCGGGCGCTGCCCTTGAGGTCGGCGTCGACGGCAAAGCCGTCACGGCTGACGCGGGCAAGGTCGTCGCCCGCGCGGCACCTGGCGCCAAGGCCGCCGCCGACGGCGACGTGCTCGAAGTGATCCTCATCCCGAACTGACCGGCAAGCGCCGCAGGAGATTTACATGTCCGCACAGATGACCCCCGGCCAGGTTCGCGTCGTTGACCCGATCCTTTCCGAGCACGCCCGTGGCTATCGCCAGGCGCAGCTCGTGGCCACCGCGCTGTTCCCCTTCGCCGATGTCGCCGCCTATGGCGGCCAGGTGATCGAGTTCGGCAAGGAATCCTTCAAGATCTACAACTCCAAGCGTGCCCCTGGCTCGAACACCAAGCGGATCCGCTTTGGCTACCAGGGCAAGCCCTACTCGATCATCCCGAGTGCACTGGAAGCCCTTGTGCCACGCGAGCACATGAAGGACGCCAGCCAGGTGCCTGGCATCAACTTGGGCACGCGAGCTGTCAACACCGCGCTGCGCTCGCTGCTGCTGGAGTACGAGGTGGACAGCGCCAAGATCGCCACCTCCGCCAGCAACTACGACAACGATCACAAGGTGACACTGGCTGGCAACAACGTGTGGTCCAACGCCGCCTCAAACCCGGCGCAGGATGTCGAAACCGGCAAGGAAGCGGTGCGTGACAGCATCGGCTTGTATCCCAACACCATGCTGCTGTCTGCCAAGTCGTTCAAGCAGCTCAAGCAGCATCCGAAGCTGATCGATCGCTCGGCTAACACAGGCGTGCGCAAGGTCACCCTGGACCTGCTCAAGCAGATCTTCGAGATCGACAACATCGTGGTCGGTGGTGGTGTGGTGGCCGACGACAACGGTGCCTTCGGTGACGTCTGGGGTACTTCGGCTGTCTTGGCTTACGTCAGCCCTGGTGCGGACGTGAACGCCAACGTGGAGGAGCCCAGCTATGGCTATGGCTATCGCATCGAAGGCATGCCGCTGGTCGAGCTTCCGTACTGGGATGCGAATGCCAAGAGCTGGATCTACGGCGTCAGCAACGACGCCACCCCGGTTCTGGCCGGTATGGCTGCCGGCTACCTGATTCAGGGCGCCGGCCTGTAATACGCAGCCGGCGACAGGACGTCGCCGGATTGGCTGCCGCTCATCCGTACAACCCAGCGAGCGGCAGCACCAGGCGAACGCGGGCCTGGCTGTGCGGAGCACGGAGAACCATGCGTGACAGCCGGAGAGCACGGCACCACACCTATTCGGAGATCCCGTCGTGGCCAAGCCCCGCACCGCACTGCCCAGCGCACCCAAGACCGTCCAGGACGACAAGCCGGCCGATGCGCCGGAGGTCGCGGAAGAGAAGGCGGCCGATGCGTCGCCGGCAAAGGACGGTTCGGTGCCGGAGGAAGGCCGCGGCGAACCAGAGTCCGCCTCGTCGGCCGTCTCCGCAGCCAATGGAGCCGCAGTGGACCAGCCACAGGGCGATCAGGCAGCGGCTGATCAGGACGACGGCAACGGAGCGGAAGCGTCTGCGCCTGATGCTGCGTCTCTCGATGCTGCTGCGCCTGCTACCGCCACAGCTGGTGACGATGATGCGCCGAGCACCTGGTGCTTCGAAGTACTCAGTCCGTTCAAGCACAACGGCGTGGTCATCAAGCCGCCGGCATGGATCGAGATGACCTGGGACGAGGCCGAGGACTACCAGGATGCTGGCGTCCTCGGTGACGAACCGGCCACTCCGGAAGAGCTGGAGTAACTGGCCGTCATGTCCTACTGCACGCTCGCACTGCTGTCGGCGGCCAAGCTCGCCCAGGAACTGGCGCAGGTGGCCACACCGGAGCGCTATCCGGTCGTGGACGATGCGCTGATGGATGCCACGCTGCTCGGCAGCGATCGCAGTGCCTTCGACCCGGCCGACGTGGCGGTCGCCGATGAGGCGGCCGCGCACGTGCAGCGCGCCTTGGACGACGCCGACGGCGTGATCAACGGCTACCTGGTCATGCGCAAACCCAAACCCTATCCGGTGCCACTGCCGGCGCCGGTACCGGGCATCGTGTCCACCTGGGCGCGATGGATTGCGCGCTACCTGCTGCATAAGGACCGGGTCAACACCGAGGAGCGGACCGATCCGGTGGTGCGCGACTACAAGGAAGCACTGCGCTTTCTGGAGCTGGTGCGCGATGGCAAGTTCAGCCTCGGTGCCGATGACCCGCTGCCTGCGCCCAGTGGCGGCGCCCCCGAGGTCTGCGCACCGCCGCGGGAGTTCAGCCACGGCACCCTGCAGGACTACGGCCGGTGAGCACGCAGCCCTTCGACATTGGCTTGGTGCGCGATCGCATCCGCCAGGGCGTCAGCGACAAGGAACTGCGTCAGGTGCAGGGCAGCGCCGACTATGCCGCAGTCCAGGCGCTGCGCGACTTCCCTGCACCGTGCTGCTACGTGCTGCTGGCCCGCGAGATGCCGCTGGAGACCAAGACCGGCGCTTCGTTTCCCGGGCAGCAGACGCGCCTGGCGCAGTTGGTCGAAGTGAACTTCGCGGTGGTGACCGTGTGCCGCAATTACCGCGAACAGCGCGGCGCCCAGGTGATCGATGAGCTCCGGATCCTGCTGGGCAAGGTTCGCCAACCACTGCTGGGCTGGACGCCGCCCATTGCCGGTGGCCGTGCCTGCCAGCTCATCGAGGGCAACCTCGAGGACTACGACGCCGCTACCGCCCTGTGGGTCGACGTATGGAAGACCCAGGCCCTTCTTCAACCTGAGATCCCCCGATGACCACCCAGAAATACACGATCAAGAAGCCGGGCCTGACGCTGTCGCGCAAGCCCATTGCCGTCGGCGAAACAGTCGAGGTTCCCGCCGACCTGGTGCCTTGGGCAGTCGAACGCGGCTTCATCGACGCCCCCGAGGCTGATTTTTTCCCCAACACGTCGCGCAAGGCCAGTGGCCAGCCGACCACTGCCAGCGCCCAGGAGGCGAAGTAAGCCATGTCCGAGACCGAATATTTCTCCCTGCAGGGGCGCGTGTACCTGGGCCTGCGCAATGCCGACGGCAGCCGCGCGCCGGCGCGCTGGGCGTACGATGCCAGCGTCCTGGAGCTGACCATGTCCAGCTCCCGTGAAACCAAGAAGGAAAGCTGGTCGGGTGTGCGCGGCGTCGGCGCTACCATGACCACCGAGCGCAACCTCGGCGTCAATCTGACCCTGGGCCAGCTCAACACCGATCACCTGGCGCTGGCCACGGACGGCACCCGCATGGAGCTGGCTGCCGGCTCAGCGGCAAACGAGGCCATTGGTACGGTCAAGCCGGGTGACGTGGTCGCATTGGAGTATGCGGCGATCAGCGCGCTGGCACTGGAAGGGGGCACCCCGGCCGCACCGCTGGTGCTGGACACCGACTACACCGTCAACCTGACCACCGGCATCATCACCTTCCTCACCGCTAAGACGGCGGTGGTGGCCAAGACGTACGAGTACGCTGCGCACAGCCTGGTGAAGGTCTTCGAAAGCACCAAGTCCGAGTACTACGTGCTCTTCGACGGCGTCAACAGCGTTGACGGCACCACGATGCGCTTCCGCGGCGAGGTGCACCGCGTCACCTTCCCGGCCTCGGAGACGCTGTCGCTGATCAACGACACCTTCGGTGAGATTGCGCTCACCGGCGAGGCCAAGATCGACCCGGTCCGCCAGGCAGATCCGCGCTTCGGCCTGTACGCCCGTGCCCTGCTGGTGGATGCAGCCTGATGGCCAAGGTGATCGGCAATGTCGGTCAACAGCCCTCCGGATCCGGCTCTAAGGATCCGGGGGCCGTAGCCGGTGAGCTGGACGTGCTGGCCGGCCAGCAGCAGGGGCAGCTCGGCGGAAAGACCATCACAGTGCGCGAATACGGCTTCTTTGAGGCCGCTCGCATCCTGCAGACCGCCGCACCACTGGTTGGGGATCTGCAGCCGATGTTCGAAGGCACCGATCCGCCTTCCATGCTGCAGGTGATGGATGCACTTATGTCCCACCCGGACCTGATCCGGCATCTACTGGCATGTTCGATCGCAGCGCCGCCGGCTGATGCCAAGGATCACGCAGCCGAGGTGCGGGAGCAGGAAGCGTGGCTGGAGACGCTCAACGAATCCGACGGTGAACAGATGCTGCTGTTGTGGTGGCAGGCCAATAGCAGTTTTTTTCTCCGCCGCCTGCTCCGAAACGCCGTCAGTCAAAAGGCAGTCCCGTCGGCTACGGACGCGTCTTCACCGACCTGATCAACGCTGGTTACGGCCACAGCTTTGGCGATATCGGTCGCATGACCAAGCGCCAGATATCCCTCGCCTGGGAGCACGTCCAGGCTCAGCAGCGGCGGGCACGGCGGGAACGCATTACCGACGTCAACGCTGCGTATGCCGGCGGTAATTCGATGACCACCTTGCTGAAGGATCTGAAATAACAATGGCTTCCTCGCGCAACCTCGAACTGGCGATGCGTATCGCCCTGGACATCGAGCAGGTGCGCCAGGCGCTGCCAGTGGTCCAGAAGGGGCTCGCCTCGGTCAAGGGCGCCGGCCAGGATGCCGGCGCCGGCCTGGGCGACGTCACGAAAGAGGCGAAGAAGGCCGCTGACGCATTGGATCGGGCCGCCCGCAACAGTGCCGCCTCGGGCAGCCAAATGGAGGATGCTGGCCAGAAGGCGGCCGCCGGTGCGGCGGGCATGGCCGCGGCAGGAGAATCAGCCAAGGCCATGTCGACGGATGTGGCGGCCGCCGCAGATCGCGTCCGAACGTCCGGCGCGGCGGTGCAGAAAACAGTGGCCGATGAGATCCGCCTCATCTCCGAGCTCGATGCACGTCTGGAGCGCGGCGCGGCGAGCATGTCCGATCTGGCCGACACCGAGGCGATGCTTGATCGGGTGATGGCGCGCGGCCTGATTACCACCGAGGACTACAACAGCGCGCTCAAGGCGCTGGATAAGCAGGAAGCAGGCCTGGCTCGGTCGGAGCAACAGCGCCAGCGTGCTGTTGAGGGCGCCCTGGGGCGCTATGACAGTGCATCGGTAAAGCTGCAGAAGCTGGAGCGGGACGAGCAGGAGCTCAAGGTGGCGGTGGATGCCGGCCGCATCAGCCGCGAGCAGTACAACCGTGCCCTCGCGGGCATCAATGTCCAACGCAACGCCGTCAAGGTTGCCGAAGCGACCAGCCGCAGCCTGGGCGCCGGGGCGATCTCGGCCGGCCAGTACCAGATGGCCATGCGCCAACTGCCGGCGCAGATCACCGATATCACCACCAGCATCGTCAGCGGCATGCCGATCTGGATGGTGGCCATCCAGCAGGGTGGCCAGCTGAAGGATTCCTTCGGCGGTGTGGTCCCCGCCGCGCGCGCGCTCACCAGTGCGCTCAATCCCGCGGTGGTCGTCCTGGGCGGTGTGGCCGCCGGACTGGGTGTTGTTGGCTTTGCCGCGCTGCAGGGCTACAAGCAGCTGCGAGCCTTCGACGCCGCTGTGATCTCGACAGGCCATTCACTTGGCGTGTCCAGTGGTCAGCTCTATGCCCAGGCGAATGCTGTCGGTGCGGTCACTGGCGAATACTCCGATGCAACGGCAGCTGCGCAGCAACTTGCGGCCAGCGGGAAGCTGACCGCCAACACCCTGTCTACAGCGATCAGCGTCGCAGTCAACCTGGCCAAATTGACGGGCGAGTCGATTGAGGGCACCACCGCCAAGGTGGTCGAGGTCTCCAAGGCGCCTTCGGCCACGCTGGCCAAGCTCAACGAGCAGTACCACTTCCTCACCGCAGCGGTGTACGAACAGGTTCGGGCACTGGAGGACCAGGGCAAGGCGACCGACGCCGCCAAGACAGCGCTGGAGGCCATCGCCAATGTCAGCGACCAGCGTGTCAGAGAAATGGAGTCGCGGGCCGGATATCTGGAGCAGGCGTGGGATGCCGTTGCTCGTACGCTTAAGCGCGTCTGGCAAGGACTGAAGGACATCGGTCGCACCGACTCCGAAGCGATGCTCCGGGCAGAAACTGCGGCGATGCGTGGTACGACCGAGCAACTGCAGCAGGCGTTGAAGAACGGTAATGCCCCAGCCATCGGCTACTACTACGACCAGCAGATCAAGCAGATCGACCGGCTCCGCAAGGCGCGGGCCGCCTACGATCGTGACGTCAATGCCGCCGAGAGCACCGGCCAGGCCCAGCGGGTCCAAGATGCCGGCGTCGAAGCCGCCAAGGCGATCGCTTCAGGTCTCGAAGAGGGTGCCAGCAAGGCCGAGAAGCTGAAGAAGGCAACCGAAGAGGTTGCCAAGCAGTTCCGCGAGTTGCGCAAGGCCAATCCAGGAAGCGACCTCCTCAAGGGTGTCAGCTTCGGCGACGATGGCAGCGTCAGCGGCGGCGCCTATGACAAGCGGGTCGCCCAGCTGCAGGAGAAGTTCAAAGAGCGCACTCGAAAGACGCCCAAGACCGAGAGCCAGAAAGATGAGGCCGCCGCACAGCGGGAGCTGGAGCGGCTCAAGCAGCAGATCGATCTGGTCGGAACGCTGGATGAGACCCGCAAGAAGGCGACCGAAACGTCCCGCATCCAGGCGGCCATTGCCGAGGGGAATTTCCAGAACGCTTCGGCGAAGACCAAGCAGGACCTGCTGGACGAAGCCAAGAAGCTGGATCTGGCCAACCTCCGGGTCGAAGCCGACCGCAAGATGCTGGACATCCGTGATCGCATTGCAGCCTTGCAAGGACGTGGTCCCGACGCAGAGCTGGCCAAGACCACGCGCGAGCTGACGAAGCTGAAGGAAGAGCTGGAGGCTGCGGGCCGAGCAGCGGATGCCGCCGACATTTCCAAACTGATGGATCTGAGCAAGGCCAGTACTGACCTCAAGAATCTGCAGGAGGCCTACGACAGGGTAATTGGCGGGATTGCACTGGAGCAGCAGCGGATTCAGCTGGAGCTGCAGGCTGGCCTGATCACTCAGGCGGGCGCGCAGCAGCGCGTGGTCGATCTCTACCGTCAGCAGTCAGGTGCCCTCCGTGAGCTGGTTCCCCAAATGGAGGCCGCAGCTCAGGCGCTGGGTGATCCTGCTGCCGTGGCAAACGTAGAGCAGATCAAACTCAAGCTGCAGGAGATGGAGGCGACCACAAACCTGCTCCAACAGTCCATCCGTAACACGCTTGAAGGATCGTTCTCGAACCTGTTCACCTCGCTGATCATGCAAACCGATTCGCTATCCGAGTCGGTGCGGAACTTCTTCCTCAGCATCGCCCAAGGCATTGCCGAATTCGCGGCCGCGCAGTTGGCGCAGGCCGCGACCATGAAGTTGATGGGGCTCTTCGCCGGCGACAAAGGGAATGGCGGTGGTGACGGCGCGCAGGACATGGCCAAGGCTGCGGCAGCTACTGCGGCCGCGGGCGCGATCGTCAGTGTGGGTGCCTCCAAACTGGAGACCTCGGCCACCACCCTTGGTTCGTCCAGCGTGGGACTCATTGTCGGCGCGCAGGCGATTTCCCAGGCGGCCCGTCAGATGCAGGCTGCTGCTGCGGCAATGGCCGTTTCCAGCGCGGCCGGCTACTCCAGCGGCGGCTTCACCGGACCGGGTGGCAAGTACCAACTGGCGGGCTTTGTTCACGCCGGTGAGTTCGTCCACCGACAGGAGGTGGTGCGCCAGCCCGGTGCGCTGGCATTCCTGTCGGCCTTCAACCAGGTCGGTATGGCGGCAATCGATCGTTGGCGCGGCTATGCCGACGGAGGGCATGTGGCATCGATGCCCATGCTGCAACGGTCCCCCGTGTTCACCAGCGCAGCTTCGGCGCCGCCGAGCACTGCCGCGCAGTTGGGCTTGCGAGTGATCAACCAGGTGTCGCCAGAGCTGTTCGGCGAGTACCTGGATGACCCCGGCAGCGACACAACCATCATCAACAAGATCAACCGCAACTCTGCGGCGATCCGCCAAGTATTGGGACTCTGAACATGGCCTGGGCAACCGACACCGCAGCCAACATCACCGACCTCATGGCCCGCCTTCGGGATTTCCTGACCACCAACGCGGCCCTGGTGGCAGCGAACCAGCAATGGCAGGTCGTCGGCGGCGTAGCCAGCGGTCCGATCGCGGCCAACGATTTCGTGTCACTGAAGGGACGCGGGCTCGCTGGTGAAGATGAGATCTATCTGTCGCTGCTGGCGTGGGTGGTGCCGGCCAGCAACTACTACAACATGACCCTGCGCGGCCACGTTGCGTACAACCCCGCACTGCCGAGCATCGACCCGCCTGGCACCAATTCGAACTACATCTCGATCTTGGGCGTGAACTCGCCCATCAAGTACTGGTTCATCGCCAACGGTCGTTGCTTCAAGGTGATCACCCGCATCAATGGTCGCTACGACGCCATGTATGGCGGTTTCATCCTGCCTGAGCACCTGCCGGGGGATTGGAGCTATCCGTTGTTCATCGGCGCGTCCTTCCTGGGGAGGAACGCGCAGGCGTCGCTGGACACCTACCAGCATTCGAACTTCTGGAACGCGAACGCTGATGGCAGCGGCAACCTGGCATTGAGTCAGGGGTATCTGTTCAGTCCGGTCCAGGCGTGGATGCCGATTCGGAATTTCTACAGCGGCACCACCTTGACGACCGCGCGAATGACCTTGCCGTGGTCACGTGGCGTCCGTCAGCAGAACTTCCGGAACTGCCTTGACGGTCAGCGTTGGCTGCAACGTGGCCAGCTCGTCGGCATTGGTTGGGTGCCTGGCAACTACGACCGAGGTGGGCAGGTTGGCGACATGCCAGAGCGCGGGCAGTTCTTCGGCAGCTTCGATGGCGTCTTCTACACACCAGCCTTTGGCGCCACGGCGGAGCAGATCGTGACCGTGAATGGTGTGGACTACCTGCTGGTGCCGAACGTGTATCGAACCGGCGACGGCGAATACGCCGCCTTTGCTTTGGAGTGAAAAATGGCATACGCCGAGTTCAACAATGTCCCGAACGTTCAGACGCTGATCGACCTGGTCGTGCAGTTCGCGCAGGCCAATGGCTGGACCGTCGAACGCAACACGCTGTCAGGTGCCAATCGCACTGCCACGGTCCGCATTCCTGGGGTTTCGGACTATGTGCACCTGTTCAATACCGGTCAGGACAGCCTGCGATCGCGCATCTCCATTGGCTACGACGGAGGCGCGACCCCGGCGCAGCAGCCGTTGGCATCTCCTCGCGACATCTTGTCCTACGAGCTGACCGGCCCCTTCCCGCGCCTGAAACTCTTCTCCAACGGGACCGCGATCCATGCCGCGATCGCTCAGGCAGTCGCTGGCGAGTACCGCCATCATGCATTCGGCGTACTGGAGAAGGCCGGCAGCTACGCCGGCGGTACCTATGTTGACGGAACCTACTGGCCGCGCACCGGTGGCTGGAGCGGTCTGATCGGCCCCAACGGGTCCAACGTGGTCCTGTTTGGCAACAACACCAGCAACACCGGCTGTGGCCATGTTCGTGCCGATTGCATTGAGGATGGAAGGAGCAACAGCTACCACCAGCTGTGCAACTACTTCAGCGGAGCGCTCGGTGTAGAGGGCCAGGCCGGCAGCGGCGTCGGGTCGATCTACCAAGCAACGACATCCGACAGCTACGACAGCATGTGGCTTGGCTACGTGCTTGCGGGCGCGGATGACAACACGTTCTCTGGCCGCAGCGTATTTCAGCCGATCCAGTTGACCGTCCGGCGGCCTGGCACCACGCCTTACCACTCCCCGATCGGCCATGTCATCGGCCTGCGCGCTTGTTACATGGATAGGTTGGAGCCCGAGCAGGAAGTCACGATCGCAGACGAGACTTGGGTGGTGTTCCCCTGGCTGCGTAAGTTGGCGATGAGCAGCGTCACCAATTCACCGCCAGCAAGCGGCAACTATGGCTGGGCGGTGCGGAAGTCCTGATGGGCGTCATTCTTTCCACCCAGAGCAGCACGGGACCGAACTGGCGCAGCGCCAACCTGAGTCTCCCGCGCACCAGGATCCCGCTGCAGTTCCGCGCTGCGCTGGCAGGCGTTGGTTTCCACGTGGGGCCTGGCCATGAGGCCACGGTGGTGGAACCCGAGCAGCGGTCAGCTGGTCCGAACCTGCGCAGCTCGTTCGATGACTGGTACTACAAGATCCACGTCCTGCCTCTGCGCATTGACCTGGGCAACCTGGTCACCAACCAGGTGCGCTACGTCCAGGTCTGGAACTCATACCTCCAGCAGCAGACCCTGGCGTCGGTGACTCTTGAGAACGGCGAAGGCGTCGAGCTGGTAGGTCCTGGCGCCCCGCCGTTGGCATTCTCGGCCCTGCAGCTGCGCCGTTGGCAGCTGTCGGTCACGACAGAAGGTCCGCCGGTAATCGCGGCGTCGCTGTCCTACGACTTCGTGGCCCTGGGGCGCCGCACCGTCACGATTACCGGCAATCGCATGTCGGCGTGGATGCTGCCGCCGGATTGGGAGCGGCCTGTCACCGAAACGCTGGCCTGGGCGACCGACGTCCAGCAGTCGATCGGCGGCGGCGAAGCCCGATTCCCATTGCGTGGCTCGCCGAGGCGCTCTTGGGAGTTCAGCGTGCTGGCCGACCGGCGCGAGCGCCAGGTGCTTGAACACGCGCTGTTCGACTGGTCGGCGCGTACCTGGGCGCTGCCGGTCTGGAACGACGTGTCGTGGCTGAGTGCGCGCCTGGCGCTGGGTGTGCAGTCCATCCCGGTACAGGCCGCTACGCAGCGCGACTACCGCCCCGGCGGCCTGGCCATGCTTTGGAAGGACGTCACCACCTACGAGCTGGTGGAAGTGGCCGACATTGCCGCCGACAGTCTGCAGCTGGCCCGCCCCACGGCCAACGCCTGGGCACCTGGCACACGGGTGCTTCCCTGCAGGACAGCTCGCATTGCCGAGACCCCCAGCCTGGAACGCGTGACCGACCAGGTCATGCGGTCGACCGTGCGCCTGGCTGCGGTGGAGACCTGCGACTGGCCAGCAGCGGCGCCGGCGGCGGTCTATCGCGGTCGACCTGTGCTGGAGCAGCGCCCCGACCTCGACCAGGCGCAGACGGCCGAGTTCGGCCGGCAGCTGGTGGTGATCGATGGCGATATCGGCCCTGTTGCCGTCGATGACATCACCGGCAAGGCATGGCCACTGCAGTCGCACGCCTGGCAAACCTGGGGGCGCACCGAGCAGGCCAACCTGCGCAGCCTGCTGTACTGGTTGCAGGGCCGCGCGGCTGCGCTGTGGGTGCCGTCTTGGGCCGATGACCTGGAGCTGGTCGAGCCAGCCCTGACAACCTCCAGCGGCATCGTGGTGGCGTGGGCAGGCGTGGCCCGCTTCGGGCGCGCCCAGGCAGGTCGTCGTCACCTACGCATCGAGCTGTTCAGTGGCCAGGTGCTGTACCGGCAGCTGATTGAGGCCACGGAGCTGGATCCACAGCGGGAGTTCCTGCAGCTGGACGCGCCGCACGGCATCGCCCTGCAGCCGAGTGCCATCCGCTTGATCAGCTGGATGGTGCTGGCCCGCCTCAGTTCCGACACCGTGGAGCTGTCCCATGAAACCGATGGTGAGGGCGTCGCGCGTTGCCGCGTGTCCTTCGCCGGCATTGGCGCTGAGGAGAGCGAACCGTGAGCCTGTTCTCCCGCCATGTTGAGCTGTATGAGTTTGGGCGTGGTTCCCAGCGCTGGCGCTACACGTCCAGCGATCGGGTGGAGATCTACGACTCGCAGTCGTTCAGCCCCGAGGCAATCAAGCGCGGCCGACTTGGCCAGTCTGCCCAGGAGGCCAGGTCCAATCTTGAGGTGACCGTACCGCTGTCCCTCACGTTGGCTTCGGTGCTGCGGCCCTATCCGCCGACCGATCGGATCATTGTTCGGTGGCGACGGATCCGGAAGAGCGACGGCGCGATCCGCGGCACCTGGAATGGCGTGCTGAGCGACTTCAGCGAGCGACAGAATGATCTGATCCTGACCTGCCAGAGCAATGCCGGCGCCGCCGCGACGAACGGCCTTCGCCGATGCTGGCAGGCGCAGTGCCCGTTCGCGCTGTTCGATGCCGATTGCGGCCTGAATCCGGAGCTGTTCCGAGTCGATGGCGTGTTGTCGGCCGCATCCGCTCAGACGATCACGTCCACTGCCTTCGCGGCGAAGCCGGACGGTTGGTTCGTCGGCGGCTTCATCAAATGGGTGCAGGGCACGGCCATCGAGTACCGCTTCGTGGTGGGCCATGTTGGGCCGACCCTCACCTTGCTTACCGCAGCGCCGCTCGCTGCGGGCGCACTGGTGTCCGCCTACCCCGGCTGTGGCCATGCCCTGCAGATCTGCCACGAGAAGTTCAACAACGCGCTGAACTACGGCGGCCAGCACACCATCCCGCCGAAGAACCCCTTCGGACCCGATCCCATCTTCTAAAGGAGCCTCCCATGTGGGTTCAAATCGTCGTAATGATCGTGGCGCTGATCGTCAGTTACGTGATGCGCCCGAAGCCTACGGTTCCGAAGCCGGCCGCCCTGGAGGACTTCAATGTCCCCACCGCCGAGGACGGTCGCGAGTGCAGCATGGTCTTCGGTACGAACTGGATTGATGATCCCAACGTGCTGTTCTACGGCGATCTGCGCACCACACCGATCAAGGTCAAGGGTGGCAAGAAGTGATGGATCGTCCTGTCCTGGTTACCGTCGAGCACGCCCGCGCGGCCAAGCTGGGCGAGCAAAGCGGTGTGCTGTGCGCCGCCGGCATCCGCACCTGGATGGATCGTCACGGTCTGGATCTGCGTCGCTTCCTGGATGAAGGCCTGCCGGTAGAGCAGTTCGAAGCGCTGGACGACGCCTTCGCACGGCGCTTGGCGGCGATCGCCCGCGAGGAGGCTGGCCGTGGGTAGTGGCAAGAAACAGACCGTAGGCTATCGCTACTACATGGCCCTCTACATGGGCGAATGCCTTGGCCCGGTCGACGCGCTGCGGGAGATCCGCGTGGGCGATCGCAAGGTCTGGGACGGCAGCGCGCAAACGGCGTGGACCAAGGTACTCGGGATGAACATCCCCAGGACGGTGCCAGCCACCGGCCCGATTACAGCATCTCGATCGATCACCATTCTGGCGCCGGAGATCTTCGGCGGCGACAAGGGCGAAGGCGGCATCGTCGGCACACTGGAGGTGCGCATGGGCGAGCCCGCCCAGATGCCAAGCACCTATCTGCAGTCGCTGGTGCCCGGCCCGTGGCCAGCTGCCCGTGGCCTGTTCACGACGGTTTTCAATGGCCAGGTGTCGGCCATGAACCCGTACATCAAGAATTGGACGAAGAAGGTCTCGCGCTGGCGCCAAGGCTGGAAGAAGGGGCTTTGGCAGGGCGACCTGGTGCAGATCGATGAAGGGATGAACCCGGCCCACATCATCT
Source organism: Stenotrophomonas sp. SKA14 (assembly GCF_000158575.1). Lineage (NCBI taxonomy): Bacteria > Pseudomonadati > Pseudomonadota > Gammaproteobacteria > Lysobacterales > Lysobacteraceae > Stenotrophomonas > Stenotrophomonas sp. SKA14. Next base: position 200,733 of record NZ_DS999412.1, read on the forward strand.
ACCAGGTGCGCACTGAGGGCATGGGCCACCCGATCGACGTGATCAACGACGAGAGCTTCCGCAAGGCGGCACAGACGTTGAAGAACGAAGGGTTCGGCCTGTGCCTGAAGTGGTCCCGATCAGTTCCTGCAGGCGAGTTCATGGACATGGTGTGCGACCACATTGGTGGCATGCGCATCGAGGATCCGGTGACGGGGCTGACCGAGCTGGTGCTGGTGCGGCCGGACTATGACCCAGCCACCCTGGAAGAGATCGGCCCGGCGAACATCATCGAACTGCTGGAGTGGCAGCAGCCGATGCTGGAAGGCAGCGTCAACGAGATCACGGTCGTCTACCGGGATATCGCCACCAACAAGGACGCAGCTGTCACCTACCAGAATCTGGCCAGCGTTCAGGCGCAGGGCCGTGTCGTCAGCAGTCGCAAGAACTATCCCGGCCTGTGGAACGCTGCGCTCGCGGGCCGGGTTGCGGCGCGCGAAGTGGCGGCAGTGAGCAGCTTGCCCTGCAGGGTGAAGATCCGGGTACGGCAGGATGCCGGCCCCTTCAAGCGCGGGCAGGTGCGTGCCCTGTCGTGGCCACGGCGCGGCGTTGCCCGCATGCCAGTGCGCATCTTGGACGTCGACGACGGCACACAGACCGAGACAGCCGTGGTGCTGACCGTCGTCCAGGACGTCGCCGGCATGGCCGCTGCCAGCTACATCCAGCCTTCTGAGAATGCCTGGGTGGAGCCGGACACCAAGCCCAAGCCGGTCACCGTGCAGCGCCTGCAGGAGGCCAGCTACCGCGACCTGGCCACGACGCTTGGGGCGTCGGAGCTGGCTGCTGTGTCGCCTGACGTGGGCTACCTGACTTCGATCGGTGTGCGGCCGACCTCGGTGGCGTTCGGCTACACGCTGCAGACCCGGCTGGGAAGCGCGCCGTTCGCCGAGGCGGGCGCGGCCGACTTCGCCCCCACTGGCCTGCTGATCACCGCAATGACGGCCACCACAACGGCGATCGCGCTGTCCGCCGGCGTCAGCCTGGACATGATCGAGGTCGGCACCGAGGCGCTGATCGATGACGAGCTGGTCCGCGTGGTCTCGATCGACCCGGTGGCCGCGACGCTGACCGTGGCCCGTGGATGCGTGGACACGGTGCCGATGCCGCATGCCGTGGGCACGCGGGTGTGGTTCACCGACGAATACGTCGGCTTCGACGGGCGCGAGTACCTGGCCAACGAATCGCCCCAGGCGAAGCTGATCACCCGCACCAGCCAGGGCGAGCTGAATCCGGATCTGGCTACGACGATCGGGCTGACGCTGCAGCGTCGCCAGATCCGGCCCTATCCGCCCGGCCGCTTGCGCGTGCAGGGTGAGGCCTACCCGCCGGAGCTGTGGACATTCGGCACCGAACTGACGGTGCAGTGGGCGCACCGCGATCGCATCCTGCAGGCCGACCAGCTGGTCGACACCACGCAGGGCAACATCGGGCCGGAGCCTGGCACCACCTACACCGTTCGCTGGTACCTCGCCGGGGCTTTGGTGCGGACGCAGGCCGCCATCAGCGGCACGACCGACACCTACACGCCGCCCGCCGGCAGCGGTGGAAAGCAGATCCGTGTCGAAGTCGAAGCCATTCGTGATGGCTACCGCAGCTGGCAGATCCAGCAGCACACCTTCCTGTACCGCGCGCAGCTGGTGACCGAGGCAGGCGATCGCCTGGTCACCGAAGCGGGCGACCCCCTGATTCTGGAGTAACGAAAATGGTCGACGTAAAGATCGCTGGTCTCCCCAATGCCGCAGCTCTCACTGGCAACGAGCAGATTCCTGGCGTGCAAGGTGGCGGCACCGTGAAGCTCCTGGTCAGCGCGATTCGGGCAGGAATGGCGTCGGACAGCAGCGTGGTTCATACCACGGGTGATGAGTCCATCGGCGGCGTAAAGACCTTCACGGCCAACAGCAACTGGAACCTTTCCGCCAACGGCCGGATCGTGTACGGCGAACCCGGTGGCGACTCGGCGGGTATTTCGCTGTTCCGTGGTGATTGGAATGCTGGGGCTGCGCGCCGTTCGGACATTCGCGCACGATCCGGTGACCTATTGCTCGGCTGCGGCTCCGCATCGGACAACGCAGCGCCTGTGAACTGGGTCAGCATCGGCCCGGCCCATGTGCGGCCGACTATCCCGGGGACATTGAACCTCGGCACTGTCGGCAACGCCTGGCTCAACACGTTCACTGCTGAGCTGACTCTGACGGGCGACGATGCGGCCAAGGCACGCAGCCGTGCCAGCATCCAGGCGGTGGGCCTGATCGGCAACGAAACCATCGCGGGCACCAAGACCTTCAGTCAGACCGGCGTGTTTGCCCTGGGCATGCGCATGCCTGGCGACACCGCACGCCTGGTGATGGGCGACGGGTCGATCGAGAACGGCTCTATCCGCGCAACGACGACCAACGCCTTGGTGGTGGCGGCGGGCCCTGGCACGGCGGGCAGCACGGGGCAGATCATCTTCCGTCCCAACGGCAACACGGTGACCACGGGGCAGGTGACGATCATCGGGACGGGTGCGATTACTTTTGGTGGTGATGCGGCCTCCAAGCTGGCCACCATGTCCAGCCTTGGAGCGGTCAACGACTCCGGTTCGCAAACGATTGCTGGCAACAAAACATTCTCCGGCGCATCGCTCTTCACGGGATCGATCACCCAGCGAACCGGCACTGTGGGTGGCGTAGAGATCCAGTCGCCCACCGGACTCCCAGGCATTGTCGGCCGCAACGGCGACCCGGCAGACGTTAACAACCAATATCGTCACGACATCCACTTCGGGGCTGGGTTCGTGCGCATGCTGGCCAGCACCGCCGTAGGGTCGACTGCGCCGGCCGGTGGCTGGCGCATGGATGCGCACTTCTACCCGGTGCAGAACAACACCATGTCGTGCGGAACGCCGTCCAATCTCTGGACGCAGGTGTGCTCGACCAACGGCACGATCAACACCTCTGACGCGCGCCTGAAAACGCCGCTCGACCACATGACGGACGCCGAGGAAGCGGCATTCCTGGAAATCAGTTCCCTGCCAATGAAGTGGAAGTGGAAAGTCCGTGTGGCAGAGGAGGGCGACGATGCTCGCTGGCACGCAGGCCCGTCGGTGCAGGCTGCTATCGCTGTCATGGAGAAGCATGGCCTTGTACCGTTCTCCTACAGCGCGTTCTGCTACGACTCGTGGCCCGCACAGGACGAGGTGTGGCGGGAGTGGCCAGCTGAGCCGGAGGAGGTCGTCGAATGGCCCGCAGTGCCGGAGCAGTGGCACGACGTTCCTGCAGTGCCGGAGCAGTGGCGAGAAATTCCGGAGGTGCCAGAGCAGTGGGTCGATATTCCGGCGGAACTGGACAGCGATGGCAATACGCTGTCCCCTGCACACCGTGTACTGGTCCAGGAGGCCGTCCCCGCCAGCCGCGAGCTTGTCCAGGAAGCGGTGCCGGCCTATCGCATGTTCGTGCATCCAGCCATCGAGGCAGGGCGCGCTGTGCTGAAGGAGGCTATCGAGGCAGGGCGCGAGCTGGTCCAGCCTGCGATTGCTGCCGGTGACCGCTACAGCTTCCGCATCTCCGAGTTGCACGCGTGGATTCTGGCCGCGACGGCCCGACGTGACCGTCGCGAGCGGGAGGCAGTCGAGCTGCGTCTAGCCAGCATCGAGCAGCGCCTGGCTGTCCTTGAGTCCGGAAAGTAGTTCAAGAACTGGGCGCCGGACGGTCAGCGGGAACTGACCGGCCGGCGCCGCAACACACGCGACAGCCCGCGTGCAATTGGCCAAGGCCCAGCCCCCTCGCGCGGGGAGGCTGAGTCTGGCCTAGATCCATCGCAGAGGCTGAGAATGAAGACCACGACGCTGTTCCCCTGGCCGGGCGGGAAGACCCGTCTGCTGCCACACCTGCTGCCCTTGGTGGCTGACACCCCTCACCGCACCTATGTCGAGGCATTCGCCGGCGGCGCGGCCTTGCTGTTCGCGAGGGAGCCAGCCAGGGCTGAGGTGCTAAACGACTGCCACGGCGAGCTGGTGCGACTGTACCGGGTGGTAGCCAACCACTTGGAGGAGTTCGTCCGCCAGTTCAAATGGGCGCTGACGAGTCGGGAAATGTTTCGCTGGTGCCAGCTGCAGCACCCGGAGACCTTGACTGATATCCAGCGGGCGGCGCGCTTCTACTACCTGCAGCGCTTGGCGTGGGGTGGGAAAGCAACCGGGCAGACGCCAGGGTTTGGCCGAGGCGGCAAAGGGCTGAATCTGCTGCGCATCGAGGAGGATCTCAGCGCAGCACACCTCCGGCTGCACAAGGTGACCGTTGAGCACCTGGCGTGGCAGCAGTGCCTGGCCAAGTACGACGGAACCGACACCCTGTTCTTCCTCGATCCGCCGTACTGGGAGACCGAAGGGTACGGGACACCGTTCGGCATGGAGCAGTATCAGGAGCTGGCCACCCGCATGGCTGCCTTGAAGGGGGCTGCGATCCTGACCATCAACGATCACCCCGCGATGCGGGAGGTCTTCAGTCCGTTCAGGAACCGGGTGGTCCCCATCCGCTACACGATCGGCCGCCAGGCTGTTCAGCGGCGGGAGCTGATCTACACGACCTGGTAGGGAAGCCAGGGCACGGGGCGGTTCCGCCCCGTGCAATTTCATTCCGCTGGGCGCAACATTGGCAGCCCATCGTTTATCTCACCAGCGGCGGGCGATTTATCGCGCGCCGTTACAGCAACGGCAACGGCAATAGCCGAAGCAACAGCAACAGCGGGCATTCCGTGGGTTGGCGGGGTGGGTCCATGCCATGCGTGGATGGAATTCTGGTTCATCTTTGCCTCACGCGGAGGGCCGACGAAGGTTCATGCTATGAGGCCATGCAACGCACAGGACATCGCAACACCATGGCACGGACCCGGGTCGGCATCATCTTCGGGGGCAGGTCCTCCGAGCACGAAGTTTCGCTGCAGTCGGCGAAGAACATCCTCGATGCCCTCGACCGCGAGCGCTTCGAGCCGGTGCTGGTCGGCATCGACAAGCAGGGCCAATGGCATCTGAGCCAGCCGGACACCTTCCTGCTCAATGGCGATGATCCGTCGCGCATCGCGCTGCATCCTTCCGGCCAGTCGCTGGCAGTGCTTCCCGGTACAGAGCAGGCGCAGCTGCGCCCTTCCGATGCGGCGGCCACGCTGGGCCAGATCGATGTGGTGTTGCCGATCGTGCACGGGCCGCTGGGCGAGGACGGTGCGCTGCAGGGCCTGCTGCGCATGGCCAACCTGCCCTTCGTGGGTTCGCCGGTGCTGGGCTCCGCGGTGGCGATGGACAAGGATGTGACCAAGCGACTGCTGCGCGATGCCGGGCTGCAGGTAGCGCCGTGGCTGTGCATCCGTCGCCATCAGGCGGCGGCCGTCGATGTCGAGACGGTGATCGCGCAGCTCGGCCTGCCGTTGTTCGTGAAGCCGGCCAACCAGGGTTCATCGGTCGGCGTAAGCAAGGTCAAGGAGGCGGCCGGCTTTGCCCAGGCGCTGGAACTGGCACTGCGCTACGACCACAAGGTACTGGTGGAGTCGGCGGTGGTCGGCCGCGAGATCGAGTGCGCGGTGCTGGGCAACGCGCAGCCACAGGCCAGCCTGTGCGGTGAAGTGGTAGTGCACGACGAGTTCTACGCCTACGACACCAAGTACATCAACGAAGGCGGTGCCGACGTGGTGGTACCGGCGGACATCGACGCTGCAACCCAGGCGCGCATCCAACAGATCGCGCTGCAGGCCTACCAGGCGCTGGAGTGTGCCGGCATGGCACGCGTGGATGTGTTCCTCACCGCAGACGGCGATATCGTCATCAATGAGGTCAACACGCTGCCGGGCTTCACCCGCATCAGCATGTACCCGAAACTGTGGGGCGCCAGCGGGGTGGACTACACCACGCTTATCACACGGCTGATTGAACTGGCGCTGGAGCGCCATGGGGCTGACAGGCAGCTTCTGTAGAGTCGAGCATCGCTCGACTCTACAAAAGGGCGTGCCGGCCGGCGGCCGGCACTACCCTGCGGTCTTCTACCCGCGCTTGCGGAACATCGAGATCACTGCCAGTACCAGGAACACAACGAACAGGATCCAGGCGATGTTGCTGGCAGCACCGGCAATGCCGGAGAAGCCGAGCACGGCGGCGATGATGGCGATGACAAAGAAAATGACGGCGTAATGCAGCATGGCGCTCCTCGCAGATGTCCGGGCCGTTGGATGGCGTGGGTCCATCCTCCCGATCTGGCGGTGTGCAACCGGTGATGGCGATCTATGCGGCAGATGAAGCCTTCAGCCTGCGCAGCCCTTCTTCGATGCTGACCTGCGGCACATAGCCGAAATCGCGACGTGCCGGCTCCATGCTGTACCAGTGCGGCGTACACAGCTGCTCGGCCAGGAAACGGGTCAACGGCGGTTCGCCCCGCAGGCGCAGCAGCGGCCACAGCCGCTCGCAGACCGCGCCGATGCGATAGGCGGTCCTGAAGCTGATCGCCTTGTCCACCGTCGGCGCACCCACGGCGGCCAGCAGCTTGTTGACCAGCTCGCGCATCGGCAGCGGTTCGCCGTTGGAGATGAAGTACGCCTTGCCGGCACAGGCCGCTCCCGGTGCCAGGGCTTCGAAGGCGAGGAAGTGTGCCAGCGCGGCGTTGTCGATGTAGGTGGTATCGACCTTGTTGCTGCCGTCGCCGACCAGCCGCAGGCGCCCCTGCCGTGCACGCTCGGCCAGGCGAGGCACCAGCTGCTGGTCGCCGGGCCCCCATATCAGGCGCGGGCGCAGCGCTACCGTCGCCAGCGTCGCATCGTTGGCGGCCAGCACGCGTCGTTCGGCAATCGCCTTGGTCGCCGCATACGGTGCCTGGAAATCCTCGCCGTACGGCACCTCGTCGGCGCCGAGGCCTTCCACCGGGTGGGTCGCGCGATGTGTCACGCTGGGCGTGGAGGTGTAGACCAGCCGGCTGATGCCATGCGCGCGGCACGCGGCGATGACGTTGTCAGTGCCGACCACGTTGGCCTGGTGGTAGCTGTCATAGCTGCCCCACGCGCCAGCCTTGGCGCCGTTGTGGAACACCGCATCGACGCCAGCCACCGCATGCAGCACCGCCTGCGCATCGGCCAGGTCGCCGCGGATCTGGCCCACGCCCATCGCCTGCAGTTCCGGGTAGTGGCTGCGGTTGAACGCCAGCACCTGGTGGCCACGCTCGACCAGCCCACGGCACAGCGCCTGGCCAAGGAAACCACCCCCACCGGTGACCAGGATCTTCATGCGCGCTTCTCCAGTTCGGCGCTGGCCCAGACGGCGAGCTTCTCGCGGCCGATCTTGGCGTTGTGACGGATATCGACGGGGAACGCCGGATGCACCAGGAAGTGCTGCAGGCCGGCCTCAGGCACGCGGGCTGCTGCATGAGCACGCAGCGCTTCGCGCAGTGCCGGGCTGTCGGACTGGCCGCGCTGCAGTTCCACGCACAGCACCGGTACCTGCGCACCGGCCGCGCCAACGCCGACCAGCGCAGTGCGCGCCACGCCGGCCACGGTGTTGAACACCGGCTCGACCTGCTCGGTGTACAGCGGCCCGCGCGCGGTTTCCACGCGCTGCGTTTTGCGCCCGCAGAACCACAGGCGGCCCTGCGCATCGAAGTACCCTACGTCGCCCATGCGGTGCACGATGCGGGTACTGCCATCGGCCAGGGTTTCGCTGATCTTCGCCGACGCGGTGGCCTGCGGGCGGTTGAAATAGCTGTCGGTGGTGGTCGGCCCGGCCACGGTGATCTCGCCCACCTCGCCGGTGGCCAGCACGCGCGCCTGCGACCAGTCCGGCAGCGGGGCATCATCGATGGCGATGATGCGCACCTCGTTCGGTTCCACCACGCTGCCCACACAGGTGCCGGCGCCCGCCTCGGTGGCGGCGCGGGTGCGCTCCAGTTCGCGGCCTTCGACCACGGCCACCGGCAGGCACTCGGTGGCGCCATACGGCGTCCAGAACTGCGCCTCGGCTGGCAGCAGGCTGCGGATGGTGGCGACCACGTCCGGTGGCACCGGCGCACCGGCCGACGTCACCCGGGTCACGGTCGGCAGCGGGCGGCCATGCCGGGCCAGCACCCGCATCAGTGCCGGCGAGCCGAACAGCTGGGTCACGCCGAAGCGCTGGATGGCGTCGTGCAGGCGCGCCGGATCAGCCTGTGCCGGCCGCGTCGGATCCATGTCCGGGATCACCGAAGTCAGGCCCAGCGCCGGATCGAACAGCGCGAACGGCGGGAAGGTCGGCAGGTCCACCCCACCCGCTTCCATGCCGAACGCGCTGCCCAGCAGCTGGATCTGGCCGACGAAGTGGCGGTGGCGGTAGACCACGCCCTTGGGCACGCCGGTGGAGCCGCTGGTGAACAGGATGGCGGCCATGTCCTCGCCATCAGTGCCGGCCAGCATCGGCCCACCGTTGGCGCCTGCGCGCTCGAGTGCGACCAGGGTGGTACCGCCCCAGCCGAGGCGGCGGCCGACAGTGACCAGACGGGTCGCCGACGGCGCCCAGCGCAGCACAAGCCGCGCCACGTGCGCCAGCGGGATACCGATGAAGGCCTCCGGCTGCGCCTCGTCCAGGCACTGCTTCAGCGCGCGCCTGTCGATGCCCGGGTCGACCAGCACCGGCACCGCGCCCAGCTTGAACAGCGCAAACATCAGCAGGAAGAACTCCGGCGACGGCCGCACCATCACCACCGTGCGCACGCCGCGGCCGATGCCGTAGCCGGCCAGGCCGGCTGCCATGGCGTCGCTGCGCGCGTCCAGCTGGCGGTAGTCCAGGGTCACGTCATAGGCCGCCATGCCATTGCCGGCACCACGGCGGCCGGGGCAGCGGATGGCGATCTGGTCGGGGCGTTCGCGAGCCAGTTCAGGCAGGCGGGCCGCAATGTTGCAGGGTCCGTTCATCCGTTCATTGTCGCCGCTTACGGAATTTCTTGCGCGGCGGCCCACTTCGTGGAAAATCCGCACCCTCGTTCCTGATTCCGACTGCCGCCCGAGGCGGCTTGCCCATGCAACATCCCTGCATGACCTGCGGCGCCTGCTGCACCCAGTACCGCGTGGCCTTCCACTGGATGGAATCGGACGAGGTCACCCCCGGCGGCGTGCCGCACCAGCTCACCGAGGTGCTCGACCCGCATCGCCTGTGCATGCGCGGCACGCACTCCAAGCCGGTGCGCTGCGTGGCGCTGGATGCGCAGATCGGCGTGTATTCACGCTGCACCATCCACCCCAACCGGCCCAGCGTGTGCCGCGAGGTGGATGCGTCGTGGGAGTACGGCAAGGCCAGCCCGCAGTGCGACAAGGCGCGCATCGCCTATGGCCTGGATCCGCTGACGCTGGCTGACTGGCGCTGGCGCGATGAGGCCGGCAATGACGATGACCATCCGGACGACAACGGCAACAGTCCGTCCTCGCCACCGCAGGCGCCGGTCGCGGCGTAGGGGTAGTGGTAGTGGT
>NZ_DS999412.1:210589-282845 GCF_000158575.1 Stenotrophomonas sp. SKA14
CACTACCGGGATCCGGCCCGGGAACCGATCAGATCGGGTTGCTGTCGAGGAACGCGCGGATTTCCGGCACCAGCACGTCCTGCTTGTCTTCCAGCACGTAATGGCCGGCGTCCTCGAAGGCATGCACCTGGGCCTGCGGCAGCGCGGCCTGGAAACCCTTCAGGAAATGATGGTCGAACACGAAGTCGCGCAGGCCCCAGCCGAGGAAGGCCGGGCGGTCGGCGAATGACGGCAGCGCCTTGCCGGCGCGCTCCAGCAGCGACCAGGCCTTGTCGGCCGGTGACAGCGGGATGTCCTGCATGAAGCGGATGGTGCTGATGCGGTTGGCGTAGCTGTTGTACGGCGACACATAGGCACGGCGCACATCGGCCGGCATCTTCCGTTCCACGCCCAGCCACGAGGCGCCGGACGAGAACGCATTGAAGGTACGGATGATCCACTCACCGATCTTCCAGTGGCGGCCCAGCGCGATCTGCCACGGCATCTTTTTCGCCGCCGGCATCGGGAACGCGGCGGTGTTGAGCACCACCAGGCGCTTCACCTGCTCGTGGTGCGACAGCGCCCAGCCGAAACCGATCATGCCGCCCCAGTCGTGCACGGCCAGGGTCACCGGGCCGGTGATGTCCAGGTGCTTGAGCAGCGCATCGAGGTCGTCCACCCGCGACTGCAGGGTGTATTCGTAGCGGCTGTCGTCCGGCTTGTCCGACAGGCCCATGCCGATGTGGTCCGGCACGATGCAGCGGTACTTGTCCGACAGGCCGGCCACCAGCGTGCGCCAGTAATAGCTCCACGACGGATTGCCGTGCACCATCACCACCACTTCGCCGTCGCGCGGGCCTTCGTCGAGATAGTTCATCGACAGGCTGGGGCGCACGTCGAAACGCTGCGGGTGGGCGGGGTAACCGGGAAGCTGGGACATCGGATCGCACCTGTAGAAAGGGCCGGTAAACCGGCCCTTGGACACTTGGAAAATCATCGCTTTCCGTCGCGAGCGATTGGCCAGGCAATCGCGCAGCAGGTCAGCGGCGACTTTTTTACCAGACCACTTCAGCCATCGAGCAGTTCAGGCCCGAGCCGATGCCCAGAAGCGCGATACGATCGCCCTTCTTCAGCTTGCCCAGCTGCTTGAGCTTGCTCAGCACGATCGGCACCGAGGCCGGACCGATGTTGCCGTGCTCGCCGAAGATGGTCATGACCTTCTTCGGGTCGATGCCGAAGTTCTTGATGAACGCGGCCGTGTGCGGCTGGCTGACCTGGTGGATCACGAACTGGTCCAGTTCTTCCACGGCCCAGCCCAGCGCGATCTTGGCGGCGGTGAAGGTCTTCTGCGCCAGCTTGATGCCTTCGATCAGCAGCAGGCGGGTGTCGGTGACCATGCGGTCTAGGTTGCCCAGGCACAGCTGGTTCCACTCGGTGGCCGAGCGGGTCACGCCACCCTTGTAGCGCGGGGCGTCCGGCACCAGCTCCGAGCGCGCCATCACCATCGCGGCGGCGCCCGAACCGGTGGTCAGCGCGGCCAGTTCGTTGCGGAAGTCGTCGGCGGTGACGTCCGGGGCGGTCATGCGCTCCAGGGTCTTCTCGTACACCAGGTTGGCGGTCTCGCCGTCCACCACCAGCGCGTAGTCGATGTCACCGCGCTCGATCATGCGCGCGGCGATATCCATGCCGTTGATGAAGGCCAGGCAGGCATTGGCGACGTCGAAGGTCATGCACTCGTCGCTGACGCCCAGGTTGCCCGAGACGATCGACGCCGTGGACGGCTCGAGGTAATCGCGGCTGACCGAAGTGTTGACCAGCAGGCCCACCTGCGTCGCTTCGATGCCTGCGTCTTCCAGCGCCTTGCGGCCCGCCATGGTGGCGGCATCAGAGGCCAGCACGCCGTTGTCCCACAGGCGGCGGGCGTGGATGCCGGCGATATCGCCGAGCACATCGGTGCGGATACCCAGGCGATCCAGCGTCGGCTGCAGCCGCTCGTTGATTTCCTTGGTCGTCAGCGTATGCGGCGCGTCGACGTGTGCCAGGCCGGCGATCGAGACATTCTTGAAGAGCATCGAGGTTAGCGCCAAGGCTCAGGCAAAAGGGGGCGCTATTCTATAACCCCCGGGGCCTTCACCGCATCTTTACGAATTCAGGCTTGCCCGTATGGTGAAACGTTCAGCGCGGCGGGCACTGGAACGCGGCGAAGCGCTGGCTGCCGTCGGCAGGGGCTGCGGCGGCCTGCACGGCGTTGGCGCCGGCACTCGGGGCCTCGTTGCGGGCCAGGGTTTCCAGCTCTTCCTGCACGCGCAGCGGGTTGCGGTTGTAGAAGCCGACCTTGCTCTTCACGGTAACCACCACCTCGCCCTTGGCGATGCAGCCGGCCGGAACCGGGCCTGCCGGCAGCACGCGGGTCGCCTTGCCGGCCGGTTCGATCGGCACCCAGGTGCAGGCGGTGACGGTGAGCAGCAGGGAGGAAAGCAGCAGAACGCGCATGGGCAGATCCTGGAAGGGTATGGGGGGATTCTGCCTGAACAGCCTGAATCGGGGGTAGCCCGGCGAGCGGTGCCCTCGGGTCAGGGCTCACGGGGGTGCCGGCCAGCGGCCGGCACTACCGGGGGAGGCCTGCCCGCCGTAGCGGGCAGGCGCATCCCTTATTTCTTGACCGGGTTGCCTTCGGCGTCGATCACCGTTACCTCGCCCAGGTTCAGCGCGCGCACGGCCGCTTCGGTCTGCTTGAGGTCACCCACCACCACCCAGGTCAGCGCCTGCGGCTTGATCTCGGCCGCGGCCTGCTGCACCTGCGCCGGGGTCATCGCCTCGATCTCGGCCTTGCGACGCAGCACATAGTCGTCCGGGCGCTTGAACTGCACGATCGAGCCGATGGTCGCTGCCACCGCACTGGCGGTCTCGTAGGCGCCGGGCAGGCTGAGGGTCTGGATGTTGCGGATGCGGTTGACCTCGGCGGCGGTGGCCGGCTTGCTGCCGTCGGCGAACGCGGCGATTTCCTTGCGCATCTCCGCCATCGCCGGGCCGGTCTTGTCGATCTGCACCGGCGCACTGGCCATCCACGGACGCTGACCCACCGAATTGACCGCGCTGCTGCGCGCACCGTACGACCAGTGCTTGTCCTCGCGCAGGTTCATGTTCAGGCGCGAGGTGAAGTCACCACCGATCACGCCGTTGGCGATGTCGAAGCGGGTCGAGCTGGTGGCGCTGGACGGCGGCACCACCTGGCCGGCGAACAGGTTGGCCTGCACCGCACCCGGCTGGTCGATCAGGAACACGCGCGGGCCCTTGGGCAGCGCGACATCGGTGGCGGCCTTCACCTGCGGGGCATCGCCACTGGCCTTCCAATCACCCAGCTGCTTGTCCAGCAGCGGCACGATCTCGGCCAGCGTGGTGTCACCGACCACGATCAGGGTGCCGTTCTGCGGGCGCAGCCAGTCGTGGTGGAAGTCGACCAGGTCTTCGCGGGTCAGGCCATTGATCGCCGCTTCGTCACCGCTGCCGGTGAACGGAATGGCGTACGGGTGGCCCTTGCCGTACAGCAGCGGCGGCAGCACGCGCATCGCCACCGCACCCGGGTTGACCTTCTCCTGCTGGATCCCGGCGATCCAGGTCGCCCGGACCCGGTCAATCTCGCCCTGCTCGAAGCGCGGCTCGCGCAGCAGGTCGCGGTACAGCGCCAGCGACGGGGCCAGGTTCTCCTTCAGCGCGGACAGGTCCACGCTCATCGAATCCAGGCCGGCCGAGGCATCCAGGCTGGCGCCCAGTGCGTCGGCAGCATCGGCGAAGGCCAGCGAACCCAGCTTGCCGGCGCCTTCGGTCATCAGGCTCATGGTGAAGTTGGCGGTGCCCGGCTTGCGGCCCTGGTCGGCGCTGAAGCCGCCCGGGAACTGGTAGCTGAACTGCACCACCGGAATCTCGTGGCGTTCGGCCAGGATCACCTGGGTGCCGTTCTTCAGCGTGGCGCGCTGCAGCGCCGGGAACTTGAGCTGCGGGAACTCCCGGGTCTGCGGCACGCCGGCCTTGCGGTCCACCTGCTCGGGCAGGGTGCTGTACTTCGGGTCCACCGCCGGCACGGTGAACGGCTTCGGCGTCTGGCTCGGTTCTTCCTTCAACGCCACGCGCTCACCCGGCTCGATCACCAGGGTGTGGCTGCCCTTGTCCAGCCACTGCGCGCCCAGACGGCTCAGATCGCCGGCCGTCGCCTTGTCGATGTTGGCCAGCGAAGTGCGGAAGCAGCCCGGGTCGCCGGTGAACACGGCGCACTCGGCCAGCGCGTCGGCCTTGCCGCCAAAACCACCGATGCGCTCGATGCCGCGGATGAAGCCAGCGCGGGCGCCGGTCTTGGCGCGTTCAAGTTCGGCCGCGGTCGGACCCTGCTTGATCAGCCGGTCCAGTTCCTCATCGATGATCTTCTCGACCTTGGCCGGGTCCTGGCCCTGCTTCACGGTCGCCACGATCACGAAGTTGGAGCCCAGCTGCGAGGTCGACAGGCCCGAACCGATGCTGTCCACCAGCTTGTCCTGGTGCTGCAGGCGCTGGCTCAGGCGCGAGGATTTGGCACCACCCAACACCTGCGCGAACAACTGCAGCTGATCGATATCGGTGGTGCCGACCTGCGGCACGTTCCAGGCGCGGTAGATGCGTGCCTGCGGCACCTTGTCGGTCATCGTCTCGCGGCTGTCGGCACTGCGCTTGGCCACGTTCACCGCCGGCTGCGCCATGCTCGGGCCGGCCGGGATGCTGCCAAAGTACTTGGCGACCTTCTCCTTGGCGGTGGCCAGGTCGATGTCACCGGCCAGCACCAGCACCGCATTGTTCGGACCGTACCAGGTGCGGAACCAGGTCTTCACGTCGTCCAGCGAAGCCGCGTTGAGATCGTTCATCGAACCGATCACGCCGTGGTGGTACGGGTGGCCGACCGGGTACAGCGCCTTGTTGATCTGGTCCCAGGCCTGGCCGTACGGCTGGTTCTCACCCTGTCGCTTCTCGTTCTGCACCACGCCACGCTGCTCGTCCAGCGCCGCCTGGTCGATCGCACCGACCAGGTGGCCCATGCGGTCCGATTCCATCCACAGTGCCATGTCCAGCGCGGTGGTCGGCACGTTCTCGAAGTAATTGGTGCGGTCGGTATTGGTGGTGCCGTTCTGGTTGGTGGCACCGACCTGCTTGAACGGCTCGAAGAATTCGCCGTCATGGTTCTCGCTGCCCTGGAACATCAGGTGTTCGAACAGGTGCGCGAAACCGGTGCGGCCAGCCGGCTCGTCCTTGCTGCCCACGTGGTACCAGACATTGACCGCGACGATCGGCGCCTTGCGATCGGTATGCACGATCACGCGCAGGCCGTTGGGCAGGGTGAACTGCTCATACGGGATATCGACCTTGGCCGGGGCAGCCGGCTTGGCGGCCAGCACAGGGGTGGGCGCAAGCGTGCCCAGAGCGGTGCTGAGGGCGACAGCCAGCAGTGCAGCGCGCGGGCGAAGGGCGAGAGACATATCCGGATCCTTGGTCACGTAGGTGAACCCCGATCCTAGCGTGCGCACGCAGCGGCAGGAATCGGTCGCCAGTCACTGGGGGTGTTTGCCCCGATCCCCCATTCCGCCGCCTCACTGCGGCCTTCTGACAGGTCACATGCGGCGGCAACCCGCGTCCGGACAGTGTCCGTCGCCCATCGAATGGACAGGTGTCCGCCCAGCGGACACTTTTCAGATCTTAAAAAGCCTTTCAAATCAATAACTAAAAGTTGGCACGGGGATTGCTTGGTACTTCCTGCACCAGGAAGGGCTTCAGACGCAAGATGACTGAAGGCTGAACAAATGCAGGAAATCGAAAATTTTCCTTGCAAGCCCAGAATTGGTGTACTACCTTACTACCACACCACTGATCACCAACACTAAACAGGCCCCGTCATGAACGCCAAGACCATTGCCATCGCCATCGCCCTGATTGCCGGCACCGCGGTTGTTTCGTCGGTGCAGGCCTCCGAATCCATCAAGACCCTGTCCACCGTGCAGGTCCGCCCGGCCGCCGACCAGCTGGCCCAGCAGGCCTGGGAGCAGGCCAGCGGCATCCCGACCCTGGCCACCGTGGAGGTGCGCCCGAGCGCCGACCAGCTGGCCGGGCGCAACGGCTACGTCGCCGCCCCGGTCGCCGCCGCGATGCCGATCACCACCCTGGCCTCGGTGGAAGTGCGCCCGAGCCTGGAGCAGCGCGTCGCCCTGGCCGCCGAACTGGAAGCCCAGCGCTACGCCGCCACTCTGGCCGCCGCCGCTACCAGCGTCGCCCACTCGGTCATCGTCAACCTGCCGGCGCTGCAGGTGCGCCCGAGCGCTGCCGACCTGCAGGCCTTGGCCACCGAAACCGCCCAGGTCCTGCTGCGCCCGTAACCGGTGCCGCCCTGCCTCGTGCAGGGCGTGCGCCGTAAAGGCGGCGGCCGTCGCAGGTACACTGCGCCGATGAATGCCGCGCTCCAGTTCCACGTGATCCTGTTCCAACCGGAAATCCCGCCCAACACGGGCAATGTGATCCGGCTCTGCGCCAACACCGGCGCGCAGCTGCACCTGGTCGAGCCGCTCGGCTTCGCACTGGAAGACAAGCAGCTCAAGCGCGCCGGACTGGACTACCACGAGTACTCGCGCCTGCAGGTGCACCCCGACCTGGACACCGCGCTGGCGCGGATCGCGCCCAAGCGGCTGTTCGCGCTCAGCACCCGGGCCAGCGTGCGTTACGACAGCGTGGCCTTTGAAGATGGCGATGCATTCCTGTTCGGACCGGAAAGCCGCGGCCTGCCGCAGGACGTGCTCGATGCCTTGCCCGATGGCCGCCGCCTGCGCCTGCCGATGCGGCCGGACAACCGCAGCCTCAATCTTTCCAACACCGTGGCCGTGGTGATGTACGAGGCCTGGCGGCAGCATGGGTTTGCTGGCGGCGCGTAAACCGCCTCAGGTGGGTGTGAACCGCTGCCGGTGGGTATGACCTGCTTCTGGTGGGTATGACCTGCTTCTGGTGGGTGCGGACCTTGGTCCGCACCGATGCCCGGTCGCGCGCTGAAGCAATGTGCCAACCCAGGTTGGCACCCACCAGAACAGGTTTCAGAAGGCGTTGATGCCGGTCAGTTCGCGGCCGATCACCAGCTGGTGCACGGTCTCGGTGCCTTCATAGGTGATCACCGATTCCAGGTTCAGCGCATGCCGGATCGCCACGTGCTCGGTGGTGATACCCGCGCCGCCGAGCAGGTCGCGACACTCGCGGGCGATATCAATCGCCATGCGGCAGTTGTTCCACTTGGCCAGGCTGACCTGCTGCGGCTGCAGCTGGCCCGCTTCCTTCAATCGCCCCAGCTGCAATGCCAGCAGCTGCGCGGTGGTGATGCGGCGGGCCATCTCGGCCAGCTTGATCTGCGCGCTCTGCGTGGCCGCCAACGGGCGCCCGAACAGCACGCGCTCCTTGGCATAGCCCAGTGCTTCATCCAGGCAGGCGATGGCCGCGCCGATCGGGCCCCAGCTGATGCCGAAGCGGGCCTGGGTCAGGCAGCCCAGCGGCCCCTTCAGGCCCTTCACGTTCGGCAGGCGATGGCTGTCGGGCACGCGCACGTCGTCGAAGAACAGCGCACCGGTCAGCGACGCGCGCAGGCTCATCTTGTGCTTGATTTCCTGGGTGGTGAAGCCGGCCATGCCCTTCTCCAGCACGAAGCCCTGGATGCCGTCCTCGGTCTGCGCCCAGACGATGGCCAGGTCGGCCACCGGGCCACTGGTGATCCACATCTTGCTGCCGCTGATGCGCCAGTCACTGCCGTCGCGCACTGCGCGGGTCTTCATGCTGCCCGGATCGGAACCGCCGTGCGCCTCGGTCAGGCCGAAGCATCCGATCAGTTCGCCGCGCGCCATCGCCGGCAGCCACTGCTGGCGCTGTTCCTCGCTGCCATAGGCGTAGATCGGGTACATGCACAGCGAGCTCTGCACCGAAACGAAGCTGCGCAGGCCGGAGTCGCCGCGCTCCAGCTCCTGGCAGATCAGGCCGTAGCTGACCGCACCCAGGTCACCACCGCCGTACTCGGCCGGCAGGGTGGCACCGAGCAGGCCCAGCGCGGCGATCTCCGGCACCAGTTCGGCGGGGAAACGTGCCTGGTCGAAGGCATCGCCGATGATCGGCAGCACCCGCTCGTTGGTGAAGCGGGCGACGCTTTCCTGCACCGCGCGCTCTTCCTCGTTGAGCAGGGAACGGACATCGAACAGATCGTACGGATGCAAAGCCATGGCACTCACGCGCAGTCAGGACCAGGCCATTGTCGGTCATCCGGGCAGAGCGTGCCGACCCAGGTCGGCACCCACCAGAGCGACGGTCCTACGCTGCAATGCAGCAATCGGGATGTGAACATCGGCGATCTAGCTCGATCACGCGCGGCCCGGTACCCTGACACATTCAAACAACCGTTTCGCTCGTGGCTGCACGCGCGATTTCCAGGCACCGCCGGTGGCCCCGATGCCGGCCCTACCCACGAGTCATGCAATCGATGAGCGCTGAAGCCAACGCCCTGCCCCCGCGTGAAGTAATGGAGTTCGACGTGGTGATCGTCGGCGCCGGCCCCGCCGGCCTGGCCACCGCGATCCGCCTGCGCCAACGCGCGATCGAAGCCGGTCGCGACCTGTCGGTCTGCGTGCTGGAGAAGGGCTCCGAGCCGGGCGCGCACGTGCTGTCCGGCGCGGTGATGGACCCACGCGCGTTGACCGAGCTGTTCCCCGACTGGGCCGAGCGCGGCGCGCCGCTGAAGCAGAAGGTCACCCGCGACGAATTCCTGTTCCTCAGCGAAACCGGCGCGCGCAGCACGCCCAACGCGCTGCTGCCGGAGTGCTTCCACAACGAAGGCAACTACATCATCAGCCTGGGCGAAGTGACCCGTTGGCTGGCGCAGCAGGCCGAGGCGCTGGAAGTGGCGATCTTCCCGGGCTTCGCCGCCGCCGAAGTGCTGTATGGCGACAACGGTGAAGTGATCGGCGTGGCCACCGGCGACATGGGCATCGAAAAGGACGGCAGCATCGGCCCGGCCTTCGAGCGCGGCATGGCGTTGCAGGCGAAGTACACGATCTTCGCCGAAGGCGCGCGTGGCCACCTCGGCCGCCAGCTGATCGCTCGCTACAAGCTGGACGAAGGCAAGGACCCGCAGGCCTACGGCATCGGCATCAAGGAACTGTGGCAGATCGACCCGGCCAGGCATGAGCCGGGCCTGGTGGTGCACGCGGCCGGCTGGCCGCTGGACAACGACACCTATGGCGGTGCGTTCCTGTACCACGCTGACGGCGGCAAGGTTGCCATCGGCTACGTGGTCGGCCTGGACTACAAGAACCCGTGGCTGAGCCCGTTCGAGGAGTTCCAGCGCTTCAAGACCCACCCGTCCATCCGCAAGCACCTGGAAGGTGGCACCCGCATCGGCTACGGCGCCCGCGCCATCACCGCCGGTGGCCTGATGTCGCTGCCGAAGACGGTGTTCCCCGGTGGCGCGCTGGTCGGCTGCGAGGCCGGCTACCTCAACGTCAGCCGCATCAAGGGCAGCCACGCCGCGATCAAGACCGGCATGTTGTGCGCCGATGCAGCCTTCGACGCGCTGGCTGCCGAGCGCCAGCACGATGAACTGGACGCCTACCCGAAGGCGTTCGAAGCCAGCTGGCTGTTCACCGAACTGCAGCAGGCCAAGAACTTCAAGCAGTGGTTCAAGAAGGGCCAGACCGTGGCCACGCTGATGACCGGCATCGAGCAGTGGCTGCTGCCCAAGCTGGGCGTGCGCAACCCGCCGTGGACCCTGCGCCACAGCACCCCGGACCACGCCTGCCTGGAGCCGGCGGCCAAGCACACCCGCATCGCCTACCCGAAGCCGGATGGCGTGCTGACCTTCGACCGCCTCAGCTCGGTGTTCCTGAGCAGCACCAACCACGACGAGAACCAGCCCAGCCACCTGACGCTGAAGGACGCCAGCATTCCGGTGAAGGTGAACCTGGCCGAGTACGCCGGCCCGGAAGCACGCTACTGCCCGGCCGGCGTGTACGAGTTCGTCGGCGAGGCCGACAACGCGCGGCTGCAGATCAACGCGCAGAACTGCGTGCACTGCAAGACCTGCGACATCAAGGATCCGACCCAGAACATCGTCTGGGTGACCCCGCAGGGCGGCGGCGGCCCGAACTACTCGGGCATGTGACCGCCACGGGCTGCGACTGCATGTCGCAGCCCGGTCGTTTCCGCGCACCGCTATCCTGCCCGCCCATGCGCGCCTTCAACCTGCTCACCATCGTTGCCATGGCACTGGCGGCCACGGCCTGCCAGCGCCCGCCCGCCGCGCCGGCCACGCCCGAACAGGCCCACCAGCAGGCCATGCAGCGCGCGTTCGAACTGTGCGCCGGTTGCCATACCGTGCAACCTGGCGGCATCCATCGCTTCGGGCCGAACCTGCACGGCGTGATCGGTCGTCGCGCAGGCAGCCTGCCCGACTACGGCTATTCCGACGGCATGCGTCGCGCCGACATCACCTGGACCGCGCAGACCCTGGATGCCTTCCTGCAGTCGCCTACCCACCTGGTGCCCGGCACGCGCATGTACAACGCCTTCCCAAGCGCCGAGCGCCGCGCGTTGGTGATCGCCTACCTGCAGCAGCAGTCGGCTCAGTGAGCCAGCCGCTGCAGCTGTTGCTGCAGCCGGGCCACGAACGCGGTTACAGCTGCGAACAGCGGCCCCGGATCGGTTTCGGTTGCATCCTGCAGCCGTTCGACCAACGCATTGGCTTGGCCTGCCAGCGCGCCCGCCCCCACCGCCCCGAGACCACCGGCCTGGCGGTGCAGATGCAGCGCCGCGGCCGCACGGTCACCGGCCTGCAGCGCGCGCTGCACGGCCGCCAGATCATCCGCGCTGGCCTGCAGCAGGCTGTCGCGCAGCTGCTCGGCCACCGCGCGTGAGCCGAACCGCTGCTGCAGGGCAGCCAGATCGGGCAGCGCCATGCCATCGTCGGCCACCGCTTCCACCACCGGTTCGGCGAACGTCTGGCCCTGTGCCTGCGGCAACCAGCGCAGCAGCGCCGCTCGCAGCGTGGCCAGCGACAGCGGCTTGGCCAGCACTTCATCCATGCCGGCCTCGCGGCAGCGGCGTGCATCGTCGTCCAGCACGCTGGCGGTCAACGCCAGCACGGTCAGCCGGGGCTGGCCCGTGCGGCCTTCGCGTTCGCGCAGCAGGCGGGTGAAGCCGAACCCGTCCAGTACCGGCATGCGGCAATCGGTGATCACCAGGTCAAAACTCTCCACGGCCAGCCGATCCAGCCCCTGCTGGCCATCGCCGACCATCACGTGAGGCACGCCCAGCTGCTGCAATCGCCAGGCCATCATTGCCTGGTTGGTCGGGTGATCCTCGATCACCAGCACGCGCGCGCCGCGCAGCGCGGCCGGCAGCAATGCGGTCTGGTCCTGCTCGGCCACCAGGGCCTCGACATCACCACTGCCCGCTTCCACCAGCGACAACCGCACTTCGGCACGGGTGCCCTCGCCCAGCGTGCTGTGCAGGGTCAACTCGCCCTCCATCATCTGCGCCAGACGCTGGCTGATGCTCAGGCCCAGGCCGGTGCCACCGTGGTCGCGCTGGATGTAGGCCCCGGCCTGGGTGAACGGTGCGAACAGATGCTGCAGCTGATCCGGTGCGATGCCCATGCCGGTGTCGGTGACGCTCAGGCACAGCGGCTGGGCGCCGTCCTCGCGGGTTGGCCCCAGCACCTCCAGCTGCAGTCGGACCTCGCCCTGGGAAGTGAACTTGATGGCGTTGCTGAGCAGGTTGAACACGATCTGCCGAAGCCGTACGCCATCCACTTCGTGTGCGGGCGCAAGCTGTGGATCAATCTGCACGTGCAGCGCCAGCCCGCGTGCACTGGCCTGGGCCGAGAGCAGGCGGCAAACGCTTTCCAGCAACGGCCGCAGAGGCTGCGGCACCGGCTCCAGGCGCAGTGCACCGGCTTCAAGCCGGGAGTAGTCGAGGATGTCATCGAGAATCTGCCGCAGCATCTGCGCCGAATCCTCGATCACGCCCAGAATGCGTTGCTGCTCGGCGTCCAGCGGTGAATGCGCCAGTACTTCCAGCATGCCGAGCACGCCGCTCATCGGCGTGCGGATCTCATGACTCATGGTGGCCAGGAAGCGTGACTTGGCCTCCGCCGCCTGTTCGGCCTCGGCCTTCGCAGCTACCAGCGCATCGGCCTGTGCGCGCGCCTCGCTCACATCCACCCAGTAGCCACTCCACGTCACGGCACCGGCTTCAGCGGAATAGGGATGGGCCTGGCTGCGCACCCAACGCCCGCCGGTACCCTCGGCGCGCAGGCGGAACTCCAGGATCAACGGCGCAAACTGGCGCGCAGCCTGCTCGACCGCCTGCAGGATGCGCGCGCGATCGTCCTCCTCGACGCGCTCCAGCAGGGCCTTCGCATCCTGCTCGGCCTGCTGCCGGCTGATTCCGAACAGGGCCTGCAGATCGCCGGCGATGAACGGGAAGCTGAGCGCGCCGTCGGCGTCGCGGCGTGCCTGGTAGACCACTGCCGGCAGATTGTCGGTCACTTCCGCCAGGCGCTGTTCCAGATGACGCCGCCCCGCCACTTCGCGGCGAAGGCGCCAGTAGCCGATGCCGTGCACCAGCACGGCGGTCAGCAGCACCAGCAGCAGCGGGAGTCCCCAGCGCATCACCTGCTTCCAGTCAACGCCGTTGCGGTGTTCGGCTGACAGCCAGTTACCGCGCAGCGCCTCGTGCTCGCCGGGTGTCATCTGCAGCAGCAGGCGGTCGAAGGTCGTGGCCAGCGCGGCATGGCGGCGCTCCACCGCCATCACCAGCTGATCGTTGAAACCGGCCGGCGCAGCAACCTGCAGGCGCCCCTGGAAACGACCACGCAGCAGCTGGTTGACCAGCGCCAGGTTACCTACATAGACATCGGCTTGGCCATCAAGAACACGCTGCATCGCCTGTTCGGCGCTGCGTGCCGCCATGATCCTGGCCTGCGGTGCCTGCTGAAGCACATAGCCACGCACGCGCTCCGGATCGGACAGCAGCACGCGCTTTCCCTGCAGGTCCGACAGGCCCAGCAAGGCAGGACTGTCGGCACGGCTGACGATCACGTTCGGCACACTGATGAAGGGTTGACTGAACACCCAGTCCGGGCCCAGGTAACGTGAATCGGCGGGGATGCCCATCACCGCCTGCAGCTCGCCTCGGCGGGCCTTCTCGCGCACTTCGTACCAGTCGTGGCTGCTCTCCGGCTGCAGGTGTGCGCCGGCCTGCACCAACCGATGCAGGTACTCGCTGGCCAGGCCGCTGGGCGCGCCATCCTCGCCGGTGAACGACAACGGCGCCGCATTCGGGGCGAAGCCGATCTTCAGCGGCTGCTCCAGCACCCGCTTTTCGGCCTGGCTCAGCGCCATCTGCGCCGATGCCGACCATTGCGGTGGCGGCAACCAGCGCCTTGCCAGTGCATCGCGCTGGGCCTGGCTGGTTGCGGCCAGGGCCAGGTCCAGCGCTTCGGCCAGCGGCTGCTTGCTGGTGGGGATGCCGAAGTGCAGCCGCTCGGGGGGCAGGTCGCTGGGACGCAGCAGCACTACACCGTGCAGTCGCTGGAGGGCGATCAGTTCAGTGGCGACATAAGCATTGCCGATATAGACATCAGCTTTGTCGTCTCTGACCATCTCGAGCGCCGCCAGCGAGCTGTGTGCGACAAGCTGCCGGGCACGTGGGAACCGGGCACGCACCTGCGGACCGGTCAGGAAGTCCTGCTCGATCACCACCCGCAAGCCATCCAGATCGGGATTGTCGGAGGCACGCAGATCGCCCGGTCGGCCCACCAGGGCCAGGGGTGCTTCGCCATAGGCCGCCGTGTAGACCATGCAACGGGTGCGGTCGGCGCTGAGACCGACGTTCATCACCACGTCGACCTCGCCACGGCATGCCGCATCCAACACGGATGTCCAGTCCGGATAGCGACGGGCCTCGACCTTCACGCCCAGCTGGCGGGCGAGAAGCGACAGATAGTCCGGACCCAAGCCGACCTGCTGGCCATCGTGGAGGGACTCGAACGGCGGCCAGCCGCTGTCATACTGGCCCACAACGATGCTCGGATGGGCGGCGAGGTACTCACGCTGCAGGGAGCTGAGCGGCAGCAGCCCTGGAACGCCCTGCGCCAGGGCCGCTGGCAGCACCAGTACGGCCAGCAGCAGGACCAGCCCGCGAACAGCCCAGCTACGCATCGGCGTCGATCTCCTAGAATGCTGCCAGGGATCGCGATGGTCGCGGCCCGGCCTGCCCGGTGGTCATACTAGAGCATGAGCTTGCGCATCATCATCGCAGACGACCACCCGGTGGTCCGTATCGGCACCCGCGCCGTCATCGAATCGAGCGGGGTGGGCCGCGTGGTCGGCGAAGCCGACAGTGCACAGGCGTTGATGGCCCTGCTGGGCAGCCAGCCCTGCGACCTGCTGGTCACCGACTACTCCATGCCCGGCAGCCCCCAGGCCGATGGCTTTGCCATGATCGGCATGATCCGCCGTCGTCATCCCGAGCTGCCGGTGCTGATGCTGAGCGTTTCCAACAACCTGGCGATCCTGCGCATGGTGCTCGACAGCGGTGTGCTCGGCCTGGTCGACAAGAGCTCGTCGATGGACGAACTACCGCAGGCCATCCAGGCGGTCTACCGTGGCCAGGCCTACATCAGCCGCAGCCTGCGCGAGCGGGTCGAGGCCGCGGGCGGCTGGCGCATGCGCGAGGGCGACGGCAAGCCGCTATCGCCCCGTGAAGTGGAGGTGCTGCGGCTGCTCGGCACCGGCATGACCGTAAAGGAAATCTCGCTGCAGCTGCACAAGAGCGTCAGCACCATCAGCCGCCAGAAGGGCGACGCCATGCTCAAGCTGGGCCTGAAGGGCGACGCGGAACTGTTCGATTACCTGCGCGACGGCAATATCTGAGTTCCGGCGCGCATGACCCGCGCGCCGATGCTGCTGCACCAGCAGCAGGAACACCGCCAGGGACGGACCCGCCCGGCGCCTCGGACGATGCCGGGCCGGGCTGCGGAAGCCTTGCCGGACAAGGGCAGGGCACATCACACGCCGCCGCTTTCCCAACTGCCGGCTGAGCGGCCGGGTCCGCTTTCAGCCTTGCTTCATGCCTTCTGCCGCTAGATGAATGCGCAAGCCGCACGGTGCGCCAGGCAATGTTCCGGCAATGTTGGAACGCCAGCGTGGACACCACGGCAGCCGGGGCGCCCCGCGCCCTCCCTGCCCAGCGTGGCATGCACCTCACAGGAGAACGAACATGCTCAGTACTTCCACACTCAGCTTCCGTGGTCTGGCGATGGCCCTGGCACTGGTGGCCGGTGTCGCCGTGGTCAGCGATGCCAGCGCGATGTCGAGGAAGGACAAGCGCACCCTGGTTGGCGCCGTGGTCGGTGGCGTGGCCGGCAACCTGCTCTCCAACGGCGACCCTGCCGCGACCGTCGGCGGTGCCGTGGCCGGCGGCGCGATCGGCAACCTGACCACCTCCGACCGCCGCGACCGTCGCTATTACGACAACCGCTACTACGACAACCGCTACGACCGCCGTTATGACCGTGGTTACTACCGCAGCGGCTATTACGACCGTGGTGACGACCGCCGTTGGCAGCGCGATCGCTATTACGACAACCGCTACTACAACGACCGCGGCCGTCATCGCGGCTGGTAAGCGGCGGCACGGCACACCGCGAGCGGGCGCAGGGACGGGCGGGTCGATGACCCGCCCGTTTGCGTTGGCCGCGGGCATGGCGTTGAATGCGCAGCCTTGGATGTGACTTTCCCCTTTCGGGCTGCGGCATGACTTCTTCCTCCCACCGCGTGCAGGGCCTCAACAACGACGAGGTCGCCGCCGACTGGCCACCGATCAGCGCGCGGGACATCGGCTGGCTGCGCGAGCACTACCCGCAGCTTGACGGGCAAAGCCACGCACGCTGGCACAGCCCGCGGCCACTGTCGGCCGCCGCCATTGTCGACGGCACGCATGGTGCGGTGTTCATCAAGCGCCATCACCACAGCGTGCGCAGCGCGGCCTGCCTGGAAGAAGAGCACCGCTTCATCGCGCATCTCGCGGCGGCAGGCGTACCCGTGGTGCAGGTGCTGGCGGCCGCCGATGGCCATACCGCCGTCGAACAGGGCGAGTGGACCTTTGAACTGCACGCCATTGGCGTAGGCGACGATCTGTACCGCGATGCAGTGTCGTGGTCGCTGCTGACCGATGTCGCGCAGGCCCGCGAAGCCGGCCACATGCTGGCCCGGTTGCACCAGGCTTCGGCCAGCTACCACGCACCCCAGCGCAGCACCCATCTGCTGGTCGCGCGCGACGATCTGATCCGTGCCGACGATCCGATTGCAGCGATCAAGGCGGACCTGCCCACACGCCCCGGCCTGGCCCGCTACCTCGCACGCATCCCGTGGGAAGCCCAGCTGCGCCGCGATGTATTGTCGTGGCACAGCGGCCTGGCCGAGCGCCTGCGCGACGAACCCCGGCTATGGGCGCACAACGACTGGCACGTCTCCAACCTGCTGTGGCGCGACGGCCAGGTCAGCACCGTGCTGGATTTCGGCCTGGCCTCGCCCACCAGCGCACTGTTCGACCTCGCCACCGCGATCGAGCGCAACGCGGTGGCGTGGCTGCAGCTGGAGCGTGGCATGGAGGCAGTACGCATCGACATCGCACTGGCGTTGCTCGATGGCTATCGGCAGGTGCTGCCGCTGTCGGCCACGCGCGTGCACCTGCTGGCCGACCTGCTGCCGATGGTCCATTTCGACTTCGCACTGTCCGAAGTGGAGTACTTCGAAGGTGTCACCGGCTCGACCGCGAATGCCGACGTGGCCTGGCAACCCTTCATGCTGGGGCATCCGGCATGGTTCCACAGCCCACCCGGGCAGGCACTGCTGCAGGCCCTGCATGCCGCGGCATGAACGCCACCGGCTCGCAAATCCGTACCATTTGTAGTGAAATGGTCACCTGAAGCGGGGGTGCCTGGATCTGCCAGGCTGAGAGAGTCCCTTGGAACCTGATCCGGTTTGCACCGGCGTAGGGAGCTTTGAGCCGCAGCCACACCCCCGTCATGGGCCGTGCACCTGCGCGCCGTCGCTTCGTCTCCCTTGTTGTCCGAAGACGAACCGAATGAACCGCTGCCTGCGCCCCACCCTGCTTTCCCTCGCCCTCTGCGCCGCGCTGCCGCTGCATGCCAGCGAGGCCGACGCTGCTCCCGATGCGGCTGCCACCGGCACCGAACGTTCGCCCACCGAACTGGCGGCGGTGCGCGTGCAGGCCGGCAGACCGAAGGCGGATACCTCACGCGTGAATGCCTTCGGTGGCGGTTCGTGGAAGGACACGCCAGCTTCGGTGAACGTGCTCGAGCGCGACTACCTTGATCGCCGCCAGGTGCGTTCGCTGTCCGAGCTGGCCAGCAACGATGCCTCGCTGGGTGATGCGTATGCACCCGTGGGCTATTACCAGAACATCGCCATCCGCGGTTTCGCGCTGGATGCCGCCACCGGCTATCGCTTCAACGGCCTGTCCATCGCTGGCGAACAGCGCCTGGCGCTGGAGAACGTGCAGGCGGTGGAAATCCTCAAGGGTGAAGCCGGCCTGGCCGCCGGCGTGATGGCGCCGGGCGGCATCATCAACTACATAGGCAAGCGTCCGGCCGAAGTGCGCACCGCCACGCTCGGCACCGATTCGGAAGGCTCGCGCTACGTCGCCGTCGATGTCGGCCACTGGATCACCCCGCGCTTCGGCTTGCGCCTGAATGCCGCCTGGGATTCCAGCAATTCCTACGTCGAGCACGCCGATGGCCGCCGCAACTTCTACTCGCTGGCCGCCGACTGGCTGATCGGCGAACGCGGCAAGCTGGAAGTGGATGCCAACTACCAGACCAGCTCGCAGCGCTCGGTGTCGGGTTACCAGCTGCTGGGCGCGCGTGACCTGCCGCGCGGCGTCGACCGCGAGTACCTGCTCGGCTACCAGCCGTGGCAGCGCCCGGTGGATATCGCCAGCACCAACATCACCGCCCTGCACACCTACGACTTCAACGACGCGTGGCAGTCGCGCGTCTCGGTCGGCCACAGCCGCTCGGTGATCGATGACAACGTCGCCTTCGCCTACGGCTGCTATTACGCCGCGCAATGCGCCGATGGCAGCGTGCCGGGCAACTACTTCGCCCCCAATGGCGACTACGACGTCTACGACTACCGCAGCCCCGACGACACCCGGCGCAACCAGCAGGCGCGTGCCGAGCTGCGTGGCCGCTTCGAGACCGGCACTGTCGGCCACCAGCTGACCGTCGGTGCCGACTACTTCCGCCGTACCGTGGACAAGCGGCCCAGCGTCAACGAGTACGTCGGCACCAGCAACATCCACGACACGCAGGTGCCGGTGTTCGAGCCGTCGCCGAAGATGCCGGGGCCGTCCGCGCGACGCCTGGATAGCCGCCAGACCGCATTCTTCGCGCTGGACCGGATGAGCTTCGGTGACGACTGGCAATGGCTGGCCGGTGGCCGCTTCGTGCGCCTGGATGAACGCGCGTACGACAAGCGCGGCACCCCACAGCGCCACAGCCGCCTGTCGCGCTTCCTGCCGCAGACCGCGCTGGTGTGGAAGGCGACTGACCAGCTCAATGCCTACGCCAGCTACGTGCGCGGCATTTCATTGGGCCAGGAAGCGCCGTTCTGGACCAGCAATGCCGATACCTTCCTGCCGTCGGTGCAGTCGCGGCAGCTGGAAGTGGGCGTGAAGTACGTGCCGGTCGAGGCGCTGACGCTGGGCGCGGCGGTGTTCCGCATTTCGCAGCCGTACCAGTACGCCAAGCCGGACAACAGCGACGTCGGTTACACCTTCGTCGAGGAAGGCACGCAGACCCACACCGGCCTGGAACTGACCGCCAACGGCCAGCTGACCGATGCGCTGCAGATCGTGGCCAGCGCCAGCGTGCTGCAGGCGCGTGCACGCGACACCGGCACGCCAGCCTATGAAGGCCATCAGCTGGTGAACGTGCCGAAGGTGCGCGCCAGCGTGCACCTGGCCTACGCGCTGCCGTTCGTGCAGGGCCTGGAAGTGACCGGGGGCTGGCGTTATGCCGGCGCCAATGTCGCACGTGCCGACGGCGGCGTGCGTGCACCGGACTACTCGGTGTTCGATGCCGGCCTGCGTTTCCAGCATCGCCTGCACGAACGTGCGGTGACCTGGAACCTGTCAGTGGACAACGTGTTCAACCGCTTCTACTGGCGCGATACCGGCAGCAGCGGCGGTGACTACTACCTGTTCCCCGGCGCACCGCGACAGGCGCGCCTGTCGGTGACGTTCGCGCTGTGAGCGGCGTCGTGCTCGAGTGGACCGCCGCGCTGTGCAGCGTGCTTGGCGTCTGGCTGATGGCCCGGCGCCGGCTGTCGGCATGGCCGGTGGGCCTGTTGTCGGTGACGTTGTACGGGCTGGTGTTCGCCGAAGCCAAGCTGTACTCGGACACCCTGCTGCAGGTCGCCTTCGGCGGCTTCCTGGTCTACGGCTGGCTCAACTGGCGCCAGCATGCGGCCGACGAGGGCAGCATCCGTATCGTGCCGCTGCCGCGCGGAAAGCTGCTGCGCGACCTGGCCATCGGCCTGTGTGGCGGCGTGGCGCTGGGCGCGGCCATGCACACCTTCACCGATGCCGCGCTGCCGTGGCTGGACGCGATGCTGACCGCGCTGAGCCTGGTCGGCCAGTGGTGGCAGGCACGCCGCCACGTGGCGTGCTGGTGGGTGTGGATCGCAGTGGACGTGGTCTATGTGGGCGCCTACCTGTTCAAGTCGCTGCACGTGACCGCGGCGCTGTACGTGTTCTTCCTCGGCCTGGCCGTGTTCGGCCTGCGCGCGTGGAGCGCAGCCGCGCGCGAGCCGCAGGGTGCACCCGTACGTTGATAAGGAGGGCCGGACTGTGCGCTGGCCATCCACAGTAGAGCCACGCCATGCGTGGCTGAGGGGTCACCAGTAGGCGCATCCGCGCAGGGCGTGGCTCTACTTCGGTTCCAGCGCCAGGCCCAGCCGCAGCGGCTGGCGCATGTCCGGCGGCGGCGCCTGCAGGCGCGCGGCCAGCAGCGCCGCGCGCAGATCCGCGTCCACCTGCCGGTCGCCCAGGCTGTCGAATTCCAGTTTCGAGATGCGGCCATCGGCGGCGATCCACACGCTGACCGACAACGGCATCGGCGCATCCGGGTGTGCCTGCAGCCATTCCATCACGCGCTGTACCTGCGGATCCTGTTCCAGCTGCAGCCGCTGCTGCAGCTGGCCGCCTACGGCGGCGGCATAGGCCATCCAGTGCGCAGGAGCGTCCTGCGCGGACACGCTGGCACTCCCCAGTGCCAGCGCGCCGAACACCGCGGCCAATGGCCGCCACCAGCGCCGTGCGCCGGTCCTGTTCCCTGTCATGGCCATCGCCTGCCTCCTGCGCTCCCATCCAGCGCGCCATGGTCGGCGTCGTAGATGACAGGCAGATGGCGGAGGGTAGAGTCGAGCTTGCTCGACTGCCTTGGCCTGGTTATGGCGCAGTCGAGCAAGCTCGACTCTACGGCCGCGTACCCGGCGATCAGTCGCCCAGATCGGCCAGCACCTTGCGCGCGGGCGCGAAGAAGGTCACGCCGGTGACGGCGGTGGAGAAGTCGAGGATGCGGTCGTGCAGCGGCGCAGGATTACCGATGAACATGCGTTCCAGCATCGTCTCGATCACCCACAGGCGGCGCGTGTAGCCGATGAAGTAGGTACCGTACTCGCCACGGCCCGGCGTGGCGAACGGCATGTTGTCGCGCAGGATCTCGTGCTCGCCGTCGGCGTCCTCGATCGTGCACAGCGTCTTGTGCGACTTCTGCGCATCGGCCGGCGCGTCGTCCAGTTCGATGTTGTCGTGCTTGGTGCGGCCGATGATCGCTTCCTGGGCTTCGGTCTTCTGCGCGCGCCACGCATCGAGGTTGTGCAGGTACTTCTGCACCACCACGTAGCTGCCACCGGCGTGTTCCGGATCCTCGTCACCGACGATGGTGGATTCCGGCAGTGACAGCCCTTCCGGGTTGGCGGTGCCGTCGACGAAATCGAGCAGGTCACGGCCATCGAAATATCGGAAGCCGGCTACGTCATCAACGGTTTCCACCGCATCGCCGAAGGCCATCAGCAGATTGCGTTCGAATGCCACGATCAGATCCATGGTGCGCGCGCGGATGTGGTACAGCAGGTCGCCCGGCGTGGAAACCGCCGTGTGGGTGGCGCCCTTGATCTCGCGGAACGGCTTCAGTTCGCGCGGCGGCGTGCTGCCCACCAGCGGCTGCCATACGCGATGACCGATGGCCACGTTGCAGGTGAAGGTGCGCTCGATCTCGCGGATGGCGGTGTTCTTGATCAGGTCATCGGTACTGGCCAGCACCTCGCGCACCCTGGCGATGGAATCGGCATCGTCCTTCACCTTCAACACCAGGAACGCGGCCGAATGGGTCAGCGGCGCGGTGATCTGCTGCGGCTCGTTGTCGAGCGTGTGGTTGAGGGCGGTGATCGGTGCGGGCTGGGAGTTCACGGCGGTTCCTGCTGCTGGCTTGAGGCGGGCGCATCGCGCGTGGCGATGTGCGGGCGATCATAGCCGAAGCCCCTGGCCGGCGACGGAGCGGTTCTCAGTACGCAGCCGATGCCACGTCAGTTTGAGACGGGAGCACGACGCTGCTAGCCTGCACCCATGAGGCCTGCGGCAGCGGCCATCCAAGCACTTCACGGAGGAAGAAGCTGATGTCCCACGCATCGATGCAGTGGCTGCACGCACCCGTCGCAACCGTCGCCCTCGCACTGCTGTTGAGCACACCGCTTCGTGCGCATGCCGCAGTCGAGGATCCCTTCTTCACCGCCCTTGACCGCTACAGCGCCGATGACTTCGGCGAATGCGCGCGGCTGCTCGGCGAGCTGTTGCAGCGTGGCGGCCACTTCCCCGATGGCGGCGAACTGCTGCTGGTTGAATGCACCGCCGCTGCCGGCGACCGCGGCCAGGCAATGGACTACGTGAACCAACTGCAGCCCAGCGGACGCCTGTCATTCGATGATCTGCTGCACAAGGATCGACCGGGCCTGAACGCCCTGCGTGCCGATCCGGCGTGGCCGGACATGCGGCGGCGCGTGGAAGCCGCCGAGCGGCAACGCCTCGCCCGGCTGGATGCGCCGCTGCGCAGGGAACTGCTGGAGCGCGCCGCACGTGACCAGACCGCCCAGCATGTGGCCATCGACGCGGGGGGTGGCGATGCGTTCAAGGGCGTGGCGCCGGTAGCCCGGGCCAATGCCGATTGGTTGAAGTCCGTGATTGCCGACAAGGACTGGCCGACCTATTCGCAGGTCGGCCATGACGGGGCCAAGGCGGCGTGGTTGATCGTCCAGCATGCCGATCACGATCCCGCGTTCCAGGCACAGGTGCTGCCACTGGTCGAGCACGCGGCGAAGGGCGGCGAGGCCGACCTTCCCGATCTGGCCTTGCTGACCGATCGCGTACTGCTCGCGCAGGGCAAGCCGCAGCGTTACGGCAGCCAGTTCACCACCGCCGGCGACGGCACGATGGAGCTGCGCCCTACCGAAGACATGGACGGACTGGACGCACGCCGCCAGGCCATGGGGCTGCAACCGCTGGCGCAGTACAAGGCCGTGCTGTCAGAGGCCTATCGCAAGCCGGTCCGCTAGGGCTGTATCAACCAGGGCGCATCACGGGTCGCTGCAGACGTCGTACTGATGTGGATGGGTCCAGGCGATGCGCAGATACGCACCCTCGAGCAGGCCGCGGTCGCGAAGCCAGGCAAACACCTCGGCCGGGCTCCACTCGCGGCCGGCCGAGAACGCTACACCGAGATCACGCAGCGCGGCGAACAGGCGGGCTTTGCCGAGGTCGTCGCCCACTTCAGCACGCAGGGTAGGCAGCACGCCCTCGAAGCCGAGCGCCTGAAGCGCCGCGTGCGCGTCTGCGTCCAGCAGCACCACCTGTACGGTATTGCCGCCGGCCTGCTGCACATACGCGGAAATGGGGGTCAGCATGCGCTGGACTCTGCTTGGCTCGGCCCCAGTATGCCCGCTCCACGGCGCGCAATGGTTCCGCTGCAGTCCACAAAAAAGTGAAGCCCGGCGCGAGGCCGGGCTTCGGTTGGCGTGTGGGAGAGAGAGAGAGTCACACGCCAGCACAACACGCACTAACGACAGGCGTTTGTTACCAGGTGAAGCGCGGGCCCACGAACCACTCGCGGTCGCCGGCCTTGGCCAGCTTCACTTCGCCACTCAGGCCCCAGTTCTGGTTGAACTTGGCGGTGGCGCCGACGCGGCCGTAGAACTCGCCGTCCGGGTTGTAGCCATGCTTCTTGGTGTAGTCCTCGTAGCCGGCCATCACGTAGCCTTCCACGTACGGGTTGAACGCGGTGCGCACGCCCACTTCAGTGGAGTAGCCGTTGAAGTCCAGGCCATGCTTCATGTCGTACTTCTGGTACGCAACACGGGCCACCAGGTCGGTGTTCGGTGCGATGCCGTAGTTGTAGCCGACGCCCAGGCGCCACTGGTCGACGTCGTTCTTGAACTTGTCGGTCTCCTGCGCGCTGTAGTCGCCGAAGATGTGGAAGTTCGGGTGCACCGCCACCGAACCCTTCACCTTCCAGCCATCGGCGTCGCCGCCCTTGGCATCGGTGTTCACATAGCCGCCTTCAACGTAGTTGTACGACAGGCCGTCGGTTGCCGATGCAGCGAACGGCAGAGCAGCCAGAAGACCCAGGGCAAGCAGCGAATTCTTGTTCATCGGGACACACCTTTAATTATTTTGGTTTCGTCGACCGCCTCCCGGGAGGGGGAGAGAGAGGAGGCGATCGACAGGTGTGAATTATCCGTTAGGGGGTCTAATCGACCCTGAATATTGAACTGACTGGTGTATAAATAAGGCTCCCGTTCAGGGAACTTGGCCTGCGCAGCATTCGAACCCAGGGTTGCAAGATGAAGAGACTGGCGTGCCTGCTTCTGCTGCTCACGATGTGGATGCTTCCCTACGGCGCGAATGCGGCCCCTTCCGCAGTGGGGGTCAATGCAGCCGCGCTGGATGACTTCTTCGATCAGGTAGAGAAAAGCAATGCGGGCGTCGGCAGCCTGTCCATCTTCAGGAACGGGCAGCAGGTCTACAACAGAAGTTTCGGGCAGAAGCACCTGCCGCCCACCGTGTACGACGCCGACACCCGCTACCCGATTGCCTCAGTGACCAAGATGGTCACCGCCATCCTGGCGTTCAAGCTGATTGAAGAGGGGCGGTTGAGCCTGGACGATCACCTCTCGGACTTCTTCCCCGACATGCCGTCGGCGCAGCAGATCACCGTCGGCCATCTGCTGGCGCATACCAGTGGCCTGGGCAACTTCGCGATAAAGGATGGCGCGGTCTGGGTGGTGGACGAGGTGAGCCAGGCGCGGATTCTCGACGAGATACGAAAGCAGGGCACTGCGTTCAAGCCAGGTGCGCGCGTGGCCTACTCCAACTCTGCCTACCTGCTGCTGCGGATGATCCTGGAGCAGCGTTATGGCGTGGACTACCAGCACATCGTCGAACAGCAGATTGCGCAACCGCTTGGGTTGCAGCACTTTGCTGCGGCACCGTCGCACGTCGACAATACCTTCAAGTCCCATGCATACGCAGGGCAGTGGAACGAGATCAAGGACATCGCGTATACCAACGTGATCGGTGTGGGCGACATCGCCAGCACCACGCACGATCTGAACGTGCTGATCAACGCGCTGTTCCACAACCAACTGCTGCGCGGGGAAACCGTCGACCAGATGATGCCGGTTGCCGGCACAGGCTGGGGAAAAGGACTGGCCGAGTTCCCGTTCGGAGAGCGGCGCTTCCTGGGCCACGGTGGCGACGTACTGGGCTCCCATTCGCGGGTCATCTACAACCCCGTTGATGATCTGGCGATCGCATACGCCACCAATGGCGAACGCATTCCGACATCCGATTTCCTGCAGATCATCGTCAGCATCGTCTACGGGAACGGCTTCACACTGCCGGCGCTGAAATAGCCGCGTTTCCGCCTCGCATGAATGCGCAGAAGCCTCGCAGGGTGACATCGGCTTCATACGGATGAATTGGCACTTCTGAACAGGCGCAAGGCGATCCGCCGGCATGCATCAGTTCGCCTGATCCCGCTTGTTAATGCTGGGTCAGAAGCAGGCTTCACAGCCCTTCCACGTATTCAAATTGCAGCTGAAAGCGCTTGTCAGCGACGGGAACAAACGCCGCTATATTCCAGCTTCCCCAGACGAAGGAGGGAGTGCAATGAACCTGAACCCGCAACACATGAAGTCGGCCCGCGCACTTGCTGTCGCGCTCATCGCCACCGTGAGCCTTGGCGCCTGCGCCTCTTACAAGAACGAGTTTGCAACCATCAACTCGCGTCTCGATCAGCTCGACGTCAAGGTGCAGGGTGCTGCGCAGAGCGCGGAGTCCGCCAACCAGTCCGCACAGCAGGCCAACCAGCGCCTGGACCAGATCGAAGGCCGCGTCCAGCAGCTTGAAAGGGCACCCGCCGGCCGCAAGCCGCGCGGCTGATCGCTCCCTCACCGTTTGAATTGATCCATCTCTGCATCGGGAACCAGTGGCCTTCGCCGGCCACTGGCATCCTTCCAGCCGAAACTGCATTGCCAAGGAGTCGTCCCATTCGCATCTACTCCTCCCCCGCACGCCGCGTCCTGCATGCCGCACTGGTCATGGCGCTGGCCGTTGCGTGCAGCGGCGTCGCCAACGCCAGGGACAAGGACGCTCCTGCACCACCGGTGGCCGCCGTTGATGAACTTCCGCCCGACCAGAGCGTGTCCGAAACGGTGATCGAGCTGGCCGGGTGGGTGGTCGCCAGCAAGGACAACCAGGGCTATCCATTTGCAGTCATGGACAAGGCGGCGGCGCAGGTGCTGGTCTTCAGCGGGGAGGGCAAGCTGCGTGGCGCGGCACCGGCGCTGTTCGGATCGGCCATCGGCGATCACTCCGCACCCGGCGTCGCCAAGCTCGCGCTGAGTGCGATTCCCGGCCACGACCGCACCACGCCTGCCGGCCGCTTCATTGGTGGCTACGGCCCCTCCGACGATGCCGGGCGCGTGTTGTGGGTGGACTACGATTCCGCCGTGTCGATGCATCCGCTGCCGCCGGGCAGCCCGAAGGAAAAGCGCGCCGAACGGTTGGCCTCGCCCACGCCGGACGACAACCGCGTCACCCATGGCTGCATCAATGTCTCGCCCGCGTTCTACGAGCAGATCGTGCAGTCCACGTTCGAGAAGGGTGGCGTGTTCTACATCCTGCCGGACAAGGATTCGATCGCGAAGACGTTCCCGGCATTCGCGCAGAGCCGGGGTGACGCAAAGGACGAAGACGACAAGGGCGCACGGCGCGCAAGCAAGTAGCGGCGCAGCCCTACATGCCTCTGCGATAGTCGTCGCCATGGCCGACCTCGCCCATCAGCCACGGCGGGCTCTTGCTGACGCTGCACAGCGACACAGTCGATGGCATGTCCTCCTGCCTGGCCGCTCTCTACGAGACGTTGGGACGTTGACCGGAGTCGTTCGGCGGACAGGCCGAACGCAACCATCAATGCATGCCTGATACTTGCGCAAGCGGGGTGAATCAGGTTGATCGCCTCCGCCATGCCATGCCCTTGAGTCCGCTCGGGCATCCCCTGCGCAGTTGGCTCACCTCAGGCCGCTAAACCACCATGCACAGCAGATCCGTTCGACCCCCAGGACTTCGCCGGGTTCCGCTGCACAACCCCTTGTGGATGGCCGCTGTTCTACTGAGCACACTCAGCGCCGCCGCGCAGGCATCACCGTCCCGCCCGGTTGAGCAGGCGCCATCTTTCGCGCATGTCATCGAACGCGAAGTTCCCATCATCATGAAAGAGGCCCATATCCAGGGAGCCGCCGTGGGATTGATCGTCGGCGGCAGGCTGGTCTATGCGCAGGGGTTCGGCTACGCCGACCACGCCGGCAAGGTACGGGTGACGCCAGACACGGTATTTGTCGCAGCATCGCTGTCCAAACCCATTGCCAGTTGGGTCACGATGCGCCTCGCCCAACAAGGGCGCTTCCACCTTGATGACATCGTCGCCGATGCCGTAGTGCCCTGGCCGTTGGCCAACGGGCCGTACGACCACCGCAGGATCACCTACCGCCATCTGCTCTCACACACAGCTGGAACCAGTCTGGGCGGTTATCAAGGCTGGCTGGATTTCAAGGAACTACCCACGCTTGAGCAGTCACTGGCGGGCAGAACCAACGGACGCGGTGCTGTCGAACTCGTCGCACCCGCTGGCAGCAGGTTCCAGTACTCCGGCGGCGGCTACACCCTGTTGCAGCTGGCCATCGAACGAACAACCCACCGTCGTTACCAGGATCTCGCGCGTGAGCTGGTATTCGAACCGCTGGGCATGACCCGCAGCAGCGTGGCGATGACGCCGGCGGTGCTGGCGGGTGCCGCGGAAGGGCACGGCGACGACGGCGCGCCCACGCCAATGCGCTACTACGTCGAGCAGGTGCCGTCGACGCTGACCACCAGCGTTCGGGACTTCTCCCGCTGGATGATCGCGGGCATGCAGGGCACTGCGGGCGTGCATCCTTTGCAGGAGTCCGCGCTCGCGCAGCTCCATTCGCCTGCACACCTGAGCACGCCGCGTGCGGCTGACGAAGCGGTCTACGGTCTTGGCCATTTCATCGAGCACCTGCCCGACGACAGCCTTGCCGTCGGTCATGACGGGCGCAATCAGGCGGGCTTCCGTGCCAGGTTCCTGATGCGGCCCGCGTCGGCGGACGGCATCGTATTCTTCAGCAACTCCCGCACGGGCCTGGCGCTGGACCGCATCGTCTGCCTGTGGGGCGCTGATGCGGCAAAGGCTGATCCTGCAAAGGAGTGCCGCAAGTGAATGCGTGGAGGATGCGCGACGGCTCCGGTTCCGCAGTGGCCAGTCAGGCGTGCACTGCCGGCGGGAAGCGGGTTCGATGGTGTTCTCGGTCGAAGACGCTCACCCCTCCCGTTGACGTTCGTTCGCACGAGCATGCTCAACGGCACGTTGCAGTGAATCGAAGTGAAGCTCGTCAACTGCGAAGTACTCACCGTTGCTTGATATACCGTACCTGCGCATGAGCTTTCGGTCTGCAACCGAGAGGCGCAACGGCCAGTTTGGATTGGCAAGCGTCAGCGACCCGAATCGATGCAGGATCACTTCACCGATGAAGAGCGCCGGGAGGATGTGCGCCCCCATGATCGCGAAGTTGGTCAGGCTCCCCCTGTCGAGGTGGCCCGCTTCGGTGTAGGCGGCGAAGGGCGCCCACAACGGCCTGAGAAGGACAATCAACAGGACCATCAATGCAGCACTGATGACAGCGGTCACCGCACGAAGCGGCCAGCGGAATCTGACCGGCGCGCGGCAATGCGTGCAAAGGAACTGCCGATCACCCAGCCAATGGCGCGGGATGGGCTTCGTGCAATGAGGGCAAGCCAGTCTTCTTCCCACGTCCGCCTCGCCAGACTGCTGATCCTTGTGGAAGCCCCGGGGTGCGTTGCCGGCCCCACGTTGGCGGAGCTTAGGCCCGGGCAACCCCGCAGACAAGCGGGGCAACCCTCCTGCTGAAGCAACCTGATCGCCCCACGCGCGCCGCACCGGTTCAG
Organism: Stenotrophomonas sp. SKA14; assembly: GCF_000158575.1. Taxonomy (NCBI): domain Bacteria; kingdom Pseudomonadati; phylum Pseudomonadota; class Gammaproteobacteria; order Lysobacterales; family Lysobacteraceae; genus Stenotrophomonas; species Stenotrophomonas sp. SKA14. The sequence continues at coordinate 239,288 of NZ_DS999412.1, forward strand.
CTCGTACAGGTACGACTCCGCCGATCCGGACGCTTTTCCCGCACCTCGCACCCACGCTGGAACCTCCGCCAACGCCGAGGTTCCGAGATGCCACACCGCTTTCCCAAGGTTGCCCGCTGGGCGGCTGGGCTGGTCTTCGCCCTGCTCTGCGCCGCCGTGGCCGCCTATGCCTTCACCGTGTTGTATGGCCAGCCACACCCGGACAACCGGTTGCAGATGAAGTTCGCGGCGTCCGGCCTGGACGTCCCCGCCCACCTCTTCGGCGGCGGGCTGGCCTTGTTGCTGGCGCCGTTGCAGATGAGCGGATGGGTGCAGCGACATCTCCCGCGGCTGCACCGGCTGAGCGGTGGCCTGTACGCAGGCGGCGTACTGGTTGCGGGATTGGGGGGCTTGTCACTGGCCCTGCATGCCGAAGGAGGAGCCCCTACCGGCATCGCCTTTGGCTTGTTGGCGCTGGCGTGGCTGGCCACCACCGGCCTCGGGATCGGTCACGCGCTGTCCGGCAACCTCGCCAGGCACCGGCAGTGGATGTGGCGCAGCATTGCCCTCACCGCGTCCGCAGTGACGTTCCGGTTGATTCTGGGCATCGGCCTGGGCGTGCTGCATCTGCCCTTCCCCCAGGTCTATCTGGCCGCCGCCTGGGGATGCTGGGTGTTCAACCTGGCACTCTGCGAACTTGTGCTGCGCTGGCCGCGGCGACCTCCGGCCACTGCATTGTCAGCGGCTCGGTGATTCCGGGGTGCCAGCCAACGCATGGCGCTTGCGGAAGGCACTGGGCGTTTCACCCAGCTGCCGCTTGAACGCCGCGTTGAACGTCGATTTCGACGTAAAGCCGCAGGCATAGGCGATGTCGAGAATGGTCCGGGTGTCAGCGCCATCGGCCAGATGGGAAGCGGCGGCTTCAATCCGCTGGCGGTTGATGTATTCCCAGAAATTCCCGCCGAAGCGGCGGTTGATCACCGCCGACACCAGATATTCGGGGTAGCCGGAGCGTTTGGCCAGCTGGCCGATGGTGAGCGCCGGTTCGCGGTAGAGCTGCTGTTGGGCCATCAGCTGCGACAGCCGCACCTCGACCTCGGCGACGCGTGAGTCGTCGTTGGCCGGTACCACTTCGCGGCTGGGGGGCGCCGGTTCCGGCGCAGGCTCGACCAGCACCGCCGTCTGGGTGAGGCTGAAGTAGCCCATCAGGAATACCCACGCTGCAACGAGGCCGTAGATCAGCGGATAGTCGATCCAGGGGATCCTGACCAGCCACTGCGTGGTGGCAATGAGCCAGATGAGGATCTGCGAGATCGCCATCGCATCGATCCAGTGCAGCGACATCCGGTCCACATCCGAACGCCGTTGCAGCAGCCCACGCCGATAGCGGCCGACCCGCAGCAGACCGGCAATCACATAGGAGAGGCTGTACGCGTACAGCACGATGTTCAGCCGCATCCATTCCAGTTCCGCGATGCCCGGCAACGTTCGCGCCAGCATGCCCTCGGCCGGCACCAATCCACGCAGGAAGAAGCCCGCATGCAGGGCCAGCACGATGAAGAATCCAGACAGATGCACAGCATCACGCCAGCGCGCGGCCCTGGCCTCGGTCAGGACCCGGACGTAGACATAGAACAGGCTGCCGTACAGGAACGGGAACAGGCCGACGAACCGCAGCGCCTTGGTGGGTGCGGCGTAGGACGGATCCCAGTAGAGCGCCTTCACCGCCAGATCGATGCCGATCAGCGCGATCCACATCGCCAGCACCCGGTTCGCCCCGGCATTGGCGGGCCGCCGCCACAGGGCCAGGGCAAGCAGCGCGGCCTGCGCGGCGCCAATGGCGAAGACGACGGTCCAGAAAGCCATGGAGAGAGGCCGATCGGCAACAGGTTGGGGTGGAAGCTTAGCAGCCGGTTTCCGGGCAGAAGAACAGGACGAACGGCCTACGCCCGGCCCAGCATGACCAGACGTTCCCCGCCGGCATCACCTCATTCGCAGAGCGCGCTGTCTTCCTTCAATGCGGCGTCATCCAGCGGGCGGACCTGTTCGATCTGCTCGCGTTGTTCGGCCGTGGGCTCGCCCAGCCACCACACCCGGCAGCGCGCGGTAAGGCGGCCGACCATCTTCGACTGATCGGGTGAGTACAGCATCGCCAGCGCGGTGCCGGGGCAGTCGTGGGCCTGGCAGGCGGCGTAGAACCACCAGGTCCCGTCCTGCAGTTGTTGCGGCCGGCCCGGTGCGCTGGGGCCACTGAGCAGGCGCACCCGCAGCGAGGGGATGTCCTTGTCGGACGATTCGGCCGCCGCCGTGTCCTTCATCAGCGCGTTGAACGCGGCCAGCACCTTCGGGTCCTTGCGGCCGCAGTCGTCCACGCTGTTGCCGCCGACCAGGGTAAAGAAGTACGTGGCCAATGGATTGTCGGCACAGGTCAGCTCGGCCTTCTGCGCCAGTGGCGGCTCGCTTTCCGGCTCGCCTTCGTTGTCCCACACCGACGGATCCACTCCGTCTTCGATGGACGGTTCACTCTCGACCACGGTGGTCGTCGCTGCCGGTGTTCCAGCAGGTGCGGCGGGTGCCACCGCAGGCATCGTTTCGACGGCCTTCTCCGGCGCCTGCCCGCAGGCCGCCAGCAGCGCGACCATCAGTGCCATCCCTGCAACCTGAAACTTCATTCCCTGTCCTTGTCTGATCTGCGATGCATGCGCCACGCCGGCGGCAGGGTGATTCTAACCAGCGGCGCGCTAGGATGCGTTCGCCGCTCCCGTCATCGCCAGGACCTGGACGCATGCGCCGTACACGACTCGCCGTGATCTTCTGCAGTGCCCTGTTGCTGGCAACGCCGGCCATCGCCAACGTTGCTGAAGGCGCGAAACCCGCACCACCGCTTCCCGATACCACCCTGCCTGCGCCGCTGGAGCGCGTGCTGCGCGACTACGAACAGGCGTGGCGCAAGGGGGATGCCAAGGCGCTCGCCCGGCTGTTCGCCGAGGATGGCTTCATCCTGCAGAGCAACCAGGCGCCAGTGCGCGGACGCAAAGCCATCGAGGCGGCGTACTCCGGCCAGAGCGGCAGCCCGTTGCGGCTGCGCGCGCTGGCGTATGCCGTGGAAGGGAACGTCGGCTACATCATCGGTGCCTACACCTTCGGCAACAACGTGGGGGACACCGGCAAGTTCACGCTGACGTTGAAGCGCGTCGGCGATGGGCCGTGGATGATCTTCTCGGACATGGACAACGGCAACGCGCCGCCACGGGCGCGGTGATCGGGCGTTGCAGCAAATCCACGCCATGCGTGGATATGCAGCGCGCGTGATGCCAAGCAAGCTTGGCACCCACCAGGGCCTGTCTCCGCCCGGCATCCGCAGGGTACTCCCTGATGAAAAAACCCCGGCGCATGGCCGGGGCTTTTCGATTCACTTGAACAGCGTGTCCGGATACTCCGGTTTCTGTTCCCGCGCCAGCAGCGCGCGCAGGCCTTCTTCGGGGGTCTGCTCACCGTGCAGCACGGCACGCACGCGGTCGGAGATCGGCAGGTCGATGCCATGGCGGCGCGCCTGTCGCATCACTTCGTCGGCGGTCTGCACCGACTCGACCACCTGGCCGATCTCGCGCACGGCATCCTGCAGCGTCTGGCCACGGCCCAGAGCCAGGCCCAGACGGCGGTTGCGCGACAGGTCGCCGGTGCAGGTCAGCACCAGGTCGCCGAGGCCTGCCAGGCCCATCAGCGTTTCCGGCTTGGCGCCGATCGCAGCGGCCAGGCGCAGCATTTCGTTGAGGCCCCGGGTGATCAGGCCGGCACGGGCGTTGAGGCCCAGCTGCATGCCATCGGCCACGCCGGTAGCCACGGCCAGCACGTTCTTCATCGCGCCGCCCAGCTCGGCACCGACCATGTCGTCGCCGGTGTAGGCGCGGAACGCCGGGCCATGCATCGCCTCGGCCACCGTCTGCGCGAACTCGGGCACGTCGCCGTGCACGGTGATCGCGGTCGGCAGGCCCTGGGTCACTTCCTTGGCGAACGACGGCCCGGTGACGACGGCCAGCGGCACGTCCTCACCCAGCACTTCGCGCGCCACTTCATGCAGGAAGCGGCCCGATCCGGGCTCGAAGCCCTTGGTGGCCCAGGCCACGCCGGCACCGGCCGGACGCAGCGGCGCCAGCGCACGCACGGTTTCACCGAATGCGTGCGACGGGGTCACCACCAGGATCCAGGCCGCGCCTTCCACCGCCGACGCCAGGTCGGTGGTGGCACGCAGGCTGTCCGGCAACGGAATGCCCGGCAGGTAACGCGGGTTCTCGTGGCGCTGGTCGATGGCTTCGACCACGGCCGCGTCGCGCCCCCACAGCACGGTCGGGTGACCGTGCCGTGCGAGCAGGCTGGCCAGCGAGGTTCCCCAGGAACCGGCGCCGAGCACGGCGATCTTGTCAGCGGTAGTGCTCATCCGTGACGTCGCAGCAGGGATCAGGCGTTGCCGGCCGGCTCGGAGTCAGCCAGCGACGGTGCGTCGCCCTGCTCCTGGCGCTGGCGCAGGGTTTCCGCGTACAGGCCTTCGAAGTTGATCGGCTGCAGGAAGAACGGCGGGAAGCCGCCGGCCTGGATCAGGTCGCTGACCAGCTGGCGCACGTACGGGAACAGGATGTTCGGGCACTGGGTGCCGAGCAGCACGTCGATCGACTGCGGGTCCAGGCCGACCAGGCCGAACACGCCGGCCTGCTTCACTTCGGCCACGTAGGCAGTGCGCTCGCCGGCCTGGCAGGTCAGGGTCACGGCCAGCACGACCTCGAAGGCGTTCTCACCCAGGCGCTGCACCTGCTGGTTCAGATTCAGCTGCAGCTCGGGCTGCACCTGGTCATTGAAGATGGTCGGAGCGTTCGGCGACTCGAAGGAGACGTCCTTGACGTAGATCTTCTCGACGGTGAAAGCGGGGCCGGTGGCGGCATCGACCGGCGCAGCGGCGCCGTTGGTGATCTCTTCGGACATTTCCAGTAACTCCAGGTGAATGCAATGAAAACGAGGGTCGAATTACTGCGATGGGGGCGGCATCAGGCCCATACAAGGCCGGATGCGCCACCTGCGGCAATCAGTTGCGGCCCTTGACCAGCGGCAGCTCGGCCTGCTGCCAGGCGGGAATGCCACCATCGAGCACGTAGACCTTTTCGAAACCAGCCTTCTTCAGCGCCTTGGCGGCGGTTTCCGAGGCGTTGCCGCTGCGGCATACCAGCACGACCGGCGACTGTTTGGCATTGGCTACCAGCTTGTTGTCCGGGCCGAAGGCACTGGCCTGGGCATTGCGGCTGCCGGCGATGTGGCCCTTCTCGAAGTCACCGCTGGCCGACAGGTCGACCACCACCGTGCCGCCCGCGTTCATCAGCTGGGTCAGTTCGGCGGGTTTGATGCCCTTGAAGCCCCGGAACAGGCGGCGGATCTCGGTGACGATGATGGCCACGGTCAGGCCGACCAGGGCCGCGGACAGCATCGGGTTTCGGCCTGCAAAGGCCAGCAACTCTTCGTAATTCACTCAGGTCACGGGTCGATTAAGCGGGCGCCGATTGTCGCACAAGCCGGACGCGGCCCGTCACTGCCCCTTCCACAGGTCCGGCAGGCCGGCCGACTGCCACCAGCGCTTGGCCTCCGGGTCCCAGCGCCAGCGCTCGACCACGACCACGGTGCGCTCGGCCTGGGTGTTCTGGTTGATCACCCCTATTTCGACGCGGCGCTCGACCTCGCCCCCTTCCAGCGAGGCGCTGCTGCGCTCGCGATAGGACGACACGCGCAGCTGCGCATAGCGGTTGAGCTCGAACTCGGTCGGCGGCTTTTCCTTGCGCAGCTTGGGGTCGAGGTAACCGATGGCATCGTCCATGCTGCCCCAGCGGATGGTCGCCCCGTAGGCGATCTGGGTCTCTTCCAGCAGCTTGCGCTGCTTGCGGCTGAGGTCGTCGGCGGAGGCCACGGCGCTGGCCAGCAGCAGGGAACAGATCAGGAACTGGATGAGGCGGCGCATCGGTGGATTCCCCAGAACGTCAGCCTGCCATCCTACCCTTTGGCGAAGGCAACGAAGCGACCACTGAACTCGGCAGCAGGCTTGCCATCGGCACCAGGCTGGGTGGCGATGATGCTGATGCGGGCCTTGCGGCGCTGGCGGAAGGTATTCAGGAAGGCGTCCCAGCCGCTCGCTTCGGCGGCTTCGGCATGGGCGTGCAGGTCTTCGTAGACCGGTGCCAGGTAGCGCAGGTTGCTGTCGGCCACGTAGACCTCGGCATCGTGGCCGGCCAGGCGCAGGCGCAGGCTGACCAGCGCCCAGCCGGACAGGGTCAGTACCGAGGCCAGGCTGCCGCCGAAGGCATTGCCCTTGTCGTTGACGTTGGCGGCCAGCGGCGCGGTGATGCGCAGCACGCCATCGGCATAGCCGTCGAGCTGGATCTGCATGGCGCGGACCGCTGGCATGCAGTCCAGTACGTCCTGCAGGGCGGCCAACGAGGAAGTCAGGGCATCAACGGACATCGGAGCAGCGACCACGACAACGAAGGGCCCGCATAATGCAGGCAATGGCCGACCATACGATACCCACTGGCGCCGCTGGCTCCGACGCGGCCTGGACCCTGATTTCACTGCGCCCGCAAGGCCAGCATGCGGCGCTGCGCCGCGCCGTTGCTGGGCTGGGCGGGCATGTGCTGGCCCTTTCACCGTGGCGGTTGCAGCGCCTGCACGGCACGCCCGTGGTGCGCCAGCTGCAACGCGCGCTGAACTGCGATCGCGTGGTGTTCACCAGCCCGGCTGCGGTTGCTGCGGCCGCTTCCCTGCTGACGCTGGTCGAGGCGCAACGCAGCCCGTGGCTGACGGTAGGCGAAGGCACCGCGCGCGCGCTGCAGGCACACGGCATTTCCGAGGTGCATGCACCACAGCGGATGGACAGCGAAGGCCTGCTGGCGCTGCCGGTACTGGCCAACGTGCAGGACCTGCGCATCGGCCTGGTGACCGCGCCCGGTGGCCGCGGCCTGATTGCCGCGCAGCTGCAGGCGGCCGGTGCCAGCATCGAACGCGCCGACGTCTACCAGCGGCGTCTGCTGCGCCTGGCGCCGCGCACGCTGGCGCGACTGGCACATTCAGCCTACCCGTGGATGCTGGCGGTCAGCAGTGGCGAAGCGCTGCAGCATTTCTGGCAGCAGCTTCCGCCGGCATTGCAGCAGCGCCTGCAGGCGCACGCGACCGCAGTGGTGGCCAGTGATCGCCTCGCTGAACAGGCACGGGCGCTGGGCCTGCAGCACGTGGTGCGCGCGGCCGGCCCCACCACCGCACAGCTGGTGGCGGCTGCACACGCCACGCTCACCGTCCCGGCAGCGACCTGAACAGGGACGTGGGTCACGCTTGCCGCTGCCGTCGGCAACAGTGATGCTGTGCACAACGCGGCCTGCCGATCCCCCACCGGCGACGGTGCCGACAAGGAAGCCCGATGAACGACACTCCGCCCGTTTCCCCACCCCGTCGCTCCGCACGCTGGCTGCTGCCGCTGGCCGGTGTGGCCGTGCTCGGCGCGGGCGGCTACGCGGGCTGGTACTTCTGGCAGCAGCAACAGAGCGAACAGGCGGCGCAGGCACAGACCACCGCGGTGCAGCTGCAGGGCCTGGAGGCCACGCTGGATGCGCTGCGCCGCGACCAGCGCGCGACCAGTCAGCGCCTGCAGGACGCGGCCACCACCAACCGCGTGCTGCGCGACGAGATGCTCGGCCTGTCCCAGCGCAGTGCACTGCTGGAAGAAAACCTGGCCAAGCTGGCCGACAGCGCTAACCAGGGCCGGCAGGCGGTGCAGCGCGACGAGGCCGAATTGCTGCTGACCCAGGCCGCGCAGCGCCTGAACTACGCCGACGATGTGGATGGCGCACGCCGCCTGTATGCCCAGGCCGCCACTGCGCTGGCCGATCTGCCCGACAGCGATGGCCTGAACCTGCGCCAGGCGCTGGTGCAGGAACGCGATGCACTGGATGCGCTCGGCGCCGGCCCGCGCGTGCAGTCGTTGCAGCGCCTGGATGCATTGGCCAAGGCCTTGCAGGGCCTGCCCTCGCAGGTGACCGGCAGCGCTGCGCCGCCTGCCGCCAGAGCCTGGTGGCAGGCCACGCTGGCACCGTTCGTGGACATCACCCCGAGCCGTCAGAACGGCCCGCTGACGGCTGCCGAACGCCGCAATGCCGACGATGCGCTGCAGCTGGAACTGACCCTGGCGCGCGCCGCGATCGAGCGCGGCGACCGCGCTGGCCGTGATACCGCGTTGGTACGCGTGGAGCAATGGGCGCAGCGGCGCTGGCCGGATTCACCGGCCCTGCGCGCACAACGTGCTGAACTGAAGGCCTTGCGCGAGCTTCCGCTGCAGGCCAGCAACACCGTTCTTGGCAGCACCCTGCAGCAACTGCGCACCCAGACCGACCGGAGGTAATCCCGCATGAAACCCCTGCAATCCCTGGTCGTGCTGTTGCTGGCCGTGGCCATCGGCGTGGTCGCCGCGCAATGGCTCGGCGCCGATGACCTCAACCGTTTCGGCGAAGTGATCCTGCGTTACGGCGGCTATGACTACCACAGCAACCTGCCGAAGGTCGCGTTGCTGGCGGTGATCGCGGTGCTGGTGCTGTGGCTGCTGTGGAGCCTGATCGCCGCACCGTTCCGGGCCTGGGGCCGCTACCGCCGCAAGCAGGGCCGGGTGCGCCTGATCGACGGCCTGCAGGCTTACGAGCACGGCCAGTGGCAGCGTGCGGAGAAGCTGCTGGACGGCGCCGCCAAGGACCCCGAAGTAAGCGCAGTGGCGCTGGCCAACGCCGTGCGCAGTGCGCAGGCACGGGCCGACGGCCCCGCCGGCGAAGCACTGCTGCAGCGCCTGGGCGAAAGCGATGCCACCCTGCAGGCGCTGCTGCGTGCCGAACAGCTGCTGGCCCGCGAGCTGCCGGTGGATGCGATCAACGCGCTGGACGTGGCCGCGATCCAGCCGCTGCCGCCGCGTGGCCTGTGGCTGCGCACCGAGGCACTGGCGCAGGCTGGGCGCGCACACGAGGCCTATGGGCAGCTGGGCGCGCTGCGGCAGAGCAAGGTGCTGCCGACCGACGCCAGCAGCGAACTGGAAGCACGCCTGGCAGCGCAGGCGCTGCTGGAAGCGGCCGACGTCAATGCGCTGGCCGCGCAGTGGGAAGCCACGCCGAAGGCACTGCGGCCGACACCGGACGTGGTGGGTGCCTATGCCAGCCGTGCGGTGGCCCTGAACTGGGATGAGCCGGCGCTGCTGGCGCTGGAACAGGCGTTGGACCAGCGCTGGGATGACGAACTGGTGGCGCTGTATGGCCGCCTCCCGGCCGAGCGCCTGGCCACCCGTCAGGCCAACCTGCAGCGCTGGGGCAACGTGCATGACGGCTCGGCCGCGCTGCGCCTGGCGCAGGGCCGCGTGGCACTGGCGCAGCAGCAGTGGGATGCCGCCGACGCGTTCCTGCATGAGGCGATCGCCAGTGGCGCCGGGGCACCGGCATGGGAAGCGCTGGGTGAACTGTTCGCCCAGCGTGGCGAGCACGCACTGGCCGCGCAGTGCCTGGCCAATGCGCTGCGCCTGCAGCGCGGCGAGGACAGCGTGGCGCTGCTACGCGGCAGCGAAGCGCCGCTGCGTGCCACGGTGGAAGAGCAGCCGATTGCGGTGCAGCCGCCGGTGTATGACGCCAATGAAGAGCGCGACGAGTTCGGTAATCCGCGCTTGCCCTGATCGGTAGTGCCGGCCGCTGGCCGACACCCACCGGCGAATCTGGCACCGTGCCAAGCAAGCTTGGCACCCACCAGAGCAACCATCCGGGCAACAACAAAAACGCCGCCCATCGGGCGGCGTTTTTGTAGGTAGATCCACGCCATGCGTGGATGCGATCAGCGTTCGACGATCGCCACCACGCCCATGCCGCCGGCGGTGCAGATCGAGACCAGCGCGCGGCCACCGCCGCGTTCGGCCAGCTGCTTGGCGGCGGTGGCGATCACGCGTGCGCCGGTGGCGGCGAACGGGTGGCCGGTGGCCAGCGATGAACCCAGCAGGTTGATCTTGTCCGGGTCGATGCGGCCCAGCGGTGCATCCAGGCCCAGGCGGTTACGGCAGTAGTCCTCGCTCTCCCACGCACGCAGCGTGCACAGCACCTGCGCGGCGAAGGCTTCGTGGATCTCATAGATGTCGAAGTCCTGCAGGGTCAGGCCATTGCGCTTGAGCATCTCCGGCACGGCGATGGTCGGCGCCATCAGCAGGCCTTCGCCATGCACGAAGTCCACCGCCGCCACGTGCGCATCGCGCAGGTAGGCCTGCGGCTCGTGGCCGTGCGCGCGCGCCCACTCTTCGCTGGCCAGCAGCACCGCAGCGGCACCGTCGGTCAGCGGCGTGGAGTTGGCGGCGGTCAGCGTGCCGCGGCCGGACACCTTGTCGAACGCCGGCTTCAGCGTGGCCAGCTTTTCCAGCGACGTATCCGGGCGCAGGATGTTGTCACGCTCGACACCACGGAACGGAGCGATCAGGTCGTTGAAGAAGCCGCGCTCATAGGCCGCGGCCAGCTTCTTGTGCGAGGACACCGCCCACTCGTCCTGCGAGTCGCGCGAGATGTTCCATTCCTTGGCCATGTCCTCGCAATGGTCGCCCATGCTCTTGCCGGTGCGCGGCTCGGCCACGCCCGGGAATTCGGGCTTCAGTTCGGACAACTTGAAGCCGGAGGTGAGCGCGCGGATCTTGTCACCGGTGCTCTTGGCGCGGTTGGCAGCCAGCAGGCGCGCGCGCAGCTTCTTGCCGTAGACGATCGGCACGTCGGACGTGGTGTCCGAACCACCGCCGATGCCCGATTCGATCTGGCCCAGCGCGATCTTGTTGGCCACGGTGATGATGCTGTCCAGCGAGGTGCCGCAGGCGCGCTGCAGGGTGATGCCCGGGGTCAGCGGCGACAGGCCGGAGGACAGCGTGGCTTCGCGGCCCAGGTTCCAGTCGCTGGAGTGCTTGATCACCGCACCCATCGCCACTTCACCGAGCTGCTGGCCGTGCAGGCCGAAACGTTCGACCAGCGCGCCCAGCGTACGGACCGACATGCCGAGGTTGCCGACATCCGAATACGCGGTGTTCTGGCGGCAGAACGGAATGCGGACGCCACCGAGGATGGCGACGGGACGAGCGTTGGGCATGGAGATACCTGGCATGGATGAGGGTGTCTGCAACATGGCCTGCACGACGGAGCAGGCATAATGGAGCCAAGTGTAGCTGCCGCCCTGTGATGGGCCAACCGTGGAACCATGAGCAAACCCGACCCTGCGATGAATGCCCTTGGCGTGCTGGCCCTGGAACTGGCCGGCGGCGAAATCCCCCGCCAGGCGGTACTCAGCGCCGAACAGGCCGGTGAACTGGCCGAACGCGTCGGCCGCGACCTGTCCAAGCTGGTGCCACAGGTAGCCGAGCTGGACCTGGTGTTCGCCGCCGCGCATTTCGACCCGGCCGAAGTACTGCGCCCGGGCTGGCCAATCCACCGCCGCCTGGAAGAACTGCAGATGCGTGCGCCGGGCCGCAACCAGGGCCCGCGCCTGCTGGCGTTCGGCACCGATGCCAACGGCGACGTGCCGCTGCCGTTCCAGGCCGATGCCAGCCTGGTGGGCGGTGGCCTGCGCGTGGTGCCGTTCCTGCTGACCGGCAGCGATGTGGCCACCACCAACGCGGTCGCCAATGCGTTGGAGGAAACGCTGCTGGCCAACGGCATGGCGCATGCCGACACCGCACTGATGGCGCAGAACACCTTCGGTGCCCGCATCGAGCATGCGCGCTATTTCACCGTGAACGACCTGGCTGCGATGATGTCGATGCAGTACGACAACCAGGGCCTGGCCGCGCTGTGGCCGCTGATCGAGACCGCGATCATGGCGCCGGGCGAGGACGAGTGGCTCAACGCCGCGCCCGAGCCGCTGCTGCGCTACACCCATGGCGAGGCGCGCATGGCGCTGTTCGATCCGGCCGGCTGGTGCGCGCACTACAACCACAGCAACAACGACTGCGACCGCCTGAAGGGCATCTACGAGCAGTTCCTGATGCGCCAGCGGCAGATGGCCGCGGTGCTGGAAGCGCACGGCGTGCCGGTGCTGTTCGTGCACTGCGAGGCCGGGCAGGACGCGCGCGAGCTGCTGGCGCGCTGATGGTAGTGCCGGCCGCTGGCCGGCACCCCCCGGATCTGCGATTGCCGGCCAGCGGCCGGTACTACCGATCAGGAAAAACGCCGGCTTGTGCCGGCGTTTTCCGTTTGCAGCAAAAGCGTCCTTACGGCGCCTTCTTGATCACCGCACACGCCAGGCGTGCACCGGCATTGCCGGTCGGCTGGGTCTTGTAGTCGTCCGCGTCGGCGTGGACGATCAGGCCGCGGCCGATGATGTCGAAGTCATCACCCTTGCCGATGTTGACGTTGCTCGACACCGGGCCATCGATGGTGGCCACGCCCTTGTCGTCGGCCTTGATGTTGGGCATGTCGCCGCCGTGGTGCGGATCGGTGGCGACGTTGCCGTGATCCTGGTGGCCCGGGTTGAAGTGGCCGCCGGCGCTCATGCCGTCCGGCGCGCTGCAGTCGCCCTTCTCGTGGATGTGGAAGCCGTGCTCGCTGCCCGGCTTCAGGCCGGTGATCTGGCCGGTCACGTGGACCTTGCCGTCGACCACCTTGAAGGTGACGCTGCCCTTGGCCTCGTTGCCCTGGGTCGGCGCCAGTTCGGCGGTGGCCGACGCATCGGCCGCGGGTGCAGCTGTCGGTGCCGGGGTGGCCGCCGGTTCGGTGGTGGCTCCCTCGGCCGGAGCGGCCGGCGGGGTTTCAGCCTGGGGCGCGGCGGGCTGCTGGCCGCAGGCCGCCAGGCCCAGCGCGGTAATGGCGGCAAACAGCGAAGTGTGGATCAGACGCATGCAATCTCTCCCTGGATGGAGCCTGCAGTGATCAGCGGACAACCCGGATCACGCCACAGGCAATGCGGACGCCGGCATTGCCGGCGGGCTGGCTGCGATAGTCGTCGGCGTTGGCATGCACGACCAGTGCACGTCCGGCGACATCGGTGGCGGCGCCTCCGCCAAGGGTAACCCCCTTGAGGTGGATATCGACGTTGGCGCGGCCCTGGGCGTCGGCACGCAGGTTATCCATGTCGCCCAGGTGGTGCTTGCCGGTGCCGGCGCGGCCATGCGCGGCGCCACCGGGATTGAAGTGGTTGCCGGCGCTGCTGGCATCCACGGCACTGCAGTCGCCGCGCTCGTGGATGTGGAAACCGGCCTGCTGCATCGGCTGCAGGCCACCGATCAGGCCGGTGATGTGGATGCCACCGGGCTCCACCATCAGCGCGATGCGGCCACTGACAATGCTGGCCGAGGCCGGCGACAGATTGGCCTCGGCCTGCTTGGCGGCGCTGACCACGTTCGGCGGCGGTGGGGTGGGCTCGGCCTTCTTCGGTGCACTGCCACAGGCAGACAGCAGCACGGCGGCGGACAACGGCAGGATGGCAAAGGACAGGCGCATCGAAGACTCCTTGCAGATAACACTAAGGACGGCATCGTCCATGAACGATCAACGGTTCGGCAAGCAGGCGCGAGGATCGCGTGCAGGGACCGTTCAATGGCCCCCGCGGCGGCGCCCGGCGCCCAGCTTGCGGGTCAGGGTATTGCGGCCGAGGCCCAGGCGGGCAGCGGCTTCGGCGCGGCGGCCATGGGTGATCTGCAGGGCGGCCTCCAGCAGCGCATGGTCGACCCGCTCGCGCACCTGCGCGTGCAGCCCTTCCACGCCTTCGGCCAGCTGCCGGCGTGCCCATTCGGCCAGCAGCGCTTCCCACTGCCCCGGGTCGGCCGTACTGGCACTGCTGCGGCGGCCGCGTGCACGGTTCAGCGCGGTATCGACATCGGCCACGCCGATGGTGTCTGCAGCGGCCAACGCGGCCATCCGCCAGCACACGTTCTCCAGCTCACGTACATTGCCCGGCCACTCGTGCTCGCGCAGCGCCTGCAGGGCCGCAGCAGTCAGGCGCTTCGGCGGTGTATCAAGCTTGCGTGCGGCGGCGGCCAGGAAGGTGCTGGCCAGCTGCGCGATGTCCTCGCGGCGCTCGCGCAGCGGCGGCAGCTGCAGGCGCACCACGTCCAGGCGGTGCAGCAGATCGGCGCGGAACCTGCCCTGCGCGACCAGCCCTTCCAGATCCTGGTGGGTGGCGGCGACCACACGTACATCGACGCGGATCAGCTCGCGGCCACCGACACGGAAGAACTCGCCCTGGGCCAGCACGCGCAGCAGGCGGGTCTGCAGCGGCAACGGCATGTCACCGATCTCGTCGAGGAACAGTGTGCCGCCGTTGGCCTGCTCGAAGCGGCCGATATGGCGGCGCTGCGCACCGGTGAAGGCGCCGGCTTCGTGGCCGAACAACTCGCTTTCCAGCAGTTCGGCAGGGATCGCCGCAGTGTTGAGCGCGACGAACGGACCCTGCGCGCGCGGCGACTCGCGATGCAGTGCATTGGCCACCAGCTCCTTGCCGGTGCCGGTCTCGCCGGTGATCAGCACCGCCAGCGGCGCCTGTGCCAGGCGACCGATGGCGCGGAAAAGTGCGCGCATCGGCGGGGTATCGCCCACCAGTTGCGGCGGCTGGTCGCTCGGCGTTTCGGCAGCGGGCGTGGGCGTTGCCATGGCCGGTGCCACCGCCGGCAGCACGCGTTGCGCCAGCGCCACCGCATCGTCCAGGTCGAATGGCTTGGACAGGAATTCATGCGCGCCACCGCGGAACGCCCCGGCGGTGCTGGCCACATCGGTGTAGGCCGACATCACCACCACCGGCAGCTGCGGCAGCGCGCCCTTGAGCTTGTCCAGCAGCACCAGGCCGTCGTCACCCGGCATGCGCACGTCGGTGAACAGCAGCGCCGGCGGCGGACCCTCGCCCAGCGCCTGCAACGCTGGCGCGGCGCTGTCGAAATCAACGACCTCGTAGCCCGCTTCGCGCAGCGCGGTGCACAGCACGAAGCGCACGGCGCGGTCATCGTCGACCACCCAGATGCGTTGTGCGGCGGTGGAGAAGTCAGACATCGCGCGGGGCCTCCTCGGCCGGGGCGGCGCCATTGCCGATCGGCAGCAGCAGGGTGAACACGGTATGGCCCGGGCGCGAGCGGTAGGTCAGCGTGCCGCGATGCTCGCGCGCCACCTGCTGGGCCAGCGCCAGGCCCAGGCCGGTGCCTTCGGCGCGGCCACTGACCAGCGGCAGGAACAGGTGTTCGGCCAGCTCCTCCGGCACGCCCCGGCCGTCGTCGGCGATCTCCAGGCGCAGCGCCAGCGTGTGCAGCTGTTCGGCGATGCGCACGCCGTGCTCCACGCGGGTGCGCAGGGTGATGCTGCCGGCGCCGGCCTGGATCGCGTTGCGCACCAGGTTCCAGACCGCCTGGGTGAGGCGGTCGGCGTCGCCATGGAATTCGGGAATGCTGGGGTCGTAGTCGCGCTGCAGGCGTACCGCCCAGCCGGCCTCGTTCTCGGCCAGGCGCAGCACGCGCTCCAGCGCGGCATGGATGTTCAGTTCGGCATGCGGCGCAGCCGGGGCCGGCGACAGCAGCTGGTCGAGCAGGCCGTTGAGGCGCTCGATTTCCGAGCCGATCAGCTCGATCAGCTCACGTTCGCTGGCATCGCGCTGGGCCGCGCGGCGGGCCAGCAGCTGGGCCGCACCCTTCAGGCCGGCCAGCGGGTTGCGCAGCTCGTGGGCCAGCCCCTTCAGCGCCGCGCTCAGTGCGCTGGGCAGGGCCTGGGTGGGATCGAGCCCAGGGAACTCATCGACCGGGTGCGCCTCCAGCAGCCAGCCGCCATCGTCGCGGCGGCTCATCCAGCCCTCGGCGAAGCGCGGCGCCTCGCCGGGCACGGCCAGCGCCAGCCGGTTCAGGCGGAGGCTGTCGCGCTCGTCACGGGCCAGGAAATGGGCCAGGGCCTCGCCCTGCACTTCCAGTGCGGCCAGCGGTCGACCCAGCAGGCGCCGCGCGCTGACGCCCAGCCAGCGGGCGAAGGCCGGATTGCAGCCGGCAATGCAGCCATCGGCGCCGGCCCAGGCCAGCGGCGTGCCCAGGGCATCGAGGGACGGCGGGGGTGCGGGGTCGGACATTGCACCAATGTAGTGCAAAACGCGGGCCCGGGGTCAGAGCCCTTTCCCTGCGGAAAGGGACCCGATCCCGGGTGGGCAGCGTTACACCGGGTAGCCGGTGGCTTCCCGGGCCTTCTTCCATGCGCTTTCGAATTCGCGCGCGGAGATCTCGTCGTCTTCGTCGAAATCCAGGAACGACACCGGCTGGTCGGCCAGCAGGAAGCGGTCGTCGCTGTGGGCATGCTCGTCGGCCCAGACCATCTTGGTGCCGTAGATCTCCACCTGGCGCACGATCTTCTCGCCTCGCGCTTCCATCAGCACGTTGCCCTTGCCCAGGCCCGATTCGGCCCAGTGCTTGTAGTACTTCTTGGCGGCGGATTTCGCGCCGGATCTTGCGTTGTGCTTTGCGTAGGTCATTGCAGGGGTCCTGGCCGCAGGTGCGGCCGGAAAGTTCGGAATGGCGCCATTATCAGGCATCCAGGGGTCAGATCCCTGCCAACCTACTGCGGCAGCGCTACGCCCTTCGGCCACAGCATCCAGATGTTGCCCTTCTGCTTCATGTCACCGGCCAGCTTGCCGGCGGCATCGCCACTGCCCCAGTACAGGTCCGCGCGCACTTCGCCGGCAATGGCGCCGCCGGTGTCCTGCGCAGCCACCGGGCGCACCACGGGCGTGCCGTCCGGGCGGGTGGTGGACAGCCACAGCAGGCTGCCCAGCGGCACCACGGTGCGGTCCACCGCCACGCTGTAACCGGCGGTGAGCGGCACGTTCAACGAGCCACGCGGGCCTTCCGGGCTGTCCGGGTTGCGCACGAAGAACACGTAGCTGGGGTTGCTGCGCAGCAGTTCCGGCACGCGCGCGGGGTTGGCCCGGGCCCAGGCACGGATCGCGTCCATGGTGACGTCTTCCTTCTTCAGTTGGCCCTGGTCGACCAGCCAGCGTCCGATGGCGCGGTAGGGGTGGCCATTCTGTTCCGCATAGGCCAACCGTACCTGCGTGCCGTCAGCCAGGCGCACCCGGCCGGAGCCCTGGATCTGCAGCAGCTGCAGGTCCATCGGGTCGGTCAGCCAGGCCAGCACCGGGGCCTTGGCCCCTTTGCTGGCAATCGTGCCGGCGTCGTCATACGGCTTGAGCACCTTGCCGTCGACACGGCCGCGCAGGCGCTTGCCCTTCAACTCGGGGTAGAGGCTGTCCAGCTGCACCACGACCAGGTCATCGGGCGTGCCGTACACCGGCACCGTCGCGGTGGCCGTGCGGGTGAGGCTGCCGGCGTAGATCGGTTCGTAGTAGCCGGTGATCAGGCCATCGGCCTGGTGGCCCCCGGCGCGCAGCGCGTAGACATCGAGGTCGCGCTGCAGGAACTGGCGGATCGCGGCCGCGTCCTTGTCTGAAACCGCCGCTGCCGTGGCGCAGGGCCTGGCCCAGACCGCATCGGTCTTCAGGCGGGTGCAGCTGCTGCGCCAGGCAACGAAGCCAGCCTGCAGATCGCCGTCGGAGACCGGCGGCAGCGCGCTCCACGCCGCCTTGGCATAGGTGGCCGCTGGCGGGGTGGGTGCCGGCGCTTCGGATCCGGATCCGGATCCAACACGGGGGGCAGTGGTGGCGCAGCCAGCGAGCACGGCCAACGCAACAAGGCTCAGGCACGTGCGGTTCAGAGGGGCGATGACGTCTTTCATAGCCCCAATGTAGAGGAATTGGCGCGGTGCCGGATCCTTCCGGCACCTGGCATACGCCCTCCCTTCAGCGTCCGCCGCCGCCCAGCAGGTCGCAGCGCCGGGCGTCGCCCGGTGCCTGCGGCTATGGATCAGGGCATCTGCAGCAGCAGCGAATGCAGGATGCGGGCGTCTTCGGCATCCAGCATCTTCGGCAGGTCGTCGCGGCCACGGAAGCGGCGGTGGAAGGCGGCGACGGTGGCTTCGCGGTTGTCCAGCGGATAGCCGAAGCGGGCCAGCGCGTTCCACGCATCGAAGCCTTCCGGTGCGGCACCATCGGCGGCGCGCGGCCAGACGCCGAAACCGGCCTCGGCCAGCTGTTGCCACGGGAAGAAACGGCTCGGGTCCTGCTTGCGCGTCGGCGCCAGGTCGGCATGGCCGATCACCTGCCGCGGCGGAATGTTCAACCGGGTGGTGAGATCGCGCAGCAGCACGATCAGCGATTCGATCTGCGCCGCACTGAATGGGCTGCGGCCATCATTGTCGAGCTCGATGCCGATCGAGGCTGAATTGAGATCGGTGATGGTGCCCCAGCGCCCGGCCCCTGCGTGCCAGGCGCGGCGCTCATCGGCCACCAGCTGGTAGCGATGACCATCGGCACCGATCAGGTAGTGCGCACTGACCGGCCCGCCGCTGTTGGCAGTGCGCAGCGTATGCAGGCTCTGCTGCACCGATTTCTGTTCGGTGTGGTGGATGACGATGATGACCGGCGTGCGCGCGTTCTGGTTGGGTGACGGCACCCAGGTGGCGAGCGGGTTGTGCTGCATGGGCACGGTGGCGGTGCAGGCCGTCAGGGCCAATGCCAGCACTGTGGAAACCAGAAGGCGGGGGCTGATCATGGGCAGAGTGTAACCATGGACCGCGGCCATCGCTCGGCCAGCCAGCGTGCCGCTCAACCCCGGAAGAACGACAGGTTGTACAGGAACAGGCCCCAGACCACGGTCGCGAGTGGGATCTCGAAGAATGCGGATCGGTGCCGCAGCGCCATCCGGATGAACATCACCACGGTCAGTATGGGCTGCCCGAAGAAGCAGACCCAGAAGAGCGCCTCTACACCCGGCACAGCGGACAACTCGTAGATTCCGAGGGAGTTGCCGGTGTTCCGGTTGAAAGTGACCGCCCCCCAAAGGGCGAGCAGGAAAAGCCAGGCCAGTGCACTGGCGCTCGACAGAAGCACGCCCCATCCCTTCGTCACACTACCCGCGTTGCTCACATTCATTGCCTGCCACGTTGATTGGACCCCACGGAGGTGTTGCAGAACGAAGCACCTGCTACACCTGGGCCTGCGTCGGGTCGACGATGCCGAACCGGAAGCCTGTGTCGGACGCTGGAAGATGCCCGTGCAGGCCATCCGGGTCTTCTGAATACTCGGCCTGGACTCAATCCAGTGCGTGTAGCACGGTCTCAAGGTTGGCACCGACTTCAACCTCAAGGAACAGCGAAATGCTCATCGCCAAACCTTCACGCGCTGCAGCACGTTGATGTCGTCTTGAGTGTGGGTCAGCTTGGCATTGCCGTGGCCCTGGATCGATGTCTTGAAGCAGGCATCGGAGATCCCGAGAGGGCCGCACTCATCATCAGTGAAGAATCGGGTATCCAGATCCTGAGCGGGCTCCATTCCTCCATACACAGCGCGCGCACCAGTCAACAACTTCAATTTCAGGAAATGCCGATGGAGCATGGGCATGGCCACGCCAGCATTCGACCAATCCATATCGAATGAAAGATCGATGCTTGCCAGCCCGTCGAACCTGAAGACGCGAATCAGCAACGTGGGAATATGGACGGCAGATCCCAACCTGAAGTCATTGATCACCTGGACCAGGCACGAACTGCACGCGAACTCATCGAAATTTCCGGCAAGCCAGTCGCCAATCGCTACCGGGTCGCCATGCACCTCAGTCTGCGAAACAGACTCAGCCATGCACCCGATCGATTCCAGCATCGTGGACATGTGATCCCAGGGGATAGCCTCCATGACAATCTCAAACGAGTCACGCACCATTTGATCCCTTGAACCGTCCATCCATGTTCAACTCAGCCCCTTACCGCCTGCAAGCCTCTTCTCAAGGAATGTGATACCGGCGTCATTTGTCGCAGGCTGATCCCACCTGACTCCTCCTGCCCCCGAAAGAGTAGCTAGTAGGAAGTGAAATGCGTCGCGGAAAGACCAGAAAGAGCCAACGAAGAAACAATCAAACAAAGCTCAAGACGCCCGCAACGGCGGTACCACATGAAGCGCACCATCGCCACGAGGCTCATGACGGGCAACATGACCAGTCCAGCGATGAGGATGTGGTTGATCGAGCTCTCTAGTAGATCGCATGCAAAGAGTGTCACCCCGTGCATCTGGCCACAACCGCGGAAGGTGATTCCGAATACGAAGTTGAGGAAGACAATCGCCCATGCGATCAGGCACGCCGACCAGATGGATAGATACACGCCCTTCAACACGTAGATACCGCCACGCATCTTGTCCATTTCCCATGTGCTGACGTGATTGCCTCAACGGCCCCTCTGCCAGCGGGCACTCCCGAATGGCACTCTGCAGGAATTCCTGAGGGTCATGCTCCGCCATCCGGATGATTCGTGGCGCCGGGCACGCCCCCGCGACGCGGCTGCGTGCGTTGCGTCCCTGTTCCACGATGCTTTTCCCTGCAGATGGCTGCCAGACCGGCGAAGAACCGGTCGGAAGAGGCAGCACTTTAAGGGAATCGCGTTACGGGAAACAGAGCCGCCGGGCGGCGACCGCGAGGCGTTCAACGCAAAAGTGTGAAGCCCGACGAAGGGCATTCTGCTGCCGGCCTGCGTGTGGACTCTGCCCCGAGTGGGCCGTCGCGTCAGCAGGTGCCCGCGATGCAAGGTGATGCCGGCAATCCCCCCACCGCCACGGGCAGTGGGAGGACGCCGTTGAAACCGTGAAGCCGGTCAGGCCTCGTAGGCCGATTCACCATGCGAAGTGACATCCAGGCCGGTGCGCTCCGCTTCTTCGGTCACGCGCAGGCCGACCACGCTGCGCACCACCAGCAGGATCAGCGTGGTCACCACCGCCGACCACAGCACGGTGAGGCCAACGCTGACCACCTGCACCCACACCTGATGGGCGATATCCAGATCAGCCTTGGTGCCGCCCAGCGACTGTGCGCTGAACACACCGGTAAGGACCGCGCCGACGATGCCGCCGACACCGTGCACACCGAACACGTCGGCGGTGTCATCCACCTTCAACAGGCGCTTGAGACCGGTCACACCCCACACGCAGACCACGCCGGCGACGAAACCAATCACGATCGCGCCGAGCGGGCCGACCGTACCGCAGGCCGGAGTGATGCCAACCAGGCCAGCCACCGCACCCGAGGCGGCGCCCAGTGCCGACGGCTTGCCCTTGCCGATGGCTTCCACCAGCGTCCAGCCCAGCACGGCAGCGGCGGTGGCCAGTACGGTGTTGAGGAAGGCCAGCGAGGCGACAGTGTCGGCGGCAGCCGCGGAGCCGGCGTTGAAGCCGAACCAGCCCACCCACAGCAGCATTGCGCCGATATAGGTGAACGGCACGTTGTGCGGCTTCAATGCGGTCTGGCCATAGCCCAGGCGCTTGCCGACGAACCACGCAGCGACCAGACCGGCCACGCCGGCATTGATGTGGACCACGGTCCCGCCGGCGAAGTCGATCGCACCCAGTTCACCGAGGTAGCCACCACCCCAGACGATGTGCGCCATCGGGATGTAGCTGAGGGTGAACCACAACGCCGAGAACAGCAGCACCGCGCGGAACTTGATGCGCTCGGCGAAGGCACCGACGATCAACGCGGTGGTGATGCCGGCGAAGGTCGACTGGAAAGCGACGAACAGGTAGTCCGGCAGGCCCTTGATCGGCGTGTTGCCGACCGACTCGGGCGTGAAGCCCTTGAGGAAGGCGAATTCAGTGAACGAGCCGAAGAACGGATTGCCGGCGCTGAACACCGCGCTGTAGCCATAGGCCACCCACAGCAGCAGCACCAGTGAGAACACCACCAGGATCTGGCTGAGGATCGACAGCACGTTCTTCGAGCGCACCAGACCACCGTAGAACAGGGCGAGGCCCGGTACCACCATCAGCAGCACCAGCAGGGTGGAGGTGAGCATCCAGGCAACGTCACCATGGTCGAAGGCGGGAGCCGCAGCCTCGGCGCTGGCCGGTGCAGCGGCAACCGGTGCCTGCAACGGTTCGACCGCCACGCTTTCGCTCGGCAGCGGTGACACCTGGGCCTGGGCGTGGGCACTGCCCGGCCATGCACCGGCGGCCAGCGCGCTGAGCAGCATCAACAGGCACACGATATGGAACCGGGCTTGCCACCCGGTGAGAAGGCGCATCTTCATGGGGGAATCTCCGGAAGGGGGATTACAGCGCGTCGGCACCGATCTCGCCGGTGCGGATGCGGATGACCTGTTCGACGGCGGTGACGAAGATCTTGCCGTCACCGATCTTGCCGGTGCCTGCCGACGACTGGATCGCCTCGATCACCGCATCGGCACGCTCGTCGGTGACCACGGTTTCGATCTTGATCTTGGGCAGGAAGTCGACGACGTACTCGGCGCCGCGATACAGCTCGGTGTGGCCCTTCTGGCGGCCGAAGCCTTTCACTTCGGTCACGGTGATGCCCGACACGCCTGCGTCGGAGAGGGCCTCGCGGACCTCGTCGAGCTTGAACGGCCGGATGATGGCGGAGATCAGTTTCATGCGCATGTCCCGAGGGTGGATGGGGCCAGCGCGCCAGCGCGCGTTGGCATCAGGCAACCACGGGCCATCAGGATGATGGCCGTGGCTGTTGCACCGGACACGTACAGGGCCGGGACGGCCGTGCCTCTCTCCTTGCACGACCGACGCGGGAGGGAGGGCGGCCCTGGTCGCGTATCCGGTCTCTCTTGCCCCTGCTTCAGCGGACTGACAGTCCGCTCTACCGCAGCGGGCCAGCGGCCCGCTCTACCACGGCAGACCGGGCCCGCCGCGCGGCTCCCCAGCCGCGAAGTCGGAAGCGATGGCGGCGGGTGGGAGGGGGGAGCCCACCGCCATCGCCACCGGTCAGCTGGCGTAGTACAGCTGGTATTCCAGCGGGTGGGTGGCCGCGCGGAACTTGGTCACTTCCTGCATCTTCAGCGCGATGTAGCCGTCGATGAAGTCATCGCTCATCACGCCGCCGGCCTTCAGGAACTCGCGGTCCTTGTCCAGCGCTTCCAGTGCCTGGTCCAGCGAGGAGCACACCTGCGGGATCAGCTTCTCTTCTTCCGGCGGCAGGTCGTACAGGTCCTTGTCGCTCGGTGCGCCCGGGTCGATCTGGTTCTTGATGCCGTCCAGGCCGGCCATCATCAGCGCGGTGAAGGTGAGGTAGCCGGACTGGATCGGATCCGGGAAGCGCATTTCGATGCGGCGCGCCTTCGGGTTGGACACCCACGGAATGCGGCACGAGGCCGAACGGTTGCGGGCCGAGTAGGCCAGCATCACCGGGGCTTCGTAGCCCGGTACCAGGCGCTTGTAGCTGTTGGTGCCCGAGTTGGCGAAGGCATTGATGGCCTTGGCGTGCTTGAAGATGCCGCCGATGTACCACAGCGCCAGCTGGCTCAGGCCGCCGTAGCCGTCACCGGAGAACAGGTTGGTGCCGCCCTTGGACAGCGACTGGTGCACGTGCATGCCGCTGCCGTTGTCACCGACGATCGGCTTGGGCATGAAGGTGACGGTCTTGCCGTTGCGGTGCGCGACGTTCTTGATCACGTACTTCATGCGCAGCAGTTCGTCGGCCTTCTGCACCAGGGTGCTGAACTTGGTGCCGATCTCGCACTGGCCGGCGGTGGCCACTTCGTGGTGCTGCACTTCCACTTCGATGCCGACCTGTTCCAGCGTCTTGCACATCTCGGCGCGCAGGTCGTGCAGGGTGTCGGTCGGCGGAACCGGGAAGTAACCGCCCTTCACGCCCGGGCGGTAGCCGCTGTTGGCGCCGTCGTACTTGGCACCGCTGTTCCACGCCGCTTCTTCCGAGTCGACCTGGAAGAAGGTGTGGCCCATTTCATTGGCGAAGCGGACCGAGTCGAAGATGAAGAATTCCGGCTCCGGGCCGAAGAACGCGGTTTCGGCGATGCCGGAGGACTTCAGGTAGGCCTCGGCGCGCTTGGCGATGCCGCGCGGGCAGCGGCCGTACGGCTGCATGGTGGCCGGGTCGAGGATGTCGCAGCTGATCACGATGGTCGGATCGGCGTAGAACGGGTCGACGTAGGCGCTGGCGGTATCCGGCAGCAGCACCATGTCCGATTCGGCGATGCCCTTCCAGCCGGCGATCGAGCTGCCATCGAACATCTTGCCTTCTTCGAACAGCGACGGCTCGACGATGCTGACCGGGAAGGTCACGTGCTGCTCGACACCACGCATGTCGACAAAGCGCAGGTCGACGAACTCGATCTGGTTGTCCTTGATCAGCTTTTCTACGTTTTCCACGGACATCGGTACGACCTCGGATGGGGATGAATGCCTGCTGAGGTACAGCAACGACCGTGCCAACTTTTCAATGACTGCAAGTCATTGATTTCAAACAGGGCGCCCCGTCGCGGTGCAGAACGGTGCGCACCAAACGGGTGCGCCCGCCACCAGACGCACCCGTTTGGTGCAGCAGGGATCGTCTATCCTCTCGACCTTCTTCCTTCCGCCGCGCGTGCACGCACCGTCCATGTCCGACCTGCTCTCCGCCCTGCTGCTGGGCATCCTCGAAGGCCTCACCGAATTCCTGCCGATCTCCAGCACCGGCCATCTGCTCATCGCCCAGCACTGGCTGGGGGCCCGCTCGGACTTCTTCAACATCGTCATCCAGGCCGGCGCGATCGTGGCCGTGGTACTGGTGTTCCGCCAGCGCCTGCTGCAGCTGGCCACCGGCTTCAACCAGCGCGAGAACCGCGACTATGTGTTCAAGCTGGGCGCCGCCTTCCTGGTCACCGCCGTGGTCGGCCTGGTGGTGCGCAAGGCGGGCTGGTCGCTGCCGGAAACCGTGACCCCGGTGGCCTGGGCGCTGATCATCGGCGGTGTCTGGATGCTGCTGGTGGAGGCCTATACCGCGCGCCTGCCCGACCGCGACCAGGTGACCTGGACGGTGGCGATCGGCGTAGGCCTGGCGCAGGTGGTGGCCGGTGTATTCCCGGGCACTTCGCGTTCGGCCTCGGCGATCTTCCTGGCCATGCTGCTGGGCCTGAGCCGCCGTGCGGCCGCCGCCGAGTTCGTGTTCCTGGTCGGCATTCCCACCATGTTCGCCGCCAGCGCCTACACCTTCCTGGAAATGGCCAAGGACGGAAAGCTGGGCAGCGAGAACTGGACCGACGTGGGCGTGGCCTTCCTTGCCGCTGCCGTCACCGGCTTCGTCGTAGTGAAGTGGCTGATGGGCTACATCAAGTCGCACAGGTTCACCGCCTTCGCCATTTACCGCATCGCGCTGGGCGCGGCGCTGCTGCTGTGGTTGCCGTCCGGCAGCTGAACAGCGCCGGGGCCCGGCAACCCCGTTGCCGGCCCCACCCCGTTTCCCCCACGGTTCCCCAAGGAGAATCACCATGAACCGCAAGCTCACCCTGCTCCTCCCGCTGGCCCTGATGGCCGCCTGCAGCCAGACCCCGGCCCCGGCCGGCACCGGCGGCGACGACGTGGCCCCGGCCGCAGCGAAGGCGGCGGACCAGCAGACGCTGGCGCACCTGGATGCGCAGCGCCTGCAGAGCCAGCATTGGCTGCTGCAGCAGGCCACCGCCGCCGACGGCAAGCGCATCGATGCGCTGTTCGCCCGCGAAGACAAGCCGGTCACCCTGGACTTCGCGGATGGCCGCCTGTCGGTCAGCAACGCCTGCAACCACATGGGCGGCAGCTACAGCCTGGCCGATGGCAAGCTGACCGTGGGCGCGATGGCGTCGACCATGATGGCCTGCACCGACAAGGCGCTGATGGCGTTGGACGAGGCCGTGTCGAGCCGCCTGCAGGGCGAGCTGAAGGCCACGCAGGATGCCGACGGCAAGCTGACCTTGACCACCGCCAAGGGCGACGTGCTGGTGTTCAACCCGGAACCGACCGCTGAAACCCGCTACGGCGGCGCCGGCGAAACCGTGTTCCTGGAAGTGGCCGCCAGGACCGAGAAGTGCTCGCACCCGCTGATCCCGGACTACCAGTGCCTGCAGGTGCGTGAGGTGAAGTTCGACGACAAGGGCCTGAAGCAGGGCGAGCCGGGCAAGTTCGAGAACTTCTACGGCAACATCGAGGGCTACACCCACGAAGACGGCGTGCGCAACGTGGTGCGCGTGAAGCGCTACGAAGTGAAGAACCCGCCGGCCGATGCGCCGTCGCAGGCGTACGTGCTGGACATGGTGGTCGAGTCGGCCGTCGAGAAGAAGTAAGACGACAGAAGGGCGGCCGAGAGGCCGCCCTTCTTCATGGTGGGTGGGGTAGAGCCGGCCGCTGGCCGGCTGCCCCGGGGGCGCCGCCAACACACGGATGGTGCCGGCCAGCGGCCGGCACTACCCAGATGCATCGGGAGATCGGCATGAAGCACGTCCCCGTCCTCATCATTGCGGCACTGCTGGCCATGTCTGCGGATGTGGCCGCTGCCAGCACGCCCAGCACCGATTGGCTTGAAGCACACCGGTGGCAACTGGCGCGCGCCACCGACGCGCAGGGCCGGCGCATTGACGCGTTGTTTGTCCCGGGCCACGCGCCCTACACGCTGCGCTTCCGGTCCGGTTTCATGGGCGAGTTGAACCTGTGCAACCACGCCAGCAGCCAGTACCAGCTGCAGGGCAACCACTTGATCCTGCGCAACGGCGTGCAGACCACGGCCGAGTGCATCGATCCGAAAATGGCCACGCAGCAGAAGCGCGCGGGAATGCTGATGCACGGTAAAGGGTCCGCGCCGATGCTCGAGCTGGGCGAGCGGGGCACGCTGACGGTGCGCAACGCGCAGGGCGATACCGCGGTGTTCGAACCCGCATCGCCGCCGGAGGAATGAAAAGGGCGGCCGGGTGGCCGCCCTTCTCGTCGGGGGTAGAGCCGGCCGCTGGCCGGCTGCCATGGGCGAATGCGGCAACACACGGACGTTGCCGGCCAGCGGCCGGCACTACCCGACAACAGCCTCAGCCCAGCGCGGGGTTCAGCGTGTAGGTTCCGTGCAGTGCCGCTTCGGCCAGCACGTGGCCGTGCATGGCTCGATACGCGTCGGCAGCGGTGAAGCGCTGCGGCAGATCCAGCGAGGCCACGTCCAGCGCAAATACGCGGAAGAAGTAGCGGTGCACGCGCTCGTCGTTGAACGGCGGGTACGGACCGTCGTAGCCCAGGTAGTCGCCGGCCATGTCCGGATTGCCGGCAAACCAGCCGGTGAAGTCATTCAGGCCCTGGCGGCTGCCGTCCGGGCCGGCCGGCGCGGGCTTGCCCTTCACCACGAAGCCGTCGCTGCAGCTGCCGGCGGCAATCTCCTGCACCGTGGCCGGGATATCGGCCATCACCCAGTGCACGAAATCGCAGCGCGGCTGGTCACGCGGCACGCTCATGTCGCTGCGGCCGACCGTCTCCGGCACGGTCGGCACGTCCGGGTCCACGCACACCAGCAGGAACGAACGGGTGCCGGCCGGCGCCCCGCTCCAGGCCAGGTGCGGGTTGCGGTCCGGGGCGAAGCCGTTGGCGTCGCCGGCGGCGAACTCGCGGTCGATCGGCGCGCCGTGGGTCAGGCTGTTGCTGCTCAGTTGCATTGCACTCTCCTCACTCTTCCGGGTAACCCAGGCGCACCGCAACCGGGGTGAGCTGGGCGAAGGCGGCGCTCATCACGTCGCGGTAGTTGCGCCAGTGGCCGGGCGGCAGGCGCGGAGCGCCCAGCTGCGCAGCCGGCGGCATCGGCCGCTCGAACAGGCGGCCCAGCAGTTCGGCCATCGCATGCGGGTCGTTGCCGATCTGGTCGATGCGCAGCAGCACGTGCGGATACAGGTCTTCCTCGTGCAGCGTGGCGACCTGGGCCAGCGCGCGCGTCAGCCATTCGCTGGCTTCGGCCAGCGAGGTCATCGCCAGCGGTGCAGCGGCACCGTAGGCCACCCAGTCCAGCAGCATGTCGCGCGGATCACGCAGCACCAGCAGCAGGCGACCCTGCGGCAACTGCGGGCGCAGCGCCCACAACAGGGCGTTGTCCCACCACAGCAGCCAGTCGATCACGGTGTCGCTCTGCAGGCCACGCGCCGGCAGCTGTTCGCGCCAGCGCTGCACCAGCCGCTCCGGCGTCAGCACACCCGACGCCAGGTCCTGCAGCGTGTTGAAGTTCTGGAAGGCGTCATCAGGTGGCGTGTTGGTGTAACGGTCGCTGCGCAGCACCGGGCTGGCGGCGGCCAGGCCGGTCGCCACACGCTCCACGCCCGAGCCGGGTGCGCCCCACAGGAAGATCGGTGCGGAACTGGCATCGCCATCGATGCTGCCCTTGTCCGGCCAGCTCGGCGGTGCCTTGGCCTGCGGCGGCAGCGGCAAGCGCTGCGGCGCCTGTTCGGCCTGCAGCGACATCCAGGTGCGCAGCGCTTCCTGCGGCTGCCCGGCGCGATCCTGGATCTCGCCAAGCCAGGTCCGCAGGTCGGCGCGGTGGGCCTCCGGTGCCTGCTCGATCAGCGCCTGCACGCGCGCTACCGCCGCGGCCGGGTCGCGCTGCAGCAGCCCTTCGACCAGCCGGGTTTCGCCGCTGACGCGGCCCGGTTCCAGGCTGACGATGCGCTCGGCGATCGCCTCGGCCTGCGCGCGCTCGCCCACCATGTCGTGCAGGCGCAGGCGCGCTTCCAGCGCCGGCAGATGCGCCGGCATCGCCGCCATCCAGCGCTCGACGGCCGCCACTGCGCCTGCGCTGCCGACCTGCTCGATGGCCAGCCGCGCCAGCCACACGTCGTGCAGCTGGTCATGGGCTTCCAGCACGGCATCCAGGCGTGCGCGCGCTTCATCCTCGCGGCCCAGGCGCTGCCACGACATCAGCAGCAGCTGCAGCACCTGGCGGTCTTCCGGCTGGGTGTCCAGCAACGGCAGCAGATGGTCCAGCGCCTGCAGCGGCTGGCTGTTGCGCAGCGCCAGTTCGCCAGCCAGGCGACGCATCGCCGGCACGTCCAGCTCCGGCTGCTGCAGGGCGACCTGCACAGCTTCGGCTGCAGCCGGCACGTTGCCCTGGCGCAGCGCCAGCTGCACCACCAGGCCGTGCAGCGAGGACAGTGACGGGTTCAGTTCCAGCACGCGGCGGAACGACTGCTCGGCAAACGCCAGCATGTCCTTGCCCAGATAGGCGAAGCCCAGTGCGTACAGCACGCGGGTATCGTCCGGCAGCGCCTTGCTGGCGGCCGACAGCAACGCCAGCGCGCGGTCGGCATCGCCACGGCGCAGCGCGACCATGCCATCGATGGTCAGCAGTTCCGGATGCTCCGGTTCCACGCGCCCGGCCAGGGTCGAGAGGCGCTGGGCTTCGTCGAAGTCGTTGCGGCCGATCGCCAGGTGCGCCTGCATCAGGTAGGCGGAGAAGGCGTTCGGATCCAGCCCGGTGGTACGCAGCAGCGCCTCGTCGGCGCCTTCGAACTGGCGCAGTGCCAGCAGCAGGCCGGCGTGCTGCAGGTGCAGCTGGGCGTCGTCCGGGGCCAGCCGCAGCGCCTGCTGCAGGGCCTCCATCGCGGCTTCGGCGTTGCCCTGCTGCTGCAGCGCAAGCGCCAGCCAGCGGTGGGCATCGGCCAGGCCGGGTTCGTCACGGGTCCACGCCTGGGCCAGCTGCACGGCCTGGTCGGCCTGGTTCTGGCGCAACGCTTGGATGATCTGGTCTTGCATGGCAGTCCGCTTCAAGTGCAAACCGGCATTGTAGCGGGCTGCGTGCCGCTGCCGGTTCAGGCCTGCAGGACCCGCTGCAGGCGTTGCGCAACCCAGCGCTCGGAGAAGCCATCGCCCCGCCAGTTCTCGATGAAGCCGCAGTGGCCGCCCCAGCAGGCGGTTTCCAGGTGCGCCTGGCGCGGCAGCTGCCAGTTATTGAAGGTCGTATACGGAATGACCGGGTCATCCTGCGACATCAGGATGTCGGCCGGCACCTGCAGCGTGGACAGGCGGTCGCCGGCAATCGAATAGCCGTCGAAGTACGCCTGCAGCGAGCCGAAGCTGGTGTGGCGCTCGACCAGCCAGGCGGTCAGTGCGCGGATGTCCAGCTTCAGCACGCGGTCGTCGCAGTCGCTCAGCTCGGGGAACAGGTCGCGCTTGCGGCGCAGCGAACCGGCCCACTTGCGGCGGAAGTACCAGTCGTACATCGCCGGGCCGTTCTCGATGCTCTCCATGGTCAGTGCCGGGTCCAGCACCGGGCAGACCGAGGCCACGCGCTGCAGCGGCACGCCGGCGGCCGGCGCGCGCAGGGCCAGGCGCAGCACGAAGTTGCCACCCAGGGAGTAGCCGGCGGCCACCAGCGGCAGCTGCGGCCAGCGCTGGGCGATATCGCCCGCGGCATGCACCACTTCGTCGATCAGGTTGGAGTGGAAGATGCCGCGGTTGAGATGATGGGTGTTGCCATGGTCGCGGAAGTTCAGCCGCACCACGTCGAAGCCCTGTTCCAGCATGCGCGCGGCGGCCATGCGCATGTAGCTGGATTCGGCACTGCCTTCCCAGCCGTGCAGCAGCAACGCCATGCCTTTGGGTTCGCGGCCTTCGACATGGCTGTGCCAGCCCTGCAGGCGCACGCCATCGCCACCATCGAGGATCAGCTCCTCGCTGACCGCACCGGTGGCTGCCAGCAGCAACAGGCCACGCTGCAGGCGCATGCGGCTGGAGCTGAGCATCGACTGCAGGTGCGGATTGCGCAGCCAGCGCGGCGGCTGGTAGTCAGCCGCATGCAGCGTCGGCGTGCCGGCGTCCAGTACAGGTGGCGGGATCAGGGCCACCGTGCGCTCACCCGGCGCTCATGGCCGCCACGATGCGCGCGCGCGAGGTTTCCGCGATGCGCCGACGGCCTTCCAGGTCCTGCGCACCGATCGGTGCCAGGAAATGCACTTCCGCACGCCGCGCCGGCTCACCGAGCAGGCGCAGGAAATTGGCGAAGAAACTCTCGCCGGGGCCGAACGCGACGATGGTCTGTGCGTCGCCCTTCACGCCGTACACCAGTGCCACAGGCTGCACCGGCACGCCGGTCTCGACCGCGGCCTGGAAGATGCGGGCATGGAATGGGCCCACTTCGTGGCCGCCGCGGGTACGCCCTTCCGGGAACACGCCCACCGCCTTGCCTTCGCGCAGGCGATCGGCCATCACCTGCATCACCCCACCGAGCGATTCGGTGTTGCCGCGCTGGTGGAAGATGGTCTGGCCACGTGCGGCCAACCAACCGACCAGCGGCCAGCTGGCGATCTCGCGCTTGGCGACGAAGCCCATCATGCGCTGGCTGTGCAGGATGCAGATGTCGACCCAGCTGACGTGGTTGGCGACGAACAGCACCGCGCCCGGCAGCGGCTGGCCGATCTGCGCCAGGCGGAAGCCGAAGATCCACATCAGCCCGCCCTGCCACCAGTTGACCACCTTGGCGCCGAAGGTGGCGTCGCCCATGCGCAGTTCGCCCCACGGCGGAAGCATGCCGATCAGGATCAGCGGCAGGAACACGATGATGTGGACCAACAGCAGCGGTACGCGGTACAGGTAACGGCACACACGCGCCACGCCGCCACGGGGGGCCGGAGTGGGGGAAGTCATCCGCGCACGATACCGGAGGGCCGTCATCGCTGCCAGCCGATTTAGGCCATAACACCGATCGACCGGGGCAATCGGCGGGGAACGCTGGGTTCCGCCGCCGTCAACGCGCCTGCCAGGGGCTCAGCCGTGGCCGGCGGCCACCACCGCCAGGGTCAGCCGCGAGATGCACACCAGGCGGCCCTGCTCGTCCTCGATGCGGATCTCCCACAGCTGGGTGCTGCGGCCCACGTGCAGCGCACGGGCGGTGCCGGTGACCGTGCCCGAGCGCACCGCACGCACGTGGTTGGCGTTGATCTCCAGGCCCACGCAGATCTGCTTGCCGGCCTCCACGCACAGGTTGCCGGCGCTGCTGCCCAGGGTCTCGGCCAGCACCACCGAGGCGCCGCCGTGCAGGATGCCGTAGGGCTGGCGGGTGCGTTCGTCCACCGGCATGGTGGCCTGCAGCCAGTCCTCGCCGGCCGCACTGAAGACGATGCCCAGGGATTCAATCGCCGTGCTGCGGCTGAGCGCGTTGAGCTGCTCGATGGATACGGCTTCGCGGAATACCTGGGACATGCGGGTACCTTCAGAGGATGGGAACGAGGCCGGCGCCGAATGCGGTCAGCATGCGCACCAGCAGCCACTTGGGGCCGACGTTGACTTCGGGGAAGTCACCGACGGCGACGTAGCAGGTGTGGAAGGCTGGGTCCTGCCGCGGCAGCGGCTGCGGGCACTCCGGGCCGGGCTTGAATTCGTAGTCGGTGGCATAGCGCCAGGGCCAGAAATCGAGGATCGGCAGCGCTTCGGACGCCTTGCCGACGCTGTAGTTCAGGCCCGACAGCACCGGCGGCTTGGCCCGTGGCGCCACCGTCCAGGAGTTCTGCGGATGGGTATCGCGCAGGATGCTCTGGGCCAGCTGCTCGGCAAACACCGGGTCATCGATGATCACCGCGCCTTCGGTGTTGTAGTTCTCGCTGCGCGGATCGAAGTTGTGGGTGCCGACCACGCCAATGCGGCGGTCGACCACCAGCGACTTCGCATGCAGGCCCATGCGCGCGCCCTTGCGGGTGACCGGCAGTGGCTTGTTGACCGCCTTGCTGCCGAGGAACGACGGCCGCGTCTCGGTACGCAGCAGGCGCGTTTCCACCTCGCTGCCAGCGGCACGGCGGCGTTCCCGCGCATTCTGGTAGGCGCTGCCGGTGCGCGGGTGGTTCACCACGGCCTGTTGCTTGCTGGCCGGTACCGTGCGCCCGGCGTTGCTGCCGGCGGCACTGCCGCCGATCAACGGATTGCGCCCGCCATCGTCCTCGCCGTCGGGCGCGATGATCGGATCAGGCAGCAGGTTGCGGTAGTCGACCGGCGCATCCAGCGGGAACGGCTTGTATTCGAAGATGTTGAAGCCCAGTTCGCGCATGTTGCGCCGCTTGTACTTGTACGACAGCGCGTACACGATCGGGTTGTCGGTGGCCGCCAGGCTGTTGCTGGACACCACCACGCGCGGGGGTTGCGGGCGCTTGCGCAGCTCGCGGAACAGTTTCTGCGCCGGCTTGGACAGCACCAGGTAGGGCGTCTGCAGGATCACTTCCTTCTGCGCGCTGGCAATCAGTGCATCCAGCTGCGGTTCGGTCACGTGCTGCCCGGCCAGCGGCGCATCGGGCTGCTCGCGGCGATGCTTGCGCGGCAGGTCGGCCACGTAGCGCACCGAGGCCACCGGCAATGCGGTATCGACGAAGGAGCGGGTGACAAACTCGCTGTCGTTGGCTTCGTCACTGACCCGCTGCACCCGTTCCGGGCGGCGGAAGGTAGCCGGCGGCAGGGTGGGCACGCCCTCGCGCAGCAGGGTGCGGCCGACGTCGTTCAGGCGTTCGGCCGGCACACTGCGGTGGGCGCGCCAGAACGCATCGAAGTTGGCCGCCATCGCACGCGCTTCCGGGCCGGCGATCAGCACGTCGCGGTCGCGGAAGTTGTACTCGCGGTCCCAGTCGTAATAGTCGTCCTGGTAGTTGCGGCCGCCGACCACGCCGATCGCATCGTCGATCACCAGCAGCTTGTTGTGCATGCGCTGGTTGAAGCGGCGGAAGCAGCACAGCACGCTGCCGGCATAGTCGAAGTAGTTCAGCCGGGCCTTGCCGAACGTCGGGTTGTAGACCCGCAACTGGAAGTTCTGGTGCGCACCGGACAACGCACCGAGGATCTGCAGGTCGGAGATCGCCGAGAGCTGGTCGATCAGCACCCGCACCTTCACCCCGCGGCGCGATGCGGCCAGCAGCTCGTCGATGACCAGCCGGGCGCTGTCGTCCTTGTCGAAGATGTAGGTCTGCAGGTCGATGCTGCGGGTGGCGCTGCGCAGCAGGTTCAGGCGCGCCACCAGGGCACCTTCGCCTTCATCCAGCAGGGTCGCGTAATGCCGCGGCCGCTCCGGGGTGGATTCGGTGAACGCGCGGCCGGCCAGCGCCCGCAGCGGCGAGTCCTGAGCGCAACGGTCGGCACGCTGGCAATCGACCACGGCCGAGCGCGCCTGCACGGCGATCGCTTCGGCACGGTCGCGCTCGGCATGCGAGAGCGATGCACAACCGCTGCCCAGCAACACGGTTGCCAGCGCCAGTACACGCAGCAGGAGGTTCACGGTTTCGGCGCCTCGCTCAGGCGCGCACGCAATACGAAGGTCACTCGGTCACTCAAGGCAAGCTGCCAGCTGTCCATGCCATACCGGCCTCGCTGCACGGTACCGCGGCTGACGACGTCGCAATCATAGCCGGGTCGGGCGCACTCCGCCTTCTCGACCTTCAGCTTCTCCGGGTGGCTGATCCCGCGCAGGGTCAGGCGGCCATCAATGTCGCCCCCGTTCTCCACGGTCTCCGGCCAGTACGGCAGCGAGTCGAACTCGACCACCGGATGACGGCCGGCATCGAAGAATTCCTCGCCCCGCATCCAGCCGGTGTAGCGCGCCTTGCCCGGGATCTCGACCGAGCGCGTGAACATCTTCAGGTGCACCTGGTGCCGGCCATCGGAAAGGATCTCGATGCGGCCCTCGAAGTGCGGGAACACCCCTTCGATGCGTTGCCCGAACCGGGTGCGCACCTCGAAGCCGATCTGCGAACGCACGGTATCCAGGCGCAGCATGCGCGGGGCTTCGGCCGCCACCGGTGGCAACGGGGTGGGCGGCGGCACCACGGCCCAGGCCGGGCCCAGTGCCAGCAGCGCGGGCAGCAGCAAGCGGCCGCGCCGCGCCAGGCTCATCGGATCACGGCCACCAGAACGCGTTCAGGCTGGCCACGCCCGGTTCAATCGCCGACTCACGCGGGAAGCCGAGCACGGCGATGCCGGCCGGCGGCATGCCGCGATAGTCGCTGCTGCTGCCCTCGGTCATCAACGCCACCAGGCGTTCCAGGCCCGGGTTGTGGCCGACGATCAGCACCCGGTCGAGGTCACGGCGATCATCCACCAGTGCCGCCAGGGTACCGGGGGTCGCTTCGTAGATGCGGTCTTCCAGGCGCTTCTCCACATAGCCGATGGTGCCCAGGACGGCCTCCAGGGTCTCGCGGGTGCGCCGCGCCGGCGAGCACAGCACGCAGTCCGGCAGCAGGTTGTTTTCCTTCAGCCACTTGCCGGCGGCTTCGGCTTCGGCCAGCCCCACCGGCGACAGCGGCCGATCGAGGTCGGCCTGGCCGGGGGTGGCCGGTTCGGCATGGGCATGGCGCAGCAGGATCAGTTCACGCATCGCGGGGTTCCATGAAGAAGAGGATGCAGCAGGAAAAGTGACGCCGATATCAAAGTTTCAGCCACGACAGCAGCGGCTCCCAGTCGGCCTGGTGCTCGCGCACCTGGGCCGACCGGTAGTCGAACAGGCTGCGGCCGAGGCCGGTCATGACCACGTAGCTCTGGCTGTCACGCAGCTGCGCCACCACCGGGTAGGGCCATTCGGCCAGCATCTGCAGGGCCTGCTGCGAGGTCTGGGTCCAGGGCTTGGTACGGTTCAGGACCAGCCCGACCGGCAGCTTGCGGCTGTGTACCCGCGGGTTCTGCGCCAGGCTGTTGAGGAAACCGACGATGGCTTCGATGTCCAGCGCCGAAGGCAGCACCGGCACCACCACCGCGTCGGCAGCGTCAAGGAAATGGGGGATATCGTCGGCCAATGCACCCGCAGGCGCATCGATGATGACGGTTTCGGTGCCGTCGGGCAGCTTCTGCGCCCACTGCTTTTTCCGATGCACATCGATGGGGAGCACCGCGCTTTCCAGCCCGGCACGCCGTTGTGCCCAGCGGGTGCTGGAGCCCTGCGGGTCGGCATCGGCGATCACCGTGGCCTTGCCCTGCAATGCCGCGTACGCGGCCAGGTGGGTGGCGACGGTGGTCTTGCCCACCCCGCCCTTGGAACCGGCCACCAGGATCGTCTTCATGCCAGCCTCGCTTCCGGGTACGTGCCCCGAGCGTACACCGGCGGTGGTGACGGGAGGTAGCGCCGCGCTGAACCTGCGCCGCTTGGCTTTGCTATCGTGGCGCCCCCGAAGGATCGAACCGGCATGAGCGAGCTGCAGGACCTGAGCGCACTGATCCGCGCCAATACCCCCCTGATCGTGATCGAGACCCAGGACGAGGGCCGCATCGTCGAGCTGTTCCGGCAGACGCTGATGCACGTGTGGCGGGCGCTGCACCGCTGGTCGATCACCGAGGGCCTGCGCCGCATCGACCTGGACAGCGAAGACCCGCCGGTCGGCCCCCCCGATGCCAGCGCAGCCCTGCAGATGATCCGCCAAGCGGACCAGCGCGGGGTCTACCTGCTGCTCGATTTCCACCCCTACCTGGGCTATGCCAGCCACCAGCGCGCGCTGCGCGACCTGATCCAGCGCCGCCACAGCGAGCCACACGTGCTGGTGCTGATCGGTGCCAAGGTGGAACTGCCGGCCGAGCTGGAAGCGCTGGCGGTGCGCTTCAACCCGCGCCTGCCCGATGCCAATGCGCTGTTGAAGATGCTGCGCGAGGAGGCCGACGCCTATGCGCGCGAGCACGGCGGCCGCCGCGTGGAAGTCGACAGCGAGGCGGTGAAGAAGATCCTGAAGAACCTGCAGGGCCTGAGCCTGGTGGATGCCCGGCGCATCGCGCGCCAGCTGATCTACGCCGACGGCGCACTGCGCGACGACGACCTGCCGCAGCTGGCACGGCTGAAGTTCGAGCTGCTCAACCGCAGCGGGCACCTGTTCTTCGAGCATGACAGCGCGCGCTTCGGCGACGTGGCCGGGGCCAACCGGCTCAAGCGCTGGATCAACCAGCGGCGGGTGGCGTTCATCGCCGGCTCGGCACCGGCCGGGCTGGACCCGCCGCGCGGCATGCTGCTGCTGGGCGTTCAGGGCTGTGGCAAGTCGATGCTGGCCAAGGCCACCGCCGCCGGTTTCGGCGTGCCGCTGCTGCGCCTGGACGTGGGCGCGCTGTACAACAAGTACCACGGCGAGACCGAGGCCAACCTGCGCCAGGCGCTGGCCTCGGCCGAACAGCTGGCACCGTGCGTGCTGTGGATGGACGAGATCGAGAAGGGGCTGGCAACCGGAGGCGAGGACGGCGGCGTGTCGCGCCGCGTGCTCGGCTACCTGCTGACCTGGATGGCCGAGCGCAAGGCGCCGGTGTTCATCGTCGCCACCGCCAACCAGGTGCACGAGCTGCCGGCCGAACTGCTGCGCAAGGGCCGCTTCGACGAAATCTTCTTCGTCGACCTGCCCACCCCGGACGTCCGCGTGGAACTGCTGCGGCTGCACCTGGGCCGGCGCCAGCTCAACGCCGACGACTTCGCACTGCCGGCGCTGGCCGCGGCGGCGAACGGTTTTTCCGGTGCCGAGATCGAACAGGCGATCGTGGCCGGCCTGTATGCAGCACATGCGGAAAGCCGGCCGCTGGATACCGAGCTGCTGATGACCGAGATCCGCGCCACGCGGCCGCTGTCGGTGCTGATGGCAGAACAGGTGGAGGCACTGCGGGCGTGGGCGTCGGGGCGGACGGTGTCCGCGGACGACTGAGGGGTTTCCCGCGAACGGCGCAGCCCCTCGTGGTTGGTCGCTGAATGCAACAGCCGTGGTTGGCCGGGTGGGTAGGCTGCGCAGGGGTCGCTGCAAGTACGTCCATGTAAGCTCGGTCGCCGCATCCATGCGGCTCACGCCCCTGCGCAGCCTACCCACCCGGCCTCTGACAGTTTCCGGGGGCGTCCAGCCACGGAAAAGAAAAGAGAAGATCAAAAGCAACAGCCGGTTGGCTGGCCGCCTTTTGTAGAGCCGAGCCCACGCTCGGCTGCATTTCGATCAGATATCGAATAATCGATTCCGATGCAGATTCATCCACGCATGGCGTGGACACCGTGTCGACCAAGGTCGACACCTACCAGCAGCAGGGAACTGTCAGAGGCGGGGCGGTGTGGGCAGGCAGGACCGTTGGCGCCATGGATGGCGCCATCGAGCCCCCATGGACGGGTTTACGGCGTGTCCTGCCTGCCTACACCGCCCCGCCTCCCTCAGTAAGCATGCTGTTGCTGTTGCTGTTGCTTGGGCTCTGGCCGTTGCCTCTGCGGGTGCCGGGTGCAACCCGGCCGAACCCCTTCCTCAGGGCCAGGCTGGCGGCGCGGCCGCCCAGGCCTGCTGCACCTCGGCCAGCGACGCACGCTCATCCTCGCGCCAGTGCGGCAACAACTGCGCAAACTGGGCCGTGCTGCTCCACTGCGACGGCTCGGTCCGCACCGCCGCCGCGTACCACTGCACCGCCTCCTGCTTCTGCCCCAACCGCCACAGCGCCAGCGCATAGGTCGGCGGCACCCAGCTGGGCTTCGTGCGCGCATTGCCCGCCGAGGCCAGCCACTGTTCCAGCGCCGCCTCCGGCTTGCCCTGGCGGAGCAGGTCCCAGCCGTAGTTCCAACGCACGCTGCGCCCGCTGCTGCTCTGGGCCGGCGCCTCTTTCATGGCCTCGCCATACAACTGCTCGGCCAGCTCGCCACGGCCCTGCGCACCGGCCACCATCGCCAGCTGCACCGTGGCTTCAACGGCACGCCTGCCGCGTTCACGCAGCTTGAGCAGCTGGGCGACCAGCTCATCGCCCTCGCCCTGCACCGCCACCATCGGCGCGGCGGCCGGATCGCTGTCGAAGTAGAACTCCTGAGGGGCCGGCAACGCCGGCGCCGCCCACGCTGTGGCCGCTCCCGAGGCCAGCAGCACGCTGGCCAGGATCTTTCCTGGAACTGACATCCCTTCTCCCCAGGCTGCAATCGCAGCCTCCCTCTCTCTGCCCGATCCTAACCCCAGCAGCGGCGCGGGCGCGAGTGCCGGGGGCATTACGGGCGCGCTGCTACAATCCGCGCCTTTCCCGCCGCGTGCCCGCACGCGGCCGGTGCCAGCCGATCCTACCGGGCCAGCCATGACCAGTACCGCGCAACTCACTTCGCCCTCTTCCGCCGACCTGATCGACCGTGACTACACGCTCGACCACAAGTACACCCGCAACGAGGGGCGGATCTACCTGAGTGGCGTGCAGGCACTGGTGCGGTTGCCGCTGATGCAGCGCCTGCGCGATGCCGCCGAAGGCATCGACAGCGCTGGCTTCGTCAGCGGCTACCGTGGCAGCCCGCTGGGTGGCTTCGACCTGGAGTTGTGGCGCGCGCGCAAGCATCTGGACGCGGCCAGGGTGAAGTTCACCCCCGGCCTCAACGAGGATCTGGGCGCCACCATGGTCTGGGGCACCCAGCAGACCAACCTGTTTCCCGGCGCCAACGTGCAGGGCGTGTTCGGCATGTGGTACGGCAAGGGCCCGGGCGTGGACCGCTGCGGCGACGTGTTCAAGCACGCCAACGCCGCCGGCACCTCGCGTTACGGCGGCGTGCTGGCGCTGGCTGCCGATGACCATGCCTGCCGCAGTTCGACCCTGCCGCATGGCAGCGAGGACGAGTTCGTCAGCGCGATGATGCCGGTGCTGAACCCGGCCGGCGTGCAGGACATCCTCGACATGGGCCTGCTCGGTTGGGCGATGAGCCGCTATACCGGCCGCTGGGTCGGCTTCAAGACCATTGCCGAAACGGTGGAATCGTCGGCCTCGGTCGAGGTCGATCCGCTGGCCCGCCGCATCGTGCTGCCCGAAGACTTCGACATGCCCGGCGGCGGCCTCAACATCCGCTGGCCGGACCCGCCGCTGGACCAGGAAATGCGCCTGCACCGCTATGCGGTGAAGGCGGCGCAGGCGTTTGCCCGCGCCAACGGCATCGACAAGGTGGTGATGGATGCACCGCGCGCGCGGCTGGGCATCGTCACCACCGGCAAGAGCTACCTGGATGTGCTGCAGGCGCTGGAATACCTGGGCCTGGACGAAGCTGCATGCGCCGGCATCGGCATCCGCGTGTACAAGGTCGGCATGACCTGGCCGCTGGAACCGGAGGGCATCGCGCGCTTCGCGCAGGGCCTGGAAGACATCATCGTGGTCGAGGAGAAGCGGGCCTTCATCGAGCGCCAGATGAAGGAGCAGTTCTTCAACTGGCCGGCCAGCTGGGGCCAGCGTCCGTCCATCGTCGGCAAGTACGACGAGAGCGGTGAATGGATCCTGCCGTCCACCGGCGAACTGACGCCGGCCACCATCGCCGGCGTGATCGGCCGCCGCATCCAGAAGTTCTTCAACAACGACTCGATCGAGCAGCGCCTGCAGTGGATGCAGGAGAAGGAAGCCGAGCTTGCGCTACCGCGCGCCAGCTTCCCGCGCGTGCCGCACTACTGCTCGGGCTGCCCGCACAACACCTCCACCCAGGTGCCGGAAGGGTCGCGTGCGCTGGCCGGCATCGGTTGCCATTACATGGTGACCTGGATGGATCGCAGCACCGACACCTTCACCCACATGGGCGGCGAAGGCGTGACCTGGGCCGGGCAGGCGCCGTTCACCGACACGCCGCACGTGTTCCAGAACCTGGGCGACGGCACCTATTTCCACAGCGGTTCGCTGGCGATCCGCCAGGCGGTCGCCGCCGGCGTCAACATCACCTACAAGATCCTCTACAACGATGCGGTGGCGATGACCGGCGGCCAGCCGGTGGACGGCCCGCTGAGCGTGCCGGACATCGCAAGGCAGATGCGCGCCGAAGGCATCCACACCATCGTGGTGCTGTCGGACAACATCGGCAAGTGGACCGGCCAGCGCGAGCACTTCCCCAGCGATGTCGAGTTCCATGACCGCAGCGAGCTGGACGACGTGCAGAAGCGCCTTCGCGAAGTGAAGGGTGTTTCCATCCTGATCTATGAGCAGACCTGCGCCACAGAGAAGCGCCGTCGTCGCAAGCGCGGCAAGCTGGAAGACCCGCAGAAGCGGGTAATGATCAATTCGCTGGTCTGCGAAGGCTGCGGTGACTGCGGCAAGAAGAGTTTCTGCGTGTCGGTGCTGCCGAAGGAAACCGAATTCGGGCGCAAGCGCGAGATCGACCAGTCCAACTGCAACAAGGACTATTCGTGCGTGAACGGCTTCTGCCCGAGCTTCGTCACCGTGCACGGTGGCCAGCCGCGCAAGGGCAGCAAGCGCGATGCCTTCACCCTGCTGGACAACCTGCCGGCACCGGTGGTGCGCGGTACGCTGGAACAGCCCTGGAACATCCTGATCACCGGCGTCGGCGGTACCGGCGTGGTGACCATCGGCGCGCTGCTGGGCATGGCCGGCCACCTGGAAGGCAAGGGCGCGACCGTGCTCGACCAGACCGGCCTGGCGCAGAAGGGTGGCGCGGTGACCACGCACATCCGCATCGCGCGCCGGCCGGATGACATCCACGCCGTGCGCATCGCCGCCGGTGAGGCCGACCTGGTGCTGGGCTGCGACATGGTGGTGGTCAACGACTACTGGGCGCTGTCGAAGGTGCGCGCCGGCCGTTCGCAGGTGGTGCTGAACACCTACGAGGCGATGCCGGGCACCTTCACCACCCGCCCGGACATGCAGTTCCCCGCCGCCGACATCATCGCCGGCGTGCGCGTGGCGCTGGGCGGCCAGGAACCGTTGCTGCTCGATGCCACCCAGCTGGCCACCGCGCTGCTGGGCGATGCCATCGCCGCCAACCTGTTCATTCTCGGCTATGCCTGGCAGCAGGGCCTGGTGCCGCTGTCGTTCGACTCGCTGATGCGCGCCATCGAACTCAACGGTGCGGCCGTGGCGATGAACCAGCAGGCGTTCGCCTGGGGCCGCCTGGCCGTGGTCGACCCGCAGGCCGTGCAGC
Source organism: Stenotrophomonas sp. SKA14 (assembly GCF_000158575.1). Taxonomy (NCBI): domain Bacteria; kingdom Pseudomonadati; phylum Pseudomonadota; class Gammaproteobacteria; order Lysobacterales; family Lysobacteraceae; genus Stenotrophomonas; species Stenotrophomonas sp. SKA14. The sequence goes on from NZ_DS999412.1 coordinate 280,950, forward strand.
AGGCGGCCGGCCTGGTGCGCAACCGCCACACCGATACCGAATCGACCCCGGGCCCGCTGCATCCGCTGCCGCCGGGCGAATGGGAGGGCAACGAATGGGGCGCCACCGCCGCGCCGCGCAACACCGGCGACGAACGCGAACTGCGGGGCCTGCCCTCGCACGGTGGCGATGTGGCGTTCCTGCCGCTGGACGACGCGCGCCTGTCGCGCTCGCTGGATGAAATGATCGAACGTCGCGCCGCGTTCCTGGTCGAGTACCAGGATGCCGCCTATGCCAACCGCTACCGCGACCTGGTGGCGCGCGTGCGCGCGGCCGAAGCCGAACGCATCGGCGGTTCCACCGCGCTGACCGAGACAGTGGCGCGCTACCTGTTCAAGCTGATGGCGTACAAGGACGAGTACGAAGTGGCCCGCCTGTATACCAGTGGCGACTTCCAGCGCCGCCTGCAGCAGCAGTTCGAGGGCGACTACCAGCTGCGCTTCCACCTGGCGCCGCCGCTGTTCGCCAAGAAGGACGAGCAGGGCCGGTTGCTGAAGAAGGAATACGGCCCGTGGATGTTCAAGGCGTTCGGCCTGCTGGCGAAGCTGAAATTCCTGCGTGGCGGCCGCTTCGATGTGTTCGGGCGCACTGAAGAGCGCCGCATGGAGCGCAAGCTGATCGCCGACTACGAGGCCACCGTGCAGGTGCTGCTGGACGGCCTGGAAGACGGCCGCCTGGCCCTGGCGGTGGAGATCGCCAGCATTCCCGAGCACATCCGCGGCTATGGCCACGTCAAGGAAGCGCACTTCGAGCAGGCCAAGGCGCGTGAGGCTGCCCTGCTGGCGCAATGGCGCAACCCGAAGGCGCTGCACATTGTGCAGGTGGCGTAACGCCGCGAAACAGGTAGTGCCGGCCGCTGGCCGGCATCCATCCAGGCAACAGGTTGCCGGCCAGCGGCCGGCACTACCGCCGGTTTACCCCAGCCGCCACAGCAGCAGGCGGTTGTTGGCCGGCATCGCCACATCGCCCAGTCGGGTGAACCCGTTGTCGGCGGCCAGCGCCTGCACCGCTTCACTATCGCGGATGCCGCTGCGTGGATCGCGCGCTTTCAGCCAGGCATCGAACTGCGCATTGCTGTCGCTGGTGTAGCGGCCGCCGTAGTTGAACGGGCCGTACATCGCCAGCAGCGCGCCATGGCGCAGCACTGGCGGCAGCGCTACGAACAGCGCCTGCACGTGTTCCCAGCCCATGATGTGCAGCGTGTTGGCGCTGAATGCGGCGTCGAACGTGCTGCCCTGCGGCAGGCTCAGGCCGGGTGCCGGCGGCAGTTCCACCTGCAGCGCCAGCGGCGGCAACAGATTCAGCAAGGCCGCTTCGGCGCGCCATGCCTCGATGCCAGGCAAGTGATCGGGGTGATCACTGGGTTGCCAGCGCAGCCAGGGCCAGCGCTCGGCAAAGAACGCGGCGTGCTGGCCGGTGCCGCTGCCGATTTCCAGCAACCGGTGGCGGTCGCCCATCCACGGGTCGAGTGCGGTGGCGATCGGTTCGCGGTTGCGCTCGCAGGCTTCTGAATACGGCTTGCTCGACATCAGGACGGCGTCCAGGCGGGGTCGGCTCCATTGTGCACGAGGGGGGATTACTGAGCAGGGCTGCGCCCTGCACCTGCCGAAGCAACGTCAAAAGCTGGCTTCCTGTGGGATGGCGAGGTGGGTCCGGTGGCAGGGGACGCCGTAAACCCATCCATGGGGGCTTGGTCGCGGCATCCATGCCGCTCACACCCCTGCCACCGGACCCACCTCGCCTTCGACAGTTTCCGGCGATCTGTCAGATCTCATTCGATTTATTTCGATGTCTGACAGAGGTGTCGACCAAGGTCGACACCTACCAACAGCCGCGGGAATCTGTCAGATGTGGGGT
>NZ_DS999412.1:282865-412233 GCF_000158575.1 Stenotrophomonas sp. SKA14
AGGGACGTACTTGCGGCGTCCCCGCACTCCGACACCGCCCCGCCACCCCTCGGAACGCCCGCTTTTGACGTTGACGTTGATTCGGCGGGTGCAGGGCTGCAAGCCCTGCCGAAACCCTCCCCAACCATGACTGCAGTCACTTGCCCGCAGCCGCTGCGCTGGCGAAAGTCGAGGGGTTGACGTGATCGGCTTGGCCCATTGCCAACCGCACGCAAGCGAGAGAGAGAAACGCTGTGCAACGACGTGAGTTCCTGGCTGTTTCCGGTCTGGGCCTGGCCGGCCTGCTGCTGCCGCATTCCCGAGCCATCGCTGCCGAGCAGCTGCTGGCCCCGGTCGATACCGCCCAGCGCCGGCGCCTGGCCGAGGTCGCCCTGGCCACCGCGCGCAGCGCCAAGGCCAGCTACTGCGACGTCCGCATCGGGCGCTACCTCAACCAGTCGGTCATCACCCGCGAGCACCAGGTCGGCAATGTGACCAACCGCGAGTCGTCCGGCGTGGGCGTGCGGGTGATCGTCAACGGTGCCTGGGGCTTTGCCGCCACCCATCAGCAGACCGAGGCGGCGGTACGCGCCGCGGTCGAGCAGGCCGCTGCAATCGCCCGCGCCAACGCCAGCATCCAGACCCGTCCGGTGCAGCTGGCACCGACGCCGTCGGTGGGTGAGGTGCGCTGGCAGACGCCGGTACGCCGCAATGCGATGGCGGTGCCGATCCAGGACAAGGTCGAGCTGCTGCTGGCGCTCAACGCCGCCGCGCTGAATGCGGGCGCCGACTACATCAATTCCACGTTGTTCCTGGTCAACGAACAGAAGTACTTCGCCTCCAGCGATGGCTCGTTCATCGACCAGGACATCCATCGCATCTGGCTGCCGTTCACCGCCACCGCCATCGACAAGGCCAGCGGCAAGTTCCGCACCCGCGCCGGCCTGTCTTCGCCGATGGGCATGGGCTACGAGTTCCTCGATGGTGATGCGCGCGGCAAGGTGCAGCTGCCCGGTGGCATCACCGCCTACCGCGATTCCTACGACCCGGTCGAGGACGCCATCGCCGCCGCCCGCCATGCGCGCGAAAAGCTGAAGGCGCCGTCGGTGAAGCCGGGCAAGTACGACCTGGTGCTGGACCCGTCCAACCTGTTCCTGACCATCCACGAGAACGTCGGCCATCCGCTGGAGCTGGACCGCGTTCTCGGCTACGAAGCCAACTACGCCGGCACCAGCTTCGCCACGCTGGACAAGCGCGATGCCGGCTTCCGCTGGGGCAGCGACATCGTCACCTTCTTCGCCGACAAGACCCAGCCGGGCAGCCTCGGTGCGGTCGGCTACGACGACGAAGGGGTGAAGACCCAGCGCTGGGATCTGGTGCGCGATGGCATCCTGGTCGACTACCAGGCCACCCGCGATGAAGCCCACATCCTCGGCCGCGATGCGTCGCATGGCTGCAGCTATGCCGATTCCTGGGCCAGCGTGCAGTTCCAGCGCATGGCCAATGTCTCGCTGGCGCCGGGCAAGCAGCCGCTCAGCGTCGAGGACATGATCAAGGACGTGGAGAACGGCATCTGGATCCACGGCCGCGGTTCGTACTCGATCGACCAGCAGCGCTACAACGCGCAGTTCGGCGGCCAACTGTACTACCAGATCAAGGATGGAAAGATCGCCGGCATGGTCGAGGATGCGGCCTACCAGATCCGCACGCCGGAGTTCTGGAATGCCTGCACCGCCATCTGCGATGAGCGCGACTTCCGCCTGGGCGGTTCGTTCTTCGACGGCAAGGGCCAGCCCGGGCAGGTCTCGGCGGTTTCGCACGGTTCGTCCACCACCCGCTTCAACGGCATCAACATCATCAACACCGCGCGCAGTCTCGGCGCTTGAGCCACCCATCCTTCGACATGGAGAGCAGCCTTGCAAAGACGTGACTTCCTGGCCCTGACCGGGCTTACCGCGGGCGGGCTGATCGTGCCCTCCTTCTTCGGCAAGGTGATCGCCGCCGAACAACTGCAGAGCACGCTGGACCTGGGGCTGAAAAAGCGCTTGGCCGACGCCGCCCTGCAGGCCGCGCGCAGTGCCGGTGCCACCTACTGCGACGTGCGCATCGGCCGCTACCTGCGGCAGTTCGTGATCACCCGCGAGGACAAGGTGCAGAACGTGGTGAACACCGAGTCCACCGGCGTGGGCATCCGCGTGATCGTCAACGGTGCCTGGGGCTTCGCCGCCACCAATGCGCTGGGCACCGCCGACGTGGCCAGGGCCGCGCAGCAGGCCGCGGCAATCGCCAAGGCCAATGCCGGCGTGCAGACCGCACCGGTGCAGTTGGCCAAGGCGCCGGGCGTCGGTGAGGTGAGCTGGCGTACGCCGATCCGCAAGAACGCCATGGAGGTGCCGATCAAGGACAAGGTTGACCTGCTGCTGGATGTCAACGCTGCGGCGATGGGCGCCGGTGCCAGCTTCGTCAATTCGATGCTGTTCCTGGTCAACGAGCAGAAGTACTTCGCCTCCACCGACGGCTCCTACATCGACCAGGACGTGCACCGCATCTGGGCACCGATGACGATCACCGCCATCGACAAGGCCAGCGGCAAGTTCCGTACCCGCGAGGGCCTGTCCTCGCCGATGGGCCTGGGCTACGAGTACCTCGATGGCGCTGCCGCCGGCAAGGTGGTCAGCCCGAACGGCGTGGTCAACTACAGCACCTCCTACGACATGAAGGAGGACGCCATCGCCGCCGCCAGGCAGGCGCAGGAGAAGCTGAAGGCACCGTCGGTGAAGCCGGGCAAGTACGACCTGGTGCTCGACCCGTCGCACACCTGGCTGACCATCCACGAGTCGATCGGCCACCCGCTGGAACTGGACCGCGTGCTCGGCTACGAAGCCAACTATGCCGGCACCAGCTTCGCCACCCTGGACAAGCGCGAACAGCACTTCCAGTACGGCAGCGAGCACGTCAACATCTTCGCCGACAAGACCCAGCCGGGCAGCCTCGGCGCGGTGGCGTACGACGACGAAGGCGTGAAGTGCAAGCGCTGGGACCTGATCAGCAACGGCAAGCTGGTGGACTACCAGACCATCCGCGACCAGGCCCACATCCTCGGCAAGACCGAGTCCGACGGCTGCTGCTATGCCGACTCGTGGTCCAGCGTGCAGTTCCAGCGCATGGCCAACGTGTCGATGGCGCCGGGCAAGCAGCCACTGAGCGTGCCGGACCTGATCAAGGACGTGGAGAACGGCATCTACATCATCGGTGACGGCTCGTTCTCGATCGACCAGCAGCGCTACAACGCGCAGTTCGGCGGCCAGCTGTTCTACGAGATCAAGAACGGCCAGATCACCCGCATGCTGGAGGACGTGGCCTACCAGATCCGCACGCCGGAGTTCTGGAATGCCTGCACCGCCGTGGCCGACGAGCGCGACTACCGCCTGGGCGGTTCGTTCTTCGACGGCAAGGGCCAGCCGGGCCAGGTCTCGGCGGTCTCGCACGGTTCGTCGACCGCGCGCTTCAACGGCATCAACGTCATCAACACCGCACGCAGCCTCGGCTGACCGGTCAGGAGCCCTTACACCATGAGTATCTTCACCGAAGCCCAGGCCAAGGCCATCCTCGACAAGGTCATCGCCCTGTCCAAGGCCGATGAGTGCACTGCCGTGCTGGCCGGCGCGATCAGCGGCAACATCCGTTTCGCGCTGAACAATGTCTCCACCAGCGGCATCGTCGACAACACCGAGCTGGCGGTCACCGTTGCCTTCGGCAAGCGCGTCGGCACCGCCTCGATCAACGAGTTCGACGACGCCGCGCTGGAACGCGTGGTGCGCCGTGCCGAAGACCTGGCGCGCCTGGCCCCGGAGAACCCGGAGTTCATGCCGGCCATCGGCAAGCAGAGCTACCGCGCCAGCCCGACCTTCAGCGAATCCACTGCCGCGATCGATCCGGCGTTCCGTGCCAAGGTTGCCGCCGATTCGATCGCGCCGTGCCGCGGGCATGGCCTGATTGCCGCCGGCTTCCTCGAGGACGGCCAGGGCTTCCAGGCCACCGCCAACAGCAACGGCAACTTCGCCTACCAGCGCACCACCAACTTCGACTACACCTGCACGGTGCGCACCGAAGACGGCCGCGGTTCGGGCTGGGTCGGCCGCAACCTGAAGGACGCGGCGGACTTCAAGGCCGACCAGGACATCCGCATCGCCATGCGCAAGGCCACCGAATCGGCCGAAGCCAAGGCACTGGAGCCGGGCAAGTACACAGTGATCCTGGAACCGGCGGCGGCCGCGGGCCTTATCAGCTTCATGATGAACTTCTTCAGTGCACGCTCGGCCGATGAAGGCCGCAGTTTCCTGTCGAAGAAGGGCGGTGGCAACAAGCTGGGCGAGCAGGTCTACGACCCGCGCGTGACCATGATCGCCGACCCGTGGCATCCGGACGCACCGGTGCTGCCGTGGGACAACGAAGGCATGCCGCGCGAGCGCATGGCGATCATCGAGAACGGCAAGGTCGCCAACCTGGACTACTCGCGCTTCTGGGCCCAGAAGCAGGGCAAGACCGCCAAGGCGTCGCCGGGCAACCTGCTGATGAGTGGTGGCGACAAGAGCACCGCCGAGCTGGTGCGTGGTACCCAGAAGGGCATCCTGGTCACCCGTACCTGGTACATCCGCATGGTCGATCCGCAGACCGTGCTGCTGACCGGCCTGACCCGCGACGGCACCTTCTACATCGAGAACGGCCAGATCAAGCACCCGGTGAAGAACTTCCGCTTCAACGAGTCGCCGGTGATCATGCTCAACAACATCGAAGAGCTGGGCAAGCCGGTGCGCGTGGCCGGTGATGAATCCAGCTACGTGATGATGATCCCGCCGATGAAGCTGCGCGATTTCACCTTCACTTCGCTGTCCGACGCTGTCTGATGGATCGCCGGGCCTGCCTGCGCTGGTTGGCCGCTGCCGCTTCGGCGGCGGCGCTGCCAGCCTGGGCGCAGGCAGGCCCGCGCAGTTCGCGCTACGACTTCTGGTTCACCCGCCTGCAGTACGACTCCGGTGACTGGGACGTGGATGCGCGCATGCCATCCAACCTGATCACCTCGCTGATCGACTACACCTCGCTGCGCGTGGACCCGCAGGAACACGTGGTGGCACTGGCCGACCCGCGCATGCTGGAAGCGCCGTTCTGCTACCTGGCCGGGCACACGCTGGTCGAGTTCAACGCGGCCGAGCGACAGAACTTCGTGCGTTACGTGCGCAATGGCGGCTTCGTGTTCGTCGACGACTGCAATCACGACATCGACGGCCTGTTCGCCACCTCGTTCGAAGCGCAGATGGGCCGACTGTTCGGCCCGAAGGCGTTGCAGAAGCTGCCCAACAGCCACGCGCTGTACCGCAGCTTCTTCCGTTTCCCGGACGGCCCGCCCGCCACCAGCTTCGAACTCAACGGCTGGGGCGACGACCTGGTGCACGACTACCTGAAAGGCATCGAGGTCGATGGCCGCCTGGGCCTGCTCTACAGCAACAAGGACTACGGCTGCGAGTGGGACTACGACTGGCGCAACAAGCGTTTCCTGGCCGAAGACAACACCCGCTTCGGCGTCAACATCGTGATGTACGCGCTGAACAATTGATAGGACCTGCACGCCCATGACCACCCCCGACCTCGATTCCCTGTTGCCGCGCCTGGATGAGCTGCGCAGCGCCCTGGCCCGTGCCGTGGTCGGCCAGCATACGGTGGTCGAGCAGCTGCTGATCGGCCTGCTGGCCGGTGGCCATTGCCTGCTGGAAGGTGCGCCCGGGCTCGGCAAGACCCTGCTGGTGCGCTCGCTCGGGCAGGCACTGGAGCTGCAGTTCCGGCGCGTGCAGTTCACCCCCGACCTGATGCCCAGCGACATCCTCGGCACCGAACTGCTGGAAGAAGACCACGGCACCGGCCATCGCCATTTCCGCTTCCAGCAGGGCCCGATCTTCACCCACCTGCTGCTGGCCGACGAACTCAACCGCACCCCGCCCAAGACCCAGGCCGCGCTGCTGGAGGCGATGCAGGAACGCACGGTCAGCTACGCAGGCACCACCTACGCATTGCCTGCGCCGTTCTTCGTGCTGGCCACGCAGAACCCGATCGAACAGGCCGGCACCTACCCGCTGCCGGAAGCGCAGCTGGACCGCTTCCTGCTGCACGTGCTGGTCGATTACCCCAGCGAGGACGAGGAACGGCAGATCCTGGAACAGACCACCGGCGGCGCCACCGACGCAGTACCGAAGGTGATGGACGCCGAGGCGGTGATCGCTTTGCAGGCCGCTGTGCGCCAGGTGCATGTCAGCCCCGACGTGCTGGCCTGGATCACCCGCCTGGTGCGCGCCAGCCGGCCCGGCGATGGCGCGCCGGCCACGATCAACCAGTGGGTGAAGTGGGGCGCCGGCCCGCGCGCCGGGCAGTCGCTGGTGCTGGCGGCGAAAGCACGCGCACTGCTGCAGGGCCGCTTCGCTGCCACCCGCGAGGATGTGCAGGCGCTGGCCGCGCCGGTGATGCGCCACCGCCTGCTGCTGTCGTTCGCCGCCGAGGCCGAGCAGAAGCGTGCCGACGACGTGGTCGCCGCCCTGCTGCAGGCCGTGCCGTTCCCGGCTTGATCCAGGCGTGAATGCAGGCATGCCGCTGACGTTGCCACCAGAACTGCGTGCGCGCCTGCGCATGCTGCGGTTGCGGCCGCGCCTGGCCAGTGGTGCCAGCGGTATCGGCCAGCATGCCAGCCGCAGCCGCGGTGCCGGCCTGGAATTCGCCCAGTACCGTGCCTACGAGCCGGGTGACGAACTGCGTCAGATCGATTGGAAGCTGTACGCGCGTTCGGATCGATTCTTCGTTCGTGAATCGGAACGCGAGAGCCCGATCACGCTGTGGGTGCTGCTCGATGCCACCGCCTCGGCCGGCCAGGCCGATCGCGCAGCAGCGCAGCGCACGCGCCTGGACCATATGCGCGGCGTGGCCGCCTGCCTGGTCGAACTGGCCCTGCAGCAGGGCGACCGATTTGGCCTGCTGGCGATCAATGGCGACGGCCTGCAACTGGTGCCCGCCGCCAGCGGTGCACGCCAGCGCGACCGGGTGCATCTGCAACTGCATGCGCTGCAGGCGCGCGGCAGCTGGCCCGCCGCCGAGCGACTGCGCCCCCTGTGGGAGCGCGTGCGGCCGGGCGACCTGCTGCTGGCGATCGGCGATGGTTTCGATGAGGCGGGCATCGTCCTGCTGGAACAACTGGCCAGCGCCCGCCGCGAGGTGGGGCTGCTGCAGATCCTGACGGCTGACGAGCGCGACTTCCCGTTCGACAGCGGGCATCGTTTCCGCGATCCCGAGACCGGCGAAGAACTGCTGGGCGATGGCGCGGCGATCCGCGCCGACTACCTGCAGCGCTTTGCCGCTGCACGCTCTGCCTTGCAGTTGCGACTGCAGGCCAGCGGCATCGCGCATGCGACCGGTTGGCTTGACCGACCGCTGGATCAACCGCTGCAGGCGCTGTTCGGCCGTGGGGGCGGTGCATGACCTTACTGTTTCCGTTGGGCCTGGCCGCGCTGGCCACGTGGCTGCTGCCGCTGCTGATCCACCTGGCCCGGCGCCATCCGTATACCCCTCTGGATTTCGCTGCGCTGCGCTGGTTGCGCGCGCAGATCCGGCCGCGCCAGCGCATCCGTTTCGATGACTGGCCACTGCTGCTGGTGCGCCTGCTGTTGCTGGCCGCGCTGGCCCTGTTGCTGGCGCGGCCGGCGTTGATCGGCCCTGCGCCGCTCCCCAAGGCGTGGACGGTAGTGGCACCGGGGTTGGACGCGACCGCACTGCGCGGCACCGCCGAAGAGGGCAACTGGCACTGGCTGGCACCCGGCTTCCCCGCCATCGATCACGCGCCACCGGTATCCAGCGCATCGCTGCCCAGCCTGTTGCGTGAACTGGACGCACAGCTGCCCGCGGGCACCGCGTTGACCGTGCACGTTCCCGATCCCTTGCCTGGCCTGGATGGTGCCCGCCTGAAGCTGTCGCGCGACGTGCAATGGCACACGCAGCCGATGCCGGTCACATCACCGCAGACGGCAGTGGCCCTGCCTCGACTACGCGTGCACGGCGAGGCATCCGCCACTGCCCAGCACTGGTTGAACGCACTGCAGCGCGCGTGGGGCGTGCAGGCACTGCCCTCGCCCTTGGCGGAGGATGCTGTGCCCGAACGCGGCGAGATGGGCGTGTGGAGCCGCAACGATGCACTGCCGGCGAACTGGCAGGCGTGGCTGCGCGACGGCGGTCTTGTCATGCGTGCCGGCAAGCCTGCTGCCAGCGCCCGAATCCTGTTGCGCGACGCCGAGGGCGTACCGCTGCTATGGCAGCAACGCATCGGCCAGGGCCAACTGCTGACGTTGCCCGGCGACTGGAATGCCGCCAGCAACGCTGCGCTGCGCGATCCGCAGTTGCCACGTGCCCTGCTGCTGGCGCTGCAGCCGCCCACGGCTCCGCGGCTGGGCGATGGACGTGACCAGGCGCCGCACCGGGCCGCATTGCCTGCTGTAACACCACCGCCGCGTGAGCCGACGCCTTGGCTGTTGCTGGCCATCGTGCTGCTGTTCGCGCTGGAACGCTGGATGGCCAGCAGCGCCCGGCGCAGGGTGGCGGCATGAACATGTTGCAGCGTGCCTGGCAGCGTGCGCGTCGCCGAAGCGCCCTGATCAGCCTGCTGCTGGGTCTGCCGTGGGCGCTGGCCGCAACGGTACTGGCGCTGCGCCTGGCCGGCTTCGATGTCGCCTGCGTGGTTGGCACGGTCAGTCTGCTCGCCTGCGCGGCCTTCGCCACCGCACGTGCCCGCCAGCTGGACCGGCAATGGCTGCAGCGCCAGCTCGATGGCAGCGGTGCCAGCGAAGACAGCGCGGACCTGCTGTTCGCCGAGGCCGCCACGCTCAATCCACTGCAGCAGCGCCAGCGTGCGCATGTGCTGGCCACGCTGCAACGCGCGATGCCGGAGCTACGTCCACGCCCGCCGCGAGGGACATTGGCGCTGTGCTGGATCGCAGGCCTGGCCATCGTTGCACTGGCAGTCGGCTGGCCACGTTCCAGCCCCGGCTCCGCGCCTGCCCGTACGGCGGCACCTGGCAGCACGGCTGCCGCGGGCCCACTGCACCTACAGTCCACCCGCCTGCGCATCGACGCGCCGGCCTATACCGGCCAGGCCACGCTTACCCAGAATGCCTTGGACGCCAAGGTGGCCGCCGACAGCCGGCTGTCGTGGTCGCTGCGCTTCGACCGCGCGCCGGACAAGGCCTGGCTGCAGTTCCACGATGGCCGCCGGTTGCCGCTGAGCGAACACGATGGCCAGTGGCAGGCGCAGGATGTGGCACGCACGCCGGTGCTGTACCGCGTGGTGAGCGAACCGGCGATGGCAGAGACCCGCCTGCATCGGCTGGATGTGGTGGCCGACCGTGCACCCAGCGTGCGCGTACTGGAGCCCGCGGCCAGTCTGGTGTTGGGCACGCCCGGGCAACGCCAGTGGGCGCTGCGCTTCGAGGCCAGCGACGACTACGGTGTCGCGGCGCAGGCAGCGCTGTCGATCACCACCACCCAGGGCAGCGGCGAGAACATCACCTTCGTGAAGCGCAGCGTCACGCTTGCAGGCAGCGGCGAAGCCACCGCACGCCGTTTCGCGCACACCCTTGATCTTGCTGCGCTTGGCGCACAGCCCGGTAACGATGTGATCGCCCAGCTGGAAGTGCGCGACAACCATGCGCCCACCCCGCAGACCGGCCACAGCAGCAGCGTGATCCTGCGCCTGCCCAGCGCCGAGGTGGCACTCGGTGCCGAACTGGAAGGCCGCATCAAGAAGACCCTGCCGGCCTACTTCCGCAGCCAGCGGCAGATCATCATCGATGCCGAAGCGTTGATCCGGCAGCGCCGTGGCCTGGCCGCGGATGACTTCGTGAAACGCAGTGATGCGATCGGTGTCGACCAGCGCATCCTGCGCCTGCGCTATGGCCAGTTCCTGGGCGAGGAAAGCGAAGGCGCACCGAAGCCGCCGCCGACCAGCGACCTGCCCACCAGCGATACGCCGGCCGCAGACCACCACGATCACGACGACGATCACGATCACGACCATGGCGCCGAGGCCGGAGCGCACGATGAGCATGGCCACGATCACGGCGGCAAGGCGTCCAATGCCGATACGCCACCGGTGTTCGGCAGCGCCACCGATGTGCTCTCCGAATACGGCCACACCCATGACCATGCCGAGGCCGCGACCCTGCTCGACCCACAGACCCGCGCCACGCTGAAGGCCGCACTGGACCAGATGTGGTCGAGCGAAGGCGAGCTGCGCCAAGGGCGTCCGGAGCAGGCGCTGCCGTTCGCCTACAAGGCGCTCGGCTTCATCAAGCAGGTGCAGCAGGCCGAACGCATCTATCTGGCCCGGGTTGGACCGGAGCTGCCACCGATCGACGAAGGCCGCCGGCTGGGTGGTGATCGCGCCGGACTGGCCAGTCGGGAACTGCCGTTGGCCGCACGCGCGGCGCCGGACCCGGCGATCGTCGAAGCCTGGCAACGTCTCGGCGACGCCACCGGCACGCCCGATCTCGATGCGCTGGCCGGCTGGCAGCAGCGCAACGCGGCCTACCTGCCCGATGCATTGGATCTGGCTGCGGCCATCGAGCAGCTGCGCATCGAGCCCGACTGCGGCGACTGTCGCCAGCGCCTGCGCGCGCAGCTGTGGCGGGCGCTGCAACGTCCGCTGCCGCAGGCGATGCGGCGCAGTACCGCCGATGCGATGGGGCAGCGTTACCTTGATGCGCTGGAGGCGCAGCCATGAATGCCTCCGCTGTGAACCTGTGGATTGCACTGGCACTCGCCCTGATCGTGGTCATCGCCAGCGTGCGCCAGCTGCGTGGAAATACCGCGCACCCTGGCCGCACGTGGAAAGTGGTCGCGCTGCAGGTCATCGCCGCCACGCTGCTGTATTTCTGCTTGATGCCTCCCATCCGCCAGCAACCCGCCGCCGGCCTGGTCGTGCTCGGAATCGATGCCGACAAAGCTGGCGTACTGCCGGCCAGCGCAGGCCCACTGCTGCTGTTGCCCGAAGCCTCTGATGTGCCCGGTGCGCAGCGCGTGCCGGACCTGGCGACCGCGCTGCGCCAGCATCCGGCCGCCACGCTCAGCCTGGTCGGTACCGGCCTGGTCGCACGTGACCGCGACGCGCTGTTGCCGCCGGAGGTGCGTTGGCAGCAGGTCCCCGCGCCGCGTGGCTGGGTCGCACTGCAGCCACCGGCCGACGTCGCGCCGGGCGCGCGTTTCGAGGTACGCGCCCTGGCGAACGGCGTGGCGCACGCAAGGGCGGAACTACTCGACCCGGCCGACAGCGTGGTCGATCGCACCGATGTTGCCGACAACGGACGCGTGCAGCTCAGCGGTGTCGCGCGTGCCGAAGGCCGCAGCGTGTTCCAGCTACGCCTGCTCGACGCTGAAGGCCATGTGGTGGACAGCGTGCCGGTACCACAGCAGACCGTGCCGGCGTCGCCCGTGCGGCTGCTGATTCGTGCCAGCGCGCCCGGACCGGAACTGAAGTACCTGCGCCGCTGGGCCACGGACGCGGGTCTGCGCGTGCAGGTACAGGCCGATACCGGGGCAGGCCTCAGCGTGGGTGATGGCGTGGTTCCGCTTGATGCCGCATCGCTGGCGCGCAGCGACCTGCTGCTGCTGGACGAACGCAGCCTGGCAGCGTTGAGTGCAGGCCAGCTGGCCGCCGTGCGCCAGGCGCTGCGCGATGGACTGGGCGTGCTGGTACGCAGTGCGGGCGCACCTTCGCCCAGCGCGCGCCAGCGCCTGCGCGATCTGGGCCTGCCAGTGCAGGGCGATGGCAGCAGCCGCCTCCTTGAACTTCCCGGCGATGGCGAAAGCGCGATCCTCGCCGCACGACGCGGCCCGCTCGCCGCCGGCACGTTGCCGACCGGCTACGGTGAGGAGGCCGACCGCCGTTCGCACAGTGCCACCCTACCCTCGCTGGAAGCCCTGGCGCTGCAGGTGCCGGGCAGCAGCGCGCTGCTGCAGGATCGCGACGGCAATGCCGTCGGCGACTGGCGCGCTGCCGGCAAGGGCCGCATCGGCCAGCTGCCACTGACCGACAGCTGGCGCTGGGTGCTGGCCGGCCGCGACGACCGCCATGGTGAACTCTGGAGCGGTGTGGTCGCCACGCTGGCGCGCGCGCAGGGCGCTGGTGATGCGCTGTGGTCGCCGCAGCCGATCAGCTGGGCAGGCGAGCGGCAGGCATTGTGCGGCGTGCAGGCGCCGCTGCAGGTCTTCAACGAAGGTGGCGACGGAGTACCGCTGGTCGTCGATGGCGCGACCTCGACCCTGCGCTGCGCCGGCTGGTGGCCACGTGACGCAGGCTGGCAGCGCCTGCAGCATGGTGACAGCATCGTCTGGCGCTACGTGTTCGATCCGAAGGAGGCACCTGCACTGCATCGGCAGGCGATGATCGATGCGACCTCGCAGGCGCTGGCATCCAGCACGCCGATGAGCGCCCCGGTGATGCAGTCCGTTCCGGGCTCGCGCTGGCCCTGGTGGCTGGCCTTCGTGCTGTGCGCCTCACTGCTGTGGTGGCTGGAACGACGGCGCTGAACCCAGCGATGGGATCGCAGACAGCATCCACGCATGGCGTGGATCTACTGGTCCCCCCTTCATCTCTCTTTCAGAGCTTGCCGGCGCGCCGGTACACGCCATTGAAACGCACGTTCATGCCACCGCACTCGCTGTTGTCGGACACGATCAGCACGTCCCCCAGTGAATGCACGCGCACCCTGCAGGCGTCCTCGGCAAATTCCACATCCGCACCGCGTGGGATCGCGCGCGCTTCCACCTGGCCCAGGTTCGGCCCATACGGGCGCTGTTCCAGCGTGGGGTTGGCCGAGGGCCAGTAGGCATCGCCTTCCACCTGCAGCTGCCCACCCTGCACCGAAATGCGCAGGCCATTGTCGCCATCCTTCCAGTGACCCACCCAATCCTGCAGCGAGGGGGTCGCCACCGGCAGCGGCTGCAGCGTGCTGCGCTCCACCCAGCCCGCACTGCCGCCCACCTTGTTCGGGAAGAACGCGCAGCGGTAGCGGCCGAGGTCGCGCCCGGTCACCACGACATCGCCGTTCACTACGTAGCTGCGCTGCCGGCACGCCGGCTCGCCCTTGGCCGGGCAGCCGTCCATGTCACCGAGCAGGTACAGGCGTTGCGTGCCCACCACCCGCGCCAGTGCGAACCGGCTCTGTTCGGAGGGGAATGCGCCGTTGCGGCAGGCACCGTCGCCGGCGATGCCGGCAGCGAAGGCAGGGATCGGCAGCACGGCCGCCAGCAGGACGAACGAACGCAGCAACATGGCAACGCCCCCATGGAGAAGGCCGAAGGATATACCGTCGCTACTTCGCCGGAGGCGCGTCGCCGGCATCCTGCTGCTGCGAGAACCGCAGCGCGCGCTGCTGCTGCTCGGCGCTGAGCTCCGGCGGTGGCCGCGCCACCGCTGCCTGGATCTGCGAAGGCCCGCCGGTCAGCTTGTTGACCCCCTTGGCCGCCGCCATCACGCCCTTCACCACGCCCATCATGATGTAGCCGCCGCTCATGCTGACCTGTTCGGGCGACGGCGGCTCGCTCCAGTCGCGGCTGAAGCGGTTGTCACCGAACTTCACCGGGTTCTTGAAGCGATACAGGTCCAGCGGCTCGTCTTCGGGCTTGAGCGCCCGCACTTCGCCGAGGGTGGTGACGTTGTCCTGCGGCGGGGTGGTGGATACCGGCGCGGTGGTTGCCGCCGCAGCATCTGCAGGGGCAACGGGCACAGGATCGGGCACCGGCACGGCCTGCTGCGCTTGCGCGCGCGCAAGCCCAACCAGCAACAGGCCAGCCAGCAGTGCGCCCTGCGATCCACGTCCTGCCACCGCCATCCACCCTGTTGGTTGCGTCCTGTGAACAAGGATACGGATGCGGGCTTCAGATTTCGTTGGCATCCGCCGGGGCATTCAGGGTGTGTCACGCCTCGCCGATGCGCGGCCAGGGCCGCCGAAGTTTGCAACGAATTTCATTCCCCCCCGGGGGCGGGGCCTACATCCTGTGCCGTTCCCGCTACGGCAACCCCCATGTCAGCTCCCTCCACCGCCCCACCGCTGCAGCCGTTCGCCTGCTGATGTCGCGCGCGGCGGTACTGGTCGGCTTGGCAATCCTGCTGACGATGGTCGCGGCGGCCGTTGCCGAATGGACGGCACGCGCCCGCGCGGGTATGGCCGCGCTGCGCCGGAGCAGCACGTTGCGGACGTTGGGCGCCGACGAGCATGCGGCACTGGCACCGGTGCGCGCGCTGACCGGCCGTGGCCATGAAGACCAGGTAAAGCGACTGCGCGGGGCATTCACTGCCGGTGCATGCTGGAACACCTTTCCGGTCGGCGACGGCCTGCTGGGTGGCATTCCCGTGCTGGTGCCAAGACAGGCATGGCCCTACCTCTCGGAAGACAATGAAGCCGAGGTGGTGCTGGGCGAACGCGAGGCCGTCGTGGTGCGTCTCAATGGCTTCACCCTCGCTGCTGCGCGACCGGATGCCGCCACCAGCCGCGTCTGTGGCGAGCGCAGGGAGACGCCGGAAGAAGTCGCGCTGCGACGTGGTCCTGGCCTGCGCCCTTCCCCCCTGGTGATTGCCGCGCTGGCGCTATGGGCCGCCACCGGCGTTCCCGGCCTGCTCGCCATGCCGCTGCTCGTCATCGCCGGTCTTACCGTCTGGCTGGGCCTGCCTCGCCGCAACAGCCCTGCGACGGCACAGCGCGTGCTGCAGGTCCGCGAGCGCCTGCGCGCTTACCAGCGTACTGCCCAAACACCCCGGGTGTGGCTGCTGGGCAATGACCGGCGCGTGCAGCTTCCGGAGGAGTGGGAACACGTCGCAGGATTCTCCAGTGGGCGCTCGATGTTGCTGGAGGTGCGCGCCTGTGATGGCGGGGTGCTGGGTGCGGGTACGGCGTGGTGCCTGGCCAGCGACCGGCGGCGCTATCCGCCCACGGGCGGATTCTGGCATCTGGCCTGGCTGGGCCTGCTGCTGTGCGTGCTGGTGTTGGGCGCCACCGGAACGCCGCTGCCGCAGCGGCTGGACCCGGGCTGGGCGGTTGCCCATGGCTGGCAGTTGCTGGCAGTGCTGGCGTTGGTCTGGCACGCGGTACGCCTTGTGCTCTGCGTCGTGCAGTTCCTCCGCCGCCGTCATGCGCTTGACGCGGACATCGCGCACCGCCCCGAGCCGTGGCACTGAACGGTTCACACCCTTCGCGCGCGATGTCTCACATCCTGAGACGTGAATGTGGTGCCATGTGACCCCTCGAAAAACGTCCCGGCTCCACTTTCCATGGCCTACGAACTCGCCAAGCGCACCGCCGACGCCGAGCAGAAGCTTGCTACCCGCGACGGCCTGCCCGCCCGCGACGGTGCCCTGCTCAGTGAACGCCTGCAGCGCCGCTACCAGGACCGCATCACCGGCAGCTTCGCCATTCCCGGCCGCGAAGGCCGCTACGCGCCCATTCCCGATGCGGTACCGCCGGCGCTGGCCGCGGCGCTGAAGGCACGCGGCATCGAACAGCTCTACAGCCACCAGGCCGAGGCCTGGGAGGCCAGCCAGCGTGGCGAGCACGTGGCCATCGTCACCCCCACCGCCAGCGGCAAGTCGCTGTGCTACACCCTGCCGGTGGTCAGCGCGGCGATGCAGGACAAGGCCAAGGCGCTGTACCTGTTCCCGACCAAGGCGCTGGCCCAGGACCAGGTGGCCGAGCTGCTGGAGCTCAACCGCGCCGGCGATCTGGGGGTGAAGGCCTTCACCTTCGACGGCGACACCCCCGGCGACGCGCGCCAGGCGATCCGCCTGCACGGCGACATCGTGGTCTCCAACCCGGACATGCTGCACCAGGCGATCCTGCCGCATCACACCAAGTGGGCGCAGTTCTTCGAGAACCTGCGTTACATCGTCATCGACGAAGTGCATACCTACCGCGGCGTGTTCGGCAGCCACGTCACCAACGTGCTGCGCCGGCTCAAGCGCATCTGCGCGTTCTACGGCGTGCAACCGCAGTTCATCCTGTGCTCGGCCACCATCGGCAATCCACAGGCGCATGCCGAGGCACTCATCGAGGCGCCGGTCACCGCCATTACCGAGTCCGGCGCGCCCAGTGGGCCCAAGCAGGTATTGCTGTGGAACCCACCCGTGATCAATCCGGACCTGGGCCTGCGTGCCTCGGCGCGATCGCAGAGCAACCGCATCGCGCGCATCGCGATCAAGTCCGGGTTGAAGACCCTGGTGTTCGCGCAGACGCGGCTGATGGTCGAGGTGCTGACCAAGTACCTGAAGGACATCTTCGACCACGACCCGCGCAAGCCGCCGCGCATCCGCGCCTACCGCGGTGGCTACCTGCCCACCGAACGCCGCGAGACCGAGCGTGCGATGCGCGCCGGCAACATCGACGGCATCGTCAGTACCTCGGCGCTGGAGCTGGGCGTGGATATCGGCAGCCTGGACGTGGTGATCCTCAACGGCTACCCCGGCAGCGTGGCGGCCACCTGGCAGCGCTTCGGCCGCGCCGGCCGTCGCCAGCAGCCCGCACTGGGCGTGATGGTGGCCAGCTCGCAGCCGCTGGACCAGTACGTGGTGCGCCATCCGGATTTCTTCGCCGAGGCCTCGCCCGAACACGCGCGCATCGCCCCGGACCAGCCGCTGATCCTGTTCGACCACATCCGCTGCGCGGCCTTCGAGCTGCCGTTCCGGGTCGGCGATGGCTTCGGCCCGATCGATCCGGAAGTGTTCCTGGAAGCGCTGGCCGAGACCGAGGTGATCCACCGCGAAGGCGAGCGCTGGGAATGGATCGCCGACAGCTATCCGGCCAACGCGGTCAGCCTGCGTGCGGTGGCCGACGGCAACTTCGTGGTGGTCGACCGCAGCGATGGCCGCCAGCAGATCATCGCCGAGGTCGACTATTCGGCCGCCGCGCTCACCCTGTACGAAGGCGCCATCCACATGGTGCAGTCCACCCCGTACCAGGTGGAGACGCTCGACTGGGAGGGGCGCAAGGCCTACGTCACCCGCACCCACGTGGACTACTACACCGACAGCATCGACTTCACCAGGCTCAAGGTGCTGGACCGTTTCGACGGCGGCGTGGCCGGCCGTGGCGATTCGCATCACGGCGAAGTGCACGTGGTACGGCGCGTCGCCGGCTACAAGAAGATCCGCTACTACACGCACGAGAACATCGGCTACGGCCCGGTCAACCTGCCCGACCAGGAACTGCACACCACCGCGGTGTGGTGGCAGCTGCCGCAGGCATTGCTGCTGCGCGCGTTCGCCAGCAAGCAGGATGCGCTGGACGGCTTCCTCGGCGCGGCCTACGCGCTGCATATTGTTGCCACGGTGGCGGTGATGGCCGATGCGCGCGACCTGCAGAAGTCGGTCGGCAACGGCGATGGTGCCTGGTTCGCGATCGCCGACCAGAGCGGCCGTGGCCAGCTGCGCGGCAGCAATGGCGACCCGGGTTCGGTCGAACTGCTGCAGGAGTTCGTGCCGACCGTCTATCTGTACGACAACTTCCCCGGCGGCGTTGGCCTCAGCGAGCCGCTGTGGCAGCGCCAGGCCGAACTGGTGCAGCGCGCGCGCGAACTGGTGCAGCGCTGCGATTGCAGGGCCGGCTGCCCGGCCTGTGTCGGCCCGGTGCTGGCCGCGCAGGAAGAGGATGAGACCTCGCCGCGTGCGCTGGCGTTGCGCGTGCTGGATCTGTTCGATGCCGAAGCCTGCCAGCACGTGCCCGACGTGGTGGTGACCACCCGCGACCCGATGGCGCTGCTGGCCCCGTGAGCCTGAGCCTGGACAAGCTGCGCCTGCTGCGGAAGCAGGCCGGTGACCCGAAGACGGGCACGCCGGCCGTGCCCGGGCCGCCGCCTGCAGCACCAGCCCCGGTAGCCGCCAACGATGCGCGGCAGCCAGTGGCCGAGCGCTCGGTGTTCGCCTGGGTTGAGCAGGAGATCCGCCACAAGCCGACCGGCGCTGCGGCACCGGTTGCGCCACCCGCACCACTGCGTCGGCCCGAGGTGGGCAGCCTGCATCGCCTGCTCGGCCTGCGCACACGCGGCGGTCCCGCACCGACGCGTGCCAGTGCGCAGGATCGCCAGCTCCCCGGTGAGGAAATCGCGCCGGGCCTGTTCCTGATCGAGTCGCTGCAAGCGCAGCCGATTCCGGCACAGCCGCTGTCGCTGGATTTCGCCCGCCGCGAAGGCGAACACGTATCCCCGCGTGACCTGCTGTTCTTCGATACCGAAACCACCGGCCTGGCCGGCGGCACCGGCACCCGCGCCTTCATGATCGGGGCCGCCGACTGGCATGTGTGCCCGCAACGCGGCGAAGGCCTGCGCATCCGCCAGCTGCTGATGGCGACGATGGCCGCCGAGGACGCGATGCTGGCCACCTTCGCCAGCTGGCTGCAGCCGTCCACCGTGTTCTGCAGCTACAACGGCCGCAGCTACGACGCGCCGTTGCTGAAGGCGCGCTACCGGTTGGCACGCCAGCGTTGCCCGATCAGCGCGCTGGACCATGTCGACCTGCTCCATCCCACGCGTCGCCGCTATCGCGGCACGTGGGAGAACTGCAAGCTGTCCACCATCGAACGCCAGCTGCTGCGCGTGGTGCGCGAAGACGACCTGCCCGGCTCGGAAGCCCCGGGCGCATGGCTGCGTTTCCTGCGCGGTGGCGATGCAGTCAACCTGCGCCGGGTGGCCGACCACAACCACCAGGACGTGGTGACCCTGGCCCTGCTGCTGCAGCAGCTGGTGCGCGAAGAACAGCGCGAGCGCGAGACGCTGGCATTGGTCGGGCAGTAGCGTGAAACACCGTTGACATGCCCTGACGGGTAAGGCGGTGACACTGGCGCCACCATCCACGCGTGGAGCCCGACGATGCGCCTTAGTCCCCTTGCCCTGCTTGCCATCCTGCCTTTGGCTGCCTGCAGCCACGCCGGCAGCAGCACCACCCACGATGCCGCGCCAGCGCCAGTGGCCGACGCCGCGCACGAATGCAGGCCGGAAGCGCTGGAAGCCTTCACTGGCAAGACCGCCGACGAGGCCACCATCAAGAGGCTGGTGGCCGACAGCGGCGCGCGCAACGCACGGGTGGTCAAGCCGGGCATGGCGGTGACCATGGACTTCCGCCAGGACCGCGTGACCGTGCAGGTGGACGCGCAGAACCGGATCGAGCGCGCCAGCTGCGGTTGATCGGCCTCGGGGAGGGTGCCGGCCAGCGGCCGGCACTACCCGTTTTACAGGCGCTCGGCCTTGCCGCTGGCCAGTGCACGCGCGATCACCTGCTGCGCCTGCCGCGACGCCTGCTCATGCACGCGTGCCTGGCGTTCACCCAACGCGGCCTGCTGGCTGCCCAGCGCCGCCTGGCGGCTGGCCAGCTCAGACTGCTGGCTGGCCAGGCGCTGCATGTCACGGGTGTGAGTGGCCCGCGCGGTTTCGTTGTCCACTTCCTGCATCGCACGACGTGCCTCTGCAGCGGCCTCACGTGCGGCCTCACGTGCAACGGCCGCATCGTTGGTCGCGCCCCGGGCCGCCTTCGCCGCTTCCGCCGCCGCCTCGCGGTTGATGTCATGGGCGGCCATCGCGCTGCGCGCAGCCTCGGCGGCGGCCAGTGCCATGCGGCGCGCCTCCTCGCCCTGCAGGCGGCCCACTTCGCCCATCTGCCTGCCGAGTTCGCCCTGCTGGCGACCCAGCGCACTCTGCTGGCGGCCCAGTTCGCTCTGCTGGCGGCCCAGATCCGCCGCGCCGCTGTAGGCACGCTGCAGCGACTCGATCAGCATCGGGTCACGCACCACATAGCGCTTGTCGCCCTGCCGGAACCACAGCGCCGGGCCCTTGCCGAGCTGCCTGCGGGCGACCGTCACGTCGTCCATGCCGCCGTTGGCGAAGGTCGAATCGCCATCGACCAGCACGAAGGCCTGCGGCGGCGATTTGCCCAGGTCCAGGCGGCCGTAGGTGGTGATGGAGGTCGTGCGGGAGGTCGTATGTTGACTGTGCATGCCGGTATCGACATCGACATCCGCATCCACGTCGACCGCCACATCTGCATCATCCGGACCTGACAACGCCTCAACCCCAGCCGGCTCGGCAGGCGGCGCGGGCGCCACCGGCACGGCCGGAACGTGCGCGGACGAAGGCGGTGTGGGCGGTGCTTTCGGAGCCTTCGGCGGCGGCGGCACCACGGCCTTCGGTGCCGCAGGCGGCGCGGGAGGTGCCGGCGGCACCGGCGCAGCGACCAGTCTCATCGGCGCCACACCCACCACCAGCACCACAGCGGTCAACGCCATCGCCAAGATGCGCGGGCAGGCCCGGCGCGGTTGCAGCGACATCAGGCGGCGCTTGAGACTGGTGGTGCTCGGCGCGGCGCTGGCCACGCCCAGGTGCGGCTGCGGTGCCACGCCCAACTGCAGCAGCAGGCGACCATAGGCCTGGCGGCTGGCACCGTGCTGGCCGACCACCGCCGCATCCACCGCTTCCTCGCGGGCCTGGGCGTACTCGCGCACCGACAGCCGCAGCAGCGGATGGAAGAAGAACAGATGCTGCGCCAGCGCGGGCAACAGGCCCCACTGCAGGTCACGCCGCTGCAGATGCTGCAGTTCGTGGGTCAGCGCCAGGTCCAGCGCATCGCCCTGCAGGGCGTTTTCGCCGGCCGGCAGCAGCAGTACCGGACGGAACGGCCCGACCAGCTGCGGCGAGTCCACCTGCGTGCTCATCCACAGGCGCGGCGCAGGGCGCACGCCGTGCGCTTCGGAGGCCAACTGCAGGGCCTGTACCAGCGCCTCGTCCTGGCAGGGATAGGCCGCCGCCAGCAGCGCGCGGCACTGGCGCCACTCACCGAAGGTGCGCCATGCCATCAGCAGCACGCCGGACAACCACAGCGCAGCCAGCGCGACGGCCCACCACGCCACCGCCGGCATGTCGGCGGCAGGCATCGGCATCGCGGCCAGCAGCTGTGCGGAGGCTTCCGGGGCCAGCGGGTAAATCATGTCGGCAGCCACGTCGGTGGCGGTCATCGCCACCGCCTGCGGCGCCGGCAACCAGGCCAGCTGCAGCGGTTGGCTCCAGAACAGGCCGAGCACGGTCTGCAGCGACACCAGCCACCACAGGCGGCAGCGGGTCGCCGCCGACAGCGACGGCAATGCGCGGCACGCCCCATACACCAAGGCCACCAGCAGCACGGTCTGCAGGCTGGTCCAGCCCAGCCGTTCCAACAACGGGATCAGCATCGTGGTGTCCATGGCTCAGCCCTCGTGGCGACGCGATTGGAGTTGGGCGACCAGCGCTTCCAGCTCGGCCAGTTCGTTGTCACTGACCTGCTGGCGCTGCGACAGGTAGGCCACGAACGGCGACACCGAACCCTGCAGGGTGTTGTCGACGAACTGGGCCACGGCGCCCTGCAGCACGCTCTCCGGGCCACGGGTGGCCTGGTAGCGGTATACGCCTTCCTGCTGCCGGCGCTGAAGATACCCTTTCGCACGCAGCCGCTCCATCATCGTCAGCACGGTCGAGCGGGCCAGGCAACGGGCCTCGCCGTAACCACTGGCGACCTCGCCGACGCTGGCCGGCGCATGTTCATCGATGTACTGCAGCAGGGCCAGTTCCTGGTCCCCGATCGTCTTGCCACGCATGGCACAACTCCCTTGACTACACGTGTCGTCACTTTCAGCGTGACGACAACTGTAGTCAACCCCCCGGAAGTCATGGGCCGACGAACGGTAGGCAACTCGGCGCGCTTAAACCTTTCCCGCGCTCCGCGCATCCGATCCTCGACGCCCCGCCGGAAGCCCGCATGTTCCGCCCAACGCTTCGAGCCCTGCTCATGCTCATCTGCGCCCTGCCTCTCGCCGCCCTGCCCTTGCCTGCGATGTCTGCCAGCCAGGACCAGGCCAACGACCAGACCCGTCGCCTGATCCGTCAGATCATGCTCGAGCAGCGCATTCCCGGATTGCAGGTTGCCGTGGTCAGGCAGGGGCAGATCGTGCTCTCCGAAGCCTATGGCCTTGCCAACGTGGAAAACGGCGTGCGCGTCTCGCGTGACACCCGCTTCCCGCTCAATTCGGCCACCAAGGCGTTCACCGGCGTCGCCATCGCACAGCTGGCAGAGCAAGGGCGACTGGATCTGGATGCCCCCGCCTCGCGCTACCTGGATGATCTTCCAGCCACCTGGAAGGACGTACGCGTGCGCCAGCTGCTGGCACACACCTCGGGCCTGCCGGACATCCTCGATGCGAATGGCCTGCTGGGCGGTGGTTCCGAAGCGCAGGCATGGACGGCGGTCACCGCGCGACCGGTCGAAGCGGCTCCCGGGCAGCGCTTTGCTTACAACCAGACCAACTATGTGCTGCTGGCGCGGATCATCGCGCAGCAATCGGGCATGCCCTACGACCGCTACCTTGCCACCGGCCAGTTCAGCGGCGCTCGCATGGCGCGCACCACCTTCGGCGACAGCTATGACCTGATTCCGGATGTGGCGACGATGTACAGCCTGGCGCCACGCGCCACCGATGCGGCCGACATGCCGCCGCGCCTGTCGCACTGGTTCTACGACATGCCGCCCAGCCTGTGGGCCGGTGGCGGCATCCTCACCACCGCCGACGACACCGCACGCTGGCTGGTCGCGCTCAGCGGCGGGCAGCTGCTGCAGCAGGCGGCGCGGCAACGCATGTGGACCGCCGAGCGCCTGGCCGACGGCCGCGCCGGGCCGTGGGCCGGTGGCTGGCCGGTGCTGCAGGCCTCACCTGACCTTCAGGTGGCCGGCATCGGTGGCGCGCGTTCGGCGTTCGTCGTGTATCCCGACCGCGGCGTGGCGGTGGTGGTACTGACCAACCTGGTCGGCGCCAACCCGCAGCAGTTCATTCCGCGCATTGCTGATCTCCATGCGCCTGCGGTGACCGTGCCCTGAGGCTGCCGGCCAGCGGCCGGCACTACCGTCGGCTCAGCCCCGCGGCCCGCCCATCACCGGCAGGATCACCCCGCTGATGTAGCTGGCACAGGCCGGCGAGGCCAGGAACACATAGGCCGGCGACAGTTCTTCGGGCTGTGCGGGCCGGCCCATGTCACTGTCCTTTCCGAACGCCGCCACGTCTTCCGCCGTCTTGTCAGCCGGGTTCAGCGGGGTCCACACCGGGCCGGGTGCCACGCAGTTGACCCGGATTCCGCGCGGCAGCAGCTGGCTGGCCAATGCCTTGGTGAAGGCATGGATCGCGCCCTTGGTGGCCGAGTAGTCGATCAGCGCCTTGCTGCCGAACAGGCCGGTTTCCGAACCCGTGTTGATGATGCTGGCACCCTCGCCCAGATGCGGCAGCACCGCGCGCGCCATCTGGATGTAGCCACCGATGTTGGTCTGCAGGGTTTCCTGCAGGTGCGCGTCTTCCAGATCCTCCAGGCGCTCGCAGTGCAGCTGGAACGCGGCATTGTTGACCAGGATGTCGATGCCGCCTAACGCCTTGGCCACCTGCTTCACCGCCTTGTTGCAGAAGCGCGGATCGCGCACGTCGCCGGCGATCACCACGCAGCGTCCGCCCTCGCGTTCCACGTGCTGGCGGGTGATCTCGGCATCTTCGGCTTCATCCAGATGCAGCACTGCAACGTCCGCGCCCTCACGTGCGAACAGCACCGCCACCGCACGGCCGATACCGGAATCGCCACCGGTGATGATCGCGCGCAGGCCCTGCAGCTTGCCGCTTCCAGCGTAGTCCGGCGCAAGGAAGCGTGGCGCCAGCTCAAGTTGGTGTTCATGCCCGGGCTTGGCCAGCTGCTGTGCGGGCATGACCTCGGGTTGCCTGCGTGCACCGGCCTGGGTGGCGGTCTTCTTCGTGGCCTTCTTCGCTGCGCGCGCGTCCTTGGCCTTCTCCTGGTCCTGCAGGCGCCGCTGCCGCGAGGCCACCCGCGCCGCACGCGGGTCGCTGGCGGCCGCCTTGCGGGTTGCGGTCTTCACCACGCGCGGGCGATCGGGGTCGGCAGCGGTCTTCGTCGCGGTGCTGCCCTTGCGCACCTTCGGCGAGGCTTTGCGGCGAACGGGGGTTTTCTTGGTGGTGGCCATGCAGGTCTCCTCGGGAGGGAAAGGGGCTGCCGGCCAGCGGCCGGCACTACCGGGGGCGGCACACGCCGCTCCTGCAGTGTCTCCACCTATGCTGTTGGCGGCAGTGAGCGCACCGTGTCCACGATGTGCACGGTATTCATTCCGCCACCACGTGCGGCGTCGCACGCTGCACGCAACCACACAAGGAACGCCTCCATGAAACATGCCATCACCACCGCCGCCGTCTGCTTTGCCCTCGCCGCCTGCAGCAGCTCGCCGGTGGCGCAGGTACAGCCGATCGACGGCGTGATTTCCGGCCAGTGCCACAGCGACATGGTGCGCGGTGCGCTGGGGCTGGCGGCCTCGGACGCCACCGTTGCCCGTGCCCGCGTGGACAGCGACAGCCTGCACGTGCGGGTGCTGCGTCATGACGGTCCGCGGGTGCCGCCGGCCAGCGAAGGCGGTGACCGCCTGACCATCGAGAAGGGCCGCACCAACAACATCACCGCGATCTACTGCGGGTAACAGCCGTCGAGCAAGCTCGACGCTACGGAGGGTTCAGGCGCGGCGCTTGGCCAACCGCCGCGCCCTGCGCAGCACCTTCAGCGTTGCCTGCTCCCATTGGCGCGGGCCGCGCAGGCCGGCCAGCGCAGCCAGTTCGCCGCGCTCCCAGCCGACGAACACACAGGGGTCGATATAGGCCTTGCGGCACACCGCCGGCGTGTTGCCCAGCCGCGCGGCTACCTGGCACACCACCTCGCGCTGCGCCTTGGCCAGCGCGCGCTGGGTGGCCGGTTCCGGCAGCTCGGTGGCGGCGAAGGTCTGCACCGCCGCCAGGGTGCCGCCCCAGGTGCGGAAATCCTTGGCGGTGAAGTCTTCCCCCATCACCTCGCGCAGGTAGTCATTCACCGCGCCCGAATCGACCGGCTGGATGATGCCCTCATCGTCGCGGTACTGGAACAGCGCCTGGCCCGGCAACTGCTGCACACCGCGTACCAGCGTGCCCAGCCGGCGGTCACCGACGGTCACTTCATGCAGCTGGCCGGATTTGCCACGGAAGCGCATGCGCACCCGGCCGCCCCGCAGCAGGTCCAGGTGGCGGTTGCGCAGCGTGGTCAGGCCGTAGGACCTGTTCTCCTTGGCGTAGGTTTCATTGCCCACCCGCACCAGGGTGTCGGCCAGCAGCGCGACCACCACCGCCAGCACTTTCCCGCGCGGGAAGCCCCGCTGCTTGAGGTCGCGGCTGAGCCGCCTGCGCAGGCCCGGCAGCGCTTCGCCGAAGGCGATGGTGCGGTCGAACTTGCCCGAATCGCGCACCGCCGCCCAGTCGGCGTGGTAGCGGTACTGCTTGCGCCCACGCGCATCGCGACCGGTGGCCTGCAGGTGGCCGTTGGCATGTGCGCAGATCCATACCGCGGTATAGGCCGGCGGGATCGCCAGCGCACGGATGCGGTGCAGGGTGGCGGCATCACGCAGCGCGTGGCCGTCGGCATCGCGGTAGCTGAAGCCCTTGCCGGCGCGGCGGCGGCTGATGCCGGGCTGGGTGTCATCGACATAGCGCAGGCCGGCGGCACGCGCGGCCTGTTGTTCAGGAGTGGAGGGCGTTGGCATGCGCTGAGTGTCGCGGGTGCGGCGCGGTGATCCTGTCGATAACGCAAGACAAACACGTGAGGGTCGGTTCGCCGCTATGCTCGGGTCTTCACAACCCCTTCCGGAGTCATGATGTCGTTCCCGATTCGCGCCCGTTCGCTCTCCGCCCTGTTGCTGCCGGCCGTGCTGGCCCTGACCGCCTGCCAGGCACCGGCGCTGGATGAACAGGATTCGGCCACCGCTCATGCCCAGCAGGCCGCCGAAGCCGCCAAGGCGCCGGCCGACGACGCAGGCAAGGCGACCGAGGCGCCGCCGGTCGGCACCTGCGACGCCAGCCAGGTGCAGAGCCTGGTCGGCCAGGCCTACACCGACGCGCTGGGCAAGCAGGCGCAGGAAGACGCCGGCGCCAGCCAGGTGCGCGTGCTCAAGCCCAACGACGTGGCCACGATGGAGTTCCTCGGCGACCGCCTCAACATCGAAGTGGACGACAAGGGCGCAGTCAGCGGCACGCGCTGCGGCTGAGTTCGGCCCCGCGCCGGCACAGGCGTGCCGGCGCTTTCTGTTGCACCTGCAACCGTGTATTGCGGCGCTGCAGCAACCTGTGATCTAGTCGAGGCATCCGGTGGCCTCACGATGCGCTCCAGGGATTGGGCGGGCTTGAGTGTCCCCGTTCAATTCTTCCCGCATCGAGGTAGAGATGGCCCCCCGCAACCGCCAAGGGCTTTACGACCCGCGCTCCGAGCGCGATGCCTGTGGATTCGGCATGGTCGCCCAGCTCGACGATCAACCTTCGCGCCTGTTGGTTGATACCGCCATCGCCGCGCTCTCGCGCATGACCCACCGTGGCGGCGTCGCCGCCGACGGCCTGACCGGCGATGGCTGCGGCCTGCTGCTGCGCCGCCCCGATGCTTTCCTGAAACTGCTGGCCAGCGAAGCCGGCATCACCACCGCCGCGCGCTTCGCTGCCGGCCTGGTGTTCCTGCCGCACGACGCCGAGGCCGCCGACGCCTGCCGCACCCAGCTGCAGGCGCAGGTGGAAGCGGTGGGCTGCAGAGTGGCCGGCTGGCGCGAAGTACCCACCGATGACAGCGTCTGCGGCCAGCTGGCGCGCGACACGCTGCCACGTATCGAACAGGTGTTCGTCGACGCCGGGGTCGGCCAGGATGACGCCGGCTTCGCGCTGGCCCTGTTCCTGGCCCGGCGCCGCAGCGAACAGCAGCTGCGCGCGCACGCCGACTTCTACGTCACCACGCTCACCCCGGATGCGATCAGCTACAAGGGCATGGTGCTGCCGGACAAGCTCAGCCGCTTCTACCCGGACCTGCAACGCCGCGAACTGGCCTCCAGCGCCATCGTGTTCCACCAGCGCTTCTCCACCAACACGCTGCCACGCTGGCCGCTGGCCCACCCGTTTCGGATGCTCGCCCACAACGGCGAGATCAACACCATCGAAGGCAACCGGCGCTGGGCGCAGGCACGCAGCAAGGTGTGGAAGACGCCGCGCTTCGATATCGCCGAGTTCGATCCAGTGATCTCCATGCATGGTTCGGACTCGCAGAGCCTGGACAACATGCTCGAGCTGATGGTCGCCGGCGGCATGGAGCTGATCCAGGCACTGCGCATCCTGGTCCCGCCGGCCACCCAGTCGCTGGAGTTCAAGGACCCGGACCTGGCCGCGTTCTACGAGTTCCACGGCCTCAACAGCGAACCTTGGGATGGCCCGGCCGGCATCGTCGCCTGCGACAGCCGCTACGCCGTCTGTACCCTCGACCGCAATGGCCTGCGCCCGGCGCGCTGGATGCTGACCGCCGACCGCCACTTCCTGGTCGCCTCCGAAGCCGGCGTGTGGGAAGTGCCCACCGAGCGCGTGGTGCGCAAGGGCAAGCTCGGCCCCGGTGAAATGGTGGCCATCGACCTCAAGCGCGGCGACCTGCTCGACTCCGACGCGGTGGACCGCATCAACCGCGGCCGCGCGCCGTACAAGCAGTGGCTGCAGCAGGGCGTCACCTACCTGCAGACCGAACTGATCGACCCGTCACTGGTGGAAGAGCCCTTCGACGAAGGCACGCTGCGCAGCTACCACAAGCTCTACCAGCTCAGCAGCGAGGAAGTGGAGCAGGTGCTGCGGCCGCTGGCCGAGACCGAACAGGAAGCCACCGGCTCGATGGGCGATGACACGCCGATGGCGGTGCTGAGCCAGCGCAGCCGCCCGCTCTACGACTACTTCCGCCAGGCCTTCGCGCAGGTCACCAACCCGCCGATCGACCCGCTGCGCGAAGACTGCGCGATGTCCCTGTCCACCCAGCTCGGCAAGGAGACCAACATCTTCCATGCCGGTCCGGAGACGGTGAACCACGTCATCCTCAATTCGCCGGTGCTGAGCCAGCGCAAGCTGCGCCAGCTGCTGAAGATGGACCAGTACGTGCAGGCCAACCGCCTGCTCGACCTGTCCTACAGCGAGGACGAAGGCCTGCGCGCCGGCATCGAGCGCATCTGCGCCGAAGCCGAACAGGCCGCGCGCGACGGCATGGTGATGCTGCTGCTGTCCGACCGCTACCCGGTAGCCGGGCGGCCGATGGTGCACGCCCTGCTCGCCACCAGCGCCATCCACCACCACCTCTCGCGGCTGGGCCTGCGCTGCGACGTCAACCTGATCGTCGAGACCGGCACCGCACGCGACCCGCACCACATGGCCTGCCTGCTCGGCTTTGGTGCCACCGCGGTGTACCCGTACCTGGCCTACCAGACCCTGTTCGACCTGGGCCGTCGCGGCATCCTCAAGCTCAGCAAGGGCGGCGAGCAGTCGCAGATCGGCCGCCGCTACCGCAAGGGCGTCTACAAGGGCCTGTCCAAGATCATCTCGAAGATGGGCATCTGCACCGTGGCCAGCTACCGCGGCGCGCAGCTGTTCGAGATCATCGGCCTGGAACCGGAGGTGGTCGACCTGTGCTTCCCGGATACCGCCTCGCGCATCGGTGGCGCCGGCTTCGCGCGCCTGGATGCCGACGCGCGCGAGCTGTGCGCGCAGGCCTGGGATGCGCAGCAGGACGTGGATGTCGGCGGCCTGCTGAAGTACGTGCACGGCGGCGAGTACCACATGTACAACCCGGACGTGGTGACCACCCTGCAGCGCGCGGCGCGCAGTGGTGACCCGCGTGCCTGGCAGCAGTACTGCGATGCCGTGCATGCACGGCCACCATCGGCGCTGCGCGACCTGTTGGAACTGGTGCCGGCCGCTTCGCCCACGCCGCTCGATGAAGTGGCACCGGCCAGTGTGCTGTTCCCGCGCTTCGATACCGCAGCGATCAGCCTGGGGGCACTGTCACCGGAAGCGCACGAGGCGCTGGCGATTGCCATGAACCGCCTCGGCGGCCGCAGCAACTCCGGCGAAGGCGGCGAAGACCCGGCCCGCTACGGCACGCCACGGCGCAGCAAGATCAAGCAGGTCGCCTCGGGGCGCTTCGGCGTCACCGCCGAATACCTGGTCAACGCCGAGGTGCTGCAGATCAAGGTCGCGCAGGGAGCCAAGCCCGGCGAAGGCGGCCAGCTGCCTGGCCACAAGGTCAACGAACTGATCGCGCGCCTGCGCTATGCGCGCCCGGGCATCGGCCTGATCTCGCCGCCGCCGCACCACGACATCTATTCCATCGAAGACCTGGCCCAGCTGATCTACGACCTCAAGCAGGTCAACCCGACCGCGCTGGTGTCGGTGAAGCTGGTCAGCCATGCCGGCGTCGGCACGATTGCGGCGGGCGTGGTCAAGGCCGGTGCGGACCTGATCACCATTTCCGGCCACGACGGCGGCACCGGCGCTTCGCCGGTCAGCTCGATCCGCTATGCCGGCGTGCCGTGGGAACTGGGCGTGGCCGAAGCGCACCAGGCGCTGCTGGCCAACGATCTGCGCGGGCGCACCCTGCTGCAGACCGATGGGGGCCTGAAAACCGGCCTGGACGTAGTCAAGGCCGCGCTGCTGGGTGCGGACAGCTTCGGCTTCGGCACCGCGCCGATGATCGTGCTGGGCTGCAAGTACCTGCGCATCTGCCACCTCAACAACTGCGCCACCGGTGTGGCGACCCAGGACGAGCGCCTGCGCGAGAACCACTTCACCGGCCAGCCCGAGCGCGTGGAGAACTTCTTCCGCCTGTTGGCCGAGGAAGTGCGGGGCTGGTTGTCCTACCTGGGCGCACGTTCGCTGGACGAGATCGTCGGCCGTACCGATCTGCTGCGGCAGATCGACGCCGCACCGCGCGAGGGTGTGCGCGTGGACCTGTCGCGCCTGCTGGCCGATGCCCGATACGAAGGCAGCCACTGCGCCGCGCAGCGCCTGTACGAATCGCCGGACAGCCTGGCCACGCAGATGGATGGCCTGCTGGCCCCGGCCATCGAGCACAAGCGCGGTGGCGAGCACCGCTTCCTGATCCACAACACCGACCGCAGCATCGGCACCCGCCTGGCCGGCGCGGTGGCACGCGCGCATGGCAACCAGGGCATGGCCGAGGCACCGCTGGAGCTGCGCTTCCGTGGCAGCGCCGGGCAGAGCTTCGGCGCCTTCAATGTCGGCGGCCTGCACCTGGAAGTGGAAGGCGAGGCCAACGACTACGTCGGCAAGGGCATGGCCGGGGGCCGCCTGGTGGTGCGGCCGCCGCGTGGCGCGCGCTTCGAGGCACGCAGCACCGCCATCATCGGTAACACCTGCCTGTACGGCGCCACCGGTGGCGAACTGTTTGCCGCCGGCCGCGCCGGTGAGCGCTTCGCGGTGCGCAATTCCGGCGCGCTGGCGGTGGTGGAAGGTGCCGGCGACCACTGCTGCGAATACATGACCGACGGCGTGGTGCTGGTACTGGGCAAGGTCGGCCTGAACTTCGGCGCCGGTTTCACCGGTGGCCTGGCCTATGTGCTGGACGTGGACCGCGATTTCGTCGATCGCTACAACCACGAACTGATCGACATCCATCGCGTGTCCGCCGAGGGCTTCGAAAACTATCGCCAGCACCTGCACCGCCTGATCGGCCGCCACCGCGAGCTGACCGGCAGCATCTGGGCGCAGCAGATCCTCGACGAATTCCGCGATTACATCGGCAAGTTCTGGCTGGTCAAACCCAAGGCCGCCAGCATCGAGTCGCTGACTGAAACCCTGCGACGCGCCGCCTGATTTCGCCCGGTAGTGCCGGCCGCTGGCCGGCAACCCAGAATCACGTAGTGCCGGCCGCTGGCCGGCAACCGGAAAACATCAAAGAGCCAGCCATGAGCCGCAAGCACGCTTTCCAGTTCCTCGACCTGCCCCGCACCATGCCGCAGCGCATCCCGGTGGAACTGCGCACCTCCGGCGACTGGGGCGAGCTGTACGGCAAGTTCGGCAAGGAAGACGCCCAGTACCAGGCCGGCCGCTGCCTGGACTGCGGCAACCCGTACTGCAGCTGGAAGTGCCCGGTGCACAACGCCATTCCGCAGTGGCTGCAGCTGGTGCAGGAAAACCGCATCCACGAAGCCGCCACGCTGTGCCACAGCACCAACCCGCTACCGGAGGTGTGCGGCCGCGTCTGCCCGCAGGACCGCCTGTGCGAAGGCAGCTGCACGCTGGAGGAATTCGGCGCGGTCACCATCGGCGCGGTCGAGAAGTACATCGTCGATACCGCGCTGGCCAGTGGCTGGCGCCCGGACCTGGGCGCGGTGCAGCCGACCGGCCACAGCGTGGCGGTGATCGGTGCCGGCCCGGCCGGCCTGGCCTGCGCCGACCGCCTGGCCCGCGCCGGCATCACCGCCGTGGTCTACGACCGCTATGAGCAGATCGGTGGCCTGCTGCAGTTCGGCATTCCCAGCTTCAAGCTGGACAAGGACGTGATCCACCGCCGCCGCGAAGTACTGGAAGGCATGGGCGTGCAGTTCCGCCTGGGCGTGGAGATCGGCCGCGATGTCAGCGTGCAGCAGCTGCTGGACACCCACGATGCCGTGTTCGTCGGCACCGGCGCCTACCGCTACACCGACGGTGGCCTCGACGGCCAGGACCTGAAGGGCGTGCTGCCGGCGCTGCCGTTCCTGGTGCAGAACAGCCGCATTGTCGGCGGTGATGATCCGAAGGGCCGGCCGATCGCCGGCTGGGAAGACACCATCGCCCTGCCCGACCTCAACGGCAAGCGCGTGGTGGTGCTCGGTGGTGGCGATACCGGCATGGACTGCGTGCGCAGCGCAGTACGGCTGGGCGCGGCCAAGGTCACCTGCGCCTACCGCCGCGACGAGGCCAACATGCCCGGCAGTGCCCGCGAAGTGGCCAACGCGCGCGAGGAAGGTGTGCGCTTCCTGTTCAACCGACAACCGCTGTCGATCGAAGCGGGCGCCGATGATGAAGTGATCGGCGT
The DNA here is from genome assembly GCF_000158575.1 of Stenotrophomonas sp. SKA14. Classification (NCBI taxonomy): domain Bacteria; kingdom Pseudomonadati; phylum Pseudomonadota; class Gammaproteobacteria; order Lysobacterales; family Lysobacteraceae; genus Stenotrophomonas; species Stenotrophomonas sp. SKA14. The sequence continues at coordinate 314,870 of NZ_DS999412.1, forward strand.
GACCGTGGTCGAGACCCGGCTGGGCGAGCCCGATGCCAACGGCCGCCAGAACGCGGTCCCGATCGACGGCAGCGAATCGCTGCTGGAAGCGGATGTGGTGATCATCGCCTTCGGCTTCTCGCCGACCGTGCCGGCATGGCTGGCCGAGCACGGCGTGGAAGGGCAGTCCAACGGCCGCATCGTGGCCGGTGGCAAGGACCGCCTGCCGTTCCAGACCGCGCACCCGCGCCTGTTCGCCGGTGGCGATGCGGTACGCGGCGCCGACCTGGTGGTGACCGCTGTGGCCGAGGGCCGTGATGCCGCCGCCAGCATCGTGCGCCTACTGGCGCGTTGAGTCCGGCGCCAGCAGCCTGGCCAACAGCGCATTCAACGCGTGCGTTTCCACCGGTTTGGCCAGGAAATGATCGATACCAGCGTCGCGGCAGGCCTTGCGTGTCCGGTCCAGCACGCTGGCGGTGAGCGCGATGATAGGAACCTGCGCGCGGGCAGGACACATGTCGGCGCGGATCGCCCGCGCCAGTGCGAACCCATCCACGTCCGGCATGTGGCAGTCGGTGATCACCAGATCAAACGCTCCCGCATGCCACGCTTCAAGGGCCTTGCGACCGTCGGTGCAGGCCTGCACGTGCAGCCCCAGGCCACGCAGGCGCTGCTCCAGCAGGTGCAGGTTGGTGGGATGGTCTTCGGCCACCAGCACCCGGGCGTGCGGCAGTGGCTGCATCGCTGCGGCCGGCAAGGGTGACACTCCTACGGGCAGCTCGCAGCTGGCCAGCTCCAGCTCCATCCACACCGTGGTGCCTTCGCCAGGCCTGCTGTGCAGCTGCAGCTCCGCGCCAATCGACGACGCCAGCTCACGGCAGATCGCCAGGCCCAGGCCGCTTCCGCCGAAGCGGCGCGCGGTCGACGTCTCGGCCTGGGTGTAGGCAGCGAACACCGCCTGCTGCCGCTCCGGACTGATGCCCACACCGCTGTCGCTCACCTGCAGGCGCAGCCGCTGGCCACCCTGCAACCGCTGCAGGACCTGCACCTGCAGTTCCACCCCGCCATGCTCGGTGAACTTCAACGCGTTGCCAGCGAGATTGAACAGGATCTGGCGCAAACGCAGGCCGTCAGCGAGCAGTCCGGCCTGCAGTGCCGGATCGAGTTCAACCGTGAGGTGCAGTCCGCGGCTGGCCGCGACAGGCATCAACAGCTGCTGCACCGCGCGCAGCAAGGCGGCGAGGTCAGTTGGACGCAGCTGCAGGGGCGCAGGTTGCAGGCGCTGGCTGTGCAGCACATCGTCAAGGATCTGCCGCAGCATCCTCGCCGCATCTCCAACCGTGGCAAGCACCTGCCGCTGGTGCACCTCCAGCTCGCTGTCGGCCAAGCGTTCGAGCATGCCCATCAGGGTGCTCATCGGTGTACGGATCTCGTGGCTCATCGTCGCAAGGAAGTGGGTCTTGGCCAGCGCCACCTGCTCGGCCTCGCGCCGGGCCTGTGCCAGCGCGCGGGTGCGCGACTGCACCTCGCTGACATCCATCCAGTAGCCGCTCCACTCGACAATGCCCTCGGCGCGCGGCAACGGCCGTCCATGCGAGTGCACCCAGCGCCAGCCCAGCGGCGACTGCGTGCGGAAGAGGACGTCGATCGGCTCGCGCGCCAGCGCAGCGGCATCGACCGCTTCGGTCAGTCGCACGCGATCATCGGGGTGGACCGCCGCCAGCAAGCGCTGAGGATCGATCAGCGCGGTCTCGACGCTGATCCCGAACAGCGCCTGCACGTCCCCAGCGATCTGCGGAATGCTGTAATGGCCTGCTGCCGAACGGCGCGCCTGGAACACCACGGCCGGCAGATTCGACGTCACCTCCCGCAGCCGCTGCGCGGCCACGCGACGTCGCTCGCTTTCACGGTGCACGCGCCAATAGCCGAACGCATACACCAGCGCGAGCGCCAGCAGGATCAGCGAGGCCGGCACCAGCCAGTGCAGTGCCGAGGGCGACGACTGGCTTCGCGGCGTGGCCGGCAGCCAGGCCGCACGGATCGCCTCGCGTTGGGCGCCACTCAAACCCGACACGGCCTGCTCGAACTCATCAATGACCCCAGCACAGGCAGGCACGGTGGCCAGCACCAGCGCATCATCGAAGCCCGCCGGTGCAGCGACCACCAGTGGGTCTCCGTGGTAACGCCGCAGAGCGGCCTCGACCTCGCCCAGATTGGCGATCACCGCATCGACCAGGCCAGTGCCCAGAAGCGAGAGGGCGTCATCGAGCGGTGCAGGGGGAAGCAGCTGTGCGCCCGGCGCCTGTTCGGCCAGCATCGCGGCCAGCGGCCCGGGATCGGGACTGGCCACGGTGCGCCCCTGCAGCGCGCCTATGCCCATCACCGGCGGCGCATCCCGGCGCTGTACGATCACCTGCGGCAGCTGCAGGTAGGGAGCGCTGGCCACCCAGCCCGGGGGCAGTTGCGAACGGGGCCAGCCCAGCAGCGCCTGGATGCCGTCGGGCACCCTGCCCTCGGCCACCGCAGCGGCCGGCAGCGGTTCTGGCTGCAAGGGTCGCTGGGCACCCAGCAGCGCCAGGTAGTCCGCATCGGGTCCGTTCGCCTGCCCCTGCACACTGGTGGACAACGGCATGCGGTCGGATGGCCAGGCGATACGCAGCGGCGAGCCACAACGCGCGGAGGTGGTGGTTGGCAGCAGCAGGCATGCCATCACGGCAGCGGCAGGAAACCCAACGACGTTCACGGCAGGCATCCTCATTCGCCGGCGGGAGAAACGGCCGCGCAGCGGTACCGCTGCCTGCCACGCTAGCGACGTGTCAGCAGGCAGCAATGAAGAAAGTTGTAAAAACATCCAGAAGGGGGAATGCCGACATACACTGCCGCTTTCACCCGTATCTGCGGAGCTCTCGATGCGCATCGGCCTGGCTGCCAACCGTCTCCACCATCACGACGCGCGTGCGGCCCTGTTCCGCTGGTTGCGTGCCAGCGAGCCCGGACTGCGCGAACTGGGAGTGTCGCTGCACGCGGTCGGCCGCACCCATGACGCGATCGAGCGACAGGGATTCCTGGCCGGGTACAACGGCCTGCACCGTTACCCCTATGGGCGCGAAGGCGGTCTGATGAAGCTGGTGGCCGAGGTGGTCGGCATGGGCCCGGAACGGACGCTGGATGGTGCGATCTATCTGATCGATCCGGTCGACCCGTCATCGGTGTTTCCGGAAGCCACGGCGCTGAAACGACAGTGCGTGATCCACGGCAAGCCGTTCATTTCGACCGTGGCCACCGCGCGCGACTGGGTGGAGGTGGAGCGTATCCATGCGGGTCTGGATGCAGACGCCGGCGCCGATGACCTGCACGGCTTCGAAGGGCAGACGTTGGCGCTGATCGCGCACGATGCAATGAAGCCGGCGATGCTGGCCTTCGCCGACGAGCACTTCGCGGTACTGGCGCGATTCGGCGAACGCGTGGCGACGGGCACCACCGGGCAGCGCTTGAATGAACTGGCCTGGGGCCGCGGCTGGCCCAGTGACACGCCCTGGGTGACGCGCTACCAGAGCGGCCCGATGGGCGGCGATGCGCAGATTGCCGACCGCGTGCTGGAAGGGCGCTGCCAACGCGCGATCTTCTTCGAGGACCCGCATGTGGCACGCCAGCATGAGGCGGATATCCAGCTGCTGGAGCGGGCCGTGACCACGGTGACCGACCAGGCGGTGTGCATTACCGCGCCGCGGGTGGCGGCACGCTGGGCAACGGCGGCGGCGCTGCGGGCGGGGTGAGGGAGGTTTCGGCCAACGGCTGAGCCCCTCGTGGCTGACAGTGGGTGGCGTCGACTGTTGGTCCACTGCCGTTGTGGCATGGCCGGGTGCGTGCCACCGATCAGCGCGCGAGCCTGTTGATGTGGAAGTCACACCCTTGCCCCTGCCCCCAGAATGTAATGGCGACAACCCCCGCCATCACTATTGCCCCCCCATAGGTGGTAGACAACATCAATATCGAGAGGCGTTTGTTCTCAAATCTGAAAACCCGTCGATACAACTCGAACACGCCCTCGAACGTATTCATGTTGATCCCGTTCTTTTTGCAGTATGCGTTTGCAGAAAGTACGGCCGTCAGCCCCGCAACCGCACAAAGTGCAAAGCCGGCGATCCTGATGATTTGAAGCAACTCGCACATGACCTTTCCTGGAACAGCGGTACTGCGCACGCCCGAACGCGGGCCGCTGTCTATTGTGAAGCCCCTTCGGTTGAAGGAGCGCGCCGAAGGCGGGGCTAGAGGGAGAATGCGTGGGCAACTGCTGCAGCGCGGGCGCTACAGCAGTTGCCGAAGCATGGCCTTCAGTCTGCGCCCTTCCAGTTGGAAGTAATCGCGCTGTTCACGCCACGCAGGGAAGCGTTGTTCCACTTCATGCCAGAACGCGGGCGAGTGGTTCGGCTGGATCAGGTGGCAGAGTTCGTGCACCAGCACGTACTCGAACGCGTCGGATCGACCCAGCACCAGCGCAAGGTCCAGCGCCATGCTGCCATCCGGTGCCAGCGAGCCCCACTGCGAGGACATCACCTTCAACCGCAGGCGGCTGGGCGCGCGCGGCAAGGTGGGCAGGTACTTCGGCAACCAGCGGCCAACGTCGGCACGGGTCTGGGCTTCGTAGAACTCGCGCAGCAGGCGGCGCAGGGTGGCATCGCCGCCACGGCTCGGCCATTGCACGCAGGCGCCGTGCCCGTCGATCTCCAGGCGCGCATAGCGGCCTTCCTGCCAACGCAGTGGCAACAGTTCGCCGCGCAACGGCAGCACGCCGGCTTCGCCCGGCTGCAGCGGCGCCGGCAGGCCGTGGCCCTGGTACTGGCGCAGCTGCAGCGCCAACCAGTCGCGGTGCTGTTCCAGGAACCGCTCGCCCATCACCAGGCTGGCGCGCGGCGGCAGGGTCAACCGTGCGCCACGCTCATCCACGCTCAGCTTGATCCGGCGTGCGCGCGGATCGCGCACGCGCAGCACCTCGATCTCGGCATCCTCCAGGCGCAGGCGGACGGTGTCACGCTGCACGGTGGCGGGCGGAGCGGGTGAGATCAGGCGGCGCAACAGGCGGCTCATGGCGCCAGCATAGCGCCGCTTCGGGCCGCTGGATGACCGGCGGCCCACGCAGTGCCTGTTCAGTCAGCCTTGCTGAGCTTGAAGGCTTCTTCCAGCAACAGGAACAGGCGGCGGATCTCGGCACTCTGCAGGGCGAAGCGGGCGTCGAATTCGGCGCGGCGGCCGTCTTCGTCGGCATGCTCCAGCTGGTCCAGGGCGCCATCGAGGAACTTCAGCTTGCGCACGATCAGGTCGTCGCCGATCACGAAGGACAGGTTGTCTTCGAAGATCAGCGCCAGCTTGGTCACCTGCTTGCCGGCGTCCAGGTGCTTGTCGATCTCATCGCAGCGCAGTTCCTGGTGCTGGCACTTGACCACCGCACCGCCTTCCACCGGGTCCTTCATCTCGCACTCTTCGCCCAGGCTCAGCCCGGTCGGCAGCGGCTCGCCGGCAATCCAGCCGGTCAGGATCGAGCGCGGCGCGACTTCGGCATTCAGCGGCATCGCCGGGAAGCTGCCCAGCAGGCCGCGGATGTCGGACATGAAGTATTCGCCGGTCTTGCGGCTGGAGGTATCCACCGCGACATAACCATGCTGCAGGTCGATGAAGGCGTCATTGCGCGAAGACTTCACGAAGGCGCGCGGCAGCAGCTCATGCAGCAGATCGTCCTTCATGCGCTTGCGCTCGCGGCCGCCCGGGCGACGGCCTTCCTTCTCCTCGATCTCCTCCAGCTTGCGCTCGAGCAGATCGTTGACCACCGCCGCCGGCAGGATCTTGTCCTCGCCACCCACGGTCAGCCACAGGTGTTCGGCGATACGGTGGGAGAGCAGTTCCTTCTCCTCGCGGCCGAACGGCGAGATGAAGCCGCGCGAATTCATTTCCAGCGCGCCGACCGGCTTCAGCAGGGCGTGCGGCAGCAGGGTGTCGACTTCGGAAAAATCGGTGGTGGTCGGGAAACGGAAGAACGTCAGGTTGCGAAAGAACATGGAATTCCGGATGGCAAAGAGGAAGGGCGACCGACCTTAAACGGCGGGCGTCTCGGGATCTGCGTCGGCGTCGGCCGGGGAGCCGGCCAGCCAGGCATGGGCGTCGGGCAGCGGTGCGTCGTCGCGACGGCCCAGCGCCATGAAGTCGAACAGGGTGGTATCGGCCAGCTGCGAGGGCCGCACTTCGCCCATGGCACGCGCGATCTGCTCGATGCGGCCCGGGTGGTCCTTCTCCCACTGCCTGAGCATCAGGCCGACCTGGCGACGCTGCAGGTTCTCCTGGCTGCCGCACAGGTTGCAGGGAATGATCGGGAACTGGCGCGCCTGCGCGTACTCGACGATGTCGCTCTCGCGCACGTACGCCAGCGGCCGGATCACCACGTGCCTGCCGTCGTCGCTGCGCAGCTTCGGCGGCATGCCCGACAGCTTGGCGTGGTGGAACAGGTTCATGAAGAACGTGGCCACCATGTCGTCGCGGTGATGGCCCAGCGCGATCTTGGTGAAGCCGTGGGTCTCGGCGTAGTTGTACAGCGCGCCGCGACGCAGGCGCGAGCACAGCGAACACATGGTCTTGCCTTCCGGAATGACCCGGCTGACCACCGAATAGGTGTCCTGCTCGATGATGTGGTACGGCACGCCCAGCCCGGCCAGGTACTCCGGCAGCACGTGCTCGGGGAAGTCCGGCTGCTTCTGGTCCAGGTTCACCGCCACCAGCTCGAACGGCACCGGCGCCTTCTTCTGCAGCTGCAGCAGTACGTCCAGCAGGGTGTAGCTGTCCTTGCCGCCGGACAGGCAGACCATGACCTTGTCGCCGGCCTCGATCATGCCGAAGTCGGCAATCGCCTCGCCCACCTGGCGGCGCAGGCGCTTGGCCAGCTTGTGCTGCTCGCGCTCGGCCACGCGCGGATCGCGGGCGGCGCGGGGCGGGGGATCGGGAAGGGAGATCACGGCACTCATGGGCTCCATTCTAACGGCTCGGAGCCGCCGCGGCCGGGCCGAGGGGCTCCCCTCTCCCGGCAGTCATCATCGCTGTGTATGCTCGGAGGCTGTGGACACCTACAGCCCCGCCGAGATCGTCGAGCACCTCGCCGCCCTGCGCGCCGAGCACCGCCTGCTGGATGAACAGATCACCCGCATGGCCGCCAACGGCGAGGACGAGCTGGAGTCCAAACGCCTGAAGCGTCGCAAGCTGCAGCTGAAGGACTGCATCGCCAGGCTGGAAAGCCTGCAGATTCCCGACGAACCAGCCTGACGCCGGGTTCGGGTGGGGGCCAACCCTGGTTGGCCTGCTGCTCTGGTGGGTGCCAACCTTGGTTGGCACGACTGGAATGTGTGTGGACCAAGGTCCACACCCACCACAAGGATTCAGTTCAATCCTGCAGCGCAGCCTCGTCCGGGCGCGCCGCTTCCGGGCTGACCCGCTCGATGGTGTGGCGCAGCTCACGGCCGAGGATGAACTTGGCATCCTTGGCCCAGGCATCCAGGCGTTCGTCGAACAGCAGCTTGCTGTTCTCGTCCGGCCATACCAGGCGCAGTTCGCGCAGCTTCTGGATGAAGCCGCGGAACAGGGACTTGTCGAAGAACTCCGGTGCCGCCGGTGCATACAGCAGGCTCAGCCGCTGCGCCGCCTGCTGGCACAGGCTTTCCAGCTCGGCCGCGCCGAGCACACCCGGGCCGTTCTTCACCAGCACCGAGATGGCGATGTAGTAGCGCTCGAACGCCTGCTGCAGTGAATGGCCGATCGCACGCAGGCGGAACACTTCGTCGGTCTGACCGGTGTTGCGCGCCAGGATGCCGCCGTCGTCATCGTTGACGTTCTGCAGCAGGCCTTCGCGCACGAACACATCGATGGTCCGGTCGATACGCTGGGCGAACTCGTCCTCGCTCCACGGCAGGAACAGCTCGGCCTGCAGGAACGGGTACACCGTGCGCCCCAGCTGGACCAGGCCGGTACGGCTCATGCGGCGGTTGTTCTGGAAGCAGCAGGCCACCCACGACGAGGCGGTGAACAGGTGCACCACGTTGTTGCGGAAGTAGCTCAGCAGCACCGCGGTATCGCCGCTGACGCTGAGCACGTCGCCCAGCGGGTGCTTGATGCGGGTGAGGACGTTGATTTCCTCGGCGTGGGCGATGATCCGCTCCGGCGAGTGCGGAGTCACCGTCACCCGGTCCGAATACGGCATCTCGACCAGCAGCGTCTTGCACAGCTCGATCTGCGCGATCAGGTCGGCCTCGCCCATCGCATGCTTCGGCGTGGACAGCAGGGCCAGCGCCAGCAGGTTGATCGGGTTGACGTCGGCGGCACCGTTGATGCGCACCTGGATGCGCTCGGCCAGCGTGTCCACCGTGGTCGACAGCCAGGCCGGCTTCTCGTCCTCGGAGACCGCCTCGCCCTTCCACTCCGGCGCCTTCTCGGCCAGCACGTCGTTCAGCGCGATCGGCTCGCCGAAGTTCACCACCACCTGGCCATAGTTCTGCTTGAGCACCTTGGGGATGCCCCACAGCAGCGACCAGATCGATTCCTTTTCCTTCGGCCGGCCGGACAGCTCGTCCAGGTAGCTGCCGCCTTCCATCAGCTTCTCGTAGCCGATGTAGATGGGCTGGAACAGCACCGGCTTGCGCGGCTGGCGCAGGAACGCGCGCAGCGTCATCGAGATCATGCCGCCCTTGGGCTGCAGCAGGCGGCCGGTACGCGAGCGGCCACCTTCGACGAAGTACTCCAGCGAGTAGCCGCCGGCCACCAGCTGCGCGACGTACTCACTGAGTACCGCCGAGTACAGCGCGTTGCCGCGGATCGAGCGGCGGATGAAGAACGCACCGCCCTTGCGCAGCAGGGTGCCGACGACGGGCAGGTTCAGATTGATGCCGGCCACGATGTGCGGCGGCACGATGCCACGGTCGTACAGCAGGTACGACAGCAGCAGGTAGTCCATGTGGCTGCGGTGGCTGGGCACGTAGACCACTTCGTGGCCCGGCGCGGCGGCCTTGAACTTGTCCAGGTGGTGCACCAGCACGCCCGCATAGATGCGGTTCCACACGTGGCTGAGCATGAAGCTGGCCGAACGCACCACCGGGCTGGAATAGTCCGCGGCGATTTCCCAGGCGTAGGCATGTGCCTTCTTCCAGGCATCGGCCGGCTTCGAATTATCGCGCTTGGCCTGTGCGGCGATCGCTTCACGCACCGGTTCGGCCGCCAGCACCTGGTCGACCAGCAGGCGCCGCGTCGACAGGTCGGGGCCGATCACCGATTCACGGATGCGGCGGAAATGGGTACGCAGCACGCGCTGCAGCTTGCGCACCGTGCGCTCCGGCTCCAGGCCTTCGTCCACGGTGCTTCGCAGCGAGATCGGCGGGGCAAAGCGGACGATGGTGCTGCGGCCGTTGAGCAGCACCGCCAGCAGGCGGCGGAAGCGGCCGACCAGCGCCCAGTTTTCCGAGAACAGCACGGCGAACCAGCCGCTCTGCTTGTCCGGCGCGCGGCCGACGAAGATCGACACCGGCACCAGGTGCACGTCCAGGTCATCGCGCACGCGATGTGCCTGCAGCACCTTGGCCAGCGAATCGGAGTGGGTCTTGGCGCCACGCTGCTCGGGGATCAGCGAATTGCTGGAGCTGCGTCGCGACAGCGCCAGGTAGGCGCGCTTGCGGCCGGTCGGGTCACCGGCCAGCGGCACCAGCGGCGACGGCAGCCCGGCCTGGCGGCAGGCCTTGTCCAGGATCAATGCGTTGGACAGGCCATAGTCTTCCAGCACGTACATGACCGGGCGGCCATCGTTGTACTGGCCGGGGTCTTCCGGTTCGATCTTCAGCGACAGCCACGGCTCCACCAGGCGACCCAGCAGGCGCGCCCACAGCGGGCGGCGGCCGGCCGAACGCGCGTGCGCGGGCGGCGGTACCGGGTTCGGGCCGGTACCGGTCGAGGGGGACGCCGGCACCGTATCGGCGGGCGTCGACGGGGATTCTTCGCCGGGGAACGGCAGCGGGTTCTGTTTCGACATCGGCGCCATTATGGCTTAGGCGGTGGCGTTGCCGCTTCCCCGCCCTCGGCGGGGGCTTCGGCCGGGGCCGGCGCCGCGTCGGCACGGGCCGCGTCGGCCTTGCGCAACAGCGCGTCGGTGTCGGCCAGGGTGCGGGTCAGGTACCAGTGGCCGTCGCGCCGGCTCAGCGGCAGCTGCAGGCTCATCTCGCGGCCTGCCAGGTCGTAGTGCAGGCGCACCAGCGCGTTGTCACCTTCCACCGACAGCAGTTCGCCACGCACGCTGCGCAGTGCTTCGTCCACGCCCAGCCCATAGCTGCCCAGCACCGCCTTGAGGGTGTGGATGAACGGCGCCAGCTGCTGCAGGCTGCCTTCCATGCCTGCGGCCTGCAGGCCGGCCTCGTCATCGAAGCCAACCTTGCCGGCCGCACCGACCAGCGCGGCGATGGTGCTGCGCGCACGGGCGCGGTCGCTGATCGGTGCGCCCTGCGCCCAGACCGCCAGGGTCTCGACCAGGGCGATGTAGTGCGCCTGCTGACCGGGGGTGTAGCCCTTCTGGTGGCGCAGGTACTGCACGCCGAAGTTGCCCATCGACTGTGCGGCCTGGCGCACCGCACCGGCCTGGCCGGCCAGCTGGCGGTCGAAGCTGCGCTGCAGTTCGGTGCTGGCATTGGGCTTGCGCAGTGCGGCCAGCATCGGCAGCAGCTGGTCGCCCAGTGGCAGCTCGGTCAGCGGCCACTGGCTGTGGCCCTCGGCCCAGGCCTGCTGCAGGCGCTGGTACTGGCTGGGCGGTACCGACAGCCTGGCGTAACCGACCAGATCGTCTTCGGCCAGGCGCAACGCCATCGCCTGCACCGCAGCCACCGGCTCGGCCGCTGGCTTGGCAGGGTCGTTGCCAGACTCGCGGCACGCCGCCACGGCCAGCAGCAGCATGGCCGCCAGCCCCCATCCACGCGCAGACCTTCCTCGCACCGCCACGCTCATGCATTCGGACTCCCCGGACCGGTCCGCATCTTGCGGCCTGCGACGTGACAGCGGCAAGCCGGGCCGTCACGGTTTCCACAGTCGAGGATGCAAATCGCTGAAAAGCATAAAAAAAGAGCCGGGATCACGAGGATCACAGGCTCTTCAAGCCGGCACGGGGCCGGAGGACAGTGTTGTGGCACATGTCCGGTCCAGGGACCGGATGGCGGCGATCCTACGCTGCCCTGCAAGTTAAGGCAACACTTCACGTAATGCTATATATGTATTTGATTTTGTTGAATCAATCACGCTGCCAGACGGCCTCAATGAAATCTACGGCGTGTTTTTCGGCGATTCGGGCATAAACGCCGGGATAGCCGGCCAGCGCGCAGCCCTCGCCCCAGCTGACCACGCCGAACTGGGTCCAGCCCTCGCGCAGTCGCAGCAGCAGCGGCCCGCCGGAATCGCCCTGGCAGCTGTCGATGCCCTCGCGGCCTGCGCAGATCACCTTGCCGCGTGCCAGTTCACCACCATAGGCCTGCTGGCATTCGTTGAACGGCACGAACGGCACCTGCACCGTCTGCAGCTGGGTCGGATAAACCCGGCCATCACCGATGTCGGTGTCGCCCCAGCCGATCACGGTGAACTCGCGTCCCGGCTTGAGATAGCTCGCATCGGGCCGCAGCCGCAGGGCGACCGGCTGCGCGCCCTCCAGCGGTGCACTGAGCCGGATCAGGGCCACGTCGTGTTCCAGCGAATTGCCGCTGTTGAATGCCGGGTGGACGTGGATCGCCTTGACGTTGGAGGCGCGCGACGCGGCCTGGGTGGAGAGCGTGGCCTGGCCAGCCAGCACCGCCAGGCCGGTCGGATTCTCGCCCTGCAGGCAATGCGCAGCGGTCAGTACCCACGACGGTGAAATGAGCGTGCCGCCGCAGAAATGGCGGTCGTGGTCCGAGTCGCCGTCGAAGACGCCCTGGATGCTGACCATGAACGGGTATTCGCCCGGTTGGGCGGCTTCGCCGCCGATGATGCGCGGTGCCTCGCGCACCTGCGGTGCGGCGATGACGGGTGCTGCAGACGCGGCCAACAGCAGGCCGATGAACAAAGAGGTGCTGCGATACATATCCCTGTACTCCTCTATCGATGGTTGGAACCGGCGCGGCCGCGGTCCGTGCCGGTGCATCGATTGGTAAGCAGTGATGGTGCCCACAGGGCGAACGCGCGCACAGTTTCCACGCCATGTGCTGCCTGCGTCAGTGGCGGCCGCACAAATGCGAACGCCATCGCGCACGGGTCGCGATGGCGTTCGTAGAGCCGGCGTGACCGGCGTTCGCCGCAGGCTCAGCGCGCAGCCAGAGCCGACGCGATCTCCTGCTGGATTGCCCGTGCCGCGGCCTGCGGATCGGTGGCCAGGCGGATCGGGCGGCCGACCACGATCGCATCGGCGCCATCGGCAAAGGCCTGGGCCACGCCCACGGTACGCTTCTGGTCATCACCGACCGGGCCGCCGGGGCGGATGCCCGGGCAGACGATCGAGAAGCCAGCACCGGTGGCGGCACGGATCGGGGCAGCTTCCTGGCCCGAGGCGATCACGCCATCGATGCCCGCCGCCTGGGCGGCCAGCGCGCGCTCGACCACCACGTCCACCGGCTCGCGGTCGATGCCCATCTGCGCCAGGTCCGGGCGGCCCATCGAAGTCAGCACGGTCACCGCCAGCAGGCGCATGTCGCTGCTGTTGGCGGCCGCGCAGGCCTCCATCATTGCCGGATGCCAGCCATGGATGGTCGCGTAGCTGACCGGCCACTGCGACAACCGCTTGATCACCGCCGCAGCGGTGGCCGGGATGTCGAAGAACTTCAGGTCGACGAACACCCGCTTGTCGCGTCGTGCCAGCTCGTCGAGCACCTGGAAGTACTCGCCGGAGGCCAGCAGCTCCATGCCGATCTTGTAGAACGCCACGCTGTCGCCGAGGCGATCCACCCACTCCAGTGCCTGCACGCGGTCGGGCACATCCAGCGCGAAGATCAGGCGCTCGTCATCGCGCAGCGGCAGCGGCGCGCGGCTCACGGTGCGTAGTCCAGGGCGGCGCGCTTGGCGTCGTGGCGGGCCTGGCGCGACTGGCTGTAGTCATTGTTGAACTGCGCCGGCTCGAAGCCGCCGTAGGTCGGGTTCGGCAGCATCCACCAACGCTCGCCGAACCAGTCGTGGTACTGCTGCAGCAGCGCGTCACGGCCGTCGTTGGTGTTGGCGGTCACTTCCACGAAGTCACCCAGCTGGTCGCCGAACTGCATCAGTACGCGGTACTGCTGGCCGGCCAGGCGGCGGCGGCAGTTCTTCTCGCTGCCGTTCTGCTCGCAGCCCGGCACCACGGTGCCCAGGCCGAGGAACACGCTGTCGTCGGCCACCGGCAGGCCCTGCTCGCGCAGGTTGGCCAGGGTCGCATCCTTCAGGTGCACGGCGCGGTTTGAGATGTACAGCAGGGTCACGCCCTTGGCGTTGGCGGCCTTGGCGAAATCAACCACGCCGGGAATGGCCTTGGCCTTCTTCTCAGCCACCCACTGGTCCCAGGTCAGCTCGTCGTACTCCTTGCCGTCGCGCACCAGGCGCGCCTGGTAGGGCGAGTTGTCCAGCACGGTCTCATCCACGTCCAGTACCACGGCCGGCTTCAGGCCCTTGGCCTCGTTGCCGCGCTCCTCCGGCACCAGTGCGTCCCAGTGGGCTTCCTTCAGGGCCGCGTCGAGGTGGTCGGCGGCGGCACGGTAGGTCTGCTCGGTGATCGCCTTGTACTCCTGCGCGCGCTGCATCCACAGCACGGCATTGAGATTGTCATTGGCGGTGGCATCAAGCGCGCCATCGGCCTTGGCGGCGGCCGGGGCCTCCGGGGCAGCGGCTTCGGCGGCAGGCGCGTCCACGCGCTTGCAGGCAGACAGGCCCAGCGCCGCAGTGGCGAGCAGGGTCAGGGACAGGGAAACGGGACGACGCATGGGTTCACCGGCAATCAGATATACCGGCGCATTTTACCGGCAAAGCCGCCGCCGGGACGGCTATGCTTGGCGGTTGACCCGTTGCCCTGCCAGAGGCCGCCATGACCGATTCCGCCCAGACCCCCGACGTTCCCCTGCTCGACGCCGTGCAGGCCCGCCTGCTGGGCTGCCTGGTGGAGAAGGAGGCGACCACTCCGGACACCTACCCGCTGACGGTCAATGCCGCGCAGTCGGCGGCCAACCAGAAGACCGCCCGCGAGCCGGTGATGAACGTCGACGCCGGCAGCGTGCAGCACGCCCTGCGCCAACTGGAGACGATGGGCCTGGCCCGCCAGCACTTCTCCTCACGGGCCGACCGCTACGAGCACCGCCTGCAGGCCGCGCTGGACCTGACCCGGCAGCAGACCGTGCTGCTGGCGCTGCTGCTGCTGCGCGGGCCGCAGACCCTGGGCGAGCTGGTCTCGCGCAGCGAGCGCCTGCACCGTTTCGCCGACACCGACGAAGCCCGACACGGCATCGAGCGCCTGCAGCAGCGCGCGCTGCTGGTAGTGCTGCCGCGTGCCAGCGGCCAGCGCGAAGACCGCTACATGCACCTGCTGTGTGGCGAAGTGGACGGCGCGGCGCTGGCGGCAAAGTTCGCCAACAGCGGCGGTGGCAGCGAAGCGGCCGATCCGGGCCTGGCCGAGCGCGTGGCACAGCTGGAAGCGGCCGTGGCCGAACTGCAGGCGCAGCTGGCCGAACTGCGCGGCTGAACGTCCACATGCGGTAGTGCCGGCCGCTGGCCGGCAACCCAGGTTCACCGTGATGCCGGCCAGCGGCCGGCACGACCGGATGTCCTGCCGATACGGTGCCGGCCAACGGTCGGCACCCACCACGATCAAACCTCGGCCGCGCCCGGCGTGGCATACAGCCGGCTCGGGCTGTCCACACCCGGCAACTGGATCACCCCGCGTTCCTGCATGCCCAGGCCCAGCAGGATCTTCCCGGACGCCACGTTGTCCAGATCGGTGATGCCGTACAGATCGTGCAGGCCCAGTTCGCCACGCGCGTAGGCGAACACCGCCCGCGCCGCCTCCCCGGCATAGCCCTGCCCCGCGAACGCCGACAGCACGGCATAGCCGATATCCGGCCCCGGCAGGCCATCACGCCGCACCAGCCCGGCATTGCCCAGCCAGGCACCGTCGGCCAGGCGCTCGATGGCGTACATGCCGTAGCCATGCAGCGCATAGGCCGGCAACACCCGCATCGCCGCGTAATCGCGCGCCTCCTGCTGCGTACGCACGCCACGATCACCGATGAAGCGCACGAAGCCCGGATCGTTCAACAGCGCCAGCATCTGCCCGGCATCGCGCTCCGGATCGATCCGGCGCAGCCGCAGGCGTTCGCTTTCAATCGGATGCACGCACGGACCTCCAACAGAAACCCCGATTCTGCCTCAACGCCCGGCTGTTGCCGTGGCCTTTGATCTTCTTTTTTCTTTTCCGTGGCTGGCGCGCACGGAACCTGTCCAGGGCCGGGTAGATGGGCTGCGCAGGGGACGCTGCAAGTACGTCTCTGTAAGCTCGGTCGCCGCATCCATGCGGCTCACGCCCCTGCGCAACCCATCTACCCGGCCAACCACAGATGTAATGCGAACCACAGATGTAATGCGAACGGCGCCAACCACGGGGGGCTGCGCCGTTCGCCGATCAATCGAACAGCGCCTCGATCGCCGCCAACCCCGCACTCGCCCGCTCCTTCTTGCGCGCCGCATCGGCCACCGGATCAGCACCATCGCGCTGGATCTCCTCGGCCGGGATCTCCTCGAAGAACCGGCTCGGCTTCAACCGCACGTGCTCGCCGAACTTGCGGGTCAGCTTGCTGTAGCTCATCCACAGCTGGATCTTGGCGCGGGTGATGCCCACGTACAGCAGGCGTCGTTCTTCCTGCAGGTTGCCCTCGTCCAGGCTGACCTGGTGCGGTAGCACGCCATCCTCGCAGCCGACGATGAAGACATAGGGGAATTCCAGGCCCTTGGAGGCATGCATGGTCATCATCCGCACCTGGTTGCCGCCCTCGTCCTTGTCGCTGCGCGACAGCAGCGCCAGCTGTCCGGCCAGGTCGGCGGCGGTGGCACCGCGCGGGCCGCCCTCGAACCACTGCGCCAGTTCCTCGATGTTGTTGGCGCGCCGCTGGTAGCTGGCCTCCTCCTTGGCCTGCTGGCGCAGCTCGCTGAGCAGGCCGGATTCCTTGGCGACCTTGCGGATCATGTCGCCGGAGGTGACCTGCCGGGTCTGCGCACGCAGGTCGCGCAGGATGTCGGTGAAGCGGGCCAGGCTGTTGGCGGCACGCGGCGGCAGCTGCTGCAGGGCACCGATCGCCTCGGCGGCCTGCGCCATCGGCATGTCCTTTTCCTGTGCCAGTTCGGCCAGCTTGGCCAGCGTGCCGGCGCCGACGTCGCGCTTGGGCGACTGCACCGCGCGCATGAACGCGGTGTCGTCGTCCGGGTTCACCAGCAGGCGCAGCCAGGCCAGCGTGTCCTTCACTTCCTGGCGTTCCAGGAACATGGTGCCGCCGGTCAGGTGGTACGGAATGCGCAGCAGCTGCATCGCCTTTTCCAGCGGCCGCGACTGGAAGTTGCCGCGGAACAGGATGCAGAAATCGCTCCACGGCACATTGCGCGACTGCGCCACGAAGGCGATCTCGGCCGCGACCTTTTCGGCTTCGTGCTCGCTGTTGCGGCATTCCCACACGCGGATGCGCTCACCGTCGGCCTGGTCGCTCCACAGCTTCTTCAGGTGCTCGTGCGGGTTGTTGGCGATCAGCGCGTTGGCTGCGCGCAGCACGCGGTTGGAGCAGCGGTAGTTCTGCTCCAGCTTGATGATCTCCAGCGCGGGGTAATCGCGCCCCATCTGCTGCAGGTTCTCCGGGTTGGCTCCGCGCCAGGCGTAGATCGACTGGTCATCGTCACCCACGCAGGTGAAGTTGCCCTTGTCGCCGGCCAGTTGCTTGAGCAGCCGGTACTGCGCGTCGTTGGTATCCTGGCATTCGTCCACCAGCAGGTAGCCGATGCGCTCGCGCCAGGCCATCGCGATCTCCGGGTTCTCTTCCAGGATCTGCACCGGCAGGCGGATCAGGTCGTCGAAGTCGACTGCATTGAACGCGGTCAGGCGCAGCTGGTAGCGCTCGTAGACGCTGGCTGCTTCCTTCTCGCGGTTGCTGCGTGCGGCGGCCATCGCCTGCTCGGGCGACAGGCCGGCATTCTTCGCGCGCGACACCAGGTTCTTCATGTCCTCGATGTCGTCGGGCTTGGCGCCGTACATCAGATCCTTGATCTGTGCCGCCGCATCGTCGGCATCGAAGATCGAGAAGCCGCGCTTCAGGCCCACCGCAGCGTGCTCGATCTGCAGGAACTTCAGGCCCAGCGCATGGAAGGTACAGATCGTCACCTCGTCGGCGTCCTGCTCGCGCAGGCGCTTGGCCACGCGCTCGCGCATTTCCTTGGCCGACTTGTTGGTGAAGGTGATCGCCGCGATGCGCCGGGCCGGGTAGCGGCCACAACCGATCAGGTGGGCGATCTTTTCCACGATCACGCGCGTCTTGCCGCTGCCCGCGCCGGCGAGCACCAGCAACGGACCTTCGATGTGCAGGACGGCGGCGGCTTGGGGGGGATTGAGACCGTGCATGGGGACAGGATTGTAGCGGGGCCGGGTGACGACCACAGCCGGCCGCCGGTGGGGTTGCTGAACGGCTTCGGCGGAGCCGGGCTGCGGCGTACAATCCGTCGATGGCCAAGCTCTACTTCTACTATTCGGCGATGAACGCCGGCAAGACCACCACCCTGCTGCAGAGCGCGCACAACTATCGCGAGCGCGGCATGCGTGTGGCGATCCTGACCCCGCGCCTGGACGATCGTGCCGGCGCCGGCGTGGTCGCTTCGCGCATCGGCCTGCGCGCCGACGGCATGGCCTTCGACCGCGATACCGACCTGCAGCGCTGGGTCGAGCAGGATCTGGCGGCGAACGGGCCGATGGGCTGCGTGCTGGTGGACGAGGCGCAGTTCCTGACCCGCGCCCAGGTCTGGCAGCTCAGCGAAGTGGTCGACCAGCTGCGCATTCCGGTGCTGTGCTATGGCCTGCGCACCGATTTCCGCGGCGAGCTGTTCGAAGGCAGCCAGTACCTGCTGGCCTGGGCCGACGAGATGCAGGAGATCAAGACCATCTGCCACAGCGGCAAGAAGGCCACGATGACCGTGCGCGTGGACGAGCATGGCCACGCGGTACAGGATGGCCCGCAGGTGGAGATCGGCGGCAATGACCGCTACGTGTCGGTCAGCCGCGCCGAGTTCAAGAAGATCACCCGCGGTGAAGGACGGATCGATCCGGCGCAGGCGCCGCTGCCGTTGTAACGCCAGCCGGAACATCCCGGCACATGACCACCGGCGGTTTACAGCGCGCCGTCGCCGGGCCTAGGCTGCGGCATCCTCTGCTGCCGAACTGGAAGTCCGTCATGCGCCCCGCCCTGCTGTTGCTTCCGCTGCTCTGCCTGCCCGTGCTCGCCCTTGCCGCCGAGCGACCTTCGCCCGAAGAAGATTCATCGGTGATCGGGGCGGGCTTCATGGACAGCCATCCGGACATGATGTATCGCCAATGGGGTGTCAACGCACTCCGGCGCAATGACGTCAACGGCGCAATGGACAACTTCCGCCTTGCCGCCAGGTACGCCGACAAGCCGGCGCAAGGCTATCTGGGTGAGATGTACTGGTACGGGGTGGAACAACCACGTGATCCGATCATGGCATTTGCGTGGATGGATGTGGCGGCCGAGCGCGGCTACCCCTTGTTTGTCGAGCTTCGCAACGAGTACTGGGCCACGCTTCCGCTCGAGCAGCATGAGCAGGCTCAGGCACAGGCGCGCGTCCTGCGCGCCGAGTACGGTGACGAGGTCGCGCGTCCGCGCATGGCGGAAATCCTCAGGAAGGGACGCCGCGAAATGACCGGCAGCCGCGTGGGTTCGATGTCCAACAACGTGGACATCATGTACATGGACGGCGGTATCGCCCGAACCATCAAGGCCGACCGCCTGTACGACCCGAAGTACTGGGACCCCAAGCAGTACGAACGCTGGCAGGACGAAACCTGGATGAAGATCCGCCGCGGCACGGTACAGGTGGGCGTGCCCACCCAGACCACCGCCACCGAGGCCAAGCCCTGAACGGGACGGGCCGGCGGCTGGCCGGCCCGCGCATGCTCAGTACAGCGTGCGCTCCGGTGCACCGGCCGGCGGCGGGGTGTACTGGTACAGCCAGGTCTCGGTGAGGGTCTTGCCCCCACTGCGCAGGAACAGGCGGATGTCGATCTGCTCGGTGCTGCCTTCCGGCGGCACCAGGTCGAACATCGCGCGGTAGCCGTTGATCTCGCGCAGCGGCCGTGCCGACACGATCTCGACCCGGCCGCGGCTGGCTTCCACCACCGCCTCAACCTCGGCCTTGTCGATCAGCGAGGCCAGCTCGCCACCTTCGAAGTCCACCGCGAAGCGCCAGCTGAAGTACTCGCGCTTCTTGCCGACCACGCCGCCCAGGCCGGTACGGCTGGCGACACAGTGCGCCAGCGGCGGCCGTGCCGGCGGTTCGGCGCCCCAGTACAGGCGGTAGCCGACCAGCAGTTCCTGGCCCGGCTGCGGCTTTTCCTTCGGGTTCCAGAACGCCACGATGTTGTCGAAGGTCTCGTCCACGGTGGGAATCTCCACCAGCTGCACCGAGCCCTCGCCCCACTCGCCCTTCGGCTCCACCCACAGGCACGGGCGCTTCTCGTAGAACACGCCATCGTCCTGGTAGTGGTCGAAGTTGCGGTCGCGCTGCAGCAGGCCGAAACCGCGCGGATTACGGTCCACGAACATGTTGAAGCGCAGGTTGCGCGGGTTCAGCAGCGGCCGCCAGATCCACTCACCGGCACCGGTCCACAGCGACAGGCCGTCGGTATCATGGATTTCCGGGCGCCAGTCCCAGCCCATGCGGCGGTCGTTCTCGCCCACCTGGTACATGCTGGTGCACGGTGCGATGCCCAGCCGCTCGATCGTCTTGCGCGGGTAGAGCGCGCTGTCGATGTCCATCAGCAGCACGTCGCCATTGGTGATGGCGAAGCGGTAGGCACCGGCCACGCTGGGCGAATCCAGCAGGCCGTAGACCACGATCGTCTCCGAATCGGCCGACGGCTGTTCCAGGTAGTAGGCGATGAAATCGGGGAATTCCTCCGGCTTGCCCATGCCGGTGTCGATCGCCAGGCCACGCGCGGACTGGCCGTACTGACCCTCCTTGCCGACCGCGCGGAAGTAGCTGGCGCCGAGGAACGCGGCGAAGTCACGGTCGGTGTCCTTGCGCGTGTTCAAGCGGAATCCGGCGAAGCCGAGATCGGCCGGCAGCTCGCCATCCTTGATGCCGCTCTTGCCGTAGTTGAACGCCGCGCCGTCGTAGGCCAGCTCCTGCGCCTTGCCGTCGACCACGTCGAACATGCGCACCGGCGAATGGAAGTACAGGCCCAGGTGGAAGAACTTGGCCTGGAACTTGCCCGGCTGATCCGCCCACAGGGCATGGTCCTGGCGGTAGCCGATCGACTGGTACTGGTCCCAGTCCAGTCCCTCCAGGCGGCCCGGCAGCACGCGCTTGTGGCTCTTGTAGGGCGCCTGTGCCAGCGCGCGCGCCTGCCCCTTCAGGGTGGCGAAGTCGAACGGCTGCGGCTGGCCGAGGCGGCGCAGGCCCATCTGGCCGCTCTTGCTGGCCGCGCACGCGGGCAGGGACGGCAGGCCGAATGCAGCCAGGGCGAGGGAGGCATTGCGGATGAAGTCGCGTCGTTGCATGCAGGCGCGTCAGGCACAGGAGGAAGGTCGGCCATCATAGGCAGACAAACGTTAACGGGCAGCGGAGACGTGCCCTGCCCGTTCAGCTGCCGCTGGCCGCCCGTTTCAGCGCTGGCAGTGGCTGCACCAGACGCTGGCGCGCTGGCCGATGGTGGCGTGCTTCAGCGCGCGGCCACAGTTCGGGCAGGGCAACCCATCGCGGCCGTACACCAGCAGCTCCTGCTCGAAGTAGCCCGGTGCGCCGTCGGGGCTGATGAAATCGCGCAGGGTGGTCCCGCCACGCGTGATCGCGTAGCCCAGGATCTCCTTCACCGCATCAGCCAGGCGCTGGTAGCGCTCGCGCGAGATCTTTCCGGCCTCGCGCAGCGGGCTGATGCCGGCCTTGAACAGGCTCTCGGCGGCGTAGATGTTGCCCACGCCCACCACCACCGCCTGGTCCATCAGGAAGGTCTTCACCGGCGCGCTGCGGCCACGGCTGCGGGCGAACAGGTAATCGCCATCGAAGGCATCGTCCAGCGGCTCCGGGCCCAGACCCTGCAACAGCGGGTGGGTCTCGCCGGCCGGCTGCCAGAGCAGGCTGCCGAAGCGGCGCGGGTCGTTGAAGCGCAGCAGGCGGCCGTTGTCGAGGCTGATATCCACGTGGTCGTGGGCACGCAGCGGGGTATCGCCAGGCAAAACGCGCAGGCTGCCGGACATGCCCAGGTGCAGCACCGCGCTGCCGATGGCGGTGTCCAGCAGCAGGTACTTGGCGCGCCGACGGATGTCCTCGATGCGCTGCCCCGGCAGCAGCTCGGCCACTTCCGGGGGAATCGGCCAGCGCAGGTCGGCGCGGCGCAGGATCACGCCGTGCACGCGGCGGCCTTGCAGGTGCGGCGCCAGGCCGCGGCGGGTAGTTTCGACTTCGGGCAGTTCAGGCATGGGTTGATTCTACGCGGGGCCATGCGAAACCGGCGGGCAGGGTCCGGCGCCGACTACGATTCCGGCCCGGTCGCCTCCACCAGGAAGGCGCCCTCGACCAGTGCGCCACGTCCGCCCAGGCGCCAGAACGCCAGATAGGGCGCGAAGTCGATCGCCGCCGGCGACAGCGGCTGGGTGATGTACCAGCCCAGATAGAGATCGGAAGCGATGTGGTACAGCGCCTCGTCCAGCGCTGACATCTGCGGGGTATCCAGCGTGCGCGCCTCGCGCACCACATCACAGACGACATCATGCAGGTAGGCGGCGGGGCCGGAGGCGCGCAACGCCGCCTGCACGCGTGCCGCCGGGGCGGCTTCGATCGGCACCTCGCGCAGGGTGGCCTGCAGTCCGGGTTCGCCGGCAGCACCCGCCACCCTCGCCAGCTCATCCAGCCAGGCACGCGCGGCGGCGGACCGTGCCTGTGCATCACCGGCGATGGCCGGCTGCAGGTACAGGTGGTCGCCCCAGCGGCCGGCAGCGAGCACGTCCAGCGCACGTGCCTGCAGCGCATCAGCGCGCGGGAAGCTGGCGAACACCTGGCCCAGTGTGTCCGGGTCGGTCACGCCCTGCAGCAGGCCGGAGAAGTACCAGTCTTCCTGCTCGCTGCGCCCGGCGCAGAATTCGAGCCATTCGTCGAAGAGTTCGTCGTCCATTCGATCATCCATGGTCAGCGCGGTGGCGCCGACAGCTCGCGTGCATCCAGATAGCCATCACCGTTGGCATCCTGCTTATGGAAGCGCTGCACGATCACCTGCCGCTGCTGCTCGCGGCTGATCGCCCTGCCCTTGCCACCGGGCAGCTCATCGGCGCTCAGCACGCCATCGCCATTGCGGTCCATGCGGTCGAAGGCGTACAGCATCCACTGCACGTACTCGGCCTCACTGACCTTGCCGTCGCCATCGCTGTCCATCCGCTGCAGGTAGCTGGCGGTATCGGTGACCTGCGCCAGTGCAGCACCCGGCAGCAGGGCAGCCAGCAGCAGCCCGACCCCTGCCCTCACGCGCCCACCAGGCTGTAGCCCTTCAGCCGCGCGGCGTAGGCCTGCAACGCCGCGATACCGCTTTCCTCGGCCTCGCGGCACCAGGCCTGCAGCTGGTGCAGGCGCTCGGCGGCATCGTGGCCGCGGGCTTCCAGCAGCGCGGCCAATCGCCCGCGGTACTCGACCAGGGTGCGGATGCGCGGCCGCTGTGCCACCCATTCGCTGAGCTGGGCACGGCTGTCCGGCTTCAGCCAGCGGCCGTCGTTGACCAGGCCACGGCGCAGCCGGCGTGGCAGCAGGCGGCGCAGCTTGGCCCCGGCGTGGGCGGCCTCCTCGCGCAGGGCCGGCATGAACACGTTGCGCTGGTAGTCGGTCATCGCCTGGAAGCGGTGTGACAGCAGCGCCTTCAGGGTTTCGGCATCGGGCACGGCGATGTTCGGGCGCACGTCCATGGCCGGCGCCACCCGCAGCACCTTGGCCAGGCGCAGTGCCTGCAGCAGGCGGATCGCACTCCAGCCGATGTCGAATTCCCAGCGCCGCATCGCAAAGCGCGCCGAGCTGGGGAAGGCATGGTGGTTGTTGTGCAGCTCCTCGCCCCCGATCCAGAACCCCCACGGCGTCAGGTTGGTGGAGGTATCGGCCGATTCGTAGTTGCGATAGCCCCACCAGTGGCCGAGGCCATTGACCACGCCGGCCGCCCAGAACGGAATCCACGCCATCTGGATCGCCCACAGGGCCACGCCAGGCAGGCCGAACAGCACGCTGTTGATGGCCAGCAGCAGCACCGGGCCGAGCGTGGCATGCGGGGTGTACAGGTGGCGCTCGATCACGTCGTCCGGGGTGCCGCGCCCGTACTGTTCGATGTCCGCGCGCATGCCGCGCGCTTCGCGGTACAGCTCCACGCCGTGCCAGAACACCTTGCCGATGCCGCGGGTGACCGGGCTGTGCGGGTCCTCCTCGGTCTCCACCTTGGCGTGGTGCTTGCGATGGATGGCCACCCACTCGCGGGTGATCATCGAGGTCGTCAGCCACAGCCAGAAGCGGAACACATGGGCCAGCGCCGGGTGGAAATCGACCCCGCGATGGGCCTGGCTGCGGTGCAGGTAGAGGGTCACCGAGAAGATGGTGATCTGGGTGAAGACCAGCAGCACGGCCAGCATGGCCCACCACCCCAGGCCGAGCACACCGCCGGTCAACAGGGACATCAGGGCATCGGGCATGGCGGCTCTCCGGTTCGGTGCGGGGATGGCAGACATCATGGGCGCTTGCGTTGCAAACTGCATCCCTGCGGCGGTGTTCTTCACCGCCATCCGTGGCACCGTTCACAGTTGGGGACCCGAGTTGTCGAACCTTGATCCACGCGCCAGCACCATGACTGCCACCGCGCCCGCTGCGGCACTGCCCCCGTTGATCGAACTGGACCGCGCCACCGTGGTGCGCGGCCAGGTGAAGGTGCTGCACGGGCTCAGCCTGCGCATCGCGCAGGGCCAGCACACCGCCCTGCTCGGCCCGAACGGCTGCGGCAAGTCGACCTTCATCAAGCTGATCACCCGCGAGCTGTACCCGCTGGCACAGGGCGATGGCTCGGTCGCCGTCAAGGTGCTGGGCCAGAACCGCTGGCAGGTGGACCGGCTGCGCTCGCAGCTGGGCATCGTCACCGGTGACCTCAGCAGCAACCTGGCCGACATGCCCGGGCTGACCGTGGAACAGGCGGTGCTGTCCGGCTTCTTCGCCAGCTACGTGGTGCCCGCCTTCCGCGAAGTGACCGCCGAGATGCGTACACGCGTCGGCGAGACGCTGGCGATGACCGGCGCGTTGTCGCTGCGCGAACGCGCCTACGCCGAACTGTCGGCCGGCGAGACCCGCCGCGTGCTGATCGCCCGGGCACTGGTCAATCGGCCACAGGCCCTGCTGCTGGACGAGCCGTCCACCGGCCTGGACCTGGTCGCCCGCGAGCAGCTGGTGGCAACCATGCGGGTGCTGGCGCAGCAGGGCATCACCCTGGTGCTGGTGACCCACCACATCGAAGAGATCATTCCCGAGATCGAGCGCGTGGTGCTGCTGCGCGACGGTCGCGTACTGGCCGATGGCAGCCGTGCCGAGCTGCTGCGCAGCGAACCACTGTCGGCGGTGTTCGGCGGCGCCATTACCGTGTGCGAGCAGGAAGGCCGGCTGACCGCGTACGCGGGGTAGAAAGACGCATCGCTTTCCGTAGCCGCCTGTAGCGTCGAGCCATGCTCGACCGCCGTTCGCCGCGAGCAGAAGCCGCCGAGCATGGCTCGGCTCTACAGAAGGCAGAGCGGCGGGCCGAATGCTCCGGCCCGCCACCCCATTGCTCAGAACCGCAACGCCAGCGCGCGCGACTCGATCGGTGCCATCCGGCTTTGATCCTGCAGCTGCAGGTCACGCAGCTCGTATGGCGCACCGAAGCCAGCGGGCAACGCGGCCTGGTCGAACGGCAGCACCAGCTGGCCGGCACCCGGGCCATCGAACCAGGCCGCCGCATGCGCCTGCGCCACCGGCTTCAGCTGGCCATCGCGACCGCTCGCATACAGCGTGCCGCGTGCCTCGTAGCGGCCAGCGGCGGCCACCTGCAGCGGCAGCGCCACCTGGCGGCTGGCCGGGTCCGGCGTCGCCTGGCCACTGAAGCGCGCGGTCGGCCGCGCCACCGCGAAGGCCACCTTGCCATCGCGCAGCACACCGTCGGCCTGGGCGAACACCTGCAGTTCCCACAGCCCCTGCGCAGTACCGACATCGGCCGGGATCCGCACCTGCGCGCGTAGGCTGCCATCGGTGGTGCGCAGCAACCGCTGCGGCCAGCTGCGGCCATCCGGTGCGACCAGCAGGGCTTCACCGCCGAGGCCGCCACGACGCGATGCCAACGTTGCGGTGGTGGCACCGTCTTCCAGCAGGCGTGCCTGCAGCTGCACGCTACTGCCGGCCAGCACCTGCGCCTGGTTGGCCTGCACTTCCAGCCGCAGCGGGCTGTTCGGTTCCAGCACCTGCACCACGTAGCGGCCCTGCGCCTGTGCACTCTGCAACGTGTACGCACCGGCCGCACTGGTCGCGCCGGTACGCAGCATGCTGCTGCCATCACGCACCGGCATCCCGGCCTCCTGCAGTGCGCGTGCATCGACACTGCGCGCCACGCTGCTGCGGCCAGCCGGGTCGCGCACCTGCAGGGTGTTGGCCGGCACTGCACGGGCACCTTCGGCCGGGCTCAGCTGGATCACCGCATCGGGCGCCGTCAGCGGCAGGTCCAGGCCGCGTTGCAGCTGCGCGCCATCGACCTGCTGCCAGTAGCTGCGACTGACTGCGGCATACGGCGTGGCGGCCTGCAGCGGTTGTGCCGGGTCCAGCACCCAGGCAAACGACAACGGCGCGTGTTCGCTTTCATCAGCAGGCAGCGGCGCGGCCACCAGTGCGGAAGGCACCTGATCGCCTGCGCGGGCGGCTTGCAGCGGCTGTGCGGCCTGCGCCGGGGACAGGGAAAGGGACAGCACCGCCAGCACCGCGCTGGCCAGCAAGGTGGAATGGATCGTCATGGTCGTCTCCCTCACTGGGTCAGGTCGTTGCGCAGGATCGTGCCGAGGCCGAAGCACTCGCGGCGGCTCTGGTTGTGGCTGAGCGGCTCGGCATCCTTGGTGCGCTGCGTGTCGGTGAACCAGGTGGTGCCGGCGGCCTTCTGGCTGCTGCACTCCAGGAAACCATCGGAGCAGGACGACAGCCAGTTCTGGGTGAACTCCAGGCCGACATTGGCGGCATAGCCGCCGCAGTAGCTGTTGCTGTCCCACACCGCCGATTCGACATCACTGCCGACCACCGCGCGGAAGGGTTTGGGCAATGCAGGGCGGCCGGCAGTGCCGTACAGGTTCTGCGCGTTGTAGGTGGCCATGCTCGCCACCTGTTGCTGGCGCACCGCGTCGTTCTTGTAGCCCAGCAACCAGCCCAGCGAGGTTTCGAAGGTGTTGCCGTTGAGCACCGCATCGGCCAGCGGCGTGCCCGCCGAAGACGGTGCCAGTGCGTTGACCTTGCGCACCGTGCGGATGATCTTCGGATAGCGGCTGTCGTAGGTCGGGTTGGACAGGATCCAGCGCATCACGTTGCCGCCGTTGGAATGGGTGATCACCACCAGCTGGGTGATGCCACGGCTGTCGATGAAGCTGGTCAATTGATTGGCCAGGCACCCGGCGGCCTCCGGCTTCCACATGTACTGGGTGAAGTCGCAGTTGATGACGACGTAGTTGCTGCTGTTCGGCAGGCCCTGGCGCACGGTATCGATGATGGCCGGCTGCCAGTAGTCCTGGGTGGCATTGGTCTGCGCGCCGGTACCATGCACGAAGGCCACGCCAACCACATCGGCGGCCTGTGCCGGCAGTGTTGCCAGCCCAACGAGCAGGGCCAGGACGGTACTTCCTGTTGCGGTGCTGCGCATCGCTTCTCTCCCTCTGTCAGCGGATCCCCCCGACCCGGCTGTAACTGGACGGCCCTGGTGCCTGCCGTTGTGCCGATGCTCGCGGCGCAGGCGCGTGAAAGTCCGTGCGCTGCGCCCGGATTCAGGAGACTGACGTCAAACGATGACGCTTTTCATATCGCTGCAATGACCGTGCCGGGTCTGGCGGTATGACCGATGGCCACTGCGGTGTCGTCTGGGGGCTGCGATCATGGCGCGAAGTTTTCTCCCCGGAGCCTGTCCATGTCGCTGATTTCCCCCTCCGCCCGCCCGTTGCTTGGCCTCGCCGTTGCGGTGGCCCTGGCCGGTTGCGCCGCCACCGCCGCCAAGCCGACTGCCGTCGAAGCCAACATCACCACCAAGGCGGTGGGTTACCTGGACAAGAGCGCGGTACCGGCCAGCCTGGACCTGGTGCCGGCGCCGCCGGCGGCCGGTTCGGCTGCCCTCGCCCTCGACGAACAGGTCAGCCGTGAAGCCCGCGCGCTGCGTGGCAGCCCGCGCTTCGCCCAGGCCGGCATCGATGCCGAACTCGGCTTCCCCGAAGGCGCCAACCACTTCTCCTGTGCCGCCGACATCGACGTCGATGCGGTGAAGACCCCGGCCCTGTACCGCCTGCTCGAGCGCAGCCGGATCGACGCCAGCGCCGCCACCAAAGCCGCCAAGAACCACTACCAGCGCCCGCGCCCGTTCATGGTCAACGGTGAGCCGACCTGCTCGCCGAAAGACGAGGACGGCCTGCGCAAGAACGGCTCCTACCCGTCGGGCCACACCTCGATCGGCTGGGCCTGGGCGTTGATCCTGTCTGAGATCGCGCCGGATCGCGCCGATGCCATCCAGGCCCGTGGCCGCAACTACGGCGAGAGCCGCCTGGTGTGCAACGTGCACTGGCAGAGCGACATCCTCGAAGGCCGCTTCATGGGCGCCGCCGCCGTTGCACGCCTGCACGACAATGCCGCGTTCCAGAAGGATCTGCTGGCCGCACGCAGGGAGATTGCCGCCGCACGCAAGGCCGGCCTGCACTCCAGCCGCGACTGCGCCACCGAGAATGCGGTGCTGAAGGTGCGCCCGCAGAGCGCGCTGTAAGCGCGCGCCGGATCAACCGGTGCCGGCCAGCGGCCGGCACTACCGGTGGGGTTGAAACAGAAGGGCCGGCATTGCGCCGGCCCTTCTTCATTGCACTATCGCAACAACCGCATCAGAACTTTGCGGTGAACTCCACGCCCCAGGTACGCGGCTCGTTGAGGAAGCCGGTCAGGTTGTTGAAGTCGATCGCACCGACCACGCGGGTCTGGTTGGTCAGGTTGCGGCCGAACACGGCCACGTCGTACTGGCCGTAATCCCAGTTGTAGCCCAGGCGCAGGCCGCCCTCCAGCGTGCTACGGCCGCGGAATTCCGGCGACTCGTAGATGAAGAAGTTCACCGCGCTGCGGTAGGCCCAGTCGGTGTAGGCATACAGCTCGCTGCCATCGCTGAGCGGGAAGCCGACGCGCAGGGTCGCGTTGTGGATCCACTTCGGCGCCTGTGGCAGCGGGTTGCCGTTGACCAGCGCATAGGTCTGGCCACCGATCACGGTGGTCGGGTCGGTGATGGTGCAGCCACCGCCACAGATCGCCACCGCCAGGTTCTTGTCCTTGATCTCGGTATCGTTGTAGCTGCTGCCGAAGGTCAGCAGGACGTTGTCGGCCAGGTAGGCCTCCAGGTCCAGCTCCACGCCCTGGCCGATGGTCTTGTCGGCGTTGAGCAGGGTGGCAGTGTTGTTGCTGCCGCCCACCGCGATCAGCTGCTGGCCATCGACGTTGTAGCGGAACACGCTCAGGCCCAGGCGTGCACGACGCTCGAACAGGTCGGCCTTGATGCCGGCTTCATACGAGATCACCTTCTCCGAATCGGCCTGCGACAGGCCCGGGGCGAAGGCCAGGCGGCCCTGGATCGACGGCGCGCGGAAGCCCTTGGCCACGCGGGCGTAGGCGTTGATGTCGTCGGTCAGCTTGTACACGCCGCTGACATCCCAGCTGACGTCGTTGACGTCGGTGTTGGCCAGGTACGGGCCGCTGACCGGGGTACCGAACGGAACGGCCTGCAGCACACTGGCGCTGAAGTCCTTCTTGTCCTGGGTGTAGCGCACGCCGGCACGCAGCTTGAAGCGGTCGGTGACGTCGAAGTCACCCGAGGCGAACACCGCCCAGGCCTTGTTGCGCTGGTTCTGCACCACGTGACCGGTCTGCGGATTGCCCGGGGTCAGCGAGTCGTAGTTGAAGTTGTTGATGGTCACGTCTTCATCGAAGTAGAAGACGCCGGCCTGCCAGTCGAAGCGGCCCCACTCGTTGGACTCGATGCGGACTTCCTGCGTCCACTGGCGGTGGTGCGGCAGGCCGTCGGCAGACTCGGACGAGAACGGGATGAAGCCCGGGCCGTAGTTGCCGGCACCCAGGAACGCTGCACCGTAGCCACCGTCGATGTCGCCACGGTTGAGCGATTCGGCGGTTTCATAACCGGTGATCGAGTGCAGGGTCACCGAGCCGAGGTTCCACTGCAGGCGCGCGCTGCCGCCCCAGGTCTTCAGGTCGGAGAAGTTGACGCCGTCGTTGGCCACCTTGTCGCGGTCGAAGTCCTCGACCAGCGAATTGCCACCCTTCTGGATGATGTTGGCGCGGAACAGGCGGGCGGTGCCGTTGAGCTTGCGCTTGTGCAGGTTGAACAGCGCTTCGAAGTCATCGCCTTCGTACAGGAACTGCACGCGGCCGGCGGCTTCGTCGTAGCCTTCGAAGCCGCTGTTGGGCGCGCCGACGCGGGTGTTGTCGACCCAGTCATCGCGACGCTGGTAGATCGCCGAGACGCGCGCCGACCAGCGGTCGGTCAGCGGGCCACCGTAGGCGCCCTGCACGTTCCAGCTGTTGTAGCTGCCGTAGCCGACGCGGATGTAGCCATCGGCATCCTGCGACGGACGCGCCGAATCGAACTTGACCACGCCGGCCGGGGTGTTGCGGCCGAACAGCGTGCCCTGCGGGCCGCGCAGCACTTCCACGTTGGCCAGGTCGAACAGCGGGAAGCCCTTCAGCAGCGGGCTTTCCTGCACCACGTCGTCATACACCAGCGACACCGGCTGCGAGGCATTGAGGTCGAAGTCGGTGTTGCCCAGGCCGCGGATGTAGAAGCGCGGGAAGGCACGGCCGTAGGACGACTCGATGTTGAGGCTGGGCACGCGCGCGGCCAGGAAGCGGATGTCATCGCCGGCCGAGCCGAGCACATCCAGCTTCTCGCCCTGGATCGCGCTCAGTGCGACCGGTACGTCCTTGGCGTTCTCGACGCGGCGCTGCGCGGTCACCTGCAGGGCATCGAGGGCAACCGGATCCTTGGCAGCGGGGGTTTCCTGGGCGGCTGCTACCAACGGCAGCAGGGCGGAAAGAGCGGCAACGAGGGGGCGCGCGACCGGAAATCGGCCACGGGAAGTGCGGGTCGGGGACATGGCGGTAGGCTGTGTTTGGAGGGGTGGTAAAACGGCGCTACCAGATAATTGTTGCAATACAGCACCTGCCTCGCAAATGCCTGCCGTTCATGGCGCCGTCGCCCGCGCCCCGGCGCGCTCGCTAGACTCGGGGTTTTCCAGCCCCGCCGAGCCGTCGCGATGACCCAGTGGTACTTCCATGCCTCCGCCCAGGCCGACCGCGTCGGCCCGCTCGATGACACGGCCGCGCGCCGCTATGCACAGGCCAACCCGCGCGCGCTGGCCTGGTGCCAGGGCATGAGCGGATGGACCCCCATCCCCGATGTGGCCGAGCTGCAGGTACCGGCGCCGGGCATGCCCACGACCCCACCGCCAGTCCCCGCCGTCTCCAGCGGCCGCGCCGACGACATCGACTTCCGCATCGTCGGCCATGAAATGCAGTTCGTGGAGATCGAGCTCGACCCCGGCGAGAGCGCCATCGCCGAGGCCGGCGCGCTGATGTTCAAGGACGCCACCGTGCAGATGGACACCGTGTTCGGCGCTGCAAACGGCGACCAGGGCGGCTTCATGGGCAAGGTGATGGCCGCCGGCAAGCGCGTGCTGACCGGCGAGAGCCTGTTCGCCACCGTCTACACCCAGAGCGGGCATGGCAAAGGCAAGGTCGCCTTCGCCGCGCCCTACCCCGGCACCGTGCTGGCGATGAAGCTGGACCAGCATGGCGGCCGCCTGATCTGCCAGAAGGACAGCTTCCTGGCCGGCGCGCGCGGCGTGCAGATCGGCGTGCAGTTCCAGCGCAGGATCATGACCGGGCTGTTCGGCGGCGAGGGCTTCATCATGCAGAAGCTGGAGGGCGACGGCTGGGTGTTCATCCACGCTGGCGGCTGCGTGATCGAGCGCGAGCTGGCCGCCGGCGAGCGCCTGGACGTGGATACCGGCTGCGTGGTGGCCTACCACCCGACCGTGGACATGGATGTGCGCCGTGTCACCGGCGTCAAGAGCATGCTGTTCGGTGGCGAGGGCGTGTTCCTGGCCACGTTGACCGGCCCGGGCAAGGTCTGGCTGCAATCGCTGCCGTTCTCGCGCCTGGCCGGACGCATGTGGATGGCTGCGCCGCAGGGCGGTGGCCAGAGCCGTGGCGAGGGCTCGGTGCTCGGCGGGCTGGGCCGGATGCTGGACGGCGACAACCGGTTCTGACCGACTCCGGTAGTGCCGGCCGCTGGCCGGCAACCTCATGGACCTCTGCCGGCATCCCAGCAATTGCCGGCCAGCGGCCGGCACTACCTTTATGAATAGGTAACTCCCCCACCCTGCCCGCCCCGCCAGCGCTTCGGTATGCTGGCGCCCTTTCCAGAATCCGGCGCCGCGAGCGCACTGCCGATGAGCCTGTTCCGCCCCCGCATGCTGCTGTCCGTCGCCCTGATCGGCCTGCTGGCCGGCTGCGGCGGCGATCCGGTCCGCCCCACGCCGCCGCCGGCACCGACCGTGGTGCCGCAGGCCAAGCCGGTGAAGATCGGCATCGCGCTGGGTGGCGGCGCGGCCAAGGGCTTCGCTCACATCGGCGTGATCAAGATGCTGGAAGCCAACGGCTTTGAACCGGTGGTGGTGTCCGGCACCAGCGCCGGCAGCGTGGTCGGCGCGCTGTATGCCAGCGGCATGGACGCGTTCCAGATGCAGAGCAAGGCGGTGGCGCTGGACGAAGCCAGCATCCGCGACGTGCGTCTGTTCTCCGGCGGCCTGGTGCAGGGCCAGAAGCTGCAGGACTACGTCAACGAACAGGTGGCCAACCGCCCGGCCGAACGCCTGAAGAAGCCGTTCGCCGCGGTCGCCACGCAGCTGGAAACCGGTGAGCGCGCGATCTTCGTGCGCGGCAACGTCGGCCAGGCCGTGCGCGCGTCGAGCAGCATCCCCGGCGTATTCGAGCCGGTGAAGATCGGTGGCCACAACTACATCGATGGCGGCGTGGTCAGTCCGGTGCCGGTGGATGCCGCGCGCCAGCTCGGCGCCGACTTCGTGATCGCCGTAGACATCTCCAGCAAGGCCAGTGGCAAGGCGCCCACCGGCATGCTCGGCATCGTCAACCAGTCGATCTCCATCATGGGCCAGCGCCTGGGCGAGCAGGAACTGGCGCGCGCCGACATCGTGATCCGACCCAAGGTATTGGACATCGGCGCCGCCGATTTCAGCCAGCGCGGCACTGCGATCCTGGAAGGCGAAAAGGCCGCGATGGCGGCGATGCCGCAGATCCGCGCGAAGATCCAGCAGCTGCAGAAGGCACGTGCCGCGGCAGCTGCTCCCGCGCCGGTGGCTGCGCCCAAGTGCGAAGAGGCTTCGCGCCTGGGCAGGTTGATGGGCCGCAAGGAAAAGTGCTGACGGCGATCCGCTCGAGGCGGGTCGCCATCAAAGGCCCTACGCCAGGTCAGGCGCCGATCTGGGCCAGTGCATCATTGGCCGCGGCAGTCACCGAGCTGCCATAGCCCAGGATGAGCGATCCGTTGCAGGTCAGCGGGGCCTTGAGAATGACACCATTGATCTCGGCCCTGTCGAAGCTGCAGCTTTGCCCGGTGGCTGTCGAGAAGCGCATCAGGCGCATCGCAATGGTGTTGGCATCGTCGATGCTGGCGCCAAGTCCGCTGATCGACCAGGTCATCAGGGTGCGGGTGTTGCCACAGTCATAGTGGTAGCGGAAACCATAGCTTTCCGGATAGTAGGAGCCGCTCAATGGCGCCCGGCAATGGGTGCCGGTTGCCGCCATTTCGGTGGCGATCGCCAGCGAGTTGCGCGCGGCCGTGGTGGGACTGTTGCCCACGCCCGCAATCGGCCAGCCATTGCACACGAAGCTGGCGAAGACACCCTTGCCATAGGCGCCCGTCTGGATGCTGGTGGCATCCGCGCTGCAGCTGACCCCGGCCTGCAGCACAGCCATGAAGCCATTGAGGTTCTCCACGGCCTCGTTGACCGAGACGCCGATTCCGTAGACGTAGCCGCCGTTGCATTGACGCGAAGCCAGCGTCGACGAGTTGCTGGTCATGCCGACGAATTCGGTGGCACCGCAGCTCAATGCCAGAGGTTGGGCGTTGGCGGTCTGGGGGGAAGCACCCGCAGCGGCCGGTATCAGGCCAGCGGCAAGCAGCGCAATGACAGGAGCAAGGCGGACGTTCATGTCGATCTCTCCGGACAGGGTTGTCCAGTGAGTCTAGGAAGGCCGATCCCGTCACTCCGTCAGTGATCCACCCCCTACTTCGTAGGAAAACCCCTCGCGACGCTCGAGCTGCTTAGCGGATCACGCTCCGCCACATGCACTTGCCCGCGTCGTCGCTCAGGACTCCAGCTGCGACAACGGCAGCGCCTGGAAGCCCTTCACCGTGCGCAGCACGAAGCTGGAATTGGCATCGGCCACGCCCCCGGCGTTGAGCAGCCGATCCAGCAGGAAGTGCGAGAAGTGTTCCAGGTCGCGTACGTAGACATGCAGCAGATAGTCCATGTCGCCGGTCAGCGCATGGCAGGCCACCACTTCATCCCAGCCCTGCACGCTGTCCACGAAGTGGCCGATGGCGGCCTGGTCGTGCTTTTCCAGCTGCACGCGCACGAAAGCCTGCAGGCCCAGCCGTAGCTGCCGTGGCTCCAGCCGCGCGCCATAGCCGACGATCACGCCCTCGCTTTCCAGCCGCTGCAGGCGGCGCAGGCAGGCCGAGGGTGAGAGGTTCACCCGCGTCGCCAGCTCGGCATTGGTGGCGCGCCCATCCTTCTGGATTTCAGCCAACAGGCGTATATCCGTGCGATCGAACTGGACTTCTCCGGCCATTGTTGCCCCGCAACATGGTGAGTACGCAAGGATATTGCGCCAACAAGGCCAATCGACGCAACTTTTGCAACCCTGTTGCGCGCGCCCTGCCCTAGCATCGTGGGTATCCCTTCAAGGAGTGCCCCATGGATCTCGCCCAGCCCCGCCGCGTCGAACACCAGCAGACCGACAAGGGCTACGTGCCGGTGTACACCACCGCGCTCGTCGAGCAGCCGTGGGACACCTACAGCGCCGATGACCACGCCACCTGGAGCACGCTGTACCAGCGCCAGCGCGAGCTGCTGGTCGGCCGCGCCTGCCAGGAGTTCCTGGACGCACAGGACGAGATGGGCATGAGCGCGCACATGATTCCGCGCTTCGACCAGCTCAACGAAGTGCTCGGCGCCGCCACCGGCTGGACCCTGGTCGGCGTCGAAGGCCTGCTGCCGGAACTGGATTTCTTCGACCACCTGGCCAACCGTCGTTTCCCGGTGACCTGGTGGATCCGTCGCCCGGACCAGATCGACTACATCGCCGAGCCGGACCTGTTCCACGATCTGTTCGGCCATGTACCGCTGCTGATGAACCCGGTGTTCGCCGACTACATGGAAGCCTACGGCCGCGGTGGCGTCAAAGCCCACGCAATCGGCCCGGATGCACTGCAGAACCTCACGCGCCTGTACTGGTACACGGTGGAATTCGGCCTGATCGACACGTCCGACGGCCTGCGCATCTACGGTGCCGGCATCGTGTCGTCGAAGGGCGAATCGCTGTACTCGCTGGAATCGGCCGCGCCCAACCGCATCGGCTTCGACCTGCAGCGGATCATGCGCACGAAGTACCGCATCGATACCTTCCAGAAGACCTACTTCGTCATCGACAGCTTCGAACAGCTGATGCAGGCGACGTCGCCGGACTTCACGCCGATCTATGCAGCACTGGCTGATCAGGCGCATCTGCCGGCCGGCGACGTGCAGGACGACGACCGCGTGTTCCAGGCCGGCACCGGCGAAGGCTGGGCCGACGGCGGCGACGTGTAAGCGCTCCACACACGCCGCTTCGCACTGAAAACGGCGCACTCCGGTGCGCCGTTTCCGTTGTTGCCTGCACCGTTCTGTTGCGACGGCGCAGGCGAGGGCACTCAGCCGTCCACGGCCCGGCAGGAGCCACGCACCATCAACTGCGGATGCACGCTGGCCGCCGTCGGTGCGTCCGGCACGCCGGTCTGCACCAGCATCGCCGCGGCCATGCGGCCGATGTCGGAGACGTGGCGGCGCACCGAGGTCAGCGGCGGCCACAAGCGCGACGCCAGCGGGCTGTCGTCGTAGCTGACGATCGACAGCTGCTGCGGCACCGCGATGCCCGCGCGCAGGGCCACCTGGTAGACGCCGGCAGCCATCTCGTCGTTGCCGGCGAAGATCGCGCTGGGCCGGCCTTCGCCCAGCAGCAGGCGCTCGGCGGCATGCACGCCGGACTCGAAGGTATCGCCCGCTTCCAGCACGCGTTCGCCCGGCAGGGTCAGCCCCACCTGCGCCAGCCGGTCAAGGAAGCCATGGGTGCGTTCGCGTGCGGCACGACGCGCCTCCGGGCCGGTGATCACCGCGATATCGCGGTGGCCGAGCGAGAGCAGGTAACCCGCCGCCGCGGCAGCGCCATCGCGATCATGGGTGACCACGGCCTGCGCCTCATCGTCGGACACATGCGCGTTGATGCGGACGTAGCGGCAGTCGATCGCGTCCAGCACCTGCGCCAACGCAGCCGACTCGGACGCGCGTGGGCCAAGGATCACGCCGTGCAGCTTCTGCTGCTGCACGAAGCGGCGCACGCCCTGTGCGCACTCTGGATCCTCGCTGTCGCACGGATGCACCACCAGCTCGTAGCCGGTGCCGCGCAGCGCTTCCAGCGCGCCATGCTGCAGGTCCACGATGCATTGGGCGCCCGGGTCGTCATACACCAGGCCGATCAGGAAGGAGCGGCGGAACGCGAGTCCGCGTGCCAGCGGGTCGGGCACGTAACCGACCTCGCGCATCAACGCCTCGACCTTGTCGCGGGTGTCCTTGCGCACCAGCGGCGAGTTGTTGATGATTCTTGAAACCGTTTTCTTGGAAACTCCCGACAGTCGTGCGATGTCGTTGATCGTGGCAGCCTTGCCCTTCGATGCCGGCAATGCAGCATCGCTAATAATTCGCACTGACATGTATAGAACCAGGTAAGTCGGAAAACTCTAGCCTTGCGCCCGTCGGGCGCGAAGTTGCGGAGTGTCGCAGCGGATGGGGAACGCGTCCTGTTCGACCACGCATGCTGCACAGGGTTCCATTGTGATCGTTCTACCCACTTCGCATCTGAACCGTTTTTCACGCGCTCGTGTCATCAATGCGGGCGCGACGCGTGCGAACGCCAACATTCCCTTAACCATGCTCCGCTACATTCGGGGCATGGACCTGCAGACTTCTCCGTTTCCGCTGTTCCGTGGCCGCGACCGGTTGATCGCCGCAGTCGATGCGGCGATGACCTCCGGTGAGGCCGAACGCATCACCGCCGACCTGCAGCTGGCGCTGCAGGAAGCCATCGCCGACAGCCGCA
Source organism: Stenotrophomonas sp. SKA14 (assembly GCF_000158575.1). NCBI lineage: Bacteria > Pseudomonadati > Pseudomonadota > Gammaproteobacteria > Lysobacterales > Lysobacteraceae > Stenotrophomonas > Stenotrophomonas sp. SKA14. The sequence continues at coordinate 351,857 of NZ_DS999412.1, forward strand.
TCGAATTGCCCGAGTGCGTGCACCGTCCGGTCAGTGATCATTACGCTCGACGCCCGCTGTACCACAGCCGCGAACACGGCTACAGCGTGATTGCCATGAGCTGGGGCCCAGGGCAGGGCACGCCGCTGCACGACCACGATGCCATGTGGTGTGTGGAGGGCGTGTGGTTGGGCGAGCTGGAGATCACCCGCTATGAACTGCTGGAATGCGCCGGCGAGCGTTGGCGCTTCCGTCGCCACGCGGCGCTGCGCGGAGGCTGCGGCAGTGCCGGCAGCCTGATTCCGCCGCACGAGTACCACACCCTGCGCAATGCCAGCGACCAGTCACTGGCGATCTCGGTGCACGTGTACGAGGCACCGATGGAGCGATCTGCCGTATTCGACCCGCTCGGCGGCGACTGGTACCAGCGCCGCATCCAGGCATTGCAGGCCGACCCGGCCTGAACCCGGCGCGCAGCACAGCGCGCTGCGGCACCTTCGCGATCCACGTGGCATCATGCGCCGCTGCGCTGCCGGGCCCGGCAGCGATCCGCGATGCCCCGTCGGGCAAGGAGCAAGACCATGTCCAGCACTGATCCGCGCCTGCGCGCGCTGCTGAAGCTGGCACCGGTGATTCCGGTGTACACCCCCGAAGATGTGAATGAAGCGGTCAACGTGGCCCAGGCGCTGTTCCGCGGCGGCCTGCCGGTGATCGAGGTGACCCTGCGCACGCCGCAGGCACTGGACGCCATCAAGGCGATGGTCGAGGCCGTGCCGGATGCGGTGATCGGTGCCGGCACCGTGCTCAACGCCGCGCAGATGCAGGCGGCCAGGCAGGCCGGCGCGCGTTTCGCGGTATCGCCGGGTGCCACGCCAGCGCTGTATGCCGCCGCGCGTGATGCCGACCTGCCGTACCTGCCTGGCGCTGCCACGGCCTCGGACCTGATCCTGGGCCTGGAGCACGGCCGCGACACCTTCAAGTTCTTCCCGGCAGTGCAGGCCGGCGGTGCCGCGCTGCTGGCGGCCTGGCACGGCCCGTTCGCCGACGTGCGCTTCTGCCCGACCGGCGGCATCAGCGCGCAGACCGCGCCGCAGTTCCTGCACCTGCCCAACGTGCTGTGCGTGGGCGGTTCGTGGCTGACCACGCCGGCGCTGCTGCAGACCCGTGACTGGGACACCATCGAGCGCCTGGCCCGCGAGGCCTCGGTGCTGGCCAGCTGAACCAGCGGCACGAATCGTCAAAGGTTTGATCGTGATCAAAGCGCCGGCCCCGGGCCGGCGTCATTCTGTGGGCAAGCGCACTACGGAGATCCGGACATGAATCCAACCATGAAGGCCGCTGTCGTGCGTGAGTTCGGCAAACCACTGGTGATCGAGGAAGTCTCGGTACCGCGCCCGGGGGCGGGCGAGGTACTGGTCAAGATCGAGGCCTGTGGCGTCTGCCACACCGACCTGCACGCCGCCGAGGGCGACTGGCCGGTGAAACCGAACCCGCCATTCATCCCCGGCCACGAGGGCGTGGGGCACGTCGTGGCCGTGGGAGGCGGGGTAGGGCACGTCAGGGAAGGCGACAGGGTCGGCATCCCCTGGTTGTACTCGGCGTGTGGCCATTGCGAACACTGCCTGGGTGGCTGGGAAACGCTGTGCGAGACGCAGCGCAACACCGGTTACTCGGTCAACGGCGGCTTCGCCGAGTACGCACTGGCCGATGCCAACTATGTCGGCCTGCTTCCGAAGGAAGTGGGCTTCGTCGAGATCGCGCCGGTACTGTGCGCCGGCGTGACCGTCTACAAGGGGCTGAAGGTCACCGACACCAAACCCGGTGACTGGGTGGCGATCTCCGGCATCGGCGGCCTCGGCCACATGGCCGTGCAGTACGCCCGTGCGATGGGCCTGAACGTGGCCGCGGTGGATGTGGACGACAACAAGCTGGCATTGGCCCGGCAGCTGGGTGCCCAGGTCACCGTGAACGCGCGCACCACCGATCCGGCCGCATTCCTGAAGAGGGAGATCGGCGGTGCCCACGGTGCGCTGGTCACCGCCGTTTCGCCGAAGGCATTCGAGCAGGCGCTGGGCATGGTCCGCCGTGGCGGTACCGTCTCGCTCAATGGCCTGCCGCCGGGCAACTTCCCGCTGGATATCTTCGGCATGGTGCTCAACGGCATCACGGTGCGTGGCTCGATCGTCGGCACCCGGCTGGACCTGCAGGAGTCGCTGCAGTTTGCCGCCGAGGGCAAGGTCGCCGCCACGGTCAGCACCGATCGCCTGGAAAACATCAACGACGTGTTCGCGCGCATGCACGCGGGCACCATCGAAGGCCGCGTGGTGCTCGACTTCGCCGCCTGACTGCCTGTGCATGGCCGCCGTTGCACCGTACCCCTCTCCCACGGGCACGGCGGCCATGCCGATCCACCGGTAGCGCTGGCCGCTGGCCGGCAACCGCAGGCGCTTCGCGCAGCCGTACAATGCGCGCATGCCCGGCCTGCTCAAGACCCTGTTCCTGTCCATCGTCGCCCTGATCGGTGGCGTACTGTCGCTCGCGCTGGTCAGCAGCGTCGCCAGCTGGCTGCCACCGCTGCTGGGCCTGTCGCCAGGCAACAACAGCGTGCAGCTGGGCTGGGACCTGGCGTTCAGCGTGCTCGGTGGCGTCGCCGGCATCTCCTTCGCCACTTATTACGCGCCCTGCTGGCCGCGCTCGCATGGCTTCTCGATCTGGTCGCTGATCGCGCTGGGCTGCGGCTACGCGGTGTGGAGCGTGGGCGCGGATTTCCCGCTGTGGTTCGTCGTTTCCCTGCTGGTCTCGCTGCCGCTGCAGCTGCTGGTGGGCTGGTGGTTCGGTCGCCGCGCATCGCGCGATCCGGGCTGAGCACATGCAGGTAGTGTCGGCCGCTGGCCGGCAACCTCAACCATCCTACCGTTGCCGGCCAGCGGCCGGCACTACCGCTTCAGCGGCGGCAACGTCTGCTTCAACCGTTCAATGCCCTGCCAGGGGTCACCCTTCAGCCGCTTCGCACGCGCCAGCGCCCTGGTCATCGGGAACGCATCGGCGGCGGTCACCTTTGCCAGTTCCTCCCAGCGTAGCGGCACCGCCACACCGGCGGTATCGCGCGCCCGCAGCGACCACGAGCACACGCTGGTGGCACCGCGCGTGTTGCGCAGCCAATCGATGAAGATCACACCGCTGCGCTTCGCCTTGCTCATCGTCGCCACGTAGCGGTCAGGCTGCTGCAGTGCCATCGCCTGCGCGAACGCCTCGCAGAACGCCTTGGCCTGCTCCCAGTCCGCCTTCGGCTGCAGCGGCACCACCACGTGCACGCCCTTGCCGCCAGACAGCCGCACGAAGCTCTGCAGGCCGATCTGCAGCAGGCGGTCACGCACATCGCGCGCGCCGGCTTTCACCTGTGCCCAGCTCACGCCGTCGCCGGGGTCGAGATCGAACACCAGACGGTCCGGATGCTCCGGGTCGTCTACCGTCGCACCCCACGGATGCAGCTCCAGCGTGTTCATCTGCACCAGCTGGAGCAGCCCACGCGCGTCGTCGATGTAGACGTAGTCCTCGCGACCACTTTTCTGCTGCAGTGGCACCGCATGCACGGCGTCACCCAGCCCGGGGCCATGATGCTTCTGGAAGAAGCAGGCCTTGCCGGCACCGTCGGGGCAACGCAGCAGCGACAACGGCCTGCGCGCGACCTCCGGCAAGATCCAGCGCGCCATGCGGCGGTAGTAGTCGGCCACGTCACCCTTGCTCAGCTTCTGCCTCGGATAGACGATGCGCTCGGGATGGGTGAGCTGGACCTGAGCATCTGCCTCAGCATCTGTCATGTTCACTTCCAGGTCCTCTTTGCGCTTGTCTTCGCGCAGCCGCTTGAAGCTGGCCTGGCGCAGCAGGCCTTCCTTGCCCCAGCCACGGAAGGCCACCTCGGCCACCGCGACCGGTTTCACCCAGCGCACGCTGGCGGCGCTGAACGGCACATGCGCCGGCAGCGGCAGCACGGGGGTCTTCACCGCCAGCGGTTGCAGTGCCTTGTGCAGCGCGCGCAGGCTTTCATCGTCGAAGCCGGTGCCTACGCGACCGACATAGCGCAGGCCGGCCTTGTCCTGCGCGGCCAGAAGCAACGAGCCGAATCCCACCCGCGAACCCTTTGGTGCCGTGTGACCGACGATCACGAACTCGTCGGTGTCCTCGTGCTTGACCTTGACCCAGCTGCGCGCACGGGCATTCACGTACGGAGCATCCACCTGCTTGCTCACGATGCCCTCGAAACCCGCCTTGCCACTGGCAGCGAACACCTGTGGCCCGTGATCGATCACATGCTCGCTGAAGGCGAGGATGCCGGGTACATTGCCCAGCAGCGCTTTCAGCAGCGCCTTGCGTTCCAGCAAGGGGGCGTGGCTGATGTCGGCACCGGCAACACCTGGCAGGTCGAAGACGATGTAGCGCAGCGGCTGTTTCGAACTGCCGTCGATCACCCGTTGCAGTGCCGCGAAGTCACTGCGGCCCTGCCCATCCAGCACCACCAGTTCACCGTCCAGGCGCGCGTCGCGCACCGGCAGTGCCCGGATGGCCTGCGCGACTTCGGGAAAATCGGCCGTCCAGTCCAGGCCATTGCGCGAACGCAGTTTCACTTCGCCATCGTGCAGGTCTGCCAGCAGGCGATAGCCATCCCACTTGATCTCATGCAGCCACTGCTGGCCATCCGGCGCGGTGTCGCGGTGGTCGGTCAACTGTGGCTTGAAGGCGCGAGGGTAGGGCGTGTCGCGTGCGCCGTCCAGTTTCAGCGCGCGCGCATGCCAGCGTGCATCGGCCTTGCGGGTCGCCCTGCGTGCGGCCGGTGTAGCGCGCCCTGTGCTTCCCGCCGTGCGCGTCTTCACCGCCGATGAGCGTTTCGGAACGGGCGCTTCCAATAGATCGTCCGCTTCGGCATCGCGCGCTTCCTCATCATCGCGCTTGATCAGCAGCCATTGCACCTGACGCCCCTTCATCGCTGTGCGCACCAGCTTCCAACCGCCGGCCAACCGCTGCCCGTGCAGCACGAAGTCGATCTTGCCCGCCGCCAGCGCCTGCAATGGATCCCCTTCGCAGGCCCAGGTGCCGTGATCGAAGACCTCCACATGGCCCGCACCGTAATGACCTTCGGGGATGTCGCCCTCGAAGCCGGCGTAAGACAGCGGATGGTCTTCCACTTCCACCGCCAGCCGCTTCTCGCCGACGCGCAGCGAAGGACCCTTGGGCACTGCCCAGCTCTTCAGTACACCGTCCATTTCCAGGCGGAAATCGTAGTGTCGCGAACTGGCATGGTGCAGCTGGATGACGAACGTTGGCCGTCGCTTCGGATCACCGCGGGAAGACGCGTCGTCGGGTTCCGGTGTGCGTCCCGCGCCACCGCCAAGGCGGCGCTTGCGCCGGTACTGGTGCAGCGACACGGCTCAACCTGCCTTGCGCCGCGGTGCGGTCTTCTTGGTGGCCTTCTTGGTGGCCTTCCGCGCGGCCTTCCTCGCAGGTTTCTGCGCAGGTGCCTTGCGCGTCGCAGTCTTCTTCGCCGGCGTGCGCGTGTTCGCATCCAGGCTCTTCTGCAGCAGCGCCATGAAGTCGACCACGTTGGTGGCAGCATCCTCATGCGGTGCCGGCTCCTCTTCCACCCGGGTGGTGCCGCCCTTGGACTTGATGCGCTTGTTCAGCACCTGCTGCAGGCGCTCGCGGAACTCATCGTGGTACTGCGAGGGGTCCCAATCACCGGCCATGGACTCGATCAGTTGCTCGGCCATCGCCGTTTCCTTGCTGGTGATGCGGTAGTCGGACAATTTCCCGCTGGGCAGCGCGTAGTCGTCCGGATCCACCAGTTCCTGCGGATAGCGCAGGATCATCAGCACCAGCGCGTCTTCCTGCGGCATCACCGCGCACAGATACTCACGCGTGCGTACCACCACCCGCGCGATGCCCACCTTGCCGGTTTTGCGCAGCGTCTCGCGCAGCAGCACATAGCCCTTCTCGGCTTTCTTGCCTGGTACCAGCAGATACGGCTTCTCGTAGTAGCGCGGATCGATCTGCGCTGCATCCACGAACGATTCCACTTCCACCGCCTCGTGGCTTTCCGGCGCGGCCGAGCGGATATCGCCTTCCTCAAGCACGACATAGCTGCCCTTGTCGTACTCGTAGGCTTTGACGATGTCTTTCCAGGGCACCTCTTCGCCGGTATCGGCGTTGACGCGCTCGAAGCGGATCGGTTTGCGATCACGCGAATCGAGCATGCGGAACTGCAGATCGACCTTGCGTTCGCCGGACATCAGCGACACCGGCACGTTGAGAAGACCGAACGACAGCGTGCCGGTCCAGATGGGGCGGGCCATGGGGATACCTGTGACGGGGCAGGGGACAACCAGCTTCAGCCCGGCGATGTAAACCACCCGTGTCGGTGCCGTGCACGTGGGTTCTACGGAAAACGGTAGTGCCGGCCGCTGGCCGGCAGAGGCTCGCGGCCTGAAGCTTCCTGGGGTTGCCGGCCAGCGGCCGGCACTACTGCAGCAGCGGTTTCACCGCCGCCGCAGGAATGTGATCCAGCGCGCGCCATGCGTCTTCCACCACCGGCCGTGCCTGCGACCAGTTCAGCCGCGACTGTCCGCGCATCTGTTCCCAGTGCTCGGCCAGTTCCTCGCAGGTATCGGCGGCGTCACCACGCGGCCAGTCGGCGGCGTGGGTGGTCAGCGCGAAGGCATAGACCGGGCACAGGTCACGCCAGTTGCGATGACCGGGCCCGCGACGCTCCTCGTAATCGCTGAGCATGTACTGCAGGTAGTCCTGCGCCACCGCCTGCGGGTCTTCATGGCGACGCGTGCGGCGCTGCGCGGTGCGCTGGCCGAGCGGATCGAGCAGGGCGTTGAACACGGACGGTGCGGGTCGTTCAAGACGGGGCATGGCCGGCTCCTGCAGCGGGGGCGGGTGGGCAGGAATACGCGCGGTGCCGTTACCAGCGGGTGAGCGAGATGTTCATGACGCCAGGTTCGCGGCGGCTTTACCTGCGCCGCGGTGTAGTAGAAGCCCCCGAGCGCAGGCAACCAGACCATGAGCCGAGAGACCTCCAGAGATCCGCTGCGGGAAAATCACCCGCCCATTCCCGGCGAGCAGCGCGGCAAGCACGATGCCGACAGCGCGGACTACCGTGGCAGCGGCGCACCGTTTTTCGACGCCGGGCAGGCCGGCGAACACCTGCCGGTGAAGCATGAGGCTGAACAGGCGGCCCAGGACCGCAAGGACGGCGGCGACCGCCATCGTGGCGGCCAGGAAAGCCCGCTCAAGCGCCGCGAGCGCAAACAACACGCCAGCGACAACCAGGACCAGGCGTTGGAAGAGACGTTCCCGGCCAGCGATCCGACCTCGCCGTTCGTGCCGGCCAAGGCCCCCGATTGATCGGTAGTGCCGGCCGCTGGCCGGCAACCTCCTGAGATCCCGAACGGCGCGATGCCGGCCAGCGGCCGGCACTACCGGGGAGCTTCCCGGCAAACAGCCGGCACGGCCGCTTCAGCGCCACGACCACTGCAGGCCCACACTGGCGCGCCGCCCCGGGCCCGGCTCGTAGTAGCGGCCATTGCCATCGTTGACGATCACCGAGCCGATGTAGGCCTGGTCCAGCACGTTCTCCAGCCGCGCGAACGCACGCAGCTCGCCGCCCGGCAGGGTCCAGCGGCGGCCACCTTCCAGATGCAGCAGGGCGAAGCCCGGCGCTCGCTCGGTGGCCACGTCGTTCACCACCGTGTCGCTGCTGGCATTGGCTTCCAGCGCCCACTGCCAGTCGCCCGGCGTCCACTGCAGCCGCGCGAACGCCTGCTGGCGCGGCACGCCGGGTAGACGACTGCCGGCGGCAACCACGGCATTCGAAGTCACGTAGGGCGAGCGCACCTGTGCCTGCAGCCAGGTCCAGGCCAGCTGCAGTTCCAGTTGCTCGGCCAGCGGCTGGCGGTACTGCAGCTCCAGCCCCTGGCGACGGGTGCGGCCGATGTTGCGGTAGGTACTGCGTCCACCGATGTTGCTGGCAACGGCCAGCTCATCGTCTGTATCTGCACGGAACAGGCTGACATCAAGCTGGGTTCCATCCTGCGGGTGCCACTTGCTGCCCACTTCCACGGAGCGGCTGCGCGCGGCCGCAAGATCCAGTGCCAGTCCCGCCTGGCCGTCGGCGCGATAGCCCAGTTCGTTGAAGGTGGGCGTCTCGAAGCCCCGGCCAACGGCAGCGTGCAGGCGCCACTGCGGGCTGGCCTCGAAGCTGATGCCGGCCACCGGCGTGGTCGCCCGGTAGCGGCGATGGCCGCTGTCGTCCGGGTTGCGACCGGTGATGTAGCGATCGTCCGATTCGAAGCGCACGCTGCTGTGGCGCGCGCCCGCCAGCAACGACCAGCGCGGGCTCCATTGCCACCAGGCCTGCGCGAACTGGTCCACGTTCTGCACGATGTCGATCTGGTCGCGGCGCAGCTGCCCGCGTACGCCCAGCGTGCTGCCGATGAAGTTCTCGTAGCCGGTGCGGTGCTGGCGCTGGCGGTCGGCGCTGAGCCCGGCCACCAGGTCCAGCGGCCGTCCGGCGAGATCGCCGTGCCAGCCCCAGCGCGCGTCCAGCCCGCCATAGCCTCCGTCCAGGTCGATCACCCCGCCCGCATGCAGGGGATTGGCCTGGGCCGCCGGCGGAATCGGCAGGTACTGACGCACCGCGCGCTGGCCGGCATAACCCATCAGCTGCCAGCGCTGCGCGCCGGTCTCGCGGGTCCAGCGCAGCCCGGCCTGCTGCTGGCGCACCGATTTGCGGGTGTTGTACTGGTGTGCCACGGCGGTGGCCTGGCGCGGGTCCGCCGCCACCTGCGCACGGGTCAGGCCCAGCGGGTCCTGCGCATCGGGCGCATCCAGCGCATTGAGCAGCAGCTCCAGCCGCCCACCGCCCAGATCACCGCCGATACGCGCGTTGAGCGATTCACGGCGCGCCCGGCTGTGATCTCGCCAGCCATCGGTACGGTAGTGGTTGGCGGCGATGTTGTAATCCAGCGCGTGGCCTGCACCCTTCAGTTGGGCACCGACACTGAGCGTGTTGTCGGCGCCGGCATTGAGGCGCAGCCGCCACGGGTCGCCGGCCTGGCCCTGTGCGCTCCACACCTGCAGCACGCCGCCGGAGGAGTTGCCATACAGCGCCGAGAAGGGCCCACGCAGCACGTCGATGCGCTCGGCGCCGAGCAGGCTGGCATGCGACAACTGACCCTGGCCGTCGGGCATGGTCGCCGGTACGCCGTCGATCAGCACCCGCACTCCGCGCACACCGAAGGTCGAGCGCGCGCCGAAACCGCGGATCGACAGCTGCGTGTCCTGCGCGAAGTTCTGCCGGTCGCGCGCGACCAGGCCCGGCACCCCGCCCAACGCCTCGGACAGCTGTGCGCCGGCGCCAGCGCGGCCGGCGTCGATCCAGACCGTGTCCAGGCTGGCGGGCAGGGCGAACGGGTCGATGCCGGGTACGCGTGCGGCCTGCACCTGCACGGCAGCCAGGGCGGTGGGGGCAGGCTCGGCCATGCTGGCAAATGGCGACAGCAGCAGGGCGGAGAGCGGCAGGCAATGGCGTCGTGCGGCGGGATTCATGATTCAGGTTGATGGATCGGGCGGCAACGCACGCCATGGTACGGGCCCGGGGATGACGATGGCGGCGGCCAGCCCCGGCAGGCTTTGTTACGATGGGCTGTTTCCGGCTGGAAAGCCGCAAGCCGCGTGGCGCAATTCCTCCCCCTTTCCGTCTACCGAACGAGTACCGCCGTGTCCTTCTTTGCAAACGTGGAACTGGTCCCAGGCGACCCGATCCTGGGCCTGACCGAGGCGTACAACGCCGACAGCCGCCCGACCAAGGTCAACCTGGGTGTGGGCATCTACTACGACGAGAGTGGCCGCATTCCGCTGCTGCGCGCCGTCAAGCAGATCGAGCAGCAGCTCGCCGCTGAAGCCAAACCGCGCGGCTACCTGCCGATCGATGGCCTGCCGGCGTACACGCAGGCCACGCGCGAACTGGTGTTCGGCAAGGACTCGCCGCTGCTGGCCGCCGGCCGCGTCACCACCGCACAGACCGTCGGTGGCAGCGGTGCGCTGCGCGTCGGCGCCGACGTGCTGAAGAAGCTGCTGCCGCACGCGACCGTTGCGCTGAGCAACCCGAGCTGGGAAAACCACCGCGCCGTGTTCAGTGCGGCCGGCTTCGAGGTGGTGGATTACACCTACTTCGACCCGAGCACCCATGGCGTCGATTTCGACGGCATGCTGGCCGACCTGGGCAAGCTGCAGGCCGGCACCGTGGTGCTGCTGCACGCTTGCTGCCACAACCCCACCGGCGCCGACCTCACCGTCACCCAGTGGAAGCAGGTCGCGCAGCTGCTGAAGGACAAGCAGCTGTTCCCCTTCATCGACATGGCCTACCAGGGCTTCGACAAGGGCATCGAGCAGGACGGCGCCGCCGTGCGCATCATCGCCGAGGCAGGCATCGACAGCTTCATCGTCGCCAACTCGTACTCCAAGTCGTTCTCGTTGTACGGCGAGCGCGTGGGTGCGCTGTCGATGGTCGCCCCGACCGCCGCGGACGCCAAGGCCGTGCAGTCGCAGGTCAAGCGCGTGATCCGCACGATCTACTCCAGCCCGTCCACCCATGGTGCCGCGCTGGTGGCCGGCGTGCTGACCAATCCGGACCTGCGCGCGATGTGGGAGCAGGAGCTGACCGAGATGCGCGAGCGTATCCATGCCCTGCGCCAGGGCCTGGTCGAGAAGCTGGCCGCTGCCGGTGCACCGCAGTTCGGCTTCATCAACGAGCAGGCCGGCATGTTCTCCTACTCCGGCCTGAGCCGTGAGCAGGTCGAACGCCTGCGCGACGAGTTCGGCATCTACGCCGTCGGCACCGGCCGCATCTGCGTGGCCGCGCTGAACCAGAACAACCTGGAATACGTCGCCAAGGCGGTGGCCACCGTCGCCAAGGGCTGAAGCGACGCTCCAGTGGTTTGATCACAAAGGCGCCGCGAGGCGCCTTTGTTTTTGCTCCTGCCTCTGCCTTTGCTACCCCCACCGCGCTCGCGGCGAACCCTGAAGCGCGCGGCAGGGGGAGGCGATGCAGGACCGTTGGCGCCATGGATGGCGCCATCGAGCTTACATGGAGGTACTTGCAGCGTGTCCTGCATCGCCTCTCCCTCCCGCGAGCCTCGATAAAAGGAGGCGCCACCAGCGCAACGCCTCTGGAAACGATTACGCCTTCCCGCGGTCACGCACGCCCCCGCCAGACCGGCGACAATAGGCGTTTTCCCGCTGCCGAGACCTGCCCGCTCATGTCCCGTACTTCGTTGACCCGCTTCCTGATCCAGGAGCAGCACGCCGGCCGCATCAATGCCGACCTGCGCCAGCTGATCGCGGTCGTCGCCCGCGCCTGCACCAGCATCTCCATCGCCGTCAGCAAGGGCGCCCTCGGCGGCGTGCTCGGCGAGGCGGGTACCGGCAACGTGCAGGGCGAAGCGCAGAAGAAGCTGGACGTCATCAGCAATGAGATCCTGCTCGAAGCCAACGCCTGGGGCGGCCACCTCGCCGCCTGTGCCTCGGAAGAAATGGACCACAGCCAGCCGGTGCCGGACATCTATCCGCGTGGCGATTTCCTGCTGCTGTTCGATCCCCTCGATGGCAGCTCCAACATCGACGTCAATGTCTCGGTCGGCACCATCTTCTCGGTGCTGCGCTGCCCGACCAACGTCGAACTGCCTGGCGATGACGCGTTCCTGCAGCCGGGCAGCAAGCAGATCGCCGCCGGTTACTGCATCTACGGGCCCAGCACCCAGCTGGTGCTGACCGTCGGTCACGGCACCCACGCCTTCACCCTGGACCGCGAGAAGGGCGAATTTGTGCTGACCACCGAGAACATGCAGATTCCGGCGGCCACCCAGGAATTCGCCATCAACATGTCCAACCAGCGTCATTGGGAAGCGCCGATGCAGGCCTACGTCGGCGACCTGCTGGCCGGCAAGGAAGGCGCACGCGGCAAGAACTTCAACATGCGCTGGATCGCCAGCATGGTCGCCGACGTGCATCGCATCCTGACCCGCGGCGGCATCTTCATCTACCCGTGGGACAAGAAGGACCCGTCCAAGGCCGGCAAGCTGCGCCTGATGTACGAAGCCAACCCGATGGGCCTGCTGGTCGAGCAGGCCGGTGGCGCCGCCTCGACCGGCCGCGAGCGCATCCTCGATATCCAGCCCGACCAGCTGCACCAGCGCGTGCCGGTGTTCCTCGGCTCGCGCGAGGAAGTGGCCGAAGCCGTGCGCTACCACCACGCGCACGACGGCGCGCAGGGCTGAGGGGCCTTCACCGACAGCGGTCATGGCAGAGCGATGACATGACCGTGGGGTGACACCACGGGCGGCAAACGGCACCATCGAGCCATTGCCGCCTAAGGAATGCACGCATGCACGAGCAGGGCCCGGTCGATTTCATCGAAGTCATCCACAATGCCGTCCCCAGCGACGTCTGCGCGGCGATCGTCGAGCGCATGCGTGCAACGCGTGGACTGCTGCCCGGTGCGGTCGGCAGTGGTGTGTTCCCGGAACTCAAGCACAGCAAGGATCTGCGCATCAGTGGACTGGACGGCTGGCAGGATGTCGACCAGCAGCTGCAGATCGCGGTGTTCAACGGCCTGCTGACTTATCTACGCCGTTATCCACAGGCGTTGATCGCTCCACTGATGTTGCAGATCCAGGACAGCAATGGCCAGCCGCGACGCCTGTCTGCCGAGGACTTCCCCGACATGCCGCCGCAGCAGCTGGCCGACCTGGCCCGCACCTGCCTGCGCCCGGGCGCGATCAACCTGCAGTGGTACGCGGCGGGCGAGGGCGGCTACCCGTACTGGCACTGCGAGCTATACCCGAAGGATGCCCAGGCCGAGACCCTGCACCGGCACGTGTTGTGGACGCTGTACCTCAACGATGACTTCGAGGAAGGCGAAACCGAGTTCCTGTTCCAGGGCCGCAAGATCGCACCACGCACCGGCAGCCTGCTGATAGCCCCGACCGCGTTCACCCACACCCATCGCGGCAATCGGCCGCAGGGCGGCGACAAGTTCATCGCCACCAGCTGGATCCTGTTCCAGAGCGCGCAGAAGTTGTTTGGGGCATAGCGTCGAGCTTGCTCGACTGCGTTGCATCCCCCGTAGAGTCGAGCTTGCTCGACTGCTTTTCCGTCGCCAGTCGAGCGAGCTCGACGCTACTCAGAACAACGAGCCCTGCGGCGAATCCTTCTTCGGCGGCAGCGGCTTCTGGAACCGGCTGCACTCCAGCTTCGGCCAGTGGCTGTTCTGTGCATTGAAGCCCAGCCGCTTGCGCGCCAGCTTGAAGCGGTTGTTCAACAGATCCGCATACACGCCTTCGCCGCGCATGCGCGTGCCGAACTGGCTGTCGTAGTCCTTGCCACCGCGCAGCTGCTGGATGGTACTCATCACGTGCGCGGCGCGATCCGGGTGATGGGTGTCCAACCAGTCGCGGAACAGCGGTGCCACTTCCAGTGGCAGGCGCAGCAGCACGTAACCCGCGGTGCTGGCGCCTGCGTCGTGTGCGGCTTCCAGCACGGCCTCCAGTTCGCTGTCGTTGATCCATGGGATCACCGGCGCCACCATCACCCCGACCGGAACACCGGCCTCATGCAGCCGCTTCATCGCGCGCAGCCGCGCATGCGGTGCCGACGCGCGCGGTTCGAGCTTTGCGGAAAGATGCGGGTCCAGCGAGGTCACCGAGAAGTGCACGCTGACCAGGTTCTCCGCGGCCAGCGGCGCGAGCAGGTCGATATCCCTCTCGACCAGCGCGTTCTTGGTGATCAACGAGAACGGATGTTTCGTCTCCAGCATCACTTCGATCAGCTGACGGGTCAGCTTGAACTTGCGCTCGATCGGTTGGTACGCATCGGTGTTGATGCCCAGCGCGATCGGCTGCGGCACGTAACCCGGTTTCGACAGCTCCTTGCGCAGCAGTTGCGGCGCATTGGTCTTGGCGAACAGCTTGGTCTCGAAATCCAGGCCCGGCGACAGGTTCAGATAGGCATGCGAGGGGCGCGCAAAGCAGTACGAGCAGCAGCACTTTATGTGTTTGAAGAAAAGTGTTTAGCACTACGTCCTATTCGGGTGCCCTTTCTCCAGACTAACTGCCGAATGCCGCCACCTTGTATGCCAACTCAAGGCAACGAAGGGTAGGTTAGCGTCCATTGCGGCTATCCGAGACTCGGCGCCATGCGCTCGGGCCAGCTAAGAATGAACTCCTCCTGCTCCACAGTCTCCACCGCACCAGGCCGCACTGAGCGCACCTTAGCAATTGCATCGATCCCATCCGAAACGCAACGTGTTTCAATGAGTAGCATCGACGCCACGGTCCCGGCTCGACCCAGTCCCCCCTTGCAGTGCACGACGATTCTGCTTCCAGACAAGAGCGCGGCTGCGAACTGTGGTCCTAGATATCGCCATGGCTCAAGCAGTCGCGCATCAGGAGCCTCGCCATCCGTAATCGGCAGGCCATGCCACATCAAACCGTGCGCTCCGGAACGTTCGGCCAAAGAGGCGATTCGCAGCTCCTCGAACTCCCACGGTTCAATCAACGTGATCAGGTGCTGTGCTCCCCAGGCGACGATCGACGCTAGATCGAGGTCCAGGTCCCGAGCCCAAGACCCTGTCATCGCGACGTCCTGATGCTTTCCCGGTGCAAAGGTGACACCGATTGCACCGCCGCTCACCCCGACGGGCAAGGTCGCAATCTGCAGTGGATGGGAGACGCTTGTTCTGCTCACCTGAGCTCTCCGAAATCAATAGGCTTTGGGGCGAGAAGGAAACGCTGCGCCCTTTTCATCTGAATGTCCAACTGTGAGCTTACTGGTGCGACCAACGTCTTGCCGAACGGCAGAGGCAGCGCGGCATCGCCGGTTACTTGAGAGGTCGCTCCAAGCCGAAGTCGAGGTTGGAGCGGGCCTACTCACTTGCCCGAGCAGTACTTTATCGACTTTGTCGCGAGAGCCTACCAGCGCTTTCAACGGAGCGTTGCAGCCAATGCGATGGATGCCAAGCATCCGGCATATGGCGTAGAGACACAACTGGTCTAAGTGTCGCTTCGTTAAGGCAGATTTTGCTCTTAGCCCTTCGCAAAGGACGTGGCGGCTATACTTAGTTAGAATGCCTCGCTCTTGAGTGATCTGGCAAAGCCCCCCCTCGAGGCGGAGCACTTCCGCCTTCTGGTCCTGCTGTACGATCTAGCACACGTCACGGTTGACATGCTGCCGCTTCCAACCGTAAAGACTGTGGATCGATCGCCCAGTCGATAGCTTACCTACCTCCGCTACTGGACTGACGCACTCAACGATCTGCCGTACCGTCTCGATCTTGAACTCATTGGTCTACCGCATCGTGCCCATGATCACCTCCGCCTAAGCCATAGTTTTTAGCTGCGACGTGTCTACGAAACCCAGGGCGGTCAAGTGTGCAAATCTGGGCCGTCGATGGTCGATAGGATCAGCAGAGCGGTATGTTACTAGTGATAGGCCTGCTTGGACCTGTCAGATGCTGCGTCGACGGCCATGCACCGAGCCGAGTAGGCGGCGCGAGCTTTCTGCCGTTCTTGCTATAGTGGCGCTCCGTGCGGCCTGCAGTACTCGCAGCAAAAGGAGACATAGCGTGCCATTTTCCCCGAGTGAGCAGACCATGTGGCTGGACGAGCCAGTCGCACGGACCCGCAAACCGACAGATGAAGAGATCAACAGCAAATACTCAGCTCGAGAGCTTCGCATTGTTACGGAATCGAATCGCGAGCAACTCCCAAATTTCGTAGCTGCACTCAAGCGCGCGGATTGGATGCGGCTGCAGCCGTTCTACCAACGCCGGAAACGTTGGGATGTCAAGCGAAAGTCTAAGCTAATTGAGTCTCTCATCATGAACATCCCTGTTCCTCCGTGTTTCCTTTTCGAGTCGGATTTTGCCCGATACGAGGTAATGGACGGGCAACAACGTATCTCGACTATTAGCGAATTCTACGAGAACAGTTTCAAGCTCCGCGGTCTAGAGCAGTGGCCAGAGCTTAACGGTCGACAGTACAGCACGCTGCCCAGCGAGATCCGTAAAGGATTGGATCGTCGATCAATTTCCTACATCGTACTGCTTAAGGAATCTGCCACCACCGGGGAGCACGAGATGCTTCTACGGCAGCAGGTTTTTGAACGCCTTAACACTGGCGGCGTGCACCTTGAGAACCAAGAGATCCGCCACTGCATTTATCACAATGAGTTCGACGATCTTCTTCTGGAGCTCTCTCGACACCCGAGGATGAGGGCGGCGTGGGGTCTGCCGAAGTACAGCGAGGAAGAGGAACAGAACCCATCAGATTCTTTGCTTAATAACCCTCATTTCAGCAAGATGAGAGACGTTGAATTCGTCCTTCGATTCTTCTCTCTTCGCCATCGCAATCAGTATCGTGGGGGACTTCAGCAGTTCCTTGATAGGTACATGGTTCGAAGCCGGAAGTTCAATGCGGCTGATATAAGCGAGCTGCGTGCGATCTTCAGTGAAACTATTGAGCTGGCGGCTGAAGTTTACGGCGCGGAGTTGTTTAAGCCATGGGTGCAGAAGCAAGGCCGAATTGCCCGCCAGCCTCAGATTGCCTTCGCCGACGCTGTAATGGTTGGGCTGAGCGAGAATCTCGGCAATCGCGAGAAGTTGCTCCATCGTTCAAAGGAGGTCGTTCAGGCGACGCATCGACTGGTTGCTACCGCTCGTCCTGGCACCTTCACTGGCCAAGGAAACACCGCAAAGGCAATCCAAGAGAGGATGGACGCTTTCAAAGACATGTTAACTGCTGTTTTGGCATAAGCTGCGGCTGCTCTCATGTTCAACTCGCAACCAGCGGCACTATCTCGCCAATTGGCTGACTTAAGGGCAGCTGTCCTATGGCAAGAAAGCCTACGGCAGACCTTGAATGCTGCTACGCCGAATATTGCCCCCCTTGGGCTGGACCAAGCGGCTGTCGATATTCTCAGGAGTGGGGCACCGGACAAACTGGCTTGGCAGATCCTTGATTCCTCGGCAGCCGTGACCCGAACTTACGCATTATGGGAACAGGCAATTTGCGATCTTGTTGAAGAATACGTAGATGAGATATCAAAACTCCATCCTACCTATAACGGATTAGCGGAGGCTGTACGGATAAATCATCGGGTCGGCGTCGGTTACATACTTTCGAAATGGGCGCCGACCAACACTCTTTTTTCAACGTTGTCTGAGGACGCGATTGCAAATGGATTGGTTGATGGCCTCCGGGGGAACGCTTACAAGCTGCTGGCCGATGCATTTCTTACCGACTCTGACAATTATCGCGCGGATGTCGTGAACAGGATTTTTGCCAAGCTGGGTGTCGAGAACGCCTTCGCTCGAGCGTGTACCGTGCCGGAAGGAAAGCCACTATTTGACCGTATCATCTGGGATGAAGATACCCCTGCGAACTACCTGAAGAGAATTATTACGGAACGTAATGAGGCATCGCACGGAGCCGTATCGAACATCAGTGGATCGAATCAGCTAGTCGCTTACGCAGACTTCGTTGAGACTCTATGCCTATGCCTTGCCACATTGTTGCGGACTCAGATAATCGAAGCAGGTCGCTCAACCGGCGCGACTAAGGAGGTGGCGGTAGCAGTGAAGAAGTACACAGGCAAAATTTTCGGTTCGCGTGCGTCTCAACGAATTAGGTTGGAACCCGGCCTTTCGTTCTTCGCTGGAAAGGGATTGATTTACGAGATCACGATCGAGGAACTGAGGATTGGAAACACTGTAGTGGCGGAAATCAATGCTGAAGCAGGGACTGAGTTCGGCATGAGACTAAACCGAGATTTGCCGGAGGGCGCTTCGCTATTAGTTCTCTCATAGGTGATTTTGGGAAGCGGCCTAGAATCTAGCTAGGCGTGCTGCAGCTTGAGCTAATGAATTGAATGACGAATCAGTCGTGCACTTTCAGATAAGAAACTAGAGGTGCTACATGGGCCTTTAATTTCTCGTCGAGACAAAGGGTATACCGCAATGGGAGAGGCTAATAGAAGAGGGGATCGCAGTACACGCATTGCTCTCGCACTTAGAGAAGCGATGCCGCTCAAACTAGATGTACGCAGGGAAGCACAGGAAGGAATATCCTCCACTTCATACTCGACTATTGCGGAATCTGGTCGCGAAATATCTCCCATGGAAGGCGTAATGCCTATCGTTGTAAAGGGACCGAGTGGAGACGACTTGAGGGTCGTTGGGACGGGATTCTTTGTCGGCCCAAACATGATACTTACAGCAAAACATGTTTTTGATGAAGGAGAATTACCTAGATTTGCTTGCGTTCAGATAAAGGATGCCACTAACGAATTCTATTTTCGACAGTTCAGGCAAGTTATAAGGCACCCTGTATCGGACGTGGCACTTTGTGAGCTCCACCCACTGCTGCACGCTGAGCACGAAGTAGCGCTTCCAAACTATGTACTTCCAGTCGGCGGACCTGTTCCATCGCCCGGATTGAAGCTGACCACTTACGCATTCCCCGATACAGTTGTTGCACGCCATAACGGGGTGCTTCACATGGGCATTGCGGGGCACCATTACGATGGCGCTGTTTTGGATGTCTTCCCAGTACAGCGAGATCGCGTGATGTTGAATTTTCCTTGCATGCGAACCTCAATTCATTTGCACGGCGGCGCGAGCGGAGGCCCTGTGATCAACCCAGAAACGGGGATTGTGGTGGCAATCAACACCTCAAGCTTCCAGGGCGCCACCGATGAGTCACACGTCACGCTCATTCACCCAATTCTGGATTTTCCGATCTATAAAACACATTACGTTGGTAACGTGTCTCTGGGCATTACGTTGCGCGGGCTGTCCTCCCGTGGTGCTGCGAGAGTTTTCCCTGAGAACTCACTTGTTCGGCACACAGCCGCGCCGACCATCATGGAGTTGTAGCGGTGACTATACCAACCACCATCTGCGCTCAAATCAGAACGGCCTAGCCAGAAAATATTGTCGTAATACACCTCTCAGTTGCCTCGGACTATCGGTCTACATGAGTGTTAGTCTGTTATAGAAAGGAGATATGGCTATGGATTCTTTTGCCAGCTCAGCCGAAATAGGGAAAGCGGAGACTTCGTGGGCGCTGACGAACCAGACCAAGCAGAGCGAGCTAGAGCAGATATTTGAGCGTGGCCGGATAGACTTCAATACGGCAGGGTTTTATGACTCTGTAGAGTTCCTCAAGCAGGAGCAGCGTGATCCTGGCTATCTTGAGTTCTATGCGAGGTACGTTGAAGCGAAGAAGTACGATGAGAGCTATCTAGCGAACGCGAGACAGAAGATTGCTATCGTGACGGAAGCGGTGCGCGCATCGGTCGAGAGAGATGGTAGGTTAGGAGCGTGTGTAGACGCCTCGGGCATGATTGGGCGAATGCTGGACAGGCTAGGAATCTGGAACTACGTAGCAAAGGCAACTCTCACTATCGAATTCCCATCAGCGTCAGCTCTTTCGCCTCGCCACTTCTGGGCCATCGACCACGGTCAATTCACTGCACCGCACGCCATAGTTGTTGCACCCCCATATTATCTAGTAGACGCTACCGTAAAACATCAACCCTACGATGCTCGAAGAGCGAATCTCATCCCAGATTTAGTTCTTTCTGATAATTTTGAGCCTGCACGGTGGCGTCCTGAGGATCTTGCGAATCCTATGCTATTGCAATTACTCAAGCAACGGCGACTCAAGTTCAAAGATTACATCGCAAGATATGCTCCGAGCATGGCAGAACTCATGAACCAGCTGCCTGCTCGATCGTTTTCTCTCAACGGCACATCGCTTCGCTATGTGATTGTTGCAATTGGAGGCACAGTCGAGCCCCTTGAGGAGATTACCGGCTATAAGCCGAGCGGCCGTACCGCACAGGAAATTTTTGATCAGGATGTGTTACCGAAGCTCGCGTCGACCGATCAATCGACATGACTAGCCAATGAGTTAGCTTACAAAGGTGCACGCGGCGCAACGCTCCTCAGGTGGCGCGACCTCTGCGGATGGATGCACCCGCTACCAATCACAGCCGTAGTTGTGGCCGGAATAGGCTTGTAGAAGCGCTTCGTGAAGGCGCGGTTGGGATACGTGCGACCTTTCCGGCCCGCGCCATTCCCTATCGCAGCTATCGGCAGACATGCCGATCTTGGCACCACACCAACCACCGCCTCGATAGTTTTCAACCAGCGCATAGAGCTCGATCAGCGCTGTGTCAGTCGCTCCGGATAGAAGCGCGTGAGTTCACGACGAATCGTTTGTCTTCAACGCCTCCTGATCTGGGGGGTCACCCTTTTCCTTTAGTCATGCGAAACTCAAGTAGCGGGACGATTAGCGAAGCTCTGGTCTCAGCTTGTCGGATATCGATTTTTCCAGAAGTGAGAGTCTCTCGAGCAACCTCGCAGAGGCAATCTTCAGCCCCTTGTCGTCTTCCGAGTACGGCGATTCGTACAGCGGGATCTCAACCCAGAACTGCTCCTGTCCGGGGTGCACGTAAGGGCCATGGTCGTCTAAGAGAAGAGCCCCCCCAAGTCGAGGGCAGACGTACGACAGATCCTTGGTCTTGCCCGACCACTGAACGTACGGGAGTTGAGTGAACCACTCTGGCGCGCTCCCTTCGCGAACCAAGAGCCCAGCAATATTTCGCGTAAGAGGCTCCGGCACGGTCGTGAACATGACGAGCTCTTCAAACTGAGAACGTACGCTCTCCAGAAACTGAAAGAGTCCGGGCCTGGGAATCTGGCTTATGGCGTTGGAGATCAGCGTTCCTTCCAGGTCCAATGCCAAGATGGTCGGCTTCATGGGACTCTCTTTGATAATTACGTATGCCTACATTGCCGTTTCCAAGCACATCTGTCCATTGCGTGAGCCTACTGGTACGGGCAAGCCGCGAGCTCGTGATACGTTATCTCCCTCGCAGTTGAAACCCCCGGTTATGAGTCGTCGGATCGACTGAAAATCTCTAGCCCTCTTCATCCTTGCCCTGTGTACAGAGCGATTGCCGGTACGGGAGCACACATATTGATCAGGTAGAAATTCCGATAGGGATTGGAGGCCAGTGCACGAGGTAAGTTTCGGAGTATTGCGCAACCCAGCGTTGCTTTCTCCCTCGAGTGAGCGCACATTTGCCATTGTGTGAGCCGCTACTGCGATTTCTGAATCATGTACCTACAAGCGTACTGAGCCATAGGTTCCTGCTTGGTCAACGGCCTTGGGGAGTTCAAATGAAGAATGGTCTTTCCACCGAAGCACGAATCAAGGCCGGTCTCGCGCGGCTAGTGCAGAAGAAGCCTGAGCACCCAGCGAATGTCGCAAAACTGTTGGCTGGGCAACGCCTTGTCTCCGTCAAGGGTGTTGAGAGGGAATCAGGGGTTAGCAGATCCAATTTTGGATCTTCCAGTTCTCGCTATTCAGAACAATGGGAGGCAATTAGGGAGGCATCGAAGGCCGAAGCCAATCGCGGCCTGAGCGCACAGCTTGTTGAAGAGAAGGCGGAGAGCCGTCGGCTGAGACGACTGCTCCATCTGACGCAAGTGCACAATGCGTCACTACAGCTTCGGCTTAGCAAGCTGAAGGCTCGATCGGAAGAGGACGATACGGTTACGCCCTTCCGGATCAATCGTCGGAGTCGGAAGCGGTAGCCTTTCGTAGGTGCTTGAGTATCGAGTGGCTCTGCGCAACCCGACGCTCCGCAATTGACCGCCCAGACCTCGTACCGCCCAGTCGTTTCTCCTCAGCAACGATCGCCTGATTCTCCTCCAGGCGACGTTGCCAGAACTCGCGGTGTTCGGGAAGGATCAAACAACAGCGACACGAGGCGCACAGTGTCGGAGATCGAATTCCAAAGTCTGGTTGACGCCAACCTGTCAGCAAGTCCGCATGCGGATTGCAGGCAGACTCAGCCGGAAGGATGTTGATCAGGCAGCTAGCGTAGGTCCCCGTCCACATCTCAAAGCCCGAAATTTTGACGAGCGCTAGTGCCTTGTCTATGGCCGTATCGCCATCCATACTGTTGATCGAGCTTGCCAGCTCGTTTGCATGCTTGGCGATTAGCTTCTTTGCAGGGCCAGCCGCCACAGCATGCCCTGTCATGACCTCAAGGAAGAATTGCGCTGCCTCCAGCGTCCGCTCCCCCTGCAGGTCTTCAAGCAGTGCTGCATCGCTTCCAATGTAGCCCGACTCGGTGATTCGCTCGCTCATATGGCGGTAGTGATCGCGAAGCGCACCGAGCAGCGCAGGCTTTGTCCTGTAGATGTAATGGGCAAACGTTTTCCTCCAGCGAAGAGGCCGAATGCTCCTAGTTCTATGCCATGCATCCTGTGCGCTCAGCCCGTACTTTGACACTAGTAGCTCAGCCGCAAACTCTCTCTGCAATGCAGCGATGCGCATTGCCGTGAACCGACCCAGATGCTTCGCATGCGAAGGCAATGACTTGGCTTCGGAGAAGCTGAGCAGAAGGTCTTTGGTTCCTTCACCCTTGAGCAGTCTCCATGGCTCAAGCACACGACACAGCGCCTTAAGCGCCGCTATTGGTATGGGTTCATAGTCCGTACCGCAGGGCCTCAGACCTGCGGTCCAGGCGTGATCAGTCTTCTTCCCCTTTGCCGACACCCCATTGATCATGAAGATGTCCATCAGTCCGTCAGAAGACTGATGGATCGTAACGATGCCATCAAGCGGGTCGTTCACATGACTGATCTTTAGGCCAATCAGCTCATGCGATCTCAGGCCAACGCAACCCTGGATGCAGATTGTGGCGGCGGCAATGGTGTTCATGACGAGCCGGCGCACACTCTGCACTGTGCTAACTTCAACTACTGCTCCTTCCTCATCGACTCTTGTCCGTGGATGAAGCGGTGCATGCCATGGCTGGCCCGTATCGGGCACGATGGCCATTTTGTAGTCGCGAAGTTCTTCGCTTAGCTGCTCGAAAGCTTTCACCCTCGCTGGTCCTCTTTCAGGCATCTGGGACCTTCTCTGGAGGAAGTGGTTCTGGATCTTAATCACATCATCAAGACCATAGCGAATCCATTCCCAAGCTCTGCTTAGCAACGGAACGGCAACGTCATCTGGAATTGGTGCGAGGCCGCCCCCCTTCTTCAGACCCAGGTCAATCTCGACTACTCGATTGGCGGACTTCCCGTCGAAGGGCGGCTCCGGCAGGCAGTCGATTCCGGCTTCTTTGTACTTGGCCTTAAGCTCATAGATCTGCGCGAGCGGTCGCAGCAGCTTGTAGGCCGTGGCGTAGCTCCAGTCCCTAGGTCTCCCTTCATCGAAGCTACCTTCCAAGTACTGGTTTTCCAGGTGATCAATGAAGTCCCAGCTGTGGAGTGAGGTGAGGCTTATCAATGAGTCTATCTTTCGCCGGATCATGTAAACGGCAATCTCTCTGATGCTCATCATCGTCGCCGGAAGTGACCCAACGGAGAGCACACCATTGTCGAGGGCTGACCGCAGGTAGAAGGTCATCTGCTGATGAAGTGTTGCGTGCGCTTGATCGGTGAAGCGGCCACCTCCAGGGAGCTCGAAGCTCCAGTCCAGGATGACCTTCTCGTTCTGCTGGCCCTCTATGTCTCTCGCGAAGGTCCAGTCACCGGAGGCGACCTCATCATCAGGCTTTTTGGACTTCCGAATTGTTACCATGATCAGACTCCAGTTTTGGCTAGCTAATCGCTGTCGCTACTCGAGAGCGGGCAACGCACTCAGCGTCACAAGGAGAGCCTGTTTTCGGTTCTCGGTTGAGTCGAGGTTGGGGATCCAGCGAGTGAGAAGGGCATCGTATGGGCGTTGGAACTTGCACCTCCAAATCCCGAGCCCCAACCGTCCTCGGGCGCGTTCGTACTCTTCCTTAAGCTGAAGCGCTCTAGCAAACGCGTAAGCTTCATCGGTATCTGAGCCTGCCAGAGGACAGGATGGGCACAGGCCATAGGCGGTGCATAGGCGTCCTTCGACCTGGCCACCAATAGGGCTGTGAAAGGCATCAAGGCAGGTGAATCCTGGTGTGGCTGCGGTGGAGTCTCTGTTGCTGGGCTTTGAGCGCGTGTCAACCTTCCCTTGAGAGGTAATCCATCGCTGGTGCGTGGCTATTGCACCTGCCATGTTCTCCTTACTTCGCTGCAGCATGGCCACTGTTCTGTAGTGGTCCTGCCCGGTGTCTATGAGTCGGTGGCCCAGGAGGTTCTTAAGCAGGACCGCATCTCCGTTTGTAGCTTTGTCAATTAACTCTGCCATTCCCATTCTGAGCGCTGATGCGCCGCAGTACGGACTTCCTTTGCTCTGGCAATACACCATGATGTAGTTGGTGATCCGAGTTGGGACGTTGTCGAGCCGTCCCGCATAGGAGTCAATGCGAAGTCCTGAAACTTCGTTGCGCCCACCTTCTGACACCGCGTGGAGGAACAGATCCCTACTTAGAGGCTCGGCAGCGTAGTCTCGTAGAAGCATTGTCCATTCGAGCAGGAAGCTGATGATGTTGTTGACGGACAGCGAGTTGTCACTAGTGTTTGCGGCCCACCGGATGATACTGCTAGTACCTGGCCGGCCCCTGGAACCTCCACGACGCTTCACTGACTGCAAGTGGATCCTCCTAGCTCCCAGCACCTCCACAAACTGAATACCACCTAGTTCCAGACAGTTCAGTACTTGGCCATTCCACCCCGTATGCGAAAGGAGCAACAGATAGAGTGGCGTCAACTCACCTCCGAGCGGGTAGGCGAGGCTCCGATAGGCTTGGTACGTCCTGTATTCTTTGCTCCAGCTGCCGGCATTCCTACCGAGATTCGTTGGTGCGGGGAAGTTGCCTTTGTTGTCGAAGAGCACGCGAGCTACTCGCGCCTCAGGGCTATTGATCGGCACGTGCTTGCCAGCTTTCAGGTCTGATAGCGCTTTTCGCACAGTTGCCAGCCTAGGCCAGACCTCCTTCATAAGTCGCACGCAGTCCTTCGCGGCGACTAGGAGTGTCTCGGTCATGCCATCCGCATCCAAAGTCTTTGACGCTGAGCTGCTTTTTGTTCTAGCAACCGCGTACCGCGGGACCTCAATGTGACTCCACCGGCTGTCGAGGCGAATGAGTTCTGGTACCAAGAGCACGATTGCCTTCAGGTAGTTGGTTCTGGTGCTCTGGCTTAGGACCTTGTTTGTTATGGGATCAGGCTTATCAAGATTTTGCTTTATTTGAGTGATGAAGTTTGCTGGCACCTCATCGGGCGTGCTAAAGCGCGTTTCTTGCGACCGAAAGTACTTTAGTGCCGCCTGCTTGAAGTTTCCCGCAGCGGAGTACCTGCCAGCCTGCTGCTTGTTGGCTTGTGTGTTGGCAAATGCCGTTGCGAGAGGAACACACAGTGGGCCAATGGCTAGCCAACTTGAGAGATTGACCTTGGTCCTTGATCCGTCTCTGTTCTCGAAGTGAACTTCCAGCACTCCTGGCGCTCTTTTGAACCACCAGTTGTTCTTCTCACCCGGTACTTCTGGTTGCTTTGCTGGTCGAATTCTCTTCTTGCGTCGGTCCATCATTGAGCCTCTCCCAAGTGGACTTAGGTGCCAGGATGAGCTTTAGGCTGACCGAGCTGCATGTGAGGCCTTTGCTCGTTGAGCATCCGGATGCGCTCGCGAATCTTGCTCTCGTATGTCACAGCACTGTTCAGATAGATGTTTTCGGTGGTCTCGACCGAAGCATGTCCGAGGATGGAGGCAACGTACTTGCTCGGTTGCGTGTCGCCGCTGAGCCTTCTGCTGATGTACTTGATGATTGCAAACGTGTGCCGAAGCGCATGAACTGTGATTGCTTCTGCCACAGCCATCCTGTAGTAGGCATTGTTCTCAAGTTTTGCCAGCTTCATTAGGAACCGCTCACGGCCTTGGGCAAAGTGCCGATCAAATGTCTGCTCGGACACGCGGCTGCCGATGTAGCGTGCATTTCCGACCTGGTGGACGAACACGTAGCCATGATCAGGTTCGGACATCAACGCTTGCCTTTTCGCCATGGCAATCACTCGCGCTGTATTGACGTATAGGTTGATCGCGCCGAGCAGCCAGACAGGAAACGGGACGTTTCTCGCCTTGTTCCCTTTGCCCACTATCACCACCGGAAGCTCCGACACTGGGTCCAGCTGGTCGAGCGGCATGGTCTCAACATCGGTTAGCTTTAGATTGCAGACTTCGGCCCGCCTGAGGCCCGTATGCAAGCAGAGCTCAGCCATAAGTCGGTCAGTGGTTGCGCCCTCGCAGAGCACGACTGTTTGATCAATGATCTCCTTCACAGGAGGCCCCAACTCCTCAAGCAAGAGGTCCAAGGTTTGAGGGTCGAGCGCAGTGATAAGCAGGTTGCTGCCTGATCCAGAGATATCTGCGTCAATGTCGAGATAGGTGACCTTTCCGCGTTTGGTGTCTCGCTCGGCGGTAGGGATCACGTTCTTCAGATATCCACGCCGCATGCAGTAGAGGATGAACTTGGTAAGCGTCGACCAGCGACGATTGACTGTGCTCGCCGACAAGTTCTTTCCTGTAGCTGCGGACTTGGAGTGACAGAGGTCTGTGGCATAGCCCCTTAAGTGTGCGGACGTGATATCGGCCACCCTGATGCCCGAGGCGTCCATGTAGTGATGGAAGTCGGCCATGTCAGCTAGGATGGTTGGCGCAGTGTTCCTCCCCCCTTTCAGGCACGGCTTCGCCGCCCTGGTTAGATAGGTGGCACACATGAAGTCGAACGCCGGCTCTATGACTTTCCCGTCAGTTCGGCTGGTCAAGAAGCAGAAGTGATTCGGTAAAGGAGTACCCCAGAGTCCCCCGTTTGAACCAGGACTCTTGCCCTCGTTGTTCCTGACCACCCTGATTTCGGCGTCGTATGTGTTCATGGGCGCGGAACCTACCACTCCGAAATCGGAATGCAAGCGCGTGAGCCTACTGGTACGCTTTACATGCTAATGCTATTCAATTGCATTTATTGCACTTATAATTCAGTCACTTAGCGCGTACCTTTAAGTATGGATATTTCCGCTAAGGAAATCCTCTATTCATAATGAATAGGCATTCCAGTGCGCAAAGTTTTTGCTTGTCCGCGCTGTCCCGTGACGTTTGATGTGGGATCGCTCACGACGCCGCAGGGCCGACATCGTGAGCAGTAGGTCTAGTGGCGTTGTCCGCCTGAGACATCACCCAAGATTGACCTGGAGTGCGGTCAGCGTCGCTGAATCGCCTCTGATATTTCCAGAGACCAACGTGCCGTGTGGATGATCCTCGCCTCCTGCAGATTCTCTTGAAGGATCTCGCGCTTCGTCAGCTGTGACACTTCTTCCCACTCATTTCTAAAAATGTATGTCGCGTTCCCGACTTCTGGACTCTCGAAAACAAACCTACGCTTGCGTGTGAATCCGAAGACGATGTAGTCGCTGAATCCGCCAAGCCCAACTGCCAGGAAGTCAGGCTCGTGCCGTGTGATTGTTCGTATGCGGGCTGTGGCTGTCTCGCGATCGGTATCCGACAGCTGCTCCAGATAGCCTTCCAAGACCTCCATGGCCCTTGCGAATGGAAAGGCCCCGGGTGGAAGAATCCGCCAATTGATCTTCTGAATCCTTAGAGGTACGGCTAACTGGGGGTCAACGATGTCAAAACGGGGGAAGCACTCCAAGTAGAGGTTGAGCAAATTTACGATTGCTTCTTCCGGCTCTGTTCGATCAACTACCCTCGTTGCCATCGCGATGCCACCTGCAGACTTCACTGCCGTGAGGTACTCCCCAGGAGCGGCGATGTGCTCCCTGGGATATGTGTCATAGGATCTTGTCTGCGTCCCGTGATGGGTGTGCCCGTACCAGTCCTTCCAAGAAGTATTGATCATTCGAGACTTGCTGATCATAGGAAGATCCCTTCTTATGACCTCTCTTCCACGGGCATTGAACAGCGTAGCCGGGCCTTGGGCACTCGGCACGATGGAAGCGCCCTCTGGAGGAATTTTCTCAAACCCCAAAAGCAGTGCTTCTTGCTTTGTCACCGGTGGGCTAAGCAGCCGAAACTGCTGTAGCCGTTCAATGGTGGCTCGATAGATGGATAGCGATCTGACTTGCTTTGGCATGTTCTACTCCTGCGGTTGTTAGGAAATAGACACACAATTGGCGTGAGTCTCAGCATTTAGTACTACGCTTACCCTGTTGCCAAACGGTTGGTGCAGTGTTCCCACAATGCATGCTTTCGATTCTTTCCTTCTGATGCTCACAACGTAGATCGTGGAGTTTCCGTATGACCATTCCTGAGCTCTTTGTTTCCGTTGATGTTGAAGCTTCCGGACCCATACCCGGCGAGTTCAGCCTGCTCTCTATTGGTGCGGTTCTTGTGGACCGACCTGAGAAGACGTTCTACATTGAGCTGAAGCCAGAAGGTACGCGGC
This sequence comes from Stenotrophomonas sp. SKA14, assembly GCF_000158575.1. Lineage (NCBI taxonomy): Bacteria > Pseudomonadati > Pseudomonadota > Gammaproteobacteria > Lysobacterales > Lysobacteraceae > Stenotrophomonas > Stenotrophomonas sp. SKA14. The sequence continues at coordinate 380,291 of NZ_DS999412.1, forward strand.
ATGATCCGGAGTCACTTGCTGTCTCAGGATTTAGCATCGATGAGCTGACACTCAGTGGCATTGAACCAAGTGCAGCCATGCAAGACTTTGGAAATTGGTTGTCAGATTCCTGTACGCAAGGTCAGAAGCCGGTCTTCGTTGGCCTTAACGCAGCGTTTGACTGGTCCTTCGTTAACTACTACTTCCACAAGTACTGTGGAACAAATCCATTTGGATTTGCTGCTCTAGACATCAAGGCGCTCTACATGGGAGTAGTGGGATGCCGTTGGGACCAGGCCAAATCCAGCCAAATGGCGAAGCTACTTCATCCAGAGCTCTCTGGGACGCACAACGCCCTCGACGATGCCCGGTATCAAGCCGAACTGTTCCTTCGACTCCAAGAGCTAAGAGCTAAGAGCTAGCCAGAGTTGAATCGCCTCTCAGCAGCCGCTTCTGTGCTTGGATGAGAACTCCGTCTCGATGTATCCAGGCTTGGATTCCGTCTGGTTCCTTTGATTGCCCCACAATCACTGCCAAGGGGCTAGCGATAAGCCCATTCTTTTTTGCGAACTGCGCGACACTTCTCACATCCGTAGGCGAAATCCGAGGAACTTTTTGGGGATGTGTGTGCCAGTGTCCTACCAATCGGAGTCCTGCCTCGTTCTGGACTCGGATCTCCTGGCGGCATCGCTCGGTATCCAGCTCCAACCAAGTCCAACCAGCCCGGTCATCAGCGTGGGGAGGCGTGGCAACGGCAAGAACTAGACCACGGGCGTCGTTTGGATCCACGAATAGCTGTCCACCCCGCTCGCTATGCCATGCGCGCTGCCGGTGCATGGCCAAGGTGTTCAGTAGCTTTCCAGTTACCAGTAGCGCCCCATCAACGGAAGGCCACTCCCATTGCCACAGAGACTCAGGCATTGGGGGCAGTCCCAGGCCATGCTCGCTTCAGAGTCATCTCAGTCGCCCCACTGGATAGTTTGGGGCCAACGTACTGCCCGTCCAGTTCTGAAGCCCTCTGTGGGTTGCTGATACGGCTTATCCAAAGTGGCTCGGTCGAGCTGGATGTCAGCTGTTCGATTGCTTCGGCGGCAACCATCGAAGCGATTGCACTAACTCCAAGCCCACCGCCGGGTATGAAGCTCTGTCCACAGGCAGGTAGGGGTACGCTGTCGCCTCCGTTCCAGTTGGTGAACTTGTATCGGAATCTCCCGTTGTCCTCGAACAGCGACCTAGCATCGGCTTCAACGTCTGCAGCGATCAATGCATGACCAACAAGAGCATGCGGCTCGCTCCAGGCCTGAATCAGCCTCCAAGGGGCTCCTACGCTCTTAGCCCGCCACAGCATTTCTTCTGACTCCCAGTCCGCGCTGGTCACGATGATGAGATCCGCCTTCTGGAAGTCTGCGTGATTCTTGACGAGAGCCAGTTCAACGTATGTTGGAATTGCCTTGATAGAGACGATCGGAACGTCTGACCGTAGGCGGTCGCACATTGCTTCTGCCTTGTTCCTACCCAGATCGCTGGCACCGAGAACGTGCCGCCCAAGGTTGCTGGCGGTGAGTTCATCGGGATCGATCAGCGTTAGGTGTCCCACACCTGACCTCGCCAGATGAAGCGCGACGGGCGCTCCAAGTGAACCCTGCCCGACTACAATGACGCGCGCCTTGGAGAGCGAGTCAAGTTTCGGGGTTCGGTCGCGCGACAGGATCTCCGCACGATCAAGGATGTTGATCGCAGAGTGACTCAGAGTGATGTCTGGATTTGACGTATTTGATGTCACTCTACGCCCCGCCCGAACTCCTAATTTGACTGGCTTGTTTCTTGCGAGTGAGCGATCCCGCAGGTTCAAGCAGTAGATCGGTGCACCGGCGTCACCTGGCAGTTCAAGAGCAACCCAGCGACTGGCAATGGGACTGGTCTCACCAAACCAGAATAGCAACCGCGCGTAGTCGTCACTTGCGAGATGAGGTCGAAGCCACTTGAACAGCTCGCTTGGTGCCGGAGCTTTGATATCGGGGTAGCTTTGTAGCTTGACGTAGAATCCGGCGCGCGCAGCATCTCTTATCTTGACCCGCTGTCCGAGTACTGTTTCAAGATGGCTGGCGATTGCATTTGGGTCTTGGGCTAACCAGACGGGTTCTCCGCCAATTCTCTGATCGAGGCGCGGGTCACTTACAGCAAAGAGCGCCCCTGAGCTTGACGGTCTTTGAACCAAGTTGACACTCTGGGCGGATGCGTGATGTTGCAGCTTCCAGTATGAAGTGGACTCTTGCTCGAATTCGCGGCTTCTCGCATCAGAGCTCGATGTCGGCAGCGACAGTTGAACGATCTTTGCAAAGCGGCGCAAAGTGTCGGTGACGATCGCCTCCGGGCTACCGGAGACGGGCTTCTCCTGAAAGCCATGCAGGCACAACCCCGTCTTCATGGCGTGGGGCCAGACGAGCCAAGGCGAAGGTTCCACGCGAAGAATCAGAGAGTTGCGAGGAAATCCGATCGGGAAGGATAGCCGCAACCAGCGTTGCGCTCCCACATAGTCCACCGGAAGTGGCAGCCGAAAGCTTGCTGCCTCGCCGGGTCTCATTGGCATTGGCTGCAGGAATCCAATGCCTTCTGGACCGAGGTAGGCCTGGAGCGCGGCTATTCCGCGCTCCAGGGGCGTGACTTCCTCAACCAAGGCGTTCAGGCGATCCAGCGCCTTCTTGTGCCTGATGACCTGCGACGCCCCCGCCGAAGACCGATCCCATCGTCGATACGTTGCGAGTGAGACCAAGCTTGCGTCCTGGCAGAGTCCAGTTGGCAGGAACGTCGTTGTTCACCGAAACTACGAAGTTGCTACTGAGTGCAAAGCGTTCTTTAACCGCTTCACTGAAGGACTCGACAGATGGGAACTCTTGTAAGCCAAGAGAAATCGAGTGCTTGGCATCGTCATGCCACTTGCGGAATGCATTGACGTAGCGGATTCCCTCATCTGGCCTGTTCCATTTTTCAGCGAAGTTCTCTGCCGCGTCCTTCGGGTTGCAGACAAGGTACTTACCGCTGGCGTATTGGATGTGATTGCTCATGTTGGTCACGATCTCGATGATCGCATCCAACGGGCGCCGCGGGCGGCGGCTGGAATCGGCTGCCACCTCTTCGTAGGCTCGCGTAGCAAGCGTTGTGATGACCGCAGAGATAGGCCGATGGGACGCATCGCCGTCTCGAATCGCCCACTCGTCTCGATGCCGCTTGAGGAGCTTGATCGTAGCGCGCAACGGGTCGTTGTCGATGTACTTTTCGTAGTCTGGCAGAGGGGCCAGCGTCGCCTCGTCCATTGCGATGGCTTTTGTGGCCAGAACCTCAATGCTTTCCAGCGAGATCTGCTGCTCAGACGCTTGCTGAAGCCAACCCAGGTACGGGATAGGGCTGCTTGCCTTCCAAGCTTGAATCTCACGATCAGGCACTTCGAGCTTGCCTTCGCCGTGCGTTTCTTCGTTTCCATAGATTGCACGTGCAGGCGTGATGTCGATATGGAATCCCGGGCTTTCGTCGGCGTAGACGATCCTGACCCCTCGACGGAGCTTCTCTACTTTCGCTTCGACACGCGTTCCTTCCTCAATTCGCTTATGGATTTCATCGAGCACTGATTGCGCCGAAGCCCCACCGGCATTGGGCAGCCATACGATTGCGTCTGCATCAACTGTGCCCAGGTCGGCCGGAGCCCCGATCACTGGCTTGATGGTAGTCCGCAGTCCAATGGAGCCTTGGACGAAGATATGGGCACTTTGCAGCAATGGGCTGTCTGCAGCGTTGAGAATGCGCTCCAGCACTTTGTACCTAGCATTGATCTTCTCGTACTGAGGCTCGGACAACGATATTTCGCGGGCGGCGCGCAAGAGGAAGTACTCCCAGCTTCCACGCTTGGATTCGAAGTCGGACAGCAGGGTCATGCGCGATCTCCTGGCGTAATGGTCAATGTTTCTACAAAGCGCCCTCCGTTGTTCCGATCACGGTCGTAGAGCACATAGGTGTGCTGGTGCTCAGTAGTCATCAGAGCCCCGAGTTCAATGCAGAACGCGGCAGGCGCCGCTATGAAGAGGTGAATCGGATGAGGAGTTGAGACCTCGAGCTTGCTCAAGCGCATCTGCAAGGCATCCCTGAATGCATGAATCACGCGACGATTGCGAACTGCGGTATAGGTCGGGTCATCCATCGTGAACGTTGCAATACGTGCACGCGGCAGTCGATCCAGTACATCGCGTTCGGGGATTGCCGCGGAGATGGACACTACAAGTGCGATCTCTCCATCTCCGGCTGGCGGCTCCACGAAGCGGTACTCCGGGGGGAGTGCCTCACTGTCCGGCCACTTCAATCCGTGCTCACGATTAGATGAGAAGATGACGCGGTTAGATCGATCCCCGATCGTCTGGCCCAGGACGACGAGTGAGGGTATGTCTGCTAGGCCAACCACCGCGAGTGTGGGGATGTCGCCGTAACGACCACCACGGCGGCGGAGTTCGCGATCAATTCTGTAGCGAATGTCTTCCCGAACCTGACGCCAGTAGTCCGAGTTACGGCCTTCTTCCCCTGGTGGCCTAAGCGTATGTTTGATGATGTCCCCGAACGCGACCAAACCCTCCCCGGACATCGCCATGGCAAAGTCGCGCTCGGAGATGTCATTGATCGTTACGAAGTGATCGCTTTGAAAAATGAGGCCGACCGCTCTACCCGCATCTGGGACGGTTGCGGCTAAGCGGATTCGTTCGAGGTAAGCAAGGTGGAGCCCCGTCATGTCTGACTTGGGGTAGCCTTCTGCGTCTCTGTCAGCCTTGTCATGGCAGCCGGGACATAGCAGCATGAGGTTAGCCGGGTCATTGGTCAGCTCACTTGCCGCCTTGGCATCATGGCCAGATTCGGCTCGTGGACCTTTGGGGCTGGCTGGCATGATGTGGGCTACTTCACCCCACTGCATGTCGGCCCCGACGCGGAAGTCGCGAGTCAGATCGGTCCCGCAGAGTTCACAGTGTCCCGCCGATCTCGTCCAGACGAGCCTCTTTATTGGCTCGGACGTGTGATACCGCCCACCTTTACCTGCTACCGGCGCAGCGGTTGAGGATACGTCCTGCACTTCGTCACTTGTGGCTTCCATGTGATCGCTCCGTGATGACATGTATATCTTTTGGGCTGATTGATTGTGATTCAAGTCCCAATTTACTCTGTAACCGCTTTCATTTTCGAACCACCCCGTGTTACGGGCGCGCCAACGCCAGCACGGCCGTCCATAAAGCCCGGGCAGCAGGGCAAGTAGTCCGGGGCTTCTTTGATGCCCTTAGCGCCAAGGACTTCGAAACTTGGCTTGGCTCTTCATTTCGGTTGTGGCCCCGTTAGCTCTCAGTCGTGTGTCACAGAGCCGCGATCAGGGATTTTAATCAGCGGTAGTGGCGCTCATTTGCGTGCTTCCCACATGCCATGCAAGTCCTGTGGGGGCTGTATCTGCCGCTTTTTTCGGGACCTAGCGGCCCCCGACAATTAGGACAAATCGGTCCTGTGCCAAGTTCCGCCTGGCGAGTCCGATGGAATGTCCACAAACCATGAATGAAGGCAAATGCCAGGCCCGCAATTGGTAGCCACATGGCCATTTGATAGAAGCCTTTGGTCAAGGCGTTGTCGCCAAGGGGATGCACGACTATCGCGAATGCGAAGGAGAGACTCGCCACCAGGCCAGCAGGGTACTAGAGGCGTATCAGCTGCAGCCAACTCATTGCCATTCTCTCGGTGCAGTTGTTTCCAGCAAGGCTAGCCTTTGCTTATCTCAAGGCTTGAGACAGCTTGCCAACGCGCTTGGGGTGAGCTCCATCTTATTTCTCAGAACAGTTGGCCCTGGGGCGACAGCTCCCTTGGAGGCTGAAAGAGTTGGGTGTTCAGGGGAGGAAGCTTTTCGAATCCCAAGCTTCTGTGCGCCTTCTTGAACCTTTGGGCCAGTAGATCTGCAAAGGGGCCTGTGCCTCGCATTCTGGTACCGAATGCGGCGTCGTACTCCTTGCCAGCATGCAACTGGCGCATGAGGCTGAGAACGTGTTCTGCCCGGTCCGGATAGTGCAGTCCCAGCCACTCTTTCCAGATGTCCTTGATCTCGTTGGGTAGTCGCAGCAGCACGTAGCCTGCAGCCCGCGCTCCATGGGCGTGCGCTTCTTCGAGGATCGCCTCGAGTTCGTGGTCAGTGATGCGGGGGATGACAGGAGCCACCAGTACACCAACAGGCACGCCGGCCTTATGTAGTCTCTCCATCGCCCTCAGCCGTGCATGCGGAGCAGCAGCTCGTGGCTCGAGCTTAGCTGATAGCTTTCGATCAAGGGTGGTGACTGAGAAGTACACCGTGACCAGGCGGTCCTTAGCCATGGCCGCGAGTAGATCGATGTCACGAGTGATCAATGCACTCTTGGTCACGAAGCTCACGGGGTGGCGCGTTTCGGCCAGAAGCTCAAGGCATTGGCGAGTAATTTGGTAACTCCTTTCGATGGGCTGGTACCCATCCGTGTTGATGCCCAGGGCAATGGCGGCGCATTGGTAGTTGGGCCGACTAAGCTCATTGCGCAACCGCTCTGCGGCGTTGATTTTCGCAAAGAGCTTGGTCTCAAAATCCAGCCCTGGCGATAGGCTGAGGTAGCTGTGGGAGGGTCGGGCGAAGCAGTAGACGCATCCGTGCTCGCATCCCCTATAGGGATTGACCGACGCACTGAATCCAACGTCCGGGGAGTTGTTGCGGCTGATCACAGTCCTGGCGCGTTCTTCGGTCACCTGGGTTCTCAGCCGCGGCAACTCCTGCAGGTCTTCGTAGATCGATTCCCAGCCATCATCGACGCCGACTGTTGTCGTCGCATCGAAGCGGCTTGGCACGCGTGAGGCGGAGCCTCGGCCTTTGATAGGTACTTGAGCCTTTCGAGCATCCTGTTCCATGCCGCCCTCGGCCCCAAGTGAGTGGTTAGTATTATTGCTAACCACAGGGACTGCAAGGTGCGGGGATTCAGCTAGCTGTAGGTCTGATGCTTCATCGCGACGTGTTGTATTCCCAACCTTATCCACAGGGGGGTTGCGGCTGGGCAACCATCAGTCCCGTTGGCTAACAAGCGCTTTGGCTTCAGCCAGGAAGGTCTGCATTAGGCCCCGCGATCGACGGGTAGCTGCTGGGAGCACAATTCCCAGTTGGGCACACAGCGAGACTGCGTATGCCATCTGCGCTCCTGTCGGGGGCTTGATGTCCCAGTCGGTGAGTTCTGGGATGAGCCTCGAGAGTTCCTCCGCTAGACGGTACTCAAAGCTCCTCGACTGTCCTTCGTCTTCTTGCATTCGACGAACCTGGCTGATCACTTGTTCCCTCCCTAGGGGAGAGAAGGGCAACTCTAGAGTGAATTCCAGTTCCGGGCACACGAGATAGAAATTCATGAAAATACAGATCAGTACTTATAAGTAGACTACCTTTAAAGGCGTAGTCTTTAAAGTACTGCGGCCACAAGCTTGTTCGTATGGTCGAACATACGCATCAGGCAGCCTTGGCCGACGTCATCCGGGCAAGTCGCGTAGCTCTTGGATTCAGTCAGGAAGGCTTTGCAGACCATATCCAGATGCACCGGGCTTACTACAGCAAGATTGAGCGTGGCGAGAAGAATGTCACCCTCGCCACACTCGAACGTGTGGCTAACGGCCTTGAGAAGACCATGTCTGAGTTGCTGGCAGAGGCAGGTCTCTAGAACGTTTCGCCTAGCTCTCCCAATCTCCAATCGACCTTTCCTGGCGGAATGACGCTGTTTGGCCGATTTTCGAAGCTTTGACACCGAGAGTGTTCACTTTTTCCTTCATAAGTCGCTGATTGGTAAGTACTTTCTCAGTGAACACTTATGGGAAATTCAGACCATGCTCGCAGCCGCGATACGGATTCACCGACTGGCTGAAGCCGACATCCGGCGAGTTGTTTCGGGTGATGATGCTGCGTGCGGTTTCGGCGCGCACCTCGGTGCGCAGGCGTGGGGCGAGGAACTCTTCGCTCTCATCGACAGCCCAGCCATCATCCACCGCCTCGCTGACGGTGCTTTCAAAGCGCCCGGCAAGGTGGGACGTGGAACCTCGGCCCTTGATCGCAATACCCATGGACGAAGGGTACGCCGCGACCGTCTCAACGGCTGCGACGGCCGCCTGAAGGGTTCAGCCCCCTTGTAGAGTCGAGCCATGCTCGACTCCATTTCCCATCCGTCCCGGGGCAGTCGAGCATGGCTCGACTCTGCTGGGTAAGGGTCAGAGCAGCGCCAGGTACCCGCGCACGGTGGCATCCAGGCCGTCATACAGCGCTTCGCCGATCAGCGCGTGGCCAATCGACACCTCCAGCACATCCGGCACGTGGGCCAGGAAGTCGCGCAGGTTGTCCTGCGACAGATCGTGGCCAGCGTTGACGCCCAGGCCGACGGCCTGCGCGCGACGCGCGGCAGTGGCGAACAGCGCCAGCATCGCCTCGGCGTCGCCGGCCGCGTGCGCTTCCGCATAGGGGCCGGTGTACAGCTCGATGCGGTCTGCGCCGACTTCAGCTGCCTGCTCCAGCAGTGGGTTGCCAGCGTCAACGAACAGGCTGACCCGGCAACCCATTGCTTTCAGTTCGGCGACCAGCGGGCGCAGGCGCTCGGTGTCCCGCTCGAAGTCGAAGCCATGGTCGGAGGTGATCTGGCCGTCGCCGTCCGGCACCAGGGTGGCCTGTGCCGGGCGGGTCTGCGCGCACAGCGGCAGCAACCCCGGGTAGCCCTCGCGTGGCGGTGCGAACGGGTTGCCTTCGATGTTGAACTCGACGCCACGCGCGCGGGTCAGCGTTGACAGGGCCAGCACGTCCTCGGCGGTGATATGGCGGCGGTCCGGCCGCGGGTGCACGGTGATGCCATGCGCACCGGCATCCAGGCAGGCCTGGGCGGCACGCACCACGTCCGGTTCGGCGCCGCCACGCGAGTTGCGCAGGACGGCGATCTTGTTGACGTTGACGCTGAGCTGGGTCATGGAACGGTACTACTTGGAAAGAGGGGACGTATCGTGGTGGTTGCCGTCGTCGGCGCGGCGGGCCTGGGCCTGTTCGCGCAGACGGCGCAGTTCTTCGGCATCGACCAGGGTGGCAGGGTCGCGCTGCAGGTCGCCGAAGCGGGCCACGTAGCGGCCGCGTACCCAGGCCAGCAGGAAGGCGAGGGCCGCCAGCAGGCACACGGTCATCAGCCCGGGGCTGGGGGTCTTCAGTGCAAAGGCGAAGCAGCCCAGCGCCAGCAGCAGGTACAACCAGTACATAGTCGGGCTCCCCGGATGATCGCCGCAGTGTAACGCTGCGTCAGAGCAGCGGCGAGGCCAGCCGCGCGAACGCCTCGGGCAGGCGGTGCAGCCACAGCGAGCGGCCGGCCTGGTCGTGCACGCGGGTGGCACGATCGAATTCGCCCTGCAGCAGCTCGGCCAGCTCGGCTACGCGGTCACGGTCGCTGATCATCATCGACAGCTCGAAGTTCAGGCGGAAGCTGCGATGGTCGAAGTTGGCGCTGCCGACGATGCAGACATCGTCATCGGCGATGAAGGCCTTGGTGTGCAGCATGCGCGGGCCGTACTCGTAGATCTTCACGCCGGCGTGCAGCAGCTCGTCGAAATAGGAGCGCGCGGCCTGGGTGACGAACCAGGAGTCGCTCATCTTCGGTACCAGCAGGCGCACGTCCAGTCCGCCCAGTGCGGCCGAGGTCAGTGCCATCCGCGCCGCTTCGCCGGGCACGAAATAGGGCGTCACCAGCCACACCCGCTCGTGCGCCTCCTGGATCGCCGCCACGTGCAGGCGGTGAATGGTTTCCCAGCCGGAGTCCGGGCCGGACACCAGCACCTGCGCGTTGATCGGTCCATCCGCGCGCAGCGGCATGTCGGCGGGCCAGAGGCGCGCGATGTCGAAACGTGAGTGGTCCTGCCCGCTGGCGTACAGCCAGTCTTCGGCGAACACCAGCTGCAGGCTGCGCACTACATGCCCGCGGATGCGCATGTGCAGATCACGGTAGGCGTCGGCTCTGCGGCTCTCGTCTTCGTCGTCGGTGATGTTGATGCCGCCGGTGAAGGCCAGGCGTCCGTCCACGATCACCAGCTTGCGATGGGTGCGCAGGTTCAGCCAGGGGCGCTTGAAGGGCTTCAGCAGCTGCCGCGGGTGGAACCAGATCGCTTCGCCGCCCGCATCCAGCAGGGGTTGCAGGAAGCGGCTGGGCAGGGCGGAAGAACCCACCGCATCGAGCAGCAGGCGCACCTGCACGCCGGCGCGGGCGCGCTCGACCAGGGCATCGCGCAGCGCGGTGCCGGCGTGGTCCGGGTTGAAGATGTAGTACTCCAGGTGCACGTGGTCGCGCGCCTGTGCGACCGCTTCCAGCAGGGCCGCGTAGGTGGCGGCGCCATCCACCAGCCAGGTCACTTCGGTGGCACTGCTCGGTGCCAGCCCGGTGGTGGCCTGGGCGATCTTGGCCAGCTCGGTACAGTCCGCATCGGGTGGGCAGACGTCGCTGTAGTGCTCCATGCCCGAACGCGCACGGCCACGGCGCAGGCGCTGCCGCTTCACCTTCTGCGGGCCGAGCAGGTAGTAGATGAAGAGGCCCAGGTACGGCAGCAACGCCAGCGACAGGATCCAGCTCAGCGTCGCGACGGGCTCGCGCTTCTGCAGCATGATCCAGCCCGCCAGGGCGAACAGGTACAGCAGGTAGGCCACCGCCAGGATCGTGCCGAGGTGGGCGATGCCGTCGAGCCAGTGGCGCAGGGAGTCGAAGAGGGCGAGCATCCGCCGATCATAGCGGCCCGGGCCGTCAGGGATAAAAAAAGACGCCCCTGTTTCCAGGGGCGTCTGCAGTCGCGTCATGACTGTGGTGTTGCGGTGTAGCGATTACTGCTGCACAAAACCGATCTTCTTCATCTGAGCATTCTTCGCGGCGGCCAGGACCTTGGCCATCACGTCGTACTCGGAATCCGGGCTGGCGTCGATGCGCAGTTCCGGCTGGTTGGTCGGGTCACGCTGGACCTCCTGCTCCATCCGCTGCTGCAGCTCGCCGGTATTGATCGGGCTGTTGTTCCACGAGACCTGGTTGCTGGCGTCGATCTTCAGTTCGATCGGCGGCGGCGGTTCGACCAGCTGCGGCGGTGGGTTGAGCACGCGCTGCGGCAGGTCCACGGCGATCGGGTACGTCATGATCGGCGCGGTCACGATGAAGATGATCAGCAGAACCAGCATCACGTCCACGAGGGGCGTGACGTTGATGTCTGCCATGGGGCCCTTGCCACCACCACTACTGAATGCCATGGCTTATTGCCCCTTTTCTTTGGTCGCGACGAAGCCGACGTCCAGCATGCCCTGCTCCTGCGCGACCTTGGTCAGGTCGTTGATGACGCGCATCTTGGTGGTGCGGTCACCACGCAGGTTTAGCGGCGGCTGCGGGGTCTGCTGGGCGGCGGTCGCCAAGCGCGACTCGAGAGTCTGCTTGTTGATTTCTTCGTCGTTCCAGTAGATCGAGCCGTCTTCCTTGACTGCCAGAGTGATCGGGCCGGCACGCTTTTCAGCGTCTTCCGGCTTCTGGATCAGGTTGGCTTCCGGCAGATCCACCTTGACCTTGTGGGACATCAGGGGCGCCGTGATGATGAAGATGATCAGCAGCACCAGCATCACGTCCACGAGGGGCGTAACGTTGATGTCGGCCATGGGGCCGCCGCTGTTACCACTACTGAAAGCCATAACGGGCTCCGTCTAGATCGTGTTGACTACGTTCTCGCTGGGTACAGCGCGTCGCAATTAGCGGACGCGCGAACCGGTGGCGAAGAAGTCGTGCAGGTCGTGCGCGAAGGTATCGAACTTGCTGATGGTCGCGCTGTTGACCTTGCTGAAGAAGTTGAAGGCGAACACGGCCGGGATTGCGACGAACAGACCGATAGCGGTCATGATCAGCGCTTCACCCACCGGGCCGGCAACGGCGTCGATCGAAGCGGAGCCGGTGGCACCGATCTTGATCAGCGCGCCGTAGATGCCCCACACGGTACCCAGCAGACCGACGAACGGAGCGGTCGCACCGACGGTCGCCAGCAGGGTCATGCCCGACTGCAGCTTGTTGCTTTCGCGGGTGACGGCCTGGCGCAGGGCGCGGTCGACGAACTCCGAACGGCTCAGGTTCTCACCGACGCCGCCGGTGGCACCGCCTTCAGCGCGCTGGTGGTGGGCAGCTGCCTGGGCAGCGTCCAGGGCGATCTTCGAGAACGGCTCGGATGCCGGCTGTTCTTCCATCGCACGGATGGCGTCCTGTGCGTTCGGGGTGTCCCAGAACAGGCTGACGACGCGATCAGCAGCGCTCTTCAGACGAACCGAACGGAAGATGTTGATGACGGTCCAGTACCAGGACATGGCCGACATCACGATCAGGGTCAGCAGCACGACCCAGGAAACCGCGAAATCACCCGGCTTGGTGGTCATTTCGTGGATCAGGTGCTCGAAGCCCATCTGCGACAGGGCGTTGGACGGATTGCCCCCGGCAGCAGCGGCGATGAAAAGTTCCTGCAGCATGACGCTTACCTTTGTTGTGTGTGGTGATAAAGGGTGTAGCTAAGCTAAACAATCGAACCGTGAGCGGGGGGGGGCCGGCGGCCACCCGGCCCATCAGTTCAGCGCAAAGTTGACCGGGACGCGAACGCGACCTGCCGCCTTCTTACCGCCAGATTCAGCGGCGTTGAAGCGCCACTTGCGAGCTGCTTCCATCGCAGCACGGTCCAGGTCGCGGTTACGGCTGGACTTTTCCACCGTGACATTGGTGACGTTGCCGCTGGCATCGACATCAATGATCAGGATCACTTCGCCCTGGATACCGGCGCGGAAGGCTGCCGGCGGGTAGCGCGGCGGATTCATGGCCTTCGACGAGATGTCCACGCTGGCCTCGATCGAGGTCGGCGGTGCCGGCGGCGACGGCGGCGACGGCGGGGTGACGATGTCGTTCGGGCGCGGTTCCGGCACGTCCACGACCGGCGCCTGCGGCGGCGGCGGGACCGGCGACGGCTTCGGCGGCGACAGATTCTTCACCGGCGGCGGCGGAGTATCTGTCGGCGGCGGCGGCGGCGGCGGCGGGGGCGGCGGCGGCGGTGCGTCGACGATGGTCACCATGACGTTGCGCTCCTTCTCCGCAACGGCCTTGGGAGCCACGGCGGGAATGAGGAGCATCATGAAGGCGGCCAGATGCAGGGCAATTACAAACGCGATGCCGACGATGCGAGGCCAGCTCAGCCCCTTGTCATCGGGTTGTTCGTACCGGTGAACGACTAGTTGTTCCGTCATGCGCCAAGAGCTCAATAGTGGGGCCGGGATGCCGGGGGCGGAATCCCTGATCAGCGGTGCATGACACCGCAGGAACCTCCAAGCTTATACCAATCCTGAGCGCCTGCGCATCAATCGAGCAGGCATTCAGGCGTTATTCCTACTTACTTCAGGTTGATGATTTTCTTGGCATCAGCCTGGTTCTTCACACCCTTCGCCAGCGCCTGCTGGGCGGCCTGCTTGGCCTCCGGGATGCGACCTTCGGCATGCAGGACGCGTGCCAGGTTCAGGTAGGTCTCACCGTCCTTGGAGAGCGGGGCGGCCTTCTGCCACGCTTCGATCGCCTGCGGCACCTGGTCGGAGTAGTAGTAGGACTGGGCCAGCGCCAGGTAGACCTGGTAATCCGGCTTCAGGATGCCCTTCTGCAACCCTTCGTTGATGACCGCGATGACGTCCTTTTCCTTGTGCTCGGTGTTGGCATAGATCGAGTACAGCTGCTTGTACTCGCGCTCTTCGGTGAGCTGGCCGCTGCTGCGCAGCTTGTCCATCACCGCAGCCGCCTTGTCCATCTGGTCGGCCTGCATGTACATGCTGGCCAGGTTCAGCTGGGCCTTCTTGTCGTTCGGGTTCTTGGCCGCCAGTGCCTCGGCTACCTTGAGCGCTTCACCGGACTGGCCGGCTTCGGACAGGGCCGCCATCAGCAGCTGGTTCCAGTTGTCCTTCGGTTCGGTGGCGCCGGCGATGGCCTGCTTCAGCACCGGGATCGCTTCCTGGTAGCGCTCCAGCTGGTACAGCGCCTGGCCCTTGGCAATCAGTTCTTCCGGCTTGGTCGACTTGCTCTCGGCGAAGTACTTGTCGAGGGTGGCCAGGCCTTCAGCAGTCTTGTCGTCCTGCATCTGCAGCTGGCCCAGCATCAGCATCGACTGGAAGTGGCCGTTGTTGTCCAGGCCGTTGAACTGGATGACCTGCTTCAGATAGGCGATCGCCGCCGGGGTGTCGTCGGTCTGGTAGGCGGCCTGCGAGGCCAGCTGCGCGGCCAGCGACTTGTCGTACTCGTTCGAGGCGCTGTCGGCCAGGATCGCGTCAGCCTGTTCGCGGGTCTCCGGGAACTTTTCCTTGTTGTAGCTGTCGATCATCTTCTGCAGCTTGCTGCCCATCTTGGCCGAGGCCTTGACGGTCGGCTCCTGGCGGGTCGCATTCGGGTACAGCGCTTCGGCCTTGGCCTGCTTGCTGCCGCCGCGGTTGCCACGCTCGGACGAACGCGAGGACTGCGCGAAGGCATCGGTGACCACGGCGCCGGTCAGGGCGGTCGCGACGAGGACGGAAAGCACAGCTTTGTGGTTACGCAAAATCATCGTTCACCTCGATCGAACCGCCGGTTAGCGGCAAAGTCGGACTGTCAGAAAAATCTGAGCCGCCAAACGTATCAGAAACAGATGGCGTGAGAAATCGTTTTATGTGCTGCAATACAGCATAGAACTGCGCACTCATCCGCACTTTGGCCGCAGTCCGGCCGCCTGCGCCTGCTGATAGACCGGCGTCAGCGCCGGTGCATCGCGTCGCAACTCCTGGATCCGGTTGGCCGGGTCGGGATGGGTGGACAGCCATTGTGGGCTGCGACCGCCACTGGCGGCCATCATGTTCTGCCACAGATCGACCGCCTGCGCCGGGTTGAAACCGGCCTGGGCCATCAGTCGCTGGCCGATCACGTCGGCCTCGCTTTCCTGGGTGCGCGACCCGGGCAGCAGGAACGCAGTCTGCGCGCCCATGCCACCGAGCTGGTTCACGGTGCTGGCGGCACCCTCCCCGTAAGCGGCACCGGCCAGTGCGCCGAGCACGGCCAGGCCGGTCTGCGCGCCCATCTGGCGGGTGATGCGCTCTTCGTGGTGACGCGCGATGACGTGGCCGATTTCATGGCCGATCACGGCAGCCAGCTGGTCCTGGTTCTTCGCCACGGTGAAGATGCCGGTGTTCACGCCCACCTTGCCGCCGGGCAGGGCAAACGCGTTCGGCTCCTTGTCGACGAATACCGCCGTCTCCCACCGTACGCCACGGTATTGAGCTGGCAGCTGCGCGACCAGCGCATTGACCACGCACTGCACGTAGCCGTTCTGGCGGCCGTCAGTGCTGATCTTTTCCTTCTGCTTGGTTTCTGCGAACGCCTGTGCACCCAGCTGGTCCAGCTGTGCCTGGGATACACCGCCCACCATCTGCCGGCGCCCGGTCGGAGACGTCGTGGTCGCGCAGGCGCTGACCAGGGTGGTGATGACAAGGGCCAGCAGCAGTTGTTTCATGGAAGCTCCCCCGTGTTCATGTCCGCAGTGTGTAGCGTACCGGCTTAATCTTTCGTCAAGCGGACACGGCGTTACGTTGACCCCAGGAACACCATCGCGGCGAGCGCAACGGCGTTGTTCAGCGCATGTGCGGTGATCGCGGCCCACAACGTGCCGGTGCGCCGGTACAGCCAGCAGAACGCAGCTCCCATGCCGCCATACACCAGCCACAGCTGGAGCATGCCCGGCAGGGAATTCTTGCTCATTCCCGGCACTTCGTGGACCAGGGCGAACGCCAGGCTGCTGAGGATGATGCCCAGCCAGGGACGGCCGGCTTTCCACAGGCGCCCGAACAGCACACGGCGGAACAGCAGTTCCTCGTAGGCCGGCGCCAGCACCACGGCGAACAACACGAGGAACAGCGGGAAACGCGCGATCGCGTTCTGCATCAGTTCCACGTTGGTCGGCACCGGTTCGATGCCGAACTGCTTGGCCAGGAAGGCGATGCCATTGCTGCCGATCACGATCAGCGCAGCCACCAGCACGGTCCAGCCCCAGGTCGAAGGCCGCAGCAGCGCCTGGCGGGAGGCGGAGCGCTCGTCCGAGGTGGCCGGACGCCGCCAGAAATACACCACCAGAGCGGCGCCGCCGGTGGCGATCAAGGCCATCAGGATCTGCGCCAGTGCACCCGGCTGGCCAACCGCCGCGCCAACCGCGTCAGGCGACAGCGCGCCCCCTTGGGCCTCGGCATTGGCATGGCTGACCACGATCGCGCGGTAGAACCCCCAGAACAGCCCGGTGATCAGGCTCAAGGCGAACAGGGTGACGGTGGCGATGCCCAGGTCGATGAAGAAGCCCGCCAACGGGGAGCCCGCGCGTGGCGCAGTCGAGGCCGGCGGAATCGGGGGCGGGGCGGAAACCGGGGCGGAAGCTGACATCAGGTACCTGCGTTCAAGGGTTGAAGGCCGGCGCGACTCCCCGCGCACCGGCCATGTCCCGATTGTGTCAGATATCCAGGTTGGCGACCTTCAGCGCATTGTCCTCGATGAAATCGCGACGCGGTTCAACCACATCGCCCATCAGGGTGCTGAAGATCTGGTCGGCGGCAACGGCATCTTCGATGCGCACCTGCAGCAGCCGACGGGTTTCCGGGTTCACGGTGGTGTCCCACAGCTGCTCCGGATTCATTTCACCCAGACCCTTGAATCGCTGGATCTGGCGGCCGCGCTTGGCCTCTTCGAGCAGCCAGTTCTGCGCCTTGGCAAAGCTGTCCACTTCGATCGACTTGGCGCCGCGGGAAATGGTCGCACCTTCGCGGATCAGGCCGTGCAGCAGCTTGGAGGCCTGGTGGATCGCGCGCAGTTCGCCGCTTTCGAAGGCCGACATCGGCAACACCTGGATGTGCTGCTCGCCCATGTGGCGACGGGTCACCAGCACGGCGGCCGGGCGCTCGTCGTTGGCTTCCTGCAGTTCCAGGCTGAAGCGCGGGCTGCCCAGGCTGCCCTGGTTGAGGCGCTTGGCCAGTGCATCCAGGCCTTCGCCTTCGCCAGCACTGCGCAGGCTGTCCATGTCCATCGGCACGAAATCGACCAGCGCTTCGAGCAGGTTGCGGTCGTAGCGGTGCGCGTTGCGTTCGATCGAATCCAGCGCCGCGGCGTAGGCCAGCAGCAGCTTTTCCAGCGCCAGGCCTTCGATGCCCGGTTCGCCAGCGGCCGGCACCAGCGCCGCGTTTTCCACCGCGCTGCTGGCCAGATAGCTGTCCAGCGCCGGGTCGTCCTTCAGGTACAGCTCCTGCTTGCCCTGCTTGATCTTGTACAGCGGCGGCAGGCCGATGTAGACATAACCGCGCTCGATCAGCTCCGGCATCTGACGGTAGAAGAACGTCAGCAGCAGGGTGCGGATGTGCGCGCCGTCGACGTCGGCGTCGGTCATGATGATGATCTTGTGGTAACGCAGCTTGTCCGGGTTGTACTCGTCGCGACCGATGCCGGTGCCCAGCGCGGTGATCAGGGTACCGACCTGGTCCGACGACAGCATGCGGTCGAAGCGCGCGCGTTCCACGTTGAGGATCTTGCCACGCAGCGGCAGCACTGCCTGGTTCTTGCGGTTGCGACCCTGCTTGGCCGAGCCACCTGCCGAGTCACCCTCGACGATGAACAGTTCGGACAGCGCCGGATCCTTTTCCTGGCAGTCGGCCAGCTTGCCCGGCAGGCCAGCGATGTCCAGCGCGCCCTTGCGGCGGGTCAGGTCGCGCGCCTTGCGCGCGGCTTCACGTGCGCGCGCGGCATCGACGATCTTGCCGGCGATGGCCTTGGCTTCGTTCGGATTTTCCTGCAGGAATTCTTCCAGGCGTGCGCCGAAGGCATTTTCCACGGCCGGGCGCACGTCGGAGCTGACCAGCTTTTCCTTGGTCTGGCTGGAGAAGCTCGGGTCGGGCACCTTCACCGACAGCACCGCGATCATGCCTTCGCGCATGTCATCGCCGGTCAGGTTGATCTTGGCCTGCTTGGCGATGCCGTTCTGCTCGATGTAGTTGTTGAGCACGCGGGTCAGCGCACCACGGAAGCCGGCGAGGTGGGTACCGCCGTCCTTCTGCGGGATGTTGTTGGTGAAGCAGTACATCGTCTCCTGGTAGGAGTCGGTCCACTGCAGCGCCACGTCCACGACGATGTTGTTGTGTTCGCCGGTGACCGAGATGACATTCGGGTGCAGCGGGGTCTTCAGCTGCGCCAGATGCTCCACGAAGCTGCGGATGCCGCCTTCGTAGTGGAAGTCGTCGCGACGGCCGTCGCCACGCTCATCGGCAAGGACGATCTTGACGCCGGAATTGAGGAAGGACAGTTCGCGCAGGCGGCGGGCCAGGATGTCGTAGTGGAATTCCACGTTGTCGTGGAACGCCACGGTCGACGGCCAGAAGCGCACGGTGGTACCGCGCTTGGTGGTGGTCTCCAGCTTGGCCAGCGGGGTCACGGCCGCACCGTTGCTGAATTCCTGCTGGTAATGGAAGCCGTTCTGGAACACATCCACCAGCAGCTTCTGCGACAGCGCGTTGACCACGCTGACGCCCACGCCGTGCAGGCCGCCGGACACCTTGTAGCTGTTGTCATCGAACTTGCCGCCTGCGTGCAGCACGGTCATCACGACTTCGGCCGCCGAAACCTCGCGACCGAGCTTGGCGCTCATCTGCTCGTGCTTGCCGGTCGGGATGCCGCGACCGTTATCGGACACCGAGACCGAGCCATCGGTGTGGATCGTCACTGCCACGTGGTCGGCATGGCCGGCCAGCGCTTCGTCGATCGAGTTGTCGACGACCTCGAACACCATGTGGTGCAGGCCGGTGCCGTCATGCACGTCACCGATGTACATGCCGGGACGCTTGCGGACAGCCTCCAGGCCTTCCAGGGCGGTAATGCTGTTGGCGTCGTAATTGCCGTTGTTTGCCGGGGTGTTCTGTTCGTCGCTCATTGCGCTTGCCGTAGGCTCCGCAGGTCGGCCACCGCGTGGAGCGATGCGCCGAGAATGAAAGGATTCCAACCCGAATTATACCAGCCGGGGTCGAGCGGCCCTGGTGTGACCACTATGGCACAGCCACGATCTGTGCATGTTCCACGTGGAACCGGGTGATGTCGGCCAGATCCTGCAGTGCCGACGGGGTTTCGGTGGCCGTAATGAAGATCTGCGCCGGACCATCGAGCAGACGCTGCAGCACACGCGCCTGGTGGGTGCGGTCCAGCTCCGAGGCCAGGTCGTCGAGTGCGATCACCGGCCACTCGCCGCGTTGTTCCGCATAGTCCTCGGCCTGCGCCAGCAGGCAGGCCAGCGCGGTCAGCTTGGCCTGGCCACGTGACAGGGCGTCGCGACCGGGAATGCTGTGGAAATCCACGCTCCAGTCCGCGCGGTGCGGGCCCACCGAGGTGTAACCGGCCTGGCGATCCCGTTCCCGGGCCAGAAGCAGGGCATCGGCCAGAGGAAGCTCATGGCGACGCCAGCCCGGGCTCAGTTCCAGCCCCTGTATCCCGAGTTGCGGGGCCAGGGTGGCCGCCAGCGACACCGTGCGCTGCTGCAGTCGCTCCAGGTAGTGCTGGCGGCGGCTGGTCAGCGGTTCTCCCGCCTCGGCCAGCTCGTGATCCCAGGTATCCAGCATCCGCGACGGCCCACCCTGTTTGAGCAGTGCATTACGCTGCTTCAGTGCCCGCGAGTAGCGGCGCCACAAAGACAGAAAATCAGGTTCCACGTGGAACAGGCCCCAATCGAGGAAGCGGCGACGGGGTTCTCCACCGCCGCTCACCAGCGCATGGCTACCTGGCTCGAAGGTCACCACGGCCAGGGCGGCGCAGAGATTCCCGAGCTGCGCGACATCCTCGCCGTCCAATCGCCCTTTCCAGTCCTGACCGCTGTGGCGCAGACCCGCCTTGCGGCGATGGGGCGGGTGATTGGCGCGCTGTTCGTCCCATTCCACGAAGATTTCCAGCGCCTCCTGGCCCTGACGGACCAGGCCATCGCGAACCCGGCCGCGAAAGCTGCGGCCATAAGCCATCAGGTGCAGGGCCTCGAGCACGCTGGTCTTGCCGGCACCGTTGTCACCGGTCAGCAGGTTCAAGCCCGGCTGCGGTAACAGGTCCGCGGCACTGAAGCGACGCAGTTGGTGCAGGGCGAGGCGGCGGATCTGCATGGGGCGCGAAGGACCATCCGCACTGGGCGGTAGAAGGGTGGGTAATCCATCAGCTTACTGCATCGGTCAAGCCGGACGCGGTGGCGACCGCACCCAGGCCAGGACGCGCCACCCACCGATCTGCCTCAACGCGTTCCATGTGGTGAACAGGCCACTTTCGGCGGCCCTCGCGATCTGGAGGGGCCGGAAATTCCTTCAAATCTGCGCCGGGTGCCACGGTGTGGACCCTCAGATTTCAGAGATTTCACGGCATCCGAGGCGCGTTACGGACGGCCTCAACGTCGATCCAAATCGAAACCGCCACCGATTCCTTCAAATCTGCGATGAGAGCCCGTGTAGGGTTCCACAGAATTCAAGGAATTCAGACCGACCGTTCCACGCTATCCACAGTGGGACTGTATGACTTATACACAAGGTATGGGCAATCTGTGGATAAAAAAGCCCTTTTGCGGCACCGACGAAACTATCCACAGGTTCCCCCCCAGCCCCAAGGCGCTCTATACAGGGGCTTTCAGCTGTATAAATTCCTTTTAAAACATAGAGATAGTGCATTTTTCCACGAGATCTGGCCCTACCATCACCACCATGCTTTAGATTTATACCCAGATTTAGAAGCTAGGCTCGACCCGATTTCGTCCAAACACGTCCTGTGGACAGTGTCGTTTCCAGAAGCAGCAGCCACGTTCTCGAAGACCATCGCGAGTGCGCATCATCTGGCCGCGAATGGCACTCCGACCTCCAGCGACCACAATCCTGATCACATCCGATCCGAACGCGAACTCGCATCGTCAGATGTTGGAGCCGAACTGCAGGCGAGGCTCCACTCCAACGCCGTTGGATCAACGCTTGAGCCAGCGCGAATACCAATGCTCCACGTGGAACAAAAAAACGCCCGGGAAGATCCCAGGCGTCTTTCGGTTCCACGTGGAACAGCGCTGACGTCAGAGACGCAGCGGCATCACCACATGACGTGACTTCTCGCTGCTGGATTCACGCACCAGCGCCGAGGAGTTGGAGTCGCGCAGCTGGATGATGACTTCCTCGTCGCGCAGCGCCGACAGTGCATCCAGCAGGTAGTTCACGTTGAAGCCGATGGCCAGATCGCTGACCGTGGTATCGGCCTCGATTTCTTCCTGGGCTTCTTCCTGTTCCGGGTTGTGCGCGCTGATCTTCAGGTTGCCCGGTGACACTTCCACGCGGATACCGCGGTACTTCTCGTTGGACAGGATCGCGGCACGCTGCAGCGAGGCACGCAGGGCTTCACGGTCAACCTTCACTTCGCGGTCGGCTCCGATCGGGATGACGGCTTCGTAATCCGGGAAGCGGCCGTCGATCAGCTTCGAGGTGAAAGTGACATCGTCGCGCTTGACGCGCACGTGGCTGCGGCCGACTTCCAGCTCGATCTCGCGATCACCGCTTTCCAGCAGGCGCTGCAGTTCGGTCACACCCTTGCGCGGCACGATGATCTGGCGCTTGGAACCGCTCGGCTTGGCCAGATCGGTTTCACACAGCGCCAGGCGATGACCGTCGGTGGCGACGGTACGCAGGGCGTCACCGCGCAGATCGAACAGCAAGCCGTTGAGGTAGTACCGCACGTCCTGCTGGGCCATCGCGAACGCGGTGCGTTCGATCAGCTCCTTCAGGGTCGCTTCGCCGATGGCCACACGCTCGGTGGCTTCCACTTCGTCCACCGACGGGAAGTCGTTGGAGGGCAGGGTGGCCAGGGTGAAGCGGCTGCGACCGGCCTGCACGGTGATCTTGTCACCGGTCTGCGAGACGGTGATCCGGCTGCCATCGGGCAGGGCGCGGATGATCTCGAACAGCTTGCGGGCGGGAATGGTGGTTTCGCCGTCCTGGGCATCTTCAACCGCGATCCGCGACACCATCTCCACTTCCAGGTCGGTACCGGTCAGCGACAGCTGGCCGTTCTGCACCTGGACCAGGAAATTGGCCAGAACCGGAAGGGTCTGGCGGCGTTCGACCACGTTGACGACCTGTGCCAACGGCTTGAGAAAGGCTTCGCGCTGCAGTGTGAAACGCATGTGGTTCCGTGCCCCTATGCTTTAAAAAATGTGGAATAAATCAAAAGCTTGGTGGTGCTGGTAGAGACAGAATCGCTGGAAAACAACGCTAAGTCTTTGTAAATAAAAGAATTTCAGACATCGAAACCCTCTGTATTACCGACCCCCAGGGGGTGGGGAAAGCTGTGGATAGAATCGGCGCGATTTCAGACGCCATTTTTATCCACAACGTGTCCCGCGCTTGCTACCGGATTCTGCACCGTTTTGTGCGATGACGCCTCATCGGCATCCGTGCATCATTCGCTCAGCTTCCGGATCAGCTTGTCCCAGTCCTCGCGGAGCTTGCCGTCGGTTTCCATCAGGGTCCGGATCTGGCGGCAGGCATGCAGCACCGTGGTGTGATCGCGACCGGCAAAGGCATCGCCGATCTCGGGCAGGCTGTGCTCGGTCAGTTCCTTGGTCAGGGCCATGGCGACCTGGCGCGGGCGGGCCAGCGAGCGGGTCCGACGCTTCGACAGCAGATCCTTGATCTGCAGGCCGTAGTAGTCGGCAACGGTTTTCTGGATGTTGGGAATGCTGATCGCCTGCTGCTGGGCACGCAGCAGGTCGCGCAGGGTTTCCTGGGCGAATTCGGTGGTGATCGCGCGGCCGGTGAAATTGGCGCGGGCGGTCAGGGTATTGAGCGCGCCTTCGAGGTCGCGCACGTTGGAGCGCATCTTCTTGGCGATCAGGAACGCAACGTCATCGGGAATCTCGGCACCGCGTTCGCGCGCCTTGGCCAGCACGATGGCGGCACGGGTCTCGAAGTCCGGCGGTTCGATCGCGACCGACAGGCCCCAGGCAAGCCGCGACTTCAAGCGCGCTTCCAGGCCTTCGACTTCACGCGGATAGCGGTCGCAGGTCAGGATGATCTGCTGCTTGCCATCGAACAGCGCGTTGAAGGTGTGGAAGAACTCTTCCTGGGTGCGGTCCTTGCCGGCGAAGAACTGGATGTCATCGATCAGCAGCGCGTCCACCTGCTGG
Organism: Stenotrophomonas sp. SKA14; assembly: GCF_000158575.1. Lineage (NCBI taxonomy): Bacteria > Pseudomonadati > Pseudomonadota > Gammaproteobacteria > Lysobacterales > Lysobacteraceae > Stenotrophomonas > Stenotrophomonas sp. SKA14. Next base: position 403,556 of record NZ_DS999412.1, read on the forward strand.
AACTGGCGCTTGAACTGATCCATGGTCTTTTCCTGCAGGGCCCGGATCATCGCGCTGAAGAACTGCTCCGAACGCAGGTACAGCACCTTCGCGCCCGGGTTGGCCTGGCGCATGGCGTTGCCGGCGGCGAACATCAGGTGGGTCTTGCCCAGGCCGGTGCCTCCGTACAGCAGCAGCGGGTTGTGCGCACGGTCGCCCGGCTTCTGCGCCGCCTGGAAGGCAGCGGCCAGGCCCAGCTGGTTGCTGCGGCCTTCGACGAAGTTGGCGAAGGTGTAGTGGTTGTCCAGGTTGCCGGCAAACGGCACCTGCGGTTCGCTGGACACATGCGCCGACGGCGTGGAAACCGGCGCGTTCTGCGCCTCCACCGGGCGCGGGCGCGAGCCGATTTCAAGAAAAACGTCGCTGAAACCGGCGAAATGAGCCAGCAGTTCGCGGATCCGGGCCAGGTACAGCTCGCGCACCTGGTCGACGATGAAGGCATTCGGTGCATACAGCACCAGGCTGTCCACGCGCAGATCGGCCTGCAGCGGCTTCAACCAGGTATGAACGTCTTCCGGCGGGAACTCCGCTTCGAGGCGCTCGAGACTACGGGACCAAGCATCCATCAGCAATAATCGTCCGGTGGCCGGGGCGTGGACGCGACAAGGCGCCCAAACACAGGCCGGAAAGGGGGGAAATGGATGGCTCAGACTACCACCGAGCGCCCGCCTTCGGAATGCTTGTCCCCTACTTATTCACAAAAACATCCACAGCTATTGCACAGGGCAGTGAATTGGCGTAGCTGCCAGGGCTTGACTTGGGGCGGGGTACCTCTCTAGAATTTCCGGTTCTTTCCGTCCCATTCATACGAGAGGCCCCCAATGGCCACGAAGCGCACCTACCAGCCCAGCAACCTCAAGCGTAAGCGCGACCACGGCTTCCGTGCCCGTATGAAGACCGCTGACGGCCGCAAGATCCTGTCGCGTCGCCGCGCCAAGGGCCGCAAAGTCCTGAGCGCCTGATTGCCATGCCGCACCTCGCGGCAGACGCAATCCCTTCGACAGTGAATACTGCAGACCCGCGCAAGCGATTCCCTCGCTCTGCGCGGGTTCGCACGCGTGCCGAATACTCAACGGTCTTCAACGGCGCCCGCCGTGTGTCCGATCCGCTGATGACCCTGCACTGGCTGCCGGCTGACCGGCCGGCCAGGCTGGGTCTGGCGGTTTCCCGCAAGGTTGATCCGAACGCCGTCGGGCGTAACCGGATCAAGCGCGTCCTGCGCGACATCCTGCGTCAGACACGTACCGAAATCCAGCCAGGCGACTTCGTCGTCGTGGCTCGTAGTGCTGCGCGTTCCGCCAGCAACGACGAGATCCGCCAGGCCTTCCTGCGCCTGCTGCGTCGCCTGCGTGCATTGCCCACGCCGGGCGTGGACGGCACAATGCCGCCGCCTGATGGCATCGCAACTCCTTCTTTGACCGAGCCGGCATCGCGTCCCGGCCCCGCCGAGCCTGTCCGCTGATGAACCAGACCCGCGTATTCCTCATTTTTGCCTGGCTGATGGTGGCCGTGCTGCTGTGGATGGAGTGGAGCCGTGAAAAGGCTGCTCCGACCCCGGCACCGACGACCACGTCGGCCCCGGCCGCCGCACAGAGCGTTCCGGGTTCCAGCCCGGGCGCCATCCCCAGTGCCCAGGTTCCGGGCGCCCCCGGCCAGGCTGCCGTGCAGGCCCAGGCCAGTGCCACCCCGGCCAGCCAGCGCGTGACCGTCACCACCGATGTGCTGCGCCTGGTGCTCGATGGCGGCCGTGTGCTCGATGCCGAGCTGCTGCAGTTCCCGCAGACCAAGGACGAAGGCAGCCCGCCGGTGCGCCTGCTGACCGAAGATCCCGCGCATCCGTACAGCGCGATCAGCGGCTGGGCCAGCGAGGACAAGAACACTCCGGTCCCGGGCGCTGACGGCTTCAAGCTGGTCGGTGACACCAACGACTTCGTGCTGGCCAAGGGCCAGAACGAGCTGCAGATCCCGTTCGTGTGGACCGCCGACAACGGCGTGACCATCAAGCGCACCCTGACCGTCTCGCGCAACGAGTACGCGGTGCGCTTCAAGGACGAAGTCAGCAACACCGGCACCGCGCCGTGGAACGGCTACGTCTACCGCACCCTGGACCGCACCCCGACGATCCTGTCGCGGAGCATGACCAACCCGGACTCCTTCAGCTTCAACGGCGCCACCTGGTACGACAACGACAAGAAGTACCAGCGTCGTGCGTTCAAGGATTACCTGGAAGACGGCACGCTGAACCAGAACATCACCGGCGGCTGGCTGGCGATGCTGCAGCATCATTTCTTCACCGCCTGGATCCCGCAGAAGGACCAGACGGCGCACTACGTGCTGTCGCAGGTGGCCGGTCGTGACCTGATCGAGGCGCGCGGCCCGGCCTTCACCGTGGCCCCGGGCCAGTCCACCAGCACCGAGGCCCGCCTGTGGGTGGGCCCGAAGCTGGTCAACCTGATCGCCAAGGAAGACGTGCCGGGCCTGGACCGCGTGGTCGACTACAGCCGCTTCTCGATGATGGCGGTGATCGGCCAGGGCCTGTTCTGGGTGCTGAACCAGGTGCACAAGCTGGTCGGCAACTGGGGCTGGGCGATCGTTGGCCTGGTGGTGCTGCTGAAGCTGGTGCTGTACCCGCTGTCGGCGACCCAGTACAAGAGCGGTGCCAAGATGCGCCGCTTCCAGCCGCGCATCGCGCAGCTGAAGGAACGCTATGGCGACGACCGCCAGAAGTTCCAGACCGCGATGATGGAGCTGTACAAGAAGGAAAAGATCAATCCGATGGGCGGCTGCCTGCCGATTCTCATCCAGATGCCGATCTTCTTCGCCCTCTACTGGGTGCTGGTGGAATCGGTCGAACTGCGCCAGGCGCCCTGGTTCGGCTGGATCCAGGACCTGACTGCACGCGACCCGTACTTCATCCTGCCGGTCATCAACGTGGCGGTGATGTGGTTCACCCAGAAGCTGACCCCGGCACCGGGCATGGACCCGATGCAGCAGAAGATGATGCAGTTCATGCCGCTGGTGTTCGGCGTCATGATGGCCTTCATGCCGTCCGGCCTGGTGCTGTACTGGGTGGTCAACGGCGGCCTGGGCCTGCTGCAGCAGTGGTGGATGACCAAGCGCCACGGCGGCGAGCCGGTCCCGGCCACCACCGCGCCGGCTCCGGTCAAGAAGAAGTAATCGATCGAGCCGGCCGCTGGCCGGCTGACCTCAGCAGAAGCCCGCCGCAAGGCGGGCTTTTCGCATGCGGCGTTAGAATTCCCGGGACACCGTTCCCCCCACCGTCGAGTCCACCATGCCGCGTGCGTCGTCGTTCCGCCTGTTCCTGCCCTCGCTGCTGTTGACCCTGGTCGTTGCCGGCTGCGGCGACAAGGATGCGAAGGCACCGGCGACCGCCGTCACCCAGCCCAGCGCGCAGGCCGCCGCCGCCGCCGATCCGGCCGCCGCCCCGCTGCTGGCGGCACTGCAGAAGCAGCTGGACGGCTATCGCCGGATCATCGTGCTGCTGGCCGATGAAGACCAGCAGAGCGCTACGGACCGGGGTACTTCCACGCGCGTTGGCCAGCAGCTGTTCCACGATGGCCTGGAACAGCGCACGGCGATTGCCGCGCAGTTCGACACCCTGCTGCGCGGTACCAGCCCGCAGCGCTTCGCCACCCTGGGCACCGTGCTGGACTACATCGAGTCGGCACCGGAACTGTTCGACGCCGATCGTCTGGCCTTCCGCGAAGTGCTGCGCGATCTGCACGAGCGGGTCGGTACCGATTCGTCGCTGCCGGCGGTGAAGCTGCACCAGCGCATCGGCGAAGACCTGGACGCACTCGATGAAATCGAGCGCAACTACAACCAGGAACTGACCCGCATCTTCAGCCGCTTCGAGCGCACCCGCGCCATCGACCTGAAGCGGGAGAAGTGGGAGGACTACATCGCCCACCTGCGCAAGGACTACAGCCGCGAAGCGATCCTGCGCGACTACGGCGTGGTCGAGCCGTACCCGATGTCGATGAAGGACAGCGACCGCGAGATCTTCGGCCGCGACCTGCCGGCCAAGACCGTAGTGCTGACCTTCGATGACGGCCCGCACAAGGCCTACACCGATGAAGTGGTGGCCATCCTCAAGCGCTATGACGTGCCGGGCGTGTTCTTCGAGGTGGGCCGCAACCTGGGCAAGGTCGAGAGCGACGGCAAGGTCAGCCTCGGGCCGATGGCCAAGATCAGCCGCGGCCTGATGGAAGAGGGCTATGCGGTGGGCAACCACAGCCTGACCCACGCCCAGCTCTCGCGCACCACCGGCGATGCGCTGCGCCAGCAGGTGCTGGACACCGACACCCTGCTGAAGGACGTCGACAGCAAGCGTGCACCGTTGTTCCGCTTCCCTTATGGCGCGCGCAATGCCGAAGGCCTGCAGCTGCTCAACGAAGCCGGCCTGAAGTCGATCATGTGGAACATCGACTCCATGGACTGGGCCGATCCGGTGCCGGAATCGATCGTGCAGCGCGTGCTGGACCAGGTGAACAAGGAACAGCGCGGCATCATCCTGTTCCATGACATCCATGACCGCGCGGTGAAGGCACTGCCACAGATCCTCGACCGCCTGATTGCCGATGGCTACCAGTTCGCGGGGTGGAACGGCCGCGATTTCACCGTCAGCCGCGCCCGCAAGGGCGCCGCGAGCGATGCCACCGTCACCACCGGCTACGAGAAGTCGTGGGCGATCGTGGTCGGCATCGACACCTATGCCAAGTGGCCGAAGCTGGAGTACGCCAGCCATGACGCACAGGCGGTGGCCGATACCCTGACCGGGCAGTTCGGCTTCCCGTCCTCGCAGGTGATCGTGCTGAAGAACGAGCAGGCCACCCGCAACAACATCCTGGCCGCCTTCCACGACCGCTTGGCCGACGACCGAACCGGAAAGAACGACCGCGTGTTCGTATTCTTCGCCGGCCACGGTGCGACCCGCCAGCTCGCCTCCGGGCGTGACCTCGGCTACATCATCCCGGTGGATTCGGACCCGAAGGAGTTCGCCACCGACGCGATCGCGATGACCGACATCCAGAACATTGCCGAGAGCATGCAGGCCAAGCACGTGATGTTCGTGATGGATGCCTGCTACAGCGGCCTCGGCCTGACCCGGGGTGGCCCCTCGTCGTCGTCGTTCCTGCGCGAGAACGCACGCCGCAGCGCGCGGCAGATGCTGACCGCCGGCGGTGCCGACCAGCAGGTGGCCGATGCCGGCCCGAACGGCCACTCGGTGTTCACCTGGGTGTTGCTGCAGGCGCTGGCCGGCAAGGGCGACCTCAATGGCGATGGCCTGATCACCGGCACCGAGCTGGCCGCCTACGTGGCCCCGGCGGTGTCGGCGGTTTCGCACCAGACCCCGGCCTTCGGCAGCCTGCCCGGCTCGCAGGGCGGCGAGTTCGTGTTCCAGGTGCCCGACAGCCAGGAGTTCCTCACCGCCGATACGCGCCAGCTGACCGCCGATGCGATCGCGCTGAACAACAAGGTCGATGCTGCGAGCGAGGCCAAGGGCACCCAGGCACCGGTGACCGTGGCCGACCTGCAGGGCGGCAAGGCCAGGCTGGTGGTGCCCAGCGCCGGCCCGGCCTCGGACCGCCAGCGCGCGCAGCAGGCCAACGACCGCGGCCTGCAGCTGTACCGCGAAAAGCAGTACGACGAAGCGGCGGCCCAGTTCACCGAAGCACTGAAGCTGCGCCCGGACTTCGCGCAGGCGGCGAACAATCTCGGCTTCGTCTACTACCGTCAGCAGCGCTATGCGGAAGCGGCGCGTTGGCTGGAGAACACGCTGAAGATCGACCCGTCGCGCGCGGTGGCCCATCTCAACCTGGGCGATGCCTACTTCAATGCAGGCGACAAGCCCAAGGCCAGGCAGGCCTATACCACCTACCTGGCGCTGCAGCCGCAGGGCAGCGGCGCCGCGCAGGCGCGCGCGCAGCTGGAGAAGCTCTGAGCCATGGATACCACGATCCACACCGACACCATCGTGGCCATCGCCAGCGCACCCGGCGCCGGGGGTGTCGGCCTGCTGCGCCTGTCCGGCCCGCGCGCGGCGGCCATCGCCAACGCACTGGGTGCGCCTGCACTACGCCCGCGCCATGCGCATTACGCGCGCCTGCGCGACGCCGACGATGAGGTGATCGACGATGGCATCGTGCTGTGGTTCCCGGCGCCCAACAGCTTTACCGGTGAAGAAGTGGTGGAACTGCAGGGACATGGCAGCCCGGTGCTGTTGCAGCAGCTGGTCGCGCGCTGCATCGCGCTGGGTGCGCGCCAGGCGCGGCCGGGTGAGTTCAGCGAACGGGCGTTCCTCAACGGCAAGCTGGACCTGGCCCAGGCCGAGGCCATCGCCGACCTGATCGCCGCCGGTGACAACCGTGCCGCGCGCGCTGCACGCCGTTCGCTGGACGGTGTGTTCTCGCGCCGCATCGAGGCGGTGCTCGAACAGCTGGTGCTGCTGCGCATCCATGTGGAAGCGGCCATCGATTTCGCCGACGAACCACTGGATACGCTCGGTGGCGCGCAGGTCCGGCGCGGGCTGGAACAGACGCGCAGCGATCTGGCCCTGCTGCGCCGCGACGCCGAGCGGGGGCGTCGCCTGCGCGATGGCCTGCACGCGGTGCTGATCGGGCCACCGAATGCCGGCAAGAGTTCATTGCTCAATGCACTGGCTGGCAGCGAGCGTGCGATCGTCACCGACATCGCCGGCACCACCCGCGACACGCTGCGCGAGACGATCCGCCTGGACGGCCTGGAACTGACCCTGGTCGACACCGCCGGCCTGCGCGACGGTGGAGACGCCATCGAGCGCGAGGGCATGCGTCGCGCGCATGTGGAAATCGAGCGTACCGACCTGGCGCTGATCGTGCTGGATGCACGCGATCCGGCGGCCGGTGAAGCGGCCCTCGGTGATGCGGTGATGGCGGTGCCGCACAAGGTCTACATCCACAACAAGTCGGACCTGCTGACGGCACTGCCGACGCTGGACGATCCGGATCGCGTGTTCGTTTCGGCCGCGACCGGTGCCGGGCTCGATGACCTGCATGCGCGCCTGCGCTCGATTGCGTCGGCCGGGGCAGGGGAGCAGGTGGACGGCGAGTTCTCCGCGCGCACCCGCCACGTCGATGCGATCGAGCGCGCGCAGGAACATGCGCAGCGCGCCGATGGGGAGCTGGCCCACGAACACCTGGAACTGGCGGCCGAGGAACTGCGGCTGGCCCACGATGCGCTGGGCGAGATCACCGGGCAGATGAGCGCCGATGATCTGCTGGGACGGATCTTCTCCAGTTTCTGCATCGGCAAGTAACGCTGGGGCCAGATCCCCGAACGGGCTCACGCTCTGGTGGGTGCCAACCTTGGTTGGCACAGGGCGTCCGGGGTCATCGACGCCAGCCGGCAGAGCGCCGACCAAGGTCGGCGACTACCGGATGCATGGGGTCCCCCGCCTGTCACATTGCCGCCGCATACTGACGCCCATCACATACCGCTTGGGGAAGTCGCAGTGAAGTCGTGGGGTTGTGCGTTGCTGTTGTCGCTGGCCGTGGCACCATCGGTGGCCATGAGTGCTGAATCCTCCACCCCGGCCGCACACAAGGTGTCGGTCTATGGCCACCGCGGTGCAAGCGCGCTGCTGCCCGAGCACACCCTGGCCGCCTATGCGCAGGCGATTGCCGATGGCGCCGACTACATCGAACCGGACCTGGTGATGACCAGGGACGGGAAGATGGTGGCCCGCCACGAGAACGAGATCGGTGGCACTACCGACGTGGCCTCGCATCCGGAGTTCGCCAGCCGCCGTACCAGCAAAGTCATCGACGGGCAGAAGGTCGAGGGCTGGTTCACCGAGGACTTCACCCTGGCCGAGCTGAAGACGCTGTACGCGCGCGAGCGCCTGCCGGAACTGCGCAGCACCGCCTACGACGGCCAGTTCCGCATCGCCAGCCTCGACGAGATCCTCGCCTTCCTGGTGCAGCAGGCCGGGCGTGCCAACCGTGGCATCGGCCTGGTGCCGGAGATCAAGCACCCGACCTACTTCCAGTCGATCGGCCTGCCGATGGAAGACAAACTGCTGGCGGCGCTGCGCGGCAACGCCTATACCAACGTCGGCCCGGTCACCATCCAGTCGTTCGAGACCGCCAACCTGCGCTACCTGCGCGGCAAGATCCCGCGCGACAGCAACATCCGCCTGCTGCAGCTGCTGTGGAAGGGCGACACCCAGCCGGCCGACGTCGCCAAGGCCGGTGGCACGCTGACCTATGCACAGATGATGACCCCGGCCGGGCTGAAGGACATCGCCGTGTACGCCGACAGCATCGGCCCGGAACTGCGTTCGATCATTCCGCTGGATGACAAGGGCGCGCTGGGCACGCCCACCTCGCTGGTGCGCGATGCGCATGCGGTGGGCCTGATGGTGATCCCGTACACCTTCCGCCCGGAGAACCACTTCCAGGCCAGCAACCTGCGCAAGGGTGCCGACAACGCACGCAACGCCGAGGGTTCCATCGCCGAGATGCGCGCCTACCTGGCCACCGGCATCGATGCCTTCTTCACCGACGACCCGTCGCTGGGCCGGCAGGCGGTGGATGGGATGGGTGCGGCGGGGAACTGATTCTCCCCCGGTAGTGCCG
>NZ_DS999412.1:412253-471807 GCF_000158575.1 Stenotrophomonas sp. SKA14
TGGGAATTACCGGGTTGCCGGCCAGCGGCCGGCACTATCACACCTCAGCCGCGCGGATCGTCCGGCCGCCGGAACGGAATCACCACGTAGTCCTGGCCTTCGCGCGGCTGCCACAACACCGGCACGCGCTGTGGCGACGGTGGCTCCAGCTCGTCGTCGGCCAGCGGTTCGGCCTCATCCTCTTCGTCTTCCCAACTGTAGCGCTGGCGCGGCGGCAGGGGGTCGGCATTGCGGAACAGCAGCGCGGCAATGATGCCGGCGAAGGCGCCGCCCATGTGCGACTGCCACGACACGCCGTCGGCGTGCGGCAGGACGGTCATCAGCATGCCACCATAGAACAGCATGCCGATCAGGCCGGTGGCGATCGCCGCGCGGTCGCGACGCAGCAGGCCGAGGCTGGCGAGCAGGAACATCAGGCCGTGGGTCACGCCACTGGCGCCCAGGTGCACGCTGCCCGGATTGCCCAGCATCCAGGCACCCAGGCCCGAGCCCAGCCACAGCAGGGGCAGGGCGCGCACGGTGGCTTTTGGATACACGCTGCCGGCCAGGGTGCCGAGGATCAGGATGGCGATGCTGTTGGCGGCGATGTGCTCGACCGAGGCATGCAGCATCGGGCCACCGACCAGGCCGAGCAGGCCCTTGGCTTCCAGCGGCGCTACCGCCCAGGGGCGCCAGTCGAACGTGCCCTGCAGGGCGAACACGGCCACCAGCACCAGCACGGCGGCCAGGCTGGCATTGAACGCCCGCAGGATGCGCGAGCGGTCATTGCGGGGGGCCGGTACGTCGCCGGCGGGCAGGGGCGCGTTGTTGTCCATACCTCAGCAATGGCGGTGGTTGCCGCGAAACCAAGGCCGCCGCGGCGGGAGAGTGGAGACGGCCGGCGGGACAATCCCGCCGGCCGTGCCGTTCAGCGATTCAGGTTCAGGCGTGGCCCGATCCTTCCTTGGGCGGGTACTTCAGGCTCAGCACCACGGTGGCGGCGATGATCACCGCGACCACGCCCAGCGACACCGGGGTCGGGATCTTGAACAGGTCGATGATCATCATCTTGATGCCGATGAAGCCCAGTACCAGCGCCAGGCCGTACGGCAGCAGGTGGAAGCGGTCGGCCATGCCGGCCAGCAGGAAGAACATCGCGCGCAGGCCCAGCACCGCGAACACGTTGGAGGTGAGCACGATGAACGGGTCGGTGGTGATCGCGAAGATCGCCGGGATGCTGTCCACGGCGAAGATCACGTCGGTGACCGCGATCAGGATCAGTACCGCGAACAGCGGGGTGAACCAGCGCACGCCATCGCGCTTCACGCTCAGCGCGTTGCCGGCGTAGTCCGGCAGCAGGCGCAGGTGCTTGCGCATCCAGCGCAGGGCCGGATTGGTCTCAAGATCGGGTTCCTGGCCGGCGGCGAACCACATCTTCCAGCCGGTGAACAGCAGGAAGGCACCGAACACGTAGAGCAGCCAATGGAACTGGCTGATCAGCACGCTACCAGCGAAGATCATGATCGTACGCAGCACGATCGCACCCAGGATGCCGATGATCAGCACCTTCTGGCGCTGCTCCTCCGGCACCGCGAAGTAGCTCATGATCATCAGGAAGACAAAGATGTTGTCGACCGCCAGCGCCTTCTCGACCAGGTAGCCGGTCAGGAATTCGAGGCCGACCTTGTTGGCCACGACCTGGCCGGCGGTCTCATTGAGGTAGTACCAGAGGCCGGCGTTGAACAGCAGGGCCAGCGCGACCCAGCCGATCGACCACCACAGGGCCTCCTTGAAGGTGACCTTGTGCGGTCCACCATGGCGCATCAACACGAGGTCGACCAGCAGGGCGATGACCACCACCGCTGCGAAGCCGCCCCACAACCACACGTTACCGATCGTCTGCATTGGGAATGTCCGTTGGAAAGATGAATGCCAGGCCGGACGGCGAGGATCTGCAACGGAGGATCGGGAGGGGATCCAGGGACAGAGCTTCGCCAGTACGGCGAAGGTCTCGCTCGCAGTTCCAATGGCTGGAACTGCCGTTGCACCGGAGCCTGCGGGCTCGAATTGACGGCGACAACGTCTGGGAGCTACTCCCCTTCTGGCGCCGATTCTGCCGTCTGGCCGGGCCGCCGTCAATTGCCGCGCCCGTGCTGGATTTCCGGCCCCCGCCGCCCCCCGGCTACAATGGGCGGATGAATACCCCCCTTCCGATTGTCCGCCTCAAGAATGCGTGGCGTTCCAGCCACCCGTGGATCTTCCAGAAACTGGTCGAGAAGCCGACCGTCCGGCCCAAGCCCGGCTCCATCGTCGACGTGGTCGGCATCGATGGCGAGTTCATTGGCCGGGGGTTCTACAACGGGCATTCGCGCATTGCCGTGCGCATCCTCGAAACCGACCCGAACGTGCCGGTCGATGCCGGCTGGTTCTCGCGCAAGATCGCCCAGGCGGTGTCGCTGCGCCGTGAGGTGCTGAAGCTCGATGCGGTGTCCGACGCCTGGCGCGTGGTGCACAGCGAAGGCGACGGTCTGTCCGGCCTGGTGGTCGACCGCTATGGCGACCTGGTGGTGGTCGAGTTCTTCGCCGCCGGCATGTTCCGCCACCGCGAGTGGATCTACGACGCCCTGCGCGAGCAGTTCCCGGGCTGCCGCTTCCACAGCTTCGCCGACGAGCACGTGCAGAAGCAGGAAAGCTTCGACTTCCACGGCAATACCACCACCGAAGCAGCGGTGATCACCGAGTACGGCATCAAGTTCCGCGCCGACCCGGCCGGTGCGCACAAGACCGGCTTCTTCGCCGACCAGCGCGAGAACCGCGAGTGGCTGAGCCAGCAGGTGGAAGGCAAGAGCGTGCTCGACCTGTGCTGCAACACCGGCGGTTTTGCGGTGTATGCGGCGGCGCGTGGCGCCTCGGAAGTGGTCGGCATCGACATCGATGAAGACGTCATCCAGATCGCCAAGGGCAATTCGCGCCTGAACAACGTGCGCCCGAAGTTCGTCCAGTCCGACATCTTTCCGTGGCTGCGTGATGCCGCCAACCGCGGCGAGCAGTACGACGTGGTGATCCTGGACCCGGCGAAGATGACCCGTGACCGCGACCAAGTGATCACTGCGCTGAAGAAGTACCTGGACATGAACAAGCTGGCGCTGGGCGTGGTGAAGCCGGGCGGCCTGTTCGCCACGTTCTCCTGCACCGGCCTGGTGGCCGAGGACCAGTTCCTCGACATGCTGCGCCGCGCGGCGTATTTCTCCGGCCGCACGATCCAGATCCTGAAGGTGGCCGGCGCCGGTCCGGACCATCCGTTCATGGCCCACGTGCAGGAATCGCGTTACCTCAAGGCCGTGTTCTGCCGCGTGGTCGACTGACCCGCGGCGCCTGCCCGGCCGGCCATGGGCTGGCCACTGTGGCATCGCCAGGAAAGGCCCATGCGCAAAGCCGACCGCCTGTTCCAGCTGGTCAACCTGATCCGTGTACGCCAGCCGGTGACCGCCGCCGTGCTGGCGGCGGAGCTGGGCCTGTCGGTACGTAGCATCTATCGTTACGTCGATGATCTGTCCGTGGCTGGTATTCCGGTCTACGGCGAGGCGGGTATCGGCTACCGGCTCGATGCGGGATTCGAACTGCCGCCACTGAGCCTGGATGCGGCCGAAGCCGAAGCGCTTCAGCTGGCGGTGGAGATGCTGGCGTGCAGTGGTGGTGGTCATCTGCAGCCAGCGGCACGTTCGCTGCTGCACAAGCTGCAGGCGGCGATGCCCCTGCGCATCGCACCCGCGCGCATCGCCCGCGCGCTGCGGGCCGTGCCGGTGTCGTTGCCCTGCTGGCAGCCGCTGCATGCCGCCATCGCCGACCGCCGCAGCGTCCAACTGCGCTACCGCAGCCTTCGGGGTGACATCAGTCAACGCAGCGTGTTCCCGCTTGGCTTGTTCCACTGGGGGCAGCACTGGACGCTGGGCAGCTGGTGCGCGCTGCGGCAGGACTATCGCGACTTCCGCCTCGACCAGATCGAGGCGATGGACGATGCCGTTGACGTGCCGTTGCCTGCCCGGGTCACGCTCGAAGCCTATCTGCAACATCAGCAACGGGCCTGGGAACAGCGCGCGCACTGACACCCCGGTGGCAGCAGGGCAAGCACAGACTGCCCGCTCATCCACAGTGGAATCCCTCCCATGCACGCACGTACGTCCGTCCTTGAACTGGCCGTGTTCACCGTCAAGCCCGAGGCACGCGCTGACATGCCGATACTGCGCATGCAACTGCGCGCGGTGATCGCACAGTTCCCTGGGTTGATCGATTACCAGCCGTTCTCGCCGATGGACGGTGATGATCGCTTCGTCGATATCGCGCACTGGCAGGACCTTGCCAGTGCACAGGCGGTGGCGCAGGCCTTCGCTGAAGGCGATGCCCGATTCGCGCCGTACATGGCGGCCATCGAGGAACTGCAGCTGATGCAGCACTTCCTGCCGGGCTGACCCCGGTGATGTGGAGCCGAGCCCATGCTCGGCCTCCACGCAGATCAGGCGGGCATGAATCATCTCCACTGCCCGGCGGCAAGCATCCCGCGCATTGCGATGCGTTCGTGAGAATGGCGCCCCATTGTTCAGGTGGCGCGGCCCGGCTCTACAAATCCGCGGGCCGCAGCGCTATGGTCGGGCTCTTCCCAATGCCGGTGAGAGCCCATGCCTTCGTTGCGCCACCTGTCCGTCGTGCTTGCCCTGGCGCTGTGCGCGCCGCTGTCCGCCCACGCCGTTGAGTTCAGCGCGCAGGAGCTGGCCCGTGCCAAGGCGCTGCAACAGCGCCTGGTCACCCTTGACAGCCATCTGGATACGCCGGCCAACTTCGGTCGCAGCGGCTTCGACATCGAGCAGCGCCACGACCGCAACGCGCTTTCGCAGGTGGACTACCCGCGCATGGTCGAAGGCGCGTTGGACGGCGGCTTCTGGGCGATCTACACCGATCAGGGCGATCGCAGCGCAGCGGCCCACCTGGCTGAGCGTGACCATGGCCTGCAGCGACTGATGGAAATCCGCGAGATGCTGGCGGCCAATCCCGAGCGCTTCGCGCTGGCGCTGACCGCCGATGACGCGGCGCGGATCAAGGCCGCCGGCAAGCGCGTGGTCTACATCAGCATGGAAAACGCCAGCCCGCTGGTGGAAGACCCGAGCCTGCTTTCGTTCTACCACCGCGCCGGCCTGCGCCTGCTCAGCACCGTGCACTTCGCCAACAACGAGTTCGCCGATTCCGCCACCGACCCCAAGGGCGCGGAGTGGAAGGGGTTGAGCCCGGCGGGCAAGGATCTGGTGCGGCAGGCGCTGAAGCTGGGCATCGTGATCGACCAGTCGCATGCCTCCGACGCGGTGTTCGACGACCTGCTGGCGATGATGCCGGTACCGTTCGTGCTCTCGCACAGCTCGGCCAAGGCGGTCTACGACCACCCGCGCAATCTGGACGATGCACGCCTGCGCAAGCTGGCCAAGGCCGGCGGCGTGATCCAGGTGAATGCCTATGGCGGCTACCTGATCGACACCGCCAAGACACCGGAGCGCAAGCAGGCCGAGGAAGCGCTGAGCAAGCAGCTGGGTGGCTGGGAAGGGATGGGCATCGAGCAGGGTGTTGCCCTGCTGAAGGCCGAGCAGGAGCTGGACCACGAGCATCCGGTGCGCCATGCCAGCCTGGACGACTTCTTCGCCCACTTCGAGCACATCCTCAAGGTGGTTGGCCCCGAGCATGTGGGCATCGGCCTGGACTGGGATGGCGGCGGTGGCCTGAGCGACCTGCCCGATGTCAGCCAGCTGCCGAAGATCACCGCGTGGCTGCTGCGCAAGGGCTACACCGAGCAGCAGATTGCCGGCATCTGGGGCGGCAACCTGCTGCGGGTGATGCGCCAGGCGCAGGATTACGCGGCAAAACAGGGCGTGTGAAACGCCCTGCGGTAGTGCCGGCCGCTGGCCGGCATTGCCCGTATCAACAGGATCCGGGTTGCCGGCCAGCGGCCGGCACTACCGGTGATCCATTTATTTCGCGATCAGCGCGTGCCGGCGGCTGTACAGGAAGTACAGCACCAGGCCGGCCACGTTCCACAGCAGGAAGTACAGCTGGGTGCGGTGCGGCAGGCTGATGAACAGGTAGATGCAGCCCAGCGCCGCCAGCGGGCCAACCACGAAGGCCAGCGGGGTGCGGAAGGTGCGCTCGCGGTTCGGTTCGCGCAGGCGCAGCACCACCAGGCAGATGCCCACCGCGGTGAACGCGGCCAGGGTACCGGCGTTGGCCAGCGCGGCGATCTCGTCCAGGCGCGCTACACCGGCCAGGGCCGAGACCACCACTGCGGTGAACAGCGTGGTCGCCACCGGCGTGCCGGTACGGGCGTTGACCTTGGACAGCCCGCGCGGCAGCAGGCCGTCGCGGCTCATCACGAAGAAGATGCGGCTCTGGCCGTACAGGAAGGCCAGCAGCACGGTCGGCAGCGCGATGATCGCGATCACGCCGATCACCATCGCCGCGGTCGGGTGGCCCAGCTGGCGCATGATCAGGGCCAGCGGCTCGGCGCTGTGGCCGAACACCGCGTAGCTCATCGCACCTACCGCGGCCAGCGCCACCAGCACGTAGACGATGGTGCAGCCGATCATCGAACCGATGATGCCGATTGACAGGTCGCGGCCCGGGTTCTTGGTTTCCTCGGCGGCGGTGGAGATCGCATCGAAGCCGTAGAAGGCGAAGAAGATGATCGCTGCCGCTGCCATCACGCCGTGTTCGACGCCATCAGGGCCGATCGACTTGGCGAAGCCGTAGGGCATGAACGGCTGCAGGTTGGCGCTGTCGAAAGCGGGCAGGGCGACGGCCACGAAAATGGCCAGCGCGATCAGCTTGAACACCACCAGGATGGCGTTGAGGGTAGCGCTTTCCTTGGTGCCGGCCATCAGCATGCCGGCCACCAGCCAGGTGATGACGATCGCCGGCAGGTTGATCATGCCGCCTTCCACGTGCGGGCCGGCGGCAAGCCAGGCCGGCAGGTGCACATTCCAGCCGAACTGGGTGTGCACCCATTCCAGGAAGCCGACGAAGTAGCCGGACCAGCCCACCGCTACCGTACTCACCACCAGCGAGTACTCCAGGATCAGGCTCCAGCCCACCACCCAGGCGAACACCTCGCCCAGCGCACTGTAGCTGTAGGTGTAGGCGCTGCCGGCGGCCGGCATCATCGTCGACAGCTCGGCGTAGGACAGCGCCGCGCAGGCGCAGACCGCGCCAGCGATGGCAAAGGAGATCAGCACGGCCGGGCCGGCCAGGTTGGCGCCGACGCCGATCAGCGTGTAGATGCCGGTACCGACGATGGCGCCGATGCCCAGCGCGATCAGGTGTGGCCAGCTGAGCGTGGGGATCAGACGCCTGCCGGCTTCGTGGACGGTGACGGAATCTAGGGACTTGCGCCGGAGCAGGGACATGCAGGCCTCGGAAGGGGTGACTAAGAACGACAAGTTCCCGAGTGTGACCGAACGCAGCGCAGCATTACCACTGACGGGGGTCGTGCATGGGTTGAATACGTCAGCGATGGTGGCTCGCCATCAGCTGAAGTGACGAAATCAGCACAATTGCAGGCAAAGATCGAATTCGTCCGAGGTCCCTCCGGTCGGCAGAGCCGATTCAGCGGGCGGCGTCCAGCGCAGTGGGGCCAATGGGTTGGCCCGCTCAACCATTCAGCCCCAGGCGGATACCAAACCCCACCAGGAACAGGCCGGCCACGCGGCGCAGCGCATCGCTGATTCGTGGGTGCTGGATGAGGCGGCGACGGGCCAGGTTGCCGACGCCGATCAGCATCGAGCAATAGGCGATGCTGACCACCAGGATGATGCCGGCCAGTGCCGCGAAGGTGGCGATGCCCTGGTGCGCCTTCGGGTCGATGAACAGCGGCAGGAACGCCATGTAGAACAGGATCGCCTTCGGGTTGAGCAGGCTGACCAGGATGGCCTGCTGGAAGTAGCGGCCCGGCTGCATGCGGATCGGGCCGGCTTCGCCCCCTTCGTGCTTCGGGGTCCGCAGCAGGCTGATGCCGACCCACACCAGATAGGCCGCACCGAGGTACTGCACGGCATGGAACACCAGCGGATTGGCCTTCAGCAGTGCGGCCACGCCGGCCAGGGCCAGCCACATCAGGATCTGGTCGCCGACCAGTAGGCCGACCAATGCGGTGTAGCCGCCACGCACGCCGCCACGGCCGGTGGCGGTCAGCAGGGTGAAGGTACCGGGACCGGGCAGGGCGAGGAACACCAGCACGGCGACCAGAAACGTCCACAGGTCCTGGATGCCCATCCACGGCATGGCGGTGTTCTCTTGTTACGGGGGGCCGCCATTGTCGGCCAGCGCCGCGATTGGCGACAGAGGGCTGGCGGGGCCGCCGGGCATGCCAGACAGCAGCGGTTGCAGGTGCTGGCGCAGCTGCGCGTGCAGCTGCCGCACCGCCGGCGAGAACTGCTTGCGATGCGGGCACACCAGCTGCAGCGGAATGCTGCTGCCAACGCCATCGAGCAGCAGCTGCAGGCGCCCGGCCTGCACATCCTCACGCAGGTCCAGCCAGGATTTGTAGGTGATGCCTTCGCCGGCCACGGCCCAGCGCCGCACCACGTCGGCGTCGTCGCAGACCAGCGGGCCACGCACCGGAATCACACTGCGGCGCCCTTCGACGTCGAATGACCAGCGATCGTAGGCGCGGCCACTGAGCTGGTAGACCAGGCAGTCGTGCTCACGCAGCTCGTCCAGGCGGGTGGGCGTGCCGCGCCGCTGCAGGTACCCGGGCGAGGCCGCGAGCACACGCCGGTTGCCTTCCAGCAGGGGCAGGGCGACGTAGCTGGCGTCGTCGAAGTGGCCGATGCGGATCGCCACGTCGACGGGATCGCGGAACACATCGGCCACTTCGTCGGACAGGCGCAGGTGCAGCCGCAGCCGCGGGTGCGCGGCACGGAACGCGCTCAGCCAGGGCAGCAGCAGGTTGCGGCCGAAGTCCGACGGCGCCGACAGCTGCAGGGTGCCGTGCAGTTCGGTGTCCTCGCCCTGCACGCGCGCCTGGCCCTCGCGCAGGGTGGCCAGCACCTCCTGGGCATACGGCAGGTACAGCGCACCTTCGCCGGTCAGGCGCAGGCTGCGGGTGGTGCGCACGAACAGGCGCAGGTCCAGCTCGCGCTCCAGCCGCGCCACCGCCGCAGCGACCTGGCCGGGCAGCAGATCGGCTTCGCGCGCGGCCTGCGAGAAGCTGCCCAGTGCAGCCGTGCGGACGAACAACTGCAGGTCGTCGAAACGGATCATTTTCATTACTGGAGTGAAAGTCCTGCCCGATTCTGCGCCTTTCTGCAGCGCCGCGCGCGGCGCAACCTGTGTGCTTCTTCCCCACTGGACCGCTGCCATGCGCGCCATTGCCTACACCCAAGCCGGCCTGCCGATCGATGATGCCCAGGCCCTGATCGACATCGAACTGGAGCTGCCGCAGCCCGGCCCGCGCGACCTGCGCGTGGCCGTGCGCGCGGTGGCGGTGAATCCGGTCGACACCAAGGTGCGCCGCAACATGGCTACCGACGGCCCGCGCGTGCTGGGCTGGGATGCGGTCGGCATCGTCGACGCGGTGGGCAGCGAGGTGACCCTGTTCCAGCCCGGCGATGCGGTCTACTACGCCGGCGTGATCGACCGTCCGGGCAGCAATGCCGAGTTCCAGCTGGTGGACGAGCGCAGCGTTGGCCGCAAGCCGGCCAGCCTGGGTGATGCTGCCGCCGCGGCGTTGCCGCTGACCGCGATCACTGCCTGGGAGCTGCTGTTCGACCGCCTGCGCATCGCCGAAGGCGGCGGCGAGGGCCAGACCCTGCTGGTGATCGGCGCTGCCGGTGGCGTCGGATCGATCCTGGTGCAGCTGGCGCGGAAGCTGACGAAGCTGACGGTGATCGGCACCGCCTCGCGTCCGGATACCCAGGACTGGGTGTACGCCATGGGCGCGCACCATGTGATCGACCACAGCCTGCCACTGGCCGAGGGACTGGCGCGGCTGGGCATCAGCGAGGTGCAGCACGTGGCCAGCCTGACCCACACCGACCAGCACTATGCGCAGATCGTCGAGGTGCTGGCGCCGCAGGGCCAGCTGGGGCTGATCGACGACCCGGGACAGCTGGACGTGATGGCCCTCAAGCGCAAGGCGCTGTCGCTGCACTGGGAATCGATGTTCACCCGCCCGCTGTACAAGACCGCGGACATGCAGCGCCAGCACGACCTGTTGAACCGGGTGGCCGAGCTGATCGACGCAGGCGTGCTGCAGACCACGCTGGGTGAGCACTTCGGGCGCATCGACGCGGCCAACCTGCGGCGTGCCCATGCGCTGCTGGAGAGCCATCGCGCCAAGGGCAAGATCGTGCTGGAAGGCTGGTAAGACCGGGTCGTTCCCGCGCCCCTGCCTCAGGCCACGCCGTTGTCGACGTGTTCGGCAAAACCGGGTTGCTGGCGCAGGCGTTCGAACCAGGCCTCCACGTTATGCAGCGTGGGCGTGCTGCCGGGCGTGCTGCGCCAGCGCTGGGTCGACAGTCCGAGCACGATGTCGGCGAGGGTGAACGCGCTGCCGGTGACATGGGCCCGGCCATCCGCCAACTGCGCGTCGAGCACGCCCATCAGGCGATTCCACTGCGCCAGGCTGGCCTCGGCGCGGGCATCATCCGGGTAGTCCGGGTGTTGCCGCACCCGGGCCATGAACACGTGGCGCCAGGCACTGTTGAGGTCGCTGGCCTGCCAGTCCATCCACTGCTCCACCCGCGCACGGGGCTGCGCCGCGGCGGGCAGCAGGTCGTCGCGGCCGGCGCGGGCGGCCAGGTAACGGCAGATGCTGTTGGATTCCCACAGTACGAAACCGCCGTCGCGCAGCACCGGCACCTGCCGGTTCGGGTTGAGCGCGGCCAGCAGCTCCGGCGCCGGTGCGGGATCGTGCTGCAGCGGCAGGTCGAGCCCGGCGCACAGCCACAGCACCTTGCGCACGTTGATCGAGGTCGGCTTTCCGTACAGTTCCAGCATGGCCCGGCGCAGCGTTTGAGACGGTGCCAGCCTACACTTGCCACATGCAAACCGAATTCCTGCTCATCGGCGGCCTTCTATTGGCCGTGCTCATCCTGCAGCTGGTCGCCCTGCTGCGCCGCCCGCCGCATGACCGCCTGGAACAGGCCGTACGCGAGGAGGCCCGCTCCGGGCGCAGCGAACTGCGCGAACAGCTGGATGGCTTCGCCCGCGCGCTGACCGACCTGTCGACCCGCACCGACCAGCGCCTGGATCTGCTGCGCGAAGCGCTCGGCGAAGACGCCCGCAAGGCACGCGCCGAGGCCGCCGACAGCCAGCAGCGTGGCGCGGCACTGATGGGGCAGCGCCTGCAGGAACTGCGCGGCCAGCTGGAAGCCTTTGGCCAGCAGCAGGAGGCACGCATCCACGCCTTCGGCCAGCAGTTGCAGGAGCTCACCGGGCGCACCGATACCCAGCTCGGTGCACTGCGCCAGACCCTTGTGGACGATGCGCGCAAGGGGCGCGAGGAAGGCGCGCAGTCGCAGCAGCGGTTGACCGAAAGCCTGGGCCTGCGCCTGCAGGAACTGACCCAGC
The DNA here is from genome assembly GCF_000158575.1 of Stenotrophomonas sp. SKA14. Lineage (NCBI taxonomy): Bacteria > Pseudomonadati > Pseudomonadota > Gammaproteobacteria > Lysobacterales > Lysobacteraceae > Stenotrophomonas > Stenotrophomonas sp. SKA14. Next base: position 423,837 of record NZ_DS999412.1, read on the forward strand.
GCAATGAACAGCGCATCGCCGAGATGCGCACCACGCTGGAAGAACAGCTGCGCGCGCTGCAGAACGACAATGCGCAGAAGCTGGAACAGATGCGCCACACCGTCGATGAGAAGCTGCAGTCGACGCTGGAAACGCGGCTGGGCAACTCGTTCAAGCTGGTCTCCGAACGGCTGGAGCAGGTGCAGCGCGGCCTCGGCGAGATGCAGCAGCTGGCCACCGGCGTCGGCGACCTCAAGCGCGTGCTGACCAACGTCAAGAACCGCGGCAGCTGGGGCGAAGTGCAGCTGGAAAACATCCTGGAGCAGACATTGACCCAGGAGCAGTACGCGCGGGCGGTGAAGGTGCGTCCGGACAGCGGTGAAATGGTCGACATCGCGGTGCGCCTGCCCGGCCGCAGCAACGACGACACGCCGGTGTGGCTGCCGATCGACTCCAAGTTCCCGCGCGAAGACTACGAACGCCTGCTGGATGCGCAGGAACAGGGCGATGCCGAGGGCGTGCGCCTGCAGGGTATCCAGCTTGAACGTGCGGTGCGCGTGCAGGCCAAGTCGATCTGCGACAAGTACATCGCACCGCCGCATACCACCGACTTCGCGGTGATGTTCCTGCCCACCGAAGGCCTGTATGCAGAGGTGATCCGGCGCCCGGGCCTGGTCGACCTGCTGCAGCGCGAGCATCGCGTGGTGGTGGCCGGGCCGACCACCGTCACCGCGCTGCTCAACAGCCTGCAGATGGGTTTCCGCACGCTGGCCATCGAACAGCGCTCCAGCGAGGTGTGGAGCCTGCTGGGCGCGGTGAAGAGCGAGTTCGGCAAGTTCGCCGGCATCCTCGAGAAGGCCGAAAAGCAGATCACCACCGTCGGCCGCAGCATTGGCGAGGCCAGCCGCAAGACGCGCACCATCGAACGGCGCCTGCGCGGCGTGGAATCGCTGGCTGCCGAACAGGCGCAGTCGCTGCTGGGCGACCTGGCCGAGGGGGACACCGCGGGAGAGGCCGAGGACGAGGGCAGCGACGGCGAGGAGGCCTGAGTCGCGCTGACACGCCGCCTGCATCGTCGGTGCGTATGCTGGCGGCCTGTCCGTTTCGATCAGGTATCGCCATGCGCCTGCGCCTCTGTACCAGTCTTGTCCTGACCGCGCTGCTTGCCGCCTGCAGCAGTGCGCCACCGGCCGTGGGTCCGGCAGGGCAGGCCGGGGCGGCCGCCACGCCCGAAGCCACCGAGGCCTATCGCGAGGCGCGCGACGTCGACTGCCAGGCTGCCGGCGGTACCCTGCAGCGGCTCGGCCGCCTGCAGCGCGAGCAGTGCGTGATTCCCCATGCCGATGCCGGCAAGGCCTGCAGCGGCAAGAGCGACTGCACCGGCCAGTGCCTGGCCGGGGGTGAGGTGGCCGCTGGCAGCACCACCACCGGTACCTGCCAGCGTGATGCCAGCCAGAACTTTGGTTGCCGCCAGCGCATCGAGAACGGCAAGGCGCAGGGCACGATCTGCGTGGACTGACGGAACTGCCGGCTAGCGGCCGGCACTACCGGCATCGCGCGGCGCTATGCTGGTGGGCCATTCCCCGCTGTAGCCGGAGCCCCCGCGTGAGCACTTCGATCCAGGACATTTCCCTCACCACCATCGACGGCCAGCCGTCCTCGCTTGCCGACTACCGGGGCAAGGTGCTGCTGCTGGTCAACGTCGCCTCCAAGTGCGGCCTGACCCCGCAGTACGAAGGCCTGCAGGCGCTGTATGCGGAAAAGCACGCACAGGGCCTGGAAGTGCTGGGCTTCCCCGCCAACAACTTCCTCGGCCAGGAGCCGGGCAGCGAGGCGGAAATCCAGCAGTTCTGCCAGCTCACCTACGATGTCAGCTTCCCGATGTTCTCCAAGATCAGCGTGGCCGGTGACGACACCCACCCGCTGTACCAGCAGCTGACCGCCGCGCAGCCGCAGTCGATCGGTGAAGGCCCGTTGCGCGAGCGCCTGGCCAGCAAGGAAATCCCGATCCATCCGGCACCGGCGGTGCTGTGGAACTTCGAGAAGTTCCTGGTCGGCCGCGACGGCAAGGTGATCGCGCGCTTCGCCCCGGACGTGGCTGCCGACGATGCGCGCCTGCGCGAGGCCATCGAGGCGGCGCTGGCGGCTTGAGGAACGCGTGCCAACCAAGGTTGGCACCTACCCGGAAAGAAACGCCTGCAGGCGCGTATCGCGCCTGCACTCGCGCTTGCGCGGGCACTACGCAGCGGCGAGGATGTCACCGCCGCGCTGCTCGCGGCATGCCGACAGGGGACGCGGCTTGGATCTGCTTACGCTTGAACACTTTGCCGGCTGCGTGGATGAAACCTTCGCCGCCGATCTGGATGGCATGCGGGTTGATTTCGTGCTGGTCGAGGCGCGTGCGCTGCCGGGGGCGCGCGCCGACGCACCACGAGCACCGTTCTCACTTCTGTTCCGCAACGCCGCGCCCATCCTGTTCCCGCAGCAGACCTTTCCCATGCGGCACGCACGGGTGGGCGAGGTCGGCATTTTCCTGGTGCCGATCGCACAGGAGCGCGCGGGCTTCCTCTACCAGGCCGTATTCACCTGATGCCGGCGTGGGCCGGCTACGCCAACGGATTCCAGCGCATCGCAACATGAAGGCTGCTGCCTGACGCGCCACTTGCGGTGAATCCCAGGCGCTCGTAAAGCCGGCGTGCCCCGGGGTTGTGAATCTGCACGTGCAGGCACAGCGCGCGCAGGCGTGCCGCCGATGCCTGCTGCAGGCAACGGATCATCGCGCTGCCGAGTCCGTTGCCCTGGCAGTGCGGCAGCAGGCTGATGTCGATCAGCAGATCATCGGCGCCGGTCGGGTCCAGGTAGACCCGACCGATCGCCTGCTCGTCCTTCTCGACCGCGAGGTAGTGCGCCTGCGGGTGGTGCTGCAGATAGTGCTGGTGCTGGGCCGCGAACTGCTGCGCCAGGAACTGTTGCTTGGCCAGGTCCGGCCATGGCACAGCCTGCAGTTCCTCCTGGCGGGTGCTGGCATACAGCGCCTGCAACCATGGCAGGTCGGCATCACCGAGCGCACGCCAGCGCCATGCCGCTGGCGTGGGTGCTTCGACGCATGGACGGAGCCGTTCCGTCGGGAATGGCGCCAATGCCTGCACCGGGATCATTCGAACTGCGGGAAATTGCCGCGCAGGGCAATGCAGAAGTTCACCGCCAGATACGGTTGCCGGTTCTCATGCGGCTGCCCGCCGCCGGCAGGGCCGAGCAGGGTCGGTGACATCGGCGTGGCCGGTGGCTCTGCGCTGAAAGGCTTGATCGCGTTTGATCCGGGCATCGACAGCGCACCGTTGGCCACGGGCGTGGCGGTGCGCTTGGCGGCGGGCTGCGCGTAGGCCACCAGGTCGTGGCGGTGTGCCGGGAGCATGGCCGTGGTCAACGAGACCGCAGCCTTACCGAAGGTTTCGCCGGTGGTGCGCGGGGTCAACCCCGGCCCACTGCCCTGGTGGGTGGCGCCGCGCGCGACCAGGTTCGGCAACTGGAAGGTGTTCACGCCATCGCCGCCGTACAGGGTGCCCAGCAGCGAGTACAGCGCAGGGTTCTGCCGGATGGGAATCAGCGCTCCGTTGCAGAACGCCCAGTTTGCCGGACTGTAGTTGAAGGCGAACATCTGGATTTCGCCGTAGAAGGGTTCGGTCATGATCGGGTCTCCGCCGGTTGCGAAAGGAAGGTCAGCCGCGTGACGGGAAAATGCCCGACCAGGCGATGCAGTACTGAACGGTCAGGGTCGGCATGCAGTTCTCGTGCGGCAGGCTGCTGCCGGTGGCGGAGACTGCAGCCGAATCCAGCACCATTGCGGTGGCGCCGTTGGTGTCGGTGACGTAGTAGGGTTCGCCGCTGGCCGAGCCCGGGACGGCGGTAGCCGAAGGTACGTCCGCCGTGGCGGCGGCGCTGGTGAGGTTCAGTGGGTGGTTGTGCGCTGGCAGCTGCGGCAGGGTCAGGGTTACCGATTCGGTGCCGCCGGATTGACCGATCACGCGCTGGGTCAATCCCAATCCCTGGCCCTGGTGAACAGGCAGGCGACCACGCAGGTCGGGCAGGCCGAAGGTGTTCCGGCCGTCCCCGCCGTAGGTGGTACCGATCAGGGTAAACAGTGCTTCCTGCCCGGCGACCGGCACAAGGCGGCCGTCGCAGGGAAACCAGCCAACCGGCAGGCGGCTGAATCCGAACATGCGGATCTCGCCGACAAAAGGCGTACTCATCTGTGCGTGCTCCTGGAAAGTAGGGCGGAACGGAGTGCGTTGGTGCCGGCGCGATCAGTCGCGCGGCGGGTACAGTCCGCCCTCGATGCAGATGAAGAAGTTGATGACTCCGAAGGGCTGCATGTTCGCGTGTGCCTGGTTGCTGCCGGACACGCCCACCGACCCGCCGGCCTGCGGCACGGCCGGGCTGGCCTGGGTGGCATACATCTTCGGGTTGCTGGCGGTGCCGGCGAAGGTGGCACCGGTGGGGTTGCGCACGGTGCCGGCGCTGGTCACGCCCAGCACCCCGTGCGTATGCGGCGGCATGTTGCCGACCAGCAGGGTGATCGACTCGGCGCCGGCGGCCGTGCCTACCGGCTGCGCCGGAGGCTGCCAGGCGGAGTCCACCGAGATGCCGGCCGATACCGGCACGCGGCCGCGCAGGTCGGGCAAGGCGAAGGTGGTGCGGCCATCACCGCCATACTGGACCCCCAACAGAGCGAACAGGGCCTGGTTGGCCTGGACCGACATCATCTGGCCGTCGCACAAGGCGAAGCCCCTGGGTGCAAAAGGAAAACCGGCCATGATGATCTGGCCGAGATAGACATCGCTCATCGAAATCCCCCTTGGATGCTGAGCGCGGGGCGCCGGACTGGCGCCCGCGTACTCTGAAGGCCATTCAGGTTGTGTACAAGTCCCTGCCTGTGCCCGCGCATCGCCAGACCCTTGTAGCTCTATCTTCTGGTCGGGGACTCTGTTCCAATGGCGCCACGGAGGGGCGTGGATGGCCTACCGCTGGCACCGCCGGGGATTGGCAGGGGAGAACCTCCCCGGAAGCACCGCCAGCTGGAACGCGCACCTCGATGTTGTTCCACATCCAGGTGGGATTCTTCTAAGGGGGAAGAGTCATGGCGTTCCTTTCCGGTACCGCGCGTTCCGCGCGTTCGTTCGCGTTCGTCCTGCTGCTGTCCTGCCTGGCCCTGCTGTGGCCCGGGCTGGCCTCCGCCGCCAATACGTCCACCCTCTGCGGCCCCTTCTCGGTGCACGTGCCGAGCGGAGGCAGCGTGCCGATCAACGTCACGGCCTGCGCCAGGAACATCAATTTCGCCGGTGATGGTCCCGTCGATGGACCCGCGCTCCCGCAGCGTGGCAGTGCCATCCTGCGCATCGCCGGCAGCAGCTGGTTCGTCGACTACAGCCACAACGGGCTCAATACCGTCGGCGATGTCTTTGAGTTCTCCGACACCGACGGCAATACGGTCACGGTGACGATGATCATCGACCCGCCGGCGTCGTCGATCGTGGTCAGTCCTGCGGTCCTCGATCCGATGACGGCCGGCACGGCCTTCAGCCAGACCTTGAGTGCTACAGGCGGAACTTCGCCCTACACCTACACGATCAGCGCTGGCCAACTGCCACAGGGCCTGACACTGAACAGCAACGGCACGCTCTCGGGCACCCCGACCCGGCGCGGTGCCTTCAGCTTCACCGTGCGCGCCACCGACAACCTGGGTGCCGTGGTCGACAAGGCGTACGCGCCCACGGTGCAGAATCCAAGCCTTTCGATCACGCCCACCGCCGCGACGGCAGTGATTGGCAATGCCTTCACGCTGGCCTTGAATGGCAGTGGCGGCGTTGCGCCGTACACCTATGCAGTGGAATCGGGCGCCTTGCCACCAGGCGTCACGTTCAACGGCGTGGACACCTTCAGCGGCACGCCCAGCGGACCCGCGCAGGCCTATCCACTGACCCTGCGGATCACCGACAGCAGTGCAGGCGCCGCGCCCTACTACGAGCTGAAGTCTTTCACGCTCACGGTCAGCAACGCGCCCACCGTCAGCATCACCGTATCGCCGAGCAGCGTGCTCGAAAACAGTGGCACGCCGATGGCGTACACGGTGACGCGCAGCGCCAGCCAGCCGACCGCGATGCTGGTGAACCTGACGCTTTCCGGGACGGCGACCAGCGGCACCGACTACACCGGCGCGGTGTCCAGCGTGACCATCCCGGCCAACGCCACCAGTGCCACGTTCAACATCGTTCCCGTCGCCGATACTCAGGTCGAATCCGATGAAACGGTGATCTTCACCGTGGCCGCGGGCGCCGGTTACACGGTGGGTGCACCGGCCAGTGCCACCGGCACCATCGTCAACGACGACTTCCCGGTGGCCACGGTCAGCGTCTCGCCGGCAACCGTCAACGAGAATGGCGGTGTGCCGCTGGTCTACACCATCTCCCTTGATCGGCCCAACCCGGTGCCGTTGTCGATTGCCTTCACCCTGGGCGGCACCGGAGCCAGCGGTACCGATTACACCGCGGTCAGTTCGCCGCTGGTGATCGGCGCAGGTGCCACCAGCGCGACCGTGAGCATCGCGCCCATCCCGGACGCGATTCCCGAACCCGACAAGACCGTGGTGTTGACCCTCGCCTCCGGCGCCGGGTATCAGATCGGCGTGCCGGCCAGTGCCACCGGTACCCTGCGCGACGATGACCTGCCGGGGCTGAGCATCAACGACGTCAGCGCCAACGAAGGCGACAGTGGCACCACCGGTTTCACCTTCACGGTATCGCTGAACGCGCCTGCGCCGGCCGGCGGGGTGAGCTTCGACATCGCCACTGCCAATGGCACTGCCACTGCGGGCTCGGACTATGTCGCACGCAGTCTGGTCGCGCAGACCATTCCTGCCGGCAGCCAGACCTATAGCTTCGTCGTGCAGGTCAATGGCGACACACTGCATGAGTTGAACGAGGACTTCTTCGTCAATGTCACCAATGTCAGCGGCGCGACGCTGACCGACGGCCAAGGCCGGGGCACGATCATCAATGATGACGCGGCACCCTCATTGTCCATCGCCGACATCAACGTCACCGAGGGCAACAGCGGCACCACGCCGGCGGTGTTGACCGTGACACTGTCCGCGGCAAGCGCGCTGCCGGTCCAGGTCCAGTACGCCACGGCCAATGTCACCGCCGTTGCGCCGACCGATTACACGGCCGCCAGCGGCACGCTCAGCTTCCCGCCCGGCACGACCACGCAGACGATCACCGTGCTGGTCAACGGCGATACCACGGTGGAGCCCGACGAGACCTTCCAGGTCAATCTGAGCAACCCGGTCAACGCCAGCGTGGCCGACGGCTCGGCCGTGGTCACCATCGTCTCCGATGACGCGCCGGTGGTGGTGGGGCCGGTGGCGCCGTCTTTGGCGAAGGCAGGCGTTGCCTACAGCCAGACGTTCTCGGCTACCGGCGGCACCGGGTCCTACACCTACGCGCTGTCGGGCACGCTGCCCACCGGCCTGACGTTCAACACCAGCACCGGGACACTGTCTGGCACGCCGACCCAGGCGGGCACGTTCTCGCTCAGCGTGAGTGCCACCGACAGCAGCCCGACACCGAACATGGGGACGGTGTTCTACGGGCTGATTGTGGCCGGGCCGACCCTGGCCCTGCCGGGCGCTGCGCTGCCAGGCGCAGTACGCGGCCAGCCGTTCAGCAGCAATCGTGGGCCGGTCAGTGGCGGCAATGCTCCCTATACCTTCAGTGTCACAGGCGTACTGCCGACAGGACTGGCGATCAGCCCCAACGGGGTGATCAGCGGCACGCCAACCGCGGTGGGCACGTTCAACTTCACAGTCGTCGCCCGTGACAGCACCAGTGGCACAGGTGCGCCCTTCGACGTTACCGAGAACCTGACCATCACCGTCGCGGAGTCACTGCCGCTGGCAGGCAACAGTACGTTGAGCGTGGGCTTCAATGCTCTGGCGGCGAACGTACCACTGATCCTGAGTGGCGGTCCCGCCACCTCGCTGACGCTGGCGGCGATGCCCACCCATGGCACGGCACTGGTGACCGGCCCGACCACGATCAGTTACCAGCCGGCAACCGGTTATGCCGGGCCGGACAGCTTCTCCTATACCGCCACCGGACCTGGCGGAACGTCCGCGGCAGCGACGGTGACGGTGACGGTCGCCGATCCGACCATCACCATCGGTGCCAGCGGCGGTTTCACCGCTGTGGCCGGTATGCCATACAGCCAGACGTTCACCTGGTCCGGCGGCAGCGCGCCCTTCAGCGGATACCAGGTGTCCAACCTGCCGGCCGGACTGTCGGTAACCGCGACTACCGCTAACAGCGCAACCGTCAGCGGCACACCGACTGCTTCGGGTACCTTCAACATCAGTGCATCGGCCAGGGACAGCAGTACCGGCAATGGCCCATATACGGTCGGCCAGCTGTTCAGCCTGGTGGTGGCGGGTCCGAGCCTGTCGGTGACACCGGCCGTGCTGCCGGCGGCAACGGCGGGCAATCCCTATCAGCAGGCGATCACTGTGACGGGCGGCATCGCGCCGTACCAGGTGGCACTGACCGGCACACTGCCGGCGGGCATGAGCTTCAACGCCGCCAGCGGCACGTTGTCGGGTACGCCGACGCAGTCGGGCACGTTCGCGCTGAGTGCGACGATCACTGACAGCACCGGCGGTACGCCGGCCAGCGTCACCCAGAGCTACAGCCTGGTGGTGGCCAGCCCGAGCCTGTCGGCGACACCGGCCGTGCTACCGTCCGCAACGGCGGGCAATCCCTATCAGCAGGCAATCACCGCGACGGGCGGCATCGCACCGTACCAGGTGGTGCTGACCGGCACACTGCCGGTGGGCATGAGCTTCAACACCGCCAGCGGCACGTTGTCGGGTACGCCGACGCAGTCGGGCACGTTCGCGCTGAGTGCGACGATCACTGACAGCACCGGCGGTACGCCGGCCAGCGTCACCCAGAGCTACAGCCTGGTGGTGGCCATCCCGAGCCTGTCGGCGACACCGGCCGTGCTACCGTCCGCAACGGCGGGCAATCCCTATCAGCAGGCAATCACCGCGACGGGCGGCATCGCACCGTACCAGGTGGCACTGACCGGCACACTGCCGGCGGGCATGAGCTTCAACGCCGCCAGCGGCACGTTGTCGGGTACGCCGACGCAGTCGGGCACGTTCGCGCTGAGTGCGACGATCACTGACAGCACCGGCGGTACGCCAGCCAGCATCACCCAGAGCTACAGCCTGGTGGTGGCCAGCCCGGTGCTGGCGGCGAACCCCGGCACGCTCGCTGGCGGCACCGCAGGCGCGGCCTATCAGCAGGCGATCACTGCGACCGGCGGCATCGCGCCGTACCACGTGGTGCTCAGTGGTTCGCTGCCGGCCGGTATGACCTTTGATGCGGCCAGCGGCACGTTGTCGGGTACGCCGACAACGTCGGGCACGTTCGCGTTGAGTGCGACGATCACCGACAGTACCGGCGGTACGCCGGCCAGCGTCACCCAGAGCTACAGCCTGGTGGTGGCCAGCCCGGTGCTGGTGGCGACCCCGGCGACGATTGCCGCAGGCACCGCCGGCACGGCCTATCAGCAGGCGATCACTGCGACGGGCGGCATCGCGCCGTACCACGTGGTGCTCAATGGTTCGCTGCCGGCCGGTATGACCTTCGATGCCGCCAGCGGCACGTTGTCGGGTACGCCGACGCAGTCGGGCACGTTCGCGCTGAGTGCGACGATCACCGACAGTACCGGCGGTACGCCGGCCAGCATCACCCAGAGCTACAGCCTGGTGGTGGCCAGCCCGGCGCTGGTGGCGACCCCGGGCACGCTGGCGGGCGGCACCGCAGGCAGTCCTTACCAGATGGTGTTCACCGCCAGCGGCGGCATCGCGCCGTATCACGTGGCGTTGTCGGGCACGCTGCCCGCCGGGCTGTCGTTCGATGCCGCCAGCGCCACCTTGTCCGGTACGCCAACGCAGTCGGGCAGCTTCACCGTCAGCGCGACGATCACCGACAGCACCACTGGCACACCGGCCCGTCTGGTACAGGCCTATACGCTGACGATCGCCGCGCCTGCCCTGTCGCTGACTCCGGTCGCCGGCGCGTTGCCGGCCTCGACGGCCGGCAGCAGCTACACGCTGGCTTTCGCGACCACCGGCGGTCTTGCGCCTTATCGCTACACGCTGGTCAGTGGTGCGTTGCCGCCGGGCCTGGTGCTGGATGCCAGCACCGGACGTGTCGCGGGTACCCCGAGCGTGGCGGGCAGCTTCGGCTTCAGCGTCGCTGTCAGTGATGCCACCACCGGTGGCGCAGGTTCGGCCACCCAAGCCTACACGTTGAGTGTGTCGGCACCCGTACTGACCCTGACCCCATCTGCCCTGCCGGCGGGACTGTTCGGCCACCGCTACGAGCAGCGCCTGACCGCTGCTGGTGGCACCGCACCCTATCGCTACATCCTCAGCGCCGGTGCACTACCGGATGGCGTGACGCTGGAATCGGCCGGTGGCCTGGCCGGCACGCCGACCGCCGCGGGTGCGTTCGCCTTCACTATCACTGCGACCGACGCGCTGGGCTTCAGCGGAAGCCACGACTACGTCGTGCAGATCGCCGCGCGGCCCGATCCGAGCCGGGATCCGGAAGTGCGTGGCCTGCTGTCGGCACAGCGCGATGCGGCCCGTCGATTCGCCAATTCGCAGATCGAAAACCTGCAGCAGCGCATGCAGCGGCTGCATGGCGCCAGCCGCAGCAACGGCTTCAGCAACAACCTGAGCCTGTCGTACGCGCCACGACGCTGTGAACCGATGGTGGGCAACGTGCCGGGCCCGGACTGCGATGCGCAACGTCGCCAGCCGTTCGATCGCGAACCGGCGCAGGCGGTGTCCGATCCAGCAGCAAACTCGCAGGCACCGTTGGGCCTGTGGGTGGGCGGCACGATCCGCTCCGGGCGCAACGAGGGCGGCCAGCGCAGTGGAGTCGACTTCGAGACCGATGGTGTCACCATCGGTGCCGACCGCCGGCTCAGTGACACCCTCGCGGTGGGTGCCGCGCTGGGATATGGACGCGATCGCAGCGATGTTGGCGAGCGTGGCAGCCGCAGCGATGGCCAGGCCTACAGCATGGCGTTGTATGCGAGCTACAGCCTGGGCCGCAGCCTGTTCGTGGATGCGCTGGTCGGCCACCAGCTGCTGGACTACACCCTGCGTCGCTACGTGACTGCAGATGGCAGCTTCGCGCATGCACGCCGCAACGGCAGCCAATGGTTCGGTTCGCTGGCCTTCGGCGCCGACCTGGCCCGCGGCGACTGGCAGTTCACACCGTATGCGCGCCTGGATGCCTCGCAGGGCTCGCTGGACCGTTATGCCGAACAGGGCAGCGATCTGTTCGCGCTGCGCTACGGCAGCCAGGACGTCGATGCCACCACCGGCAATGCCGGCCTGCGGATCGAAGTGCGGCGGGCGGCACGGTGGGGCGCGTGGACGCCGCAGCTGAAGGTGGAGTACCAGCATGACTTCAGCGGCAGCGGCGTGGCCACCCTGCAGTACGCCGACCTCGGCGAGCTGCCGTTCTACCGCACCACGCTGGATGGCTTCGACCGCAACCGCTGGGTGTTCGGCGCCGGAGTGATGTTCGACTTCGGCCGCAACTGGGGCCTGAAGGTGGACTATCGAGGTCTGGTCGGCAGCGGCGACGACCGCGACCACGGAGTGCAGATCAGCCTCGACAAGCAGTTGTAGTCCGTCACCATTGGCGGCAGTGGCTGCGGTGAGGCTCCCGCCTGGACTCAGGGCGGGAGCCCCGGAACGCAATCGAAGGCAAAGAAAAACCCCGCCGAGGCGGGGTTTTTCATGCAGCGATGAAAGGACTCAGTGGGTCCACTGCGGCATCGGCATCGCATCGACCGGGATCGGCGAATTGGCATCGTCGTGGCCACGGTCGCGCTTGCTGCGCAGGTCGTTCTCGATCTGGTAGTTGCGGCGCTGCATCCACGCATCGCGCACCAGCGAGTACTCGTCCACCACGGTGTCGCGCAGGTCGTCGATCGCCAGCAGCTGTGCGCGGGTATCGACCAGCTGCAGGCCCTGCAGGCCGATGCGGACCTTGTCCTCTTCGATGCGGCGGATCGGCGACAGCGGGATGTCACCGGCCAGGCCGAACACATCACGCACGGTACGCGGACCGAAGAACGGCAGTTCCACGTAGCGCGAGCGACGCCAGCCCCACACACCGAGGGTCTGGCCGAAGTCTTCATTGCGACGCGGCACCATCGCCTTGCTGGCCGGATCGAACAGGCCACCGATACCCAGCGTGCTGTTCATCAGGAAGCGGCCCAGGCTGTCCCACGCATCGGCGCCGCGGCCCTGCAGCAGCTGGTTGGTGATGGTCACCGGCGCGCGCAGGTTGCTGAAGAAGTTGCTGACACCGGTGCGGGCGAAGCGCGGCACCACGTGGGTATAGGCGGTCGCCAGCGGACGGGCGATGCCGCGGTCGACCGCGTTGTTGAAGGTATGCACCTTGCGGTTGAACGGTTCCCACGGATCGTAGGCCGCCACGTTGGTGGTGTTGCCGGCGCCGCCATAGAGGGCGTCGAAATCATCGTCGCCGCCGGGTGCGGTGGCTGCTGTGGACTTCGCTGCATTGCCATCAACGGGCGCTGCCGGAGTGGCCGGCGCTGCGGCCGTGGCAACCGGCGCCTGCGCCGCCGGAGCGGCCACGGCAGGGTCGACCGTTCCACTATCGGTGACCGCAGCGGGGGCGTCGGCAGCGGCATTGGCCGGAACCACGGTGCTGGCCGCCGGTGCATCACTGCGTGCGGGCTTGCCGGCGCAGGCGGTCAGGGCGGTGGCCAGGACGATCAGGGGGAGAGTGCGTACGACGTTCATGTCAGCTCGCAGCAGAAGTAGCGTTGAAATCCAGGTCGGGCGACAGCCGGTAGGCCGCGCTCAGCTCGTTGTAGCCGGCCGGCGCGCCGGAGATCGCCAGCGGGTGGCCGGCCTTGCGTGCACGTGCCGCCAGTTCGGCCAGCAGGGCCAGGCCGGCGCTGTCCACGCGCTCGACCTCGCCCAGCTCCAGCCGTGCCAGCTGGGCGGGCAGCGCCTGCAGCTGCGGCCACAGTGCGATCACTGCGGCACGATCCAGCACCCCGCGCAGGCGCAGGGTGTCGCCTTCCAGCAGTGCCAGTGCGTTACTTGCCATTGCCCGCGGGCCCGGCCTGCATGCTGCCGCTGTGCAGCTCGCTGGCCACCTGCTTGATGCCCTTCTGGCGCAGCGGGGTGTCGAACTGGTTGCGGAAGGTCTGCACGTAGGAGATGCCTTCGATGTTGACGTCGAAGATCTTCCACTGGCCGTTGACGTTGCGCATCCAGTACTCGACCGGGGTCGGCTCGCTGCCGGCACGCACCAGTTCGGTGCTGACGCGCACGCCGCGGTTGCCCGGCAGCGGACTCTCGCCCTTCAGGCGGAAGCTCGGCTTGCCCTGGATGTTGAGCAGGGTCGAGCCGTAACGCTGCATCAGGCTGTCGGCCATGGCATCAGCGAACAGCTTGATGTCGGCATCCGAAGCGCCGCGGGCGTGCGGGCCCAGCACCAGGCGCGCGGCATAGTCGCGGTCGAAGGTGCGGTTCAGTTCGCTGTCGATGTAGCTGCGCAGGCTGGCCGGGTTGCTGCTGAACTCGCTTCGGCGCTGCTGCAGGGTGGTGAGGATGCGCGTGCTGGCATCGATCACCACCTTGCCGGCCTGGCCCTGGGTCGCGGCTGCGGCGGGGGCGGCGGCCTGGGCCTGGGCGAGGAACGGAGTAGCTGCCAGCAGCGCCGAAGCGAGCAGGGCCGGGATCAGTTTCATCTTCATGGTTGCGGTTCCGTTGCAGGCGCCTGCGCGCCATCGTTGGGCTTCTGACCAGCGCCGCCACCGGCGCCGCCACTGAACATGTACTTGCCGACCAGCTGGATCAGGTCCACGGCGGGCTGGGTGAAGACGATCTCGTCGCCGGCCTTCAGCACGTCCGGATCACCGCCCGGCTGCAGACCGATATAGCTCTCGCCGAGCAAACCACTGGTGAAGATGCCGGCCGAGGTGTCTGCCGGCAGGTCCTTGACCTTGCTGTCCATGCGCAGGGTCACGATCGACTCGAACTTCACCGGGTCCAGGTCGATCGAGGCGACCTGGCCGACGGTGACGCCGCCGATCTTGACCGGCGCCTGCTTGCGCAGCTGGCCGACCTGGGAGAAGCGCGCCTTCAGTTCGTAGCCTTCGCTGCCCCAGCTCCAGCGCTGGTTGGTCGAGGCCACGGCCAGCACCATCAGCGAGGCCAGGGCCAGCAGCAGGAAGGCGCCGACGGAGAATTCGAGTCTGGGACCGCGGATGGCCATGTGGATTACCTGATCGAGTCGTGGTGGCCGCGCGCGCCTGCGCACCGCCGGTGGAGGGGTTAGGTGAACAACATTGCCGACAGCACGAAGTTGAACATCAGCACCAGCAGCGAGGCGTTGACCACCGCACGGGTGGTCGCCACCGAGGTGCCCTCGATGGTCGGCTCGGCGTGGAAACCAACGTAGGCGGCGACCAGCGCGGCGGTGCCGCCGAAGATCGCCGACTTCAGCATCGCCACGCCGAAGTCATCCCAGAAATCGACGCTGTTGCGCAGCGCCGACCAGAACACGCCGTTGTCCAGGCCCAGCACATGCACCGCTTCGAAGTAGCTGGCACTGATCGCCAGCGAACAGAAGATGCCGGTCAGCAGGGGGACGGTCAGCACCGCCGCCCAGAAGCGCGGCGCCACCGCCTTGGCCACCGGGTCGATCGCCATCAGTTCCAGCGCCTTGATCTGGTCGGTGGCACGCATCAGGCCCAGCTCGGCGGCGATGGAGCTGCCGGCGCGGCCGATGAACAGCAGCGCGGTCAGCACCGGCGCCAGTTCGCGGTACAGCGACAGGCCGAGCAGGGTCGACAGCGCGTCGGCCGCACCGAAGGTGGTCAGCGTGCGGTAGCCCTGAAGGGTCAGCACCAGGCCGACGAAGGCGCCACCGACGGCGATGATCGGCAGTGAGCGCGCGCCGATCTTGTAGATCTCGCGGGTCAGCTCGGCCAGGAAATCACGCGTGGGCAGCGAACCGCGCAGCACGGTCAGCGAGAACAGGCCGGCGCGGCCCAGCGAACGGGTGGCTTGCACGAACGGCATCAGGCGACCCTCGCGCGCGGCGCGGCATCGAACGGAATGGGACCATCGGGCTGGCCATGCAGGAACTGCCGCAGCAGCGGGTCCTGGCTGGACTGCAGTGCCTCGGGCGTGCCCTGGAACACGATGCCGCCATTGGCGATGGCGATCACCTGGTCGCAGATCGGCAGGGTCTCGTGCACGTGGTGGCTGACGATGATGCTGGTCAGGCCCAGGCTGTGGTTGAGGCGTTGGATCAGGCTCATGATCACCCCGGAGGCGATCGGGTCGAGCCCGGTCAGCGGCTCGTCGTAGATCATCAGCGGCGGGTCCAGGGCCAGCGCACGGGCCAGCGCCACGCGGCGCGCCATGCCGCCGGACAGCTCGCGCGGCCACGCATCGGCGGCGGCCAGCAGGCCCACCGCATGCAGCTTCATCTGTACCAGCTGGCGCAGTACGGCGGTCGGCAGGCGGGTATGCGTGCGCAGCGGCAGTGCGACGTTTTCGGCCACGGTGAGGTCGGTCAGCAGGCCATTGCCCTGCAGCAGCACGCCCACGCTCTTGCGCATTTCCAGCAGCGCGCTGCTGTCGTGCGGGATCGGCTTGCCGAACAGGGTGACGTCGCCGGCGACCGGGCGCAGTTCGCCGGTCAGTGCCGCCAGCAGGGTCGACTTGCCGCTGCCGGACGGACCCAGTACGGCGGTGATGCTGCCCTTGGGCACCTGCAGCGACACATCGCGCAGGATCGTGCGCCCGCTCCGGTCGATGCGGACGTTGGATAACTGCACCAGACTGGAGGCGGAAGCCGACATGGGCACCATTAACGTTTTTTAGACATCGAAGGATCGGGCCAGCCGGCTGAACATAAGCAGACTGGACGGTGCAGTATTGTTGCACGGCAAGGCCTTGGCCTGGCCGGGACAATCGACCGGGACGCCGGAACAATCCGTACCGGTGATGGGCCGACCATTGAATACTGCCTGCGCTCCTGCACACTGTGCATGATGAGTGACCCAGGCAGCGACTTCCGCCTCTACCATTCCAATTCCCTGGACGTGCTGGCCGCGCTGCTGGCACGCAACGTGCGTGCCCCTGTAGCGGGCCAACCGTTGCTGGCACCGGAAGTGGTGCTGATCCCGCAGGTGGCGATGCGGCGCTGGCTGCAAGCGACACTGGCCGCAGAGTTCGGCGTTGCCGCCAACCTCGAATTCCTCACCCCGGGCGAGTTCGTGGCCCGCGCGCTGAAGGCCAACGTCAGTGGCGAGCAGGACGATCTGGACGCGGCGGGCCTGCACTGGCGGCTGTACCAGGCACTGCGCGACCCGGCGCTGCTGGCACAGCCACCGATGCGCGCGCTGCAGTCCTACCTTGCCGGTGGCGACGCATTGAAGCCGTGGGCGCTGGCTGGCGAACTGGCCTCGGTGTTCGAGAAGTACCAGGCCTGGCGCCGTGACTGGCTGCTGCGCTGGGCGGCCGGTGCCGATCCGGCCGATCCGCAGGCGATCCTGTGGCGCACCATCACCCGTGGCCATGATTACCGTGCGCGCCGCATCCAGGAGTACCTGGACCGCTTCGAAGGGGCCGGCCAGCCGCTGCCGAAGGGATTGCCGCTGCGCATGTCTGCGTTTGCGACGCTCAACATTTCGCCCGACGTGCTGCGGGTGATGGCCACCCAGGCACGGGTGGGCGAGCTGCATTTCTATATGCCCACGCCCGTGCAGTCGTACTGGGGCGACCTGCAGACCCTGGCCGAGCGCCTGCGCACGGGCGCGCCCGATCCGTTCGGGGAAGCGGCCGGCGAGAACCGCCTGCTCGAAGCGTGGGGCGCCGCGGGCCGCGACTTCATGGCGGTGCTGGGCAGCTACGAGGTGGTGCACCCGGCCGGCGAGATCGCCGCCTATTCCGACCCGGAAGAAGACACCCGGCCGGCCCTGGATGAAGGCGGCCTGTCCGACAGCCTGCTGCATCGCCTGCAGCGCGACCTGTTCCATCGCCGTGCGCTGCCTTCGGGAGAACTGCGCGACGGACTGCGCAGTGACGATCCCAGCCTGCAGGTGCACGCCTGCCACACCCGCCTGCGCGAACTGCAGGTGCTGCACGACCAGCTGCGCAGCCTGCTGCAGGACGCGCGTTTCGACCCGCCGCTGCAGGCACGCGAGATCGCGGTGCTGGCGCCGGACATTGATCCCTACGTGCCGTACCTCGAAGCGGTGTTCGGCGGTCGTAGTGGCGAGGAAGAGCACATTCCCTATGCGCTGGCCGACAGCAGCCCGCTGGCCGGCGAGCCACTGGCCGATGTGTTCGTGCATCTGTTGGGCCTGCCGGTCTCGCGCTTTGGCCTGAACGAAGTGCTGGACCTGCTGGCCAGCGCACCGCTGGCCGAAGCGGCCGGCCTGGAAGCGGTGGACTTCGACCGCCTGCATGGTTGGCTGCAGCAGGCGGGTGCGCGCTGGGGCCTGGACGCGAAGCATCGCGACCAGCACCAGGCACCGGCCGACGATGCCTACACCTGGCAGTTCGCGCTGGACCGGCTGGTGCTCGGCCATGCCACCGGCAGCGAGGCCGACCTGGCCGGTGTGGCGCCGTGGATCGAGCTGGAGGGCGGTGCGTTGGAAGCGCTGGACCGGCTGCTGCGCCTGTTGCGTGTACTGGCGGTCTACCAGCGCCGACTCGGCGAACTGCTGACCCCGGCGCAATGGCGGCAGCGCCTGCTGTCGCTGCTGGACGCGCTGCTGCCGACCGCGCCCAGTTCGCCCAACAGCCAGCGAGCGCTGGAGCGCCTGCGCAAGCTGCTCAACCAGTTTGCCGAGGACGCTGCCAAGGCCGGCTTCAACGAAGGCGTGCCACCGGAGGTGGTGCGTGCGCACTTCGCCGGGGCACTGGGCGAGGCCGATACGCGCGCACCGTTGCTGACCGGTGGCATCAGCTTCGGCCGCATGGTGCCGATGCGCCTGCTGCCGTTCCGGGTGATCTGCGTGCTGGGCCTGAATGACGGCGATTTCCCGCGCCGTGATCCGGCCGCGGGCCTCAACCAGCTCACCGCCGAACTGGATACACCGCGGCGCCGGCCGGGCGACCGTTCCACCCGCGAGGACGACCGCTTCCTGTTCCTGCAGCTGTTTGCCGCTGCGCAGGAGGTGTTCTACCTGAGCTACCTCGGCGCCGATCCGCGTGATGGAAGCGTGCGCGAGCCATCGGTGCTGGTCAGTGAACTGATCGATGCCGCCGCTGCATATCACCTGGATCCGGAGGCGGCCGTGCGTGACTTCACCGTGCGTCACGCTTTGCAGCCTTTCTCGCCTGCTGCGTTCGGCGATGGCGATCCGCGCCGTTTCAGCTATCGGCGGCAGTGGCATCCGGCGGCCGGTCGCCTCACCGGCCAGCGGGGTGGCCTGCTGCCCTGGTTCGACGCGCCGCTGCCACCACCGCTCGACGATGCCGTGGAGAACGAGGTCGCACTCGATACCCTGCGCCGCTTCCTGTGTGACCCGGCCGGGCAGTTCCTGGCGCAGTCGCTGGGCCTGCGCCTGGCCGACGAGGTTGAAGAAGTGGATGACCTGGAGCCGCTGGTGCTGTCCTCGCGCGGCCCGGAAAAGCGCAGCGTGCAGGCAGCGGTGGTACGTGCCACGCTCAATGGCGACAGCGAGCCGCTGTATCCGCGGTTGCGTGCGCGCGGCCTGCTGCCATCGGGTGCATTGGGTGAGCGCCAGTTCGAAGTGGAGCAGCTGAAGACCCGTCCGTATGCCAGCGCGCTGCTGGGCTGGATGCAGGGCGAACCATTGGAAAGCCGCCGGTATGAAGTCGATATCGACGGCGTGCGCCTGCATGGGCGGGTGACCGATCGGCATCCCGAAGGGCTGGTGCGCCTGCGCGCCGGCACCCTCAACGGCAATGCGGTGATCCGCCAGGGCCTGGACTGGCTGTTGGCCAACGCCGCCGGCGATGCCCTGCCGTTGGTGCAGTTCCACGACGGCGGCGATGCCGGTCCGGGCCCGCATGTGCTGCCAGCACTGAGCGTGCCTGCTGCCCGCGCCGCGCTGCGCGCACTGCTGCAGCTGCGCCAGCGTGGCCTGCGTGAACCGCTGCGCTTCGCTCCCTATACCGGCTGGGTGCTCTACAACACGGCAGGCGAGAAGCAGCGCATCGAAGGCTGGAAGCAGTGGCATGGCAGCGACCGCAGCTGGGGTGAATCCAGCAGTGACGCCTGGCAACTGCTGCTGCGCGGCGCCGATCCGTTCGCCACCGATGCCAGCTATGCCGATCTGCTGCGCAACAGCCAAGTGGTCTTCAGCGCGGTGCGCGAAGGCCGCACCCTGGGTGTCGCGGCAGGCCCGGAGGGCAACGCATGAACACCGCCATCGCCGACGAGGAATCCCAGCGCATGGCGGGCGATCCCTATCTGACCCTGCCGCTGCAAGGCATCCGCCTGATCGAGGCCAGCGCGGGCACCGGCAAGACCTTCACCCTGGCCACGCTGTTCACCCGCCTGGTGGTGGAGCAGGGGCTGCGCATCGGCCAGATCCTGGCGGTGACCTTCACCGACGCCGCCACCCAGGAACTGCGCAAGCGCATCCGCGAGCGCCTGGCGCTGGCCGCGCGCCTGGTCGATCTGGAACCGGCCGAGGGCGAGGCGCCGGACGTGCGCTTGACGCGCGAAGTGCTGCAGCGCCATCTGCAGGGTGGCACCGAGAGCGCGGCCACCTTGAAGCGTCGCCTGCAGGTGGCCGCCGACGAGATCGACCTGGCTTCGATCTTCACCATCCACGGCTTCTGCACCCGCGTGCTGCGCGAGCATGCGCTGGAGAGCGGCCATACCTTCGACCCGCCGGAGCTGCTGGCCAGTGACCGCGAGCTGCTGGAAGAACTGGCCGCCGACCTGTGGCGCGTGCACGCCAATGATCCGGCCACGCTGGAGCCGCTGACTTGGCTGTGGTCCAGCCCGGATGCACTGGCCGCCGATCTGCGCGCGCTGCTGGCTGCGCCGCCGCTGCATCCGTTGCCACAGCCGGTGGTGTTGGCAGATCCACACCCGGCATTGCATCGCGCGGCTGAAGAACTGTCCGCGAGCGTGCGCGAGCATGGCGAGCCGTTCTTCATCGACCTCTGCGATGCGGTCGACAACAAGTGGATCAACGGCGTGTCCTACAAGCTGGGCTGGCTGCATCCGCTGGGCCGGCAGCTGCTGGCCTGGGCCGAGCGCGCCGACCCGCGCGAGCTGCTGGCCAACGAGCGCCTGCCGGCGCTGCTGCCGGAGGCGCTGGCCGCCAAGACCAACAAGAAGTTCGCCGAGCGCACGCCGTCGTCGCCGCTGCAGGCGCCGCTGGCCCGCTATGTGGCGCTGCTGGCTGAGCGCGATGCCTGGTTGCGTGCCACCGCGCTGAATTTCCTGCACCGCCTGCGCGACGAAGCCACGCAGCGCCTGCAGGCACTGAAGCGCACGCGCCGGGTGCAGACCTACGACGATCTGATCGATGGCGTGGCACTGGCCCTGGAAGGGCCGCAGCGCCTGGCGCTGGTCAGGCAGCTGCGCGCGCAGTACCGCATCGCGCTGGTCGATGAGTTCCAGGATACCGATGACCGTCAGTGGGGCATTTTCCACACCGTGTTCGGCGATTCGCCGGAAGTGCGCGAGCTGGGCCTGGCGCCCGCGCTGTTCCTGATCGGCGATCCGAAGCAGGCGATCTACGGTTTCCGCGGTGGCGACATCCATACCTACCTGAAGGCCAAGCAGGTGGCGCAGCAGGCGCCGGTGCTGGACCAGAACTTCCGTTCACGCCCGGCCGTGCTGCGTGCCCTGCAGGCGCTCTACGACAACGGTGGCGAAGACGCGTTTCTCGAGCGCGACATCCAGTTCGAACCGGTGCGCCCCGGTGGCGTGCGCATCGATGCGGATTACCTGCGTGATGGCCGTGCCGCCGTGGCACTGACCCTGCGCGTGCTGCGCAGCGGCGGCGACAAGGCGATGAGTGCCGACGCCTCGCGTGATGCAGCGACCCAGGCCTGCGTGGCCGCGATCCACCAGGTCCTGGTCGATGCGCGCGCGGGCAACGCCGTGTTGCGTGGGCGCCCGGTGCAGCCGGGCGACATCGCGGTACTGGTGCGCTCGCACCGCGAGGCGACGCTGGTGCAGCGCGCACTGGCAGCGGTCGGCATCCCCGCAGTGGCGGCGGGCAAGCAGAGCCTGTTCGCCACCCACGAGGCACGTGATCTGCGCGCGCTGCTGCTGGCGCTGCTGCAACCGGCCGATGAAGGGCGCCTGCGTGCGGCGCTGGCGACCGTGCTGCTTGGCCAGCGGGCGAGTGCGATCGCCGCAATGGAACGCGAGGGCGACCTGCAACGTGGATTCCAGGCGCAGCTGCTGCATTGGCGCGAGCGCTGGCAGCGCGGTGGACCGTTTGCGGTGATCGCCGATGTCTGCGCCGCACAGGGCGAACGCCTGCTGGCGCTGATCGACGGCGAGCGCCGCCTGACCAACTACCTGCAGCTGGGCGAACTGCTGCAGGAGGCCTCGGCGCAGGCGCTGGGCATGCATGGCCTGCTGGACTGGCTGCAGGGGCAGATGGCCAGCGCCGACCAGGATGACGAGCAGCAGCTGCTGCGCCTGGAATCGGATGCGCGCCGCGTGCAGATCATCACCCTGCACAAGAGCAAGGGCCTGGAATACCCGCTGGTGTTCCTGCCGTTCGTCGGCATCGACGGCGGTGCACCGAACACGGCGTCGCACTGCACCGTGCACGTGGCTGGCGAGCGCCAGCTGCACTGGAAGCTGGACAAGAACGAGGCCTGGGAAACGGCCAGTGCCCAGCGCGAGCGTGAGCAGCGCGCCGAGGATGCGCGCCTGCTGTATGTCGGCCTGACCCGCGCCGAGCATGCGCTGTGGATCGCGGTGGGCGATCTGGCCGGGCTGGCAAAGACGCGGATCGCGCCGTTGCTGGGCGACCTGCAGGCGCTGCGCGCCCATGCCGATGTGCATATCGATAACAGCGAAGTGCCCGCCTCACTGCCGCAGCTTGCCGCCGAAGTGGAAGGCGAACTGCCGGCGGTGCGTGCACTGACCCGGCGCGTGCCGCACGACTGGTGGGTCTACAGCTTCACCCAGCTGGCCCACGCCGATGCCGGTGCCGGCAGCGATATCGAAGCCGCCGCCACCGAGCTGCCGGCGCCCGCCGCCGACGAACCGGCGGGTCCGGAACTGCCGCTGGAACCGGCGCTGCCGGAACCCGCTGCGGCGGCCGAGGACAGCACCCCGATCGATCCGCGCTTCATGGGCAGTCGCTTCGGCAACGTGCTGCACGAAGCGATGGAGAACGTCGACTTCGCTGCCTGGGGTGGCTGGCAGCCGGGCCTGGAAGCCCCTGAGGGCCAGGCCGAGGTGCTGCGCAAGGCGCTGCACGACGAGGGCTACGCTGATGCCGACCTTGAGGATGGCGTGGCTGTACTGGTGCCGCTGGTCGGTCACACGCTGACCGTGCCGCTGCCGGAGGGCGGTGCGCTGCACAGCCTGGATGAAGGCGAGCGCCGTGCGGAAATCGACTTCCATTTCGCCATCGAGCCGACCGCGGTGCCGGCGCTGCTGCAGGTGCTGCACGCGCATGGGGTTTCCAGCGCGCGCCGTGGTTTTGGCCAGCGCCGCCGCCTGGAAGGGCTGATGACCGGCATGATCGACCTCACCTACGTGCGCGACGGGCGCTGGTACGTGCTCGACTACAAATCCAACCGCCTGCCCGGCTACAGCCCGGACCTGCTGGCCATTGCCATGCGCCACAGCGAGTACGACCTGCAGGCGCTGATCTACACGGTGGCGCTGCATCGCTGGCTGCGTTTCCGCCTGGGCGCGGCCTATGACTACGAGCGCGACATGGGCGGCATCCGCTACCTGTTCTGCCGCGGCCTGGATGCCGCCGGCAACGGCGTCCATGTGGACCGCTTCCCGCTGGCGCTGGTGGATGCGCTGGATGCATTGTTCGCCGGTGGCGAGCAGGCCCAGGCCGAGCTGGCCGCACGTGCCCGTGGAGCCAGCGCATGAGCCTGCTGAAGGAACTGCACCAGAAGGGCCAGCTGCGCACCCTCGACCACGCGTTGGCGACCAGCCTGCAGCGACTGCGCGACGACACCCCCGACAGCGTGGCGCTGGCCGCCGCCCTGGCTTCCCTGGCGGTATCGCAAGGCCATGCCGCGTTCGACCCCGCGCAACCGCAGCGGTTGCTGGAAGGCGTGCCCGAGTGGCCAGCCGCGCAGGACTGGCTGGCGCAGCTGCGTGCGTCGCCGTGGGTGGCGACGCCGGAGCAGGCCGATGCCATCGCCGCGGACGCGCCGCTGGTGCTGGAAAACGGATTGCTCTACCTGCGCCGCTACCGCGAGTACGAACGCCAGTTGGCCGCTGGCCTGCAACGCATTGGCCGGCATCCGCTGCCGGCACCGGATATGGCAGCGCTGGCACCGTTGTTCGCGCAGCTGTTCCCGCAGGCGTCCGGCAGCGAAGATCACCAGGCACGTGCGGCCGGCGTGACCCTGCGCCATCCGCTGGCGCTGGTCACCGGCGGCCCTGGTACCGGCAAGACCACCACCATCGCGCGCCTGTTGCTGCTGCTGGCCGCGCAGGCGCGGCATGCCGGCCAGCCGCTGCCCGAGGTCGCCTTGGCCGCGCCCACCGGTCGCGCCGCAGAACGGATGGCCGAGAGCCTGCGCGTCGCCGTGCAACGCCTGCAGGAACAGGGGCTGGACCCGGCGCTGTGCGCGGCACTGCCCAGCACCGGCACCACCCTGCATCGCCTGCTGGGGGTGATTCCCGATTCGCCACGCTTCCGCCACCATGCCGACAATCCGCTGCCGGTGGACGTGGTGGTGGTCGACGAAGCGTCGATGATCGATCTGCCGATGATGGCCAAGCTGGTCGATGCGATCGCCAGTGGCACCCGGTTGATCCTGCTTGGCGACCCCGATCAGCTGCCGTCGGTGGAGGCGGGCGACGTGCTCAGCGCGATCCTGCGTGCCAGCGGTGATGGCATCGGCACCCGTGCCGACGATGCGCAGGCGTTGCATGGCCTGCTGGCGCCGGCCACGTTGCAGCCGCAGGCCGCACCACGCGCCTTCGCCGGCCGCCGCGTGCAGCTGCAGCGCGGCTACCGGCAGAGCGATGCACTGGACCTGGCGCCGCTGGCGCATGCCGTGCGCGAAGGCGACAGCAGTGCCGCCTTGCAGCTGCTGCGCAGCGGTGAACTGGCGGGCGTGCACTTCCACGAAGGCGAAGCCGATCCATTGCGTGGCCAGCGCGAGCACCTGCTGGGCCACTGGCGCGCACTGGCCGACGCCGCCGATCCGGTACTCGCCCTGCAGCAGGCCGGACGCCTGCGCGTGCTGACCGCACTGCGCGAAGGCCCGCAGGGCGCACGCGGGCTCAACAGCCGCATCGAACAGCTGCTGGCCGGCAATACGCCGGGCTATTTCCAGGGCCGGCTGCTGCTGGTCACCGAGAACAGCTACCGTCATCGCCTGTTCAATGGCGATATTGGCATCTGCCTGCGCGATGGCAGCGGCGCGATGGTGGCCTGGTTCCCCGGCGACACCGTCGACCAGCCGCGCGCCTTCCACCCGGCCGCACTGCCCGCGCACGAAAGCGCCTTCGCGATGACTGTGCACAAGGCGCAGGGTTCGGAGTTCGACGAAGTGTGGTTGCAGCTGCCGCGCCAGGACAGCCGCGTGCTGTCGCGCGAACTGATCTACACCGGCCTGACCCGCGCCCGCCAGGTGCTGCATGTGGCCGGCAGCGCCGATGTGCTGCAGGCCGCTTTGAAACGTCACGCCAGCCGGTTGGGCGGGCTGGCCTGGCGGCTGGGTGCGGAAGCGGTGGTCGAACAACCAACGCGCATCGAGCAGCCCACGGTGCAGGGCACGCTGTTCTGACGTGAGCGTGATGCGCTTCCTGTAGAGCCACTCGACTGACAGGCCACGGAGTCGAGCATGGCTCGACTCTACACATTCGTCCACGCTTGGCGTGGATCTACGCGATCAGCACCAGGCCATCGGGGAACACGATCGCGGCTTCATCGGCACTTACATCGAAGAAGCCCACGCCGTGCTTCTCGGCCAGGTCCTGCACGCGGCCATGCGCGCGCTCGGCCACCGGGTACGCGAACGCGCCGTAGATCACCTGACTACCGATGCTGTACTCGGTCACCTCGGCACGATCATCGTCGTCATCGCTCAACGGCCCGTTCATTGGCGGGAATTCCTGTGCCATCTCTGCGAACCACGCCTGCAGTGCCGGGCTGCTGACAGTCGGGTCGTCGTACTCGTGGCGCTCGTTCCACTGCGTCTGCTTCTCGAACCAGGCGATGAAAGCCGCGGCCTCGCGCGGGGCCGCGCTCGCCTCGAACACCATCATGTCGTAACTCATTGAACCGTCCTGTTGCCATGGCGAAAGGCCGCCGGGAATGGCCCGGCGCTGCCGAGCATTATCAGGCCGATGCAACGCCGGCGTCCGCCCACCCTGGCGCCAATGCCTTCGCCTCCGGAAACAGCGCGAAGCGCAGGCCGATCAGGCCCATCAGTGCCTCGTCGCGCGCCTTGCAGGCCGCCACGCTGCCAACCCGGCCCAGCGAGGTATCCAGCCGCTCGCGCAGCGCCTCGGCCGCCACGATCGGCCTGCGCGCGGCAATCTGCCGCCGGTAGTGCGCGGCGATCTCCTCCAGGATGTGCTCGACCGCCTCGCGGCTGCGCTCGGGCAGTTCCAGGCGGGCGCGGCGCAGCTGCAGGATGTTCAGGCCGATGCGTGCCTCGTTGAGCATGTCCACCGAGGCGATGTCGCTGCCCTCCGGTGTCGCCGCCAGGCGCGGTGCGAGCAGACCCAGCAGGTCGAGCATGCGCGCGGCGAAGCGCTGGCGGTCCTGCTGGCCGCGGCCTTCGGCGGCTTCGGCCAGCGTGGTCCAGCCCTGCCGTACCAGCCGGCGTGCGGTCCACTCGGCACCCACCGAACGGAACAGGCGGGTCATCACCACTGCAAAGCCAATGCCGATGAACATCGCGATCGACGAATTGAGGAAGGTCTGGATGTTGGCGCTGTAGGTGTTCTGCAGGCTCAGCAGCGCGGCCAGGTTCACCGTCAGCGGCAGTGCGAACAGCGCGCTCTTCGGGTGATGGAGCATCAGTCCCAGCGGCAGGAACACCACCGCCAGCACCAGTGCCAGCAGGCCGAAGTCGTGCACGGCAGGGAACACGCCGAACAGGTATACGCCGGCCACTACCGAAGCGACCATGGCCCACACCAGGAACGACACCATGCTCGGCGCCGGGTCGTCCTGCGCGGCGAAGAATGCGGCCGTCACTGCGGCCATCATCGCGCCGTTGCCACCGCCTTCCCATCCCAGTGCGATCCACAGCACGCAGTAGCTCATCAATGCCACGCCGGCACTGAGCGCGGAGAACAGCGCCATGCCGTAGTCGACGTGCTTGTCGGCGGCCACCCGTTCGGTGCGGATGCGGTAGTGCGCGCGGTCGAGCGGCGCGGTGCCGTGGTCGATCGCATGCTGCAGGGTGCGGCAGTCCTGCCACAGGTCCACCAGTTCCTCCAGGCGCAGCAGCAGGCTGGCCAGCTGCAGGTGCTGCAGGTCGCGGTCCACCTGCGGCTTCAGCGCACTGATGCGTGCGCGCAGGCGGGCGTACTCGCTGGCACTGGTCGGCCCGTCCAGCCAGTCGTGGAGGTCGTCGATCAGTTCCGGCAGGCCCTCCGGCAGCGCCTGGCCGTCGCTGCGCAGCGCACTCAGCCGATCGGCGATCGACGACAGCACCGGCAACAGCAGCAGCATGCGCTCGCGCAGGCGCTCCATCGACACCGCCGAACCGGCATGGCGCGGATCATCGCGGCGCAGGAATTCGATCAATGCCTCGAACTGCACCAGGTCGGCGGCCAGCCGGTTGCGTGGCGCGTGCGCGCGGCCACGTTCAAGAATCTGGCGGCACCACTGCGCGGCGTCCTCCATCCAGGTGCCGATGCGTGCGCGCAGCATCGGCCGCACCGAGGCCGGGAACAGCAGCGAAGCAAACAGCACCGCCACCACCGTGCCCAGGATGATTTCCTCGCTGCGTGCCACCACGGTGTCGAAGATGGTCTCCGGCGAGGTCACGGCCGGGAAGCCGATGAAGGCGGTGGTGTAGCCGGCCAGCAGGAACGCGTAGCCGCGCGGGCCGCGGTTGAGCAGCGCCATGAACAGGCAGCCGGCCAGCCAGATCGACATCGCCGCGCTCAGCACCAGTGGTGTCTCCACCAGCGCCGGCAGTACCAGCAGGATGGCCACGCCGGCCACCAGCGTGCCGACGATGCGGTACACGCCCTTGGCCCGGGTCGGGCCCAGCAGCGGCTGGCTGACGATGTACACCGTGCCCATCGCCCAGTACGGGCGCGACAGGTTGCCGGCCATGGCGATGTACAGCGCGGCCACCGCGGCCAGGTAGGTCTTGATCGAGAACAGCCAGGCCTGGCGGTCGGTCAGCGCGTTCATGGCTTACTTCGCCGAGGCCTGTGCGGTGGTCGGAGCAGCCGGGGCGACCGTTGCCTGCCAGCCGCCGCCCAACACCAGGAACAGGTGGATCTGGTCGCGCGACACCTGCGCCTCGGCCGCGGCCAGGGTGGCATCGCTGGTGGCCAGGCTGCGGTCGGCATCCAGGCTGGACAGGTACGGCGTGCGGCCACCCTGGTACAGCCGGCGGTTCTGCTCGGCGGCCAATGCGGCCTGTTCCTGCGCGGTGCGCAGCGACTGCAGCCGGCGCAGGTCCTGCGCATAACGATCCAGCGCGGTCTGGGTCTCGCGCAGTGCCTGCAGCACGGTGTGGTCGAACTCGGCCAGCGCCGCATCGGCACCCGCCTCGGCGGCATGGATGCGGGCGTGGGTACCGGACGACGGCAGCGTCCACGAGATCAGCGGGCCGATCGACCACTGCTGGGTCATCGGCGTGCCGAAGTCTTCCAGCAGGCCGGCGGCACCGAGCGAGGCACCGAGGCGGATATCCGGGTACAGCTCGGCGGTGGCCACACCAATGCGTGCAGTGGCCGAGGCCAGCTTGCGCTCGGCCTGGCGCACGTCCGGGCGACGCTGCAGCAGCGCACGACCATCGCCCACCGGCAACGGCTGCGCCAGGGCGGGGGCGTGCGCGCAGTCGATCACGCCGGCCGGCAGCTGGCCCGGGGTCTGCCCGAGCAGCGCGGCCAGCGAATAGGCGGCCGCCGAACGCTGCGCCTGCAGCGGCGGCAGTGCAGCTTCCAGCACGGCCACCTGGGCATTGGCGCGGGCCAGTTCCGGCGGCGTGCCGCGGCCGGCATCGATCAGGCGCTGGGTGACCGAACGGCTGCGCTGCTGCAGCTGCAGGGAGTGCTCGGCAACATGCAGCTCGTGGTTGGCGTGGCAGATTTCCAGGTAGCTGTCGGCCACCTGCGCAACCACGCTGACCTGGGCCAGGTCGCGTGCCGCCGCCACCGACTGTTCGTCGGCGCGCGCCGCTTCGGCGCCGCGCTTGAGCTTGCCGAACAGGTCGAACTGGTAGCTGACCGCGAACTTGCCATCGGCCAGGTTGATCACCGGCAGTTCGTGCTCCTGCAGGAACGATTCGGCCGACAGCTGCGCGCGGCTGACGCCGGCCTCGGCCTCGTACTCGAAGCCGCCGGCGTCCAGTGCCTGTTCGTACACCGCTGCGGCACGGCGCAGGTGCGCATCGGCGGCCTTCAGTTCCACGTTGTCACGCAGTGCCTGGGTGATCAGGCCGTCCAGTACCGGGTCGTTGTACAGCGACCACCAGCGGTCGGGCAGCGCCTGGTTGGCGGCTACCTGCGGGTTCTGCGTATCGATGAAGGCCGCATTGGCCTGCGGCCGCTTGAACGCCGAGCCTTCCGGCAAGGCGTAGTCGGGGCCGACGGTCCTGCACGCGGCCAGGCTGGCCAGCGCGACGATCAGGCCGAGACGGGGCAGGGCGGCGTTCACAGGCCCGCCTGTGTCGGCGCGGTGCCGGCCTTGTCCGCGTGCTTCGTGCTGCTGGTCTGGACGGTTACCGTAGCGGTGCGGCCGGCGATCAGTTCCACGCCCTTGGGCACCTCGTCGATGCGGATGCGCACCGGGATACGCTGCGCCAGCCGCACCCAGTCGAAGGCCGGGGTCACGTTCGGCAGCAGGCTGCTGCCGTTGCTGCGGTAGCGGTCCTCGATGCCGGCAGCGATGCTCTCGACGTGGCCGCGCAGCGGCACCGATTCCCCCATCAGGCGGATATCGACGCTCTGCCCCGGTGCCACGCCGCGCAGGCGGGTTTCCTCGAAATAGCCATCAATGCGGAACGAGCCGGTATCCAGCAGCGCCAGCACCGGCTTGCCGGCCACCACGTAGTCGCCCACCCGCAGGGTGCGGTCGTTGACCCGGCCATCGGCCGGTGCGCGCACCTCGGTGCGGCCCAGGTTGAGTTCGGCCAGGTCGACCGCGGCCTGTGCGGTGGCCAGCGCCGCCTGTGCGGCCTGCAGCTTGGCGCGGCGCACTTCGGCGTCCTCGGCGGCGACCAGGTCCTGCAGGCTGCGGTCGCGGCCGATTTCGCGGCGCAGCTGCGCCACCGAGGCCTGGCGCTCGGCCAGGCTGGCCTTGGCCTGCTCCAGCGCGATGCGGTAGCGCGCGCGGTCGACCACGAACAACAGGTCGCCCTTCTTCACTGCCTGGTTGTCGGCCACGTCCACCGTTTCCACCAGCCCGGACACATCAGGCGCCATCTGCACCACGTCGGCGCCGACATGGGCGTCGCGGGTCCACGGCTCATCCATGTAATAGACCCACAGCTGGCGCAGCACCAGCAGGGCCACGATCACGGCTGCGCTGGTGAGCAGCACCGGCAGGGTCTTCTTCACGATCTTGTTCACGATTGCATCCAACGCAGGAGGTGGAACAGCAGGCCAAGCACGATCCCGTACAGCGCCAGGTTGAACAGCGCCGGGTGCCATACATGGCGGTAGGCGCCGGCACGCTGCAGCAGCGCGTGCAGGCCGCTGTTGACCAGATAGGCCAACACCATCAACCCGAGCAGGGTCGGGACGAACACTCCGTGGAGACTGAATTCACCGGGCATTGGTAGGGGTGGGGGCAAGGTGGGGGAGGGGAGGGACAACGAAACAACAGCAACGGGCAAAAGCCGCTGGCGTGTGCACGGCAGCGGCGGGGTTCGGGGGCAGCGGTCTTACGTAATGCGGTCGGCGGCCTCGGCCAGCAGGCGCCATGCCTTCAGCACGGCGTGCAGTTCATCCATGGAAAGCTCGCCGAACACGTCCTGGCGCAGGCCGATCAACTGGTCTTCCAGCTCGCTGACCAGAGCCTGGCCGGCGTCGGTCAGCCACAGCAGGTTGGCACGGCGGTCGCTGGCGTCGCTCTCGCGGCGGACCAGGTCGCTGGCGCACAGCTTGTCCAGCAGGCGCACCAGGGAAGGCCCTTCCATGCCCAGCTGCTGGGCCAGCGCCACCTGGCGGATGCCACCGCCGGAGCGGCCGATCATCAGCAGCGGCATGGTGCAGGCGGTGGAGATCCCGTAGCTGCCGAGCCGGCTGTCGGCCAGACGCTGCCACTGCCGCCCTGCGTACAGCAGGCCGGAGCTGAGCTGCATCTGCAGCACGGTGCGCTCGTCGAGGGGTCGGTCCATAAGATATAGATAGAATACTACTAATTTCATTCCTATCAATGGGTTTTTCTGAATGGGTGGGGGTGTAGTGAGGAAAAGCGCTGCGCCACGTTGCTACGGTGGGGCAGCGGGGGTCGGACGGGGCAGGACACGCCGTAAACCCGTCCCTGGGGGCTCGGCCGCGGCATCCATGCCGCGGACGGTCCTGCCCCGTCCGGCCCCCGCTGCCCGCCCATCACCCCGTGGGCGCGGTGGGTTGGCTCTTTAAAGCAGGAGCAGATGCAGTGCGGACCAAGGTCCGCACCCACCAAAGCAGAAAACGCCACGGCAGCAGCCTGCGCACTTTCCGAAGCCATGAACCCCAGCTTTTGACCCCGCTTTCGGGCGGTCTGGCCGCGTCCGCAGGAAACCGTCAGGGAGGGGGAGAGGGGGCTGTGCAGGACCGTTGGCGCCATGGATGGCGCCATCGAGCCCCCAAGGACGGGTTTACGGCGTGTCCTGCGCAGCCCCCTCTCCCCCTCCAGACCGATAGCAAGCACGCGCCGCAAGAACCCCCCGATGAACCGTCCCAACAGGACGACCCACCCCCCGGTCGGGTACGATGCTCGCCCCCCGTTCGGGACGCTGTACGCAATGAGCAAGAACAACGAAAAGGCCGCCCCGCAGGGCGACGTGACCCAGGACCAGGCCGAGGATGCCGTGCGCATCCTGCTGCGCTGGGCCGGTGAGGACCCGTCCCGTGAAGGCCTGCTGGATACCCCCCGCCGTGTCGCCGAAGCCTATGGCGACTGGTTCAGCGGTTACCGCGACGACCCGCGTGCCTACATGGAGCGGACCTTCGAGGAAGTGGCCGGCTATGACGAACTGATCGTCCTGCGTGACATCGAGTACGAAAGCCACTGCGAACACCACATGGCGCCGATCATCGGCCGCGTGCACGTCGGCTACCTGCCGGCCGGCAAGGTGGTGGGCATCAGCAAGCTGGCCCGCGTCGTCGAAGCCTACGCCCGCCGTTTCCAGGTACAGGAGAAGATGACCGCGCAGATCGCCCAGTGCATCCAGGATGTGCTGCAGCCGATCGGTGTCGGCGTGGTCGTCGAAGGCGCCCATGAATGCATGACCACCCGCGGCATCCACAAGCGCGGCGTCAGCATGGTTACCTCCAAGATGCTGGGCAGCTTCCGCGACGACGCGCGTACCCGCGCCGAGTTCCTGCGCTTCATCGAAGTGGGCGGCAAGCGCTGAGCCGCTTGCCCGCACCCCGCCGGCCCCTGCGGGCCGGCATGCCCACGGCTGCCCGCGCGGCAGCCGTGCGTGGCGGCTCGTCCCTGTCAGCCCTACAGACCTCTTTCGCTGCATGAAGCATCGCGAACGCATCTCCCGTTACCGTCATCTGCGCGAACAGCCCCAATGGAAGCTGCTCGCCGCCGACCACGCCCCGGAAATCATCGGCCTGCTGCAGGGGCTGCTGATGGACGGCGAGCGCACGCTGTCGTCGTCGGTGCTCAACGAGCGCCTGCAACGCGCGCTGGACCAGCTCAACGGCGACGAACTGTCGCGCGACCTGCCGCGTACCGCGCAGGCCTACATCGCGCACTGGCTGGCCCAGGGCTGGCTGGAACGCCGCCTGCCCGAAGGTGCCGACCAGGAGCAGTACGAGCTGTCGACCGCGGCGCTGCAGGCGATCCGCTTTGCCGATGGTCTCGAGCAGGCCCGCGTGGCTGCCACCGAGAGCCGCCTGGCGCTGGTCATCGAACAGCTCTCGCAGCTGGCGGCGCAGACCGAATCCGATCCGGACGCGCGCCTGTCGGCGTTGCGCGACGAGCGTGACCGCATCGACGCCGAGATCGCCCGCGTCGGTGCCGGCCGCGTGATCGCGCTGGACGGCAAGCGCGCGCTGGAACGTGCGCGCCAGATCATCGGCCTGGCCGACGAACTGACCGAAGACTTCCGCCGTGTGCGCGATGACTTCGAGCAGCTCAACCGCGATTTCCGCGAACGCATCATCGACGATGAAGGCGAACGCGGCGACGTGCTGTCGCAGCTGTTCGAGGGCGTGGACGTGATCGGCGAGAGCGATGCCGGGCGCAGTTTCCAGGCGTTTTGGCGCCTGCTCAACGACGCCGAACAGAGCGCGCAGCTCGACGCCGCGCTGGAAGCAGTGCTGGCACGCGGCTTCGCCCGCCGCCTGGACCGCAACGAGCGTAATTTCCTGCGTGGCTTCACCAGCACCATGCTTGAGCGTGGTGGCCAGGTACACGACGTGCTGCAGAACTTCGCGCGCAGCCTGCGCGGTTTCGTGCAGAGCCGTGGCTACCTGGAACAGCGCCGCCTCAACCAGTTGTTGAAGCAGGCGCAGTCCGAAGCGCTGGCGCTGCGCGACGAGTTCCCGGCACAGCGCGGCATCGGCCGTGACCTGCAGCTGACCACCAGCCGCCTGCGCTCGTGGTCGCAGTGGAAGCTGCACGATCCACGCAGTGCCCAGGTCGATGGCAACGTCGAATACAACGATGCGGCCGCGATCAGCCTGGAGAGCGTCGGCGATCTGGTCGCTTCGTCCGAGATCGACTTCCGCACCCTGCGCCGCGACCTGCACGATCTGCTCGATGCACAGCCGCGGCTCAGCATCGCCCAAGCCCTGGCGCAGCGCGAGGCGCCGCAGGGTCTTGGCAGCGTCATCGGCTACCTGTCGCTGGGCACACGCTTCGGCAACGTGGTCGCCGGCGAGCAGGAGCTTGCGCAATGGCGTGGTGGCGACGGTCAGGTCCGTCGCGCCCGCATCCCGCTGGTTTGGTTCACCCAGGAGAGACGCCATGAGCTGGCATGAAGATCCCATCGACGCACCACAGGCAGACGTGGCGGAAGACGCCTACGAGGCCGAGCTGGTGGCGAGCGTGGCGCAGCCCCGCCGTGGCAACGACGTGTACTACCTGGGCGATACCGGGCGCCTGCCGCTGGATGCACGCCGCGCGCTGTGCCAGCTGCTGATCGGCCCCAGCATCGACCAGCTGCGCCACGCCAAGCTGTGGCCGGCGCTGATCCGCAGCGAAGCCGCCATCCGCTCCGCGCTGGCTGACCTGTTCCTGGAACTGGTGCTGGACCGCGACAGCGGCGTGGCGTTCACCCGCCAGGCCGACACCGAGGATGTCGACGCCCCGGTGCTGCTGCGCACGTCGCCGCTGACCTTCATCGATTCAGTACTGCTGCTGTACCTGCGGCAGCAGCTGGCCGAGGCCGATGCGCGCGGCAACCGCGCGGTGGTCGCCGACGCCGAGATGGCCGAAGCGCTGGCCATCTACGAAAAGAACCTGTCCACCGACCGCGCCGGCTTCAACCGCCGCGTCGCCTCGGCGGTGCAGAAGATGAAGGACAACCACATCCTGACCCGCCTGAGCGGCCAGGAAGACCGCCACGAAGTCTCGAGGGCGCTGAAGCTGCTGTTCTCCGCCGAAGACGTGTCCCAGCTTTCGGCGGTCTACCGCCAGCTGCGCGAAACCCCGGCCGCCGAGGCCTGAGAGACCCGAACACCGCATGGCTATCTCCAAGCACACTCCCGCCCTGTTCAACGAAGGCCTGCCGGACCCGCGCCTGCAGCAGTTCCGCATGCGCCGCCTGCAGGTGCACAACTGGGGCACCTTCAACGGCCTGACCGAAGTACCGATCGCCGAGCGCGGCTTCCTGTTCGTCGGTCGTTCCGGCTCGGGCAAGTCGACCCTGCTCGACGCCATGTCCGCACTGCTGACGCCGCCGGCCATCGTCGACTTCAACGCTGCCGCGCGTGAAGCCGAGCGCAGTGGCCGCGACCGCAACCTGGTGTCCTACGTGCGTGGCGCATGGGCCGACCAGCAGGACAGCGGCACCGGCGAAATCGCCACCCAGTACCTACGCAAGGGCGCGACCTGGACTGCACTGGTGCTGGAGTACCGCGCCGGCGATGGCCGCGTGGTCAGCCTGGTGCGCCTGCTGTGGATCTCCGGCAACGGCACCTCGGCCGGCGACGTGCGCAAGCACTACATGATCGCCGAGCGTCCGTTCGACATCGCCAAGGACCTCGGTGGCTTCGACCTGGACCTGCGCAAGCTCAAGCAGAAGCTGTCCGACCTGCACCACTTCGACACCTTCTCCGGCTACGCCGAGCGCTTCCGCGATCTGCTCGGCATCGACAACGAGATGGCGCTGCGCCTGCTGCACAAGACGCAGTCGGCGAAGAACCTGGGTGACCTCAACGTCTTCCTGCGCGACTTCATGCTTGACACGCCGAAGACCTTCGACGCCGCCGAGCGCCTGGTCAGCGACTTCGCCGAACTCGACGGCGCACACCAGGCCGTGGTCACCGCGCGCCGCCAGGTGGAAACCCTGCTGCCGGCCCGCGCCTACTACAACGACCTGAAGGAAATGCACCGCCAGCGCGGCGACGACGAAGCGCTGAAGCTCGGCGTCGACAGCTTCCGCGAAAGCCGCCGCCAGGCGCTGATCGAAGCGCGCCTGCGCGAAATGGACGTGCGTGACCGTGGCCTGCTCGGTGAAGAAGCCCAGCGCCGTGCCGCACTCGACAACCACACCGAGCGCCTGGCCGAACTGGAACTGCAGCGCCGCCAGCAGGGCGGTGAGCGCATCGAGGAACTGGAACGCGAGCAGGGCCGCGCCGAAGCCGAGCGCGACCGCCGCCAGGCCAAGCGTGACCAGGCCCAGGAAGCGGCTCAGCAATTGCAGGCCGAACTGCCTGGCGATGCCCACGGTTTCGCAGAGCTGGTCGAGCGTGCGCAGAACGAACTGCAGGACCGCCAGCGTGCCTCGGCGGCACTGGATGATGCGATCAGCGATCGTCTCGGTGGCAAGCGCGACGACGAGCGCCGCTTCGGTGAAGTGCGCAGCGAACTTGAAGCGATGCAGCGCACACCCTCCAACATCCCGGCGCCGATGCAGAAGCTGCGCGCGCGCCTGGCCGAGGAAACCGGCATTGCCGAGGCGGCGTTGCCGTTCGTCGGCGAGTTGATCCAGGTCCGCTCGGAAGAGCAGGGCTGGCAGGGTGCCATCGAGCGCGTGCTGGGCGGTTTCGCGCTGTCGCTGCTGGTCGACGACAAGCACTACAACGACGTCGCCGAGTGGGTGAACCGTACCCACCTGGGCATGCGCTTCACCTACTATCGCGTGCGCCGCAACGACGATGCGTTTGCGCGCGAACCGTCGGCCAAGTCGTTGCTGCACAAGCTGGAACTGCGCGAGCACGTGTTCGAAAGCTGGCTGCGACGCGAGCTGGGCAAGCGCTTCGACTACGAGTGCGTGGACGCCAAGCAGCTGCGCAACGTCGACCGCGGCATCACCCGCGAAGGCCAGGTCAAGCATCCGGGTGACCGTTTCGAGAAGGACGACCGCAGCGCCGTCGGCGATCGCCGCCGCTGGATCCTCGGCTTCAACAACCACGACAAGGTGGGCGCCTTCGAGCGCGAAGCGCAGGAACTGGCCAAGCGCATCGCCAGCTGCGAGACCGACATCGCGCGCCTGCGCGGCCAGCGCGACCGCGACAACGAGCGCCGCCTGGCCTGCCACGAGCTGGTCAGCATCAGCTGGAACGAGATCGACATCGCCGCCCCGCAGCAGCGCCTGAGCGATATCGGGGCCACCCTGCGCGACCTGCGCGAAGGCAACGCCGATCTCGCCAAGCTGGCCAAGCAGATCGATGCCGTGCGCGCCGACATCGAGCAGTCGCGCCGTACCTATGAAGATGTCCGCGTCGAGCGTGGCCAGCTGGTCAAGGAACGCGATCGCCTCGACCGCGCGCGCCAGCAGAGCCGTGCACTGGTGCTGCCGAGCCTGGCCCAGGCGCAGGAGGCCGGCCTGGCCGAGCGCCTGCAGGAGCAGGGCCCGCTCAGCCTGGAAACGCTGGAAGCGCACATGCGCCAGGTCAGCAACGCGCTGAACGAACAGTTGTCGTCGTCGCAGCAGGACCTCAACCGCATCGAGAACCAGCTGATCGGCTGCTTCCGCCGCTTCATCCAGCAGTGGCCGGAGGAGTCGGGTGACTTCACCGTCTCGGTGGCTTCGGCCGAGGATTTCCTCGCCCGCCTCGAACGCCTGGAACGCGATGGCCTGCCGCAGCACGAAGAGCGCTTCTTCGATCTGCTGCAGAACCAGAGCAAGAACAACCTGCTGGCCCTGCAGCGCCACAGTGCAGAGGCCCGCAAGTCGATCGGCCAGCGCCTGGACGAAGTGAACGCCAGCCTGGAGCAGGTGCCGTTCAACCGTGGCACGCTGCTGACCATCGAGCTGAGCGACCGCCGACTGCCGGAAGTCGGCGAGTTCCACCTGCAGCTGCGCGAGGTGTTGTCGCAGCAGCAGACCGAGCAGCGTGAGCTGGCCGAATCGCAGTTCACCGTGCTGCGCCAGCTGGTCAACCGCCTGGGCTCGCAGGAAGGCGAGGACAAGCGTTGGCGCGAGCTGGTGCTGGACGTGCGCATGCACGTGGAGTTCATCGGCGTCGAGCTGGACGCGGAAACGCGCCAGCAGGTCGAGATCTACCGCAGCGGTGCCGGCAAGTCCGGTGGCCAGCGCCAGAAGCTGGCCACCACCTGCCTGGCGGCAGCCCTGCGCTACCAGCTCGGCGGTGCCGACAGCCAGTTGCCCAGCTATGCCGCGGTGGTGCTCGATGAAGCCTTCGACAAGGCCGACAACGAGTTCACCGCACTGGCGATGAACATCTTCGACAACTTCGGCTTCCAGATGGTGGTCGCCACCCCGCTGAAGTCGGTGATGACGCTGGAACCGTTCATCGGTGGCGCCTGCTTCGTCGAAATCAGCGGCCGCCACGACTCCGGCGTGCTGCTGATTGAGTACGACGAAGAAGGCAAGCGGCTGAAGCTGCCGGAGCGCAGCCGCCAGCAGGCCAACGAACCGGAAGAAGCCGAGGCCTGACCCGGCCGATTGAATGGGAATGCCGGCCAGCGGCCGGCACTACCGGGTCATGAACCCGTCCATGGGGTAGTGCCGGCCGCTGGCCGGCAACCACATTCACGCAACGCGGAACGTATCCCACGCCATCCGTGCGATCAGCACCACCACCAGCCCCACGAACAGCTTGCGGATGAACGGCGTGCCGCCCTTCAGCGCCAATCGCGTGCCGACCACCGAGCCGATGATGTTGGCCGCCGCCATCGGCAGCGCGAACAGCCACAGGATGTTGCCGGTCGGCACGAAGAACGAGATCGCCGCCACATTGGTCGCCAGGTTCACCACCTTCGATGCCGCCGACGCGCGCAGGAAATCCAGCCCGAAGAAGCGCACGAACAGGAAGATCAGGAAGCTGCCGGTGCCCGGCCCGAAGAAGCCGTCGTAGAAGCCGATCGCCGCACCGATCGCCAGCGCAATCACCAGCTCGCGGCGGCCGATCTCCTGCGGCCGGTGCAGCGCACCGAAGTCCTTCTTCCACAGCGTGTAGGCCAGCATCGCGATCAGCAGCACCAGCACCAGTGGGCGCACCGCATCCTTG
This sequence comes from Stenotrophomonas sp. SKA14, assembly GCF_000158575.1. NCBI lineage: Bacteria > Pseudomonadati > Pseudomonadota > Gammaproteobacteria > Lysobacterales > Lysobacteraceae > Stenotrophomonas > Stenotrophomonas sp. SKA14. Next base: position 462,119 of record NZ_DS999412.1, read on the forward strand.
GGCAGCAGGCTCACCGCCGTGGCCCCGGCGAACGAGAAGATGAAGGCGGTACCGGCCGCGAACAGCACCGGCTTCCACGGGAAGCGCACGTTGCGCGCATAGCGCCAGGCCGCCGCACCGGTACCGAACATCGAACTGAATTTGTTGGTACCGAACAGCATCGCCGGCGTCTGCTGCGGCAGCACCGTGAACAGGCCGGGCAGCTGCACCAGGCCACCGCCACCGACGGCGGCGTCCACCAGGCCGGCGATGAAGGCGATCACCACCAGCCACCACAACTCAGGGGGAACCAGTTCCAGCACGGCGGTCATTCAAGGTGGGGGCGCGACAGCATACGCCTGTCCAGCTGCAACTGAGCTGTGCCACGCGTGGATCAATCCGTGCAACCCGGCGACAATGACGGCATGAGCCGACAACCCGCCGATCCCTGTCCCTGTGGCCTGGCCGCCGACTACGCCGCCTGCTGCGGACGCTTCCATGCCGGCGAGGCCGCACCGGATGCCGAGCGCCTGATGCGTTCGCGCTACAGCGCGTATGTGCGTGGCCTTGCCGATTACCTGCGCCAGACCTGGCACCCGGACACCCGCCCCGCCGAGCTGTCACTGGACGAAGCACCCGGCCAGCGCACGCATTGGCTGGGCCTGACCGTGCACGAGCACACGCCCACCGGTACCGACAGCGCCGAGGTGCGCTTCACCGCGCGCTACCGCATCGGCGGCGGCAGTGCGGTGAAAATGGCCGAACACAGCCGCTTCCTGCGCATCGACGGCCGCTGGTATTACCTCGACGCGGTCTGAGCCTCAGCCGCCGCGCACGGCCAGCACGCGCTGGCCGGCATGCGCGTGCACCTGGTTGCGGCCGCCGTCCTTGGCCCTGTACAGCGCCAGGTCGGCGGCCTTGATCACCGCCGCCGGCCGTGGGTTCTCGCGGCTGTCGGCCAGGCCGATACTCACCGTCACCTGTACCACCTGTCCGCTGCCGCCGCGTCCGCGCTGCTGGCGGCCGGTGTCGTCATCGCGGCTGCGGGTACTGCGGTCGCGCAGCTGCATGCGGGTGTCCTCGATGCTCTGCCGCAACGCTTCCACGGCATCGACACAGGCCGCCGCTGGACGGTCCAGGAACACCACGGCGAACTCCTCGCCGCCATAGCGGAACGCGCGACCACCGTCGCCTACCCGCGACAGCCGCGAGGCCACCAGGCGAAGTACATCGTCGCCGGTGTCGTGGCCATGGGTGTCGTTGAACGATTTGAAGTGGTCCACGTCCACCATTGCGATGCTGTAGGTGCCGCGCGCCCGCTGCAGGGTCTCGTTGAACGCGCGGCGCCCCGGCAGGCCGGTCAGTTCATCGCGGAAGGCCATGTGGAACGACTCCTGCAGCATTGCACCCAGCATCAGCAGCAGGGCAGCACTGCTCAGTGCCGGCAACAGCACCGGCTGCAGGAAAATCCGCGGCAGCATCCACCACAGGCACAGCAGAGCCAGCAGCATCGCGGTGTGCAATGGCCGCGGATGCCGCCAGGCCTGCCAGCCCAGCGCAACGGTGGCCAGCAGGAACAGCAGGGCCGGCACCTGCGCCAGCGCGTTCCATTCGGCTGGAATCCAGCGCCAGTGACGGTCCGACAGCAGGCCGTGCATGCCGCCTGGCTGCTGTGCTGCCAGCAGCAGGAAGACGGCAAGCGCCAGGCCACAGACCACGCCGCGCAGCAACAGGTCCTGGCGTCGGCGCCCGCGCTCCGGCCACAACGCCAGTCCGGCGAACAACAGCGGCAACCAGGCCGAGATGGCATGGAAGCGCAGCGGGGTCAGGGCGGTCACATGGCCACTGCGCAGGTAGCCACCCACGTCCTGGTGCAGCAGCGCGAACACCGCCGCCACCAGCAGCAACGGGCACAGCGCACGCACCTGGTGGTAGAGCAGGGCCAGCCCGGCACCGAGGCTGGCCAGCAGCCACGGCAGGATGCGCTGGGCCGGGCTGGCAACGTCTTCGTTGCCCAGCGCCGTCCACAGCAGCAGTGCGACCAGCACGGCGGGCAGCACGAACAGGTAATGCGCAGGCTGGCGGAGCGGATGCAGGGGCAAGCAGGAATTCCAGCGCGGTGACGACGCGGCCGCAGCATTGCCGTTAGCGGCGTTCGGGCCCACTTCTCGAATGCGGGCGGGTCACCCATGTGAACGATGTGACGCCGAACCATGACGTCGCACTCACTGGCCTGCGCCGATGCTGCCTGCATGGACAGCGTACCTGCCGCCGTCGCTGCCCCGCAGCGCGATCTCGCCCACCAGTTCGCGCGGGTGCGGGCCCGCAGCCTGCAGCTGGCCGCGCCGCTCAGCGCCGAGGACGCCATGCTGCAGAGCATGGCCGATGCCAGCCCGAGCAAATGGCACCTGGCCCACACCACCTGGTTCTTCGAACGCTTCGTGCTGGCTGGCCTTGCCGCCGCGCCGGCGCACGATCCTGGCTGGGACTACCTGTTCAACAGCTACTACAAGAGCATCGGCCCGGCCCATGCGCGGCCACAGCGTGGGCTGCTGTCGCGCCCTTCGCTGCAGCAGGTACGCGATTACCGCCAGCAGGTGGATGCGCAGGTGCAGGCACGCCTCGCTGCCGGCGACCTCGACCCGCAGGCGCTGCAGCACCTGCAGCTGGGATTGCAGCATGAACAACAGCACCAGGAACTGCTGCTCACCGACATCAAGCATGCATTCTGGTGCAATCCGCTGCAGCCGGCCTACCGGCAGGACCTGCACACTGTGGCCAGCGTCGCCACTGCGCAGGGCTGGGTCGAATCGCCAGAACGCATCGTTACCGTGGGTGCCGCGGCGTGGCCGCAGCACGCCTCCTTCGCCTACGACAACGAATCGCCTCCGCACCGCGTGCTGCTGCCCGCCCACGCCCTGGCCGAGCGCCCGCTCAGCAATGCCGAGTACCTTGCGTTCATCGAGGCCGGCGGCTACCGCGAGCCGCGCTGGTGGCTCAGCGAAGGCTGGGCGCTGCGCGAAGCCGAGGACTGGCAGCACCCGCTGTACTGGGACGATGCCCTGCAGCGCGAATACACCCTGGGCGGTTGGCGCGAACTGGACCTGCACGCGCCGGTCTGTCACCTCAGTTATTACGAAGCCGACGCCTGTGCCAGCTGGGCCGGTGCACGCCTGCCCAGCGAGTTCGAATGGGAAGCCGCTGCCGCCTCGCAACCGCTATGCGGCCATTTCGCCGATGACGATGGCCTGCACCCGCAGGCCGGGCAGGGCAATGGCCTGCGACAGATGTTCGGCGATGTCTGGGAGTGGACCCAGAGCGCCTATGGAGCCTATCCGGGTTTCCGCCCGTTCGCCGGCAACCTGGGCGAATACAACGGCAAGTTCATGTGCGGGCAGTGGGTGCTGCGCGGTGGCAGCTGCGCCACTCCGCGCGGACATGTCCGTGCCAGCTACCGCAATTTCTTCATGCCGCCGGCGCGCTGGCAGTTCTCCGGGCTGCGCCTGGCCAGGGACCTCACATGAGTACGGTGGATGACGCACTGCAGGCGCTGACCGATCTCACCCCGGGGCGTCAGCAGATCCTGGCCGATGTGGTGGCCGGTCTGTCGCGCCCGTCGCGGCAGTTGCCCTCCAAGTACTTCTACGATGCTCGCGGCTCGCGCCTGTTCGAACAGATCACCCAGACCCCCGAGTATTACCCCACGCGTACCGAACTGGCCCTGCTGAAGCGCGTGCTGCCGGACATCGCCCGTACCGTCGGTCCGCGCCTGCACGTGGTGGAACTCGGCAGCGGCAGTGGCCGCAAGACCGCGCTGCTGCTGGCCGCATTGCACGATCCGGTGGCCTACACGCCGATCGAGATCTCGCGTGCCGCACTGCTGTCCAGCATCGATCATCTGGCACCGGCGCTGCCCGAGGTCGAGATGCTGCCGGTCTGCGCCGACTTCACCCGTCCCGTGGCCGTGCCCATGCCCGAGCGCGAACCGGCACGACGCCTGCTGTTCTTCCCCGGCTCCACGCTGGGCAACTTCGAAGGCGACGACGCTGTCGCGCTGTTGCAGGCGATGCGCCAGACCATGGGCCGTGAGGGCCTGGCCCTGGTCGGCATCGACCTGCACAAGGACCCGGCGCTGATCGAGGCGGCCTACAACGACGCGCAGGGCGTCACCGCTGCCTTCACCCTCAACCTGCTGGCCCGGCTCAACCGCGAGATCGGCAGTGACTTCGACCTCGACGGCTTCCGCCACCGTGCGCGCTACAGCACCGCGCGGCTGCGCATCGAAACCGACCTGGTCAGCCGCGGGGCGCAGGATGTCCATCTCGATGGCCGGACCTTCCACTTCGCCGCCGATGAGCCGATCCGCGTGGAATACAGTCACAAGTACACCGATGACAGCTTTGAAGCGCTGCTGCAGCAGGCCGGGCTGCAGGTCACGCAGCGTTGGGATGCCGACCGTCCTGCCTATGGCCTGCGCCTGCTGCGTGCGGTTTAGCCCGCCGGCGGTCCGGGTTCCCTTCAGGTTCGGCGGCATCGGTACCCCTAAGATGGCCCTGCAACGGCAACACGGAGGACGCCATGCCCATTCTCACCACGCTCGGCCTGGCGGCCGCCCTGGTTTCGGCCCCCACGCCTGCGGCAGCCGATGCCAGTGTCGATCCCGCCTTCAGCCGCTGCCTGGCGAACCTGCAGGCCACCGCCGCCAGCCAGGGCATCCGTGCCGAGCGCTTCACTGAGATCACCGCAGGCCTCACGCCCGACCCGAGTGTGCTTGGCCTGCTCGATGCGCAGCCGGAATTCACCACACCGATCTGGGACTACCTGGCCGCGCTGGTCGATCGCCAGCGCGTGGATGATGGCCGCGCGATGCTGCAGCAGCATCGTGACCTGCTCGATCGCGTGTCGGCACAATACGGCGTCGATCCGGCCACCATCGTCGCGGTCTGGGGCGTGGAGAGCGACTACGGCCGCGTGTTCGGCAAGCGCCCGCTGTTGCAGTCGCTGGCCACGCTGTCCTGCGCCGGCCGCCGCCAGGCCTTCTTCCGCGGTGAACTGCTGGCCCTGCTCACGCTGATCGACCGTGGTGACCTGCAGGCACAGGGCCTCACCGGGTCCTGGGCAGGCGCCTTCGGGCATACGCAGTTCATGCCCAGCACCTACGCACGCATCGCTGTGGATGGTGATGGCGATGGTCGCCGCGACCTGGTCGGCAGCATCCCCGATGCGCTGGCGTCCACTGCCAACTACCTCAAGCGTGCCGGTTGGCGCAGTGGCGAGCCGTGGGGCATGGAGGTGCGTGTCCCCGCCGGTTTCAATGCCAGCCAGGCGGGGCGTACCCAGCGCCGCGCCCTGGCCGAGTGGCGCGCGCAGGGAGTGACCGCGCTGGACGGCAGTGCGCTGGCCCCGGCCAAGCTTCCCGCCGACGCGCGTGCCGCCCTGCTGCTGCCGGCCGGCAGCAAGGGCCCGGCGCTGCTGGTGTTCCGCAATTACGACGCAATCTACAGCTACAACGCGGCCGAGAGTTACGCACTGGCCATCGCCACGCTGGCCGACCAGCTACGCGGCGGCGCCGGATTGGCCACGGCCTGGCCGACCGACGATCCCGGCATCGGCCGCGACGAGCGCCGTCAGCTGCAGACCCTGCTGCTCGCCCGCGGCCACGATATCGGCAGCGCCGACGGCATGATCGGTACTGCCACGCGTCGCGCGATCCAGGCCGAACAGCAGCGTCTTGGCTGGGCCAATGCCGATGGCCGCGCCGGGCAACGCATTCTGCGCGCGCTGCAGGAAGAGGCCGCTGCTGCCGCGCCCAGCGCGCAGAAGGCCTTGCCGGCGGCACGTTGACCGCGACATCATCGCCGCGGTCTTCAAGGAGCGTCATCGCATGCAGTCGAATCCGGACATCAGCAGCGGCCTGTATCACGGGCTTGAGGCCTGGCACGTGCGCACGTCCAGCGCCACGGCGGTCATCAGCGAGTTCGGCGGGCAGCTGCTGTCGTTCATTCCGCAGGGGCAACCGGACCTGCTGTGGTTGTCGCCCACGCGCGCCGAACTGCCGACACCGATCCGCGGTGGCGTGCCGGTCTGCTGGCCATGGTTCGGTCGCCAGGGCCAGGGCGCGGATGCTCCTGCACATGGCCTGGTGCGCACCGCACGCTGGGAACTGCTGCACGTGCACCAGGGCGATGACGGCGCAGTGGAGCTGCAGCTGGCCCCGTTACTGCCCGACCCACTCGGCCTGCGCCTGCAGATGGTGGTGCACGTCGGCCATCAGCTGCACCAGCAACTGATCACCGAGAACATCGGAACCGCCCCGGTGACGTTCACCCAGGCACTGCACAGCTACTTCAGGGTGGGTGATGCCAGCCGCGTGGACGTCGAGGGTGTCAACGGACTGCAGTACCTGGACAAGTACGAGGACTATTCCCACGCGCGGCAGCAGCAGGGGCCATGGTCGCTGCGCGACCCGCGCGATCCTGGCCGCAGCGACCGCATCTACACCGGGGCACAGGGCCACTATGTGCTGCGTGATCCCGTGCTGCAGCGGCAGATCGAGATCCACAGCGAAGGCAGCCAGACCCTGGTGGCCTGGAACCCGGGAGCCGAGGCCGCGGCGAAAATGTCGGATGTCGGCGAGGGCTGGCGCGACTATGTGTGCCTGGAAGTGGCCAATGCCGGTCCCGAGCCGGTCACGCTCGCACCGGGTGCGCGCCATCAACTGGCGCAGACCCTCTCCAGCGAACCGCTGCAGGCCGTGGCAGGGAATCCCATTTGAAGAAGCCGTGAGCAAGGAAGGACAGCATGCAGGAAGCACAGTGGTGGTATGCCAACAGCAGGCAGAGCGAAGGACCGGTCGATCTTGCCGGGCTGCGCCGCCTCCAACAGGACGGGACGGTAACGGCGCGCACGCTGATGTGGTGCGAAGGCATGCCGTCGTGGCGTCCGTTGTCCGAGCTGGAACAGGTGTCCGAGCTGGAACAGGCTGCAACGCCCGTCGAAGCCGCTCCGGCCGCGGAGTTCGACGCGGCCGCTGCCTCCGGGAGCAGCGCGCCCAGCGTCGGTGATCCTTCCGATCCCTACCGTGCACCGGCGGCCGCAACGGACACCGCCGTGACGGCGGGGCTGGAAGGCGAAATGGCACTGTATGCCGCCGTGGTCGGAGGCAACTTCCCGATCTATCGCCAGCGCTGGCGGCTGGATCAGGGCATCGCCACGGGCAGCGGCACCTGGCACTGGCCGGCGTTCCTGCTGGGCCTGGTCTGGATGATGTACCGCAGGATGTATCGCCTCGCAGCGATGTGGGCGGGCCTGCTGCTGCTGATCAGCGTGATCGAGACGTTGCTGGATGTGCCTGATGGCCTGTCGCTGGTCATCACCGTCGCGCTCAGCATCACTACCGGTGTCTTCGGCAACACCTGGTACCTGGCACATTGCCAGCGCCTGATCGCCCGGGCCCGTGCGGAGAGCCGTGGCGACGAGACGCGGCTGCACAGTGAGCTGAGCGCGCGCGGTGGCACCAGCGTGGTCGCCACCGTGATCGCCCTCGTCATCGCAGCGGTGCTGAGTACCGTCGGTGCCGGATTGGCCGGGTAGCCCGGGTCAGCGGCCCTGGCGGGGCCGCAGCACCAGCAGGCACAGCGCGCCGGCTACCAGGCCCCAGAACGCCGACCCAATCCCGGCCAGCGATACGCCCGAGGCGGTGACCAGGAAGGTGACCAGTGCCGCCTCGCGGTCACGCTCCACCGCCAGTGCACTGGCCAGGCTGTTGCCGATGGTGCCGAACAGTGCGATACCGGCCACGCAGGCCACCAGTTCCCTCGGGAACGCTGCAAACAGCGCCGCCACCGTGGCACCGAACAGGCCGATGACAATATAGAAGGCGCCTGCAGCCATGGCGGCGGTGTAGCGTCGTGCCGGATCCTCGTGCGCATCGCGGCCCATGCAGATCGCTGCCGTGATCGCCGCCAGGTTCAGCGCGTACGCGCCGAATGGCGCCAGCAGGGTGTTGACCACACCGATCCAGCCGATCAGCGGCGACACCGGGGCGTCATAGCCGGAGGCACGCATCACCGCCACGCCGGGAATGTTCTGCGAAGCCATGGTGACCATGAACAAGGGCAGGGCGATGCCGGCCACGGCGGTCCACGACAAGGACGGGGTCACCCACTGCGGTACCGCCAGTTGCAGGTGCACCTGCTGTGCGTGCAGCAGGCCACGGCTGGCGGCGATCGCGATACCTACCAGCAGGGTGGCGATGACCGCATAGCGCGGAAACAGGCGGCGCCCGGCCAGCCAGATCGCGAACATCGCCAGTGCCAGCACCAGTTGGGTGTTCATGGCCACGAACACGTCCAGGCCGAAGCGCAGCAGCACGCCGGCCAGCATGCCCGCGGCCAGCGCCATCGGCACCCGCTGCATCAACCGGGCGAACAGGCCCGAGAAGCCCGCCAGCATGCCCAGCACGGCGGCGAGCAGGAAGGCGCCGGTCGCTTCAGAGAGCGAAGCGCCGCCGGCACCCACCACCAGCATGGCCGCACCCGGGGTCGACCACGCGGTCACTACCGGCACGCGATAGCGCAGTGACAGGCCAATGCAGGTCACGCCCATGCCCAGCCCAAGCGCCCACATCCACGAGGCGATCTGCGCCTGGTCGGCACCGACGGCCTGCGCGGCCTGGAACACGATCACGGCGGAACTGGCGAAGCCGACCAGCACTGTAATGAATCCGGCAACGATGGCCGGCATCGAAAGATCGCGCCACCACGTGCGTGTCACCTGCATGCTCATTGCTCTCTCTCCACTGTGCATCCCTGCATTGATAGCGGCTGCGGCGTTGACCGCGCAACGCGCGGGCAACGCCGCAGTGATCTTCGAGCGTACGTCATGCGTGATGTCGCGGTGCTTCTGTCATCACCCTGCAAAAAAAGCCTTGACGAAATCTGCAGGATCTCTAGAATTCGCTCCCTTGCTGCAGCGCATCGCTTCTTCGGAAACGGCACGCGAACAGCGACGCCACCACCGACGAACGAGATGATCGAACGAAGGTGTTGACGGACTCGAAAAGTCCGGCATAATAGGCGGCTCGCAACGACGAAAGGCCCTCGGGTCCAACGCCGAAGCGGCATCGGCAACAACGTCCACTCCGTTGAGATGGCCTTGAAAAAAGGTGTTGACGAAGCGGAAAAGCCGGCTATAATGGGCGGCTCGCTACGAAGGAAACTTCGCAGCACACGGGAACGGCGCTGAGGCCACTTCCCCGGATCTTTGAAAGTATGCGCAGGTATCTTGTGAAGGCGCCTGCAGGAAGGGTGATTGTCCATCTTGCAGACGTTTGATCAAGCAACTATTAATTGTTTTAAAGCAAGCGATACGTTGCCAGAATCAATCATCTGCAGCTTTAAATTTTGATCTTCGGATCATGTCGTTTTAAGTGAAGAGTTTGATCCTGGCTCAGAGTGAACGCTGGCGGTAGGCCTAACACATGCAAGTCGAACGGCAGCACAGTAAGAGCTTGCTCTTATGGGTGGCGAGTGGCGGACGGGTGAGGAATACATCGGAATCTACTTTTTCGTGGGGGATAACGTAGGGAAACTTACGCTAATACCGCATACGACCTACGGGTGAAAGCAGGGGATCTTCGGACCTTGCGCGATTGAATGAGCCGATGTCGGATTAGCTAGTTGGCGGGGTAAAGGCCCACCAAGGCGACG
>NZ_DS999412.1:473442-474998 GCF_000158575.1 Stenotrophomonas sp. SKA14
AGCAGGTAGGAAACTAGGACTTAGTGATCCGGTGGTTCTGTATGGAAGGGCCATCGCTCAACGGATAAAAGGTACTCCGGGGATAACAGGCTGATACCGCCCAAGAGTTCATATCGACGGCGGTGTTTGGCACCTCGATGTCGGCTCATCACATCCTGGGGCTGTAGTCGGTCCCAAGGGTATGGCTGTTCGCCATTTAAAGTGGTACGCGAGCTGGGTTCAGAACGTCGTGAGACAGTTCGGTCCCTATCTGCCATGGGCGTTGGAGATTTGAGAGGGGCTGCTCCTAGTACGAGAGGACCGGAGTGGACGAACCTCTGGTGTTCCGGTTGTCACGCCAGTGGCATTGCCGGGTAGCTATGTTCGGAAGCGATAACCGCTGAAAGCATCTAAGCGGGAAGCGCGCCTCAAGATGAGATCTCCCGGGGCACAAGCCCCCTGAAGGAACCATGTAGACTACGTGGTTGATAGGTCAGGTGTGTAAGTACAGCAATGTATTGAGCTAACTGATACTAATGATCCGTGCGGCTTGACCATATAACCTCAAGTTGCCTTGGCTTTACGACAACGTCGTAAGAGCATCCAAGTGCACGCTACGTCACAAGAACTATGCGAGGCTGGCGCCTTGTCCCATCGGGACGAGTGCGACTCTCCAAAAGCCTCCCTGGTGAAATTAGCGCTGTGGAACCACCCGATCCCATCCCGAACTCGGAAGTGAAACGCAGCTGCGCCGATGGTAGTGTGGCTCAAGCCATGCGAGAGTAGGTCATCGCCAGGGTTTATACCCGAGAACCCCGCTGCTTGCGCAGCGGGGTTTTCCTTTTTTTGCAGGCACCTGGTTTCGACCTGGACTTGCCGCAACAACTTCACGAAGAGCTTCAAGTTCCTTCAACAAGTTGTTGACAAAGCTGAAAGGCCTGCCATAATAGGCGGCTCGCAACGACGAAAGGCCCTCGGGTCCAACGCCGAAGCGGCATCGGCAACAACGTCCACTCCGGTGAGACGGCCTTGAAAAAAGGTGTTGACGAAGCGGAAAAGCCGGCTATAATGGGCGGCTCGCTACGAAGGAAACTTCGCAGCACACGGGAACGGCGCTGAGGCCACTTCCCCGGATCTTTGAAAGTATGCGCAGGTATCTTGTGAAGGCGCCTGCAGGAAGGATGATTGTCCATCTTGCAGACGTTTGATCAAGCAACTATTAATTGTTTTAAAGCAAGCGATACGTTGCCAGAATCAATCATCTGCAGCTTTAAATTTTGATCTTCGGATCATGTCGTTTTAAGTGAAGAGTTTGATCCTGGCTCAGAGTGAACGCTGGCGGTAGGCCTAACACATGCAAGTCGAACGGCAGCACAGTAAGAGCTTGCTCTTACGGGTGGCGAGTGGCGGACGGGTGAGGAATACATCGGAATCTACTTTTTCGTGGGGGATAACGTAGGGAAACTTACGCTAATACCGCATACGACCTACGGGTGAAAGCAGGGGATCTTCGGACCTTGCGCGATTGAATGAGCCGATGTCGGATTAGCTAGTTGGCGGGGTAAAGGCCCACCAAG
>NZ_DS999412.1:482299-517678 GCF_000158575.1 Stenotrophomonas sp. SKA14
GTACGCTCAGCGCGGTCGGACATCGCGCACTGTGTGCAAAGGCATAAGCGTGCTTGACTGCAAGATCGACGGATCAAGCAGGTAGGAAACTAGGACTTAGTGATCCGGTGGTTCTGTATGGAAGGGCCATCGCTCAACGGATAAAAGGTACTCCGGGGATAACAGGCTGATACCGCCCAAGAGTTCATATCGACGGCGGTGTTTGGCACCTCGATGTCGGCTCATCACATCCTGGGGCTGTAGTCGGTCCCAAGGGTATGGCTGTTCGCCATTTAAAGTGGTACGCGAGCTGGGTTCAGAACGTCGTGAGACAGTTCGGTCCCTATCTGCCATGGGCGTTGGAGATTTGAGAGGGGCTGCTCCTAGTACGAGAGGACCGGAGTGGACGAACCTCTGGTGTTCCGGTTGTCACGCCAGTGGCATTGCCGGGTAGCTATGTTCGGAAGCGATAACCGCTGAAAGCATCTAAGCGGGAAGCGCGCCTCAAGATGAGATCTCCCGGGGCACAAGCCCCCTGAAGGAACCATGTAGACTACGTGGTTGATAGGTCAGGTGTGTAAGTACAGCAATGTATTGAGCTAACTGATACTAATGATCCGTGCGGCTTGACCATATAACCTCAAGTTGCCTTGGCTTTACGACAGCGTCGTAAGAGCATCCAAGTGCACGCTACGTCACAAGAACTATGCGAGGCTGGCGCCTTGTCCCACAGGGACGAGTGCGACTCTCCAAAAGCCTCCCTGGTGAAATTAGCGCTGTGGAACCACCCGATCCCATCCCGAACTCGGAAGTGAAACGCAGCTGCGCCGATGGTAGTGTGGCTCAAGCCATGCGAGAGTAGGTCATCGCCAGGGTTTATACCCAAAACCCCGCTGCTCACGCAGCGGGGTTTTTCTTTGTGCCAAGAAAATCCAGCAGATCCACGCCATGCGTGGATGCTTTGCGCGTGCAACCACAGGGCCAACCAAGGTTGGCGACTACCGATGGCAGGACTATCAGCAGTAGACCCACGCCATGCGTAGGTGCTCTGCGTACGAAGCCACGGCGCCAACCAAGGTTGGCATCTACCCACGCCCCCCATTTTCCTGATCCATCACCCAAAAACAGGCAAAAGAACGGCGCCCTGCGGGCGCCGTCTCCAACCGATCCGGTTGCACGTTCCGATCAGGCGACCAGAGCGACCTCGTGCGCTTCCTGCTGGCGGAATACCGAGACCGCCTCGGTCAGCGTTCCCGCCTGCGACTGCAATTCACGCGCGGCAGCGGTGGCTTCCTCCACCAGTGCAGCGTTCTGCTGCGTGGCCTGGTCCATCTGCACGACAGTCTGGTTGATCTGCTCGATGCCGATCGACTGTTCCTGCGAAGCGGCTGATATCTCGCGCATCAGGTGGCTGACGCTCTCGACACCACCGACAATGCCCTGCATGCGCTGGCCAGCATCGGCCACCAGCTGCGCACCTTCACCCACCTGGCGGCCGGCTTCGTCGATCAGTTTCTTGATTTCCTGCGCAGCTGCGGCGGAACGCTGGGCCAGCACGCGCACCTCGCTGGCCACCACCGCGAATCCGCGGCCCTGCTCGCCGGCCCGCGCAGCCTCCACCGCTGCGTTCAATGCCAGGATGTTGGTCTGGAACGCGATGCCATCGATGACGCCGGTGATATCGCCGATCCGCTTCGACGCGCCCTCAATCGCCTGCATGGTGTCGACCATCCGCTGCATCACGACGTTGCCGTCACCGGCGGCATTCTGCGTGGAGGCGGCCAGCTCACTGGCCTGGCGGGCATGGGCTGCGTTCTGGCGAACGGTGGCGGTCAGTTCCTCCATGGATGCCGCGGTTTCCTGCAGGTGCGCAGCCTGGCGCTCACTGCGTTCGGACAGCGCGCCATTGCCGGCGGCGATCTCGCTGGCGGCGGTACTGATCGAGATGGAGCACTGCTGGATGCGGCCGACCATGCGCGCCAGCTGCCCGGCGGTGGCGTTGGCATCACGCTGGATTGCGGCGAAGGCGCCTTGGTACTCGCCGTGCATGCGCCGGTCCAGATCGCCATTGGCCAGCGCAGAAAGCATCTGTCGCACTTCGTTGACGGTGCTGCCCAGCGTATCGAGCAGCTGGTTGATGCCACCGGTCAGGCCATCGAGGAAGCTGGCACCCTCAGTGGCCTGCAGGCGCTGGTCGAGGTCTCCGGCGGCAGCGGCGGCAACGATGCCGGCCACGGCGTTTTCCAGGGCAAGTTCATGGGTACGGTCATGCCACTCCACGGCGAAACCGAGGCGCACGCCCTGTGCATCGAACACAGGCGTGACCACCTGGGCGAAATGCACCGGGCCGATCTGCACCTTGCCATTGTGCGTGACCTGCAGGCCATTGAGGATCGCGCGGATGCGGTCCGGATTGGCGTGGAAACGATGGATGCTGCTGCCAACGAGGCGTTCGGCGTCGAAGTCGGGGAAGGCCTGGCGTAGTGTCGCCTGCTGGTTGCGCAGCAGGGCCACCACCGAACGGTTCACGTAGCGGATCACATGGTCGTTGTCGGCAATCATCATTGCGGTGCGCGAGGCATCCAGCGCCTGGCGGATCTGTGCGTTCTCGGCATGGGCTTCAGCCTCGCGCCCACGCTGGGCCTGCACGTGGCGCGCGGTATCGGCCAGCGCGTGGGCCAGCGAGCCCGGCGCAAAGGCCGCGGTATCCGCATGCGTGCTCAGATCGGCGCCGGTGGCGATATCGCGGGCCAGTGCGGCCAACCGGCGCGGACCCTGGCCCAGCGCCTCGGTCTGCTGGCGCAGGCGCAACGCGACCTGGCCAAGGAACAGCGTCAGGCCAGCAAACAGCGTTGCCTGCAGCAGCGTTGGCCCGACCGCGGCACCTTCCAGCAGCGGATGAAGCAGCGCGAGCGTGCCAACGCCACCGGCCAGCCATACCGGCAGGCGATCACGGTGGCTGAGCAGCACGCCCAGCAGCACCGCGATCGGCAACGCCGGTGACAGGCCGACCACCGCGCAGAGCAATGCCAGCTGCAGCGACAGCAGCAACGCCAGGCCATTGCGGGTGAGGTTGCGGCCCGCCTCCGGGCCGCCCAGCCAAAGGGCGGGCAGCGCTGCGGCCACGGTCAACGCGGCGCCCGGTACGTGGGGCCCACGCAGGGCCAGAACCAGGCCAGCCACGGCCAATGCCGCGCTGCCGATCAGCAGTCGACGATCAGCACGGCGGGCGAGCTGCTGCAGATGCGGCAGGCGGGCGGTATCGGGGGGGCGGGAGGATGCAGCGGACATCGGCGACTCCTGGATCAACAGACGGCAGCGGCCACGCCGCGACGCACGCATGAGCGCGTGGCCTGGGCGTGGACCGGGAATTCGGGGAATGCGACGTCATCAACGCCGCGGAGACAGCGCGCCGTGACCCCATCCTGTGGGTGACGGTGCAGTAGAGCGGGCATGCGGACTTCCTTGCAGAACCAGACACACGCCGCAGGCCCGACCGGACCCGCGTGCTGCGGGCGCAGGGACCCGCAACTGATGTATCGGCCGCAAACGCGCGGAGTGAAGCGCGCCGAGGCGCGGACTCAGCCGGCGTCGTCGTTGCTGAAGAAGTGCAGGATCACGTCGGCAACCTGCGCCGGGTCTTCCATGTGCAGGTGATGGTTGCCGGGAAACACTGCCAGCCGTCCATCGCGCAGGTGCCGCAGACGATCGCTGCGCATGGGCTCGGGGTAATAGGACTGCGCTGGCGTGGCGTAGATCACCTGCGTGGGGCAGGCGATGGCCTGCAGCAGGTTGTCGATCTGGCCTTCGCTGAGGCGGATCGCAGTGGGCAGCATCAGCCGTGGATCGCTGCACCAGCGGTAGCCGCCTTCGACCGGTTCCACGCCACGTTCAACCAGCAGGCGTGCGCAGCCTTCGCTGAGCTGGTTGGTCATCATCCGCGCACGGATCGGCGCAGCGAGGTCAGGGAACACGCGCAGCTGCTTGCGTGCGAGCGCCCGCGTGGCATTCACATGCTCGCGCAGGCGATGGGCGGTTTCTTCCTCCGGCCCGCGCAGGCCGCCGAGTGCTTCGATCGCCACCAGCCGTTCGATGCGGTCGCTGACCGAGGCGGTGAGGCTGGCGATGCCGGCGCCCATCGAATGGCCGAGCAGGCTGAAACGGTCCCAGCCCAGTGCATCGGCCACATCAAGCACGTGGCAGATCGCGGCGGGCGTGGTGTAGCTGGCGCCGGCCGGAAGGTGCGCGCTGTGGCCATGGCCGGGCAGGTCGATGGCGACCAGCTGCAGCGAGGACAGGTGCGGGGCCAGTGGCACGAAGCTGGCGGCGTTGTCGAGCCAGCCGTGCAGGGCCAGCACGCGCGGACCCTCGCCGTGGTTGCGCAGGCCGGCGACGCGTGCGCCACCGACCTCGAGTTCAAACGGATGCAGGCTCATGCCAACGAGGCCACGGCCAGCCGCGCCAGGGCGCGTGCGTGTTCCGGTTCGGCGTTGAGGCAGGGGATGTAGCGCATCTTCGCGCCGCGTTCGGCCAGCGTTTCGGTAAAGCCCATTGCCACCTCCTCCAGCGTTTCCAGGCAGTCGGTGGCGAAGCCCGGGCAGACCACGTCGATCTGCCTGACGCCGGATTCGGCCAACGCCCACAGGCTGGGCTCGGCGTACGGTTGCAGCCAGCGCTCACGGCCGAAGCGCGATTGATAGCCCATCTGCCACTCGTCCCTGCCCAGCCCCAGCGCGTTGGCAATGGCCTGCGCGCTGGCCTCGCACCGCTGCGGATACGGGTCGCCGCCATCGGCCAGGCGTTGCGGGATGCCGTGGAAGGAGAACATCAGCGTCTGGCCACGGCCGTGCTGTTCCCAGTAGCGCTGGATGGAACCGGCAACGGCCTCGACCCAGCCCGGGTCGACCGAATAGTCGCGCACCAGGCTGACCGTCACGCCGGGGTTGCGGCGCTGCCAGGCATCGACGCGGTCTTCGACCGAGGCGGTGGTGGTGGTCGAGTACTGCGGATACATCGGCAGCACCACGATGCGACGCGCGCCTTCGGCGGCCAGGCGGTCGAGCTCGCCGGCCAGCGCCGGTTCACCGTAGCGCATCGCATGGCGAACCCTGAGCGTCGGCAGCAGTGCCTGCATGGCCTGCGCCAGCTGGCGCGTATGCACCATCAACGGAGATCCGTCGGGCATCCAGACCTGGGCGTACTTGGCCGCCGAACGGCTGCTGCGCAGCGGCAGGATCAGCCCGCGCAGCAGTGGCTGCCACAGCAGTGCCGGAATCGAGACCACGCGGGGGTCGGACAGGAATTCAGCCAGGTAACGGCGTACGGCGGGGGCCGTCGGCGTCTCGGGCGTGCCTAGGTTGACCGCCAGCACGGCGGTATCGGGTGCGTCGAGCATGGGATGTATTGTCGCCGATCCGGTGCCGCGCCGGCATGCAGGGTTCGGATCGCGGGCATAGCGGGCATCTATATGAGCAGGCAACGCTCATTGGCGATTCATGGCAACACTACTAATTTCAGTCACTTGCTATATCTTCCTATGGACTGACTTCTGGAGCCTGCCATGCGTCGCCCGATCCAAGCCCTGCTGATCGCCGCCAGTCTGCTGTCCAGCCAGGCCATGGCCGGACCGCAGGAAGACCAGCGCGCCCGCAACGCCGTGCGTGTGCTGGCTGAAATCCAGGGAATCCCTGAACAGGGCATTCCGGACAAATTGCTCGACGAAGGCCGCGCGGTCATCGTCATTCCCGACACGATCAAGGCCGGCCTGGTCATCGGTGGCCGTCGCGGCCATGGCCTGATGTCGGTGCGCATGGCCAATGGCGCCTGGTCCAACCCGGTGTTCGTCAAGCTCACCGGCGGCAGCATCGGCTTCCAGGCCGGTGTGCAGTCCTCGGACGTGGTGCTGGTGTTCCGCAACGACCGCAGCCTGGACAACCTGGTCAACGGCAAGTTCACGCTCGGCGCCGATGCCGGCGTTGCCGCCGGTCCGGTCGGCCGCAACGCCGCCGCCGCCACCGATGGCCAGCTGAAGGCCGAGATCTGGTCGTGGTCGCGTGCCCGTGGCCTGTTCGCCGGCGTCGCCCTGGACGGCGCGGTGCTGCAGATCGACGATGCCGCCAATCTGGACGCCTACGGCAGCAACACCACGCCGCGCATGATCTTCGAAGGTCGCGCCGTCGGTTCGCCGTCAATGGATGTGGTCGCGTTCCGTGATCGCCTGGAAGAGGCCACCTACGCCGCGCGCAACAACCGCAACGGCAACGGCGGCAATGCACCGCGTCCGGCAGCGGCACCGGCGGTCGCCCCGGCGCCTGTTCAGGCAGCGCCGGCACCCGCCGCCGAAGCCACCACGGCACCGCTGCAGAACGTGCCGCAGAACGCGCCGCCGCAGCAGCAGGGCTTCCAGCCGGTCAATGACGGCGAAATCCGCACGGAAACGCTGGGCGGAAACTGACTTTCGTCACGCGCGCCGGCTAACAGCCGGTGCGCTATGCTCGACAGCCTGATCACTAACGTAACGAGCGTCTTTATGGGCAGTTTCAGCATCTGGCATTGGTTGGTCGTGCTGGCCATCGTCCTGCTGGTGTTCGGCACCAAGCGCCTGACCAGTGGCGCCAAGGACCTCGGTTCGGCGGTCAAGGAATTCAAGAAGGGCATGCGCGACGAGGACAAGCCGAACGCGCAGCTGGGCGATGAGTCGCGCAGCCAGGACGCCTCGCGCACCGCGCAGGACGAGCACGACCGTAACGCTCGCTGATCCGGAGCGGTCGCGGTGTTCGATATCGGCTTCAGCGAACTGCTGGTGATTGCGGTGGTCGCCCTGGTGGTGCTCGGTCCCGAGCGCCTGCCCAAGGCGGCCCGCTTCGCCGGCCTGTGGGTGCGTCGTGCCCGCAATCAGTGGGATTCGGTGAAACAGGAACTGGAGCGCGAACTGCAGGCCGAGGAGATCAAGCGGCAGATGCAGGACGTGCGCCAGGGCATGCAGGACACCGAAAACCAGCTGCGCGCCAGTGGCGAAGCGATCCGTCGCGAAGCCCAGCAGGCACAGCAGCAGGGCGACGATCTGGCGCAGGAAGTACGCGCGCCGGCGCCAGCTGATCTGCCGCCGCACCTGAGCGAGCCCGTTGCCGCGGACCCGGCACCAGCACAGGACGTCGCTGCGGTAACGCCCAGCACCGCCACGGCCACTGAAACCAATGCGACGCCGCCGGCGCAGAACACGGAGCGCCCCTCATGAGTGAGCAGGATTTCGGCGAAAGCTCGCTGGTTGAACATCTGGTGGAACTGCGCGGCCGCCTGGTGCGCGCATTGCTGGGCCTGGGCGTGGCGCTGCTGGCGTTGCTGCCATTCACTCAGAAGCTGTACAACGCGCTGGCCGAGCCGCTGGTCTCGCAGCTGCCCAACGGGCAGACGATGATTGCGACCAACCCGGCCGGTGCCTTCTTCGCGCCGTTGAAGCTGACCTTCTTCGTCGCCCTGTTCGTGGCGGTGCCGTGGCTGCTGTACCAGCTGTGGGCGTTCGTTGCGCCGGGCCTGTACGCGCGCGAAAAGCGCCTGGCGGTACCGCTGCTGGTGTCGTCGGTGGTGCTGTTCTACACCGGCTGTGCCTTCGCCTACTTCCTGGTGCTGCCGGCGGTGTTCCACTTCCTCACCACCTTCAGCCCGGACGTGATTGCGATCACCCCGGATGCGAATGCCTACCTGGACTTCGTGCTGGCGATCTTCTTCGCCTTCGGCGGCAGTTTCGAACTGCCGGTGGCGATGGTGATCCTGGTGCTGCTGGGCTGGGTGACGCCGCAGCAGTTCAAGGAAGGCCGCGGTTACGCGATCGTCGGCATCTTCGTTGTGGCCGCCGTGCTGACCCCGCCGGACGTGGTGTCGCAGCTGATGCTGGCCATCCCGATGTGCCTGCTCTACGAGCTGGGCATCCACGCCGCACGCTGGCTGGTGCCGTCGTCGGTAGTGAAGAAACCCGCCGCCTGAAAAAAAAAGGGGACGGAGGGAATCAAGTCGTTTGTGCCGCTAACGACTTGATTCCCTCCGTCCCCTTTTTTATCCACGCATGGCGTGGATCTACCGATGTGCTGGTCAGGCGTGGAAGATGTCGCTGGAGGCCGGGGTAGTCGGGATCGGCGGCGCGGCGCGGCTGCCGCGGTGCACGAACATCTGCTTCCACGCGGCATAGACCGCGCCGACGTACAGCGGCATCAGTACCGTGGTCAGTACCAGCTGGGCGATGAAGGCCGCGGCCAGCGGGCCGCCGATCAGCATCGCGATCTGGATCACGATCACGAACAGGATGTACATGCAGAACGCGGCGATCAGGCCGAGCACGGCGAACACGATCATCGCGCCGATGTTCTCGATGCAGCCCTGCAGGCTCAGGCGCAGGGCGTGCATGCCGCTCTGCTTGTCGAACACCACCAGCGCCGGCTGGGTGAACATCGCCAGCGACAGCGCGACCGCACTCAGGAACACCAGCAGCATCCACAGCGCGATGCGCTTGGCCGGCAGGTTGGCGACCAGTGCGGCGGCATCGTCCGGCTTGATCTGCTGGCCGCTGCGGCTGATCTCTTCCATCTTGGTCATGACCTCGCTGAAGGCGGTGAAGCCCTCGCGCCCGATCATCATGAACAGCAGCGCGCCCAGCAGCAGCACCGCCAGCACCTGGATCGCCAGCGGCACCAGCAGGTGGCTGACGCGGTGGTCGCGGATCGGCTGCAGCAGGTGCGAGGCCAGGCCCGGTCGGCCTTCGTCGATCTCGCCCACGGCATACAGCATGCCGCCGAACATGATCGGCGAAATGGCCAGGGTCATCAGCTGCACGGCCATGCCGGCGGCGCCGGGAATCAGCGTCGACAACAGGGTCACCACCCAGCTTACCAGCAGCCAGGTCAGGCCGATCCGGGCCAGCTGCAGCGGCGCACGCCGGTACAGGGAGAACGTATCCAGCAACCACTGGGCGCCCGCCGAAGCCGGCAGCTTGCGAATCTCTTTCATGGACATCCGGGAAGGGACAGGAGGGGCCGGGCGGCTGCCCGTGGCGCCGATTATCCCTGTTTTGCCACCGGCTGGGCTGAAGACAGCCGCGCCTGGCGGACGAAGCGGCGCAGCAGCTGGCGGGCCAGCGGTGCGGCGCTGACCGCGCGCTCGATGCTGCGGGCACAGCCGCCGTGGCGGCCGATGCAGTCGGCGCGGGCACGCACGTAGCCGCGCATATGGTGGGTGGCGAATTCCGGATGGAACTGCACGCCCCACGCCTGGCGCCCCCAGCGGAAGGCGTGGCATCCGTCCAGCGGCGAACGCGCCAGTACTTCGGCGCCGTCGGGCGCGCGCAGCACGGTCTGCAGATGGGTGGCGTGGGCGGCGAAATGCTGCGGCAACCCCTGGAACAGCGGGTCCTGCGCGGCCTGCGGCTGCAGTTCCAGCTCGATCGTGCCGGACTCGCGGCCGGCCGGGTTGTAGGCCACTTCGCCGCCCAGCGCGTGCGCCAGCAGCTGGTGGCCGTAGCAGATGCCGAACACCGGCAGGTCGTCGTGGGCGGTCTGGCGCAGCCACGCCGCGCTGCGCTCGCTCCACTCGGCATGGTCGGTGACGAACGCGGCCGAGCCGGTCACCAGCACGCCGGCGAAGCCGTGCGGATCGGGCAGGGCGCCACCGTGCTCGACATCGACCACCACCGTCTCGTGTTCTTCCAGGCCGGCGGCGACGCGGATCCAGTGCGGGAAGCGCCCGTAGCGGCGCAGGGACGGCACCGGGCGGCCGGTTTCAAGGATCAGGAACGGAGCTGGGTTCATCCGGGGGCGGCAGCACTGACAGGACTTCCTCGATTGTAGTCAGGCCCTGCGCCACCTTTTCAAGCCCGGCTTGGCGCAGGGTTCGCAGCCCTTCAGCCCGCGCGGCGCGGGTGAAACCGGCCAGGTCCATGTCGGCGCGGATCTGCCCGCGCAGCCGCGAGCCCAATGGCAGCAGCTCATACAGGCCGATGCGGCCGAGGAATCCGGTGCGCCGGCACTCCAGGCAACCGACCGGCCGACAGGGCGTGGCGGCATCTGGATATGCGGCATGGCTATCAGCCAGCACCGCCCAGTCGGCGGCGCCAAGGCTGTGCGGCTGCTTGCAGTGCGGGCACAGCGTGCGCACCAGGCGCTGGGCAAGGATGCCGTTGAGGGTGCTGGCCAGCAGGTAATGCGGCACGCCCAGGTCGAGCAGGCGGGTGACTGCCGAGGGCGCATCGTTGGTGTGCAGCGTGGACAGCACCAGGTGGCCGGTCAGCGAGGCCTGCACCGCCATCTGCGCGGTTTCCAGGTCGCGGATCTCGCCGATCATGATGATGTCCGGGTCCTGTCGCAGCAGGGTGCGCACGCCACTGGCGAAGTCCAGGTCGATGTTGGTCTGCACCTGCATCTGGTTGAACTCGGGCGCGATCATCTCGATCGGGTCTTCCACCGTGCACACGTTCACGTCCGGTGTGGCCAGCCGCTTCAGCGTGGAATACAGGGTGGTGGTCTTGCCCGAGCCGGTCGGGCCGGTGACCAGCACGATGCCGTGCGGGCGCTCGACCAGTGCATTCCAGCCGGCGGCCTCCTGCGGGCTGAAACCGAGCTGGTCGATGCTCTTGAACGCGGCATCCGGGTCGAAGATGCGCATCACGCACTTCTCGCCGAAGGCGGTGGGCATGGTCGACAGGCGCATCTCGACCTCGCGGCCGCCCGGCGAGCGGGTCTTGATGCGGCCATCCTGCGGGCGCCGGCGCTCGGCCAGGTCCATGCGGCCCAGCACCTTGATGCGGCTGACCACGGCGGTCATCACCGCCGGCGGCACTTCGAACACCTTGTGCAGCACGCCGTCGATGCGGAAGCGCATGCGTCCCATCTCGCGGCGCGGTTCCAGGTGGATGTCCGAGGCGCGCTGTTCGTAGGCGTACTGCAGCAGCCAGTCGACGATGTGCACGATGTGCTGGTCGTCGGCGTTGACGTCGCCGGTACGGCCCAGCTCGACCAGCTGTTCGAAGCTGGGCAGGGTAGTGCTGGCTTCGCCGCGCACATCGCCGCGGGCGCCACGCACCGAACGGGTCACCCCGTAGAACTCCATGGTGTAGCGGTGCAGGTCCAGCGGATTGACCACCGCCAGCTCGATGCGGCGCCGGGTCAGGTGCTGCAGGTCGCGGCGCCATTCCTGCACCAGCGGCTCGCTGGTGGCCACCAGCACGCGCTCGGCATCCACCGCCAGCGGCAGGAAGCGGTGGCGACGGGCATAGGCATGCGACACCAGCGCGGTGACCGCGGCGACGTCGACCCGGGTCGGGTCGATGCGCAGGTAGCGGCAGCCGGTACGCTGCGCCAGCCACTCGGTGAGGCGCTCCAGGGTCAGTTCGCCGCCGTCGTTGGCGGCCAGCTTGAGGTTGGACAACAGCACCAGCGGATGCACTTCGCTGGCGTTGCGCGCCCCCTGCGCGGAGAACCGCATGCGCTCGCGGTCCTGCTCGGCCACCAGGCCATCGGCGATCAGTGCCGCGGCGATCTGCTCGAAATGCAGGCGGCCCCAGGGCAGCGGAACGCCGCTTGCCTCGCCGGGCGTGCCCACCGGCAGCCGATGTTCCATCTGCCTGCTCCTCCCGGGTACGGAATGCCCCGCAGGTCGGCCGTTATACTAGCGCACCCCCCTTGCCGGCCAAGAATCGTCCGCATGTCCGCGACCCCGACCGTTCCGATCACCTTCCAGGGCCTGATCCAGACCCTGAACCAGTTCTGGGCCCAGCAGGGCTGCGTGCTCATCCAGCCGCTCGACCTGGAGGTGGGCGCCGGTACCTTCCACCCGGCCACCTTCCTGCGTGCGATCGGTCCGGAAGGCTGGAACGCGGCGTACGTGCAGCCGTCGCGCCGCCCGACCGACGGCCGCTACGGCGAGAACCCGAACCGCCTGCAGCGCTACTACCAGTACCAGGTGGCGATGAAGCCGGCACCGGACAACATCCAGCAGCTGTACCTGGATTCGCTGAAGGCGCTGGGCATCGACCCGCTGGTGCACGACCTGCGCTTTGTCGAGGACAACTGGGAATCGCCGACGTTGGGTGCCTGGGGCCTGGGCTGGGAAGTCTGGCTCAACGGCATGGAAGTGACCCAGTTCACCTATTTCCAGCAGGCCGGTGGCCTGGAATGCCGCCCGGTGCTGGGCGAGATCACCTATGGTCTCGAGCGCCTCTGCATGTACCTGCAGAACTGCGACAACGTCTACGACCTGGTGTGGACCTATGGCCCGGACGGCCAGCCGGTGACCTACGGCGATGTCTACCACCAGAACGAGGTGGAGCAGAGTACCTACAACTTCGAATACGCCGACGTGGAAGAGCTGTTCCACCGCTTCGACGCCTGCGAGCGCGAAGCGCAGAAGCTGGTCGAAGTGAACCTGCCGCTGCCGGCCTATGAGCAGGTGATGAAGGCCAGCCACACCTTCAACCTGCTCGATGCGCGCCGCGCGATCAGCGTGACCGAGCGCCAGCGCTACATCCTGCGCGTGCGCGCGCTGGCCCAGGCGGTGGCCAAGGCCTACTACGAGCAGCGCGAGAAGCTGGGCTTCCCGGGCGTCAAGAAGGCCTGACCGCCGCTCTCCCCCTTACTCCGGGGCGCCGGACGCGTCGCGCGCTGCGCCCCCCCCACAGGATTGAAACGATGAGCCAACTGTCCCCCCTGCTGATCGAACTGGGCACCGAGGAGCTGCCGGTCAAGGCGCTGCCGGGCCTCGCCCAGGCGTTCTTCGATGGCGTTGTCGACGGCCTGCGCAAGCGCGGCGTCGCACTGGACCTGGGCGACGCCCGCCCGTTGTCGACCCCGCGCCGCCTGGCCGTGCTGCTGCCGGGCGTTGGCCTGGAACAGCCGGAACAGCACAGCGAAGTGCTGGGCCCGTACCTGAACATCGCGCTGGACGCCGAAGGCCAGCCGACCAAGGCCCTGCAGGGCTTCGCCGCCAAGGCCGGGATCGAATGGACCGCGCTGGAGAAGACCACCGACAACAAGGGTGAGCGCTTCGTGCACCGCGCGGTGACCCCGGGCGCGAGCACTGCCAGCCTGCTGCCGGAGATCCTGCGCGAGGCGATCGCGGCGATGCCGATTCCCAAGCCGATGCGCTGGGGCGACCACGCCTGGGGCTTTGCGCGCCCGGCGCACTGGCTGGTGCTGCTGCACGGTGACAATGTGGTCGAGGCCGAACTGTTCGGCCTGCAGGCCGGCCGTGTCAGCCGTGGCCATCGCTTCCACCACGACCAGGCGGTGTCGCTGGCACAGCCGCAGGACTACGTGGAAGCCCTGCGCGCCGCGTTCGTGCTGGTTGACCCGAGCGAGCGCCGCGCGCGCATCGTCGCCGAGGTCGAGGCCGCTGCGGCCAAGGCCGGCGGCAGCGCCCGCATCACCGAGGACAACCTGGAGCAGGTGGTGAACCTGGTCGAGTGGCCGTCGGCGGTGCTGTGCAGTTTCGAACGCGCGTTCCTGGCGGTGCCGCAGGAAGCGCTGATCGAGACGATGGAGATCAACCAGAAGTTCTTCCCGGTGCTGGATGACAGCGGCACGCTGACCGAGAAGTTCATCGGCATCGCCAACATCGAATCGAAGGACGTGGCCGAAGTGGCCAAGGGCTACGAGCGCGTGATCCGCCCGCGCTTCGCCGATGCCAAGTTCTTCTTCGACGAAGACCTGAAGCAGGGCCTGGCGTCGATGGGCGAGGGCCTGAAGACGGTGACCTACCAGGCCAAGCTGGGCAGCGTGGCCGACAAGGTGGCCCGCGTGGCCGCACTGGCCGAGGTGATCGCGCCGCAGGTTGGCGCCGATGCGGCGCAGGCCAAGCGTGCGGCCGAGCTGGCCAAGAACGACCTGCAGTCGCGCATGGTCAACGAGTTCCCGGAGCTGCAGGGCATCGCCGGCCGCCACTACGCCGTGGCCGGTGGCGAATCGGTTGATGTGGCGCTGGCCATCGACGAGGCCTACCAGCCGCGCTTCGGTGGCGATGACATCGCGTTGTCGGCGCTGGGCAAGGTGCTGGCGATTGCTGAACGCGTCGACACGCTGGCCGGTGGTTTCGCCGCAGGCCTGAAGCCGACCGGCAACAAGGACCCGTTCGCCCTGCGCCGCAATGCGCTGGGCCTGGCCCGCACGATCATCGAGAGCGGCTTCGAGCTGGACCTGCGCGCGCTGCTGGCCAGCGCCAATGCCGGCCTGGCTGCGCGCAACGTGCAGGCCGACGTCGGCGAGCTGTACGACTTCATCCTCGATCGCCTGAAGGGCTACTACGCCGACAAGGGCGTGCCGGCCACGCACTTCAACGCGGTGGCCGAGCTGAAGCCGGCCTCGTTGTATGACTTCGACCGCCGCCTGGATGCGATCGGCACCTTCGCCGCGCTGCCGGAAGCCGAGGCACTGGCTGCGGCCAACAAGCGCATCCGCAACATCCTGCGCAAGGCCGAGGGCGACATTCCGGCCCAGATCGACACGGCGCTGCTGCAGGAAGACGCCGAGCGCGCGCTGGCTGAAGCCGTCACCGCGGCCATCGACGACACCGGCGCCAGCCTGCAGCACAAGGACTACGTGGCCGTGCTGGCCCGCCTGGCCCGGCTGCGCCCTCAGGTCGACGCCTTCTTCGATGGCGTGATGGTCAATGCCGAGGACCCGGCACTGCGTGGCAACCGCCTGGCGCTGCTGACGATGCTGGGCGAGCGCCTGGGCAAGGTGGCGGCGATCGAGCATCTGTCGAGCTGATGCCCGTATCGGTAGTGCCGGCCGCTGGCCGGCATCGCCGTCGCGCATCGGATCGATCTGTGGGTTGCCGGCCAGCGGCCGGCACTACCGGATCACCGCGAGCGGATGTCCATCGGGGTCATTGCCGGCATCGCGTACGATGCCGGCTTCCTCATCGGCAATCACGATGATCGC
Organism: Stenotrophomonas sp. SKA14; assembly: GCF_000158575.1. Lineage (NCBI taxonomy): Bacteria > Pseudomonadati > Pseudomonadota > Gammaproteobacteria > Lysobacterales > Lysobacteraceae > Stenotrophomonas > Stenotrophomonas sp. SKA14. The sequence goes on from NZ_DS999412.1 coordinate 497,200, forward strand.
CACAAAGGCGCGTATTTTGACCGCCACTTAACAACCGATCCCGAATGACGTGATGCATTTCGCATCGTCACCTCCGGTCGGTATGCTGTGCCGCATGCAGCCAAAGAAATACGCCCTGCCGCTGATGGTCCTGTCGCTGGCCGCCACTTCCGTGGCCCACGCGCGCGGCACCATCGACAAGGTGGACATCAAGGGATTGGACAAGGGCGACGACGCCGCAATCATCGAGAACATCCAGGAATCGCTGTCGCTGTACGACACGATAGGCAAGGAGCAGGGCGAGTCGCGCCTGGAATACCTGTTGTCGCAGGCCGAGCGGCAGACCCGCCAGGCGCTGGAACCGTTCGGGTACTACAACCCGGTGATCAAGGTCGAAGCACCGCGCGAGGACGAGCACGTGCGGGTGCTGATCCATGTCGACAAGGGCGCCCCGGTGACCGTGCGCCGCGAGCACATCGACATCACCGGCCCGGCGATCTACGACCAGTACCTGCAGGACGACCTGGCCGCGTTCAAGCCGCGCAAGGGCCAGCGCTTCGAGCACACCCAGTACGAAGCCAGCAAGATCACCATCACCCGCCGCCTGGCCGAGCGTGGCTACTTCGACGCCGACTACACCCAGCGCCAGGTACAGATCACCCGTGCCGACAACGCCGCCGACATCGACCTGACCTGGGACAGCGGCCGCCGCTACAACATGGGCCCGGTGCGCTTCCACCAGGACTACTTCGTCGACAAGCTGTTCGACCCGCTGGTGTACTGGGAGCAGGGCAGCTACTACCACGAAGGCAAGCTGGACCGGCTGCGGCAATCGCTGACCAAGCTGGACTACTTCAGCGTGATCGACATCCAGCCGCGGCCGGACCAGGCCGATGAGAACGGCGACGTGCCGGTGGACGTCAACCTGACCCGCGCCAAGCGCACCATCTACACCGCCGGTCTGAGCTACGGCAGCGAGAGCGGCCCGGGTGTGCGCGGTGGCATCGAGCGGCGGTTCCTGAACAACCGCGGCCACAAGATGAACACGCAGCTGGACTATGCGCAGAAGCGCAAGAGCCTGGTGACCAGCTACCGCATCCCGGCGTTCAACTGGTTCGACGGCTGGTACACCTTCGCCGCCAGCGCGTATGACGAGCAGACCGATTACATCGACCTGCGCAACTTCAAGCTGATCGCCAGCCGCAGCGGCGAGATCAACGAGCACTGGACCGCGATCGCCTCGGTCAACGCGCTGCGCGAGCGCTGGCGCTACGCCTCCGGCACCGAATTCACCGATGCGGTCTACAACACCTCGACGCTGGTGTATCCGCAGATGGTGGCCGACTACGTCAACGTCGACGACCAGATGTTCCCGCGCAAGGGCATCAGCGGCACCGCGACGCTACGCACCGGCATCGAGGGCGTCGGTTCGGATACCAGCTTCGTGCAGGCCAATGCCGTGCTGCGCTGGTACATCCCGGTGGGCGAAAGCAACCGCCTGATCCTGCGCGGCGAGGGCGGCACCACCTGGACCAGCGACCTGGTGGCGATGCCGCCGAGCCTGCGCTACTTCGCCGGCGGCGACCGCAGCATCCGCGGCTACGCCTACCGCGAAGTCGGCCCGCGCACGCCGGCGCCGGACAAGTACGCACTGGGTGCCAAGAACCTGGTGATCGGTTCGGCCGAGTACGAGCACTACTTCAATGGCGGCCCGTGGGGCGCGGCGGTGTTCGTGGATACCGGCAGTGCCTTCGACAACACCATCGACCTGCATACCGGCGTCGGCTTCGGCGTGCGCTGGAAATCGCCGGTCGGCCCGGTGCGCATCGATATCGCGCACGGCCTGAACAACCCGGATTCGCAGTTCCAGCTGTACCTGAACATCGGAGCGGACCTGTGAGCACGGCCGCACCCACTCCAACCCCGAACACGCCGCCGCGCGTGCGCTTCTACCGCCGTCGCCGCTTCTGGGCATGGTCCGGTGCCGGCGTGATCGGGCTGGTGCTGCTGGCCCTGCTGGCGGTGTACTGGCTGCTGCAGACCGTGGCCGGCCGCGATGTGCTGCTGGCGCAGGTGGTGGCACGGCTGCCGGTGGGCGCCAGCTTCACCTGGGACAAGGTGGACGGCCCGGTGGCCGGTCCGCTGACCCTGTACAACGTCGACTTCCGTTACGACGACATCCATTTCCACGCCGAGCGCGCGCACCTGGAGCCGGACCTGCGCCCGTTGCTGGGCCGCAAGCTGCTGCTGGACAAGCTGGAGCTGACCAACGCGACGCTGAACCTGGCCAAGAGTGACGAGCCGTTCAAGCTGCCGTCCTGGCCGGATTCGCTGCCGCAGATCGAAATGCCGCTGGCGATCCAGGCCGACGCCATCGCCATCGATGGCTTCCGCGTCAGCCAGGCCAACGAGCCGGTGATCGACATCAGCCGCGTGCGCGGTGGCATCGAGATCGCCAACGGCGAATTCCAGGCGCACAAGCTGGTCGTGGACAGCGACATGGGCAATTTCACCGCCCAGGGCCGCTACATCCCGGCCAAGGACTACGACACCGACGTGACGGTCACGGCGGTGCTGCCGGCCCCGCGTGGGCGCACTGCGGCGACGGTGGGGCTGGTGGCACGCGGCGACCTTGCGCACATGGAGGTGGCGGTGGCCGGGCGTGCACCGAAGCCGCTGCATGCGATGCTGGTGTTCGATGGGCGCACCGATCCGACCTGGAATGCCAGCGTGCGCAGCGACGAACTGGATCTGGCGCTGTTGTCGCCGGCGCTGGCGAGCTCGGCGATCGCACCGTTGGCACTGGACTTCACTGCCGCCGGCAAGGGCGGCAACGCCAACCTGCACGGCAAGGTGAAGCAGGGCGACCAGGAACTGGAACTGGCACCGTCGGTGGTGTCGCTGCAGGACCAGGTCCTGAAGGTTTCGCCGTTGCTGGTGAAAGGCCTCGGCGGCGAAGCGCGGCTGGAAGGCACGGCCGATTTCAGCCAGGAAAACCAGCAGAAGCTCAACTTCTCGGTGGTCGCGCGCGATCTGACCTACGTGCCGGCCGCGGACCCGAACACCGCCGGCAGCGCGCCGGTGCCGGTGACGCTGAAGGAAGCGCGTTTCGGCCTGGCCGGTACGCTGAAGGCGTGGGCGGCGATCGGCCGCGCCGAGGTCGAACGCGAAAAACAGAAGGCGCAGCTGCGCTTCGATGTGCGTGGCAATGACCAGGCTGCGTCGATCCACCAGCTGCAGGCGCAGACCCCGGGTGGCCAGCTGCAGGTGGAAGGCCAGGTGGCGTGGGCGCCACAGTTGGACTGGGACGCCAAGGCTGCACTGAAGGACTTCGACCCCGGCTATTTCGTGCCGGGCTGGAATGGCCGCCTGTCCGGCAACCTGGCCTCCAAGGGCCGCCAGCTGCCGCCGCCCGCCAATGCCACACCGGGCACGGCCGGCACGCTGGAAGCCACGGTGGACCTGCCGTCGCTGAAGGGCATCCTGCGCCAGCGCAACCTCGACGCGCAGGGCAAGTTCGCGCTGCAGGGCGATCAGGGCCAGGGCGACCTGAAGCTGTCGCTGGGCGGCAGCCGCGTCACCGCCTCGGGCAAGGTCGGCGATCGTCTCGACATCGATGCACGCTTCGAACCGTTGCAGCTGAGCGATCTGCTACCGGGCGCCGATGGTGGCCTGCGTGGCCAGGTGCAGGTGAAGGGCCCGCGCGATGCGCCGGACATCACCGCCGACCTGATCGGCAACAACCTCAACTGGGATGGCTACGGCGCCGAGAGCGTAAGCATCAAGGGCCACCTGCCGTGGCGTGGTGACAGCGGCACGCTGGCGGTGCAGGGCCAGCAGGTCAACGCCGGCATGCTGCTGGAGCGGCTGAACATTGACGCGCAGGGCAGTGTATCCAATCTGCGCTTGGCTGCGCAGACGCGCAACGAGATGGGCGCGATCGAGCTGCAGGGCAGCGTGCGCCAGCAGGGCGCGCAGTGGCGTGGTGAGCTGGCATCGCTGCGCATCGCACCGGTGAAGGGCGATGCCTGGTCGCTGCGTGCGCCGGCCGCGTTTGCGATCAACGGCAGCACCTACACCCTGTCCGAAACCTGCCTGGCTGCCGCCAGCAGTGGCGCGTTGTGCGCACAGGCGAACTGGCCGCGCGAGGGCCTGGTGGTGCGCAGTGATGCGCTGCCGCTGGCGCTGGTGCAGCCGTGGCTGCCGCCGCAGTCCGGCCGCCGCATCTACCTGCGCGGCGATGTCAGCCTGGACGCGCAGATCCGCCCGCGCGGCAACGCCTGGGAAGGCCATGTGGAAGTGCGCTCGAAGGAAGGCGGCGTGCGCCTGGGCGAGAACCGCACCACGGTGGGCGATGCGTCGCGTGGCGAGCTGGTGCGCTATGACCAGTTCTCGCTGAAGCTGGACATGACCCCGGCCAGTATCAAGGGCTATCTGGGCATGGGCTTCCAGGGCAACGGCTTCGTCGACGCCAAGATGCAGACCGGCTGGGAAGCCAGCGCGCCGTTGAACGGCGAGCTCTACCTCAACATGTCGCGGCTGTACTGGCTGGAGCTGTTCTCGCCGGACATCGTGCGCCCGACCGGCCTGATCGAAGGACACGTCAGTCTGCGCGGCACGCGTGGCCAGCCGTCGCTGGGCGGTGATGCGCAGCTGAGCAACTTCAAGGGCGAATTCCCGGCGCTGGGCCTGACCTTCGACCAGGGCAAGGGCAGCTTCGTGGCCCAGCCCGATGGCTCGGCCAAGATCACCGCCCAGGCCAATTCCGGCCAGGGCACGCTGTACGTGGATGGCGGCCTGTCGTGGTTCGGTGATGCACAGCCGCTGCAGTTGAAGATCCACGGCGACAACGTGCTGCTGTCCAACACCAGCGAACTGCGCATCGTCGCCAATCCCAACCTTGATTTCACCCTGGCCAAGGCGGCGATGGAGCTGCGTGGCACCGTGCACGTGCCCGAGGCCGATATCGACCTCGAACGCCTTGACCGCGGCACCTCGGTGTCTGAAGACGTGGTGGTGCTCGACCCGGTCGATCCGGAAGAATCGCGCACCTCGCCGCTGGACATGGACCTGGTTGTCAGCCTCGGCGACAAGGTGAAGATGACCGGCTTTGGTCTGAAAGGCGCACTGACCGGCAAGATGCAGGTCTGGGCCAAGCCTGGCCGCGAGATGACCGCCAATGGTGGCCTGGAAGTGAGCGGGCGCTACAAGGCCTATGGCCAGGACCTGACCATCACCCGTGGCAACCTGACCTGGAACTACAACGCGGTGTCCGACCCGCGCATCAACATCCGTGCCGAGCGCCGGGTCGGTGATGTCACGGCGGGCATCGACGTGACCGGGCGCGCGCAGCAGCCGCGTGCGGACGTGTGGTCCGATCCGGCGATGTCGCAGTCCGAGGCGCTGGCCTACCTGGTGCTGGGCCGCAGCCTGACCGGCGCCAGCAGCGACCAGACCCAGCAGGTCAACGCGGCCTCGGCGGCACTCTCTGCAGGCAGTGGCCTGCTGGCCTCGCAGCTGGGCGCCAAGCTGGGCCTGGACGACGCCGGCGTGAGCCAGTCGCGCGCGCTGGGTGGCTCGGTGATCGGCGTCGGCAAGTACATCTCGCCCAAGCTATACGTCGGCTACGGCGTGTCGCTGGTCGGTGCCGGTTCGGTGATCACGCTGAAGTACCTGCTGCGCCGCGGCTTCGATGTGGAAGTGGAATCGAGCACGGTGGAAAACCGCGGTTCGATCAACTGGCGGCGGGAGAAATAACGATCCGGTAGTGCCGGCCGCTGGCCGGCAACTGCACCGTATCTCCCGGGTTGCGTGGGTTGCCGGCCAGCGGCCGGCACGACCGTGCACGTCGGCCCCAACCATCGGCCGTTGCCCCGGCCGCCCCCAGCGGCTATGGTCCCGGGCTGTTCTGTCGTACCGGATTGCCCCATGTCACCACGCAAAGCCCTTCCCACCGCCCTGGCCCTGGGCCTGACCCTCGCCGCCGGCGCACACGCCGATGAAGGCATGTGGATGCCGACCCAGCTGCCGGAACTGGCCAAGCCGCTGCAGGCCGCAGGATTCAAGGGCAATCCGGCCGACCTGGCCAACGTCACCGCACCGCCGCTGAGCGCGGTGGTACGTGCCGGTGGCGGCACCGGGTCGTTCGTGTCCGCCGACGGCCTGCTGCTGACCAACCATCACGTGGCGATGGGCGTGATCCAGTACAACAGCTCGCCCGAGCACAACCTGATCGACAACGGCTTCATCGCCAACGGCCGTGCCGATGAGCGCCCGGCCAACCCGGACTTCCGCGTGCTGGTCACCGTCGGCTTCGACAAGGTGACCGACCAGGTGCTGGCGCAGGCGCGCAGCAAGACCGGCCGTGCCTACTTCGACGCTGTGGATGCGGCCAGCAAGCAGATCGTGGCCGAGTGCGAGAAGGACGGCAGCGTGCGTTGCTCGGTGGCCAACATGTACTACGGCACCGATTTCTACCGCATCGCCCAGCTGGAACTGAGCGACGTGCGATTGGTCTACGCGCCGCCGCGTGCGATCGGCAACTACGGCGACGAGATCGACAACTTCATGTGGCCGCGCCACACCGGCGACTTCACCCTGCTGCGTGCCTACGTCGGCAAGGACGGCAAGCCGGCCGCCTACAGCAAGGACAACGTGCCCTACCAGGCACCGGCACACCTGCAGATGTCGGTGGAAGGCCCGAAGGAAGGCGACTACGCGATGCTGGCCGGTTACCCGGGCATCACCTACCGCCACCGCACCGCGGCCGAATTCGCCGGCCAGATCGATGCCGTGCTGCCGCGCCGCGTGTCGGTGTTCCAGCAGATGATCGACACCATCGAAGCCGCCAGCGCCAAGGATGCACAGGCGCGTACCCGCTACGCCTCGCAGCTGCAGTCGCTGAAGAACAACCGCAAGCGCGCCGCCGGTGAACTGGAAGGCCTGCTGCGCAGCGATGCCAAGGCCCAGCGCGCCGCCGACGAGAGCGCGATGCTGGCCGCCACCGACCGCAGGTACCAGGGTGATATCAAGGCGCTGCTGGCCAACCTGTCGCAGGGTGCGGCGGTGGGCGAGCGTGACCTGCTGCTGGACCAGATGGCGATGCAGAGCCAGCTGCTGCGCTCGGCCTTGCTGCTGGAGCGCCTGCGCATCGAATCGGCCAAGCCTGACGCGCAGCGCGAGAGCGGCTACCAGCAGCGCGACCAGGCGATGATCGAAGGCGTGCTCAAGCAGGTGCAGCGCCGCTACGCGCCGGAGGTCGAGAAGGCGCTGCTGACCACCCTGCTGACCCGTTACCAGCAGCTGCCGGACGCGCAGCGCGTGGCCGAGTTCGACGCCGCCTTCGGCCGCACCCCGGCCCAGCTGGCCAAGGCATTGGACACCCTGTACGCCGGTACCCAGCTGGGCGATGAAGCACAGCGCCTGTCGCGCTTTGCGGCCGCCCGCGAAGGCAAGGCGCTGGCCGCCGATCCGCTGATCGCCGTGGCAGGCCCGCTGGTAGCCGCGCAGCTGCGCATCGAGAACGAGAGCAAGACCCGCGAGGGCGAGCAGCTGCGCCTGCGCCCGGCCTACATGCAGGCGCTGTTCGCCTGGCGTGCCAAGCAGGGCCGCGCGGTGTACCCGGATGCCAACCGCACCCTGCGCATCAGCTACGGCAAGGTGGAAGCACTGCATCCGCGCGATGGCGTGACCTACTCGCCGGTGACCACCGTGGCCGGCATCGTCGAGAAGAACACCAACGCCTATCCGTTCGATGCACCCAAGCCGCTGCTGGCGGCGATCGCCAAGGGTGACTTCGGTAGCACGGCCGATCCGGCGCTGAAGACCCAGACGGTCAACTTCCTGACCAACCTGGACACCACCGGCGGCAACTCCGGCTCGCCGGTGCTCAACGCCAAGGGCGAGCTGATCGGCCTGAACTTCGACAGCAACTGGGAATCGGTCAGCGCCAGCTGGTGGTTCGACCCGCGCTACAAGCGTGCCGTGCACGTGGACATGCGCTACCTGCGCTGGCTGCTGGCCAAGGTCTACCCGGCGCCCGAGCTGCTGAAGGAAATGGGCGTGCCGGCCCAGTAAGAAGCCGGCCACGACCAACGGTCGTGGCCCGCACCGCGTAGGCCCCCACCCTGGTGGGGGTGGTTGCCCCCAACGAGCCCGTACACCCGGCCATGCCTGGCCTACACTGCGGGTTCCTCCGACGGAAACACGCGCGTGGTCTCCAGCTGGATCCTGCTGCTGGTCTCGGTTGCCTATGCCGCGCTGCTGTTCGGCGTGGCGTGGTGGGGTGATCGCCGGCCGATGTATCCCGACCGGCCGTGGCTGCGGCCGGTGGTCTACAGCCTGGCGCTGGCGGTGTACTGCTCGTCGTGGACCTTCTACGGCGCGGTCGGCACCGCTGTGCGCAACGGGGTGGGTTACCTGCCGATCTATATCGGCCCCTTGCTGCTGCTGCTGTTTGGCTGGCGCATCATCGAGCGCCTGGCGCTGATCGCGCGCAGCCAGAACGTGGTCTCCATCGCCGATTTCATCTCCTCGCGTTTCGGCCGCTCGCGGCGGTTGGCAGCGCTGGTGGCGATCATCGCGCTGATCGGCATCGTTCCGTACCTGGCCCTGCAGTACAAAGCGGTAGCGATGAGCCTGCAGGTATTGACCGGCAACTCCGGCCCGACCGGCTTCTTCAGCGACCCGGCGTTGTACGTGGCGTTGTTGATGGCGCTGTTCGCCACCCTGTTCGGTACCCGCCAGGTCGATGCCACCGAACACCACCACGGCATGATGCTGGCCATTGCGCTGGAGTCCGTGATCAAGCTGGTGGCGATGGTGGCCGTGGGCGTGTTCGCCTACGTCTGGCTCAGTGATCGCAACGAAGCAGTGGTGGAATCGGTGCATACGCTGTTCACCGGGCTGCCTCCGGTGGGCTTCCTGTCGCAGACGCTGCTCAGCTTCCTCGCCATCATCTGCTTGCCGCGCCAGTTCCACGTCGCGGTGGTCGAGTGCGGGGATGTGCGCGACGTACGCCGTGCACGCTGGATGTTCGGCGGCTACCTGGTGCTCATCTCGGCGATGGTGCTGCCGATTGCCACCGCCGGTGTCAGCCTGTTCGGTACCGGCAGTGGCGTGGCCGACGACTCGATGGTGCTGGCCCTGCCGTTGGCGGAGGGGCGCAACGCGCTGGCGTTGATTGCCTACATCGGGGGGTTTTCCGCGGCGACCGGCATGGTGATCGTGTCCTCGATCGCGCTGGCCACCATGGTCAGCAACGACCTGGTGATGCCAGTGCTGCTGCGTCGAAGTGGTGATCATCAGGAGGCGGCCGATGTGGCCTCGCGGGTTCTGTGGATCCGCCGGCTGGCGATCCTGCTGCTGGCACTGATGGCCTACAGCTACTACCGCAGCAGCAGCAACGACAGCACCCTGGCCAGCTATGGCCTGATGGCCTTCGCTGCCGTGGCGCAGTTCGCACCGGGGTTGATCGGTGGCCTGTACTGGCGTGGCGCCAGCCGCCGCGGCGTCGAGGCGGGCATGCTGCTGGGCTTCGGCACATGGTTGTACACGCTGCTGCTGCCGGCGATGACGATGGCCGGCTGGATGGACGCCGGCTGGGTGCAGAACGGCCCGTTCGATATCACCTGGTTGCGCCCGCAGCAGTTGTTCGGGATGACCGGTTGGGACCCGCTGACCCATGGCACGTTCTGGTCACTGCTGGTCAACGCGGCGACGATGATGCTGGTGTCCGCGCGCTGGCGCCCGGGCGTGGACGAGCGGCTGCGCGCCGCGCCGTTCCTCGATCCGTATGCCGAGCGCCCCTCGGTGGCCGGTGGCTGGCCCGGTCATGTGCACGTGGGCGACCTGCTGGCGCTGGCCTCGCGCGTGGTCGGTGAGCGCCACGCGCGGCGCGCCTTCTTCGAACAGGCGCAGTCGCTGGGACGCGAGCTGCAGTCCTCGGCACCGGCCGACCGGCCGTGGGTGCAGTTCACCGAGCGCCTGTTGGCGGCATCGATCGGTGCGGCGTCGGCGCGGCTGCTGCTGACCAGCCTGCTGCGCGGCTCGGGCATGGACCTGGGCGAAGTGGTGGCGGTGCTGGATGAAGCCGGGCAGGAGCTGCGCTTCAACCGCGAGATTCTGTCGACCACGCTGGAGAACATCAGCGCCGGGGTCAGCGTGGTCGATCCTGACATGCGACTGACCGCCTGGAACCGTCGCTACCAGGACATGTTCGGTTACCCCGACGGCATGCTGTACGTGGGGCGGCCGGTGGCCGATCTGATCCGCTACAACGCCGAGCGCGGCGAGCTGGGCGAGGGCGATATCGAAGTGCAGATCAACCGTCGCATCGGCTACATGCGCGCCGGTTCACCGCACGTGTTCGAGCGCACCCGCAGCGATGGCAAGGTGATCGAGATGCGCGGCCAGGCGCTGCCTGGTGGCGGCTACGTGACCAGCTACAACGACATCACCGATTACAAGCACGCGGAAAAAGCCCTGCTGGAAGCCAACGAGACGCTGGAGCAGCGCGTGGCCGAGCGCTCGCATGAGGCCGAGGTCGCGCAGCAGTCGAAGACCCGCTTCCTGGCGGCAATCAGCCACGACGTGCTGCAACCGCTGAATGCCGCGCGCCTGTTTGCTTCCGCGCTGCGTGACAGTGACCACGTCAGTGACGAACAGAAGCATCTGGCCGAACGCGTGGATGCCTCGCTGCGTGCTGCCGAAGAACTGCTCGATGGCCTGCTGGATGTGTCACGACTGGATGCCGGTGGCCTGCACCCGGTGATCGGCGAGTTCGACGTGAGCGCGCTGATGCGGGAGCTGGCCGCGCAGTACACCCCGGTGGCCGCTGGCCGTGGACTGCGCCTGGACCTGTTCGCGCGCCCGGCGTGGGTGCGCAGCGACCGCCGCCTGCTGCGCCGCGTGCTGCAGAACTTCCTCGCCAACGCGCTGCGCTATACCCGCCAGGGCCGCATCGTGCTGGCAGTACGCCACCGCGGTGACGAAGTGGAGCTGCAGGTGTGGGATACCGGCCCCGGCATTCCCGAGCACCACATGCGGCAGATCTTCGACGAATTCCACCGCTACCAGCAGCCGTTCGACTGGGGCGAGCAGGGCCTCGGCCTGGGCCTGTCGATCTGCCAACGCATCTCGCGCCTGCTCGACCATCGCCTCAATGCGCGCAGCCGGGTGGGCAGTGGTTCGATGTTCTCGATCATCCTGCCGCGGGTGGCGCCGCTGCCCGGTTATACCGAAATGGCCTCACCGGCACAGGCCGTGGCCGCACCGGTGCGCAGCGATTCGCTGGCCGGGCTGCGCGTGCTGTGCGTGGACAACGACGAGGAAATCCTCGACGGCATGCGCGCGCTGCTCGGCCGCTGGCAGGTGCAGGTGATCACCGCTGCCACCGTCGACCAGGCGCTGGAGAAGATCGCCGATCGCCCGCAGGTGATGCTGGTGGACTATCACCTGCACGACCGCATGGACGGCCTGGATGCGCTGGTGGCCCTGCGCGATGCGGCGGGCTACCCACTGCCCGGCGCGCTGCTGACCGCCGACGGCCGCGATGAACTGAAGCGCATGGCGCGCGAGCGCGGCTACCGCGTGCTGACCAAACCGATCAAGCCGGCCTCGCTGCGCGCCTTCCTGGGCGCGCTGCGTGACGCGCAGTAGTGCCGGCCGCCCGGCAGTAGATCCACGCCATGCGTGGATGTGGCGCCCGGTAGTGCCGGCCGCTGGCCGGCAACCACGCAATCGCGGGCGCGTTACCCCACGCCATGCAGGTGTTCGTACAGGATCGTCGCACCGATGATCACCAGGATCACGCCGCCGATGATCTCGGCGCGCTTGCCGACCATGCTGCCCAGCACGCGGCCGAGCATGATGCCGGCAGTGACCATGGTCAGCGTGCACAGGCCGATCACCGCAGCCATCACGCCGATATGCACGTCCATGAAGGCCAGGCCGATGCCCACCGCCATCGCGTCGATGCTGGTGGCAAAGCCGGTCAGCGCCAGCTTCCAGAAGCCGTGGTGCTGCGAAGGATCTTCTTCTTCCTCGGCACTGTCCGGGCGCAGGCCGTTGTAGATCATGTGGATGCCCAACGCGCCGAGCAGGCCGAAGGCGATCCAGTGGTCGAAGGCTTCGACGTACTGCAGGGCGGCACGGCCGAGCAGCCAGCCGATGATGGGCGTGATCGCTTCGATGACGCCGAAGATGATGCCGGCGCGCAGCGCATCGCGGAACACCGGCTTGCGCATGGCGGCACCCTTGCCGATCGCGGCAGCGAAGGCATCGGTGGACATGGCGAAGCCGATCAGGAGGATCGAAACAGGAGACATGGCGGCAGCGGAAGGTCGGGCTAGGACGGACGCACGGCCAGCGCTCGCGCCCAACCTGACGTTGCGCGCGCGGGCCGCTGGTCTCGCCAACCATCATGGTTGTCCACGCCACGGCGCACTGGCCGAGTATGTTGACGTGGACGATTCCTGCGAGGGAATCCGGCTACTCCCCAAGGGGACGCGAAGCTTAGCACCGCGATCCGCGCGTGGCGCATTTCCAGCGAAACGCGCAGGCACGGCTGGTTTGTATAGCGATGGCTATACCGCGAGCACAGCGGTGCCTGGTAGTGCCGGCCGCTGGCCGGCAGGTGCAACGTCAAAAGCGTGCCAAGCAAGCTTGGCACCTACCGGAGCGGTTCCATGCGTTTCGCGCGTTTCAGGGAATTGCCGGCCAGCGGCCGGCACTACCTTCAATCCTCTTCAGGCGGCAGCACGATGGCGTCGTCGTCGATCGCCAGCTTGCCGGCCATCAGCACGGCCTGGGTGCGATTGGTCACGCCCAGCTTGCGCAGGATGGCGGTGACATGGGCCTTGATCGTTGCCTCGGAGACGTTGAGGTCGTAGGCGATCTGCTTGTTCAAGCGGCCGGCGCCGAGCATCTGCAGCACGCGGAACTGCTGCGGGGTCAGCTCGCGCAGGCGCTGGCCCACTTCGCGCTCTTCGCTGCCGGTGGGTGGCACGTTGTGCGCTTCCGGTGGCGCCCAGGTCTCGCCATCGAGGATGGTACCCAGTGCATGGCCGATGGTGTCCGAGTCGGCCGACTTCGGAATGAAGCCGAGCGCGCCGTGGTCGAGCGCGCGGCGCATCACCGTGGCCTCTTCGCGCGCGGACACCACCACCACCGGCAGGTGCGGGTGCAGCGAGCGCATGTGCACCAGGGCGTTGAAACCCTGTGCACCGGGCATGTTGAGATCCATCAGGACCAGGTCGGCGTCGTTGTGCTGGTCGGCCAGCGCGTACAGCGCTTCCACGCTGTCGGCTTCGAACAACTGCACGCCCGGGATGACCCGCTGCACCGCCCCACGCAGGGCTTCGCGGAACAGCGGGTGGTCATCGGCAATCAGGAGGGTGGTCATGGTCGGGGGGAACCGTGGGGGAAACTGTTTGGGGTCAGAGCCCTTTCCTTGCGGAAAGGGATCTGACCCCGGGTGATGCGTCAGCGCACCTTGCGCTCGTCCACCAGCGACGCCACCACCGACGGATCGGCCAGGGTCGAGGTGTCACCGAGCTGGTCCGGTGCGTTCTCGGCGATCTTGCGCAGGATACGGCGCATGATCTTGCCCGAGCGGGTCTTCGGCAGGCCCGGCGCCCACTGCAGGTGGTCCGGCGTGGCGATCGGTCCGATCTCCTTGCGCACCCAGGCGACCAGTTCCTTCTGCAGTTCGTCGCTCGGTGCTTCTTCGGCCACCAGGGTCACGTAGGCGTAGATGCCCTGGCCCTTCACGTCGTGCGGGAAACCGACCACGGCCGCTTCGGCCACCTTCGGGTGCGAGACCAGCGCGCTTTCCACTTCGGCGGTGCCGATGCGGTGGCCGGACACATTGATCACATCGTCGACGCGGCCGGTGATCCAGTAGTAGCCTTCCTCGTCGCGGCGGCAACCGTCGCCGGTGAAGTAGCTGCCCGGGTAGGTACGGAAATAGGTGTCGATGAAACGCTGGTGGTCGCCGTACACCGTTCGCATCTGGCCCGGCCAGGAATCACGGATGATCAGGTTGCCCTCGGTCGGGCCGTCCTGGATCTCGCCATCGGCATTGACCAGCGCCGGCTGCACGCCGAAGAAGGGCAGGGTGGCCGAGCCCGGCTTGAGGTCCATTGCACCGGCCAGCGGCGAGATCAGGATGCCGCCGGTTTCGGTCTGCCACCAGGTATCGACGATCGGGCAGCGGCTGTCGCCGACCACCTCGTAATACCAGCGCCAGGCTTCCGGATTGATCGGCTCGCCGACGCTGCCGAGCAGGCGCAGCGAGGCGCGCGAAGTCTTCTTCACCGGCTCCTCGCCCTCGCGCATCAGCGCGCGGATGGCGGTCGGAGCGGTGTAGAAGATCGACACTTTGTGCTTGTCGATCACGTTCCAGAAGCGCGAGGTATCCGGATAGTTCGGCACGCCTTCGAACATCAGCGAGGTCGCGCCGTTGGCCAGCGGCCCGTACACGATGTAGCTGTGGCCGGTGACCCAGCCGACGTCGGCGGTGCACCAGTAGATGTCGTCCTCGCGCAGGTCGAACACCGCTTCATGGGTGTAGGCTGCGTACAGCAGGTAGCCGCCGGTGGTGTGCAGCACGCCCTTGGGCTTGCCGGTGGAACCGGAGGTGTAGAGGATGAACAGCGGGTCTTCCGCGTTCATGCGCTCGGGTTCGCAGGTGGCCGGTTGGCTGTCCACTACGTCGTGGAACCAGCGGTCGCGCGGCGCCTGCATGTCCACCGCGCCGCCGGTGTGGCGCACCACCAGCACGGTTTCCACGGTATTGGTGCCGGGCAGCTTCAGCGCGGCATCGACGTTGGCCTTCAGCGGAATCTTCCGGCCGCCGCGCAGGCCCTCGTCGGCGGTGATGATCAGCTTGCTCTGGCAGTCGCTGACGCGGTCGGCGATCGAGTTCGGTGCGAAGCCACCGAACACCACCGAGTGGATCGCACCGATGCGCGCGCAGGCCAGCATCGCCACCGCAGCGTCGACGATCATCGGCAGGTAGATGGTGACCCGGTCGCCCTTCTTGACACCCAGGTTGCGCAGCGCGTTGCCGAGGCGGCAGGTGCGCTCGTACAGCTCGCGATAGGTCACGTGCTGGGCCGGTGCATCGGGACCATCCGGTTCGAACAGCAGCGCGGTCTTGTCGCCGCGCGTGTCCAGCTGGCGGTCCAGGCAGTTCACGCTGGCATTGAGCTCGCCATCCTCGAACCACTTGATGTGGAAATCGGACAGGTCATAGCTGACGTTCTTGATCTTCGTCGGCTTGCGCATCCATTGCAGGCGCTCGGCGGCCTTGCCCCAGAAACCATCCGGGTCGGTCACCGAAGCCTGGTACTGCTGTTCGTACGACGTCTTGTCGATGCGTGCCTTGGCGGCGAACTGCGGATCGACGGGGTAGATATCAGCCATGGCACCCTCACTTGCACGTTGACTTTGTATGTGCGGTCGCAGCATCGCGGCGACCGATTCCCCTCAGTTTGCCCCATCCACCCCCGGCCGCGTCACCACTCTGGTTAGACCATGGTCGAAAGTGAGCGCCCAGCAGGGCCGGGTTCGACCAATGGCGAATAGCCGCTGTGCGCGAACGCCCCGCAGTCTCGGCTCGACCGTGCCCCACGCGCGGCATCACCTTGCCACTTGGGAGAGAGGGCAACATGAGCCACCGTACGTTGAAAGCCGTGCGCACACCTTTGGCGGCCTGCCTGTTGGTCGCCCTGGTCGCACCGGGCATGGCGTTCGCAGAGACCGCCAAAGAGAAAGCGCTGGAAGCACGCGTTGCCGAACTGGAACGCCAGGTCCAGCTGCTGCTGTCTTCGCAGCAACAACAACAGACCCAGATCAGCCAGACCCAGCAGGCGGTGACCGAAGTCCGCACGGTGCAGGCCGGGCAGAAGCCGGTCGCACAGGTGCCGGCCGGCAAGCAGCCGATCCAGGTCACCACCATCACCCCGGGTGCGGCGCCGGGCACTACGGTCAAGATCGGCGGCTTCATCAAGGCCGACTTCCTGGCCACCCAGACCAGCGATGGCCAGCTGGCCGACGATGCCACCGGGCGCTCGCTGTACCTGCCGGGCCAGACCCCGGTGGAAGGCGCCGGCGGCACCGGCAAGCGCTCGGGCACCGACCTCAACGCCCACGCCAAGTTCTCGCGCTTCAACCTGGGCATCGACAACGTGAGCGAGTCGGGCAACAAGGCCGGTGCGTTCTTCGAGATGGACTTCTTCGGCAATTCGCTGGGCAACCAGACCGCCACCAACACCTATGGCGTGACCCTGCGCCACGCCTACATGTACTGGAACAACTGGCTGGCCGGCCAGACCTGGTCCAACTTCATGGATGCGGCCGCACTGCCGGAAGCGGTCGACTTCGTCGGCCCCACCGACGGCGTGATCTTCGTGCGCCAGGCCCAGGTGCGTTACACCCAGGGCGGCTTCAGCGTCGCGCTGGAAAACCCGGAAACCACCACCCTCACCGGTACCCGCAACCCGGTCACCGGTGCCTGGACCAACACCAGCGCCAACTCCGATCGCGGCAGCCTGCCCGATCTGACCCTGCGTTATGGCTGGAAGGGCGACTGGGGCACCTTCGGTGTCGGTGGCATCGTCCGCCAGCTGAAGGTCGACAACCAGGCCACCGGCGCCAAGGCCGACAAGGTGGCCGGCGGCCTGACCCTGGGCGGCAAGTGGGTGATGGGTGACAGCGATTCGCTGCACTACCAGCTGACCGGCGGCGAAGGCATCGCCCGCTATATCGGCCTGGGCATCACTGCCGACAGCGCCTACGACGTGGCCCGCGACGAGCTCAACCCGACCGGCGTGCTTGCCGGTTACGTGGGCTGGCGCCATGCGTTCTCGCCGAAGCTGCGCACCAACCTGATCTACGCGCGCAGCGACTACGACAACGACAGCGTGTTGGGCCCGCTGGTGACCAAGAGCGTGCAGAGCGTGCGCGGCAACATCTTCTACTCGCCGCTGCCCAAGGTCGATATCGGTGCCGAGCTGATGTACGGCCGCCGCGAGATCGAGAACGGCAACAAGGGTGACATCACCCGATTGCAGTTCACCACGAAGTACAGCTTCTAAGAGCGTGCCGGCCAGCGGCCGGCACCTACCGAGATTGAGTGCCGACCAAGGTCGGCATCTACCGAACTGAGTGCCGGCCAACGGTCGGCACCCACCGAATTGAGTGCCGACCAAGGTCGGCATCTACCGAGGGAAATGTCCCATGTCCAGCACTGCATCAAGCCCGCACAATCCAGCGGGCACCCTGACCCAGGGCCACAAGAAGGTCATCTTCGCATCGAGCCTCGGCACGGTGTTCGAGTGGTACGACTTCTTCCTGTACGGCTCGCTTGCCGCGATCATCGCCAAGCAGTTCTTCAGTGGCGTCAACGAAACCACCGGCATGATCTTCGCGCTGCTGGCGTTCGCTGCCGGCTTCTTCGTGCGTCCGTTCGGCGCGGCCTTCTTCGGCAGCCTCGGCGACCGCATCGGCCGCAAGTACACCTTCCTGGTCACCATCCTGATCATGGGCATCTCGACCTTCCTGGTCGGCGTGCTGCCCAACTACGCCACGATCGGCTTTGCTGCCCCGGTCATCCTGATCGTGCTGCGCCTGGCCCAGGGCCTGGCGATGGGCGGTGAGTACGGCGGTGCTGCCACCTACGTGGCCGAGCACGCGCCGGACGACAAGCGTGGCCTGTACACCAGCTTCATCCAGTGCACCGCCACGCTCGGCCTGTTCATGTCGCTGCTGATCATCCTGGCCTGCCGCTATTTCCTCGGCAATGAAGCCTTCGAGGCCTGGGGCTGGCGCATCCCGTTCCTGGTCTCGATCCTGCTGCTGGGCATCTCGGTATGGATCCGCCTGCAGCTGAGCGAGTCGCCGCTGTTCCAGCAGATGAAGTCGGAAGGCAAGGGCTCCAAGACGCCGTTCCGCGACAGCCTGAAGGGCGGCAACCTGAAGCTGATGCTGCTGGTCCTGCTCGGTGCCGCAGCCGGCCAGGCCGTGGTCTGGTACGGCGGCCAGTTCTACGCGCTGTTCTTCCTCAGCAGCATGCTGAAGGTCGATGCCACCACGTCCTACCTGCTGATCGCCGCTGCACTCGCGCTGGGCGTGCCGTTCTTCATCTTCTTCGGCTGGCTGTCCGACCGTATCGGCCGCAAGAAGATCATCCTGGCCGGCTGCCTGCTGGCTGCCGTCACCTACATCCCGATCTTCAAGGGCCTGACCCACTTCGCCAACCCGGCCATCGAAGAAGCCCGCAGCAATTCGCCGGCCCTGGTCGTGGCCGATCCGGCGACCTGCTCGTTCCAGTTCGATCCGGTGGGCCTGCGCAAGTTCACCAGTTCCTGTGACGTGGCCACCGCCGCGCTGACCAAGGCCGGTGTGCCGTACGACGTGCAGCCCGCTGCCGCCGGTTCGCTGGCGATGGTGAACGTGGGCAGCGCCAGCGTCACCTCGTACGAGGCCGCCGGCCTGAGCAAGGACGAAGGCAAGGCCAAGGCCGACGCGTTCGGTGCGGAACTGAAGACCGCCCTGACCACCGCCGGTTATCCGGCCAAGGCCGATGGCGCGCGCATCAACATCGCCGGCACGATCTTCATGCTGTGGCTGCTGGTGCTGTACGTGACCATGGTCTACGGCCCGATCGCCGCCTATCTGGTCGAACTGTTCCCGACCCGCATCCGCTACACCTCGATGTCGCTGCCGTACCACATCGGCAACGGCTGGTTCGGTGGCTTCCTGCCGGCGATTTCGTTCGCGCTGGTGGCCGGTACCGGCAACCTGTACTACGGCCTGTGGTACCCCATCATCATCGCGCTGATGTCGGTGGTGATCGGCGGCCTGTTCCTGCGTGAGACCAAGGACGTGGATATCACCAAGTAACCGGCGTGCCGACCAACGGTCGGCACCCACCGGGTTTCAGGGGCCGCGGTGCAGACCGCGGCCCTTCTGTTTGGTAGTGCCGGCCGCTGGCCGGTAATGACTGCTCGCCCGCAGCAAATGCAAGGCTGCCGGCCAGCGGCCGGCACTACCATTGCGTTGCGCAGCACGCCGTATAGTCGGCCCATGACCACCACCACGCCGACCGAGCTCCCCGCCGTCCTGCACACCCTGCGCAGCGCATGGCAGGCGCAGCGTCCCACGCTCGACCAGCGCGAAGCCGACCTGCGCCGCCTGCGCGAGGTGCTGAAGCTGCGCCTGGATGAAATGGCCGAGGCCATCGCCGAGGACTTCGGCCACCGCGCCCACACCGAGTCGAAGCTGGCCGATGGCATGAGTGTGCTGTCGGCCATCGACCATCTGCGCCGCCACCTGCGGCGCTGGTCGAAGCCGCAGCGGGTCGGTGCCGGTTGGCGGCTGTGGCCAGCACGCGCGCAGCTGCGGCCGACGCCGCTGGGCGTGGTCGGGGTGATCTCGCCCTGGAACTACCCGGTCACGCTGGCGCTGGTGCCGTTGGTTACAGCCATCGCCGCCGGCAACCACGTGCTGCTGAAACCCTCCGAACACACCCCGCGCACCAGTGCGTTCCTGGCCGATCTGCTGGCCAGCGTGTTCCCGCCCGATCGCGTGGCGGTGGTGCAGGGCGGGGCGGATGTGGCCGCGGCGGTGTCCTCACTGCCGCTGGACCATCTGCTGTTCACCGGCTCGACGGCGGTGGGCCGCAAGGTGATGGCCGCCGCCGCCGAGCATCTGGTGCCGGTCACGCTGGAGCTGGGCGGCAAGTCGCCGGCCATCGTCTGTCGCGACTTCCCGCTGGACACCGCCGCCGCGCGGCTGGCCACCGGCAAGTGGTTCAACGCTGGGCAGACCTGCATCGCGCCGGATTACGTGCTGATCGACACCGCACGCCAGCGCGAGTTCGTGCAGGCATTGCTGCAGCAGGTACGCGAGCGCTATGGCGATTTCAGCGATGCCGACGATTACACGCGCATCATCAACGAAGGCCAGTACCGGCGGCTGCAGGGCTATCTGGCGCAGGCGCGCGAACGCGGCGTGCCGGTCATTGCGCTGGCGCAGGTGGACGAGGCACGTGCCGACCGTGAGCGCCTGCTGGTGCCGACCGTGGTGCTGGACCCGCCGGACGACCTGGAGCTGATGCGCGAGGAGATCTTCGGCCCGATCCTGCCGGTGCGCGCCTACCCGGATCTGGAGGCGGCGTTGGCTGATGTGCTGTCGCGTGATCGGCCGCTGGCGCTGTACCCCTTCAGCCATGACAAAGCGACGGTGGAGCGCATCCTCGGCCAGGTGGTGGCCGGTGGGGTGACGGTCAACGACACGCTGCTGCATTTCGCGGCCGATGGCCTGCCGTTCGGCGGGGTGGGCGCCAGCGGCATGGGGGCGTACCACGGGAAGGCCGGGTTCGATGCGATGAGCAAGCGGCTGCCGGTGCTGTGGCAGTCGCGCTGGGCGGCCAGTGACCGACTGCGGCCGCCGTATTCGAAGATTGCCGGGTTGTTGAAGTTCCTCTTGCGGTAGT
>NZ_DS999412.1:517698-851805 GCF_000158575.1 Stenotrophomonas sp. SKA14
CTGTGGTGCAAGGCTTCCGCCCTACCCGATCAATGAAAAGCATCGAGCATCGAGACTTCACCCTGTCGCCGGAAGACAACGAGCGGCTGGCCAACCTATGCGGTCCGTTTGACGGGCATTTGCGACAGATCGAGCTGAAGCTCGGCGTGGAGATCGCCAACCGCGGCTTCGTGTTCCGCAGCACTACCGGTAGGTGCCAACCCGCGCGGCCCCTTCCGGTGGGTGCCAACCTTGGTTGGCACGCGTGAACCCCAAGCGCCAACCAGGGTTGGCGTCTACCAGACCCCACCCGGGTAGAATGCCCGCATGAAGATCGCCTCGTGGAACGTCAATTCGCTCAATGTCCGCCTGCCGCACCTGGAGCAGTGGCTCAAGGCGTTCGGCCCGGACATCGTCGGTATCCAGGAAACCAAGCTGGAGGACCACAAGTTCCCCGATTCGGCGCTGATCGCCGCCGGCTACCGCAGCGTGTTCGCCGGCCAGAAGACCTACAACGGCGTAGCGCTGCTGTCGCGTGAGCCGGCGCAGGACGTGCAGATCGGCATTCCCGGTTTCGAGGACGAACAGAAGCGTGTCATCGCCGGTACCTTCGGCGACCTGCGGGTGATCAACCTGTACGTGGTCAACGGCCAGGACATCGGCACCGACAAGTACGACTACAAGCTGCGCTGGCTGGAGGCCGTCCATGCCTGGATCGCCGAAGAACTGCAGCGCCACCCGAAGCTGATCGTGATGGGCGATTTCAACATCGCCCCGGACGCGCGCGATGTGCACGACCCGGAGGTGTGGAACGAAAACCACATCCTGACCTCCACCGCCGAGCGTGGCGCGCTGAACAAGCTGCTGCAGCTGGGCCTGCACGATGGCTTCCGCCTGCACAACGACGAGGCGGGCACCTTCAGCTGGTGGGATTACCGTGCGGCCGGCTTCCGCCGCAACCTCGGCCTGCGCATCGATCTGACCCTGGTCTCCGACGCGCTGAAGGGCAGCGCGGTGGCCTCGGGTATCGACCGCGAGCCGCGCACCTGGGAACGCCCGAGCGACCACGCGCCGGCATGGGTGGAAGTAGAGTCGAGCTTGCTCGACTGATCTCCCATGCAGTCGAGCAAGCTCGACTCCACAGAACGGGGCCCGACGATTGCCGGGCCCCTTGTGATGCGTCTGCCGGCCAGCGGCCGGCACGACCGCCGCGTCAGCGTATGCTCTTGCGGGTGAACAGGTTGACGATCGCCAGCAGGATCACCGCACCGATCAGCGAGAACAGGAAGGTGCGGATGGTGATCGCTTCGTTGATGCCGCCGCCGAACAGCCAGCCGGAAATCAGCGCGCCGACGATGCCGACCACGATGTTGAGGATGATGCCCTGCTGGGCGTCGCGCTTCATGATGATGCTGGCCAGCCAGCCTACGATGCCGCCGACGATCAGCCAGATGATGATGCCCATGATCGAACCTCCGGTGGGGAACTGTGACCAGTTGACGCGCATGGCTGTGAACCCGTCGTGCAATTGCGTGATGGGCGCGTGCGGATGAGCCTGCCAGCCACCCTCGACGGCCCGTGGCGCTTCGGCCCGGTGACGGTCTGGCGGCGCACCCACGTGCCCGGCCAGCGGGGCGAACCGCAGGCGCGGCAGGTGCTGGCGCAGGCGCTGGGGGCCGAACCAGAGGCGCTGCCGTTGGTGCGCGACGGCAAGGGACGGCCTGAACTGACCGGCGCACTGGCCCATTACGGCACCGGCTGGAGCCACAGCGGTGAGGTGCTGCTGGTGGCGCTGGGCGAGGGCGTGCGGCTGGGCGTGGACCTTGAGCTGCTGCGGCCGCGACCGCGCCTGTTGGAAATCGTGCGGCGCTTCTTCCACCCCGAGGAAGTGGCCTGGCTGGAACGCCTGGACGAGGCCGGGCGCGAGCACTGGTTCTTCCGCGTGTGGTGCGCCAAGGAAGCGATGCTGAAAGCCCACGGCCAAGGCATCTCGTTCGGCCTGCACCGGCTGCAGCTGGCCCCCGGCAATGACGGCGCACTGCACCTGCGCTGGTGCGACCCGGAACTGGGCGAGGCCGCGCGCTGGCACCTGCACGAATGGCAGGCCAGCGGGCAGTTCCGCGCGGCATTGGCCTGGTATCCGCACTGAAGCGGCGAATCAGCGCGCAAAACCGGCGATAATGCCGGCATGAGCGAACACCCACTTCCCGCCAGCGTGACTGCCACGCTGGAACAGGGCCTGGCCAGCATGGGCCTGGATGCCGCGCTGGCACCGCCGCTGCTGCGCTACCTGGCCCTGCTGCACCGCTGGAACGGCACCTACAACCTCACCGCCATCCGCGACCCGCAGGAGATGGTCACCCGCCACCTGCTCGACTCGCTGGCGATGCAGCCGTTCGTGGCCGATGGCAGCCTGGCCGACCTCGGCACCGGTCCCGGGCTGCCCGGCATCCCGCTGGCCATCGCCTGCCCGGGCCTGCAGGTCACCCTGGTCGAGAGCAATGGCAAGAAGGCGCGCTTCATGCGCGAGGCCGTGCGCCAGCTCGGCCTGGGCAACGCCCGCGTGGCCGAATCACGCGCCGAGGCGCTGGACGAGGCCGGCCGTTACGACCAGCTGACCGCGCGCGCGATGGATACCCTGGCCGGCATCGTCCGCGTCGGTGGCCACCTGTTGCGCCCCGGTGGCGTGTTGCTGGCCATGAAGGGCGTCTATCCCCATGAAGAGATCGCGGACCTGCCGGAAGGCTGGCAGGTGCGTGAGGTGACCCCGCTGAGCGTGCCCGGCCTGGCCGGTGAACGCCACCTGGTCACTGTTACAGGCCCCTGATTACCGCCGCCTGCCCCTTGTGGAACAACGGGTTGGCGATTCACGATTTCCGCAAGGGGCCGGTTGTACGCATAATGACCGGTCCCAGCACACGTCGACGAGGCACACCCGCATGGCCCGCATCATCGCCATCGCCAACCAGAAGGGTGGCGTCGGCAAGACCACGACCGCCGTCAACCTGGCCGCTTCCCTGGCCAACGCACCCAAGCGCGTGCTGTTGGTCGACCTGGATTCGCAGGGCAACGCGACTATGGGCAGTGGCGTGGACAAGCGCGAGCTGGCCGCCTCCACCTGCGATCTGCTGCTTGGCGAGAACAGTGCTGCCGACGTGCGCGTGCAGGCCGCCGAGGGCTACGACCTGCTGCCCGGCAACATCGACCTGACCGCCGCCGAGATCCAGCTGATGGGTGAGAGCGAGCGCGAGCAGCGCCTGAAGCGCGCGCTGGCGCCGATCCGCGACGAGTACGACTACATCCTGATCGACTGCCCGCCGGCGCTGTCCCTGCTGACGCTCAACGCGCTGGCCGCCGCCGATTCGGTGATCGTGCCGATGCAGTGCGAGTACTACGCACTGGAAGGCCTGAGCGCGCTGGTGGAAACCATCGAAGCGCTGCGCACCAGCCTGAACCCGGCGCTGGAGATCGAAGGCGTGTTGCGCACCATGTTCGATGTGCGCAACAACCTGGCCAACGCGGTCTCGGCCGAGCTCACCGAGCACTTCGGCGACCGCGTGTTCCGCACCATCGTGCCGCGCAACGTGCGCCTGGCCGAGGCGCCCAGCCATGGCCAGAGCATCGTCGGCTACGACCGCGCCTCGCGCGGTGGCGTGGCCTACCTGGGCCTGGCCGGCGAGATCATCCGCCGCAACAACGAACGCAACAAGGCCGCCAAGGCCGTGGAGACCGTCTGATGACCAGCAGCAAGCCGGCAGCCAAGAAGCGAGGCCTCGGCCGTGGCCTGGATGCGCTGCTGGGTCCCAAGGGGGCGGTCAGCCAGGTGCAGGCCACCACCGCGGTGATCGAGCCGCTGCCGGGCGAAGTGCTGCGCAAGCTGGCCGTGGGCCAGCTGCAGCCGGGCAAGTACCAGCCGCGCCGCGAGATGGACGAGGGCAAGCTGTCCGAGCTGGCCGACTCGATCAAGTCGCAGGGCGTGATCCAGCCGATCCTGGTGCGCCAGCTGCCGGCGGGCAACTACGAAATCGTTGCCGGTGAACGCCGCTGGCGCGCCTCGCAGCTGGCCGGGCTGGACGAAGTGCCGGTGGTGGTGCGCGAGCTGGAAGACCGCACCGTCATCGCGATGGCGCTGATCGAGAACATCCAGCGCGAAGACCTCAACCCGCTGGAAGAAGCCGAAGCGCTGCAACGTCTCATCAGCGAATTCACCCTGACCCATGCCGAGGCTGCCGAGGCCGTCGGCCGCTCGCGCGCGGCGGTGTCCAACCTGCTGCGCCTGCTGGAGCTGCCGGTGGCGATCCGCCTGCTGCTGGAAACCCGTCGCCTGGAAATGGGCCACGCCCGCGCGCTGCTGACCCTGGCCCCGGAGTTGGCCGGCAAGCTGGCGCAGGAAGCGGCCGACGAAGGCTGGTCGGTGCGCGAGGTCGAGCGCCGTGCGCAGGCGTTTGCCGCCGGCAAGGTGCCGAGCAACCGCCCGGTGGCCACGCCCAAGGTGCAGCAGGCCGACATCGCCTCGCTGGAAACCGAGCTGTCCGAAGCGCTGGGTGCAAAGGTGGCGATCAACCACGGCCGCGGCGGCAAGGGCAAGCTGATCATCCATTACACCGATCTGGACACGCTCGACGGGGTGCTGGAAAAGCTGCGCACGCGCCAGGGCTGAGCCCGGCGCAGCGACAGGGGACGCGGCCCGTTCCTGCCGTGTCCTGTCAATGACAGGGAACGCACCGCCGCGCGCGCTGGGGCTCGCACTGTCCTCTGGCCCGTGGCCTCATCCAGGGAGCAGGACATGAGCAACGCATTCGACGACGTCAGCCCGGGCGGCAGCCCGATCATGGTGCACAGCCGCCAGAAGGACTTCACGCCGCCGCAGGGCGAAGAACACATCGAGGCCATCGGCGCGCACATCGAGCGCCATCTCGGCCCGGTGTCCGGCGTCTTCCACGAGATCATCTCCGACCTGGTGCACATCGACGTGCACGTGGTGCCGGCCAATGAGCAGTTCCCGTACCTGCGGCTGGTGACCTCCGGCATGAGCGACCTGCCGATGACCGTGCCCGCCGAGGTGGACGCGGACGTGCCGCGCTACATGGAGCTGATGGTGACCCTGCCGGCCGACTGGCCGATCACCCAGGATGCCTTCGAGGACGAGCGCAATTACTGGCCGGTGCGCCTGCTGAAGGGCATGGCGCGGCTGCCGCACGAGTACGACACCTGGCTGGGTTTCGGCCACACCATTCCCAACGGCCACCCCAGCGAGCCCTATGCGCCGGGCGTGGGTTTCGACGGTGCCATCGTGCTGCCGCCGGTCACCACCCCGGAAGACTTCGCCGAGCTGGTGCTGGAGGATGGCAGGACCATCGCCTTCATGGCCCTCATGCCGCTGTACCCGGAAGAGATGGACCTGAAGCTGAAAAAGGGCGCCGAAGCACTGCTCGACCGCTTCGATGCCAGGAACATCCAGGACGTGATCGAACCCGGCCGCAGCAATGTGGCCAAGAAGCGTTTCGGGCTGTTCTGAGCCCGCAGCGTATCCTCTGTACCTGTACTCATTGATTTCCAGGCAACTGCAATGACCCTCCTGCTCACCGGCGCTGCCGGCTTCATCGGTGCCTACACCGCCCGCGCGCTGCTGGAGGCTGGCCAGCCGGTGGTCGGCCTGGACAACTTCAACGACTACTACGACCCGCAGATCAAGCGCGACCGCGTGGCCGCGCTGTGCCCGACGCTGGACCTGCGCACGCTGGACCTGACCGACCGTGATGGCCTGGCCGCGCTGTTCGACGAGGTGCAGCCGACCGCGGTGATCCACCTGGCCGCACAGGCCGGCGTGCGCTATTCGCTGGAAAACCCGCATGCCTACGTCGACAGCAACCTGGTCGGCTTCGTCAACATGCTTGAACTGTGCCGCCACCGTGGCGTGCAGCACCTGGTGTATGCGTCGAGCAGCTCGGTCTATGGCGACTCGGCCACGCCGCCGTTCTCCGAAGACCAGCGCGTGGACCAGCCGCGCTCGCTGTACGCGGCAACCAAGGCCGCCAACGAGCTGATGGCCTACACCTACGCGCAGCTGTATGGCCTGCATGCCACCGGCCTGCGCTTCTTCACCGTGTATGGGCCGTGGGGCCGGCCGGACATGGCACCGCTGCTGTTCTCGCGCGCGGTGCTGGCCGGTCGGCCGATCGACGTGTTCAACGAAGGCCGCATGCAGCGCGATTTCACACATGTCTCCGACATCGTGTCCGGTATCCTTGGCGCCCTCGCGCATCCGGCCGACGGTCCGGTGCCGCACCGGGTGTTCAACCTCGGCAACCATACGCCGGTCGAGCTGGAGCGCTTCATCGGCGTGATCGAGCAGGCTGCCGGCCGCCCCGCGCAGAAGGTCTACAAGCCCATGCAGCCCGGCGACATGGTGCGCACGATGGCCGATACCCGGCGCGCCCATGACGCCTTCGGCTTCGACGCGGTGACCCCGATCGAAGTGGGATTGCCGCCCGTCGTGCAGTGGTGCCGCGAGTATTTTGGCGACCGTGCCTGAGCCGTGATCCTCACGCGGCCGGGTTCATCTTCGGATAACCTCGGTTTCGGAGAATGCGCGGTCTTTGTCCCCCCTTGGCCGAGTCCCTCATGAGCCAACCCGAGCTTTCCGTTGTCGTCCCCGTGTTCAACGAGCGCGACAACGTCGCCCCGCTGGTCGCCGAAATCACCGCTGCACTGCGTGGCCGGTTGCCGTTCGAGATCGTCTACATCGACGATCACTCGCGCGATGACACCCTGGCCGTGCTGCAAGGCCTGAAGGCCACCACGCCGGAACTGCGCGTGCTGCACCATGTGAACCAGAGCGGGCAGAGCACCGCCGTGCGCACCGGCGTCAAGCATGCGCGGTCGCCCTGGATCGCCACCCTGGATGGCGATGGCCAGAATGATCCGGCCGACATTCCCAAGCTGCTGGCCGCGCGCGATGCAGCCGAGGCGCAGGTGAAGCTGTTTGCCGGCTGGCGCGTCAACCGCCAGGACAGCGGCAGCAAGCGCTGGGCCAGCCGCTGGGCCAACGCCATCCGCGCGCGCATGCTGCGCGATGACACGCCCGACACCGGCTGCGGCATCAAGCTGTTCGAGCGCAGCGCCTTCCTCGACCTGCCGTACTTCGACCACATGCACCGCTACCTGCCGGCGCTGATGCAGCGCGCCGGCTGGAAGACCACCAGCGTGCCGGTCAACCACCGCCACCGTACCGCCGGCGTGTCCAAGTACAACAACCTGGGCCGCGCGCTGGTCGGCATCCGCGATCTGCGCGGCGTGGCCTGGCTGATCACCCGCAGCAAGCGCACCGCGGTGGAAGAGCGGTGATGGGCCTGGAACTGCACTGGCTCGACCAGCCGCTGACCTGGCTGTACTGGACCGGCCTGCACGTGACCGGCTGGAAGCTGATCGGCTATACCGGCGCGCTGATGTTCGGCGGCCGCTGGCTGGTCCAGTTCATCGCCTCCAAGCGCGCGGGCAAGCCGGTCATCCCGCGCCTGTTCTGGTACATGAGCGTGGTCGGCAGCCTGATGACGCTGAGCTACTTCCTGTTCTCGGCCAAGCAGGACTCGGTGGGCGTGCTGCAGAACCTGTTCCCGGCGTTCACCGCGCTGTACAGCCTGCAGCTGGACATCAAGCACCGGGGCTGGAAGCGGGACAGGGCCAGCCACTGAGGCCCCCGGGGCCCCATCCGGTGGGTGCCGACCTTGGTCGGCACATGTGTATCCGGACCCGGGATATCCACGCATGGCGTGGATCTACTGCATGTTCGGCGGCGGTTCGCGGTCCTGCCTGCAGTGGGTAGAGTCGACTTTCGCGCGGAGCGCGGGCTTTGCCATGTATTGCCGAAGAGCAGCCGACTAGCAGTCGGCTCTACCACGCGCCTTCGGCGCTGGGGCCCCGGCCTGCGGCCGGTTCCCGGTCCTGCCTGCGTTGCAGGCAGGACCTTCGTCCCATGCCACGGGCGGTGGGCGGTGCCATGATCGGGGTCTGCCTTCCCGGGAACCTGTGCTCGTGAAAACCCGTCTTGCCGTTGCCCTGCTGATTGCCCTGTCCGCCCCCGCCGTGGCCCTCGCCGCACCGCCCGCCACCGCTGCACCGGCCAGCGTGGCCACCGAATCGCCCGCCGACGCCGCCTTCCGTGCGGTGTACGAGAAGGAATGGAAGTGGCGCCAGGACGGCGGCGGTGAGGCCAGCGAAGACGAAGATGCCCCGGCCAATGCCACCCGCATGCCTGACGTCGGCCCGGCCGCGCAGCAGGCACGCCTGAAGGTGTGGGACGAGACCCTCGCCGCGCTGAAGAAGATCGACCCGAAGACCCTGTCGGCCGACAACCAGGTCAACTACGCGATCTACCGCGACCAGGTGTTCAACCTGGCCGAAGAGGTGCGCCTGCGCGGCTATGAAATGCCGTTCAACGCCGACTCCTCGTTCTGGTCGAACCTGTCCTTCATGGCCCGGCGCGAGATGAAGACCGGGCAGGACTACCAGAACTACATCGCACGCCTGAATGACGTGCCGCGCTACTTCGGCCAGCAGACCGAGAACATGCGCGCCGGCCTGAAGCGTGGTTTCAGCGTGCCGCGTGCCGTGCTCGATGGCCGCGAGGTGTCCATCGCTACTGTCGCTGAGCTGATGGATCCCACCGAGTCGCCGCTGTACGCGCCGTTCAAGAAGCTGCCCAACAGCATTCCGGCCGCCGAGCAGGCCAGGCTGCAGGCGCAGGCGCGCGAAGCGATCAGTGGCAAGGTGGTGCCGGCGTTCCAGCAGCTGCGCACCTTCTTCGTCAGCGAGTACGTGCCGCAGGCGCGCACCACGCTGGCTGCCGAAGCGATGCCGGACGGCAAGGCGTACTACAAGCAGCAGATCCACGAATACACCACGCTGGACCTGTCGCCGGACGAGATCCACCGCATCGGCCTGGGCGAAGTCGCTCGCATCCAGGGCGAGATGAACGACATCATCAGGCAGGTGAAGTTCAAGGGCAGCTTCGCCGAGTTCCTGACCTTCCTGCGTACCGATCCGCAGTTCTATGCCAAGACGCCGGAAGAGCTGCTGTCGCGTGCCGCGTGGATCTCCAAGCGGGCCGATGGCCAGCTCGGCAAGTACATGACGTTGCCGCGCGCCCGCTTCACCATCGTGCCGGTGCCGCCGGACATCGCGCCGTTCTGGACTGCCGGCCGCGGTGGCATGGGCACCTACTGGCTCAACACCTACAACCTGCCATCGCGCCCGCTGTACAACCTGCCGGCGCTGACCCTGCATGAATCCGATCCGGGCCACGCGCTGCAGGGCGCCATCGCCGCCGAGCAGAAGAACCTGCCCGAGTTCCGCCGCAACGCCTACATCTCCGCCTATGGCGAAGGCTGGGCGCTTTACTGCGAGAAGCTGGGCGTGGAGATGGGCATCTACGAAACCCCGTACGAGGATTTCGGCCGCCTGACCTACGAAATGTGGCGCGCGGCGCGCCTGGTGATCGATACCGGCGTGCACAGCAAGGGCTGGACCCGCGAGCAGGCGTTGGCCTACCTGCGTGACCACACCGCGCTGAGCGAGCATGAAGTGACCACCGAAGTGGACCGCTACATTTCCTGGCCGGGCCAGGCGCTGAGCTACAAGCTGGGCGAGATCGCCATCGTGCGCCTGCGTGCGCAGGCCGAGAAGGAACTGGGCGACAAGTTCGACATCAAGGGCTTCCACGACACCCTGCTCAAGCAGGGCTCGGTACCGCTGCCGGTGTTGGAACAGCAGATCCAGGCCTACATCGCCGAGCGCAAGAAGGCCTGACCGCTCCAAGGTAGTGCCGGCCGCTGGCCGGCAACCTGCACGCACTGCAATCGTTCGACATTGCCGGCCAGCGGCCGGCACTACCGGGGATCGGAGAACGGGGTCGGATCGCATGATCCGACCCCGTCATGTTTCACACCACCGCCCTTGGCTTGGCCACCCGTGCCGCGAAGGTCGGCAGCACCAGCAGGGTCAGCACGGTGGCGGTGATCAGGCCACCGATCACCACCGTCGCCAGCGGCTTCTGCACCTCCGCACCGGAACCGCTGGCAATCGCCATCGGAATGAAGCCGACGATGGCCACCAACGCCGTGGTCAGCACCGCGCGGATGCGGCTCGATGCACCATTGATAGCCGCCTGCAGCGGCAGGTCACCGGCATCCAGGCGCTCGCGGATGGCCTGCATCAGCACCAGCCCGTTCAAGGTGGCCACGCCGGAGACGGCGATGAAGCCGACCGCCGCCGACACCGAGAACGGCATGCCACGCAGCAGCAGCGCGAGGATGCCGCCGACCAGCGCCAGCGGCACGCAGCTGAACACCAGAATGGCTTCCTTGCCGCTGCGCAGGGCCATGAACAGCAGGCTGCCGATCAGCAGGAACACCACCGGCACCACCGTTGCCAGCCGCTTCTCGGCGCGCTGCAGGTTCTCGAACTGGCCACCCCAGGTCAGGTAGGCACCCGGCGGCAGCGCCACGTCGGCCACCGCCGCCTGTGCTTCGCCGACGAAGCCACCCAGGTCGCGGCCGCGCACGTTGGCCTGCACCACCACGCGGCGGCTGCCGTTGTTGCGGCTGATCTGGTTCGGCCCTTCGCTGACCGTGATGCGCGCGACCGACGACAGCGGAATCACCAGTCCCGACGGCGTTGCAATCGGCAACGAAGCCAGCTGATCCGGATCGTTGCGCGAGGCATCGTCCAGGCGCACCACCACGTTGAAGCGGCGGTCGCCTTCG
Organism: Stenotrophomonas sp. SKA14; assembly: GCF_000158575.1. NCBI lineage: Bacteria > Pseudomonadati > Pseudomonadota > Gammaproteobacteria > Lysobacterales > Lysobacteraceae > Stenotrophomonas > Stenotrophomonas sp. SKA14. The sequence continues at coordinate 528,441 of NZ_DS999412.1, forward strand.
AAGATCTTGCCGGCCGCGGTACCACCAATGCCGGTGGACAGTGCATCACTCACGTCTGCGGCGGTCAGCCCGTACTGCGCCGCGGCCACGTGGTCGATGGCCACGTTGAGCGTGGGCAGGCCGGAGATCTGCTCCACCCGCACATCGGCCGCGCCGTTCACTGCACGCAGCTTCAGTGCCACCTGGTCGGCCACCTTCTGCAGCTGGCTGAAGTCATCGCCGAAGATCATCACCGCCAGGTCGGTACGCACGCCGGAAATCAGCTCGTTGAAGCGCAGCTCGATCGGCTGGCTGAACTCGAAGCTGTTGCCCAGCTGCTGCCCGGCCAGCTTCTCGAAGCGCGACACCAGCACATCCTTGCCCAACTTGGGATCTGGCCAGTCCTTGCGTGGCTTCAGCACGATCACGCTGTCGGAGATGTTGGTCGGCATCGGGTCGATGGCCGCCTCGGCGGTACCGGTGCGCGAGAACACCGTCTCCACTTCCGGTTGCTTGGCGATCGCCTTTTCCAGTGCCAGCTGCATCGCCAGTGACTGCTCAAGTGAGGTCGATGGCACGCGCAGGGCCTGCATCGCCACGTTGCCTTCGTCCAGCGTCGGCATGAACTCGCGACCCAGCAGCGAGAACGAACCGATGCCCACCACCACCATCATCACCGCACCGGCCAGCACCGTGCGCGGATGCGCCACGGCCTTGCGCACCACCGGTTCGATGCGTGCGCGCAGCACGCGGATCAGTTTGGTCTCGTGCTCACCGTCATCGGCATGTGCATCGCCGCCCTTGACCTTCGGCTCGCGCACCAGCAGCGCGGCCATCGCCGGCACGAAGGTGAAGGAGAAGATGAAGGCACCGACCAGGGCCAGCATGAAGGTGGCCGCCATCGGGTGGAACGTTTTGCCCTCCACGCCCTCCAGGGTAAGGATCGGCGCGAACACCAGCAGGATGATCAACTGGCCGAATGCCGCAGGGCGCGCCATCTTCATGGCCGAATCGGCGGCCACGCGCAGGCGTTCCATCGCGGTCAACGCGCGGCCCAGTTCGGCGCGGCGCTGGCCCAGCATCAGCAGGGTCGACTCGACCACGATCACCGCACCGTCCACCAGGATGCCGAAGTCCAGCGCACCCAGGCTCATCAGGTTGCCGCTGATGCCGAAGCGGTTCATGCCGATCACCGCGAACAGGAACGACAGCGGAATCACCAGCGCGGTGATCGTCGCTGCACGCAGGTTGCCCAGCAGCAGGAACAGCACCACCACCACCAGCAGCGCGCCTTCGGTGAGGTTCTTGGCAACGGTCTTGATGGTGGAATTGACCAGCACGCTGCGGTCCAGCACCGGTGCCGCCACGATGTCGGCCGGCAGCGACGTGTTCACCTGCTCCAGGCGCGCGGCGGCGGCTTGCGCCACGGTGCGGCTGTTGCCGCCGGCGATCATCAGTGCGGTACCCAGCACGGCTTCGTGGCCGTTGCGGCTGGCTGCACCCAGGCGTGGTGCGCGGCTCAGTTCGACTGAGGCCACATCGGCCACGCGCACCACCACGCCGTTGCGGGTGGCCACCGGGGCCTGTGCCAGATCCTCGGTGGTCAGCGCCAGGCCATCGGCACGCACCACCAGGCCTTCGCCAGCACGCTGCACGAAGCCGGCACCGGCCTGCACGTTGGAGCGCTGCAACGCGGTGACCAGATCGGCCAGGCCGAGACCGTGCGCGGCCAGCCGGGCGCTGTCCGGATGCACGCCGTATTCCTTGACGTAGCCGCCGACCGTATCGACGCCGGCCAGCCCCGGGCTGGAGCGCATCTGCGGCGCGATGATCCAGTCCTGCACGGTGCGCAGGTAGGTGGCGCGTTCTTCCGGCGTGCGCAGCAGGTTGCCTTCCGGCGTGCGGTAGACCTCGCCGGCCTGCCAGCCCGCTTCACCGGGCTTGGCCAGCCTGGCCGGATCGAACGTGGTGAAGTCCACCGTCCACATCAGCACTTCGCCGAGGCCGGTGGTGACCGGCGACAGCATTGGCGACGCACCATCGGGCAGGTCTTCGGATGCCTCGCGCATGCGCTCGGCCACCTGCTGGCGGGCGAAGTAGATGTCGGTGGCATCGGTGAAGATCGCGGTGACCTGCGAGAAGCCATTGCGCGACAGCGAACGCGTGGTGGTCAGGCCGGGAATGCCGGCCAGCGCGGTTTCCAGCGGGTAGGTCACCTGCCGTTCGATCTGTTCCGGGGTCAGCGCCGGTGCCACCGTGTTGATCTGCACCTGGCGGTTGGTGATGTCCGGCACCGCGTCGATCGGCAGCTTGCCCAGCTGGAACAGGCCCACGGCAGCGATCAGCGTTGCCATGAACACCACCAGCCAGCGATGGCGCACCGCTGTTTCAATGATCAGCTTGAACATGGTCGCCTCCTCAGTGGCCGTGCTCGGCTTCGCCCTTGGCCAGTTCGGCCTTGAGCAGGAAGGCGTTGGCGCCGACGATGCGCTCGCTGCCGGTCAGCCCACCGAGGATCTCGATGCGGTCGCCGGCCCGACGCCCGGCCAGTACCGGCTGTGCCTTGAAGCCGCCGTCGACGGCAACGAACACCGCACTGCTGCCATCGACGTTCTGCACCGCATCGGCGGGCACGCTGAGCGAACCGTCCTGGCCTTCGGTGACCACCACCGCCGAAACCGGCGAACCGGCCGGCGGCAGCGAAGCGTCCACCGGTGTGGCGCGGATCACCGCGACGCCGCCCTGCTGGCGCACATCGGCGGCCGAACCGGTGACGGTGGCGGTGAAGCTGCCTCCCGGCACGCTCACTTCCAGCGTCATGCCCGGCGTGACCTGCGCGGCCAGCGCCGGCGGTGCGGTGAACACCAGTTCGTTCATCGCCGGGTCGGCGACATCGGCCACCGCGCTGCCGGCGGCGACCACGCCACCTGGGGTGACCTGCACGTTACCGACGATGCCGGCCACCGGGCTGGTGATGCGCACGCGGCCACTGGCATCGGGCGCCCCGTTGGCGGCGGCCTGGGCCTGCGCGGCAGCGGCCTGGGCCTGGGCCGCCAGCGAACGTGCGCGCGAGGCTTCCAGCTCCTGGCGGGCGACCACGCCCTGGTCGACCAGCGCCTTGTCGCGGCCATAGGCCAGGCGCGCGGCCTCGGCTTCGGCCGATGCGGCCAGCGCATTGGCGCGGAACACCGCGGCCTCGCCACTGACCACGATGGCCAGCGCCTGGTTCTGCTTCACCGCCGTGCCCGGCGCGACCAGCACGCGTTCAACGCGGCCGGTCACCGTGGAGGCGACCGAGGCACGTGCGCCTACCGACGGTTCGACCCGGCCGGACAGGCGGGTCGAACCGCCACCGCCGCGGCCGACGGCGACCACCTCGATACCGGACGCCTTGATCTGTTCCGGGGTCAGCTGCACTACGCCTTCATCGGCGTCGGCGGGTGCTTTGGCGGCTTCTGCCTTGGCTTCCTTGCTGTCGGCGGCATGGCCGTGGCCATCGTCGGTGCCGGCCTTGGCCGCTGTGGGGTCTTCATTCGCAGGCGTCTGCGCGTTGCCGGCGCAGCCGGCCAGGAACACGGTCAGCAGGAGGCCGCCGATCAAGGGGAAGGAACGGGAGAGAGTCATGGGGCCTCCACAAAAGGTGCGCGCCCTTCCAGGCGGGCAAGATCGATTTCCGCGCCGACGCGCGACAGGCGCGCATCCACGGCGGTGCCACGGGCGGCGATGAGGGCGCTGCGGGTGCTGCGCAGTTCCAGCTGCGAGATGCGTCCGGCATCGAAGCCGACGCGTGCGAGGCGATACGCCTCTTCGGCGGCGACCACGCTTTCATCGGCGGCGCGGGTACGGCTGCCGGCGGCCTTCAGCCCGGCCACGGCGGACAGGCGTTCGGCCTCGCTGTCGCGGCGCTGCTGGTCCAGGCGTGCCTCGGCCGCGCGCTGGTCGGCATTGGCGGCGCGGATGCCACCGCGGTTGCGGTCGAACAGCGGGATGCTGAGGCTGACCCCGAGGTTGTAGGCACGCTCGCCGCCTTCGCGGAAGCGGGTCTGCGCGGCAGTGACGCTGAGGTCGGGCAGGGCGCGCTTGCGCTCCACCTCGACCAGCTTGCCGGCTGCATCGGCTTCCGCTTCTGCGATACGCACGGCCAGTGCGGCGTCGGTGGCACCGCGCGGCAGCGGCGGGACACGGTCGAGCAGGCTGTTGTCGATCGACTGCACCGGCGCATCCAGCAACGCGGCACCGGCCAGCCGCGCCAGCGCGGCATCGCGGAACGCCTGTGCTTCATCCAGCGACGCGGTGGCATTGGCCACTTCGCTCTGCGCCTGCACCGCGCGCAGCTGCGGTTCGCGGCCCTGCTTGACCATCGCGTTGACGGCGGCCGCATCATCGCGGGTCAGGGCGAGCGCTTCGCTGGCGAGGGTGTAACGACGCAATGCACTTTCCGCCTGTGCGTAGACCACCGCCAGTTGACTGGCGACATCACTGCGGCTCTGCGAACCACGCAGGGCAGCGGCTTGTGCCTCGGCCCGGGCGGCCCGGACGCGCGCGCCACGCTGGCCCCAGACCTCCAGCGGCTGGGACAAGGTGAGCACGGTGTCGGCCTTGCCCATGCCGCCATAGGAGCCTGTGCCCCAGGCATTTTCGGCCGAGTAGGAGAGAGAAGGGTTGGGCAACGCACGGGCCTGGTCGGCGCGCGCATCGGCGGCCTCGGCCAGTGCCGTGCCCACACGGGTGCCGGGCAGCTGGTCCAGGCGTTCAAGCAGGGTGTCGTAGGAGGGGGCGGCTTGCGCCATCACCGATGCCGCCGGGGCCAGGCCCAGCAGCACAGCGACGACCAGCCCGGCCGCGCGCGGCGACCGAGGTGTCAGGATCGACATAGGGGGATTCCGGTTGTGAGTGAAACGGGAGCCCGCAATCGCGGGACGCGCTCAACTCACGCCCGGGGAGGACGCGTCAATTCATCCTGGGCGACCGCATAGGTCGCCGCATCGCCTGCATTCATCCAGCGCGCCGGCAGCGGCGCCCCGAAGGCGGCAAGCGTGTGTGCCGGCAGGCTCAGGTTGGAGTGGTGGCAGTGGTTGTGGCCACAGGCACCGACATGCTTGCCATCGGTATCGCCATCGGAATCCGGTGCGGACTCCACGTGCACCGTGCTGGCGTGCGGTTCCACCGTGCACGCTAGTGCGTCGGCCACCGGCACGACCACGAACGCCGCCATCAGCAGCATCAGCAGGTACGAGCGAAGGTGGCGGGAGATCCGGCGCATGAAGGGGAGGCTAGCAAGCGGTTTTCGCCGGATACAATATCAATGGCCGCTTCGGGAATCCGTCGGAATCTCCCGTTCAGGTGGACGGCCTGGGGGCCTCCTGCCCTGGTGGATGTCGACTTCCTGCCCTGGTGGGTGCCGATCTCCTGCCTTGGTGGGTGCCGACCTCCTGCCTTGGTGGGTGTCGACCTTGGTCGACACGCCTTTCGATGCTGCCGGCCAGCGGCTGGCACTACCGGTCTGCGGGCAGCTTCGCGATCACCTTGATCTCGAACTGGAACCCGTAGAGCCAGGTCACGCCGATGCCGGTCAGGGTCGGATGCGGCGCCTCGCCCCAGTACTCGGGCACGATCGCCCACGCCTTCTCGAAGTTCTTCTCGGGGTCGACCAGGAACACGGTCACGTCGATCACGTCATCGAACGTGCAGCCCGCGGCAGCCAACACCGCGTTGAGATTCTCGAAGGCGCGGCGCACCTGCGTTTCGAAGTCCGGTTCGGGCGAGCCGTCCTCGCGGCTGCCGACCTGGCCGGAGACGAACAGGAAGCCATTGGAACGGATCGCCGGCGAGTAGCGGTTGCGCTCATACAGGGCCTGGCGGCCGGCGGGGAAAACGACATTGCGCTGTGACATGGGAAGGAATCGGTTGGGAAGAACGCCATCGTCCGCCCCTTCGCTGTCTGGATAAACCGCGATGATCAGCCTAGATTGGTTGCCAATCCCAAACAATAACGGCCTGTCATGGACCGCTTCGAGGCGATGCGGGCGTTTGCCCGGGTGGTGGAGACCGGTAGCTTCACCCGTGCCGCGCTCACGCTTCAGGTCAGCCGCACCACGGTCACCCAGCTGGTACAGCAGCTGGAGGCCCACCTGCGGCTGCGCCTGCTCAACCGCACCACCCGGCGGGTCAGCGTCACCGCCGATGGCGCGGCCTATTACCCGCGCATCGCCCGCCTGCTGGCCGAGCTGGAAGAGGTGGAGGGCGGGCTGGGCGATGCGGCCACCCAGCCGCGTGGGCGCCTGCGCGTGGACGTGCCCGGGCCGTACGCTCGGCTGCGGCTGGTGCCGGCGCTGCCGGATTTCCAGGTGCGCTACCCGGAGATCCAGCTGGACATCGGCGTGAGTGACCGCGAGGTCGATGTCATCGCTGACAACGTGGATTGCGTGATCCGTGGCGGCACGCCGGCCGACCCGGCGCTGGTGGCGCGGCCGCTCGGCGCGCTGCCGATCGGCTTCCACGCCAGCCCGGGCTACGTGCAGCGCTTCGGCCAGCCTGCCGACCCGCGCGCGCTGGAAGGGCCCGATCACCACATGGTCGGCTTCCTCAGCCCGCGCAGTGGCCGGGCCAGGGTGTTCAACGCTCAACGTGGCGATGAGCGCATCGAGGTGCAGGGCCGCTACACGATCGGCTTCGACGACGGCAACGCCTATCTGGCGGCTGCGTTGGCGGGTCTGGGCGTGGTGGCGCTGCCCAGCTACATGGCCGCGCCGCACGTGGCGCGTGGCGAGCTGCTGCCGGTGCTGCAGGACTGGCAGCTGCCATCGATGCCGATGCATGTGATGTTTCCGCCGAACCGGCACATGAGCCAGCGGCTGCGGGTGTTCATTGATTGGGTGGTGGAGGTGCTGGCGTGAGCATCTGCAACGTTTCCGAATCCGCTCACGCAGTGGCACGTGCGAAAATCACCACAGCACGCAACCGGAAACTTCGTCACGCATGAGCCGCATCGTCGCACTGGATACCGAAACCACCGGCATCTCCCATCGGCTCGGCCATCGCGTGATCGAGATCGGTGCCGTCGAGTTGATCGATGGCCAGCTGACCGGGCGCCAGTTCCACACCTACCTGCAGCCGCAGCGCAAGGTCGACCGGGGCGCGCAGCGCGTGCATGGCATCAGCGATGCGATGCTGGTGGGCAAGCCGCTGTTCTCCAGCAAGGCCGCCGAACTGCTGGCGTTCCTGCGCGGCAGCGAGATGGTCGCGCACAACGCCACTTTCGATGTGGGCTTCCTGGACAACGAGCTGCGCCTGTCCGGCATTCCCGGCACGCTGGCCCAGCATTGCCGCATCACCTGCAGCCTGAAGCTGGCGCGCGGGCGCTGGCCGGGCCAGGGCAACAAGCTGGACGATGTACTGCAGCGCCTGCGCATTCCGGGCAACCGTGGCCTGCACGGTGCGTTGAAGGATGCCCATCTGCTGGCCCAGGTCATCCCGCACCTGCGTTGAGGCCCGCCACCGGGCGCGTTCAGCCACAGCCTGTGGGTAACTTGCGCAAGTGCTTGAACCCGTGCATAATGCTCGGCTCGCTGTGTCCGGTTTTCTACCGGGCGGCGCCCCCGGGAGCACGTCCCCGGCCGCCCAACGCCAGCGTAACCCTTTGATTCTCTTGACGTGTGGTGGGCAACCACCGAGGCCGCCGTCTCCCGGGCTACGGGCTGACACAACTTACTATCGAGGTGCGCCATGTCCCGCGTATGCCAGGTTTCCGGCAAGCGAGTGCAGACCGGTAACAACGTCTCGCACGCCAACAACAAGACCCGTCGTCGTTTCCTGCCCAACCTGCACGAGCGCCGCTTCTGGGTTGCCAGCGAGAACCGCTGGGTGAAGCTTCGTGTTTCCGCGCATGCACTGCGCACCATCGACAAGAACGGCATCGATTCCGTTCTGGCTGAGCTGCGTGCGCGCGGCGAAAAGGTCTGAGGAGTAGACGATCATGGCAGGCAAGCGCGATAAGGTCCGTATGATTTCGACCGCCGGTACCGGTCACTTCTACACGACCGACAAGAACAAGAAGAACACCCCGGGGAAGATGGAATTCTCCAAGTACGATCCGGTCGTGCGCAAGCACGTCCCGTACAAGGAAGGCAAGATCAAGTAATCCGCAAGGATTGCTGGTCCCCGCGAAGAAACCCGCCCTTGTGGCGGGTTTTTTCATGCCCGGCGGTCGGGCCGGTGGCTGCCTGTGGGTGCCCACCGTTGGTCGGCACACTCCCTCCACCCCCGGTAGGTGTCGACCTTGGTCGACACGCTGGTTCAAAGCAGTCGAGCAAGCTCGACTCTACACACCCTGCTGGGCAGAATGGCCTATCACCTCCCGACGGGCGACGCGATGCTGTTCGAGTGGTTGCTGGGTTCGTACCTGCTGCTGATCGACTGGCTGATCCGGCTGGTCGCGCTGTGCTGGATCCCCACCCGCACCACGCCGGGGGCGGCGCGCAGCTGGCTGCTGCTGGTCGGCTTCGTGCCGCTGCTGGGCCTGCCGCTGTACCTGCTGTTCGGCCACCCGTGGCTGTCGCGCGAGCGCATCCGCCGCCAGGCCGAGGCCTCACAGGTGATCCGCGAGGAACAGGCGCTGCAGCATCGCCTGCGCTGGATCCCGCAACCGGACACCGCCTGCGCCGAGATCGTGCCGCTGGTGCAGCGCCAGGGCGATTTCATGCCGGTGCACGGCAATGCGGTCGACCTGCTGACCGACTACGACGAATCGCTGTACACGCTGATCGCCGACATCGACCAGGCCGAAGACCGCGTACACCTGCTGTACTACCTGATGTTCGACGATGCGGTGGGCGAGGCGGTGGTCGAGGCACTGCAGCGTGCGGCCGCACGTGGCGTGCAGTGCCGCGTGCTGCTCGATGCGGTGGGTGCCAAGCGCGGCCTGCGCGCCTATCGCAAGCGCCTGGAAGCGCGCGACATCGAAGTGCGCGCGATGCTGCCCGGTGGCCTGCGATGGCGCCGCAGCGGGCGCATGGACCTGCGCAACCATCGCAAGATCGCGGTGATCGACAACGAGGTGGCCTACGTCGGTTCGCAGAACCTTGCCGGCCCCGGGTTCGTGCCCGGCCACCCGAACCGCGAGCTGGTGGCGCGGGTGCGCGGCCCGGCGGTGGCGCACCTGGAAGCGGTGTTCGCCAGCGACTGGTACATGGAAACCGGCCAGCGCCTGGACGTGATCGCCGATGTACCCGAGTGCAGCGATGACATCGCCACCCAGCTGCTGCCCAGCGGCCCGGCCTACCCGTACAGCAACGCACGCGATGCGGTGGCGGCGCTGATCCACCTGGCACGGCGCCGGCTGGTGATGGTCACCCCGTATTTCGTGCCCGACGAAGCCACGCTGAGCGCGCTGCGCATTGCCGCGTTGTCCGGCGTGGACGTGCAGCTGATCCTGTCGGCCAGCAACAACCAGCGGCTGACCTCGTGGGCGCAGGAGGCGTACTACGACGAGCTGCTGCGCTGTGGCGTGCGCATCGCCCTGTACGAACCGCAGTTCCTGCACGCCAAGCACATGAGCGTGGACGAGGACATTGCCGTACTCGGCTCGATCAACATGGATATCCGCTCGTTTGCGCTGAATGCCGAAATCGGCCTGATCTGCTACGACCGCGCGCTGGTCCAGCAGCTGTGCGCGATCGAGGACGGCTACCTGCGCGAGTCACGGCAGCTGGACCTGCAGCAGTGGCGCAGCCGCCCGACGTGGCGGCGCAGCCGCGAAGGCATCGCACGGCTGGCCGATGCGTTGATGTGAGGCCGCAGTAACCGCCCGCTTCGGCACGCCGGCCTGTCATCGCCGATGGCCTACAATCGGCCCATGACTGATTCACCGCGTAATGGCGAACTGGACCTGGCAATCATCGGTGGTGGTGCGGCCGGGGTGCTGGTGGCGATCCAGGTATTGCGCCAGGCCCGTGCGCCGCTGGCGCTGGCCATCTTCGAGCCGGCCTCGCAGCTGGCGCAGGGCATCGCCTATGCCACGCCGTGGCCGGAGCATCTGCTGAACGTGCCAGCGGCGAAGATGAGTGCGTTTGCCGACGCGCCCGGCGATTTCCTCGATTACCTGATGGCCGCCAACGCCTACCCGGGCGAGGCGCGCGAGGTGCTGGGCGAGCGCTATGTGTGCCGCCACTACTTCGCGGCATACCTGCAGGAGCGCCTGCAGGACGCCGCCGCGGCCAGCCCGGCGCAGCTGCAGGTGATCACGCAGCCGGTGCTGGGCCTGCAGCCGGATGACCACGGCTACCGGCTGCAGCTGGGCGACGGCCAGGCGCTGCACGCCGCGCAGGCGGTACTCGCCACCGGCAACAGCATGCGCCCGCTGCCGGTGGCCGGCGCCGATGCGCTGCCTGCCGACGATGTGATCGAGGCCTGGGACTACGACGGCGTACGCACCCTGGCCGGTGAGCAGGCCGTGGCCATTGTCGGTTCCGGCCTGAGCATGGCCGACACCGTGCTGGCACTGGTCGCCGCCGGTCACAGCGGACCGCTGCACGTGATCTCGCGCCATGGCCTGCTGCCGTTGCCGCATGCCCACGGTGGCCTGCCCAGCTTCGACCCGGCCACACTGCTGCCGATGAACCTGCGCCAGCGCCTGCGCGCATTGCGCGGCTTCGCGCGCCAGGCACAGGCCGAAGGCATGCCCTGGCAGGGCGTGATGGACCGCATCCGCCCGCACGGGCAGGCACTGTGGTGCAGCCTCGATGAGGCCGACCAGCGCCGCTTCCTGCGCCATGTGGTGCGCTATTGGGACGTGCATCGCCACCGCATCGCCGAAGAGGTGGATGCGCAGCTGCAGGCGCTGCAGCACAGCGGCCAGCTGCGTATCCACCGGTCGCGGCTGCAGCGCGTCTGGCGCGACGGCGATGCGCTGCAGCTGTCCGGCCGCGATGCCACCGGCAATGAACAGCAGTGGGCGATCGGCGGGGTGATCAACGCCACCGGCGTGGAAACCCGTGCCCGCGCGCTGCGCAATCCGTTGCTGCAACAGCTGCAGGCCGATGGGCTGGCCCGCCCTGGCCCGCATGGCCTGGGCCTGGACAGCACGGTGCCGGGCGATCGCCTGTGCGCCGCCGGTGGCCAGCCGCAGGCACGGCTGGGCGTGCTCGGCAGCCTGCGTATCGGCAGCCTGTGGGAAAGCCTGGCCGTGCCTGAACTGCGTCAGCAGGCGCACGCACTGGCAACGCAGGTGGTCGCAGGAGCCGCGACGGCGATGCCGTAAAATGGGGGCATGGATGTCTCCCACCTGCTTGATGGCCTGAACCCGGCCCAGCGCGAAGCCGTCTCCGCTCCCCCCGGCCACCACCTGGTGCTGGCCGGTGCCGGTTCCGGCAAGACCCGCGTACTCACCCACCGCATCGCCTGGCTGCATGAAGTCGATGGCGTGCCGACCCACGGCATCTTCGCGGTGACCTTCACCAACAAGGCGGCCGGCGAAATGCGCCACCGCATCGACGCGCAGCTGCCCAACGGCAGCCGCGGCATGTGGATCGGCACCTTCCACGGCCTGGCCAACCGCCTGCTGCGCCTGCATTGGCAGGACGCGAAGCTGCCCGAAGGCTTCCAGGTGATGGATTCGGACGACCAGCTGCGGCTGGTCAAGCGCGTGGTGCAGGCACTGGAACTGGACGACGGCAAGTACCCGGCCAAGCAGATCGCGTGGTGGATCAACGCGCAGAAGGACGAAGGCCGCCGCCCGCAGCACATCCAGCCCGAACCGAACGACGCGTGGCTGGAAACCATGCGCCAGGCCTACATCGAGTACCAGTCGCGCTGCGACCGCGCCGGCCTGGTCGACTTCGCCGAGCTGCTGCTGCGCGCGCACGAACTGCTGCGCGACAACCCGGCGCTGCTGTCGCACTACCGCGCCCGTTTCCGCGAAATACTGGTGGACGAGTTCCAGGACACCAACGCCATCCAGTACGCCTTCGTGCGCGTGCTGGCCGGTGATTCCGGCCACGTGTTCGTGGTCGGCGACGATGACCAGGCCATCTATGGCTGGCGCGGTGCCAAGGTGGAGAACGTGCAGGGCTTCCTGCGTGACTTCCCGGGCGCGCAGACCATCCGCCTGGAACAGAACTACCGCTCCACCGCCAACATCCTCGGCGCCGCCAACGCGGTGATCGCGCACAACCCCGACCGCATCGGCAAGCAGCTGTGGACCGACAGCGGCGACGGCGAGCCGATCGACCTGTATGCCGCCTACAACGAGATGGACGAAGCGCGCTACATCGTCGAGCGCGCGCGCCAGTGGGTGCGCGACGGTGGCAGCTACACCGAAGTGGCCGTGCTCTACCGCAGCAACGCGCAGTCGCGCGCGCTGGAAGAAGCGCTGCTGAGCGAGCAGGTGCCGTACCGCGTGTACGGTGGCATGCGCTTCTTCGAGCGTGCCGAAATCAAGGACGCGCTGGCCTACCTGCGCCTGCTGTCCAACCGCAACGATGACGCGGCGTTCGAGCGCGCGGTCAACACGCCCACCCGTGGCATCGGCGACCGTACGCTGGACGAAGTGCGCCGCGAAGCGCGCGCGCAGGGTATTTCGCTGTGGGAAGCGACCATGCTGGTCACCCAGGGCAGCGCGCTGGCCGCCCGTGCGCGCAATGCGCTGGCCGGTTTCCTGGTGCTGGTCAACGAGCTGCAGGCGCAGACCCTGCACATGACCCTGGCCGAGCGCGTGGACCACGTGCTGGCCCGCTCGCAGCTGCGCGAGCACTGGAGCAAGGAAAGCCGCAACGCGCTGGATTCGGAATCGCGCACCGACAACCTCGACGAACTGGTCTCGGTGGCTTCGCGCTTCGTGCGCCGCGCCGACGACATCGAGGAAGTGGGCGAGGACATGGACGAGCTGGTCGCGTTCCTGGCCTATGCCGCGCTGGAGGCTGGTGAGGGCCAGGCGCAGGCGGGCGAGGACGGTGTGCAGCTGATGACCCTGCACTCGGCCAAGGGCCTGGAATTCCCGCTGGTGTTCCTGGCCGGCCTGGAAGAAGGCCTGTTCCCCAGCGCACGCTCGCTGGAGGAAAGCGGGCGGTTGGAAGAAGAGCGCCGCCTGGCCTACGTGGGCATCACCCGCGCGCGGCAGAAGCTGGTGCTGAGTTACGCCGAATCGCGCCGCATCCACGGCCAGGACAACTACAGCCTGCCGTCGCGCTTCCTGCGCGAGATCCCGCGTGAGCTGCTGCACGAAGTGCGGCCGAAGGTGCAGGTCTCGCGGCCGGCCTCGATGGGCGCCAGCCGGGTGATGGGCCATGCCTCGATCGAGGCGCCGCCGATCAAGCTCGGCGCACTGGTTACCCATCCCAAGTTCGGCGAAGGCATGGTGACCGACTACGAAGGCAGCGGCGCGCACGCCCGTGTGCAGGTCGAGTTCGCCGATGCCGGCAGCAAGTGGCTGGTGATGGCGTACGCCAACCTGACGGTGATCTGATCGCCATCGAGGGGTCGGATCCCTCCCGCAGGGAGGGCTCTGACCCCATCGCGGGAAAGCCCAGCCGAGCATGGGCTCGGCGCAACAGCTGCGGTCGGCCGTCAGCCGGTGGTGAACGTCTCCACGGCTGCCACCAATCGCGCGCGGTCTATAACTTCTTCGTCCTGCCGGTTGCGGATCAGCACGTAGTTGCCTTTCTCCGGCGAGAGCACCTCGATCACCTCATCGCGATAGTTGGTGATCTCGATAAAGCCATTACTGACGCCACTCAGGTTGTCGATCTCAGCCAGCAGCACCCGCAGTGACACAGGCGCGCCGCATTCATCAGTGCCGCCCCCGGTTCGAGGGTTGTCGAAGTAGAGGCTGATCTTGGGTTGCATGACCCGATCCCATTCGTAGGCAGGGATTCGATGGGCCGTGGCCTGGCGGAACTCTTCGGCCGATTCGTTTCCGCTGAACTCGCACCGGAAGATCGGAACACAGAGGAACAGGCCGGCGCGGTTTCCGATCTGATTCAGGAGTCCGTGATACGTGCTGGGCACTGCCATCGCATGGGTGAACCCATGCGTGTTGGCAGGAATTCCGAAGATCGTTGGCCTGTCGTGGGGCAGATGGGCCGGTGCCAGCAGCACAACGCTGGCCGCGAAAGCCGGATCGTCGATGTTTCGCGACGCAACGGCGACCGTCTGATCGGTGGCAAGGCGTAGGCAGCAATGGATGGTGTAGGTCGCGACGGCATAGTCCGCGAAGCAACAACCATGGGCTTCGCGTATTTCTCCGAACTCCAGTAACAGGTCATCCCTGGTCATCATGGGCATCTGGATGATGGAAACGCACATAATGGCTGCTGCAGCGTTCATCGGCCATGCAATTTCTCCGAAGCACTCCTTGGGGTCACAGCCCTATCCAGTTGGAAAAGGAATCTGACCCCGATAGGCTGCTGGGCATGACCCGCCACGTGCTCTTCCTCTGCAGCCAGAACCGCCTGCGCAGCCCGACGGCCGAGCAGGTGTTCGCTGATTGGCCGGGAATTGAAACCGCCTCGGCCGGGCTGCTGGCCGACGCCGAGGAAGTGCTCAGCCCGGAGCTGCTGCAGTGGGCTGACCTGGTGTTCGTGATGGAGAAGGCGCATCGCAACCGGCTGTCCAGCCGCTACAAGGCATGGCTGGGCGGCAAGCGGGTGATCTGTCTGGATATCCCCGACGACTACGACTACATGGACCCGGTGCTGGTGGAGTTGCTGAAGCGCAAGGTGACGCGGTTCCTGCGCTGAGCGCGGGAGAAAGGCAGTCGAGCAAGCTATGCCGGTCGTCCTGACCGGCCCCTTCGGGCCGTCGCAAGCGACGTTGGCAGCGGCTCCTGCCGCTGCCTTCGACTCTACAATGGGGCCTGACATCTTCCAGGAACGCCCCCATGACCGAACCCACGCTGCACGTCACCGTGAAGTTGAACGCCCGGCTGCAGCCGGAGCACCGCCATGAACTGTTCGAAGACCCGCTCGATGCGCTGCTGCAGGCGGCCCAGGTGGGCGAGCTGACCGGCGGCGGGACCGCGATGTCCGACCTGGGCGAGGTCGAGTACGGCGATATCGAAGTGGCGCTGGTGGATGCGAGTGGCGTGCCGAAGCTGATCGATCTGCTGGAGCAGCTGGGGGCGCCGAAGGGGTCGCAGCTGCAGGGTGCGGGCGAGGCCGACCGCAGCTTCGGCGTGACCGAAGGCCTGGGCATCTACCTGGACGGGCTGACCCTGCCGGACGACGTCTACGAGCAGTGCGATTCCAACCACGTGTTCGAACAGCTGTCGGAGAACATCGACGGCCTCGGCGAGATCTGCAGCTGGTGGCAGGGCCCGACCGAGACCGCGCTGTACATGTACGGCGAATCGTTCGAGGCGATGCGTGATGCGATCGCTGAATTCGTGGCCAGCTACCCGCTATGCCAGAACGCGCGCGTGGTGCAGATCGCCTGAACAAAGCAACGGTAGAGTCGAGCTTGCTCGACTGCTTCTACCCGCAAAGAAAGCAGTCGAGCAAGCTCGACTCTACGGTAATGGCCTACCCGCCCGCTGCCTGGCGGGCGATGCTCGCGTGCCGCTGCGCGGCGCCGGATTGATCCTGCTCAAGGCGCGGCCTGCACATCCGGTGTGCAATGGTGTCGTTCCCATCTGGCAGATCGCTACGGAGCCCCACCATGTACAAGCGCATCCTGATTGCCACCGACGGGTCCGAGCTGGCCGACAAGGGCCTGGCCAAGGGCCTGGAGCTGGCCAAGGACCTCAATGCCGAGGTCGATATCGTGACCGTTTCCGAGCCGTGGGCCGTCGGCATGTACGACGCCATGGGCTGGAGCGTGGGCTATATGAACAGCCCCGAGTACAAGGCCGACCGCGAGGAAGGCGCACAGAAGGTGCTGCAGCCGGCGCTGGCCAAGGCGGCCGAGCAGGGCATCACCGCCAACCCGGTGCACGTACTGGACCGCTACGCGGCCGACGGCATCATCGAGACGGCGGGCGAGCGCAACAGCGACCTGATCGTGATGACCTCGCATGGCCGTCGTGGCGTCACCCGCGTGCTGCTGGGCAGCCAGACCGCCGAAGTGCTGGCACGCAGCACGCTGCCGGTGCTGGTCATCCGCTGATCCACACCCGCTGATTCACGCGTTCCCGGGGAGGGGACCCGACGCCGGCCGCAGGATGCGCGCCGGCGTTGTCTTTTGAGGGCCGGGGGCCATCCACGCATGGCGTGGATCTACTGAATCGCAGGGATCCGCCCCCCGTCACATCACCAGCTGTACAGCTTCCAGTACACCGGCGAGACGCCGTCCTTGTCGTTGTCGAAACGGCCATCGCCGTTCTTGTCGTACATGTAGTACGGTGCGCCGCGCGACGGGGTCACCTTGACCATGCGCAGCTGGCCGGACACGCGGTATTCCTCGATGGTGTCACCGTTGTCCATGGTGCGCTTGGAGACATCGGCGCCCTTGACGTCCACCGGGGGAGCACCTGCGCCACCCATGCTGGCGCAGCCAGCGAGCAGGAGCACGGAAGCCAGCATCAGGGTCTTCATCGGCGGGGGCCTTTGCCTGGATAGAGCCCTGATTATGCCCCATCGCCGGGTGCGTGCCGTGTCGTCGCGGTGCAGGCACGGGCGCGTAGAATCGGCGCATGAGCAGATTAGTCCTGATCGACGGGTCCAGTTACCTGTACCGCGCGTTCCACGCGCTGCCGCCCCTGTCCAATGCACAGGGTGAACCCACCGGCGCGCTGTTCGGCGTGGTCAACATGCTGCGCTCGACGCTGAAGGAACGCCCGGCCTACGTCGCGTTCGTGGTCGATGCGCCTGGCAAGACCTTCCGCGATGACCTGTACGACCAGTACAAGGCCAACCGGCCGCCGATGCCCGACGAGCTGCGCAGCCAGGTCGAGCCGATGTGCCGCATCGTCGAGGCGCTGGGCATCAGCATCCTGCGCATCCCCGGCGTGGAAGCCGACGATGTGATCGGCACGCTGGCCCTGCAGGGCCTGGCGCAGGACCTGAAGGTGACCATCTCCACCGGTGACAAGGACTTCGCCCAGCTGGTGCGTCCGGGCATCGAACTGGTCAACACCATGACCGGCAGCCGCATGGATTCGGACGCGGCAGTGATGGACAAGTTCGGCGTGCGCGCCGACCAGATCATCGACCTGCTGGCGCTGATGGGCGACACCGTCGACAACGTGCCGGGCGTGGAGAAGTGCGGGCCGAAGACCGCCGCCAAGTGGCTGGCCGAGTACCAGCACCTGGACGGGGTGATGGCGGCCGCGCCGACCATGAAGGGCAAGATCGGCGAGAACCTGCGCGCCGCGCTGGAGCGGCTGCCGCTGAACCGCGAACTGGTGACGATCCGCACCGACGTGGCGCTGGACGCCAGCCCGACCACGCTGGCCCTGCGCGAGCAGGACGTGCCGGAGCTGACCGAGCTGTATACGCGCTACGGCTTCACCCAGGCGCTGAAGGAACTGGGAGCACCGCTGCCGGCGCCCACCGCTGCCAGTGAGGCCACCCCGAGCCTGCGCGGTACCGCCGCCGGCTTTGCCCGTGGCAGCGCCGAAGCGCCGGCCGCCGGTACGCTGGACCCGGCGCTGGCCGCGCCCGGTGAATACGAGACGGTGCTGACCACCGAACAGCTGCAGACCTGGGTCGAGCGCCTGCAGCAGGCCGAGCTGATCAGCTTCGATACCGAAACCGATGCGCTGGACGCGATGCGCGCGCGCCTGGTCGGCGTCAGCCTGGCGGTCGAGCCGGGCAGGGCCGCCTACATTCCGGTCGGCCACGATTACCCGGGTGCGCCGGCGCAGCTGCCGATGCAGCAGGTGCTGGATGCGCTGCGCCCGGTGTTGCAGGACCCGGCGAAGAAGAAGCTGGGCCAGCATGGCAAGTACGACCTGCATGTGCTGCGCCGCCATGGCGTGGACGTGCAGGGCTACCACGACGACACCATGCTCGAGAGCTTCGTGCTCAACTCCACCGCCACCCGCCACGACATGGACTCGCTGGCCCTGCGCTACCTGGGCTACAGCACCATCAAGTTCGAGGACGTGGCCGGCAAGGGCGCCAAGCAGATTCCGTTCTCGCAGGTGGGCATCGACGAAGCCAGCCGCTATGCGGCCGAGGACGCCGACATCACCCTGCGCCTGCACCGCGCGCTGCAACCACAGCTGCTGGCCGAGCCGGCGCTGGACAGCGTGTACCGCGACATCGAGATGCCGCTGGTGCCGGTACTGACCACGATCGAAGCCAACGGCGTGCGCATCGATACCGACGAATTGCGCCGGCAGAGCCAGGACCTGTCCTCGCGCATGCTGGCCGCGCAGCAGAAGGCCACCGAGCTGGCCGGGCGCAGCTTCAACCTGGATTCGCCCAAGCAGCTGCAGGCGGTGCTGTTCGATGAGCTGAAGCTGCCGGCGGTGGTGAAGACCCCCAAGGGCCAGCCCAGCACCAATGAAGAGGCGCTGGAGGCGATTGCCGAGCAGCACGAGCTGCCGCGGGTGATCCTGGAGTACCGCGGCCTGGCCAAGCTGCGCAGCACCTACACCGACAAGCTGCCGGAGATGGTCAACCCGGAGACCGGCCGCGTGCACACCAGCTACCACCAGTCCGGTGCCGCCACCGGCCGCCTGTCCTCGTCGGACCCGAACCTGCAGAACATCCCGATCCGCACCGAGGACGGCCGCCGCATCCGCCGCGCGTTCGTGGCGCCGGAGGGCTGCCAGCTGCTGGCGGCCGACTATTCGCAGATCGAGCTGCGGATCATGGCCCACCTGTCCGAGGACCCGGGCCTGGTGCGCGCCTTCGAACAGGGCGCCGACGTGCACCGTGCCACCGCCGCCGAGGTGTTCGGGCGCACGCTGGAGGAAGTGACCCCGAACGAACGCCGTGCCGCCAAGGCGATCAACTTCGGCCTGATGTACGGCATGAGCGCGTTCGGCCTGGCCCGCAACCTGGGCATCGACCGTGGCCAGGCGCAGGACTACGTGGCGCTGTACTTCAGCCGCTACCCGGGCGTGCGCGACTTCATGGAGCGGATGCGCCAGCAGGCCCGCGACCAGGGCTACGTGGAAACCCTGTTCGGCCGCCGCCTGTACCTGAACGACATTCATGCCCGCAACCAGGGCCTGCGCGCGGGGGCTGAACGCGCGGCGATCAATGCGCCGATGCAGGGCACCGCCGCCGACATCATCAAGCGCGCGATGGTGGACGTGGACCAGTGGCTGCGTGACAGCGGCGCACCGGCACGGATGATCCTGCAGGTGCACGATGAACTGGTGTTCGAAACCGAAAGCAGTTTCGTCGAAGACTTGCGTTTGCAGGTGGTGGAGCGCATGTCGCAAGCGGCCAAACTGCGGGTGCCGCTGGTGGTCGATACCGGTATCGGCAGCAACTGGGACGAGGCGCACTGACCGCATTTCAGGCCGAAAACGACGTGAATTTGTTCATCAGTCGGAGGTTTCTGACTCGATCATGAATGTTCCCCCGATTGAAGTTCATTAAATTGGGCCCCTTCACGAACCGTTAGTGTTCGGAGTGCTTCTATAACTCTCGACAGGCGCAATGCCTGTTGTGGATCTCTCCCATCCCCTGGAGCAGATCTCGGAACGGGGACTCCTCCCCAAGTGCCCGTTCCCCGGCCCCGTTGACCTCCCCCTGGTCAGCGGGGCTTTTTATTTGTGCCGTTGCCAGATTCCCTGGTCTGCGCCACGCTGGGCCACCGCTCCGCAGGGGAAAACGATGCCCGATCTGTTCGCACTGGCGATGCCGTGGTGGGAGTTCATCCTGCGCGCGGTGGTGGTGTACGTCGTAGTGCTGGGCATGGTCCGGCTCAGCGGCAAGCGCGCACTGGGGCAGATCACGCCGTTCGACGTGCTGCTGATCGTGCTGCTGGGCAATGCCGTACAGAACGCCCTGCTGGGCACCGACACCTCGCTGGGCGGCGGCCTGTTGCTGGCGGCGACCCTGATCCTGCTCAACTACGGGGTGGGCTGGGTCAGTACCCGCAACCGGCGGATCGAGCGCCTGGTGGAGGGAGAACCGGTGGTGATCGCGCGCGATGGGCGCCTGTTCGACACCGTTCTGCGCCGCGAACAGGTCACCCGCGCCGATTTCGAGGCCGCCATGCGCCAGCAGGGCTGCCTGGGCGTGGAGGATGTCGAGCTGGCCCTGCTGGAGATCAACGGGCACATCACCATCATCCCCAGGAAGAGCACCTGACCGGGTAGCGCCGAGCCTGGGCCCGGCTGCACGGTGCATCAGCCGGGCGGGGGACCGGCGCTACCCAGCCCCGGTCATGGCGTGCAGCGGTCGTTGCCCGCCGCCGGCTTGCGCTCGTAGTAAGCGAAGCGGTTGCCACCGTCGATACCGGCCAGGTTGCCGTTCTGCAGCAGCTGCAGCACGAAGTCGCTGCCGAGTTCGCGATGGATGAGGATGCGGCCGTCGCGCAGGCTGGCGCGCAGTGGCTGCTCGCGGCCACCGGCTTCGACCACGCCGCCCTGCAGGAAGCGCAGCTGCGACAGCACGCTGCGTTCGGCTTCAAAGCTGCCGCAGGGCAGCGCGCTGGCCGTGACCGGTGCCAGTGCCGTGCCGGGAGCGCTGGCCAGCACGCCGAGATCCTTGGCCGGCCCGCAGGCCGGGGCGTCCGCGCGCTGCGCACACGACAGCTGCAGCGCCTCGCGGGCCTGCAGCAGGCGGCCACTGCTCCACAAGGTCTCGGCGGTGTCGGCGCAGAACGTTTCGCCCTGCTGCACGCGGCACAGGGCGATCAGTTCATCCAGCTGTGCCGGCAGCAGCGGCGCATCCACCGAATGCTGCAGGCCGAGCAGGGCCTTGCCCATCATTTCCGAGGCGACCTGCCTGGCCATCGCCGTGCAGCCCTCGGCGTCGAACGACGGTGACTCCTCCTTGCAGATCTCGGGCATCGGCGGCTCCGCCGGGCCCGGCGAAGCGTCCTTGGCCTGCTGCTGGTAGGTTTCCAGCAGGCGCATGCAGGCAGCGCCGACGCCCTCGGCGCACCAGGCATGCAGCTTCTGCGGCTCGGCTTCCGGCAAGGCCTCCAGGCACTCGGAGGTGTTCATCACGCAACCGTCTTCGATGGGCTCCGGCATCACCTTGCACGCGGCGGAGCGCTCACGGGTGAACTCGCGGTACGGCGTGCTGAGGGTGCGGTCGTTGTCGGAGAAGTACCAGTTCTCCAGGCGGCCCGTGGACAGGTTGCCGGTGCCGAGCACGTCGTCCTGGCGGGCGATGCGCAGTTCCTCGGTGGCCTGGTAGGGGCCGGACAGGAAGCCGTGGCCCTCGCTTTCAAGGGTCAGCGTGGTGTTGCCGCTGCTGTCCTTGTAGGTGCCGCAGGCCATCGATTGCGCGGCGGCCGGCAGGCTGGCCGAGGCCAGCACGAGCAGCAGCAGGGAGCGCCAACCCGCAGCGCGGGGACGAAGGGAAACAGACGCGGGCATGACATCATCCTTGAGGAAAAAAGACGACCTGTCCGGTGCACGACGCACCGCAGGCGTGGGGATGGCACCACGCGTCAGGCGTGGTGCCGGAAGATCAGAGCCAGTCGCGCGGCACCAGGTAATCCGCCAGGCGTGCCTCGGCGCTGCCGGCGTCCGGGTTGAAACCGTATTCCCAACGCACCCGCGGCGGCAGGCTCATCAGGATGCTTTCGCTGCGGCCACCGCTCTGCAGGCCGAACAGCGTACCGCGGTCGTAGACCAGGTTGAATTCCACGTAGCGGCCACGACGGTACAGTTGGAACTCGCGTTCGCGCTCGCCATGGGGCGTGTCCTTGCGCTGCTGCACGATCGGCAGGTACGCCTCCAGGAAGCCATCGCCGACCGCGCGGAGGTAGTCGAAATCGCGCTCGAAGTCGCCATGCAGGTCATCGAAGAACAGGCCGCCGACGCCGCGTGTTTCGTTGCGGTGGCGCAGGAAGAAGTACTCGTCGCACCAACGCTTGTGCGCGGCATAACGTTCCTCGCCGAAGGGTGTGCACAGATCGCGCGCCACGCGATGCCAGTGCTGCACGTCCTCGTCGAACGGATAGAACGGGGTCAGGTCGAAGCCGCCGCCGAACCAGCTGGCCACCACGTCGCCGTCGCGCTGCGCCTGGAAGAAGCGCACGTTGGCGTGGGTGGTTGGCACGTAGGGATTGAGCGGGTGGAACACCAGCGACACGCCGGTGGCGCGCCACGAGGCGCCAGCCAGTTCCGGGCGGTTGGCCGAGGCCGACGGCGGCAGGCGGCTGCCGGCCACGTCGGAGAAGCCGATGCCGGCCTGTTCGAACACCGCACCATCGCGCAGCACGCGGGTACGCCCGCCGCCGCCCTCGGCCCGCTGCCACAGGTCTTCCTGGAAGCGGGCCTGGCCATCGACGGCCTCGATCGCCGCGCAGATGCGGTCCTGCAGGTCGGTGAGGTAGGCGCGCACGCGCTCGAATTCGTTCATGGCGCGTACTTTACCGCAGGGCTTGCCCGGGCCGTGCGTCGCACCGCGGTCAGCGCCGTGGTGGGCGGCACCGGCCCGCGCTGGTCACCGGGCGGTAGCGTTGGTAGGCGGTCTGGATGTCCATGCCGAGCAGGTCGCCATTGCCCAGCTGGCGCAGCACGAACGTTTCGCCGTTCTGCTGCAGCTGGACGGCACCTTCGTGCAGCCGGGCCTGCCTGCCATCACCGAAGTCGAACCTGTCGAACTGACCACCGTCGGCCTGGTAGCGGCCACACGGCACCCGCTGCAGCGGCACCAGGCGCAGATCGGCGCCGAGTTCACGCAGCGGCGCGGTACGTTCGCAGGCACTGACGCGGCCGCCATCGCAGGTGACCTGCAGGGCCTGCACCGCCAATGCGGGCTGCAGCGCGATCAGCTGCTGCGCGGCCACTTCGACGCAGAAGCGGCCGCCCCGGTGCTGCAGGCACAACTGCTGCAGGCGATCGCGTGCAGCGGCCGGAAGCGGCGAATCCAGCGTGTCTTCGTCTTCCTGTGCCAGCCGTTGATCCACCCGCCGCATGGCGGTGGCCAGTGCATCGTCGGTCATGGCTTCGCAGGCCTGCCGATCGTGCCCGGCGGTGTGTTCGCGGCACGGCGGCGGGCGCTCGAAGACGGCCGGGCCTGCGTCATCGGCTGCGGCCGTTGCGCTGCCCTCGCGCATCAGCCGCAGCAGCGCCGAGCAACCCGCACCCACGCCCTCGTCGCAGGCGCGCCGGGCCTGGTCGGGCGAGGCCGTTGGCAACTGCACCATGCAGTAGCTGCCAGCAGCGCGGCAGCTGCCGGCCACCGCGCTGGGTTCGGCGGTGCAGGCCCGGGACTGGCGCAGGGTGTAGACCACCGTCACGCTGTCCTCGATGCGCTGCCCATCGGCGCTGATCCGGATCGGTTCCGCCACGCCATCGTCGAGCATGACCAGGCGGGTCTGTGCCGCACTGCGATCGACCCACAGCGGCTCCGGCTCACCGATGCCGTTGTGGCGGTAGCCGCTGCTGGGGCTGGTGAACACCAGTGCCATGCCGTCATCGAGGCTGCGATACTCGCCGCAGCGCAGGGCATCGGCGCTGGCAGGCAGCGCGGCGAACAGCAGCAGGGCAGGGAAAAGAGCCAGCAAGCGCATGCGACGGTCCTTGTCGTGCGAGAAGGGGATGGGGCTCAGCGGAAGCGCGAGCGGACATCGGGCCGCAACAAACGCCAGGCCAGCCAGCCCTGCAGACCCAGGAACAGCACTGAAGTGCCGAGCAGGGTGAAAGTCATCATCCAGCGACGCGGCTGCAGCGACTGCTGTACCTCCGGCCCGTCGGCGAGCAGCACGATCATGTCGCGCATGAACACGTCCCACCACCAGGTGATTGCGAAATTGGCCAGCGCGCTCAACAGCAGCATCACCACGAAGCTCCATAGGCCCCAGTAGCGTTCGCGCAGCAGCCCCCAGCTGGCCACGGCCGAGACCAGGCAGAGCAGTGCGGCGATCATCGAGGCACCCACCGGGTGCGCCAGCAGCCAGGCCAGGCTGTGCATCTGCCGATGCTGTGCTTCACCCGCCAGCAGCTGCCAGAGTGGAACGTCGTGCAGCGGCCACACCAGCAGCCCCTGCAGCACAAAATAGCCGGCCAGCAGCGCGGACAGCCAGAAGGAGGCCTGGACCAGTGGCCGGATCCACGCGTGGTAGGGCGAAGGCTGCAACGAGGGCGGCGGGAGCGGCACTGACATCCGGTGTCCTTGCAATCGGCACCCGCGCGGTCAGCGGGCCGTCACCCGGGTGGCGACGGCCGGCAGGATATGGTGTTCGCTCAGCGGTGCCAAGGGCAGGCCGTGCGGCGGCTGCAGCGGCACCCAGGCCAGTTCGGCAATCTCGGCGCGCGCCTGCGGGGTACCGTCCACCTGCACCCACCACGCCTGTGCCTGCACGCGATGGCCGGGCTCGTTCACCGCCCAGTCTTCGAAGGTGCCCAGCGCAAGGGCGGCATCGGCGCGCAGCTGCACGCCCAGTTCCTCGTCCAGTTCGCGCGCCAGCGCCTGCAGCGACGCTTCGCCGGGTTCGGGCTTGCCACCCGGCTGGATGAAGCGGTGGGCGCCGTGCTTGCGCACCACCAACGCCCGGCCACGGTCATCCAGGATGACCGCGGCCACGATCTCTATCGTGGCCGCGGCAGTGCTCACTTCAGGTTCTGCTCGAACAGCTTGAGGATGCGCTTGTACTGGTCCAGCCAGGAATCCGCACGGACATAGCCGTGGCGTTCCAGCGGGTACGGTGCGATCGACCAGTTGTCCTTGTGCAGTTCGATCAGGCGCTGGGTGAGGTTCACCGAGTCCTGGAAGAACACGTTGTCATCCATCATGCCGTGGGCGATCAGCAGGTTGTCCTGCAGGTTCTGCGCGTACTCGATGGGCGAGGACACGCGGTACGCCTCCGGATCGATGTCCGGGGTGTTGAGGATGTTGCTGGTGTAGCCGTGGTTGTACTGGTGCCAGTCGACCACCGGACGCAGCGCGGCGCCGGCCTTGAAGGTGCCCGGCGAGCGGAACAGCGCCATGAAGGTCATGAAGCCGCCGTAGGAGCCGCCGTAGATGCCGGCGTGGTCGCGGTCACCCTGCTGGGTGTCGACCAGCCAGTCCAGGCCGTCCTTGTAGTCTTCCAGTTCAGGGTGGCCCATGTTGCGGTAGATCGCCGTACGCCAGTCGCGGCCGTAGCCCTCGCTGCCGCGGTAATCCATGTCCAGCACGATGTAGCCCTTCTGCACCAGCAGGTTGTGGAACATCTGCTCGCGGAAGTAGGCCGGGTAGCGCTGGTGCACGTTCTGCAGGTAGCCGGCGCCGTGCACGAACATCACGATCGGGTACTTGCGGCCCGGCTCCTTGTTTTCCGGTTCGTAATACTTGGCCCAGACCACGCCGGCACCGTGTTTGGACGGCACCGCCACCAGCTTCGGCTGGATCCACTGGCGGGCCTTGTAGTCGGCGGTGCGGGTGTCGGTCAGCACGCGCGCCTGGCCACCGGTGCTCGGCAGCACCGCCAGCTGCGGCGGCAGGTAGGCGCCGGAGTAGCGCACCAGCAGCTGCTGGCCATCCGGCGACAGCGAGAAGTCTTCCACGCCGTTGAGGCTGGTCAGCTCGCGCACCCGGCGGCTGCCGGTGTCGACTGCACAGACCTCGTAGTCATGCGGGGCCTGCTGGTTGCACAGGAAGTAGAAGCCCTTGCCATCGGCCGACAGCACCGGTGCCGAGGTTTCCCACTTGCCGCTGGTCAATGCCTGCGGCTTGGCGCTGCCGGCCTGGGTGTACAGGTGCGAGAAGCCCGATTCCTCGGACAGCAGCCACAGCGTGCGGCCGTCGGCCATCCAGCCGAAATCGTTGAAGCCCCAGTTGATCCAGGCGTTGTCGGTCAGCCGGTGGCGGTTCTGCACGCGGCCGTCGGCGGCATTGACGCTGATGATCCAGCGGTCCTTGTTGTCGTTGGCACGCAGCATTACTGCAGCCTGCTGGCCGTCGGCGCTCCAGCGGATGCCGCCGCCCATGAAATCGCTCATCACCTGCAGGCTGCGCTCGCCCTTCAGTGCGTCCTTGCCGGCCTTGCGGCGCAGTTCGGCCAGCGGATCGGTGCCGATGCCCGGCAGGCCGGCCAGCGAGAGCTTCTCGGCCTTGCCGGTGCGCACGTCGACGTACCACAGGGTGTGCGGCTCGAAGCCGTTGCGGCCAACGCGGGTGCGGGTGTCCTCGGTTTCCTCGTAGCCCGATTCGGTCACGTACAGCGGCATCTTGCCGCCGCGACCGTCATCGAAGTCCTTCGGCTTGGTCACCACGATCAGGTGGCCCAGGTCCGGCGACAGCACGCTGTCGGCAATCTCCACGTCGGTGCCCAGGTACACCGGGCCCGGCGCGCGGGTCGGGTCGGCCTGGCGCCAGCGCTGGTCCTGGTCCTTCAACGCCTCGCGCTGGTCGCGGTCGCGGCGCAGGGTTTCCAGCGTACGCAGCTGCTGGTCGCGCAGCACGTCGGCCTTCGGCGGCGTACGCGGGTCCTTCTCGGCCTTCAGGCTGGCCACCTGCTGCACGCCGCTGGCGGCAGTCCAGTGGAACCAGTTCTGGCCGACGCGCCAGATCACGCCGTTGTCGGCAGCGAAGTTCACGTTGCCCGCGCGCTCGTTGCTGCG
Source organism: Stenotrophomonas sp. SKA14 (assembly GCF_000158575.1). Lineage (NCBI taxonomy): Bacteria > Pseudomonadati > Pseudomonadota > Gammaproteobacteria > Lysobacterales > Lysobacteraceae > Stenotrophomonas > Stenotrophomonas sp. SKA14. The sequence goes on from NZ_DS999412.1 coordinate 555,040, forward strand.
GGTCAGCTGGGTCAGCGCGCCGCTGCGCAGGTCACGCACGAACACGTCGCCATTGCGCACGAAGGCGCTGCGGCTGCGGCTGCGGTCGTAGACCGGCTCGGCCACATCCAGGGTGCCGCGCTGGTCATCGGCCACCTGCGCGGCCACGCCACCGGCCACCGGCTGGCGGAAGGTGTCGCGCACCGGGCTGCCGTTGCGCTTGAGCTGGTACTCCACCTGCTGGCTGTTCCACGACCACCAGGCTTTCTCGACCGGCGGACCGATCCAGTCCGGGTCGGCCATGGCCTGTTCGATGGTGATCGGCGTCGGCGCGGCATGCGCGGCCGGTGCGGCCAGCACGGCCGACAGCAGGAGGGACAGGGGCAGCACTCGGGACATGGGCGGACGGCACCGGAAGAGGAAACCGGGCAAGGGTAGCAGCCGCCCCGGCCCGGAACAGGGGCCACAGGTCATGGCAGCGGAATCGGCAAAATGCTGCAACCGGTTGCCGTGGTCGCGCATCCATTCTCCTGAACCCGCATCATCCACCGAACAGGAGCCCGACCATGCAGGAACTGATCCCGATCACCCTCTTCATCTGCATCGCCTATGCGATCCATGCCATTGCCGATGCCCGCGCCCGCAGCAAGCTGGTGGCCCCGCACGTACCGGAGGAGGTGATCCGCTCGCTGGCCGTGCTGGAAGAAGAGCGCCGCCGCCAGGGCGCGCTGCGCTGGGGCATCAGCCTGGTCTGCCTGGCACTGGCGATGGCCCTGCTGGAAGCCATCGGCGCCCGTGACCTGACCTTCGGTGCCGCCGCCGCGCTGGTTGGCAGCGCCGGCCTCGGCCAGCTGCTGGCCTGGCATTTCACCCGTCCTGCGGGGCGCAAGGGCTGAGCAGGAACATGCCACGGGCACCGGGGGCGCCCCGTAGATGAGCCTGCTCGGCGAAGCATTGTCGGCACTGCGGGGCCGTCGCCGCCACGATGCAGCGTCGACGGCGGCCCCCGCTGTACCGCTGGGTGCGGACCAGGCCCTGGTACGGGCCATCATCGACGGCTCGCACGCGGCGTTTTCGCAGCTGGTCGAGACCCATCAACGCACCTGCGCGCATGTGATCGGGCGCATGGTCGGCGACCGCGACCAGGTGGCCGACCTGCTGCAGGAGACCTTCCTGGCGGTGTTCCGCCAGCTGCACCGGTTCCGCTTTGAATCCTCGCTACGCACCTGGGTTTCGCGGGTGGCCTACACCACTGCGTTGCAGCACCTGCGTCGGCGGCGGCTGGAGGCGCAATGGATGGTGGCGGTGGAGGTGCCTGAGGAACTGGGCATCGGCGATGAAGGCCCCGGGCCGGCCGAGTTGAGCGAGGCACTGCAGGCCGGGCGCCAGCTGGGCGCGGCACTGGAGCGATTGAGTGCGCCGCAGCGATTGATTGTAGGCCTGCATTATCTGGAGGACTTCGATCTGGCCGAGATCGAGCAGGTCACCGGGCTGGCGCGCGGTACCATCAAGAGCCACCTGTACCGCGCGCGGCAGATCCTGAAGCAGGAGCTGACGCGGCACGCCACCGCCGGAGAACTGCTGTGAGCCAATCGACTGACCCTCGCGATGCGGACGAGCGCGCGCTGGCACAGGCGTTGCGTGAACAGGCGCAGCAGGAGCAGACGCCGGATGTGAGCGAGGCGCTGCAGAAGCGGATCGGAGCCGAATCGCGCGATAGTGGTGTGCTTTACGTGGTGGTGCAGGTGTTGTTGCTTGGCGCGCTGTTGGCTGCGGCGGCCTGGTATTTCTGGCACTGAGGCGCCCGCCGGGCGGTGGGCCTGGTAGATGCCGACTTTGGTCGGTGTTTGGGCGTGTGTGCCAACCAAGGTTGGCAGCTACCAGAACGGTTGATCGGTAGTGCTGGGCCATGCCCGGCAGGCCATCCCGCCTGCGACAAAGTGAAGCAGCGCGTCACCCGGTCGCATCCCGGCTTAACCAAATCCTCCTAAAGTGGTCCGGTATCCCACCGGTCGCAGGCAGGAGGCGTCCCTTGGACGCGTTGTTGTTGTCCCGGATCCAGTTCGGATTCGTCATCAGTTTCCACGTGCTGTTCCCGGCCTTCACCATCGGCACGGCCAGCTGGCTGGCCTTCATTGAATGGCGCTGGCTGCGCACGAAACTGCCCGTGTGGCGCGAGCTGTATTTCTTCTGGCAGAAGATCTTCGCCGTGTCATTTGGCATGGGCGTGGTCAGCGGCATCGTCATGGCCTTCCAGTTCGGTACCAACTGGCCGCGGCTGAGCGAGGTGGCCGGCACGGTCATCGGCCCGCTGCTGACCTACGAAGTGCTGACTGCGTTCTTCCTGGAAGCCAGCTTCCTCGGCGTGATGATGTTCGGCTGGGGCCGGGTTTCGCCGCGCCTGCATTTCCTGTCCACCTGCATGGTGGCGCTGGGCACGCTGTTCTCCACGTTCTGGATCCTGTCGTCCAACAGCTGGCTGCACACGCCGGCCGGCTACGAGATGGTCAATGGCATCGTGCACCCGGTGGACTGGTGGCAGGTGGTGTTCAATCCCTCGTTCCCGTACCGCCTGGCGCACATGGCGCTGGGTTCGTTCATCACCACCTGTTTCGTGATCGGTGGCGTCGGCGCCTGGTACCTGCGCAAGGGCACGCACGTGGAAGCGGGTCGGCGCATGCTGGTCGCGGCGGTGGCGTTCGCGGCGCTGACCGTGCCGGTGCAGATCTTCGTCGGCGACATGCATGGCCTGAACACGCTCAAGCACCAGCCGATGAAGATCGCGGCGATGGAAGCGCACTGGCATGAAACCAAGGAAGGCGAGGGCGTGCCGCTGGTGGTGTTCGCGCTGCCCAACGAAAAGGAAGAGCGCAACGATTTCGAAGTGGCGATCCCGAAGCTGGGCAGCGTGATCCTCACCCATTCGCTGGACGGCAGCTTCGATCCGCTCACGTCGGTGCCGGCCAGCGAACGGCCGCCGGTGACGCCGGTGTTCTTCGCCTTCCGCATCATGGTGGGGCTGGGCACGCTGATGCTGCTGCTGGCCTGGGTCTCGGCGTTCCAGCTGTGGCGGAGGAAGCTGCTCGATTCGCCGTGGCTGCTGCGCGGCTGGAACTGGATGCTGCCGAGTGGCTTCATCGCACTGCTGTCCGGCTGGTTCGTCACCGAAATGGGCCGCCAGCCGTGGGTGGTATATGGCGTGCTGCGCACCGCCGACGCGGTGGGCCCGCAGAGTGCGTGGATGACCGCGCTGTCGCTGGGTGTCTACGTGGTCGGCTATGCCTTCGTGTTCGGCTGGGGCATCTGGTACCTGGTGAAGATCCTGCGCCATGGGCCGCAGCCGTATGCCGAAGGGCCATCGCTGGACCACGGCAGCCATACCCCGGCGCGCCCGCTGTCGGCGGCCGACGAACCGCTGGAGGATCGCTGACATGGACCTGATGACCTGGCTGCCGGTGGCGTGGTTCGCGGTGATCGGTTTTGGCGTGCTGATGTATGTGGTGCTGGATGGCTTCGTGCTCGGCATTGGCATTCTCGCGCCGTTCGCCGAGGACGAGGAACAGCTGGACCTGATGATGAACACCGCCGCGCCGATCTGGGACGGCAACGAGACCTGGCTGGTGCTGGGTGGCGCCGGCCTGCTGGCGGCGTTCCCCAAGGCATACGCGGTGCTGCTGTCGGCGCTGTACCTGCCGGTGCTGCTGCTGGTGGTGGCGCTGGTGTTCCGTGGCGTGGCCTTCGAGTTCCGCTTCAAGGCGCACCGCTCACGCCGGTTGTGGAGCGTAGCGTTCGCGCTGGGCTCGCTGCTGGCCACCTTCGCCCAGGGTGTGATCCTGGGCACGCTGGTGCAGGGCCTGCCCCTGCAGGATGGCGTCTATCACGGTGGCCCGTTCGCCTGGTTCAGTCCGTTCGCGATGTTGACCGGCGCCGCGCTGGTGGCCGGCTACGCACTGCTGGGCAGTACCTGGCTGATCCTGAAGACCGAAGGCCGCGTGCAGGCGTTGGCGCGGCAGATGACCCGGCCGCTGGTGGTGGCGGTGATCGCAGCGATGGGCCTGGTCAGCAGCTGGCTGCCGTTCCTGCAGTCGCGGCTGATGGACCGCTGGTTCAGCGACGGCAACTTCTGGTGGCTGTCGCCGGTACCGCTGCTGACCCTGGCGGTGGCGGCCGCGTTGTGGCGCAGCGCCACCCATCCGCGCCGTGACCTGCCGCCGTTCCTGCTCAGCCTTGCCCTGTTCGTGCTCGGCTTCCTCGGCCTGGTGCTGGGCATGTGGCCGTACCTGCTGCCGCCATCGATGACCCTGTGGCAGGCCGCTGCGCCGGCATCATCGCTGGGCTTCACCCTGGTCGGGCTGGTGATCCTGCTGCCGGTCATCCTCGGCTATACGGCGTGGTCCTACCGGGTGTTCCGCGGCAAGGTGCACGCCGACGCCGGCTATCACTGAGCACCGGGCCAAGGCTGAACGCCGTCGCCACATTGCTGAACCTCATCGGGGAAACACCGTCGATCACGCCGCCATCGTCGGCTGACGGCTTTCCCCGGTGTCGGCTTTCCGACACAATCATGGCTCTTCCCGGGTTATTGTCCCGCGGACATGCACGCCTACGTCTATAAAAGCCAACTCAAGCCGGACACCTACGTCTACGTTCCCCGACGCGAAGATTTCAGCGCGCTGCCTGCGCCGCTGCTCAAATCGCTGGGGACGCTCACTTTCGTGCTGGACGTTGCCCTGGATGCCCAGCGCCGCCTGGCGCAGGCCGACCCGGACAAGGTCCGCAGCGAAATGAGCGAACGCGGCTTCTACCTGCAGGTACCGCCGTCGGTGGCCAGCCTGATGCCGCGCCACTATGACTGATCCCTCCCGTCCGCGTGCGCTGTCGATCGCCTTCACTGTTGGCGCCGTGCTGGCGCTGGGCGCTGCCGTGGGCGGCGTCCCGGGCGCCCTGCTTGCCGCACTGGCGCAGCCTGCGTTCGCGCTGGGCGTGTCGTGGTGGCGGCGCAGCCGCGCGCTGCTGCCGTTGAAGGTGGTTGCTCGCCAGGACCTGCCCGCGCTGCTGGCGCTGTGGGCGGCCGCACCGGTCCTGCTGGCGCTGCTGCTGGCCTGGCCGCTGGCCGCGCTGCGCGATAGCGGCAGCCTGGCGGCGGTGCTGGGCCTGAGCGTGCTGGTCAGTGCCGGCCTGCTGGCGGCCTGGCGTACCTGGCCGCTGTGGAATGATGTGGAACGCTTGGATGGCAGCCTGGCCCAGCACTGGCAGGCGCTGGCCGGACGCGACTTGACCGCCTGGCGCGGCCTCGGTGTGGCCGCACTGGTGATCGCGCTGGCGGCACTGGTGGTGCTGCCGGCCTGGCCCGGCCTGCTGCCGGAAAGTGCACGATGGCCGGCCGCGCTGGCGGTGGTGGTGCTGTCGCCGCTGCTGCACCTGCTGCTGCAGCGGGTGGCGCCCGCACCGCTGGTGTCGTTGCGTACTGGCGCGTTGAACGCGACCAGCCACGAACACGAACCGATGTTCGCCGCCGCGGCCGAGACCGCACCGCTGGAGGCGATGGCGCCGCAGGAACTGACCCCGGCCCTGTACGAAGCCGCCCGCCATGGCCGCATCGACCGCGGCCTGCAGCTGCTGCAGGCCGGTGCCGATCCCTATGCATTGCCGGACCCGAACTGGCGCGACCAGCGCAGCCTGGCGGTACTGGCCGCGGTGCTGCCAGACCTTCGCCTGCTGCGCGAGCTGATCGCCCGCGGTGTTGACGTGAACGCGCCGCACCGCGGCATGACCCCGCTGCTGGCGGCGACCCGTGACAGCTGGCATGGCCGCCCCGAAGCGGTGATGACCCTGCTCGCCAACGGCGCCGATTCGCGCGCAACCGACAGCGACGGCAACTCCCCGCTGCATCACGCCGCGCGCAGTTCCGACCCGGGCGTGGCGGCGCTGCTGCGCGATGCTGCGGCCGAAGTCGACGCGCTGAACAGTGATGGCTGGTCGCCGCTGGCGGTGGCCTGCCAGGTCGGTAACTGGCGCCTGGCGCGTTTCCTGCTCGAACGCGGTGCCCGCAGCGAGCCGGCCGAAGGCACCCCGGTGCTGCTGGCTGCCGCCGCCACCGAAGACGACGATCCGGCCGGCGTGCAGCTGCTGCTCAAGCACAAGGCACGCGCCGACGCGCGTGATCGCCAACGCCGCAGTGCGCTGCACGAGGCGGCATTGGCCGGCCACGTGGAGATCATCGGCGTGCTGCTCGGTGCCGGCGCCAACCTGGAAGCGCGCGATGCGCTGGGCCGTACGCCGTGGCTGGAAGCGGCCCGCGCCGGTCGCGCTGCGGTGATCGAGCACCTGCTGCCACACAAGCCGGACCTGGTCGCCGTGGACGGTGAAGGCCGCAACGCGGTGCAGCTGGCGGTGATGGCCGAAGATGTCTCGCCGCTGCTGATCAAGCGCCTGGTCGAGCTGGGCATCGCTGCCGATGCCGCCGATCCGGTCGGCCGCCGCGCGGTGGACTACGCGGCCGAAGCGGGTCGTTGGGCGATCGTGGCCCTGCTGGACCCGTCCTATCCGTTGCCGGCCGCCGTCAGTGATGGCCTGGCCGAGCGCGGCGAAGCTGCCATGGCCAGCGGCCTGCTGCCGGACCGCCCGCCGTTGACCCTGCTGCGTGAGGCGCTGGGCTTCGGCAATACCGAAGGCATGGCCGCGCTGGCCAGGCTGTGCCAGCCGGAAGAACTGGGTGGCCTGCTGCTCGATCCGGAGCTGGCGCTGGAGCCGCGTGCGGTCGACTGGCTGCTGGGCCACGGCGCCGATCCCTATGTGCGTGACGCCTGCGCCGACACGCCGATGTTCGCCCTGCTGTCGCGCGGCATCGATGCGGTGCCTGCACTGCAGGTGATGCTGCAGCGTGGCCTGTCGCCGGCCGGACGCGGTGGCCTGGCGCGCTTCCTCGCCGCCTGCGCGCAGCACGACCAGGCCGCTCGAGGGCTGGAACAGCTGGCGCTGGAACTGCTGGAACGTGGCGCCGATCCGTTTGCGGCCTCGCCGGCCGGCGATCCGCCGCTGTCGCTGGCGGTACGCCTGGGTTGGCTGCGCCTGCAGCAGGCCCTGCTGAAGGCCGGCGTCGATCGCGAAGCGCGCGACAGCCACGGCATGACCGCCCTGCATCTGGCCACCGCGCTGGCCCGAGAAGGTGCACTGAAGCTGCTGGTGCAGCACGGCGCCTCGCCGGAAGCACGCGCCGCCGATGGCCAGACGCCACTGGGCGTGGCGCTGTCGATTGGGCGCCGTGACCTGGCCGACTGGCTGGACTGGCGGGTGTGGCCGTTGCCACGCCGCATCCTGCGCGAGGCCGATCTGCCCGCCGCCGCGATGGCCGGTGACGTCGATGCGGTACGCCGCCTGATTGATCTGGGATTCGCCGTCGACGCCGTCGATGCGCAGGGCTGCACCGCGCTGCTGCGTGCGGCCGGTGGCGGCCATCTGGCAGTGACCGACCTGCTGCTGGCGCGTGGCGCCGATCCGCAGCACGCGGCGGCCAGTGGTGCAACGCCGTTGTCGGCGGCGGTCAGCATGCGCCAGGTCGATATCGTCTCGGCCCTGCTCGATGCCGGTGCCAAGCTGGAACATCGCCTGCCGGGCGGGGTGACGGTGCTGATGCTGGCGTCCGCGCTGGGCCTGCCGGACATCGTCGCGCGCCTGCTCACCGCCGGTGCCGACGTGCACGCCGGTGACGCGCAGCAGCTGGGTCCGCTGCACTGTGCCGCGCTGTATGGCTTCAGTGCCCGTGACCGCTCGCGCCTGCTGGCGCTGCTCGACACCCTGCTGCTGGCCGGCGCGGAACCGGACCAGGCTGCTGCCGGTTCGGTCACACCGTTGCTGTTGCTGCTGGGCGCCCGCGCCGAGCCGGGTACTGCCTGCGACGAGCAGGTGGTGATGGCCGCGGTGGAGCGCCTGCTGGACGAGGACGTGAGCCTGGACGTGCGCGACCCACGCGGCTTCGGCCCGCTGCATCTGGCCGCCCTGCACGGTTTGCCGCTGCTGGTGCAACGCCTGCTGCGTGCCGGTGCCGATCCGGAAGTGCGCGACAGCCTCAACCGCAGTCCGCGCGAGATCGCGGTGATGCGCGGTTTCATCGACGTGGCCGGTGAATTCGAGCCGCGCGTGCCCGGGGTTTCCTCGATGGCCCGGTTCCTGCGCGACAACGGCTGATCCCAGCGGCCGGCACGACCGGGTTCGCCAACCATCGGGTGGGTGCCGACCTTGGTCGGCACGCCTACGTGTCGTCGCTTTCGGCGTCGGCCTCGAACAGGTGCATCAGGTCATTCCGCGCATCGCGCGAGGTCTGGATCACCGCCGCCTCGTCGTCGTAGACCAGGTACTGGTCGCGCAGCAACTGTTCGTCGTGTTCGCGGAAGCGCTGCACATGGCGTTCGGCCACGTTCGGGGCCACGCCCAGCGCGGTCAGCACGCGCCCGCTCATCTCCAGGCTGGTGCCAAACACTTCGCGGAACGGCTCGGCCGACATGTCCATCAGGCGCCACGCATGCTGGCGGTTGCGCGCTCGCGCCAGCACCGTCGCATCCGGGTACAGCCGGCGTACCATGCGCACCGCGCGCAGGTTGGTCTCCGGGTCATCCACGGTGATCACGAACACATCGATGTGCTCGCCACCGGCCGCGCGCAGCATCTCGGGCCGGGTCGGGTCGCCGTAGTACAGCTGGTTGCCGAAGCGGCGCAGGTCGGCCACGGTGTCCGGGTTCGCCTCCAGCGCCACGAACGGCACCTTCTGCGCGGTCAGCAGGCGCGCGATCACCTGGCCGAAGCGGCCCATGCCGGCAATCAGCACCTTCGGCCGGTTGTCCGGCGCCACCTTGTCAGCCTCGGCGGCTTGGCGCGGTGCGGCCTTTTCCTGGCCGAGCAGCCTGAGCAGCGCGATCATCAGCAGCGGCGTGATCGCCATCGACAGGCCGACGATGGCCACCAGCCGGTCATGGTTGGCGTTCCCCAGCAGGTGCGCGCGCTGCGCTTCGTTGAACACCACGAAGGCGAATTCACCGCCCAGCCACAGCACGCTGCCCAGCAGCAGCGACTGCCGCGGGCTGAGTTTGGCGATGCGGCCGACCGCGTACAGCAGGCTGAACTTGACCACCAGCAGGATGCCGACGCCTGCAGCGATCAGCCACGGCTCGGCGGCGATGCGGTCGAGGTCGATGCCCATGCCCACGGCGATGAAGAACAGGCCCAGCAGCAGCCCCTTGAACGGCTCGATCTGTGCTTCCAGTTCGTGCCGGAATTCCGAATCGGACAGCAGCACGCCGGCCAGGAACGCGCCGAGGCTGGGGCTGAGGCCGGCTTCCTGCATGAACCAGGCGGTGCCCAGCACCACCAGCAGGGCGGTGGCGGTGAACACCTCCGGGCTGCGGGTGCGCGCGATGATGCTGAACACCTTGCGCAGCACCGGCCGCCCGCACAGGATCACCACTGCCAGCGCGCCCAGCGCCACGGCGGCATCCTCCCAGCGCAGCGTCTCGTTCTTGACCCCGCCCAGCAGCGGAATGGCCGCCAGCAGCGGGATCGCGATCAGGTCCTGGAACAGCAGGATGGCAAAGCCCAGCCGGCCATGGTCGCTGTTGATCGCCTTGTGCTCGGACAGCAGCTGCAGGCCCACCGCGGTGGACGACAGCGCCAGCGCCACACCCACCACCAGCGCGCTTTTCCACTGGAAATGGTCGAGCAGCAGCAGCCCGCCCAGCACCAGCCCGGACAGCGCCACCTGCGCCGCGCCAGCACCGAACACCGAGCGGCGCATCACCTTCAGGCGTGCCGGTGACAGTTCCAGGCCGATCACGAACAGCAGCATCACCACACCGATCTCGGCGGCGCCCAGGATGCGGTCGGCGTCCTGCACGAAGCCCAGCCCGTCAGGCCCCAGCACCACGCCGGCCGCCAGGTAGCCCAGCACCGCGCCAAAGCCGAACTTCTTGAACACCGGCACGGCAATGACCGCCGCCAGCAGCAGCACCAGCGCCAGTTCCAGACCACCGCTATGCATGGGAATACCTGGTCATCGGGGGAACCGGCCGCGCGTCCGTTCGGAGGAGGGGAAGCATGGCGAACGCCACCGCGTCATTATGCGCGCCGGTGCGTGTACGCACGAGGACACGCGTGCGGGCAACGCTGCCGGCTCGCCCCGGGTTGACCTGCATGCCCGGCAGGTCCAGACTCCCCGCCGCTGGCGGCGCGTCCGCCGGCACACGCATCCCGGAGTCCCCAACCCATGTCCAGCGACAGTAGAAGTCGACCTCGTTCGACGCCAGCGATGGCCACCGCCTGACATCGGGACGGTTTGCCTGCGTTGGCGTTGCGCGAGGTCGCACCCCCACAAGGCAGAACCGATGAACCAGAAGCAATTGCTGCGCGCAGGGGCCGATGCTGCTGCACTGGCCGCACCCCTGGCGAACTACAACACCGCCGACGCGGTGGAGTTCCTCAATACGCTGGAGTTGACGCGCGCCGCCGACACGCTGGCGGCGCTGCCGTTGCCGCGTGCGGTGAAGATGCTCGAAGCGCCGGAACTGCACCGCAGCGGCGAGCTGGTGGCCGCGTTGCCGCCAGCGCGCGCCGCCGCCCTGCTCGGGCTGATGGCCGACGACCGTGCCACCGACATCGTCCACGAGCTGGACGAGGACGAGCGCGCGCGGCTGATCCCGCTGCTGGGCACCGATGCCCGCCAGGCCATCCAGAAGCTGCTGAGCTACCCGCCCAACACCGCCGGCGCACTGATGACCACCGAGTACGTGGCGGTGCCCGCCAGCTGGACCGTGGCGCAGACCCTGCAGCACATCCGCCAGGTCGAGCGCACCCGCGAAACGGTGTACGCGATCTACGTGCTGGACCCGGCCAGCCAGCACCTCCAGCAGGTGGTGACCATGCGCCGGCTGATCACCGGGTTGCCGGAGGAATCGATCCTGGACGTGGCCCAGGTCAACCCGCCGGTGACCGTGGACGTGCTGATGGACCAGGAAGAAGTGGCGCGGTTGATCCGCCGCCACGACCTGCTGGCGATCCCGGTGGTGGATGCGCAGCAGCAGATGCTCGGCATCGTCACCGTCGATGACGTGCTGGATGCGCTGATCGAGGAATCCACCGAGGATGCGCACAAGTTCGGCGGCATGGAAGCGCTGGACAAGCCGTACATGCAGATCGGCTTCCTCGAAATGCTGCGCAAGCGGGCGGGCTGGCTGAGCGTGCTGTTCCTGGGCGAGATGCTCACCGCCAGCGCCATGCAGCATTACGAGGATGAGCTGGCACGCGCGGTGGTGCTGACCTTGTTCATTCCGCTGATCATGAGTTCGGGTGGCAACTCTGGTTCGCAGGCCACCTCGCTGCTGATCCGCAGCCTGGCGCTGCGCGAACTGCGCCTGCGCGACTGGTGGAAGGTGGCCCTGCGCGAGATCCCGACCGGCATGGTGCTCGGCGCCATCCTCGGCTGCCTTGCCATCGTGCGCATCGTGATCTGGCAGCTGGGTGGCCTGCACGACTACGGCGAGCACTGGATCCTGCTGGCGATCACCATCGGTGCGGCGCTGGTCGGCATCGTCACCTTCGGCTCGCTGTCCGGCTCGATGCTGCCGTTCATCCTGAAGCGCCTCGGCTTCGACCCGGCCAGCGCCTCGGCCCCGTTCGTCGCCACCCTGGTGGATGTCACCGGCCTGGTGATCTATTTCAGCATCGCCGCGATGATCCTGCACGGCACGCTGCTGTAAGCCGGAACCCCCGCCCTTCGTGGGTGCCGACCTTGGTCGGCACGCCCATTGCCACGGAATTTGGTTACCGTAGGCGCATGAGTACCTACCATCTGCAGTCTGTGTTCCGTCCGCAGTCGGTCGCGGTGATCGGTGGCAGCCCGCGTGAGCGCTCGGCCGGCCGTGCGGTGATGCGCAACCTGCGCGGTACCGGCTTCCCCGGCAAGGTGGCGTGGATCAACCCGCGGCATGCGGAGATCGATGGCATCCGCACGGTCAAACGGCTGAAGGACCTGGACTGGGTGCCGGACCTGGTGGTGATCACCGCGCCGGCGACGATCGTGCCGCAGGTGGTGCGCACCGCGGCCGAACGCGGCGTGCAGGCGGCGATCATCCTCACCGCGCACCTGGGCGAAGGCCCCGGCTCGCTGTCGGCGCAGGTGGAGGCGGTGGCGCGCGCGCATGGCCTGCGCATCCTCGGCCCGCACTGCCTGGGCGTGATCGCGCCGCATGCGCGGCTCAACGCCAGCATCGCCGCGCATTTCCCGCAGGCCGGCGACCTCGCGCTGATCTCCGAATCCTCGGCCATTGCCGCCGCACTGGTGGAATGGGGAGTGGCGCGCTCGGTCGGTTTCTCTGCCGTGGTCTCGCTGGGCGACACGATGGATGTCGACTTCGGCGACCTGCTCGATTACTTCGCTACCGACTACCGCACCCGCGCCATCCTGCTCTATGTCGAGCAGATCAAGGACGCGCGCAAGTTCATGTCGGCCGCGCGTGCCGCCGCCCGTGCCAAGCCGGTGGTGGTGGTGAAGTCGGGCCGCGCCGAACGCGTGCAGCCGGGCAGCCGCGATACCCACGTACAGGCGCTCGCGCGCGCCGACGATGTCTACGGCGCGGCGTTCAACCGCGCCGGCCTGCTGCGCGTGGGGGCGCTGGACGAACTGTTCACCGCCGCCGAGTCACTGGGCCGGCTGGGCACCTTCCCCGGCCGCCGCCTGGCCATCCTCAGCAATGGCGGCGGTGTCGGCCGCCTCGCGGTGGACCAGCTGATCGCACTGCGTGGCACGCTGGCCAACCTGTCCGACAGCACCATCGAGAAGCTCGACGCGGTGCTGCCGCAGGGCTGGTCGCGCAGCAATCCGGTCGACATCGTGGTCGATGCCGACGGTGACCGTTACGCCTCGGCCATCGAAGCGCTGCTGGCCGACAACGAGAACGACGCGGTGATGGTGGTCAACGTACCGACCGCGTTCACCTCGTCCGCCGATGCAGCGCAGGCGCTGACCCGCACGCTCGGCCTGCGCCCGCGCCACCACCGCGACAAGCCTGTGTTCGCGGTGTGGCTGGGCAACGACGACCAGGCGACCGCCACGCTCAACGCGGCGCGGGTGCCGACCTATCCGACCGAGGCCGAGGCGGTGCGTGGTTTCCAGCATCTGGTGCGCTACCGCGAAGCGCAGAACGCGCTGATGGAAACGCCGCCCAGCCTGCCACAGGATTTCAATGTCGATGCGGCGGCCGCGCGCGCGTTGGTCGATGCCGCACTGGCCAACGGCCAGCAGTGGCTGGACCCGCTGGCCACCCACGAACTGCTCAAGGCCTACGGCATCCCGTCCGCGCCGGTGATGCACGCGCGCGATGCGCACGAGGCGATGGATCTGGCGCAGCCGCTGCTGGAGCGTGGCGCCAGCGTGGCGCTGAAGATCCTGTCGCCGGACATTCCGCACAAGTCCGAAGTGGATGGCGTGCGCCTCAACCTGGGCACGCTGCCCGCGGTGCAGAGCGCGGCCAATGCGATCCTGTCACGTGCCCGCCAGCTGCGGCCGGATGCGCGCATCGACGGGCTGCTGGTGCAGCCGACCATCATCCGACCCAAGGCGCGCGAGCTGATCGTCGGCATCGCCGACGACGCCACGTTCGGCCCGGTGATCGTGGTCGGCCGTGGCGGTACTGCGGTTGAAGTGATCAACGACAAGGCGCTGGCACTGCCGCCGCTGGACCTGCGACTGGCCCATGAACTGATCGGCCAGACCCGTGCCTCGCGCATCCTCAAGGCCTACGGTGACGTGCCGGCGGCCGACGAGCGTGCACTGGCGCTGGCATTGGTGAAGCTGGCCCAGCTGGCCGCCGACATTCCCGAAGTGCGCACGCTGGACATCAATCCACTGCTGGTCGATGGCAAGGGCATCCTCGCCCTGGATGCGCGCGTCGCCATTGCACCCTCGCGCATCCTGCACAAGGGCCGCGGCCATCCCCGTTTCTCGGTGTTCCCGTATCCGAAGGAGTGGGAGCGCACCATCGAACTGTCCGACGGCGGCCGCGCCTTCGTGCGTCCGGTGCGTCCGGAAGACGATGCGTTGTTCCGTGCGTTCTTCGCCCGTGTCAGCGACGAGGACCTGCGCCTGCGCTTCTTCCAGTCGGTGAAGCACTTCAGCCACGAATTCATCGCGCGCCTGACCCAGCTGGACTACGCGCGTTCGATCGCACTGGTGGCGATTGAACCGCGCAGCGGCGAGATGCTCGGCGCGGTGCGCCTGCACGCCGACGCCGATTACCACCGCGGCGAGTACGGCATCCTGATCCGCTCGGACCTGAAGGGCCACGGCATCGGCTGGCGGTTGATGGCGATCATGATCGAATACGCCAAGTGGCTGGGCCTGGATGTGGTCGAGGGCCAGGTGCTGCGCGAGAACAGCACCATGCTGGCGATGTGCCAGAGCCTGGGTTTCAAGACGAAACTCGACCCGGACGACCCGACGGTGATGATGGTGACCTTGCCGGTGCAGCAGGTCGAGGTGCCGGCGGTGCCCCCGGTGGCGTGAATCACGCCCGGCGGCACACCGGCCTCAGCGCAACGGCTCAACCACCACCGCCGTGCCGTAGCACAGCACTTCGGTCAGCCCGGTCATCACATCGGTGGCGTCGTAACGCATGCCGATGATCGCATTGGCACCCAGCTGCCGCGCGTGCTTGACCATGTCGCGGTAGGTTTCCTCGCGGGCCTGTTCGCACAGTTCGGTGTAGATGGTGATGTTGCCGCCGAACAGGGTCTGGATGCCGCCGAGGAAGTTGCCGACGATCGAGCGCGAGCGCACGGTGATGCCACGCACCACGCCCAGGTTGCGCGCCACACGGTAGCCGGGCAGCTCGAAGGCGGTGGTGACCAGCGAATCGTCGAAGCGCAGCGCCGGAGGGGAGGGGATGCCGCTGTTGTAGGGGTCTGCCATGGTCGCGTCCGTGTCGTAGAGTCGAGCTTGCTCGACTGCCAGCCAGACAGTCGAGCAAGCTCGACTCTACGGCGGGAAACCGTCGCGCAAGCTCGACTCTACAACCCAACGGCCCGATGCGGCATGGCTCTGTCACGGTACTGGCGCGACAATACCGCCATGACCGACCGCATTCCCTTGCTGCTGCTACCCGGCCTGCTCAGCGATGCCGAGCTGTGGCGTGCCCAGCTGGCCGACCTGGCCGATATCGCCGACTGTACGGTGGGCGACCAGACCCGTGGCGAAACCCTGCAGGCGGTGGCCGAAGACGTGCTGGCGCAGGCACCGGAGCGGTTTGCGCTGGCCGGCTTCTCACTCGGTGGCTTCGTCGCCCAGCATATCCTGCGTATCGCTCCGGAGCGGGTAGTGCAGCTGGCATTGATCGGCACCTCGATCCATGCCGACTCGCCCGAGCGCGCCGAGCAGCGCCGCAGCCAGCGTGCCAGCGTGCGCCTGCCGGGCAAGTTCCATGGCTTCGGTGATGCACTGATGCGCAGCTACATCGATGCCTCGCGGCTGGACGACTACGTGCTGGTGCAGCGCGTGCGCGACATGACCGCGCGGCTGGGCGCCGAGGTGTTCCTGCGCCAGAGCGCGCTGGAGCGCCGCGATGGGCATGACGTGCTGGTGGGTTACCGCGACCCGCTGCTGATCGTGTGCGGTGCCAACGACCGCATCACGCCGCTGGCGGTGAGCGAGGAAATGCACGCGCTGGTGCCGCATTCGCAACTGGTGGTGGTGCCCGATTGCGGGCACCTGGCGCCGATGGAAAAGCCGGATGAGGTGAGCGCCGCCATGCGTGGCTGGTTGTTGCGGGACGAGGGATAACCCCGCCTTCGGTAGGTGCCGACCTTGGTCGGCACGCTGTTTCAACGATCGATCACAGGCCAGTGCCGACCAAGGTCGGCACCCACCGATTCGGTGCCGCAAACACGGTCGGGATCAATCCCAGGCCGGGGCGATGCCTTCCGGGTTGGCCAGGCGATGGCCGCGGTCGAGCTTGGCGATCTGCGCCATGTCTTCGTCGGTCAGGCGCACGGCCGCCGCGTCCAGGTTGGCAGCCAGGTTGTCGCGCTTGGTCGACGACGGAATGACCGAGAAGCCCTGCTGCAGCGCCCAGGCCAGCGCAACCTGCGCCGGGGTGGCCTGGTGGCGGCCGGCGATGGCCTGGATCACCGGGTCCTTCAGCACTTCGCCATAGGCCAGGCTCATGTAGGCGGTGATGTGGATGCCGTTGTCCTGCAGGAACTTCACCAGCAGGCGGTTCTGCAGGTACGGATGGATCTCCACCTGGTTGGTGGCGATCGCCTCGGCACCGAGGATCTCGATCGCCTTGCGGGTCTGCGCGATGGTGAAGTTGGAGATGCCGATCTCCCGGGTCAGTCCCTGCGCCTTGGCTTCGGCCAGTGCCGGCAGGTATTCCTCCATCGGCACGTCGACCTTGTCGTTCGGCGACGGCCAGTGGATCAGCGCCAGGTCGACGCGGTCGGTGCGCAGTTTTTCCAGGCTGGTGCGCAGGCTGGCCAGCAACGCATCGTGCTTGAACTCGGTGATCCACACCTTGGTGGTCAGGTACAGATCGTCGCGCGGCACACCTGATTCGGCGATGGCCTGGCCGACTTCGGCTTCATTGCCGTAGATCTGCGCGGTATCAACGGCGCGGTAGCCGACCTCCAGCGCGTTGCGCACCGAGTCGATCACGGTCTGGTCCTTCAGGCGGAAGGTACCGAGACCAAAGGCGGGGACAGTCATGGGAAGCTCCAACGGGGGGAAGGGAGTAGCAGGAGAAGAGGGTAGGGCAGGCACCGTATGCATGCCGGCAACGGTGCATTGCATGGATCAATGCGCGGTGGCGGCAATGCCGTCGGCGCGCGGGTCGATACCATCGCGACGGTCGAGGCGACCACTGAGCGCGGTCAGCGCATACGCGCCAACCACCACCAGCGCACCCAGCCACGGCGTATGCATCAGGCCGATGTGTTCCACCACCAGGCCACCCAGCGAGGCGCCCAGGGCGATGCCGATGTTGAACGCGGCGATGTTCAGGCCCGAGGCCACATCGGTGGCCTGCGGCGCATAGCGCTGCGCCTGCTTGACCACGTAGACCTGCAGGCCTGGCACGTTGCCGAAGGCCACGGCCCCCAGCGCCAGTACCGTCAGCAGCATCAGCACGCTGTTGGAGGCGGTGAAGGTGAGCACGAACAGCACAATCGCCAGCAGCGCGAAGATGCGCTTCAGTGCCGGCACCGGGCCCAGGCGGTCGGCGAGGCGACCGCCCCACAGGTTGCCGATCGCCACCGACACGCCGTACACCAGCAGCACCAGGCTGACCGCATTGGCCGAGAAGCCGGTGACGTCCTGCAGGATCGGCGCGAGGTAGGTGAAGGCCAGGAAGGTGCCGCCGTAACCCAGTGCGGTCATTGCATAGACCAGCAACAGGCGCGGCTGGCCCAGCACCGCCAACTGCTGGCGGAAGCTGGCCGGTGCGCTCTGCGGCAGGTTGCGCGGAACGAACAGCAGCGCGCCCAGTAGGGCGATCACGCCGAGGCCGGCCACGGCCAGGAAGGTGGCGCGCCAACCCAGGTGCTGTCCGATGAAGGTACCCAGGGGCACACCGGTCACCAGCGCCACGGTGAGCCCGGTGAACATGATGGCGATGGCACTGGCCGCCTTCTCCTTCGGCACCACCGCGGTGGCGATGATCGCGCCGATCGAGAAGAACACGCCATGCGCCAGGCCGGTGAGGATGCGCGCGGCGATCAGCGAGGTGTAGCCCGGCGCCATGAAGGCGATGACGTTGCCCAGGGTGAACAGCACCATCAGCGCCACCAGCAGGGTCTTGCGCGGCACGCGGCCGGTCAGCGCGGTCAGCACCGGCGCACCGATGGCTACGCCCAGTGCATACAGGGAAACCAGCAGGCCGGCCGAGGGCAGGCTGACCTGCAGGTCGGCGGCAATGGTCGGGATCAGGCCGACGATGACGAATTCGGTGGTGCCGATGGCGAACGCGCCGAGGGTCAACGCCAGCAGGGCGAGGGGAATGCCACGGATCATGACAGGGTCCAGCAGGGGAAGAGGCTGCGCAGTCTGCGCCGCTGTCTTTCGCTGAAAAACCGGTCTTCACGCCAATCACTCTTGCCGTGCAGTCAATAATGGCGGCATGAAGACGACGCTTGATGAAATGCAGGCCTTCCTGGCGGTGATCGACACCGGTTCGATCAGCGCCGCCGCCGAGCAGCTGGGGCAGACGCCGTCGGGCGTGAGCCGCGCGCTGGGGCGGCTGGAGGACAAACTGGGCACCACCCTGCTGACCCGCACCACCCGCCGCCTGCACCTGACCGCCGAGGGCGAGGCGTACCGGCGCCATGCGCGCGCGATCATCGATGCGGTGGAATCGGCCGAGGAACAGATGGCGGCGCGCCGCGAGCGCCCGGCCGGGCGCCTGCGCGTGGACGCGGCAATGCCATTCGTGCTGCACGTGATCGCGCCACTGGTGGCCGGCTATCGGGAACGCTACCCGGACGTGCAGCTGGAGTTGAACAGTTCCGACCGCTACATCGACCTGCTGGAACGGCGCACTGACCTGGCCATCCGGATCGGACCGCTGGCCGACTCCACCCTGCATGCACGGCCGCTGGGCCGCTGCAGGCTGCGGCTGGTGGCCAGCCCGGCCTATCTGGACAGGATGGGCGAGCCGAGCACGGTCGCCGCGCTGGGCCAGCACACCCTGCTTGGTTTCAACGAGCCGGAATCGCTGAACCGCTGGCCGCTGCCCGGGGAGTCGGAGGGATTGCTGCTGGTGCGCCCGGACATCGCCGTGTCCAGTGGCGAGACGCTGCGCCGGCTGGCGGTGGAAGGGGTGGGCATCACGTGCCTGTCCGACTTCGTCACCGATCGCGACCGCGCCGCCGGCACGCTGGTGCCGGTGCTGGCCGCGCAGATGCTGGAGGTGTACCAGCCGATCCATGCGGTGTACTACCGCAACACGGCGGTGTCGGCGCGGATCAGCTCGTTCCTGGATTACCTGGCCGCCGCGATGGCGCGCAGCGATTACCTGCGCTGAGCGTTGCAGCCGGGTTGCCGGCCAGCGGCCGGCACTACCACAGGCTCCGGTGGGTGCGGACCGTGGGTCCGCACCGATCCTGCCTTCGCCCGACCCACGGTCGGGCGCCACCCGTGTCCGCGCTCCACGGTAGTGCCGGCCGCTGGCCGGCAGCCGGATCAATCAGGCTGCACGTTGCAGCGCATCCTTCGCCGCTGCCGTGGTCGACAGATCGAACACATCCACGGCATCGATCAGGCGGTTCGCCTGCTGCTCCAGGCTGCGTGCAGCGGCGCTGGCCTCTTCCACCAGCGCAGCGTTCTGCTGGGTGGTGCCATCCATCTGGATCACGGTCTGGCTGACCTGCTCGATGCCAGCGCTCTGCTCCTGCGACGCGGCGGAGATCTCGGCCATGATGTCGGTCACCCGCTGCACCGAGGCCACGATCTCGGCCATGGTGTCGCCGGCCTCGCGCACGCGCTGCGCGCCGTGCCCGACCTGTTCCACGGACGCTTCGATCAATGACTTGATCTCCTTCGCCGCAGCGGCCGAGCGCTGCGCCAGCGTGCGCACCTCACTGGCGACCACGGCGAAGCCCCGGCCCTGTTCACCGGCGCGTGCCGCTTCCACCGCAGCGTTCAACGCCAGGATGTTGGTCTGGAACGCGATGCCATCGATCACGCTGATGATCTCGGCGATCTGCCGCGACGAGGTCTCGATCGCGCCCATTGTCTCCACCACCTGGCCGACCACGCTGCCGCCCTGCGAGGCGACGCTGTGCGCGCCGATCGCCAGCTGGTTGGCCTGGCGTGCGTGCTCGGCATTCTGCCGCACGGTGGAGGTCAGCTCTTCCATCGAAGCGGCGGTCTCTTCCAGGTTGGCAGCCTGCTGCTCGGTGCGACGCGACAGATCGTTGTTGCCGGCGGCAATCTCCGCCGCAGCCGTGTGGATGTTGCCGGAGGCGTGCTTGATGTCGGTGACGATCGTCGCCAACTGCGCGGCGGTGGTGTTGGCATCGCCGGCGATGCGGGCGAACACGCCCTGGAAATCACCGTGCATGCGCGCGCCGAGGCGGCCATCGGCAATCGCGCGCAGCATGCCGGAAACCTCACCCAGGTTCAGCTCAGTGGCCTGCATCAGGCGGTTCAGGCCGTCGACCATCGCGCGGAAATCATGTTCGAAGCGCGCGCTGTCGCCGCGCTGGCTGAAGTCGCCGGCGGCGGCGGCTTCGGCCAGGCGGCGGATCTCGCCATTGATGGTGCCCAGATTGGCCTTGGCGGTATCCAGCGCTTCGGTGATCACCGCCTTCTCGCCGGGCAGGCGTTCCATGTCCTGGCTGAGGTCGCCGATGGCATAGCGGCCCATGATCGCGATCGCGCGCATCTTCACCTGGATGTGAGCATCCACCAGCGCATTGCTGTCGGCCACCATTTCGCCGAACGCGCCGGGGAAGGCGCTGGCATCCATGCGATGGCTGATGGTGCCGGCCTCGTGCGCCTGCGCCATCGCGCCCTGTGCATCCAGCACGCCGCGCAGCGTGGATTGCACTGCCTGCATCGCCTGCGCGAGGCGGCCGATCTCATCGCGGCTGCTCACCCGCACCACGTGCTGCAGGTCGCCGGCGGCGACCGCGCGTGCGGCGGCTTCCACCGCAAGCACCGGCTGCACCACCGCACGCCGCAACCACCAGGCCAGGCCCATCAGCAGCAGCACCGCGGCCAGCACGGTCAGCGCCGCGCACAGCAGCAGGGTCTGCCGCGCCTGGTGCGAACGCGCCGCCAATGCCGCTTCGGCCACCTCCGTGGCCTGCGTGCTCAGCGCATCCAGTGCGGTGGCCACCGGACGATCCTTGCCACGCACCAGGGTGTCGCCAGCGGCGGGATCGTAGCCGGCGGCGGCGAAGGCCTGCAGCGCGGCGTGATAGTCCTTCTGCAGCTGCGCATGCAGTCCGATGAAGGCCTGCGCCTGTTCGCGCGTGTGCGCATCCGGGCTGCTGGCAAGGCCCTTGGCCAGCTGTTCGACTAGACGGCCTTCGCTGTCGAAGGCCTCCAGGTGACGCTGACGCAATGCATCGTCGTGCCCGCGCAGCAGCACGTTCTTCCATTCCTGCACCTGGCCGCGGAACTCGCGCTGCAGGCGTTCGGCATCGCGGCTGTGCGCGACTTCGGGCGGGACATCGGTGGACAGCTTCAACCAGGCGGAAGCAAGACCTGCCAGGGCGCACAACAGGACTACGGCCAGGCCAACGGAAACCGCGCCGAGCAGCTTGGACTGCAGGCGGGGTGCACGGACAGACGCATTCATCGGAAGGGGCTCTCGGGAAGGGGCGATGCGGTATCGACCGGATTCGATCACCTCTGAAGTGCGACGTTCATCACATTAGCGTTTCGTTTAGCGAAGTGAAGGAAACGTTTCATAGGACAAATGTGTCCATATGGAACGAAAGCAGACTCTGGACAGGGGATTTAAATGTAACTATTGTTGTTACATGAAATCCGCGAACCCGCTTTCCGATGCCCTGCACGTGATGGCGCACCTGGTCGGCCAGAGCGCACCGCGCACCTCCGAACAGCTGGCGTCATGCCTGCCGACCCATCCGGTGGTGATCCGGCGCCTGCTGGCACAGCTGCACAAGGCCGGCCTGGTGCACAGCGCACGCGGCCACGGCGGCGGCAGCCAGCTGGCCCGTGACGCCGCCACCATCACCCTGCACGACATCTATCTGGCCGTAGGCGCGCCGCCGCTGGTACAGGTCGGTACCCGCGGCTCGGGCGGCGGTTGCCCGATCCAGCAGCTGGTCAACAGTGCCCTGCTGGAGGGCGCACGCGAGGCGCAGCGCCTGCTCGAACAGCGCCTGCAGGCAGCCACGCTGGACCAGCTCGGCGCCGAGTTCGCCCGCCATCTCGCCCATCACCGTTCCCTGGAAGGTCAGCATGAATCCTGATGTGCTCATCGTCGGCGGCAGCTATGCCGGCATCGCCGCCGGCCTGATCCTGGCCCGCGCCCGTCGCCCGGTCACCGTCATCGACGCCGGTTCGCCACGCAACCGCTTCGCCAGCCATTCGCACGGGGTACTGGGGCTGGATGGCATCAGCGGCGCCGAGCTGCTGAAAACCGCACGCCAGCAGCTGCTGGACTATCCCAGCGTGCGCTGGCTGCATGCCGATGCGGTGCATGCCCGCAGCACCCGCGATGGGGTTGAAGTGGAGACTTCCGACGGCCAGGTGCTGGCGGCGCGCAAGCTGCTGCTGGCCAGCGGCATCGCCGACCAGCTGCCGGACCTGCCCGGCCTGGCCGAGCGCTGGGGCAGCACCGTGCTGCACTGTCCTTATTGCCATGGCTATGAAGTCGGTGGCGGTGCGATCGGCCTGCTCGGTGGCCATCCGATGTCGGCCAGCAAGGCGCCGCTGTTCGCCGACTGGGGCAATGTCACCTTCTTCAGCCAGGGCCTGCCGATCACCGAGGACGAACGCGCCGCCATGCAGCAGCGTGGCGTGCAGGTCGAGACCTCGCCGGTACTGGGTGTGCAGGGCGACCAGCCGAGCTGGCTGGAGGTGGAACTGGCCGACGGTCGTCGCATCGCCCAGCGGGCGCTGTTCGTGCCGGCCACCCAGGCGATGGCCACGCCGCTGGTGCAGCGGCTGGGTTGTACGTTGGCCGAGAGCCCGCTGGGCGTGCTGATCGAGGTCGATGCGATGAAGCAGACCTCGGTGCCGAACGTGTATGCCGCAGGCGATGCGACCACGGTCGGCAACATCACCCTGGCCACCGCCGAAGGGGTGCGCGCGGGAATCGGCCTGCATCATGCGCTGGTGAGCGAAGACAGCGTGCCGCGCTGATCGGGCTTGTTCTGTAGATGCCGACCTTGGTCGGCGCCGTTCCATCCACGCATGGCGTGAATCTACTGCGCCCTCGGGGTCGGATCCCATAAGCAGAAGCGGATCTGACCGCTGACGCCATTTCCACTTCCCAACGCCGATAGTGGCGGCAACGTACCCACGCGCCCGAACCCGGCATGGACGAAGCAAACCGCCTCAGATCGCTGCTGGCCCCTTTGCAGGGCCTGCGTGGCTGGCGACCGGCGCAGGCCACGCGCGATGCGATCGCGGGTATCACCCTGGCCGCGATCACCCTGCCCGAACAGATGGCGACGGCGCGGCTCGGTGGCTTCGAGCCGCAGGTCGGCTTCTACGCTTTCGTCGGCGGCACGCTCGGCTTCGTGCTGCTGGGCCGCAACCGCCGGCTGACCGTCGGCGCCGATTCCACGATCACACCGATCTTCGCGCTCACCCTGGCCGGCCTGGCCGCGCAGCACACCGGCGTCCTGGCCGGCAGTGCCGTGGTGCTGGCGCTGCTGGTGGGTGTGTTCCTGGCGCTGGCGGCGCTGCTACGCATCGGCGTGGTGGCCGCACTGCTGTCGGTGCCGGTGGTGACCGGCTTCCTCGGTGGCATTGCAGTGCACATCGCCGCGTCACAGCTGCCGGTGGCACTGGGTGTCAGCCTGCAGTCCAGTGAGCTGCCGGAGCGGCTGTACGAACTGCTGCTGGCGCTGCCACGGGCCCAGCTGCTGCCGACCGTGATCGGCTTCGGCGTGCTGTTGGCCATGGCGCTGTGCGACCGGATCAATCCACGGATTCCCGGCGCGCTGATCGCCGTGGCCATCGCCACCGTGCTGGTCGCTACGCTGGGTACCGAACGCCTCGGCGTGGCGACCCTCGGCGCGGTGTCACCGTATCCGCCCGCGTGGCAGCTGCCCGCGCTGGCGACCTTCACCACGCTGGTGCCGCTGGCCCTGCTGCTGACCCTGGTCATCATCATGCAGGTGGCCGCCGTCGATCGTGCGTTTCCCGGCGAGGAAGAGCCCGACGTCAACAAGGACTTCCTCGGCGTCGGCGCCGGCAACCTGCTGTCGGCCGCGTTCGGTGCGTTCCCGGTCAATGCCAGTCCTCCGCGTACCGCAGTGGCGGTGGAGGCCGGCGCTACCTCGCAGCTGGGCGCGTTGATCGCCGCAGCATTGGTGATGCTGCTGGCATTCTGCGGCGGCAGCGTGCTCGGTGCCATTCCCGATGCGGCACTGGCCGGTGTGCTGCTGTTCGTGGCGGTGCGCCTGTTCCGCCTGCGCGTGCTGATCGACATCGCCCGCCGCGCGCGTGGCGAAGCGCTGCTGGCGGTGCTGACCTTCCTGGCGGTGGTGTGCCTGCCGATCCAGTCGGGCATCGCGATCGGGGTGGGGCTGGCCCTGCTGCATGGCGTGTGGATGATCGCGCACAGCCCGATGCTGACGCTGACCCGCCTGCCGGGCAGCACCGTCTGGTGGCCGGGCAGCCGTGGCGAGACCGAACCCGGCGTGACCGTGCTGGCGTTCCAGGCGCCGTTGCTGTTCGCCAACGCCGACAGTTTCAAGCGGCAGCTGCTGGCCAGCATCGAGGCGACGCCACCGCCCGGGCTGATCGTGCTGGATGGCAGTGCCATCGTCGAGATCGACTACAGCGCCGCGCAGACCCTGCGCGAGGTGATCGGGCTCTGCCAGCAGAAGGGCATCGTGTTCGTCATCGCGCGGCTGGGCTCGTTGCGCGCGATGCAGGCGCTGGATCGCTTCGGCATCGCCGCCCTGCTGGGGCCGGACGGAACCAGCCACAGCGTGCAACAGGCCGTTGACCACTACCGCACCCGAGGTACGCCATGACCCGCATTCCCGAACCGCGGCTTTCGCCGGTCGCCATCCTTGAACTGCGGCCGACGCAGATGAGCGTGGGCCTGCTGGAAGTGCAACGCAAGCGTGCGCAGTGGAAGACGTTGCCGAAGCAGGACGAGGAACGCTACCTCGGACGGCACATGGTGCCGGTGGTGGTGGGGCCGTCGAACCGTCTGTACCTGATCGACCATCATCATCTGGCGCTGGCCCTGCATGAGGAAGGCATCGAGCACGTGCTGACCGCCGTGCAGGCCGATCTCTCGCACCTGCCGCGGAAGCTGTTCTGGACGGTGATGGAACGCTACTGCTGGGCGCATCCGTTTGATGCCGAGGGCGTGCGCCAGCCACCCTCGGCGATGCCGAAGTCGCTGCTGGACCTGGCTGATGACCCGCATCGCTCGCTGGCCGGCGAGGTCCGCCGCCGGGGCGGCTATGCCAAATCGGTGCAGCCGTTCGCTGAGTTTCTGTGGGCGGACTACTTCCGCCAGCGCATCACCCGTAAGTCGATCCGCCGGGATTTCCAGCAGGCGGTGGCCACGGCCACCGAGCATGCCCGGCACGCTGACGCGCGCTATCTGCCGGGGTGGTGCGGCATCGAGCACGATTGAGTCAAGTCGGATGCCTGCGTGGTCGGCTTGACGTGTGGTGGGTGCCGGCCTTGGCCGGCACCGTTCCCTCATCCCTTCACGCACAGCACCTGGCGCAGGGTGTGCACCACGTCCACCAGATCCAGCTGTGCCGCCATCACGTCATCGATTGACTTGTACGCCGCCGGTGACTCGTCCAGCACCCCGCTGTCCTTGCGGCATTCCACGTGAGCGGTGGCTTCGCGGTGCTGTGCCAGCGTGATCTGCTGGCGTGCGCTGCCGCGGCTCATCACCCGGCCGGCGCCGTGGCTGCAGCTGTGGAAGCTGTCCGGGTTGCCCTTGCCACGCACGATGTAGCTGCGCGTGCCCATGCTGCCGGGAATGATGCCCAGCTCGCCTTCGCGGGCACTCACTGCACCCTTGCGCGTCACCAGCAGCTCCTGCCCGTGGTGCGTCTCCTTCTGCACGTAGTTGTGGTGGCAGTTCACCGCCATCGCCGCCAGCTGGAACTTCGGCAGCCGGTGACGCATCTCGGCCAGCACGCGCGACATCATCGCCTCGCGGTTCTGCCGGGCGTAGTCCTGCGCCCACGACACCGCCTCGACGTAGTCGTCGAACAGCGGTTCGCCTTCCATGAAGAAGGCCAGGTCCCTGTCCGGCAGGTGGAAGCCGAGCACGCGCCGGGCCAGCTCCTCGCGCGCCTTCTCGATGAAGTAGGTGCCGATCAGGTTGCCGGTGCCACGCGAGCCGCTGTGCAGCATCACCCACACCGCGTCTGTCTCGTCCAGGCACAGTTCGATGAAGTGGTTGCCGCCGCCCAGCGTACCCAGCTGGCGGTCAAGCTTGTCGGTGCGGATCCGGCGGTGCCTGTCCTTGATCTTCTCCAGGCCGGCGGCCAGCCCGGACTGCAGCAGCCGGGTGTGGATGCTGTCGGGCATGCGGTGGTGCTCGCCACCCCGGCCGTTGCCGACCGGGATGCTGCGCTCGATGCTGTTGCGCAGCTGCCGCAGGTCATCGGGCAGGTCATTGGCGCGCAGCGTGGTGCGTACCGCCGCCATGCCGCAGCCGATGTCGACGCCGACCGCGGCCGGGATGATCGCACCGCGGGTCGGGATCACCGAGCCCACGGTCGCGCCCTTGCCCAGGTGCACGTCCGGCATCACGGCCACCCACGGCCCGACGAACGGGATCGCGGCGATATTGCGCAGCTGCTCATGCGCCTGCGCTTCCAGCGGCACCCCGTTGACCCAGCCCTTGATCGGCGTGGTGCCCTCGGCGTGCAGCCATTGATAGTTGTGTTGAGTGTCCATGTCTTCGTGTATGTCCTTGATGGGCCGGTGGCGCGTCCCTGCGCCACCGCTACCCCCTACCTGATCGTCACCAGCTGCTTCAGCACGCCGTCCAGGCCGCCGAACACGGTGAGCGTGTCGATCTTCTCGGTGACCTTCTCCAGCGCCTCCAGCTCCTTCAAGCGCATCAGCACCGGGTTGTCCTCGATCAGCTTTGCGGTGTTGAGCTGCGAACGCGTGGCGTTGGCCTCCTCGCGACGGCGGATCACGCTGGCCTGGGCCTGCTTCTCGGCCAGCACCACACCGTTGAGGATCTCCTTCATCTCGCCCGGCAGGATCACGTCCTTGATGCCCACGCCAAGCAACCGCACGCCATGGCCCTCGATCGCCGCCTGCACATGCGCGGCGATCTCGCCGTCCAGTGCCGCCTTGTCGCCCAGCAGCTCGTCCAGGCTGCGCGCGGCGATCGCCTGGCGCAGGCCGAACTGCAGCTGCCGATAGACGAACTCGTCGGCATTGCTGAGCGTGCGGTGTGCACGCACCGGGTCAACCACCTGCACGGTCGCGGCCAGGTTCACCCGCAGGGTCACCTTGTCGCGGCTGAGCAGCTCCTGGCCGGACACGTCCAGCGAACGTGCACGCAGCTCCACGCGCTCCACCGACACGTTGCCGTTGAAGTTCCAGAACGCGTGCAGGCCGGCGTCCAGCGTCTGCCGCAGCGTGCCATCGATGAACAGCAGGCCGACCGACTCGCTCGGCACGGTGCTGATCACGGCCACACGCGGCAGCACACCCAGTTGGCCCAGGCGCTGCTGCACGTCCACCGCAATGCGCGGCTCGTCACCCAGCGCCATCACCCGCACCTGGGTGTCGACAGAACCCCGCCAATACAGGCGGCGGCTGCCCGGCGGCAACACTTCATCGATGCGGCCATTGCGCAGCAACAGGCCGACCTCGGTGGCGCCGACATTGGCCAGCACGAAGTGCGTGTCCAGCGTCGCGCCCAGTGCCTCGATCAGGCTGTCCTGGTCGCTGCCGGTGTAGGCCGCGCCCTTCGAAGCGGTGTGGATGTCCACGTGCGGGCGGCCGCCGAACGGCGACAGGCGGTGCACGCCCGGCAGCAGGATCTGCTGGAAACGACGGTTGCGATACACCAGGCCGCGCTCGCCGTCGCCGATCACGACCTTGATGGTCCAGAACATGGGAATCTCTCCTTGTATGGCTCTGGTGGTTCGACCCGAAGTGATGAAACGCCATGACCCGGGCCGATCAGGTCGTGGCGTGGCCGGCTGCACAGCGTGTGCAGCCCGCGGAAGAGGGCGGCCATCGCGGGACGGTCCGCACGCGGAGCCTGCGGCGCGTCATCACCCGTGCCATCGTCGTTGCCGGCAGGCAGCGCCGGTGCGGAGCGGAGCATTGGGTGGCGACGGGCCAGGGCCCGGCGTGTGGTCCGTTGCCTTCCTGGCCGCGCCCAAAGGCGGTGGCAGGGAAGGCAACGATGGCCGCTGGGGCTTGCGCCCCGGGTGTTGCTTCAAGTCATGACGTGACAGGTCATGTGGTTGGAGTGGGAATCGAACCCACGACAGACGGAATCAGGATCCGTTGCTCTGACCAAGCTGAGCTATCCAGTTGGGAACCGCGCGGAATCGAACCGCGTACCGGCGAACCGGCGCCTGTCTCCAGCAGGCAGTCCAGGCGATGGCATGTCCGCGACCTCCGGCATACGCCACGGCAACGCCGCGCGCACCAGCCCGTGGTTGAAACGGGACCGTTGGAGAATCGGGGGTGCAGGCCACCGACATTATCGACGAGCGATAATGTTTTGATGCGATGCAGATAATGTCCAGGCGTCGCCGTTCGCGCGAAGTAAATCCTTCGGCGGTGCGGAAAAACCTGGGTCAGTGAGCGGCGGGTTGCCGCGCGCGGTGCAGTTCTGGCATCGCGGGTCCTTGTGCCGACGCAAACGAAAACGCCCCCGGGACTTGCGTTCCGAGGGCGTCGTCAGGCCTCGGAGATCGGGGTGGCCGATCTCCGCAGGGCGGGTATCAGGCCGTTGTCAGCTGGACGTCCTTGCCGAACGCGCGCGCCAGCACGTCCATGCGCAGGCATGGCAGCAGTTTGGCGGTGGCGACGGAATGCGCGTTCAAGGGAAGTTTCCAGTGGTTGTTGAAACGAGGTGCGCACGATAAACCACGATTTAGTCGTGCGCAACCATTTTGTTCAATTATTTTCTTCGACGCACGTGTCATGCCGGCCAGCGGCCGGCACTACCGGGTCTCAAGCTTCCTTGCTGGCGGCATCCAGCTGCGCGACATCCTGCACGCTCAGCGACACGTTGGCCGCCGCCAGCAGATCGTGCAGCTGCTCGACGCTGGTAGCGCTGACGATCGGTGCGGTGATCGACGGCCGCGCGATCTGCCACGCCAGCGCGATCTGCGCGGCGCTGGCGTTGTGCTTGCTGGCCACGTCATCCAGCGCTTCCAGGATGCGCAGGCCGCGCGGGTTGAGGTAACGCTTCACCACGTTCTCGCCCCGCGCCGGGCTCTTGGCCGCATCGGCCGCGGTGCGGTACTTGCCGCTGAGGAAGCCACTGGCCAGCGCGTAGTAACCGATCACGCCGATCTGCTCGCGCTGCACCAACGGTTCCAGCTCCTTCTCGTAGCCGGCGCGGTCGTACAGGTTGTACTCCGGCTGCAGGGTTTCGTAGCGCGGCAGCTTGTAGTCGGTGGACACCTTCAGCGCATCGGCCAGGCGCGTAGCGCTGTAGTTGGAGGCACCGATGGCGCGCACCTTGCCGGCTTCGATCAGGCGGCCGAACGCGGCAAGCGTGGCTTCCAGCGGCGTCGACTCGTCATCCTCGTGGGCCTGGTACAGGTCGATCACGTCGGTCTGCAGGCGGCGCAGCGAATCCTCGACGGCGGCATTGATGTTGTCCGGGGTCAGGCCGGGGCGCTCGGCCCACTTGGCCACCTTGGTCGCCAGCACCACCTTGTCGCGCTTGCCGCTGCGGGCAAACCATTTGCCGATCAGCGTTTCCGATTCGCCGCCGGCATTGCCGGGCACCCACGCCGAGTATACGTCGGCGGTGTCGACCAGGTTGAAGCCGGCGTCGACGAAGGCATCGAGCAGGGCGAAGCTGGCCTTCTCATCGGCGCTCCAGCCAAACACGTTGCCACCGAAGGCGAGCGGACGTACATGCAGGCCGGAACGGCCCAGTTCGCGGGTTGCCGTCATGGGCACGGACTCCTTGGGGGAAGTGCTCCAGAATAGAACGCGTTGTGTGACCGCGCTGCGGCGGCGACCACAAAACAGTGTTCCGCCGCACGACTCCGGCTAACGTTTTGTGAACACCTGGGACGCCGCGACTGCTAGTCTCGCCGCATCTTCCGCTGGAGTCGCCCCGATGATGCCTGCTTCGTCCCTGCGTGGTTGCCGCCTGCTGCTTGCCTCGGCCCTGCTCGCCGCTGTTCCCGCATTCGCCGCACCGGCCACGGTGGCGCCGGCGAAGATCCAGGTTTCTCCTGCCATCGATGCGGCGGTGAAGGCGTCCACCCGCGATGCCAACAACGTCAAGCGCGACACCTATCGTCATCCGGCGCAGACGCTGTCGTTTTTCAAGGTCGCGCCTGACAAGACCGTCATCGAGATCACCCCCGGCAATGGCTGGTACTCGGAAATCCTGGCGCCGCTGCTGCATGGCAAGGGCCACTACGTCGCCGCCGTGGTCGATCCGATGGCGGTACCCGAAGGCCGTGGCCGTGATTACCAGCAGCGCAGCCGCGACAGCCTTGAGAAGAAGTACGCCGCTGCACCGGCACAGTTCGGCAAGACCGCCGTGGTCGCCTACGATCCGGCCAAGCCGGTGTTCGGCCCGGCCGGTTCAGCCGACGTGGTGCTGACCTTCCGCAACGTGCACAACTGGCGCAAGGCCGGCCAGGCGCAGGGCATGTTCCAGGGCTTCTTCAACGTGCTCAAGCCGGGTGGCGTGCTGGGCGTGGTCGAACATCGCGCCAAGGCCGATGTGGCCGACGACGATGACACCGGCTACGTCGGCCAGCAGCAGGTGATTGCGATGGCCGAGGCGGCCGGCTTCAAGCTGGAGGCACGCAGCGAGGTCAACGCCAACCCGCGTGATACCAAGGACCACCCGAACGGCGTGTGGACGCTGCCGCCGACCAACCAGCACGACAAGGCCGACGACGCGAAGTACCAGGCAATCGGCGAAAGCGACCGCATGACCCTGCGCTTCATCAAGCCGTAAGGCGGCACGCCGCATTGCCAGCGCGGAGTGCCCACCATGGAGCCGGGCCCATGCCCGGCTCGCCGCGCGCGCCGGGGTTCAATCGTATTCAAGGACATGGACTGTTGAAGAAGATCCTTTACATCGCTGTCGCGGTACTGGTGCTGACGCGGCTGATCGATTTCGTGTTCTACGGCGGCCACGCCCATGACCTGGTCGGGGCCGCTGGTTTCGGAGTGCTGTTCGCCGGCATCCTGCTGGAAGAACGTGCACGCAGCGCCGGCCCGCCCTCCGCACGCCTGCGGCGCCGTGCCAACATCATCGCCGCCTGCGGCATCGCGCTGGTGCTGGGGTCGTTCCTGCTGGAATGGAAGGTGTTCGGCTGAGCCGGCGGTGATCGCGGCGGCGGCGCGGGAATGGGACAATGCCGTACCCGCCGCCTGCCGCACCCGCGATGCTGATTGCCTTCAACAAGCCCTTCAACGTGCTCTGCCAGTTCACCGATCGCAGCGTGCCGCCGC
Organism: Stenotrophomonas sp. SKA14; assembly: GCF_000158575.1. Taxonomy (NCBI): domain Bacteria; kingdom Pseudomonadati; phylum Pseudomonadota; class Gammaproteobacteria; order Lysobacterales; family Lysobacteraceae; genus Stenotrophomonas; species Stenotrophomonas sp. SKA14. Next base: position 586,385 of record NZ_DS999412.1, read on the forward strand.
GGCCGACCCTGGCGGGATTCGGCCTGCCGCCGCGGGTGTACGCCGCCGGTCGCCTGGACCACGACAGCGAGGGCCTGCTGCTGCTGACCGACAACGGCACGCTGGCGCACAAGCTCACCGACCCGAAGCACAAGGCCGACAAGACCTACTGGGTGCAGGTGGAGGGAACGCCCAGCGACGAACAGCTGCAGCAGCTGCGCGACGGCGTGCTGCTCAATGACGGGCCGACCCTGCCGGCAAAGATCGAACGCCTCGATCCAGCGCCCTCGCTGTGGACACGTGATCCGCCCGTGCGCTTCCGCAAGACCGTGCCCGATGCGTGGCTGGCGATCACGATCCGCGAGGGCCGCAATCGCCAGGTGCGGCGGATGACCGCGGCGGTGAACCTGCCGACACTGCGGCTGGTGCGGGTGGCGATGGGGCCGTACCGGCTGGACGACCTGCAACCGGGGCAGTGGCGGCAGATCGGCTGAACACACCCGCAGAAACGGAAAGGGCCGGAGCGCCTCCCGTGGAAGCGGTCCGGCCCTGGCAACCCGCAATGCCTCAGGCGTCGCTGCCGATATCGCTATGCTCGTCAACCACGGTGGCATTGCGGCGGTCACGTGCGCTGATGCGCTGCGCCTGCCCATTCACCACGTGGCCATTGGCGGCCTTCTTCTTCTGCTGCTTGCGGTACAGCGCATAGCCCAGCAGGCCGACACCCACCGCGGCTGCGGCCACCGCCACTGCCGGGTTGCGGCGCACGAACTTGGTGGCGGCCTTGCCGCCGGTCTTCACTGCGCCGATGGCGGCACCGGTCTTGATCCAGTCCGCATTGCGCAGGCTGCCACCGGCGCTCTTCAGGCCATCGCCGGCGGTGTGGGCCAGCTCCAGGGCGCGCTCCAGGGCGCGGTCGGTGATTACAGTCAGCTTGCTCATGCGGGGGTCCTTTGCCTCGGGTCGAAGTCCAGTGTCGCGTGTTGCCCGTAAACGGTATGTCAGGCGGGGCGGTGCGTGGCGTGACTCCAGCGCAGCCATTCAGGATCAGGAAGGGTCTGCAGCCGGCACGACCGGTCAGGTCCCGCGCGGCTTGGCCCGGTGCGTCGCGGTGGCCGTCCACGGATCATCCGGCCACGGATGACGCGGGTAACGGCCCTTCATTTCCTTCTTCACTTCGGCGTAGGTGCTTTCCCAGAAGTTTCGCAGGTCCTGGGTGACCTGCAGCGGGCGGCCGCCGGGCGAGAGCAGGTGCAGGGTCAACGGCACGCGGCCATCGGCGATGCGTGGGGTATCGGCCAGGCCGAACAGTTCCTGCAGCTTCACCGCCAGCACCGGCGGCAGTGGTTCGCCGTTCTCGCTGTCCAATGCATAGGTGATCGGCCGCTCCAGTCCGGACGGCACGGTGATGCGGGTCGGCGCATGACGTTCAATCAGTTGCCGCTGCGACCACTCCAGGGGCGACTTCAGCGCCTCGCCGAAGCTGGATTCATCCAGTGCATCCAGTCGCGTCTTGCCGGCGAACGCGGGTTGCAGCCATTGCGCGCGGTTGGCCAGCAGGGCGGCGTCGCTGCAATCGGGCAGTTCCAGTTCCGGCATCCAGCGCCGCAGCGATTCCACCCGTGCCTGCCACTGGCGCAGGCCCTCGGTCCACGGCAACGCCTGCAGGCCGAGCTCGGCCACCGCGTCGGTCAGCGCCTGCGCGGCGTGCTGCGGATCGACACGGCCGGCCGAGCGGCTGTCCAGCACGATGCGGTCGAAACGGGTCTCGCGCAGCGCTACCAGGGCGCGACGCTCGCTGTCCCAGCGCACTACATCTTCGGTCACGAAGCGTTCCGGCCACGCCGTGCGCAGCTGGCCTTCATCCACCGGCGCGGCGCGCAGCAGCAGTGCATCGCGCGCTTCAAAGCGCAGTTCGCTGGCCACCAGCCAGGGTTCGCCGCGCAGGTCGCTCAGTTCGTGCAGGCGTGCACTGCGGCCATTGGCCAGCAGGTAGCGCAGCGGATCGTTGGGATGCTGGACGCCAATGCGGTCGGGGAAGGCATGTGCAAGCAGGTCACCCAGCTCGTGCGCCTCGACGCTGTTGGGCGGGGTGGCCTCGCAACGCAGGCGTCGGCGCCACTGCTTGGCGGCCGCATCGATGGCGGCCAGCCCGCTGCGGTTGGCATCGCCCGGCGCACGGCCATTGCGGAACGCCGCCAGCGCCCGCCAGCGCGCCGCCAGCGCGTCACCGCCCTGGCGCAGCGGATCGCGTGCCTCCAGCAGTGCGGCCAGATCGGCGGCCAGCGCCTGCGCACGTGCATCCGGCGCGGCCAGCAGCATCGCCGCCATGCGCGGATGCGTGCCCAGCGCCAGCACACGGCGACCGAGCGCGGTGATCGCGCCGGACTCGGACAGCGCGCCCAGTCGTTGCAGCAGTTCGCGTGCCGCGCCCATCGGGCCAGCCGGCGGCGGGTCGAGGAAGCGCAGGTCGCTGCTGCCCCAGGCCGCCAGTTCCAGTGCCAGCCCGGCCAGTTCCACCTGGTCGATCTCGGCGCGGCGCTGTGGTTCCAGCCGCTGCGACTGCGGCCACAGCCGCCAGGCCACGCCCTCGGCCACGCGCCCGGCACGGCCGGCGCGCTGGTCGGCCGAGGCCTGCGCAATGGCGACCACATCCAACCGGGTGAAGCCGCTGTTGGGGTCGTAGCGCGGTTCGCGTGCCTGGCCGCTGTCGATCACCACGCGCACACCGGGCAGGGTCACCGAGGATTCGGCCACGTTGGTGGCCAGCACCACGCGGCGGCGGCCATCACTGGCGGCCTGCAGTACGCGTGCCTGCTGCTCCACCGGCAGCTCGCCGTGCAGCGCCAGTACCTCGACGCTGCCCTCCAGCGATTCCTGCAGGCCGGCCTGCACGCGCGCGATCTCGCGCTGGCCCGGCAGGAACACCAGCAGGTCGCCGGGATGCTCGGCCAGCGCCTGCTGCACCGCGCGGCGCACCTGTAGTTCCAGTGCTTCGTCGCGACGCGCCGGGAAATGGCTGATCGCCACCGGGTAGCTGCGGCCCTCGCTGCTCAAGCGCGGTGCATCGAGGAAGCGCGCCAGGCGCTCGCCATCCAGCGTCGCCGACATCACCACCAGGCGCAGGTCGTCGCGCAGTTGCGCCTGCACGTCCAGCGCCAGCGCCAGGCCAAGGTCACCACTGAGGTGGCGTTCATGGAATTCATCGAACAGGATCGCACCGACGTCTTCCAGCATCGGGTCGTCCTGCAGCATACGGGTCAGGATGCCTTCGGTGACGACCTCGATGCGGGTGCGCGCCGAGACCTTGTTCTCGAAACGGATGCGGTAGCCGACCGTGCCGCCGACCTCTTCGCCCAGCTGCCGCGCCATGAACAGCGCCGCGCTGCGTGCGGCCACCCGCCTCGGTTCCAGCAGGATGATCTTCCGTCCCTGCAGCCATGGCGCATCCAGCAGCGCCAGCGGCACCTGGGTGGTCTTGCCGGCGCCCGGCGGGGCTTCCAGCACCAGCCGCGGCTGTGCGGCCAGGTGCTGCTGGATCTGTGGCAGCAGTGGGGAGATCGGGAAGAGCGGGGCGTTCATGTGCAAAGGATAAGGGGCCACGGCGGGCGCAGGTACAATGCGCGGGCACTTTTCCCCCGCGATGACCATGCACCTGATCGATATCGGCGCCAACCTGACCCACGACTCCTTCGACCGCGACCGTGACGCCGTGCTGGACCGCGCGCGGCAGGCCGGCGTGGTGCAGATGGTGATCACCGGCGCCAGCCGCGAGCACTCGCCGCTGGCCCTGCAGCTGGCGCAGCAGCATCCGGACTTCCTGTACGCCACCGCCGGCGTGCACCCGCATCACGCGGTGGAGTACACCGAGGAATGCGATGCCGAGATGCGCGCGCTGCATGCCCACCCGGAGGTAGTGGCGGTGGGCGAGTGCGGGCTGGACTACTTCCGTGATTTCTCGCCGCGCCCGGCCCAGCACCGCGCGTTCGAACGCCAGCTGCAGCTGGCCGCAGACAATGGAAAGCCGCTGTTCCTGCACCAGCGCGACGCGCACGCCGATTTCATGGCGCAGATGAAGAACTTCGAAGGGCGCATCGGCCCCGCGGTGGTGCATTGCTTCACCGGCGAACGCGATGAACTGTTCGATTACCTGGACCAGGACTGGTACATCGGCATCACCGGCTGGTTGTGCGATGAGCGCCGGGGCGCGCACCTGCGCGAGCTGGTGAAGAACATCCCGGCCAACCGCCTGATGATCGAAACCGATGCGCCGTACCTGCTGCCGCGCACGCTGAAGCCGCTGCCGAAGGACCGCCGCAATGAACCGATGTTCCTCTCGCACATCGTGGAGGAACTGGCACGCGACCGTGGCGAGGACGTGGCGCAGACTGCAGCCAATGCGACCGCGGCGACGCGTGCGTTCTTCCGCCTGCCCGACGCCGGTTGATCCGGTAGTGCCGGCGGCTGGCCGGCAATCAGACGGTAGTGCCGGCCAGCGGCCGGCACTACCGGTTCAACCGCGAAGATCCGTATCTGCCAAGGCGCGCAGCCCTTCCCGATACGTCGGAAACTGCGGCTCCCAGCCCAGCGCTTCACGCGTGCCATGGCTGTCGATGCGCTTGTTGCTTTCGTAGAAGCGCCGCAAGGTCGGACCCAGCAACGGGTCGTCCCACGCCACGGCAGGCGGCATCGCAAAACCACCCAGCTGCGCGGCGAAGGCCAGCACGTCCTGCGGCGGTGCCGCCTCGTCATCGGACGGCAGATACACGGCATGGAGTGTGGGCCGCCGCATCGCAGCGATGATCACCGCCGCCAGGTCCTGCACGTGCAGCCGGTTGAACACCAGGCCTGGCCGCACCACATGGCGTGCGCGCCCCTGTGCCAGCTGCAGCAGCGCATTGCGTCCAGGCCCATACAGGCCGGGCAGGCGCATCACTGCCGACGCGATGCCGCGTTCCTCCGCAAGTGCACGCCATTGCGCTTCGGCGAGCCGGCGCTGCACGCCCGCGATCCCCGTGGCATCCGCCACGCTTGTATCGTCGATCCAGCCGCCCGCCCGGTCTGCGTACACCGAGGTCGACGATAGATAGCCGACCCAGCGCAGCGCGGGGCTGGCCTGCAGTGCCGGCAGCAACAGGCGCAGTGCAGGATCGCCTTCAGCGTCGGGTGGCACGCTGCACAACACGGCGTCGGCCTGCGCTACTTCGTCGAGCAGAGCCGGTGACAGTGTCGCGTCGGCGCGCAGTTGATGGCGCCGCACGTCGTCGTGCGGTGCCGAGGCGGGATCACGCACCGTGCCGGCCACATGCACGCCCCGCGCCTGCAGCTGCGCGGCCAGCACGCGTCCGCTCCAGCCCAGGCCGAGGATCAGCACCCTGGTGGGCAAGGCAGCTGCGGGCGAGGCGAGGCTCACGCGCTGCGCAGCGCCTGGTAGGCCTGCAGGCTGCTGTAGGCGACCTGCAGCAGCAGGGCTTCCTGGTCGGCCTTGCGGGCGCGCGCCAGCATGTCGCCGACGATCTGTTCGGCCTCCACCTGCTGGCCGGCTTCCAGATCGCGCAGCATCGACGCCTTCAGCGCTGAACCCGCCTGGGTCAGCGTGCCGCGTGCGGTCTCCTGCGCAGCATCGGGAACCGGCTCACCGGCCGCTTCGGCCACGGCCAGGCATTCGTCGTACAGGCCTCGCACGATGGCCTGCCCATCATCGGTGGCGACGATGCTGCCGATATCCGCGCGCAGCAGGCAGGTGGCCGCGGCCAACGCGGTCAGGAAGGTGTACTTGATCCACTGCTCCTGGCCGATGTGTTCGCTGGCCAGGTGCTCGAGGCTGGCCTGCGCACAGGCGGCGGCGAAGGCCTGCACGCGCGCGGAGATCGTGTCGCCATCACGTTCGCCAAAGGTGAGCTTGGCGGGCTTGCCCAGATGCAGCACCGCGCCGTCGGCCGCCTTGGTTGCGCTGATGAAGCACAGGCCGCCGAGCACGGCGTCGCGGCCGAAGCGCGCGTCCAGCACGTTGTAGTGATGCAGGCCGTTGAGGATCGGCAGCACGGTGGTGCTCGGCCCCACGGCCGGGGCGATCGCGTCGATCGAGCTGTCCAGGTCGTAGGCCTTGCAGCTGAGGATGACCAGGTCGAAAGGCTTCTCCGCAGCCAGTGCGGGCAGGGCGTCGGCAGTGACACGCTGCACCGGGAAGCTGGCATCGCCCAGCGGGCTGCGGATGACCAGGCCGTCGCGCTCCAGCTGGGCGGCGCGTGCAGGGCGCACCAGGAAGGTCACGTCCACGCCAGCCTGGGCCAGCCGACCACCGAAGTAACCGCCGGTACCACCGGCGCCGAGAATCAGGATGCGCATTGCACGTTCACCGTTTCTGGGGGAATCAGGCCTGCGATTGTGCCGGAGATTGCTGGCAAAAAAGAGCCGAGCATGGGCTCGGCTCTACGGGCAGTACCTTGTCCACGCATGGCGTGGACCTACCGTGTCGACCAAGGTCGACACCCACCCTGCCATCCCGCGGAATGCATGCTGTTGCTTTTGTCGTTGCCGTTGAAGTTGATTCAGCAGGTGCAGGGCCGCAGGCCCTGCACGCCAAACTCAACTACGCATGCCCACGCCACGGCGCAGCAGCCACAGCGCCAGCGCCGTCAGCACCACCACGAAACCGATCATCAGCCCGTAGGCCATCGGCAGCGGCACGTCGCTGCTGCCCAGCAGGCCATAGCGGAACGCATTGACCATGTAGAAGATCGGATTCGCGTGCGTGGCCGCCTCGGCCCAGCCCGGCAGCAGCTTCACCGAATAGAACACGCCGCCCAGATAGGTCAGCGGGGTCAGGATGAAGGTCGGCACGATCGCCACGTCATCGAACTTCTTCGCGTACACCGCGTTGATGAAGCCGGCCAGCGAGAAGATCGTCGCGCCCAGGATCACCGTGGTCAGCATCACGATCGGGTGCGGGATGCGCACCGGGGTGAAGAACATCGCGATGATCAGCACGATCACGCCCACCATCAGGCCACGCAGCACGGCACCGGCCACGTAACCCCACAGGATCACCCAGTTCGGCATCGGGCTGACCAGCAGTTCCTCCACGTGGCGGCCGAACTTGGCGCCGAAGAACGAGGAGCTGATGTTGCCGTAGCTGTTCTGGATCACGCTCATCATCACCAGGCCCGGCACGATGAACTGCATGTAGGTGTAGCCACCCATGTCACCCACGCGCGACCCGATCAGGTTGCCGAAGATCAGGAAGTACAGGGTCATGGTGATCGCCGGCGGCACCAGGGTCTGGCCCCAGATGCGCATGATGCGGGCGACTTCGCGGCGCACGATGGTCATCAGCGCGACGCGGTTGCGCTGGCCGTCGGTCAGCTCGGTGGTGCTCATGCGGAGGTCTCCAGGTTGCCGGTGAGGCGCACGAACAGCTCCTCCAGGCGGTTGCTCTTGGTACGCATCGAACGCACGCGGATGCCGGCCTCGTTGAGCGTGGCGAACACGCGGTTGAGGTCCATCGCGCGCGGCATGTCGATGTCCAGCGTATGCGGGTCCGGTGCGGTCAGGGTCGCGCCCTCGATCACCGGAAGCTGCGCGGGCAGCTCACCGTCGATGTCCAGCAGGAAGCCTTCCACGTCCAGCTTGGCCAGCAGGGCGCGCATCGGGCCCTGCTCGACGATCTGGCCGTGGTTGATGATCGCCAGGTGGCGGCACAGGTACTCGGCTTCTTCCAGGTAATGCGTGGTGAGGATGATCGTGGTGCCGGCCGCGTTGATCTCCTTGAGCACGCGCCACATGTCGCGGCGGATCTCGATGTCCACGCCGGCGGTCGGCTCGTCCAGGATCAGCAGGCGCGGGCGGGTCATCATCGCGCGCGCGATCATCAGCCGGCGCTTCATGCCGCCGGACAGCGTGCGGCTCATCACCTGGGCCTTCTCCCACAGGTGCGCCCGCTTCAGTTCCTCTTCGGCACGCTGCTCCGCTTCCTCGCGCGGCACGCCGTAGAAGCCGGCGTAGTTCACCAGGATGTCGAAGGGCTTCTCGAACAGGTTGAAGTTGATCTCCTGTGGCACCAGACCGATCAGGCGCATGGTGGCGCTGCGGTTGCGCACCAGGTCGCTGCCGAACACCTCCACCTGGCCCTCGCTGAGGTTGACAAGGGAACTGATGATGCCGATCAGGGTCGACTTGCCGGCGCCGTTGGGGCCGAGCAGGGCGAAGAAGTCGCCCGGGGCCACTTCCAGGGAAACCCCTTTCAGGGCCTGGGTGCCGTTGTCGTAGGTCTTGCGCAGGTCGCGCACGCGCAGGGCGGGCGCCATATCGTTCTGGGATGCCAAGCTCGAAGCCTTCGCGCCCATGGGCTGGCGCTGGAGAGGGGGCGGGGAGGGGCTATTATAGAAGACCCCGAGGGCTTGCCCCGGCTACACACTGTCCCGAAAAGTCGTGCCTGTTCAATTCCCCCTCAAGCTGGTCGGCCGCCGCATGCTGGCCCCGACCGTCGGCCACTACCAGTTCGTGCGTGACGACGGACAGCCGCTGGATTTCCAGCCGGGCCAGTTCATCCAGGTCCATTTCAGCTACGCCGACGGCACCGAAACCAAGCGCAGCTACTCACTGGCGACCATCCACGACCACGCGCTGGGCCCGGGCGAGGCGGTGGATATCGCGGTCAGTTTCGTGCCCGGCGGTGCCGCCACGGCCCTGTTCGAGGCGCTGGAGCACGGCGGCCAGGTCAATGCGTCCGGCCCCTATGGCCGCTTCTGCCTGAATCCCGGTGACCACAACGCCCGCTACCTGCTGATCGCCACCGGTACCGGCGTCACGCCCTACCGCTCGATGCTGCCGCTGCTGGAAACGGCCATGGCCGAGCGCGACGTGCAGATCGTGCTGCTGCAGGGCGCGCGCAGCCCGGGCGAGCTGCTGTACAGCGAAGACTTCTACAGCTTCGCCGAAAAGCACCCGAACTTCCGTTATGTTCCGTGCCTGTCGCGCGAACTGCCGGCCGATCCGCACCCGGACGTGCAGCACGGCTACGTGCAGCAGGCGCTGGCTGGCTTCACACCGGACCCGGCCACCGACATCGCCTACCTGTGCGGCAACCCGGACATGGTCGATGCCTGTGCCGAGCTGCTCAAGGCCGCCGGCCTGGGCAACCCGCAGATCCGCCGCGAAAAGTACGTAAGTTCAACCCCTTCAAAGGCTTAAGTGGCCTATTGACCTTGGCGAACAGCGGGCGTACCGTCCGCTGCAGGTCAGCTCGGAGTCAATCCGATGCAAGTGGTTATGCCCCCTGAGGGAGCCTTTGCACACGCGCCTAAGTTGCAGCATGTACCGATTCTGATCGGTGACGATGGCTCATACCCAATTGAAGCCAACCGCTACCTCGATGAGCGCAGCAACGGGGAATGGCAACTTCCTCGCGACCGATCAAAAGCAAAAGCTGAGAGTGAGCTCTTTTACGGGCCCATCCCAACCTTGCGCTCGCGAAGAAACATGGCCGCAAGGCTTTCTATTTTTCTCGAATGGTGCATAGACCAAGCCACTGATTGGCGAGAAATTTCCTACAACGAGAATATCCTTCATCAGTATCAGCCGGCACTCCTGAGTGGAGACGGCTCCCCGAGTGGGAGGCAGTTGGATCCCGCTACAGTTAACCTCTACGTCAATGAGGCGTGTCTATTTCTGACCTGGGCCAGCGAGCGCGGCTATCGCCTGCCCATGCAGATACCTGTAAGAAAAGTTGCATACACCTACATATCGCCCACAAGCTCGCAAAGCGGAACACTGCGCTCAAAGACTGTGCGGATCGGGTCTCTAACTGCGCCGGAAGCTCCGATCATCCTCCCTCCTGACAGGGAGGTTGAGATGTGGTTGAAGTCGATTTCGGTGCGTGCGCCCGTAAAAATTCTGATCTTCGAGCTGATCATCCGTTCTGGCCTCAGGATCTCGGAAGCCAATCAACTACGGGTCACCTGTTTTCCAGCAAAAAGAACGAGCGAGAGAACCAACTGGCAACCCGACTGGATATTGGCTGGTGAGGTTCCGCTAGTGCTCAAGTATGGCACTAAGGGAGGCAAGGTCAGTCCTGGGTCAGACCTTGGCACAAGATGGCGTACGGTATTTGTGCCACTAGATCTTGCCGAAAGGATCTGGCACTACATTTCGGTGATTCGACCGACCCAGCTGACGAGATATCACATTGGTGATAGGAAACACACCAAGCGGACAGATCGTCTGTGGCTTGGAGAAGGTGTGAACCGACCTGTGAGCAATGAGATGCTTCGCCGGATTTGGACTTCCGATCGGCATTGTCCCAAAGGATGGCACCCTCATACAGGAAGGCACCATTTTGCGGTGGAGAAGATCTGCGCCCTGACGCGGGCGCAGTTGGCCCTCGCAGGCAACTCAGAGCTGAGTGGTGCTGACTTCGGTTGGTTGCATGGGCTCATGGCCGGACAGGTAAAGATGCTTCTCAGTCCGCTTATGGGGCACGTTGATGAGCGCACGACGATGCAATACTTGCGCGCTGCGGTAGCCAAAATTGGTCGTGATCGAGGGCATCCAGCAATTCGTTGGAATGCGATCATCGACGAGGCATTGACGTGAGAGCGCGTGAAGATACAGGGGGAATGCCTGGGAAATGGGTGGTGCCCTGTACACATCCGGACCTCATTAGCACGGGGAAGATCTATGACTTCTCGATTCTGGCGACTGGTGCAAGTGATGCCCCGCCCATTGCCGCAGTCAGGCATTCCTGGAAGGGGGGATTCACTGGTAGGCCGGAGCTGCTGCGCGATCTATGGCCTACGCTGAGCGCGAGTATTGAAGGCATCGCATCAGACGGTGCAGCTGCAAGAAGGGGGGCACTGGTGTCCTTCTGGAGATTCCTCGATGCACTTGAGGGATACATGGCCTCAAATGGAATTCCATTCAAACGGGTGGTTAGACTTCGCGATCTGACATCCCGGCACGTTGCCCTCTACACAAGCCCGGGTCCGGAGGGTGCATGGGATGCCACTATGGACAGCAGAGCTGCCGTCGTCCGCGCGATTATAAAGACCGCGATTAGCTACCATGAACTTCCAGAGCTAGTACTTCCAGTTTTCAGGATAGCCTCGAATCGCCGCGAGACCCCATCCGAAGAGCACGGATTGGCCGTCATTAGGCTGCTACGAGCGGAGGCACTGAAGGTTCTACAGCGGTGGAGGAGAACGGACAGACTCATTCCTCAAGGACGCGATCTGATCGAGTTGTACAGAGAGAATCCTGAGTTCATGAATGCCCCCGACTTCGTATGTACGGAAGCGGATGCGCACGCGACCTATCGCGCGCTCATAAGGCTGACGGGAAATCCAGTGCCTCGGCGATCTCAGTTGTTGGCGATCTTCGGCAAGCGCATCAAAAGACTCCCAAGCTGGTGGGCGCACTACCCCGATGACCACGAACGATCAGGAAGCGAGGTCGGCTGGCACGATCTGGTTGCCGGAACCTATCCTACTAGCGCAGATGTCTCAATTTTCTTCCTGCTCTTTGTAGCGCGGAGCGCCTGGAACCCCGCAACCGCAGCATCCATGAACTTGAGCGACTGGACGGCAGTCTATGATGAGCAGCATGCATGGATCTATGCGCCTAAGGACCGGGCCAAAGGGACCGCGCAATGGACTGTGTCACGGGTAGGCGATGCGACGGGCTGTCATTCGTTAGTTGAGCTTCTTCTGAAGCGGACAGAAGGGCTTCGAGGCCATATCGAAAGAAACCCGCGCCTGTGCCCTCTCCCAGACGTTGTCGCTCGTAGTCCATGGGTGGGCGTAACAGTGCGCGGACGGCGACAAGGGGTGTATGTAGTAAATCCCCGCACAACTCGAACTGCAAACAACTGGCTCGCCTCTCTGATAGAGCAACTCGATGACGGCACCCGTACAGCTTCCGAGACCATGTCAATTGGACAGTTCAGAGATGTCGCCGCGGCTGCGATCTTCAAGGATTCTCAATACTCGAACTGGGTAATGATGGTACTACTTGGTCACAAGAACCTCATGACCACTAGGCACTATGGCTACCGAAGATCTTCTTTTGAGGAATCCTTCTCGCTTGTGTCCGAAGTGATTGATGACTTGTTCTCCCAGCTTCGGGTCAATCGTGTGTTCGACGTAGCCTTGACGAGGGCGAAGCTCGCAAAGTTGGACGTCAGTGAAGCCGAGATCGAAAAGCTGAATCAAGCACGCCGTCATAAGACCTACGACGGAAGCGGATGTGCAGATCCTTACAGCCCGCCAGCAGTCATTGATCCAGGCAATCCGAGAGATGGATGCACTCTATGCGTCCAGCAGCATAGGTGTGCTTCCAGCGGCTGCCCCAACTGTTTTGTGTTCACGGACAGCCTGGACTTCATCTGCCGGCGTGTGGCAGAGCTAGAGGCAGTTCGGACCTCCGTAGGAATGGTTCGGTTCGATGCTGGATCAGATGCAAGTGACCTGGCGCGGCTTCGCCTAACCGTTCTTCAATGGCCAGCAGATGCAGTGAAGTTCGCCATTGATAAGTGGGCGGCAAGGATAGCCTCCGGTGAGCACATGCCAATCTACTTCGCAGGGCAGCACTGATGAAAATGGTCAACCGGTCTCTAGTAGCAGGCAACCATGAACTCCTAGCTCCTGACGTGGAGGTGTCGCTACTGTCGATTAGTCCGAATGAGCTGAGGTTGGCGCCGGAGGCAAAGCTGAAGCAGCTTCAGAAGCTTGTTGGAATGGGGGACAACTGGGGCGTTCTTCGTATTGACGACGAACATCAGTCTGGCCTACGGACCTCTGATCTCGATCTAAGGCTCTATTCTGGAAGGGGCAAGACGTGCAAGGGGAAGCACTCACCCTTCGTAGTTCGAGAGCTTATGAGGCTGGCGATCACGATGGCGATAATTCCAGGCAAAACCGGGAAGGTGTATAGATACACAACGATCCGGACGCTCATTGCCAATCTTAAGAGGGCGATCCAGCGTACAAATGTACGTCCAAGCTCCAAGAGACTCTGGAGCCTGGTCGAACGCGCTGGCCTGACGCAGAAGTACTCTGACTGCCTTGGGGTGGTTGAGTACTACCACCGACTGGGGTGTCTTCCCGATGGCCCCGCGCCCATGCGTCCAACGGTTCATGGAATGAAGGCTGCGCGAGATCGAACGGGTGAACCTGAGCATACAATCCCGGTCAGCATAGCGAAACCTCATCAGCCATACTCAGATGAGTTCGTCTCTGAAGCAGGCTCGATGGCACTGGTGATGATCGAAGTCGTTGGTCCTACTTTGTTGGATGCCGTAGAGGCCGCACTCGCCGCTACTGAAACTACTCGTGATCTGAAAGACGGTCCCTCGCCATCTCCCAGTCGCCGAGCTGCTCGCGTAAGCAATGCTGTGATCCGGTCATGGGAATGGCGGGGGCCTGACGGGGAGCCGCTTAGGGATGCCCCGCTTCAATTTTCGATGAAATCCGGGCGAAGTGGAAAAACCGTCGCATGGCCGCCTCGGACGTTACCCCAGGCCTTGCGCCTGATAGTGGTTCTACAGGGTGCACACGCTTTTCCGGTGGCTCTTTCTGGCGGTCCCCGACATGGTGAACTGCTAACGATGCAGATCGGCTCGCTTGGCAAGCGAGGTGGTTCCAGTGTTTACGAGTTCAGAACCTGGAAGTTTGAGAATCCCGGAGGGAGGCAGAGTGAAGCGCCAGCGCCGTCAATTGCCATTCAAGCGATTCTGCAGCAAGAGCGCCTAGCGAACATTTTTCGACGGCACCACGGCCTAAAGGGGAACGGCCTGTGGGTTTCCCCAAGATATCCAGATAAGGTGCCGAGCCTTGCGCATGTGTTCAATAGCTTCGTGGAGATACTTGGCCTGGAGCGCTGGCTCACCGATGGTGGTATGAACCCGCATCGATTCCGAAAGACCCTCGCTCGAATTGTTGCTCTAGCGCTTGTCCATGCGCCAAAGATTTTGATGGATGTCTTTGGGCACAGGGATGAACAAATGACAATCATGCGCTACATACTTTCGGATCCAGGAATTCTTTCCGAAGTACAGCAAGTTGTACGTGAGATGCTTATTCTAAAGGGAGTGGAGGCGATCAATAAGGCTGATGAGGTTCAGGGGGCCGGCGCAGAGAAGCTACGGGGGCGTGTGGCGCTGTTCGCGCGCCGGCTGGGTAAGTCCGCCCTTGATCCGCAGAACATCAGGGAGTTCGCCCGCGCGATGACTGCTGAGGGCTCTTCTTGGGCAGTTGTCGCACCAGGAATAGTGTGTACGAACTTCACCGATGGAGGCCTTTGCAACAAGGGGCATGGTCAGGCTAATCCACACTACTGTCATCCTGCATGTGAGAATCAGTTGATTCTCCCTGACGACGAGGATAAGGCGTCCAGAAGCGTTGTTCAGGCCATCGAGACAGTTCAGTACAATCTTGAGTTGCTAGAGCACGCTTTCGTGGATGATGACGTTATGCTCATTGCTCAGTTCCGGGGGCAGATCAAGTCCGTGCTCGGCAGGTGGAAGAAGGTGGACGAATACTTCTCGAAGAGCAGTTTGCTGACGCGCCTCGTACCCAATGTGGTACTTCTGAAATGAGACAAAAGAAGAGTCTTGCCGAGCTTGGAAAGGAGCGGACGGAGGCGTTCGTTGCACGCCTTCGATCAACTATGGCCGAGATTGACAGGGAGATATCGGAGAACGACGGAGTGTATCCACGGAACTCTGGTCGGCTGAATGTTGCAGAGCTGTGTCGGCGGGCAAAGGTAACAGCGGTATCGCTGCACGGAGAGAAGCATGCCGGCACCACAAAGCTCGAGGTGCAGGCCTGGCTCACGAAACTTCGAGTGGACGTTCCTACGAGCGTGAAGGCCGCCAGACGAAAGTCCTACTCACAAAGGCTGGGATGGAAAGAGAGGTACGACGGTATTTCTGCGCAGTTCAAGAACATGTACTCGATCGAGGTGGTGCAGCGAGATGCAAAGATCGCCGCCTTGAAGAAGGAGATTTCTGAGCTGAAGTCACAGATCAAGAAGCAGCGCGAGGCGGGCTCAAGGGTGGTTGGAATCGAGAGCGGGAGAAGGAGAAAAGCGAGTTCGTAATAGGGCATCTCGCAAGCTTCGAATGATGCCCCGCCAGAACTCTTAGGAGCGCGTTCGCACCAGCTCCTCAAGTCGATGAAACTGGTTGTTTCGCTCTAGGTCGGGAGCGGCGGCCCTTACTTGAGCTAGGCATTCATTCAGTCCTAGAGGCGCCCATTGTTGGGATCCAACAACGGCACCCAGCAAATCTAAAGCCTCAGTTGGCGACTGGCTACAAAGGCCAGATTCTAGTAGAAGATGGACGATGTAGTCCGAATTCGCTACCGGCTGAAGCCAGTCACGTACCGCCTTCAATGCGGAAGGGAACTCAACCCGGGCCGCGATGGCGAGTCGAGCTAAGGAGGCAGCAATGCTGGGTGTAGCTAGATTGCGCGATTTTGGCCAAATCTCCTGCCAGAAGGGTTGGACTCGATTTCTCCAGAAGTCTTCGCGTTGATCGCCTGCGGCCTCCAGTGCTTGGGAGAGCGATTGTGCGGACTTCTCCAGTCCATCCTGTGGAAGCTTGCCCAATGCAGATCTAAAGTCGTCCCGAGAGTAGCCTTCCAATTGCCCTAGGGCTGAGTGCGTTAGGAAAGCAGAGAACTGTCCTCGGTGTTCACCAAGGTCGGCGTAGTGACCGGCCGTCAATAGGAACTGCGACTTCAATGCCACCATCAATGGCTGGTACAGTCGCGGTGACCAAAGAAATCCTTCCCAGGCTGCTTTCGCTTCGACAGGGTTGGACCAATCGAAGAGCGGTAGTAGCGTCGCTTCGGTCCACGCCCGGTCTACGCGATACAGGGCGATGAGTCTAGATGCGAGCAACACCCTGCCATGGCGGAATCGATCTACTTCAACATCGCATATGGCGGAAAATGCCGCCTTAAGTTCAGGGGGAAGTAGGTCTCCATCGTTGGGCGCCCTCTTGAACCATAGATTGAGCAAGGCGCGCGTGGCATGCCCAATGGGGTGATTAATCGCCTCCGAGACAGGGTTATCGATTGGCTCGCCGTTCCTTGTCATGCCACTACTCAAGGGGATCGGAAGCGCAAGCACTCGACCGGCGAGAGTCAATAGGAGGTTCTCGCGATTCGCGCCGCTTCTTGAAGTGGCCTCCATCCACCACGCTACTGCAGGTGCGATCTCGGACAGAACTTCATCAGGCATTAGCAGTACCAAAGGCGATGCGTACTGCCAGGAGCGGGCTGCCATTGAATCGTCCGACCAAACCTGAAGCGCCTCGCGCCACCGAACTGCGGGCCAGACGTCTTGGTGAGCGAGGTCGCAGAGCGCGGCAAGGCTATGGAAGAAGCGAGTACGGCAGACATCCCGCCAAGTGTCCTCATAGAACGGTCTATGGGCAGGCCTCGGCGATTCAAGCCATTCAACTAGCTCCTTGCGAGTGCGAGGGGCGACATCGACCTCTCTGCCGTCCTCGAAATCCGGATCTCCGGTGCCGCTCATCCAGTGTGAGAATTCGTCCTTCTCGTTAGGGTCCAATCTCAACTCAGGATGCGCGATGGATATCTCCGCTAGGCGCCTTGCTGCAGACACACCAAGATGTAGGCCCGAGGACTCCAGCTTCGCTAGACGAATCCATACTGCGCGAGCAACCAGGCGATCCCAGCGTTCGGACTCCAGATCATCGCGATACATCTCGCGGGGAGGTCCTGCCAAGATGACATTCTCCAAGCGTGCTTGAGACGCGTTGTCTAGAATTCACCCCTGGAGAACAAGAAGCCTCAGCACTTCGCGTGCGGTGCACTGCGACCACAGCCACCGCCCCTCATCCAGTAGCAGCCAATCGACCCACTGCTCCTGCTCGATGCAATTGTCCTGGCTGGCCGCAAACAATGCCAGCCGCTTGAATGTGGGATACGGGATCTCGAACCATGCCTGAGCCATGAGCGTGGATCTCGACTCATCCGTAGCTCGAACTGCTAACCAAGCGTCGCGTAGCAGTTCAATCAGGCTAACCCAGTCTCGGAAGGACCGGTTCTGCCAATGGGGCGTGATTGATGGAAGGTCCCAGTAGGATCTATCGACAAGGTCATCTGCCTCTCCTAGATCTCGAAGAAGGCCCAGCGCGTCACAGAGCAGTTGCTGTAGGTCCGAATGCAGGAGCGGGAGTGCCTTCTCCCACTCACCCTTAGACTGATCCTGGAGGACCGCATGTACATTGTCCTCCGCAAGCACAAGGTCCCAGTCAACCAACTGCTTAATTCGCACTGTCTCGTCTGCACCATCGGCCACTTCGCCGTCCCAAACAAATGGACGCCTTAGTGTGATCTTTGGGCTGAGAAGGCTACGAAGTTCCATCCGAAGAGACGTGTTCAGTCCCTCACGTCTAAGACGCTTGATCCAACGATATAGCAGCCCCCCTGACAGTGGGGTCTTGAGTCGGCCACCGAGCACGATTCTCCAAAGAGTTCGCATCTTTGGATCGGGCACACCCTTTGGGGCGTCCAGGCGAATAAGATCCAGCTCCGAGACTTTGCCATCCCGTTCCAGTGTGGCCAGACGCTCAAGTTCGGAGTCGACTAGAGAGATCCAGCGACTATCCATCTGCCCGCCACGCTCTGCAATCCATATGATCAATCGTGGATCGTCCAGATGACGCACAAGCCAGCGTGCGAGCTGGAACATCAATCCATCCCATCGGCTGGCCATACTTCCAGAAGACGCCAGTGTCATAGGAGGAGCGTGATCATAAGGCGCAGGCCTACGAACCAAGCTGAATCTGAGTTCTGCATCCTCCTCCTTAACCGAGGAGAAGCCAAAGCGGGCTAGATCCCTCTGCAAGAATCGCTCATGGGAAAATGCCTCGAGGAGCCACTCAAGCGGGGGAACTGGATTGAACTCCGCGAAGCGCTTCGCGGGGAGGCCTGACTTGTCTGAAAGAGCCCACAGCATTCGTCCAACAAAATCGTCCTGGAGCGTGCTGTCCTGAGGTTGGGCCATGGCGTGCTTCGCAACAATGGCCTCTTTACCTTGAACTCCATCGCGATAGACATCTGCCCAAGTCCTGATTGTGTCGTGCAACGCAGAGTGGTCATGGGTAGCAGGCTGAACCCTGTAGAGGATAGGTCTAACGCCCTTAGCTTCCCATTCAATAGTCTTCAGATGCTCTTTCCCGGCTTCGCAATCTCCGAACGCCCACGCCTGCGGGGTAACCTCACCGAGCATTCGATCTGCTGCTAATGCGTCCATCATGTACCGGAGGACCGGATCGTCAATGCTGTATCCAATGAAGCAAACGACATAGTTGCGAAAAAGTTCGCTGACGAACCGCGCGGCCCAGCGTTCGGTCAAGTAAGCCAAGCCGAAGTCACCACTGGTGGCCACTAGTCGATGGAGTGCTGCATCATCCTCACTCTCCGGAAGCAGGCCATGCAGAAAGACAAGCCCATCCCAGCGGCTGCTCTTAGGGATCGGCAGCATTGGAGCGGGATAGGCCGGAAATGGTTGGCCCATGCGCTTCGCCGCCGCGTGGAAGGTTCGATCGAAGTTGGTAGTCACCAACCGCAACGCGCCATCCCGGCTTCGTGCTAACCGAAGAAGCGCTGCTTGGGTGTCAATTGCTCCCTTCCGACGAAGCTTGGGTCTCAACGATTTCGCTAGGGCGCGCCGAACCGCCAATCGCTGCCCAGGCAGTCGCCTTTCAAGTAGATCGAGAGTCGCGTCGAACTTTGAATGATCGAAGGCGGCACGCTCGATGTCCGTGAATGATGTCCCATTCGACGCATAGATTTGCTCAACCAGTCCTTTGAAACCAGGTAGTCCTGACGGGTAGGAGACTCCGGCGCCGCAGAAGAAGACTACTCGTCCTTCTTCGTGTGCCTGTAGAAGTGCTTCTGGGATGTCTGGCCCGTCGACGATGAACTGCATTGCAACTCCCTCTGAATGCTCTCGAACAGAGTGTAGGTTCAAATCAGATGGAATTGGCCAATCGCAGCGTCCAATTAAGTTCTTCTTTTGAAGTTTGTGCGGATTCAGTCTGATGGTCCAAGAGGTGAGATCTGTCCGAGCCCGCTCAACGCCTCGTCGTGGCAGTGCCAATCATTCTTCAGTAAATTCGGCTTCGAACTCGTGCTGATGTGGCAGTATTGAAGGTAGGGTTTTTGGTCTCATCCGCGTTTAGGAATGTTAAAGCCAACCACAGCGGAGGACCGCAACTTCAGCGCCTCAACAGTGGTTGGCAATTGAACGCTTCCATATGAAGGGACTGCATTCCGATACCCACTCATATGGACGAGGTGCTTATGGAACTAGCGAGTCCAGGGCATCCATTCTCGGAGTCCTCCGGACTGGCTCTGTCTGATGCCGGTGGCAAGAAGCGCTCTCATTGCCTCACAGCAACCTACATATGTGATCCAGAGGGAGAGTCTGGAGAGCACTCCGGTATCGAACTGGTGATGGAGTACGTTGGCAGACCATTCATGTCGATCCCAACTCCATAGTTTGGAGCATGTTTTAGCATGCATCGATCATCTGTGTCCGAATTACCTCCGCTAGCCCCTTGAGGCCGGGCAGGGATTGGCGACGAGTGGGGTAGTACAGCATGAATGGTGCGCCCATTGATGCCCAGTCTGGCATCACAACTTCAAGTGCGCCGGACGAGATTTCGTCCTGCACTCTGAGTTCCAGACAGTATGCCAACCCCAATCCCTGCAACGTTGCAGCGAGCAGAGAGTCGGTGCTGCTCACCCTCAGCATTCCGCTGGGAATTACCTTGACCATACGATCACCGTCGCCAAGTTCCCAGCGATAGATTGAGCCGTCGCCGATTCTGTTCTCAATACAAACATGCCGCCGCAGATCGCTTGGATTCTCAGGTCTCCCAGCATGTTGCAGATAGCTGGGCGCTGCCACGACCACCCACTTAAGCGGATGTGTAAGCTCCAGACCAACCATCCCCTCTGGCACTCGGTCACCGTATCGAATGCCGCCGTCAAAGCCTTCCGCTACTAAGTCCACCAGGCGTTCTTCTATCACTAGATCAAGATGGACGTTAGGCCAGCGTTGCTGAAAGCTCCACAGCACTGGCCAGAGTAGGAGGCGCGCCGCATCGTGTGATAGCGAGATCTTGAGCATCTGGATCTCTGACTGCTTCCGAGCCCGAATCGCGGCTAGACCCTCTCCAATTGTATCTAGGCCAGTGGCTGCATAGCGTTCCAGTTCGCGTCCTTCAACGGTGATCGAAAGCGCACGGGTCGTACGATTAACGAGACGCACACCCAGTCGATCTTCCAGCCGCTTTAAGGCGTGACTTAGAGCTGAGGCAGATAAGCCAAGTTCGAGGGCGGCGGCGCGCATTGATCCATGCCGAGCGATCTCGATGAACGCAGCTAGATCTGAAATGCTTATTCTCTCTAGATCACCTTTCAAGACACTTCACCCGGGTATCGATTACTAAACGTGCCAATGATCCGCCGCACAAAGCATGATTTATGGATCGAACGCAGTGCAGATGCTTCCCCATTATCGCCGAGGATGGCATGGCAAGAAGCTGCGCCGTCGACGCTTTCGATCATTTCTGAATTGAAAGAACTTCAGCAATAAAATTGCTACTTGCGCATGTTCGCCGCAGTAAAGTTGCGTCTCCTCCACGGTCGCTGTACTCAAATTTGCTTGGGCCAGAGTGACCAATCAACTGGGATGAACATGTCAAATTCGAATAGTGATTTGCCTGAGCACGACGATGAAGCCACGCCGGTCATCGGCCGCAGACAGTTTATTGCGGGAAGCAGTGTGGCCATCGCCAGCGGAATTGCTGCTTCCTCGGCATTCGGTGCTGTGCCCGCTGCGGTACTCTCGGAGGCGCAGGGTCAGGGCCGCCCGCGAGCCGGCCTGATCGACCCTCGGCAGGCATATCCTCGGCCACCCTACCCGCGCCAAGAACAGCCTTGGCCGGGGCTTGCGTCGAAGATGCGTCCGCTGCCGGACCACGGTGAGAAAACCTATCGAGGCAATCGGCGCCTTGAAGGCCGCAAGGCACTGATTACGGGAGGAGACTCAGGAATCGGTCGGGCCGCTGCCATTGCATACGCCCGCGAGGGTGCCGATGTGGCCATCAACTATTTGCCTGAAGAAGAGGAAGATGCGCGTGAAGTTATTGCGCTGATACGCGCAACCGGCCGTCAGGCATACGCTTTACCTGGTGATATTCGCAGCAAAGACTTTTGCCTGGATCTTGTGCGCAAGGCGGCATCGGCGTTGGGCTCGATCGACACCTTGGTGCTGAACGCGGCGTATCAGCAGCAGGAGCCGGACATTCTAAAGATTACCGACGAACACCTCGAGAACACCTTCCTTACCAACATCAATGCAATGGTATGGATGACCCAAGAGGCACTGCGTGTGTCTCTTCCGCCTGGAAGCGTCATCATCGTTACTACGTCTGAGCAGGGCTACGATCCGTCCCCCTACCTGGTCGACTATGCGATGACGAAGAGTGCGCAGGTTAGCTACGTTCGCTCGATGGCTAAGCAGCTTGGCCCTAAGGGGATTCGGGTAAACGGAGTTGCTCCAGGTCCTATCTGGACTCCGTTGCAGATCAGTGGCGGGACTGCATCCGAGAAGATTCCGAACTTCGGGGGGGACAAGCCGCTAGGACGCGCAGGTCAGCCTGCTGAGCTGGGTTCAATCTTCGTCCAACTTGCGGCAAGCGACGCCAGTTATGCGAACGGCCAGGTGTATGGGGCCGAAGGTGGCGCTGCACGCCCCTAACTTGCGTCACAGACGACCCCAACTCCTTTCATGACTCAACTACACCTGGTCGCCAACGAACGTAGGAGATAGACCTTGACAGAAGCAAGTTACAGCCTTAGAAACTGCTGCGTTGCCATTACTGGCGCCGGTTCGGGGATCGGACTGGCAACGGCGGAGATGATCTTACGCAGTGGTGGAAGCGTTCTTGGAGGATCCAGGCGTTTAGGTGACTTCAAGCGGCTACAGGATGAGTTCGGCGCTGATCGCGCCTACTGGATGCGTCTGGATGTGCGCGATCCGGATAGCGTGGGTGCCTTCGCATCTTGCGGCATTGATCACTTTGGAAGCGTACATTCGGTAGTGGCCAACGCCGGGGTTGGCTACTACGGCGGAGTCGCTGACGCAAGCGATGATCAAGTCATCGAAATGTGTGAAATCAACTATCTCGGAACGGTCCTCACGGTACGTGCTTTCCTCCCTCATCTTCGTAGCGTTGGTGGCGGGGATATTTTGATCGTATCGAGCGTCGCAGCTCATCGCAGTGGGGCGGACGAAGCCGTCTACGCAGGTACCAAGGCCGCCCAGCTCATTTTTGCGGGCGGCTTGGACCGAGAAGTAAGGAAAGATGGGATTCGCGTGAGTGCCATCTGCCCCGCAGGTACTCATACATCTTTTGCCGTGGGTCACGGTCGCACGGCCGACGATCCCCGTTTGAGCGAATTCATGGCCGCGCAGGATGTAGCCTCGCAGATTGTCTATTGCTTGCAGCAACCGCGGACCTTGCGGACCGGCGTATGGACGACTTGGAGCATGAGCCAGTCCAGCTGAGGTGCTGCCCAGACAGCATCGGTCGGCCACAGTTTGATACCTGACCTCAAGACGCAAGCCAGCCCTCGACCCGATATGGGCGTTTTCCGGAATCAAGCGAGGCAGCCATTCCCCAGCAATAATGCCCGTTACCGGATTACCCCGAGATGTCGCACACATACCTGAAGTCACGACTTGCTCTTCCCACGCTGACAGTTGCTATTGGTCTGGCCCTTTCTTCGCATGCCAGCGCTGAAGCTTTGACGCATGCCTCCTCCGTCAAGCAGTTGGACACCTTGGTCGTTACCGCCACCGGTGCCCAGCAGTGGATCAGGGATGCGCCAGCCAGCATTAGCGTTATCAGCCGCGAGGAGATCGAGCGTAAGCCGGTCACCAGCATCGGCCAGCTGCTGAGTACCGTCCCTGGAGTGACCGGTGGCTATGCACTGTCCGGAGCGCAGTCGAAGATCCGCCTGCGTGGACTGCCCGAGCAGTACACGCTGATCCTGATCGACGGCCGCCGCCAGGGCAACTCCTCCGGCGTGAACTACCGCGACGACCTGGGTCCGCAGGATCTGAACTGGCTGTCGCCGGACATGATCGAACGAATAGAAGTGGTGCGCGGCCCGATGTCGTCGCTATACGGTTCGGATGCGATGGGCGGCGTGATCAACATCATTACCCGCAAGATTTCCGACCACTGGGGCGGCTCGGTCACCTTGAACCACAGCGTGCCCGATTCATCCACCCGCGGTGATACCACGCAGATGGGTGCCCTTTTCAGCGGCCCACTGACCGACAACCTGGGGATCCGCATCGGGGCCAACGTGACCGACCGCAAGTCCGATCGCCTTGAGGGCCAGACTCCGGGCAGCAAGGCGGAGAATGCCAACCTGCAGTTCCACTGGCGCCTCAACGATGACCACGCACTGACCATAGAAGGGTCGCGCGGCGTGCAGCGCAACACCGGCAGCGGTGATGTATATGCCTGGGGTCTGTCCAAGCTGGTACAGACCGGTTACGTGCTGGGCCATGATGGCCGTTACGGCGACTCCACCACCTCCAAGACCACCCTTGTGCGGAACGACTACCAAGACAAGGGCAGTGCGGTGGGCAACCATTCGAAGGAAACGGTGTTCGATACTGCCTTCACCACCGCTTTCCATTGGGGCTTCGAGCACAGCCTGAACGTGGGTGGTCAGTGGAAGCGCGAGCAGCTGGAAAACAGCGACACCATCGGTACCGTACCTGTGACTTGGACCGGCAGCAGCCGCATCAGCCCGACCAGTGAAGCGGACTCATGGGCCTTGTTCGCCGAAGACCACATCACCCTGCACGAGCGCTTCGTGCTGACTCTGGGCGTGCGCTGGGACAACACCGACAACTACGACGACAACGTGAGCCCGCGCATCTACGGCGTGTGGCACCCGGCAGACGCATGGACAGTACGCGGCGGTGTCTCCAAAGGGTTCCGCGCGCCCAATCTTAAGCAGGGCACCGCTGGTGCGGCCACCCAGTCTCTGGGACGCGGCTGCGGCAGCCTGACCCCGGAAGGCTGGAACAGCCGGCTGATCAACGCCGACGGCACGACCGGCTGCTACATGGCCGGTAACCCGAACCTGAAACCGGAAACCAGCACCAACTATGAGCTTGGCGTGGGCTTCGACCAGAACGGCTGGTCCGCATCGGCCACCTACTTCCTGACCAACTTCGACGACAAGATCGAACAGGTGCCGCTGCGCGAGATCCCAGGCCAGAACACTAGCTTCGTAAACGGCTTCTGGTGGACGGTGGCGCAGAACATCCAGAAGGCTCGCACGCGAGGCGTGGAAGCCAGTGTGACCGTGCCGCTGCACGAGCGACTGAGCTGGACCACCAACGCCACACGCATGTTGGAATCGAAGAACCGCACCACCGGCGCCAGCCTGCTAGTGGTGCCGAAGATCACCGCCAACACTTCGCTGAACTGGAGCGTGTCCGATGCATGGTCGCTTAACCTCAGCGCGCAACACATCGGGAAGCAGCTTGTGTCTTCGTCCAGACCTACCTTCGCCAAGGCATACACCACGGTGGATCTGGTCACCGCTCTCGATGTGAACGAAAACCTGACCTTGCGCGTCGGCGTACTGAACTTGGGTGATGTTTCCACGCTTGAAGAAGGCAATAATTACGACGGCGGCGCACGCACGCTCTTTGTGGGCGCGACCGCGCGCTTCTAAGGCGGGTTGATCAGGTCAGGAGATTGCGTTCGGTTCAGCACGTTCGATCACGTCGATGATTGCAAATGAACTTTGCCGCACTCGGGTTTGGAGAATGTAAGCCCGAGTGCGGCTCTAATCGCAATCCTCCGGTCAAACGCTAGCATTCGAGAGCGAGCCTGTTGGAAGAATGAGGGTCTAACCGAGGTCTATTTGTAGGACGACGCTGGCACTATTCGCTTGGCTCAAGGGTAAAGACGAATGGTCCGACTTCACCCAAGCCGGACCATTCGCCGCAATCAATTACTTCTTCTTCGCAGCCGACTGCGCCTGAGCGTCGCACCTGTCCTTCAGCGCCTTGGTCTGAGGATCGGCAAGATCCACCTTGAACTTCGTCCGGTCAGCCAGCTGTTCACACGTAGCAGGCTTTGCCTTAGGCGCCTCCTTCACTTCCGACTCGGCATGAAGCGCCGGATCATGTGCGAAGGCCGATGCGGACGCTGCAATGGAAGCGAAAAGGACGCTGATGAGGGCAAAACGATTCTTCATGTTGCTTCTCCTAGGTTGATTTCGGCGTTATGCCGGGTGTCACGGCTGGTAGAGGTCGGCTTGGTAGCCGGTAATTTGCACCTCGATGATCACGGGGGTGCTGCCGCGGTTCTGCCAGTACCACCCATGGGTACCTTCAAAGGGAGCAATGAACGTTCCCTCGGCCTGACGCTGGGCGCCTTCAACGGCGTAGCTGGTCCAGGGGCCCTTCACGTCGGGACGCTCGCCGTGCATGTCCACGGCAACATCAGACGTGGCCTTCCAGCTGAAAACCATCCCAGCGCCCTGAGCCATATGGGCCTTCACCTCCTGGCCCTTACCAGGGGCAAGCTCGATCGTCAGTGAGTCCTGCCGTAAAGGAGTGCTGGCGAGAGAGACAGCGGCGGGTTCGAAGGCCTGCTTGCCATTGCTCCCGAAGGCAACCTTGGCCTTCTCGAACAGCGCCGAGACGGCTTCGGCGCTGCCAGCAGATGCCGGAACTGGGGGAGCTACGGCCTCTACCTGGTCAGTGGAGGCTAGGGCGTCCAGACCCAGAACCTTACCTACGCCCGTAGGGTCGATTCCGTACTCCGCGGGAAGCACGGTGGTGAGCAGAATCACCCCTGCAACGGCAGCGGCCAGGGCGGTGGATTTCAGCAGCTTGCGAGTGCTGGGCAGCTGATTGGAAAGCGTGATGGACATGAGTACCTCTGTAGATTCAGGAAACGAAGTAGCCGGTGAGCTGCATGCCAACAAGCACGAAGCCGGCGCACATAAGGGCGGTGTTGATGCTGTACGCCTGTCGATGGAATGACGGCAAGCGGCGCCAGAAGCCCATCACGATCAAGATGCCTGCGAGCGCGAGCAGCTGTCCGATCTCGACCCCCACGTTGAAGGCGAGCATGTTTGGGACAAGCCCGTCAGGTGAGAGCGAGAAATCCTGCAGCTTTGTCGCTAGACCAAAGCCATGGAAGAAGCCAAAGATCAGCACGGCGGCTTTGGTGTTGGGCTGTACCCCAAACCAGCGCTTGAACGCGCCCATGTTGTCCAGCGCCTTGTAGACAACCGACAGGCCAATGATTGCGTCGACCAGGTACGCATTCACATGCAATCCGCCCAGGACACCTAGCAGCAAGGTGGTGCTGTGGCCGATCGCGAACAACGTCACGTAGATGCTGACATCACGCATCCGGTACAGGAAGAAGATCACCCCGAACAGAAACAGGAGGTGGTCGTATCCAGTCACCATGTGCTTGGCGCCGAGGTACGTGAACGCGATGAGCTGCAGGCCGGTACTGTCTTCCAGGAAGGCCTGGTCGCCTTCACTGACGCCATGCGCCCAAGCAACGCAAGGCAGAAGGATGGCTGCAAGCAGGTAGAGCCACGCTTGGGTTCGTTTGGAAATGGTCAACTGCATGTTCCTGGGAGGGGTTGAGATGGACGGGTTCACGCTGCGTCCTCCTTCCGCTCATCCCCTTCGCGGTGGATGAGGCGATAGAGCGCCGGCAACACCAGCAAGGTCAGCAGCGTGGAGGAGATGATTCCGCCGATAACGACCGTCGCCAGCGGGCGCTGAACTTCCGCGCCAGCCCCAACGTTTAGGGCCATTGGCAGGAAGCCCAGGCTGGCAACCAGGGCCGTCATCAGCACGGGGCGCAGCCGGGTCAGTGCACCTTCGGTTACCGCTTGGTGCAGGGGAGTGCCCTGTTCCCTAAGGCTCTTGATGAAGCTGATCATGACCAGGCCGTTGAGCACGGCGACGCCCGACAGCGCGATGAACCCCACGCCTGCAGAAATGGACAGGGGTATGTCACGCATCCACAGAGCCACCACGCCACCGGTCAACGCAAGTGGAACGCCGCTGAACACGATGGCAGCATCCTTGCCCGAGCCGAACGCCATGAAGAGCAAGCCGAAGATCATCACCAGGACGACCGGCACGACCACGGACAGCCGCTTGCTGGCAGAGATGAGCTGCTCGAAGGTACCGCCATACTCAATCCAGTAGCCTTCCGGCAACTGCACCTCCTGACCAACCTTCTCTCGCAGCTCCTCTACGAACGAACCAAGGTCGCGACCACGTACGTTGCTGGTGATGACGACGCGACGCTTGCCGTTCTCGCGACTGACCTGGTTTGGGCCTGGCGCAACTTCAACTTTAGCCAGCTGCCCCAGCGGAACGAACGCTCTCTGTTCGCCGGAACTGGCCCCGACGGCGACGGCTACCGGTAGCGATGCGAGCGTCCGGGTGTCCTGACGCAGGTTCTCGGGCAGACGAACGACGATGTCGAAGCGACGATCACCCTCAAAGACCTGACCGACCGCCTCACCGCCCAGCGCAACAGAGATGGTCTTCTGGACCTCGTCGATCGAAACGCCATAGCGGGCCAAAGCACCCAGGTCAGGCGTGATGGTCATAAGAGGCAGACCACTGATCTGCTCTAACTTCACGTCTGCGGCGCCTGGGATGGAACCTGCGGCGTCCTCGATCTGGCTGCCGATCTGCGCCAGCTGATCCAGGTCGTCACCGTACAACTTCACCGCCACCTCGGCGCGTACACCGGCAATCAGCTCGTTCATGCGCATCTGCACGGGCTGGGTGAACTCGTAGTTGTTGCCGGGAATTGCTCGGACAGCCTTCTCCAGCTCAGCAATGAGCTGCGCCTTTGGCTTGCGGGGATCAGGCCATTGGTCGCGATCCTTGAGCATGATGAAGGTGTCTGCGACCGACGGTGGCATGGGGTCGGTCGCTACCTCTGCTGTGCCGATCTTTGCGACAACCTCATCCACCTCGGGGAACTTCTTGATGGTCGCTTCAAGCTGGCGCTGCATGCCGATGGCTTGCGTCAGACTAGTGCCGGGAATGC
This sequence comes from Stenotrophomonas sp. SKA14, assembly GCF_000158575.1. Taxonomy (NCBI): domain Bacteria; kingdom Pseudomonadati; phylum Pseudomonadota; class Gammaproteobacteria; order Lysobacterales; family Lysobacteraceae; genus Stenotrophomonas; species Stenotrophomonas sp. SKA14. The sequence goes on from NZ_DS999412.1 coordinate 614,547, forward strand.
GCAGCGCGTGAAGCGCAATATCACCTTCGTCCAGATTCGGAATGAACTCAGTGCCCATGCGACTGGCCAGAAGACCCGCCAGTACGGTGAGGACGGCTGCACCACCCACAACCAGTTTGCGAGCACTGACTGCCCGCTCCAGCATCGGGCCATACAGCTTGGTTACGCCCCGCATAGCCTTGGTTTCCTTCTCCGAGACCTTGCCCGTGACAAACTGAGCAACCGCAGCGGGAACGAACGTGAGGGACAATGCCATCGCACCAGTCAGCGCGATAACGACGGTCAGGGCCATCGGGTGGAACATCTTTCCTTCCACGCCGGAGAGCGCAAAGATCGGGATGTAGACGGCGGCAATGATGAACAAGCCGAACAAGCTGGGCTTGATCACCTCGGCACTGGCGCTGGCGGCCAAAGCAAAGCGCTCATCCCGGGTCAACAGACGCCCCAGGGCGTGCTGACGCTCGCCGAAGCGGCGCAGACAGTTCTCAACAATGATGACCGCGCCGTCGACGATCAGACCGAAGTCCAGCGCACCCAAGCTCATCAGATTTGCTGAGACACGGTTCTGGACCATGCCGGAGATGGTCAGCAGCATGGTCAAAGGAATGACCGCGGCCGTGATCAGTGCGGCGCGAAGATTTCCGAGCAGAAGGAACAGCACCGCAATGACCAGCAGGGCACCTTCCAGTAGGTTCTTCTTGACGGTTTCAATGGTGCGGTCGACCAGCTCCGTACGGTCATAGACCGCATGCGCGCGGACACCTTCTGGAAGCGTCTCGTCGATCTCCTTCAGCTTGGCAGCGGTTCGCTGAGCGACTTCGCGGCTGTTCTCACCAATGAGCATGAATGCAGTACCAAGTACCACTTCCTTGCCATCTTTGGTCGCTGCACCCGTTCGCAGTTCGGTGCCCTCGTGAACGTCTGCGAGGTCACCGACGCGAAGCGGCAGCCCCTCGCGATTGGCGACCACGATCTTGCGCAGGCCGTCCATGTCCGCCACTTGGCCAGGAACGCGCACAAGGTACTGTTCACCACTCTTTTCAATGTAGCCGGCACCCACGTTCGCATTGCTGCGCGCCACGGCCTCCATCACATCCTGCATGGTCAGCTCGTACGCCTGAAGCTTGCGCGGGTCAGGCGTGATGTGGAACTGCCGCACATAGCCACCGACGGTGTTGACCTCTGTAACACCTTTCAGATGTCGCATCTGGGGGCGTACCACCCAATCCTGGAGGGTACGAAGCGCCATCGGCGTCCAGGTCTCTTCAGCACCCTTCTCGGCTTCCACGGTGTACATGAAGATCTCACCGAGACCGGTGGCGACCGGGCCCAGCGTTGGCTTCAGCCCAGTTGGGAGCTGGGATGCGGCTTGCTGCAAGCGCTCGGCCACCTGCTGCCGCGCGAAGTAGATGTCGGTACCGTCTTCGAATACAACGGTGACCTGGGAGAGACCATAACGCGAGATGGACCGCGTGTACTCCAGCTTGGCTAAGCCGGCCAAGGCTGTCTCGACGGGGAACGTTACCCGCTGCTCTGCCTCCAGTGGAGAGTAGCCCGGTGCTTCGGTGTTGATCTGGACCTGGACATTGGTGATGTCAGGGACGGCGTCGATTGGCAGCTTGCTGTAGTTCCAGATGCCCAAGCCTGACAGCGCCAGGACCAGAAGCAGCACAAGCCATCTATGCGCGATGGACGCGCGAATGATTCGCTCTAGCATGATGGATCCTTAGTGGTCGTGGCTGGCGCCAGACTTCTCGATGTCTGCACGGATCAGATAGCTCTGCTCGGCGACGTACCGCGTTCCGGGCTTCAGTCCGCCAAGAACCTCTGCCCACTCGCCATCACGCTTTCCAAGCTCAAGCATGCGCACCTCATAGGTATCGCCCACCTGCGCAAATACGACGGTAAAGTCGCGAAATCGCTGGAGCCCTGACTCTTTGACGGCCAGTGGAACAGGTGTCTCGGCAATGATGACCTCGGCCGAGACAGCCATTCCTGGACGCCACTTGCCGTCACCATTGGGGATACTCACGCGCGCAACCACGCTTTGGCCGCTGCTTGCCAGCGGAAGCAGGCTTTGGAGCCTACCTTCAGTCTCCAAGGCACCCGTGGCGGAACGGATCCGCACTGCTTGACCTGGAGCGAGACGCTCGGCGTCAGTGCCCAGAGCTCGTAGATCGACCCAGACCTCTGACAGATCGGCAACGTCGAACAGTGTGTTGTCGGCGGCCACATCACCAACACTGGTGTTGCGCGCAAGAACGATGCCGCTGAAGGGAGCAATCACCGCGTAGGTGCGCATGCTGTCATTGCCTTCAACCGTCGCCAGCGTCTGCCCTGCGGAAACGCGTTGGCCCATCTCGACCGACACGCTGCGGACAATACCTGGGAATCGTGCTTTGACGGCGGCCTGGCGGCCAGTGTTGACCGCGATGTTCCCCATCAGCGTGACCGTATCGCGGATAGTGCCAGCGGTAGCCTCTTCCACCACCACACCCGCATCCTTGGCAGCGCTTGGCTCGATGGTGGTACGGCCCTCATAGGACTGATAGGACCAGGTGTGTGTCTTTCCTCCTACCACTGCGTCTGCCTTCACGTCGAAAGAATGAGGTTCCACGACCTCGCCGTTCCCCACGAGATAGTCGTTTTCGGCGGTGAAAGTGAAATCATTGACCTCACCGTCGAGGCGCTTCAACTGCATTGTTGCCTTCACCTCATTCGGTGAGATCGGCTTGTCATTTCGATAGGCGTAGAGGCGGAACTGAGGAGGCGTGTTGGTTTCATAGACGGTGACTTCAAGTGCGAAATCACCATCGCGGAGCATGCGACCGCGGTTGGGGCCGCGCTCGTAGTCGCCGGCCGCGGCGGTGGACTCTGCGGCTTCTTTCTCAACCGGCTTTTCACCGCCACAGGCGGCCAGTGCCAGCGGAAGCAACATAAGAAGGGCGTAACGATTCATGGGCGGATATCCTGGGCGGAGGCGGTGAGGCGATCTGCCTCGACCAGCAATCGGAGATAGAGTGCGGCGGACTCGACTTCGCGCTCACGAAGGTCGAACAGCGTCTTCTGCGCCTGGCTCAATGCGAGATAGGAGAATCGACCCTCCTCGAAGCCACGACGGCTCTGATTCATCGCCTGCTCCGCCTTGGGGAGCTGCCGCTCACGAACGGAGGTGACCTCCAACTGCGCTTGGCGCAGCTGTTGATAGACTCCGAACAGCTCCTGGTTGAGCTCCAACATTTGTGCTTCACGGCGTGACTTGAGCGCACTCAGTTCGTAGTCGACTTCGGATACCGAGTAGGCTGATCGACGCCGGGTTCCCAAGGGAACCGAGATCGACATGACCAAGCCACTGTCCTTCGTTGCTTCAAGACGGCGAAGTCCAAATCCAACACTCACGTCAGGCTTCGCGCTGGAAACGGCGACATCGCGGCGCGCGGCAAGAATTCTGGACTGGGCATCGAAGGCACGTTGCTGTGGCGCGTTCTGAAGGCGTTCGGACAGCGTCTGGTAGTCATCCAGCGGGGGGAGGATGTTTGTATCGCCGGCGACGGTGTCGAAGTCAGCGGTGAAAGAGCCCCAGGAAGACGCAAGCGCCATGCGCGATGCCTCCAACCGCTGGACTGCTTGATCACGCTTGAGCTCTGCATCGGCCAGGGCGATTTCAGCGGCCCTCAGGTCTGAGTCCGGGTTCCGTGCCGCAGAGACCCAGCGGGCCACCTCTCGCTGGAGCGCGCGGGCCATACGAATCCGCTCTTCCGCATGCTCGACATGCTCCTGCGCCGCAAGCACGTCGATGAATCGACCAGCGGTGCGTGTGGCGATGGCCACCCGGGTCACATCAGCCTCTCGCTGGGCTGCATCGACCTCCGCGCCGCCAAGCGCTTGGCGGGCCGCCCGCTTGCCACCCAGTTCCAGAATCTTGGATACCCGGAACGTTGCCTCGGCAGCGTCCATACCTCGCACGCTGCCACTACCGGCCACGTTCTCCAGTTCTCCGCCGAGCACCAACGGGGCTGCTAAGCCCTCTCGCGCCGCACGGTTCTTTGTCGCCTCTATTTGTGCGGCATCTGCCTGCACGCTTGGGTGAGTGCCAAGGGCGCGGGCAACCGCATCCTCCAGGCGCAGCACTTCGGCGGCGTGGCCAGGAAGGGCCACACCGCAGGCGCCGGCAACAGCCAGCGCCCACACACTACGGAATTTCACGGAAGCCTCCGGAAAGAAAGTCAGAACGACGCGCCGCGTCCCGCTACACGGGAGGCGCGCTCAGGCTGCTAGAGCGCAGCTAGGGTCGTCAGACGATCGGAGGTCGGAAGGGTGACGCCGGGTGCCCTGCAGGCACCCTCAGAAGTCGCAGAGCATGGACTTCACCGGCCAGCGGTAGTGAAGCCAGGTAGACGTGGGGCGTGAACAAGCTTCCAGCGAAACTCGCGTCTGCCTGATGCAGTACCGCATGAGCGCCAGTGGCGTGATCCGGGTCCAGATTGTCGCCCGCACCGCCGGCATGTGAATGGCCATGATCCACCGCTGCTGCGATGTCATGTTCCAATCCGTGCAGTTCGCTGAGCTGGATCACCATCGGCCGCGCAACGACACTCAACAGCATCAGCGCAAAGAAGCTGATCCTGAGGGCAAGGCCGTGGCGGGCGGAAAGACGCATATGGGTTAGCTTAAGCGGGGCTGGCTGGGGTTGTCGAGGGGCCGAAACTGGGCGCAGCCCATCGGAAATACCCCACATAGGGCGGTGGCCGGGCCTTAAGCGCACCCGGCCACCGCTCACCGCTGCGGTTTACATCTTCTTGATCAACTCGTACTCCCCTCCGGTGCGGAGCAGAAGCGTTACGGGCTCCTCGCCCCTGTTGCGCCAGAACCATCCGTGGTTGCCATCGAAGGCAGCCAGGAGCACCCCCTGCTTGGTGGCTTCCCCTCGACCCTTCTCATAGCTGATCGCTCGACCGCCGCCGTCTCCGTGGGTGTCGAAGTTCACGACGCCGCCTTCAACAGACCACTGGTAGCTGGCGCGCTCGCCCGCCTTCATGACGAGCTTGATCTCGGTGCCCTGGCCCGGCGTCAGGACAACCTGTTCTTCGTCCCGCCATTCGGCAGCGGTGGCCGCATTACTCGCGGCAGGCTTCTGAGCAACTTCAACGGTCTTACGGTTCTGCGTGGACACCTGCGTCAGCAGGGCGGCTGCCTCGTCTTCGGCGGCCTTTGCGTCCATCGCAGCGTCAGCTGCCGCTTCCTCGGCAAGCTGTTCCTTGATCTCCCCCATTTCCTTCAGACCAAGTACCCGACCAACACCAGTGGGATCGATTCCGTACTCAGATGGCATCACCACTCCAACCAGGAGGATGATGGCGATGCCGGCGGCAATTGCGGTGGTGCGTCCCAGCTGGCGGCTGGTGGGAAGGTCGCCTTCGGCGGGCTTACTGTTGTACATGATGTAGTTCTCTTGAAAGTCAGGAAACGAAGTAGCCAGTGAGCTGCATGCCGATCAGAATGAATCCGGCGCAGAGCATGGCGGCATTGGCGGTGTAGGCGTGCTTGAAGAAGCTGGGCGTGCGGCGCCAGTAGCCCATTGCGATCAGAATCGCGCCAAGCGAGAGGATCTGGCCGATCTCCACGCCGACGTTGAACGCAAGCAGGTTGGGCAACAGACCATCGGGTGAGATGTCGTACTCGATGATCTTGGTTGACAGACCAAAGCCGTGGAACAGGCCGAAGATCAACGTCGCAACCTTTGTGTTTGGCTGGAAGCCGAACCAACGCTGGTAGGCGCCCAGATTGTCCAAGGCCTTGTAGACCACAGACAGACCAATGATTGCGTCGATCAGGTAGCTGTTGATGCCCACGTTGAACAGCACACCCAGCAGCATCGTTGTGGAGTGCCCGATCGCGAACAGCGTCACATACAGCGCGACATGCTTCATCCGGTACAGGAAGAACACCACGCCCAGGAGGAACAGGATGTGGTCATAGCCGGTGGCCATGTGTTTCGCGCCCAGATAGGCGAATGCGATCAGATTTACTCCAGATATTTCCTGGATGTAGCCCTTGTCGCCTTCGGCGATCGCGTGAGCCAACGCCCCGTCAGCTGTGAGTAGCAGCATGAACAGGGAAAGCAGTGCGAGTAGAGTTCGCGGCCAGTGCGACAGTAGTGGGGGTTGGAGAAGGACGCGCGAGAGCGTCCCGGATTCAGAACTGGGGATCATGATGAGGATCTACGAATGCGGTCAGCGGACCTCCGCCAAAGCTATCCGCTACGACACTGGGAACCGGCGCAACGTGCTACGAGTGCGCAGAAGGCGCGCACGGCACGTCACACGGATCACTGCGCGTAAGCGGGGTCCGGGCGGGGAACGAATGAATAATTTCTTGCAGCGACGAACGTCCAGTAAGGATTGACTGGACGGGCGCTGCCAAGCCTCTGCTCAGTGCGAGCACGATGCCTGGGTCTCAGGCGATAGGAGGCCTGAACAGGGATGAGCGATGATGCTGAAGCTCTGCCGCTGGCTGGTGCCAGGGATGGATATCGCTCAGATCAACTCGAGCGGGTCCAGCAAGGCTGGCCAAGATGCCTACAGAAGCCGTCAGATCGGCCTGGTGCAACAGGCTGTGCAATCCAACCGCGTGTTCAAGATCACGGTCTGCGGCATCACTCACCCCAACATGGGGGTGACCATGTTCCACCGCAGCCTGCACGATGTGCTGCAAGCCGTGCAGCTCACCCAGATGATTCAGGACGGGTCGCACGAGCAGACTCGCCACCAGCATCATGAAGATGCAGCTGCGCAACAGCACGCTGGTTGGTAGACGAAGGGATCGCACGGGCAAAGACTAGAGGCTTGTTCTGGCAAAGTCGATATGACAACGTCGGGCGCGAGCGGTGAAAATGCCCTCTCGCGCCCCTTGTTCAAGTTTCCGTCATCCAGGCCAACGAGGGTGCACGTCGTCGATGACATACCGATGTGAATGCTTGCCGTTGGAAGAGGCGTGTTCCGCCCAGTGGGGATGGTCCGCAGCCAGATCGTCGTGACCGTGGGAAATCTCGTCCGGGTCATGGGCGGGCCAGATTCTCCAGGCGAACACGAATCCGGCGATGCCGACTACTGCCAGTGCCATGATCGCCACTGGCATTCCAAACTTCGCACCCACGGTTCCCGCCAGAGGGTAGGCAATCAGCCAACACACGTGGGAGAGAGAGAACTGCGCTGCGAACAGGAATGGCAGATCGGTGGATTCCGCTGATCGTCGCAGCAATCTGCCGCCAGGAGTCACCAGCCCCGCATAGCTCATCCCCAACAATGCCCAGCCGGCGAGCACGATGGGCCAACCTATGGAGGAGGGCGAGAGCAGCCAGGTAAGACTGAGGGTCACAAGTACAATGCACATTGCAAGGGCTGCGGAGAGCATCACACGCCTGTCAGCCACCCGATCGAGAACCTTGGGGAGGACAAGCGCCGTCAGCATCGAACCGCCACCGAAAGCTGCCAGCGCCCATGCCACCTGTGACTCTGCTCCGCCGAGAACGTTGCGCACCACGACGACAGTGTTCACGAACACCATGGCGCCGCCGGCGGCCGCACACAGATTAAGGGCAAGCAACCCTTTCAGCCTGGGCGTCTTCAGGTAGATCCGCATTCCTCGAATCGCGCGGGCGTAGGGACCGTCCTTTCTCAGGGAAGGAGCAACGAAGGGGAATGCAGTTGAGAACACCAGCATGGCGGATATCACGAAGCCTACGGACGTACCAGCGAACAGGCCGTGGAAGCTGATCAGCGTCAGCAGAGCAGCGGCCAACGCGGGACTCAGCAGGCTCTCCAGGTCATAGGCCAGGCGCGACAGGGACAGTGCTCGGGTGTAGTCGCGTTCCTCCTTCAGGATTTCCGGGATCGTCGACTGGAACAGAGGGGTGAAGCACGCCGAGGCCGACTGCAGCAAGGCAATGAGCAGGTACACCTGCCAGATCTGGTTGACGAACGGCAGACAAAGCGCCGCGCCCGCCCGCACCAGGTCGAGGGCAATAAGCACCGGTTTGCGTAGATTTGCCGGGACGATCGCTCCGGACAGAGGGGCCAACAGCACGTAGACAATCATCTTGATTGCCAGAGCCGTACCTAGCACAGCGCCCGCCTCAGCCCCCGCCAGGTCATAGGCCAAAAGAGAGAGCGCCACGGTAGCCAAGCCCGTGCCGATCAGCGCGATAACCTGCGCAGCGAACAGGTTCCTGAATGTTGGAAAGCGTAGGACCTCGATCATGGCTCACCTCTAGATGGAACAGTGGAAAGCGCCGCTGCCCTGCGGATCGTAATCCGATCCGTAGGGCAGGACGTGAAGCCGTGGAAGGGGCTTGTGCTCAATCGACTTCGGGTACCGGCAGGGGGTCTTCAATGCCCGCGGCCTTCCTGCGCGCAGTTCTTCGGAGTACCAGCCCGCACAGCGCAGGCAGCACGAACAGCGTCAGTACGGTTGCCGTGGCAAGACCCCCGATAACCACTGTAGCCAGTGGCTTCTGCACTTCGGCGCCCGTACCCGTTGCAATCGCCATCGGGACGAAGCCCAGGGAGGCAACCAGCGCGGTCATAAGAACCGGTCTGACGCGCTCCATTGCACCCAGTTCGACCGCCTCATCTGGCGGAAGCCCCTCGTGCAGGCGTTTCTTGATCGCGGAGATCAGAACCAGGCCGTTGAGCACCGCGACACCAGATACCGCGATGAAGCCCACAGCGGCTGAGATCGAGAAGGGGATTCCTCTCAACGCCAATGCGAAGAATCCACCGGCCAGAGCAAGTGGCACTGCAGTCAGTACCGTACCTGTCAGCAAACCGTTGCCAATCGCCATGTAGAGGACGGCCGCAATGAGGATGAAGCAGAGAGGCACAATGATCGCCAGTCGCTTCGTTGCTGCCTGCAGATTTTGGAACTGCCCGCCCCATTCGATCCAGGAACCGGTGGGCAACTGCACCTGCTGGCCAATAGCCGCCTTGGCGTCGTCAACGAAGCTACCCAGGTCACGCCCGACCACATTCGCTTCCACATAGATTCGACGTTTGCCATTGTCGCGGCTGACTTCGTTCAGACCCTGCGTGAAGCGGAAGCTGACCAATTCACGAAGCGGAACAGACTGACGGCCTTCCTGACTGCCTGGCGGCAGCATGACCGGAACGGCTCCCAGTACATCGAGATCGCTGCGGTCCACACGGGGCAGACGAACCACTACGTCGAAGCGCCGATCACCTTCGAAGATCTGGCCCGCCATGCGACCTGCCAGCGCAGCAGACACTGTGTCGGCCACTTCCTTGACGGTCAGTCCGTAACGGGCGATCGCGGCCCGGTCGAATGCCATGTCAAAGGTCGGGAAGCCTCCCGTTTGCGCCACACGGACATCCGATGCGCCCGGAATCTTCTTGAGGACGCTCGCAATCTTGTCAGCGCTGCCGGCAAGCGCCGTCAGGTCTTCGCCATAGATCTTGACTGCAACGTCGCTACGAACGCCGCCGATCAGCTCATTGAAGCGCATCTCGATGGGCTGGGTGGCGTCATAGTTGTTACCAACAAGAAAGGCTGTCTTCTCTCGAATCCTCTCGATCACCTGCTCTTTGGTCTTCACTCCATCCGGCCATTGGTCCTTGGGCTTGAGGATCACGTAGTTGTCGGACGCGTTGGGCGGCATGGGATCTGCGGCCAGGCTTGCGGTACCGGCCTTGGAGTACACCGTCTGTACCTCCGGCAACGTCATCAGTGCCTTCTCAAGAGGAAGGTCGATGGCGACGGACTGCTCGATCGATGTGGACGGGATGCGAACGGAGGACAGGTTGAGATTCTGCTCATCCAATGTGGGCATGAACTCCCGACCCACAAAGCCAAAGGCCACAACGCCGGCCACCAGGACGCCAAGACCACCGGCCAGGTAGGGCATGGGTTGGCGGATTGCGCTGCGAAGCATCGGCTGATAGCGGCTCTTGGTGGCAGCGACTACCCGTACTTCTTTCTCGGAAATGTGGCCCTTGAGCATGACCGCCACCATCGCCGGAACGAAAGTGAGGGAGAGCACGAATGCAGAGGCCAGCGCCAGCATCAGGGTAATTACCATCGGGGAGAACATCTTTCCCTCGACGCCCTGGAAGGTCAGGCATGGCACGAAGACCAGGAAGATGACCGCCTGCCCATACACGGTCGGGCGGACCATCTCCTTGGACGAGGCGATCGTTTCATGCAGCCGCTCCGATAGATTGAGTGGGCGCCCAAGTGCATGCTGTCGCTCTGCCAAACGGCGCAGCGCGTTCTCGACGATGATGACCGCGCCGTCGATGATCAGGCCAAAGTCGAGCGCACCCAGACTCATCAGGTTGCCAGAGATCCCGAGCTTGTTCATGCCGATCGCGGTGATCAGCAGGGACAACGGAATCACCAATGCAGCAATGACAGCAGCTCGCCAGTTTCCGAGCAATGCAAATAGGATGACCACGACTAGAAGAGCGCCTTCGGCCAGGTTCTTGGCGACGGTCTTGATCGTTGCGACAACCAGCTGGGATCGGTCCAGCGTGGGAACAATCCTCACGCCCGGCGGCATGGTCTTGCCGATCTCCTGCAGCTTGTCACCCACTGCGGCCGCCACAGTTCGGCTGTTGGCGCCAACCAGCATGAGTGCGCTGCCAACGACGGTCTCGTAGCCATTGCGGCTGGCGGCACCGCGGCGGAGCTCACCGTCAACGACCACACGTGCGACGTCTCCCACTGTTACGGGAACTCCGTTGCGATTGCCCACAACGGCACGGGCAATCTCGTCCACGGAGCGGATGCGGGCGTCTGCGCGCACCAGATAGGACTCGCCCGACCTCTGGATGTAGTCTGCTCCGACCGACAGGTTGGCATCCTGCAACGCGTCGGCTAGGTCGGTATAGGAGAACCCGTACTCTGCGAGCTTGCTCGCATTGGGCTCAACGACATACTCCTTGACGTAGCCGCCGAGGCTGTCGACGTCTGCTACGCCCGGCGTCGTGCGCAGCTGAGGCCGCACAATCCAGTCCTGGACTGTGCGCAAGTAGGCCAGACGTGCCATGTTGTCCGTCAGCCGTTCCCCCTGATCAGTCAGGAACGAACCGTCGCTTTGCCAGCCAGGCTTACCATCATTTCGCGGGGCATCTTTGCCATCTGGGTGGGTGAATTCAACGCTGTAGTGGAATACTTCGCCCAACCCGGTCGAAACCGGGCCCATCAGCGGTTCGGCACCCTCCGGCAACTGGGGCCGAGCCTGAGTCAGTCGCTCGGTGACCTGTTGGCGCATGAAGTAGAGGTCTGCGCTCTCATCGAAGATCACCGTGACCTGGCTGAAGCCGTTGCGCGAGAACGACCGGGTGTTCGCGACGCCCCGAAGTCCTGCCATCGCGGTCTCGATCGGGTAGGTAACGCGCTTCTCGACCTCCACTGGACTCAGCGTCGGGATGACGGTGTTGATCTGGACCTGCTTGTTCGTGATATCCGGAGTCACGTCGATCGGTAGCAGGTTCAGTTGCCACCCGCCGATCACCGCAATCACCAGTGTGATGAACAGAACCAGCCAGCGGTGCCGTACGGCACCCGTAAGTACTTGCTCGATCATTACTCGTCTCCGCCCGACTTTTTCATCTCGGCCTTCACCAGAAACGCATTACGGGTAGCAACCGGGGTTCCCGCAGTGACGCCAGAAAGGATCTGCGCCATACCACCGCTACGGAGGCCAATGAAGACCGGCTGTGCAGTGAACCCCTTACTGGTTCTGACGAAGAGGACGTCTTTTCCGTCGATGTTCTGGACCGCCTCTTCCGAGACAGACAGCCCCTCACCCGATCCGGAAGCGGTGACCAGCCGGACCTGCACACCGTCACCCACAACCAATCCGTTCGCCTCTGCGCTCGGGGTGATTACGACTGTGGCAGCCCTTGTCAGCCCACCTACGGCGGCAGCAACTGAACGGACCTTGCCTGAGGTGACGCTTCCGTCGGAGCGGGTAATGGACGCGCTGTCGCCGGCCTTGATCCGACCGGTGTCACCCGCACGAACGGAGGCCTGAATCTCCACGCCATTGGAACCTGTGACCCTATAGAGGGAGGCCTGCGGCTCGACGAAAGCGCCCAGAGTCACTTGCGAGCTGCTGATGGTTCCATCGATAGGGCTGATGACGTTGACGCTACCTCCTCCATCCACATTGGCGGTGCGTGCCACCAGGGCAGCGCGTTGTGCTTCTGCTTGCGCTGTGAGATAAGCGGCGCGACTCGCCTCGGCCTCTTGTCGTGCCAACACGCCCTGTGCGAGCAACGACTCATCGCGCTTGACGTTCTTTTCGGCGAGGGAGAGGCTGGCGCTGGCCACACGAAGGTCAGCCGCAATACGGGCCCCATCAGGGCTGGCTACGCGTGCCAGCACTTCGCCCTTCTTCACCTTGTCGCCCACCTGCCGGATGACATCGGTGACGTTACCGGCCGCACGTGCCACCACGACGGCCTCACCACCGGGGATTGCCACGACCGAACCCGATGCGGTGATGTTCGCCGCTACCTGAGCGGAAGTGACGGGCTCCACCGAGATCCCCGCAGCGGCAACATACTCCTTGGGAATCGCGACTTCCTGAGCCGCCTCCGCCGGCGCACTGGCGCTGGCTTCGTCTTTCGCGGGGTCGACCACCGTCTCTGAAGGGGCGGATAAGCGTGCAATGCCAAATCCTGCGCCAAGCGCCAAGGTAGCCACGCCGATCATCGTCAGGGTGTTAACAGCCGGAATACTTCTCTTCATCTACATGTCTCCAAAGGCAATCTGACCGCTGGCCACGGCGAGCGATGCGTAGGCGGCAACGCGTGCGAGTCGTGCATCCACCACGCTCAGCCTCGCGTCCGTCAGCGTGCGACGGCTAAGCAGCAGCTCAACCAGTGGGGTTCTACCGGCCTCGTATCCCAAGCGCGCCATTCGGTAGGCTTCCGTGGCTGCTTCCTCTCCCTTGGAGGCAGCGATCAGTCCTCGCTTGGCGGCGTCAACACGCGCAAGCGCAGTCGCACGGTCCGCCTGGCTCTGGAGGCGTGCGGCATCCAATCGAGCACGGGCGGCGTCGCTCCGTGCTCGAGCCGCGCTGATCCCGCCACTGTTCCGGTCAAACAATGGGATGCTCAGAGACACGCCGACGACCAATGCGTCCCCACCGGCGGCGAAGTTGCGACGGCCTGCGGTGAGGTTCAGGTCCGGTGCCCGCTTGAAGCGTTCAGTGCGCAGAACCGCATCGCTCGCGTCGACGTCTGCCTTCGCAGACAGGACAGATGCCGAATCGACGTTCGCAATTGCGGGCGCAACCCACTCGCGCACCAGGAGTGACTCGGACGTGCCTGAGTAGGGTTCCGCTCTTCCCGCCAGTACTGACAGTTGCTCGAGAGCTGCAGCCGCCTCTGCCTCTCTTGAGGCGGCAATCGCTTCTGCTGAGCTCAAGCCTGCCTGGGCTTGTGCTACGCGCAGGCTGGCCTCCTTTCCTGCGTCAACCAGCGCCTGAGCTGCCTTCAGGTCGCCTCTGGCGCGATCAACATCTTCGGCAGCAATGTCGCGCCGTATCAGCCCAGCTTCGGAAGACGCGTAGGCAACAGCCAAGGCTGCGGCGAATTCGACTTGCGCCTGGTGCTGGCGAGCTTCGGCCGCCTGCAGCCCTTTCTCTCCCGCCTGGATTCGAGCCCCACGTTGGCCAAAGATCTCGAGTGGCTGGCTGATGGTGTAGGTCGTCTGCCGCTGGCTCGCGCCATTGCTGGGGGGAGCGTTGAGATTCTCTGCGAGGGCATCAATGGTGGGGTTACGTAGCGCTCGCGCTTGGCGGGCTTCGCCCGCAGCGGCAGCTGTGTCGAACCCCTTTTCCTGAAGGAAGGGGGATTGGGCCCTGCTCTGCTCGAGCAACGCGCTGAAGTTCGGGGCGTCCGAGGCATAGGCCGCAGAGATACTGGTCAGGGCCAGCATCACCGTCAGGGCAAGCAATGATGGTTTCATGAGGATCCGGTGCAGTGGGGCCGCAATCTCGGCCGTCTTTCTGCACTACGCGGCCTGCGCGGCCTTCCCCTCGAATCCGGCGAAAATTTATTTCCCGCGGCTCAGTGCATCTGTCAGTTTGGCCCGCGCTCTCAGGACGCGACCCTCTATCGTTTTGAGACTGATACCCAGGGCGGAAGCTGCTTCAACCTGGGAAAGGCCGACGAAGGCAGTCAGAACCAGAGCTTCACGCAGGCTCGGGTCGATCGTGTTGAGAACCCTTCTTACTTCTGCGAGCTCAAGCTGAGAACCGGCAACCTGCTCTGGCCCGGCCTGCTCGGAATGCAGGGCGCGTCCTTCCTCATCATCCAAAGGCTTGGCCCGAAACAGGAAGTGGCGGACGCGTCGAAACCGTTGCGTATCACGAACCTTGTTGATTCCAATACGCATCAGCCAAGGAAGTACCGAGCGCGTCGGATCGTACTCTGACAGGCCTCGCCAAGCGGCAACGAATGTCTCCTGCACGACATCATCGACGTCGGTTTCGGGCAGACCCATGCCTCGAACCATCTGCTTGATTGCTGGCGAGTGACGGCGGACCAGGCGAGCGAAGGCCTCAGCATCACCCGCCGCAGCTTCAACTGCCCAGTTGTTGTCGTCCTCGATGGTCACAACGTTTGTGGGGCTCAGGGAGAGTCGGTGCGAAGTGCTTCAAGGAGTGCCTTGTCGTAGGCCGGCCGGTGCTCGGGTTTCAAGCCCTCGCGCATCTCGAACACATGCTCGAGCGTGATGCGCTGGAGATCGCCCGCAGCCCGCTCCACCTCACGACTTGCACGTTCCACCTGGGGGTTCCATTTGGGGTCAGCCGCGATGGCGTCCGCCAGCTGGCGGTTGGCAATCCGCAGGCGCGCTTCGATCTCACCTCGCCTTGTTGCGAACAGCTGTTCCTTGGCCTGGAGGATCTGCTTCTCCGAGTCGTCCAGAGGCACCACGGCGTGAAGGCGTTCATGGAGATCGCTGTGCCCAGGATTGAGCGAGTGCCAGATCCAGCCGATAGCCAGCGCGCACACTACGCCAATGATGGCGCCAGCGATTGTTGCCAGCGGCAGCCTCATGAGGGGTCCGATTGCCATCAGCGTTCCACCAGTAGAGCGTATGGGGACATGGAAGCTGGGGCCGCGACCCATGTCGGGCGCGAGGGTGCCTGGGTGACAAAGAAGGCGGAGCCTACTCCTCCGCAGGTAAGCACCGCCGCGAGCGCCGCGCATGCGAGTGCCCGGCGGAACTCTCGCTTACCGGCCCATTGCGAAGGGGAAGCTTCCTGGGACAGGCGTCGGACCAGGCTATCGGTGGCCCGATCATGGCCGTCTGGCCTTGTAGCTGCCGAGGCTCTGGACAGCCAATCGTCTAGATCATTCATGTGGAGATCTCCTCATCCTTCCCTACTTATACGCCTGCCGTGGGGAGATCCCCTCAAACCTCTGATTGCTGACCTCCCCGCGGGTTCTCAGATTCACCGATGAGCACCGGGGCGAAGCTGATCCGGCACTGGGAGGTTCACAGGTCTGGACGTGATTAGTGCCGTGTCAAGAGTTCAGAACGGATGCTTCAGCGCACACGGTTCTAGAGCATCCGAGAAGCCCAGTGAAGAAGGAAGCGCTCTTGCTCCGCCGTTTCCACGGCTCCGGGACGAGCACTCCGAACTCTGGCCATAGCTTCTTCAGCGCTTAGGCATGATCTGCTCTCGAGCAGTAGCATCGAAGCCACGGTGCCCGCTCTGCCAAGCCCTCCTTTGCAATGAACGACTACTTTGTCACCGCGGAGCAAATCGTCAGTGAGGACGGGGCCTAGTCGTGTCCACTCGTCCAAGAACTGAGGATCCGGCGCTTCTCCATCACGAATCGGAAGACCATGCCAGTGCAGGCCATGAGCGCGCGCGCGTTCGGGTAGCGACCCTATCCCGAGATCGTCGAACTCCCACGGTTCAATCAAGGAAAGCAGATGGCGACATCCCCAAGCTGAGACGGACGCTAGATCGAGCTCGAGATCTCTACACCACGAGCCCGTCATTGCAACTTTCTGATGCTTACCGGGGGCAAAGGTAACGCCTATGGTTCCTCCGTTGGCACCGACGGAAAGTCCCGCAATCTGCAACGGATGAGACAAGCTAGTTCTGTGCACAGAATCCTCGAGTATTGGGGGCTGGCGGTGTCTCACTGCGGCGTCCGAAGATTGCATCCACGGCACACTCCATCCACTAAGGCCGCGCCTTGGGCTTTGTGCTGCCTGGATTGAGGCGCTCCTCAAGACGCTGGATCACCAGCTGCAGCCCCTCGTCTCCATCAGAATATGGTGCAGCGAAGAGAGGGGCTTCAATCCAGAGGAAGTGTTGGCCGGGATGCACGTAGGCCCCGTGATCATCCAGCAACAGTGCCTCGCCAAGTTCTGCCGAAACGAATCGAAGGTCCTTCGTCGGACCGTCCCATTCGATGTATGGGAGATGTTGAGACCATTCGGGAGCGCGTCCCTCCAGCACCAAGAGGGATGTAATCTCTGCAACAACCTTTTGGGGTACAGAGGTGAACATGACGATCCGATTGAAGGTGCTGCTGGCATAGTTTAGGAACTCCATCAGGCCGGGTCGGGGTATTTGACTGACGGCATTGGAGATAAGTGTTCCCTCAAGGTCCAGTGCAAGAATGATTGGACGCATCTATCAAGTCTCGTGATTCTTGGTTCAGCTGAGCCAGGGAAGTGGGTAATCGAGGGCCTCTGTTTTGACTAGATTTCGCCCAAGGATGGAGCTGCAAGCCAGTAGTCATCGCCTATCTTCAGTATGCTTTCCAGCGCTACATCGATCATCAGTGGTCGTCGCCAACCTGTGTCAGGAAGGAAGCAATAGTCGGTTCTTCGAAGTTCACCCGCGGCCGCCTTTACTACCAGCCAGCGCGTCCTCCTTCGCATCTCTCGGGAAAGCACTTCTAGTGCGGCGTCCTCGTTGCCACCGCTACTAAGGAACTGGCTCGCTGCTCCCCTTACAGATGACCAGAGCACGTATCGTTTCCGCCCCAGGCTCAGACGAGTCCACTCCTCATCCTGACTTCTCAGGATTTCATCTACGCGGTGCACTCCGATACGGTGACGGCGCAGCAATGATGTGAGATAGGCGCTTGCCTCTCGATCCGCTAGCTGGCGCCAGATCCAAAGTCTTGCGTGTTTATCAAGCGTCGGGCGCCAAGCATCAAGCATCCCCTTGAGCGCTGCATCAAGGTCATCAGGAAGAATCAGGTCATCGACGTAGGACCAACTGACCGGTTCGTAGAGAGAGCGCTTAACGGCTCCGTTGCCTGAACTGGAACCGGTCACAACACCTGCGCTTTTTAGGAATTGCAGGAGTTGCTGGGCGACAGCAGGGTCTGAGGAAACGGGCGCGCTAACGGAAGTGGAGCGTTCAAGCGCACACCAGGCGCAGGTGTAGAAAGGACCAAGCGATACGACAAGTGAGTCGAGCTCGGGCCACGAAGGAAGGAGGGTCTGTTGGCTACGGCCATAGATCACTCGATCCCCGGCAAATTAACCAGTCCGGATGCTACCAAGGCGGCACGATGTCGTCTACATGATTTTCATGTATGCCGTGCCCCGGTCATAGATTTCCATCCGCTCCTTGAGGCGGACCGGATGGCTACGAAGACGATCTATCAGAACCCGTACCTCCGTTTGGTCGGAAAGCTTCGGGAGCATCGGGAGATCTTGGGCATCAGTCAGACTCAGCTTGCTGCCCATCTGGGGTGGCCCCAACAGCGCATTTCTTCAATAGAGTCTGGATCACGTCGTCTAGACGTTCTCGAATTCTGCCAAATGGCATCTGCGCTGGGTGTCTCTCCAGCTGAGGTGTCTGATCTGATCTGCAAGGCTCTAAAGGCAGTGCGAGTCTCGAGGATCAATTGACAAGGCTCACATAAGTCGAAAGTCTTATTTCAAGCATAAGTAATTGATTTATATGCTTTAAATAAGTTTTCCGTTGTTATTTAGTCCTTCAGCAGCAAGTAAGTCAGGTAGTGCCGGCCGCTGGCCGGCAACCTCATGGCGCCTTGAAATGCCCACCGGAGGCGGCATCACGCCGCCCCCGGTGTTGTGACTCAGTACTCGATCCAGGCATCGCGCCAGGCAGAGCCGGTGCCCGGGCGGTAGGCCTCGGCGTTGATGTTGCACCAGGCGCCTTCCGGGAACGGGCGGCAGGCGTACAGCTTGCCGTCGGTGCCCTTCACAACGGTCTCGCCCGGCTTGTAGGAGCCGATACCGGCCGGGTACACGAAGTCGAAATCGCCCGGCGGCGGGTCGACCGGATCCGGATCCGGCACCCGGGTATCGAGCTGGAACAGATGGCCTGGCGTCAGGTACACGCGGTTCTCGGTAGCTGATGCCACCGGCGTGATCACGCCATTCTTCAACACACCCACGCGGGCATGCTGGGCGCTGGCGTTGACCTTGCGGGCCAGGGCCAGCGGCCACTGCGTCGCGCCGGTCTGGCCGGCAGCCAGGGTGATTTCCGGGCGTTCGAGATCGTTGCCGTTGCCATTGAACACGCGCAGGGTCAGGGTCGTGCCCACTTCCAGCGCGCCACGGGCGGTGACCGGGCCGGCGTCCTGCCACTGCGGGGGCGGGGTCACGCCGCCACCGTCTTCGAAGCGCACGTCCATGCAGGTGTAGAACGCTTCGGTGGAATCGGAGCGCTGCCAGGTGTTGTAGATCACGTGCTGGCCGCTGCGCTTGGGCAGCGGGCAGTCCAGCTTGTAGACGTCGCCGGAAAGCGGCACGTTGCCCAGCGTGCAGAACTCCTGCAGGTCGGCCCAGCGCAGCGGGCTGCCCGGCTGCCAGCCTTCGCGGGTGACGAAGAACTTCCAGTCGCGGGTGGCATGCGGTGCCGGCGCCTTGAATTCGAAGGTATAGCGACCGCGCGCGTCGGCACGGATCGGTGAGGTCTGCCAGTCACTGCGGTTCAGATCCAGCCCGCGGTACTTGCTGTTGCCACCGCTGCACAGCTCGCCATCGGGCACCACGGCCTGGTGGTTGCCATTGGCGCCGGCCTGGTTGATGCCTGCCCAGTCATAGAACGGCTGCGCGCCGCCGATGGCCTTGGCCGCCGCACAGGCCGGATTGGTCGGGTTTTCGGGGTTGCCCTGGTAACAGGAATAGACGCGGCTGGAGGGTTTGGACATGGTGCCGTGGGCGAACGCGCTGCCTGAAGCGGCTACGCCGGCGATCACGGACAGCGCGAGCACGGCCCGGTGGGACAGATGCATGGAGATCTCCTGTGGGTGGTGGAACCCGGTGAAGTCTCGGTATGCCGACTGCCTGTATCCATCGGATTACTTTCAAAAAAGAGGTGCGTGATCTGGAGTGGGCACGGCTTCACTGCTGGAAGCCAGCGCGTCGCACGTTTTGCAGGGAACGGTGCGTCGCCACCGTTCCCTGCATCCGGTCTCAGTATGCGATCCAGGCATCGCGCCAGGCCGCGCCCACGCCGGGCCGGTACGCCTCGGCATTGACGTTGCACCAGGCGCCTTCCGGGAACGGGCGGCAGGCATACAGCTTGCCGTCGCTGCCCTTCACCACGGTCTGGCCGGGCAGGTAGCTGCCGATGCCGGCAGGGTACACATGATCGAAATCGCCGCCCGGCGAGGGCGTGCCCGGGTCCGGTACCTGGGTGTCGAGTTGGAAGCGGTTGCCGTTCTTCAGGTACACCCGGTTGCCGGTGGCCGAGGCGGCGGGTGTGATCACACCGTTGCTGAGCACGCCCACGCGGGCATGCTGGGCGCTGGCATTGACCTTGCGCGCCAGCGCCAATGGCCATTGCGCGGGCGCGGTCTGGCCACTGGCCAGCGTCGCCTCCACGCGCTCGACATCGTTGCCGTTGGCGTTGAACACCCGCAGGGCCAGGGTGGTGCCGACCGGCAGTTCGCCACGTGCGGTCACCGGGCCGGCATCCTGCCATTGCGGCACCGGCGTGGTGCCACCGCCGTTGCCTTCAAAGCGCACGTCCATGCAGGTGTAGAACGCTTCGGTCGAATCCGAGCGCTGCCAGGTGTTGTAGATAACGTGCTGGCCGCTGCGCTGCGGCAGCGTGCACTGCAGCTTGTAGGTGCCATCGGCCGACAGCGGCGTGTTGCCCAGCGTGCAGAACTCCTGCAGGTCGGCCCAGCGCAGCGGGCTGCCCGGCTGCCAGCCGTCGCGGGTGACGAAGAAGCGCCAGTCACGCGTGGCGTGCGGCGCCGTCGCCTTGAAAACGAAGGTGAACTTGCCGTTGGCATCGGGCTGGATCGGCGTGGTCTGCCAGTCGCTGCGGTCCAGATCCAGGCCGCGGAAGGTTGGGTTGTTGCCGCTGCACAGCTTGCCGTCGGGCACCACGGCCTGATGGTTGCCGTTGGCATTGGCCTGGTTGATGCCGTTCCAGTCGTAGAACGCCTGCGAACCGCCCACTGCCTTTGCGGCGGCGCAGGCCGGGTTGGTCGGGTTCTCCGGGTTGCCCTGGAAACAGGCATAGACGCGGCTGACCGGCGTGGTCATGGTGCCGTGGGCGAACGCGGTGCCGGCCAGGCCCAGGCCGGCAGCAGCGAATGAGGTGGCCAGCAACAGCGGTGTGGATCGGAATGACATGGCGCATCCTTGTGGTCGTCGAAAGGGATCGGTGACCGCAGGAACTGCGCTGCGCGGCGGACTTCCGGCGCCACCCCGGCGAGTATCGAGTCGCACTGCAGGGTGTGGAACCCTGGACGTTCCGATCCGTGACTGCGCATGTGAAGCCCTTCCCGCAGGCTTCACGTGGGGCTGAACGGATGCGCTGGGCGTCACGCGATCGGCGTGGCGCCGATCACGTCATGGAGGCCACGCTACGCGGCCTGTGCATCGACCCTGTCGGCCTGGCACGAGAAGCAGCCATGCGCGGCGTTGTGCAACTGCACGAACGCCACCGCCGCGTCGGCGAACAGCGCATCCAGCTGCGCGGCGACCTCGGTGCCCGCACAGACCTGGGCACCGAGCATCAGCGCAGACCGGTCGTAGGCACGCACCGAGATCATCCGCCGCTGCACGTAGGGCGGCACCACGCTGGGTGGCAGCACGCACCGGGTCACGCCGCGCTGTACGAAGATCGGGCCGGACGCGTGATAGGGCGAGTGCAGGGGCAGATGGACATGCGACAGCAGGAGCAGTTCGCTGCCACTGGGCGGGTCGCTCAGGCTGATCCGGCAGGGATGGCCGCCGCCGTCGCCCGCCCAGCGGCGCTGGATGCCCAGCGCGGCGAGTGCCGTGTCGTTCTTCTCGAACAGATGCTGGAAAGGGCGGTGGTCGAGGCCACCGAGATACCACGCGTGCATGGGCAGCTCCCTGGTTTTCCGCGGATTCTGCGCGTGCATCGGTGGCATTGCTCGCCGTTTTCCGACCTCGCATCCGCACCGGGCCACGGAACGCTGCAGGCATCGCGCGGCAAGGCGCTAAGATGCGCGCGCCGCCCCGGCCGACGAGCGCCGCATGTCTCTGGATTTCCCCACCATCACCGTGCTTGGTTTCCTGCTCTGCATCGGCATCGCCGTGGGTTTCTCGCTGCTGCTGGTGGTGCTGCGCGGGCAACCGGTACTGCGCCAGTGGACCATCAGCCTGTGGCTGCTGACGCTGGGGGTGACCCTGCTGGCACTGCGGCCCTACCTGCCGCTGGCGCCTGCCGTGCTGGCCGGCAATGCAGCGATGGCCGGCTGTGGCCTGATGATGCTGCGCGGGGTGGCGCTGCATCTGCAGCAGCCACTGCCGCTGTGGCGGCCGCTGCTGATGGCGGCGGCGTTCATGGCCTGCATCTTCGCGTTCCTGGTGCTCTGGCCGGACCTGCACATGCGCCTGCAGGTGTTCAGTGTGTTCGCACTGATCGTCGATGGCTGGATTGCCTGGCTGCTGCTGCGCCATGCGCCCGCGCAGCAACGCACCAGCTGCCGGTTGGCGGCGGTGGTGTTCCTGGCCGAAGCCACGCTGTATGCCGTGCGCCTGCTCCTGCCGGTGGCGCCCGACGCCGGCGAGGACATCATGCGCACCGGCTCGCCGATGTTCGTCACCTACATTGCAGGGGTGATGCTGGAGCTGGCGCGCTGCTTCGCCATGGTGCTGCTGCTGGTCGAGCGCATGCTGGTCGATCTGCGGCACGCGGCGCGTACCGATGGCCTGACCGGCCTGCTCAACCGCAGCGCGGTACTGGCCGACGGCCAGGCACAGTTGCAGCGCGTCCGCCAGCAGGGCCACCCATTGGCGCTGTTGCTGGTCGATGTCGACCACTTCAAGCAGATCAACGACCGCTGGGGGCACCTGGCCGGTGACGAGGTGCTGCGCCACTTCTCTGCCGTGCTGCAGCACTGCACGCAGGGAAAGACGCACCTGCTGGGCCGCTATGGGGGCGAGGAATTCGTGCTGGTGCTGGCGGGCAGCACGTCGAGCGACGCCGTCATGCTGGCGGCGGTGATCCGCACCCGCCTGCAACGGCACCCGGCAGTGCTGGTGACGGGGCCGGTTGCGGTCACCGCCAGCGTGGGACTGGCCATGGACGAGGGCCAGGGCGACCTGTCCACGCTGCTGGCCGCCGCCGATGCGGCGCTGTACCAGGCCAAGGCCGCCGGGCGCGATCAGCTGGCCTGCGCACCGGCAGCGGCGATTTCGCCGTTTCCCATCGCCGTCGAGGCCGTGCCCGTGTAAGTTGGGTCACATCTTCCGCGGCAGCCCGTCGTGGTCGACAGGAACGTCCTCCAGGGGAAACGAGCACGATGCAAAGACACCACCTCGCGCTGGCCGGAATGCTGGCCAGCCTGATGCTTGCCGGTTGCAGCCAGCCGCCGTCAGCCGACACCCAGGGCGCCAGCGACGCCCCGAGCCGCCGCTTCGGCGCCATCGATTTCCAGCCCTGCACGCTGTCCACCGAAGGTGCCAGCGCCAATGTCGAAGCCCAGTGCGCGACCCTGCAGGTGCCGGAGGACCGCGCCCATCCCGGCGGCCGCCAGATCGACCTGCGCATCGCCTGGCTGGAATCGGGCAGCAGCGGAGCCGGCCAGCCTGATCCGGTGTTCTTCCTGGCCGGTGGTCCCGGGCAGGCCGCCAGCGAAGTGGCGGTCATCGTCGACAACGCGCTGCGCCAGGTGCGCAAGCAGCGCGACGTGTTCCTGATCGACCAGCGCGGCACCGGCGGCTCCAACCCGCTCAGCTGCCTCGGCGCGGATGGCAAGGAACTGCAGATGGACGAGGACGCGGCCCCCACCGAGGCCTCGCTGCGCGATTACGCGCAGCGCTGCGCAGCCTCGCTGCAGGGGCGCGCCGACGCACGCTTCTACACCACCGCCGAGGCCATCGCCGATCTGGACGCCGTACGCCAGGCGTTGGGCGTGGACAGGCTGAACCTGGTCGGTGGTTCCTACGGAACGCGCGTCGCCCAGCGCTACGCGATCGCCTACCCGCAGCACACCCGCAGCCTGGTCATCGATGGCGTGGTGCCCAACGACCTGGTGGTCGGCGGCGAGTTTGCCCGCACGTTCGACAACGCGATCACCCTGCAGTCGGCGCAGTGCCGCAAGGATGCCGCCTGCAGCAAGCGGTTCCCGGTCGATACCCGGGAACAGCTGCGCGCCGTGGCCGAGACCCTGCGACGTGCGCCGGTCACGGTGGATTACCGCGATCCCGGCACCAATGCGCCCCGCCAGGACGTGCTGACTCCGGACAGTGTGGTTGGCCTGGCCTTCGCATTCTCCTACGTGCCCGAATATTCCTCGCTGCTGCCGCTGGTGCTGGATGAAGCGGCGCAGGGCCGATACGCACCGCTGGCCTCGCTGGTGCGCGGCGCGACCCGCAGCATGGATTTCCAGATCAATCGTGGCATGCAGTGGTCGGTGATCTGCAGCGAGGATGCGCCGCGCTTCCAGGCCCCGGCAGAGGGCGACGACGCCTTGTTCGGTACCGAAGCGGCACGTGCGTTCTTCGCGGCCTGCCCGGTGTGGCCGCACCAGCCGGCACCGGCCGCGCTGACCGCGCCGCTGAAGTCGGACCTGCCGGTGCTGCTGCTTTCCGGTGAACTGGATCCGGTCACCCCGCCGCGCTATGCCGAACAGGTGCTCAAGGGCCTGCCCAATGGCCGTGCGCTGGTCGCCCGCGGGCAGGGCCATGGCACGCTCAATGCCGGCTGCATGCCGCGGCTGCTTGGCCAGTTCATCGATACCACCGATGCCAAGGCGCTTGATGCCAGCTGCCTGGATACGCTGAGCTACGTGCCGGCGTTCACCTCGTTCAACGGATGGACCCCATGATCGTCGCCGACAACCTGCATAAGGCCTTCGACACCCGCACCGGCCGTATCCAGGCGGTGTCCAACGTCGGTTTCCGTGCCGCCGATGGCCAGATCACCGGCCTGCTCGGCCCCAATGGTGCCGGCAAGACCACCACCATGCGCATGCTGTACACGCTGATGACACCCGACCAGGGCAGCATCAGCGTCGACGGCATCGACGCCGCCCGCGACCCGGTGGAAGTGCGGCGCCATCTTGGCGTGCTGCCCGATGCGCGCGGCGTCTACAAGCGCCTGACCGCGCGCGAGAACATCGCCTACTTCGGCGAGCTGCACGGCCTGTCCGCGCAGCGCATCCGCGAGCGCATTGAAGTGCTGTCGCATGCACTGGACATGGGTGACATCCTCGACCGCCAGACCGATGGCTTCTCGCAGGGCCAGCGCACCAAGACCGCCATCGCCCGTGCGCTGGTGCACGACCCGCGCAACGTCATCCTCGATGAACCCACCAACGGCCTGGACGTGATGACCACGCGCGCGCTGCGCCGTTTCCTGCTGGGCCTGCGCGAGGAAGGCCGCTGCGTGATCCTGTCCAGCCACATCATGCAGGAGGTGGGCGCGCTGTGTGACCACATCGTGATCATCGCCAAGGGCACGGTGATGGCCGCCGGCAGCGCCGATGAACTGCGCGCGCAGTCCGGCGAATCCAACCTGGAAGACGCGTTCGTGAAACTGATCGGCAGCGAAGAGGGCCTGCACGCATGAGCATGATGTCGACCCTGATGACAGTGATGCGCAAGGAGCTGCGTGACCTGTCGCGCGACCGCCGCACACTGGCGCTGACCCTGCTGTTCGGCCCGCTGCTGTACCCGCTGCTGATCCTGGGCATGGGCAAGCTGTCTGAAAGCCGGGTGCGCACCCAGATCGAGCAGCCGCTGCAGATTCCCACCATCGGTGCCGAGCACGCGCCGAACCTGGTCCGCTTCCTGGCCGCCCAGGGCCTGAATGCCACTGCCGCGCCGAAGGATCTGGCCGAGGCCATCCGCTCGCAGGAGATCGACGTGGCGCTGCGCATCAGCCCGGAGTTCGGCAGCAACTGGGCCGACGGCAAGCCGGCGCTGGTGGAGGTGATCCGTGACAGCACGCGGCGTGCCGCAGAGGTGCCCACTGCGCGACTGCAGGCGGCATTGGCCACCTACAACGGCCAGGTCGGTGCGTTGCGGCTGATGGCGCGTGGCATCGACGCCCAGGTTGCACGGCCACTGGACATGGCCAGCCAGGACATGGCCAGTGCCGAAGCCAAGCGCGGCCTGATGCTGTCGGCACTGCTGCCGATCCTGTTGACCCTGACCTCGTTCCTGGGCGGCGCCTATCTGGTGATGGACACCACCGCCGGCGAGCGCGAGCGGCAGTCTCTTGAACCGCTGCTGGCCACGCCGGGGTCGCGCAGCGCCATCGTCAGCGGCAAGATCGCCGCCGCCTGCATGGTCGGCTTCGCGTCGCTGCTGCTGACCCTGGCCGCGTTCAAGGTCAGTGCCCAGATCGCGCCGGGCAACATCGGCCGCCAGCTCAACATGAACATCATGGCGATGGTTCAGATGCTGCTGGTGATGCTGCCGATGCTGCTGATCGGCACCTCGCTGCTGACCTTCCTGGCCGCTGCGGCCAAGAGCATGAAGGAAGCCCAGAGCCACATGACCTGGCTGATGCTGTTGCCGATGCTTCCGGGCTACGCGCTGATCGCCTATCCGGTGAAAAGCCAGCTGTGGCAGTACGCGGTGCCGTTCCTGTCGCAGAACCAGATGTTGCTGAAGGTGATCCGCCACGAGGCCATCACCCCCTCGGTGTGGGCGATCTACCTCGGCGCCAGCCTGGGCTTGGCCGCGGTGCTGTGGTTCGCCGCCGTGCGCCGCTACCACAACGAACGCTTAGCAATCTCCGGCTGAGCCGCAAAAAAGGGGACGGAGGGAATTAAGTCGTTTCTGCCTCTCCCGTCCCCGCCTTGCGCGGACGCCCCCGCTTGCGCAGCACCACGGATCTGCCCAGCGTCTGCTCCACCATCCGCAGGAACGCGTTCTCTCCCAAAGGATGTTGTCCCGCGCTGTGGGCACGGATGGCCGGCAGGTCCGCCGGTGCATCCAGGTCGTGCAGGAATCGTGCATAGAGCTTCGCGCGCTGTATTCTTTCCGATGCCAATGCGTGGAATGCCGGATGCTCCGTCAGCATCGGATCATCACGGCGTTGCAGGTTTCCGTGCACGCTCGACCATGGATGGTCTTCCGGATCGGTGGTCATGCCGGCGCGGACCGGATTGAGCTCGATATAGCGATACACGCTGAGCAGGTAGCTGTCGCTGTCAACCATGGAAGAGTGGAAGCGCCCCTGCCAGAGCGGGCCGCTGCGCGCATGCCGTTGATTGAACGCCTGGACATAGCTGTTGCCCTGCATGCGCATTGCGTTGGCCAGGCCCAGACGGGTGGATGGCGTGGCCAGCAGATGAACGTGGTTGCCCATCAGGACGTACGCATGCAGCGCGACGCGATGTTTCACGAAGGCGTTGTGCAGCAGGTGCAGGAACAGTTGGCGGTCTATATCGTCAACGAAGATGGCGCCCTTGTTCACACCCCGCTGCGTTACGTGGTACGGCTGGCCAGCCAACATCAGGCGCGCTTGTCGAGGCATGGGGATCCACGCGTGCGGAGATTGCCCAGAGTGCTGCCGCCGTGCCTGTGGAAGACATCAGGCATTGCCGCGAAGTTGTGTGGGGCGTGGCAGAAGCGACTTAATTCCCTCCGTCCCCTTTTCCGTAGCGCGCGGGTGTCACCCCCATCTCGCGCTTGAACACGCCGATGAACGCACCAGGCGTGTCGTAGCCCATCGACAGCGCGACGCTGATCACCGGCTCACCCGCCAGCAGCTGCGGCAGTGCAAGCAGGACGCGCAGGCGCTGCCGCCAACGGCTCAGTGTCATGCCGGTCTCGGCCAGCCAACGGCGGGCGAGGCTGCGGCTGGACAAACCACTGGCGATGGCCCACGCCTCGATGCTGCGGTTGTCGTGCGGTGCGCGTGCCAATGCAGCGGCGATCCGCCGCAGGCGACGGTCGCGTGGCTGGGCCAAGGCCAGCGGCAGCGGTGTGCTGGCAGCGATCTCATCGGCGATCACACCAGTCAGTCGTGCTTGCACAGCATCCAGTGGTGAGTGGGGCCATTGCAGCGCACGCGTCGTCGCAGCCTTCAGAAGCGCGTTGGGCTGAAGAATGCGTGGCGTGACGGGTAGGCCCAGGCAGGCCCCGGCATTGAAGTACAGGCTCCAGCCATCGAACCGCTCCGCGCTCACCAGTGCGTGGGGCAGTGAGGGCGGTATCCAGGCGACATGACCCGCCGGCAGCAGCCAGTGCAGGTGGCCGACGTCGATCCGCAACAGGCCCTGATGCGCGCCCAGCAGCTGGCCTCGGGCATGGTGGTGGCGGGAGGTGCGGCGCGGACCGTTCAGGCGCAACTGGGCCGCCCACACCACCGGTCCGTCGGCGGCATCGGCCAACGCGGGGTCGATCAATGCAGTGGATGTCTGATCTGACATATCGAATGGCCGTTATACGGCAGAACCGTCATCGCCAGGTGCACAGACTGGAGTCCACTTCAACGGAGTACTCCGCCATGCAGCCACAGGACATCCTTCCCGACCACCAGAACGACGTCCAGATCAACGGTCTCACCGTGCGCAAGGGCAGCGTCGGTGCCTTCCTCGCCAGCGCTCGTGACTGGCAGGACCCTGCCGGTGATCCCGCCGTTCGTGCCAACGCCGAAGCCGACCTGCGTGCGCTGTTGCCCGGTCTGCACGCACTGGGGCTGTTCCAGGTGCTGGCTGCGCGTGATCCGGCGTTGCAACGCCTGATCGACGGCGTGGCCTGAAAAAAAGAAGGCCCGAACAAGCCGGGCCTTTGCGTCAATGTGGGGCGGAAGCGACTTAATCCCCTCCGTCCCCTTTTTGCGGTCAGCCGCCCGGCGCGAACACCAGGGTGCGGCGGGTGGTGACCGGGGCGCTGACCGGCTCGAAGCGCCAGCGCTTCACTGCGTTGAGGGCTTCGCGGTCGAACACGCGCCCCGGCGTTGCGCGCAGCACGCGTGCGTTCACCACCGAGCCGTCGGTGCCGACGGTGATCTCCACCAGCACTTCGCCCGAGGTACCCGAGCGCAGGGCCTCGCCCGGATAACGTGGCGCCGGCGTGCTGACCGGGCGCAGGGTCGGTGCGGCCGGGGCTGCAGCCTGGCGTGCGGCGCTGGCCTGCTGCGCGGCGGCCTGCTGCTGCTTCTGCTCGGCTTCACGACGGGCGGCGGCCTGGCGCTCGGCTTCCTGCCGTTCGTTGTCGCGGCGCGCGGCATCCTGCTGTGCGGCAATCTGCTTGGCGGCATCGGCCTCCTTGGCGCGTTGCTCGGTCAGACGCTGCTGCTCGGTCTGCTGCTTGCTGCGGTCCTCGGCGTCCTTCTTCGCCTTTTCGGCTTCCGCCTCGGTGCGCTTGGCGGCGTTCTGCACGCCCTTGGCCAGGCCTTCCTTCAGGCGCGGCAGGGCCGGCGCGGACGCATCCACTTTCTCGATCAATGCCACCAGGCGCTGCGCCTCGGTGTAATCCTCGCGGGCCAGATGCTGCTCGGCGGCGATAAGGGTGTAGGGCAGCAGGTCAGTCAGCGCACTCTTCACCGAGGCGTCGTCTGGCGTCTTGTCACGCAGGGCGAGGTAGTACTCGATGGCGTTGTCACCGGCCGGCGCGTACATGCGGTTCTCGCGCAGCGCCTGGCTGGCGGACTCACGCAGCTGTTCGGTACCCATCGACTGCACCTTGGCAGCGACCACCGGAGCGGCCGGTGCAGCAGCGGCCGGTGCCTTGTCCGGCGCGGAAGCCGGAGCTTCCTCCTTGCCCGAGCAGGCGGCCAGCGCCAGTGCCAGGGCAACCGGCAGCCACCGGCGCGCGGCGGTGATCATTGAGACGTGCGACATCCTGCTCCCCTCTAGAAGACGACGTGACGTAAATCATTGATATGCATGGCCGGGACCTGCGGTCCGGGCGCGGCTGGGCGACGTTTCCCGACGTCACCGCCGGCAACGGCGAGGGTGCAATCTAGCATCCCGGCCACCGCCGCGTACAAGGGGCGGCGGCCGGGACAGGCAACGGTGGTCAGGCCGCTGCCGGCGGCGACCTCAGTGGTCGTGCGCCTTGTCGTGCGCCTTGCTGTGGCTGTTGGACATCAGCTTGTCGGTCCAGGCGATACCGATCGCCGACAGGATGAACACGCAGTGGATGATGGTCTGCCAGAGCACGCCTTCCTGGGTCATGGTCGTGCAGGTCTCGACGCCAGCGCTGTAGAAGCTGGTCGAAGCCGACGACACCGCGGCGGCCCATTGTTCCGGCTTGCACAGCGGCAGGCCCTTCAGCGCGCTGGTGGCGATGAAGGTCTTCAGCAGGTGGATCGAGGAAATGCCGATGATCGCCATCGCCAGCTTCACCTTCAGCACGCTGGCATTGACGTGGCTCAGCCATTCCGGCTGGTCCGGATGGCCTTCCAGGCGCAGGCGCGAAACGAAGGTCTCGTAGCCGCCGACGATCACCATCACCAGCAGGTTGGAGATCATCACCACGTCGATCAGGCCCAGCACGATCAGCATGATCTGCTGTTCGCCCATCGAGACGGAGTGGGACAGCAGGTGCCAGAGCTCCTTGCCGAACAGGAATACGTAGACGCACTGGGCAAGGATCAGGCCCAGGTACAGCGGCAGCTGCAGCCAGCGCGAGGCGAAGATCAGCGAGGACAACGGGGACAGGGGACGAGGACTGTGGCTCATGCAGGACAGTGCGTTTCGGGGGAGCCGCGAGGTTACCGGCCTGCCATGACGGTGCCAACCCAACTCTCGCACTAGACTCCAGGTTCCTTTCCGCACCCCGAGCCGCCGCCATGATCGACCTGTATTACTGGCCCACCCCGAACGGCCACAAAGTGACCCTGCTGCTGGAGGAAACCGGCCTGGAGTACCGCATCCACCCGGTCAACATCGGCTCGGGCGATCAGTTCAAGCCGGATTTCCTTGCGATCTCGCCCAACAACAAGATGCCGGCCATCGTCGACCAGGCCCCGGCCGATGGCGGCGCCCCGCAGAGCGTGTTCGAGTCCGGCGCGATCCTGCTGTACCTGGCCGAGAAGGCTGGCCAGTTCCTGCCAAGCGACCCGCGTGGCCGCGTCACCACTCTGGAATGGCTGTTCTGGCAGATGGCCGGGCTGGGCCCGATGAGCGGCCAGATGGGTCACTTCAATGTGTACGCGCCGGAAAAGATCCCGTATGCCATCGAGCGCTACGACAACGAAGTGCGCCGCCTGCACGGGGTAATGGACAAGCGCTTGGCCCAGCACGCCTTCCTGGCCGGTGATGAATACACCATCGCCGACATGGCCAGCTACCCGTGGATCGGCGCCTACGACAAGATCCCGGTCGATTTTTCCGCGTTCCCGAACCTGAAGCGCTGGCATGAAGCGATCGCCGCGCGCCCGGCCACCCAGCGCGCCTACGCGCTGCGCCAGCAGGTGAATCCGAATGCTGGCAAGCCGCTCAGCGACGAAGAGCGCAGGCACCTGTTCGGCCAGCGTTGACCCGGGACGGTGGGTGCCGACCGCGGGTCGGCACTCCATACGGGCAGGCCTTATGGGCAAAAGGTCATGCTGTCTTCCTGCACGGGCTTGGTTAGGATGGGGGACGACCGCCCCGCATCCATCGTGATGGGCGGACCTGCCGTTTGCCGGGATTCTTCATGCGCCACCTGTTCGCTTCGCTCGCCCTCATGCTCGCCACCAGTACCGCCGCCCACGCTGAAAAGCTGACCCTGGAAGCCATCACCGGCCCGCTGCCGTTGTCCGGCCCGACCCTGATGAAGCCCAAGGTGGCGCCGGACGGGTCGCAGGTCAGCTTCCTGCGCGGCAAGGACAGCGACCGCAACCAGCTGGACCTGTGGACCTACGACATCGGCAGCGGCCAGACCCGCCTGCTGGTCGATTCCAAGGTGGTGCTGCCCGGCACCGAGACCCTCAGCGATGAGGAAAAGGCCCGCCGCGAGCGCCAGCGCATCGCCGCGATGACCGGCATCGTCGATTACCAGTGGTCGCCGGACGCGCAGCGCCTGCTGTTCCCGCTCGGCGGCGAACTGTATCTCTACGACCTCAAGCAGCAGGGCCAGGCGGCGGTTCGCCAGCTGACCCACGGCGAAGGTTTCGCCACCGATGCCAAGCTGTCGCCGAAGGGCGGCTTCGTCAGCTTCATCCGTGGTCGCAACCTGTGGGTGATCGACCTGGCCAGCGGCAAGCAGCTGCAGCTGACCCGCGACGGCAGCACCATCATCGGCAACGGCGTGGCCGAATTCGTCGCCGATGAAGAGATGGACCGCCACACCGGCTACTGGTGGGCGCCGGACGATTCGGCCATCGCCTTCGCGCGCATCGATGAATCGCCGGTGCCGGTGCAGAAGCGCTACGAGGTCTATGCCGACCGCACCGACGTGATCGAGCAGCGCTATCCGGCCGCGGGCGATGCCAATGTGCGCGTGCAGCTGGGCGTGATCGCGCCGGCCGCCGACGCACAGCCGCGCTGGGTCGACCTGGGCAAGGAACAGGACATCTACCTGGCCCGCGTCGACTGGCGCGATGCGCAGCACCTGAGCTTCCAGCGCCAGTCGCGTGACCAGAAGCAGCTGGACCTGGTGGAAGTGGCACTCGATTCCAACCGCCAGCGCGTGCTCGCCCACGAGACCAGCCCGACCTGGGTGCCGCTGCACAACAGCCTGCGCTTCCTGGAAGACGGCAGCGTGCTGTGGTCGTCCGAACGCACCGGCTTCCAGCACCTGTACCGCATCGACAGCAAGGGCAAGGCCACCGCGCTGACCCGCGGCAACTGGCCGGTGGACGAACTGCTGGCGGTCGATGAGAAGGCCGGCAAGGTCTATTTCCGCGCCGGCATCGAGACCTCGCGCGAAAGCCAGATCTACGCGGTGTCGCTGCAGGGCGGCGAGCCGCAGCGGCTGTCGAAGGCGCCGGGCATGCACAGTGCGAGCTTCGCCCGCAACGCCAGTGTCTATGTCGACAGCTGGTCCAACAGCAGCACGCCGCCGCAGATCGAGCTGTTCCGTGCCAATGGCGAGAAGATCGCCACCCTGCTCGAGAACGACCTGGCCGATCCCAAGCACCCGTATGCGCGTTACCGTGACGCGCAACGCCCGATCGAGTTCGGCACGCTCACCGCCGCCGATGGCAAGACGTCGCTCAACTACAGCCTGATCAAGCCGGCCGGCTTCGATCCGTCCAAGCGCTACCCGGTAGCGGTGTACGTCTATGGTGGCCCGGCCAGCCAGACCGTCACCGACAGCTGGCCCGGCCGCGGTGATCACCTGTTCAACCAGTACCTGGCCCAGCAGGGCTACGTGGTGTTCTCGCTGGACAACCGCGGCACCCCGCGTCGTGGCCGTGACTTCGGCGGCGCGCTGTACGGCAAGCAGGGCACGGTGGAAGTGACCGACCAGCTGCGCGGCGTGGCGTGGCTGAAGCAGCAGCCGTGGGTCGACCCGGCACGCATCGGCGTGCAGGGCTGGTCCAACGGCGGCTACATGACCCTGATGCTGCTGGCCAAGGCATCGAACCAGTACGCCTGTGGCGTGGCCGGTGCGCCGGTGACCGACTGGGGTCTGTACGACAGCCACTACACCGAACGCTACATGGACCTGCCGGCGCGCAATGAAGCCGGCTACCGCGAAGCGCGCGTGCTGACCCATATCGAGGGCCTGCGTTCGCCGCTGCTGCTGATCCACGGCATGGCGGACGACAACGTGCTGTTCACCAACTCGACCAGCCTGATGAGCGCGCTGCAGAAGCGTGCCCAGCCGTTCGAACTGATGACCTACCCGGGTGCCAAGCATGGCCTGTCCGGTGCCGATGCGCTGCATCGCTACCGCGTGGCCGAAGCCTTCCTGGGGCGTTGCCTGAAACCCTGATCCGCAGCCGGGAAGGAGCCCGCCGATGACCCTGCCACCGCCGATTCCCGCCCATCAGCAGCGATCTGCTGGCTGGTGGTGCCGCCACTGGCGCTGGGCGATGCCGTTGACCGTGGTGCTGGTGCTGGGCACGGTCGGCGGCGTGGTGGCCTGGAGCGTGCTGGGTTGGAGCGAGGCGGCGCGCGAGAGCCCACCGATGCGCGAAGCATTGCGCCGCGCCGGTTGCAGCATCGAACTGGTGGACGCGTTCGGCGAGCCGCTGCGTGCCGGGTCGATGCCGCTGGGCAGCATGCAGACCGCGATCAACGGCCAGCGTGATGTCGGCCTGACCGTCTCGCTGGAAGGGCCGCTCGCGCACGGCCGCTTGTTCGTGAAGGGCACCCGCAGCGACGATGTGTGGGATTACCCGGTGATGTACGTGCTGGCCGAGGACAAGCAGACCTTCGACCTGACCGCGCTGGATGATGATGAAGCCGCGCACGAATGCGAGCTGCAGGCCTGCCGTGATCGTGGCGAGTGCCCGCTGACCGCCGCATTGTGACCTCCGGCCGATTGTCGCCATGGCCCTGAACGCGTAGGGTGCGGGCAACCCTGTCCTGGAGTGCACCATGAAGCCGATCGCGTTGGCCGTTGCCCTGGCCCTGACTGCCGCCCCGCTGCTGTCCGCACCGCCGGCGCTGGCCGCACCCGCTGCCAAGGCCGCCACCCCGGCCAGCCCGGCCTGGGTCGCCCGCAGCAATGCGCTGGCGCAGATCCTGCTGGATGCGCAGGGTCCGTTCCAGCCGGAGGAAACCGGCTTCTTCGGCGTGCCCGGCTACGACGACAAGGTGGCCGACCTGGGGCCCGACAACGGCAAGCGCTACCGCGCCGCGATGGCCAAGGCACGTGATGAGCTGAAGGCGAAGCTGGCCACCGAGCAGGATCCCAACGTGCGCCAGGACCTGGAGATCATGATCCATGCCGCCAGCCAGAACATCGAAGGCAGCGAGCTCAACGAGAAGTACCTGCTGCCGTGGAGCGATGCGCCGCAGACGGTGTTCAGCGGCCTCAACCTGCTGCTGTCCGACCAGGTGCCGGCCGAGCGCCGCGCCAAGGCGATCGACCGCCTCAAGGCCTATGCCGGCCTGCAGCCGGGTGGCACTGCCTTCACTACGCTGGCCCGTCAGCGCTACCAGGAGCGGCTGAAGGACAGCACGCTGCTGCAGCCGACGAAGATCGAAGTGCAGCAGTCGCTGGACAACGTCGAGACCTACATCACCGGTATCGAGTCGCTGCTGAAGAAGTACCAGATCGCCGGCGCTGACGAGGCGATGAAGACCCTGGCCGGGCAGATGAAGGACTATGCGGCCTGGACCCGCACCGAGGTGCTGCCGAAGGCACGTGCCGACGCGCGCCTGCCGGCGCCGCTGTACGCCTACCAGCTCAAGCAGGTGGGCATCGACATCGACCCGAAGCTGCTGATGCAGCGTGCGCAGCTGGAGTTCATGGAAACCCGTTCGGCGATGCAGCAGCTGGCGCCGCTGGTGGTGAAGGACAAGGGCCTGAAGGTGGCCGATCCGAGCGACCCGGTGGCGGTGATCCGTGCGCTGAAGGCCGACAAGATTGCCGACGATCACCTGGAAGGCCATTACCGCAAGGTGATCGATGCGATCGACCCGCTGATCCGCGAGCACGCCATCGTCGACGTGCCCAAGCGCGCGATGCAGATGCGCCTGGGCTCGGCCGCCGAGAGCGCGGCCAGCCCGGCCCCGCACTTCCTGCCGGCGCCGCTGGTCAACAACACCGGGCAGCAGGGCACCTTCGTGTTGCCGCTGGGCAACCCGGCCGCAGGCCCGGGCGCGCAGTACGACGACTTCAACTTCGGTGCAGCGGCATGGACGCTGAGTGCGCATGAAGGCCGCCCGGGCCACGAGCTGCAGTTCACCGCGATGGTCGAGCGCGGCATCTCGCTGGCGCGCACCATGTTCGCGTTCAATTCGGTGAACGTGGAAGGCTGGGCACTGTACGCGGAAGCCGAGATGGTGCCGTACGAGCCGCTGGACGGGCAGATGATCGCGCTGCAGTTCCGCCTGCTGCGCGCCGCACGCGCGATGCTCGACCCGATGCTCAACCTCGGCCTGACCGACCGTGCCAACGGCGAGCGCGTGCTGATGGAGCAGGTCGGCCTGTCCAAGGCGATGGCCACCCAGGAACTGGACCGCTACATGGTGCGCATGCCGGGCCAGGCCGGCAGCTACTTCTACGGCTACACCCGCATCCTGGAACTGCGCATGCAGACCGAGCTGGCGCTGGGCGCGAAGTTCGACCGCCTGGCGTTCAACAACTTCCTGCTCGACCAGGGCCTGCTGCCGCCGGACCAGCTGGCCGATGCGGTGAACAAGGTGTTCGTGCCGAAGTACAAGCGCTGAGCATCGCCGGGCAGTGCCGGCCGCTGGTCGGCATTGTCTGGGATTCCCGGGGTTGCCGGCCAGCGGCCGGCACTACCGGCGGTGACGCAGTCGCGTCACCGTTGCGGCGGCGGAGGCGTGATCACCTGGGTCGGCAGCCGTGCCGGCGGCTGCGGATTCGGTACCCAGATCGCCACACCGGCAGCGCGCTTCTGCGTGGTCGGAATACCAATGCCGACGCCGCCACCGACATGCGAGCCGAACGTACCGGCGCCCACCGACATGCCCACCGGCGAACCGCTGCTGCCGACACCCATCAGCACCACACCATTGGCACCCAGCGCCGCCGCTTCGCGCTTCAAACGTGCCACGGCGGCATCGGTCTGGCCCTGGGTGCCGAAGCCCACCGCGGACGCCGATTCCAGCTGCGCGATTTCCTGCGAACCGGCCGGCGGCGTCGAATAGATCTGCACCTGGGCCGGGTCGATCGGCGCGCGGGCACGGCCCAGCATCACCTTGGACGTACTGGCACAACCGGCGGCGGCCAGCAGCATGGCCGCCAACGCGGCCCAACGAATGTTCATGGCATCACCCCTGCAGGACTGGTTGTGATCATCGGCGGGCCACTCTGAATCGGGGCCAACACCCGGGCCAGGGCACGCACCACCGAACGCTAGCACGGCCCCGGTGACAGCCCCGCCAATGGCAGTAGGCGGCAGCGGCGGGAACGTCTATGGTGGGCCCAGGAACCAACGGTGGGAGAGCGGCATGGGTGTGATCAGTCTGTTGTGGGGCGTACTGGCGCTGTTGTGGATGATCCTGGCGCTGATTCCGCTGCTGGGCTGGGGCAACTGGTTCCTGATCCCGTTCGCTGCCGTCGGTGCGGTGATCGCTGCGCTGGGCATCCTGTTCACCCACCCGAGCAAGCGCGGCCGGGCCTGGGCCGGGCTGGTCCTGAACGGCATTGTGGTGGTGGTCGGCATCCTGCGCCTCGGCCTGGGCGGCGGCGTGATCTGAGCCCGTCCCCGGGTGCGACAGGGCGTCGCAGGCACACGGCCCACAGCCGGGCAGGGGCGTACAATGAATGGCTGCGCGAGCCCCCCGCGTGCCTGTGAATCCGCGCCCGGCGCGGCTGCCCCATGATCATCCGACCCCGTCCCCACGGCTGGCAACTGCTCTACATCCTGCGCGGTTCGATTGTCAAAGCGATCGCCCCCAAGGTGCTGGCGATCCTGATCCTGTCCATCGCAGTGGCTGCGGTGGTGGAACTGGCGCCGCCGACCGGCATCGAGCGCGTCTCGGTGACCCCGTTCACCCTGCTCGGCCTGGTGCTGTCGATCTTCCTCAGCTTCCGCAACAGCGCCTGCTACGAGCGCTGGTGGGAAGGCCGCAAGCTGTGGGGCCAACTGGTTTTCGAGTCGCGTTCGCTGGCCCGCCAGGTCAACCTGCTGTTGGCCGATGACGCCGGCCGTCGCCGCCGCATCGCTTACCTCACCACTGCTTTCGCGCATGCGCTGGCGGCGCGCCTTCGCGGACGCATCGTCGCTTTGGCGGCATTGCCGTGGCTGGACAAGCCGCAGCGCGAACAGCTGGGCCAGCGCGAGAACGTGGCCGATGCGCTGCTGGCGATGATCGCCGCCGAGCTGGCCCAGGCCCTGCGTGCCGGTGCGCTCAATCCGATCCTCTACGCCCAGCTGGAAGAGCGCCTGCACGCGATGTCGTCGATCCAGGCCGGCTGCGAGCGGATCCTCACCACTCCGCTGCCGTTCGCCTACACCCTGCTGCTGCACCGCTGCGCCTGGATGTTCTGCGTGCTGCTGCCGTTCGGCCTGGCCAGTTCGCTGGGCTGGGGCACGCCGGTATTGTCGGCGGTGCTGGCTTACGCCTTCTTCGGCCTGGACCAGCTGGGTGAAGAAATGGAAGACCCGTTCGGACTGGAGCCGAACGACCTGCCGCTGGACGCGCTGGTGCGCACGATCGAGATCGACCAGCTCGACGCGCTCGGCGAGCGCCCCTTGCCCGAACCCCTGCTGCCGCAGGGCTACCTGTTGCAATAGCCACTCCTCGGAGCCTGCCATGTCCCATCCGCTATACCGCCCGCGCCGCATGCGCCATGACGAGTTCTCGCGCCGCCTGATGCGCGAGAACACGCTGACCACCGACGACCTGATCTACCCGGTGTTCGTGCACGAGCTTGCCGGCCGCACCGCGGTGCCGTCGATGCCGGGCGTGGAGCGGCTGTCGATTGAAGAACTGCTGAAGGTGGCCGAGGAAGCGCTGGAACTGGGCATTCCGGTGATCGACCTGTTCCCGGTGATCGACCCGTCGCTGAAGTCGCTGGACGCGTCGGCGGCGTGGGCCGAGGACGGCCTGGCGCAGCGTGCGATCCGCGCGCTGAAGTCGCGCTTCCCGGAACTGGGGGTGATGACCGACGTGGCGCTGGACCCGTACACCACGCATGGCCAGGACGGCATCATCGACGACAAGGGCTACGTGCTGAACGACATCACCGTCGACGCACTGGTCAAGCAGTCGGTGTCGCATGCCGAGGCCGGTGCGGACATCGTCTCGCCGTCGGACATGATGGACGGCCGCATCGGCGCGATCCGTCGCGGGCTGGATGCCAGCAACCACATCAACGTGCGCATCATGGCCTATTCGGCCAAGTACGCTTCGGCGTTCTACGGCCCGTTCCGTGATGCGGTGGGCAGCGCGGCCAGCCTCGGCAAGGCCGACAAGAAGACCTACCAGATGGACCCGGCCAACGGTGACGAGGCCCTGCGCGAAATCGCGCTGGACCTGGAAGAGGGCGCCGACATGGTGATGGTCAAGCCGGGCATGCCCTACCTGGACCTGGTACGCCGGGCCAAAGAGACCTTCGGCGTGCCGACCTTCGCTTACCAGGTCAGCGGCGAGTACGCGATGATGAAGGCCGCCTTCGCCAATGGCTGGCTGGACGAGCGCGCCTGCGTGATGGAATCGCTGCTGGGCTTCAAGCGGGCCGGTGCCGATGGCGTGCTGACCTATTTCGCGCCGCAGGTGGCGCGATGGCTGCGCGAGCGCTGACAATAGCGCGACGATAGACGGAGGAGTGCGCGATGGGACCCGAACTGGGATGGATGCAATGGCTGATCTGGGGCATCGGTACGCTGGTGTTCGGCGCCATCATTGTCGGTGTCTTCATCGCGGCCTGGCGGGCCGGCAAGCGCCCGCCGGAGCAGCTGTCGGCGGCCCGCCACGTGGCCCGTGAGCAGGCCCTGCCGGACAGCGTGCAGGCCGAACTGGCCGCGTTGAACCAGCGCAAGGACAATGGCCAGCTGAGCGAGGTTGAGTACGAGCAGCAGCGTGCCAGGGTGTTGTCGCGCTGACGCATCCGCATGGGTGGGTGCCAACCTTGGTTGGCACGTTCCTGCATGCCAATCAAGGTTGGCATCTACCGAACGATCATCCACGCATGGCGTGGATCTACTGCACGCATCCCGCCACCGCCGCCACCTTCGGTACCGCCAACCGGTACACATCCACGCCGCCGGCACGCGGTGCCTTCGCCGCACTGCTGACGACCAGCATCTCGCCCGGCTTGGCGTTGTCGATCACCGGCGCGGCGGTCCAGCCGCCGGCCTGGTTGAACGACAGCCGCAGCGGCTGCAGCGCCACGCCGCTCCACGCGCAGCCGCTGCTCCACACCTGCGCGGTCGCGTCGCTGCCACGGCTGAACACCACGGCGCCGTCATGGCCCAGCCAGTCACCGTCGGTCTCGTCCTCGGCGCTGTTCAAGGCGGTCAGTGCGGTGGCCGGGCCACGCACACCCTGCGCGTCCAGCGGCGCCACGAACAGGTCCCAGCCCGCGCCACGTCCCTGCTGGCGGGCAAACAGCAGGCGCTGGCCATCTGCGCTCAGGGCCGGCCCGCGCTCTTCCCGGCGTCCGCCATCGCCGGCCAGGGCCTGCGCGCTGCCCAGCCGGCCATCGGCGGCCAATGCCGCGCGATACAGCGCCAGCGCGCCTTCGCGGCCGGCCGCAAACAGCAGCCAGCGCCCATCGCCGCTGAAGTAGGGGTCGCGGGCCTCACCGGCCACGCCCACCGGCAGGGGCTGCGCCTGCTGCCAGCGGCCATCGACCACGCGCGCTTCCCACAGGCCCCAACCCGCCTCGCCGCGGCGCGCGAACACGATGCGCTGGCCATCGGCACTGATTGTGGCGCGGCCCTCGTCGGCGCGGGTCGAGACCACGCCCATGCCTTCGATGCCGTACTCGTTCAACGCCATCGCCACGGGGGCAGAGAGTAGACTGGCGGCAAGCACCAGCAGGGGCGGGGTGATGCGCATCATCCGGGTCCGTGCACGAAAGAGCATCAGTCTAGCCAGCTTGAGGATTCCATGACCGACCGTTACGCCGTCTTCGGACACCCCGTTGCCCACTCGAAGTCGCCGCAGATCCATGCGACGTTCGGTCGCCAGGAAGGCATCGCGGTGGATTACCGCGCGATCGACCTGGCCCCGGATGCGTTCCTGGCCGGCCTGGAGGCGTTCGCCGCCGAGGGCGGTGTCGGCGCCAACGTCACCCTGCCACACAAGGAAACCGCATTCTCGGTGTGCACCACGCTGACCGCACGGGCGCGCCGCGCCGGCTCGGTCAACACCCTGCTGCGCAAGGGCGACCGTTGGCACGGTGACACCACCGATGGCATCGGCCTGGTGCGCGACCTGACCGACCGCCACGGCCTGGACCTGCGTGGCCGCCGCAT
The DNA here is from genome assembly GCF_000158575.1 of Stenotrophomonas sp. SKA14. Classification (NCBI taxonomy): domain Bacteria; kingdom Pseudomonadati; phylum Pseudomonadota; class Gammaproteobacteria; order Lysobacterales; family Lysobacteraceae; genus Stenotrophomonas; species Stenotrophomonas sp. SKA14. Next base: position 654,982 of record NZ_DS999412.1, read on the forward strand.
GCTGCTGATCGGTGCCGGCGGCTCCGCACGCAGCGTCGCCCCGGCGCTGCTCGATGCCGGCATCACCGAACTGGTGGTGGTCAACCGCACGCCGGAACGCGCAGATGAGCTGATCGACGCGATGGGCGAACCGGGCCGCGCGATCAGCCGCTACTGGGAAGACCTGCGCGACCTCGGCGACTTCGAGCTGATCGTCAATGCCACCTCGGCCGGTCGCGACCGCGATGTCGAGTTCAAGCTGCCGCTGTCGCTGGTCAACTCGATGACCACCGCCGTCGACCTGAACTACGGCGAAGCCGCCATCGCCTTCCTGGCCTGGGCGCGCGCGGCGAACTGCCGTAATACCGTCGATGGCCTGGGCATGCTGGTCGAACAGGCCGCCGAGAGCTTCCTGCAGTGGCACGGCGTGCGCCCGCAGACCGACGAGGTCTACCAGTCGCTGCGCCAGGGTGCGGCCGTGCTGGCCGGCGAGGACTGAGCCATGGACAGCACCGCCTTGCTGGTAACCGTACTGAGCATGGTCGGCGTACGCCTGCCGGTGCTGATCGCACTGTGCGTGGGCCTGGTCTGGGTGGTCGGCGCGCCGCGCGATGCCACCCGTACCGGCGCGCTGGTCGGCCTGCTGCTGTTGCTGCTGTCCTGCCTGGGCGGCCTGGCCGCCGGCATCCTGCCGATGTGGCTGGTCAGCAGTGGCAACTTCGGCGCCGTGTCGGGCATGGGCGCCGTGCTCGGCGTGCTGCACTTCGCGCTGGCGATGGTCGAGGCCATCGGCGTGGTGCTGCTGGTATGGGCGTTGGTGCGCCTGCTGCGGCTGCGCGGCAACCCGGTGCAGTGAGACCCCGGTGACGGCCCTGGGCCGTCGCCTGGACCGCCCGGCGTGTTCATCCCGCTGCCGGGCGTCGTGGCTGCCCCGTTCAGGGTGCCAGCGGCGGCGGACGTGGCCGGCCATGCGACAATGACCGGCCTGATCCAGCCACGGTACCTCCCGGCGTGACCGAAACCGTCGCCGCTCCGCGCACGCTCGATGACCCCTTGAAGGATGCGATCCGCAAGGCGTACACGACGCTGCAGGCCAATACCCCCGGCTTCTCCACCCGCCGCTCGCAGAGCCAGATGATCGGCGTGGTGTCGCGCGCGCTGTCGAAAAGCGGTGGCGTCGGCGTGGTCGAGGCGCCGACTGGCGTCGGCAAGAGCCTGGGTTATCTCACCGCGGGCGTGCCGATCGCGCTGGCCAGCAAGAAGAAGCTGGTGATCAGCACCGGCACCGTGGCGCTGCAGTCGCAGCTGGTCGAGCGCGATATCCCGAATTTCCTCAAGGCCACCGGCCTGGAAGCGACCGTGGCGCTGGCCAAAGGCCGTACCCGCTACCTGTGCACGCGCAATGCCGCCGAGGCGCAGGGCGAGGGCTCGCAGGGCGGCATGTTCGAGGATGACGCGCCGCTGTTCGACCGGCCGCTGGCGCCGATCGAGATGGATATCGCCAAGCGCCTGACCGATGCCTTCACCGGCGGCAGCTGGGATGGCGACATCGACAACGCGCCGGAGACCATCAGCCCCGGCCTGCGCAGCCGCATCACCACGCCGGCCTCGGGCTGTGCAGGGCGCCGCTGCGCCTATTCGGCACAATGCGCGGTGCTGCGTTCGCGCAATACCGTGCGCGATGCGCAGATCGTGGTGACCAACCACGCGCTGCTGCTGTCGGCGCTGTCGATCGGCGACAGCGACAACGGCCAACCGTTGATCGCGCCACCGTCGGACATGCTGCTGGTGTTGGACGAAGGCCATCACATCGGCAACGTGGCGATCGACCAGGGCGCGGCCAGCCTGGCACTGGACGAGATGGCCAAGCGTACCGGCCGCCTGCAGATCCTGATTGCCGGCGCCTACCGCGCGGTCGACAAGGACCGCCTCGGCAACCTGCTGCCGAACGAAGCGATCGAGGTGGCCAGCAACGTGGCCAAGCAGCTGCGCGCCTTCCGCGACCACGTCGAGCGGGTGTGGATGCCGGCGCCGGCCGACGAGGAACCGATGTGGCGTGCCGCCAATGGTCGCCTGCCGGGAGCCTGGCGCGAGCCGATCGAAGCACTGGCCGACGATACCCGCAGCCTCTACAACTGGGCACATGCGGCCACCGCACAGGTGGCCAAGGGCAAGCCGGACGATGCCGCACGCGAGCGCCTGCAGCGCAACCTGGGCATGGCGCTGGAGATGATCGAGCAGCAGTACAACCTCTGGCAGGCGTGGCGCCGCGAGGACAAGGACGGCGCGCCGCCGATGGCGCGCTGGGTCACCGCCACCCGCGACGGCGACCTGGTGCTGCACGGCTCGCCGGTGTCGGCCGCGCACGTGCTGCGCAAGCTGCTGTGGGACGAAGTGGATTCGGTGGTGATGACCTCGGCGACGCTGACCGGCGGCGGCGATTTCCAGTCGCTGGCGATCGACAACGGTATTCCCGAAGAGGCCGAGATGGTCTCGCTGTCCTCGCCGTTCGACCTGCCCAACCAGGCCGAGCTGATCGTGCCGAAGTTCCCGGTCACACCGGATGATCGCGAAGGCCATCCGCGCGAAATAGCGCGTTACCTCGACACCGAGCTGGACTGGGCCAAGGGCTCGATGGTGCTGTTCACTTCGCGCTGGAAGATGGAGAAGGTGGCCGGCCTGATGCCGGCTGCACGCCGCAAGCAGGTGCTGGTGCAGGGCGAGATGTCCAAGACCCGGCTGATCGACGAGCACCTGCGCCGCGTCGCGGCGGGCGAGGGCTCGGTGCTGTTCGGCCTGAACTCGTTCGGCGAGGGCCTCGACCTGCCCGGCGAAGCCTGCACCACGGTGGTGATCACCCAGGTGCCGTTCGCGGTGCCGACCGACCCGCAGACCGCCACCCTCAGCGAGTGGTTCGAAGGGCGCGGGCTCAACGCCTTCAACCTGATCGCGATTCCGCACGCGCTGCGCACGCTGACCCAGTTCGCCGGCCGCCTGATCCGCACTTCCACCGACACCGGCCGCGTGGTCATTCTTGATTCGCGGCTGCTGACCCGCCGCTACGGCAAGCGCATCATCGACGCGCTACCGCCGTTCAAGCGCGTGATCGGCTGACCGGTAGTGCCGGCCGCTGGCCGGCAAAACGGGGACGGAAGGGATTAAGTCGCAAATGGCACAAACGAACTGATCCGCTCCGTCTCCGATGGCTACCGACGCAGCGGCAGCCATTGCCCTTCGCTGGCGCTGCGCCACAGCCATTCCACCGGCCCGAAGCGATGGACGCGCAGCCACCACGCACTCGCCCACAGCTGCAGCGGGAACACCACCGCTGCCACCAGCAGCACCGGCCACAGCCCGTGCTGCGGACCGATACCCCACCCGAAGCCGGCAAACAACGGCACGCAGATGGCGCTTTGCAGCAGGTAGTTGCTCAGTGCCATGCGCCCGGCCGGGACGAACACGCGCAGCACGCGTTCGGCCCACGGGCGCAGATAGAGCAGGGCGAAGATGGCGGCTGCTGCGATGCCCAAGGCCAGTGGCGCAACGCGATACGACACGCGCAGCAGGTAGCCGGGCACGCCCGCACGTAGCGCGGGCCATGCCTGCTTGAGCGCATCGGCGTGGGCATCGATCCACAGGAACGCGGCCGTCAACAGCAGCCCACCAAGGGCAATCGCGCGCAGCAGCGGCCGGTGTGCCTGTGGCTGCTGCAGCAGTCCGCGACGACCGGCCCAGTAGCCCAACAGGAAGCGGCCGAGCACGAAGAACAACAGTGCCCAGTTGCTCAGCTTCAGCCATGCCGCCAGCTGCAGGTTGCGCCACCACGCCTGCGCCAGGCTTCCGTGCGCCAGCGCATCGAGCGCCATGGCGTTCATCTGCGCGCGCGGTGTGAGCAGGGCCACCCATTCGCGGATCCACGGCGACAGCAGCGGTGGCAGCAACAGGGTGATGAACAGGCCGCTGCACAGCAGGGCACGATCGCCCAGGTGACGGAACAGCGGCAGCAGCAGGCCGACCAGTGCGTACACCAGCAGGATGTCACCCCACCACAGCAGCACCGAATGCAGCAGGCCGATCACCAGCAGCACCGCCATCCGCCGCAGGTGCGCGGCCATGCTGCCGGGCGCGTGGCCGTCCATCTGCATCGCCACGCCCATGCCGAACAGCAGCGAGAACAGGGTGATCGCCTTCATGTCCACCAGCCATTCCATGCCGGTGCGGATGGCCTGGTCGAGCGCCGCGCTGGGCAGCGCCTGCTGCGCGGCCTCGGTCATCAGCGCATCGAGCGAGAAGAAGCGCAGGTTGACCAGGAACACGCCGAGCAGCGCGAATCCACGCAGGGCATCGATGAGGGGCTGGCGCGGCGGGCGGTGGGTCATGCCCTGCAGCGTAACGGATCGGTAGTGCCGGCCGCTGGCCGGCATGCGCCTGGAGGCACGCGGCAGATGCCGGCCAGCGGCCGGCACTACCGCACGGGGGTCAGTCGCCCAGCAGCGCGGTGTTGCGTACGGCGCCCTTGTCGGCGCTGGTGGCAAGCAGGGCGTAGGCCTTCAGCGCGCTGGTGACCTTGCGCGGGCGCGGCGCGCGCGGCTTCCAGCCACGCGCGTCGGCGTCGGTGCGGCGCTGGGCCAGGGTGGCGTCATCCAGCAGCAGATCGATGCGGCGGGCCGGGATGTCGATGCGGATGCGGTCGCCGTCTTCGACCAGGCCGATGACCCCGCCGCTGGCCGCTTCCGGCGAGACGTGGCCGATCGACAGGCCCGACGTGCCGCCGGAGAAGCGCCCATCGGTCAGCAGTGCGCATTGCTTGCCCAGCCCCTTCGACTTCAGGTAGCTGGTCGGATACAGCATCTCCTGCATGCCCGGACCACCCCTCGGTCCTTCGTAACGGATCACCACCACCTCGCCCGGCTGCACTTCGTCGGCGAGGATGCCGGCGACGGCGGCGTCCTGGCTTTCGTAGACACGTGCGGCGCCTTCGAACACATGGATCGACTCGTCCACGCCGGCGGTCTTCACCACGCAGCCATCAACGGCCAGGTTGCCGCGCAGCACGGCCAGGCCGCCTTCCAGCGAATAGGCGTGCTGCAGCGAACGGATGCAGCCCTCGGCGCGGTCCACGTCCAGCGTCGGCCAGCGCGTGGCCTGGCTGAAGGCCTCCTGGGTAGGAATGCCGGCCGGGCCGGCCTTGAAGAAGGTATGCAGGGTGTCGTTGTCGCTGCGCACCACGTCCCAGCGTTCCAGCGCGTCGGCCAGGCTGGCGCTGTGCACGGTCGGCACACGGGTATCGAGCAGCCCCGCGCGGTCCAGTTCACCGAGGATGCCGAACACACCGCCGGCGCGGTGCACGTCTTCGATGTGGTACTTCGGCGTGTTCGGTGCCACCTTGCACAACTGCGGTACGCGCCGCGACAAGGCATCGATATGGGCCAGGTCGAAGTCGACCTCCGCTTCCTGCGCAGCGGCCAGCAGATGCAGGATGGTGTTGGTCGATCCGCCCATGGCGATGTCCAGGGTCATCGCATTGGCGAACGCGGCCTGGGTGGCGATGCCGCGCGGCAGCGCGCTCGGGTCTTCGCCGCCATACCAGCGGTGGCAGAGTTCAACGATCAGGCGGCCGGCGCGGCGGAACAGCGCCTCGCGGTCGGCGTGGGTGGCCAGCGTGGTGCCGTTGCCGGGCAGCGACAGGCCCAGCGCTTCGGTCAGGCAGTTCATCGAGTTGGCGGTGAACATGCCCGAGCACGAACCACAGGTGGGGCAGGCACTGCGCTCGAAGGCGGCTACCTTCTCGTCGGAGGCGCTGTCATCGGCGGCCACCACCATTGCGTCGACCAGGTCCAGCTTGTGCTCGGACAGCTTGGTCTTGCCCGCTTCCATCGGTCCGCCGGAGACGAACACCACCGGGATGTTCAGGCGCAGTGCGGCCATCAGCATGCCGGGAGTGATCTTGTCGCAGTTGCTGATGCACACCAGCGCGTCGGCGCAGTGCGCGTTGACCATGTACTCCACGGCGTCGGCGATGATCTCGCGGCTGGGCAGCGAGTACAGCATGCCGTCGTGGCCCATCGCGATGCCGTCGTCCACGGCGATGGTGTTGAATTCCTTGGCGACGCCGCCGACCTGCTCGATCTCGCGCGCGACCAGCTGGCCGAGGTCCTTCAGGTGCACATGGCCGGGCACGAACTGGGTGAAGGAGTTGGCGATGGCGATGATCGGCTTGTGGAAGTCGCCATCCTTCATGCCGGTGGCACGCCACAGGGCGCGGGCGCCGGCCATGTTGCGGCCGGCGGTGGAGGTGCGGGAACGGTATTCGGGCATGGCTGGCGGAACGGGCGGGCCGTACGACGTGGGGGTCGCCCGATCATGGCCAATTTTTTCGGTTGCTGCTGCAACCACCGGAGGTGGTCCGGCCGGGCTGCGCCCTGCACCCGCCGAAGCGTTAGTGCCGGCCGCTGGCCGGCAACCTCAACGTCAAAAGCTGGCTTCGTGTGGGATGGCGGGGTGGGTCCGGTGGCAGGGGACGCCGTGAACCCGTCCATGGGGGCTTGGTCGCCGCATCCATGCGGCTCGCACCCCTGCCACCGGACCCACCCCGCCTTCGACAGTTTCCTGCGATTTGTCGGGGCCGGCGCTGTGCGCTGCTTTTGGTGGGTGTCGACCTTGGTCGACACGGTAGGTCCACGCCATGCGTGGATGATGGGGAGCGACGAAAATGAAAGTCCGTTCATCTTTCGGACTTTGCCGATTCCGGTTGTTGGCCAGGATTTGGCATCATTGGGGCATTGATCCGTCGACAGGGCATGAGGCCATGAAACGTTCCCGCACCACCGCGCTGCTGCTGATGAGCGCCGCGCCGCTGCTGTTCACCGCCTGCCAGAAGGAGCCGGAGGTGAAGGTGCAGGAAGGCCTGTATACCTCGGTGGAGGCCTGCACCGAGGCTACCGGCGATCCGTCCTCGTGCCGCAACGCCTTCGCCGAAGCGCAGAAGCAGGCTGCCGATGCGGCGCCGAAGTACGCCAGCAAGGAAGCCTGCGAAAAGGACTACAAGCCGGAACAGTGCGTACAGCAGCACACGTCGGCGGGCACCTCGTTCATCGGCCCGATGATGATGGGCTTCTTCATGTCGCAGATGCTGAGCAACCGCGGTGGCCTGGCCCCGCAGGCGCCGGCGGCGTCGCCGGCTTACCAGGACAAGAGCGCCGGTTGGGCGCGCCCGGCCCCGGGCGGCAGCGGTGGCCTGAACACCGCCAGCGGCATCGGCGCGGGCAAGGCCGGCCTGGCCCCGGTCACCAGCGAGCCGAACCGTGCGGTCACCGCCAGCCGTGGTGGCTTCGGCAACTCCAGCGCACGCCGCAGCACCAGCGGCAGCTACGGCGGCTGATCGACCCATGCAGCGCATCCGGATTGCCGAGCGTGCCCAGTGGCGGGCACGCGCGGAAGAGGCGGGTTTCCGCTTCCACACCATCGATGGCCAGCCGTACTGGGATGAAAGCGCGTACTACGCCTTCACCCTGCGCCAGATCGAACAGGACATCGAAGACCCCAGTGCCGAGCTGCACCAGATGGCGCTGGACCTGGTCGGCGATGTCATCGCCAGCGAGCGGCTGATGGACCAGCTGGCGATTCCGTCGCACTACCGCGACTGGATCGCCGACAGCTGGCGCCAGCGCCAGCCGCACCTCTATGGCCGCCTGGACCTGGCCTACGACGGCACCGGCCCGGCCAAGCTGTACGAACTGAACTACGACACGCCGACCTCGCTGTTCGAGGCCAGCTTCTTCCAGTGGCAGTGGCTGGAAGACCAGCGCAACGCCGGTCGCCTGCCGCAGCACGCCGACCAGTTCAACGCCATCCACGAGGCGCTGGTCGAGCGCTTCGGCGAACTGGCCACGCAGCTGCCGCCGCCGCTGTACTTCAGCGCCGTAGGCAGCTCGGATGAAGACCGCGGCACCGTCGATTATCTGCGTGACTGCGCTTCGCAGGCCGGCCTGCATGGCCAGGCCATCGCCATCGAGGATATCGGCCTGTCCGAAGATGGCCGCTTCACCGCGCTGGACGATTCGGTGATCGGCACGCTGTTCAAGCTGTACCCGCTGGAAGACCTGATGGCCGAGGAATTCGGCCGCGCGTTGCCCGGCTCGGGCGTGCAGCTGCTGGAACCTGCGTGGAAGGCGGTGCTGAGCAACAAGGGCATCCTGCCGCTTTTGTGGCAGCGCAACGTCGGTCATCCGAACCTGCTGGAAGCACACTTCGATGACGGCAGTACGCTGGCCTCGGGCTGGGTGCGCAAGCCGCTGTTCTCTCGCGAAGGCGCCAACATCGAGATGCACCTGGCCGATGGCAGCACCCAGCGCAGCGACGGTCCCTACGATGGCCCGGCGATCATCCAGCGCGCGCATCCGCTTACCCGTTTCGAAGGCGGTTACCCGCTGATCGGCAGTTGGGTGGTCGGTGACCACGCCTGCGGCATCGGCATCCGCGAGGACGACAGCGCGATTACCCGCGACAGTGCGCGCTTCGTGCCGCACGCAATCGTGGACGAGGCGCCGACGCGGATCTACGTCTGATGGCGGTGCGGCCCACAGGGCTGCCGTGCCAACCAAGGTTGGCACCCACCAAGGCGATGTGCCGGTAGTGCCGGCCGCTGGCCGGCAACCGCTGTGGGTAGAGGCCGACCTTGGTCGGCGCTGTGGCATTGGTGCCAACCAAGGTTGGCACCCACCAAAGCGATGTGCCGGTAGTGCCGGCCGCGGGCCGGCAACCGCTCTGGGTATCAGAGCAATCCTTCGCGCTTCACTGCCAGGTAACGCTCCACCAGCGCAGCGGGCAGGGCGTCGGCGGTGACGTCCAGCACCATCACCTTCTCGCTGCGCAGTGCCTCATGCGCCTTCGCGCGCTGCTGCAGGTACAACGCAGCGGCGCCAGCCTGGGCGGCATCCTCCAGCGTCTGCACCTCGTCCTCCAGCGCAGCGTCCAGCTCACGCTCGCGCAGGCTGGCCACGCACACCAGGTGGCGTTGCTGCAGCAGGCGAACGGCTGCCAGCAGGTCCTCGATGTCCTCGTCGCGCACGTTGCTGACCAGCATCACCAGGGCGCGCCGACGCTGGCGCAGTGACACTTCGGTGGCGGCGGCCAGGTAGTCGGTGGCTACCGCACGCGGCTGCAGATCGTAGCTGGCGCGCAGCAGGTGCTCGACCGTGCCCATGCCGCGCTGCGGCGCCACCCAGCGGCGCTCGCCACCGGCGGCGAACAGGCCGGCGGCATCGCCCTGGCGCAGGGCCAGGTAGGCCACCACCAGCGAGGCGTTCAATGCATGGTCGAAGTGCGAGAGCCCGCCTTCGCTGGCCAGCATGCGCCGGCCACTGTCGAGCATCAGCAGCAGCTGCTGGTTCTTCTCGTCCTGGTACTCGCGCGAGATCAACTTGCGCGCACGCGCGGTGGCCTTCCAGTCGAGCTGGCGCAGGCTGTCACCCACGCGGTACTCGCGCATCTGGTGGAAGTCGGTGCCTTCGCCACGACGGCGTTTGACGTGCGCGCCCACCAGCCGCGAGGCCTGGTCGGCACTGAACAGGGCGAAGCGGGTGAGCGGCACGAAGTTCGGATAGACGCGCACGTCCAATGCCGGTGGCACGGTGCGCTGCTGCCACCACAGCCGCCACGGAGAGCGCATGCGCAGATGCACGCCTGCGAAGTGGAAATGCCCGCGTTGCAGTGGCTGCAGGTGGTAGTGCAGGGTGGAAGCGCTGCCGGGCTGCAGCTGTACGCGCTGCGGCAACGATTCCAGCGGCCACCCCCCGGGCACCAGGTCGAACACCTGCACCGTCATCGATGCATCTGCCTGCAGCCGCAGTGCAGCCTCGCGGCGTACGCCCAGCGCCAGCGCCTCGGGCAGCTCGCGCTGCACCTGCGGCGAAGGTCGTCGCGTCTGCCGCCACAGATCCCACAGTGACGGCAGGGCGATCGCGAGTGCGGCCAGCGCCCAGCCCCAGCGCGGCAGCAGGCCGCCCAGCACCAGTCCGCCCAGTGCGGCCCAGGCCAGTAGCAGCACCAGCAGCAGCGGGGCCGGTCTCATCGGCGCGGCGCTTCCACCTTGGCCAGCAGCGCGCCCAGTACGTCGTCGGCGTCCTGGCCTTCGATCTGCAGTTCCGGGGCCAGCGCGATGCGGTGCCGCAGCGCTGGGCGTGCGATGTCGCGCACATCATCCGGCGTGACGAAATCACGACCGGCCAGCACCGCCTGCGCGCGCGAGGCCCGCACCAGCGCGATGCTGCCGCGCGGGCCGGCACCGACGGCGATCCCCGGCCACTGCCGCGTGGCGGCAACGATGCGCACCGCATAGTCGATCACTTCGTCATCGACGGTGATGGCAGCGGTGGCCTGCTGCAGTTCCAGCAGCTCGCCGGCACCGAGCACGCGCGGCACCTGGCTCAGGTCGAAATCGCTGGCGGCGCGGCCGCTGGTGATCGCAGTCACCATGCGCTTCTCGTCTTCCAGCTGCGGGTAGTCGATCAGCACCTTCAACAGGAAGCGGTCCAGCTGTGCTTCCGGCAGCGGATAGGTCCCTTCCTGCTCGAGCGGGTTCTGCGTGGCCAGGGCCATGAACGGCGGCGCCAGGGTGAACGCCTTGCCTTCGATGGTCACCTGGCCTTCCTGCATCACTTCCAGCAGCGCCGACTGGGTCTTGGCGGGTGCGCGGTTGATCTCATCGGCCAGCAGCAGGTTGGTGAACACCGGGCCACGGCGGATCTTGAAGCTCTCGCTCTTCGGGTCGTACACCGCGTGGCCGCTGACGTCGCTGGGCATCAGGTCCGGGGTGAACTGCACGCGGCCGTAGTCCAGTTCCAGGGCCTGTGCCAGCGCACGCACCAGCAGGGTCTTGCCCAGCCCGGGGACGCCCTCGATCAGCACGTGGCCACCGGCCAGCAGCGCCACCAGGATCTGGTCCAGCACATCGGCCTGGCCGATGAAGGCATGGCCAACGGCATCGCGGATGGCGTCGACGCGTTCGATCAGGCGGGCGTTGGCGGCCGCCGGCAGCTCGGGCACTTCGGTCATAGCAGGGATCTCATCTGGAGCAGCAAGCGGATGCGCTCGCGCAGGGCGGAGGAATCGTGCGGCGGTGGGGGTGTGAGCGCGCTGGCGACGCGGCCCTGCGGCCACTTCAGCAGCTCGGCGATGGCCTGTTCGCGCGGTGCGCCATCGAGTGCGGCGGCGACCGGCGCACGCAGGCGCAGGCGGTGCAGGAACAGGGCGAGCACGGCCTCGTACAGGCGCGCGCCGTGGCCGAAGCGCAGCAGCAGTTCGCCGCTGGCGCGCACATGCTCCAGCAGCGAGCGGCGTTCCAGCAGCGGCGACGGTTGCAGGCTGCCGAAGCGCTGCGAGCGGCCCCACAGCCAACCCAGCAGGGCCAGCAGCAGCGGCACCCACAGCGGCCAGCCGTGGTAGAACAGGCGCGCCCACAGCGACGGCGGTCGTCCGGCGTAGACCAGCCAGACCGCACCCTTGCCGTAGTTCGGATCGAGCAGATAGCGGGTCAGGTCGCGGTGGGCCGGATCGTGCAGGCCATCGCTGGGCGTGCCCGCAGCGGCGCCCAGCCGTGCGGCGGGTGTGTCTACATCGCCGCGCATGAACTCCATGTCGGCCAGGACGCTCACTTTGCCCTGGCCATGGCGCAGGCGCGCGAACACCAGGTCGCGATCACCGCCCCAGCGGCGTTCGGCCTGTGTGCGTGCGGCAAACCCGAGCGTGAAGCGGCGCCCCCCACAGAACTCGCTGTGACCGCTGTCGTCGTCGATATGGAACGGCTGGCAGTCGCTGCGCTGGAACAGGCTGTCCACCCCCAGCTGGTCCAGCAAGGGTCCCTGTGTGCTGCCGGCATCGTCCTCCGCCGGTGGCGGTGTGCGCACCAGCAGATGCCCGCCCCGGTCGACCCAGGCCAGCAGCGGTTTCACACTCGGTGCCGGCAGTTCGCTGCTGTCCTGCAGCAGCACCACCGTGTCGTGCGGCCCCAGCGTCATCTGCTGCAGGTCCAGCCGTGGCCGTGAATGCACCTCGATGCCGTCGGCGCGCAGGGCCTGGCCCAGCACGTACAGCGGGTTGTAACTGGCCTCGCCCTGCGGCGGCAGGGTGAGCGTCTCGGTCACCCGTTCGTGCGTGCGCAGGTAGAGGATCGTCAGTGGCACGCCGAGCAGCACCAGCAGGCCCAGCAACAACGACCAGAACAGGCGCGGGCTCATGCCTGCCATCCGTACTGCTGGCGCAGCGTGTCGGCCAGCGTGTCGAAGTCGCTGCGGCTGGGCAGGCGCCCACCATAGGCGGCGTACTGCCACATGCGCACGATGCGCGCGAACAGGTCACGATCGGCCGCCTCCGGCATGCGCCGCGAGGCACGCAGGCACTGCGCCTCGGTGGCGCCGGGAGGCAGCGCGATCCCGCTGCGCTCGCCCACGGTGCGCACGCTGGCGCGGTAGAGCAGGGCCAGCGCCTGCCGTGGCCGGCCCTGGTCCCACAGCAGGCCGGCCTGGGTGGCCACGTCCGGTGGCAGCACCGCGGGCAGTTCCACCGCCTTTTCAACTACCGGCGGCGCGGTACCGGCCTTGCGCCGGCCACTGCCACGCAGCCAGGGCAGCCACATCCGCGCGGTCAGCAGCAGCACCAGCAGCAGGATGCCCAGAAGACCCCACAGGCCCCACTCGGCCAGTCGCGCCAGCCAGGCGATGCCATCCCTGCGCGTCTTGCGCTCGGCCTTGTTGCCGCTGTCGCCTTGCAGCTGCTTGTCTTCCTTCTTCGCCTCCTCGGCCTGCTCGATCGGCTTCCAGTGCGTGACCTGGCGGGTCGGGTGCTGCAGCGGGTCTTCATAGGCGCGGTTCACCGCCTGGCGGAAACCGGCGGTATCCACCGGTGTGTCGCCGAAGATCATCGCCGGCGTGTTGGACGGGTCGATGGCCGGTTCGTCGTCGTCTTCCTCGGCGGAGATGTCACTGGCACTGGGCTTGCCCATTGCACGTTCGGGACTGGCGTCCGCGTCCTGCGCATGTACCGGTGCGCAGACCAGCGGCAACGCCATGCATAGCAACAGGGCCAGTGTCGACGCCGCCGGCAGCAGGCGATCGCGCAGGCGGCGCAGCGCGATCTCCACGTCCCATGCTTCCATCTGCGTACGCCGGTTCAAGTACAGGCCGAAGCCGGCACCGACGAAGAACGGCCCAACCAGCACCGAGGCCAGCCAGCACGCCAGGTTGAAGCCCAGCCGTGCCCATGCCGGCGTGTCCCGGCCGATCATGTCCCAGGCCGCACGCCACGATTCGGACATCAGGTCCAGTGGCATGAACATGAACACCGCACCGATCGCGCCGGACACCAGCACCGCTTCGAATGCCAGGCAGGTCACCGTCAGCACCGTCGCTGCACCTGCGGCGCCGGCCGCGACCGCGCGACGACGCGGGCCGCGCTGGTCCGGCGCGTTGCCTTCCAGCAGGTTCACCGGCAGGCACAGGCTGCGCAGCACGCTGAAGCGGCGCCAGCCCAGGTAGCCCCAGAAGCCGGTGCTGCCCCAGTGGCGCTGCGCGCGCAGCGCCGCCAGCGTGCCGACCGGCTCGCCGAAAATGCCGCGCGACAACACGTACAACGGCGCGCGTTCGAACAGCGGCTTGCACCACCACAGCGCCAGCCAGGCCCAGCCGAACGCATCCAGCCACCAGCCCAGCGCATTGAAGACCACGAACAGCGGCGCGCTGGCCAGCAGCCAGCTGCCCCACACCGCACGCGCGTGACGGCGGGCGAGGGCACTGCCCAGCTCCATGGCCTCCCAGCTGCTGCGTGCGCGCAGCACCACGTCCAGGTGGTCAATGCGCATCGCCGGCTCCGCGTCCGCCACGCCACAGCCACAGCAGCACGCCGGCCCACAGCACGCCAGCCACGCTGAACTTGCCCCACGCCGGCACTTCGGCAATCGACGACCAGAACGCTTCGATGAACGCGGCCACCAGCAGCATGAACGCCACGCCCAGGCACAGGCGCGCACCGATGCGGCCACCGTCGACCAGCGCATCCAGCCGGCTGCGCCGGCCCGGTGCCAGCAGCTTCATGCCCAGCTGCAGCCCGGCGCCACCGGCGATCACGATGGCGGTCAGCTCGAACGCGCCATGCCCGGCCACGAAGCGCCAGAACGGGCCGCCGTAGCCGATGTGCTGCAGGTGGCCCGCCACCGCACCGATGGTGACGCCATTGAAGGACAGCACCAGCAGCGTGCCCAGCCCGGCCAGCAGGCCACTGGCGAAGGTGCGCAGGGCGATGCTGATGTTGTTCATGACGTAGTGGCCGAACATCATCCAGTCGGTACCGCTGTCGCGGCCCAGGCGCTCGGCGGCGGGGTCGTACATGCGCTCCATCGCGGCGATCTGGCGGTTGTCCATCAGCATGTGGATCAGGTCCGGATAGACCTGGGCCAGCACGAAGCAGGCCAATGCCGGCAGGGCGAACATCGCCAGCGCCACCCACATGCTGCGCGCCTGGCTGCGGACCAGCAGCGGGAAGTCGGCCACCAGGAATTCCAGCGCGGCGCGCCAGCGCGTTGGACGCGTGCGGTACAGCACGCTGTGGCCCTGCTGCATCAGCTGCTGCAGGCGCTGTACCAGCTGTGGGCTGTAGCCGCGTTCGCGGGCCAGCGCCAGCTGCTGGCACAGGCGCCGATAGCGTTGCGAGAAGGCGGTGTCGTCCAGTGCCAGCCCACTGGCCTTGCGGCGGGCGCGGCGCGAGGCACCGGCACGCAGCAGCAGCCACTGCTCCAGGTCCTGCCACTCCTGCTGGTAGCGGGCGACGAACTGTTCCTGCTTCATCGCCGCCCCAGCAGCCAGTTGGCCATGGCATACAGGCGCAGCACGCCGATCTGGCCCTGCGCGCCGGTCAGCGGCTCGGCGATTCCGGCCAGTTCCTGCTGGCGCGCCGCCGACAGCCGCGGCGCGCGTTCGGCGAAGGCCATCAATGCCGCCTGTTCATCCGGGCGCAGCGGCTGCGGCGGGGCCAGCACGCTGTCGATGGTCGGCGGCGGCGGCAGGTACAGCGCCGGCGCATGCACCACCACCGTGCCGGCGACCAGGTCGCCGAGGCGGCGCCCATGGGCGTCGAACAGGCTGCTGACCAGGCCCAGCGCATAGCCGAACGGCAGCATGTCCACGGTACGCAGCAGGTTGCGGGTGATCGATGCCATCCAGCCCACCGGCGCGCCATCGCGCGACAGCACGCGCAGGCCCAGCGCGCGCTTGCCGAGCGTGCGGCCCCACAGCGCTTCGCAGACGATCGGGTAGGCCCAGTAGACCAGGAACATCAGCACCAGGTAGAGGCCGGAACCGAACGTGTCCAGCAGCGCCAGCGGGATCGACATCAGCACCAGCACCGCGACGCGCACGCCGAGATCGACCAGCCAGGCCATGGCCCGCGGCAGCGGGCCGGCCGCCGGCAACTGCAGCAGCACGCCCTCCGGCGTCACCACCTCGCGGTAGGTGTCGAGCATCGGTGCGGCCATCAGCGCGATGGCCTTCGATGTGGGCGCCGGAGTCCTCTCCGGCAGGCAGCCACAGGCATGGGGGTCTCGACAGATCCTGGTCGGGCCCAGACTTTAGCAGAGCCGCATGGCGGCGTTGGCCGCTCAGCCCAGGTATTCGTCCTTCAGCCGCACGTAATGGTCGGCTGAGTAATGCAGCGATTCGATCTCCTTGTCGCTCAGCGTGCGCGCCGGCCGCGCCGGGTTGCCGACCCACAGTTCGCCCTCGCCGACCACCTTGCCCGGGCCGATCACGGCACCGGCACCGACGAAGCCGTGGCGCTCCACGCGGGCTCCGTCGAGGATGCAGGCGCCCATGCCGATCAGGCTGTAATCACCGATCGTGCAGGCATGGATGATGCAGCCATGGCCGACGGTGACGCCCTCGCCGATCAGCGTCGGGTAGCCGGCCTTGTTGTATGGGCTGTGGTGGCTGACGTGGATGATGGTGCCGTCCTGCACGTTGGTGCGCGCACCGATGCGCACGTAGTTGACGTCGCCACGGATGACCGTGCCCGGCCAGATCGACACGTCGTCGGCCAGCTCCACGTCACCGATGACGGTGCAGGCCGGATCGATGTACACGCGCTCGCCGAGGACGGGCATCTTGTCGCGGAAGGGGCGCAGCGGGTTCATCGGTGTCTCCGAAAATCAGGGCATTCGCGACGATGATACGCGGCAGAGGCACCGGTAGTGCCGGCCGCTGGCCGGCAAAACCTCATGCGCGCGCCTGTATTTCCGTGGTTGCCGGCCAGCGGCCGGCACTACCCAGAGCAGCTGCGGCCGTTCATGCAGGCGCGTGCTCGGCCAGCATCTGCCGGAACAGCGCGTCCAGCCAGGCGCTGTCGCCCTGGCCGGCTGGAAGGGGCGGGGCCTGCGCGGCGCGGGCGGCCATTGCATGGTCGATGTAGTCGCCGATGATGGGGATGCGCGGACGGGCGGTAACTTCGGCGCTGGCGCGCTTGACCACCAGCAGTGCGTCGACGGCGTCGCGCACGGGGCCGCCCGGCAGCAGCCGGTCCAGCAGATCTTCGAAGGCCATGGGCGGCGGCGTGGGCTCGCGTTCGATCCACTGGCAGGCAAGCAGGGCACGCAGCACATACAGGTACTTCTTGGTGCTGATGGTGGGCTCGCCCAGATGGCGGCTGTGCGTGGTCTTCGCCATGCTCATGTAGTGCGACCAGCTACCCAACGGCGAATAGAACGCCTTCGCTGCTTCCCACAGCTGCGGCACCGCGGTGTCATCCTGCTGGTACACGATCGGCGAACGCAGCCACTCGATCAGCGTTGGATTGGACTTGGAGACCAGTCGCAGGGCCTTGCGCAGGTCCCAGCCACTGACGTCGAGCTCATCGTCGATCGGCAGCTCGATCACATCGCGCTGTGCAGCGCCGGGACCGGTGTTCTCGTTGACGCTGAGGTACCACGGCTGGCGGTGCACGTAGATGAAGCGTGCGTCGTAGTCACTGTCCGGCGAAGAGAAGCCCCAACCCCGGCTGCCGGATTCGCAGGCCAGCAGCACACGCACATCGTGGCGCCGTTCGATGTCGGTGAGGCTGGAAAGAATGGCGGCGCGCTTGTCCGGCGCGATCGGGTGGATGTCGTCCATGCAGTTGTGTTCGTAATGTCGAGCGTGCTCGACTGTAACGCAGGTGCGCACCAGTAGTGCCGGCCGCTGGTCGGCAACCACGGAAATCCAGCGGTGCCACGAGATTGCCGGCCAGCGGCCGGCACTACCGGTTACGGCTCGTAGCTGTAACCCATCCCGTACACCGATCGGATCGGCTCGCCTTCCATGCCGGCATCGGCCAGCTTGCGGCGCAGGTTGCGCACATGGCTGTCGACGGTGCGGTCGACCACCACGCGGTGGTCCAGATAGAGGCGGTCAAGCAGTTCATCGCGTGCCCAGATCCGGCCGGGCGTGGCCAGCAGGGTGCGCAGCAGGCGGTACTCCACCGGGGTCAGGTCCAGGCCCTTGCCGTTCCAGGTGGCACGCGCGGCCGGTTCGTCGATGTGCAGGCCGCTGTTGGTGCGCGCGGCCGGGTCCGGCCTGTAGCGGCGCAGCACCGCCACCACCCGCGCCACCACTTCGCGCGGGCTGAACGGCTTGCAGATGTAGTCGTCGGCGCCGATCTCCAGGCCCAGCAGGCGGTCGATCTCCTCCACCCGCGCGGTGACCATGATCACCGGCACGTTGCTGCTGGCGCGCAGCTCGCGGCACAGATCCACGCCATCGCGTTGCGGCAGCATCAGGTCCAGCAGCACCAGATCGGGCTGGTAGCGCGCGAAGGCCTCGATCACCTGGCCGCCATCATCCACCCACTCGCTGACCATGCCGGCCGCGGCCAGGTAGTCGCGCAGCACGGCGGCCAGGCGCGGTTCGTCCTCAACGATGAGAATCTTCGCCGGTGCGGCGGGCGATGTGCTGGCGGGGGAGGTGCTCATGCAGGCTCCGGCAGGGTGATGACCACGCGCAGTCCACCCAGCGGCGAGGGCTCGGCGTGGATCTGGCCGTGGTGGGCAAGAACGATGTTGTGGCTGATGGCCAGGCCCAGTCCGCTGCCACCGCTGGCACGATTGCGCGAGCTTTCCACCCGGTAGAAGCGCTCGAACAGCAGCGCACATTTTTCCGCCGGCACGCCCGGTGCGGTGTCTTCCACGATCAGCTGTACGCCGGCAGGCACCCGTGCGGCCTGCACGAGTACGCGGCCGCCGGCATGGGTGTAGCGCAGCGCGTTCTCCAGCAGGTTGGCCAGCACCTGCTGCAGGCGCCTCTCGTCACCGGACACCTGCAGCGGTGTGACGGGCAACGTCTCTTCCAGTGCCAGCCCCGCCGCGGAGAAGCGCACGCGCATGCCATTGAGTTCACTGCGCAGCAGCGCCACCAGGTCCAGCGGGGCGAAACGGTAGGCCAGGCCGCCGGACTGGGTCATCGACAGATCGTGCAGGTCGTCGATCAGCTTGCCCAGCTGGCGGATCTCGCCCTGCAGGGCACCGAGATTGGCACGGTCCAACGGGCGGATGCCGTCCTCGATCGCCTCCAGTTCGGCACGCACCACCGCCAACGGCGTGCGTAGTTCGTGCGAGATGTCGGCGATGAAGGCACGGCGGTTGCGCTCGGTGTCGTCCAACGCCTGCGCCATCCGGTTGAAGTCGTTGACCAGTGCATCGAGCTCGTCATCGCTGGTGCGCTCGATGCGGGTGGCGTAGTCGCCGGCGGCGAGCCGGTGGGTGGCCGCTGCGAGCTTGGCCAGGCGCTGGCGCAGCGCGCGTGACACCAGCCAGGCCAGCAGCACCGTCACCAGCAGCAGCGAGATGCCGATCACCCACCAGGCGCGCATCTGGGTGTTGTAGAAGTTCAGGTCGTTGGTGGCGATGACGGTCTGGAATGGCACCATGCCCAGCCAGCCCACCGTGTGCCCATCCACCTGCACCGCGTGCGGCTCGTCATCGCTGGTCGCGTCCGGGTTGCCTGCCACGTAGCGGTGCCGTGCATCGAACAGGCCCAGCCGCGACGGAACGCCGGTCTGGTCGGACAGCGGTGGCACCGGCCCTTCGTGCCCATGCGCCAGGTCCGGACGCAGCATCCGCGCCCAGCGATCGCTGTCACCGCGCAGGTGGTCCCAGCCGCCGTGCTCGCGGAATTCACGCTGCAGGTGCGGCATCAGGCGCTGCATGCGCAGGTCGCCCTGATCGTTGAGGTAGTCCAGGAAGCCGGTCTGGAACGCCACGCGGCTGGCAATGCCGTTGACTGCCAGCACCAGCAGGCAGGCAGTGAAGATCGCGAGGAAGGTCTTCGCGGTCAGGCCGAATTTGAGTCGAATCTTCGCCATCGCGGGGGCCATTAGCGGCGCATGCGGCGCCGAAAGCAAGCGCCAGCTGAGCCGGTCGCACAATCTCCATATTCTCTGCACAGTTTCACGGCAGCGTGCCCGGGTCAACGCAAGGCTCCCACGCCCCCATGTCACTCCTGCGCCCGCTGTCCCGATTTTCCCATTCCCTGCTGCTGCCGCCGCTGCTGCTGGCCCTGGCAGCCTGTTCCGCCGGCAGGACCGAAGCGCCGGCCACGCCTGAAGTGGGCATCATCACCGCCAGCGCACAGCCGCTGGCGCTGCAGCAGACCCTGCCTGGCCGCGCAGTGCCGTTCGAAGTGTCCGAGGTGCGGCCGCAGATCGGTGGACTGATCCGCCAGCGGCTGTTCACCGAAGGCCAGCAGGTCAAGGCCGGCCAGCTGCTGTACCAGGTCGACCCGGCACCGTACCAGGCGGCCCTCGACACCGCGCGGGGCCAGCTGGCCCAGGCCGAGGCCACCGTGCTGTCGGCGCAACCCAAGGCCGAGCGCACCCGCGCGCTGGTGAGCATGGATGCGGCCAGCAAGCAGGACGCTGACGATGCCACCTCGGCGCTGAAGCAGGCCCAGGCCAACGTGATTGCCGCGCGCGCTGCACTGCAGGCGGCGCGGATCAACCTCGACTACACCCGGGTGACCGCACCGATCGACGGCCGTATCGGCACCTCCAGCGTCACTGCCGGCGCGTTGGTCGCCGCGGGCCAGGACGCCGCGCTGACCACCATCCAGCGGCTGGACCCGGTGTACCTGGATGTCACCCAGTCCAGCACGCAGATGCTGGCGCTGCGCAAGCAGCTAGATGCCGGCCTGGTGAAGGCCATTGATGGCAAGGCACAGGTGAAGGTCGTGCTGGAGGACGGCAGCACCTATGCGCACGAAGGCACGCTGGAATTCGTCGGCAGTGCGGTCGATCCGGGTACCGGCAACGTGGTGCTGCGCGCGATCATTCCGAACCCGGACGGCCTGCTGCTGCCGGGTATGTACCTGAAGGCGGTGCTGCCGATGGCCACCGATGCGCGCGCGCTGCTGGTGCCGCAGAAGGCGGTGGTGCGCAATGAGCGCGGTGAGCCGCTGCTGCGCCTGCTCGACGCCAAGGACCACGTCATCGAGCGCCGGGTCAGCACCGGCCAGGTGGTGGGCAACCAGTGGCAGATCACGCAGGGCCTGAAGGCCGGCGAGCGGGTGATCGTCAGCAACGGCAGCGCGGTAGCGCTGGGCCAGCAGGTGAAGGCGGTGGCGGCCACCACCGCGCAGCTGGCAGCAATGCCGGCGATCGACCCGAACGGCAACACCGACGAAAAGTCGCACTGAGGCCTGCCGCGCATGGTTCGTTTCTTCATCGACCGGCCGATCTTCGCCTGGGTGATCGCCATCGCGGTCAGTCTGCTCGGCCTGCTTGCGATCCTGATCCTGCCGGTGGACCGCTACCCGCAGATCGCCCCGCCCACCATCACCATCCGCGCCACCTACACCGGCGCCTCGTCGCAGACCGTGGAAAACGCGGTCACCCAGGTCATCGAGCAGTCCCAGCAGAGCCTGGACCACCTGATGTACATGACCTCGACCAGTGCTTCCGACGGCTCGGCGCAGGTCAACCTGGTGTTCGCCACCGGCACCAATCCGGATACGGCGCAGGTGCAGGTGCAGAACCAGCTGCAGGCCGCGATGGCCACGCTGCCGCAGGCAGTGCAGCAGAACGGCCTGACCATCACCAAGTCCAGTGGTTCGATCTTCGAGGTGCTGTCGTTCACCAGCGAAGACGGCAGCATGGACAACTTCGATGTCGCCAACTTCATGGAAGCGCGCATCGATGACCAGATCAGCCGTGTCAGTGGTGTTGGCAACATCCAGCCGATCGGCCAGGAATACGCCATGCGTATCTGGCTGGACCCGGAAAAGATGCGCCAGTACGCGCTGATGCCGTCGGATGTCGAGACCGCACTGCAGGCGCAGAATACCGACGTGTCGGCCGGTGAGCTGGGGGGCCAGCCGGCACTGAAGGGCCAGCAGCTGGACGCAACCGTGACCGCGCGCAGCCGCCTGCACACCCCCGAACAGTTCGCGCAGGTGGTGCTCAAGGCCGATGCCAACGGCAGCGTCGTGCACCTGGGTGACGTGGCGACGATCGGCCTGGGGCCGGAGAGCTACGACAGCATCAGTACCTTCAACGGCAAGCCGTCGGCCTCGCTGGGCATCGAGCTCAATGCCGGTGCCAATGCCATCGCCGTCTCCAAGGCCATCGATGCACGGCTGCAGCAGCTGCAGAAATACTGGCCGCATGGCTACACCGCCCACGTGGCCTTCACCACCACCCCGTTCGTGACCATCTCGCTGAAGGAAGTGGTGATCACCCTGATCGAGGCGATCATCCTGGTGGTGCTGGTGATGTACCTGTTCCTGCAGAACTGGCGGGCCACGCTGATCCCGACCATCGCGGTGCCGGTGGTGCTGCTGGGCACGTTCGGCGTGCTGGCCGCATTCGGCTATTCGATCAACACGCTGACCATGTTCGCGCTGGTGCTGGCCATCGGCCTGCTGGTGGACGATGCCATCGTGGTGGTGGAGAACGTGGAGCGGGTGATGACCTTCGAAGGACTGGCACCGAAGCCGGCCACGCTGAAGGCGATGGGCCAGATCACCGGCGCGCTGGTCGGCATCGTGCTGGTGCTGACCGCGGTGTTCCTGCCGATGGCGTTCTTCAGTGGTGTCACCGGCGTGATCTATCGCCAGTTCTCGGTGACGATCGCCGCCGCGATGATCCTGTCGGTGCTGGTGGCGATGACCATCACCCCAGCGCTGTGCGGCAGCATCCTGCATCAGATTCCCAAGGGCGGCCACCCGCATGGCGATCACGGCGGCGAGCCGAGTCTGCTGGGCAAGTTCTTCATCTGGTTCAACCACCGCTTCGAGCGCACCTCCAATGGCCTGCGCCATCGCGTGGATGGTTTCCTCGGCCGGCGCACGCTGGGCGTACTGTTCTACCTGGTGCTGAGCGTGGCCACCGGCCTGCTGCTGTGGCACCTGCCCGGCGCATTCCTGCCCGATGAGGACCAGGGCATGCTCAACGCGCTGGTGAAGCTGCCAGCCGGCTCCACCCTGGAGCAGACCCGTGCAGTGATGGATCGCCTCAGTGCCGCTGCGGTGAAGGACGACAGTGTGCTCTCGATCCAGGCCACCGCTGGTTTCAGCGTCACCGGCAGCGGCCAGAACGTCGGCCAGGCCTTCATCCGCCTGAAGGACTGGGATGACCGCAAGGACGATGCCGATACCATCGCCGCGCGCTTGACCGCGGCCATGGCCAGCGTGCCCGATGCGCAGGTATTCATCACCTCGCCACCGGCCATCCTCGGCCTGGGCGATGCGGGCGGTTTCACCCTGGAACTGCAGGACGAAGGCGGTGCCGGCCATGCCGCCGCCGTGGCCGCGCGCAATACGCTGCTGAAGGAGGCCGCCAAGGATCCGAAGCTGGTCAACGTGCGCTACGCCAGCCTGGAAGACGCGCCGGTGTACGCAGTGAAGGTGGACGATGCCAAGGCACAGGCCATGGGCGTGAATCCGCAGGACGTCAATGACACCTTGAATGCCGCACTGGGCGGCGATTTCGTCAACAACTTCATCTACAAGGGGCGCATCAAGAAGGTGTTCATCCAGGGCGCCGCCGAAGCACGCATGCAGCCGCAGGACATCGAGCGCTGGAGCGTGCGCAACCAGGCCGGGC
This sequence comes from Stenotrophomonas sp. SKA14, assembly GCF_000158575.1. Taxonomy (NCBI): domain Bacteria; kingdom Pseudomonadati; phylum Pseudomonadota; class Gammaproteobacteria; order Lysobacterales; family Lysobacteraceae; genus Stenotrophomonas; species Stenotrophomonas sp. SKA14. The sequence continues at coordinate 678,070 of NZ_DS999412.1, forward strand.
AGATGGTGCCGCTGTCGTCGCTGATCAGCACGCACTGGACCAGCGCACCGGCTGCCCTGCAGCGCTACAACGGTGTGTCGGCGATGGAGATCACCGGCCAGCCAGCGCCGGGTGTCAGCTCCGGCGAGGCGATGGCCGAGATCGCGCGCCTGGCCGATACCTTGCCGGAGGGCTTCAGCCACGCCTGGTCGGACATGGCCTACCAGGAACAGCTGTCGGGCAACCAGGCGCCGATGCTGTACGCCATCTCGCTGCTGTTCGTGTTCCTGTGCCTGGCCGCGCTGTATGAAAGCTGGGCGGTGCCGTTCGCGGTGATGCTGGCGGTGCCGGTGGGCGTGTTCGGTGCAGTGCTGATGATGAACCTGCGTGGCCTCAACAACGATGTGTACTTCCAGGTCGGCCTGCTGACCACGATTGGGTTGGCGGCGAAGAACGGCATCCTGATCGTCGAGTTCGCGCGCATCCTCGAACAGCAGGGCAAGAGCACCCGCGAGGCGATCCTGCAGGCGGTCTACCTGCGGCTGCGGCCGATCGTGATGACCTCGCTGGCGTTCCTGATGGGCGTGCTGCCGCTGGTGTTCGCCACCGGTGCCGGTTCGGCCGCGCGCCGTTCGCTGGGTACCGGCGTGGCCGGCGGCACGGTCGCCTCGATGGTGCTGGGCATGTTCTTCGTGCCGTTGTTCTACCTGCTGGTGCGCCGCCTGTTCCCGGGCCGTGCGCCGGCCGAAGCCACTGCCCCGGAGGCAAGCCCATGAAGCCGATGCTGCTGCGCGCCCTGGCGGCCGCCACGATGACCACCGTGCTGGGTGGTTGCGTAAGCATGGCGCCGCGCTACCAGCGCCCTGAGGCGCCGGTGCCGGTGCAGTTCGGCAATGCCGCCACCAGCGAGACCGATTCGGCGTTGGCGATGCCGGCGTGGCGCGAGGTGTTCGTGGAGCCGCGGCTGCAGCAGGCGATCGCGCTGGCGCTGCAGAACAACCGCGACCTGCGCGTGGCGGTGCTGCAGGTCGAAAAGGAGCGGGCGCAGTACCGTATCCAGCGTGCGGCATTGCTGCCGTCGGTGGACGCCAGTGGCAGCGTCACCCGCTCGCGCGTGAGCGATGCCAACAGTGAGACCGGGACCACCCAGATCACCGAAGCCGATGCCGTGCAGGTCGGCATCAGCAGCTGGGAGTTGGACCTGTTCGGGCGCATCCGCAGCCTGAACAACGAGGCGCTGCAGAACTGGCTGGCCAGCGCCGAGAACCAGCGTGCGGCGCGCACCAGCCTGGTGGCCGAAGTGGCCACGGCGTGGCTGGCGCTGGCCGCCGATGGGCAGTCGCTGGCATTCACGCAACAGACCCTGGACAGCCAGCAGCAGACCCTGCAGCGCACCGAGGCCCGTCATGCGCAGGGCCTGGCCTCGGGCCTGGACCTGTCGCAGGTGCAGACCAGCGTGGAAGCCGCGCGCGGTGCGCTGGCCAGGCTGCAGACCCAGCAGGCGCAGGATCGCGATGCACTGCAGCTGTTGGTAGGGGCGCCGCTGGATGCCGCGTTGCTGCCCAGCGCGCACGTACTGGATGGCAGCGTGGCACTGGCACCGTTGCCGGCCGACCTGCCGTCGAGCGTACTGCTGCAGCGCCCGGATGTGCTCTCAGCCGAACACGCGCTGCAGGCGGCCAATGCCGATATCGGTGCGGCGCGCGCGGCGTTCTTCCCGACGCTGACCCTGACTGCCAACTACGGCCACAGCTCCACCGCGTTGTCGACGCTGTTTTCGGCCGGCACGCGCGGTTGGTCATTCGCACCCAGCATCACCGCACCGATCTTCCACGCGGGTGCATTGAAGGCTTCGCTGGATGCCTCGAAGATCGGCAAGGACATCGGCATCGCGCAGTACGAGAAGGCGATCCAGCAGGCCTTCAGCGAAGTGGCCGATGCGCTGGCCACGCGCGATCACCTGGCCACGCAGATGGACGCGCAGCGCGCGCTGGTGGCCGCCAGCCAGCGCAGCTACACGCTGGCCGATGCGCGCTACCGCACCGGGTTGGACGGCTACCTGCAGGCGCTGGATGCGCAGCGCAGCCTGTATACCGCGCAGCAGGACCTGATCGCCCTGCAGCAGCAGGAGGCGGGCAACCGGGTGACGTTGTTCAAGGTGCTGGGCGGGGGCGCCGACGCGCGATAACGCGCTAGCGCGGGTGTGTGCGTCTTCCGCTCCGGTGGGTGCCGACCTTGGTCGGCACAAAGGCCTTCATCCACGCATGGCGTGGATCTACCGGGGCGGGAGGCCTTGGTAGGTGCCGACCTTGGTCGGCACAAAGGCATGCAGCATCGCGATCAGATGATTCGTGCCGACCAAGGTCGGCACCCACCAGAAGCAGACGGTGTTGCGTTACGCCACGCGGCCGCGGCGGGCACGCTCCAGGTGCACCAGCAGCAGCGAGATCGCTGCCGGGGTCATGCCCGGAATGCGCTGCGCCTGGCCGATGGTCTGCGGGCGCACGCGTTCCAGCTTCTGCAGCGCTTCGGCCGACAGCCCGCGAACCGTCGCGTAATCGAAGGCCTCGGCGATCGGCGTGGCTTCATGCCGCTGCTGGCGCTCGATCTCCTCGCGCTGGCGGTCCAGGTAGCCGGCGTACTTCACGCCGATCTCCACCTGCTCGGCCACCTTGCCGTCGGCCACGGCCGGGCCCAGCGACGGCACCTGCATCAGCTGCGCGTAATCCAGCTCGGGGCGCTTGATCAGGTCCAGCACGTTGGTTTCGCGGCTGACCGCCACGCCCAGCGTGTCCTGCACTTCGCGGCCCAGCGCATTGGCCGGGGTTGCCCACAGTGCGCCCAGGCGCGCGCGCTCGGCGGCGACTGCGGCCTGCTTGGTCTCGAACGCGCTCCAGCGGCGGTCATCCACCAGGCCCATCTCGCGGCCGGCCGGGGTCAGGCGCTGGTCGGCATTGTCCTCGCGCAGCTGCAGGCGGTACTCGGCGCGGCTGGTGAACATGCGGTACGGCTCGTTGGTGCCGTGGGTGATCAGGTCATCCACCAGCACGCCCAGGTACGCCTCGTCGCGACGCGGGCACCAGCCGTCCAGCCCACGCACCTGGCGTGCGGCGTTGAGGCCGGCCAGCAGGCCCTGCGCGGCGGCTTCTTCATAGCCGGTGGTGCCGTTGATCTGGCCGGCGAAGAACAGGCCGTTGACCAGCTTGGTTTCCAGCGAAGCCTTCAGCCCGCGCGGATCGAAGAAGTCGTACTCGATCGCGTAGCCGGGGCGGGTGATGTGCGCGTTCTCGAAGCCGCGGATGCTGCGCACCATCTCCAGCTGCACGTCGAACGGCAGCGAGGTGGAGATGCCGTTGGGGTAGATCTCGACGATGCCCAGGCCTTCGGGTTCGACGAAGATCTGGTGGCTGGCCTTCTCGGCAAAGCGCACCACCTTGTCCTCGATGGACGGGCAGTAGCGCGGGCCGATGCCCTCGATCTGGCCGCTGTACAGCGGCGAGCGGTGCAGCGCGTCGCGGATGATCTGGTGGGTCTGTTCGGTGGTGTGGGTGATCCAGCAGCTGACCTGCTGCGGATGCTCGTCCACCGAGCCGAGGAAGGACATCACCGGGCGCGGCGTGTCGCCGGGCTGCTCGTCCATCACGCTGTAGTCCAGCGAGCGGCCATCGATGCGCGGCGGCGTGCCGGTCTTCAGGCGGTCCACCTGGAACGGACGCTCGCGCAGGCGCGCGGCCAGCGTGGTGGCCGGCGGGTCGCCCATGCGGCCGGCGGCGTACTGGGTCGGGCCGACATGGATCTTGCCGGCCAGGAAGGTGCCGGCGGTCAGCACCACGGCCTCGGCGTCGAAGCGCAGGCCGGTCTGGGTGATGACCCCGCGCACGGCGTCGCCTTCGATGACCAGGTCATCGACGGCGGCCTGGAACACGGTCAGGTTGGCCTGGCCTTCGACGATGGCGCGGATCGCCATGCGGTACAGGTTACGGTCGGCCTGGCAGCGGGTGGCGCGCACGGCCGGGCCCTTGGAGGCGTTGAGCGTGCGCCACTGGATGCCGGCGCGGTCGGCGGCATGCGCCATCGCACCACCGAGGGCGTCGATCTCCTTGACCAGGTGACCCTTGCCGATGCCGCCGATGGCCGGGTTGCAGCTCATCGCGCCTACCGTCTCGATGTTGTGGGTCAGCAGCAGGGTGCGCACGCCGGTGCGGGCCGCGGCCAGCGCGGCTTCGGTGCCGGCGTGGCCACCGCCGATGACGATGACGTCGTAACGATGGAAGGACGGGTTCATGGGGGCTGTTCAGCTGGGGGCGGGCGCGGCCGGGGCGGCGCCGGGGTGGCGATTTTAGCGCCATTCGGGGCTGCGGCGTCGGCGCCGACGGGCCGGCGTGGAAATCAGCCCTAAAGTTGGCAGGATTTTTGCAGATAACCCAATAGCACCCACCGTGGCTGGCGCCGCAGGCGCCGGTGACCGGAATTGGAACAGGGGCCGGTACAGGCGCACGGTGGGGAAGCAGAGGGCCGGCAGTCGGGGGACTGTCCGGCCCTGTTTTTTTGGGGGGTTACCGGGAAAGCTCCATCCACGCATGGCGTGGATCTACGGATGCCTCTCCTCCCCAAAACAAACGGCCCCGCATTGCGGGGCCGTCTGCCTTCAGAGGTGCCGACATCCGACAGGGCCGGAACAGGGGGGATCCAGATGTTCCTGTCGGATATCGACGTAGAGCTTTTTGCGGCGGCCCGTGTCGTTTTTGTCACATTGTGACGCGGGCCGTCACTGCCCGCGTAGAGTGCGGCTTGGACCGTGTGAAATGCAAGATGGTTCAGCGCTCAAGTGTGCGCTGCGTCGCACGATCCATGTTGCGCCAAGGGGAGCCGTTCATCCTCGGCGCACTCGGCGCCGGGGCTGGCCGGGCCTGCGGCGCAGGCGCAGACGGCTGCACGCTGGACTGCGGCGGGCGACGCATCGAGTCCATGTTCCGCCACGGCGAGCCACCGTTGTACGACGGACGCGACGGCGGCGGCGGGCGGTTCTCGCCACCGTTGCCAGGTGGACGCGGCGGCGGCCGATGGTTGTGCGGCGGCCGGTAGATCGGGCGCGAGTAGTACGGATTGCCATAGCCGCCGTAATAGCCGCCGTAGCCACCGTAGTACGGGTAACCATAGTTGTAGGGATAGCCGGCCGGGTAGCGGTACTCCACCGACGGCGCACCGTGGTAGTAGCCGCCGCCCCGGCCACCGCCGACGTAGTCGTAGGTGGCGCAGCCGGTCAGGGCCAGCATCAGGCCACCGGCAAGCATCAAGCGCATTTTCATGGTGGGTCCCCCCAGAGGACGGGTGTGCAGTCAGCTTCGTGCGCGGGCATTGAATCGGCCCTTAATTCCGCTGGCCAGGATGAATGGAGGTGAAGGGCTGCATGCTGGCATGACGTGTGCCCCGGTCGCCAGCGCGGGGGCATACGTTAATCTTGCGTCATGAGCGATTCACTGTTGCCCCGCGCCGACGACGTCCTGCTTGCTGCCGCGAGGATCGCCCCGCATGCCAGCGTGACCCCGGTGCTGCGCTCGCGCACGCTTGACGCGATGGCCGGGGCGCAGCTGGCGTTCAAGGCCGAGCACCTGCAGCGCGGCGGCGCATTCAAGTTCCGTGGTGCCTGCAACGCGGTGTGGTCGCTCGATGCCGATCGCGCCCGTGCCGGCGTGGTCACCCATTCCTCCGGCAATCATGGCGCCGCGCTGGCCCTGGCCGCGCGCACCCGTGGCATTCCCTGCCACGTGGTGGTGCCCGAAGGTGCGGTGGCGGCCAAGCTGGCCAACATTGCCCGGCACGGTGCCACGCTCTGGCGTTGCCCGCCGACCATCGCCGACCGTGAGGCCACCTGCGCCAAGGTGCAGGCCGATACCGGCGCAACCCTGGTCCACCCCTATGCAGATCCGGCGGTGATGGCCGGGCAGGGCACCGCCGCCCTGGAACTGCTGCACAGCGATGGCCCGTTCGATGTGCTGGTGGTACCGGTGGGCGGCGGTGGCCTGGCCAGTGGTACCGCGCTGGCGCTGCAGCATGCCAGCCCGCAGACCCGGCTGGTGCTGGCCGAACCGGCCGGCGCCGATGACACCGCACGCTCGCTGGCCGCCGGCGCGCGCCAGGGCGCGTTCACCCCGGACACGTTCTGCGATGGCCTGCGCACCCTGATCGGCGCCCCCAACTTCGAGCTGCTGCGCGCGGCGGGTGCGGAGGTGATCGTGGTCGATGACGCGGCAACGATGGCGGCGATGCGCCTGCTGTGGGACGTGCTCAAGCAGGTGGTCGAGCCTTCCTCGGCGACCGTGCTGGCCGCGGTGCTGGCGCAGCCGCAGCGTTTTGCCGGGCAGCGCGTGGGCCTGGTGCTGTCCGGCGGCAATGTCGACCTGCCCGCGTTGCGCTGGGGGACACCTTGAGCCGTGACCGGCAGCGGCATCGCACCGGCCCGTTGGGCTGGTTGTGGCGGCTGTTCGTGGTGCTGGTGATCTGGCTGCTGGGTGTGACCGCGTGGATCGTCTGGGTGGGTGAGCGCGACCAGGCGGCCAAGGCCGATGCCATCATCGTGCTAGGTGCAGCGGCCTATGACGCCAAGCCGTCGCCGGTGTTCGAAGAGCGCATCCGCCATGGCCTGGATCTCTATGAGGCCCAGTACGCGCCACTGCTGATCTTCACCGGAGGCTATGGCGGCAGCGGCGCGCGCTTCTCCGAATCGCAGGTGGCGCGGCGCTACGCGCTCAAGCACGGGGTGCCGGATGACGCGATCCTGATCGAGACCGCCTCGCGCAATACCGTGCAGAACCTGATCGAAGCCAAACGGTTGATGGACCAGCGCAACCTGCACCGCGTGATCATTGTCAGCGACCCGCTGCACATGGCGCGCGCGCTGCGGCTGAGCAAGGCGCTGGGTATCGATGCACTGGCCTCGTCCACGCCCAGCACGCGCTTCCGCAGCTTCCATACCAGCTGGCGTTTCCTGGTGCAGGAGATCTATTTCTTCCACCGCGACCTGGTGCGCCCGCCGCTGAGTTCGCCGGCCAATACCTGAGGCGGAAGCCCGCTTCTGGTGGGTGCCAACCTTGGTCGGCACACTGCCGGCGGCACCGCGATCTGACGGGTTGTGCCAACCAGGGTTGGCACCTACCAGAGCAGTGCGCGTGCATGAATCGGTAGGTGCCGACCTTGGTCGGCACCCGGCAGGCGGCACCGCGATCTGACGGGTTGTGCCAACCAAGGTTGGCACCTACCAGAGCAGTGCGCGTGCATGAATCGGTAGGTGCCGACCTTGGTCGGCACACGGTCGGCGGCACCGCGATCTGATGGGCTGTGCCAACCAAGGTTGGCACCTACCAGAGCGGTGCGCGTGCATGAATCGGTAGGTGCCGACCTTGGTCGGCACACGGTCGGCGGCACCGCGATCTGATGGGCTGTGCCAACCAAGGTTGGCACCTACCAGAGCGGTGCGCGTGCATGAATCGGTAGGTGCCGACCTTGGTCGGCACACGGCCAGCGGCACCGCGATCTGACGGATTGTGCCAACCAAGGTTGGCACCTGCCAGAGCGGTGCGCGTGCATGAATCGGTAGGTACCGACCTTGGTCGGCACACGGCCGGCGGCACCGCGATCTGACGGGTTGTGCCAACCAGGGTTGGCACCTGCCAAAAAGCAGATTCGCGGTCGTTCGATCAGGTCTGCTTGCGCCGGATTGGAATCGCCGACACCGGCACCGAGGCCACGTCATGCCCGCCTTCGCGGATCGGGGCACCCGGGTCCGGCGCCCAGGCGTGGGCGTAGATCACTTCCCAGCTGCTCGGCAGCTTGCCGTCGGCGCGGCGCATCGGCTCGTACGCGGCGGCGGCAGCAGCGAAACGGCCACGCCCGGTCAGCGTGTGGCGGCGGTCCGTCCGCGCGTTGGTGGCGCCCATCGCGCGCAGCTCGCGCATCAGCGAGGGCAGATCGTCGTAGGTCAGGGTGAACAGGTCGCGGTCCAGCACCGGGTCGCGGAAGCCGGCCATCATCAGCGCGTCGCCGAACTGGGCAATCTGTGCGAAGCGGCTGACGTGCGGGCGATCGTCGGCAGCGGCGAAGGCTTCGTTGAGTTCGACCAGCGTCTCCGGGCCGAACGTCGAGCACAGCAGCAGGCCGCCGGGCTTGAGCACGCGGCGGAACCCGGCGAACACCGCAGGCAGGTCGTCCACCCACTGCAGGCACAGGTTGCTGAAGATCACGTCCACGCTGTTGTCGGCCAGCGGCAGCGCGGCGGCGTCGCCGCACAGGCGCTGGAACGGCTTCCACCAGCCAGCCTGGCGCTTGGCCTGGTCCAGCATCGGCAGCGCCACGTCCAGCGCGATCACCTGCGCCTTCGGCCAGCGCTTCTTCATCAGCGCGCTGGCATGACCGGTACCGGCGCCGACGTCCAGCACCACCTCGGGCTTGCGTGCCTCCAGGTAGTCCAGCGACTCGATCAGCCGCGACTGCACCTCGCGCTGCAGGGCGGCGGCGGCGTCGTAGCTGTTGGCGGCGCGGGCGAACGCGCGGCGGACGTGGCGGGCATCGAAGTGGGACGGCATTGCGAAAGTCTCTTAGAACGTACCGGGGTAGGCGCCGCCGTCGATCAGCAGGTTCTGCCCGGTGAAGTAACCGGCCTGTGCACTGCACAGGAAGGCGCAGGCGGCGCCGAATTCGTCCGGCGTGCCGAAGCGGCCGGCGGGAATCTGCTGGCGTCGGCGCTCGGCTACTTCGCCGGCGTCGCCATCCTTGCCCGCACTGTGGGCGAAGTTGGCGCGCAGGCGGTCGGTGTCGAACTTGCCGGGCAGCAGATTGTTGATGGTGACGTTGTGGGCCACGGTGCGGCGCGACAGGCCGGCGACGAAGCCGGTCAGGCCGCTGCGCGCGCCGTTGGACAGCGCCAGGATGTCGATCGGTGCCTTCACCGCCGACGAGGTGATGTTGACGATGCGGCCGAAACCGCGTGCGATCATCGCGTCCACGGTGGCGCGGATCAGCGCGATCGGCGCCAGCATGTTGGCGTCCAGCGCAGCGATCCAGTCGTCGCGCTCGAAGCTGCGGAAATCACCCGGCGGCGGGCCACCGGCATTGGTGACCAGGATGTCCACCTGCGGGCAGGCGGCCAGCGCGGCGCTGCGACCGGCTTCGGTAGTGACGTCGGCGGCGACGGTGCGCACCTCACCGGCGCCGGGCAGGGCGCGCAGTTCCTCGGCCGCGTGCTGCAGTGCCGCCTCGCCTCGGGCCACGATCACCACGTTGACGCCCTCGCGGACCAGCGCGCGTGCGCAGCCCAGGCCGAGCCCCTTGCTGGCGCCGCAGACCAGTGCCCAGCGGCCGTTGATACCCAGATCCATGCGTCAGTCCTGCGCAGTTCGGAAGGCGCTCATTGTCCGCCATCGGCCGGTGACAGGCCGGCAACGAAGTGTTGCAGGGCAGCGGCGACCTCGTCGGCATGGCCGAGGAACGGCGCATGGCCGCCGTGGGCGATGGTCAACGCCTGACTCTGCGGGGCCAGCGCCGCAGCGGCCTGCATCGCGGCCGGCGACACCAGGCGGTCGCGCTGGCCGGCGATCCACAGGCTGGGCGTGCCCAGGGTCGGCAGCGCGCCGCGCAGGTCGGTGTTCTCCAGCAGGCGCAGGCCTTCCAGCAGCGCACGTTCGGTGGGCGCACCGCGCTCGACCAGGCGCTGGCGCAGGGTACGCAGCTCCTCGCGGGCGTGTGCCGAGCCCATCACGTCCAGTGCCAGGAAGCGTTCCAGGGTGCCGCCGAAGTCGGTGGCCAGCTCACGCCCGAACTGCTCGAACACTGTCGGCTCCACTGCATGTGGCCAGTCCTCGCCGCGCACGAAACGCGGCGTGGCCGCGATCATCGCCAGCCCTCGCACCTTGGGCAGGGTCGCCGCCGCATGCAGTGCGAACAGCCCGCCCAGCGACCAGCCGCACCACACCGCCGGCGGCGTGGCCGCGGCAATGGCGTTGACCACGAACGGCAGGCGCAGCGGCGTAGTGTCGTCGCGGCTATGGCCGTGGCCGGGCAGATCGACCCGATGCAGGGTGAAGTGGTCGGCCAGGCGCTCGACCAGCGGCGCGAATACGCCACCCTGCAGGGCCCAACCGTGGATCAGTACCAGATCCGGCCCGCGGCCGGTCACTTCAATATGCATGGGAAAACGGCGGCAGGCTCAGGCAAAGGCGGGCAGCGGCGGCGGAGCCGCGTCGCGCACGGCCAGGGTCACGTGGTCGCGCGCGCTGGCGATGGCGTCAACCAGGCCGCGCACCTGTTCCGGCGTGTGCAGCGCGGACAGGGTGACGCGCAGCCGTGCCTTTCCCTCCGGCACCGTCGGCGGACGGATCGCACCGACCAGCCAGCCGGCCTGTTCCAGCGCCCGCGACATCGCCACGGCCGAGTGGTCGTCGCCACACAGCAACGGTTGGATCGGGGTCTCCGAGGCCATCAGGTCCAGTCCGTGGCGACGCGCTTCGCCGCGGAACAGCGCGATCAGATCAGCCAGTTTGGAGCGGCGCCAGTGGTCGCGGCGCGCCAGGCGCACCGCTTCCAGTGCCGCCGCCGCCATCGCGGGAGGCACGGCGGTGGTGTAGATGTACGGGCGCGCGGTTTCAGCCAGGTGCTCGACCAGATCGTCGCGGCCAAGCACGAGCGCGCCGGAACCACCCAGTGCCTTGCCCAGCGTGACCAGTTGCAGCGGCACGTCGTCCACGCCGAGTCCAGCGGCGGCTACGGTACCGCGGCCGTCACCGACCACGCCCACGCCGTGCGCATCATCCACATAGAACAGCGCCTGCTGAAGGCGCGCAACCAGTGACAGTGCACGCAACGGTGCGATGTCGCCATCCATGCTGAAGACGCCGTCGCTGGCCAGCATTGCCGCGCCATCAGGCGCATGCTTGAGCTGGCGCATCGCGCCCTCCGCATCCACGTGCGGATAGCGGCGCAGGCGCGCACCGGCCAGACGCGTGGCGTCGAGCAGACTGGCGTGGTTGAGCTTGTCCTGCACGCAGACATCGTTCTCTTCGCTCAACAACGCCTGCTGCACCGCCAGGTTGGCGGCGAAGCCACTGCCGAACAGCAGCGCACGCGGGTAGCCCAGCCACTCGGCCACCTCGCGTTCCAGTGCGTCGTGCATCGCGTGGTGGCCACAGACCAGATGCGAGGCACCGGCACCGGCGCCTTCGCGTGCGGCCGCGTCCTGCAACGCATTGACCACGCTGAACTGCTGGGCCAGGCCCAGGTAATCGTTGCTGCAGAAGCCGGTCAGCCACTGGCCGTCCACCTCCAGGCGCACGCCATCACGACGGCTGACCGTGCGTCGCGGGCGGCGACGCCCCTGGGCATCGCGCAGGGCGCGCTGGGCATGAAGGCGAGCGGTCAGGTCGGGGCGGGCCATGGCGGCTGAATGCGGCGACGGGGCGGCTAGGGTAGCGCGTTGCCGCGACGCCTGCCTGCATCCCGTCTCAGGCCGCGTGAGCGCAGCCGCAGCCGGGCGCATCGGCGCTGATGTCGGCGTGTACGGTGCCGCCGTGGTCGTGGCCCTCGGCATCCACCTGCACCGCCATCGGCTGCAGCCCCAGCCGCGCGAACAGGGCCAGGTCGCGCTCGCTTTCCGGGTTGCCGGTGGTCAGCAGCTTGTCGCCGTAGAAGATCGAATTGGCACCGGCAATGAAGCACAGCGCCTGCAGTTCGTCGCTCATGGCCTCACGCCCGGCCGACAGCCGCACCATCGAGCGCGGCATGGCGATGCGCGCCACTGCGATCATGCGCACGAATTCGAACGGGTCCAGCTCGGCACTGCCGTGCAGCGGCGTACCCGCCACCTGCACCAGCTTGTTGATCGGCACCGAATCGGGATGGGCCGGCAGCGTGGCCAGCGCCAGCAGCAGGCCGACCCGCTGCGCGCGCGTCTCGCCCATGCCGACGATGCCGCCGCAGCAGGTTTTCAGGCCGGCGTCGCGCACATGTTCCAGCGTATCCAAGCGGTCCTGGTACTGGCGCGTGTGGATGATCGAATCGTAGTAGTCCGGCGCAGTGTCGAGGTTGTGGTTGTAGTAGTCCAGGCCGGCATCCTTCAGCGCACGCGCCTGTTCGCCACTGAGCATGCCCAGCGTGGCGCAGGTCTCCAGGCCCAATGCCTTCACCCCGGCGATCATCGCCGCCACCTTCGGGATGTCGCGGTCCTTCGGCGAACGCCATGCGGCGCCCATGCAGAAACGCGATGCGCCGGCGGCCTTGGCCTGGCGTGCCTTGGCCAGCACCGCGTCGGTCTCCATCAGCTTCTGCGCGTTCACTCCGGTGCTGTAGCGCTGCGCCTGCGGGCAGTACGCGCAGTCCTCCGGGCACCCACCGGTCTTCACCGACAGCAGCGTGGAGACCTGTACCTGCGACGGGTCGAAATGCTCGCGGTGGACCGCTGCGGCGCGGAACAGCAGCTCGGGGAACGGCAGATCGAACAGCGCCTGCAGTTCGTCGTGTTGCCAGTCGTGGCGGATGGCAGCAGCCATGGCGGGACCTTGGGTACGAATGGAGCGAGGGCGGCAGTGTGGGTGGGTGTGCTCAGGCTGTCAACTGTTATGTATATTTAGTGGTTTACAGGGCGATCATGCAATCGAAGTCGATGGATGCGCCGCATTTCACCGCATCCTGCAAGGCTTCCGGCCACAGTGGCCGCTGCCCAACGCAAGCGCTGGCGCGCAGACTCGTTCCCATGATTGATCTTTACCGCCTCCGCGGCCGTATCACTGCGCTGGTCCTGAGCGAGGCCTGGCGCCGCCGCGCCGCACTCTGGGGCGGCGCCGTGGCTGTGGCACTGGTGGCGATCCTGTTCGCCAAGGCCAGTGATGCGGCCTTCCACCTGTTCCAGCGCATTACCTCGCACTCGCCGTGGTGGGCCCTGCTGCTCACGCCTGGCATCTTCGCGTTGCTGGCCTGGCTGACCAGTGGCGTGCTGAAGCCCACGCGTGGCAGCGGCATTCCGCAGGTCATTGCTGCCCTGGACAAGCCGGACGCGTCGTTCCGGGAGGCCAACCTTTCGCCTGCCGTGTCGGCCGGCAAGCTGCTGCTGACCTCGCTGTCGCTGCTGGGCGGTGCATCAGTGGGGCGCGAAGGCCCGACCGTGCATGTGGGCGCCAGCCTGATGTATCTGTTCGGCCGCTGGTTCGGTTTCAAGGACCCGCGCGAGCTCTCGCACTTCCTGCTGGCCGGTGGCGCAGCCGGTATCGCCGCCGCCTTCAACACACCGCTGGCAGGCATCGTCTTTGCCATCGAGGAGCTCAGCGGCCGTTTCGAGCATCGGTTCTCCGGCACGCTGCTGACCGCCGTGATTGTCGGCGGCGTGGTGTCGCTGGGACTGCTGGGCAACTACACCTACTTCGGCCATATAAGTGCGCGGTTGCCGCTGGGCCAGGGCTGGCTGGCGATCCTGCTGTGTGGCGTGGTGGCCGGGTTGCTGGGCGGAGTGTTCGCGCGTGCGGTGCTGGCCAGTGCGGCCGGTCGTCCGCGTTGGCTGGGCCAGCTGCGGCAGCGTCATCCGGTGCTGCTGGCCGCCGGATGCGGCCTGGTGGTGGTGCTGCTGGCGCTGGTCTTCGGTGAAGGCGCGTTCGGTACCGGTTATGAGCAGGCGCGCAGCCTGGTGCAGGGCCAGGCGCTGGTGGGCCACGAATTCGGGCTGATGAAGCTGCTGGCCAATCTGGCGTCCTATGTGGCGGGTATCCCCGGTGGCCTGTTCTCGCCGGCGCTGGCGGTCGGTGCCGGCCTGGGCCACAACCTGGCGGTATTGATGCCGGGCGTGGACCCGCGCGCGTTCGTGCTGCTGGGCATGTGCGCCTACCTGACCGGCGTGACCCAGGCGCCGCTGACCTCGGCCGTGATCTCGCTGGAGCTGACCGACAGCGGTGATCTGCTGTTGCCGATCCTGGCCACGGTGCTGATCGCCCGCGGTGTGTCCGGGCTGGTATGCCGGGTGCCGATCTATCGTGGGCTGGCAGAGCTGTTGATGCCCGCGGTTGCTGCACCGCCCGATCCTGCGAACCGCGAACACACGCGCTAGCGGGGAGCGGCGCGTGGGGACGCGCTGCGCTCCGGTGCGTGATTCCGCCTACTGATGCGCAGTGGCGGACAGCGCCGACGCGGTGGCAGGCGGTTCACCGATGGCGGCTCCGGCGCTGGTAGAGAAAGCATGGGGCATGCCCATCCACGTCCTGCATTCCGCAAGCGCAGCCTCCCATGCGTTGCTGCGCGTACTGCTGCCGCTGCGCTGCCTGGTCTGCAGCGATCCCGGCCACGATGGCCTGGACCTGTGCGCCGCCTGTTTCGCGGCACTGCCGTGGTCCGGCCGCGCTTGCCTGCGCTGCGCATTGCCGCTGCCCGACACCGCGCTGATCGTCTGCGGCAGCTGCCGTGAAGAAGCACCGCCGCAGGCGGCCACCCATGCCAGCCTGTTGTACCTGCCGCCGGTTGACCAGCTGCTGGTGCGCTACAAGTTCCATCAGGACCTGGCAGCCGGTCGCCTGCTTGCGCAGCTGATGCAACGCACGCCACCGCCCTGGTCGTGCCCGCCGTTGGTGCCAGTGCCGCTGCACAACCGCCGCCTGCGCCAGCGCGGCTACAACCAGGCCGCCGAGCTGTGCCGGTTGCTGCAAATGCCGGTCTGGCACGGTGTGTACCGGCGCCGCCACACCGCGCCGCAATCCGAACGCAGCGCCGAACAGCGCAGGGAGAACCTGTTCGATGCGTTCGATGTGCGCGGGCCGGTGCCTTCGCGGCTGACCGTGGTCGATGACGTGATGACCACCGGCAGCACGCTGATGGAGATCGCCGAAACGCTGCGCTGCGTGGGTGCGGAAGAAGTGCGTGCGTGGGTATGCGCGCGGGTGCCGTGATCGCCCCCTTCATCGCCAGGGTCTACGATGAGTCAGGTTCCGGATCGAAGGAGTGGCCGTGAATTCCCCCTTGTCTCCCTTGTTGTCGGCGGTTGGCCGTAGCTGGTGGATCCTGCTGTTGTATGGACTGGTCGCACTGGGCTTCGGCATTGTTGCCATCGGCTGGCCGCTGTCGGCGGCGATGGCACTGGCGTGGACGCTGGGTGTAGTCGCCATCGTTGAGGGCGTCATCAGCCTGTTCGCACTGATCAGCGGCGGCAGTGGCGCTTCCCGCGGCTGGCTGGCGCTGTATGCCATCGCTTCGCTGGGCTTCGGCATCCTGGCGGTGATCAATCCGCTGGCCACCGCCAGCGTGCTGGTGTTGTTCCTGGCGGCGTGGCTGCTGGTGGCCGGCATCTATCGCATCGTGTTTGCGATCCGGGTGCGCAGGCAGATCCAGGGCGAGTGGTTGCTGATACTCAGTGGCGTGCTGGCGGTGGTGCTGGGCCTGCTGTTTGCGGCCAACCCATACGCGGGGGTGGCGGTGACCACGCTGTGGATCGGTATCGGCAGCCTGCTGTACGGGCTGCTGCAGGTGCTGGTGGCGTTCAAGCTGCGGAAGCTGAAGTGAGGGCTCTGCTTGCGCTGGTGTTGGGGGCGGCGACGGCCCTGGCAGGCTGCATGCCCAGCGCTACGCCCGCCATGGGGGCGGGAGCGGACCGCCCGCCACTGCCCGGCGTGGATGTGCGCCTGAGCGCGGTCGATGCGGCCGGCAAGGGCGTGCCGGTACAGTGGCAGGACGAGAAGCTGACGCTGCGCGAGCCTCCACTTGCCCGCAGTGCGGACATCGCTGACGTGCGCGCCGTGCAGGATGAGTACGGCCAGACGGCGCTGCAGATCCGCTATCGGCCCGAGGCGCACCAGCGCATCCACGATGGCACAGCGGCGATGGTCGGCCAGCGCATGGCGATCAGCGTGGATGGCCGGGTGCTGATGGTGGCGACGGTGCAGGGACCGTTTGCGGAATCGATGAACCTGAGTGGGTTGACCGGTAGTGATGCCGAGGCACTGGAGAAACACATCACCGGGTCTGTGCCGGTGAAGCCGTAGCAGCGGGCAGGTGCGTGCATGCGCCGTGCGCGTGGGACAGCGTGCTGCCTTGGGGAAGGGCCGCTCTTGATGCAACCCTCATCCAGCGATGGGCTCAGCGCATTGGCGGCGGCGTCTGGTCTGCGGCCCAGATCCAGAAGGTGTCACCCCAGTCGCTGTTGATGGCGGGGAACACATCGCCTTGCTTGAAGAAGCGCCTGCTGCCTTGTGCAGGCGAGTACCACCAGCCGGCCACAGGCACGCGCCTTCCGGCTGCGACTCGGTCCGGTCGGAGATCCGGCTGATCGGTGCCGGTGTAGCTTCCGTCGATGTCCTCGAATGCGTCGGGGATCGGTTCAACAAAATACCAGTCGCATTCCTTCAGATCGAAGGCCGAACCGGCGATCGTTGACGCTGCCAGTTCCGCCAGTGCGGCTTGGACGTCAGACCAACCATAGGGGTCAAGATGCCGGTTCGCGTCGAGGAAGCGATACAGCGCTGCTGCATCTTCCCATAGTCCATCGCGCCCAACCTGCTTCAAGACCGCTCTTCCAATATCATTGAGCGCCATGGCTGGGCATAGTTCTCCGTATCCCCCTGTCCAGGCAAACTGAAGTGAAGCCATGGGGTTGTCTTTTGCGACGTAGATGCCAGTGCGCGGAGGAGTTTGATTGGTTTGCACGACAATGTCAGTTCGGACGCGGAATCTGGGCACTCGGTGGGTATTGATGACGCTATCGTTCCAGAGATGCCAGTGGACAAAATCATCCATGGTCGACGGGCGAGCAACGATCCGCGATAGTTGGCGAGCATAGTCAAACGCTCTTTCTGCTGTCTCCCGGAAGAGCTTCTCTTGTTCCGGCGTCGCCCAGGCCATCTGGTAGGCGTACTCCTCCAGCATGCGAGCACATTGGTGCTCGCATGCGACACTGTACTGCTCGATTGAGCGCAGTGCTATGTCCTTGATGACGCCTTCACGAAAGTCCATGAGTGCCGGGAAGGCGTACGTCGAGAAGTGAGAGGCCGTATTCTGCGAGCTCCAGCCTGCCAAGGCTCTGCCAGCTGTATCCAGATGCGAGCGCTCATTGAGCATCTGGTCGGTCAGCGCGAGCAGGCTGTCGATCTGCGGCAACAATCCCTTCAGATAATCCACCGAGGTGAAATGATGGATGAGGGCGGCTTGGCGCTTGTGCCAGGGCGTCAATTCCATGGGGCGGGCATGCTTCTGATGGTGCAACTCCGGAAAGGGCAGGTCATGAAATGCTCTTCAACCCAATGCCGGCGGCGTCTGGTCTGGCGCCCAGATCCAGAAGGTGTCACCCCAGTCGCTGTTGATGACGGGGAACACATCGCCTTGCTTGAAGAAGCGCCGGCCACCTTGCGCGGGGGTGTACCACCAGCCGGCCACAGGCGCGCGCTTTCCTGCTGCGACTCGGTCCGGTCGGAGATCCGGCTGATCCGTGCCGGTGTAGCTGCCGTCGATATCTTCGAATGCGTCGGGGATCGGTTCGACAAAGTACCAGTCGCATTCCTGCAGATCGAAGCACTCCCCGGCGATCACTGACGGTGCTACCTTCGCTACGTCGGCCTGAACGTCGGACCAGCCACAGAGATCCAGATGCCGGTTTGCATCGAGGAAGCGATAGATGGTTTGGGTATCTCCCCATAGTCCTTCTCGACCAATCTGTTTCACAACAGCTCGTCCAACATCATTGAGCGCCATGGCTGGGCAAAGTCGTCCGTATCCACCGGTCCATGCAAACTGAAGTGAAGCCATGGGGTCGTCTTTGGCGACGTAGATGCCAGTGCGCGGGGGAGTCTGGTGAGTGTGCACGCAGATATCTGTTCGAACACGAAATGCGGGAATATGTTGCGTGTCTGCGGCACTCTCGTTCCAGAGTAGCCAGTATGCGAAATCGTCCATGGTCGAAGGGCGAGAAACGATGCTCGAGATTTGTCGGGCATACCTGAACACTCTTTCTGTGGTCTCGCGGAACAGTTTTTCCTGCTCCGGCGTCGCCCAGGCCATTTGGTAGGCGTACTCCTCCAGCATGCGAGAACATTGGTGCTCGCCTGCGACACTGTATTGCTCGACTGAGCGCAGTGCTATGTCCTTGATGATGCCTTCACGAAACTCCATGAGTGCCGGAAAGGCGTAGGTCGAGAAGTGCGAGGCCGTATTCTGGGAGCTCCAACCTGCCAAGGCTCTGCCCGCCGTATCCAGATGCGATCGCTCATTGAGCATCTGGTCGGTCAGCGCGAGCAGGCTGTCGATCTGCGGCAACAATCCCTTCAGATAATCCATCGAGGTGAAATGATGGATGAGGGCGGCTTGGCGCTTGTGCCAGGGATTGAGTTCCAGGTACTGGTTGCTCATGTTCAGCGATTGAGTTTCTGGCCGGAGATGTTTGGCAGCCCTAGCTTCACATCGTTCATCTGGGTGCCAAAATCAGTTGTGCCCCAGCCTGTGTCAAGAGGGCCGAGAATGCGCGGATTGTTGATCTCCGTCCGGAGGCTTACGTACTTCACCTGCTCATGCGGGGGCAGCAGCTTCCACTTGTCATAGGTCATGCTGCTCTTGGTCATGGCGCCGGTCGTTTCATTGACCGCGTAGTACTCCTAACTATCGGCCAACGCCCTCTTTCCCGGCATGCCGGAAGCGTCGTATTCAAAGGCCGCATCGAATTTGATCTGCTCGTAGCCGCCTTCAAGGTGGTGATTCTTCATCTCATTCTTGATTTGTGCAGATGCCGGGCCGCGCCACACCTTCAGTTCTTCTCCTGCCTTGAGCTCATAGACGACGAACTGTCCATTGGGATTCCAGTCAGGCCAGACGGCCAGATGCTTTCGCCACGTAGCCCTCGGGTCGGCTGATTTCATGATCGTATTGAACACTTCTTCGGTAACCCAGTCCGCGCCGGCGCTGAAGTTCGCCGGTGAGACCACGCGATACAGCTTTGCAGGCCCCTTGATCGTATCGGTGCGCATGCCTTTGGCGAAACTTTCGATCTGGCCATCGGTCAGTCTTGGGAAGCCCTTATCCGCCATCTCATCGACACGTCCACGATAATCAGAGTGCTTTAGCGGCATATGGTTCGTTGGCTCTCCCTTCCCAAGCCACGAAGGCGGCGGATCAACCCGCCGCATCAACGTCACGGCATGTGCCTCGGGCAGCGTTCCGGTGAAATGGAAATTGCCGGCGTTGACGATGCCGCGCCGCTGCACCATGTCTTCGAATTCAAGGCGCTTGATGATCGTGTCAAGGATGCGCTGTACGGGCGCCAGTACTTTTCCGATGTAGTTGTCTGCGATCTTCCGGATGCCAACGACGAGGTCGATGGTCTCCTGGGCACAGCGCCCCACCATCGGTATGTCGGCCACCTTGCCCAGCAGGCTACGCATCAGCAGCACGGCGCGATCGAAGGCTTTCAACAGCTGTGCCTGGGTCACCTGTGCACGCACGATGCGGGTCTGCTTCGCCAGCTCATGGAACACGCGGTCCCAGCGCAGCGCTTTCCAGTATTGGGCGACCTTACGTCGGCGCAGGAGCGTGATGACCCAGCTCATGGCCTCATCCACAGCGCGCACAAGATGGTTCAAGCCGAAGCGGCGGATGAAGAGGAAGAAGATCTTCAATACACCCTTCAACAGCGAGCCCAGCGTGGGGATCAGGCCGATCAGGGTCAGGACCAGCGCTCGCCGGGGCTGCGGCCGTCGCTGCCGGGCTTCATCGCGCTCTGGCCGTTCACTTCGCCGGTATAGCGGCCCTGCGCCTACGGGGCGATCTGCTCGCGCAGCTGCTGGGTGCGCTGGTACTCGGCCAGGCCCGGCACCTGCTGCTGGGCCAGGGTCTGCTGCATCTGCTCCAGGCTGCGTTCGGCGCCTTTGAGCTGCGCCACCACGCTGGCGTTGTCCATCACCGTGGATGCCGCGCGCTCCTGCAGGCTGGCCGACAGCAGCAGGCCTTCGCCGGCATGCGCGTTGCCCCAGCCCTGCGTGGCCAGTTCAAAGCCTTCGCCGCGCAGCGCACCGCGGGCGGTGTCCTGATGCACGATCAGGTAGCCCAGTTCCAGCCGGCTGTCGGCCAGCGAGCTGTGCAGGCGGGTGCGCAGCTGGCCCGGCGTATCGTCCATCAGCCATTGCTGGGTGCCGCTGCCGTCATGGGCCTGGGTATGCAGGCCGCTGAGCACGCCGGGATGGCGCGCGTTCTCGTCGATGCCACCACCGAAGGGTGGGGCGACCTCGCCGTTGTACAGCTGGCCGGTGATGCGCGGCTGGTCGATATCGCCGTGCAGGAATTCCACCAGCACCTCGCTGCCCACGCGGGGCAGGAAGCTGGTGCCCCAGTTGGGGCCGGCCACCCATTCGGCCACGGCCACCCAGCTGCCGCTGGTGTGGTCGCCGGGGGCATGGCCGGGCTGGGCGCTGCCGGTATCGGTCAGGCCACCGGGGTTGGGCGTGCTGCCGCGCTGCCAGCCGAACTGGATGCGCACGAGGACTAAAGTGCGTTGCTGATCTCTATAGTGTATGGAACGCTGTCATACCGCTTTTCATCAACGGTGAAGTAGATCGAGTAGCCGCGAGAATTGCCATCAACCCGGTTCGTGGTGCATGTCGCAATGCCATTGCTGCAGTGAACCTCAAAGGTCAATTTGCTCGCGGCCGGGATGTCGCCGATCTTCATATCACCGTTGAACCGTACGCTTCCGATGACTACCTCGCCGTTGAACATTCGTTTGGGTCTGATGGCCTGTCCAGTGCCGGGTAAGGCAAGATCGGCGGTGGGATTTTGGTGAAAAGCGAATGCAACTGTATTGACCTGATCTTTCTTTGGCAGGTCGGTATAGACAAATATGCCGAGATCATCCCAGATCATCATGTCGGCAGACTTCGGATCGGCGTATCTGTACTTTGTTCCAAGCGCGGAAATCCACTCCGCAGAGGTGGCGCCGATTCTTGCGGTCTTGCCGTTGATGGAGAAGGAGCCCTTGTCAAATTCCACTCTTGGTTGCCGGGCTACCCCAGGATCTGACGGCGCTGCATTGCAGCCAGGCATCAGGAAGAAAAGAATGGCGAAGAGCATGTATCTCTTGATCATTATGGTTTGACCTGATTCTTCTCGCCAAAAAGATCTTCATAGAAGCGAGTGATGTAGTCCCAGCTGTCGGAACCGTAGCGACCCAGCCGACGGATACTCTCCAGTGCATGCTTTTCATGTTCTTCATGCAAGTGCTCAAGTTCGGTGGCGGATGAGGCGCGCCGTATGGCCGCCGCATGGTCTTTCGCCCAAGCTGCAACAATGGTGTCCTGCCAGTTCGTGTCATTAGGGTGAACTAGGTAAGACTGCGCGATTTTGACCGGATCGCGTGAAGCATCGCCCCTCCATTGCCCGGCCATGGCCTGGCCAACTTGGAGGACAGCCTGTTGAGCCAGCTGGGAATGGCTTGGGTCAGTCGATCCGCTCTTGTTCGGGTCGGAATCGAACATCGTCTGTGCGTCATCCACACTGTTGCCCACGAGTAGCAGCAGCTGTTGATAAACGAAGTTGTAGCAGTTGAGAACAGCGCGCATTGGTGCGCTGGCGATCCAGCCGGCACGCTCCAGATACTCATGCCCAGGTAGGCGCGCAATCCGGTCTCGAAGCTTGAGGAATTCCTGTGAGCGTGGATCCGGAGAGGAACCTCGGCGCAGCGGGAGGTTCAGCGGGAGCCACTTCCTCCTGGACCAAACTCGATTTCATAGGGGATGCTGTCATAGCGGCGATCGTCGACGCCAAAGTACGTGCTGACATCCATGAACTGATCATCCTTGCGGCTTGCCGTGCAAAGATTGATGCCGTGGCTGCAGTCGATGCGTAGCCGATCATTACTGAGCCGCGCAATGTCTCCGACCCGCGTATTCCTGTCCACCCTCACCGCACTAACCGAGATAGCTCCGGCGTAGTTACTACGGGGACGAATGCCTTCGCCGGGTGCAATGTATGCCAGCGCGTCTTCCGGCAGGCCCTTCAGGGTGACGGCGACTGTGCGGACCGTCAGGTCCTTCGGATAGTTCGTATAGATACGGATGCCCAGGTCGTCCCAAACAACGATGTCTGGGACATCCGAAAGGGCATTGCGGTGCGTAGGCCCAAGTACGTTTTCCCAGGCGGAAAGATCCTGCTTGAACGTCAGGCGATGCCCTCTGTACTCGACGTAGTCTTCGTTGAACGTTAGATCCGTGGCGACCTTGGCCTCGCCACGCGCAGGGTCTGCAGTCTGTCCGTCGCTGCACGCGCCGAAGCCGAGCGCGAGGAATGAGGCAATGAAAAGTTTCTTGATCATTTCTTAGACTTCACCTGATTCTTCTCACCAAACAGGTCCTCGTAGAACTCCGTGATGTAGTCCCAACTTTTGGATCCATAACGACCCACCCGGCGAATCTCCTCCAAGGCGTGCTTGCCGTGTTCTTCATGCAAGTGTTCAAGCTCGGTCGCTGACGCAGCACGCCGGATATCAGCGGGATGTTTCTGTGCCCATGCCCGTACTACCCCATCCTGCCATGAGGTGTCCTGCGGGTGCACCAGGTAGGCTTTTGCGATGTCAGCCGGACTTGTCGTTGCCGCGCCCTGCCAGTATTTGTACATCGCTGCGCCTACCTGCTGCACCGCGCTGCTGGCCAGGGTGGCAGCGAGCGTATGCAAGGGATGCACGTCGTGATCCTTGGCAAGCTGGGAGTGGCTCGGATCCGTTGAGCCGCTCTTGTTGGGATCAGAGTCGAACATGGTCTGTGCATCGTCAACGCTGTTGCCCACAAGTAGAAGCAGTTGCTGGTAGACAAAATTGTATGAATTCAGCACGAGACGCATTGGGGCGCTGGCAATCCAGCCGGCACGTTCAAGGTACTCGTGGCCAGGAATGCTTGCGATGCGGTCACGGAGTTTGAGGAACTTCTCGAAGGCTTCGTAGTACCTATTGTCACTGTGCTCGGATAGCAGTATCAGCATGATCTTCTCGCCGTCCGAACGATCGCCGGGCCTGCTGGCCTTGAATTCCCAGCTCTCAATGCCAAAAACCTTGTGTGCGATGGGTTCTGCCAGGCTGGCAATGACGTCGGTTGAGCCGAACATGCCCGTGACGACGGGATACGAATGTTTGCAGGTTGCTGTTGCCGTCCAAGGCAGCACTTTGCCATGCCCGAGCTTTCGAAGGCTCAGCTCGCAAAAATTGGAATGGGCAAAATAGTCTTCGAGCACATGGAGCGCCGAGCCAAAATGACGCATCCCATCAGGTGTCTTTCCCAGTGACATGGCCTTTCGAAGTTCGGACTCCATGAAGTCGCTTGAGCGGACGATATAGCGCTTCATCGAGCGGTTCGGATCGACCTTGAGCAGGTCGCTGCCTGGAGTTATCCATGGCTCGAAGTCCGGATCGATGGTTCGCGGGTCTGGAGGCGACGGCTTGATGTTCTTGGGATTGTCGATATGTTCGCTGGGACGGTATACGCCCAGCCTATCCGTGGTGACACCATAGTTGCGGTAGTTCCCTCTGCGTAGAGCATAGAACTCGCTACCCGCCAGGACGTCGACAACCTTCGTCAGTGCAGAGCGGGAGATGTACTTGCCAAGGTCTTTGGGAAGATTCGGCGGACGGACGATCTTCGGATCAAGCAGCTGCGAGTAATCCCGAAGCCAGTTGCCGAAATAGATGGAGTTCATATCTGAGCGACTGAAGCCAACTTTGCCCAGCACCGCCTCAATCGACCGATGCCCAAACGACTCGTTGGGTCGCTTGTCATGGTTCTGGCCATCACCCGCGCTGAGCCCCTCGTAGCGCCCATCCTCGCTCTTGTTGGTCTCCTGCGCGAATGGCCCCTGTTGCTTCAGTGCCGCCTGCACCTCGGCATAGTTCACCTTCAACGCACCGTTGTACTCGGGCGAGGTGTACTGCGCGTATTCGGTTTCGTGCGTACCTTCCAGGTCGAAGAACGCCAGGCGATAGGCGAGGGCGGCCCCTTCTTCCTTGCCGCTGTCTGCAGCGAGGGTCGGCTTGCCGTTCGCATCCTTCTCGGCCAGATCGCTGCGCAGCACGTTGTCGACGTGGTGCCCGAATTCGTGCAACAGCACGGCCAGCAGCTCGCGTGACGCTTCGATGGTAGTCGCTGCGCGGTCAGCCGCCATGCTGTTCACGCGGATGATACGCTTGCTGTTGTCGTAATCGGCCGGGTAAGGCGCACCCGCCATGACCTTGTGTTCGGGCGCCTGCAGGCTGCCATCCTTCAGTGCGTCCTGCAGCCTCATGTAGGTCCGCGCGGGTACATCGAAGCCGAAGGTCGGCGCCATCATCATGACGAACTCGATCGGTGTGGACTGCGCGGCGATGCTGCGCAACTGGTCGTAGGCGAAGGTGCTCTCGAAGGTGCGGCCCGGATCGGGCTTGATCGTGAAGGCGGGCAACGGCGGCAGGCTGGCCGGCGTGCTGCTGCCCCCCATGAACGGATGCTCGCCCGCCTTGACCTTGAACTCGCCCGGGCAGCTGAAGGTGATGTTGCCGCCCTCCAGCGTGATCGCACTGCTGCCGGCCTGCAGCACCACCTTGGTCTGCGCCAGCACGTCGATGCGCTCGTCGGTGGCGGTGATGGTCAGCGCCTGCTCGCTCAGCAGCTCCAGCTCGCCATCGTTGGCCTGCAGGCTGACCGGCCCCTGCGCGGCGATCACCCGCAGCGGGCCGCTCTGCGCGAACAGCGAAACATGCTCGCCGGACACGGTGGCGAGGGTCTCGCCGGCGCTGACGTGCAGGTCCTGCTGCACGGTCATCTGCAGGTTCTGCCCGGCATAGGCCACGGCGCTGGCCGCGGTGGTCCAGGCCACGTGGTGCGGCGCTTCGGCCACCAGCAGCGGCGTGCCCAGCCGTTCCACCGGCTGCTCGCCGGGGCTGCGGCCGTCGCTGCCGGGCTTCATCGCGCTCTGCCCGTTCACGTCGCCGGTGTAGCGGCCCTGCGCCTTCGGGTCGATCTGCTCGCGCAGTTGCTTGGTGCGCTCAAATTCGGCCAGGCCCGGCACCTGCTGCTGGGCCAGGGTCTGCTGCATCTGTTCCAGGCTGCGTTCGGCGCCTTTGAGCTGCGCCACCACGCTGGCGTTGTCCATCACCGTGGATGCCGCGCGCTCCTGCAGGCTGGCCGACAGCAGCAGGCCTTCGCCGGCATGCACGTTGCCCCAGCCCTGCGTGGCCAGTTCGAAACCTTCGCCGCGCAGCGCGCCGCGGGCGGTGTCCTGATGTGCGATCAGGTAGCCCAGTTCCAGCCGGCTGTCGGCCAGCGAGCTGTGCAGGCGGGTGCGCAGCTGGCCCGGCGTATCGTCCATCACCCATTGCTGGGTGCCACTGCCGTCATGGGCCTGGGTGTGCAGGCCACTGAGCACGCCGGGGTGGCGCGCGTTCTCGTCGATGCCACCACCGAAGGGTGGGGCGACCTCGCCGTTGTACAGCTGGCCGGTGATGCGCGGCTGGTCGATGTCGCCGTGCAGGAATTCGACCAGCACCTCGCTGCCCACGCGGGGCAGGAAGCTGGTGCCCCAGTTGGGGCCGGCCACCCATTCGGCCACGGCCACCCAGCTGCCGCTGGTGTGGTCGCCGGGGGCATGGCCGGGCTGGGCGCTGCCGGTGTCGGTCAGGCCACCGGGGTTGGGCGTGCTGCCGCGCTGCCAGCCAAACTGGATGCGCACCTGGTGCTCGCGGTTGGGGGTCACCGCCGCGTTGGCGATGCCGACCACGCGCGCGGTCTGCGGGCCGTGCAGGGTGGGGCGGTCCTGCGGCAGGGCGCGCAGCGGCACGCCACTGCCGGTGGCGATGAAGCTGTTGCGGTAGGCACCGCGCTCCAGTGCCGGGCTGCCCAGCAGGTCGGCGATGCCCTGGTCCAGGTTGTTCAGGGCCACGTGCTGCACCGCCAGCAGCTGGAAGGCCTGGCCTTCGTGCTGCGGATGCTGGGCCAGGCTGAAGGTGCTGCCGGCGGCCAGCTGGCGCTCGCTGCCGCTGCCGCTGTAGAGCACCTGGCCGACGCGCAGCGCATCCAGCCGCGCCTGCGCTTCGGCATCGGCCCAGCCGGACTGCGCGAAACGGCCGGCGCGCGGCTGCACATAGACCTCCAGCGCCGGCAGGCTGCCAGCGTCGGCACTGGACTGCGCGGCCACGGCACCGACCTGCTCGCTGTGCCAGCTGGCCACGGTGCTGGCGTTGGGCACCAGCTGCTGGCGCTCGGCGAAGGCGGTAATGCCATCGCGGGCCTCGGCCATGTCGGCGCGCTGGAAGCGGAACGTGCCGCGGTCAGGCAGCTCGGCCCCCGGCTCGAACACCACCAGCGTGTGCGCAGCCTCATCGCCCTGCGCCTGCTCGATGCGCCAGGCCAGGCCGGCTTCGGCCAGCAGGCGGGTGACGAAGGCCCAGTCGGTCTCGCGGTACTGGGTGGTGATCGCACGGACCGGCAGTTCGGCCTGCACGTCGAAGCGGAACACTGCCTGCGGGTAGTCGGTGAAGATCTGTTCGCAGATGGCGCGGGTGTCCTGGTCCTGGAAGATCACTGCGTTGCGGCGCAGCCGCAGCAGCGCGGTCCACGGCTCCAGGATCAGCCGGTAGCGGGCCAGGCCGCCGTCGCTGCCCAGCTGCGCCGCTTCGGTGCACAACCCGTGCCACTGCCGCAGCGCGCCGTCGGCCTGGCGCAGCTGCAGGGTCAACGGCTGCTCCAGCCACGGGTCCAGTTCCAGGAAGGCGTCGGTGGCCAGGCAGTCGATCTGCAGGCGGTTGTCGCCGCAGACCGACTCGGTGCCTTCGAAGCGTTCGACGACCCACGTTTCGTGCAGCCCCTGCAGGCGCAGCAGGCGTGGTTGCCGGGCGTCGAGCGTGATTGCCCGGACCAGTGCGACAACAGCGGCATCCGTGCCCATGCAGAATCTCCCCTTGTAGTGGGAGAACTGTTGGGGCAGGACGCCGCCGGCTGCCGCGAGCTACGCCATTCCTGCGGGATGCATCACGCTTGCTGACGCCGGATCGGGCTGTTCACGACAAGATCCCGGAAGGCGGGCTGTGCAATCGCGACGTCGCGATCAGCCCCGCTTGCCGGCAAACCGTGCTTCGATCTCTTCCAGCGACTTGCCCTTGGTCTCGGGCAGCCATAGCGCGGCCACCAGGAAGAACACGAAGGTGCACGCCGCCCAGAACACGAACATGCTGGCGTAGCCGTAGTGGCCCACCGTGGGCAGGAAGATCGCGGCGATGGTGGTGGACACGAACTGGTTGATCAGCAGCGCGATGCTCATGCCGTTGGAGCGGATGCGGTTGGGCATCAGTTCGGACAGCGCCAGCCACACGCAGACGCCAGGGCCGACCGCGAAGAACGCGACGAATACCAGGATGCAGGTGGCCACCGCCCAGCCGTGTGCCGGCGGCGGCACCGGGCCGATGCGCGCCTGCTCGATGCGCAGCGGTGCCTGCGCGGCCTTGGCCGGGTCGGCGAACGGGTTCAGATGCAGTTTGCGGAAGAACGCCCCGATCACGCTGTCCGGCTGCACGGTGCCGGTGCGCTCGATGCGCAGTTCGCGGTCGGTCAGGTTATCGCTGCGCAGGGCGCGCACATTGGTGAAATCGCCATAGGCGTACGACACGGTCAGCTGCAGCGGCCGGCCTTCGCTGTCGATGCCCGCGCCCAGGCGTTGCCACTGCGCTTCATCCAGCACCAGCTGCAGGCCATCGCCGCTGACCGCCGCCTGCAGCTGCGCCTGCACGTCGGTACGGCCGCGTTCGGCCTGGAAGAACAGGGTCGCGGCGGCCAGCAGGGCCACGCAGATGCCGCCGCTGCCCAGCATCAGCAGGAACTTGCGGCCCTTGCGATCGACCAGCAGCAGCGCGACCACGGTCATCACCGCATTGAGCAGCTTGATCGCCACGTCGGCGCTGTTGGCCACCGAGCCGGACAGGCCGGCCTGGTTGAGGATGTTCACCGCGTAGGCCAGTACCGAGTTGATGCCGGTGGCCTGGGTGCATGCCAGCACCACGCAGGCGAGCAGGAACGGCACTACATAGCGGCGGCTGAGCAGCGGGTCGCGCTTGCCGCTGCTGCTGCTCGATTCCGGTGCCTGGATCTGTGCAAGCGTCGGCTC
The DNA here is from genome assembly GCF_000158575.1 of Stenotrophomonas sp. SKA14. NCBI lineage: Bacteria > Pseudomonadati > Pseudomonadota > Gammaproteobacteria > Lysobacterales > Lysobacteraceae > Stenotrophomonas > Stenotrophomonas sp. SKA14. The sequence goes on from NZ_DS999412.1 coordinate 706,156, forward strand.
CACCTCCGAAGCAGGCAGTACGCGCTGCAGGCTGCGGCGCGCGTCATCGATGCGGCCGCGGCGCACCAGCCAGCGCGGCGACTCGGACAGCCAGAAGATGCCGGCGCAGAACAGCAGGCCCGGCGCCAGGCAGGTCCAGAAGATGGTGCGCCAGGCGTGGTCCTTCACCGTGAACAGTTCCTGCGCCTGCTGCGCGACCGGCATCGAACGCACGGCCTCGGCAGCGGCGTCGACTGCATGTGCGTGGTACAGGCCGATCAGCGCCGCCAGTACCAGGCCGATGGTCAGCAGCAGCTGGAACATCGCCGCACCGCGCCCGCGTCGTTCGGGGCTGAGCACTTCGGCCAGGTACAGCGGAATCACCACGCCGATCAGGCCGCCACTGATGCCCTGCAGCAGGCGGCCCAGCAGCAACGGCGTGTAGCCCGAGGCCAGCGCCATGATCGGGATCGATGCGGTGAACAACAGGCCGGCCAGCAGCATCGCGCCGCGGCGGCCGATCAGGTCGGCGACCATGCCGGCGAACAGCGAGGACAACACGCTGCCCAGCAGTACCGCAGCAACGACAAAACCAAGCTGCTGGCTGCTGAGCTGCCACGCATGGCTGGCCGTTGCCTCCAGGTATGGCAGGGCGCCGGCGATGATGCCGATGTCGATGCCGTACAGCAGGCCGCCGAGGCCGCCGATGAAGAGCAGGTAGCGTACGGGCCAGCGCGGGGCGGTGCTTGCGGTCATCGACAGGTTCCCTGAGAGCGTTTCGGTGCGGATTGCTTTCGTAGAGTCGAGCTTGCTCGACTGACCGCGCAGGGCGCGGCAGAGCAGTCGAGCAAGCTCGACTCTACAAAGGCGGTGCGTCAGGCATTTCCGGCGTTAAGGAGCGGCGGTAGGTCAGGCGGGTGCAGCGTTCAAATTGACCACGTGCCCGCCGACCACCACCTGCTGCAGGCGCAGTTCGGCGTCCAGCACCACCAGGTCGGCGCGGGCGTCGGGCGCGATGCGGCCGCGATCGCCCAGGCCAAGGTAGTCGGCCGGGAAGGTGGAAACGCGTTGCGAGGCATCGGCCAGATCCAGGCCCACCCGCACCAGGTTGCGCAGCGCCTGGTCCATGGTCAGGGCGCTGCCGGCCAGCGAACCGGTCGCCAGGCGCACGCAGCCGCCGCACTTGTGCACGCGCTGCTCGCCCAGTGCGTACTCGCCATCAGGCATGCCGGTGGCAGCGGTGGCGTCGGTCACCGCATACAGGCGCGGGATCGCGCGTGCGGCCAGCCGGATCACGCCGGGGTGGATGTGCTGCAGGTCGGGAATGATCTCGGCGTACTGCGCGTGCGCCAGCGCCGCCGCTGCGATGCCCGGGCGATAGTGATCGACGCCGGTCATGCCGTTGAACAGGTGGGTGAAGCCGGAGGCGCCGGCCTGCAGCGCGGCCACGCCTTCTTCGTAGGTGCCGGCACTGTGACCGAGCTGCACGCGGATTCCCATCGCTGCAAGCGCGGGAATCAACGCAGTGTGCTCGCCGATCTCCGGCGCCAGCGTCATCACCCGGATCGGCGCGAGTGCATGCAGCTGTTGCACCAGCGCCAGCGTCGCTTCGATCGTTCGGTTCGGTTGCGCGCCCAGCCGTTGCGGGCTGATGAACGGGCCTTCCAGATGCACGCCGACGATGCAGGCCGCCTCGGCATCGGGCGCCGCCATGGTGGTGGCCACGCCCTGCAGCGCATGCTCGATTTCGTCCAGGCCGGCGGTCATGGTGGTGGCCAGCAGCGTGGTGGTACCGAAGCGCAGATGGGTGCGGGCAATGGTGCGCGCCACGTCGCCGCCCTGCATCAGGTCCACGCCGGCCGCGCCATGCACATGCAGGTCGATGAAGCCGGGCAGGATCACCGGCAACTGCAGATCGTCAGCGCCGCTGTGGTCGTCCACCTGCAGCTGGCGCACGTACGAATCGAAGTGGACATGGCCGCGCCGCCAGCCCAGCGGGGTGAGGATGCGGCCATGCAGGGAACGGGTGTCGGTCATGCGGTGGGCTCGGCGATGATCACTTCGATGCCCAGCCGTTGCAGTCCCTCGCGGGAGGCGTCGTCGATGCCGGCGTCGGTGATGATGGTGTGGATCTGATCCAGAAGTGCGATGCGGTGCAGGCTGACGCGGCCGAACTTGGAGGCGTCGGTCAGCACCACGATGCGGCGCGCGCGCTCAACCATGCGGTGGTTGAGGCGGGCTTCGGCTTCGTCGTGGGTGGTCAGGCCGAACTGCAGGTCCAGGCCATCCACGCCCAGGAACAGGGTGTCGAAGCTGTACGAGTTGAGGCTGGCTTCGGCCTGGCTTCCCTGCAGCGACAGCGACTGCTGGCGCAGCAGGCCGCCGGTCAGCAGCACGTTGATGCCGGTTGCATTGGCCAGCTCCCAGGCGATGTTCAGGCCGTTGGTCATCACCGTGACGTCGCGATGCGCGCGCAGATGGCGGGCCAGGGTCATCGTGGTCGAGCCGGAATCGATGATGATGTTGTCGCCCGGCTGCACCAGGCGCGCGGCGCGCGCACCGATCGACTCCTTCAGCGGCAGGTTCAGCGCATCCTTCTCGTGGATGTCCTGTTCCTGCGGCGGCGTGCGCACCAGGGTGGCGCCGCCGTGGGTGCGGTTGGCCAGCCCCTGCGACTCGAAGTGGGTCAGGTCGGCCCGGATGGTCACCGCCGACACGCCGAAGCGCTCGACCAGATCGGCTACCTGCACCGAGCCGTGCTCGATCAGCAGCTGCAGGATCTGTTGCCGGCGGGAGCGGGTGTTGCGCATGGCCATTCTCGGTTTCGCGGGGAAAGGTAGAGATTAGCCGTTCGCAGGAACGGAGGTGGCCGAACTTTCGTTCTGCTTGCGGTGGCCGGCCTGGTTGGCACTGCAGGCGCGGGCATATTCGCCCAGGCACAGGCCGATGCGGTGCTGCACCAGAGCGGTGGGCGTGTTGGCCAGGGCGCCTTCGCGCACGGCACGGTACTGCTCCGGCAGGTACTGGCTGAGCAGCACCAGCGGCGGTGCGTGCTGTTCCAGGTTGGCGAACAGGGTCTGCACGGCCTGCACCAGTGCCGGCTCGCCCCAGTAGTAGCGGCAGCGGTCGCTGAAGGAGTAGCTGCGCAGCAGGCGCAGTGCGGCGTCATCGCCCTGGTAGTAGGACTGCCAGTACTTCGGCTGCGCCACCATCACCTCGTCCAGCACCTGCGGCAGGCGCGAGCATTGCGCCGCCGGCAGCAGTTCCGCTTCGATCGCAGCCAGCGCGAACAGCGCTTCGCGATAGGCGAAGGTGGCGGCCGGGCCGACCTTGAGGATGGCGAAGTGGTCGCGCACCAGTGCGTGCAGGCCGCTTTCGCGCTGGTAGTCGGTGGAGTGCGCTTCGAACACGATGCGCGGCTGCTGTTCGAGGAAATCGGCCAGCGTGCCAGCGGCTGCGGCATCGTACTCGTGCACGCTGCTGTGGTCGAAGTCCACGCCCGGCTGCACCACCATCGCGATCACGCGTTGCCAGGCATCGCGCAGCTGCGGCGTATCGAACGCCTGCTGGTGGATGGCCAGGGTCTGCGCGGCGGCCGCGGGCGTGGTCACCTGCAGGCCCTCCGCCAGCGAGGCTTCGCCACCGGGAATCGGCACTTCGGTACCGATCACGTAGACCGGCGATGGCAGGCCATGCTCGTCGGCGGTGCGCTCGGCGATCCCGGCCAGCTCGGCCGAGCGTGCGGCGACGATGGCATCGGGCAGCGGCACCGGGTCATCGGCGCAGGACATGCTGCAGTCCAGATGGATCTTGTGGAAGCCGGCGGCGACGTAGGCCTGGATCAGCACGCGGGCGTGGGTCATCGCTTCGGCGGCCGGGCGCTTCTGCCAGGCATTCGGGCCGAGGTGGTCGCCGCCCAGGATCAGCCGCTCGCGCGGGAAGCCTTCCTCATCGGCCAGGGTGCCGACGTAATCGCGGTACTGCGGCGGGGTCATGCCGGTGTAGCCGCCGAACTGGTCGACCTGGTTGGAGGTGGCCTCGACCAGCAGCACGGTGCCGTGCGCCAGCGCCACGTGCATGGCCGCGCGCAGCACCTGCTCGTTGCTGCAGCAGACGCTGTACAGGCCGACGTTGGCACCGGCGCGGTGGGAGGCAAGCAGGGTCTGCAACGGGGACATGGTCAGGCTCCGGACATCAGGAAAACGAGGGGTGGCAGGCGAGCAGGGCAGCACCACGCGCGCCGCCGGCGTCGCCGAAGCGGGGCGGCACGATCGGGGGTACCTGCACGCCGTTGAACAGATGCGCCGATATGGCGGCCGGCAGCTGCTGGTACAGCGGCGCGTACTGCGACAGGCCGCCGCCAAGCACGATCACGTGCGGGTCCAGTGCCAGCACCAGCGCGGCCAGGCTGTGGCCGAGCAGGTCGCGGTGGATGTCCAGGGCCTGGCGCGCACGCGCATCTCCGGCCTCGGCCAGGGCGATCACCGCGCTGGCGTCGATGGCGCTGCCACCGAGGTGGCGTTCGATCATCGCCAGGCCACTGCCGGAGACGTAGCGCTCGACGCAGCCCTGCAGGCCGCAGGCGCAGTCTATCAACGGCAGGCCGTGGCGCTGCAGCAGGTGGCCGGGCACGCTCCAGTGGCCCCATTCGCCGGCCAGTCCGTTGAAGCCGGACAGCAGGCGGCCGTGCAGGCAGAAACCACCACCCGCACCCGTGCCGAGGATGGCACCGAACATGCTGGGGTAGCCGTCGGCGGCACCGCCATGTGCTTCCGACAGGGCGAAACACTGCAGGTCGTTGCCGAAGTGCAGCGGACGCCGCAGGCGTGCCTGCAGATCTGCCGCCACGCTGTGTCCGGTCAGTGCCGGCACGTTCGCACTGAGCTGGCGACCCGTGCGGCGATCGCGCACGCCGGGCAGCGCGATGCCGATGGCGGCGTCGTTGCGGCCCAGTGCAGCATCCGCATCGGCCACCAGCCCCAGCATCGCCTGCAGGAAGCCTTCATAGTCGCCCTGCGGCGTGCTGACGCGACGGCGCCAGGTGACCTGCATCGCCGCATCGCACGCCACCAGCTCGATCTTGGTGCCGCCGATGTCGATGCCGTAGCCGGCGTGGGCGATCAGCTCAGCCATGGTGGATGGTGACGCCCTTGACGACGCGGTTGACGGTGCCGTCCGGGAACGGGTTGTCCGGGGTCAGGCCCAACGCGGCCGAGCGTTGCAGCGCGAACAGCTGCGCAAAGCCCAGCCACACCGGCGCCAGCCACGGGTCGTCCAGTGCCGGCACGGTGAGGGTGTGTTCGTCTTCGGCACCGATATCCGAATGCGGGCCGATCGCCAGCACCTGGCCGGCCACGCCGTCGCGGCGCAGTTCTTCCAGCAGGTCCTGCTCGTAACGGCGCGCCAGCGGCTGCACGCTGCGCAGCACCACCACCAGCGTGTTGCCGTCCAGCGTCGACTTCGGGCCGTGGCGGAAACCCAGCGGCGTATTGGCCAGTGCCAGCACGCGGCCGGCAGTCAGCTCCAGCACCTTCAATGCACACTCGCGGGCCAGCGCTTCCAGCGGGCCGCTGCCGAGGTAGATGATGCGGTTGAACGGGCGCTGCGCCAGCGCGGCCACCGGCGCATCCCACTGCGCCTGGCCTTCGCGGGCCAGTGCTGCGATCTGCTTCAGGCGTGCGATGCGCGCGTCCCACGGCGAACGGTCGAATACGGTCAGCGCAGCCAGCAGCATGCAGGTCAGGCTGCTGGTCATGGCGAACGCTCGGTCGCAGCTGGCCGAGGGCATCAGCAGGGTGCAGGTGTCGGCACGGCCGGCGCCGCGGCGGGCCAGTTCGCCATCGGCGTTGCAGGTGATGTCGAGGAAGCGCGCGTCATCCACGTCGCTGCGCACGCGGTCCACCGCCGCCACGCTTTCCGGGCTTGAGCCGCTGCGGCCGAACGACACCAGCAGGGTCGGGCGGTCGCGCTGCAGGTACAGCGCCGGGTGGGTCAGCAGGCTGGTGGTATGCACCACGCGCACGTCGGCCGGCCACTGCGCGTTGATCGCGTCGGCCACCATTTCGGCGATGAAGCCGGAGCTGCCGGCGCCGGTGAACAGCACGCGCTGATCGGGATCGTTGAGGCTGTCGCCGAGGAAGGCCTGCAGGCGATCGCGGGCACGCGACAGGTCCTGCGCAAGGGCTTCCCACAGCGCAGGCTGCTGGGCGATTTCGGTTGCGGTATCGGCTCCGCCCAGGCGCTGCCAGGCGGACACATCGGAAAGCAGGGTGACGTCCATTCGGAGGTTCCAGTTGGGCCAGCGCACCATCTGTGTTTTCTTTCGAAATGTCAAATACCGAAAGCAAAAAGAAAGAAAATGTGATGCCGGGTTTGCCCTGTGCAGGTAACTCGGGAAAACGAAAGAAGGGGTTGAATGCCGTATCGCACAATGCTTAACACGCGCCTGCAAGCGCTTACACAAAGTATTGCGGCGCAGCAACTTTCGTTTCAAAGGAATATATCTTCCTTTTTCCTTTCAATTTGTTGACATCTTTCGAATCGCTGCCCTAGAGTCGGCCCAACCGCTTTCGAAACGCCCGGTGAACGGGTTGGGAGTCCGCGTGGAAAACTGCGTTCGTCGCTCGCCGCTGCTGCTGGCCCTGTTGCCGGCGCTGATGCTGGCATCCCTGCCGGCCCGGGCAGAGCCGGTCGGCAACCTGCGTTCGGTGGCCGCCAGCGACAGCCGCGACGGCGTGCAGGGCTGGGACCTGCAGACCGACAAGGGCGCGCGCATCCGCATCGAGCTGCCGGCGACCGACATCATCCGCGTGCAGGCCGGCCGCAATGGCACGCTGACCGGCGCTGGCGACAAGGCCGCGCCGATCGTACTGCCGCAACCGAAGGCGAACGTAAAGGCGCAGCTGGAAGAAGACGCGCAGGAAATCCGCGTGCGTACCGATGCACTGGTGCTGCATGTGCAGCGGCAGCCGTTGCGCCTGCGTCTGGAACGCCTGGACAACGGCCAGCCCAGCACGCTGTGGCAGGAACTGCAGCCGCTGGACCTGGATGCCTCGCAGAGCGTGCAGGTGCTGTCCTCGCAGGCCGACGAAGGCTATTACGGTGGTGGCCAGCAGAACGGCCGCTACCAGTTCAAGGGCCGCGAGCTGGAGGTGTCCTATTCGGGCGGCTGGGAAGAGGGCGACCGCCCAAGCCCGGCACCGATGCTGCTCAGCAGCCGCGGCTGGGGCATGCTGCGCAACACCTGGAGCGATGGCAGCTACGACCTGCGCCAGCCCGACCAGGCCACGCTGCTGCATCGCGAAGATCGGTTTGATGCGTACTACTTCGTCGGCGCCGACCTGCCGAAGCTGATCGAACGCTACACCCAGCTGACCGGCCGCCCGAACATGGTCGCGCGCTGGGCGCTGTCCTACGGCGATGCCGATTGCTACAACGACGGCGACAATGCGAAGAAGCCCGGCACCGTGCCGGAGGGCTGGAGCGACGGCCCGACCGGCACCACGCCCGATGTGATCGACAGCGTGGCCAAGCAGTACCGCGCCCACGACATGCCCGGTGGCTGGATCCTGCCCAACGATGGGTATGGCTGCGGTTACAAGCAGTTGCCGGAAACGGTGAAGGGCCTGGCCGGCTACGGCTTCCGCACCGGCCTGTGGACCGAGAACGGCGTCGACAAGATCGCCTGGGAAGTGGGCAAGGCCGGCAGCCGCGTGCAGAAGCTGGACGTGGCCTGGACCGGCAAGGGCTACCAGTTCGCGATGGACGCCAACCGCCAGGCGTTCAACGGCATCCTCGACAATTCCGATTCGCGCCCGTTCCTGTGGACGGTGATGGGTTGGGCCGGCATCCAGCGCTATGCAGTGGCCTGGACCGGCGACCAGAGCAGCAGCTGGGACTACATCCGCTGGCACGTGCCGACCCTGGTCGGTTCGGGTCTGTCCGGCATGGCCTACGCCAGCGGTGACGTCGATGCGATCTTCGGCGGCAGCGCCGAAACCTTCACCCGTGATCTGCAGTGGAAGGCGTTCACCCCGGTGCTGATGGGCATGAGCGGCTGGTCGTCGAACGCGCGCAAGCACCCGTGGTGGTACGACGAGCCCTACCGCAGCATCAACCGCGATTACCTGAAGTTGAAGATGCGCCTGACCCCGTACATGTACGGGCTGGTGCACGAGGCCGCGCAGTCCGGCGCGCCGCCGGTACGTGGCCTGATGTGGGACAACCCGCGCGATCCGCATGCGCAGGATGAGACCTACAAGTACCAGTTCCTGCTTGGCCGCGACCTGCTGGTGGCGCCGGTATACCGCAGCCAGGCGGCCAGCCGCGGCTGGCGCCGCGACATCCACCTGCCGGCGGGCGGCTGGATTGATTACTGGGATGGTCGCCGTGTGCAGGCCGCCGCCGACGGACGCCAGCTGGATCGCCAGGTCGACCTGGCCACGCTGCCGGTGTTCGTGCGTGCCGGTGCGATCCTGCCGATGTACCCGTCGATGCTGTTCGACGGCGAAAAGCCGCTGGATGAGGTGACGTTCGACCTGTACCCGCAGGGGGATTCGCAGTACACGCTGTACGAAGACGATGGCAACACCCGCCGTTACCAGCAGGGCGAGTCGAGCACGCAGGTGATCCGCGTGCAGGCACCGGCGCAGGGCAGTGGCCCGGTGCAGGTGCAGATCGATGCGGTGCAGGGCCAGTACAACGGCCAGCTGGCGCAGCGTCGCTATGGTCTGCGCGTACTCAGCCGGCAGGCGCCGCGAGCGGTGCAGGCCGGCGGCCGCGCGCTGCCGGCATTGGCCGACGCCGCCGCCTTCAGCAATGCGGCCGAAGGCTGGTACTTCGACGCCCAGGAACGCCGCGGAACGCTGCATGTGCGCACAACCGCGCAGGATATCCGCCAACCGCTGCAGCTGCAGCTGGACTTCGCGGTGGCCGCTGCCGTCGCCGATGATGCCTACCCCGCCGCGCCGGTGCTCGGCCGCGAACTGCCGGCCGACAGCCTGCTGGTGGTCAACCGCCCGGCCGAAGAACCCGGCCACGCACTGGAAAACGCCTTCGACGACGATCCCAACACCTGGTTCCGCAGCGTGCGCAACCAGGCGGTGCGCACCGGGGCACACGAGTGGGTGATCGGCTTTGGCGAGCGCAGGATGATCGATGGCATCGACATCGCCCCGCGCAACGACAAGAACTGGAAGCACGGCCAGGTGCGCGATTACGAGGTGTACCTGGGCGACAGCAATGGCGAGTGGGGCGAGCCGATTGCCCGTGGCCGCCTGCAGCTGAAGGAAGGCGTGCAGCGTATCGACTTCCCGGCGCATGCAGGCCGCCTGCTGCGGTTCCGCGTGCTGAGCGTGCAGAACCCGGAGGGCGACGGCGCCAGCAGCACCGACCCGATGGTCACCGCAGCGCAGGGCAGTGCCCGCGCCTTCGATGCGCTGCAGCCGCGCGACGTCGGCCCGATCGCGCTGTCCACCTTCCACATCCTTGAGCACCAGGAACCGGAGCGACCGGCCCGGCAGCGCTATCTCTCCGAGCTGCCGGTGCCGGCCGCGCTGGCCAGCCAGGTGCGCGCCGACCAGTCGTTCCGTGGCGATGCCGGCATGCGCATGAACGGCCTGCAGTTCCGTCGTGGCCTGGGCGTGGCAGCCAACAGCCGCATCGACCTGCGCCTGCAGGGCGGCTGGCACCTGCTGCGCGCCGACCTCGGCATCGACGATGCGTGCCGCACTGCCGGTGGCCTGCAGTTCCAGGTCTGGGGCGACAACCGCCTGCTGTACGACAGCGGCCTGGTGAAGGCGCCCGGCGTGGTCAAGCCGGAGCTGGACATCCGTGGCCTTTCCACCCTGAGCCTGCGCACGCTGGGTGCGCAGGGCAGCCAACCCGCCCAGGTCTGTGCCAACTGGGCCAACGCCGTGCTGATCGGCCAGGAGGGCGACTCCGCCAGCATCGTCGCCCCATGACTCCCTCGTAACACCGCTCCTCCCCCCGCCCATACCGACTACGGCCCTGTTGGCCGTGGCCCGGGAGCGTTTTGCCCGCCGATCCACCATTCGCGCCGCACCCCTGCCAGGAGAGAACCCCGATGTTGCCCGCCCGCCACCACCGCCCCCCCTGTCGTTCGATTGCTCCGCTGTCGCTGGCCATCGCCGGCGTGCTGCTCTCGGTCGCCGTTCCCGCCCTCGCCCAGGACAGCAGGGACAAGGCCACCGACCTGGCCCGCATCGAGGTCACCGGCTCCAACATCCGCCGCACCGACGTTGAAACCGCCTCGCCGGTGCAGGTGATCAGCAAGCAGGACATCCAGAACATGGGTGCGCGCACGCTGCTGCAGGTGCTCGACAACCTGCCGGCCGCGCGTCCGGCACAGCAGGACGCGCGCTCGCTGTTCACCGGTTCCGACGGTGCTTCGCAGGCCAACCTGCGCGGGCTGGGTGCACAGGGCACGCTGGTGCTGCTGAACGGTCGTCGCCTGTCGTACTACGGTGCACCGGCCGGCTTCCAGACCCAGTTCGTCAACATCGATGCGATTCCGGCCGCGGCCATCGAGCGCATGGAAGTGCTGACCGACGGCGCCTCGGCGGTGTACGGCACCGACGCGGTGGCCGGCGTGATCAACGTGATCACCAAGCGCAACTTCCAGGGTGCCGAAGTCAGCTTCACCAACGACACCTCCTCGCGCATCGACTCCTACGGCGAACGCCAGGCCAGCATCACCGCCGGCTTCGGCGACCTGGCCGAGAACCGCTTCAACATCTACGGCGCGGTGAACATGTACCGCCGCGACGCGATTCCGCTGAGCGACTTCTACGACAAGCGGCCCGACCAGTACTACGTCAACAACCCGAACTACCTCAACAACCTGCGCCTGGGCGTGGGCAGCAAGCCGGGCGAGTTCAATCCGGGCAGCTACTTCGCCTTCGATCCGGTCACCGGCCGTCGTGTGCAGGAAGCGGCGCCGGGCTGCAGGAACGTGCTGACCAGCGAAGCGGCCGGTCCGCGTTGCGTCTGGGAAACCTGGATGAACAACGAGATCGATGCCGGCGCCAAGTCCGAGCGCAACACCGCCTACCTCAACGGCACCTTCCTGGTGGGCGAGAGCACCGAGATCTTCGCCGAGGCGACCTACACCGACATCGACCTGCGCGCCAACGGTGGCACCCCGCGCACCTACGGCACCACCACCGGCAACCCGACCAGCTGGTTCTCGCGCAACACCGGCAACAACGTCAACCAGTTCCTGTATCCGTTCCTGGGCCCGAACAACGAGTACAACCACGCCAGCCCGCAGTTGAAGGCGATGATGGGCGGCGTGGTCGGCCTGCAGTACCTGCTGCAGGATGCCGGCGCCAACTACTTCGGCCAGCGCAACACCGACAAGAGCTACCGTGTGCTGGCCGGCGCGCGTGGCAACGTGGGCGACTGGAACTGGGAAACCGCGTTCGCCAGCGCCGGTACCCACTCCACCACCTACCAGACCATCAACGTCAACACCAAGGGCTTCGAGAAGGCCTTCGGCCCGTACACGATCGATCCGGGCACCGGCCGCGTGATCATTTCCGATCATCCGGCGTACAAGTTCGGCGAGATCAGCGAAGCCAACGCCGCACTGATCCGTGAAGCCTTCCCGACCTTCGACATCCAGTCGTGGACGCGCCTGCATACCTTGGACGGCAAGATCGAAGGCCCGCTGTTCCAGCTGCCGGCCGGCGAGATGCGTGCAGCGTTCGGCTTCAACGCCAGCCGCGAAACCTTCTACACCCCGGGCAACGCCGATGCGGCCAACGGCCTGATCACCCAGCAGGGCGGCTCGTGGTTCGACGGCAAGCGCAACACCTATGCGCTGTTCGCCGAGACCGTGGCGCCGATCACCGACAAGCTGGAACTGGATGCCGCGGTGCGCGTGGACAAGTACCCGAACTTCAGTGCCAACATCGCACCGAAGATCGGCTTCAAGTACCAGGCCTTCGATCAGCTGATGCTGCGCGGTACGTACTCCACCGGCTTCCGCGCACCGAGCCTGGCCGAGTCCGGCAACGGCGGCGTGTTCGCACAGCTGGGCGGCTTCCGCGACGAGCTGCGCTGCAACGAGACCAACGCCATTGCCAACCTGCTGCTGAAGTCGCAACGGCCGGGTGATGTCGACCTCGGCAAGACCCTGCTGAACGTCGATTGCAACCGTACCGTGGCGCGCATGACCCAGCCGAACAAGGACCTGAAGCCGGAGAAGGCGAAGATCGCCACCCTCGGCTTCGTCTACGAGCCGGCCAGCTGGCTGTCGGTGTCGGCCGACTACTGGTTCATCTACCGCAACAACGAGATCGTCGCGCCGGACTACCGCCGCATGGAAGACATCATCTCGATGTCGCGTTCGCCTATCACCGACAGCGACCGGGCCAACCTGGCGCAGCTGGCGGCGATGTGCGCCGATCCGGCCAGCGGCGTGAGCTGCCCGGCGAACCTGCCGGGCTACTCGGCGGGCAACGTGGCCAGCGTGGTCGGCCAGTACAAGAACCGTGGCAAGACCCTGATCGACGGCTTCGACATCGATGCGCGCAGCCGCTTCTCGCTGGGTGATTGGGGCAACCTGAACATCGGCCTGGCCGCCACCATCGCCAACCGCAACCGCTTCTACATGGATGCGGAGAACGGCTGGTACTACGGCGATGTGGTGGGCTACTACAACAACCCGCGCCTGCGTGCCACGCTCAATGCCGACTGGACCTACAAGCAGGTCACCACCAGCATGTTCGTCAACTATGTGGGCGGCACCAAGTGGGCCACCGACCAGGTCGACGAAGTGAGCAACAACAAGGAAACCTGCACCGGCGGCTACCTGGCCCTGCAGAAGAGCAAGTGTGACGGTGCACCGTCGTGGTGGACCGCCAACATGAGCGTCACCTGGCGCCCGGATGATGCCTGGAACCTGAGCTTCACCGTCAAGAACCTGTTCAACCGCCTGCCGTTCTACGATCCGAACAGCTTCCTGGGTGACTCCAGTGACTACGCGACGATCTTCGGTCGTGGTTACAGTGTGACCATCGGCTACCGGTTCAAGTAATTCCGTTTGCGTGACCTGGCGTGCCGGCTGCGGCCGGCACGCTGCCAAGAGGAGAGATGTTTGCCATGAAGCGTAGGGAATTCATCGCGGCCAGCGCCGCTGTCGCCGCCAGCAGCCTGCTGCCGCAGACCCCGGCATGGGCACGCGGGCGCAAGGTGCGCTTGGCCATGATCGGTACCGGCATGCGTGGCCTGGTGCTGCTGAAGGAACTGGTGCGCCGCGACGACGTCGAGGTGGTCGCGCTGTGCGACATCGAGCCGATCATGCTCGGCCGCGCCGTGGACATGGTCAGCAAGGCCGGCAAGCCGGCGCCGAAGACCTATGGCCAGGACCGTGACACCAACGCCTGGAAGCGCCTGCTGGAACAGAAGGGCATCGATGGCGTGATCATCGCCACGCCGTGGGAATACCACGCACCGATGGCGATTGCGGCGATGCAGGCCGGCGTGGCCGTGGGCTGCGAAGTGGTGGCCGGCATCACCCTGCAGGACCACTGGGACGTGCTGAAGACCCAGCTGAGCACCGGCACGCCGTACATGCTGCTGGAGAATGTCTGCTACCGTCGCGACGTGATGGCGGCGTTGCAGATGGTGCGCCAGGGCCTGTTCGGCGAGCTGGTGCACCTGCAGGCCGGCTACCAGCACGACCTGCGCGGCGTGAAGTTCAACTCCGGCGATCCGAACCAGCCGTACGACAGCGGCGTGGAATTCGGCCCCAAGGGCTGGAGCGAAGCGCGCTGGCGCACCGAGCATTCGGTCGAGCGCAACGGCGAGCTGTACCCCAGCCACGGCATCGGCCCATGCGCGATGTACACCGGCATCAACCGCGGCAACCGCTTCACCCACATCAATGCGTTCGCGACCAAGGCGCGCGGCCTGCACGAATACACCGTGGCCAAGAGTGGCGGCACCACCCATCCCAGCACCAGGGTCAAGTTCAAGCTGGGCGACATCGTGACCACCACGCTGGCCTGCGAGAACGGCGAGACCATCCTGCTGCAGCACGATACCTCGCTGCCGCGCCCGTATTCGATGGGCTTCCGCGTGCAGGGCACCAAGGGTTTGTGGATGGACGTGAACCATTCGATCCACATCGAAGGCCGCAGTCCGCCGCACCAGTGGGAAGAGTTCAAGAAGTACCAGGACGAGTACGAGCACCCGCTGTGGAAGCAGAATGCGGACATTGCAGCCAGCGCCGGCCACGGCGGCATGGACTGGTTCGTCATCCATGCATTCGTGGAAGCGCTGAAGGCCAAGGCGCCGATGCCGATCGACATCTACGACGCGGTGACCTGGAGTGCGATCACGCCGTTGAGCGAGCAGTCGATCGCCAACAGTTTCCAGACGCTGGAGTTCCCGGACTTCACCGCCGGCGCGTGGAAGCAGCGCAAGCCGATCTTCGCGTTCGACGGCAAGTACTGACCTGCTCTTGTAGAGTCGAGCTTGCTCGACTGCATTGAATGTAACGCCGGGTCATGCCCGGCGTTGCTGAATCCGCCGTATGCTGTGGCATCCATCAGGATTTGGAAGGGGAGGCAGCGCATGCGATTTATGACCTTCACCTGTCCGCTCTGCGGCGCTGCAGGACAGCGCTTCTCATGGCGCTCTGCATGGAAACGCCAAGCGATGACGGCATGCGTCGGATGTGGCGTGGTGCTGCGCTCGGATCCCCGTTTGGGCCTGCATACGCTCTACCTGCTGTATACGCAGATCGTCGTGCTGCTGGCTGCATTGCCCATGATCTGGGCGTATGCCTCGGGCCAATGGTTCTGGATGGCTGCGATCTGGGCCGCGGTGTCGGTGTTGTCCTGGTTCCCCGGCGTGATCAGGCACGCACGAAGTCCGATCGTGCGCGCCTGCCGGGATCCCGATTACAGCTACGCGCGCAGACCGGGCGGACCATCCACCGGCAGTACCGCAGAACCGGCGCAGCGCAGCCGCATTCCATGATGGCTATCGATGGATGTCCTACTGTGTTCGAATCGGTCCCGGCTCAATTGGCAGGCCAGCGCTCATTCACCCGGTCCGCCAGCACCAACTCGGTATCCACCTGCCGGTCATCGCGCAGATAGCGGATGCCCACGCGCGTCCCAACCGGGCGCTCACGCAGCAGCGCACGCCAGTCCGCCAGTCTCCGCGTGGTAATCGGCTCGCCTGAAATCGTGATGATGCGGTCATCCCTTCGCAGCCCCGCGCGCGCACCAGCGCTGGTCGGCGCCACATCGGCCACACGCAGTGCACCGTCTTCGGCCTGCAGCCACAACCCGCTGCGGTCAAAGGCATCGGCCTGCGTGCTTTCCGCGTTGGGTACCAGGTAAAGACGCCTGGCGTTGTAGTCGACGCCCATGGAGAAGCGCCGCAGCACGCCGCCGCCGAGGATCGCGCCATAGTCGGCCAGGGCCAGCGCGCCCTTGTCGGTGCTGGACAGGTCTCCGACCAGGTCGTTGACCTGGATGTCGCCCATGCGCAGCACACCCAGCCGTGCCGGTCGCGCGCGCCCCGGGCCACCGAGGCCCCAGCCAAGCACTGCTTCCTCGCTGGCGTGGTACTTCTCCAGCAGCTCATGGGTGCGCACGAACGGGCTGCTCAGGCTCAGCGAGTTGCGAGAGCCGGTGTCCAGCCACAGGCGCAGCGGAATGCCATCCAGCTCGCCATTCAGTACCGGCGCACGGTCGTCCTGTTCGAATGGCAGCGCCACGGCGTTGGTGGGTGCCTGGTAGTGGCCCGGCCGGGTGAAGCTGAGCACGCGCGCGCCATAGTCGAAGGTGGTGACGAAGCGCAGGAAGGTCTCATAGCCGATGAAGCCATCGTGTGGCACGCCCATCGAGTTGATCTGCTGGCCGAGGTCAATGATGTGGAACACCGGGTGGGTCAGGTGGGCGCCGCCGATGCGCAGGTGACGGGCCTGTGCCAGGCCCAGGTCGCTGGCGTTGTCGCCGGCGCCGTGCACGCTCAGGCGCCCCGCGGCGGTCAGGCCCAGGCGCTTGGCCGCCGTGGGTGTCAGCAGGTTGATGGCGCCGGTGTCGACCAGGAAGCGCGCCGGCTGGCCATCCACCTCGGCCTCGATATAGACATGGTTGTTGATCAGGTCGAACGGAACGCGGGTGGTGCCGCTGGCATCCTCGATGTAGCTGTCGGCGGCCATCTTGGGAGGTGCGTACAGCGCATCCGGCACCGGGCTGTTCACCCGGTAACGCCGCACCTGCGCGTCGCTGCGCAGGCGCGGGTCGGCATGGCCCTGGCCGTCGAGGGTGTCGGTGATGATGCGGTGGGGCAGCAACAGGCCGCCGACGCTCCGGTAGTCCTCCAGCGTGGTAGCGGTAGGTGTACGCGGGGAGGCGATGACCACCCGGCCGAGCAGGCCCGTGCGGGTGTCGAACCAGAGCTCGATCGGGTCGGCGCCCTCCGGGGTAGTGGCCAGGACGGTATAGCGCCGGCCGTCCAGCGTGTCGGCGCGGGGCGGTGCAAAGCGCGCGGCGGGATAGGTGCTGGACCAGTAAGCGCGCATGACCAGCCAGGACTGCGTTCGTGCAGTCCTGCGCGGCACGGTGCCGTCCAGCAGGCCGACCTCACCACCGTAGTCGCGCCGCCAGGACAGTTGCCCATCAAACCCCTGCGCGACGATGAAGTCCCCCAGCTGCGCCTGTTCGACATAGCGCCCGGCGCGCAGATCCTGGTTGAGCTCCCACCGCCCGTGCAGACCGCCCAGCGACTGCTCACCCTCGGCCTGCAACTGCTGTATCGATTGCCACTGTTCCCCGCCACTGGCCGCACGGGCCTGCGCCAGCACGCTTGCGGCATCCCGCTCGGCAGCCTGTACAGAAGCCGCCAGCATCCACAGCAGGCCGAACATCATCGCTCGCCATCGCATCGCATCACCTTCGTCATTGGGTCGAACGGCGATGGCAACGCAGCGGTGCGCGTGATTCGACCGGGCGTGAAGGATTGGACGTTCAGCCGGACGAGGTGCGGCGTCGGTACTCGCTGGGTGTCTGCCCGGTGGCGCGCTTGAACGCACTGTTGAAGGTCGACTTGCTGCCGAAGCCGGCGGCAAGGCCGATGTCCAGCACGCTGCGTGGGTCGCACGGATCGGAGAGGCTGGCCCTTGCGGCGGCAACGCGGAAACCGTTCACGAACTCGGAGAAACTCTGGCCCAGGCCCTGGTTGAGGGCCTGCGAGACCTGGTTCGGCGACCAGCCGCTGCGCTCGGCCAGGTGCTGCAGGTTGAGCCCAGCGGCTTCATGCAGGCGCTGGTCCTGCATCAATGCTGTCAGTGCGCTGGCGATGGCCGCGCAATGGGACGCGTCGATGCCCGAACGTTCGTAGCGTGCAACGGTGGAATCCTCGATGGGGACGGGGATGACGTCACTCGTGCCCGGTGCTGCGGTCCCCATCGGGGCGCGCAGATGCTGGCGCACGACGCAGCAGGCCAGCAGGTACATGCCGGCGGTGGTCAGCAGGCTCAGCCCGATGCTGGCCAGCAGCGGGGCGGCGTCCGGCGGCCACCGGTTCACGGTGCTGGCCAGCCAGCAACCGGCCATCACCACCACCAGTCCGCGCAGCCCACTACGCTGCATGGCCGATCCATGCGTGTTTGTGGACCTGCGGATTGACAGCCACGCTGTGGCGAGCAGGTACGGCGCCCCCTGCAGCAGCCAACCGTGGAAGCTGAGCTGGAACAGGGCGCTGCCCAGTGGCGTCGCCTCGAAGGGGGTGAGGGCGTTGCACAGGGAAATGACGAACGCGAGGACGGCCGGCAACAGATGGCCGGCCCGCAATGCCGGCGCAGATTCCGGTACAGGAGCCAGCAGCGCGCGCGCATGGCCATACAGCAGCGGTCCCAGCAGGTAGACCAACGGCACTTCGATGACGCGCAGCCAGCGAACGGCATCGGGCGGAAGCCAGGCCTGGCCACCCAGCAGCACCAGCCCGGACAGACTGGCGGCAGCAAAACAGGCGAAGAACGCAGTGAGCAGCGGATTGCCACGCCCCGTGCGGCCGACGCTTACGCCGGTGGACAATGCGGCCAGGCCGAGAATCGCGGCGCCTGCCGCCAGTTTCAGCAGATCCGGTGGCGTCATGCCTGCAGTGTTGATGAAGCACGCAGCAACGTCCAGCACCGGGAGCGGTGTACAGGCAACAAGGGGGAAGATGGCGCGCCCGGAGGGATTCGAACCCCCGACCAATGGCTTCGGAAGCCACTACTCTATCCGGCTGAGCTACGGGCGCGTTGTAGAACCGCCGCGCCGTCGGCCAGTGCCGGGGCGGGCATCGCAGCGCCATGAAGCGGTGCGGGACCGGCATTCTATCCAGTTTCGCCGAACAAATCTCCCCCCACGGGCAAAGCCCTGCCAGAGGGGCAGGAGTATCCTATCGGCATGGCTGATACCCCCCTCACTTCGCCGCAGTCGCCGGCGACGCCGCGTTGGCGGCATTACTGGAGTCTGATGCGCGCTGATCGCCCGATCGGCACGCTGCTGCTGCTGTGGCCCACCTGGTGGGCGTTGTGGCTGGCCGCGGGCGGCCTGCCGCCGTTGTGGACCCTGTTCGTGTTCACCGCGGGCGTGTGGTTGACCCGTTCGGCCGGTTGCGTCATCAACGACTATGCCGACCGCTGGCTCGACCCGCACGTGGAACGCACCAAGGCGCGTCCGCTGGCCACCGGCGCGATCAGTGGCCGCGCCGCGCTGGTGTTGTTCGCGGTGCTGATGCTGGTGGCGTTCGGCCTGGTGCTTACCCTGAACGGCCTGACCATCGGCCTCAGCTTCATCGGCGTGTTCCTGGCCGCCAGCTACCCCTACCTGAAGCGCTATACCCATCTGCCGCAGGTCTACCTGGGCATGTCGTTCGGCTGGGGCATCCCGATGGCGTTCGCTGCGGTGCAGGGCGAGGTGCCGATGCTGGGCTGGCTGCTGTATGCCGGCAACATCCTGTGGTCCACCGCCTACGACACCTGGTACGCCATGGTCGACCGCGAGGACGATCTGAAGATGGGCTCGCACTCCACTGCGATCCTGTTCGGTGATCTCGATCTGGTCATCCAGGGCGTGTTGTATGCACTGTTCCTGGCCACCATGGCGCTGGTTGGCGTGCGCGGTGGGCTGGGCGGCTACTACCTGGCCGGTGTGGCCGTGGCCACCGCGCTGGTGGTGTACGAGTTCTGGATCTGCCGCAACCGCGAGCGCGGCCCGTGCTTCAAGGCGTTCCTGCACAACAACTGGGTGGGCGCCGCGCTGTTCGCCGGCATCGCGGTGGACCTGGCCCTGCGTTGATACAAGGGATTGGTAGAGCCGGCCGCTGGCCGGCTGCACACGTGCACGATCCCGAAGTTGCCGGCCAGCGGCCGGCACGACCAGCCTCCGCCACCTACGACAATTCCTGGGTTTGGTAGAGCCGGCCGCTGGCCGGCTGCACACGTGTGCGATCGCGAGGTTGCCGGTCGGCGGCCTGCACGACCATCCTCCCACCTACGACCAATAGGTGGCTGACAGCCCGCACCCCACCGCCCAGAATCGGTCCATCGAACCTGGGAGGGTAAGCGATGGCCTCGACGGCAGCAGTACAGGACGGCTGGATGGCGCGCGCTGCGTTGCGCTCGGCCGCCTGGGCGGAAAAGTGGTTCCCCGATGCGTATGTGTTCGCGGTGCTGGGCGTGGTCATCGTCGCGCTGGCCGCAATGGGCTTCGGCTCGACCCCGCAGGCGACCGCCAGCGCCTTCGGTGACGGCTTCTGGAGCCTGATTCCCTTCACCATGCAGATGGCCTTCGTGGTCATCGGTGGCTATGCCGTGGCCACTGCACCGGTGGTCGCGCGCTTCATCGACTTCCTCGCCCGGGTGCCACGCACCGGCCGTGGCGCGGTGGTGTACGTGGGCCTGGTCAGCATGCTGGCCTCGCTGCTCAGCTGGGGCTTCTCGCTGGTGTTCGGCGGCCTGCTGGTGCGCGCGCTGGCGCGCCGTACCGAGCTGCGCATGGACTACCGCGCGGCCGGTGCGTCGGCCTATCTCGGCCTGGGGGCGGTGTGGGCGATGGGGCTGAGTTCGTCGGCCGCGCAGCTGCAGGCCAACCCGGCCAGCATGCCGCCGGGGCTGGTGGAGATCACCGGCGTATTGCCGTTCACCGAAACCATCTTCCTGTGGCAGTCGATCGCGCTGACCGCGGTACTGATCCTGGTCTCGCTGCTGATCGCCTGGTTGACCGCGCCAGCCGCCGGCAGCGCCCGCACCGCCGAGGATTTCCCCGGTGCCGCGCAGGCCGAGCCGGAGCCGCTGCAGCGACGCACGCGCCCGGGCGAATGGCTGGAGTACAGCCCGCTGCTGACCGTGCTGCTCTCGCTGCTGGCGTTCGGCTGGCTGTTCAACGAGTTCGCCAACAAGCCGGTGGTCACCGCCATCGCCAACCTCAACACCTACAACTTCCTGTTCATCTCGTTGGGCCTGCTGCTGCACTGGCGTCCGCGCAGCTTCCTCAACGCGGTGGCCAAGGCGGTACCGAGCACCACCGGCGTACTGATCCAGTTCCCGCTGTACGGCGGCATCGCCATGATCCTGACCCACGCTGCCGGCGGTGACGGGCAGACGCTGGCGCACCGGCTGTCGAGCCTGTTCGTGCACGTAGTCAGCACCGATACCTTCGCGCTGGTGATGGGCGTCTATTCGGCGGTGCTCGGTTTCTTCGTGCCATCCGGCGGTGGCAAGTGGATCATCGAGGCGCCGTACGTGATGCAGGCCGCCAACGAACTGAAGGCGCACCTGGGCTGGGCGGTGCAGGTCTACAACGCCGCCGAAGCACTGCCGAACCTGATCAATCCGTTCTGGATGCTGCCGCTGCTGGGTGTGCTGGGCCTGAAAGCACGCGACATCGTTGGCTTCACCTTCATCCAGCTGCTGGTGCACATCCCGCTGGTGCTGGGCCTGCTGTGGCTGCTGGGCATGACCCTGGCGTATGTGCCGCCGGTGATGCCTTGAATCCAGCGCGGGTGTCCTTGCAGTGGGGTACACCCGCCACGTTCAGCGCGCGTTCTTGGCCACAGCAGCCATGAATGCGCGTTGCCCCGACGCTGGCATGAGCACATGCCGAACCCGCATGAATCCTTCATGGGCTTGTGCTGCAAGGGCCTTGGCGTGTTCATTCACGCGCGTACACACAGATGTAGCCGCCCACGCACGCCTGATTAACCAATCGCTGCAGACGATGGCCCCGTCCACCGCATTTCGCGCGTGGCTTTCGGAGAACGGACATGGCACAGCAGAACCAGAACCCGAACCAGAAGCAGCCGGGCCAGCAGAACCAGCAGGATCAGCAGCAGGGTCGTCGTGACCAGCAGCAACAGCAGCAGCAACAGGATCAGCAGCGCAAAGAGCGCAACCAGCAGCAGGGCGGCCACGACGAAGAAGAATGACCACGCGCGGTACACGGCGTGACCGGTGAAGCCCCGCCTCGTGCGGGGCTTCGCTTATTCCAGCACGCCGATACGCTGCAGCACCGGCGCGGCCGACATGTCGTTGGGGTTGGTGCCGGGCTGGTCCTGCGGAACCTCCATGCCCATGCCGTGGTACAGATCGACCCAGTGCTGGGCGATCTGCCCGGTCTGCGGATTGCGGAAGTTCATCGGCTGCAGTGCGAACACGTGATGCGGGCGGAAGGCGCGTTCGATGAAGTCCGAGCAGTAGTAGCTGTCCTCGTTCAACACGTATGACGTGTTGTACGGCTTGCCGAGCATGGTGCGTGCGGTGGCGACCGCATCCTTGATGGTCGCCTGCTGCGGCGCACGCAGTCGATAGACCACGATCTGCCGATGCTTGGCACGAGCGTCCTGGCGGAACGCGGACAGCGACTGCCGGCGCGACCCCTTCTCGTCGGCGTGCAGTACCTCCCACCCTTTCGGCGCGGAAGCGACCAGCGCGACGTGATCGAAGCTGGGCGCGCCCTGCTTGCCGGTGGCATCGTCGATGGCCGCGCTGAGGCCGCTGCGGCCGGCGGTCACGAACAGCAGGTCGCCTTCGCGGACATCGACGGCCATTGCCACGGCCGGCCACAGGGCGGGCAGCAGCAGGCCGATCAGGAGCAGGAAGCGATGCATGGAATTCTCGGACGGGCGGAATACGGGAAGTGTAGGGTGCGCGGTAGCATGGGGCGACCCAACCGGATTCAGGATGAGCCCATGCGTCGATACCATTCTGCCGCAGTGCTGACGCTGGCCTGTGGCGTGGCACTGGTTGCCTGCACGCCCGAGCCGTTGCCAACGCCCACGGAAACCGCGCCGGCCGCGCCCGCGCCGACATCCTCGGCCGCAGCGGTTCAGTCGGCGCCGGCCCGTGCTGAATGCCCTTATCCGCAGTTCGATGCGTTCCTGAAGCACTTCGGCAACGAGATCGCGTTGCAGGAAAAGGCCACCGCCGATCCGCTGCTGGACAGCTACATCGATGCCGAGGCCGAGCCGGAACCGCGAAAGGTCGAAAGTCGCCTGGCACTGGCCGACGTCGAGTGGCCGGTGATGCCTGATCCCGCCGCGCTGGCCGGGCAGGGGCGCGAGATGCAGGTCAGTGCGCTGGCCGATGGCCAGCGCCAGGTGCAGATCCGCACGCCGGACAGCAGCGACCAGCAGACCTACACCTTCGCGCAGGCGCCGTGCTGGACGCTGGTCAAGCGTGAGGATGAGTCGATCTGATGCCTGTTCCGGCACAGGCGCGGCCGGGCGGCGGCTGCTAGGCTCAAGGCTTGGTCCCAGGCAGGGAGACGCCGATGCAGGCTCGCAGGATGCGCACTACCGCCGCCGTTGCCGTGATGCTGGCGATGGCCCCCCTTGCCGGTATCCGGGCGGAATCGCTGCAGGCCGACGATCGTGCCTACTTCGCCGATGCGGCGGCCGAGCTGGCTGCGCGCGACGCGCTGGGCAAGCGCGCGGACGCCCTGCAGCACGCCTCTGGCATTGCGCCTGCGGAGCGCTTCCAACAGGCAGAGGCCCTTCAGGCGCAGTGCCTGCGCCATCATGCCTACCTGCACCTGCAGGCCGCCCGCAACGCGCGTGATCATCGACCGGCACAGGCGCTGGACCAGGTGATGGGGCTGTGCAGCCGCATTGCCCGAACCGCTCGCGCTGCACTGCGTGAGGCGCCCGCTGACGCCGAGTGGGCAGCTCCGTATGCGTTCCTGCGCGCGCGTGCGCTGAAGGAAGCCGCTGCCCCGGCCGATGCCGCGATGGATGAGGCCGTGGAGGCGCTGGCTGATCCTGCGCTGGACAGCTTCGCGCGCCTGCGTGGGCAGATCCTGCGCACGGCCAAGTACCCGCAGCTGGAGCACGATGGACGGCACTGGGATACCGGGCACGACAAGCAGGCCCTGGCCCGGCATCCGGACCGCGCGTTGCGCGAAGCGGGCTGGAAGGGTTACTGGCAAGGCCTTCAGTCACGCCGGGAGCCGATGGCCTCGGTGCTGCTGGGGCTGGTGCAGGTGAACGATGCCGCTGCACGCCTGCAGGGCGATGGCTCGGCCCCGGCGCGTGGCTACCAGCGCATGGGCCTGGATACAGCGGCGGTGGATGCCACGCTGGTGGCGATCGAAGGCCACGCTGCCGATCGGCGCGCCTACCAGCAGATGCTGCTGCGCCACGCCGCATGTTCGGGCATCGATGCGCCGCAGCTCTGGGATACCACGGTGCCCGATGCCGGATACGCACCGCCGGTGCTGACGCTGCCGCAGCTGCGCGACACCGCCGCCGGTGCCATGCAGCACCTGGGCCCGGCATATGTCGGCGAGCTGCGCGCGCTGCTCGATCCGGCCAACCGGCGCATGGACCTGGCCACCGAGCGCGGTGACCGCAGCCTGGATGCTTTCCCGGTAAGTGCTCCTGGTGTACCGGCAATGCTGTTCGTCGGCGTGCGCAGCGGCGAGCTGGAGAGCGATGTCGAGATCGCGCACGAAGCCGGTCACGCGCTGCATGGCGAGTGGATGCAGCGTGGCCATGCGTCGCCGCTGCAACGCAATGGCAGCCCATGGCTGACCGAGGCGTTCGCCATCTACAACGAACTGCGCTTCCGCGACCGCCTGTACCAGCAGGCGCAGGACCCGCGGGCCAAGGCCTACTACCTGAAGTCGCTGCTGGACGACATGGTGCTGCAGCTGTTCACCTCGTCCGAGGAGGCGCAGCTGGAGCAGTCGATCTACCGCGGCGTGGCCGACAACACGCTGGGTACCGCCGATGACCTGGATGCGCTGACCGGCCAGGTGCTGGCACGCTTCGGCCAGGATCCGGAGCATTATCCGCAGCTGCGCAATAGCTGGATCGGCAAGCGCCTGATGTATGACGACCCGAACTATCTGGTGAACTACCTGTATGCAGGGCTGTTGGCCGTGCAGCTCTACGTGCAGGACCAGCGCGACCCTGAGCGGTTCCGCCAGCGCTATCTGGCCGTGCTGGGCGAAGGCTTTGACCGCGCGCCGAACGAGCAGGTGGCACAGCTGCTGGGGCAGGCGCCGGATTGGCCGGCCCTGGTGGATGCCGATCTGCAGGTGTTCAACCAGTTGGCCGCACAGCTGCGGGCATTGCATGCGCGGATCGAGCAGGGGCAGGGCGCATGAGCAGGCTGCGCGCGGTGAGGCGGACCTGGGCCACGGTAGGGCTGTTGCTGCTGTGCCTGTTGCCGATGATGGCGATGGCGATGGCCGCCGTGGCGGTGCCGTCGCTGGATGATCCGGTGGTGGACACCGCCCATGCGCTGTCGCCGGACACCCGCAGCGCGCTGCGCACGCAGGCGCTACAGCTGCAGGCGCGTACCAGTGCGCAGCTGCAGGTGCTGGTGGTCGACCGGGTTGGCGACGAGGGCATCGAAGCCTATGCACAGCGGGTGTTCGAGCAATGGCAGCTGGGCCGCGCCGGTGTCGATGATGGCGTGCTGCTGCTGGTGGCCGTGCAGGACCGCCGCGTGCGCCTCCAGACCGGCTATGGCCTGGAGGGTGCGATTCCCGATGCCTACGCCGCGCGCATCATCGACAAGGCGATCGTGCCGCGCTTCCGCGAGGGCGACCTCGACCAGGGGCTGCTGGATGGAACGAAGGTCGTGGTCGCGCTGATCGATGGCGAGGCGTTGCCGGGCTGGGAAGACCCGTCGGCACGCAACGTGCTGCCGCCGGACTGGCGCAGCGCGGATTCGGTGGTTGCCCTGGCGCTGCTGGCCGGCTTCCTCGCGGGGCTGTGGCGGTCGCCGCCCTCGCGGCCCGAGGCAAAGACGCCGGACGACTTCGCGCGCAGGCATCGCCAGCGCCGGCGCGGAACATCGCGCGCGGCCGCCACGCCGCAGACACGATCGAAGCGGTTACCGGCCTGGGGCCGCCCGGTGCTGGTGACTGCGGTGATCGCTGCCGGTGTGCTGGCGGCGGCGCTGTGGGCACCCCGCCAGGCGATGGCAGCGCTCTGCTTCGTGCTGGCGCTGTGCGTACCGGTGGCGAGCCTGCTCGGCTGGTGCTGGCGCCGCAGCCGGGGCCTGCGCGTTGCATTGCTGGGCCTGCTCGGGGCCAATGGGGTGTTTTTCGGCGTGATGCTGCTGCGGGGCCAGTTGCCGCCCAGCCTGGCCCTGCACACGCTTCTGGACCTGGCCGTGGGCATTGCTGCGATGCTGGTGTTTTTCATCGTACAGGCCGGCCGCGCGCGCTGGCACAAGGATCGCAGCAGCTTCGCGGTACGGTTCACGGTGTTGTTGCTGCTGAGCGCCGGCTACGCACTCTTCGCACTGCTGGCCATCGATCGGGCCGAGCCGGCGGCGCGCCTTGCGGCGACGATCGGGTGGAGTGCGGGCACGCTGGTGCTGTACTTCGTGTGGATCTTCACCCTGCTGCCGGCTGACAGGGCACGCGGCGGCCTGCGCTCATCCGGTGGCTCTCGCAGCGCGTCCAGCAGCGCGTCGTCGCGTTCATCCTCGAGCAGTTCCAGCGATTGGTCCGGTGGCGGCGGGCGCAGCGGCGGCGGTGGCGCGTCGGGCAGCTGGTAGTTCAGGCAGCCTGCACCCGCCATCCCAGCGAAGCGTCTTCCACAACACCCGCGCCGCCTACACCGCCGACCTGCAGCTGCAGGCCCTGCGCGTTGGGCAGATCCTTCTGCTCGGGGAACCAGCGGCGATCGGCCGCCACCACGATCAGCAGGCCCTCGTCGTCGCCCATCGGCGCGAACTGCGGCGACGGCGGGCTGATCGGCTGCAGGCCGAAGCGCTGGCTGGCCTGCTCGCGCACGCTGTCGACATCGTGGCTGGGCAGGCCGACTTCGCTGAGGCAGGTCAGCTCGCCGCCGTGGAAAGCGCCTTGGCGCATGCTGCCCGGCAGGCGGCGGCGACCGATCAGTTCCAGGATCAGGCCATCGGGACCGGTGAAGTACACCGACTGTGATTGCCAGCTGCTTTCCAGCGCGAAGTAGTCCAGCCCCGCTGGATTGCGCTGCAAGGGGGTGCGCTCGCGCAGCCAGGCCATCGCCTCGCCGAAGCGGTTGTCGGGCACATTGAAGGCAAGGTGCACGCCGCCGACCGGATGATCAGCGGCGGGCTGCAGTTCGATCGTGCTCCAGCCGACGTGCACGTGGTTGCCGACCACGCGCTGCTGCAGCACGTCGTGGAAGTACGCGGCGACGGTGGCCACGTCGGACACCGGCAGGGTCAGGTGGAGCAGGCGCATGATCGATCCTCCGTGGAGCGCATGCGCCGAGTTTAATCCTGCGGGGATTGCGCACGCGTCACCGTAGATGCAACGGTTCGTTATCGTGCGGCTCACGCAGCGCAGCGTCGAAGAACCCCGTCGCTGCATCCACCGTCCGCTGGTGGGTTCCCGCCCTTGACGTCGCAGCGGTGCACAGGTCCGGTAGCCGCTGCACGCCGGCAGCCGTACAGGTGGACAGGAAATCGTAGTGGCCGACATCCGCCAGGCGCAGCAACGTCGCACCCGGAATCAATGCCTGTGCAGCTTCGCCATTGCTCGTCGGCGGGGCAACCTTGTCAGCATCGCCCAACACGATCGACACCGGCAGCTGCAACGAGGACAGCTGCCCGGGTGCGAACGCCTGCACGATCGCGGGTGCCAGCAGGAACACCGCGCGCACGCCGGGAATGGCGCGCGCGTCGTCAGAGTGGGAGATCCAGGGGGCCAGTGCAGGGGAGGCTGCGGCGGCCAGGCGCGCTTCCATCGTGTGCGTGGCGGCCTCCTGCTGCGGCCGGCAGACGCCGTCATCCGGATGAGTACGGCAGAACGCCAGCAGCCGCTGCAGGTCGGGTCGTGCACCGGCGGCCAGCAGCGCGGTGTAGCCACCGGCCGAGAACCCGACCACCCCCAATCGACCGCGATCGACGTGCGCACCGAGCACCGGATCGGCCTGTACCGCCGCCAGCGCGGCGCGCAGATCATCCGCGCGCAACCAGCTCAGCACGCTGCCCGGCAGGGTCATCGCGTCTGCACCGTTGTTGCCGGGATGATCGACCGCGATCACCAGATAGCCGGCGCGTGCCAGCGCCGTGCCCAGCCAGCCCATCATGCGCGCGCTGCCGCCATTTCCATGCGAGAGCAGCAGGGTGGGCAGGCGCTTGCCCGCAACCGGTGCATCCAGCGCTGCACGTCCGACGTCGAACAGGGGCGCATCGGGTGGGCCGATGGTCAGCGCGGTTTCGCGGCTGCCGGCCTGTGCCGGATACCAGACCGTGTAGCGCAGCACGTCGCGGTGCTGCACATCGCGCACCGCGGCGCTGTTTACTGTCGTGGTGCCGTGGCGTTCGCCGGCCAACCCGGTTTCGTGGGCGGCGGCGACAGTTGCCAGGCCCGTCAGGATCATTCCCAGCACAGCGGCCTTCATGCGCATCTTCAACTCCATGTCAGCGAGGGCGTTGGTCCACCGGCAGCCAGATTTCCACACCGCCATTGCCGGTGTGCTCATCGAAGCGGGTGTCGTAGCGTTCCAGGTCCGGCGCATCGGCCAGGCTGAGGCCGGTGCCGGGCAGGTACTGGTCCAGCAGCCAGAACCACGTGGAGCGGATGCTGGAGATGTGCCCGCCGTGCCAGGCCACCAGATAGCGACGCGCCGGTACCGCCACGCGTTGCCAATGTGCGGGCACAGTCGACAGCGCGCTGGCCGGCAGTGCCGCGATGTAGTCGAAGCCACCCTCATCATCGCTGTTGCAGCACACACCGAAACTGATCGGTGCCGGCGCCGGCCATTCACGGTTGAGCTGGGCCCATTGCCCGGGAATCGCACCGCCACTGTCACGGGTGTGGCGCATGCCGATGCCGGCAACCTGGAAGGCGGGGGTGTCGAGCAGGCGCGGGGCTTCCGTGCAGGCGGCCGGCGCATCGTCCACGCGGATCGCCTGCACCAGTGCCAATCCATCGATGCCGTGTTCGCGCACCCGCTCCGGCGTCTGCCCGAACTGTTCGCAGAAGGCACGGGTGAACGCGGCATGGGTGGTGTAGCCCGCCGACAGTGCGACCGGCAGGATGTCACCCGCACCCTCGGCCAGTCGCTGCGCGGCGGCGCTCAGGCGCCGCCCTCGCAGGTAGCGCACCACCGAGGTGCCAGTACGGGCCTGGAACAGGCGTGACAGATGGAACGGCGAAAGCCCGGCCGCCGCTGCGATATCGGCCAGTGCCAGCGGCGAATCCGCGTGCGTTTCGATGTACCACAATGCCTTGCCTGCCGCGCTCATCCCGCCGTTCCTGAAGCCGATGCCGGGCACAGTAGCGGATCGGCAGGCGCGGCGTTTAGCAGTTCTTGCGCTGCCGGGGCTTTGCCGCTTCCTGCGTACCGGCCACAATGCGCGCTTCATGGATGAGATCAGGAGCAGGAAGATGCACACGACGGCGTGGGATGCCCGGCCAGTGGAGCCCGGCCGATGATCGAGGTGATCCAGATGCTGCTCATGCTCTGGGTACTGCCGAGTCTGCTGACCCTGGCGCTGCTGCTGATGATGTTGTTCGGCGCACCACGGTGGCGCGGCAATCCCTGGGTGTACCGCGTCGGCTTCGCGTTGCTGGGCGGGTGCCTGACACCGACGTTGTTGGGGGCCGGTCACGGTGGGTTGCCGTGCGCGACCATCGGCGGGCTGGTGATGATACTGACGCAGCTGCAGTGGATCGGTGATCTGCAGGCCGACGTCATGGGCATCGGGATTCGCAACCGGGGCATCTGGATCATGTCCACCCCCGCCGTGGTGGTGTTCGCCGCCCTGATGTTCGTTCCGCTGCGAACGGCGCGGCCGGCCCGTTTCGGGTTTGGCGAAGACGGCAACGGCAACGGCAACGGCTAGCCCCTGTACGCGGGGATGGGGCGTGGGGCGGTGATGGGGTGTGACAGGGGCCAACCTCGGTTGGCGCATCAAGCTGTCGTACTCACGTCATGGCTCCTTCACAGATCGCGCCGAGACTGCGCGCCTTGTCCAGCCTGTTGTGCCTGCGCAGGTGCTGGCCCTGTTGTGCCCTTCCGGAGCCCTGCCGTGCATCGTTCGAAGCTTTCGCGTTCCATCCTCCTTGCCCTTTCCATGGCCAGCGCAGGAGGCGCGATCGCAGCGGAGGCCGATGCGGTCGATGCCTCGGCAGGCAGCCGCGCGGCGCCCACCCAGCTCGATGCGATGCTGGTCACCGGTACCCGCGCCTCCAACCGCACCCAGTTCGAAACGCTGGCGCCGGTGGATGTGTTCACCAAGGAAGACATCAAGTCGGTTGAATCCACTGACCTGAAGGACGTGCTGGCCCAGCTGGTGCCGTCGTTCGTGGTACAGCGACTGCCGATGGCCGACGGCCAGGTGTTCGTGCGCCCAGCCACCCTGCGTGGCCTGTCACCGGACCAGACGCTGGTGCTGGTCAACGGCCGCCGCTTCCATCGCAGCGCGTTGCTGGGCAACCGTGGTGCGCAGGCCGCCGATCTGGCGCAGATTCCGACCAGTGCGATCAAGCGCATCGAAGTGCTGCGCGATGGTGCCTCGGCGCAGTACGGCTCGGACGCCATTGCAGGCGTCATCAACATCATTCTCGAGGATGGCCCCGGCACCGAGATCACCGCCGGCTATTCGCAGTATGCTCAGGGCGACGGCGCCTCGCGCGACTTCAGTGCGCGCACCGGCTGGTCGCTGGGTGACTACGGCAGCCTGGTGCTGTTCGCCGAATCGTCCAACTCCGACGCCACCTCGCGCACCCGCCAGCGCCCGGATGCCATCGCGTTCCAGGCCGCGCATCCGGACCTGGACGTACCCAACCCGGTGCAGCGCTGGGGCCAGCCGGACCTTGAAAGCCGCCGCGTCGGCTTCAACGTCAAGGCCAACGCCAGCGACACGCTGGAGCTCTATGCCTTCGGCCTGTACAGCCATAGCGATGGCGTCAGCGATTTCAACTGGCGCAACCCCGATACCACCACCGGCGCCTACCGTACGACCACGATCTTCCCCGGCTGGAACCTGCGTTCGATCTATCCGGTGGGCTTCAGCCCGCAGTACGGCAACGTCCAGAACGACCTGCAGCTGGTGGGTGGCCTGCGTGGCGAGATCACGCCCAAGCTGCGTTGGGATGTCAGCGCGTCGTATGGCCGCAACGCCATCGACTACAGCCTGAAGAACTCGATCAATGCCTCGCTCGGTCCGGCCAGCCCGACCGCGTTCGATCTCGGCCGCCTGACCCAGACCGAGAAGAACGCCAACGCCGACTTCAACTACGAGTGGGACGTGACCGCGCTGGCCAAACCGATCAACGTCGCCTTCGGTGGCGAGTTCCGCCAGGAGACCTACCAGGTGCGCGCCGGTGACCCGGCCTCGTATGCGGTGGGTCCGGGCGCGGCCGCGGGCCTGGAAGCCAATTCCAATGGCGCACCGGGCTTCTCGGCCAGCCAGGCCGGGCAGTGGAGCCAGCGCAGCAAGGCGGCTTATGTGGATATGGAGGTGCCGCTGGGCGAGCGCTGGAGCATCGGTGCGGCCAGCCGCTATGAAGACTTCTCCAGCTTCGGCAGTACGCTGGACGGCAAACTCTCGGCGCGCTTTGCAATCACCCCGGACGTGGCCCTGCGCGGCACCGTGTCCACCGGCTTCCGTGCACCGACCCCGGCGCAGCTCAACACCACCAGCACCACCCAGGGCCTGGACACGCGCACGCTGCAGATCTTCACCAGCGGCCGCCTGTCGCCGAATGATCCGCTGGCCCAGCTGCTCGGTGCCAAGCCGTTGAAGCCGGAGGAATCGCGTACCGCCTCGCTGGGCCTGACCTGGCGCACCGACCTGGGCCTGTCCGGCTCGGTGGATGTGTACCAGATCAAGCTCACCGACCGCTTCAGCCAGTCGGCCAGCTTCGCCATTCCAGCCGGCACGCCCAACCCGCTGGGCTATACCTCGGTGAACTACTTCACCAACGACTTCGACACCACCACCACCGGCGTGGACGTGGTCGGCAACTACCTGCGCGACCTCGGCGCGGGCCGCATGACGCTGACCCTGGCCTACAACTACAACCGTACCCGGGTGGACAACGGCAGCACCTCGGTGGCCACCAACGAGACCCAGCGCGTGCTGTTCGAAGACCGCCTGCCCGAGCACAAGGGCAGCCTGACCGGCAGCTGGGACATCGGCGCCTGGTCGCTGATGGCGCGCATGCGCTACTACGGCGCCTGGACCGACTCCAGCGGAAATGCAGTGGGCGACATCTACCAGCGTTTCGGCGCGATGAGCTTCCTCGACCTGGCCGTGGGCTATCGCATCAACGAGCACCACAGCCTGCGCGTGGGCGCCGACAACGTGTTCGACCGCTACCCGGATGAGGCCACCTTCCAGGCCAGCCGTGGCCTGGTCTACTCGCGCAACGCGCCGTACGACACCGATGGCGCCAACCTGTACGCACAGTACCGGTTGAGCTTCTGATGGACCGTACCCGTCGTTCCCTGCTGCGCGCCGGCACCTTGCTGCCGGCCGCCGCTGTGCTGCCTTCACTGCCTGCGCAGGCGGCCGCGCGCTACGCTGGCCCGATGCAGATACCCGCGACGACCGTGGCAGCGGAGACGCTGGCCCACGACGAAACCTACTGGTCCGCGGTGGCCAGCCACTTCGACATCACCGACGAAGTGAACCACCTGGAGAACGGCTACTGGGGTGCGATGGGGCGGGAGACGCTGGCCAGCTACCAGCGCCACACCGCCGAGGTGAACCGTGGCAACGCGTGGTACGGCCGTCGCGAGTTCCCGGCGCACTACATGGCGGTGCAGCGGCAGGTGGCCGAACTGCTGGGCGTGGGCGCCGACGAGATCGCGCTGACCCGCGGCGCCACCGAGGCGATGCTGGCCCTGATCGGCGGCTACAACCGCCTGCAGCCCGGCGATCAGGTGCTGTACGCCGACATCGACTACGACAGCATGATCGGCGCGATGCGCTGGCTGCAGCAGCGTCGCGGCGTGCAGGTGGAGCGCATCGCACTGCCGGCGGTGCCGGACCACGCGCAGATCCTGCAGGCCTACGAGACCGCGTTCGCGCGCCTGCCGCGGCTGAAGCTGGTGCTGCTGACCCAGGTCAGCCATCGTCACGGGCTGGTGCTGCCGGTCGCGGAAATCGCCGAGCGTGCGCGGGCGCGCGGCATCGATGTGATCGTCGATGCGGCGCACGGCTTCGGCCAGATCGACTACGCGGTGCCGCAGCTGAAGGCCGATTTCGTCGGCATCAACCTGCACAAATGGATCGGTGCGCCGGTCGGCGTCGGCGCGATGTACGTGCGCAAGGGCCGCGTGGCGGATCTGGACCCGTACATGGGCGAGACCGACGATGGCCGCGTGGGCAGCCGTGTGCACACCGGCACGGTCAACTTCGCCGCCTACCTGGCATTGCCGGAAGCGATTGCCCTGCACCAGCGCATCGGTGCGGCCAACAAGCAGGCGCGGCTGCGCTACCTGCGCGAGCGCTGGACGGTGCCGGCGCGGCAGATGGCACATATCGAAGTGCTGTCCTCGCCGGACCCGGCGCTGGCCAGTGCGCTGGCCAGCTTCCGCCTGCGTGGGCGCACCAGCACGGCCGACAATATCGCGCTGCAGAAGCGCCTGCTGGATGAGCATCGGGTGTTCACCACGCACCGCGACGGGCTCGATTCCGGCGCCTGCGTGCGGGTGACGCCGTCGGTGTTCACCCGGCCGGAGCAGATGGATGCATTGGTGAAGGCTTTGGCGGCGTTGGGGTAGTGCCGGCCGCTGGCCGGCAACCTCATGATCCGTGCACGCCGTTGCCGGCCAGCGGCCGGCACTACCTGGCGCCTCGCCCATCCACGCATGGCGTGAACGGGCGGTGCCAACCAAGGTTGGCATCTACCGAAACGGGTCCAGTAGATCCACGCCATGCGTGGATGCTTTCCACCTACCGCTCGATTGCCGGCAACGCATCGGACAACAACAAGCGGTCAATCCGCCGCAGCGCACTTTCCAGTTGCCGGCGGTCCGCCGCCAGCCCCAGTGACAGCCGCACGCCGTTCTGATGCAGCACCCCGGGCGGGCAGAACGCCGATGACGGCGCAATCGCCAGCCCTTGCAGCTGCGCGGTGCGCACCAAGGTGGCATCGGTCCACGGCGCTGGCACCCGGCACCAGGCATGCAGGCCCTCGGCGCGCTGCAGCAGCGACGGCGCCAGCAGATAGCGCGCCATGCGCATGCGCTCGCGCGCTTCGTTGCGCACCTGCGCCAGCAGCGCTTGCGCCGAGCCATCCAGCAGCAGTTGGCTGGCCAGCGCCGACACCAGTGGATGACCCATCAAGCGTGTCGCCCGCAGCGCGGCCGTCATCGACTCGGCATGCGCCGCACCCGGGCATTGCACGAACGCGGTTCGCAGGCCTGGGCTGATCACCTTCGACAGTGTGGCCACGTAGAACACGTGGCGCGGCGCCAGGGTTGCCAGTGGTGTCGGCGCGTCCTCGGCGAGGTGCCAGTACGGATCGTCTTCGATCGCCAGCAGGCCTTCGCGTTCCAGTACGCGCGCCAGCGCTTGGCGCCGCTGCAGCGGCAGGGTGAATGCCGTCGGGTTCTGGCAGGTCGGATTGAGATAGACCAACCGCGCGCCGCCTTCGCGTGCCTGCCGCACCAGCGCCTCGGGGCACATGCCGTGTTCGTCGCTGTCCACCGGCAGCAGACGCCGGCCCAGTGCGGCCGCTGCCTGCAGCAACCCCGGGTAGACCAGCGTGTCGCACAGGATCGCATCGCCATCGCGGCTCTGGCTGACCAGGATCGCTGCCAGCGCGACCTGTGCGCCTTCGGTCAGCAGCAGGCAGCCGTCGTCCACGGTGCCCAGCATCGGCCGCAGCCAGCGCGCCGCCGCATGGCGATCGGTCGGGTTGCCGCCGCCCAGGTGGTAGGTCATCAGGTTGGGCGCGTTGCTGCGCGCAAGTACGGCGGCGGCGCCACGACGCAGCGTCTCGGCCAGTGCATCGGCATCAGGCACCGGCGGCACGTTCATGCTCAGGTCCACCACCTGCTCGAAGCCGGCCTTGGGCGGTGCGATGAAACTGCCCTGCGGACCGCGCGCCTCGATCAAGCCGCGCTTGCGTGCTTCGTCGAATGCACGGGTTACCGTGGTCAGATCGACGCCGAGCTGCAGCGCCAGCGCGCGCTGCGAAGGCAGGCGTTGTCCGGGTGCAAGGCCGCCGCGACGCACCGAGCGTTCCAGTGAATTGACGATGCGCAGATAGATCGGCCCAGTGTGTGCGAGCACGTCCTGCACCCACTCACGCGCTGCGACATCCGGTCGCGGCATGTACGGAGCATGTCGGGGCGTATCCTTGCTTCCAACGGCGGGAGCCTGTCCATAACCATCGGTCGGTTCGGACAGGTGACCGCCGTTGTTGTTTACGGCGGTCGCGCCGGCCAGCCTCGGTGAAGTCATTGCGCGTCCTCAGCGCGGGGCGTGCCAGGGGCAGTAACAGCCCACGGCAAGCAGTCCTTTCGGGCGCACGGTTTCGCCGCGCACCAGTTTGTCCAGCAGTGGTTCGACGAAGCTGTTGGCCGAGTTGCAGACCATGCCGATGCTGTACGGGCCGGCGTAGGCCAAGTGGCCCTGGCGATCCCAGATCGCCACCGCAGGGCTGGCCGGGATGTGCTCGATGCCGTCGATGGTCGGCAGGTTGATCACCTTGTTGCGCAGCGGCTCGGGCAGTTCACCCTGGGTGCCGGGACGGCGGATCGCATAGAAGTCGATGCCGGCGCGGCGATACATGCTGATCAGGTAGCTCAGGTGTGCGCCGGTTTCGCGGTTGCAGACCGCGCACGCCGGGTCCCAGAAATGCACTACGCGGATGCGGCCGGTATCACCGGCCAGATCGGCGGGCAGGCGCAGCTGCGAGTCGTCGAAGACGATGGCCTGTTCGGTGAAGGTGGATTGCGCGCTGTAGCCGAAGTACTGCCACAGCGCCGCCGCCACGCCCGCCATGAACAGGCAGGCGAGGGCGATCATCGTCGGCAGCAACCAGCGACGCGCACGCGGCGCGGCTGCGCCCATCAGGACGCGTCTCCGCCGAACTTGTGCACGTACTGCTTGCGCATCTCGCGGCAGGAGTCGGCCTGCGCGCGGCGCTGGATCTCGCTACGCGCTGGATCCTCGCTGCGCTGCACGCACTGCTCGATGGCGTGGCGCTCGGCGGCCTGCACATCCACGGTCTGCGGCTGCAGGCAGACCCAGGCCAGCGCGGCCAGCATCAGCACCACAAAGCCACCGCACCCGGCCATCACCAGGTGGAACTTCAGTTTCTCGGCGCGCATCGATGCACGTCCCTTCATCCATACATTGCATACAAAATATCATCTTGTATGGATTGGACGCCATGCACACGCTTCAGACGATGGCGCTGTGCCGCGCTTCGGGGGCTTCGGACAGAATCTCGTTCAGCTTGGCCAGCGCCCCGGCCAGCGCGCCCTGGTCGACCGCGCCGCCCAGAGACAGGCGGATCGCGTTGCCCGGCGGCGGTTCCTCCACACTGAAGGCATCCGAGCTGGCGATGCCCAGGCCTTGTTCCTGCGCGGCCTGGATCAGCCGGTACTGGTCCAGCCGTGGCGGCAGCGGCAACCAGACATGCAGGCCGGCCGGATGGGCGCGGGCACGCGACGGCAGGTACTGCGCGGCAATCGCCTGGCGTTCGCGCAGTTCCTGCTGGAAGCGCTGCACCATGTCCTGGGCCTGGCCGCTGCGGATCCATTGCGAGGCCACCGCCACCATCGACTGGGTCGGCATCAGCGCGATCGCGCGCAGCGCATCCAGCACCGGCTCCATCGGCTCGCCGGCCGGCACCACCAGGTAGGCGGTGCGCAGGCCCGGCGCCAGGCACTTGGACAGGGTGGAGATGTAATAGACCGGGCAGCCGGCGTCGCGGTGCGCGGCCAGCGGCGGTGCGGCGTCCCCGGCCAGCAACCAGTAGGGATCGTCTTCGATCACGGTCAGATCGTGTCGCTTCGCGACGGCCAGCAGCGCCTGCCGGCGCTGTGCCGACATCGTCGCCGTGGTCGGGTTCTGGATGGTCGGCACCAAGTACAGCAGGCGCGGGCGGCGCAGCTGGCAGGCTTCTTCCAGCGCGTCCGGCAGCATGCCTTCGGCGTCCATCGCCACCGGCACCACGCCCCGCTGCAGCACGCGCGCGGCGGCCAGCAGCCCGGGGTAGGTCAGCTGTTCGGCGGCGATCAGCTCGCCCGGTTGGGTACGGGCCAGGATCAGTGCACATAGCGCGGTCTGCGCACCGGGGCAGATCACCACCTGGTCGGCCCCCACGGTGCCCAGCATCGGCGCCAGCCAGTGCACGGCGGCGGCGCGGTCCTCGCGGGTGCCGGCGCCGACGTGGTAGCTCATCAGTTCGCCCTGGCCCAGCTGCTGGCCCACGTGCTGGAAGCCGGCCTCCATGCCCTGCGCGAACGGCGCGCTGCCCAGCAGCGGCGGGATGTTCATGCTCAGGTCGACCGAGGTGCTGCGGTTGCCGGCCGACAGTGCAATGAAGGTGCCGCCAGCGCCCTGCGCATCGAGCAGGCCGGCCTGGCGAAGTTCGGCAAAGGCGCGGGTGACGGTGGTCAGGTCCACGCCCACCTGTTGGGCCAGGTCGCGCTGCGGCGGCAGGCGGTCGCCGGGGCGCAGCACGCCGTCATCCACCGCCTCGCGCACCTGCTGGGCAATCTGCAGGTACAGCGGTCCGGCGCCCTCGCGGAAGGGGCGAACCCAGGTGCGGTTGGGATGTTTCAGGCGGCGGCCGGCGGCAGGAGGCGTCATCGGTCAGATTTTTCCATACGTGCAGATGCACAAGTCCATACAATCATGTATCTTGTATGGGCTTGATTGGAGTGGATCGCATTTTTGTAGGCGACCTCGTACCCACAGTGTAGCCGCTCCACGCCCGGGCGCTGCGCGCAGGCGAGCCGGTCAAGCGCGCTTCTTCAACAGGGTTGACCTCCAATGAATATCTGCTGGAACCGCATCCGCCTGGCGCTGGTCGCCCTGGCCTGCGTCGGCCTGTCGGGCTGTGACTGGGTGCTGCTGGATTCGAAGGGCATGGTCGGGCTCGTCCAGCGCGACCTGATCCTGATCTGCATCGGCGTGATGCTGATCGTGGTGATACCAGCCATCGTGCTGACCTTCGTATTTGCCTGGCGCTTCCGCGCCGGCAACACCCAAGCGAAATACACGCCGGACTGGTCGCACTCCACCAAGGTGGAGATCGTGGTCTGGGGCGTGCCGCTGCTGATCATTGCCGGCCAGGCAGTGATCGTGTGGAAGTCGACCCACGAGCTGGACCCGTACAAGCCGCTGGACGTGGCCGGCGAACCGCTGCACGTGGACGTGATCGCCACCGACTGGAAGTGGGTGTTCGTGTACCCGGACCTGGGCATCGCCACGGTCAACCAACTCAACTTCCCGGCCAACCGCCCGCTGGCGTTCAACATCACCTCCAACTCGACGATGAATACCTTCTTCATCCCGCAGCTGGGTGGGCAGATCTACGCGATGGCCGGCATGCGCACGCAGCTGCACCTGATCGCCAACGAGCCCGGCCAGTTCCGTGGCATGTCCGGCAACTACAGCGGGCATGGCTTCTCGAACATGAAGTTCATCGCCACCGCCAGCAGCAACGAAGACTTCGAGCGCTGGGTGGCCGAGGTGCGCAGCGCGCCGCAGGCACTGGATTTCAACCAGTTCAAGGCGCTGGCCGCACCGACCAAGAACGCACCGGTACAGCACTTCTCCAGCGTCGAGCCGCTGCTGTTCAAGAAGGTCATCGACCAGTTCATCGGCGTGGGTGAGAACACCGCCGCTGCCACCCCGGCGGGCGCTGCCGGTGGTGCCCAGGTTTCCCAGGAGTAACGAACATGTTGGGTAAATTGACGTGGGAGGCCGTGCCGCTGCACGAGCCGATCGTCGTGGTCACATTGGCGGCCATGGTGCTGGGTGGCCTCGCGCTGCTCGGTGCGGTGACGTACTTCAAGCTGTGGGGCCCGCTGTGGCGTGACTGGTTCACCACCGTGGACCACAAGAAGATCGGCATCATGTACGTGGTGGTGGCGCTGGTCATGCTGGTGCGTGGCTTCGCCGATGCGCTGATGATGCGCGCGCAGCTGGCCGCGGCCGGCCCGGGCAGTGACGGCTTCCTGCCACCGGAACACTACGACCAGATCTTTACCGCGCACGGCGTGATCATGATCTTCTTCGTGGCCACCCCGTTCGTGGTCGGCCTGATGAACATCATCGTGCCGCTGCAGATCGGCGCGCGCGACATGGCATTCCCGTTCCTCAACGCCTTCAGCTTCTGGATCTTCGTGGTCGGCGCCGCGCTGATGATGATCTCGCTGGGTGTTGGCGAGTTCGCCATGACCGGCTGGGTCGCCTATCCGCCGCTGTCGGGCATCGAGTTCAGTCCGGGGGTGGGTGTCGATTACTACATCTGGGCGTTGCAGGCCTCCGGTGTCGGCACGCTGCTGACCGGCGTCAACCTGTTCATCACCATCCTGCGCATGCGTGCGCCGGGCATGACCCTGATGAAGATGCCGGTGTTCACCTGGACCGTGCTGGTCACCAGCGTGATCATCATCGCCGCGTTCCCGATCCTGACCGTGGCGCTGGGTGCGCTCACCCTGGACCGCTACCTGGACTTCAACTTCTACACCAACACATTGGGTGGCAACCCGATGATGTACGTGAACCTGGTGTGGGCGTGGGGCCATCCGGAGGTGTACATCCTGGTGCTGCCGGCGTTCGGCATCTTCTCTGAAGTCACCGCTACGTTCGCGCGCAAGAAGCTGTTCGGCTACAAGTCGATGGTCGGCGCGACGCTGGCGATCGGCATCCTGTCATTCATCGTCTGGCTGCACCACTTCTTCACCATGGGCTCCGGTGCCAGCGTCAATGCCTTCTTCGGCATCATGACGATGATCATCGCCATTCCCACCGGCGTGAAGATCTTCACCTGGTTGTTCACCATGTACGGTGGCCGCGTCGAGTTCAGCGTGCCGATGCTGTGGACCATCGCCTTCCTGGTCACCTTCACCATCGGTGGCATGACCGGCGTGCTGCTGGCCATCCCGGGTGCGGACTTCCTGCTGCACAACAGCCTGTTCCTGGTCGCCCACTTCCACAACACCATCATCGGCGGCGCGCTGTTCGGCTACCTGGCCGGCTTTGCCTACTGGTTCCCGAAGGTGTTCGGCTTCACGCTCAACGAGCGCCTGGGCAAGTGGTCGTTCGCCTGCTGGGTGATCGGCTTCTACCTGGCCTTCATGCCGCTGTACATGCTCGGCTTCATGGGCATGACCCGGCGCATGAACCAGTACGACAACCCGGCCTGGACGCCGTACCTGATTGCTGCCTTCATCGGTGCGCTGTTCGTGTTCGCCGGCATCATCCTGATGCTGGTGCAGATCTACGTGAGCGTGCGCGACCGCAAGCGCAACCTGGACCTGACCGGCGACCCGTGGAATGCGCGCACGCTGGAATGGGCCACGCCGTCGCCGCCGCCGTTCTACAACTTCGCCGTGGTGCCCAAGGCCGATGAGCTGGATGCCTTCCACGAAGCGAAGAAGCGTGGCCTGCCACCGCCGCCGAAGAAGTACGCGCCGATCCACATGCCGAAGAACACCGGCGTGCCGCTGATCCTCAACATCTGGATCCTGGTGCTGTGCTTCGCGTTGGTCTGGCACATCTGGTGGATGGCCGCCGCCAGCTTCATCGCCATGATCGTGACCCTGATCGTGCGCTCCTACGACGAGGACGTGGACTACTACGTCAGTTCCGAAGAGGTGGCGCGCACCGAAGCGGCCAACCTGGCCAAGCTGAAGGAGGTACGCGCATGAACCTGTTGACCCGCCCGGAGCTGGCCAGCGATACGCAGGCGCACCAGGATCACCACGCACACGACCATGGCCATGAGCAGGGCGGCATGAAGGTGTTCGGCATGTGGGTCTACCTCATGTCCGACCTGGTGCTGTTCGGCTCGCTGTTCGCCTCGTACGCGGTGCTCAGCACCGCCTACGCAGGCGGCCCCACCGGCAAGGACCTGTTCTCGCTGCCGTTCGTGATGGCCGAGACCTTCCTGCTGCTGGTCTCCAGCATCACCTACGGCCAGGCCGTGCTGGCGATGCACCGCCATGACGCTTCGGCAGTGCTGCGCTGGCTGGGCGTGACCTTCGTGCTCGGCGCCTCGTTCATCGGCATGGAGATCTACGAGTTCTCGCACCTGATCCACGAAGGCGCCGGCCCCAGCACCAGTGCCTACCTGTCGGCGTTCTTCGCGCTGGTGGCCACCCACGGCCTGCACGTGGCCAGCGGCCTGATCTGGATGGCCGTGGTCATGCACCAGGTCTACCGCCGCGGCCTGACCCCGACCAACATCACCCGCGTCTCGTGCCTGAGCCTGTTCTGGCACTTCCTGGACCTGGTGTGGATCTGCGTCTTCACCTTCGTCTACCTGATCGGAGCCTTCTGACATGGCCCACGTCGAAACCTCGCGCGCCGGCAATGCGCACGGCTCCACCACGTCCTACCTGATCGGCTTCGTGCTGTGCGCGCTGCTGACCGTAGTGCCGTTCGCACTGGTGATGAACCCGGTGCTGTCGCGGCCGCTCACGCTGTTCCTGCTGGTCGGCTTCGCGGTAGCGCAGATCCTGGTGCAGCTGGTCTATTTCCTGCACATGGACCGCAAGTCCGAAGGTGGCTGGAACCTGGCCAGCTTCGTGTTCACCCTGGTGATCCTGTTCATCGTCGTCGCACTGTCGGTCTGGATCATCTGGAGCATGCACTACCACATGATGATCAACTGAGCCTGCGCACCGTGAAAGGCATTGCGTTCCCCCATCGTGGCCTGCGGCTGGCCGCAGGCCTGCTGCTCGGACTGCTGGCCGGCTGCAGTGCGCAGTCGCGCATGGACTTCTATTCCAAGGACATCGCCTGCGAAGAACTCGGCCAGCACTGGTCGATGCCCGACAGCCACGGCACCGTGCGTGGCCCGGAGGATCTGCAGGGTCAGGTGACCTACCTGTTCTTCGGCTTCACCAGATGCCCGGACGTGTGCCCGACCACGATGGTCGAGTTGAGCCAGGTCAAGCACCTGATGGGCAAGGATGCCGACCAGCTGCAGGTGGTGTTCGTCAGTGTCGATCCGGCCCGCGATACGCCGGAGGTCGCGCGCACCTATGTGGAAGCCTTCGACCCGAAGGCAATCGCGCTGGTCGGCAACGAAGCGCAACTGGCGGCGATGGCCAGCGACTTCAAGGCGTTCTACGAAAAGGAACCCGGGCAGATACCGCAGACCTACACCATGAGCCATATCGCCGGTGGCTACGTGTTCGATCGCCAGGGTCGGCTGCGCCTGTTCGCACCGTATGGCATGCCGGTGGACAAGCTGTTCTCCGACGTGCAGCGCCTGCTGCTCGAGCCCGCGCACCCAGCGGCCGGTAGCGACCCGCTGGCCAGCTGCAGCCTCACCCACAACGGCACGCTCGCCGCACGCTGACGCTGGTGGATGCCAACCTTGGTTGGCATACCCCTGAATCCCCCGGCCGGCCAGGAGAGCCAACCGGCCGGGGGCACCACTCAACGCCTTACTTGGTTTCTTCCCACTGCACCACGTCCGGCTCGGCCGCACGGATGCCGGCGGTCGACAGCAGCTTGGTGGTCGCATCCAGTGCCGCGTTCACCGACGGGTACTCGACGATCGCCCGGCCCGCGGCCTTGGACACCTTCACCACGGTGCCACCGGTGGCGGTGGCCGCGCGCTGCGCCGAGGCCGCGTCGGTAAAGAACACCTTGACCCGCGAGGTCGCCACCACCGGTGCGCCGTCGCTGGAGACAGCCGCAGCGAACTTGCTGGCACCGGCATCCACGCGTGCCGCCGCACCGGCACTGCCGGCATCGGTGGAACGCTTGCTGCGCGTGCTGGTGGCCGCCGCACCGGCATCAGCCGCGGGAGTGATCTTGAACTGGCCGCCGCTGGCCGGCTGCACGGTCGCTGACGGTGCCAGCTGGAAGCGCGAACCGCCTACATCGAACGAACGGCCGGTAGCCGCCGCCTTCAACGCCTGTGCATCCACAGTCGACAGGGTCCTCGTGGCAGGGGCCTGGCCGGAACTCTGGGCCCAGGCGGTGGTGGTCATCGCCGCAAGGGCGAGGGTGCTCAACAGAATGGTCTTCTTCATCATCAGTGCCCCAGAACGCGGATCTTGAAGGATTCGAGGTTGCCACGCGATGCAGCATTCGCGGCCTGCCCCAGGTCGGTCACTTCCAGCGTCCAGGTGCCCGTGGCGTTCTCATCCAGGAAGGCATTGCTGGACAGCAGGTCCCAGTTGGTGAAGTTGCGCTGCACGCCGCCGGTGCCCGAACCGATCGCGGTGAACGCCGGCTGCACTACGCTGCGGGTGCCACTGGGCGAGACCAGCACGAACTGCAGCTGGCGGGTGTTGCTGTGGTTGACCCGGAAACCCAGCTGCACGCTCTCGATGTTGCGTGCACCGTTGGCCACCTGGAAGGTCAGGCGTGCTGCGGCCGTTGGCGTGTTGCCGATGGCCACGGTGCGCGTGGTGGTACGCCAGCCGCTGTCGACCAGCGCGCCCAGCGACTGGAAGTTCTCCGCCACCTGCACGGCGCGTGCGGCATTGACCACACCGAAGCCGTACCAGTTGCTGTACGCGCGGCCGGCGGCGTTCACCGTCCAGCCCGGTACCAGCACGCGGCCGTCAGCCAGTGTCACCGCCGCACGGTTCGGGTCGTTGCGGGTGGCGGTGGTGGCCAGGATGTACTTCACATCGCGGTAGGACAGGTTCGGATTGGCTTCCAGCACCAGCGCCGCGACACCCGAGACCATCGGCGTGGCGGCCGAGGTGCCGTTCATCTTGCCGGTGTAGTTGCAGGTGCTGTCGATGGCGGACTGCGCGCCGTCCAGCGTGTTGCGCAGGCTGGCGTTCTTGTTGCTGCCCTGCAGGCAGCCGGTGACGTCGGTGGTGAGGATGGCCGGATCGTAGCGGATCGCCAGCTGCCCGGGCACGACCTGCCGCTGCCAGCCGTTCTCGCCGCCGAAGCCGGACACCCACAGTGCCGAGCCGGTGGACGAGTACGAGGAGCGCACACCATCGGCACGCACCGCGCCCACGGTGATCACGGTGAACAGGTTGTTGCGCGGGTCACGGCCGGCCGGAACGCAACCGGTGTTGCGGTTCTTGGTGTCAGCCGAGCAGATATCGCTGCCGTCCGGTCGGTAGCCGTTGTCGTGGTTGTTGCCGGCCGCTTTCACATAGATGCCGCCGCGACCGCCGCGGGTGCCGGACATCGCCTGCTCATAGGCGGCGATTTCGTTCTGGCTGTAGGCCGGCGGCAGGTTCGGATTGCCGGGAATGGAGCCCCAGCTGTTGTTGAACACCTGCACGTCGGCCACTTCGGCACCGTCCCACCAGGAGTACTCGATGTTGGACGTTGAATTGCCCTGCGCGTTGGACGCCAGGAAGTTGAAGCCCTTGAGGGTGGCCGCCGAGGCCACGCCGCGTACGCCCAGATTGTTGGCGCCCACCGCACCGGCGATGCCGCCGACCATCGTGCCGTGGTTGTCGACGTCGGGATTGGACGGCGTGGGATTGTTGGAGCCGTTGGCGAAGTTCTTGCCCGCCACCGCCGCCACATTGGCCGCCAGGTCCGGGTGGGCGATCTGCAGGCCATCATCGACGATGGCGATGGTGACGCCCTGGCCACGGATGCCATTGCGGAACAGGCCATCCACGTTGAGATCGTTGCCGGCCACCGGCAGGGTATCGCCCAGTACGGCCTGCCCGGTATTGAGCAGGTGCCACTGCCGCCCGGCCAACGGATCGGCCTGCTGGGCCTGGGCGGTGGCCGTCAGGCTGCCCAGCACCAGGGCAGTGGCAAGGGCCAGGCGCGCGGAGCGCGGTGGTGCGGAGCGTTGCGTGTGTCGCTTCATACACGAATCCTTCTGTTGTGAATCGGCATGGCAGACGGCGGGGCGGGACTGCCCCATCGCAACGAGCCAAACGCGACACAACGAAGAACCCCCTACCTCTTCACAGCAGCAATCTGCGGATGTGCCAATTCCGTCACAAACACTTATGCCGTGGGGTAATGACGACGGCGTTGGCTCGCATCTGGGGGATGCCAACCTTGGCCGGCACCCGCATCCACGCATGGCGTGGATCTACTGCCCGCATCCGGCAGATGCCAACCTTGGTTGGATCCTGCGTCATCGCGCGCCCTCACATCCGCCTGTGCTACTACGGCCCTCGCACACTTCCGTACCGGAGCACCCAGATGGTCAACCCCCTGGCCCAGGCCCATCGCGGCCCAGGCACTACGCTGTTCAGCCTGTTGAACCCGATACCGTTCGGCTTCTTCGTCGGCGCGCTGATCTTCGACGCGATCTACCTCAACAGCGCCGAGGTGATGTGGGGCAAGGCCGCGGCCTGGCTG
Source organism: Stenotrophomonas sp. SKA14 (assembly GCF_000158575.1). Taxonomy (NCBI): domain Bacteria; kingdom Pseudomonadati; phylum Pseudomonadota; class Gammaproteobacteria; order Lysobacterales; family Lysobacteraceae; genus Stenotrophomonas; species Stenotrophomonas sp. SKA14. Next base: position 751,085 of record NZ_DS999412.1, read on the forward strand.
ATCACCTTCGGCCTGCTGATCGCCATCATTCCGCGCCTGATCAACCTGTTCGCGGTCTGGCGCCGCAACGGCACAGCCACCCGCATCGACCGCATCGACTTCTTCCTCAACCTGGTGGCCGTGCTGCTGGCCATCTGGAACGCCTTCGTGCACAGCCGTGATGCCTATGCCGTTGCGGTGCCGGGCACGATCCTGTCGGCGCTGACCGTGGCCCTGATCGCACTGGGCCTGATCCTGCTGTCATTGCAGCCGCCGGTGCTGCAGGGAGGCCGTCATGGCTAAGCACATCCTGCCCACCATGGCTGCCCTGGCGCTGGCGGTGACCCTGTCGGCCTGTGCGGGCAAGGCCGAGTACCACCCCGCCGACCAGTCCGGCGCGAAGCCGCCGCTGCCGGCGCCGAAGAACTTCCTGATGCCGCCGATGCAGGTGCCCAAGGGCGTCGGCTGGGCTGACGGCCAGACACCGACGGTGGCCGACGGCCTGAAGATCGAGCGCATCGCCGCCAACCTGATGCACCCGCGGCGCCTGTTGACCCTGCCCAATGGCGACGTGCTGGTGGTGGAAGGCAACGGCCCCGGCGAAGAGCCGGTCACTACGCCCAAGCAGTGGATCGCCGGCAAGGTGAAGGCCCGTTCGGGCAAGGCCGGCAAGGGCGGCAACCGGGTCACCCTGCTGCGGCGCACGCCGGGAACGAATACCTGGACCCAGCATGTCTACATCGAGGGCCTGCACTCGCCGTTCGGCATCCAGCTGATCGGTGACACGCTGTACGTGGCCAACACCGGCAACATCATGCAGTACCACTACGTGCCGGGCGAAACCCGCATGTCCGACAAGGGCCGCGAGTTCACCGACCTGCCCAGCACCATCAACCACCACTGGACCAAGGAACTGCTGGCCAGCCGCGATGGCAGCAAGCTGTACGTGGGCGTGGGCTCCAACAGCAACATCACCGAAAATGGCCTGGCCGTCGAATACCGCCGCGCCGTGGTGCTGGAAGTGGACGTGGCCACCCGTGGCAGCCGCATCTTTGCATCGGGCATCCGCAATCCGACCGGCCTGGACTGGGAGCCGAGCACCGGCAAGCTGTGGGCGGTGGCCAACGAGCGCGACGAGATCGGTGCCGACCTGGTGCCCGATTACCTGACCTCGGTGAAGGAAGATGGCTTCTACGGCTGGCCCTACAGCTACTACGGCCAGCATGTGGATGAGCGCGTGCAACCGCAGCGGCCGGACCTGGTGGCGAAGGCGATCGTGCCCGACTACGCCATCGGCTCGCACGTGGCACCGCTGGGGTTGCTGTTCTACACCGGGCAGGCGCTGCCGGCGCAGTACCACGGTGGCGCCTTCATCGGCGAGCACGGCAGCTGGGATCGTTCACCACTGAGCGGCTATGAAGTGGTGTACGTGCCGTTCAAGGACGGCAAGCCGACCGGGCGGCCGCAGACCGTGGTCAGCGGTTTCGCCTCGAAGGACGAGAAGACCTTGATGGGCGCACCGGTAGGCATGGCGATGGACGCCGAGGGTGCGCTGCTGGTGGCCGACGACGTGGGCGACGTGGTGTGGCGGGTGTCGGCCAAGTAGCCTTGTAGAGTCGAGCTTGCTCGACTGCTTTGGATCTGGCCTTTGTAGAGTCGAGCCATGCTCGACTGCTTTTGCCAGGAGCAGTCGAGCATGGCTCGACTCTACAAAAAGCCGGAATCAGCCGAGCATCGCCTCGGCGCTACACATCCGACGGCGCCGCACGCAACCCACTAAACACCGACTCGGCGGCAAACCCCACGCCGCCCAGCAGCACACCGAAGTACACCACCGTGACCACCACGAAGCCGTAGCCCGCCGCCACCGCAGCGCCATCACGCTGGATGAAGCCGATCGCAAAGGACATCAGCGCCAGCGCCGGCAGCGTGTTGCTGAAGGGAATCGGCCCGGCCGGCGCCATCAGCAGCAGGGTCGCGAACACCAGCATCAGGTTGTTCAGGCGCATCATCTTCTTCGAGCGCACCATCACCGCCAGCCGCATCGGCCGCGACAACCGCTCCATGCGGTGCACCCACTTCAGCGCACGGCCCAGGTTGGCCTTCAGCTTGTCGGTGGCGATCTCGCGGCGCGCCAGCTTCTGCGGCACCCACAACGGGCGGTTGCGCACCCGGCTCAGGCCGATCAGCAGGATCGAGGCGCCGAACACCGTACTCAGCCCGGGAATCGACACCGGAATGATGAAGATGGCCGAGAGCAGGATCACGATCAGCAGCAGGCCCTCATCGCCCAGCGCGCTGAGCAGGGTGCCGACGCTGACCTGTTCGCCGGGCAGCTCGTCGATCATCTGCTCGATCTGCTGGGCCAGGGGGGCGCTGTCGTTGGTTTCGGGGGCACGGTAGGTCATGCGTCGCAAGGTTCTCCAAGGAAGGGCGGTCAGCGGGCCGTCCTGCGGTGGGGGACGCACAGGCTCCCGCAGTATCCCGGCCAACGCCGGCAAAGAGGTGAACCGGGCATGAGGGGGTAAAATGGAGGGCCCGCATGAAGGTAAGACGCTGATGGACATGGGCCGCAGGCAATCGACCATCGAACTGGTCGCCATCGACATGGATGGCACCCTGCTGGACCCCACCCACTCGCTTACCGCGCGGGCCAGGCAGGCCATCGCGCAGGCGCGCGCGCTGGGCGTGCACATCGTGCTGACCAGCGGCCGCCCGGTGCCCGGCCTGGCGCCGTTCCTGCACGAACTGGGCATCAACGGTGACGACGACTACTGCATCGCCTGCAACGGTGGCCTGGTGCAGCGCATCGGCACCCGCGAAACGGTGGTCGAGTACCCGCTCAGCTTCGATGACTTCCTGTTCTGCGAGCAGGTGGCCCGCGACCTGGGCGTGCACTTCCAGGCGCTGGATGCGCAGCGCATGTACACGCCCAACCAGGACATCAGCTACTACACCGTGGCCGACTCGCATCTTTCGCGGATGCCGCTGTCGTATCGCCGCGTGGCCGACATGGACCCGTCGATGTCCTTCATCAAGCTGATGATGATCGACGCGCCCGAGGTGCTGGATGCCGCCATCGCGCGCCTGCCCGCCGAACTGACCGAGCGCTTCGCGGTGCTGAAGAGCGCACCGTTCTTCCTGGAGGTGTTCGACCACCGCGCCGGCAAGGGGCCAAGCCTGCAGAAGCTGGCCGAGCACCTGGGCATCGACCGCGCCAACGTGATGGCCATCGGTGACCAGGAAAACGACCTGACCATGCTGCAGTACGCCGGCACCAGCGTCGCGATGGGCAACGCCATCGATGCGGTGAAGGCGGTGGCGCGGTTTGAAACCACCAGCAATGCCGATGACGGCGTGGCGCGCGCGATCGAGCGCTTCGTGCTGCAGTAACCGCACGGCCATCGGCCCTGGTAGGTGCCAACCTTGGTTGGCACGCGCAGACAGCAGGCGCCGACCAAGGTCGGCCTCCACCAAGTCCCATCCGCCCTGGTGGGTGCCAACCTTGGTTGGCACACGCAGACGGCAAGTGCCGACCAAGGTCGCCTCCACCAAGTTCTATCCGCCCTGGTGGGTGCCAACCTTGGTTGGCACACGCAGGCGGCAAGCGCCGACCCAGGTCGGCCTCCACCAGGTCTCATCCAGGTGCCAACCTTGGTTGGCACACGCAATCGGCACGCGCCGGCCTATACCCACGTATAACCCACCCATCCCCATCGCCATTGCCGCTGTACCACGGTGCAATGGCGGATGCGGCAGTGCGATGCAAGAATTTCGCACGTCGAAATCACCCCACCGAATCCCACGGCAGATGATCGCTTTCGTCTGCTGACCGGCGCGCACCGCGCGGTCATCCCCTCAACGCAATCGCATCGCCAGCCAGAGCGCCGACACCGGTGCTGCGTCGCGCTGGGCGTGCGCCTGCGCCGCTCTCTCCCTGCACCTGGATCTGCCCATGAACACCCCACCCACGACGCGCCTCGCCCTGGCCATCATCACCGCCATCGCCGCACCTGCGTATGCCGCCGAGACCCACGACACCGCGCACGACACGCCCACCACCTTGAACGCCTTGCAGGTCATCGCCACGCCGCGCGGCGCGGCCGTCGCACCCACCCAGGTGGTCGGCCCGAACCGCTACATCATCAAGGCCGAAGACCTCGACGCCATGGTGACCGGCAACAACGGCCTGGCCATGCTGAAGCAGGTGCCCGGCGCCAGCTACACCGCCACCGACGGCCTGGGCCTGGATATCTCGGCCACCAGCCTGTTCGTGCGCGGCTTCCGCATGAATGAAATGGGCATCACCTTCGAAGGCGTGCCGCTGAACGACAACGGCTTCCTCTCGCTCACCGGCAGCAGCGTGGTGAATGTGGGCGTGCCCGATGGCATCGGCGCGATCACGGTCAGCCCTGGTGGTGCGCCGGTCAGCGTGTTCTCCAGCAGCGTCAACGGCGGCAGCCTGGAATACCGCCTGCGCGAGCTGCAGGACACGCCCAGCCTGCGTGTGAAGCAGGGCGTGGGCAGCAACAGCACGCTGGTCACCACCGTGTCCGGGCAGAGCGGCCAGCTCGGCGAGCACGGCCCGAAGGTGCTGGTCGACCTGCAGCGCGTGTCGGCCGACAAGTACCAGGGCGAGGGCACCCAGAACTTCCTGCGCGGCGATCTGAAGCTGCAGCAGGACGTGGCCTGGGGTGACTTCACCGTGTTCCTGTCCGACAGCAAGGCCAAGGTCTGGGGCTACAACAACATCTCCTTCGACATGATCCGCAAGCTGGGCTGGAAGGCCGACATCTTCTATCCGGACTACGCGTGGGCCTGGTACGTGGCCTCGCCGGAAAACGCGGACAAATCTTGTGGCGCCTACACCTGCGGTGAGCTGTCCGAACTGATTCCGTACGACACCGGCCAGACCACCCGCGATCGCGTGTCCTCGATCAACCACCGCTTCCAGATCAGCCCGGCGCTGAGCGGCAACGTGCAGCTGTACAACGCCAACAGCCACACCCAGGCCACGCTCACCGACCCGACCGTGCCATCGCCCAACGGTGCACCGTTCTCCGAACAGGTGCAGACGCCGCGCGTGAACCGGCTGGGTGGCATGTTCAACCTGCAGTTCGAGACCGGCGCGCACACCTTCACCGCCGGCGTCTGGCAGGAGAAGAGCAAGGCCGCGGCGAAGACCGAGTGGTACCAGCAGCCGCTGCTGGGCGAGGGCCCGCCGCTGAAGGCCACCGGTCCGTTCGACGTGTACGGCCCCGCGTTCAAGACCGACAATGCATCGAGCTGGGTGACCCGCTCGCGCCAGTTCTACCTGCAGGACGACATCGTGTTGAACGACACGCTGAAGCTGGGTGTCGGCTTCAAGGCCGTGGACTTCCGCACCAGCGGTGGCGGGCTGGGTGATGCCAAGGACCGGCCGGTGAACGGCACGCTGCGCGCGAAGAGCAACTTCCTGCCGCACGTCTCGCTGTTCTGGAGCCCTACTGAATCCACCGATGCCTTCATCGATCTGGCCAACACCATGAACGGCTACCGCGTGGCCCAGCGCGGCAACATCGGCTACACCGCCTCGGCGTGGACCATCACCGACCAGGAAGAGTTCGACCGCGTGGCCGGCACGCTGCGCCCGGAGAAGAACTGGAACCTGACCCTCGGTGCCTCGCATCGTTTCGACCGGCTGACGATTACCGGCGATGTGTTCTACAACGACATCCGCAATCGACTGCTGTCGGCCGCCATCGGTACCCAGTTCGCGCAGATCAATACGGTGCGGCTGATGCCGAAGATGCACGTGATCGGCGCTGACCTCGGCATCACCGCCGACCTGACCGACCACCTGCAGTTCTACCAGGGCGTGGCCGTGGCGCGTTCGTACTACGACAGCGATTTCGTGGTGGGCGACACGGTGTACCCGATCAAGGGCAATGCGCAACCGGGCTATCCGCAGATTTCGCTGGTGAGTGATCTTTCCGCGCACTTCGGCGACTGGCGCTTCGGTGCCACCAGCACTTCGTACCTGCGCCAGCCCTTCACCTACGAGAACGACATCCGCGTGCCGACCTTCTGGCAGGTCAACACCTATGCCGCCTACCGCTTCGGTGCGGACAGCGCGTTGCCGGGGCTGGAGCTGCGGCTGGACGTGAGCAACCTGTTCAACCGCCACAACATCGGCACCGCCACCATCGCCGGCTCGTCGTTCTCGGGGGATTACCAGACCCTGCAGCGCAGCGCGCCCCGGCAGCTGATGTTCAGTACCTCGATGACGTTCTGAGGCAACCAGGAGTTTCGGGGTCAGATCCCTTTGCACCGCAAAGGGCTCTGACCCCCCAAACCCGCCGGACTGTCATGCCCCTCTGGCGCCATCGGGCCTTTCGCTGCATGACCCGCTCTGGCATTGACCTTTCCGCTGCCATGACCTGCTCTTGGTAGAGTCGACTGCTAGTCGACTGCTCTGCGCATTCACCTGACAGAAAACCGCGGGTCGACTAACAGTCGACTCTACCAATGCCCGATCCCAACGGAGTTTCTAGGGCTTTCCCCGATCCAACTGCCGGTACCCGATCGCTTCAGACAGATGCGCGGTCTGGATCGTTTCACAACCCGCCAGGTCGGCAATCGTGCGCGCCACCCGCAGGATTCGATGCATCGCCCGTGCCGAAAGCTGCAGGCGCTCGATAGCCTGCTCCAGCAGATCCTGATCAATCTCGCTCAGTTTCGTGCAGGCGCGCAGCGCCGCCGGTGGCAGATGGGCATTCAGCCCGCCACGCGCCTGTTGCCGGGCATGCGCAGCTTCCACCCGCTCACGCACCGATGCACTGGGCTCCCCCAGCGGCGTACTCTCCCGCAACTCCACTGCATCCATCCTGGCCACGCTGATATGCAGGTCGATGCGGTCCAGCAGCGGCCCTGACACCCGCGCGCGATAGCGGGTGATGCGCTCATCCGTGCACAGGCAGCGGTTGCTGCGGTCACCGGCCCAGCCGCACGGGCAGGGGTTCATCGCGGCCACCAGTTGAAAGCGCGCCGGATACTGCACGCTACGCGCCGCGCGCGCGATACGGATATGCCCGGATTCCAACGGCTCACGCAGAGTCTCCAGTGCGCTGCGGTTCCATTCCGGCAGCTCGTCCAGGAACAGCACCCCGTGGTGCGCCAGTGAAATCTCGCCGGGGCAGGGTGGGTTACCGCCACCCACCAGCGCCGCTGCACTCGCACTGTGGTGCGGCGCCCGAAACGGCCGCTGCCGCCAGCGACGCGGGTCCAGCCCTTCACCGCTTACCGAGGCAATCGCGGCCAGCTGCAGCGCTTCAGTCTCTTCGGTGTCCGGCAACAGACTGGGCAGGCGCGAGGCCAACAGCGTCTTGCCGCAGCCCGGACTGCCAATCAGCAGCAGATGATGCCCACCTGCTGCGGCCACCTCCAACGCACGCCGCGCATGCGCCTGCCCGCGCACGTCGCCCAGATCGGGTAGCGGCAGGGGTGTGGTGTCCACGCGCTCCACAGCGGGCAACAGGCGTGGATTGCCCAGCCCGGCGCAGCATTCCAACAGCGTGCGGGCCACCCGCACATCGGCATGCTCGGCCAACGCAGCCTCGGCGGCATTGCCCGGCGGCACCACCAGGATGCGTCCGGCTTCGGCGGCCGCAATCGCCGCGGGCAGCGCACCGGCCACCGGCCGCAGCTCGCCGGTCAGCCCCAGCTCGCCCAGGAACTCGTACTGAAGCAGCGACTGCGGATCGACCTGGCCGCTGGCCGCAAGAATGCCCAGCGCAATCGCCAGATCGTAGCGGCCACCCTCCTTGGGCAGATCGGCAGGCGCAAGGTTCAAGGTGATGCGCCGTTGTGGAAAATCGAAGCGCGCACAGAGCAGGGCGGCACGCACGCGCTCGCGTGATTCGCGCACGCTGGTTTCGGCCAGGCCGACAATCTGGGTGGCGGGCAGGCCACCAGAGAGATGCACTTCCACCCGCACCAGCGGGGCGTCGACCCCGGCGCGGGCGCGGCTGTAGACCAGCGCCAGGCTCATGTGTGGTTTCCTGCGGAGGGGACGTTCGATGGTGCGGCAGGCACTTCGCAGGCAGCTATCGGGGAATGCTGGCGAAGCGGCTAGGAGGATTCCGGAGCAACTATCAGCGCATGCGCCCACCCACAGCCATGGCACAATCGGCAACGGTGACACCCCAGCGCCTCCAGCGCCCTCGGGCAGACTCACCACGCGATGCATTGCCTCCACCGCCAGTGCCAGGGGATCCCGTGCGATATTCGATACGATTCATTGCGGCGTGCATCATTGCCGCAATGGTCTCTGCTCACGCGGGCGCCAGCGATGCAGCCGCACAGGAACCCTACTGGCCGACGCAGGGATGGCGCCATTCCTCCCCGGAGGCCCAAGGGATGGATTCGGAAGTGCTGGCCAATGCGTTCGACTACGTGCGCGAGCATCAGACACCGATCCATAGCCTGACCATCATTCGCAATGGTTATGTCGTGGTGGACGCCTATTTCTGGCCATTCCAGAGAGGGCAGTACCACGATGTCGCGTCGGTGACGAAGAGTGTCACAACCACCCTGGCAGGCATCGCCATCGGCAAGCACGCGCTGAAACTGCACCAGCCCCTGACGTCGGTCTTTGCCGCTCAGGACATCGCGAATCTGGACGAGCGAAAGAAGCGCTTGACCGTCGAGCATCTGATGACGATGACCTCCGGGCTGGACTGCGACGCCAGCCAGGGCGAAATCACTCTCTCGCGGATGAGGCAGAGCAGTGATTGGGGCCGCTTCATGCTGGATCTGCCGATGCGCGATGAACCCGGGAGCCGCTTCGAGTACTGCTCCGGCGGCATGCACCTGCTGTCTGCAGCGATCACGAAGGCGACGGGCCAGAGTGCGTTCGACTTCGCCCGTCGCGAGCTGTTTGGCCCGCTTGGCATCAATCATGCGGCCTGGCCGATGGACAACCATGGGGTTTCGTATGGTTGGGGCGATCTGCACCTTGAACCCCTGGACATGGCGAAGCTGGGCTACCTGTGGTTGAACGATGGCCGATGGGAAGACCGGCAACTCGTGCCGACCGCCTGGATGCGTGCTGCCGTTCGGCCGCAGGCGCGGCCGGAAGGTGGCGACGAAAAGTACGGGTATGGCCTGTGGCTGCAGCCGGACAGAAAGCCGTCGCTGTTCGAGGCGAATGGTCGCGGTGGCCAACGCATCAGCGTGAGCCCGGAGAAGAATGTCGTGGTCGTGTTTACCGGCGGAGAGTTTGAACCCGGCGACATCGGCACCTTCATTCTTGCTGCGCTCAAGTCGGATCGGCCCTTGCCGGAGAATCCGGCGGCCGCGGCCGCACTGTCTGCTGCGGTGAACGATGCGGCACGCCCATTACCGTCGCTGTCATTGATGCCGCCGCTGGCGAAAGCGGTCTCGGGCAAGCGGTACGCGCTCGCGGAAAATCCGCTTGGCTTGAATGCGCTCACGCTTACGTTCTCGGGAGCCGAAGCTGCACAGCTCCAGTTCGAACTGAAGAGCCGCAACGAACCCTCCAGGCCGATCGGGTTGGATGGAACACCGCGCGTGTCGCCCGATGGCAATTTTGGTTTGCCGGTAGCAGTAAGCGGCCGCTGGGAGAGCAACAGCACCTTTGTCTTCGACTACAACGAGATCGGAAACATCAACGCGTACCGGTTCCGGCTGACGTTCTCGGGCGATGACGTTGATGTGGGCGTGAGCGAGCGATCGCGGGTGATACAAGGTGTGCGAATCCACGGAACCACGGCGGGCCGGGCAGTCTCTGGACAGGTGCACTGACACCCGGCTCGCCGGCAGCGCGGTGATGCGCGCCGGGAACTGTTGGCGAGGCGATCAGGAAGAGCCCGGCCAGCGGTGGCGTGGGCTCTCGAACGCACACCGTTGCTCATCAGGCACCACCCCACCCAAGCGCCCAAAGCGCGCCTCTACCCACGGCGGCCCAGCACGCTCCATCAGCAACCGCCCTTCGATCTGCTGGACAAGCAGCCAGCGCTCGAAGCTCATGCGTAGCCGCTCGATATCCGGCGCCCGCAACTGTGCATCGCCGGGCATGCGGATCAACACGCGCGTCGGTGCGTTCTCAACGTCCATCACCAGCACGCCCTTGCATCGGATCTCGAACGAGGTCGCGCTGGCAGGGCGCGCGTGCAGCTCGAAGCCCTCATCCGCTTTCGCGGTCACGAAGCCGAGCGCGTCGCTGTACAGCAGCCGGTAGTCAGCCGGCCGCAGCTTCTGGTAAGCCCAGACCTGATCGCCCGCAGGCTCAGGCCAGCCGGCCCATACCGCGCCGATCACCGCGATGCACATCGTTGCAGCGGCAAGGCCGTGCTTCTTCATGGGTCACCCCGCACACAAGCAGGAAGTAGGCGCCACGCGCGCGCGGTCAGCCCTGTGGTCGCATCCGCTCGTGGATGAAGGCCGTGAGTGCCATATCAGCCATCACCAGCCCCTCCATCACCCGGTCGCCCACGTACTGCTCGGGCTCGCCGTTCTGGCGCGTGCGTTCGGCCGCCAACAGGATCTCCTGCACGATGCGTTGGCCGGTCGCCGCGCAGTCGGCGTCGGACAGCGCGATCTGCCGGCTGCGCAGCTGGTGGCGCTCGGGCCAGGGCTGGCCGTCGGCCGCAGCGCCCGCGCCAATGGCGTGCAGGACGGCGATGAGGCTGGTGGGGTCCAGGGCCGGGCCGGGTGATGGCGGCTGCTGGATGGGGCGAGGGGGAGGGGAGTGCGGCTTGGTCATGGCAGGCTCCGTGCAGACAGACAGAAGCCGCCACCGATAAAGGTGGCGGACAGGGCGTGGCTCGAAAACCGGTGTGTGATGATCGCCGGCGGGCACAAGGCCCCCACGCCCCGCCCGCCATAGCCGGCAGACGGATTGCCAGCCGGCACCACGCAGGGTGATGCCGGCTGGCAAGCGCAAACTTCATCACAACGACGGGTTTTCGAGTCCCGACCACCGATGCACGGTGGCGGGGTAACGATTACCTGCTGTTGTGAGGATTGCCAAGGGGTGGGGGGCAATGCCGCCAAAACCCGAGACGTTTTTGGCATTGTCGCATAGGGGCGGTGCTTCCACAGGCCTTGGGGCGAAAGGCTTCCGGTGCCTACACCGTCGCGTCACCCGTTTCTCCGGAAGGAGGATTCAGGGCGTGGCATATGCGACATGACTGGTCTGGTTGCGGGTTGGCTTGTTGGCCGAACCCGGCCGTCCTAGTATCGCGCTGTATCAACCGGGCAGGCCCGCGATGCGGTGCCGTTCAGAGAGGCGTAGGGTCATTCCATCAGGGAGGTTTCATGAGAAGCATCTCAATGCTCCTGCTCGCGCTTGCGCTTGCCAGCCCGACGGCAGTGGCCGCGGATGGAGCCTCGGCACAGGCTCTGCTCAAGCGCATCGCCAGCGATGGGGGACGCAAGGTTCTCTGGGACCTCTGGGAGCACCAGCGGCAGTTTGATCAGGTCGTCTCTGGCATCGAGTCAGGCGATCCCTCGTGGCTCAAGGTTGCGGCTGCATTGAAGCCGTTCTCCGATGCGGGTGCCTCGCTCTCCATCAACTACGCGGTTGCCCGTGCACTGCCCAACGCGCCTGAGCGGGTTCTGGCACTGACCACGCATGGATTCAATGTCGAAGAGGTCTGCACATCGCCCTTCATCGAGCCGGACCCGGGCGTTGCCGAGGCTTACGAGCGACGTGCTCTAGCAGCGCTTGCAAGGATGAAGGGGACCGCGCTCGCGCCGGTCGCGGCAGCGTGCGCGGTGCAGGTCCGACTTCCGGATGGCGCCTGATCATCTAAACGGAGGGTGTGATTTGGGGCCATGCAGGGAATGAAGATTCTCCGCCGTCAGTTGATCTACGTCCAAGTGCATCGGGACCACTTCGTTGCACGAGTCGTCGGTGGGGACAGAACCCTTCGACGTCAGTGTCACGCCCTTGGGAATGGCACAGGGCCGGTCAGGGACTACTCGACCCTCCAGCCGCAGCTCAAGGCGATCTTCTCGGAACTCACGCCCGGGTTCTCATTTATCAGACCGTGGGCGCTTCTGCACTTTGATCCGGTCGAGTATCCGGTCACCAAGGAGGAACTGGCTGGGTTCCAGAAGGCCGCCATGCAAAGCGGCGTGAGCTTCTGCATTCTCTCCACGTGGGAACAGCGGCATGAAGACAAGGATTTGCTCGCGATGTTCAGATAGGATCCGGATAACGGATCGCTTCAATCGCTATTGGGATTCGGATTGAATGGAAGCCATCGCAAAAGCACGAGGAGACTGGATGAAGGACAACGCGCGATGAAAATGCCGGCCCGTTTCTGGTTGAGTATTTTCTGCAATCTCGGCGTCGTGGCGATCCTGGCCGGAATGCTGGCGAGTTGGGTTGGGCCATTCTTCGAAGCCCTTGCCAGTCATTCTGATACCGCAATCAACGCTGCCCGGGTGGGCGACGTTGGAATGGTATTTGGCTTCTGCATGCTTGCTCTGCTGCTGCTGGGAGCGCTGGCCGTCCCCTGCGAGCTGTTCGGGCTGAACAGGCCCTATAGCCGCAACGTGGCCTACTGGCGGGAGGCGCAGGCAATGCACCGGAAGGTGTTGCTGATGGTCATGGCAGGACTGTCCTGGGCGGCCCTGGCGTCGGCGGTTGTCATCGGCTCGATGATGCGCTCCGGTTAGGCAGCGGTTCGGTTGCTCCTGGACGTGACGCGTTTCATGAAAAGGCACTTTGATCGGAAGACGCCGCCGTGTTCCGTCGGCGTCTTCCTCCATCAATTGATGATCTCCCCACTCCCCGACGCAACAAACGCCTTCAGCTGCCGAACGAACTCCGCGTCGTAGAGCTCCCATTCCGTAATCTCCCCAACAATCCGCAATGGCTGTGCACTCCGATACGACCGCGTCGGATTCCCGGGAAACTTCTTGTTGGTCACGTTCGGGTCGTCCTCGAACGGCCCGGTCGGCTCCACCACATATACGCGCGGTCGCCCTTCACCCTTGCCCATCTCCGCAGCCAGCCCGGCGCCCTTGGCGACCGTAGTGAAGTAGATGTGGTTCATCACCACACTGTCGCGATAGTTGGAGCGGAAGCCCGCACTCAGCAACTCGCCCACCGCCAGATCAGCGCGGGTGCCGTGATAGAACGGCCCGGCGACCTGGCCGCAGGTGTCATGCGAAACGGGTGTCCATTCGGTGTCCTGTGCCATCAGCACTGCCCCTGCGTGTCCTGCCGGATCGACAGGCCGGCGAGTCTAGGGCGCCCGGTGGGCCTTGCTGCAAGGCCCCATCCGCGAAATACTCTGTAGTGGGAGGCGCGGTGCGCCTCCTTTTTTCATTCTGCGGTGCCGCGCCCTTCCAGTTCGCGCACGGCCGTTTCCAGCGCGTCCAGTTTCTCGCGGGTCTTCAGGAGCACGGCGCGCTGCACTTCGAACTCCTCGCGGGTGACCAGGTCGAGCTTGGCCAGGCCGGCCTGCAGCGCGCTCTTGAAGGTGGCCTGCAGTTCCTCGCGCGATTCGCGCAGGCCCGGCGGCACCAGGTCGCTGAGGCGACGGGCGAGGTCATCGATGTGGTTCAGGTCGATCATGGGGTGCTCCGTGGGGGTGGGCCCGTGCATCCGGCGCGGGCAGGCCAATCGGCACAAGGATACTGCCGGCACCCACTGCCCGGACAGGCCGCAGCGGCTTCGCACGGGCCACGTTCAGGCGCTATCCTCCACGCCGGAAGACAGGAGATAGACGATGAAGATGGTCATGGCGGTGATCAAGCCGTTCAAGCTCGACGACGTGCGCGAAGCGCTGGCCGAGCGTGGGGTTACCGGGATCACGGTGACGGAAGTGAAGGGCTTTGGGCGCCAGAAGGGCCATACCGAGCTGTACCGTGGTGCGGAGTACGTGGTCGATTTCCTGCCGAAGGTGAAGCTGGAAGTGGCGGTGACCGATGACCAGGTGGAAGCGGTGGTTGAGGCCATCGTGAAAGCTGCGGGCACCGGCAAGATTGGTGACGGCAAGGTGTTTGTGTACGACCTGGGCAGCGTGGTGCGTATTCGTACCGGTGAGTTGGACGCGGACGCGTTGTAACCTGGTTTTGTGCGTATTCGGGCTGTAAAGCGGCTTTTGTAGAGTCGAGCTTGCTCGACTGAAGCGCAGAGCAGTCGAGCAAGCTCGACTCTACAAAGAGCGGCAGAGCAGTCGAGCAAGCTCGACTCTACAAAGAGCGGCAGAGCAGTCGAGCAAGCTCGACTCTACAAAGAGCGGCAAAGCGGTCGAGCAAGCTCGACCCCTACCAAAACAAAGCATTTACCGGTGCTTTGCCCACCTGTAGAACCGCTTCCAGCCCTGGCGCACCGCCGCTACCCAGCCCGGGTCGGCCACCAGCGCGGCCTGCGCGGCACTCGGCGCCTGCCCGGTCACGCGCTGGCGGATCTTCAGCAGGTTCTTCATGTCGCTGCGGCGCATCTGCCGGCTCAGCGGGCCGCGGCGCAGCCAGCGGGGTACGCGCCAGGCCGAGGTGAAGTCCAGCAGCACGGGCACGCCGCCGCTGACCACCACGTTGGTGCCATGCAGGTCGTTGTGGGTGATGCCGGCCGCATGCAGGCGGCTGAGCGCGTGCTGCAACTGCTCGAACACGTCGTTGCCGACGGCCTGCGCGGTGCTGAGGGTCTGGCCGGGAATGAACTCCATGCCCAGTGCCAGGCCACCGAGGGTGCCAAGCAGGGCCGGGGCGTGTTTCCAGCCGCCGAGGCGCTGCAGCATGCGCGCTTCACGGCGCACCATCAGCCTGGCGATCAGTGAAACCGGGGTGCCGCGGTAGCGGGAGTAGTCCTTGATGACCGCTTCGCGCCCGTCCAGGCAGGTGCGGTAGACGTCGGGGGCGAGGAGGCGTTTGCCGCGCTTGAGCAGCAGCGGCGCCGCGGCGTCATCGCCGCAGGAGGAGGGGGGCAGTGCAGGGAGATACATGTCGGGGTCTCGGTCGACCCGGTGGGTGGCGCAAAGCGTCAAGCGAACCGGTGTTACAGGGAGTTACTAAGCTTTCGTTAATTTTAGTACTCGCCAGTTCGCTAATCGACGATTTGTCGGAGAAATGTCGGGGTCGTGGCTGGAACAGTTCGTTACATCAAATCGGACATTTCTGTCTCACTTTGTGTGATGTTCTTTATGCATCAACAGGTTGGGCGCTCTTTCGGCCCCTTCCACCGCGTTCAGCTGAACGCGGCGCACGCCCGGCTTGACCCCGACGCACGCGCTGCCGACCATAAGCTGTTAACCCGCGACATCGGCGGCCGCCCCCTCCGGCACGTCCCCGTCCCCTGCCGCGCTCCCCACCGGTGCTGGCCGCCAGGCCGTGCATCGCCCCGTTTCCCGTTCCGGCCGCGGCTGGAGGAAAGTGCTTTGATCATCAAAATCGTCATTGCAGCGCTGTTCGTGGCCTGCGTGCTGTACATCCACTTCCGTGGCAAGGTCCGCGCGCGCTGGTCGCGCCAGCTGCTGGACCACTCCAGTTTCATGGCCCCGATCAACGTGGTCATGTACATGTTCTCGAAGGTGCCGACCACGCCATTCCTGGACCCGGCCAAGGAGTTCCCGCAGCTGGAGCCGCTGCGCCAGAACTGGCAGATGATCCGCGATGAGGCACTGGCGCTGCGCGATGCGCAGAAGATCGCTGCCTCCAGCACGTTCAACGACGCCGGCTTCAACTCGTTCTTCCGTCGTGGCTGGAAGCGCTTCTACCTGAAGTGGTACGGCCCGTCGCACCCGTCGGCGAAGGCGATGTGCCCGAAGACCACCGCGCTGCTGGAATCGCTGCCGGACGTGCGCGCGGCAATGTTCGCGCAGCTGCCGTCGGGCAGTGAACTGCGCCCGCACCGCGACCCGTTCGCCGGTTCGCTGCGCCTGCACCTGGGCCTGGCTACGCCCAACAACGATGGCTGCTATATCGAAGTGGACGGCATCAAGAAGAGCTGGCGCGATGGCGAGTGGATGATGTTCGACGAGACCTACATCCACCATGCGCACAACGAGACGCCGGATGACCGCGTGATCCTGTTCTGCGATATCGCCCGCCCGTTGCACTTCGGCCTGCCCGGCCTGTTCAACCGTGCGGTGGCAGCCACGCTGCTGGCCGGTGGCGCTTCGCCGAACCTGCCGGGTGACCCGACCGGCGGCGTCAACAAGGCGTTCGGCAGCGTGTACAAGGTTCGCCTGAAGGCCAAGGCGCTGCGCGAGCGCAGCGTGGTGGCCTACCAGCTGATCAAGTGGGGCCTGGTGGTGGCGGTGATTGCCGGTATCTGGGCGCTTTGATCGTTACATGCGGTTGCCGGCCAGCGGCCGGCACTACCGGAACATGAAAAAACCCGCGCTGTCGCCAGCGCGGGTTTTTTGTTGGATCAACCCTTCAATGCCGCCTGCACGAACGGCGGGGTCACCAGCACGCCGGTGTGCAGCGCGGCGGTGTAGTACAGGGTGTTGAAGGTCTTGGCGGCCGAGTCGGCCTGGCGGAAGTCGAAGCTGCTGTCGCCCTTGCGCGCCATGGTCACGCTCCACCAGCCGGTGGGGTAGCACGGCTGCGGGAACGGCAGGGTCTTGAACGAGCCGAAGCCCGCCTTGCCCATCTCGGTGCGCATTTCGTTGATCAGGTCCAGCTGCATCAGCGGCGATTCGGACTGCTGCACCAGGATGCCGTCGTCCTTCAGCGCCTTGAAGCAGCTTTCGTAGAAGGCCTTGTTGAACAGGCCTTCGCCCGGGCCGACCGGGTCGGTCGAGTCCACGATCACCACGTCCACGCTGCCGGCCGGGCAATTGGCCATGTAGGCCACGCCATCGTCGAACAGCAGCTCGGCGCGGGCGTCGTCGTTGGAATCGCACAGTTCCGGGAAGTGCTTGCGCGCCATCACCGTCACCTGCTCATCGATATCGCACTGGGTCACGCTCTCCACGCCCTTGTGCTTGAGCACTTCGCGCAGGGTGCCGCAGTCGCCGCCACCGATGATCACCACGCGCTTGGGCGCGGCGTGGGTGAACAGCACCGGGTGGCTGATCATCTCGTGGTAGAAGAAGTTGTCCTTGCTGGTCAGCATGATGGCCCCGTCGATGGTCATCAGGTTGCCCCAGTCGGTGGTCTGGAAGATCTCGATCTTCTGGAACGGCGACTGCACCTCGTCCAGCTTGCCGGTGATGCGGTAGCCGATGGCCGAGCCGGTGCGCTCGAAGTGTTCGATGTACCAGTTGTTGCTGTCAGTCATTGAAAACAGTCCTGTTCGGAGGGGTGAAGCCGGGCTGGCGGGCGGGGCCGCGTGGCACAGATGCCACATCCGGACGGATCGGCCCGTTCAGGTTGAAACCTGTCACGGGCGCGGGCGCGCATGATAACGAACCTGTGGGCATATAGGCGTTATCATGCCCCCCCTTTTATTGCCAACAAGGCCGACTGAAATGACCGATTGGTCCCTCGACCAAGCCCGCAAGACCTACTCGATCCCGCATTGGGCGGATGGTTACTTCGACGTGGATCAGGCCGGGCACATGGTGGTGAGACCGACCGGGGCGGACGGCCCGGTGGTGTCGCTGCCCAAGGTGGTCGATGCGGCGCGTGCCGCCGGTGCGAAGCTGCCGCTGCTGGTGCGCTTCCCGGACATCCTCGGCCAGCGCCTGGGCAAGCTGCAGGCGGCGTTCGCCCAGGCCCAGCAGGACTGGGACTACACCGGCGGCTACACCGCCGTGTACCCGATCAAGGTCAACCAGCACCGCGGCGTGGCCGGCACCCTGGCCAGCCACCACGGTGAAGGCTTCGGCCTGGAAGCGGGCAGCAAGCCCGAGCTGATGGCCGTGCTGGCGCTGTCGCGCCCGGGTGGCTTGATCGTCTGCAACGGTTACAAGGACCGCGAGTACATCCGCCTGGCGCTGATCGGGCGCAAGCTGGGCCTGCAGACCTTCATCGTCATCGAGAAGCCGTCCGAGCTGAAGCTGGTGCTGGAGGAGTCCAAGGCGCTGGACGTGAAGCCGGGCCTGGGCGTGCGCATGCGCCTGGCCTCGCTGGGCGCGGGCAAGTGGCAGAACAGTGGTGGCGACAAGGCCAAGTTCGGCCTGTCCCCGCGCCAGCTGCTGGACCTGTGGAAGTCGCTGCGCGATACCGAATATGCCGACTGCCTGAGCCTGCTGCATTTCCACATGGGCTCGCAGATCTCCAACGTGCGCGACATCGCCAACGGCATGCGCGAAGCCACCCGCTATTTCGTCGAGCTGTCACAGCTGGGCGCGAAGATCACCCACGTCGACGTGGGCGGTGGCCTGGGCGTGGACTACGAAGGCACCCGTTCGCGCAGCTTCTGCTCGATCAACTACGGCCTGAATTCGTATGCCAGCAACATCGTGCAGCCGTTGGCCAACGCCTGCGAAGAGCACGGCCTGACTCCGCCGCGCATCGTGACCGAGTGTGGCCGCGCAATGACCGCGCACCACGCGGTGCTGATCGCCAACGTGTCTGAGGTGGAACAGGCGCAGGAAGGCCGCGTGCCGGACCAGCACGACGACGAGCCGGCGGCGATCCGCCACCTGCGCGAGATCCACGAGGAGCTGGACACGCGCCCGGCCGTGGAACTGTTCCAGGAAGCGCAGCACTTCCACGCCGAAGGCCTGGCCAGCTACGCGCTGGGCCAGATCGACCTGCCGCAGCGTGCGCGCATCGATGACCTGTTCTACGCCATCGCCCACGGCGTGCGTGCGCGCCTGAGCTATGACGAAAAGAGCCATCGCCCGGCGCTGGATGAGCTGAACGAGCGCCTGGTCGACAAGTACTTCGTCAACTTCAGCGTGTTCGAGTCAATTCCCGATGCGTGGGCGATCGACCAGGTGTTCCCGATCGTGCCGATCGAGCGCCTGGACGAAACGCCGGACCGTCGCGGCATCATCGCCGACATGACCTGCGATTCGGATGGCATGGTCAAGACCTACGTCGAGAACGAGAGCCTGGACAGCTCGCTGCCGCTGCACGCGATCAAGCACGGCGAAAGCTACCGCATCGGTTTCTTCATGGTCGGTGCCTACCAGGAAATCCTCGGCGACATCCATAACCTGTTCGGTGATACCGATGCGGTGGAAGTGCTGGCCGATGCCGATGGCTACGCGATCACCCAGCAGCGCCGCGGTGACACCACCGACGTGATGCTGGACTACGTGGGCTACCGGCTGGACGACCTGCGTGCGGCGTATGCCCAGCGCGTGGCGGCGGCCGAGTTGTCGCCGGAACGTGCGCAGGAACTGTCGGACGCGCTGGAAGCCGGCCTGACCGGCTACACCTACCTGTCCGACGAACCGCTGGTCTGACGTTGAAGGAAGCGCCGGGCAGGGTCCGGCGCTACCGGCCCTGATGAGCGCACGCGCGATCTTCCACCTGTTCCTGCATGCCGCCGTGCCAGCCCTGCTGGCATGGCTGTTCTGGCGCAAGCGTTTCGCTTCGGCGTGGTTGCTGATGTTGCTGGGCTGGATCATCGATCTGGACCACCTGCTGGCCGATCCGATCTATGCGCCGAACCGCTGCAGCATCGGCTTCCATCCGCTGCACACCGCGCCGGCCATCGCGGTCTATGCCGGCCTGTGCGTGCCGAAGAAGACGCGGCTGTTTGGCATCGGGTTGATGATCCACATCGTGCTGGACGCAATCGACTGCTGGTGGATGCATCACCGTTGATGGGTGACGCGCTGGGCCGGGCCCACGCTCGGCTGCGCCTGGGGCCGTCCGGCCCCGACCTAGTCATTCGGCGCCAGCGGCAGTTCCAGCCGCGCGCGCAATCCGGGGTTCTCGTTCGACAGGCGCAGTGAGCCGCCGTGGCTGGCGGCGATGTCTGCTGCGATGGCCAGCCCCAGGCCGCTGCCTTCCACCCGTTCGTCCAGGCGTACGCCACGCTGCAACACACTCTCCAGCTTGGCCTCGTCCAGGCCGGGGCCGTCGTCGCGCACTTCAATGTGCAGCCGGTCCTGCTGGGCCAGGGCGCGCAGCCGCACCTCGTGGCGCGCCCACTTGCCGGCGTTGTCCAGCAGGTTGCCCAGCATTTCTTCCAGATCGGTCACGGCGCCGGCGAAGGCCAGCCCGGGGGCCACGTCGACCCGGAAGTGGATGCCGCGGCTGGCGTGCACGCGGGTCATCAGCCGGCACAGCGCTTCGGCGGCGGGGGCCACCTCGCTGCGCTGCCGGTGGTCCACCGCCAGGCCGGCGGCCAGATAGCGGTCGATGCTGGCGCGCATGCGCGCACCCTGTTCGTGCAGCGTACGCCGCCAGTCGCGGCCGTCGCCCTGTGTCTCGGCGGCCAGCACGCTCAGCGGCGTCTTCAGTGCATGGGCGAGATCTTCCGCACTGCTGCGCGCACGCGCCACCATGCGCTGGTGGTGGTCGAGCAGGGCGTCCAGTTCATCGGCCAGCGGTGCGATTTCCAGATCGAGCTGGCGGCGGTCGATACGTTCGGCTTCGCCACGCCGGATGCGCTCAAGCTGCTGGCGCAGTCCGCGCAGCGGGCGCAGCCCGAAATGGACCTGGCTGGCCAGCACCGCCAGCCACGCGGCCACCAGCACCGCCAACGCAATCGCGGTGCGTTGGCGGAACGCGGCAACGTCGGCATCCAGTGCGCTGCGGTCGCTGGCCACCACGGCAACATAGGCCTGCGCCGCACGGGGCAGGCGCACCTGCTGTACGCGGGCACGCAGTGATTGCTGCATCGGCCCGGCCAGGTTGCGCTGGGTCGGGCCGTCGGCGGTGGCGGCCAGGGTCTGGTCCCACAGCGAGCGCGACTGCAGCAGCACCTTGCCCTGCTGGTCCGCGATCTGCCAGTAGGCACCGGAGAACACCCGCTGGAAGCGGGCATCGTTCGGTTCCTGGCGCAGGCGCAGCTGTCCTTCCGGGTCCACTTCGGCCTGCGCCAGCAGGGTCAGCATGTCCTGCTGCAGTTCGTGGTCGAGGCGGTCACGCGCGCTGCGCTTGAACAGCTCGCCCAGCAGGACGCTGGCCAGTACCGAGACCAGCACCAGGCCGATGCCGGCGACCAGCAGCAGCCGCCGCCGCAGCGAAGGCTGGCGCGCGCTCATGCCTCGGCCAGCCGCCAACCCTGGCCACGCACGGTATGGATGAGGTCGGTGCCCAGCTTGCGGCGCACCCGCCCGAGCAGGACGTCCAGCGCGTTGGAATCGGGATCGTAGCCGCCTTCGAAGACCTGCTCGCCGAGGCGGTCGCGGCTGATCACGCTGCCGCTGTGGTGGATGAAGTAGCTCAACACGCGGAACTCCTGCGGACTCAGCGCCAGCGCCTGCCCATCCAGCTCGAAGCGCCCAGCATTGACGTCCAGCTGCAACGGGCCGCACTGCAGGCGCGGGCTGGCATGGCCATGGCTGCGGCGGATCAGCGCCCGCAGGCGCAGCACCAGTTCGTCGGCCTGGAAGGGCTTGGTGAGGTAGTCGTCGGCGCCGGCATCGAAGCCGGCCAGTTTGTCGTGCCAGCGCCCGCGTGCGGTCAGCACCAGCACTGGGAAGCTGCGGCCATTGCCACGCCAGCGCTCGATCACGCTCAGCCCGTCCAGGCCGGGCAGGCCCAGATCGACGATCGCGGCCTGCAGGTCCTCGACCTGGCCGATCTCCTCGGCGTGGCGCCCGTCGGCCACCGTGTGCACGACGTAGCCGGCCTGTTCCAGCAACGGCACCAGCCGTTGAACCAGCGCCGCATCGTCTTCGGCCAGCAGGATACGCATCAGTCGTCCAGCTCCGTCTTCAACAGCTTTCCATTGCGCGCATCATAATCCAGCTCCACCACCACGCCGTCGGTGCGCAGGATCTCCACTTCGTAGACGCCGTCGTCCAGCTCCACTTCCAGCAGCTGGCCCGGATAGCGCCGGAGCGCATCACGCACCACGCCTTCCAGCGGCACATAGCGGCCCTGCTGCACGGCACGGCGCGCAACCTGCTGCGCCGGGTCCTGCGTCGGAGCGGCAGCGTTCGGGGCGCCGGCCAGGGCCAGCAGCAGGGCGAGGGTGGGGAGCATCATGACTGCGCCAGGAAGGGGAACCGGCGCGAGTATGCCGATGGCGACTAACCGTTGCCTAACAGCCGCGGCTAAGGCGCTGTTAACCGGGGCATGCATCGTGGCGGTGCCGGGATGGTCCGGCCACGAACACGAACAGGAGAATCCCCATGTTGAAGTCGCTCACTCTCGCCACCGTCGCTGCGCTGGCCATCGCACCGGCCGCGCAGGCCGCGCCGCTGGGCATGGCCCAGGTCGAACAGACCCTGCGCAAGGCCGGCTACAGCCAGATCCACGAGATCGAGCGCGATGACGGCCTGTGGGAAGCTGACGTGAGCCGTGCCGATGGCCGCTTCAGCGAGGTCTATGTGGATCCGAAGACCGGCGAGATCTTTGATGAACACAGCCGCCGCGCGATGTTGACCACCGAGGAGGTGCTGGCACGCGCGCACGCGCATGGCCTGCGCGAGATCCATTCGCTGGAACGCGATGGTGCGACCTGGTCGCTGGAAGCGCGCAATGCCCGCAACCAGAAGGTGGAGGTGCGCCTGAGCGGTTACGACGGGCGCATCCTGCACAGCGAGCGCGATGGCTGGCTGGATTGATCTGCTGGTAGTGCCGGCCGCTGGCCGGCAACCCATGATCGTTTCCAACCCCGCGAGTCGCCGGCCAGCGGCCGGCGCTACCGTGCGACTACCAGCCGAGCATGGGCTCGGCTCTACAGGGTCGGCGTTACCAGCCGTACGGCGGCGGGTAATCCCAGCCCGGGCCGCGGCCGTAGTAGCCGCCGTACGGGCCGAAGAAGCCCGGGCCCTTGCCTTCGCTCACGTGGATGTTGAGGTTGAGCCCGTGGGTCTTGCCTTCATCGGTGGTGTAGTTCTTGCTGAGGTTCAGCGTGGCGGCGTTGTAGTGGCTGTTGCCACCGTTCTTGGAATAACCGATGCCGGTGGTGAAGCTGCCGGACACCTTGACCTTGTCGTCGGTGACATCGGCGATCCTGGCGTCGTCGTGCACGCGCGGGCCGCTCTTGTCGCCGTAGTAGGTGCCGGGCGGGTCCTGCTGCAGGGCCGGGTCATTGAGGTAGCGCATCGGCGCCTGCGGCAGCGACAGGTCCAGGCCGGCCGCCTGCGGCGCGGTGGCGCCGGCAGCGGACTGGGCCAGCACGGTTCCCGGCAGGGCCAGGCACAGCAGCAGGGTCAGGGGGCGGATCATGACGGCGCTCCAGCGGACAGGTGGCCACGCAACACGCGGCGGTACAGGCCGACGCTAGCAGGGGTTGCTTGAATGATGCCTGTCGGCGGCCGCCTGCGGTAGATCCGGGCCTGCTCGATTGCGGCCTTTGTAGAGTCGAGCCATGCTCGACTGCTCCTGCCGACAGCAGTCGAGCATGGCTCGACTCTACAAAAGGCGGGCGCTACGGCAACCGTTCAAAGCTGAACAGCCCTTCCAGCGCATGCTTCCGCCGCTCGATCCGGGCCCGCAGCAGCTGCGCGCCAATCATCGAGTAGGTGATGCCGTTGCCGCCGTAGGCCATGGCGAAATGAACCCGGGGCCCCCACTGCGCATGCGGGCCGAAGAACGGCAGGCCATCGGCCGTTTCGGCGAAGGTGCCGGCCCAGGAGAAGGCCGGCACCGGATCCAGTCGTGGGAACCAGTGCCGCAGCTGTTTCATCAGTTTGTCGGCCTTGCGCTCTACGCGCCGGTCGCGGCGGGCGGGGATGTCGATGGCATCATCCAGCCCGCCCACCAGCAGGCGGCGGTCGCCGGTGGCGCGCAGGTACAGGTAGGGGCGGGCGCTCTCCCACACCATGGTGTTGCGCAGCCGGCCCAGCACGTCGGCATCGATCGGATCGGTGATGAAGGCGTAGCTGCTGCGGTTGCGTGCGACCCGCTGTTCGAGCCAGCGCTGGTTGGCATAGCCCATGGCCAGCACCACGTGGCGGGCGTGGACGGTGGCGCCGGCCTCGGTCAGCGCCCGCACGCCTCGCGGGCCCGGCGTGAGCGTGTGCAGCACGGTACGGTCATGCACGTGGCCGCCACGCCGGCGCACGCGCTGCAGCAGCGCATAGGCCAGCCGGTAAGGGTCGACCCGTGCCGCCTGGCGGGTCAGCAGCGCACCACCGGCGTCCACGTCGAAGCGTTCCCGCAGCGCCTCCGAGCCCAGCCAGCGCGCATCCAGGCCGATGCCGCGCCGCGCGGCGCCCTCGGCCATCAGGCGTGGCACGTCGCGATGGCGGCTGGCCAGGTACAGGCTGTCCATGCGCTGGAAGTCCACGTCCTTCAACCCGCGCGCCACGTCGCTCAGCGCCGGGATTGCCTCCGCGCAGGCCCGGTAAGCCAGTGCAGCGGCGTCCTGCCCGTAGCGCTGGGCCAGCTCCAGCAGATGTGTGTCGATCTCGTACTGCAGCAGCGCGGTACTGGCGGCGGTGCTGCCCCAGCCGATGTCGCGCTGTTCGATCACTGCAACGTCATGTCCGTGATGGGACAGCTCGTCGGCGATCAGCGCACCGGTGATGCCGCCGCCGACCACCAGCACGTCGCAGCGCAGGTCCTTTTCCAGCGGTGGGAAGGCGTGGATCAGGCCGTTGCGCACCGCCCACCACGGGTAGCCACTCTTCAGGTCCATGTGCGGCGAAGTTCAGGCCGTGAGGTGGCCGGTGTGCGGGGTCTGGATCAGTTCGGACAGATCGAAGCCCTGCAATCGGGCCGCCGCCAGATAATGGTCCTGCACGGTCGCGTCCAGCCGCGGCTCGCGCGCCAGCAGCCACAGGTACTTGCGATCCGGGCTGCCGACCAGCGACACGCTGTAGTCCGGGGCGATCTGGATCACCCAGTAGTCACCCTTGGCGAACGGCAGCCAGCGCAGGCCCTTGGGCAGGAAGCTCACCTCCAGGCGCGCGCTGTCGTTGTCGACGGCGCAGGCCTCGCCACTGGCCTCTTCGATCTCGCCGTCCATGCGGCAGCGGTTGGTGACGCCGACGTTGCCGTTGTCGAGCAGGGTGTAGTGCGCCGACACGTCGGTGCAGCCCTCCGGCTCGTGGCGCATCGGCAGGCGCGCGATCTCGTACCAAGTGCCCAGGTAGCGGGGCAGCTTGAGGTCGGCGACGGTCTTCAGCGGTGGGTGGTCGGTCATCGGCGTGGAGGCAGGGGTGGGCCTCCACGATGCCGATGGCCTTGCCATGGGCGGGTGAAGCCGAGGCGAGGGCCGTGTCCAGAACGTTCCGTCGCCCCGGCGGAGTGCGCGTTGTCATCGGCGTGGCGGTATCCTGCCGCCAGCGCCGGGTTTTCCTGATCCAACCGAGGTGGAGGTGCCGATGTACCAGGTGATCCTGTTGAAGAGTGAATCCGCGTTCGCACGCGAGCAGTGGCCGCAGGTCGATGACCTGGTCGACTACGAAGGCGTGAGCTACAGCCTGCGCGCTGGCCCGCGCCAGCCGTTGCCGACCGACCACGACTGGCACCCGGTGGCGGTGTATGCGCCCGACGAGATTACCGAGGAAGAGTTCCAGGACTGGTACGCGCTGCAGCAGCCCACGGTGGAAGAGTTGCGCCTGAAGTACTGATGCTCGACGCTGCCGGGGCTGCCCACCCGCCCTTTATCGGCGGTGCCGTATAGTCGCGCGCAGGCGCGGTGGTCCGCGCGAACCGGTGTGGCTGGCGTGTCTTCTTTCCTGCGATCGATCCGTGCACGGGGCCCGTGGCTGGCCCTGCTGCTGTGCAGCGTCTTCCTGCTGTCCGCGCCGGTGCTGGCGCAGGACGAGGACCCCACGCCGAAGCAGCAGCTGGCGGATATCGACTCCAGCCTGAAGGAGATCGACCGCAAGCGTGGCGATGCGGAAGCCATCGAGACGCTGGCGATGCTGTCCGAGAATGCCTCGCAGGCACGGCGCGATGCCGAGGCACTGGAGAAGTCGCTGCAGCCGCAGCTGGACCGCCTCAACGAACAGCTGGCGCAGCTGGGCACGCCGGCCGAGGGCGCCACCGAGCCGCCCGAACTGGCGGCGCAACGGCGCACCCTCAACAAGCAGCGCGACGGCTTGGCCGCATCGGTGGCCCAGGCCAAGGCCAGTGCCGTGCGCGCCCAGCAGCTGGCGACCGACATCGACCAGCAACGCGCCGCACAACGCACCGAGGAGCTGGGGAAGAAGGTCGCCTCGCCGCTGTCGCCTGCGCTGTGGAGCAAGGTGGCCGAGCGCCTGCCAATCGATATCGCACGGGTTGCGCCATTGGCCGAGCAGGGACGCGATGCGTTCGTCGCGGGTATCCGCGCCAATGGCTGGGGCACGCCATTGCTGGGCCTGGTGGCCGCGCTGGTGATGATGTTCCCGCTGCGGTTGTGGCTACGCCGCCTGGGGCGGCAGTTCGCAGCGTCCGACCGTGCGCCCGATGGCCGCCTGCGCCGTTCCGGTCTGGCCATGTGGCTGTTGCTGGTGGGCACGCTGCTGCCCGGCTATGCGGTGGTGGTATTCATCGCCTCGCTCAACGCCATCGGTGCGATTGCGCCGCGCCTGCAGAACGTGGCCGACGGCGTGCAGCAGGCCACCTTCGCCGCCGCGTTCATCGCTGCGCTCAGTGCCTGCCTGCTGGTGCCGTCGCGGCCCTCGTGGCGGCTGCTGAACCTGGATGACACCGCCGCGCTGAAGCTGCGCAAGTACGCCTGGGGCGCGGCGGCGCTGGCCTGGCTGAGCACGGTGCTGGTGGCCATCGACCAGGCCACGCGCACCAGCGATGTCACCACGGTGGCGCTGGACGGTGTGATCGCGCTGACCTACCTGGGCCTGATCATGGCCATGCTGGTGACGCTGGCACGCCTGCATCGGCGGCAGACCGCCGAGGCCGAAGCCAAACTGGAAGCGCAGGCCGAAGGTGTGGGCGCGAGCACGCCGGTGCGGCGCAGCAGCTGGCTGGTGCTGGCACGCGTGGCAGGCAACATCGCGGTGGTGGCGGCCATTGTCGCGACGCTGCTGGGCTACGTGAATTTCGCCAAGTTCGTGAACCAGCAGTTGATCGGTGGCAGCATCGTGGTGCTGGCGGCAACCCTGCTGTTCAAGTTCGTTGATGACCTGAGCACGTGGATGCTCAACGCCGACAGCAAGGTCGGCCAGACCATCCTGCTCAGCACCGGGCTGAGCGTGTCGCGGCTGGAGCAGGCCGGCGTGCTGCTGTCGGCCATGTTGCGGAGCCTGGTGGTGCTGGTTGCGCTGCTGGCCCTTGCCGCGCCGTTCGGCAACGTTGGGACGATCGTCGAACGTATCGCCTCGCTGTCCAATGGCATTGAGATCAACAAGGACCTGACGCTGCAGCCCGGCCGCATCGTCACCGGCGTGCTGGTGCTGCTGGTGGGCATGGGGCTGACCCAGCTGCTGCAGCGCTGGCTGACCGATACCTATCTGCCCAAGACCGAACTGGATCTGGGCGCGCGCAACTCGATCAGCACCATCGCCGGTTACGTCGGCATCATCCTGGTGGGCCTGTGGGCGCTGACCGCGATGGGCTTGAACCTGAAGAACCTGGCGTTGCTGGTCAGCGCGCTGTCGGTGGGTATCGGTTTCGGCCTGCAGGCGATCATCCAGAACTTCGTCTCGGGCCTGATTCTGCTGGCCGAGCGCCCGGTGAAGATCGGCGACTGGGTGAAGCTGGGTGATCAGGAAGGCGACATCCGCCGCATCAACGTGCGTTCGACTGAGATCCAGGTGGGCGACCGGTCGACGCTGATCGTGCCGAACTCGGAGCTGATCACCAAGACGATCCGCAACATGACGATGGGCAACAACCAGGGCCGCATCCAGATCCAGTTCGCGGTGCCGCCCAGCACCGATGTCGGCAACCTGCGCCAGGCGCTGCTGGATGCGTACACCGCGCATACTAACGTGCTGAAGCAGCCGGCGCCGACGGTCTATATCGACAGCATTGCCGGTGGCCAGATCACGATGAACAGTTTCGCCTATGTGGCGAGCCCGCGGCAGGTGTATGCCACCCGCAGCGATCTGTACTTCAGTCTTCTGCAGATCCTGGCGGAGCGGAACATTCCGCTGTCGACCCCGACCGATATCCACATCACCCGCGATCCGCAGGAGTAGGGGGTTCTTCTGCAGGGCTGCGCCCTGCACCCGCTACGAGCCGGAGCAAAGGCAAGAGCAACGGCAACGGCAACGGCAACAGCGTGCATTCCATGGGATGGCGGGGTGGGTCCGGTTGCGGGGGACGCCGTAAATACGTCCATGTAGGCTCGGTCGCCGCATCCATGCGGCTCACGCCCCCGCAACCGGACCCACCCCGCCTTCGACAGTTTGCTGCGGTCTGTTGGAACGGCGTTCTGCTCTGGTGGGTGTCGACCTTGGTCGACACGGTAGATCTGATCCGAATTTGATTATCGATATCTGACAGAAGTGTCGACCAAGGTCGACACCCACCGACAGCACACGGAATCTGTCAGAGGTGGGGCGGTGTCGGAGTGCGGGGTGTCAGCCGCATGGATGCGGCTGCCAAGCCTACAAGGACGTACTTGCGGCGTCCCCGCACTCCGACACCGCCCCGCCAACCCACGGAATGCCCGCTGTTGCTGTTGCTCGTGCTTCGGCTGTTGCTTCGGCGGGTGCAGGGCGCAGCCCTGCAAAGAACCCTACCCCCGCGGCCGGCTGCGCGAGGGCACCAGCGCGAAGGTATCCACCGCCAGCTTCTCGGCATGGTTCAACCACGCACGGATCTCCAGGTCATCCACTTCGTGGTCCAGCCCGAAAGACACGTTGATCTTGCCGTTGGCGTCAGGCTGAACCCACTGCTGGGCCAGTACCACCTTGCGTTGCGAGGACACCGCCTCGATCCAGAAACCGCGATCCGGGCGCGTGCTTGCCACCAGCTGCAGCATGTACTGGCCGGCGCGGGTACGGCGGCCCTTCTGGGTGATCATGTGCGCCTGGCGCACGCTCGGGCGCGGGCCCTGGAAGGCGTCCAGTGGTGCATCCACCGCGATGCCGCCGCGCAGGTCATTGTCACGGTAGAGCTTGATGCCGTTGTCGCGGTTGACCAGCAGGGCGCACCAGTCGCCGTCGGCCGAGCCGTCCTCGAACGCGGTGCAGCGATCCACGTAGGCCAGGGTGTTGTCCGGGTTCGCGTCATCGAACTGGCGCGAGGTGTTTTCCAGGTACACCGACTTCAGGCCCCAGTCCTTGTCGTACTCCAGCAGCACCGGCGGCTGCACGTGCTGCAGGCCGACCAACACCTGGTCATCGCCATCGATCTTCAGTTCGCGGGTCGGTTCGCCCAGCCACAGTGAACGCGCGAAGGCGAGGTACTGCGGATAGTCCCGGCCTCCCTCGCGGCGTGCGGCCACGCTGGCACTCGGTGCACGCTTTTCATCCAGCAGCGAACGGCCGAAGCCCATGGTCTGCAACTTCGGGTCGAGCAGGCTGAGCAGGGTCGCGCCGGAATCGAGCGTCGAACCGTCCTCCACCGCCAGCTGGCGCGGTGCCACGCCATCGCCGAGGAACAGCAGCAGGTTTTCGCGCTTCTGCCGGGTCAGGATATGGGTCAGATCGTTGGGCATCGCCAGGTGGTCGGAGGCGATCACGATCAGCGTGTCCTTGCCGTACGGGCTGGCCTGGATGCGCTGCACCAGCTGCGAGATCAGCCGGTCGCTGCACTTGAGCGCGTTGAGCATGTTGATGTTGCCGTACTGGCTCTGGTAGCGCTCGCCCTTGCACGACACCGGCAGGTGGCCCGCCGGATGGTGGGTGTCCATGGTCAGCGTGGTCAGCATGAACGGTGAGCCCGCACGCGAGAGCTGTTCGAAGCGCTGGTAGGCGGTGTCCAGCAGCACGTCGTCGTGCACGCCCCAGGCCGAGTAATGGATGCGGCCGATCTTCTTCTGCTGCTTGAACCACGCCAGGTCGTGCACTTCATCGAAACCGTGGCTGGCCAGGAACTGGCCCTTGCCGGCGAACTGGCCGTTGGCGCCGCCGAGGTAGTGATTGGTGTAGCCCTGCTGCTTCAGGTAGTCGCCCAGGCACACCGCCTTGGGCAGGAAGCTGCCCATGCGGTCCATGCTGTTCTCGTCGCCCTGCGAGGTGGTCAGCGGCACGCCGCACATCGACGACACCAGGCCGGCGATGGTCCAGCCGCTGCCCTCGGCCGAGGCCAGCCCACGCACGTCCAGCGACTCGGACGCCAGGCGGTTGAGGTTGGGCATCAGGCCCGGGAACACGTTCTCGTCCAGGTAGGTGCGCTCCAGGCTTTCGCCGTAGATCCAGACGATGTTGCGCGGGCGCTGCAATGGCTGCGTCGGCACCTGGTATTCGGGTGCGATACGGGCGAAATCGACCGGGCGCAGCTGCTGGTACAGGCGCTGGCCGTCGCGCGCCAGCGGACTGATCATGATCGTGGCCACCCACACCGCCGCGAAGCCGGCAAACCAGGCAGCACCGTGGCCGGGCCGGCGCCAGCGCTTCACCCGCGTGGCAAACAGCGGCAGCAGCGAGACCAGCGCCAGCACGATGAAACCGGCGATATAGCCCTTGAAGTCGGCGACGCCGGCGCCTTCCATGTCGGCGCCCAGGTGGTACAGGGTGGCGGCATTGAGCCCATCACCGGACAGCTTGTCGATCAGCCACCACGCACTGAGTGCAAGCAGCAGCAGCGAGAACGCACCGGCCTTCCACCACACCCACCTGTCGGACGCGAGGAACAACCAGCACAGCAGCAACAACGACAGCAGCAGTATCCAGAGCATAGGCAGCTTCGGCAGTGACGGGGTGGTGGTGATGGACGTCGTACCGACGCGTGTCCATCCGACCGGCGCTGCCGCAAGCACATTCACATGACAGGCCGATGACCCGATAGTGCATGCACGAACCTGACTGAAATGTTTGTTGAAACGACGCGCGCGTAAACACGCCCGCAAGGTAAAGCAGGCGTGAAAGGCTTCGTTGGATTGCATTAAAAACCGCATGAATACGGCGGTTCAAATGCACACGCTAGCGGTGGCCGCGTTCCTCGCGCGCCCGCGCGCGACGATCAAACAACAGTGCGCTGGTCACGATGCCCAGTCCGAGCACCACGCCGATGAACAACAGGATCAGCGCGATGAGCGGGTAGCCGAACAGGTGCCAGCCGGTGTCGATCTTCATCATCATCGCAGCGGCCATGATCAATGCGGCGCTGATGATGCCGGCCGCCACGCGGTTGGCGATCTTCTGCAGGTTCTCCATCAACCGTGATTCTTCCAGGCCGGTCACCTTCATCTGCAGGCGGTTCTCGGCCAGCAGCGCCATGATGTCCGACAGCTTGCGCGGCCCGTCGCGCAGCAGCTGCTGCAGCTCCATTGCTTCGCTGGCGATGTTGGCGGCCGACAGCGATTTCTTCAGGCGCGCGCGCATCACGTGCTGCAGCTGGCGCTCGACGATGCGGCGGGTTTCCAGCTCGGGTGCCAGCAGCCGGCACACGGTTTCCAGGTTGAGCAGCGCCTTGCCCAGCAGGCTCAGTTCCGGCGGCGTGCGCAGGCCGCAGGCGGTGGCGATGCGCACCATGTCCAGCACCACGCGGCCCTCGGAGAAACTGCCGCTGGCGGCATAGCGCGCAATCAACTGGCCGGTCTCGCGCAGGTAGCGCTCTTCGTCGAACGCCTCCAGCCGGGTGCTGATGCTGATCAGGTCGTCGGCCACTTCTTCGCCGCGGCCATCGACGGCGGCGAACAGGATCTTCAGCAGCCGCTCGCGCAGGCGCGGCGGCATATGCGCGACCATGCCCAGGTCGAAGATCGCCAGCCGGCCATCGGGCATCACCCGCAGGTTGCCGGGGTGGGGATCGGCATGGATCTCGCCGTGCACGAAGATCTGGTCCAGGTAGCCACGGATCAGCGCCGCGGCCAGCGGGTCCATCGATTGCTCGGTGCGGCGCACATCGGGAATCGCATCCACGCGCACGCCGGTAGCCAGTTCCATGGTCAGCACGCGCTGGCTGCTGTAATCCCACAACGGCTGCGGAATCCACAGCCGGCGGAACGGCTTCAGGTGCCGGCCGAAGCGGGCCAGGTTCTCGGCCTCGGCGTGGTAGTCCAACTCCTGCATCAGGGTCTTGGCGAACTCATTGAGCCAGTCGCGCAGGCGCACGCGGCGGCCCACCTGGGTCAGATGGTCGGCGGCCAGCGCGAAGCTGCGCAACGCCTCCAGGTCCGAGCGCAGCTGCGCGGCCACCTCGGGCTTCTGTACCTTCACCGCCACCTGCCGGCCATCGTGCAGCACCGCGCGGTGCACCTGCGCGATCGATGCGCAGCCCAGCGGCTCGGGATCGAACGAAGCGAACAGCTTGTTCACCGGCGCACCCAGTTCCTGCTCGACGATGGCATGGATGCGCTCGACCGGGATCTCGGCCACCTTTTCCTGCATGCGCTCCAGTGCTGTGGCGAATTCCACCGGCACCATGTCCGGTCGCGTGGACAGCATCTGGCCCAGTTTGACGAAGGTCGGCCCCAACGCCTCCAGGTCGCTGACGAACTGTTCCGGGTTGCCATCGGCGGGCACGTCGGCCTGGCTGCTGGCAGCATCCAGGTTCATGCCGGAGAACACCCCCGAATGGCGGTAGCGCATCAGCAGGCGCAGGATCTGGCTGCGCCGGTTCATGCCCTTGACCAGCGGGGGATTGCCATTGACGGTGGGCGGATTGCTCAAGCGACACTCCCATGCGACAAAGTTGGTAGTGCCGGCCACTGGCCGGCAATGTCCAGATTCCGCAGTGTCGCCGGGGGGCGGTAGGCACGCGGTGAATCCGGCCGCTTCCGCAGCTGCCCCGGTATCGGTCAGAATCCGCTCATTCCCTTACTTGGATGCCCCATGGCCGGTGCCAGCCTGTTCGCCCTGCTCGACGATATCGCCTCGCTGCTTGACGATGTCTCGGTGCTGACCAAGGTCGCGGCGAAGAAGACCGCTGGTGTGCTGGGCGACGACCTGGCGCTGAACGCGCAGCAGGTGACCGGGGTCAACGCCAACCGCGAGCTGCCGGTGGTGTGGGCGGTGGCCAAGGGATCGCTGGTCAACAAGGTGATCCTGGTGCCGGCCGCGCTGGCGATCAGTGCACTGGAGGCGTGGTTGCACAGCCGTGGCTGGAATGTGCCGCTGATCGTGCCGTTGATGATGATCGGCGGTGCCTTCCTGTGCTTTGAAGGCGTGGAGAAACTGGCACACCGCTTCCTGCACGCCTCCGATGACGACGCCGAGCGCCAGGCCGAGCGGCGCAAGGCACTGGCCGATGCACAGGTGGACATGGTGGCGTGGGAGAAGGACAAGGTGAAGGGGGCGATCCGCACCGACTTCATCCTCTCGGCCGAGATCATCGTGTTGACCCTGGGCGTGGTGGCCACCGCGACCTTCACCAACCAGCTGTTGACGCTGGCGGTGGTCGCGCTGGCAATGACGATCTTCGTCTACGGACTGGTGGCGGGCATCGTCAAGCTCGACGATGTGGGCCTGTACCTGTCGCGCAAGGGCGGCGCGATTGCGGCGTTCGGTCGCGGCCTGGTCGCCTCTGCACCGTGGCTGATGAAGTTCCTGTCGGTGGCCGGCACCATCGCCATGTTCCTGGTCGGTGGAGGCATCCTGGTGCACAACGTGCCGGCGCTGCATCACGCGGTGCAGGCACTGGGCGGCGAGGGCCAGTGGGGCTGGCTGGTCAGCGCGGTCGGCAACATGGTGGTCGGCATCATCGCCGGTGCCATCGTGCTGGCTGCGGTCACCGGCTTCCAGAAGCTGCGCGGGAAGTAAGCGGCGACGGGTTCCCCGGCAGGGGCCGACCTTGGTCGGCGCTTTGTCTTTCGCGTGTGCCAACCAAGGTTGGCACCTACCGAAGCGGTTCACGGGGGCCGGGCGCTATCCCGCCTGCACCCGGTTCTTGCCCTGCCGCTTGGCCGCGTACAGCGCATCATCCGCGCGCCGCAGCAGCGCTTCGGCGTCGTCGCCGGGCTGCCACTGCGCCAGTCCGGCGCTGAAATGCACCGGCACGCGCCGGTCTTGCACCGTCAGCACGCGGTGCGCCAGCGAGCGCTGCAGGCGCTGCACGGTGGCCATGCTGTCAGCGCCCTGGGTTTCGGGCAGCACCAGCACGAACTCGTCGCCGCCCAGCCGCGCGATGCCATCGGTGGCGCGCAGCAGCAGCTTGCATACGGCCACCAGGTGCTGCAGCAGCGCATCGCCACCGGCATGGCCGTGTGCATCGTTGGTCTGGTGGAAATCGTCCAGATCGATCATCGCCACGCCCAGCGGCGACTGGTTGCGCGCAGCACGCGCCAGCTCGCGTTGCAGCAGCTCTTCCAGGCCACGGCGGTTCAGTGCCTGGGTGAGCGGATCGATGCGTGCCAGGTCACCGGCAGCACGCAGTTCCTGCTCCAACTCGGCGATGCGTTGCTCGGCAAGCTCCACTTCCTGACGCGCGTTGGCCAGGTGGTCGCGCGCCTGCGCCGCTTGCTGCTGCACCTTGCCGGTGTCGCGCATCACGTCCTGCAGCAGCTGGTTGAGGTCGGCGATGCTGCGCGCTTCGCGCAGCTGCAACGCATAGCTGCCGATGCGGTCGTGGTACTCGCCGGTGCTGGCGGCCATGCCATCCATGCGCTCGATGAACTCGCCCATCAGCCCGCGCATCGCTGCCTTTGAATCGTCGATGCCCTGGCGCAGCAGGCCCTGCTTGTAGATCACTTCGCGCAGCTCGGCGCGGGTGCGCTCGACGGCTTCGGCCTCCAGCGGCCCGTCCAGCAGCTGGCGAACCGCGGCGATCTGGCCCTGCAGCCAGCTGCGGTCGTCCAGCAGTTCGCTCACGTTCTCCAGCAGCAGCGCGAACAGCTCCAGCAGCAGCGCTTGTTGCTCCTGCCAGCTCTCGGCGCGCACGCCGACCTGGTGGCCGAGTTCGCGCACGCCTTGTTCGATCGGTTCCAGGGCCGTGCCGGGCTGCCACTGCCGTAGGCGCGTGGCCAGCGCCTGCGCCTGTTCGCGCAGGTCCGGGTCGTGCTGCAGCAGCGCGACCACCGCGCCGCCCAGCAGCAGCCGCAGCTGCTCGGACAGGCGCAGGCTTTCCGGCTGCCCGTCCGGCGAATGCTGCTCGATGGTGCGGATGTATTTGTCGATCAGCTGCCGCATCGCCCGCCCATAGCGCGGCCAGTCCGCGCTGGCCTGCGCGGACTGCAGGCGGTCGCCCATGTCACCGAGTTCGCCAGGCAGGGTGGCCATGCCATTGGCGAACGCGGCCAGCAGCGGCTCCGGCGCATCCGCCCCGGCGAACAACTGCTGCAGGGCCACGCCACCGCCGCCCTGCAGCACCACGCGGTCGCCCAGCCCGTCATCCACCACCGCGCGCACGCGTGCCGGCGGCCCAAGGGCAGTACCGGGGGCGGGGCGGTGGTCGGGCTGGTCCGTCATGGAGCAAATCCTGGGGCTGGCAGGGGCTGGTTCCAGCATATCGGCGCGGCCGCCGACGGCTTGAACGGCTAGGATGGGCGACAGGATGCCGCAGTGGAGGTGGTGATGCGCGTGATGCTGCTGGGGGCAACCGGCCTGGTCGGTGGGCTGGCCCTGCCGATGCTGCTGGACGACCCGCGCTGCCGTGCCGTGGTGGCCCCGACCCGGCGGGCGCTGACCCTGGCCCACCCGAAGCTGTACGCCCCGCTGCTGCAGTTCGACGCCCTGCCGGAGGCGCCCGACTGGGCGCAGGTGGATGCGGTGATCTGCGCGCTGGGCAGCACGATGGCCCAGGCGGGGAGCCGTGAAGCCTTCCATCGCATCGACCATGACTACCCGCTGGCGTTTGCGCAGCTGGCCCGCGGCCAGGGCGCGCGTGCTTTCGTACTGAATTCGGCAGCGGGGGCCAATGCAGGCTCCGCGATTTTCTACAACCGGGTGAAGGGTGAGCTGGAGCGCGACCTGCGCGCGCTCGAGTTTGCTTCGCTCACCCTGGTGCGGCCCGGCCTGATTGGCGGGCAGCGGCAGCAGGTGCGCCGTGGCGAACACTTCGCCCTGCAGGTGCTGGGCGTGTTGGGACCGGTGCTGCCGCGGGCGTGGCGGATCAATCCTGCCGAACGGATTGCCAGAGCGCTGGTAGATGCCGCGCTGGCTCCGCCCCCCGGCGAGCACGTGGTGCCATCCAGCGCTCTGGTCGGCTGATGTCGCGTGCGCTGCGCCTGACCCAGCTGCTGCAGCTGCTGCGCCGCCATCGGCGGCCGGTAGCCGGACAGGTGCTGGCCGAAGCGCTGGGCATCAGCCTGCGCACGCTGTACCGCGATATCGAGACCCTGCGCGAGCAGGGTGCCGACCTGCGCGGAGAAGCCGGCATCGGCTACCAGCTGGCGCCGAGCGACACCCTGCCGCCGATGACCCTGCCACCGGCCGAGATCGATGCATTGGTGCTGGGCCTGCGCTGGGTTGCGGCCCGCACCGAACCCGTGTTGGCCGAGGCCGCACGCGACGCGTTGGCGCGAATCGCGCATGTGTTGCCTGCAGCGCGGCGCGAGGCATTGCGTGACAGTGGCCTGCGGGTGGGCCCTTCGCGAGCGGCGGCCAAGGTGCCGGCGGCGCGCCTGCAGTCCGTGCGCGAGGCAGTGAGTACGCAGCAGCGCCTTACGTTCGGTTACGAGGATGCACACGGTCAGCACAGCGAACGCATCGTCTGGCCGTTCGCGCTGGCCTACTTCGATGAAGTACCGATGTTGGCGGCCTGGTGCGAGAGCCGCGAGGACTTCCGCCATTTCCGCCTGGACCGCATCCGCCGGGTGCGCGCGCTGGAAGATCACTACCTCGTGCCGCGTGCAACCCTGCTGCGGCGCTGGCAGAAGGCACAGGGTATTACCCCTGACTGGCTGGACCGCTCGTAGCGTCGAGCTTGCTCGACGGCTTTTGGGCTTTGTTTCCGGCTCCTGATGGGATGGGGTGGCGGCCTTTGCTCTCTGCTTCTGGTGGAGGTCGAGCTTGCTCGACCGCCTTTGATCTTCGCAAACAGCCGTCGAGCAAGCTCGACATCTACCAGAGCAAGAACAACGGCCGTCGAGCAAGCTCGACGCTACTGACAGAATCTGTCAGCAGGCCGGTACCACCATGAAGCCTCCCAACAACGGAGCTTCCCCATGTTCACGCCCACCACCCTGCTGCAGTACGTGCGCGACGTCGCCACCAGCGCCACTTTCTACAGCGGCATTCTCGGCAAAGCGCCGGTCGAGCAGTCGCCCGGCTTCGCCCTGTTCCTGCTCGGCGATGGCGCCGCCCTGGGCCTGTGGCAGCGCGACGACGTGCAACCGCCGGTGTCCGCGCAGGCCGGTGCCGCCGAACTGGCGATGGTGGTGGACAACCCGCAGGCGGTGCAGCGAATGCACGATGCATGGGGTGCGCTCGGCGTGCAGATCCTGCAGGCGCCGGTGACCTTGGAATTCGGCCACACCTTCGTCGGCGCCGATCCTGATGGCCACCGCCTGCGTGTCTACAGCCGTGCCGAGGGGGTGGTGGCGCGCGATTGATCGCCCGCATTGTGTAGATCCACGCCATGCGTGGATGCGAATAAAAAACGCCGGGCACCGCCCGGCGTTTTTTCCAATTCATGTGCCAACCAACGGTTGGCACCCACCGGTCAGGTGGCCGGTCAGCTGGCCAGCGCCAGGTCGTCCATCATCGCGCGCAGGAAGCGGGCGGCTTCGCCACCGGTGGCCGCGCGGTGGTCGAAGGTGACCGACAGCGGGATCACCTTGTGCGCTTCCACGCCGCCCATCACCGGGGTCATCTGGTGGCGGGCACGGCCGGCACCGACGATGGCCACGCACGGCGGCACCACGACCGGGGTCGCGTAGCGGCCGGCGAACATGCCGAAGTTGGACAGCGAGATGGTGTAGCCGCTCAGTTCCGAGGCGGCGATCGAACGCGATTCCACCTGCTCGCGCAGGCGGTTGACGCCTTCGCGGATGCCGCGTGCATCGAGCATGTCGGCATTGCGCAGCGCCGGTACGAACAGGCCGTCGTCGGTGTCCACGGCAATGCCGATATCCACCTGCGCGTGCAGGGTGCGGGTCAGCGCTTCACCGTCGAACCAGGCATTCATCGCCGGCACCTTCTGCGCGGCGACCACGATCGAGCGCACCAGGCGCGCGGTGACGTCGTTGCCCGGCAGCCAGGCGTGGATATCGGCGTCGTCGTTCAGCGTGGTCGGCACGACCTTGCTGTGCGCATCGGCCATCACGCGGGCCATGTTGCGGCGCACGCCCTTCAGCGGTTCCGGCTGGCCCTTGGCCACCACGCCCGGTGGCTGGGTGCGCATCGGCTTGCCGGCGGCAGACAGCGGGGTGCGCGCTTCGCTCTGCACCGGGGCCGACACCTGTGCCGGGGCCGGCGCGGCATAGGCAGCCGCGGCAACCGGTGCCGGGGCGGCGCCGAGCTTGGCGCTGCCGTTGGCGGCGGCCTGCTTGACGTCGGCCATGGTCACCGCGCCATCGGTGCCGGTGGCAGGCACGCGGCTCAGATCGACGCCCAGCTTGCGCGCCATCGCACGCACGGCGGGTACGGCCTTGACGCCACCCACCGCCAGCGCCTGTTCGGCGTGCACGGCATTGGAGCTCTGCATCGCGCCGACCACGGTACCGGCGTCATCGCGCTCGGCAGCGGCGGGCTTGGCGGCTTCGGCAGCCACCGGTGCGGCGGCGGCCGGCAGCGGCGGCGGGGTCGGTGCTGCGGCCGGTGCGGCATGGCCGTGGCTGTGGCCGGTGTCCTGGCCATCGGCACGCTGCGGCAGGTTCGGGTCCAGCTCGAAGCTGGCCAGCACCGAACCGGTCGGGATGATGTCGCCGGCGGCACCGGACAGCTTCAGCACCTTGCCGGAGAACGGCGAGGGCACTTCGACGACGGCCTTGGCGGTCTCCATCGAGACCAGCGGCTCGTCCAGCTTGATCACATCGCCTTCCTTGACGAACCACTCGACGATGGTTGCGTCCGGGAGGCCTTCGCCCAGGTCGGGCAGGTTGAAGTTCTTGGTCTGGCTCATTTGCAGTTCTCTTCCAGCAGTTCCAGTTCGCGGGCCGGCAGCCAGCCCGTCGCGCCATTGGCGCGCTCGGACCACCACCACCCACCGTGTTCGTGATGAAGCTTCACCATCTCGCCGCTTTCCACATCCAGCTCGCGGGCGTCGTAGTCGCACAGCGCTTCGGCGCGACCCTCGTCCAGCAGCTGCAGCCACGCGACGGGCGCCCATCCAGCGCGCCCATCGTTGGTGCGTACCCAGGCAAACGCCGGCCATTCCTCGTCACGAACACCTACTTCGACGATCTGGCCGGTGTGGAACCGGAGCGGGTTGGGATACTGGCTGCGGTAAGCCCCCAGAAGGCGGGCCCGCATGTCAGCCGGCCGCCACCGCGCGCTTGGCCGCAGCCACGATCCGCTCAACGCTCGGCAGGTACTTCATTTCCAGGCGGAACAGCGGAATGTGGGTGTCGTAGCCAGTGACGCGCTCGACCGGAGCCAGCAGGTCGTAGATCGATTCCTCGGCCAGGCGCGCGGCGATCTCGGCGCCGAAGCCCGCGGTCTTCGGGGCCTCCTGCACGATCACGCAGCGGCCGGTCTTGGCCACCGACTCGGCAATGGTGGCGAAGTCCAGCGGACGCAGCGTGGCCACGTCGATGACTTCGGCGCTGATGCCTTCGCCGGCCAGCTTGTCGGCCGCTTCCAGCGCTTCCTTCACCTGTGCGCCCCAGGTCACCAGGGTCACGTCGGTGCCGTCGCGCAGCACGAAGCAGACATCCAGCGGCAAGGCCTCGCCGTCGTTGACGACCACTTCCTTGTACTGGCGGTAGATGCGCTTGGGCTCCATGTAGATCACCGGATCCGGCTCGCGGATCGCGGCCAGCAGCATGCCGTAGGCGCGCTGAGGGCTGGACGGCAGCACCACGCGCAGGCCCGGCACATTGGTGAAGATCGCCTCATTGGCTTCGCTGTGGTGTTCCGGCGCACGGATGCCGCCGCCCCACGGCACGCGCAGCACCATCGGGCAGTGCAGGCGGCCACGGGTGCGGTAACGCAGGCGCGCGGCGTGGCAGACGATATGGTCGACCATCGGATACATGAAACCGTCGAACTGGGCCTCGGCCACCGGCTTCATGCCCTGCGCGGCCAGGCCGATGGTCAGGCCGGCGATGGTGGTTTCATCCAGCGGGGTGTCGAGGATGCGTTCGGAGCCGAAGCGCTGCTGCAGGCCGGCGGTGGCACGGAACACGCCGCCGTTGACGCCCACGTCTTCGCCCAGCACCAGCACCGACGGGTCGTGCTCCAGCTCCCAGGCCAGTGCCTGGGTGATGGCTTCGATGAGGGTGATCGGCGTGGTGGTCATGCTCTGTTCTCCGCGCGCGATGGCAGCGCTGTCGGCGGCGTTGGTGTGCGCGCCGGGCGCGCCGTTCTTGATCTCATCCATGGCGCTTCTCCAGGGCGATCGCCTGGGCACGCTGGGCCAGCAGATCCGGCGGCGGATCGGCGTACAGGAAATCGAACATCGCCTCCACCGGCTGCACCGGCGTGTTGAGGTACAGGTTCACTTCCTCGTCCACGCGCGTGCCGCACTCGGCGACCCAGGCGGTTTCCTCGTCCTCGCTCCACACCCCGGCGTTGATCAGGTACTTGCGCAGGCGCAGCATCGGCTCGCGCTGCCAGGCATCCTTCACTTCGGCGTCGTCGCGGTAGCGGCGTGCGTCATCGGCGGTGGTGTGGTCGGACAGGCGATAGGTCATCAGTTCCAGCACGGTGCCACCGTCGCCGGCCAGCGCACGTTCGCGCGCCTGCTCCATGGCCGCCAGCACTGCAATCAGGTCGTTGCCGTCCACCTGCAGGCAATGCAGGCCGCCGGCCAGGCCCTTCTGCGCCAGCGTCTCGGCACCGGTCTGGGCCGAACGCGGGACCGAGATGGCCCAGCCGTTGTTGACGATGCACAGGATCAGCGGCAGCTTGTAGGCGCCGGCCGAATTCAATGCCGCGTAGAAATCGGTCTTCGAGCTGCCGCCGTCGCCGCACACGGCCACCGCGATCTGCGGTTCCTTGTTGAGCTTGAACTTCAGCGCGGCACCGGCAGCGTGCAGGCACTGGGTGGAGATCGGCACGCAGAACGGGAAGTCCTTGGCCGCGTTGCCGCCGTAGTCGTTGCCGCGCTCGTCGCCGCCCCAGTACATCAGCACGTCGTGCGGGCGCACGCCACGCATGAACATCGCGCCATACTCGCGGTACGAAGGCGCGAACACGTCGTCCTTCTGCATCGCGGCACCGATGCCCACGTGCGCGGCTTCATGGCCCAGGCAGGCGGCATAGGTGCCGAGCTTGCCGGTGCGCTGCAGCGCGATGGATTTGCTGTCGAACGTACGTACGAACAGCATCTGCTTGAACAGCGGTACCAGGACCTTGGGGTCGCGCAGCGACGCGGGCAGGTCATCGCGGACGAGCTTGCCGTCCACGTCCAGGTACTGCAGGTATTCGATCTTGAATTCAGCGGCAACCGTCATTGCGTACTGCACCTTCGACAGAGAAGTTACAAATGATATGAATCGCCATGTTAAGGAACGCGTACGGAATAGCCTTCCTGCGCCGCAACACGGCGACTCCCCGTTTTACCCCTGCCGGCGGGTGGGGGGCCAATAACAACAACGTATTCAGTCGTTGCTGCAAAGCATCAGAATACGCCTCTGGCTGACTGCTCGCGCAACGGCGTGATCGGTTCCACGCGCAGCCCCGGCAACGGCCGATGCTCCACGGCCAACCGCACGCCCCGGTATGGACCCAGCGGCTGCCAGCGCGGCGGCAACGCGCTACCCTTGCCGCCCCCGATCTG
The DNA here is from genome assembly GCF_000158575.1 of Stenotrophomonas sp. SKA14. Taxonomy (NCBI): domain Bacteria; kingdom Pseudomonadati; phylum Pseudomonadota; class Gammaproteobacteria; order Lysobacterales; family Lysobacteraceae; genus Stenotrophomonas; species Stenotrophomonas sp. SKA14. The sequence continues at coordinate 792,878 of NZ_DS999412.1, forward strand.
GTCCCGCCCATGTCCGTCGACAACAACCAACGCGATCTCGAAGCCGGCATCCACACCGACCTGCAGGGGCGGCTGACCTACGGCGGTTACCTGCGGCTGGACCAGCTGCTCAGCGCGCAGCAGCCGCTGTCCAGCCCGCCGCACCACGACGAGATGCTCTTCATCATCCAGCACCAGACCTCGGAGCTGTGGCTGAAGCTGCTCGGCCACGAACTGCGCGCGGCGATCGGCTTCCTGCAGCGCGATGAAGTCTGGCAGTGCCGCAAGGTGCTGGCGCGCAGCAAGCAGGTGCTGCGCCAGCTCACCGAGCAGTGGTCGGTGCTGGAAACGCTGACCCCGTCCGAGTACATGGGCTTCCGCGACGTGCTGGGCCCGTCCTCGGGCTTCCAGTCGCTGCAGTACCGCTACATCGAGTTCCTGCTGGGCAACAAGAACGCGCAGATGCTGCAGGTGTTCGAGCACGACCCGGCCGGGCAGGCGCAGCTGCGCACCGTGCTGGAGGCGCCGAGCCTGTACGAGGAATTCCTGAAGTACCTGGCCCGCTTCGGGCATGCCGTGCCGGCGGTGTACGAGACCCACGACTGGACCCAGCCGCACGTGGCCGACGACGCCCTGCAGCCGGTGTTCGAGCGCATCTACCAGGACACCGACCGTTACTGGCGCGAGTACTCGCTGTGCGAGGACCTGGTGGACCTGGAGACTGCCTTCCAGCTGTGGCGATTCCGTCACATGCGTACGGTGATGCGGGTGATCGGCTTCAAGCGCGGCACCGGCGGCTCGTCCGGGGTGGGCTTCCTGGCCAAGGCGCTGGAGCTGACCTTCTTCCCCGAGCTGTTCCAGGTACGCACCAGCCTGCAGGCGGCGCCCCCGGCCGCATTGGGCTGATCCCCATTCAGCTTGAATCCCGGCCGGCGGCTGGATCGTTTCAGATGCAAGTTCAGCGAGCAGGCGGTGACCTGCCTCAAACGGCGTGTATTTGACGTGAACGCCAGAAGTCGGTGATCCTCGCGCGTTGCTCCACTGCACATCGGACGTGCTCGTCATCCACCGAACCAGGAAACCCGCATGAGCGTAAACGCCACTGCGAACACCCCAGAGCCGGCGCTGCCGGACTTCAAGACCACGCTGGGCCATCCGCGCCCACTGTGGATGCTGTTCATGACCGAGTTCTGGGAACGCTTTGCGTTCTACGGCATCCGCTGGGCCTTGGTGCTGTACATCGTCGCCCAGTTCTACAACGGCAACGCTGCCGGTGAAGGCGACGCCAGCCGCATCTACGGCGCCTACCTGGCCCTGGTGTACGCCGCGGCGATCTTCGGTGGCTACGTGGCCGACCGGGTGCTCGGCTACCAGCGCTCGATCCTGACCGGCGCGATCATCATGGCCGCCGGCCTGTTCATGATCTCGCTGCCGCAGGAGCACATCTTCAAGCTTGGCCTGGCCACGATCATCGTGGGCAACGGCATGTTCAAGCCGAACATCTCGACCATGGTCGGCAAGCTGTACGGCCTGAAGGACGAGCGCCGCGATTCGGGCTTCACCATCTTCTACATGGGTATCAACATCGGCGCGATGATCGCCCCGGTGCTGACCGAGTACCTGGCCCGCAAGGTCTTCGGTACCTCGGAAATGCCGTCGTACAAGGTCGTGTTCATCGCCTCGGGCGTGGGCATGCTGATCTCGCTGGTGTGGTTCTACATCGGTCGCGCCGGCCTGAAGGGCATCGGTGCACCGCCGGCCGGCGCTGAAGGTTTCGGCCGCATCATCATGGTGCTGATCGGTGCCGTGGTCGCGATCCCGGTTGCCTACTTCCTGCTGGCCACCGGCGCCACCGCGCTGGCCTGGATCCTGGGCGCGATGTTCACCGCGCTGGCCGTGCTGCTGCTGGTTGAGGGCATCCGCGAGGGCAAGGTGCAGCGCGACCGCGTGATCGCCATGCTGATCATCTTCGCCTTCAACGTGATGTTCTGGATGTTCTTCGAACAGGCCGGCAGCTCGTTCACCTTCCTGGCCGAGAACATCGTCAACCGCCAGATGGGTGACTGGACCTTCCCGACGGCCTGGTTCCAGTCGGTCAACTCGGTGGCCATCATCACCCTGGCGCCGATCATCGCCTGGATCTGGGTGGCCCTGGGTCGCGCCAATCCGTCGATTCCGCGCAAGTTCGGCCTCGGCCTGCTGTTCAACGGCGCCGCCTTCGCCCTGCTGATGTACGCGCTGTCGCAGATGGTCGTGGACGGCAAGATCCCGTTCTGGACCCTGTTCATGGTCTACGTCATCCAGTCGGTCGGTGAGCTGTGCCTGTCGCCGATCGGCCTGTCGATGGTGACCAAGCTGGCTCCGGTGCGCCTGGTCGGCTTCGGCATGGGCGGCTGGTTCCTGTCCACCGGCATCGGCAACAACCTGTCGGGCATCTTCGCCGGCGTGGTCAGTGGTGAAGGCGGCATGACGGTCGAGTCGGCCCTGAAGGGGTATACCTTCGGGTTCTGGGCCCTGATCGGCTCCGGCGTGGTGCTGTTCCTGATCGCCCCGCTGATCAACAAGCTGATGCACGGCGTCAAGTAAATGATGAGAGGGTAGAAGGCATGCGCATGAAGCTCGGTAGTGCAGTGGTGGTGGTCTGTGCGGCGCTGATCGGCGCCTGTTCCCAACCGCAACCGCCTGCCGCCGCCGAGCCGACGCAGCCGCTGGATACCCGGCCCACCGAGCCACCGGTCGCTGACCCCAGCGAACCGGTGGCCTCGGGCAACACCCCGGTGGCGGCGGACATTGCCGCCATCGCCGGGCTCGGCGCGCAGTTCGACCCGGCCCGCGACCCCGCCGACGACCTGGCCACCGCCAAGGTGGAAGCCCAGCGCGGCAAGAAGCGCATCCTGCTGGAAGTCGGCAACGCCGCCTGCGATCGCTGCCAGGCGCTGGACGAGCTGGTGGAAGGCAACGGCGACCTGCGCCGCTTCCGCGATGCCCACTACGTGTGGGTGAAGGTCAACGCGAGTGACGCGCAGCCCAACAGCGCCTTCTTCGCCCAGTTCCCGGTGATGGACCGCGACTACCCGCGCCTGCTGGTGCTGGACGCCGACGGCAGCCTGCTGGTGTCGCAGGCCACCGCCGAGCTGCGCCGGGGCGAAGCGTTCCAGCCTGTGCGTGTGAGCGCCTTCCTCAAGCAATGGGCGCCTGACCGGTAGTGCCGGCCGCTGGCCGGCAAACGCGATGGGTGCCGGCCTTGAAGGCGTGGACCTACTGTGGGTGCGGTCACATTCCCTGAATCGCTGACTCAATTTCACGGCGTGGCCGCCGTTACCGGCAAGGACCTCAGTCGACGCTCCGTCGACACAACCTACCGGAACGCCCCATGCACAGCGACCACGCCGAACGATTGCCCGAAGCTGCCAGCGACCTGGCCGACGCTGGGGCAGGCGACGGCGTGACCCTGCCGCCGCAGGAGGCGCTGCTGGATGACGCGGGCATCGGCCAGGAAACTGTCGAACTGGCCCCCCCGCGCCACCGCCTGCCGCAGATCGCGCTGCCCGACAACGTGGTGCTGAAGGGTGCGGTGCAGAAGCTGGTCGAGCAGAAATCGCGACTGGACGCGCTGGCCGCCGAGGGCCAGCTGGCCGGGTTGCTGCCGCCGGAATGGCAGGGCCATGGCGTGCGCGCGATCGAGCTGTCCACCTTCATCCAGGGCGTGCTGCCGTTCCTGCAGCCGGGCGAGCGGGGCGAGACCGCCCCGGCGCGGCTGCCGGTGCGCCACGTGCTGGGCGATGACAGCCGTTGGGGGCTGGATGATGTGTCCGAACCGAAGTCACTGGCCTGGTACCTGGCCAGTGACGAGCGCGCCACCGCCGGCAGCAAGGACGTGGCCGAGGCGTACCTGGTGGGTGCGCTGGGCCTGGCGTGGATGCAGGAAGGGCGCAGCCGCCCCGGCTTCCTGCGTGCGATGGGCCAGGACAGCTTGGCCGCACGGGTGACCATGCTCGGTTATCCGCTGGCCAACGAACTGGCGCTGTACAGCGTCACCGCGCACGGCCAGCCGCAGATCTGGTGCGTGCATGGCCGACGCCGCATGCGCCCACTGGTGGCGCCGTGGCTGAGCGTGCCGTTGCTGACCGCCTACGGCGTGCCTGCACCGGCCGCGTGGCCATCCAGCTTCCCGCCGGTGGACGCCGTGGCCGAACTGCTGGCGACCGCTCGCCTCGGCCGCGCGCTGCCGGAATTGGATCTGGGCAAGGTGGTGGCGAAGATCGCCGAAGACGCCGCATCCGAAGCCTGGCAGCCGGTCAGCCTGCTGCAGCTCAACACCTGGTCGCCGCGTTGGCACTTCTTCCTGGGTACCTTCGTCGGCTTGCCGTCACTGCTGCTGGTGGCTGCCGCGCTGGCACTGCCGGGGGCGGTAGAAGCGGCCACCGTCGCCGCCTCGCTCGGCTTCGCCGGCGGCGCCATCGCGGCGCTGGCAGTGCCGTGGATCCACGCGCGGCGCAAGCACCTGAGCTGAAAAAGGGGACGGAGGGGATTAAGCCGCAATCAGCACACGTGTGCCTGAAACGACTTAATCCCCTCCGTCCCCTTTTTGCTTACACCCCTTCGCCCATCCGCTCCAGGCCCTCGCCGGCCAGGCGCAGGATCAGCTTTTCCAGCACCTGCTCCTCCTCCTCGCTCAGCACCGACATCAGCTTGCGGGTGATCTCGATCACCATCGGCGCGATGGTCTCGTACACCTCGAAGCCGGCTGCCGACAGCGCCAGCACCGAACGCCGGCGGTCGTCGCCGTGGGTCTCGCGCTTGATGAAGCCGCGCTCCAGCAGGCGGGCCACGGCACGGCTGACCGCCACCTTGTCCATCGCCGTGCGGTCGGACACCTCGCTGGCCGACGAACCCGGGTACAGCGCCAGAATGGTGATGACCCGCCACTCGGGGATCGCCAGGCCGTAACGATCACCGTATAGCTTGGCGATGTTGCCGCTGACCCGGTTGGACAGCACGCTCAGCCGGTAGGGCAGGAACTGTTCCAGGTCGAGCAGGACGTGCGAGGCACGCAGGCGGGTCGAGGCGGGTTCGGGGCTCATGTTGCGGTGCACCTTGCTGGTGGTTTCAAGTGTAACTATAAGGGGTAGGTCCAGACCCTGCATTCTCGCCGGGTCCCTACCTGCCCGCACCTGGTTTGTACCGATGCGGTACCGATTCGGAGCCACGCCATGAATACCGCAGTCCCGACCGCCTCGCACCCCAACCCCGGCATGCAGGTCACCACCTTCGAGAACCCGATGGGCATCGACGGCTTCGAGTTCGTCGAATTCGCCGCCCCGGCCGGCCGTGGCCAGGAGCTGCACGAGTACTTCCGGAAGATGGGCTTCAGCGCGGTGCTCAAGCACAAGCAGCGTCCGATTACCGTCTATCGCCAGGGCGACGTCAACTTCCTGGTCAATGAAGACCCCGATTCGTTCGCCGCCGACTTCGCCGAAAAGCATGGTCCGTGCGCCTGCGGCTTCGCCATCCGGTTCAAGAAGCCGGGCCAGGAGGTCTACCAGACCGCACTGGGCAACGGCGCCGAAGCCATCGCCTTCAAGCCGGACAGCAAGGCGGTCAACGCGCCGGTCATCAAGGGCATCGGCGACTGCATGCTGTACCTGGTCGACCGCTATGGCAGCGCCGGCAGCATCTTCGACGGTGACTACGAGCAGATCGCCGGCACCGACCTGCACCCGGTCGGCTTCGGCCTGACCTTCATCGACCACCTGACCCACAACCTGTACTTCGGCAACATGCAGCAGTGGTCGGACTACTACGAGCGCCTGTTCAACTTCCGCGAGATCCGCTACTTCGACATCAAGGGCCTGAAGACCGGCCTGGTGTCCAAGGCGATGACCGCGCCGGACGGCATCGTGCGCATCCCGCTGAACGAATCGTCCGACCCGAAGAGCCAGATCAACGAGTACCTGGACGCGTACAAGGGCGAGGGCATCCAGCACATCGCCTGCTTTACCGAGAACATCTACGAAACCGTCGAAGCGATGCGCGCGCAGGGCGTGGACTTCCTCGACACGCCGGAGACCTACTTCGACGTGATCGACCAGCGCGTGCCGAACCACGGTGAAGACGTCGCGCGCCTGGCGAAGAACAAGATCCTGATCGACGCCGATCCGGAAACCCACCAGCGCAAGCTGCTGCAGATCTTCACCCAGAACTGCATCGGCCCGATCTTCTTCGAGATCATCCAGCGCAAGGGCAACGAAGGCTTCGGCGAAGGCAACTTCACCGCGCTGTTCGAGAGCATCGAGCGCGACCAGATCCGCCGCGGCGTGCTGTAAGGTCTGCAGGCAATGTCGGCCTCCCGCCGACATTGCCTGTCCACATGGTAGTGCCGGCCGCTGGCCGGCAATCTCTGGAGTTTCCATGTCCCCCGCCCTCACCGCCCGCGGCTACCAGTCCGGTTTCGGCAACGAATTCGCCACCGAGGCCGTGGCCGGCGCACTGCCGGTCGGGCAGAATTCGCCGCAGAAGGTGGCCCACGGCCTGTATGCCGAACAGCTGACCGGCACCGCTTTCACCGCGCCACGCGGCAGCAACCGCCGCAGCTGGTTGTACCGGATCCGCCCGGCGGTCACCCATGGCGAGTTCACCCCGTTCGCGCAGTCGCAGCTGCAGTGTGATTTCGGCGCACAGCCGGCCTCGCCGAACCAGCTGCGCTGGAGCCCGCTGCCGCTGCCGGAACAGCCGACCGACTTCGTCGAAGGCCTGTACACGATGGGTGGCAACGGCTCGCCCGATGCGCATGCCGGCGTCGGCATCCATCTGTACGCGGCCAACCGCGACATGGCCGGCCGCTACTTCTACGACGCCGATGGCGAGCTGCTGATCGTGCCGCAGCTGGGCGCGCTGCGCCTGCTGACCGAGATGGGCGTGATCGAGATCGAGCCGCAGCAGATCGCGGTGATCCCGCGTGGCGTGCGCTTCCGGGTGGAGCTGCCCGACGGCCCGAGCCGTGGCTACATCTGCGAGAACTACGGCGCGCTGCTGAAGCTGCCCGACCTCGGCCCGATCGGCTCCAACGGCCTGGCCAACCCGCGCGACTTCGAGACGCCGCACGCGGCGTTCGAGGACGTGGACGGTGATTTCGAACTGATCGCAAAGTTCGACGGTCGCCTGTGGCGGGCCCCGATCGACCATTCGCCGCTGGACGTGGTGGCCTGGCATGGCAACTACGCGCCGTACCGCTACGATCTGCGCCGCTTCAACACCATCGGCTCGATCAGCTATGACCACCCGGATCCGTCGATCTTCCTGGTGCTGCATTCGCCCAGCGACACGCCGGGCACCAGCAACATGGACTTCGCGATCTTCCCGCCGCGTTGGCTGGTGGCACAGAACACGTTCCGCCCGCCGTGGTTCCACCGCAACATCGCCAGCGAGTTCATGGGCCTGGTACATGGCGCCTACGACGCCAAGGCCGAAGGCTTCGTGCCGGGTGGCGCATCGCTGCACAACTGCATGAGCGGTCACGGCCCCGATGCACCGACCTTCGACAAGGCCTCCAATGCGGACCTGTCGAAGGCGGACGTGATCAAGGACACCATGGCCTTCATGTTCGAGACCCGTGCGGTGATCCGCCCGACTGCGCAGGCGCTGGCCGCCGGCCATCGCCAGGGCGATTACCAGCAGTGCTGGAACGGCCTGCGCAACAACTTCCGGCCGTCCCGCTAGCTTGGTAGGTGCCGACCTTGGTCGGCACGGATCCTGACCGCATCCACGCACGGCGTGGATCTACCGGTTGCCGCTCTTGGTAGGTGCCGACCTTGGTCGGCACGGACGCTGACCGCATCCACGCATGGCGTGGATCTACCGGTTGCCGCTCTTGGTAGGTGCCGACCTTGGTCGGCATGGATCCTGACCGCATCCACGCACGGCGTGGATCTACCGGTTGCCGCTCTTGGTCGGCACGGACCCTGATCGCATCCACGCATGGCGTGGATCTACCGAAAGGCGGTCGGGATGTGAAGCCGTAGATCCACGCCATGCGTGGATGATTCCCGCCGGAACCTGCGCTTACGCGGCTTCGGCGAAGGCGTCGCAATGCTCCAGCGGCAGTGCCTCCAGCAGGCGCTGCCGCACGCGCTGGCAGTAGCCGTCCGAGGTCAGTCCGGGCAGCATCTGCATCGCCGACTGCAGCCGCTGCAGTACCTCGTCTTCCGCACGCGCCTGCTGCAGGTCGCGGAACAGCGCCGCCGCCTGCGGGTGGCGCTGCATTTCCAGGATGCCCAGTACATAGATGCGCGCGGCCACCAGCGAGCGGCGGCGTTCGACCGGCGCCGTGGGCGCTGGTGCGGGCGCGCTGGCCGTGATGGGCGTCGGGGCCGGTGGCGTAGCGGGCTGTGCGACCGGTACTGCGGGCGCTGGCAGCGGTGCTATGGTCGGCCCGGTGTCCAGGTAACCGCTCTGCACCAGCTGGATCACCATGGCCGGCGCTTCCTGGCCGAGCAGGTCGGTCAGCTCGGCGACAGTGCGCTGGCCGTCGCACAGGATCAGCAGCCGGCGCTGGCGCATGTCCAGCGGCGCGCGGTGGGCCTGCAGCGCGGTTCGGGCGAGATCGGTCTTGCGCGGTTGCATTGGAAGGGACTGGCGAGTCGGTGCAGGCCGAGCCTGAACGAAGGCGATGAAACCGCGATGACAATGCAGCGCCTGCACGCGCATTGCGCTAGCGTGCAGCCACCTTCGTGCCAGGGAACCGCACCGATGAAGCACCTCCCGATTGCTGGTCTGTTGCTGCTTTCGCTCACCGCCTGCAACCGCAGTGCCGAGGCCCCTGCCGCCGCCGGTAGCAGCGTGCCACCCAGCGCAGGTGCCACCGCTGCCCCGGCCCCCGCGCCCGCCCAGCCTGCGCAACAGGGGCCGGCGCGCCTGGACGGCTTCGCCGGTGCGACGCTGGGCGCCACCATCGCCGAGGTCCGCACGGGATTTGGAACGCCGCTGCAGGGGCTCGGCACCGATGCGGCCGGCAAGCCGCTGCCGGCTGACGACAGCAACGATGGCTGCTACTTCCTGCGTCCGCAGGACGCCGAGGATCCGCGCCTGATGATCGAAGGCCGCAAGCTGGTGCGCTATGACGTGCGCAGCGCCGCGATCATCGCACCGGGCGGCGGCAAGGTCGGCATGACCCTGGGCGAGCTGCAGGTGCTGTACCCCGAGCGCGCCGATGTCGGCCCTGACAAATACGACGAGAAGGCCCAGCACCTGCGTGTGCGCCCGGCGCAGGAAGGCGATGCGGTGATCGACTTCGCGCTGGGTGCCGACGGTAAGGTCGGCGCATGGCGGGTCGGAAAGACTCCGCAGGTCGATTACGTGGAAGGCTGTGGCTGATCCTTGATCCACGGCCCAGCCACGCGCGCGGGGCCAGCGTAGAATCGCGCCACGACCGCTGGGGGAGTGCTCGATGATCGCCATTGCCATTGCCTGGTTCCTGCTCGGCCTGCTGCTGCTGGCGCTGGGCGGGGACTCCATCGTCAAGGCCGTGTCCGGCCTGGCCCAGCGCTTCGGGGCCAGCCCGTTCACCGCCGGCCTGCTGCTGCTTGGGGTGACCACCTCGTTGCCGGAATTGGCGGTCAACGCGCGGGCGTTGGCGGTCGGCCAACCCGAGTTGGCATTGGGTAATGCGGTGGGCAGCAGCATCGTCAACCTGGGCTTGACCCTGGCCCTGGCGGCGATCGCCGCACCGTTGCTGCTGCGCGCGCGCCTGCAGACGGTGCTGTGGTGGTCGCTGCTGGCGGCCGCTGCGCTGCTGATCCTGTTCGGCCTCGACGGCCGGCTGGCGCGCTGGGAAGGCGGCGTGCTGGTCGCCGGCTTCATCGTCATGCAGGTCGTGCTGCTGCGCCGTGGCCGCCGCGAGAGCGCCGAGGTGCAGGCGGCCATCGCCGAGTCCGCGCTGAGCCGCACCAGCCTGCCGTTGAACGTCCTGCGCGTGCTGATTGCCGCATTGACCCTGTACTGGGGCGCACGCCTGGTGGTCGGTGCGGCGGCTGATTTCGGAACCGCGCTGGGCTGGACGCCACTGCTGGTCGGCCTGCTGCCGGTGGCCATCGGTACCGCGCTTCCGGAGGTGGCTGCCGCCATCGCCGCCGCGCGTCGCGGTCATGGCGACATGGTGCTGGGGCATGTGCTGGGGTCCAGCGCGGTCAACCTGCTGCTGGTGATCGGTGCGATGGCCATGCTGCAGCCGCTGGCGCTGCCGGCCTCGTTCGTGCGCCTGGAACTGCCGGCGCTGCTGGCGTTCGCCCTGGTGCTGTACCCGATGCTGCGTGGTGACCTGAAGATCAACCGCGGCGAAGGCGCGATCCTGCTGGTCGCGTTCGTGGGCTGGCTGGTGCTGGAAGTGCTGCTGGTGGCCGCACCGTGAGGTAGTGCCGGCCGCTGGCCGGCAACCTCGTTGCCTTACGGAACCTTGCGGTTGCCGGTCAGCGGCCGGCACTACCGTTTCTGTGTGGTTTCTTCTTCCCGCACCGGTTCCGGCGGCGGCAGCTGCTCCTCGGCGGCCGGTTCGTTGCCCGGCAGGCTGGGACGCTTCTCCATCAGCAGCGACAGCGCGGCCTTGGCCATCATGTGTGCGCTGATCGGCGCGGTGATGAACAGGAACACGGTGATCAGCAGCTCACGTGGCTGCGGGTCCTGGCCGAGGAAGATGTGGTAGCACACCGAACACACCAGCACGCAGCCCACGCCCAGCGTGCTGGCCTTGGTGGGGGCATGCAGGCGCTTGAAGAACGTGGACAGCTTCACCAGGCCCAGTGCCCCGACCAGGATGAAGAAGCAGCCGAACAGCAGCAGGATCGACAGGCCGATCTGGATCGCGGTGATCATTCGACGATGTCCCGGCGCAGCACGAACTTGCTCAGCACCACGGTGCTGCCGAAGCCGAGCATGGCGATGACCAGCGCGGCTTCGAAGTAGATCGCGGAGTTCAGGTACATGCCGAACAGCATCAGCTCGGCGATGGCGGTCACCGACAGGGTGTCCAGCGCCAGGATGCGGTCGGGCACGGTCGGGCCGCGCAGCAGGCGCCAGGTGGCCAGCAGCATGGCCAGGCCGACCACGTGCATGCACACCACCAGCGTGGTCTGGATGATCTGGAATCCAGTCATGGGAAGATCTCCATCAACGGGGCTTCGTAACGTCGCTTGATCGTGTCTATCAGGTCCTGCGGGTCCTCCAGGTGCAGCACATGCACCATCAGGAACCTGCGGTCGTCGCTGAGCACGGCCGAGACCGTGCCGGGGGTCAGCGTGATCATGCTGGTCAGTGCGGCGATACCGTGGATGTTGGCGATGTCCAGCGGCAGCCAGATGAAGCCTGGGCGGATGTTCTTCTCCGGGCCCAGCACCTGGATGGCCACGCGGATGTTGGACATCAGGATGTCCCACAGGGTCACGCACAGCAGTTTCGGCAGCGGTCGCAACGTGCCGATGCGGGCGAACTCGCGGTCCAGGCGTGCGGCGAACAGGGGCACCACCACGCCCAGCACCAGCCCCAGCACGATCTGGCCGAGGGTGAAGCTGTCGGACATCAGCAGCCAGAACGCCACCACCATGATGCTGAGCATCGGCGAGGGAATGATGCGGCGGAACAGGGAGCGCTGGGCGGTCATGGCTGGCGGATCTCCGGCGTGGTCGCGCGCAGCTGCTGCACGTACTCGCTGGGGTGCAGCAGCTGTGCGGCGGTGGCGTCGGTGTAGCGCATCAACGGCGCGGCGGCCAGGGTCATGCCGATGCCGTAGGCCAGCAGGATGCAGGCGGCATACAGCTCGACCCGGCGCAGCCGTGCCTTGCGTGGCGGCGGCGCCTCCGGATCGACCGGCGGCACGCGCCAGAACAGGCGGATGCCGCCACGGGTCAGGCCCATGATCACCAGCAGGCTGCTGACCAGCACCGCGGTCCACACCGGACCGGTGTACTGCGCCGGCATGCCGGCCAGCAGGGCGGCCTTGGCCAGGAAGCCGGACAGCGGCGGCAGGCCGGCCACCGACACCGCGCCGATCAGGAACAGCACCGCCGGCGTTTCCTTGCCCGGCATCGGCGCGACCACTTCCTTGCGGTCGCTGGCGCCACCGCGGCGACGGCGGATCAGGTCGGCAATCAGGAACAGCGCGGCGGCCACGAAGCTGCTGTGCGGCAGGTAGTACAGGCCGGCGGAGAGCACCTGTGGCGTACCCACGGCGAAGGCGATGAACAGCGTGGCCGCCGAGACGATCACCAGGTACGAGATCAGCACGCGCAGGCGGGTCGCGGCCAATGCACCGAGGCCACCGAGCACCAGCGTCGCCACGCCGGCCCACAGCAGCCAGTCGCGGCCGTAGCCGGCCATCGCACCGGCGTCGTCGCCGAACCACAGCATCTGGATGCGCAGCACCGCGTAGAGGCCGACCTTGGTCATGATCGCGAACAGCGCGGCCACCGCCGCTGGTGCACGTGAATAGGCTTCCGGCAGCCACAGGTAGAGCGGCATCAGCGCGGCCTTGGCGCAGAACACCAGCAGCAACAAGCCCATCGTCGCCTTGACCAGGGTCAGCTGCGCCGGCGGCACCTCGGCGATGCGCTGCGACAGCTCGGCCATGTTCAACGAGCCCAGCGAGGCATACAGCAGGCCCAGCGCGATCAGGAACAGGGTCGAGGCGGTGACGTTGAACACCACGTAGTGCAGGCCGATGCGCATGCGCAGGCCACGGCCGCCGCTGAGCAGCAGGCCGTAGGAGGCGATCAGCATCACCTCGAAGAACACGAACAGGTTGAAGATGTCGCCGGTCAGGAAGGCGCCGTTGAGGCCGACCAGCTGGAACTGGAACAGCGCATGGAAGTGCGGCGCGCGGCGGTCCCAGCCCGAGCAGGCATGCAGCAGGCAGGGGATGGCCAGCAGCAGGGTGGTCAGCAGCATCCACGCCGACAGCCGGTCGGCCACCAGTGCGATGCCCAGCCGTGACGGCCAGTCGCCCAGCAGGTAGACGTTGATCTCACCGCTGGCGGTGGTGGCGAACAGCAGGCCCACCGCCAGGGCCAGCGCCGACAGCGAGGTCCAGGCCACCGCGCGCTGCACCCTGGGGCCATAGCGGCGGTGTTCGACGAACAGCGACAGCGCAGCACCCAACAGCGGAATCAGGATCGGCAGGATCACCAGATGGTTCATGCGCGGTCCTCACCCTGGCGCGGCGAAATGCCCTCATCCTGCAGATCGTCATCCGGCTCGTAGGCGTCCACGTGGTCGCTGTGGTTGTCGCTGCGGCTGCGCATGGCCAGCACGATGCTCACCGCGGTCATCGCAAACGCGATGACGATGGCAGTGAGCACCAGTGCCTGCGGCAGCGGGTCGGTGTAGTTGCCGAGGTGGCTGTCCACGCCCTCCTGCAGTACCGGCGCCTTGCCCAGCACCACGCGGCCACCGGCGAAGATCAGCAGGTTGGTCGCGTAGGACAGGAAGGTCATGCCGAGAATCACATCGAAGCTGCGCGCACGCAGCAGCAGGTAGATGCCGATCGCGGTCAGCACGCCGATCGCGGTAGCCAGGGCCAGTTCCATCAGTGCATCTCCCCGGTGCGTGCCGAACGGCGTTGCAGGTCGATCTCGCCCTTGCGGGCGGTACGGGTGCGCGATGGCTTGATCGTGCCCATCATCGACAGCATCAGCATGGCGCCGCCGAACACCACCAGGTAGACGCCGATGTCGAAGCCGATCGCGCTGGCCAGCGGTACGTCGCCGATCAGCGGCAGGTGCAGATCGAGGTGGCCGCTGGTCAGGAACGGCACGCCGAACAGCATCGAGGCGCTGCCGCTGAGCAGGGCGATCAGCAGGCCCATGCCGATGCAGCGGATGTAATCGAAGCCGAAGCGCGATTCCACCGACGCGGTGCCCTGGATCACGTACTGGATCAGCAGCGGCACCGCCAGCACCAGGCCGGCGATGAAGCCACCACCCGGCGCGTTGTGGCCGCGCAGGAACAGGAAGATCGACACGGTCAGGGTCAGCGGGAACATGATCTGCGCCAGGTCGGCCGGCACCGGCAGCTTGATCGGCGGGCCGGGCATGATCTGCTCCGGTGCCATCCGCGTGCGCCGCAGCAGCGCATGCACCACCAGTGCGGCGATGCCGAACACGGTGATCTCGCCGAAGGTATCGAAGCCGCGGAAGTCGACCAGGATCACGTTGACCACGTTCTGGCCATACGCCTCGGGCAGCGCCCGGCCCAGCAGTTCGCCGGCCATGGTGTTCGGCGGCAGGGTCATCGCCGAATAGGCCAGCGCGCCGAGGCCGCCACCGGCGAGGATGGCGATCACCGCATCGCGGCGCTTGCGCCAGCGCGGTCGCTCCGGCCCGGATTGCGCAGGCAGGTAGTTCATGCCCAGCAGCATCAGCACCAGGGTGACCATCTCCACCAGCAGCTGGGTCAGGGCCAGGTCGGGCGCGGACAGGAACACGAAGGTCAGCGCCACCATCAGGCCGACGCCGCCGACCAGCAGCACCGCCAGCAGGCGTTGCTTGTAGACGCGCAGGGTGGCCACCGCACAGGCCATCATCACCAGCCACAGCGCCCAGCCCAGCAGCGGGATCGGCTGCGGTGCGGTCCAGTTCGGCGAGGCCGGGTTGGCCACGAACGGCGCCGCAGCGACCACGATCGCCACCAGCACCAGGCCCAGCAGCATGCGCTGCAGGCTGCCGTTGGCGATGCCGTTGGTCAGGCGCATGGCCAGCGCGGACACCGCATCCAGCTGTGCATGGAACACGTTGCGACCGGTGCTGACGTTGGTCACGCCGTGCAGGTTGATCAGTTTGCGCAGGCCGAAGTACAGCGCCACGCCACCAACCACGCCGATCGCGCTCATCGCCAGCGGCAGGTTGAAGCCGTGCCACACCGCCAGGCTGTACTCGGGCATCGCCGGGCCGAGGATCGACGCGGCGGCGGCATGCAGTACCGGTGCCACGGTCAGCGCCGGGGCCACGCCTACCGCGATGCAGATCACCACCAGCAGTTCCACCGGCACCTTCATCCAGCGCGGCGGCTCGTGCGGCACCCGGTCCAGGTCGTGCGGGCCGGGGCCGAAGAAGGTGTCGTGCACGAAGCGCAGGCTGTAGGCCACGCCGAACACACCGGCCAGCAGCGCGGCGATCGACACCGCCGTACGCATGGTGCCCGGGCCGCCCGCAGTGATCGCTTCGGCGAACAGCATTTCCTTGGACAGGAAGCCGTTGAGCAGCGGAATGCCGGCCATCGCCAGCGAAGCGATGATCGCCAGCGCACTGGTGAACGGCATCAGCCTGCGCAGCCCGCCCAGCTTGCGCATGTCACGGGTGCCGGTCTCGTGGTCGATGATGCCGGCGGCCATGAACAGCGAGGCCTTGAAGGTGGCGTGGTTGAGGATGTGGAACACGCCGGCCACCACCGCCATCGGCGTGGACAGGCCGAACAGCAGGGTGATCAGGCCCAGGTGCGAGATCGTCGAATAGGCCAGCAGGCCCTTCAGGTCGTGCTGGAAGATCGCGTTCCAGGCGCCGATCAGCAGGGTCAGCGCGCCGATGCCGCTGACCGTGTAGAAGAACAGATCGCTGCCGGCCAGCGCCGGGTGCAGGCGCGCCAGCAGGAACACGCCGGCCTTCACCATGGTGGCCGAGTGCAGGTAGGCCGAGACCGGGGTCGGCGCCGCCATCGCGTGCGGCAGCCAGAAGTGGAACGGGAACTGCGCACTCTTGGTGAAGATGCCGGCCAGCACCAGGAACAGCGCGTAGGGGTACAGCGCGCTGGCGCGGATCTGCTCGCCGGCAGCCAGCACTACGTCCAGGTCGAAGCTGCCGACGATGCGGCCGATCAGCAGCACGCCACCGAGCAGGGCAAGGCCGCCGCCGCCGGTGATCACCAGCGCCATGCGCGCGCCTTCGCGGGCATCCTGGCGGTGCGACCAGAAACCGATCAGCAGGAACGAGCTGATGCTGGTCATTTCCCAGAAGATCATCAGCAACAGCAGGTTGCCCGACAGCACCATGCCCAGCATGGCGCCCATGAACAGCAGCAGGTAGCAGTAGAAGCGGTGCGCGCTGTCCTGCTGGCTCAGGTAGTAGCGCGCATACAGCACCACCAGCGCGCCGATGCCCAGCACCAGCCCGGCGAACATCCAGGCCAGCCCGTCCAGGCGCAGGGTGAAGTCCAGCCCGATCTGCGGCAGCCAGGGCACCATCGTGCGCACCACCTGGCCATCGAGTACGGACGGGGTCAGCCAGCCGAGGATGGCCAGCCCGCCCAACGGTGCCAGCGCCGCCAGCCAGGCAGCAGTCGAGCGCGAACTACGGGGGAAGGCCGCAACGGCCGCTGCCATCAGGAAGGGCAGGGCCAGCAGCAGGGGCAGGCTGGGGAGCATGCAGGGAATCCATGATTCACGAGCAGGTCAGGGAGGATAACAGGCTGCGAAATGTCGCCGAAACCCATCGAACAGCGATCAATTGCATGTAACGTTCGCTGATTCATTTTTTCTGCGGCGCAACATTGCGTTCCTGCCTCTCCTCCCGGGCTGCCCTCGGGGGACACCCTACGCCCACGCAGGGAGACCGCAGGCCCTGTCGCACAGGGGCTGCCGTCGACGGGCGGGAAGTGGGGAGCGGGTCACCGGCGCAGGCTGGCAGGGCCGCCGTCGAGTGCGGGTGACGGGATCTGCCCGTTCAGGAAACGACGGCCGCCGCCGGCCACCGGCACCTCAGTAGCGCCAGTCGAGCTTGCGGTAGAACTTGGCCATCACCCAGGCCGGGCCGATCAGCAGGTAGGTCAGGTCGGTCAGGAAGCTGGGCTTGCGGCCCTCGAACTTGTGACCGATGAACTGCGCGACCCACGCCACCACGAACACGCCCACGGCCAGCCAGAACAGGTTGTGCAGGCCGATCTCGGCCTCCAGCAGGCGGCACAGGCAGCCGAACACGAAGAACTGGATGAGCATGCCGATACCCAGCGGGCGCGACAGCTTGTTGTAGAAGCACCAGGCGCTGAACATCGCGAACGCCGACCAGATGCCGTACTGGAACCAGGTGATCAGTGGCGGCAGGCACCACAGCAGGGCCACCACCGACCAGAGGATGGCCGGTACTGCCACTACGTGGATGCGCTGGTTGATCACATTGCGGTGGTCGTCGGAGTAGCTGGCGAAGTAGCGGTCGATCGGCCGCGCAAGCTGGGTGGTGGTCTGCATGCTGCGTTGCTTCCTCGGACAACGGTAGTGCCGGCCGCTGGCCGGCAATCCAGAGCATAGCCGAGTTCGCGAGGTTGCCGGCCAGCGGCCGGCACTACCCCAGGCAACCGGCAGTAGAGCCAGGCCATGCCTGGCTGCAGGCTCGCGAGGTTGCCGCCCAGCGGCCGGCACTACCGCATTCAGAACGCCCCCGGCCTTTCCGGCCGGGGCGCAGGGGGATCAGTCGACGCTGATCCCGGCCAGGCGCTGCAGCGCCTCGGCGTACTTGGCGCGGGTGCGCTCGATGATTTCGGCCGGGATGCTAGGGCCCGGGGCGGTCTTGCCCCAGTCCAGCGTCTCCAGGTAATCGCGCACGAACTGCTTGTCGTAGCTCGGCGGGCTGGTGCCCACTTCGTACTCGTCGGCCGGCCAGTAACGCGAGGAATCCGGCGTCAGCATCTCGTCCATGATGTACAGGCGGCCATCGGCGTCGGTACCGAACTCGAACTTGGTGTCGGCCAGGATGATGCCGCGCTCGCGGGCGTAATCGGCGGCGAACTTGTAGATGCGCAGGGTGGCGTCGCGCACGCGCTCGGCCAGGTCCGCACCCACCTGCTTCACCATCGCATCGAAATCGATGTTCTCGTCATGGTCGCCGACGGCGGCCTTGGTCGAGGGGGTGAAGATCGGCTCGGGCAGCTGCTCGGCCTGGCGCAGGCCATCGGGCAGGTCGATGCCGCTGACCTTGCCGGTGCGCTGGTAGTCCTTCCAGCCGCTGCCGATCAGGTAGCCGCGGGCGATCGCTTCCACCGGCACCGGCTTCAGCTTGCGGGTGACCACCGCGCGCTTGGCGTACAGGGCCGGGTCCACGCCCTCGGGCAGCACGCTGGCCACGTCGATGCCGGTCAGGTGGTTGGGCATCAGGTGCGCGGTCTTGGCGAACCAGAAGTTGGAGACCTGGCAGAGCATCTCGCCCTTGCCCGGGATCGGATCGGGCAGCACCACATCGAACGCCGAGAGGCGATCGGTGGCGACCATCAACAAGTAGTCGCCCGGCGGGGTCCCGGCAGGCAGCCGCTCGCGCGGGATATCGAACACATCACGCACCTTGCCGCGATGGCGCAAGGGCAGGCCGGGGAGATCGGATTGCAACAGCGTGGTTGGCACGGGCACTCCTGGGGCGTTGTCGATACGGCTGCCCAGCGGACCCGGCGGGCCCGCTGGCCAGCGGGCGGCCTAGTGTAAAGCCGTCCGGGCCCGCTGTGACGTAAAATGAGCGTCCATTTCGTCGGTCGACCCCGGAGCGCCATGCGCTGGTACGGAAAACTGCTCGGATTCATCGCCGGCGCCCTGCTGTTCCGGCCCAATCCGCTGTTCGGCGCGGTGGTCGGCCTGTTGATCGGCCACGCCTTCGATTCGGACTGGTTCCGCCTGAACAAGGAGAACCCGTACCGGGAGCTGGGGCTGACCTCCGAGGCCACCGATGCCGAGATCGAGCGTGCCTACCGCAAGCTGATCTCCCAGTACCACCCCGACAAGCTTGGCGGCGCCGCCCCCGAGCTGCAGCAGCAGGCCGAACAGAAGTCGCGGCGGATCAATGCCGCCTACGACCGCATCAAGACCCTGCGCAAGCGCTGACCCTCTTTCCCCTCGTTGCAAGGCCCGGCCATGTCCAACTGCCTCATCGCCCCCTCCATCCTGTCCGCCAACTTCGCCCGCCTCGGCGAGGAAGTCGACAACGTCCTTGCCGCGGGCGCTGACTGGGTCCACTTCGACGTGATGGACAACCATTACGTGCCGAACCTGACGATCGGCCCGATGGTCTGCCAGGCCCTGCGCAAGCATGGCGTGACCGCGCCGATCGACGTGCACCTGATGGTCGAGCCGGTGGACCGCATCATTCCGGATTTCGCCGAGGCCGGTGCCACCTACATCAGCTTCCATCCGGAGGCCAGCCGCCACGTGCATCGCACCATCCAGCTGATCCGCTCGCTGGGCTGCAAGCCGGGCATCGTGCTCAATCCGGCCACCCCGGTGGACATCCTCGACTGGGTGCTGGATGACCTGGACCTGGTGCTGCTGATGTCGGTCAACCCGGGCTTTGGCGGCCAGGCCTTCATCCCCTCGGCGCTGGACAAGCTGCGCGTGGTGCGCAAGATGATCGATGCCAGCGGCAAGGACATCCGCCTGGAGATCGACGGTGGCGTGAAGGCCGACAACATCGGCGAGATCGCCGCCGCCGGCGCCGACACCTTCGTGGCCGGCTCGGCCATCTTCAACGCCAGGACCAGCTACCAGGACGTGATCGCGCAGATGCGCGCGAATGTCGCTGCAGCGCGCTGACAAAAAGGGGACGGAGGGGATTAAGCTCGCTTAATTCCCTCCGTCCCCTTTTTTCCGCTCATGGCACTGTTGAACATCCGCCCGGCCACCGTCGCCGATGCGGGCCTGATCCTGCATTTCATCCGCGAGCTGGCCATCTACGAGAAGGCCGAGCATTCGGTGCAGACCGATGAGATCGGCATCGCCGAGAGCCTGTTCGGTGCTGATGCGACGGCCCGCGCGCTGATCTGCGAAGCCGACGGCGAAGCGATCGGCTACGCGGTGTATTTCTACAACTATTCCACCTGGCTGGGCCGCAAGGGCATCTACCTGGAAGACCTGTACGTCAGCCAGGAAAAGCGCGGCGCCGGCGCCGGCAAGGCGCTGCTGAAGTACATCGCACGCCAGGCCGTGGCCGAAGGTTGCGGTCGTTTCGAATGGTCAGTGCTGGACTGGAATACCCCGGCCATCGAGTTCTACACCGCCGCTGGCGCCACGCCGCAGGACGAGTGGACCGTGTACCGGTTGCAGGGCGAGGCGCTGCACGATTTCGCCAACGGCTGAGGCTCGTGGGGGCAAACCCCAGTTGGGTGGGTGCGAACCTTGGTTCGCACTCCCTGAGAACTCCAAAAAAAAGACCACGCCAATCACTGGCGTGGCCCTGCTGCATGCGTGGGAGGCTGATCCTGCCTCCATCCGTCGTCCCTGCTATGGCCTTCCATTCTCCGGTAGCTGAATGACATCTGCGTGACATTCACTGCGGACAAACAGCGCATTGCTAGCCTGTGCCACCCCCGCACCGGAAGCACTGCATGACCATCCCGCGCTGGCGCCTGATCCTCAACGGAAAATCCGCAGGCAACGACGAGCTGCGCGATGCGGTCGGGCATTGGCGTGGGCAGGGCGTGCAGCTGGACGTGCGGGTGACCTGGGAGGACGGTGACGCCGAACGCTACGTGGCCGAAGCGATCGACCACGGCGTGGACGTGATCGTTGCCGCCGGTGGCGACGGCACGCTCAGCGCGGTGGCGGAAACGCTGGCGCATCGCGAGGAACCTGCCGATGCGCTGCCCTCGCTGGCGCTGATCCCGATGGGAACCGCCAACGATTTCGCCACATCGGCCGGTATCCCGACCGAACCGAAGGATGCCTTCGCGTTGATCGGGCAGGCGCCGCCGCACGCCATCGATCTGCTGCGCGTGGACGCCGATGGCACGCCCTGGTGGTGCGCCAATCTCGCCAGCGGGGGCTTCGGTACGCAGGTCACCGTGGAAACCGATGCTGGCCTGAAGAAGATGCTGGGTGGGCTGGCCTATGTGATCACCGGCA
Organism: Stenotrophomonas sp. SKA14; assembly: GCF_000158575.1. Classification (NCBI taxonomy): domain Bacteria; kingdom Pseudomonadati; phylum Pseudomonadota; class Gammaproteobacteria; order Lysobacterales; family Lysobacteraceae; genus Stenotrophomonas; species Stenotrophomonas sp. SKA14. Next base: position 813,705 of record NZ_DS999412.1, read on the forward strand.
TCGCCAAGCTCGGGCGGATCGAGCCGATCAGGGCGCGCCTGTCGGGCCCCGATTTCGCCTGGGAAGGCGATTTCATCGCACTGGGCATCGGCAACGGTCGGCAGGCCGGTGGCGGCCAGCAGCTGTGCCCGCAGGCTCTGATCGATGACGGGTTGCTGGATGTGACGGTGCTGCCGGAGCTGGAAGGCGAGGTGACCACCACGTTGGGCCAGATGCTGAAGTCGGGCACCCAGGCCGCGCTGGAACAGCTGGCCACGCGCGCGCGATTGCCGTGGCTGCAGATCGCATCCGAGCGTCCGTTGACGCTCAACCTGGACGGTGAACCGGTGCAGGCCCGCCAGTTCCGCATCGAGTGCGTGCCGGGCAGGGTACGGATGCATCTGCCGGCCGGCTGCCCGTTGCTGGGCGGAGTCTCCGGCCTCGACGTCGGGCCGTAGCGCCGGTCTCCCTGGCCGACCCGGGCATCGCGTGGTTCAGTTTCGCAGGGTTCCCCTCCCGCCCTTGCTGCGATACAGTCAAGGGGTGTCCAGCCTGACGACCCCGCATACCCTTTCTTCCGCACGCCGTTGGTGGCGATGGTGGCCCGTTGCCGTCGTCCGCCCCCATAACGCTGTGTCCCGGAAGGAAAGTCGTCTTGAACTCGCACGCTCAGTTTCAGCTGCAGGCCGCTGAAGGCCACACCCACATCCCCGTTGTCCGCGAAGTGCTGTCCGACCTGGACACGCCGCTTTCGGTCTATCTGAAGCTCGCCGACGGCCCCAATACCTACCTGTTTGAATCCGTCGAAGGCGGCGAGCGCTTTGGTCGTTACTCGATCATCGGCCTGCCGGCGCGCCGCGTGTACGCCTTCCACGGCCACACGCTGACCGTGCGCGAGGACGGCCAGGTGGTTGAAACCCGCGAAGTGGCCGACCCATTCGCCGAGGTCGAGGCGCTGCGCAGCGCCCACTCGGTGCCCAAGCTGGACGGCCTGCCGGGCTTCACCGGTGGCCTGGTCGGCTGGTTTGGCTTCGAGTGCATCGGCTACATCGAACCGCGCCTGGCACCGCCGGCCGGCCGCGATGAGCTGGGCACCCCGGACATCCTGCTGCTCGATTCCAACGAACTGGCGGTGTTCGACAACCTCAAGGGCCGCCTGTACCTGATCGTGCATGCCGACCCGCGCGTCGACGGCGCCTTCGAGCAGGCACAGGCGCGCCTGGATGCACTGACCGCGAAGCTGCGCGCGCCGGGCGCGGGCTATCCGGCACCGCTCAACAGCGACGTGCTGGACGAATCCGATTTCGTTTCCGGTTTCACCCGCGAGGGCTTCGTCGATGCGGTCCAGCGCAGCAAGGAATACATCCGTGCCGGCGACATCTTCCAGGTGGTGCTCAGCCAGCGCCTGAGCGTGCCGTTCAAGGCGCGCCCGGTGGATGTGTACCGCGCGCTGCGTGCACTGAATCCTTCGCCGTACATGTATTTCCTCGATGTCGGCGACCTGCAGGTGGTCGGTTCTTCGCCGGAAATCCTGGTACGCCTGCAGGACGGCGAAGTCACCGTGCGTCCGATCGCCGGTACCCGTCCGCGCGGTGCCACCGTCGAGCAGGACCTGGCGCTGGAAGCCGAGCTGCTGGCAGATCCGAAGGAGCGCGCCGAGCACCTGATGCTGATCGACCTCGGCCGCAACGACGCCGGTCGCGTATCGAAGGCCGGCACCGTGGAAGTGGGCGAGCAGTTCGTGATCGAACGCTACAGCCACGTCATGCACATCGTCAGCGAAGTGACCGGGCAGCTGCAGCCGGGCCTGAGCTATGCCGACGTGCTGCGTGCCACCTTCCCGGCCGGTACGGTCAGCGGCGCGCCGAAGATCCGTGCGCTGGAAGTGATCCGCGAGCTGGAACCGATCAAGCGCAATGTCTATGCCGGCAGCATCGGCTACATCGGCTGGCATGGCGATGCCGATACCGCGATTGCGATCCGCACCGCGGTGATCAAGGACGGCCGCCTGTACGTGCAGGCCGGCGCCGGCATCGTCTACGACTCGGACCCGGACAAGGAATGGGACGAGACGATGAACAAGGGCCGCGCACTGTTCCGCGCCGTCGCCCAGGCCGCCAAGGGCCTGTGAGCCTTCCCGTGCCGTGGCCTGCGCCGCGGCACTCTCGCTGTTCCCCGTCAAGACAAGGAGTACCGCATGAAGCTGCTGAGCGCATTGCTGTGGTCGTCACTGCTGGCCACGATGGCCCCGTCTGCGTGGGCGCAGGCCAACACCCTTCCCTCGCAGCCGCACCTGCTGGTGAAGGGCGAGGCGCGCCGTGTGGTGATGCCGGACCGGTTCGGCCTGCAGTTGAACATTGAAGAGACCGACATGGACGCCGATGCGGCGCGGCGCCGCGTGCAGGACAACGTCGCCCGCGTGCTGGGGCTGTTCAAGCAGTACAAGGCGGTGGACGGCAGCGTGCGTGCGGACAACCTGCGCATTGGTCCTGCGACGCGCTATGAACAGAGCCGGCAGGTGTTCATGGGCACTCGCGTGTCGCGCCAGCTGCGTGCCAGCTTCGCCAGCGTGAAGGCGATGCAGGACGTGCTGGGCGCGCTGAAGGCCAACGAGAACGTGCAGGTCAGCAGCGTGGCCCCGACCTACTCGGGCGAAGTAGCGCTGCGACGCGAGCTCAAGGGCGAGGCCGCAGCGCAGACGCGCGAGTCCGCGCAGGGCCTGGCCAAGGCCTACGGCACCAAGCTGCGCGGCCTGTACAGCATCTCCGATGTGGCGCCGAACTTTGCCTATGGCATCCAGGCCGGGCAATGGCCACAGCCGGGCGAGGATGGCGAGTATCTCGACCGTGTCGCGGTGACCGGCAGCTACGCACCGGCCTCGGCACCTGCGCCCGGTGCGCCGGAATCCATTGAAGCCGGCCCCATCACCTACACCGAAAACGTGTACGCCATTTTCCTGATAAGCGACGGAACCTGACCATGTTGTGGATGATCGACAACTACGACAGCTTCACCTACAACCTCGTGCAGTACCTGCAGACGCTGGGCGCCGAAGTGAAGGTGGTGCGCAACGATGCGATGAGCGTGGATGAGATTGCCGCGCAGAAACCCGAGCGCATCGTCATCTCGCCCGGCCCGTGCACGCCCAACGAAGCGGGCGTGTCGCTGGAACTGATCGAGCGCCTGGGCCCGACCACGCCGATCCTCGGCGTGTGCCTGGGCCACCAGGGCATCGGCCAGGTCTACGGCGGTACGGTCATCCGCGCCGGCAACATCATGCACGGCAAGACCTCGCCGATCCGCCACCAGGGCAAGGGCGTGTTCGCCGGCCTGCCGGACCGCTACCAGGCCACCCGCTACCACTCGCTGGTGGTGGACAAGAACCGCCTGCCGGATTGCCTGGAAGTGACCGCCTGGACCGAGAACGACGACGGCTCGATTGAAGAGATCATGGGCCTGCGCCACCGCCAGTTCCCGGTGGAAGGCGTGCAGTTCCATCCCGAATCCATCCTCACCGAACACGGCCACGCCCTGCTGCGCAATTTCCTGCAGCGCCCGGCGGCCTGATCCAAGGAGCATTCCCATGAGCTTCTCCCCCCAGGAAGCCCTGCAACGCACCATCGAACACCGCGAAATCTTCTTCGACGAAATGGTCGACCTGATGCGGCAGATCATGCGCGGCGATGTCTCGCCGATGATGACGGCCGCCATCCTCACCGGCCTGCGGGTTAAGAAGGAAACCATCGACGAGATCGCCGCAGCGGCCACCGTGATGCGCGAGTTCGCGCTGGCGGTGCCGGTGGCCGATCCCACCCACCTGGTCGACATCGTCGGCACCGGTGGCGATGGCTCGCACACCTTCAACATCTCCACCTGCGCGATGTTCGTCGCCGCTGCCGCCGGTGCGCGCGTGGCCAAGCACGGCAACCGCAGCGTGTCGTCCAAGTCCGGCAGCGCCGATGCGGTGGAAGCGCTGGGCGCGGCCATCGAGCTGCAGCCGGCGCAGGTGGCCGCGGCGATCGAACAGACCGGCATCGGCTTCATGTTCGCGCCGATCCATCATCCGTCGATGAAGGTCGTGGCGCCGGTACGCCGCGAGATGGGCGTGCGCACCATCTTCAACATCCTCGGCCCGCTGACCAACCCGGCCAGTGCACCGTCGGTGCTGATGGGCGTGTTCCATCCTGATCTGGTGGGTATCCAGGCGCGCGTGCTGCGCGAACTGGGCACCGAGCGCGCCATGGTGGTCTGGGGCCGCGACAACATGGACGAAATTTCGCTGGGTGCCGGCACCCTGGTCGGTGAGCTGCGCGACGGCAAGGTGCGCGAGTACGAGATCCATCCGGAGGACTTCGGCATCGCCATGTCGGCCAGCCGCAACCTGCGCGTGGACAGCCCGGAGCAGTCCATCGCGATGCTGCGCGCGGTGCTCGACAACACGCCGGGTCCGGCGCTGGACATCGTTGCCCTGAACGCCGGTGCCGCGCTGTACGTCGCCGGCGTGGCCAGCGACATCGGCGACGGCCTGGCCCGCGCCCGTGCCGCCATCGCCAACGGCAGCGCCCGCCAGCGCCTGCAGCAGTACGTTGACACCACCCGCGCGCTGGTTGCCTGAGCGCGCGGTTCAGCCTGACCCACCCGATGGCCGATAATGGCCGTCCTCACCGCCCCCGCACCGAACCGACGACGACGATGAGCGACATCCTGCAGACGATCCTGGCCCGCAAGGCCGAAGAAGTGGCCCAGCGCCGCGCCCAGCGCCCGCTCGAGGCGCTGCAGGCTGCCGTGGCCAGCGCCCCGCCGGTCCGCGGCTTCGTGCGCGCCCTGCAAGCCGCCGTGGCCAATGGCGACCCGGCGGTGATCGCCGAGGTGAAGAAGGCCAGCCCGTCCAAGGGCGTGATCCGGCCGGACTTCCGCCCGGCCGACATCGCCGTCAGCTACGAGTTCGGTGGCGCCAGCTGCCTGTCGGTGCTGACCGACGTGGACTTCTTCCAGGGCGCCGACGCCTACCTGCAGCAGGCCCGCGAGGCCTGCACGCTGCCGGTGCTGCGCAAGGACTTCGTGATCGACGCCTACCAGGTGTACGAGGCACGCGTGCTGGGCGCCGACTGCATCCTGCTGATCGTCGCCGCGCTGGACGACACCCAGCTGGCCACCCTGTCCGAACTGGCGCTGTCGCTGGGCATGGACGTGCTGGTGGAAGTGCACGACATCGACGAACTGGAGCGCGCGCTGCAGGTGCCGGCGCCGATGATCGGCATCAACAACCGCAACCTGCGCACCTTCGAGGTCTCGCTGCAGACCACGCTGGACATGCAGAACGCCGTGCCGCGCGACCGCCTGCTGGTGACCGAGAGCGGCATCCTCGGCCCGCAGGACGTGGCGCTGATGCGCGACGCCGGCATCCACGCATTCCTGGTCGGCGAGGCCTTCATGCGTGTGGAAGAGCCGGGCGAGGGCCTGCGTCAGCTATTCTTCGCGGCATGACAACGCACTATCCAACGCCGCGCGGGGATGCGCCGCTGGTGGTCTTCGACTTCGACCACACCCTCTACGACGGCGATTCGGGCACCCACCTGTTCGCCTCGCTGATCAAGCGCAATCCGCTGCGCATGCTGGCCGCGCTGCTGGTCACGCCGATCGCCGGGCCGATGGTGGCGATGCTGCCGACCCGTCGTGCCGGCATTTCGGTCTATGTATGGATCGGCAGCTTCGGCCTGCACCGCGCGCGCGATTTCAACAAGGTGATTGATGCCTATGTGCTGCGCAATGAGGCGCAGATGCGCGCCAAGCTGCTGCCGCAGGCGCTGGACGTCTTTGCGGCGCATCGCGCCAAGGGCGACCGCGTGGTGGTCGCCACCGGCGCGCCCCCAGAGCTGGCGCGCGCGATCCTGGCCTTTGTCGCCCACCAGGACGTGCCGGTGATCGGCACCGAGGTCGGCCCGCGACTGGGCGGGGTCGGCCCGACCCGTCACTGCCACAACGAAGAGAAGATGCGCATGCTGCGCGAGCGCGGCTATGGCGATATCGACATTGCCTATTCCGACAGCACTGCCGACCTGCCGCTGTTGCTGGCCGCCAGGGCGCCAGTGGTGGTGAACCCGAAGCCGGGCAAGGTGGACTTCTTCCGCCGCGTGCTGCCGGCCGGCACCCGCATCCTCAACTGGGGCTGCGTCGACCGCGGCGGCGACAAGGCGTAATGCGGTAGTGCCGGCCGCTGGCCGGCAGACGGTCCTGCGGCTCAGCGCGCCAGGTACCCGCTCAGCGCGTGGCCGATCTGGAACAGGCTGATGCCCAGCACCAGCACGCCGACGGCCACCAGCACCCAGCGCTCCTTCAGGCGCTTGACCAGCAGCGCGGCCACCGGGGCGGCCATCATGCCGCCGATCAGCAGGCCGGCCACGATCTGCAGGTGATGCAGCCCCATCGACAGCAGGAACGTTGCTGAAACCGTCAGGGTGACCACGAACTCGGCGGCGTTCACCGTGCCGATGGTGGTGCGCGCCTGGCCGCCGCGGGCGAGCAGGGTGGAGGTGGCCACTGGCCCCCAGCCTCCACCGCCGCTGGCATCCAGGAAGCCGGCCACGAAGCCCAGCACGGGTACCCGCTTGACCTCGCCCTTGGGCATCAGGCGGCCGGCGGCGCGGGCCAGGATGATGATGGCCAGCACCAGCAGGTAGAGATAGATGAGCGGGCGGATCACCTCGCCGGGCAATTGGGTCAGGCCGTAGGCGCCCACCGCGCCGCCCACCGCGCCGGGCAGCGCCAGGCGCAGGAACAGGCGCTTATCGACATTGCCGGCGACCAGATGCGACACGCCGGAGGCGCCAGTGGTGAATACCTCGGCAGTGTGGATGGCGGCGCTGGCCTGCGCGGGCGGAATGCCCATGGCCAGCATCACCGACGACGACACCAGGCCGAACGCCATGCCCAGCGCGCCGTCGACCAGCTGGGCGCCGAGGCCGATGAGGATGAACCACCAGAATGCGCTGCTCAGTTCCATGGAACGAGCCTAGCGCGCAAAGGAGTGCGGACCAAGGTCCGCACCCACCGGGTGCTCAACGGTCAACGGGTGCCGTACAGCACCACGGTCTTGCCGCGTGCATGCAGCAGGCCGTCGGTCTGCAGCTTCTTCAGCACGCGGCCGGCCATCTCACGCGAGCAGCCGACCAGGCGGGCCAGCTCCTGGCGCGAGACGCGCAGCTGGCTGCCCTGGGGATGGCTCATTGCCTCCGGCTCCTGCGCCAGGTCGTGCAGGGTGCGCACGATCCGGTCGGTAACGTCCAGGAACGCCAGCCGGCTGGCCTTGCGGCTGGTGTCGAGCAGGCGCTTGGAGATCTGCTGGCCCAGCGCATACAGCAGGCGCGGGGCGTCGGCCGAGAGCGGGCCGAGGAACAGCTGGTGCAGGCGTTCGTAGCTGATCTCGGCCAGTTCGCAGGCGGTACGGGTCCGCAGGATCACCTCACGGCGGTCCGATTCGACGAACAGGCCCATCTCGCCCACGAACTCGCCGGCACCGAAGTAGCCCAGCACAAGCTCGCGATCGTCATCTTCCTCGGCCATGATCGAAACCGAGCCGCTGATGACGTAATACAGGGTTCCCGCCGGGTCACCGGGTCGGAAGACATCGGTACGGGTGGGATATCGCCGCCTGTGGCTGTGCGCCAGGAAACGATCGATGGTGGCGATATCCAGGGCCAGTGGACTGCTAGCTAGGCGCACGGTTGACACGATAGGGGCGCTCCCTCTGCGCATGAACGGATTCACGGGGTCGATAGCGGAGCTTAACCAGCGCAATTGTTAAGGGCAAACAGTGTGCCAGAACTCTTGCGTCTTCACGTTCCCCCCGGGGGCAGTTTGCCCCATAATTCCCCCTTTCCCTTCTTACACAGGAATCGACCGCCGTGGTCAAGCCGTTGCCTCGCCTGAGGCTGCAGGGTTTCAACAACCTCACCAAGGCGCTGAGCTTCAACATCTATGACGTGTGTTACGCGCGCACCGAAGAGGAGCGTCAGCGTTACATTGAATACATCGATGAAGAGTACAACGCCGACAGGCTGACTCAAATCTTGACCGATGTCGCCGAGATCATCGGCGCCAACATCCTGAACGTGGCCCGCCAGGACTACGATCCGCAGGGTGCCTCGGTGACCATCCTGATCTCCGAAGAACCGGTGATCGACAAGAAGCAGGCCGGCAAGGAGCTCATCTCCGATGCCGTGGTCGCGCACATGGACAAGTCGCACATCACCGTGCACACCTATCCGGAAACGCACCCGCAGGAAGGCATTGCCACCTTCCGCGCCGACATCGACGTGGCTACCTGCGGCGTGATTTCGCCGTTGAAGGCGCTGAACTACCTGATCGAGAGTCTGGAATCGGACATCGTGATCATGGATTACCGCGTGCGTGGCTTCACCCGTGACGTGAAGGGCAAGAAGCACTACATCGATCACAAGATCAATTCGATCCAGAACTTCCTGGCAAAGAACATCAAGTCGCGTTACGAGATGTTCGACGTCAATGTCTACCAGGAAAACATCTTCCACACGAAGATGCACCTGAAGGACTTCGACCTGGACCAGTACCTGTTCGAGGAAAAGGCCAAGAACCTGTCGTTCAAGGAACGCATGAAGATCGAAGCGCTGCTCAAGCGCGAGATCGAAGAGCTGTTCCACGGCCGCAACCTGTCCGAGTGAGCCCCATGCGCGATGCCCGCAGGCATCGCCGCCCAGGCGGGACGACCCGCCCTGTGGAACCCCTGTACTGCGCAAGCGTCATGGCTCCACGGTGATGTACCGACCCACGGCCCGGTGTGAAAACACCGGGCCGTTTCGTTTTTTCAAAAGGTAAGGAGCCCCCACCCATGCCCTGGATCTACCTGCTGCTGGCCGGCCTGTTCGAGATCGGTTTCGCCCTTGGAATGAAGTACTCCGAAGGCTTCAGCAAACCCCTGCCCACCGCTGCCACGGTGGTGTCCGCCCTGATCAGCCTGTACCTGATGAGCCAGGCGATGAAGAGCATCCCGGTCGGCACGGCCTACGCGATCTGGACCGGTATCGGTGCCATGGGCGTGGCGGTGCTGGGTATCTACCTGTTCAACGACAGCGCGTCGCCGGCCCGCCTGGCCTGCGTCGGCCTGATCGTGGCCGGGGTGATCGGCCTGAAGCTGGTCTCGCCCAATTGATCGGTAGTACCGTCCGCTGGCCGGCAACCCCGTAGGCACCGCCGAAGGTCAGGAGGTTGCCGGCCAGCGGCCGGCACTACCCGGTGCTTACAGCCGGTAGGCGATGGTCTTCATGACCTTGGAGGCCAGCGCCATCGCCCCCGGAATCGGGAACGGCAGGCGGCGGGCGCCGGCCTGTTCGGCGTGTTCCGCATGGCGGGCCTCGTCGTCCTTCATCACCTGGATGACGGCGCGGCTGCGCAGGTCACCGGCCGGCAGATCGACCAGGTGCTCGTCCAGATGGGCCTCGACCTGCCGCTCGGTCTCGACCACGAAGCCCAGGTTCCAGCCGTCACCGCGCAGCCCGGCCAGGGTGCCGATGGTGTAGCTGCCGGCGTACCACAGCGGGTTGAACAGGCTGGGACGGCTGTCCAGCTCGCCCAGCCGGGTGGCGCACCAGGCCAGGTGGTCGGTCTCTTCCTGGGCGGCTTCCAGCAGGTGTTCGCGCGTGGCCGGGTCGCGGGCCACGGCCGCCTGGCCGAAGTAAAGGCCCTGCGCGCAGACCTCGCCGACGTGGTTGATCCGCATCAGGCCCGCCGCGTGGCGGCGCTCGGCACCGTCCATGCCCGGCTCGTCGGTGTCCGCGGCCGGGTAGGGGCGGGCCGCCGGCGGGTTGCCGAACACCGTGTCCAGGGCGCGCTGCGCCTCGGTCAGCAGGTGGTCCAGCGGGGTGGTCTGGCGGAGTGCGGTCATGGCGGTACGGGTGGGGCGGGGAGGGCCCGATTCTCGCCCGGCCCTGCCGCCGTGCCAACCCGGGGACGAGGGCGACTTGCGCCAGGCGGGCAGGGTGCGTACAATCCCGCCTCTTACGCTTCACCTTTTCACAACGCGTGGCAGAGTTCCGGTGAGCCTTTCGCCGCAATGAGCCCGACCTAACCTAGAGTTCTTCATGAGCACTTTCACTGCCAAGAACGAGACCGTCCAGCGCGACTGGTACCTCGTCGACGCCGAGGGCAAGACCCTGGGCCGTCTCGCCACCGAGCTGGCCCGCCGTCTGCGTGGCAAGCACAAGCCGGTCTACACCCCGCACGTTGATACCGGCGACTACCTGGTCGTCATCAATGCAGAAAAGATTGCCGTCACCGGCAAGAAGCTGCAGGACAAGATGTATCACCGTTTCACCGGTTACATCGGCAACCTGAAGACCGAATCCCTGGCCCAGGCGCTGGAGCGCCACCCGGAGCGCGTGATCGAGATCGCCGTGAAGGGCATGCTGCCGAAGGGCCCGCTGGGTCGCCAGATGTACCGCAAGCTCAAGGTCTACGCCGGCACTGAGCATCCGCACGCCGCACAGCAGCCGCAGGTTCTGGATATCTAATCATGGCTATCACTCAAAACTACGGCACTGGCCGCCGCAAGTCCTCCACCGCTCGCGTGTTCCTGCGCAAGGGTTCGGGCAACATCACCGTCAATGGCCGTCCGCTGGACGAGTTCTTCGGTCGTGAGACCGCGCGCATGATCGTGCGCCAGCCGCTCGAGCTGACCAAGAACACCGAAAGCTTCGACATCCTGGTTACCGCCGCTGGCGGCGGCACCACCGGCCAGGCCGGTGCGATCCGTCTGGGCATCGCCCGTGCTCTGGTCGAGTACGACGAAACCCTGAAGTCCGAGCTGCGCAAGGCCGGCTTCATGACCCGTGACGCCCGTGAAGTCGAGCGTAAGAAGGTCGGTCTGCACAAGGCCCGCCGCGCCACCCAGTTCTCCAAGCGCTGATTTACCGCGCCTGGTTGGGCTCCTTTGGGAGCCCGCTGGTTGGAAAAGCAAAAGCCCGGCTTCGGCCGGGCTTTTGTCGTTTTGGGGTCATGCATTTCGAGGTTGCCGGCCAGCGGCCGGCACTACCCGTGGTCCGCATACCTGGCTCCGGTCTCTGTCTGGAGGAGAGCCCCCTTGTTGTTCAAGGGGGCGCGCCGACAGGCGCGGGGATAAGGTGGGATGCGTGACCAAACAAAAAAGAAAAAAGCCTGATCTTTCGATCAGGCTTTTTTCTTTTTTGTTTGGCTGCCCCGGATGGATTCGAACCACCGAATGCCTGAGTCAGAGTCAGGTGCCTTACCGCTTGGCGACGGGGCAAAACGTGCAACTATTTTCTCACTTTTCACACTGGAAAACAACTTGATTTTCAGTGTGGTGGCTATGGGTGGACTCGAACCACCGACCCCAGCATTATGAGTGCTGTGCTCTAACCGGCTGAGCTACATAGCCTTGGTGAGCCAGCTATTCTGCGGATGTGTATCGCCCCTGTCAACACTTTTGTATCGTGCTTGTGGGCCGACAGAGGGCATGGGATAGTCCCGGCCAGTAGATTTTTTTAGGAGTCCGCATCGTGATCGATCCGGACGGCTATCGACCGAACGTCGGCATCGTGCTGATGCGGCAGGATGGTCAGGTGTTCTGGGCACGACGCGTGCGCCGGGATGGCTGGCAGTTCCCGCAGGGTGGCATGAATACCGACGAGACGCCTGTCGAGGCCATGTATCGTGAACTGCAGGAAGAGACCGGCCTGCTGCCTGAGCATGTGGAAGTGCTCGGGGCGACACCCGGCTGGCTGCGCTACAAGCTGCCGGCCCGGGCCATCCGCCGCAACGAGCGGCAGGTCTGCATCGGCCAGAAGCAGGTCTGGTTCCTGCTGCGCCTGACCGGCGACGAATCCCATGTGAAGCTGGACCATACCGACTCGCCCGAGTTCGATCACTGGCGCTGGGTGGACTTCTGGTACCCGGTGGAGCATGTGGTGATGTTCAAGCGCGGCGTCTATGCGCGTGCCCTGCGACACTTGGCGCCACTGGCGCGTGGCGTGGCCGGGCAGGGCGTCACCGCCATGCCCAAGAGCGCCGCCGAGGCCTGGATGCCAGGCCATACGGCCGGGCACGAGCGGCCGCGCAAGCGCCCGCGCACCCGCGGCTACTGGCCGAAGAAGGCGCAGGGCGACGGCCCGGCCAGCTGACGGGCTGAACGGTATCGAGAATGGTTCAGGTCTCTGATTGACAACCATTCTCGTTTCCATTGGAATAGCCAGCAGGCCGCTTCTGGCCTGTCAGCCCGGTTCCCGCCTGTGTACGTCTGCATCTGCAACGGAGTCACCGACCACCAGATCCGCGAAGCCGCCGGCAACGGCGTCAGCACGGTGGCCGAACTGACCATGCGTACCGGCTGTGGTGCCACCTGCGGTTCCTGCCTGGACATGGCCGGCGAGCTGCTGGCCAAGGCGCGTGCCACCCACGATCTGCCGCTGCCGGTATTGGGCCTGGCCCAGGTCGCCTGACCGTTTCTTTCGCGGCGCGTTGACGCCGCGCTTTCGCATCCTTCACTGCTGGCCGCACAGGCCAATGCGCACGATTCGCGTTCCTTCACGAGGCTGCGCAAGGCGCTAAAGTGCCTGCGTTTTCAGCGTGCAGGAGCACCCCCATGAAGGGCGACACCAAGGTCATCGAATTCCTCAACAAGGTCCTCTACAACGAGCTGACCGCGATCAACCAGTACTTCCTGCACGCCAAGATGCTGAAGAACTGGGGCATCAAGGAACTGGCCGAACACGAGTACAAGGAATCGATCGACGAGATGAAGCACGCCGACATGCTCGCCGACCGCATTCTGTTCCTCGAAGGCCTGCCGAACTTCCAGGCGCTGGGCAAGCTGCGCATCGGCGAGAACCCGACCGAGATCCTGCAGTGCGATCTGTCGCTGGAACGCGACGGCGTGGTCACCCTGCGCGAGGCCGTGGCCTATTCCGATTCGGTCGGTGACTACGTCAGCCGCCAGCTGTTCGTGAAGATCCTCGACTCGGAAGAAGAGCACATCGACTGGCTGGAAACCCAGCTGGACCTGATCGAGCGCATCGGCGAGCCGAAGTATCTGCTGAGCAAGCTGGAAGAGTGACGTAGCGTCAAGCTTGCTCGACGCTATCGATGCTGTGCCAGGTAACCCGTCAGCGCGACGCGCGCGCGGGCGAATTCGGCGACCAGCAGCGCCACTGCCACGGCAGGGCGCTGCAGGCTGTCACTGCGGGCTTCATGCTCGATCCTCTGCGCGACCGCAGACAGCGACAACGCGCCGACGTTCGCACTCGATGACTTGAGGCTGTGTGCGATCGCCTGCATGCGCGGCGCGTCGCCATTCTGCGCGGCCTGCTGCAGTTGCTGCACCATTGCCGGAGCATCGTCCAGGAACACGGAGACGATCTGACTGGCGCTCTCGCCGATCACCGCGTGCAGTTCGTCCAGTACATCGCGATCCAGCACCGGCTGCGGCGCCGCCTGGCTCTTCGTACCTGGCAGGGCCGCGCCATGCTCGGCCGGCAGGATTCGACCGATGGCAGGCGCATCGCCGCCGAGCGGGTTCGACGCTGCCGCATTGCCCGAGCGCTGTCCCCAGCGCTTCAGCAGCGCATGCAGCGTGGCGCGAGCGATCGGCTTGGACAGGTAGTCGTCCATGCCGGCCTGCAGGCAGCGTTCGCGGTCACCGGCCATCGCATTGGCGGTCATCGCGATGATCGGCAGCCGCAGCCGCCCGGATGTGGTTTCCTCGGCGCGCCAATGACGGGTGGCGGCGTAGCCATCCAGCACCGGCATCTGGCAGTCCATCAACACCACGTCCACGCCGCCTTCGCGCAGGGCGAGCAATGCCTGCTCGCCATCGGCGGCGTTGCGCACCTCGCACTGGAACACGCGCAGCAGCTGCTCGGCCACCATCCGGTTGACCGTGTTGTCTTCCACCAGCAGCACGCGCAGGTGCAACGGCGGCAACGTCGGCGCGGGCAATCCGTCTTCAGCATTGGCCAGCAATGCGGCGGGCCGCGCGTGCGCGACCGGCACCGCCAGCAGCGCATGCAGGGCGGCATCATCGAAACGTGTGGGCAGCCGCTGCTGCCGCGGGCGCGCCGCAACGGCGTCGTCCTGCAGCCACAGCACCTGCAGCATGTCTTCCTCGCCCCGTTCGGCCAGGGCCTGCTGCAACGTGGCTTCACCCGCGCGGCGTGCCTGCGCGTCGACCAGCAGCCAGGCCGGCGCCGGCTGCCCGGGGCGTGGTGGCGCGCGCAGGCGCTCGACCACCGCGCCGGGCTGAGCCAGCACCTGCACCTGCAGCCCATGGTGGGCGGCGATGCGTTCGACGCGCGCCTGCAGGATCGCATCGGCGCTGCACAGCAGCAGTGCAGCGGGCGGACGTGCCATGGCCGGCAGGTCGCCGGGTACTTTCAGCAGCGGAATCTCGAACCAGAACGTGGCGCCCTGGCCGGGCGTGGACTGCACGCCGATGCGGCCCTGCATGAGGTCGATGATGCGCTTGCAGATGGCCAGGCCCAGGCCGGTACCCCCGTAGATGCGGGTGGTGGAGGCGTCGGCCTGGCTGAAGGACTGGAACAACCGCGCCTGCAGCACCTCATCGATGCCGATGCCGGTGTCGATGATCTCGAAGCGCAGCTGGTGCTGCGCCGCGCCTTCGCCCAACCGCTGTACCCGCAGCAGCACCTGGCCGCGTGCCGTGAACTTGATCGCGTTGGCCAGCAGGTTGCTCAACACCTGGCGCAGGCGTACCGGGTCGCCGCGTACCGGCAGGCGCACCGCCGGGTCCAGCTGCAGAGTGAGCGACAGGCCTTTGGCGTCGGCGGCACGCTGCATCAGCTGCACCACGCCATCGAGCAGGTCACGCAGGTTGAAGCTGGTGATCTCCAGTTCCAGCGCCTGTGCTTCCAGCCGCGAATAGTCGAGGATGTCGTCGACGATGCGCAGCAGCTGCTGCGAGCTGGCCGAGGCGGTGGCCAGCATCTGACGCTGGTCTTCGCCGAGCGGTCCACGCGCGATCAGCTCCAGCATCGGCAGGATGCCGTTGAGCGGGGTGCGGATCTCATGGCTCATCGTCGCCAGGAACTCACCCTTGGCCAGCACCGCGGCCTCGGCGGCCTGCTTGGCCTGCAGCAGCTGCTGCTCCAGTTGGCCCTGGCGTTCGGTGGTGTGGCGCAGCTGGTCGCGTTCGGCGGCCAGTACGCTGCGTTCGCGTTGCAGCAGCTCCAACGCACGACCGCGCGTACGCAGGCGCAGGCCCAACAGCAGCAGTGCGATGGCGGCCGCACCAAGGGCAACCAGCAGCACGCTCCACAGCGGCACGTCAGAGCACCGCGTTGTGGAAGTCGAAGTTCAGGTCGCTGCCGGCCGACTGCACCATGTTGCCCTGGATGTAGTCGACGCCGCCCACCCACATCGCGGCCGCCGCCTGCGGATCTTCGATCTGCTGGCCGATGATCTGCAGCCCGGCCGCATGCGCCTGCTCGATCGCCCTGCGCAGTTCTTCGCGGGTGGCAGGGTTGGCGTGGCTGCTGGAGAAGCGTGCCGCCATGCGCACGAACGACAGCGGGAGGTGGGTCAGCAACGCATCGGCTTCCCCACCCGGCTCGAACTGGCTGAGGCAGAAGCGCACGCCAGCACTGGCCATGCGCTGGCAGAACTGCAGCAGCGGCACGGTGTGGATCAGCGCGTCGGGCAGGCGCACATCGATGACCAGTGCGCTGCCGGGCAGGTCGCGCTGGTGCAGCGACTCCAGCAGCCAGTCGGCGAAGGCATCGCGCTGCAGGGTACGCAGCGACTGCGAGACGAACAGGTTCAACGGCTGCGTCGCGTGCCGGTACAGGTCGAGCAGGCCCAGCGCGTGGTCCATCACCTGCTGGTCGAGGTCGGCGATGCGCCCGGCCGCTTCCGCTGCAGGAATCACCTGGCCGGCCGCCAGCACCGTGCCATCGGCCTGGCGCAGGCGCAGCAGCAGCTGGTACTGCGCGGTGTTGCCGCCGGCGACGGCGACGATCGGCTGGTAGGCCAGCTCCAGCTGGCCTTCCAGCAACGCCAGGTGCTCCTGTTCGCTGATCGCCTCGCGGTGCACGTGGCCGGCCACGCCGGCGCTCAGCAGGCGCGCCTGCAGGGTGGTGCGTTCGACGGCTTCCAGGGCACTGTTGGCATCGTCGAAACCCGAGGACAGCGG
Source organism: Stenotrophomonas sp. SKA14 (assembly GCF_000158575.1). Taxonomy (NCBI): domain Bacteria; kingdom Pseudomonadati; phylum Pseudomonadota; class Gammaproteobacteria; order Lysobacterales; family Lysobacteraceae; genus Stenotrophomonas; species Stenotrophomonas sp. SKA14. The sequence goes on from NZ_DS999412.1 coordinate 829,876, forward strand.
GGCATAGCCGACCACGCCGCGCAGATGCACGGATTCGTCGTCGCGGATCACGAACGCGCGCGCCGACAGCTGTTCGCGCAGGGCCGCGGCGATGCCTTCCAGGCTGTCCTCATCGGTGTTGCGCGCCAGCAGCAGGAAGCTGTTGTCGTTCAGGCGTGCCAGCAGGTGCGGATGGCCTGCCTCGGCCAGGCGTTGGCCGGCCTGCACCATCAGGCGTTCGAAGGCGGCATACCCGTAGCGCTCGCGCAGGCCCAGCGCGCTGGAGACTTCGACGAACAACACGCCACCCGGGTCGCGGTGGGCAAGCGCGGCGTTGAGCTGCTGCAATACGTGGTGTCGTGTCGGCAGGCCGGTTTCCGGATTGCTGGTGGCCGGCGCACCGGACGCTCCTGGCAGGGTCGCGGCCTGCGCACGCGCGCGGCGGATGCGGTTGGCCACGGCGGCGATCAGGTGGCGCGGGCGGATCGGTTTGCTCAGGTAGTCATCGGCGCCACTGTCGAGCACTTCGAACTGGCGCTCCGGGTCCGGGTCACCGCTGAGGAATACGATCGGCAGCAACTGCAGGCCGGGTTGCTGGCGGATCAGCGCGGTCAGGCGCATGCCGTCCAGCCCGGGCAGGTGCAGGTCCATCAGGATCAGGTCCGGGCGGTGGTCCTTGATCGCCTGCAGCGCGCCGTCGGCATCGCTGTGCACGATCGCCTGCATGCCGGCACCGTGCAGCACGCTCTGCGCGAACAGGGCCTGGGCGCGATCGTCCTCGACGATCAGCACGCGATAGGGCGAATCGGATGCCGGCGGCGCCTGGTCGTTGTTGCCGGCTTCTGCCAGCGCTGAAGGGCCGGGAAGCGGTGGCGGCGCGCTGTTGATCGACGGTGCATCGGCCGTGCCGCCCTGTGCCATGACCTCTGCCGGTGCGGCGGGAGTGTGGGTGACCGCCTCGACGGCCCAGCGTTGCCAATGATCGGCCGGAGGGGTTTCAGCGCGTCCCGGGCGGGCGCCCGCGGGGGATTCGATTGCGGCCATCGGTGCTCCTGGTGTTCGCCTTCATTATGCGGCAAGCCCGGCGATCAACCGGTGCCGGGTTGCCGCGGGCTGTCCGTCGCCGCGCCGCGCGCCAGCCAACGCACGCCTTTCCACAAGGTGCGCCAGACCAGCCAGACCAGCAGCGCGCCAGCGAGGCTGCAGGCCAGCACCACCACCAGCGCGATCCAGGGATGGGCCAGGGCCAGCGCCAGGCCGCCGATCACCACGGTGTCTTCGGCGGCGGAGGCGACCCAGTTGCTGGCCGGTTCCGGTGAGGTATTGAGCAGGGCGCGGGTGCCGGCCTTCAGGCCATGGCTGGCCAGCGCGACACCGGCACCGGCGGCGAGTGCGCCGGTCCCCAGCTGGCCGTCCGGCGACAACGTGGCGGCGGCAAGGAAGGCACCGGCGGGCACGCGTGCCAGGGTCTGCACCAGATCCCACACCGAGTCCACGCCGGGGATCTTGTCGGCGAAGAATTCGGTCACTGCCAGCGCCGCCGAAGTACCCAGCACCCACCACGACTCGGTGGCCTGCAGGGCCGGTGGCAGGTCGACCCAGCCGAGCAGGCCGGCCAGGCCGACGCCGAACACGGTGAGATAGACGCGGATGCCGGCCAGCCAGGCCAGCAGGATGCCGATCACGAACAGGTGGGCTTCGGTCATGGCGATGCTCCGGCGACGGAACTGTGCGGGGGGCCTCACTATCGGCGATGGCGTGCCTGAACGCCACAGACCGCGGCCGGCCAGTGCGCAGGAAACCCACCCGTCCTGTCATACACTAGCCCGTCGTTTGCCACAGGGGCCGTACCGGTGTCGCTCTTGCGATGCCCCGGAAACCACCCATGAACAACCGCCCTCCCATGCGCGTGCAGGTTCGCCTGCCCGGCGCGCCGCAACCGCCGGTCGATCGTCGCCGCCTGCTGGTGATCGGCGGCATCTGGCTGCTCAGCCTGGTGCTGGCGGTGCTCGGCGGCTGCTGGATGGCCACCCCGCGCGATGCGCAGGGCCAGCGCCTGCAGGCCGCCGAGAAGCGCGCCGAGACGCTGCAGGCGCAGCTGACCGAGCTGCGCCAGAAGCAGGCCACGCTGGAAGCCTCCGACCGCATCAGCCGTGCCGCCAACACCGAGGTGCAGTCCTCGCTGGCCGAGCGTGATGAGGAAATCGCCGGCCTGCGTGCCGACGTCGCCTTCTATGAGCGCCTGGTCGGTTCAACCAGCCAGCGCAAGGGCCTGAACACCCATTCGATCGAATTCAGCCCGGAAGCGGCCGGCACCTGGCAGTACACCGCCGTGCTGACCCAGAACCTCAACCGCGGTGCCATCAGCCAGGGGCAGATGCGTTTCACCGTGGAAGGCGTGAAGAACGGCAAGCTGGCCACGATCAGCTGGGATGATCTGCACCAGCGCAGCAAGGTGCCGGGACAGGATTACTCGTTCCGGTACTTCCAGCAGATCACCGGCAGCGTGATGCTGCCGGCTGACTTCACCCCGCAACGCGTGCGGGTGACATTGGGGAGTGGTACGGGGGGTACCACCCAGGTATTCGACTGGAAACAGGCCGGCGCGCCGGCCAGCAAAGGGGAGTAGGCAGATGTTCGGAAACAGCAAATCCAACCGTGACGGCCAGCTGGTGGTGGATGCCCTGATCGGCAACCAGGTGGTGATCCGCGGTGATGTGGAATTCAGTGGTGGCCTGTACGTGGAAGGCCGCATCCACGGCAAGGTGATTGCCGCCGAAGGCGCCAGTGGTGCCACCCTGACGGTCGCCGAGCATGGCGTGATCGAGGGCGAGATCCGTGCCCAGGTGGTGGTCATCAGCGGCCGCCTGGACGGTGACGTGCACGCCACCGAGAAGGTCGAACTGACCCCGAGCGCGCGGGTCAATGGCAATGTCCATTACCAGGTGGTGGAGATGAATGCGGGCGCCCAGCTGAACGGCCGCCTGATCCATGCCAGCGCCCCGATGGCGGCCCTGCCGGCCCCGGAGGCCGACGATGCCAATGGCGGCAAGGGCGACACCGCCGCGCGTCGCAAGCTGGCCGAGGCGATGGCTTGAAAGCCATCCTCGGCACCCCCATGCTGACGGCATGAGCACGCTAGTCTCCCTGCCCGGCGCCACCCCGGCCGCCGCGCCCGATTACCAGTCGCTGGAGCGCCCGCTGAACTTCACCGAGTCGGCGGCCGCCAAGGTCAAATCCCTGATCCAGGAAGAGGGCAACCCCGACCTGGCATTGCGCGTGTACATCGAAGGCGGCGGCTGTTCCGGTTTCCAGTACGGGTTCGAGTTCGACGAAAACCGTGCCGAGGACGATCTTGCGGTACAGACCAGCGGGGTGACCCTGCTGGTCGACCCGCTGAGCCTGCAGTACCTGATGGGTGCCGAGGTGGACTACACCGAAAGCCTGACCGGTGCCCAGTTCGTGATCCGCAACCCGAACGCGAAGACCACCTGCGGCTGCGGCAGCAGTTTCAGCATGTAGTAGATCCACGCCATGCGTGGATGCGCGGGGCCCGCCCCCCTGCGCGACAAGGTGTGTGGAGCAAGCTCCACACCCACCGCTGGTTTCCGCAAAGCCTGCGGCTTGCCACCTGCATCGATTGGCGGCACGCTTGCCGGATGCCCAATACTTCTTCGCCGCTTTCCGGTTTCGCCTTCGTGGGCGAACCGTTGGAGCGCGCCGATGCCCTGCGCGACGATGCCGATGCACTGGCGCGCCTGTGGCCGGGCGCGCGCATCCTCGTGCTTGATCAGGACGGCAGCGCCTTCACCGGCGATGACGATCAGCCACTAGCGCTGACTGGCGCCGACATCGGCGGTGGCCCCGGTGCCGCGATCTTCCTCGGCCTGCGTGGCGACCAGGCGTGGTTTTCAGTTGAAGCCGCCAGCGTGACCATTACCGCGCCACGCCGCCTCGACCTGCGCCAGGCCGCGCTGCTGTGGTCGATGGCCGATGCGACCGCCTTCAGCTATGCCCGCGGCATGTCCTACTGGCACACGCGTACCCGCTTCTGCGGCGTGTGCGGCGGTGCCGTGGCGTTCGCCCGCGGCGGCTTCGTCGGTCGCTGCGCGCAGTGCTCCACCGAGCATTACCCGCGGGTGGACCCGGCGGTGATCGTGGCGGTGGAGAACCAGGGCCGGCTGCTGCTGGGCCGGCAGTCGAACTGGGCGCCGCGCCGCTACTCGGTGCTGGCCGGCTTCGTCGAGCCCGGCGAGACCTTCGAGCAGACCGTGGTGCGCGAGGTGCACGAGGAGAGCAAGGTGCGGGTGACCGCCTGCCAGTACCTCGGCTCGCAGCCCTGGCCGTTCCCGGGCGCGCTGATGATCGGTTTCCGTGCACAGGCGCAGGATGATCTGCCGACCGTGGACGGTGAACTGGAAGATGCGCGCTGGTTCAGTGCCGACGAGGTTGGCGCGGCGCTGGCACGCGATGTCGAGGACGATGGCCTGGGTATCCGCCTGTCGCCGCCGATCTCGATTTCGCGTGGCCTGATCGAGCACTGGTACCGCCAGCAGATGGGCTGAACCGGGTCGGGCGCGGCGGCTGTATTGCCGCCACCTGAACACGGCCCGGGTTAGAGTCCGGTTCACCGCTGAGGGCGCCGCTGCGACAGGTAAGGTAGCGGCGCGAGCGTTCTGTTTCGTAGGGAGACCCGCCATGTTCACCACTCTGGCTGCCGTGCTGGTGGCGCTGGCCCTGGGCCATGTCGCCCCGGCCGCTGCTGCCTCGCTGCGCCGTTTCGACGGCTTCCGGCGCTGGCTGGGCTGGCTGGATGCGCGGGGTGGCAAGGCCTGGCAGAGCCCCGCAGGCGTGGCCCTGGCCCTGCTGCCGCCGCTGCTGCTGATGGCCCTGCTGGCCTGGCTGCTGCGCGGGGTGCTGTTCGGCCTGCCGTCGCTGCTGCTGGGCGTGGTGGTGCTGGCGTGGTGCTGGGGGCCGCGTGACCTGGATCGTGATATCGAAGCGATCATCGACGCTGACGATGCCGCGACGCGGCAGGCGGCGGTGCGCAACCTGCAGGCGGCCGGTGGCAGCCTGCGCGAGGACGTGCCGTCGCTGGTCGAAGCAACGGTGCTCAATGCGCTGCGGCGCTGGTTCGCGGTGCTGTTCTGGTTCCTGCTGCTGGGCCCGGCCGGTGCGCTGGGTTACCGGCTGTTGGCGCTGATGGCCGAAAGCCCGATGCGCGCCCGCGTGCCGGTGGAACCGCTGGCGCTGGCGCAGCGCCTGCTGGGTTGGATCGAATGGCCGGTGGCGCAGCTGATGGCGTTCTCGATGGCGCTGGTGGGCAACTTCGATACGGCGTGGAAGGCCTGGCGCCAGGCCCACGGCGAGCGCCTGGCCGGGAACATCGGTTTCCTGGGGGCGGTAGCGCGCGCCAGCGTCAATGCCGAGCTGCGCGAGGATGCGCACGACTACACCGAGGCGGGGCTGCTGCCGGTGTGGCAACGGCTGCCGGACCTGCGTGATGCGATGAGCCTGGTGTGGCGAATGCTGCTGCTGTGGCTGGCGATCCTGGCCCTGCTGGTGATTGCAGGCTGGGTGACGTAGTTGTTTTGCAGGGCTTGCAGCCCTGCACCTGCAGAGGCAACAGCAACAGCAGCCCTGGATTGCTGAGGCTTGGGCGGGGCGCTGTGGGGCTGCAGGACACGCCGTAAACCCGTCCCTGGGGGCTCGATGGCGCCTTGCTCGTGTGCGCTGTCCTGCGCACACGGCAAGACCGGGGTTGGGCGTCCTGCCCAACTCGCCCGAGGCATGCCTCGGGCCCATGGCGCCAACGGTCCTGCAGCCCCACACCGCCCCACCCCCGACAGATTCCCGGTGACGGTGGGTCAACTGCGACTGCCGGTGGTGGGTGTCGACCTTGGTCGACACGGTAGATCCACGCCATGCGTGGATGCGCAGCGAAGCGATCCGCTTCCGCTCTTGATCTTCTCTTTCTTTTCCGTGGTGGACGCACACGGAAACTGTCCGTGGCCGGGCGGGATGGGTTTGCGGGGGTGTCCGCGGCATGGATGCCGCGGCCAAGCCTCCAAGGACGGATTCACGGCGTCCCCCGCAAACCCATCCCACCCGGCCAACCCCAGGCTTCTGCCTTCGGATATCGGCCCACCACGAGGGGCTGCGCCGTTGGCTGGAAACCTAGATCGGTGCCAGCGCGGTGAACGGCGCCCACGGCAGGTTGCGCAGCAGCGCATACCCGGGCAGCACCCAGAGCCAGAACACGGGATTGGCCAGCACCCGCATCAGCGGGTCGAGCACACGCGGGCGAATGCCGGCGATGTTCAGCAGCATCAGCAACAGGAACGGCAGGCTGATGACCAGCAGCGGGTTCATTGCCATCGCGCCCGGAAGGTCGAAATGCACCAGCGAATACAGGCAGCGCGTGCTGCCACAGCCCGGGCAGTACAGGCCGGTCAGCGCGTACAGCGGGCAGCTCGGCAAGGGATTGCCGGCGACATACGGATTGACGTTGCGCAGCACCACCGTGGCACCCACGGCCAGGCCGGCGGAGACCAGCAGCGGCGCCCAGCGGGCGAGTCGGGAACGGGCGGGTAGCGCGGACATGCAACAACGGATCCGGCGCAGGCGCCGGATCCGTCCAGGCGTATCAGTAGCCGCTGTTGCTCATCGCGCCCATGCCGCCGAGCACAACGAAGAACAGCACGTACAGCACGACCACCACGACCCAGGCGATGGCCGACCAGATGGCCCACTTCTTGGCCTTGGCGGCCGAATCCTGGGCGCCAGCGATGTCGCCCGCAGCCAGCTTGCCGTTGACCTGTGCGGCGTAGACGATCGAGACGATGCCGGCCGGCAGACAGCAGAACAGGGTGGTCAGGATGGCCCAGACCAGGTTGTTCGGGACCTGCGGAGTAGCGGTGTTCATGGGTTCAAGCTCCTTGATGGGTGGTGGTTGTGAATCATTGGTCGGAAAGAGCGCCCAGTACGGCCAAGCCGCCGAACAGCCCGAACCACAACAGCAACAGGACCGGCAGGGTCACGGCCGAAGCCACCGCCCACCAGCCCGCCTTGCGCGACGCGCTATACGCCCCCGGCAGGTCGCCGGCCGCGCGGCGGCCATCGACCTGGGAAGCGTAGACGATCGACACCACGCCCAACGGCAGGCAGCAGAACAGCGTCGTCAGGATCGCCCAGACCAGATGGTTGGGGATGTAGACCGGACGGCTGAGCGGTGGTGGTTGATTCAAAGCGAGACTCCATTCCTTGGTGGCCGGCCATGATGCATCGGCCGGGCCTCCCCCCTGTGGGTGCGTAATCTACCGCAACCGGCGTTGCATGTATGCGTTTACATGCACGGCATGACGTGTTCTCCACTGGACGGTGGCGTATGCGGGGAGGTCGCCGGGCCGGCCTGGCGGGCCGGTTACGTCAGGCGTGATCCCCGCGCAGGGCGCGCACCTGGGCCTCCAGCGCAGGTGCGTCGGTGCTGCGGCCGTCCACGGCCGGTGCCGCCACGACCTCGATGGTGGCGCGGAAGCGGCGCGGGACGCGCATGCGCCCGAGGCGGCTGTCGCGGCGGCTCCACATGCTCGACCACATGCCACGCAGCGCCATCGGCACCACCGGCACCGGCCGTCGTTCGAGGATCTTCTCGACGCCGGACTTGAATTGCGCCATGGTGCCGTCCTTGGTCAGTGCGCCTTCCGGGAAGATGCAGACCAGCTCGCCCTCGGCCAACGCGGCATCGATCTCGTCGAACGCGCGCTGCATCAATGCCGGATCTTCGCGCGCACCGGCGATCGGGATGGCCTTGGCGGTCCGGAAGATCCAGCGCATCACCGGGATGTTGAAGATCCTGTAGTACATGACGAAGCGAACCGGGCGCGGGATCGTCGCCGACAGGATCAGCGCGTCCATGTAGCTGACATGGTTGCAGACCAGCAGCGCGGCGCCTTCGTCGGGCACGTTGGCCTCGATGCCGTGCGGGCGCAGCCGGTACAGGGTGCGCACCATCACCCAGCTGAGGAAGCGCATCAGGAATTCGGGGACGATGGTGAAGATGTAGATCGCCACCAGCGCATTGGCGATGGCCAGCGCCAGGAACTGTTGCGGGATGGTCCAGTGCAGCAGCTTGTGCGCGGCCAGTGACAGCAGGGCGGCGGCCACGATGAAGCCGGAGTTCTGGATGTTCAGCGCGGCGAACACGCGTGACATCTGTGCCTTGGGCGTGCGGCTCTGGATCAGCGCGAACAGCGGCACCACGAAGATGCCGGTGAACAGGCCGATGCCGATCAGGTCGATGACGATGCGGAGGTTGCCGGGCTGCTGCAGGAAGGTGCCGACGGTCAGCCCGTGCACGGTGGCCTCGCCGCTGCGGGCGAAGTACAGATCAAGCAGGAACGCGGTCATGCCGAACGCACCCAGCGGCACCAGGCCGATCTCCACCGTGCGCGCCGACAGCTTCTCGCACAGCAGTGAGCCGACGCCGGTGCCGACCGAGAACAGGGCGAGCGCGAAGATGTACAGGATCGGCTCGCCGCCGAGGTTGGCCACCGCGTAGGCCGGCAGCTGCGAGGTCAGCACGGTACCGACGAACCAGAACCAGGACACGCCCAGGATCGCGTTGCGCACCGCTTTCTGCTGGCGCGCCATGCGCAGCACCGCCAGCGATTCCGGCAGCGGGTTCCAGTTGATCTTCAGGTTCGGGTCTCCGGCGTCGACCTTGGGAATCAGCCGCGCGGCGATGTTGCCGCAGATGGCCAGGCCGATGATCGCGCATGCCGCCACCACCGTGCCGTGGCTGCCGGCCACGGTGAACACCAGACCGCCGACGATCATGCCGGACAGGATCGACATCGACGTGCCCATCTCGACCAGACCGTTGCCACCGGTCAATTCCTCGGGCTTGAGCACCGACGGCAGCACCGAGTACTTCACCGGGCCGAACAGGGTCGACTGCATGCCGGTGCAGAACAGTGCGATCAGCAGTACCGGCAGGCTCTGGGTGAGGAAGCCGGTGGCGGCCAGCGACATGATCACGATCTCCATGGTGGTGGTGATCACGATCAGCCGCGATTTTTCCAGCTTGTCGGCGATCTGCCCGGCCAGTGCCGAGAACAGGAAGTACGGCAGGATGAAGATGGCTGGCGCCAGGGTGGCGTACAGCCCCAGTTCTTCCTCCGGCACGGCCATGAACAGCAACATGCTGATGATCGCCTGCCGGTAGACGTTGTCATTGAATGCACCGAGCGCCTGGACCACGAAGAACGGCAGGAAACGGCGCTGGCGCAGCAGGGCGAACTGGTTGTGACCGGACATGGAGCCTCCTTGACCGGCGCAGCCTAGCATTCCTGCCTATCCGCCGGGACCATGGCCGGATGCATCCACGCATGGCGTGGATCTACTGAAGCCCCGCGACGGTGGGTGCGGACCTGTGGTTGCGGACCGTTGGTCCGCACACCTCCAGCGCTCTCAGACGATATCGTCGACCACGCCGCCATCCACGCGCAGCGCCGCGCCGGAGGTGGCCGAGGCCTGTGGCGAGGCCAGGTACACCACCATGTTGGCCACTTCCTCGACTGTGGCAGTGCGCTGGATCACCGAGGACGGCCGGTGCGCCATCACGAACTCACGACCGATCTGCTCCAGCGTCTTGCCGCTGCGCTGGCGTTCATCCTCGAACATCGCCGCGAAACCATCGGAGAGGGTCGGGCCGGGCAGCACCGCGTTGACGGTGACGCCACTGCCGGCCACGCGCTTGGCCAGGCCGCGCGACAACGACAGCTGCGCGGTCTTGCTGACCCCGTAATGGATCATGTCGGCCGGGATGTTGCGCGCCGATTCGGAGGAAATGAACAGCACGCGGCCCCAGCCGGCATCGACCATCGCCGGCAGCAGCGCACGCGACAGGCGCACGCCGGACATCACGTTGGTCTGCCAGTAGCGCTCCCAGGTGGCGTCGTCGGTCTCGAAGAAGTCCTCGGGGCCGAAGATGCCGGCATTGTTGACCAGGATGTCGACCTTGGGCAGGCCGGCGAGCAGCGTTTCGACGCCGCTGGCATCGGACAGATCGGCGGCGACACCGTGCAGGTCGGCGCCCGGCACGGCGCTGATCAGCCGCTGGCGTGCGCGTTCGATACTGTCGGTGCTGCGGCCGTTGAGAACCACCGTGGCACCGGCCGCGGACAGGCCCTGTGCGATGGCGAGGCCGATGCCGGCGGTGGAGGCGGTGACCAGTGCGGTGCGGCCGCCGAGTTCGATCTTCATGGGGACATCCAGGGCAAGGGGAATGCCCCAGTATCGATCCGGCGGCGTGATCGGGATGCAGCGCAGGGCGCAACGCGCTGTTGCACGCGGCGCGGTGGATCCACGCCATGCGTGGATGGCATGCCCGATTCGGCGGTGAGGGATCAGGTCAGGCTGGTCACCGCTTCATTGGCCGCCGCCCGTACCTTCGGCAGCAGGCGCAGCACCAGCGCCATCTGTGTGCGGATCAGCTGCAGCTTCGGTGGCATCGCCTCGTCGATCTGCTCAAGCTCGGCGGCGACCGCGCGATCCGCATCGTTGTCGTCCTCCGCGACCGGCTGCCGCGCGTTCAGCGCCGTCGCCAGCTGCTGTAGCGCCTTGCGCACGCGGTCACCGGCGGCCAATGCCAGCGGATCGCCGGCGTAGCTGTCCACCTGGTCGCGATGCGCACCCAGGGCCGAAAGGTGGCCGAGCAGGGTGTTGGACAGGGCCAGGAAGTGGAAGCCGGCGTCCAGGTTGCGGCGCACGTGGCCGGGCTCGCGCAGCATGTTCGACAGTGCGGTGGACAGCGCCGCGTCGGCGTTGTGCATGTCGCGGCGGGCGATGCGGTAGGCCAGGTCGTCGCGCATGCCGCTGCGGTACTGGCCCAGCACCGAGTCCAGATAACGTGCAGCGGTGTCCAGCACGCGCGCCAGCACCAGGTGCAGCTGGCGGCCCTGCCAGTCGGGCAGGATCAGGAACGCCGCCGCCGCTGCGATCGCGCAGCCCAGTACGGTGTCGACCATGCGCGGCACGATCAGCACGAAGCCATCGCCGATCAGGTTGAAGCAGGTCAGTGCCATCACCGTGATCGCCGCCGACGCCACAAGGTAGCGGTCGGTGCGGGTGAAGAAGAACAGCAGCGCCGAAAGCAGGGCAATCAGCAGCTGCACGTGCAGCTGCGGGAACAGCTGCAGCAGTGCCCAGGTCAGCACCAGGCCGGCGAGCGTGCCGACGATGCGCTGGGCCAGGCGTTGGCGGGTGGCGCCGAAGTTGGGGCGGCACACGAACACGATGGTCAGCAGCACCCACGAACCGTTCTGCGCATTGAACAGGCGGATCGCTGCAAAGCCGGCGATCAGCGCCAGTGCCATGCGCAGCCCGTGGCGGAACAGCACCGAGCCGGGCGTGAGCTGCTGGCGGATGCGCACGCCCATCTCGCGCAGGGTGTGGGGGTTGCTGTCGCGCAGGCGGGTATCGACGTTGTCCAGGCTGGCTTCGGAGCGCTCGGCGTCGAGCAGGCGGCGCTCGATGCTGCGCAGGTTGTGCACCAGCAGGTCCAGCGAACCGAGCAGGCGCTGCCACTGTGGCCGCTGCTGGTCACGCAGGTAGGCCAGCGCATCGGCCAGGTCGCGCCCGGCCTGCTGGTTGTTCTCGCCATACACGAACGGGCGGCGCAGGCGGATCGCCTCGCCCAGCCGCGCGCAGGCCTGGCCCTGCAGATCGAGCAGGCGCTGGCAGCGGTACAGCACGTCGCTGTGGAAGAACGCGTCGACCAGCGCGCCATACGGGTAGTGCGAAGAACTGGCGCGCTCGTGGAAATCCTGCGCCATGTAGTACAGGCGCAGGTACAGGCCGGAATTCACGCCGGGCCGGCCGGACCGGCCGAAGCGGGCCAGGATCGCGGTCTTGGCCTCGTTCAGCGCGCCGACGACACGCCGGTTCTGCTCGGCCAGGTCGAGCTGGCGGCGTTGCAGGTCGGCCTCGCGCACCGGTTCGAACAGGGCGGCTTTCAACTGCAGGTAGCGGCCCAGTTCCTGGTACAGCCGTGCCACGCGCTCGCGCACCGGCCGATTGGCGAACAGCGCGGTCCACAGGATCGACAGCAGGCCGTACCAGACCGCACCGGCCAGCAGGTGGCTGACGGCGTCCAGTGCGCTGTGCAGGTCGCTGGCACCATGCTGCTCCAGGCCGATCATGGTGTAGATGGCCAGCGTCACCGTGGCCTGGGCAATGGACGCATAGCGCTCGCCGAGCGCACCGAGCAGGGTCAGGCCGAAGGTGGACAGCGCCAGCGCGCCGATGAAGACCCACGGCCATGGGAACAGCCAGATCACCGACGCCGCGGCGATGCAGAAGCACAGCAGCGACAGCAGCACGGCCTTGGTCCGGCCCCACCAGTTGTCATCGGTCTCGGCGATGGCGCTGGCGATGATGCCCAGGAACACGCCGGGCAGGGCGGTCAGCGCATCCAGCTGCCAGCATGCGGCCACCGCCGCCGTTAGGGCGATGAACACCCGCAGGCCGTAGCTGGCCTTCTCGTGGGCCCACAGGCGGCTGAGACGGGATTGTCGGGCGGACATGCAGGCTCGGTGGAAGGATCTGCCACCATTATTGCGGGTGCGGGGTGAAGGGGACAGTCTGCGCAGACATGCCCTGGTAGTGCCGGCCGCTGGCCGGCAGATGCGCCGGGGAAGCCGGCCAGCGGCCGGCTCTACCGAGCTACGCCCGTTGCGCGCGCTTGAGCAGCTTGGCCTCGCGCTTGCGTGCGCGACGCGCCCGCCAGCGTTCGGCCAGGCACGAGAAGATTACGTACAGCGCCGGCGTGCTGAGCAGGGTCAGGCTCTGCGAGAACAGCAGGCCGCCGATCATCGCGATGCCCAGCGGACGGCGCAGTTCGGAGCCTTCGCCGAGGCCGATCGCCAGCGGCACGGCGGCCAGGATCGCCACCATGGTGGTCATCATGATCGGGCGGAAGCGCACGATGCTGGCCTCGCGGGCGGCGTCGCGGGGCGCCAGCCCGTGCTCGCGCTGTGCTACCAGCGCGAAGTCGATCATCATGATCGCGTTCTTCTTGACGATGCCGATCAGCAGCACCAGCGCGATCATCGAGATCACCGACAGCTCGGTGTTGGTGCCGAACAAGGCCAGCAGCGCACCCACGCCCGCCGCCGGCAGCGTGGACAGGATGGTGACCGGGTGGATCAGGCTCTCGTAGAGCATGCCCAGCACCAGGTACACGGTCAGGATCGCCGCCAGCACCAGGATCAGCATGTCGCTGGGGTCGGAGTTGAAGCCGAAGCCTGCATCATCGGCCAGGCGGATGTCGCCGGGCATGCGCATGCCGGCCACGGTCGCGTCGATGATCGCCTTGGCCTCGCCCATGCTCACGTCCGGAGCCAGGTTGTAGCTGAGGTCCATCGTCGTGTACTGGTTTTCATGGGTGATCTGCGACGGTGCCAGGCCCGGAATCTGGGTGGCCACCGCGGTGATCGGCACCATGTCGCCGTTGCGCGCCCGCACGTACACCTCATCCAGCGCCGCCGGCGTGGCGGTCTGCGAGGGCAGGGCGTTGACCACCACGCTGTACTGGTTGATGTCCGAATAGATGGTGGAGATCTGGCGCTGGCCGAACGCACCGTACAGCGCGCCGTCGATGGCACCCACGGTGATGCCCAGGCGCGCGGCCTTGGCGCGGTCGATCTGGATGTTCTGGCGCAGGCCGGCGTTGTCGACATCGGTGCCGACGTCGCGCAGTTTCGGGTTCTTCTTCAGTTCCGCCTGCAGCTTGGGCAGCCATTCCTGCAGTGCGGCCAGGTCGTTGCCCTGCAGCGAAATGCGGTACTGTGCGCCCTGGCTGGAGCCACCCCCATCATTGCTGGGCAGGTCCTGGATCGCGCGCAGGCGCAGCTGCAGGTCCGGGTAGCGGTCGGCCTTGGCGCTCAACCGCGCAAGCGCATGCGCGGTGGTTTCGCGGCGGCCGTCGCTGCGCGATTTCAGCTCGATGTTGAACTGCGCGCTGGAGCCCTGGCGGCCGCTGCCCAGGCGCACACCCACGGTCTTCACTGCCGGGTCGGCCATCAGCATGTCGGTGATGCGGCGTTGGCGGGCGACCATGTCCTCGAAGGACACCGTGGCGCTGGAATTGGCGCGGCCCCAGATCAGGCCGGTGTCCTGCGGCGGGAACGCACCCTTCTTCACCGCACCGAACAGGAACACGGTGACGCCGATCAGGATCAACGGGGTCAACGACATCAGCAGCGCGTGGCGCAGCGAGAAGTCGAGGAACACGGTGTAGACACGCAGCATGCGCTCGTGGCCGGCATCCAGCCAGCGGCCGAAGCGTGACGGTGGCGCCGCGTGGTCGTGCGCGCTGAGGAAGCGGCTGCACAGCGCCGGGGTCAGCGTCAGCGAGACGATCATCGAGACCACGATGGCCGCCACCAGGGTGACGGTGAACTCGCGGAAGAACGCGCCCATCATGCCGCTGGCGAACAGCAGCGGGATGAACACCGCCACCAGCGAGGCGGTGATCGAGACGATGGTGAAGCCGATCTCGCGTGCACCGGTCAGCGCCGCCTGCATGCGCGGCATGCCTTCGTCGAGGTGGCGCATGATGTTCTCGATCACCACGATCGCATCGTCGACCACGAAGCCGATCGCGATCACCAGCGCCAGCAGGCTCAGGTTGTTCAGGGTGAAGCCCATCACGTACATCACCAGCGCGGCACCGGCCAGCGACAGCGGCACGGTCACCGCGGCGATCAGGGTCGGTGCCAGCCGGCGCAGGAACAGCGCCATGGTCAGCACCACCATCGCCAGGCTGATCAGCAGGGTGATCTGTACTTCATGCAGCGAGGAACGGATGGTCGGCGTACGGTCGAAGTACGGCGTCATCGTGGTGCCGGGCTGCAGGTAGTCGCGCAGGGTCGGGATCTGCGCCTTGACCCGGTCCACGGTCTCCACGATGTTGGCGCCGGCACGGGTGAACACGTACATCACCACCGCCGGCTTGTGGTCGAACCAGGCCGCCTGGTAGGCGTCCTGCTGGCCGTCGTAGACGTTGGCGATGTCCTTCAGGCGGATCACCCGGCCATCGCCCTGGGTCTTGACCACCAGGTCGGCGAAGTCGGCCGCACGCGCCACCGAATCGTTGGCGATGATCGCGGTGGTGGTGTTGCCATCGCTGAGGAAGCCGGTGGGCGAGGTCACATTGGCCGCGCGCACGGCGTTGCGCAGGTCGTCGGCGGTCAGGCCGAGGGCGTTCATCAGGCGCAGGTTGACGTCCACGCGCACGGCGGGCGTCGAAGCACCGGCGATGTCGACCGAGGCGACGCCGCCGATCTGGCGGATGCGCTGCGCCAGCAGCGAGTCGGCGACGTTGTACAGCTCGTCGGCCGACTGCGTCTGCGAGGTCAGCGCGATGGCGATCACCGGGTCATCGTTCGGATTCGCCTTCTGGTACATCGGCGAGCCCATGCCAGAGGGCAGGTCGGCCTGTGCCGAATTGATCGCGGTCTGTACGTCCAGCGCGGCCGAATCGATGTTGTGGCCGCTCTGGAAGATCATGAACACCAGCGAGCTGCCTTCCGAGCTGGACGAGCGCATGCGGTCGATGCCCGGCAGCTGGCCCAGGTGGCGCTCCAGCGGCGCGGTGACCGTGGTCGCCATGGTGGCCGCATCGGCGCCGGACTGGCTGGCGTGCACGAAGATCACCGGGATCTCGATGTTTGGCAGTGCCGACACGCCCAGGCGCAGGTAGCAGATCAGGCCGACCATGAACAGGCCGATGGCCAGCAGCGCGGTGCCGATCGGGCGGCGGATGAAGGGGCCGGACAGGTTCATCGTGCGGCCCCCCGCAGCAGCGGGGTGTGGATCATGCCTGCGGCTCCTGCAGCGAACCGTTGCGCAGCGCACGCTGTTCGCGGCGGCGGGCAAGCCACTCGGAGAAGCGCTCCATGTACAGGTAGATCACCGGTGTGGTGTAAAGCGTGACCAGCTGCGACAGCAGCAGGCCGCCGACGATGGCGATGCCGAGCGGGCGGCGCAGCTCCGAGCCGATGCCGGTGCCCAAGGCCAGTGGCAGCGCGCCCAGCATGGCCGCGGCGGTGGTCATCATGATCGGGCGGAAGCGCAGCAGGCAGGCACGGCGGATCGCCTCGTGCGCGTTGGCGCCGGCGCGGCGCGCCTCGATCGCGAAGTCGACCATCATGATGCCGTTCTTCTTGACGATGCCGATCAGCAGCACGATGCCGACGATGCCGTCCACCGACAGGCTCAGCCCGCACAGCATCAACGCCAGCAGTGCGCCGACGCCGGCCGGCGGCAGCGTGGAGATGATCGTGATCGGGTGGATGTAGCTCTCATAGAGCACGCCCAGCACGATGTAGATCACCACCAGCGAGGCCAGCAGCAGCCACACCACGTCGGTCTGGCTGCCGGTGAACTCGGCGGCCTTGCCGATGAACTCGGCATGCAGGTGGGTGGGCATGTCCAGGCTGTCCTTGGTCTCCTGGATCGCACGCACGGCTTCGGACAGCGAATAGCCCGGTGCCACGTTGAACGAGACCGTCACCGCCGGCAGCTGCTGCTGGTGGCTGACCACCAGCGGTGCGCTGCTCACCTTGCCCTCGGCCAAGGCCGACAGCGGGATGATGTTGCCGGCGCCGACGGTGATGCCGGTGTTCTGTGCGCCGATGCCGGTGGCGGTGGACGAATTGGACGAGGTGACCTGGCCGAAGCTGGTGGCATTGGTGCCGGTCAGCGCGCCGGCGCCGTTGGAGGCCACGGCCAGCTGTTCCATCAGCGCGGTGCTGGTGCGGAACTCCGGTGCCACTTCCAGCACCACGCGGTACTGGTTGAGCTCGGTGAAGATGGTCGAGATCTGGCGCTGGCCGAACGCATCGTAGAGCGTGTCATCGATGGTCTGCATCGGCACGCCCAGCACGCTGGCCTTGTCGCGGTCGATGTTCAGCTCAAGCGCGCGGCCCTGGTTGGACAGGTTGTTGTCGACGTCGGCCAGTTCCGGGCGCTGGCGCAGCGCTTCGGTCAGGCGCGTGGCCTGCTTGGCCACTTCGGCGCTGTCCACGTCCGACAGCGAATACTGGTACTCGGTGGCGGCCACGCGGGTATCCAGGGTCACGTCCTGCACCGGCTTCAGGTACAGCGCTACGCCCGGAATGCCGGCCACTGCCTTCTGCAGGCGTGGCAGGATCTCGTCCAGGCCGTCGCGCTGGCTGCGCTCCTTCAGCACGATCGACAGCTGGCCCTGGTTGAGCGTGGGGTTCATGCTGCCGGCACCGATGAACGCGGACACGCCGGTCACGTCCGGGTCCTGGCGCAGCGCTTCTGCGACCTGCTTGGTGCGCTGCTCCATCTGCGGGAAGGCGATGTTCTGGTCGGCCTGCACCACGCCGGTGATCAGGCCGGTGTCCTGCTCGGGCAGCAGGCCCTTGGGAATCAGTACGTACAGCAGCACGGTCAGCACCAGCGCACCGCCGGCCACGGCCAGGGTCAGGCGCTGGTGACCCAGCACCCAGTCCAGGCTGTGCTCGTACAGGCCGACGGTACGCGTCCACAGGTTCTGCTTGCCGGCCGCTGCCGCGCGCTCATGCGCGTCCTCGCCTTCGGGCAGGGCGTCGGGCTTGAGCAGGTAGGCGCACATCATCGGGGTGAGCGTCAGCGAGATCAGCATCGACAGCACCACGGCGATGCTCAGCACCCACGCGAACTCATGGAACAGGCGGCCGGTGACGCCAGGCATCAGCAGCAGCGGCAGGAACACCGCCACCAGCGAGACGGTCAGCGACAGCACGGTGAAGCCGATCTGGCGCGCACCGATTTCGGCCGCCTCCTTGCCACTCTTGCCCTGCTCGATGTAGCGCACGATGTTCTCGATCATCACGATCGCATCGTCGACCACGAAGCCGGTGGCCACCACCAGCGCCATCAGCGAAAGGTTGTCCAGCGACATGCCGGCAAACGCCATCACCGCGAAGGTGCCGGCCAGCGACAGCGGTACCGCCACCGACGGGATGATCGTGGCCCACAACCGGCGCAGGAACACGAAGATCACCGCCACCACCAGGCCGATGGTGAGGATCAGGGTGAACTGCACTTCATGCACCGAGGCGCGGATGGTCTCGGTGCGGTCGTTGAAGATCTCCAGGTGCACGTCGGCCGGCAGCACGCCCTGCAGCTGCGGCAGGATCGCGCGGATGCGCTCGACGGTCTGCACGATGTTGGCGCCGGGCTGGCGGCGCACTTCCAGCAGTACCGCGGGCTTGCCATCGGCCCACGCGGCCAGCTGGTCGTTCTCCACGCCATCGACCACGTCGGCCACGTCGGACAACCGCACCGGGCGGCCGTTCTTGTAGCTGATGATGGTGTCGCGGTACTCGGCGGCACTGGCCAGCTGGTCGTTGGTGCCGATGCTGTAGGACTGGGTCTTGCCGTTCAACGAGCCCTTGGGCGCATTGACATTGGCCTGGGTCAGCGCGCTGCGCAGCTGTTCCAGGGTCAGGCCCATGTTCGACAGCTGCGCCGGGTTGACCTGGATGCGTACCGCCGGGCGCACGTTGCCGGCGATCGAGACCAGGCCCACGCCCTGCACCTGCGACAGGCGCTGGGCCAGGATCGAGTCGGCGTAGTTGTTGACGTCGCGCAGCGGGCGCGTGTCAGACGTCAGCTTCAGGGTGACGATGGCCGCGTCGGCCGGGTTCACCCGGTTGTAGACCGGCTGGTAGGGCAGCGACGAGGGCAGGGTGGCCTGGCGGATCGCCGCCTGCACGTCCTGCGCCGCGATGTCGATGTCGCGGTCCATCGAGAACTGCAGGATGATCGTCGACAACCCGGCCGAGGAGTCGGAGGTCATCAGCTCCAGCCCGGAGATCTGCCCGAACTGGCGCTCCAGTGGCGTGGTGACCAGCGAGGCCATGGTGGTGGCGTTGGCGCCGGGGTACTGGGTGGTGACCACCAGGCTGGGTGCATCGATTTCCGGCAGCGCCGACACCGGCAGCTTGCGGTAACCGAGGATGCCCAGCAGCAACAGCCCCGCCATCAACAGCGAGGTGGCGATGGGGCGGCGGATGAAGATCGTCGAAAAGCCCACGGACTGATCCTTGCTGGCACTTCATTGGCAGCGCCGGCGGGGATGCCGGCGCGGGAGAGGTCAGTGGCCTGCGCTCAGCGCGGGCCACCACCGCGACGGCCACCGCCGCCACCGTTCTTCTGCTCGGCGGCCTTCAGTTCGGCCTCGGTCGGCGCGGCCGGCGTTTCGCCCGGCTTCAACGCGGTGACCTTGCTGCCCGGCTTCAGGCGGAACTGGCCTTCGCTGACCACGCGCTCGCCACCCTTCAGGCCTTCGGCGATCTGCACCTGGCTGTCGCCCACTTCCACGCCGCTGCGCACGGTCTGCATCTTTACCGTGTTGTCGCCCTGCACGATGTAGACGTACTCGCCATCCGGGCCACGCAGCACCGCCTGGGTGGGGATGACCACGCCGCCACCGATGGTGCGCAGCTGCATGCGCACGTTGACGAACTGGCCGGGCCACAGCCCGTTGTCGGTGTTGTCGAAGATCGCGCGGGCCTTGAACGTGCCGCTGTCGGCGCTGATCAGGTTGTCGACCACGTCCAGCTTGCCGTCGCCGGACAGCACGTGCGAATCGGCGCGGTCCAGCGCGGCCACCGGCACCGTGCCGGCTGCCTGCGCCTGGCGCACGTCGCCGAGCTGGCGCTCGGGCAGGTTGAACAGCACGTGGATCGGATGGATCTGGGTCAGCGTGACCAGCGCGGTACCGGCGTTGACCACGTTGCCGGCGTCGACCGCGCGGATGCCGGCAATGCCGGAGATCGGTGCGGTGACCTTGGTGTACTGCAGCTGCACCTGTGCCGAGCGCATGCTGGCCTCGTTGGCGGCCACCGCGCTTTCATACTGTGCCACTTGGTTTCGCTGTGTATCCAGATCGGTCTTGGCAACGTACTGGCGATACTCCGGTGCGTTCGAGCGCTGGAAGTTGGAGCGTGCGGTGGCCAGCAGGGCCTCGTTCTGGCGCTTGGCCGCCGCCGCCTGGTCATAGCTGGCCTGGGCGGTGCGCGGATCGATCACCGCCAGCACGTCACCCTGCTTCACTTCCTGGCCTTCGCGGAAATTGAGGCTCATCAGCTGGCCGCCCACCTGCGGGCTGACGGTGACCGTGTTCATCGCAGTCACCGTGCCCAGCGCGCTGGCATACACCGGCACGTCCTGGCGCGTGGCGTCGACCACAGTCACCGGCACCGGGCCGGCATCCGGGTCTTCGCCGCCCTGGCGTGCGCCCGCAGCGGGTTTTCCAGCCTTGTCCTTGCCTCCGCCGACGACGCGCAGGCCGACCACGGCCAGCACCAGTACCGCCACGACCAGCAGCACGATCTTCCAAACACGTGACATTACGAGGACTCCAAGAGGGCTGGACCGGGCGGGACCCCGGGGGCAATGCGCAAAGCATACCTGTGCCACATCACGTTTCCTGCATGACGGATGGGACGGGCGCTAAGACCGGATGCAGCCGCGGAGGTTCCCGTGGCTGCAGTGTTGCCCTACATTCAGCTGGAACCCCTTGCCGTGGAGATTGCGATGCGCCGTTCGCTGCTGTTGTCCGCCCTGTTGCTGGCCCTGCCGGCGCTTGCCCATGCCCAGGACGGGCAGCGCCCGGAAGTGACCGCCGCCGCGCAGCGGCTGCAGGCCCGGGTGGTTGAATGGCGCCGCGATTTCCACCAGCACCCGGAGCTGTCCAACCGCGAGGCGCGCACCTCGGCCGAGGTCGCCAAGCGCCTGCGTGCGATGGGCCTGAAGCCGAAGACCGGCATCGCCCATCACGGCGTGGTGGCGATCATCGAAGGCGGCAAGCCGGGCCCGAAGATCGCGCTGCGTGCGGACATGGATGCGTTGCCGGTGACCGAGCAGACCGGCCTGCCGTTCGCCTCCAAGGCCACCGACCAGTACCGCGGGCAGACCGTGGGTGTGATGCATGCCTGCGGCCATGATGCGCACACCGCCACCCTGCTCGGCGTGGCCGAAGCGCTGGTGTCGATGAAGAAGGACCTGCCGGGCCAGGTGATGCTGATCTTCCAGCCGGCCGAGGAAGGCGCACCGCCGCCGGAAGAGGGCGGTGCGGCATTGATGTTGAAGGAAGGATTGTTCGCCGACTTCAAGCCGGAGGCGGTGTTCGGCCTGCATGTGTTCTCCAGCGTGCAGGCAGGGCAGATCGCAGTGCGTGGTGGCCCGCTGATGGCCGCCTCGGACCGCTTCGGGATCAAGGTGATCGGCCGCCAGACGCACGGTTCGGCACCGTGGAATGGCGTGGACCCGATCGTGGCCACCGCCGATCTGGTCGGCACCGCGCAGACCATCGTCAGCCGCCGCGCCAACCTGTCCAAGCAGCCAGCGGTGCTGACCTTCGGCGCGATCAACGGTGGCATCCGCTACAACATCATTCCCGATGAAGTGGAGATGGTCGGCACCATCCGCACCTTCGACGAAGGCATGCGCCAGCAGATCTTCGCCGACCTGCGCAACGTGGCCGAGCACACCGCGGCCGCGCACGGCGCGAAGGCAGTGACCGACATCTACGAGTCGGAAGGCAACCCGGCGACGGTGAACGACCCGGCGCTGACCGCGAAGATGCTGCCGAGCCTGCAGGCGGTGGTCGGCAAGGACAACGTGTACGAGCCGCCGCTGCAGATGGGCGCGGAAGACTTCTCGCTGTACGCGAAGGAAGTACCGGGCATGTTCTTCTTCGTGGGTTCGACCAGCGTGGGCATCGACCCGGCGACGGCGCCGGCCAACCATTCGCCGAAGTTCCTGCTGGATGAGAAGGCGCTGGATGTCGGGCTGCGTGCATTGCTGCAGGTGAGCCTGGATTACCTGCACGGTGCGAGCACTCCTGCGGGCTGAGGGTTTCCGGCA
>NZ_DS999412.1:851924-1135527 GCF_000158575.1 Stenotrophomonas sp. SKA14
ACCCATCCATGGGGGCTTGGTCGCGGCATCCATGCCGCTCACACCCCCTCAACCGGACCCACCCCGCCTTCGACAGTTTCCTGCGATCTGCCGGAACGACATTCTGCTTCTGGTGGGTGTCGACCTTGGTCGACACGGCGGACATCCGGAATGTCTGAAGGATCGGCTTTTGATTTTGATTTTCCTGATCTTTCCCGTGGTGGTGGCCGCGCGTAGGAAACTGTCAGGGGCCGGGTGGGTAGGCGGGGCGGGGGTGTCCGCGGCATGGATGCCGCGGCCAAGCCCCCAGGGATGGGTTTACGGCGTCCCCCGACCCGCCTGCCCACCCGGCCAAGCCGATAGACCGCCTTCCGCGACCAACCAACACACCCACCACGGAGGGGCTCCGCCGTTGGCCGGCCCGGCCGAAGGCCCGCTTCTGGCGCGATACAATGACGCCCATGAACACCCCACAGGATTCCAGCCTCGGTCGCGAGGTCAGTTACCCGTCGCAGTACGATCCCGGCCTGCTGTTCCCCATCCCCCGCAGCGGCGCGCGCGCAGAGATCGGTCTCGATGATGCGGCGCTGCCGTTCGTCGGCCATGACCGCTGGCACGCCTTCGAACTGAGCTGGCTCGACCCGCGCGGCAAGCCGCAGGTCGCCGTCGCCACCGTGCAGGTGCCGTGCACCTCGCCGCGGCTGATCGAATCGAAGTCGTTCAAGCTGTACCTCAACTCCCTCAACAGCACCCGCATCGACACCGCCGAAGCACTGCGCGCACGCATCGTCGCCGACCTGTCGGCCTGTGCCGGTGCGCCGGTCCATGTGGAGTTCGGCCTGCCGGGCCTGTGCGAGACGCCGCTCGGCGAATCGATCGACGGGCTGGAGGTGGAGATCGACTGCTATGGCCCCCCGCAGGCGGACTTCCTCGCCGCTGATGCCAGCCAGGTGGTGGAAGAGACCCTGGTCTCGGCGCTGCTGAAGTCCAACTGCCCGGTCACCGGCCAGCCGGACTGGGCCACGGTCAGCCTGCGCTACCGCGGGCCGAAGATCGACCGCGCCGGCCTGCTGCGCTATCTGGTCAGCTACCGCGAGCACGCCGAGTTCCACGAGCAGTGCGTTGAGCGGATCTTCAGCGAGGTGTCCACGCGCTGCCAGCCGGAGTGGCTGGAAGTGGAAGCGCGCTATACCCGCCGTGGTGGCCTGGACATCAATCCCTGGCGGGCCAGCCCCGGCATCGCCGCCCCGGCCGCGACCTACCGCGAACTGCGCCAGTAACCGTCGCAGGCGGTTACTGGTAGTGCCGGCCGCTGGCCGGCACCTTGCAGGCACCCGCTCTCCCGATTGTTCAGCCGCCCCGGGGGGCGGCTTCACATCTGCACCATCCCCATTTAACAACCTCCATGGCAACGTGCGAACCACGTAGTCATGCAGACGGGAGTTGTGGATGAGTACCGAGAAGAAAGCCGATTTCTCCGGCGTCAGCGCCAGCGTCGACAGTACCGCCGAGCAGGTGCCGAAGGCGGACTTCTCCGGCGTCAGCGCTTCGGTGGACAGCACCGCCGAGGTTGTCAGCGGCGGCACCTACACCGTGCAGAAGGGAGATTCGCTGTCGAAGATCGCCAAGCAGCACCTGGGCGACGCCAATGCCTGGAAGAAGATCTTCGAAGCCAACCGCGATGTGCTCGACGACCCGGACAAGATCTTCCCGGGCCAGACCCTGAAGCTGCCGCCGAAGTAAGCCGGCGATCGAACGCCGTCCGACAATCCCCTGGGAGGAACCCCGAATGATCAAGACCAGCCCGCTCCAGACCGCCCTGATCGCCGCCCTGCTGGGCAGCGTTGCCCTGGTCGGTTGCAAGAAGAAGGAAGAGTCGACCGACAGCAACGCCGCACCGGCAGCAACCGCGCCGGCCGAACCGGCAGCGCCGGCGCCGATGACCGGTGCACCGCCGCCGATGGCCGAAGCCGCTGCGGTCAGCGTCTCCACCGTTACCGTGGGCAAGACAGCCGCCGCCGACAAGTCGGTCGCACCGGCTGCCCTGTTCGCACCGAAGGATGACGTCATCGTCTCGATCAAGACCGACGGCGCCGCCAACAATGTCAATGTCGGCGCCAAGCTGACCTACCAGGACGGCCAGGTGGCCGGCGAACAGACCGCGACCCTGAACGCCAGCGGCGCGGAAACCACCAACGTCACGTTCAAGAATGCAAAGGGCTGGCCGGCCGGCAAGTACCGCGCCGAGGTCATGGTCGATGGCAAGGCGGCCGGAACGCCGCAGGAGTTCGAGGTCAAGTAAGTCCTGCCGACTCTCTCCCGGCAGGACTCACGATGGGCGCAGCCGCGAGGCTGCGTCCTTTTTTACTGGGCGATACTCGCTCGACATGGATCTCGGGTACCCTCAGCCGCATACGGACAGGTCGGGAGACAGGATGCTCAGCTGGATTGCACTCACCCTCGCAATCGCACCCGCTGATCTGTGGAGCTACAGCTGCGACCACTTTCTATACGGTGCCTGTCTTCGCGTGCCTACGGGCATGTCCGTGACCTATGAGGCACCTGTCGACTTCGGCCTGCACCGCGTCAGGCGAGATGGTCGGGAGGTCGCCTTGATCTACGAGGGCGATGCACCTGAAAAGCCTGCGCCCGGAAGCACGCCGGATCTGCGCTTCACGGACAGCGGATATGCCGTGTCGGGGTACGCAAGCGCGGACGGAGGTTCCACCCGGTACGACGTCTACGTTCGACCCAGCGTGTCTGGCGCCGGTTCGCTGCACATCCGAGGTGCTGCTGCGACGGCAGATGAAGTCGCCAGCCTGGCCGCCGTCGTTGGAGGATTCCGCGTCTGCAGCTTCCGGCGAAGCAAACGCGCACAGACGTTGACCTGTCCGATGGGCGCCGAGTGGGGGCAGCGATTGTCGGAGTGGGTCGTGCGTGCCTCCACGAGCGGGAAGTTGAACTAGCCAACCAAGCCTCAGGCTCCAGGCCGGAAGCTAACCAGCCGCGCAACACAGTGGTGCAGTACCGCCGCGTATGGCGCGGCTTTGCCCCGCGCGGCTGAAAACGCGACAATGCAGGGGTTTCCCCACCGCGCGCCCACCCTGACGGCGGCAGGGAAAAGCGACACGGTTGCACGTGGCCCGGCGCTGGCGCCGGCCTTCCCCTGAGCACTGCTACAGAGTCCAAGTCCCCCATGTCCAAGATCCTCTACACGCTGACCGACGAAGCCCCGTTCCTGGCCACCCAGTCGCTGCTGCCGATCGTCGATGCCTACACCGCCACTGCTGGCATCGTGGTGGAAACCCGTGACATCTCGCTGTCCGGTCGCATCCTGTCGCAGTTCCCGGAACTGCTGGCCGACGCGCAGAAGGTCAGCGACGACCTGGCCGAGCTGGGCCAGCTGGCGACCACCCCGGACGCCAACATCATCAAGCTGCCGAACATTTCGGCGTCGGTGCCGCAGTTGAAGGCGGCCATCAAGGAACTGCAGGACCAGGGCTATCCGCTGCCGGATTACCCGGAAACCCCGGCCGACGACCAGCAGCGCGACTACAAGGCGCGCTATGACAAGGTCAAGGGCAGCGCGGTGAACCCGGTGCTGCGCGAAGGCAACTCCGACCGCCGCGCACCGCTGTCGGTGAAGAACTACGCGCGCAAGCATCCGCACCGCATGGGTGCCTGGGCCGCCGATTCGAAGTCGCACGTCGCGCACATGGCCGCCGGTGACTTCTACGGCAGCGAGAAGTCGACCACCCTGGCCAACGCCGGTTCGCTGAAGATTACCTTCCACGGCAAGGACGGCAGCGCTGTCGTGCTGAAGGAAAAGACCGCGGTCAAGGCCGGCGAGATCGTCGATGCCGCGGTGATGAGCCGCAAGGCGCTGGCCGCGTTCATCGGCGAGCAGATCGCCGATGCCAAGGCTCAGGGCGTGCTGTTCTCGCTGCACCTCAAGGCGACCATGATGAAGGTCTCCGACCCGATCATGTTCGGCGTGGCGGTCAACGAGTTCTACAAGGACGTGCTGGCCAAGCATGCCGACGTGTTGAAGCAGGCCGGTTTCGATGCCAACAACGGCATCGGTGACCTGGCCGCGCGCCTGCCGTCGCTGCCGGAAGCCGCCCGTGACGCCATCGAAGCCGACCTGGCCGCCGAGTACGCACAGCGTCCGGGCGTGGCCATGGTCAACTCGGACAAGGGCATCACCAACCTGCATGTGCCCAGCGACGTCATCGTCGATGCCTCGATGCCGGCGATGATCCGCGACTCCGGCAAGATGTGGAACGCCGAAGGCAAGCTGCAGGACACCAAGGCGGTCATTCCGGACCGCTGCTACGCCGGCGTGTACCAGGCCGTCATCGACGACTGCAAGGCGCACGGTGCCTTCGACCCGGCCACCATGGGCTCGGTGCCGAATGTCGGCCTGATGGCGCAGAAGGCCGAAGAGTACGGCTCGCACGACAAGACCTTCCAGATCGCCGCCGATGGCGTGGTCAAGGTCACCGACGATGCCGGCAACGTGGTGTTCGAGCACGCCGTGGAAGCCGGTGACATCTGGCGCATGTGCCAGACCAAGGACGCGCCGATCCAGGACTGGGTGAAGCTGGCCGTCGAGCGCGCCCGCCTGAGCAGCACCCCGGCCGTGTTCTGGCTGGACGCCGCCCGTGCCCACGATGCGCAGGTCATCGCCAAGGTCGAGACCTATCTGAAGAACCACGACACCGCCGGCCTGGATATCCGCATCCTGCCGCCGGTGGAAGCCACCGCGTTCTCGCTGGACCGCATCCGCAAGGGTGAGGACACCATCTCGGTGACCGGCAACGTGCTGCGCGACTACCTGACCGACCTGTTCCCGATCATGGAGCTGGGCACCAGCGCCAAGATGCTGTCGATCGTGCCGTTGATGGCCGGTGGTGGCCTGTTCGAGACCGGCGCCGGTGGTTCGGCCCCGAAGCACGTGCAGCAGTTCGTCGAAGAGGACTACCTGCGCTGGGATTCGCTGGGTGAATTCCTGGCCCTGGCCGCGTCGCTGGAACACCTGGGCAACCGTTACGACAACGCCGCCGCCCGCGTGCTGGCCAAGGCCCTGGACGAGGCCAACGGCCAGTTCCTGGACAACGACAAGTCGCCGTCGCGCAAGCTGGGTGGCATCGACAATCGCGGCAGCCACTTCTACATCGCGCTGTACTGGGCCCAGGCCTTGGCCGCGCAGAATGAAGATGCCGCGCTGAAGGCACGCTTCGCCCCGCTGGCCAAGGCGCTGACCGACAACGAGCAGAAGATCGTCGACGAGCTGATCGCCGTGCAGGGCAAGGCCGTGGATATCGGCGGCTACTACCGCCCGGACGTGGCCAAGGCCAGCAAGGCGATGCGCCCGAGCGCGACCTTCAATGCCGCACTGGAGCAGCTGCGCGGCTGATCCATCGCCGTCCCGTTGCGACCCCGGAACCCGCGCTTCGGCGCGGGTTTCTTTTTGCGTGGCAGGCCGCGTCCGATCTGCGGCCAGAACCGTGAAATCCGTCGGCTGTCGTAACGCCGTCAACAGGGCATGAAACTTGCCCACGATGGTTGTCGCAGAAAGGAAATGGCTGCGTTCGCGATCACTTCCAATCTGAGCAATCGATCACGACGGTCGCCGCAGGCGATGCCCTAGCCTTGGCGACGCGAGGCCACCGGGGAGGTGGTCGCACGGGGAACACCGATGGCACGCGTGCTGGTAGTGGGAACCGACATCCAGGGCGAGCAGGCCCTGCTGCAACGGCTGCGCCTGGCCTCTGCACTGCCCGATGGGCAAGTGCGGCGCAGCCAGGACCTGGACGACTGCGACCTGCTGGTCATCCGTGATACCCCGGCGCTGCGCAATGCGGCCCAGCGCATGCGCCAGCAACGCCCGCGACTGCACTGCTGGATCGAGGACCTGGGAGGCCAGCTGCGTGATGGCGATGGCCATCAGGACGTACTGGATGACGGTGCCATCGGCCGCGCCTTGCGCGGCATGCAGGTGGCCGTGGAGCCCCTGGCCATGCACGTACCTGCACCGATCCGCCTGGCCGATGGTGCGCACGCCATCACCCGGCTGCTGCGCGAACGGCTGCCGCTGCGCCAGGGCCAGGCCCTGTTGAGTGATGCGGGCGAGCCGTTGCTGCTGATGGATCTGGAGCACGATCAGGCGGTGTTGCTGCAGGAGCCTTCCGCCGCACTGGTAGAGCGCCTGGCCGACGCCTTCGAGCGGCTGCAGCTGGACGCGCTGACACCGGCGCGCCTGCAGGCGCTGGCTGGCGACCGGGCACGCCAGCCACTGCGGCCGTTGTTGTGGCAGTGGGCGCAGCGCAGCCGCCACTGGCAGGCGCTGGACGAACGCCTGCGCAGCGCATCGGTGAAGCTGCTGCGCTGGCCCGATTTCCGCGTGCTGGGCCACGATCACGATGGCTTCCGCCTGTGCTCGCTGCTGCTCAAGCGGGCCTGCACGGTGGACGAGTGCGCGATGCTGCTGGAACTGCCGGCGGCGGCGGTGCGCGACTTCATCCATGCGGCCTATCTGTGTGGCTATGCGCAGCTGCAGGCTGCACCGACGTCGTCGGTAGCGACGGCGCGCAGCGTGGGTGCCGATCATGGCCTGCTCGCCCGCCTGTGGCGGCACCTGCGCGGGAGCGAGCGCAATGCGTGAGCACAAGGTGGTGGTGCTGGGCGGGATGGGCAGTGGCAAGTCGACCCTGGTGCGCAGCATCGCGGCTGGCGCGGTGATCGATACGGACGTGGCCAACAGTGATCGCCTTGGCGCCGACAAGGCCTCCACCACCGTCGCGCTGGACTACGCCGACATCGACCTGCCCAACGGCGAACGGCTGCGCCTGTACGGCACCCCGGGCCAGCAGCGCTTCGACTTCCTGTGGCCGATCCTGCTGCAGGGGGCGCGCGGTGCGGTGTTGCTGCTGGATGCGCGTCGCGCCGGCATGGCCGCTGAGCTGGAGGACTACCTGCAGGTGCTGCGGCCGTTCGCACCGGCGCTGGCCCTGGTGGTGGCGGTCACCCATCTCGACCAGGCACCCCATGCCGCGCTGGATGACTGGGCCATGCGTGCCTGCCTCGACGACCAGCCACTGCCGCTGCTGGCGGTGGATGCCCGCGACCGCGAACAGGGACTGCTGCTGATGGATGTGTTGATGGGCGAAATGGAAGCACACGCACTGGTGGCCGCGCATGGCTGACGGGCAGATGGCGGTCCTGCCCGATGCCGGTCAGCGTGAGCGCCTGCAACCGCTGCTGCAGGATCTGCGGCAGCGCGTGGAAGGGGTGCGCACGGTTGTGCTGGCCAGCGTGGATGGTTTCGCGCTGGTCAGCGCCGGTGCTGACGGTCGCGGCGAACGGTTGGCGGCGATGACCAGCGCGATGCTGGCGCTGGCCGCGGCGGTGGGGCGTGAGCTGGTGCTGGGCGATCTGCAGACGCTGATGCTGGAAGCCGCGGGGGGCAAGGTGCTGATGCTGGCGATCCAGGCCGAAGGGCGCGCACCGCTGCTGCTGATGGCAGCCTGCGACCAACGCAGCGTGATCGGCCAGGTGCTGTGGCAGAGCAGGGAATGTGGCCAGGCGATCCTGGCCGAACTCAGCGGATCGTGAGCCCGGCCGCAGGGGAACAAGGGGCTCGAATCAACACACTGACAAGGGGATGCGACGTGGCTGGATTGACTGAATCGTTGAACGCACTGATGGGCATCGATGGCGCACAGGCGGTGGCGCTGGTCGATTATGAAAGCGGCATGCTGCTGGGCGAAGCCGGTGCCGGCATGGACATGGAAGTGGCCGCGGCCGGCAACACCGAAGTGATCCGCGCCAAGATGAAGACCGCCGCGTCGCTGAACCTCAACGACACCATCGAGGACATCCTGATCTCGCTGGGCAAGGCGTACCACATCATGCGTCCGGTGGCGAAGAAGAAGGGACTGTTCTTCTACATCGTGCTGGACCGCACCAAGTCCAACCTGGCCCTGGCGCGGCGCAAGGTGCAGGACGTGGAGGCCGAACTGGCGATCTGAGCCGGTAGTGCCGGCCGTTGGCCGGCATCTGCATGGATCCACCGGCGGTCCAGGGGCTGCCGGCCAGCGGCCGGCACTACCTGAGCGCTCGACGGCGCCACACACGCCAGCGTATGGTGAAGCCGGTCCTCTCCGGTGAGCCCTGCATGTCCCAGCCTGACATCACCGCCGAGCTGGCGCCGCGCATCGCGGGTGCCATCCGTGATGGCTTCGAGCAGTATCACGCCCGTTTCGCGGCGATCACCGCGCGTGCGCGGCAGCGCTTCGAGCAGCGCGACTGGGCCGGCGCCCGCCAGGATGCCGTCGAGCGCATCGCCCTGTATGACCTGTGCATCGCCGAGCAGATGGATGCCCTGCGTCGCCTCGCCGGTGAGGCGATCGGCGCGCGCGCGCTGTGGCTGCAGGTGCACGCGCGCTACAGCGCCCTGCTGCAGGGGCTGATCGATGCCGAGCTGTACAAAACCTTCTACAACACCTTGTCGCGACGCCTGTTCGCCACCCGTGGCGTGGACCCGGCGCTGGAGTTCATCGCCTTCGACGTTGAACCTTCCGATGCCATCACTCATCCGGTCGCACGGCATACCTATGCGGTCTCGCCTACGCGGCCGGTGGAGGCGCTGCAGCGGGTGCTGGCCGACTACCGCTTCGACATTCCCTATGCCCACCAGTTGCGCTGCGCGGCGGCGATCGCAGTGCGCCTGCAGGACGATCTGGCCCACTGGGGTGATACGCCGGTGCGCAGCATCGAGCTGCTCGACACCGTGTTCTATCGCGAGCGCCGCGCCTATCTGGTCGGCCGTGTGTTCGGCGAGCATCGCTTCTCGCCGTGCGTGATCGCCCTGGTCAACGACGAACGCGGGCTGCGCGCCGATGCCGTGCTGACCCGGCGCCGCGATGTCGCCCACCTGTTCGGCGTGTCGCGCAGCTACTTCCAGGCCGACCTTGCCACGGTGGGGGATGCGGTGGTGTTCCTGCGCAGCCTGCTGCCGGGCAAACCGATCGACGAGATCTACACCGTGCTGGGCCGCGCCAAGCAGGGCAAGACCGAGCGCTACCGCACCTTCTTCCGCCACTTCAACGAGCATCCGCAGGAACGGCTGGTGCCTGCCGAAGGCACGCCGGGCATGGTCATGGCCGTGTTCACCCTGCCCAGCTATCCGCTGGTGTTCAAGCTGATCCGCGACCGCTTTGCCTGGCCCAAGGCGATGTCGCGGCAGCAGGTGGAAGAGAAGTACGCGCTGGTGTTCAACCTCGACCGTGTCGGCCGCCTGCTCGACGCACAGCCGTATCGCCATCTGCGCTTCCCGCGTGACCGCTTCGCGCCGGCACTGCTGGACGAGCTGCTGCGGCAGTGCGCACAGAGCGTTCGCGTCGATGGCGACCAGGTGGAAGTCGCGCTGTGCTACGTGCAGCGTCGCTTCCGTCCGTTGAACCTGTACCTGCGCGAGCAGGGTGGGGAGGCGGTGCGCGCGGCGGTGCTCGACTATGCGCAGGCCATCACCGACATGGCGCGCAACAACATTTTTCCCGGTGACATGCTGCCGAAGAATTTCGGTGTGTCGCGGCATGGTCGTGCCGTGTTCTACGACTATGACGAGCTGTGCCTGGTCAGCGACTGCGTGTTCCGCGCCTGGCCGCAGCCGCGCAGCCCGGAAGAGGCAATGGCCGACGAGCCGTGGTTCCATGTAGGCCCACGCGATGTTTTCCCAGAGCGCTTCGGCCCCTTCATGGGCCTGCCGGCCGCTGAACTGGCCGCGGTGCGCGAGCATTTCCGGCACCTGTTCGATCCGCAGTGGTGGCAGCAGCTGCAGGAGCGGTTCGCGCGTGGTGACTACCCCGACACCCCGCCGTACGCGGGCGCGCACCGGCTGGCGTGAACGGGCTGCCGTGACGGCGCCGACTGGGGTACGCTCGGCACTCATCACCAAGGACCCGGCAATGATGCGTTCCCCCCTGTTTCTCGCCCTCGCGCTGGCCGTAGGCTGCAGTGCCCCCTTGCTGGCCGGCGATGCCAGCGCACAGACCGCACGCGCCGTGCGCGCCACGGCGGAAATGAGCATGGTGCTTTCCGGCCATATCGAGATCACTGCCGATGGTTCGGTCAGCACGCTGGTACTGGACCAGAAGTCGATGCTGTCTCCGAGCATCGCGTCCTTCGTCGAGGGCACCATTGCAGGTTGGCGCTTCGAGCCGACGCTGCGTGATGGCAAGGCGGTGGCGACGCGTGCTCCCATGCACGTGCGCCTGCGCGGCAAGCCGATGGCTGATGGCGGTTACGAAGTCAGCATGACCAGCGTCAACTTCAGCGAATACGATCCGAAGGCGACCGACTCGGTGACTGACCGGCGCATGACGCCGCCGCGTTACCCGGAAGAGGTCTTTCGGAACGGTGGCCAGGGCGAGGTGCTGCTGATGGTCAAGGTGGCCCGCGACGGTACGGTGGCCGATGTCGTTGCCGAGCAGGTCAACATGGCCGTGGTCGGGCCCGAGCGGACCCTGGCCAAGATGCGCGACAGCCTGGCCAAGGCCAGCGTCAGCAGCGCCCGCAAATGGACCTTCACCCCGCCGACCACCGGCGAGGACAGCACCCGGGACAGCTGGACGGTACGCGTGCCGGTGACCTTCGCCCTGAACAATGACCGCAATGCCGGGCCGGAGCGCCTGGGGCGCTGGCGCGTCTTCATTCCGGGGCCGCGGCAGGCCGTGCCGTGGCGCAGGGCGGATCCGATCGAGCAGGCCGGCAGTGACCTGCTGCAGGAGGGCGGCGTCTATATGGTGGATGGCGCCAGGCGCGGCGTGCGCCTGCTGACTCCGCTGGAACAGGGCTGAGCAGGATGGGGCGGAGCTGGCCGGGCCGGCTCCGCCTCAGTCGGCGTAGGGGTAGACCACGACCCGGTTGCGGCCCTGTTCCTTGGCCATGTACAGCGCCTTGTCGGCCAGCCGCAGCGCCTGCTCGGCATCCACATGGAAGCTCGGGAAGTGGGCCACGCCCAGCGACACGGTGATGGTGCCCACCGGCTCGAACGGGTGGTCGGCGATATGCTGGCGCAGGCGTTCGCCGGCCTGGCGTGCCGGCTCGGCATTGATGCCCGGCAACAGCAGCAGGAATTCCTCACCGCCGGCGCGGCAGAGGATGTCGCTGTCGCGCGAATAGCGGCGCATCTGATCGGCGATATGGACGATGGCGGCGTCGCCGACGTCGTGGCCGTGGGCATCGTTGATCGATTTGAAGCGATCGATGTCCAGCGCCAGGATCGCGAACGGGATGCCCTGCACCTGCAGTGCATCCAATGCCTGTTGCAGGCCACGACGGTTGAGCAGGCCGGTCAGCGGGTCGGTGCGGCTGGCACGGTTGAGCGTGCCGATCCGGTCCTGCAGTGCGTTGAAGCTGTGCAGTACCGCGTGTTTCAGTTGTGCGACCTCGAAATACCAGGCACGGAT
The DNA here is from genome assembly GCF_000158575.1 of Stenotrophomonas sp. SKA14. Lineage (NCBI taxonomy): Bacteria > Pseudomonadati > Pseudomonadota > Gammaproteobacteria > Lysobacterales > Lysobacteraceae > Stenotrophomonas > Stenotrophomonas sp. SKA14. The sequence continues at coordinate 863,378 of NZ_DS999412.1, forward strand.
GCCGCTGACATGGTTGATCGCATTGCCGGTATCCTCGCCGCCCTGCACGTTGCGCGCCAGCTGCCACAGCGGCATCGAAATGCGGCGGGCGAACCACCAGGTGACCAGCAGTGACAGCAGGCCGAGCGGAATCGCGTTCCAGATCACTGCGGTCATCAACCGCGACAGCGGTTGCAGGGTGGCCTCGGTCGGACGCTGGGCGATGATGCCCCAGCCGGTGGCTGGCACCGGTGCATACCCGGCCAGCATCGACACGCCCAGGTTGTTGCGCACCTGCTGGGCGCCGCGCTCGCCACGCACCACCGCCTTCACTGCCGGATTGCCGACCACGTAGTCACCGACCCGCTTGCCATCGGCGTGATAGAGCAGGCGACCATGACGGTCGACCACGTACAGGTAGGACCCGTCGCGGTAGTAGTGCTTGCCCAGCAGCGTGTGCAGGGCGCTGCGCTGGCGCAGGTACAGGGTCCCGCTGACGTAGCCGCGGTAGTGGCCCTGGCGGTTGAAGATCGGGTGCGACAGCGACACCAGCAGCTTGCCGGTGGCCGATTGGTACGGATCGCTGATCATCGGCTGGCGCGCCGCCAGTGCCGCGTTGTTGCCGACGCTGTGCAGCACCTCACCCTGCAGCTGCAGGGTCTGCGGCGAAGTGGCGATCACCAGGCCATCGGCATCCACCACCAGCGAGGAGTTGAAGCTGTTGGTCTGCAGCTGCAGGCGGCTGGCCTCATCCTGCGCCCGCTGCGGGTCCAGATCGTCCTGGCCAAGCCGGGTGGCCGCATAGGCCAGCTCCTGCTGTGCGGCCAGCAGGAAGTTCTGGGTAGTCTCGGCCAGCTTGGTGGCATAGACACGATTGGCTTCCAGGGTATTGCCGACCAGCTGGTCGCGCTGCACCCGGTAGCTGGCCAGCAGGGTATTGGCCAGCGCGATGATGGCGCTGAGCAGGGCCAGGGCAAGGATCAGCTTGCCCAGGTTGAGGCGGGGCGAAATCAGGCGCATGCGGGGCAAACGAGGGCAGAGGGCGCTCGGCGCGGCCAGGTACCGGCGGAGGCGGGGCTGCATTATCGCCACAAAAAGGCCGGGCGCGGGTGAAGCACGCGCCAGCCAGGGGATTCACCGTTGCAGTCGCTGGCGCAGGATCTGCCGTATCTGCGCGGCGCCGTCGGCGTGCAGCGGGGCCAGCACGCCACGCGCATGCGCAGGAATATGTGCGCTGGTCGACGTATCGGCGTCGAACACGTAGTGATCGAACATCGCGCGCCACTGCGCGCGCTGGGGTTCGGGCAGGTCGCGCACCGCCAGGATCGCCAGCATCAGTGCGTTCATCGGGGAATCCATCCAGGCCGGCACCGGGCGCCACCAGCTGTTGATCAGCACGTTGAACGCGTCCAGTCCTTCCATGTGGTGCCACCAGAGCGAAGGAATGAAGACTGCATCGCCCGGCGCCAGTTCTGCCGCCTGCGCCTGTGCCAGCGCCTCGCGGAAGCGTGGGAAGCGCTCGAGATCCGGTGCGTGGAAGTCAACCAGGCTGATCGCCTGGCCGGCCGGGGTCAGATCCAGCGGGCCGACGTAAAGATTGCGCACCTGATCGGGGGCGAACAGGGTGACCCGGCGGCGCCCCGCAGCCACGCAGGCAAGATTGTCCGGTACATCCTGGTGGGCGGCGATGCGCGAGCGGTTGCCGATCCAGATGCTGGTCAGCGGGTCGGCCATGCCCAGATGCAGCGGATTCGCTTCGGCCAGGCCGGGCAGGAAGCTGTCCAGCGTGGTCGAGGCGACGTAGATCGACGGCGGCGACGGGTCGCGTGCGTACTTCAGCAGCGTGGCCAGCACGACTTTCAGTGGCACCTGTTCGCGGCGGAAGTTGAAGCCGCTCATGTCCTCGTTGTAGAACAACCGCCCCTGCGCTTCGGGCGCTGCAGTGGTGGCGGTCACCGGCATCCGGCCGGGATCGAAGCCGGCCAGATGGGCGACCGCAGCGGCATCGGAGGTGCGTGCGGCGGCCACCAGCGGCCAATGCGAGACCAGCCCGCGGATCACCTTCGGCGTGGTCCATCCCGGCAGCTGTTCGTGCAGTTGCGCTGGGTCCAGGCCATGTACTTCATCGATGGGGCGGGGCGGGGGCAGCATGCGCGGATATCCGGTGGGGTGTGTGGAGCCGGGCCTGCGCCCGGCTCCACGATACCGTGGCCGGTCAGAACTTGTAGCGCACGCCGAACATGTAGCGTGGGCCGGTCTGGGTCGCGTAGCGCAGCATGTTGGTATGGCGCGAGTACGTGCGCATGGTCTCGTCGGTGAGGTTGATCGCTTCCAGGCTCAGCGTCAGCTGTTCGCTCACCGCGTAGCTGATGTTCAGATCGAGCTGGCCGTAGGCGGCGGTGTAGTTCGGATTTGGACCCTGGCCGCCGATGCCGTTGAGGAACTTGTCGCGCCAGTTGTACGCCGCACGGATCTGCCAGGCGTTCTTGTCATAGAAAGCGACAACGTTGGCCGAGTCGCTCAGGCCGATCATCGGGTACTGGTCACCCAGGCTCAGGTTGTTGAAGGTCAGCCCCGACTTCACCTTGGTGTAGTTGGCCGCGACGCCGAAGCCGGACTGGCCGAACAGGTGCTGTACCGCCACTTCCCAGCCATCGAGATGGTCCGAGTGCTGGTTGGCGGGCACGGTGACGTCGAAGCCGGCGATCGGATCTCCCGGCAGGCCGGTGATGGTGCCGGTCTTCTGCCCTGCCGAATTGGTGCCGGTGTAGGTCACGCCCGGATCGCCGGCATGGTTGGTGAAGATGTAGTCGCGGATGCAGGGCATGTCGGTGGTGCCGCAGCCGGAGGCCAGTGCCTCGTTCCAGTACGCGCCGCCCACCGGCGTGTGCAGCGTGCCGGTGTTCTCGCGCACGATGGTGTCGCTGATGAAGTTCTTGATGTTCTTGCGGAAGAAGCCGACCGAGGCATAGCTGGCCTCGCCGTAGTACCACTCCAGCGACAGGTCGAAGTTGTCCGAGATCAGCGGCTCCAGCCCCGGGTTGCCACGACTGGCGGTGCCGCCCTGGGTGCGCACGATGTCGGCCAGCGACTGGCCGCTCTGGATCTGGGTCCAGCTGGGGCGGCCCAGCGTGCGGCTGTAGCTGCCGCGCAGCGCCAGCGATTCGCTCAGGTCCAGCTTCAGGTCGACGTTGGGCAGCATGTAGTCGTACTTGCCACGGCCACCAATGAAGCTGCTGTCGGCCGCGTAGACGATGTTCAGCTCGTTGGCCGAGCCCCAGCTGATGCCGGTGGGCACGCGCACCATCGCGTTGGATTCCACTTCGGTGCGCTCGTAGCGCACACCGGCGGCCACGTGCAGCGGCATCGACCAGTCGAAGCTGGTGCGGTACTGCAGGTAGGCGCTGCGGGTCTTCTCGGTGGTGCGGATGTCCTCTGAATACTGGCTGGGCGCGTAGTAGCAGCTGGGGCAGGCCGGATCGGAGGCGCTGCCGACCTGCGCAGCACGATCGATCAGGCGGTCGAAGTCGAAGACCAGGAACTGGCCGGTCAGGCGCGGATCACTGTGGCCGGAGAACGCCTTGAAGTACTTGGCCATGTTGTCCGCATACCAGATGTCATCGGCGTAGTCGGACGGTGTTCCCAGGCCACCCCAGGTATTGCGCTGCATGATCGCCGACGCCGAACGATTCTCCACCTGGGCATGGCCGATGCCGAAGTCCAGCGCCGAATAGTCGGCAAAGCGGAACGTGCCGCGCCCCTGGTACTGCTGCACTTTCGACTTGTTGTAGCTGTTCTGGAACACCGAACCGGTTACCAGCGCATCGGACGCCTGCACGCCCCCGGGCGGCAGCGCGATGTTGATGATCGGCAGGTCGCCGCTGTAGTCCACCGTGGTCTTGCCGCGCACGAAGGCGGCCACGCCCAGCACGCCGGCCGAACCATACGGACTGTCCGGCTTCGATTCGGCGGTGGAGTTGTGGGCATCGAACGAGAGGTCCAGCGCGTCGTTCACTTCCCAGTCCACGTTGAAGCCCAGCGAGTGCATGCCGGTCCTGGTGGCCAGCTTGGCGCCGCCCATCGACACGTCCGAATTGGTCATGTCCTCGCTGTAGATGATCGGCGCGGCCACCGGCCCGTTGGTCCAGGTGCTGTCGCCCGGTCCGTAGTTGAACCACACGGACAGTTCACTTCGTTGCTGCTGCACCTTGTTCTCGACATAGGTGTAGTCCAGCGTGGTCGTCACGTTGTCGGCCGGCTTCCACTGGAACGTGGCCTGCGCATTGGTGCGCTGGCGCTGCACGCCGTTGACGTTGTAGGCAGTGTTCTGCGGGCGCGCGTACACATCGTTCGGCCCGGGCCGGTTGGTGATGCGATCGGCATAGCCCTGGCCCGGCTGCGGCAGCGCACGCCAGTCGGTGGTGTTGTTGCCGTACAGCGTCGCCCAGCCTTCGGCCACCGTGGCCTGGTTGAAGCCCGAATCGCGTTCCTGATGGCTGGCACTGAGGGTCACGCCGAAGCGATCATCGGCGTAGCGCTGGCTGAAGATACCCGACAGCTCGCCGGTGATGTTCGAGCCCTGCAGCGTGCGCGGCAGGTTGTCGTTGGACGAATCATTGACCGCCTTCAGGCCCAGGCTGATCACCGGCTCGGACTCCAGCGGGCGCATCGTCCTGATGTTGATGGTGGCGCCGATTCCGCCCGCCGGGTTGTCGGCACGGCTGGTCTTGTACACCTCCACCGCCGAAACCGATTCGGAGGCAAGGTTGGCGAAATCGAACGAGCGCGAGCCATTCAGGCCGCCACCACCGTTGCCGAGGTTGGAGGCGGGCATCTGGCGACCGTTCAACAACACCAGGTTGTAGTCCGGGCCGATGCCGCGCACGGTCACCTTGGACCCTTCGCCGCTGGAGGTACGGTCGATCGATACGCCGCTGATGCGCTGCAGCGATTCGGCCAGGTTGGTATCCGGGAACTTGCCGATGTCTTCGGCGACGATGCCATCGACCACGCCCTGGCTGTCGCGCTTGAGGTTCATTGAAGACTGCAGGCTGCCGCGGATACCGGTGACCTGCACGGTATCCAGCGTGGCCGGATCGGCCGGGCCAGCGGCGGGTGCGTCCTGTGCCCAGGCCGGTGCAGCCAGCGCTGCCAGCAGCGCGGAAGTGAGCATCGTCTTGCGAGGTACTGCCCTGTACGTCTTCATGCAAGCTCCCTCCCCAGGGAATCCGGTGGTGTTGTTGCGTTGTTCTGATCGCGGTTACTGCACGTGGCCGGATTGGAGCGACGGTTGACAGCGTTGTCAACAAACTGCCATCAAGTGCGCCTGAGCAGCGGCCGTGCAGGTCGGGATGTAACCGTTGCCAGGAACCCGTTTGCATCTGCGAATTGCCTTTATTGAAGGCGTCTGCAGCGGTTTTTCAGGGATGACAGCGCTGCCAATCCGAGTGCGGAAAAGCGTTGTGCGGTGCAAAACGAAACTGCGCGGATGATGGTGCGGGGGCGTGCCGGGGAGGCTGCGCGGCGCGTTGACAGCGTTGGACAATCCAGTTGGCCCTCGCGTGACGTGCATGACCGATGGATGGCTTGAATCACTGACCGGGAGGACAGGCTTTGGACACAGCAACGACCGTCAGCGGACAACACGTGCAGGGCAACACGCGCGCGTTGTCCGTGGTGACCGCGATCTTCTTCATGTGGGGCTTTCTCACCTGCCTCAACGACATCCTCATTCCCCACCTGAAGGCCGCCTTCGCGCTCAGCTGGGTACAGGCGATGCTGATCCAGTTCACCTTCTTCGGCGCCTACTTCCTGATGTCACTGCCGGCCGGACGGCTGGTCGCGGCGCTCGGCTACAAGCGCGGCATCGTCGCCGGCCTGGCCATCGCCTGCGTGGGTGCGCTGATGTTCTGGCCGGCCGCTGCCGCGCATGTGTACGGCCTGTTCCTGGCGGCGCTGTTCGTGCTGGCCACCGGCATCACCGTGCTGCAGGTGGCGGCCAATCCCTATGTCGCGCTGCTCGGTGACGAGCGCACCAGCTCCAGTCGGCTGACCCTGGCGCAGGCGATGAACTCGCTGGGCACCACGCTGGCGCCGCTGTTCGGCGGCCTGCTGATCCTCTCGGCGAAGCCGCGCAGCGAGGATGAGCTGGCCCTGCTGCCGCAGGCCGAAGCACTGGCCTATCGCGCGGCCGAAGCGCAGTCGGTGCAGCTGCCATACTTCGGCCTGGCAGTCGCGCTGTTCCTGCTGGCCGTCGCGATCTGGATGTTCCGCCTGCCCACCATTCCGGGCGTGGAGGGGCGCGCCAGCAGCGAAGGCCGCGTATGGGATGTGCTGCGCCATCGCCACGTGCGCCTGGGCGTGCTGGCCATCTTCTGCTACGTCGGTGCCGAGGTGTCCATCGGCAGCGTGCTGGTCAATTTCCTGTCCTCGCCGGGCATCGGCCAGGGCCTGACCGAGCAGGAGGCCACCGGCTACGTTTCGCTGTACTGGGGCGGCGCGCTGGCCGGCCGCCTGGTGGGGGCGGCGCTGCTGGCACGGCTGGACGCACGCCATCTGCTGGGCCTGTTCGCGGTGGCGGTGATGATCCTGCTGGGCATCACGGTCACCGCCAGTGGCGGCCTGGCCAAGTGGGCCGTGGTCAGCATCGGTCTGTTCAACTCCATCATGTTCCCGACCATCTTCGCCCTGGCCATCGCCCGTCTTGGTGCACTCACCGGAAAGGCGTCCAGCCTGCTGGTGATGGCCATCGTCGGTGGCGCGGTGATTCCGCTGGCGATGGGCTGGCTGGCCGACCGCCATGGCCTGCAGCTGTCCTTCCTGCTGCCGGTGCTGTGCTACGTCTACATCGCCTTCTATGCATGGAAGGGCTCACGGCTGCCAGCGCCATGAGTCCGGTTCCGCCGCCGTCAACGCCGCCGGGGCGCGGCGGTCGACTCGCGATCCAGCACCGCATGCTCGACCGTGATCATGCGTCCTGCGGTCTCGGTGCGGATGTGCTCGATCAACTGCTCGGTCGCCAGCCGGCCCATGTGCGCGGTCGGCTGGCGCACCGTGGTCAGCGCCGGATAGATGTGCCCGGCGATCGGGGTATCGTCGAAGCCGCACACCGACAGATCACGCGGGACACGCAGGCCACGTTCGCCGGCCACGCGGTACACCGCCGCGGCCATGTCATCGTTGGCCGCGAAGATTGCCGTTGGCGGATCGTCCAGGTCCAGCAGGATGTTGGCGGCATCTACGCCCGACTCGAACGAGAACTGGCCGTTGACCACCAGCTGCGGGTCGTAGGCGATACCGGCCCCGCGCAGCGCCTGGCGGTATCCGGCATGGCGCCACTGGCAGGCGCCGTGTGCGCGGGGTCCCTTGATGTGGCCGATGCGGCGATGACCCTGCGCGACCAGGTGGCCGATCAGTTCGACCACCGCGGTGGTCTCGTCCATGCGCACGCCGATGCGGCCTTCCGGGTGGCGTGGCGCGATGCAGGCGAAGGGAATGTCCTGCTCTTCCAGGTAGGACAGCACCACCTCATCGTCGGTCAGTGGTGGAATCAGCACCACGCCGTCCGGGCGCGAGTTCTCGAACAGCGCGGCCAGGTCGGGCAGGGTGCGGCGGCCGGTACCGACCGGCCCCAGGATCAGGTTGTAGTGCTGCGCATGGCAGGCTTCCAGCATGCCGCTCTGGATTTCCATCAGGTAGTTGCGCGAAGGATTGTTGTAGACCAGCGCCAGTGCATAGGAGCGCTGGCCGGCCAGGCTGCGCGCCGACAGGTTGGGCTTGTAGCCCAGCCGCGCCACTGCCGCCAGCACGCGTTCGCGCGTCTGCTCGCGCACGTTCGGCTCGTGGTTGAGTACGCGGGACACGGTCTTGATCGAAACCCCGGCGACGGCGGCGACATCCTCGATTCGACTGCGCATGGTGCGATGGATCCTCCTGGAAGGCGGCGGGCACGCGGCGATGGTAGAGCGTGCTGGCCCGGTCGATGTTGCCGAAGCAGGCGGATGTTGCCACGACAGGAGGTCCGCTGGCACGTCCGGATTCCTTGTCGCGATGCAGCACCCGGGCGTGACTGTGGTGCGCCACCAATGCGCCGGAGCCCGTCGTTGCGCGGCCACCACCGCATTGCGCACGAACAACGATTGACAGCACGTGAGCGGACTTATATGACAGCGCTGTCAGGAGCGGTGCGCAGGCACCCATGCCGGCGTGCCATCGCAGCCGCGCATGCCAGGAACTTCATCCACGGAGGTAGAGCCCAGTGAATCGCCCCACCCAGACCCTTCTTGCCAGCTGCCTGCTGGCCGCGCTTGCCGCACCGGTCGTTGCCGCACAGGCCGAGGGCGAACGCCTGCAGGACTGGCCACGCGTGCACAGCGCGATCGCCACCGACGCCGGCATCGAACGCCGCGTGCAGCAGATCCTTTCGCAGATGACGCTGGCGCAGAAGATCGGGCAGATGACCCAGGCCGAGATCAAGACGATCACGCCGGAGCAGGTGCGCCAGTACTACATCGGCTCGGTGCTCAACGGCGGCGGCTCCTGGCCGGGCATGGACAAGCACGCCAGCGTGCAGGACTGGCTGAAACTGGCCGATGCCTACCACGCGGCTTCATTGGCGACCGATGCGAAGACGCCGGTGCCGGTGATCTGGGGCACCGACGCCGTGCATGGCCACAACAATGTGCTGGGCGCCACGCTGTTCCCGCACAACATCGGCCTGGGCGCGGCCGGTGATGCCGAACTGATCGAGCGCATCGGCGAGGCGACCGCACGCTCGGTGCGTGCCACCGGCATCGGTTGGGTGTTCGCGCCCACCCTCGCTGTGGCCCACGACCCGCGCTGGGGCCGCACCTACGAAAGCTACTCGTCCGACCCGATGGTGATCCGCAGCTTCGCCCACGCCTACGTCAAGGGCGCGCAGGGGGCGTTCAAGAATGACGGCAACGTGGTCACCACCGCCAAGCACTACCTGGGCGATGGCGCTACCGACAACGGCCGTGACCAGGGTGAGGCGCTGGTCGACAAGGCCACCATGATCAACGTCCACGCGCAGGGCTATTACGGCGCGCTGGCCGAAGGTGCGCAGACGGTGATGGCCTCGTTCAACAGCTGGAACGACCGCGCCGCCGGAATCGACTACGGCAAGATGCACGGCAGCAAGGCACTGCTGACCGATGCGCTGAAAGACAGGATGGGCTTCGACGGCTTCGTCGTCTCCGACTGGAACGGCATCGCCCAGGTGCCGGGCTGCCGCAACGACAGCTGCGCGCAGGCCATCAACGCCGGCATCGACATGGTGATGGTGCCCGACGACTGGAAGGCCTTCATCGACAACACCACCGCGCAGGTGCAGAAGGGCGAGATCCCGATGGCGCGCATCAACGATGCGGTGACGCGCATCCTGCGGGTGAAGCTGCGCGCCGGGCTGTTCGAGCATAAACCGTCCGACAGCCGCTACGCCGGTGATGCCAACGCCGTGCAGCACCGCGACCTGGCGCGCCGCGCGGTGCGCGAATCGCTGGTGCTGCTGAAGAACGAAGGCCATGCGCTGCCGTTGCGCAGAGATGCGCGCGTGCTGGTGGTCGGCAAGGGCGCCGACAGCATCGGTGACCAGTCCGGCGGCTGGTCGCTGACCTGGCAGGGCACCGAGAACAAGAACGCCGACTTCCCCAACGCCGACTCGGTGCTGGGCGCGCTGCGCGCCGAACTGGGCGCGGACAAGGTCAGCTTCAGCGCCGACGGCCAGGGCATCGACCCGAACACCTTCGATCTGGTGCTGGCGGTGATCGGGGAAACGCCGTATGCAGAGACCAACGGTGACATCCTTGCTTCGGACACGGTCAGCCACAGCCGCGCCTACCCGCAGGACCTGGCCGTGCTGAAGGCCGCCGCAGCGAGCGGCAAGCCGGTGGTGACGGTCTACCTGTCCGGTCGCCCGATGTACACCAACGACCTGCTCAACCTGTCCAGCGCGTTCGTTGCGGCCTGGCTGCCGGGCACCGAAGGCAAGGGCGTGACCGATGTGCTGGTGGCCGGCAAGGGTGGCAAGCCCGCGCACGACTTCCGCGGCCGCCTCAGCTTCCCGTGGCCGGGCGTGCCATGCCCGGCGCCGATCGACCAGCCCGATGCGAAGAAGCCGGCCCTGTTCGCGCGGGGTTATGGGCTGGGTTACGCCAAGGTGGGCAAGGTCGCCCGGTTGGATGAGGCCAATCCGGACAGCTGCGGCGAAGTGACGGTGCTGCCGATCTTCAACCGTGCCGACACGCCGCCGTTCGCCCTGCACGTGGCCGCCGCGGGTGCGACCCAGCCGCTGGGCAGCGATCTGAACGCCACGCTGCGCTGGCCCACCGCCAAGCCGGTGGTGCAGGTGCGTACCGTGCAGGTGAACACCCAGCAGGACGCCAAGGAAGTGACCTGGCTGGCCCCCGCGCAGCTGATCGCACGCAGCACCTCGCGCCGCAACCTGGGCGCACTGGCACGCAGCAACGGCGCGTTGCAGTTCGATGTGCAGCTGGTGAAGCGCCCGGCCTCGCCAGTGAAGGTGACCATGCAATGCGGCAGTGGCTGCGAGGGTGGGGTGGATATCGCCCCGCTGCTGGCCAAGCTCTCGCCTGGCCAGAAGCAGACGGTGACCGTGCCGCTGGCGTGCTTTGCCAAGCAGGGCGTGGCCCTGGGTGCGGTGGAAGCTCCGTTCGTAGTGACTGCCGACACGCCCTTCGCCGCGGCCTTCACCCAGGTCAAGCTGACCGCCAACACGGCCAAGGCCGAGGGTGCGGTGGCCTGCCCGTAAGCCACACGGCCGCGCCGGGCGACGCCCGGCATAGCTCTGCACACTCTGCAACTTATTGCATGGCCAAGGACGGCTCATGCAACGGATGATTGATCGCTTTGTCCAAAGTCATCGATCATGCGACGCTTTCTCCAGACCGTTCGGATCATTCCCTGTGCGACGCACCGGCCACACTTCATCGAAGCGCATCTTTCGCGGGCGTTGGGTGCGCTGAAGAAGGGGGACTTCGCCTCGCTCGATGCGTGGCTGGCAACGCTGCCGGCCGAAACCTACGAACGCCTTGTGTGGCGGCTGGCATTGCCCCGCTATCCGCGTGGATGGCTGCAGGCATGGTCAGACGCCATCCCGGCCTCCCGCCATCCCCAACTGATCGCCGCCTACGGCGATGTGAATGATGCATGGGCAGTGCGCGGGGAAACCTACGCAAACGCCATTCCCTTTCTGCGTCGACGCCGGTATCCGAAGATCATGGCGAAGGCATATGAGAAGTTTGTCCGTATCGTCGAACGGAATCCCGCGGATGCGATGGCACTGGCTGGGCTCATCCACTGCGACGTGGTGATCGGTGCGGGTGAGGGAAAGCGGACCGAATGGCTGAACCAGGTGCTGGCGACCAGCGGGTTTCACTGTCCCGCCATTCTTCAGTACGCGCGTGGCACGCTACCGCGGTGGGGAGGGCAGCATGGCGAGCATGCCCGGTTTGCCGACTGGATTGTGGAGAACGCACCGGTCGGCAGTTGCGCACTTATCGTGGCCGCACAGGCGGTTCTGGATGATGCGTTCACCGCGTCCGAGGAGATCTACGATGCAGGAAAGATCCGGCGGCATCTGGCCGATGATGCAGGCGCGGGCTGGATACGCAACGCCACCCTGAAATGGGCCGATGCCACACACGGCACCTTGGATGTGCGCGTGCGTGAGATCGCGGACCGGCAGATTGACAGCTATCACGGCATCTGCCTGGAGTCGTTCGCCCTGGCAGCGTATTTCGTTGGCGCCGACGACGAGGCGCGGCTGCTGCTCCAGGCACTGGGTGGCAGGCTGCAATCGGATATCTGGGACGACTTCATCGCGCCGTTGCCCATGTGGTTGTATGTCATCAGCTCCAACCGGCGTGGCGCCAGGCGCGTGCACGACCGCGTCTGCCGCGACCTCGGCCTGGACCCGCGCGAGATGTGCAAGTAGATCCACGCCATGCGTGGATGCCGCCTATCCCGGCGGCAAAAAAAAGCCCCGCAGTGCGGGGCTTTTCTCTTAGCGCTTCATGGAACCGAAGAACTCGTCGTTGGACTTGGTGTTCTTCATCTTGTCCAGCAGGAATTCCATCGCGGCCATTTCATCCATCGGATGCAGCAGCTTGCGCAGGATCCAGATCTTCTGCAGCAGTTCCGGTTCGATCAGCAGGTCTTCGCGGCGGGTGCCCGAACGGTTGATGTCGATGGCCGGGAACACGCGCTTTTCAGCGATACGACGGCTCAGGTGCACTTCGCTGTTGCCGGTGCCCTTGAACTCTTCGTAGATCACCTCGTCCATCTTCGAGCCGGTGTCGACCAGTGCGGTGGCGATGATGGTCAGGCTGCCGCCTTCTTCCACGTTGCGCGCGGCACCGAAGAAGCGCTTCGGGCGGTGCAGGGCGTTGGCGTCCACACCACCGGTCAGCACCTTGCCCGAGCTCGGCACCACGTTGTTGTAGGCGCGGGCAAGGCGGGTGATCGAGTCGAGCAGGATCACCACGTCCTTCTTGTGCTCGACCAGGCGCTTGGCGCGCTCGATGACCATCTCGGCCACCTGCACGTGGCGCGCGGCCGGCTCGTCGAAGGTCGAGCTGATGACCTCGCCGCGCACGGTGCGCTGCATTTCGGTCACTTCTTCCGGGCGCTCGTCGATCAGCAGCACGATCAGGTGCACGTCCGGGTGGTTGGTGGTGATGGCCGTAGCGACCTGCTGCATCATCATCGTCTTGCCCGCCTTCGGCTGGGACACGATGAGCGAGCGCTGGCCCTTGCCCTGCGGCGCCATCAGGTCGAGGATGCGGCCGGTGATGTCTTCCGACGAACCGTTGCCGCGCTCCAGGGTGAAGCGGCGACGCGGGAACAGGGCGGTCAGGTTCTCGAACAGCACCTTGTTCTTCGATGCTTCGATCGGCTCACCGTTGATGGTGTCGACGATGTTCAGCGCGAAGTAGCGCTCGCCATCCTTCGGGAAGCGGATGCGGCCGGAGATATGGTCGCCGGTACGCAGGTTGAAGCGACGGATCTGGCTGGGCGAGATGTAGGTGTCGTCCGGGCCGGCCAGGTAGCTGGCTTCGGCCGCGCGCAGGAAGCCGAAGCCGTCCGGCAGGATTTCCAGCACGCCGTCGGCGGCGACGCCGTCACCGTGGCGGGTCAGCACCTTCAGCAGGGCGAAGATCACATCCTGCTTGCGGGCGCGGGCGACGCCTTCGGAGATCTGCAGCTGCTCGGCGATTTCCAGCAGCTTCTGCGCCGGCATGCGCTTGAGGTCGCTCAGCGAGTAGACCGGGAAGCCCTCGGGCACGTTGGCGTGGGGGCGTGGCACGAAGGGCTGCTGCTCGCCGCCGTCGTTGGGCATGCCATCGTCGCGGAAGCGGTTGTTGCGGTCACGGTCGCGGCGGTTGCGGAAGCGGTCGCGGCGGTTGCCCTGACCCTGTCCCTGGCCCTGCTGGCCGTTCTGGTTGTACGGGTTCTGGCCCTGGTTCTGGCCACCCCCCTGGTGATTCTGCTGGCGCGGCTGGCCGGATTCGCGGCCCTCACCACCTTCGCCGCCGCCACTGCTGGCGGGGGCCTCGGCGGCGGGCGCGCTCGGCGCAGGGGCTGCCGGCGCCGGTGCTGGCGCTTCCGGCGCGGCGGCCAGCGGCAGGGTCGGCTGCGCCGGCGCGGCGCTGGTTTCGGCGGCGGCCGGAGCGGCAGCCTTTGCTACGCGGGGCTTGCGCACGCGCTTTTCGGCGGGCGCATCGGCGCTGCCGGTTTCGGAAGTGTTATCGGACAAGAGCGTTATTCCTCGCTTGAAGGTGCGAGCGCCCGGCTGGGGCGGCGAACGTTGGGAATGGGTCTGGAAGACACTGCGTCCAGAAGGTGCGGCACGCGAACGCGGCCGGATATGCCGACACTATCATCGGCCAGCGGCGCCGTGCAAGGGTCGCCGGGAACAGCATTCATCATGGGCGCGTGGCGCCCGCCGGCAGCCGCGGGCGGCGGCTGCCGGGGAACCACAGGATCAGGCCAGGGCCTTGTCCAGCAGGCCGGCCAGCTGGGCCTTGCCGACCGCACCGATCTGCTCGCCGACCTTTTCGCCGTCCTTGAACACGACCAGGTACGGAATCGAACGCACGTGGTACTTGGCGGCCAGCGCACGGTTGTGGTCGACGTTGACCTTGGCGATCTTGGCGCGGCCCTGGTAGGCATCGGCCAGTTCGTCCAGCGCCGGGGCGATCATCTTGCACGGGCCACACCACTCGGCCCAGAAATCGACCAGCACCGGTTCCTTGGAATTCAGCACTGCGCTATCAAAGTCGGCGTCGCCGACATGTACAACCTTGTCGCTCATCTTGGTTTCTCGTCTTGGATTGCACCCGGCCATGCCGGAGGTGGGTGAACTGGGCCATGCCCGGTGGCGCGACCCTCGTCGTTGCCTCGCGGCGCACTGCCGCGGTGCGTTCGGCGGAATGCCTGGACGCTCACGGCCGGCAGTGTACCCCTATCGCAGGGCAGGGACAGGCGCCGGCTGGAACCCAGCGTATCGTGATCGGTTCGATGCCTGGTATGTGTCGGATTTCACTGTCTTCCTGTACATGGGGCTGGCAGTGGGCGACACCAGCGACCCTGGCCAGGCCGTTCAAGTCCGGTGTGGCTGGGTGAAGGTACATCGTCTCTCGATCTATTGAGACTGCCCATTCCGGTTTGCCCGCCCGAGTGCGTTAAACTGGGGCATTGTGCGGCGCGCGGACCGGGTGGTCCCAGCCTGCCAACCCGCCGCAGGGGCCGCAGTTTGCGACGGTGCCCCTAGACGCTGAAGTGCCAGCCGCCCCACGGGCCGGCGGCCATACCAAGACGGACACATGAGCGACAAACCGCTGACCGATTTGACCTTCTCCTCCTTCGAGTTGCATCCGGCCCTGCAGGCCGGTCTTGAAGGAGCCGGATTCACCCGCTGCACGCCGATCCAGGCGCTGACCCTGCCCGTCGCGCTTCCCGGTGGTGATGTCGCCGGCCAGGCCCAGACCGGCACCGGCAAGACCCTGGCCTTCCTGGTCGCTGTCGTGAACCGCCTGCTGACCCGCCCGGCCCTGGCCGACCGCAAGCCGGAAGATCCGCGCGCGCTGATCCTTGCCCCGACCCGCGAACTGGCCATCCAGATCCACAAGGATGCGGTGAAGTTCGGTTCCGACCTCGGCCTGCGCTTCGCGCTGGTCTACGGCGGCGTGGATTACGACAAGCAGCGCGAACTGCTGCAGCAGGGCGTGGACGTGATCATCGCCACCCCGGGCCGCCTGATCGATTACGTCAAGCAGCACAAGGTGGTTTCGCTGCACGCCTGCGAGATCTGCGTGCTGGACGAAGCCGATCGCATGTTCGACCTGGGCTTCATCAAGGACATCCGCTTCCTGCTGCGCCGCATGCCCGAGCGCACCATCCGGCAGACCCTGCTGTTCAGCGCCACCCTCAGCCACCGCGTGCTGGAGCTGGCCTACGAGCACATGAACGAGCCGCAGAAGCTGGTGGTCGAAGCCGAGACCATCACCGCCGCGCGCGTGCGCCAGCGCATCTACTTCCCGGCCGACGACGAAAAGATCCCGCTGCTGCTGGGCCTGCTGTCGCGCAGCGAAGGCGCGCGCACCATGGTGTTCGTCAATACCAAGGTGTTCGTCGAACGCGTGGCCCGTTCGCTGGAAAAGGCCGGCTACCGTGTCGGCGTGCTGTCCGGCGACGTGCCGCAGAAGAAGCGCGAGAGCCTGCTCAACCGCTTCCAGAAGGGCCAGCTGGAAATCCTGGTGGCCACCGATGTGGCCGCGCGCGGCCTGCATATCGATGGCATCAAGTACGTCTACAACTACGACCTGCCGTTCGATGCCGAAGATTACGTGCACCGCATCGGCCGTACCGCGCGCCTGGGCGAAGAGGGTGATGCGATCAGCTTCGCCTGCGAGCGCTACGCCATGGGCCTGCCGGACATCGAGGCCTACATCGAGCAGAAGATTCCGTCCGAGCCGGTGACCAAGGAACTGTTGACCCCGCTGCCGCGCCCGGAGCGTCCGGCCCCGGCCGCTGGCGAGGAAGGCGAGGAGAACGAGAGCGTCGGCCAGATCTTCCGTGAAGCGCGCGAAGCCCGCGCCGCCGAGGAAGAGCGTCGTGGTGGTGGCCGTAGTGGCGGCCGCTCCGGCGGTGGTCGTGGCGAGCGTCGCGACGGTGAACGCAGCGGCGAGCGCCGTCCGCGTGGCCCGCGCAAGCCGCGCGTGGAAGGCGAGCAGGCGTCCGCCGCGCCGGTTGAAGGTGCCGAGGCCGCCGTGGCCCAGGCCCCGCGTCCGCCGCGCCCGCCGCGTGCCGAAGGCGCGCCGGAAGGGGCGGTGGAGGGCGAGCGCAAGCCGCGCAAGCGCCGCCGTCGTCGCCACGGCCGTCCGGTCGAGGGTGCCGAGGGTGTGCAGAACACCGCCGGCAATGGCGCCAGCCCGGTGACGCCGGTGCAGGTGGTGGCCAAGCCGGTGCGAACCGCCGCCGATACCGGCGATTCGTTCCTGACCCGCATCGGCCGCAAGATCCGCCGGATGCTGTCGGGCAGCTGATCGGCGCTGCCGATCAGCGGGTAGCGCCCGACCGTTGGTCGGGTGGCCCTTAAAGGTGGTGCCGGCCAGCGGCCGGCACGACCGATCATGTGGCCATCTCCACGTCGTCGCGCCGCTCCTGCATAATCGGGGCATGAGTGTCCTGCGCTTCGACAATGTCAGCAAACAGTACGCCGGTGGCCACGAGGCGCTGATCGATGTCAGCTTCGAGGTCGCGCCGGGCGAGATGCTGTTCGTCACCGGCCATTCCGGTGCGGGCAAAAGCACCCTGCTCAAGTTGATCCATCTCGACGAGCGGCCCAGCCGCGGCGCGGTGGTGTTCGACGAGCGCAACCTGCTGAAGGTGCGTGGCGGCGATGTGCCGCGCCACCGACGCGCGGTGGGGGCGGTCTACCAGGACCATCGCCTGCTGATGGACCGCTCGATCGCCGAGAACGTGGCGCTGCCGCTGATCCTGCGCGGCACCCGCCGCGGCGACATCAGCAAGCGCGTGCGCTCGGTGCTCGAGCGGATGGGCCTGGGCCATCGCGAGAAGGCGCTGCCCTCGCAGCTGTCGGCTGGCGAGCAGCAGCGCGTCGGCATCGCCCGCGCCATCGTCGGCGAGCCCAAACTGCTGGTGGCCGACGAGCCGACCGGCAACCTCGACCCGACCCTGGCGGCGGAGATCATGGCCCTGTTCGCCGAGCTGCCGTCGCGCGGCACCAGCGTGCTGGTGGTCAGCCATGACCTGCCGCTGCTGCGCCGCATGCGCAAGCGCGTGCTGATCCTCGACCACGGCCGGCTGGCGGACGACATCTCGCCGCAGGACCTGGCGGAGTAACGCATGGCGAAGAACGAAAACAGCGAAGCCGCCGCCCCCTCGCGGGTGGGCGTCTGGTTCCAGCACCACGTGCACAGCGTGGTGTTCAGCCTGGGCCGCGCCTGCCGCAAGCCGTGGGCGACCCTGCTGACGGTGATGGTCATGGCGCTGGCGCTGGCCCTGCCACTGGGCCTGTCGATCGCGCTGGACAACCTCAAGCAGTTCGCCGGCAGCGTGCAGCAGTCGCGCGATATCAATGTGTTCCTGAAGGGCAATGTCGATGGCCCCGGCGCGCTGCGCCTGGCCGGCCAGCTGCGCGACCGCGACGACGTCGCCGAAGTGAATGTGCGCACGCCCGAACAGGGCCTGCAAGAGCTGCGCGATGCCGGCCTGGGCGAGGCGATCGACGCGCTCAACGACAACCCGCTGCCCTCGTTGCTGGTGATCACCCCGGGCCAGGGCAAGGACGATGCGCGCCTGGCACGCGCGCTGGAAAGCCTGCCCGAGGCCGATCTGGTGCAGCACGACGCACTGTGGCGCCAGCGCCTGGATGCCTGGCTGGCGTTCGGGGCACGGCTGGTACAGGTGCTGTCGGTGCTGCTCGGCGCCGGCGCCGCGCTGGTGGTCGGCAACACCGTGCGCCTGGATATCCAGGCCCGCCGCGAAGAGATCGGCGTGTTGCAGCTGCTCGGTGCCAGTGACGGCTTCATCCGCCGCCCGTTCCTGTACCTGGGCGCCTGGTACGGCCTCGGTGCCGGTGCGGTGGCGCTGGCCCTGATCGCCGCCGCCGGTGCCGCGCTGCGCGTGCCGCTGGCCGAACTCTCGCGCAGCTACGGCAGCCCGTTCGTGCTGCACGGCCTGGATCTGCTGCATGGGGGCCTGGTCCTGCTCGGCACGCTGCTGCTGGGTTGGCTGGGCGCCTGGCTGGTCACCGGCCACTTCCTCCGCCAGACCCGTCCGACCGACACCTGAGACCGGCATGCAACCGCAAGCGCTGAAGCACCTTGATGGGCCCGCGACGCGGGTGATGGTGGTCGATGGCTCGAAGCTGGTGCGCAAGCTGATTGCCGACGTCCTGACCCGTGAGCTGCCGGGCGTGGAGGTGATCGGCTGCGACAGCATCGAGGATGCGCAGCAGGCGCTGGCGCAGGGCCCGGTGGACCTGGTGACCACGTCACTGACCCTGCGCGATGGGGATGGCCTGGCGCTGGCGCGGATGGTCCGCGACGCCGTGGGCCAGGCCTACGTGCCGGTGATCGTGGTGTCCGGCGACGCCCAGCAGCACCTGGAGCAGCGCCGCTTCACCGAATACGTCACCGACTATTTCGACAAGGCGCTGGGCCACGAGGCACTGGCGACCTTCATCCGCGGCTACGTGCAGCCGCAGACCATTCCCGGCGCGACCATCCTCTACATCGAGGACAGCCGTGTGGTGGCCGAGGCCACCAAGCGCATGCTCGAACGCCAGCAGTTGAACGTGCTGCACGTGGTCAGCGCCGAAGAGGCGTTCACCCTGCTCACTGCCGAGTCGCTGGGCCGCAGCCGCCACCGCATCGACCTGGTGCTGACCGACGTCACCCTGAAGGGCGAACTGAGCGGCCGCGACGTGGTGCAGCGCGTGCGCGTGGACTTCGGCTACGGCAAGCGTCGCCTGCCGGTGCTGGTGATGACCGGCGATGGCAATCCGCACAACCAGACCGGGCTGCTGCAGTCCGGTGCCAACGACCTGGTGCTCAAGCCGATCGAAGAGCGCCTTCTGGTCACCAAGGTGCTGTTCCAGCTGCGGCTGGCCCGATTGAACGATGGACCCCTGATTCGATGATGGATGAAGTAGCCGACACCCCGACGATCCAGCTGGAACCGAGCTGGAAGCAGCATGTCGGTGATTACCTGCTGCAGCCGCAGATGCGTGAGCTGTCCAGTTTCCTGCGCCAGCGCAAGGCGGGCGGTGCCTCGGTGTTCCCGCCCGGCCCGCAGATCTTCGCCGCGTTCGACGCCACGCCGTTCGAGCAGGTGAAGGTGGTCATCCTCGGCCAGGACCCGTATCACGGCCGTGGCCAGGCCCATGGCCTGAGCTTCTCGGTGGCGCCGGGCGTGCCGGTGCCGCCGTCGCTGCTGAACATCTACAAGGAGATCGAGAGCGATCTCGGCCTCCCGCGTCCCGACCATGGCTGCCTGATCCCCTGGGCGCAGCGCGGCGTGCTGCTGCTCAATGCGGTGCTGACGGTGGAAGAGGGCAAGGCCGGTGCGCACCAGGGCCGGGGTTGGGAAGGCTTCACCGATCACGTGGTGGATGTGCTCAACCGCGAACGCGAAGGCCTGGTGTTCATGCTCTGGGGGGCCTATGCGCAGCAGAAGGGCAAGGTCATCGACACCCGCCGCCACCGGGTGCTGAAGTCGCCGCATCCGTCGCCGTTGTCGGCCCACCGCGGCTTCCTCGGCTGCCGGCATTTCTCGATGGCCAACGAGTACCTGCAGCGCCGCGGCCAGGCTCCGATCGACTGGTCGCTGCCGCCACGTTCGGCGCTTTGAGCGCCCGCGGGCGGCTGGGCCTGAACATCGGGCAACGTCCCCGGCCCTGAATGGGCCTTCGGGGCGGCCCGTTCAGCTCCGCTTGACCGGATTCGGCCGCTTTCTGGTGAGTAATTGATTGAATTACAAGGGATTGTGAATCCCGAAAAGCATGCTCGCCACTGTCATCAAATCGCGCTACGGTAGGGCTCTGTTTGGGACCAGTGTTGCATCAATAGGATGCTGGAACTTTTTCCTCCTTTAGCAGTCCAAATCCCGGACTGCTAAGATGGGTGCCTATGAGCCAGAACACCTCTACTGCCCTTGTGGCAAACAATCTCCCGATTCCCAGTGCGCTCGGTTCGCTGGACGCCTACATCGGTGCCGTGCACCAGATCCCGGTGCTGTCGGTCGATGACGAACAGGACCTGGCCCGTCGCTTCCGCGACGGCAACGATCTGGACGCCGCCCGCGAGCTGGTGCATTCGCACCTGCGCTTCGTGGTGCACGTGGCCCGCGGCTACAACGGCTACGGCCTTGCGCTGGGCGACCTGATCCAGGAAGGCAACATCGGCCTGATGAAGGCGGTCAAGCGCTTCGACCCGGACATGGGCGTACGCCTGGTGTCCTTCGCCGTGCACTGGATCCGTGCCGAGATGCACGAGTTCATCCTGAAGAACTGGCGCATCGTGAAGGTCGCCACCACGAAGGCGCAGCGCAAGCTGTTCTTCAACCTGCGCAAGTCGAAGACGCGCCTGGGCTGGATGAACGCGGCTGAAGTCAGCGCCGTGGCCAAGGACCTGAACGTGTCCGAGCGTGAGGTCATGGAAATGGAATCGCGCCTGTCCGGTCGCGATATCGGTTTCGATGCACCGACCGACGAGGACAACGAACACGCGCCGCCGTCGCCGGCCGCGTTCCTGGTTGCCAATGACGAAGACCCGTCGATGGCCTACGAACGTGCTGACAGCGAAGACAACCAGATGCAGCTGCTGCGCGAAGGCCTGGCCGAGCTGGACGCCCGCTCGCGCGACATCATCCGCCGTCGCTGGCTGGATGCCGACAGCAAGGTGACGCTGCAGGAGCTGGCCGACGAATACGGCGTGTCGGCCGAGCGTATCCGCCAGGTCGAGGCGAACGCGCTGAAGAAGATGAAGGCGCTGTTCACCGCGTAAGGCGGGGTGGCGTTGGAATGCAGAAAGGCCCGGCAATGCCGGGCCTTTCTCGTTTGTGGGGCTCATCCACGCCATGCGTGGATGCCCTGACGCCAGGACGGTGATTGCGCCGACCGGGTCCTGCGCTGGATCCTGATGTTCACGCCGTACCACTGGGTGGCACGGTATGATCATGCCACGCGTTTTCCGCACCCGAAGTTTCAACCGCAGCATGCGCAGGACCGTGCTGTCTGACGCTGCCTTGTGTCAGTCGGTAAGGGAAATGGAAGCGGGTCTGGTGGATGCAGATCTTGGCGGAGGCCTCTTCAAGAAGCGCGTCGCGTTGCCGGGACGAGGAAAGCGCGGAAGCGTTCGAACCATCGTCGCAACACAGCGAGGCGGGCATTGGTTCTTTCTTTTCGGATATGAAAAGAACGAACGCGCCGCGATCACGAATGCGGAACGAGATGCACTGCAGTTGTATGCATCGGAGTTCCTGAAAATGAGTCCGGCACAGCTGAAGCGTGCCGTGGAGTACGGGGATCTACAGGAGATCTGCCATGGCAAAGGCCCCTGAGCGAAGGCGCGCAAAAAGTTTGCTGCTTGAGGCGGTGCACGATGCGGCCGTGAGTCTGCATGCGCACGGCTTCATCGACAAACGTCGGTTGAGCAGCTACGAGGCGCTGTGCCTTAGGCCTGTTCCCGAATACAGCAGTGCCCAGATCCGCGCGCTGCGTACATCGTTGCAGCTCAGCCAGCCAGTGTTTGCCGGGGTGCTGAACACCAGCGTCTCCACGGTGCGCAGTTGGGAGCAAGGCGAGAAGAAGCCCAGCGGGCCCTCACTGAAACTGCTGAACCTGATTGATCGGAAGGGACTCGAAGCAGTCCTGTAAAGCAAGGGCCCGGCATTGCCGGGCCCGTTCGTTTCGGCGCTATTCAATCCACGCCATGCGTGGATGTCCCGATGCCGTGACTGCCTCAGCCCTCGCGTGCGATCGCGCGCCAGCCGATGTCGTTGCGGTGGAACTCGTTGGCCCACGTCACCTTGGCCACGCCGGCATAGGCGTTGGCCTGCGCATCGCGCACGCTGTCGCCCAGCGCCGCCACGCACAGCACGCGACCGCCGGCACTGAGCACCTGGCCCTGTGCGTCCAGCGCGGTGCCGGCATGGAACACCTTGGCACTGGCCGGCACGTCGCCGAGGCCGGAAATCACGTCGCCGGTGATCGGCGATTCCGGGTACGGCCTGGCGGCCATCACCACGCCCAGCGACGGGCGCGCATCCCACTGTGCCTCGATCTGGTCCAGGCGGCCGTCGATGGCCGCTTCCACCAGCTCCACCAGGTCCGACTGCAGGCGCAACATCACCGGCTGGGTTTCCGGGTCGCCGAAGCGCACGTTGAACTCGATCACCTTCGGCGCGCCGCTGGCATCGATCATCAGGCCGGCATAGAGGAAGCCGGTGAACGGGATGCCGTCGGCGATCATGCCCTGCACGGTCGGGTTCACCACCTCGCGCATCACGCGTGCGTGTACCTCCGGGGTGACCACCGGGGCCGGCGAGTACGCGCCCATGCCGCCGGTATTCGGGCCGGTGTCGCCGTCGCCGACGCGCTTGTGGTCCTGCGAGGTGGCCATCGGCAGCGCATGCACGCCGTCCACCATCGAAATGAAGCTGGCCTCCTCGCCATCGAGGAATTCCTCGATGACCACGCGCGCACCGGCATCACCGAACGCGTTGCCCGAGAGCATGTCGCGCACGGCGTCTTCGGCTTCGGCCAGCGTCATTGCGACGATCACGCCCTTGCCGGCGGCCAGGCCATCGGCCTTGACCACGATCGGTGCGCCCTTCTCGCGGATATAGGCCAGCGCCGCGTCCACCTCGGTGTGCACGGCATAGAACGCGGTGGGGATGTTGTGGCGGGCCAGGAAATCCTTGGCGTAGGCCTTGCTGCCTTCCAGCTGCGCGGCGGCAGCGGTCGGCCCGAAGATGCGCAGGCCGGCGGCGCGGAAGCGGTCAACCACGCCGGCCACCAGCGGCACTTCCGGGCCGACCACGGTCAGCGCCACGCCTTCGGCCTGAGCCAGCGCGAGCAGGCCATCAATGTCGGTGACCTTCACCGCGACGTTGCGGCACTTGTCCTCGGTGGCGGTGCCGGCATTGCCGGGCGCCACGATCACTTCGGTGACACGGGAGGACTGGGCCAGCTTCCATGCCAGGGCGTGTTCGCGGCCGCCAGAGCCGATGACAAGGATGTTCATCACGAGATTCCAGATTGCGTGGGGAGGGAAGGTCGGTAGCCCCGGCGGCGTGCTTGGTTCACTCGCAGCCCTCGCGTCGCAGCGATTCGGGGAAGAAATAGGCCCAGGTCTTCGGGTCCAGGGTAAAGCGATGTTGCTGCCGGACCGGCTTGCCACCACAGGTGGTACCGGTTTCCTCGATCAGCAGCGGCCAGGTGCGCGCGCTGCGGTCACTGTCGTCGAAACGCAGTGCGAAATCGATGCTGAAGCGGCGGGTGCGGCAGTCTTCCGACGTTTCAGGATCGGTATTGGCGTCGACGTTGTCGCACTCGTACTGGGCATCATTGTCGATATGGCTGCGCACGCTGCCACTGGCGACCAGGCCGTTCGGGCCCGGCAGGACCAGCGACTGCGAGAGCAGCGAGAAGCCCTGGCCGAACCAACCGTCCTCGACACGGAAGCCATAGAAGTCGCTACCGGCGCGGATGATGCTGGCGGTGCCGGGTTGGCCGCCACTGCCGAAGCGCTCGCCGGTCAGTTCGCTGCTCACTTCGAAGCCCTCGCCCTTCGGGCGCAGCACGAAGAACTCGATGGTGCCCGGGTCGATGTGCGCACCATCGACCAGCGCACCGCACACGGCCAGCAGCTGTTGCCAGCTGTCACCGCTCACTACCGGTTGTTCCGCGCAGACCTGCCAGTCCACCGCATGGGTGTCGCCATCGTTGGTCCAGCTGCCGCGCCATTCACCAGAGAGCTTGGCGTTGCTGCCGTACCGCTGGGCCAGGAAAGCCTGCAGTCGTGCGGTGCGGCTGACGTGCTGTGCCGGTGAGGCGGGGGCGACCGCCGGCGCCTCCGCCTTCGGGCCCGCGCTGGGCTCGGCCGCAGGCTTGCAGCCCGTCAGTATGACCGCACCCGCGAGGGCGAGGGCGGCCAGCGATTTCATCGAAACTGCGGACATCCGTGTCGCTCCAGGATCAATGACGGAAGTGGCGCACGCCGGTGAACACCATGGCCAGGCCATGTTCGTCGGCGGCGGCGATCACTTCGGCATCGCGCATCGAACCGCCCGGCTGGATCACCGCCTTGATGCCGGCGGCCGCTGCGGCGTCGATGCCGTCGCGGAACGGGAAGAACGCGTCGGAGGCCATCACCGAGCCCTCGACCACCAGGTTCGCATCGGCGGCCTTGATCCCGGCGATGCGCGCCGAGTACACGCGGCTCATCTGGCCGGCACCCACGCCGATCGTGCGGTTGTCCTTGGCGTAGACGATCGCGTTGGACTTCACGAACTTGGCCACCTTCCAGGCGAACAGCAGGTCGGTGAACTGCTTGTCGGTCGGCGCCAGTTTGCTGACCACCTTCAGTTCATCACGGGTCATGCCGCGGTTGTCCGAGGACTGCAGCAGCAGGCCCGAGCCGACGCGCTTGCTGTCGAAGTTGTTCAGGCCATCGCCGTGCGGGATGCGCAGCACGCGCACGTTGGCCTTCTTCTGCGCGTATTCCAGCGCGGCCGGCTCGTAGTCCGGGGCAATCAGTACTTCGACGAACTGGCGGTCCAGGATCACCTTGGCGGTGGCGGCGTCCAGTGGCTTGTTGAAGGCGATGATGCCGCCGAAGGCGCTGGTCGGGTCGGTGGCGTAGGCCAGTTCGTAGGCATCGCCGTTGCCGGCACCGACGGCCACGCCGCACGGGTTGGCGTGCTTGACGATGACGCAGGCCGGCGCGTCGAACTGGCGAACGCATTCCCACGCCGCATCGGCATCGGCCAGGTTGTTGTAGCTCAGTTCCTTGCCCTGCAGCTGCTGGAACGTGGCCAGCGTGCCCGGCACCGGGTACAGGTCGCGGTAGAACGCGCCGCTCTGGTGCGGGTTCTCGCCGTAGCGCAGGTCCATCACCTTCACGAAAGTGGAGTTCATCTGCGCCGGGTATTCGGCACGGGCCGGCACGGCGGCGTCGGTGGCGGTGACGGCCGACAGGTAGTTGCTGATCGCCGCATCGTACTGGGCGACGCGGTTGAACGCGGCCACCGAGAACGCGAAGCGGGTGGCGGCGCTCAGCTGGCCGTCGTTGGCCTCCAGCGAGGCCAGCAGTTCGGCGTACTGCGACGGGTCGGTGGCCACCGCCACGCGGGGGAAGTTCTTGGCTGCCGAACGCAGCATCGCCGGGCCGCCGATGTCGATGTTCTCCACCGCGTCGGCGAGGGTGCAGTCGGCCTTGGCGGTGACCGACTCGAACGGATACAGGTTCAGCACCAGCAGGTCGATGGCGCCGATGCCGTGCTCGGCCATCACCGCATCATCCAGGCCGGAACGGCCGAGCAGGCCGCCGTGCACCATCGGGTGCAGGGTCTTGACCCGGCCGTCCATCATCTCCGGGAAGCCAGTGACGTCGGCCACGTCCTTCACGGCCAGGCCCGCATCGCGGATCGCCTTGGCGGTGCCGCCGGTGGACAACAGCTCCACGCCGCGTGCCGCCAGCGCAGTGGCCAGCTCGACCAGGCCGGTCTTGTCGGAAACGGAGAGGAGGGCCCGACGGACGGGCAACAGATCAGCAGTCATGGGACAGAATCGGCAGCGGAGCGGGGCCGATATTGTAGGCGGTGGGGGCCGGTGGCGCGCGCTGGCGGGCAAAATCGGCCGGCCCCGACGGCCCTGCGGCCGTCTTCCGCACACCCTGGGCCGGGGCGGCCTGCAAGCATTTCGATGGGGGGCGCTGCTGCAATCGGGTAGGCTGTGGCCGAACTGCCAAGGATCAGCGGGTTCGGATCATGTCGATCTATGCATTGAAGGGACGTTTCCAGGACCTGTTGCGTCCAGCCGTACGCGGCCTGTACCGCATGGGGGTCACCGCCAATGCGGTGACCGTAGCCGCCGCCGTGGTCTCGCTGCTGGTGGCCGCCGTGGTGTGGTGCTGTGCCCCGGCCCAGCCGCTGCTGTACCTGCTGCTGCCGCTGTGGATGCTGCTGCGCATGGCGCTCAACGCGGTGGACGGCATGCTGGCCCGCGAGTTCGGCCAGCAGTCGCGGCTGGGTGCCTATCTGAACGAACTGTGCGATGTGATTGCCGATGCCGCGCTGTACCTGAGCCTGCTCAGCGTGCCCGGTGTGCGCCCGGAAGTGCTGTGGCTGTTGGCCTGGACCGCGGCGCTGAGCGAGTACGCCGGCGTGCTGGGGCTGATGGCCGGTGCCAGCCGCCGCTATGACGGCCCGATGGGCAAGAGCGACCGTGCGTTCGTCGTCGGCGCGCTCGGGCTGCTGCTGGCATTCGGCTGGATCGGCGCGCCGGTGGTCAGTGGCGTGGCCTGGGCGATGTCGATCCTGTGCGTGATCACCCTCGGCCGCCGCGTTCGGCAGGGATTGAAGGAATCTGCGGCGGCGCCGCAGCGATAACACAACACGACTACACGCCATAGCCATAAGGAGATTGCATGCGTCAGGCGCAGGAACGCGAATTCCACAGTTTCGATCAGGTACCGCTGTTCTACCGGTACTGGGCGGCCACCACCGCAACGCCGGCCAGCAAGGCCATCGTGCTGCTGCATCGTGGCCACGAGCATTCCGGCCGGGTTACCCACCTGGTCGATGAGCTGGACCTGCCCGATACCGCCTTCTTCGCCTGGGACGCGCGCGGTAACGGCCGCTCCCCGGGTGCGCGCGGCGATGCACCGGGCTTCCCGGCGCTGGTACGCGACCTGGACAGCTTCATCGCCCACATCGGTGCCGAGCACGGCATCGCGGTGGAAAACATCGTGGTGATCGCGCAGAGCGTGGGCGCGGTGGTCGCCGCCACCTGGGTACATGGCTATGCGCCGCGCCTGCGTGCGCTGGTGATGGCCTCGCCGGCGTTCAAGGTGAAGCTGTACGTGCCGTTTGCACGCCCGGGCCTGGCGTTGATGCAGAAGCTGCGCGGCAACTTCTTCGTCAACAGCTACGTCAAGCCGCAATGGCTGACCCACGACCCGGCGCGGGTGGAAAGCTACCGCACCGATCCGCTGATCACCCGGCCGATCTCGGTGCGCGTGCTGCTGGGCCTGTACGAGGCTGCCGACCGCATCGTGGCCGATGCGCAGGCGATCAGCGTGCCGGTGCAGCTGCTGGTCTCCGGCTCGGATTTCGTCGTGCACCGTGGTCCGCAGGACCGCTTCTACGAACGCCTGTCCAGCCCGGTCAAGGAGCGCGTGCACCTGCCGGGCTTCTTCCACGACACCCTGGGTGAGCGCGATCGGGCGCCTGCGCTGGCACGCATCCGCAGCTTCATCCAAGCGCGCTTCGCCGAACCGCTGCGCGAGCTGTCACGGCGCGATGCACACCGCCACGGACCGACGTTCGAAGAATCGGAAGTCCTGGCGTGGCCACCGGAGCGCAACAGCCTGGCCGACCTGCGCTGGCGCGTGGTGCGCGGTGGCCTGCGCTTCGGTGGCACGCTGTCCGAAGGCATCGCGCTGGGCCTGCAGACCGGTTTCGATTCGGGCAGCACGCTTGACTACATCTACCGCGACGAAGCCCGTGGCAAGGGCCCGCTGGGGCGCATGGTCGATCGCAACTATCTGGATGCGATCGGCTGGCGCGGCATCCGCGTGCGTGGCCAGCACCTGCAGGAACTGCTGCGCGATGCTGCCCAGCGCCTGCGCGGGCAGGGCACACCGGTACGCGTGCTGGACGTGGCTGCCGGCCATGGCCGCTACGTGCTGGAGGCACTCGGCCAGGGCGAACAGCGTGCCGATCGCATCGTGCTGCGCGACTTCAGCGATCTGAATGTGAACCAGGGCCAGGCACTGATCGAACGGCTCGGGGCGGCCGACATCGCGCGCTTCGAGCAGGGCGATGCGTTCGATCCGGCGCAGCTGGCCAGGGTGGACCCGGCGCCGACGCTGGCGGTGGTCTCGGGCCTGTACGAACTGTTCCCCGACAACGACGCGGTACTGCGCTCGCTGCAGGGCATCGCCGCGACGGTGCCGGTGGGCGGCTACCTGGCCTATACCGGCCAGCCCTGGCACCCGCAGCTGGAGTTCATCGCCCGCGCGCTGACCAGCCACCGCGGCGGCGCGGCGTGGGTGATGCGGCGTCGTACCCAGCAGGAGATGGACGAGCTGGTACGCCTGGCCGGGTTCGAGAAAGTGGCGCAGCGCATCGACGACTTCGGCATCTTCACCGTGTCGCTGGCGCGCCGGACGGCGTGATGGCGACGCTCGCCGCCAGCCCACTGGTTGCAGAGGGACGCCCCTGGCGGCGCGCCCTGCTGTGGCTGGCCCTGCTGGGCCCGTTCTTCTTCGCCAGCTACGGCTTCGCCAACTGGATGGCCAGCCGCCATTCGGCGCTGCCGATGATGGCATTCACCTGGGAAACGCGCATTCCGTTCGTGCCGTGGACGATCGTGCCGTACTGGTCGATCGATCTGTTCTATGCGATCTCGTTCTTCCTGTGCCGGCAACGACTGGAACTGGACCGGCACGCGCTGCGGCTGTTCAGTGCGCAGGTCATCGCGGTGGCGTGTTTCCTGCTGTGGCCGCTGCGCTTCAGCTTTGAACGGCCGGAGATCGGCGGTGTGTTCGGCTGGCTGTTCGATGTGCTGCTGGGCTTCGACAAGCCGTTCAACCAGGCGCCGTCGCTGCACATCGTGCTGCTGATCGTGCTGTGGGTGAAGTTCGCGCAGTACCTGCACGGTGCCTGGCGCTGGGTGCTGCATGGGTGGGCACTGCTGATCGGCGTTTCGGTGCTGACCACGTTCCAGCACCATTTCATCGACATTCCGACCGGCCTGCTGGTCGGCTGGCTGTGCGTCTGGCTGTGGCCGGAGCAGGGCACGCCGCCGCTGCGCGCCTGGTGCACTGCGCGCGACCCGAAGCGCTGGCGCTTGGCGCTGTTCTATCTGCTTGGGGCGGCGGCCCTGCTGCTGCCGGTGGTGCTGCTGCGCGGCGCAGCGCTGTGGCTGTTGTGGCCGGTGGTATCGTTGCTGCTGGTGGCACTGGCCTACGCAGGGCTGGGCACGGCCGTGTTCCAGAAGCGCGCCGACGGGCGCCTGACGATGGCGGCGCGCGGGTTGCTGGCACCGTATCTGGGCGCGGCCTGGATCAACTCACGGGTGTGGACGCGCCGTGCGCCGCAGCCGGTCCCGGTGATGGACGGCGTGTGGTTGGGGCGCATCCCCAGCGCCTCGTTGCTGCCGCCGCTGCGGGGCGTGGTGGACGTCTGTGCCGAATTGTCCTGCCGTGCGCCGGGCGCGGCGTATGCCCGCGTGCCGATGCTGGACCTGGTGGTGCCCACGCCGCCCCAGCTGCGCGAGGCGGCCGAGGCGATCGAGCGGCTGCGTGCGCAGGGGCCGCTGCTCGTGTGCTGTGCGCTGGGCTATTCGCGCAGTGCCGCCAGCGTTGCGACGTGGCTGCTGCGCAGTGGTCGTGCCACCGATGTCGACGCTGCGGTGGCGATCGTGCGCACCGCACGACCGTCGATCGTCCTGCATGACCTTCATCTACAGGCCATCGCGGCGGCCGCCGCACCGGAGAGCACTGCATGAGCAACGCTGCCGATCTGCCGATGATGCACCTGCTGCTGCGCCAGGGCCGCCTGCCTGCCGTGCTGTCACTGGGCCTGCTGCTGGTGGCGCTGCTGTTGCTGGGTAGTGAGCCGGGGCTGGCGATGATCGCTGCCGGCCTGCTGCTGTTGAGCGTGGTGATCGGCGGGGTGCAGATGTACTACGCGGTGCGCGTGCAGCTTGATGCCAGCCTGCTGCAGTTGCTGCTGCGCGAACACCTGCAGGGGGATGCGGCCGCCGAACGGATGGATACCGCGTTGCATACCGCTGGCCTGCGCCGCCGTGATGCGCAGGCGCCGATGCGTGGCTGGGAGGCGCGCTGGATTGGCATGCGCCGCCTGCTGGTGCGCCAGTACATGGCCACCCTGTTGCAGTTTTCGGTGCTGCTGCTGGCGGTGCTGTGGCCGCAGACGTGAACGGGAGGAACCGATGTTCGCCGAACTGATTGCCCGCGCCTGCAGTGGCGCGATCCATGTGGTAACCGGCGCACGTGCGCTGTGGATCGGCTGTGCACCATCCAGTGAGCACCGCGTCTATTACGGCAACCACGCCAGCCATGGCGATTTCGTGCTGATCTGGTCGTCGATGCCACCGGCCCTGCGTCGCCAGGTGCGCCCGGTGGCGGCGGCCGAGTACTGGCAGGGCGATGCCCTGCGCCGCTACCTGATCGATGCGGTGTTCAACGGCGTGCTGGTCGAGCGCGAGGCCGGGCATCGCCAGCAGGACCCGTTGCAGGTGCTGCGCGAAGCGGTCGATGAAGGGTGTTCGCTGATCCTGTTCCCGGAGGGCACGCGCAATGTCGGCGATGAACCGCTGCTGCCGTTCAAGAGCGGTATCTACCACCTGGCGCGGCAACGCCCGGAACTGGAGTTCGTACCGGTGTGGATCGACAACCTGAAGCGGGTGATGCCCAAAGGCCGGTTCCTGCCGTTGCCGCTGCTGTGCACGGCCACCTTCGGTGCGCCGTTGCGGCTGCAGGCGGATGAGGACAAGACCGCCTTCCTGGCCCGTAGCCGTCAGGCGCTGCTGGACCTGGCACCGAATGGAGGCCGCGCATGAGTTTCGTGCTGGATGTCTCCGGCGATCTGGCAACGCAGAGCGTAGGCCAGCAGACCGGCCTGCTGTTTGCCGGTGTCGGCGCGGTGCTGGTGCTGGCCACACTGGTGGCCGAGACCCTGCGCTGGCGCCAGCGCGGGCAGCCCAGCGCGGTGATCGCCAACCTGGTCTCGCGCATCCGCGCGTGGTGGGTGATGGCGATCGTGGTCGGGTTGGCGCTGTTCTTCGGCCGTGCCGGGGTGATCGTGCTGTTCGCGATCATCTCGCTGTTCGCGCTCCGCGAGTTCATCACCCTGGCGCCGACCCGCTCGGGCGATTACTACGCGCTGTTGGCCGCGTTCTACATCGTCCTGCCGTGGCAGTACTACCTGGTGTGGATCGACTGGTACGGCATGTACACGCTGCTGATTCCGGTCTACGCGTTCCTGTTCCTGCCGATCCTGTCGACCATCGGTGGCGACACCACCCACTACCTGGAGCGCACGGCGAAGGTGCAGTGGGGGTTGATGATCTGCGTGTTCTGCATTTCGCACGTTCCGCTGCTGCTGAACCTGCAGGTGCCGGGGCATGACCCGTCGCGCAACGTGCTGTTGTTTGCCTTCCTGGTGATCGTGGTGCAGTCCTCGGACGTGCTGCAGTACATCTGGGGCAAGCTGCTGGGCAGGCACCTGATCGCACCGAAGCTGTCGCCGTCGAAGACGGTGGAGGGCTTCGTGGGGGGCGTGCTGAGTGCCAGCGCGCTGGGCGCGGCGCTGTGGTGGATCACGCCATTCACGCCACTGCAGGCCTTCGGCCTGTCGCTGCTGATCAACCTGATGGGGTTCTGGGGTGGCCTGGTGATGTCGGCGATCAAGCGCGACCGCGGCATCAAGGACTGGGGCCACATGATCGAGGGCCACGGCGGCATGCTCGACCGCTTGGATTCGGTGTGCTTCGCCGCGCCGGTGTTCTTCCATGTGGTGCGGTACTACTGGAAGGCGGGCGGCGGCGGTTGATTCCGGGAGGACGCCATCCACGCATGGCGTGGATCTACCGGTAGTGCCGGCCGCTGGCCGGCAACTGCAACATCCTGCCATCGTTCATGGGGTTGCCGGCCAGCGGCCGGCACTACCCCTGTGGCGCTTACGCGCTGATGCCGTATTCCTTCAGCTTCTTGCGCAGGGTGGCACGGTGGATGCCCAGCATCGCTGCGGCGCGGCTCTGGTTGCCTTCGCAGTGGTTGAGCACTTCCACGAACAACGGGATCTCCATCTCGCGCAGCACGATCTCGTAGACATCGTCCGCGTCGCAGCCATCGAGATCACGCAGGTAGCGGCGCACGGACTGGGCGACGTGTTCACGCAGCGGTGGCCGGGGAGCGCCACGACTGTTGTCAGGACGAGAAAGGACAGCGTTCAAGGGGGTTCCCGATTCGGTTGGCCCGTGCGCGCGGAGCGCGCGGCCGGACGAGGTGGTGGCGGTCAGTCTAGCGCGAGCGTGCTCGACCTGCCACGGCTGGGCGTCTTCAGCCCGGTCAGAGGAAGTCGAAGGTGAATGCGACAGTGGATGCGGCGGGCTCCTGTACACGGAACGCGACGCGTGCGCTTTGACCCGGCTCCAGCGGTGCCGTGCCGGGGGCCTCGCCCAGGTACTGCGCGGGGGTGAACACCCCGCTGCCGATCACCCGGCCATCGGCATCGGACAGGGACAAGCGGAGGTCCGGCCAGGCCTGTGCCCAACGCGCGTCGTTGCGAATGCTGGCCTGTACCTGCAGCACGCCGGCCTGTCCGGGCAGCGGGCGGATCTCGCGGCTGGTCATGGTGAACGCGGTGGGTTCACGCCAGGGCGGCAGGCTGCAGTGGAGAACGCCGCAGAGGGGGCCCAGCCATGCGCGGTTGCCGGCGTCGGCGGCCAGGCGCGCGCGGTCGGCCAGTACGCTCTGCAGCACCAGCAGCAGCGCCAGCCCGGCCA
The DNA here is from genome assembly GCF_000158575.1 of Stenotrophomonas sp. SKA14. Lineage (NCBI taxonomy): Bacteria > Pseudomonadati > Pseudomonadota > Gammaproteobacteria > Lysobacterales > Lysobacteraceae > Stenotrophomonas > Stenotrophomonas sp. SKA14. Next base: position 896,184 of record NZ_DS999412.1, read on the forward strand.
CCAGCAGCCAGTGCCAGCGCGGTGCCGGCAGGGCGCGCGGTCGGGTGTTGCCGAGGAAACCGGGGACATCACCGGCAAGCGGTGTTGCCGACACTGCAACCGGCGCCGGTTCGAAGGGCGTGGGGTCCTGCACGATGACACTGTCATCATCGTGTTGCCTCTCTGCCGCCGGCGGTTGCGTCGGTTCGACGGGCTCGGCCGGAAGTTGCACCGTGGGCGCTGCAGGCGCGGCGGCGTCCTGCATGCGCGCATCGGTCGCAGGCGTGGCTTCACCCGCCGGCGCAGTGCGCAGGAAGGTGGCCAGGGGGCGGCGCGGCGGGTTCGGCTCGGACATGCTCAGGGCGCGGGCTCGGATCCAGCAGTCATTCAACCACGATCAGGCGCGGCGCACGCCGGTGATGCGCATCCAGTCGCCATCCTGGGTGGCCTGCAGGTCGTCGAACCACGCGGCGTAGCGCTGCAGCAGCTCGCCTTCCTGTCCATGCAGGATGCCGGACAGCGCGATCCGGCCGCCGGCGGCGACGCGCGTGGCCAGCAGCTCGGCCAGTGCATCCAGTGCCGAGGCGAGGATGTTGGCGACCACGATCGGATAGGTCGCGACCGGTTCGTCCTGCGGCAGGTAGACCTGCATGCGTGCCTGCTCGCCATTGCGCTCTGCGTTGTCGGCGGTGGCGACCAGCGCCTGCGGATCGTTGTCCACGCCAATGGCCTCAGCAGCGCCCAGCTTCAGCGCGGCCAGCGCGAGGATGCCCGAGCCACAACCGAAGTCGAGCACGCGCTGGCCCTGCAGCTGGCCGTCCACGGCCAACTGATCCAGCCAGCGCAGGCACAATGCCGTGGTCGGGTGGGTGCCCGAGCCGAACGCCAGGCCCGGGTCCAGCCGCACTACGGCGGCGTCGGCGGCCTGTGCGGCGTCCGGCAGCTCATGGTTCCACGGCACGATCCAGGTACGGTTGCCGAAATCCATCGGCTGGAACTGGTCCAGCCAGGCGCGTTCCCAGTCTTCATCCTCCACCGCGCGGAAGCTGCCGCCGCTCCAGTCCAGCTCCGGATCGAAGGCTTCCAGTGCGGCCAGCAGCAACAGCGCGTTGCTGTCGGCGGGGAACAGTGCGCTCAGTACCAGGGTGTCCCACAGCGGGGTCTCGCCCACGCCCGGTTCGAGAATGGCCTGCTCGTTGCTGGTATCGGCTTCGGCATCGAGCAGGGTGACAGCCAGTGCGCCGACATCTTCAAGCGCGTTTTCATAGCGGGGCTGTGTGGCTTCGGTGCAGCGCAGAGTCAGTTCCAGGAACGGCATGGCGGTGGGGGCAATCGCGGGAAAGAGCGCCATGCTAGACCATCAAGGCGTCTCCGTATGCCTTGAGATGAACGAAGCCGGTTCAGACAGGGCTGTCGGGCCTTGCTAAACTGTGTGCTTTCCTGTGCGCCCTGACGCCTCAACGCCGCCGATGGCCTTCGCTCCGACCCTGAAAACCTGGTTGCTCGTGCTGCCGGCGGTGGCCGTGCTGGGCGTGGTCGGGTATCGGGCCAGCGGCCACGTTTCCGCGGTGCCGATGCCGTCGGAGCTGCCGTCGGCGCTGTCGGCGGACACCACCAGCACGCCGATGCCGGTGGTGCCCGAGGCACTTGCGCGCCGCCTGTCGACCCTTGAACGAGGCAACGCGCTGCCGTCGGGGCTGCCGCTGGATCTGCGCGCCGACTTCGAGGAGGCCACCGATCTTTACGCCTATGCGCAGCGTCTGCGCGTGCAGGCCGATGACGGCAATCATGAAGCGCGCTGGATGCTGAGCCGGGTCTACGACTACTGCGCGCAGTACGCGCTTGATCCGGGTGGCTATCGCCTGGACAACAACGTGCTGGCCGGACTGGGGCTGACCGCTGCGCCGGCGATGGTGCAGGCACGCGAACGTGTCGCGCAGCGCTGCGGTGGTTTCGTGCCGGGCGACAAGCTGGGCGCCGCGCGGGTGTTGGCCGAGCGGCGCAAGGCGGCTGCACACGGCAACCTGGCCGCAGAGGCATCGTTGTTCGCCGAAGGGGAGCCGCTGCATGACAGCCCCGAGTACCGCCGTGACCTGGTCGAGCGGGTGCGTGCGTCGCGCGACCCGGAGGCCTTCATGGCCATTGCTCCGGGGATGGGCACACGGGCGGCGGGGGATCGCGCGATTGCCGACCAGGTGGCCGGTGAGCCACTCAGTGAACTTGCATGGCGGGTTGCGGCCTGTGAACTCGGTCTACCTTGTGGTGCGGACAGCGTACTGGTGAACAGTTTTTGTGCGAACGGAGGGATCTGTTCGCAGGATGGAGCGCAGGATTTCCGGGATTTCGTGTATGACGCTGCGGTCTCGCGGCAAGGTTCGGGGAAGATGAAGCAGTGGATCAAGCGATTGGTTGGGAAGAAGAGAGGCGGTCAATGAACTATCGTCGACTCCTGCATGGGGCCAAATTCTGGTTCTGGGTGGCGTTGTTCGTGGCTTACTCGGCGGGTGCGGTCGGTCTGTTGATGATCGATACCTACGAGGATCGCTACCGGCATCTGTCAAAAGTGGAACTGACCACGGTAAAGGCGCAGGAAGACGTTCGCCGCGCCGGTGCCAGCCAGGTCGCGGCGGTCTATCGCGCGCAGAGCGGGATGCCGTTCGCCTCACTGCCGGCCGGCAGCACCTTCCAGGTGGTCTGGCCCGATGGTTCCACCGAAACCATGGTGATCGTCGACCCGAGTTCGCCCAATGGCGTTCGCCCACTGGCGAACACGCAGATTCCGGCCGCAGTGGCCGACAAGCGCTGAACCTGTTTGTGTAGAGCCGGGCGCTGCCGGGCCGCTCTTCGGCAGGCCAAGCGTGGGTCCGGCACTGCAGACAACGAGAAAGGGCGGGGAAATCCCCGCCCTTTTCATGTCCAGCACCTGCTGCCGATCAGGTCAGCGCGATCGGCTTGTTCTTGCGCTCGGCCAGGCGCTTTTCCAGGTAATGGATGTTCTGTCCACCGGCCTGGAAGCCCTTGTCACGCATGATCCGCTGCTGCAGGGCGATGTTGGTCTTGATACCGTCGACCACCATCTCGCTCAGCGCCACCCGCATGCGGGCGATGGCGGTTTCGCGGTCCGGGCCGTGCACGATCAGCTTGCCGATCATCGAGTCGTAGTTCGACGGCACGCGGTAGCCACTGTAGATGTGCGTGTCCACGCGCACGCCAGGGCCGCCCGGCGGATGGAAGCCGGTGATGGTGCCCGGGCTCGGCACGAAGGTCTCGGCGTCTTCGGCATTGATGCGGCATTCGATGGCATGCCCGGTCAGCACCACGTCGCTCTGCTTGATCGACAGCTTCTGGCCGGCGGCGATCTTCAGCTGCTCGGCCACCAGGTCGATGCCGGTGACCATTTCGGTGACCGGATGCTCCACCTGGATGCGGGTGTTCATTTCGATGAAGTAGAAGCGGCCGTCCTCGTACAGGAACTCGAAGGTGCCGGCGCCGCGGTAGCCGATGCGCACGCAGGCTTCGGTACACACCTTGCCGATCTGCTCGCGCTGTTCGGCGCTGATGCCCGGTGCCGGTGCTTCTTCCACCACCTTCTGGTGGCGGCGCTGCATCGAGCAGTCGCGCTCACCCAGGTGGATGGCGTTGCCCTGGCCGTCGGCCAGCACCTGGATCTCCACGTGGCGCGGATTCTCCAGGAACTTCTCCATGTAGACCTCGCCATTGCCGAACGCGGCCTTGGCCTCGCTCTTGGTGGTTTCGATCGAGGTCTTCAGCGAGGCTTCGGCGTGCACCACGCGCATGCCACGGCCACCGCCGCCGCCAGCCGCCTTGATGATGACCGGGTAGCCGATCTCACGGGCGATCTTGGTGTTGGCGACGATGTCTTCGCCCAGCGGGCCGCCCGAACCCGGCACGCAGGGCACGCCGGCCGACTTCATCGCGCGGATGGCTTCGACCTTGTCGCCCATCATGCGAATGGTGTCGGCCTTGGGGCCGATGAAGATGAAGCCGGACTCTTCCACGCGCTCGGCGAAGTCGGCGTTCTCCGACAGGAAGCCGTAGCCCGGGTGGATGGCCTGCGCGTCGGTGACTTCAGCGGCGGCGATCAGCGCCGGGATGTTGAGGTAGCTCTGCGGCGACGGCGCCGGGCCGATGCAGACCGACTCGTCGGCCATGGCCACGTGCTTGAGGTTGCGGTCGACCGTGGAATGCACGGCCACCGTGCGGATGCCGAGGGTATGGCACGCGCGCAGGATGCGCAGCGCGATTTCCCCTCGGTTGGCGATGACGACTTTGTCGAGCATGGCGTGCCCCTCAGCCGATCACGAACAGCGGCTGGTCGAACTCCACCGGCTGGCCGTTCTCGCCGAGGATGGCGACGATGGTGCCGGACTTGTCGGCTTCGATCGGGTTGAACATCTTCATCGCTTCGATGATCGCCAGGGTCTCGCCTTCCTTGACCTGCTGGCCAACGCTGACGAAGGCCGGCTTGTCCGGAGCGGACGAGGCGTAGAAGGTGCCGACCATCGGCGAGCGCAGCACGTGGCCTTCCGGCAGCGCCGGGCCCGGCTTGGCGGTGCCGCCGGTGGAGGCTTCGGTCGGCGACTGCATCGGCATTGCCTGCGCGGCCGGAGCGGCCGGGGCGGCATACACCGGTGCCGGCATCGGGGCGGCATAGCCGGCCACCGGGGCACGCGACAGGCGCACCGACTCTTCGCCTTCCTTGATTTCGATTTCAGCCAGGTTCGACTCTTCCAGCAGGTCGATCAGCTTCTTGATTTTGCGGAGATCCATGGTGGCCTCTTTGCTCGTGATGTCAGTGTGGTGGGGAGCGCATCGCACTCGGGTCAAAGCAGTTCGTAGAACTCGCGCAGCTGCCGCGTACGGTCGCGCGCGAGGGTGATCAGGCAGCGCATCTGTGCGCCGTTGCGTGCCGTGCCATCGGAATTGAGGGCATAGACCGCGTTGCAGTCATGATCGCGCAGCTGCATCCAGGCGCGTTGGGCCAGCACCAGCTGCTGCTCGGCATCGCCGCAGTAGCTGCAACCGCCGCCTTTGGCCGGCGTGCGCAGCTGTTGGCGCGCCAGGGCGTAGACGGCATTGAGTTCGGCGTCGGCAGCAGCGGCCACGTCCGAAGCGCACAGGTCGCTCTCCATCGTGGTGGTGGGATGCGCGCAGTCGATGCCTTCGGCGCTGCGGTCGCCCGCATGGGCAACGCCGCACAGGCTGGCGCACAGCGCGAGGCTGGCAAGCACGCGCGGCAGCATCTTCACGCGCCGACCGCCTGCACGCGCAGCAGCGCCGCGTCCATCGCGTAGCGGTAGCTGTCGGCACCGAAGCCGCACACCACGCCCACCGCCTTGTCACTGAAGTAGCTGTGCTGGCGGAACGGTTCGCGGGTATGCGGGTTGGACAGGTGGATCTCGATGAACGGCACGGCCACCGCCGCCAGCGCATCGCGCAGGGCGACCGAGGTGTGGGTGAAGGCGGCGGGGTTGATCAGGATGAAAGCGGTTCCGTCGTTGCGCGCGGCCTGCACGCGATCCACCAGTACATGCTCGGCATTGGACTGCAGGCTTTCCACGCCGTGCCCGGCGGCGGACGCCTGCGCGGCCAGCGCCTGGTCGATGTCGGCCAGCGTGGTGTGGCCGTAGACCTCCGGCTCGCGGGTGCCGAGCAGGTTGAGGTTGGGGCCGTGCAGGACCAGCAGCTTCGCCATGGGATCCGGAAGACGGGAAAGGGCGGCAGTCTGGCGGAAGCGGCGGATGCTGTCCAGTTCGGCGAAGTTTGCCGTGTTTCAATCGATTGTTTGAAATTCGCCCGAGTGCTTGCGGCCGTATGGCGGGAGCCGGATCAAGGCGCGCTGAACGCCCGGCCTCCGGGGGATAAAAGCACGTAGGCCGACGATGGCGACAAGGCCGGGCGCTGACCGATGCGGCAATGGGCCGTGATGCGGTAGATCCACGCCATGCGTGGATGAAGGAAGTTCGGTGCGCAGCAAGCTACGCACCCACCGAGGGGCAGCCCAAGGTGCGCTGCACGCCACCCACCTCCCCCGCCACGCACCCGCTCAGGTCTCCAGCGGTACCGTCGGCACCACGTTCGGGAAGACTTCCTCCAGCGGCTCCCGCTCGCCGGGCTTCGGTGCTGGCCAGTTGTAGGCATTCACCGGCTGCGCGCGGTTCACCCACAGCGCGTAATGCAGATGGTCGGCGCGGCCGTCGCCGGTATTGGGGTGGATCAGGATGGTCAGGCCCAGGCTGTTGAGCTGCAGCCAGGGCACCAGCACCGGCAGCAGGTCGTTGGTGAAGCCGAAGTAGAACGAAGGCGTGACGTGCGGCCCGCGCGGCTCCAGGTTCCAGTTGCCCAGCTCCACGGGGAAGCGTTCGGCGGCCCAGCGCCGCAGCAGGGCCGCCTTCGCGAAGCTGTCCTCATCGAAGTAGATGTGCGCGTGATAGCTCTTGATGTCGGTGTAGGCGCGCGGGACGCTGGGTAGTGTGGCTTCGCCGGGACGCACGCTGGCCGGACGCGGGGTGGGTTCGCTGGTCGTAGCCTGGCCCCAGGGGCTGCTGCCCTTCGCCGCCGGCGGGACGATGGCGCGGAAGCCGGGCTGCCCAGGCTCGGTGGTGTTCACGGCACGCGCGTCGCGCGTGGCTGCCGCTGCCGTCGACGCGCCGGCCAGGCCGCCGGCGGCCAGCCCGGCCGATGCGATCAGGCGCCGGCGGGCGGGCGACAGCAGGTCGGCCCACTGCGCGTCATCGTCGCCTGCGCCGATGTGGGTGTCAGCGGGGGAATCCAGGTCCGGGTGCATGAACGGCTCCGTGGCAGCATGAGGGGGTAGGCAAGCACGCTCCGGCACTGCCCTCGGCTGCGTCCAATGAGCAGGCGGCATCACCTCATGCGCCTGCGCATGCCGCCATTGAGCGCAGGCGATGGCCGGGCTAGGGTGCTGCTGTACCGTACCGGAGCCCGCCATGACCTTGATCGATGCCGACATCCCGTGCAGGCGCGCGGCCTTCCGCCAGCTGCATGCGCAGGGGTGCTTCGTGCTGCCCAATCCGTGGGACGTGGGCAGTGCGCGCTACCTGCAGCGGCAGGGATTCCTGGCCCTGGCGACCACCAGTGCCGGCTGTGCCTGGAGCGAGGGGCGGCCGGATGGTGCGGTTTCGCTGCAGGCCACGCTGGCGCATCTGCGCCTGATGGTGGGGGCGACGCCACTGCCGGTGAACGCCGACTTCGGGGATGGCTTCGGTGCTACGCCAACGGCGGTGGGAGAGGCGGTGGCAGCGGCGATCGATACCGGCGTCGCGGCATTGTCGATCGAGGATGCCAGCGGTGTGGCCGATGCACCGCTGCGCCCGATCCAGCAGGCGGTCGAGCGCCTGCGTGCGGCCCGTGTGGCGATCGACCATGCCGGCGGCGATGTGCTGCTGGTGGGCCGTGCAGAGAACTTCTTCGTGGGGGTGCCGGACCTGCAGGACACCCTGCAGCGCCTGCGCGCCTATGCCGAGGCCGGTGCCGACGTGCTGTACGCGCCGGGCATCAGCACGCCTGAGCAGATCAGCGCGGTGGTGGCCGCGGCAGGATCGAAGCCGGTGAACCTGCTGGTGGGTGGACCGACGCCCATGCGCCTGCAGGACATCGCCGCACTCGGCGTGCGCCGGGTCAGCCTCGGTGGCGCGCTGGCCCGCGCGGCGTGGGGTGGCTTGATGCAGGCGACCCATCCGATCGTGCAGGACGGGTGCTTCGATGGCCTGCAGCAGGCGGCCCCGGGCGCGACGTTGAATGCGCTGTTCCGGTAGATCCAGGCCCTGCGCGGAGGGATGCGCCGCCGGCTACAGCGCCTCGATGTCCCGCTTGGGCAGGGTCACTCCGGGTTCCAGGGCGGGCAGCAGTTGTCGCAGCAGCGCGGGATTGCCCTGCAGGCCGGACCCATCCAGATAGGTCCAGTCCGCACTGCCGACGCGGCGCACGGCCACCATGAACGTGGTGCTGCGCATCGGTGTTTCGCGCACCCGCACCAGCGACTGGCGCGGCACGAAGCAGACTTCTTCCTCTCCGGCAGCATAGGTCCGGGTCGGCACGCCCACCTCTTCGCTGATGACCACCACGCCGGTGCTGCGCAGCTTCTTCAATGCATCGCGGGTGATCGCCTGGAACGCCTCATCGCCACCGGCCAGCTGCTTGAGGCTGGAATGGGTGCGTTCGATGAGGAATTCCGCATCGCCACGGGCGTAAGCGGCCATCATGGCGCGCACATCTTCGCGCAGTGCCTTCGCGTCACTGGGGCTGAGTTCACCGGCGAAGGCAGAAGGCAGCAGCAACGACAGCAGCAGGGGCAGTATCGGCAGCGGCAGGTATCGGCGCATGTGGGGGCGTCGTGCAGGGGACCACCGCACTATACGGGTGATGCGGAAACAGCGTCCCATCAATGGGGCTGGTGCGAGGCCATTCATTACTTACCATTGGTAGTTAGTGAATTCCAGAGATCGCCCATGCACAGCCTCATCGTCATCGCCCACCCTGATCCTTCCTCGTTGACCCACGCCGTCGCCGGGCGCATCGGCGAGGCCATCGGCACGGCCGATGCCGGCAACAGCGTGGCCCACGCCGATCTGATGGCCGAAGGATTCGACCCGCGTTTCAACCTGCAGGACCAGGCGCTGTTCCGCGGCACTGGCGCTGTACCGGCCGATGTCGCCGCCGAGCAGGCGCGGCTGGACGCGGCCGACACGCTGGTACTGGTCTACCCGCTGTACTGGTGGTCGTTCCCGGCGCTGCTGAAGGGCTGGATCGACCGTGTGTTCACCCAGGGCTGGGCCTACCAGGAGGGCGCCGACGGCAAGGTGCAGAAGAAGCTGCAACGGCTGCGCGTGCACCTGGTCGGGGTGGGTGGCGCCGGCGCGGAGATGATCGAGCGGCGCGGCTATGGGGCGGCGATGAAGACCCAGATCGACATGGGCATCTTCGACTACTGCGGTGCGCGCGTGCTGTCGTCCGAACTGCTGCTGGACGCCGATTCCGGCGCCGCCGGGGCGCATCTGCAGTCGGCAGGAGAGATCGGCCTTAAAATCGGTACTCCGATGCGCTGACCGCCGTGCCCTGCCGATGCCTGCCACGCCCGCTCCCACACGCCGCCGACTGACCCGCGAGCAACGCGCCCGCCAGTTGCTGGACGTGGCCTGGGCGCTGGTCGGCGAGGAAGGCACCGATGCACTGACGCTGGGACGCTTGGCCGAGGCGGCGGGCGTGACCAAGCCGGTGGCCTACGATCACTTCGTGACCCGCAATGGACTGCTGGCGGCGCTCTACGATGACTATGACGGCCGGCAGACCGTGGTCTTCCACGAGCGCATCGGCCGCGCCAGGGCGCAGCTGGCCGATCGTGCGGCGGCCATCGCCTCCGGCTACATCGACTGCATCCTCAGCCAGGGCAGTGAAGTGCAGGGCATCCTCGCCGCGCTGGTCGGCGCGCCGGAACTGCACGAGGTGCGCCGGCGCTACCAGCAGGACTTCATCGACAACTGCCAGGTCTGGCTGGGCCCGTTCGCCGCCGAGGGGACCGTGCCTTTGGCGGGGCGCTGGGCGATTCTGGGCGCGGCTGAAGCGCTGTCGGAAGCCGTGGCTGCCGGCGCACTGGACAAGGCCGACGCCGAGGCCGAGCTGCAGCGCGTGATCGTGGCGACGGTCAAGCGGCGCTGAGACGCATGGCCGGTCAGCTGTTGGCCAGTGCGGCGAACCCTGCCGACAACTGATCGCGCACCAGCGCGTCGCGCGCGTCGCGGCTTTCAGAACCCAGCACCACGGTAATCAGCCGCACCGGCTGCGCCCGCCCAGGCACCGTGCGGCATGCGGTGGCGGCCAGGCAGAAGCCTGCGGCCCGAGTGTAGCCAGTCTTCAATCCATCCACGCCGTGCTCGCCAAGCAGGGCGTTCTGGTTGTTGCGGCTGAAGCGACCATGCACGAACGCGCGCTGTGCGGTGATCGCCAGAATCTGCGGATGATCGTTCAGCAGGCAGGCGGCCAGCACTGCCATGTCGCGCGCGCTGGATGCGTGGTGCGGGGTGGTGATGCCGGAGACGCTGGCAAACCAGGTGCTGCGCAGGCCAAGCTGGCGCGCATGCCGGTTCATGCGATCGAGGAATGCGGTCTGCGATCCGTCAAGGTGGCGCGCGATCGCCAATGCAGCATCATTGCCGGAGACGATCATCAAGCCTTCCAGCAGGCGTGCCAAAGTAACTGTCTCGCCAGGCACCAACCCCATGCGCGTTTCGTCATCGGCCACCGCATGCACATCGTTGCTGGCAATAGTGACCGCTTCGTCCCATGCGCGCCCGCGTTCTTCGACGCATGCATAGGCGGCGTAGGCGGTCATCAACTTGGTCAGCGAGGCCGGTTGCCGCGCGGTTTCTGCGTTGTGCTGGTGGATCACCGCGAAGGTGGCCGCATCCAGTGTGATCGAGGACAGCGGCGCGCGCTCTGGAACGGGGAGGGACATGGAGGAGGCGGTGGCAATGGAGAGCCGCAGGATAGTGTGCGGCGGCTGCATGAAGCTGCAACATTGAAACGATATAACGTATCGTCATTGTGGGCCGCCGCTGGCCCGACGGGATATCCGATGACTGCACACGCGCCACGTCGCTGGCTCCATTCCTCGTTGCTGATCGCGCTGGCAGGGCTGGGGGGCTGCCAGCCCAACCTGCGCGCCGAGGCTGTGCCTTCCGCTGAAGCGCGTCCGCACAACGTGATCGTGATGATCAACGACGGCGCCGGTTGGGGCACCTGGGATGCCGCCGCCTACTGGCAGTACGGCAGCCGCGAAGGTGCCCCCTATGCGGATTTCCCGCAGCGCCTGGCGGTGACCACGTTCCCGTTGAATTCCAGCAGCCAGCCGACCCGCGACAACGCGCAGACCCTCGGCTACGACGCGGGCAAGGCCTGGGATACCGAACCGGTGCCCGCGCCGGACCTGCCGTTCGTGGGCTACCAGTACCTGGCGGCGGTGGCGACCGACAGTGCGGCAGCGGGCACCGCGTTGTCCTCGGGCATCAAGACCTACAACAACGCCATCAACTACAACAACGACGGCAACCCGGTCGAGTTCAACACGCTGCGCGCCAAGCGCCTGGGCATGGCCACCGGCGTGGTTACCTCGGTGCCGTTCGCGCATGCCACCCCGGCGGCGTTCGCGGCGCAGAACGCGTCGCGCAACAACTACCACGCCATCGCCCACCAGATGCTGGCACAGGGCCACATGGACCTGGTGGTGGGCACCGGTGGCCCGGGCTACAGCGTCGATGGCCTGGCCTGTGGCCAGACCACGGAAGCCGCTAGGGCCGAAGGCTGCGCGAACCCGTGGGAGTGGGTGTCGCAGCAGGATTGGCAGCAGCTGGAAGCAGGCCGCACCATTGGCGGCAACCCGTCGGGGCCGTGGCGCCTGATCCGCGGCAAGGAGGAATTCGCCGCGCTGGCGCAGGGACGGCTGCCGGCCGACCGGCCGCTGATCGGCGTGCCACGCGTGGCCAACACGCTGCAGCAGGCACGCCAGCTGCAGGTGCTGGGCAAGGATGCGGCCATGCCCTCCGGCGTAAGGAAGATCGACAGCGTGCCGGATCTTGCGACCATGACCCGCGGTGCGCTGCGGTTCCTGCAGCAGCGTTCGGCCAAGGGGCTGTTCCTGATGGTGGAAGGCGGCGCCACCGACTGGGCCGCGCATACCAGCGCCTGCGGTACCGAATGGCACTACGGCCAATGCAGCGACCAGCCGCAGTACGGCCGCCTGATCGAGGAGACCGCGGAGTTCAACGACGCGGTGGCGGCGGTGGTGGACTGGATCGAGCGTAACGGCGGTTGGGAGCGCAACCTGCTCATCGTCACCACCGACCACGACAACAGCATGCCGATGGGCCCCGATGCACAGAACGTCGCCTTCCAGCCCGTGCGCAACAACGGCCGCGGACGCGTGCCGGGGATGAGCTTCCGCCCCACCGGCAACCACTCCAATGCGCTGGTGCCGCTGTGGGCCAAGGGCGCGGGCGCGGACCTGCTGGGAACGCGCGTGCGTGGCGTCGATGCCGGCTACCGCCAGCACGTGGGCTGGAACGACGGCCGCTACATCGACAACACCGACGTGGCGGCGGCGGTGCAGGAGGCGCTGCAGCGTTAGGGGCGTGCCGGGCATCGGCCGGCAGCTGCGGGCTGCCCGGTTGGCGAGGTTGCCGGCCAGCGGCCGGCACTACCGGGAGTGCTGCTGGGCGGCGGGACCGGGCTGGCCAGCTGCCGGGCCAGCTCGGCGCTGGCCACATGGCCATGCAGGAACAACAGGCTGCTGAAGATGTTCATGAGCGTGCCTCCACTTGAGTGGATTGCACGATACGGGCAGCATGGACGCGCAAAAAGCGACATTTCCGCAAGCGCGCCTTGAGAGAAATTCAAGCCTGATGTCCCGTCCGCCCCTCCATGCCCTGCAGGGTTTCGTGGCTGCCGCCCGGCTCGGCAACCTGTCGCGTGCGGCGGCGTCGATGAACCTGACGGTCAGCGCACTCAGCCATCAGATGCGCCAGCTGGAAGAGCGCCTCGGCCAGCCGCTGCTGGTCCGGCAGCCGCGTGGCGTCACCCTCACGCTGGAAGGGCAGCGCCTGCTGGAGCAGGTCGGCCCGCATCTGGACGCGATCAACGAGGCCTTCCAGCCCTATGCGGCGCGCGCCGAGCACGTGCTGACGATCAGCGCGGTGCCATCGATGGCGTCGGCGTGGCTGGTGCCACGCCTGGGCCACTTCGTGGCTGCACACCCGCAGATCGAGATCAACCTGCAGTCGAGTGAACGGCTGGTCGACTTCGAGCGGCAGCGCCAGTTCGACGCCGCGCTGCGGCTGGGCACCGGGCACTGGCCGGGGCTGGTGGTGGAACCGCTGTTCGACGAATGGCTGCTGCCGATGGCCAGCCCTGCGCTGATCGAGCGCATGGGCGGCATCGACCGCGTGCCGCTGACCCAGTGGCCGCTGCTCGGTGATCCCGATGGCGCGTGGGGCGCGTGGTTCGCGTTGAGCGGGCAAAGCCCGCCGCCGCGCTTCGTGGCGGTACTGGATGATTCGGAGGCCCACCACCGTGCGGCGCTGGACGGGGTAGGTGTGGCGTTGGGACGGGTGACGCGGGCGCGCCTGTTGCTGGAATCCGGCCAGCTGGTCGCGCTGTCCAGCCAGCGGCTGAAGACGGCGTGGCCGCATTGGCTGGTGTACCCGCAGCGCTCGGCCAGCCATCGCGGCTTCCTCGCCTTCCGCGACTGGCTGCACGCGCAGGCCGCCGAACACGTGCGGCACATGGCCGCGCAGGGATCGCCCGGCTAGACAGGTGCATAGGCCTGTCCGGGCGCTGTCATCAGGGCGTGGCCGGGCGCGGCGAAGCTGGGCACCTCCGCTCAACACCCCTTGCCGCCATGCGCTACCGCCTCGCCGTCCTTGATATCGCCGGAACCACCGTTGCCGACCCGGGCCTGGTGGCCCACGCCTTCGCCGAAGCGATGGCCGCCGCGGGGCACGCCATCGAGGTGGAAGACGTACGCCCGTTGATGGGCTACCCCAAGCCGCAGGCGATCGCGCGGCTGCTGGGCGCCACGGTGGACGACCCGCGCGTGGCACCGATCCATGCCGACTTCGTGGCACGCATGCTGGCGTGCTACCGGCACGCGCCGGGTATCGCGCCGCTGCCCGGCGCGGAGGCGCTGTTCGACACATTGCGCGCGCACGGCATCCGTATCGGCCTGGACACCGGCTTCTCGCGTGACATCGCCGAAGTGATCATCGCGCGGCTGGGCTGGCAGGATCGCATCGATGCACTGGTGGCCAGCGATGAAGTGCCTGCGGGCCGCCCGGCGCCGTACATGATCCAGGCGCTGATGCAGCGTACCGGGGTGGACGATGCCGCCGCCGTGGTGAAGGTGGGCGACACCGAGGTCGACATCAACGAAGGCCGCAACGCCGGCGTCGGCCTGAATGTTGCGGTCACCACCGGCGCGTTCACCCGGGCCGAGCTGCTGCCGCATGGCCCGGACCACATCATCGACCATCTCGACCGCCTGCCGGCGCTGCTGGGCCTGGCACGCACCGGCACGGTCGCCGCTGCATGAGCGGGCCCTCGCTGCGGGCACGGCTGCAGGGGCATCCGCTGGCACTGACCGTGTTCGCCGGCAGTGCGGCGCTGTCCACCTATGCCTGCATGTATGCGTTCCGCAAGCCCTTCGCCGCTGCATCGTTCGACGGCCAGCACCTGTTTGGCGCCGACTACAAGGTGTGGCTGGTGGTGGCGCAGGTGCTGGGATACATGTGCAGCAAGTTCATCGGCGTGCGGGTGATCGGCGAGTTGCGCGCCGAGCGCCGCGCCAGCCTGCTGCTGGGCCTGATCGGTATCTCCTGGTTGGCGCTGCTTGGCTTTGCACTGGTGCCGGCGCCCTGGAACATCCCGTTCCTGTTTCTCAATGGCCTGCCGTTGGGCATGGTCTGGGGCCTGGTGTTCAGCTATCTGGAAGGGCGCCGGACCACCGAAGCGATGGGTGCGATCCTCGCCTCCAGTTTCATCATGGCGTCCGGCGTGGTGAAGTCGGTGGGCAAGTGGCTGCTGCTGCAGGGCGTGAGCGAGTTCTGGATGCCGTTCCTGTGCGGGCTGCTTTTCCTGCCGCTGCTGCTGGTGTCGGTGCGCATGCTCGAACGCATTCCCGCACCGGATGCCGACGACCTGCGCGAGCGTTCGCCGCGCCTGCCGATGGACCGCATGCAGCGCCGCGCGTTCGTGCGCCGCTTCCTGCCGGGGCTGGTGCTGATGATCCTGTGCTACGTGTGCCTGACCGTGGTCCGCGACTTCCGCGACAGCTTCGAGGCCGAACTGTTCCGCGAGCTGGGGTATGGCGGCAGCGCCGGCGTGTTCGCCGCCATCGAAACACCGGTGGCATTCGCCGTGCTGGCGCTGACCGCCGGGCTGACCTGGTTCCGCAACAACCTCAACGGCCTGATGGCCCTGCACGTGCTGATGTTCATCGGCCTGGCCACCGCCGGCCTGAGCACGCTGGCGTTCCGCGAGGGCATGCTGCATCCGCTGGCGTGGCTGGGCCTGGTGGGCTTCGGCCTGTACCTGGCCTACGTGCCGTTCAACTGCGTGTTCTTCGAACGCCTGATCGCCACCTTCAAGGTCGCCGGCAACGTCGGCTTCGTGATGTATCTGGCTGATGCGTTCGGCTATCTCGGCAGCGTGCTGGTCCTGCTCGGCCATGAGTTCTCCGGCCTGCAGCTGTCGTGGGTGCGCTTCTTCTCCAGCGCCGTGATCCATCTGTCGCTGCTGGGCGGTGCCTGCCTGTTGTTGTCGCTGCTGTACTTCCACCACAAGGCCCTGCGCCTGGCCCGCATGCCGGCGCTCGCCTCCGTCTGAGTCCATCCCCCATGAAGAACACAACCGCCCTCGTGGTCGGTGCCGGCATCGTCGGCCTGGCCGTGGCCCGCGCGCTGGCCGTGCGTGGCTGCAAGGTCACCGTGCTGGAGCGCCATGAGCGCGCTGTCGGCGCCTCCATCCGCAACTTCGGCATGGTCTGGCCGATTGGCGTGCCCAACGGCCCGCTGTACGAGCGTGCGCTGCGCTCGCGGCAGATCTGGCAGGAGCTGATCGACGTGGCCGGCCTCTGGCATGACCCCTGTGGCTCAATGCACGTTGCCCACGCCGACGACGAATGGGCCGTGCTGCAGCAGTACGCGGTCGCCAATGCGCAGTTGCGCCCATGCCGGCTGCTGGACCGGGATGCGGCATTGGCGAAGTCGCCGGCGCTGGTCGCACGCGAACTGCGTGGCGCGCTGTTCAATGCCGATGAGCTAGTGGTCGATCCGCGCCAGGCGATCCGCGCGCTGCCGGATGTGCTGCGCGAGCGCCATGGCGTGCAGTTCCAGTGGCGCACGCCGGTGACGGCGGTGGAGAGCGGTCGGGTGTGGTCCGGCAGCCGCCTGTTCGAGGCCGACCAGGTGTTCGTCTGCAGCGGCCCGGAGTTCGAACAGCTGTATCCGGAGCTGTATGCCGCCGCGCCGCTGACCCGCTGCAAGCTGCAGATGCTGCGCCTGGCCGCGCAGCCGTCCGGATTCCGCCTGGGGGCTGCCCTGTGTGGCGGCCTGTCACTGGTGCACTACGCCGGCTTCCGCGAGGCTGCCGACGTCGCCCCGCTGCAGGCGCGCTACCAGGCCGAGCATGCCGACCTGATCGAGCTGGGCATCCACGTGATGGCGGCTCAGAACGGCCTCGGTGAAATCACCATCGGTGACTCGCATGCCTATGCCCATACGCATGACCCGTTCGACGAGCACACCATCAACCAGAAGGTGCTCGATTACCTGTCCCGCTTCATGCAGGTACCGGACGCGCGCATCGCGCAGACCTGGCACGGCATCTATCCCAAGCTGCTGGACGGCAGCAGCGAGTTCGTCGCCGAGCCCACCCCGGGTGTGACCCTCGTCAACGCCATCGGTGGCGGTGGCCTGGGCATGACGCTCAGCTTCGGCCTGGCCGAGGAACTGGTGGACGGTCGCTACACGGCATTGCGCCGCGCGGCATGAAGCCTGCGCGCGGCGGGTGCAACGCCCGCCGCGCTTCCCCTGGTGGTCGCTTCCCCTAGAGGTCGCTGCTGACCATCAGCTGCACCCAGTCACCGGCGAAGCTGGTGATGCCGAACTGCACCGGCTGTCCCTGCGGATCGACGTTGAGCGAGTGCACGCACAGTACCGGCCGCCGCGTTGACTGCCCGAGTACGCGCGCGACTTCGGCGTCGGGCAGGCGCGCCATCACCGTGGTGTGCCGGCGCAGGTAGTCTGTGACGCCGAACGCGGCCAGGGTGCGGGTCACCGAGGGCGTGCGTGCGAACACCTCTCCGAGTCCCGGGAATCGGGTGGCGGGAAAATAGGCTTCGCTGTGGTCGACCGTGCGCCCCTCCACCTGGCTGGAGTACACCACCCGATGCACGCGTTCGCCGGCAATCAGGCCGAGCGCGCGCGCCACCTGGCGGCTTGGCACCTGCACGCGGGTATCGAGCAGGGTGTAGTGGCTTTCCACGTTCAGGTCATGCATGGCCCGGCCGAAGCGCGTGCGCCGGCTGATCGGGTAGTGGTACGGATGCTCCTGCACGAAACTGCCGCGACCGGTCTCGGTGCGCACGTAGCCACGCTCTTCCAGCGCCTCGATCGCGCGCCGCACGGTGTGGCGGTTGACCGCGAAGCGCTTGGCCAGCACCTGCGCCGAAGGCAGTGCATCGCCTTCCACCAGCTGGCGTTCGCGGATCTGCCGCAGCAGCGCCTGTTCGATCTGCTGCCACAGTGGCAGCGCCGAATCGCGTGGCGTCAGGGCCGGGTCGGGCATGGTCATCAAACCTCCATCTGCGGCTGCTGGACTAGACAGGTGCACTGCACGTGCAGGCATATCAACGCGCTGCGATTGCAATGGCATGACACGGGCTATGGAAACCATGGGCGAACACATCCTCGACAACCTGAGACTGGTGCTGGCCGACGAGATCGTGCACGGCCATGTGGTGCTGGACGGGCCACGCATCCACGCGGTGGGGCAGGGGCGCGTTCGGCGGCCGGGCGCCGAGGACTGCGGCGGCGACTGGCTGCTGCCGGGGTTTGTCGAGCTGCATACCGACAATCTGGAGAAGCACCTGGTACCACGCCCAGGCGTGGCCTTCCCCGCGGCCGCGGCCGTGCAGGCGCACGATGCGCAGCTGCTGGCTGCAGGCATCACTACGGCCTGCGATGCGCTGGCCGTGGGCGACGTGGAGGCCGACAGCGTACGCGTACGCAGCCTGCAGGCCGCGCATGCGGCGCTGGCCGAGGCGCGCCGTGGCGGTGGCCTGCGCAGCGACCACTACCTGCACCTGCGCGCCGAGCTGCCGTATCCCGGGTTGGTGCCATTGCTGGAGCCGCTGCTGGATGATCCGGCGGTGCGCCTGCTGTCGCTGACCGATCACACCCCGGGGCAGCGCCAGTTCCGCAACCTGCAACGTTATGCGGCCTATTACGGTCTGCCGGCCGACGCACCGGCCCCCTATCTGGACGACCTGCTGCAGGCACGCCGTGCACAGCAGGCGCGCTATCGCCCCGCACACCTGCAGCAGGTGCTGCAGTGGGTGCGGGAACGCGGTCTGTGCCTGGCCAGCCATGACGATACCGTGCCCGCGGATGTGGACGAGGCCGTGGCCAGTGGTGCGCGCATCTGCGAGTTCCCGACCACGCTCGAGGCGGCTGCGGCGGCGCGCGTGGCCGGCCTGACGATCGTTGCCGGCGCCCCCAACCTGGTGCTGGGCGGCTCGCATTCGGGCAATGTGGCGGCGCTGGAACTGGCCCGTGCCGACTGCCTCGACGTGCTGTCCTCCGACTACGTGCCGGCCAGCCTGCTGCCTGCACTGGGCGTGCTGTGCGCGCAGCTGGGCTGGAGCCTGCCGCGCGCGGTGGGTACGGTCAGCCATGCACCGGCACAGGCGCTGGGCCTGCGTGACCGGGGCCGCATCGGTGAAGGCCTGCGCGCCGATCTTGTGCGGGTGCGTGGAACCCTGCCGGACTACGTGGCCGAGGTCTGGGTGGGTGGCCGCCGCCTGCTGGCCCAGTAGCCACCCTCGCGATCACCTAGACAGCTGCCCCGACCTGCCTAGTCGATGCCGCCTGCGCTTCACCGCGCTGATTGAAAGTGGCCGCCATCACCGCTCCCGCAGGAGCGGTCCACTTTCCCTTGCCGCCGCCATCGCCATGTCTACCCTGCCTACGCGCCATCCGCTCACCCTGGGCCTGCTCGCCCTGCTGCATGCCCCGCTGGCCGTCCAGGCCGCGTCCCCGGTCGCGACCGATACCGCACCCACTCCCTCTGCCGTCGATCTGGATACCGTCACCGTGGTCGGCAGCATCGTCAGCGGCGAGAAGCAGGCGCTGGATGCCCAGCGCGAAGCCAGCAACCTGATGAACGTGGTCAGCGCCGATGGCATCGGCAAGCTGCCCGACCACAACGCCGCTGAAGCCGTACAGCGCGTACCGGGCGTGTCGATCGAGCGCGACCAGGGCGAAGGCCGCTTCGTCGCCGTGCGTGGCCTGCCCGCACAGTGGAACTCGACCACCCTCAACGGTGACCGTCTGCCGACCGCCGAAGAGGAAACCACCAGCCGCGCCACCGCGTTCGATTTCTTCCCCACCGAGCTGATCGAGCGCATTGAAGTGAGCAAGACGCTGACGCCGGACCGTGAAGGCGACGCCATCGGTGGCCAGGTGAACTTCGTTACCCGCACCGCGCCTGCGCGCCGCACCTTCGCCGCCAGCGTGGCCGGCAACTACAACGACAAGGCCGTCGATACCGGTACCAGCGCCAATGTGCTGTATGGCGACCGCAGCGCCGATGGCCGCTTCGGGTTCCTGATCAACGGCACCTACTGGAAGCGCCCGTGGGCGACCGATAACTTCGAGCCGCGCCGCAGTGCCGATGGCCTTGGCATCTACCGCCTGGAGCTGCGCGACTACACCGGCGAGCGCACCACCCGCGGTGTCAACGGTGGCATGGAATTCCTGCCGGCCGACGGCCACCGGCTGTACGTGCGTGGCCAGTATGGCGAACTGAGCGACGATGAGACCCACTACAAGCACCGCTACCGCTTCGACAAGGATCGCGTCGAGCTGCAGAACATCCACAACGAGCTGATCACCGAGTTCAAGACCTTCGAGTTCGGCGGCCAGCACACCTTCGGCCGCGGCCAGGTGGACTGGAAGCTGGCCAGCGCCGAGAACGACTTCCGCTACGGCTGCATTCCCACCTGTGCCGACAACGCCTACTTCGTGGTCCAGTTCAACCAGGGCAAGGTCGGCTACCAGGGCCTGCAGGATCGCGGTGCAGGGCGCAACTCGTACAACACCATTGATGGCGGCAACGTCGCCGCTGATACCCCGGAGACCCATCTGCCGCCGGGCTTTTCGATGGACCCACGCAAGATGTCGCTGAGCGCCGTGGAGCTGTACCGGGTGGCGGTCAATGAGAAGGACAGGGCCGTCGCGCAGCTGGACTTCACCTTCGACGCCAGCGACACGCTGACCTGGAAGACCGGTGCCAAGTACCGTGACAAGCAGCGCCGCGCACGCTTCTCCGACGAGTTCTATGCCTGGAACACCGCGACCGGGGGGCCGGTGCCGACCCTGGCCGACTTCCCGTTGATGGACCAGCCTGGCCGCAGCGGCTATGACATCGGCAACGGCCGCGACTACGCCCGTGACTTCTCGCAGGTGGTGCCGATGCAGGCCCTGGCCGAGTGGTACCGGCAGAACAAGCAGCATCTGGTGCTGGTGCCGGGCGACTCGGCGCTGGTGGCCAACGGCGCGGCGCTGGGCCGCAACTTCGACGTGGCCGAGAAGCAGTACGCGGCCTATGCGATGGGCACCTGGACGCCGGACGAGCGCTGGGACGTGGTCGGTGGCGTGCGCCTGGAGCGCACCGCCACCGACGTGCGTGGGCAGGTGCTGGAGCGCGATGCCGATGGCAGCAGCGCACTGCTGCCCAACCTGGGTCGCAAGCGCTACACCTCGGTGCTGCCGCAGCTCAACGTGCGCTTTTCACCGCGCAGTGACCTGAACCTGCGGTTGGGCCTGACCCGCAGCTTTGCCCGCCCCAACTTCGGTGACATCAATCCGGGAGGCTCGTTCATGGAAGCCGATGGCACCTTCACTTCCGGCAATGCCGACCTTGACCCGACCTATTCGGACAACCTGGACCTGATGGCCGAGTGGTATGCCGGACCGTTGGGCCTGCTGTCCGGCGGCGTGTTCTACAAGAACATCAGCAACCCGGTGTTCCAGAGCAGCAGCACCGGCAATTTCAACGGCAACACCAATGTCACCTTCTACCGCCCGGAAAATGGCGACGACGCCAAGCTGTGGGGTGCCGAGTTCGCCTTCGTGCGTCGCTTCGATTTCCTGCCGGGCCTGTGGAGCAATTTCGGCATCAATGCCAACCTGACCCTGATGGATTCGCGCATGCGCATTCCGGGCCGCAGCGGCAACGTGCCGATCACCGGCCAGGCCGACCGCCTGTACAACGTCACCGTGTACTACGACGATGGTGCGTTCGCCGCCCGGCTGGCGACCAACCACAAGGGCGCCTACATCGAATCGCATGGCGACAGCAGCACCACCGATGCCTGGTACGGTGCCAACACCTCAGTCGACTTCAGCGCGTCCTACACGCTTGATCGCTGGACCGTGTTCGCCGAACTGAGCAATCTGACCAACGAACCGCTGAAGTACTACCAGGGCAGCCCGCAGCGGCCGCTGCAGGTGGAGTATTACGGCCGCCGCGCGCAGATCGGCCTGAAGTACCTGTTCCAGTAGGCCGCACGCGCTCTGTAGCGTCGATCCATGCTCGACTGCGTGTGCGCTGCATTCACCGCACCAGCGTGACCGCCTGCCCGGCCCGGGCGAAGGCCTCGCCCAGCAGCGGGCCTGCCTTGATGACCTGCACCTCCTCGAACAGTGCCTGCAACGCATCGGCCGGGCGCGAGGCCGGCGCCGCCACCGCCTGCCGGATCGCGGTGAAGCGATCGGCCAGCACGCGGTGGCCGGGATGCGACCGCGCCCAGGCTTCCAATGGCTGGCGCACGCCGGCAGCAGCATCGAGTTGCTGTTGGTCGAACAGGTCAATGGCCACCGCAGAGGTGCTGGCGCGTTCGATCGTGGCGTGGCGCAGCTCGCGGCTGAGGAACAGGTCGTAGGCCGCGCCCTGGCCGACCGCGATGTGCAGGCCGTCGCGGTCGAGGTCGGCCACCTGCTGCGCCGGGCTGTCCTCACGCACCAGGTAGGTGCCTTCGATTTCCACGTACGGCGCGCTGAAGGCGATGCGGTCCGCCCGCGCCGGATCGATCGCCAGGAAGGCCAGATCCCAAGCGTCTTCGGCAGCCGCAGCAACCACCGAGGCTGCCGCGTCGTGACAGGTGAAGCGGGCCTGCACCCCCATCCGTTGCGCCAATGCAGTGGCCAGTTCCAGCGAGGGGCCACGCGGCGAACGCGCATCGCCCTGTGCCAGCACCGGATTGCCCAGGTTGATAGCCACGCGCAGGAATCCCTGCGGTGCCAGCGCGTTTCGATGGTCTGCCAGGGACATGCCGGGCTCCGCTGCAAGGGGAACCCCAGCATGCCAGCGCCGGTGTCCGTGCGGCGTGCACTCAGCCGCGTGCGGCGAACGTTCCGTGGAAGCCCAGCGGCACCGCATAGGGCAGCCAGGCCTGTGCGATCGGGCCATCGTCCAGGTGGCGCGCATCGAGTACGGCCAGACCGCTGCGCTTGTTCGACGGATCGAGCAGCGTGCCGATCAGCCAGCCGTCGTCTGCGTTGCGGCTGCCCGGGCGCGGAACGAATACGTGTTCCTCGGCCATGATGTCCGGCCCGTAGTGCCACAACTGGCGGCGGCCCCGCTCGATGTCGAATGCAGCCACGGCGTTGAAGTAGGGCGCGTTGGCCGGACCATCGATGGTGGGCGCGTAAAGCCGCGCACCACGGGTGTTGGCCGAGCGCGGATCGAACAGCGGAAACTCCACCGCGCTGATGCCCAGCGACTCCCAGCGCGCCTGGCCACGGCGCAGGTCCAGGTGCAGCTCGACCAGGCTGGCGCCACTATTGGCGGCGTGTGCGCCATCACCGGCCATCGCTTCCTTCATCGGTGAGCGCGCTTCGTTGATGTCGTCGTGGCGCACCGGGCGCAGCACGATGCCGCCATCGCGGGTGAAGGCATCGCCGAAGTGGTAGATCGCCGCGAACGGCGCCTCGAACCATTGCGCCTTGTCCGGCGCATCCTTGGCGACCACCGCGATGCGCGCCGCGCGCTGCGGTGCGAACTGCATGCGCTCGAAGAAGCTGCCACCGGTACCGGTGAAGTCGAACGGCATCAGCACGAAAACGAGGTGCTGTTCGGTCATGGCGAAGGCATGCAGGTAGCCGTGCTCCGGCGTTTCAATCACGTTGGCGCTGCGCAGCTGACCGTCCTTGCCGATGTGCCAGACCAGCAGGCCGTGGCCCCCCATCAGGCTGATCGAGCCGAAGTTCCACACGCTGCCATCGCGGTCGGGCAGGGGATGGGCGGAGAACGGCAGTGCGGCCAGGTCCGGGCGCCAGGTGACCGGGCCAAGGGTCTGCAGTGAATCGGGCTCCACCTCGAACGCCGAGCCGGATTCGCACAGCGCGAACAGGCGTCCGTTGATCATTGTCACCGAGGTGTTGGCGACGTTGGCGTCGTCGTTGTTGCGCACTGCCAGTGCACCGGGGACGCTGGTGCCCGCAGCGGGGTACTGGAAACGGCCGGCTTTCTGCTCACGGCTGAACTTCGGCGTAGCTACCATGCGCCCGTGATGGGTCAGGCTGCCATCTCCGTTGAAGCGCCAGCCATGCACCATGCCGTCGCCGTCGAACCAGTGGTCATAGCGGAAGCCATCGCGCTCGGTCCAGGCCGGGCCATTGCGGTACAGCGTACCGGCCAGTCCGGCCGGCAGCCGGCCCTGCAGCTGCACGGTGGCGGGGCCGAGACTTTCGCTGCTGACGCTGCGCCAGCCGAGCAGCCACGGGTGCTCCTGCAGGCCCTGCGCGAAGTGCGCGGGGTCGCCGGCGAAGGCGGGTGCGCTGCGCAGGGCGGTGGCGCCAAGCGCCAGGCAGGCACTGCTGCTGAGCAGGGTACGAAGGAAGCGGCGACGGTCCATGATGGCCTCGGGTCTGGATGCAGGAATCAGCGCAGGGTGATGTCGATGGCGGCACCGGCGGCCGGCACGTTGACGCAGGCTTCGTCGAAGGTCGGCTTGCGCATCACCTGCGGGTTGTTGCTGAAGCCATAGCCTTCCACCGGCATGCCGACCAGGTTGGTGTCGAGTTTGCCGTTGTCATTCTCGTCGTGGGTGAGCAGCACTGCGTAGCTGCCGGCCGGCACGTTCTTGAATACGAAGTGGGCACTGTCGCCACTGGGCCTGGCCTGCTGCGCCTGCACCGGCGCAGCCTTGCCGTCCCAGGCGGTGGCGTTGTCGACCAGGGCCACGCGCAGCGTACCGGTCTGCACGCGGACATCGTGTACGGTCACGGCCAGATCGGCGGCGTGGGCGCCGCCGGCCAGGGCCAGGGCGGTCAGGACGGTGCTGAGCAGGGCGGTACGGATCATGGCAGTGGCTCCGGAAGTGGGCGGTGTGCTGCGGTGTGGGGTCAGTCTGCGCGGGGGGTGGGGCCGGTTTCAGGGCCAGTGGTCATCGATTCGACGTGCCAGAAGTCACTTTCTGCGCTGGACCCATTGCCGACGGCAGGCGCGGCCGTCAGCATCTGGCCATGCCCAGCCTGCTCCGCCACCTGTTGCGTCCGCTCAGCCTTGCCGGTCTGGTGACCGTGCTGGCGGTCGGCCTGTCATTCGCGGTGCAGCGCGGCGAGACCGGCCCCAGCCTGCTGTTGCTTGGTGGGTTCCTGTTGCTGTTCGTGCTGCACGGCTGGGCGTCGATGCCGTCGCGCGTGCGCGTCGTCGCTGCCGTGCTGCAGGCGCTGCTGGCGGTTGCCCTGGTCGCGTTGCAGCCGCGTACCGGCACCGCTCCCGTGCTGCTGGTGGTGCTGGTCGCACAGCTGGCCGAGCACTGGCCGCCGCGCTTCGTGCTGGGTGTCGCATTGCTGGCCAACGTGGCGATGTATGCGGTGCTGCGCCACAGTGGCTTCAGCCAGCCGCTGCTGGTGGTGCTGCTGTACGGCGGCTTCCAGGCGTTCGCCGCACTGACCGCACACTATGCACGCAGCACGGCACTGGCCCGCGATGACCTGGCCCGGGTCAATGCGGATCTTCTGGCCACGCGTGCATTGCTGGCCGACAGTGCGCGCGATGCCGAGCGCCTGCGCCTGGCGCGCGAGCTGCACGACGTGGCGGGCCACAAGCTCACCGCGATGCGGTTGAACCTGCGCGCGCTGGCAGCTGACCCGGCGCTGGCCGGACGCGACGGCCTGGTCCTGGCCGAGCAGCTGTCGGGCGAACTGCTGGGCGATATCCGCCAGGTGGTGCAGTCGATGCGCGATGATCGCGGGCTCGATCTGGCCACCGCGCTGCACGCGCTGGCCGCACCCTTTCCACGGCCGAAGCTGCAACTGCGAATCGGCGAGGGCGTGCGCGTGACCGACCCGCTGACGGCCGAGACCGTGTTGCGGCTGGTGCAGGAAGCGCTGACCAATGCCGCCCGGCATGGCAACGCAGATACCGTATGGCTGACGATCAACGAAGAGGATTCCCGGTTGCGTATCGATATCCGTGATGACGGCCAGCGCAGCGATCGCATCCGCGAGGGCAATGGCATCGCCGGCATGCGCGAGCGTCTGGCTGCGGTGCGCGGCCAGCTGGAACTGGCGCGCACCGCACAGGGCGGCATGCACCTGACCGCATGGTTGCCGGCATGAGCGGCACCGCGATCCGCGTTGCCCTGGCCGATGACCAGGCATTGGTCCGCGCCGGCCTGCGCGCGCTGCTGCAGGGCCTGGGGGTGGAGGTGGTGCTGGAAGCCGAAGACGGTCAGGCACTGCTGGATGCGCTGCTCACGCAGCCGGTGGACGTGGTGCTCAGTGACATCCGCATGCCGGGCGTGGATGGCATCGAAGCGCTGCGCCAGCTGCGTGCCCGCGGTGACGCCACCCCGCTGCTGCTGCTGACTACCTTTGATGAGAGCGATCTGCTGCTGCGTGCCAGCGAGGCTGGTGCACAGGGCTTCCTGCTGAAGGATGCCGCGCCGGCCGACCTGCGTGAGGCGATCGAGCGCGTCGCCGCGGGCGAGACGCTGCTGATGCCGGTCAGCACCGAGCCGGTGCGCGCGCGCTACCGCTTCCACGATGAAGCGCCGCCGACCGACACCTTCGGCGAACGCGAAGTGGCGATCCTGCGCCTGCTGGCTGGCGGCTACAGCAACAAGGAGATCGCGCGCAGCCTGTTCCTGGCCGAAGGCACGGTGAAGAACTACGTTTCCGCCATTCTCGACAAGCTCGGCACCCGCGACCGTACCCGTGCGGTACTGAAGGCGATTACCCTGCGCATCATCTGACTGCGTCGAGCGAGGAAAGCCCGTGAACCCGATCCTGCATGTCGAGATCCCCGCCCGTGACCTGGCCCGTGCCATCGCCTTCTATCAGCAATGGCTGCAGGTGGTGGTGGACGAACCGATCCTGCTGCATGACTGCCAGATGGCCTACCTGCCGTTCTCGGACGACGCGACGGGTGCCAGCATGTCGCTGGTGCAGGGGGCGGACTACCAGCCCTCCGAACAGGGCGCGCGCCTCTATATCGGTGTCGATGATCTTGAGGCCAGCCTCGACCGTGCGCTGCAGGCCGGCGCCGAACTGCGCTTCGGCCCGGCCGATGCCGGCGACTGGCGCGTGGCCGAAATCCGCGACAGCGAAGGCAACCGCATCGCGCTGCAGGCGCGCGCGATTCTGTAGAGTCGAGCTTGCTCGACTGCTGTTGACGGCGCTACCAACGCCTCCGTCGAGCAAGCTCGACGCTACGGTGTTGCGGCGCGCGAGCGCTGCAGCCAGTCATTGATCGCCGGGTCCAGCCGCGGGTCGTCCGGCAGCTGCACGCCGAAGCGCTGCTGCAGCACCTCGCGCACGTCGCCGACATCGTGCAGCGGGCGCTTGTCCGGCGCTTGCCCCGGGCGGTACTCGGTGTAGTTGCCACTGCCGATGGTGCGGCGCCAGTCCGGCCCGGTCAGCGACGCACGCAGCTGGCCCGGGAAGCTGGAGTCGGGATGGGTGCACACGTACCAGTTGCCCACCACGTTGTCGATCGGCGCAGGCGCCTGCAGGTCGAAGCGGTACATCGCCCGCCAGCCATCGCTGGATTCGGCTGACAGCACGAAATCGCCGTCATCGCCCGGTTGCTGCAGCAGATAGCGCTCGTGCGGCGTGGCCTGCGGTGCGGTGTCGTGCAGGCGCAGCGGCACGGTGGGGGTCAGGCTGCCGAAGCCGGCATCGACCAGCCAGTCCTCGCCCTCCACATGCACGCGCAGCAGCAGATGGGTCCGTGCGGTCAGTTCGCCATCCTGTGCCGCCAGCAGCACGCGCGCGCTCAGCGGCTGGGCATCGAAGCCCAGTGCCTGCAGCAATGCCAGCAGGCCGCCATTGAGTTCGAAGCAGTAACCGCCCCGGCGCTCGTCGAGCAGCTTGCGCTGCACGCTGTCCAGGTCGATCGGTACTGCGTCACGCAGCAGGCAGCTGAGGGTCTCGAACGGCAGCAGCGCGTTGTGGCGTTGCTGCAGCAGGGTCAGGCCGGCCAGGGTCAGCGGGGGTGGTGCATCCAGCTGCAGGCGCTGCAGGTAGCGGGGGACATCGAGCGTCGTCATGCGGGCACCGGGCAGGGGAGGGACGTCCACTGTGCGCCCCCAACCGGGGTTGAGGTCAAGCGCAGCGCCGGTGTCATGCCCCCGTCGCCTGTGCCCGGTACAAAGGCCGCGTCCGCCGGCGAGCGTCGCGGCGGCACGAAAACAGGCCTAAAGGTGTCGGGAGTCCAGCCGATAAAGGTGTGTCCTTCCGCCTGGAGTCTGTCATGTCGGCCGTCGTTCCCCACCTCCGGTCCCTGCGCACGCATCTGGCCCGCCTGCGCGCGTCGTCGCCCGGCGTGCTGTCGTCGAGCCTGCTGCTGTGGCTGCAGCCGCACCGGCTCAGCGTAGCCAACAAGCTCAAGGCAACCCTCTGGGTCTGTGGCCTGGGCCTGGTGGCGATCGCCGCAGTCTACGCCTGGACCGGCCACGCCAGCGCACAGGCCGCACGCAACCAGGCCAGTTACCAGCGCGGCAGCGACCTGGCCGCCAGCCTGGCCACGCGTGTGGCCGAAGCCCGGCGCCTGCAGACCCAGTATGCGCGCAGTTTCGATGATGCTGACCGCAACCAGTTGCTGGCGACGCAGAAGGCACTGCAGGCCGACCTGCAGGCGCTGCGCGCGATACCGATGGATGCCGGCCGGCGCAAGGCACTGCAGGTGCTGACCGAAGCCGCGGACGCGTTCTCTCAGGGCGTCGCGGCCCTGTTCGAACGGGTCGACGAGATGGGCCGGGGTGATGCCGGTCTTGCCGCGCAGCTGCAGCAGGCCGCCGACACCCTGCAGGCGCAGGTCGATGCGCTGCAGCGCCCCTTGCTGGCGTTGTCCCTGCAGAAGATGCGGCGGCAGGAAGCATTGCTGCTGCTCGACGGTGACTCGGCCCATGCCGACCGCGCCAGCGAAGAGAAGCTGCCGTTCGACCTCGCGCTGGCCGGCCTGTCCACCGATGTGCAGGATGCCCTGCGCAGCGGCATGGAGGCCTATCAGGTCGCCTTGCTGGGTTACACCGCCGCCCGGGTCGGCCTGGATGTCGAGGCGCAGTCGCTGCTGGACACCGCCGCCGGCGTGGCACCGGCGCTGGCGGCCTTCCAGCAGGCCCAGGTGGCGGCGCTGGCCGAGGCACAGGCGCGCCAGCAGGCCGGCACGCGCACCATGAGCGTGCTGTTCGCGCTGACCCTGCTGCTGGTCGCCGGCGTGCTGATCACCAGCCTGGTGCTGGTTCTGCGCGCGGTGCGCCAGCCGATCCAGGACACCCTGCGCTTCGCCAGCGACATCGCCGACGATCGCCTGGATACCACCCTGCGCGTGTACAACGCCAATGATGAGATCGGCCAGCTCGCCCAGCGCCTGGTCGACATGCAGCAGCGCCTGCGTGCGCGCATCGAGACCGAGCGCGCGGTGGCGCGCGGCAATACCCGCGTGCGCCAGGCACTGGACAGCGCACAGACCGGCCTGATGGTGATCGATGCCGAAGGGCTGGTGGCGTATGCCAACCCGGCGCTGCTGCAGCAGCTGGACCTGCAGGTTGAAGCGCTCGTGGGCAGCGATGCGGTGCGCCTGCATCCGGCGCTGGCCAGCCTGGCCGGCGTACGCCAGCGCGAAGAACGCGAGATCGGCCACGACGATGTTCGCTACCAGCTGATCGCCAACCCCATCACCGACGAAGGACAGTTCCTGGGTGTGGCGGTGGAATGGCGCAGCCGCGCACTGGAAACCCTGCTCGAAACCGAAGTGGGCGCACTGGTCGACGCCGCCGCACACGGTGACCTGCACGGTCGCATCGTGCTGGACGGCAAGCAGGGCTTCGTGCGCACGCTGTCGACCAGCATCAACCGCTTGCTGGCGACCTTTGAAACCAATCTCGGCGACCTGCAGGCGCTGCTGGCCGCGCTGGCACGCGGGGACCTCAGCGTGCGCATGGACGGCGACCTGCAGGGCGTGTTCGCGCGCATGCGCGACGATGCCAACGCCACCGTCGCGCAGCTGGGCCGCATCGTTACCCGCATCCAGCAGGCCACCTCCAGCCTGGATACCGGCGTTGGCGAGATCGTCGCTGGCCACCACGACCTGTCGCAGCGTACCGAGCAGCAGGCGGCCAACCTGGAAGAAA
Source organism: Stenotrophomonas sp. SKA14 (assembly GCF_000158575.1). Taxonomy (NCBI): domain Bacteria; kingdom Pseudomonadati; phylum Pseudomonadota; class Gammaproteobacteria; order Lysobacterales; family Lysobacteraceae; genus Stenotrophomonas; species Stenotrophomonas sp. SKA14. Next base: position 925,618 of record NZ_DS999412.1, read on the forward strand.
CCGCGGCGTCGATGCATGAGCTGACCGACACCGTGGGCCGCAATGCCGACGCGGCCGGTCGCGCCGATGCGCTGGTCAAGGGTGCGGCAGCGGTGGCCCAGCGCGGCGGCGACGCCGTGGGCCAGGTGGTGGCGACCATGCACGGCATCAGCGAAGCCTCGCGGCGGATCGGTGACATTACCCAGCTGATCGATGGCATCGCCTTCCAGACCAACATCCTTGCATTGAACGCAGCGGTGGAAGCGGCACGTGCCGGCGAGCAGGGCCGAAGCTTCGCCGTGGTGGCTGCGGAAGTGCGCCTGCTGGCCCAGCGCAGTGCCGAGGCGGCCAAGCAGATCAAGGGATTGATCGAGGATTCGGTGGCGCGTGTCGGGCAGGGCAACCAGCAGGCCGAGCAGGCCGGCACCACGATGGGCGAGATCGTCGGCAGCGTGCAGCAGCTGGCGGACCTGCTGGCCGGCATCCGCAGCGCATCGCAGGACCAGCATGCCGGCATCGCACAGGTGAACCAGACCATCGTGCAGATGGAAGCCAGTACCCAGCGCAATGCCAGCCTGGTGGAAGAGGCCGGTGCCTCGACTGCACAGATGCAGGCGCAGGTGCATGCCCTGGCCGAAGCGGTGGGAGCGTTCCGCCTGCAGCCGGCGCGGCAGGCCCGCGCCGCGGCCTGATCCTGCCCGGTAGTGCCGGCCGCTGGCCGGCACTCCTCCTGTGACTCAGTACACGTCGCGGCGGTAGCGCCCGTTCTCCAGCAGCGTTTCCACCGCGTCATCGCCCAGTGCAGCGCGCAGCACCTGGTCCACGCCTTCGGCCATGCCCTGCAGCGAGCCACAGACGTGGATCACCGCGCCGCGCTGCATCCAGTCGCGCAGCACATCGGCGGCCGCACGCAAGCGATCCTGCACATAGCCACCTCCGCCATCGCGCGAGAACGCCAGGTCCACCCGCGCCAGATGGCCCTGCGCCTGCCAGGCCTCGATCTCGTCGGCAAACAGCAGGTCGTGCGCGCGCTGGCGCTCGCCAAACAGCAGCCAGTGCCCGTGCTCGCCTGCATGCGCGGACTCTCGCAGCAGACTGCGCAGACCGGCGATGCCGGTGCCATTGCCGACCAGCACCATCGGCGCGGCAGGCACTCGATGGAAACCGGGATTGCGATGCACGCGGGCCACGACGCTGGCGCCGATCGGCGCATGCAGCGACAACCAGCCCGAGCCCAGCCCGGCACGACCGGCGGTGTCATGCACCAGCCTGACCACCAGCTCCACCTCGCCGTCGCTTGCGGCGGAGGCGATCGAGTACTCGCGGCCGGGCAGCATCGGCAGCCCGGACAACCACAGGCAGGCATCCTGCACGGGCAACGCGGCATCGGCCTCCGGCAGCTCGCGTTCGCTGGCCAGCGCCAGCAGCGTGCGCGGCGCGCCGTCAACCAGCAGCGGCTGCAGCGGATCCAGTCCATGCGCCTTCAGCACGGCACCCGCATGCCGCGCGTTGTGGCGGGGCGCGATATGCAGGATGTCACCGGCCTGCCACTGCACATCGGCCGGTGCGGCAAGACGGATGCGCCAGATCGCGCCGCCGACGCTGCCCGGATTGAGGCGGTCGCGGCCGAGCAGGCGCCAGTCGTGCATCCGCGTCGCCGACGGCAGCACACTGTCATCGGTGGCGATGCCGGTCAGCGCGCCCAGCTGCAGCTGCCACTGGCGCAGGGCTGGCACCGAGGCGGCATCGACATCGATGCGCGCGAACAGCGCACGTGCACCATTGCCGGTCAGCCAGCCATCGACCTGGCGACCGAAGCCGCAGAAGTGCGGATACTGGCGATCCCCCAGCGCGAGCAGGCCGAACTGCAGCCCCGACAGGTGCGGTGCCTGCGCGAGCAGCAGGCGTGCCGCGCGTCGTGCTGCATCCGGCGGTTCACCGTCGCCGAAGGTGCTCAACACGAGCAGGGCCTGCGAGGTGGCCTGCAGCTTCGCGGCATCGATGCGCGACAACGGCAGCACCTGTACCGCGTAACCGGCCGCCTGCAGCTGCGCGGCCGCACGCCATGCAAGCTGTTCGGCCAGGCCGCTCTGGCTGGCATGCACCACCAGCCACGGCGCGCCATGGCCTTCGGTGGCGGCCGGCATCGGCAGCGATTGGCGCAGCCCGCGTGCCGCGCGCTGGCTGCGGCGGCGATCCAGGTACAGCATCCAGCCGGTGATGAAGAACAGGCTCATGCCCAGGCTGCTGAGCATCACCACCACACGCCCGGGCAGGCCGAAGTAGCTGCCCGAGTGCAGCGCGAACACGCTGGTGGCCAGCTGGCCGCCCGCGCCCTGGCGATCGTAGGGGCGGGAATCGAGCACCGCGCCACTGGCCGGGTCCAGCTGCAGCAGATCGTGCGCGCGATCATGGTGACCACCACGCTGCGCTGGATCACCGGCCATCACCCGCACGTTGAGCGCCTGGCCCGGTTTTTCCGGCAAGCGCAGGTCGATGAAACCGGCGCGCACGCCGGGCAAGGCATACAGCGTGGTTTCGACGCGTTGCAGGTCCAGCATCGCCTCGGTGTCCACCGTGTGCTTGGCCGCCGGCGCGACGCCCAACACGTTGTTGGCCGCGCTGCGGTACCAGTCGAATGACCACCACAGGCCGGTCAGCGCGCTCATCAGGTAGATCAGCAGCACCCAGGTGCCGACCACCGAATGCAGGCTCCACAGGAAACCGCGGCCGCTGCGTTTCCACTCCACCGCCAGCCAGCTGCGCCAGTGCCACCAGCGCCGTGGCCAGCGCAGGTAGAGCCCGGACAGGGTGAAGAACAGCAGCGCGATCGCACAGCTGCCGGTGATCCACTTGCCGCGTTCGCCGGCAGCGAGATGGCGATGCAGGTCTTCGACGAAATCGAAGAACGCCTGCCCGCGCAGGGCACTGAAGCGCTCACCGCTGTATGGGTCGAAAAACACCCAATGCTGCTTGCCGCCGGCAAAGCGCGCGACCGACGGTCGTTGCCCGGTTGCGTCGATCCGCAGGCGTTGCAGCGGGCGTTCGCTGCCGGCCTGCAGCCGTGGCATCAGCTCGCTGAGCGCGAGCGGAAGCTGGCTGTCGGCGTGGTGTTCGGCGATGGCCGCAAAACCGGGGTTGGCCGCACGCAGCAGTTCGTCCTCGAAGGACAGCACGGCACCACTGAGGCCCATCACGGCCAGGACGGCACCGGCAGTGATGCCCAGCAGCCAGTGCACTTGGAACAGGATGTTCTTGAACATCGAAGGAGAGGGGCCCGGAAGGCTGCCGCCCGCATCCTGCGCAACAGCAAATGAGAATTAGTCGCGGAATTCTCCGTGGCCCCCTGGCTGCGGTCAAGCAGGGGGTTATCGGCCGGGCGGCGCCCGGCACCCGCGGTAGTGCCGGCCGCTGGCCGGCAACCTCAGAAGCAACAGCCGAAGCAGAAGCGGGCTATCCGTGGGTTGGCGGGGTGGGTCCGGTTGCGGGGGGCGCTGCAAGTACGTCCATGTAAGCTCGGTCGCCGCATCCATGCCGCTCACGCCCCCGCAACCGGACCCACCCCGCCTTCGACAGATTCTCGCGACCTGCCGTAGATCCACGCCATGCGTGGATGCTTTTCGTTCAATTGTCGAAATATTCGATTTCGATGGAGATTCATCTCCAACAGCCGCCGGAATCTGTCGGAAGTGGGGCGGTGTCGGAGTGCGGGGTGTCCGCGGCATGGATGCCGCGGCCAAGCCCCCAAGGGTGAGGGCGCTTTGCTTGCGAAGCACTGCTTCGCAAGCGCCCGAACGCACAGCCGCCAGCGGCTGGGCCGGACCCCGGAGGGGGATTCACGGCGTCCCCGCACTCCGACACCGCCCCGCCATCCCACGGAAAGCCCGCTTTTGCTGTCGAGGTTGCCGGCCAGCGGCCGGCACTACCGCAGGTGCAGGGTGCAACCCTGCCGAACCCTCACTTCACCCAGCCGTCGATCTCGCCGTGGGCGAACGGCCCCAGCTTCGCCTTGACCATCCGCCCCTGCGCATCGAACAGCACGCTGTAGGGCAGCAGGCCCTGCGCATTGCCCAGCTGTACGCTGGCATCGCGCGGGCCCGGGGTCTCGATCACGATCGGATAGTCCACCGGAACCCGCTGCAGGAAACCACGCACGTCCTCCGGGGTATCCAGTGCCAGGCCCAGCACCTGCACGCCGTCGCTGCCCTGGAGGCGGGCGAAACGGGCCAGTTCGGGCATTTCTTCCACGCAGGGCGCGCACCAACTGGCCCACACGTTGATCAGCAGCGGGCGGCCGGCAAAGTGCTGGCGCAGATCCAGTGCGCGTCCTTCAAGGTCGGGCAGCGACAGCGCGGGCATCGGATCGCCCGCCTGCAGCGAAGGCTTGGCGGGAGCGGCCGGTGATGTAGCCGATGCCATCGGCCCCGGCGACAGTCGATGCCCGGCCCACAGGCCCAGGCCGGCGGCCAGCACCGCTGTCCACAGCAGCGCTGGCCGTTGCCACTTCATCGTGCGGTGCGCAGCAGCGCTTCCTCGACCACCGCCTGGGTCAGCAGGGTCGGCAGCACGGTCGGCGGTGCGCCGGGGCCGTACACCACGTACAGCGGCACGCCCACCGCCTTGTGCTCTTCCAGGAACGAAGTGATCTGCGGGTCCACGTTGGTGTAGTCGCCGCGCATGTACACCGCGTTGGTGCGCTTGAGCAGGTCCTTGAACTCCGGTCGCGACAGCACCGCGCGCTCATTGGCCTTGCAGCTCACGCACCAGTCGGCGGTCATGTTGACGAACACCACGCGGTTGTCGGCGCGCAGGCGGTCCAGCAGCTGCGGCGAATACTCGACCACGTTCTCGCTGGCCGCCTGTGCGGCACGCGTCGGTGCTGCCAGCTGGGTTACGCCCCAGGCCGGCACCAGTGCGCCGATGGCCAGCAGCACGCCCAGCAGTGTCACCGCGCGCGAGCCGGTCCAGCGGTTGCGCTCGAACAGCCACAGGCCGAAGGCGAGCAGCAGCAGGCCGCCCAGCACCAGCGCCATGCCGTCCACGCCACGCTGCTTGCCCAGCACCCACAGCAACCACAGTGCGGTGGCGTACATCGGGAAGGCCAGCACGTGCTTGAGCGTTTCCATCCACGGGCCCGGCTTGGGCAGGCGGCGCGCCAGTGCCGGCACGAAGCCGATCAGCAGGAACGGCAGCGCCAGGCCCAGGCCGAGGAACAGGAACACGGTCATCGCCTTCAGCGGCGGGGCAATGAAGGCGTAGGCAATGGCACCGCCCATGAACGGGCCAACGCAGGCGCTGCCGACCACGCAGGCCAGCGCACCGGTGAAGAAATCACCGGCCGGGCCGCTGCGGCTGGCCAGCGACTGGCCGAGGTTGCCGATGCCGCCGCCCAGGGTGAACACGCCGGACAGGCTCAGGCCCACCGCGAACATGATGTAGGCCAGCGCCGCCACCACGCCCGGATGCTGCAGCTGGAAGCCGATACCGACCGCGTTGCCGATCGCGCGCAGGCCCACCATCAGCGCGCCGATCACCGCGAACGCGACCAGCACGCCCAGCGTGTACCAGAGCGCATGGCTGCGCGCGCGCTGCGGGCTTTCGCCACTCTGTGCCAGGCTCAGCACCTTCAGCGACAGGATCGGCAGCACGCACGGCATCAGGTTCAGCACCAGGCCGCCGGCCAGCGCCAGCAACAGCACCCACACGAATGAACGGTCCGGGTTCGGCGTGGTCACCGGCGGGCGTGTGCGCAGCGCATTGTCACCCTGCGCATCGGTGGCGAATTCATTGCCTGCGCCCTCAGCGCCTGCAGTGGCCGGGCGGGTGGCTCCGTCGTTGGGCACGGTCGGCAGCAGGCGCAGCGGTGCGCCGCTGGCCGCTTCGCGCGGTGCGCCGTTGCCAGCGGCCAGCGGGCTGATCACCTCGTTGCGCGGCGGTGCCTGGTCGGCGCTGGCGTTGGCCTTGCCGGCCGGAATCGACAGCTTCACCCGGCGCGTCATCGGCGGGTAGCAGATGCCATCGGTCTGGCAGCCCTGGAAGGTCACCACCAGGGTGCTGTCGACCGCCTCGGTGACGGTACGGCGCAGCGGCAGCGGCACTTCCACCTGGTTGAAGTACACCGAGACATCGCCGAAATGTTCATCGCGATGCGACTGCGCGGCCGGCCAACGCGGCGTGTCGGCCAGCACGCCGGCGCTGCCTTCCAGCTTCAGCGAGGTGCGGTCGCGATACAGGTAGTAGCCCGGTGCCGGGCTGAAGCGCAGCAGCAGGGTGTTGCCATCGCTGGCGATGGCATCGAAGCCGAAGGCCTGTTCCGACGGCAGCGGCAGCGCCTGGCTGCTGCTGGCCGCACCCGGCAGGCGCAGGCCGCCCGTGCTGCCGGCACCGGCCAGCGGATTGTTGAACGGATTGCCCGCACTGGTTCGTGCCGCAGGTGCCGCAGCCGGCGCACCGCCGCCCGGCAGGGTGACCTGCACCACGCGCTTCTGCGGCGGGTAGCAGACGCCGGCATCGGCGCAACCCTGGTAACGCACTTCCACGCTGATGGTGCCGGCCGCATCGGTGGGGGTGCCGGGCAGGGTGGCCTGCAGGCGCTCGCGATAGGTCTCGACCTCGCCGAAGAAATCGTCGTGGTGCCTGTCGCCCTTGGGCATCTGCAGCGCGCCGGCATTGAACGCGGGGTCCGCCTTGACGCTGGTGCGGTGGCGATAGAGGTAATAGCCCGGCGCGATCTTGAACTGCAGCTGCAGCTGGCCACGTTCGGGGGCGCTCGCGGTCAGTGCGAACGCCTGGTCCACCGGCAGCAGGTCCTTCTCATCCAGCGCGAAGGCCGGCAACGAGAGCCACAACAGGGCGCACAAGGCGGCGCCACGCGCAAACAGAGTCTTCAATCAGTGTCCTCCCGGGTATGTGCCCGGATCCAGTCCAGATACGCCGGCAGGCCGGCCCGGGTTTCGACCGCGATGCACTCCGGGAGTTCATACGGATGCAGTTCGACGATCCGGGCAATCGCATCATCGACGCGGCTCGCGGTGGTTTTCACCAGCAGCTGCAGCTCACTGTCGGTGGTCACCTCGCCCTGCCAGCGGTAGGTCGACTGCGCGCCATCGAGGCGGGTCACGCACGCGGCCAGGCGCTCGCCGACCAGCGCGTGCGCGATGCGCTCGGCACTGGCCCGGTCCGGGCAGGTGGTCAACAGCAGCAGGACGGGATCGACGGTCGACATGACCGTCGAGTATAGGGCCGCCGCCGGGTCAGGGCCCGGCGGCGGCAATGCACCGCAGCGTTGCGCGGTCAGTTGGCCAGCTGGCAGGTGGCCGGCTTGGCCGAGGTGAACAGGGCCGGGGTGGCCCACTCGGGGTGGTCGATGAACGGGTTGCGGTTGCCCTGGAACGAGTAGATCACGTCATTGCGCGAGCGCTCGGCATCATCCGGCGGGTCGGACAGGTGCCAATCGATCAGCGTCGACAGCAGGCCCATGTAGGCTGGCGAGCTGCTGGTCTTGACGATCTTGCTGCGGTCGTCGGTCAGCTCCAGGTCCGGCTCGGACTGGCCGGTGGCCGCATCCTTGCCGCCCTCGTAGCGGATCGCCATGTACATCACCGCACGCGCCATGTCGCCCTTGCGCTTGCCCCACACTTCGAAGGTGCCGGCGTTGCCGTCCGGCGTGCGCACCCAGTTGGAGTTGCCCGGGTAGCCGCCGCTGCCGCCGCCCTGGCCGTTGTTGGCCTCGGTGGCGCGCTCGCCGCAGTTGGCGTCGCACTTGGCGAACGGCTTGTTGCCACGGTCGGCATTCCACTGCGCATCGGTCAGGTACAGCATGTGGGTGTCGGTGTAGGGCGCGTACGGCAGGCCCTTGTCACCGGTGGTGCTGGCAAAGCCCAGCGAGTTCGGCCAGGTGTGCTCGCGGTTGTACTTCAGGCCACTGCCACTGCCGGCGCGATCGGTCACCTTGGCGTAGCTGCGGTTGCGGTAGGCATCCAGGATCCTGCCGCTGTTGTTCGGATCCTCGTCAGCGATCTCCAGGATGGTCCAGGTGCTGGTGCCCGAGCCGCCGTACGGGTACGCGGTATGGCCCTTGATGGTGGCATGCAGCGAGCAGCGCAGCTGGCTGGGGCTGGAGGTGTTCACCTTCGAGTAGTAGCCGGCCGGCACGCCCGGATTGCCCGGGTCGGGATTGCCGCCGGTGCTGGCCACGGTGAAGGCGATGCGGCTGTCGGCAGCCGGGTGCGCGCCCTGCAGGTCGGTGATGCGCGCGGCGCGGATGTCGAAGCGGCAGGCTTCACCGGCCACCAGCGCGGTGTTGGTGGACAGCTTCACGCTGCGGCCGCTGGCCGGGAAGGTCAGCGGAACGCTGCCGGAGGTGCCGCAGCTCAGGGCGAAGGCGCCGCTGGCCAGGTTCACCGTCTCGCTGAACACCACTTCCAGATCGGCGGCGGCCGGGAAGGTGGTGCTGCCCTGCGCCGGCGTGGTGGTGGACACCGACGGCGGCGTGTTCGGGCCCGGCGTGCCACCGCCGCTGAAGGTCTGGCCGTTGTTGCAGCTGCCGAATGTCTGTCTGGCCGACTCGGCCCAGGTGAAGTGCGCGTACTGGCTGCCGCTGCCGGTCAGCTGCAGCGAGGTGCCCGGCGCCGTGCTGTTGGTCTCGGCCACCGGGATGTTCTGGCTGGTCATCCCGGCAGCGGGGCCACCGGAAGCGGTGATGGCGCCCTCGTAGCTGAGGAACTGGACCACCTTGCCGCTGGCATCGACCAGGGCGATGCCGTCGTTCGGGCCGTTCTGGAGGCCGTTGGTCGGGTAATTGACCACCGCGATGGTGGCGCTGCCGCAGCCGGCGGCGGTGCCGGCCGGCACCGGGTTGTTGGCGTAGACCACGGCGGCCGAGGCGTTGGCGCCGTTGTACAGGTACAGGCGGTAGCCGGACAGGTCCTCACCGGCGGTGGCGACGACCTCGATCGCTTCGCCGACGTCACCGGCCGGGGTGCTGTCGTCGTAGTGCAGTTCGTTGATGAAGACCTCGGCCTGGGCCGGCGCGGCGGCCAGCGCCAGCAGGCAGGCGGCGGCAAGCGGGGACAGCAATCGCATCGACTACTCCTTGTGATTGGGAATGCGCGGCCGAGCCTAAGGCCGATCCAGTGACACTTTGTCGTAAATGAACGTCAGATATCTGACAGTGCGACGCGTATCACCAAATGTCGAGGATTCCCCCGTGGGGGATGCCGCACCGCACGCGACGCGCGGTATTCACGCGGACGTGGATGTCCGGCTCCGGCGCGATGAAATTTTTTCCGGAGGCGGCCTTGAAAGGCCCTGGGCCAGCTCCATCTCTGTCCTGCTCCCGATTCATCGGGCTTTTTCGCGAGCAATGCTGGCAGTCACCTGGGGTGAGTGCTAACATCGCCAGACTTTTTCAGACCAATCAATAACTTAAGAGGTCTCTCATGAGCATCAAGCCGCTGCACGACCGCGTTGTGGTCAAGCCGATCGAAGCCGACGAAATCTCCGCCGGTGGCATCGTCATTCCGGATTCGGCCAAGGAAAAGTCCACCAAGGGTGAAGTCGTGGCCGTCGGCCCGGGCAAGCCGCTGGACAACGGCAGCGTGCGCGCGCCGTCGCTGAAGGTCGGCGACAAGGTCATCTACGGCCAGTACGCCGGCAGCTCGTACAAGAGCGAAGGCGTCGAGTACAAGGTCCTGCGCGAAGACGACGTGCTCGCCGTCATCGGCTGAGCCTCGGCGCGACCTGCTTTCCTGTAAGACATCCCCTTTCGTCGCCGGGCCCGGCCCGGCGCAAACATCGAGGTAATCGCAATGGCTGCCAAGGATATTCGTTTCGGTGAAGACGCCCGTTCGCGCATGGTGCGCGGCGTCAACGTTCTCGCCAATGCCGTCAAGGCCACCCTGGGCCCGAAGGGCCGCAACGTCGTGCTGGAAAAGAGCTTCGGCGCTCCGACCATCACCAAGGACGGCGTCTCCGTCGCCAAGGAAATCGAACTGGCTGACAAGTTCGAGAACATGGGCGCGCAGATGGTGAAGGAAGTTGCTTCGCGCACCAACGACGACGCGGGCGACGGCACCACCACCGCCACCGTGCTGGCCCAGGCCCTGATCCGCGAAGGTGCCAAGGCTGTTGCCGCCGGCATGAACCCGATGGACCTCAAGCGTGGTATCGACAAGGCCGTCGTGGCCGCCGTTGCCGAGCTGAAGAACATCTCCAAGCCGACCGCCGACGACAAGGCGATCGCCCAGGTCGGTACCATCTCGGCCAACTCGGACGAGTCGATCGGCCAGATCATCGCTGACGCGATGAAGGAAGTCGGCAAGGAAGGCGTGATCACCGTTGAAGAAGGCTCGGGCCTGGACAACGAGCTGGACGTGGTCAAGGGCATGCAGTTCGACCGCGGCTACCTGTCCCCGTACTTCATCAACAACCAGCAGTCGCAGACCGCTGACCTGGATGACCCGTTCATCCTGCTGCACGACAAGAAGATCTCCAACGTGCGTGACCTGCTGCCGGTGCTGGAAGGCGTCGCCAAGGCCGGCAAGCCGCTGCTGATCGTTGCCGAAGAAGTCGAAGGCGAAGCGCTGGCGACCCTGGTGGTCAACACCATCCGTGGCATCGTCAAGGTCGTGGCCGTCAAGGCTCCGGGCTTCGGCGACCGTCGCAAGGCGATGCTGGAAGACATGGCCGTGCTGACCGGCGGCACCGTGATCTCCGAAGAAGTGGGCCTGTCGCTGGAAAAGGCCACCATCAAGGACCTGGGCCGCGCCAAGAAGGTGCAGGTTTCCAAGGAAAACACCACCATCATCGATGGCGTGGGTGACAAGGCTGCCGTCGACGCACGCGTCGGCCAGATCAAGACCCAGATCCAGGACACCTCCTCCGACTACGATCGCGAGAAGCTGCAGGAACGCGTGGCCAAGCTGGCCGGCGGCGTTGCCGTGATCAAGGTCGGTGCCTCGACCGAAATCGAAATGAAGGAAAAGAAGGATCGCGTCGACGACGCCCTGCACGCCACCCGTGCAGCCGTTGAAGAAGGCGTGGTCCCGGGCGGCGGCGTTGCCCTGGTCCGTGCGGTCACCTCGCTGGCTGGCCTGAAGGGCGCCAACGAAGACCAGAACCACGGCATCCAGATCGCCCTGCGTGCGATGGAAGCCCCGCTGCGCGAAATCGTCGCCAACGCCGGTGAAGAACCGTCGGTCATCATCAACAAGGTCAAGGAAGGCACTGGCAGCTTCGGCTACAACGCCGCCACCGGCGAGTTCGGCGACATGCTGCAGTTCGGCATCCTGGACCCGACCAAGGTGACCCGTTCGGCGCTGCAGAACGCTGCCTCGATCGCTGGCCTGATGATCACCACCGAAGCCATGGTTGCCGAAGCTCCGAAGAAGGACGAGCCGGCCATGGGTGGCGCCGGTGGCATGGGCGGCATGGGTGGCATGGGCGGCATGGACTTCTAAGTCCACGCATTCCCGAAGCAATGAAGAACCCCGCCGCAAGGCGGGGTTTTTTTTTGTGCCGGTGGATCCACGCCACGCGTGGATGAACCCGAGGCATCATCAATGGCGCAACGTATCCCGCAGTAGATCCACGCCATGCGTGGATGAACCACCTGCGACCTCAACCGCGCAACGCGCGCCGATCCAACCACACCTTGGCGATGAAGAACGTCGGCACGCCGCCATACAGCAGCCCCTTCACCCAGGGCAGGCCCGACTGGTAGGCGATCAACGCCCCTGCAGCCATGCCCACCAAGCCGATGGCGGCCGCCCTGCGCTGCCGCTGCAGCTGCTGCAGCTCTTCCTGCTGGCGCGCGGCGATCTCGGCGCGCCGGTCGTCCGGCTGCAAAACGGCGCTGGCAATGGTTTCCGCTTGCGAAGGGGTCATGCTGGGATCCAGAAAAAGACTGATGTGGTTCTTATAGGGGGCCGACCGCCAAGGTCGCGTAAACGCTCTGGCGTCGCTGGCGGCTTGGCAGGCGGCTTGACCCGATGCCATCCATTCGATTTATGATTAGGCGCCTAATTATTTGAGTTTGAGGCGTGTTCGAAGCCAAGCATGGTGCCTTGCTGGACGAAGCGCAGCGCCGCGGCCTCAGCAACGTTGCGCAGCTGCGCCTGTGCTTCCAGCTGCTGTCACTCTCGACGTCGATCGACCACGACTGCGCCACCCGGTTGGCCCCGCATGGACTCAGCGAAGGGCGCTTCATCGTGCTGTTCCTGCTGCATGGAGCGGGTGGCACGCTGCCGCCGCATGTGCTGGCCGAGCGCGCGGGGGTCACCCGCGCCACCATCAGCGGCCTGCTTGATGGCCTGCAGCGCGAAGGCCTGCTCCGGCGTCGCAGTGATGCCGGGGATGGCCGCCGCCTGCAGATCGTACTGACCGCAAAGGGCACGCGCCTGGCGGAAACCCTGTTCGAACGGCACACGCAGTGGATCGGTGGCCTGTTCGATGGCCTGGAGGCGTCCGAGCAGCAGCAGCTTTCGCAGCTGCTGCACAAGGTCTGGCTGCACACCGACGCCGGGCGCGGGAGCAGGGCATGAGCGCGATGACCACGCAACGCCTGCGCGCGCTCAACAGCGGCCGCGTTGCGACGACTCATCTGGCCGAGTGCCTGGCGGTGGACTTTGGTGAGTTGCTGCGGTGCGTGGCGCCGTCGCTTGAACCGGCAGCGCTGCAGCGCATGTGCGACGCTGCAGGCAAGGGCATCACCCAGCGCATGGCCCTGGCCGCGCAACTGCTGCGTGAGGCGGGGCAGGGCGCGCCTGCGCTCTGGCGGCATCACAACTCCGATACCGTGCGCGGCTGGGCCTGCTACCTGATCGGCAGCAATGCCCGCGCGACGTTGGCAGAGAAGCTGCAGCAGATGCGCACGCTGGCCGATGACCCGCACTTCGGTGTGCGCGAATGGGCGTGGCTGGCGCTGCGCGCCGATATCGTTACCGCGCCGCTGCAGGCGCTTGAGTACCTGCTACCGTGGACACAGGAAGCATCGCCGTACCTGCGCCGGTTCGCCTGCGAAGCACTGCGTCCGCGCGGCGTGTGGGCCACGCATGTCGCGCTGTTCAAGCAGCATCCGCAACAGGCATTGCCGCTGCTGGAGGCACTGGCCGACGACCCCGAACGCTATGTGCAGGATTCCGTCGGCAACTGGCTCAACGATGCGGGCAAGACGCAGCCTCAGTGGCTGCGTGACCTGTGCGTGCGCTGGCAGCGCGAGCACCCCAGCGACGCCAACGCCTACATCCGCAAACGCGCATCGCGCTCGCTGCGGTAGCGCCGGCCGCTGACCGGCAGCCCCGGGCCATTCAAGCGGGCATGGCACATGCGCCTGTCACCCAGACACGGTAAACAGTGCATTGCCCATGTCCGTCCGCAGGGAAGTTGATCATGCAGAGCACGCTCCAGGTCACGCTGTTCGGCCCTCTGGGTGAAACCCCGGCGTTGCAGCTGCCGGAACAGGAGGGGCCGTCGGTGGCCATTCCCGAAGCGGTGCTGCGGCGGCTGGTCTCCGATCTCTACACCGCGCGCTCGCTGCTCAACCCCGAGCAGCTGGACGAGGCCAGGCATGAGCTGGGTCGGGTGCTGGAGCGCTGGGCCGACATCCATGAAGGCCTGCTGCTGGATGTGGAAGTGCATGGCAAATGAGCGACTCTGCGTGGCTGCTGCCACATAGGCAGCGCTGGCGCGCACCTCGCTGAACCGCGTCCCCAGTTGCGGATGAAACATTTTGCACTGCGCAAAAGCTGTGCTATCAATACACCCCATGAACGCAGCCGCCACCCGCTTTTACTGGTATTACTTTCCGAAGCCTCTGGCGGAGGAAGGACTGCGCTCACCCTGAAGAAAGCTTCAGACGCATTCCCGAAAGCCGCCAGCGAACCTGGCGGCTTTTTTCATGCCGCCACGCTGGGGACCCCCAACGTTCCGGAGAACCCCGCAATGCCCCCGCACACCGACGACCTGCGTATCCGCACCATCGAACCGCTGACACCGCCTGCCCAGCTGCTGGCGATGCTGCCGTGTGACGATGAAGCTTCCGACACCGTCAGCGCCTCGCGCGCGGCCCTGCACCAGATCCTGCATGGCCGCGACGATCGCCTGGCCGTGGTGGTCGGCCCGTGCTCGATCCACGATCCGCACGCTGCCATCGAGTACGCCCAGCGCCTGAAGCCACTGCGCGATGCGCTGGCCGGCGAACTGGAAATCGTCATGCGCGTGTACTTCGAGAAGCCGCGTACCACGGTGGGCTGGAAGGGCCTGATCAACGACCCCGACCTGGACGGCAGCTTCAGGATCGACAAGGGCCTGCGCATCGCCCGCGGCCTGCTGCGCGACATCAACAAGCTCGGCCTGCCGGCCGGTGTCGAATTCCTCGATGTGATCTCGCCGCAGTACATCGCCGACCTGGTGGCCTGGGGTGCGATTGGTGCGCGCACGACCGAAAGCCAGGTGCACCGCGAACTGGCCTCGGGGCTTTCGTGCCCGGTCGGCTTCAAGAACGGCACCGATGGCAACGTCAAGATCGCTGCTGACGCAGTGGGTGCGGCCTCCAATCCGCATCACTTCCTGTCGGTCACCAAGCAGGGCGGCACCGCCATTGTCTCGACCACCGGCAATCCGGATTGCCATGTGATCCTGCGCGGCGGCAAGCAGCCGAACTACGACGCAGGCAGCGTCGCCGAGGCCTGCCAGGCGCTGGCCAAGGCCAAGCTGCCGACCCGCCTGATGATCGACGCCAGCCACGCCAACAGCCTGAAGAACCCGGACAACCAGCCGAAGGTGATCGACGACATCGCCGTTCAGCTGGAAGACGGCGAACAGCGCATCGTTGGCGTGATGATCGAGAGCCATCTGGTCGGTGGCCGCCAGGAACTGGTGGAAGGCCAGCCGCTGGTCTACGGGCAGAGCATCACCGATGGCTGCATCGACTGGGATACCACCGTGACGGTGCTGGAGCGACTGGCTGCGGCCGTGCGCGCCCGTCGTGAATTGAAGGTGTCCGAAGCAGCCTGATGGAAGCCGCTTGAGTGCGGCACGTGTGTGGATGGCGGCCAGCGCCTGCGGGGGTGCGGCCGCGATCAGGGCCGGTCGGAGTTGGAGACCGGCCCATCTGCACCGGCGATGCGCCTGGCGCTGCGCATGAGCGACAGCGCCAGGTACATCGCCGGGGTGGTGTGGAGCCGCCCGCGATGCGTTTGATGCAGTAGATCCACGCCCTGCGTGGATGCCGCCCTTTGCAGCGTCGAGCCATGCTCGACCATCGCGCGAAGCGCGGGCGCCGAACGCAGACCTCAATGCACCTCGTCGTGGTACACGAACTTCGGCATTTCCCAGCGGTAGTGGATCGCCAGCAGGCGCAGCGCGAAACCGCCGCCGAGGCAGCACAGGATCGCGGTCGCGTCGGCCACGCCCCAATGCAGCAGCAACAGGTACACCGCGCCGGTCAGCAACGAAATGATCGCGTACAGCTCCTTCTGGAAGATCAGCGGCACCTCGTTGCAGAGGATGTCGCGCAGCACGCCGCCGAAGGCACCGGTCAGCATGCCGGCGATCAGCACAATGGGCGTTGCGTGGCCGGCCTCGCGCGCGATCGAGCAGCCGATCAGGGTGAAGGCGATCAGGCCCAGCCCGTCGAGCACCAGGAAGGTGCGGCGGAAGTGGTGCATCCAGCGCGCCACCCAGGTGGCGATCAGCGCCGCGCACACGGTGAAGCCGAGATACTCGGGATGCTTCACCCAGCCCAGCGGGTAGTGGCCAAGCAGGATGTCGCGCAGCGAACCGCCGCCGAGGGCAGTGACGCAGGCGATCATGACCACGCCGAACAGGTCCATGCGGCGGCGGCCGGCAGACAGCGCGCCGGTCATGGCTTCGGCGGAAATGGCGATCAGGTAGATGATGGACAACAGCATGGGGCAGGCTCCGGGCGCGGTGGGGCCGGCCATGCGCGACTACCGCCACTGCCTGCGCAATGACGGGATGACGATGACCGGTGCCGCTCCCGCTGTCCTTTTGCCTGAGAGTTCAGCGGCGTTGGCCGCGTGCCCCTTCGGCGGATCGTCCCGGGCGTGCCCGGTGACCTCTCTCCAGCTCGGCGAGTCGAATGCATGGTTGGTGGGATTCCAGCCCACCGGCCTGAGCGATCATGGGAGCCTGCGCCTTCGGCGGGCGCCAGCGCGGCGCCTCTCTCCTGCATTCGGGCGCCAGTATATCCGCTGCAGTGCAGCACGGCATAATCCGGCCATGGCCCCGTCCCTCCGCCCGTGGTTCCTGTACCTGCTCGAATGCCGCGATGGCAGCTATTACGCCGGCATCAGCACCGACGTGGACGCGCGTTTCGCCGCCCATCAGGCCGGCAAGGGCGCGCGCTACACCCGGGCCCGGCCGCCGCTGCGCGTGCTGGCCGTGCGCGAGTACCCGGACCGGGCCGCCGCCTCGCGCGCCGAATGGCAGCTCAAGCAGCAGCCGCGCGAACGCAAGCTGGCCTGGTTGCAGGCACCTTTGTAGAGCCTACGCTCGGCTGCTGCTGGGCTCTACAGAAGATCCACGCCATGCGTGGATGGGCTGCCCGGCCCATGCGATGATCGCCCCGCGCCCAGAGCTGGAGACCCGGATGTCCACGATTGCCCTGCTGTTCGCTCTCTCCGCATCATCGAGTCCCGCCGCCGACCCGGCCACGATCGCGGCCATCGAAGCCACCTGCCACGACTACGTCGACGGCCAGTTGGAAGCCGATCCGCAGCGCGTCGCTCGTTCCCTGCATCCGGACCTGGCCAAGCGTGCGGTGCTCGGCGACACGCCCGACGAACGCCTGGGCCTGCGTCGCATGTCGAAGGAAGAACTGGTCTCGCTGACGAAGCAGGGCGCGCTGAAGACCCCGAAGGATCAATGGGACCGCCGCTGCACGGTGCTGGACGTGACCGGCAACGCGGCCTCGGTGCGGCTGGAAACCCCGTGGTTCGTCGATTACTTCCACATGGGGCGCTTCGACCAGCGCTGGGTCATCGTCAACGCACTTTGGTACCCGAAGCCGAAGGCACAGTAGAGCCGAGCCTACGCTCGGCTTCTACACTCCGCGCGAAGTGCAGCCGAGCATGGCTCGGCTCCACAGGAACATGCGTGCGGCCCTAGCGCCTTGGCCGTCGGTCTTCCTGATCATCACCGAAGATGATGCGCGCGCTGCGCTGGTAGCTCCAGTACGCGACTGCCCAGTTCAGCAGCACCACGATGCGGTTGCGGAAGCCGATCAGGAAGAACACGTGCGCGGCCAGCCAGAACCACCAGGCCAGGATGCCCGACAGCTGCAGGCGGCCCAGATGCACGATCGCTGCCATGCGGCCGATGGTGGCCAGGTTGCCGTAGTCGGCGTACTTGAACGGACCGGGCGCGGGCTTGCCGTGCAGGCGCGCGCGGATCACCTCGGCCACGTACTTGCCCATCTGCTTGGCGGCAGGCGCCACGCCGGGCACCGGCTTGCCATTGGCCTGGTTCAGTGCGGCCAGGTCACCGGCCACAAACAGTTCCGGATGATCGGGCAGGGTCAGGTCCGGCTGCACCTGCACGCGGCCGGCGCGGTCCAGCGGCACGTCCAGCGTGCGCGCCAGTGGTGAGGCGGCCACGCCGGCGGCCCAGACTACGGTGCGGGCCGGCACGAACTGCTCGCCCAGCTTGAAGCCCTGGCTGTCGATGTCGCTCACCGGTGTGCCGGTCAGTACTTCCACACCGAGTTTTTCCAGCTGCCGGCGTGCTTTCAGCGAAAGCACTTCGGGGAACGAGGACAGCACGCGCGGGCCCGCCTCGACCAACCGCACCTTGGCGCTGGCCGGGTCGATGTGGCGGAATTCGTTGCGCAGCGTGTGCCGTGCAATTTCGGCCAGCGTGCCGGCCAGTTCGACACCGGTGGGGCCACCGCCGACGATGGCGAAACTCAGCCAGGCCGCCTTCTTCGCCGGGTCCGGTTCGGCCTCGGCACGTTCGAACGCCAGCAGCAGTTTACGGCGCAGGGCGATGGCATCGTCCAGGGTTTTCAGGCCGGGCGCATCATCGGCCCATTGGTCATTGCCGAAGTAGGCGTGGGTGGCGCCGGTGGCCAGCAGCAGGCTGTCGTAGTCCAGCGTGCTGCCATCGGCCATGCGGATCTGCCGGGCCTGCTTGTCGATGGCGACTACTTCGCCGAGGCGGACTTCCACATTGCGCTGGTGGCCAAGGATATGGCGCAGCGGTGCAGCGATGTCCGGCGCGGACAGGCCGGCGGTGGCCACCTGGTACAGCAGCGGCTGGAACAGATGATGGTTGCGGCGGTCGACCAGGGTGATGCGTATGCGCTCGCGGGCCAGGGCACGGGTGGCCCAGAGACCGGCAAAACCACCGCCGACAACGACCAGGTGGGGGACGCGCTCACGACTCATCGACTCACTCCAGTGGGGGCATTGGGGGAAGCGCCTGGCATCTTCGCACGGCGGCCACCTGTCACGTCAGCGCCCGCGTGGATCGGCGATACTCGGGTTCAGGCAACGTCCCGTGAGGAGCCCATGAGCGAACCGGAAAAGCGCATCGCCCTGTTGATCGACGCCGACAATGCGCCGGCTTCGAAGATCGACGAGGTGCTGGCCGAAGTGGCCCGCTACGGCGTGGCCAACGTGCGCCGCGCCTACGGCAACTGGAAGAGTCCGCGGCTGAAGGGCTGGGAAGCGGTGCTGCACGAATACGCGATCCGCCCGATCCAGCAGTTCGCCTACAGCAAGGGCAAGAATGCCTCGGACATGGCGATGGTGATCGATGCCATGGACCTGCTGTACGCACGCAACCTCGATGGATTCGCCATCGTCTCCAGCGATGCCGATTTCACCCCGATGGTGATGCGGCTGCTGACCGATGGCGTGAAGGTGTATGGCTTCGGCGAGAAGAAGACACCCGAACCGTTCGTCAACGCGTGCTCGAAATTCACTTATCTGGAGGCACTGGGCCAGACCCATGCCAGCGTGCCGGATGCCGAACAGGCCTCCAGCGAGCAGGCCTCGAACGAACCGGTGACCAACGATGATGCACGGCCGCGCAAGAGCGGTGCGGAAATGCGCAGCGACACCCGGCTGGTGAAGATGCTGCGTCGTGCGGTGTCGGCGGCCGAGGGCGAGGATGGCTGGTCGCACCTGGGTCCGGTCGGCAGCCAGATCGGCAACCAGGCCTCGTTCGATCCACGCAACTATGGTTACGGGAAGCTGAGCGATCTGTTGGCGGCGATCGGCCTGTTCGAACTGAAGAAGGACGGCAAATCCTCCTACGTACGCGCCCTGCCGAAAAAGAACAGGTAGTGCCGGCCGCTGGCCAAAAAAACCGGTAGTGCCGGCCGCTGGCCGGCAGCGCCCGGATGCCCAATCCCGCATCCGGCATGACACGCCCACACCAATCAGGCGTATCGTTGCCGCTCGCATTGCCAGCAGGGAATACCCGCATGTTGAAGATCTGGGGCCGTCGCAATTCCAGCAACGTCCGCAAGGTGCTGTGGTGTGCCGAGGAGATCGGCCTGCCGTATGAATCCATCGAAGTCGGTGGCAGCCACGGTGGCACGCAGACGCCGGAGTACCTGGCGATGAATCCCAACAGCCTGGTGCCGGTGATCGAAGACCACGGCCTGCCGCTGTGGGAATCGAACGCGATCGTGCGCTACCTGAGCGCGCGCTACGCACTGGGCACGCTGTACGCCGAAGATCCGATGCAGCGCGCCCAGGCCGAGAAGTGGATGGACTGGAGCACCTCGCGGATGGCGCCGATCTACAGTGACCTGATCTGGGGCATCATGCGCACCGCACCGGCGGACCGTGACGAAGCGCGGATCAATGCCGCCATCGTGCGCGCCGGCGATTATCTGGCGATGGCCGACGCGACCTTGGCGACGCAGCCGTGGCTGTCCGGCGATACGTTCGCGATGGGCGACATCCCGCTGGGCTCGCTGATCTATGCTTGGTTCGAACTGCCGATCCAGCGCCCGGAACTGCCGCACCTGGCCGACTGGTATGCGCGCCTGCGCGAACGCCCGGCGTACCAGCGCGGCGTGATGTCGCCGCTGACGTAAGCGGTGGCGTTGGGCGCAGAGTCGAGCCTGCTCGACTGCGTCTGGCGCACGGCAGTCGAGCAAGCTCGACTCTACGCAGTACCTGTTGCCAGACCTCAATACAGATCGGTCGGATCCACATCCAGCGACCAGCGCACCTTGCGCGCTTCCGGCAGCGCATACAGCTGCGGCACCAGTTGTGCCAGCACGCCATGCAGTGGCGGCCGCTGTACCGCCGACAACAACAGCTGCGTACGCTGGTAACCGGCGCGGCGCGGCATCGGTGCCGGCATCGGCCCGTAGGCCTCCACCACGTTCTGCTCGCCCAGCAGGTGCCGCGCCGCCAGCAGGAAGGCGTTGGCGTGCTCAACCTGCTGCGCTTCGGCCCGCATCAGCGCCAGATGGGCGAACGGCGGGAAACCGGCGGCCTGGCGCTGGTTCAACTCGGCCTGCGCGAACGGGTGGTAGCCACCGTTCACCAGGGTCTCCAGTAGCGGATGCCCGGGATGATGGGTCTGAAGCCAGACTTCGCCCGGGTCGCGTGCACGGCCTGCGCGGCCCGCGACCTGGATCAACTGCTGCGCCAGTTTCTCGCTGGCACGGAAGTCGGCCGAGAACAGGCCCTCATCGATGCCCACCACCACCACCAGGGTCAGCTTGGGCAGGTCGTGGCCCTTGGCCAGGATCTGCGTGCCGACCAGGATGCCGGGCCGGTCGCCCAGCTTCGCCAGCTGCTGTTCCAATGCATCACGGCGCGAGGTGGTGCCACGGTCGATGCGCACCACCGGGAAATCGGCGAAGGCCGCGGTGAGATGTTCCTCCAGGCGTTCGGTGCCGATGCCTTGAGGCTGCAGCGCCAGGCTGCCGCAGGCCGGGCACGCCAACGGCGCCGGCTGCCGCGCACCGCAGTGGTGGCACTGCAGGCGACGGCCGCCGCCATGCACCGTCATCGGCGCATCGCAGCGCTGGCATGGCGCGGTCCAGCCGCAGTCGTGGCACAGCAGCACCGGTGCGTAGCCGCGGCGGTTCTTGAACACCAGTACCTGCTGGCCGCGCTGCAGGTGCTCGCCGATGCCGGCCAGCACATCGGCCGAAAGGCCGTCATGCAGTGGCCGCTTGCGCACATCCAGAATGCGTACGCGCGGCGGCCGTGCATCGCCGGCGCGCTGTTTCAGGCGCAGGTGCGTGTAGCGTCCGGCATAGGCGTTGTGCAGGGTTTCCAGCGAAGGCGTGGCACTGCCCAGCAAGACCGGAATGCCCAGCGCCTTGGCCCGCACCAGGGCGAAATCGCGCGCGTGGTAGCGGATGCCGTCCTGCTGCTTGTAGCTGCCGTCGTGTTCCTCGTCGACGATCAGCAGGCCGGCCTGCGGCAGCGGTGTGAACACCGCCGAACGCGTACCGACGATCACCCGTGCCTCGCCACGCGAAGCGGCGGCCCAGACCCGCGCGCGCTCGTTGTCGTTCAAGCCCGAATGCAGTGCGTGTACGGCGATGCCGAGACGGCCGCGGAACCGCGCCAGGGTCTGCGGGGTCAGGCCGATTTCCGGCACCAGCACCAGCGCCTGCCGGCCCTGGGCGAGGCAGTGGATGATCGCCTGCAGATAGACCTCGGTCTTGCCGCTGCCGGTCACGCCATCCAGCAGGAACGGCTGGAAGCCTTCCGCGGCGTTGATCGCTGCCACGGCCTCGGCCTGGTCCGGATTGAGCGTGGGGCCGGGCAGCGGCTGCGCGTGCTGCGGTGCCACGCTCAGCGCAACGCGCTCGGCCAGTTCGCGCTTGGCCAGGCTGCGTGCGGCGGTGCGCCAGTCGTCCATGCGCTCGCCCAGTACGTCTTCATCCACCACGGCCTCGGCCAGCAGCTCGGCCAACTGGCGGGGGCGGCTGCCGGCGCGCAGTTTTTCACGCTGGGCGCGACCTTCGTGGGTCAGCTGCCAACCCCAGTGATGGGTCTCGGGCAGAGCCTCTCCATGGCGCAGCGGGCCGGGCAGGGCGGTGCTGAGGACCTCGCCCAGCGGTGCGTGGGTGTAACGCGCCAACCACTGCAGGCTCTGCCACAGCTCGCCCTGCAGCAGCGGTTGCGGGTCACACCAGGCCAGCGCCTGGCGCAGTCCCTGGCTGTCGTCGGCCTGGCCGTGGCCGACCACCACGCCGACCAGCTCACGGTTGCCGAACGGCACCTTCAGGCGGCAGCCGACGACCACCGCAGGGGCGTCGCCCTCCGGTGACAGGTAGTCGAACAGGCGCGGCAGCGGGACGGGCAGGGCGACCTGCAGGGTCGGAATCGGTGAAAGCATCGGGCCAGTGTAACGGGCCATGCGCGCACGGATGGCGGGACCCGGGGCACTCGAGCGACGCCGGTTGAATCATAAATGTCACCTAAATATCGGTGTCCATTGGAGATTCAGTCTTATCCACATGTTCTGTGGATAACGTTGTGCGTTACCGGTCGACGGGCGCGCAGGAGGCCGATGGCGACGGCCTCATGCCCGGGTTGGTCAAAAAATCGCCACATGATAAAATCAATATAAATCAATGCTTTATGTGTGAAACATTGCTGAAACAGAGTGGATTCAGCTGGATGCCCCAGTTTTGCCGGAGGGGGGCGTGGTGCTGTGCACAACCTGCAGCACGAAGTGCCGGCGGGCGCAAGTCCTACGGGCGTCGATGGCCTGCCGCTATCATGCCGACAGACCTTTGGAGTGACCGATGACGGCTGTGCCCGCCCCTGTTTCCTCGACCGCGGCCGGCGCGCTGTCGGCGTTCCTGCGAGGCGTTGAGCGTCGCGCCCTGGTGGTGGCTGAACTGCAGTGCGGCGATGCCGCCCGCGCCGAGCAGACCCTGGTGGCGGTGATGCGCGCCTTTGCCGCGGTGGCCAGCGACCTGCCGATGGCGCAGTGGCCGACCCGCTTCTGGACCCTGCTGGGCCAGCGCCAGGCACTGCGTGAACCGGTGGGCGGCCAGTGGGCGCCGCCGTTGGCCGCCCTGGGCGGGATGGACCCGCTGCCGCGCCTGGCCTTGTTGCTGCGGGTGGGCGGCAGCCTGGACGAAGGCATCGCCATGCGCGTGCTCGACCAGGACGAAGCGGGCTACCAGCACCTGCTGGCCGATGCCTGCCCGCGCGATGCACACGGCCAGCCCGATGCGTCGGCCTGGCGCCAACTGGCCGAACAGGTGCAGCTGCGCATCCGCGACCTGCCGGCCAAGCGCCTGCAGCAGCTGCAGCAGCCGGCCGCTCCGGCCGCCGCCAGTGATGCCCCGACCTCCAGCTGGCGCGCACCGCCGCAGGAAGGGCGTGCCGCCGCCAACGGCAAGCGCCGGCGTCCGACTGCCAAGCCGCGCTGGCGCGGTCCGCTGATCCTGCTGCTGACCGTAGCCGTGCTACTGGCGGCGGCATTGGGCTGGCGCTACCTGCAGGGCCGTTCGTTCGGTGCCGCGGCACCGCTGCCGGAAGGCGTGGTCGGCGAGGCAGGCCCGGTCACGGTGGAGGCGTTGCCACCGAGCACGGTCAATGCCACGCCGGATACGACGCCGTCCCAAGCCGCAGACGACGCCACGATGCTGGCCGATCGCGACTACCCACTGCTGGCCGATGCCGATCTGTATGCGTGGACCGCCGCAGGCGGTCCGTTGCCGGTGGACGAATCGCAATCCAGGCCGAGCCGGCCCGAGCCGGCCAGTGCCACGCTGGAAACCACCGCTGCCGATGAATAAGACCCTGTTCGCCAGCCTGCTGCTGGCCCTGCCGCTGTCGCTGTCCGCCGCACCGCAGACCTTGAATGTGCCCCTGCCTGCGCCTGCGGTCGGGGCAGAAGCGACAGCATCGGCCCCGCCCACCGCGCCGTCGGCCTTCGCGCAACTGGATGCAGCGCAGCAGCGCCAGCGACGTGCCGACTACGCCGCGTGGCGGGCGCTTCCGGAAGGCGAGCGTGAGCGCATCCGCCAGGCCGCGACGCGATTCAACGCGTTGCCCGCCGACCAGCAGCAGCGCCTGCGCCAGCAGTTCCAGGCGCAGGACCAGGCCTTCCGCGAAGGCTGGCGATTGGGCCCGCAGCTGGGCCTGGTGTTTCCCAAGCTGCATGGCCTGTTCGGCTACGTGCCGCCGCAACAGCGCGAGGCGGCCCTGGCTGTGCTGCGCCAGCTCAGCCCGGCCCAGCTGGCACAGCTGACCCTGGTCGCACAGCGCACCCCGCCGCAGGAACGCGACACGGTGCGCAGCGCCTTCCTCGCGGTGCCCGCCGCTGAGCGTGACACCTGGCTCAAGCGCCAGGCCGGGCAGTAAAAAAGCTGGAACCCAGCATTCACGCCGTGTCATGGGAATGCGCGCGCTGCGCGCGTAAGATGACCGGCCGCAAACCCGGTGCCTGTGCCCTTCGCGCGCAACCGTAGTTCGCGTCAAGCACCTTATGTCTACTGCAACCTCCACGCCGCGCTTCCGCAAGGAAGTCGGCGCCACCGGTCTGCTTGCCCTGCCGCTCGTGCTGGGCCATGTCTCCACCGGCCTGATCTCCTTCGTCGACAACGTGATTGCCGGTCACCACGCGACTGCGACCCTGGCCGCGGTGACCATCGGCACCGCCCTGCTGTGGCTGCCGATGCTGATCCCGATCGGCACCTTGATCTCGCTCACCGCCTCGGTGTCACAGCTGCACGGCGCTGGCCGCGAGCGCGAGATCGGCCCGCTGTTCCGCCAGGCACTGTGGCTGGCGCTGGGCCTGGGCCTGATCATGTTCACCTTCCTCACTGTGGTGCCGCCGCTGCTGCCGGCGTTCGGCATCGCCCCGGATATCGTGCCGGGCGCGACCGCGTTCCTGCATGCGGTGCGCTGGGGCGGCCCGGCGCTGACCCTGTACTTCTGCATGCGCTACCTGAGCGAGGGCATGCACTGGACACTGCCGACCATGCTGCTTGGCTTCGGCGGCCTGCTGGTGCTGGCGCCGATGGGCTATGTGCTGGCCAACGGCAAGCTCGGTTTCCCGGAAATGGGTGCCGAAGGTCTCGGCATCGCTTCGGCGGTGATGATGTGGCTGCAGGCGATCGCCTTCGCTACCTACCTGTGGTTCACCAAGCGCTTCGCCCACCTGCAGCTGTTCTCGCACTTCGAAGGGCCGCGCTGGAAGGCGATCTGGGAACTGCTGCGCACCGGCCTGCCGATCGGTATCACCGTGCTGATGGAAGGTGGCCTGTTCATCGTCACCGCGCTGCTGATCGGCCGCCTGGGCGCCAACGAGGCGGCCGCGCACCAGATCGCGATCAACGTCGCGCAGCTGTGCTTCATGATCCCGATGGGCGTGGCCGAGGCCACTACCGTGCGCGTCGGCCATGCCGTCGGCCGTGGTGACGGCTTCGGTGTGCGGCGTGCGGCGTGGGCCGGTTACGCGATCATCATGGGCACGCAGACGCTGTCGGCGGCGGTGCTGCTGTTCGGCCACGACGCCATCGTCGGGGTGTACACCAACGATCTGGCGGTGGCCGGCCTGGCCTCGACCCTGCTGCTGTACGCGGCCACCTTCCAGTTCCCGGATGGCATCCAGGTGCTGTCGGCCGGCGCGCTGCGCGGGCTGAAGGACACCCGCGTACCGATGTTCATCGCCATGTTCGCGTACTGGGGCCTGGGCATGCCGCTTGGCGCCGGGCTCGGCCTGGGCCTGGGCATGGGCCCGCAGGGCATGTGGATCGGCCTGATCGTGGGCCTGACCGCGGCCGCCATCCTGATGGGCTGGCGCCTGCGCCGCAGCAGCCTGCGCATCGGCCAGTCCACCCTGTCCTGATCCTCCCTGCTCGCCATGCTCACCCATGGCGGGCGATCCCCTGACTTGTGTCCGATGCCGCATCACACGGCACCGGCTATGCTGGTACCACGGCAAGAAGCCATCCGGAGCGTTCCATGAATCAACCCGTGCCCCCGCTGCCCCCGGCGCGTCGCAATCCCGTCGCCAGCTTCTTCATCGGGCTGTGGGACGTCATGAATTTCACCCGCCGGTTGATCCTCAACCTGGTGTTCTTCGGCCTGCTGTTCCTGCTGCTGGTGATGTTCGTCATCGCTGCCGGCATGGGCGCCGGTGCCAGCAAATCGCTGCAGGACCGCACCACCCTGGTGATCGCACCGGAAGGCCGCCTGGTCGAGCAGTTCAGCGCCGATCCGGTCAGCCGCGCGCTGGCCAAGGCGGTGGGCGACAACGGCGCCGAGGAGATCCAGCTGCGCGACCTGCTGCGGGTGATCGAGTCGGCCAAGGAAGACAAGAAGATCGAGCGCGTGGTGCTGGAGCTGGACAAGCTGCAGCCGTCGGGCTTCGCCTCGCTGCGCGAAGTGGCGTCGGCGCTGCAGGACCTGCGCGCGTCGGGCAAGCAGCTGGTGGCCTACAGCGAGAGCATGGGGCAGTCGCAGTACCTGCTGGCCGCGCAGGCCGACGAGGTCTACCTGGACCCGATGGGGTCGGTGGTGCTCGAGGGCCTGGGCCGCTATCGCCAGTACTTCCGCACCGGCCTGCAGGACAAGTTGGGCGTGGACGTGCATCTGTTCAAGGTGGGCGAGTACAAGTCCGCCGCCGAGCCGTACGTGCTCGACGCCGCCTCGCCGGCCTCCAAGGAAGCCGACCTGTTCTGGATGAACGACGTGTGGCAGCGCTACCTGGCCGACATCGCCAAGGCCCGCCGCCTGGATCCGGCCCAGCTGGCCGCCGGCATCGACACGCTGCCGGAGGGCATCGCCGCCGCCGGTGGCGACCTGGCCAAGTTCGCCCTGCAGCAGAAGCTAGTAACCGCGCTGAAGACCCGCGAGGAATTCGAGGATCTGATGATCGAGCGTGGCGTGGCCGATGACGATGCCGACGGCGGTTTCCGCAACGTCGACTTCGGGCGCTACCTGGCGCTGCTCGACGCTCGCCGCAACCCGGTGGACTCGCGTCCGCAGGTGGCGGTGGTGGTGGCCGAAGGCGAGATCAGCGGTGGCGACCTGCCGGCTGGCCGTATCGGTGGCGAGTCGACCTCGGCGCTGCTGCGCGCCGCGCGCGACGATGAGAACGTCAAGGCCGTGGTGCTGCGCGTCGATTCGCCGGGCGGTGAAGTGTTCGCCTCCGAGCAGATCCGCCGCGAAGTGGTGGCCCTGCAGGCCGCCGGCAAGCCGGTGGTGGTGTCGATGGGCGATCTGGCTGCGTCCGGTGGTTACTGGATCAGCATGAATGCCGACCGCATCTACGCCGATCCGTCGACCATCACTGGTTCGATCGGCATCTTCGGCATGGTGCCGAACTTCAGCCGCGCGCTGGACAAGATCGGCGTGCACACCGACGGCGTCGGCACCACCCGCTTTGCCGGTGCCTTCGACGTCACCCGTCCGATGGATCCGGCCGTCGGCCAGGTCATCCAGACGGTGATCAACAAGGGCTATGCCGACTTCACCGGTCGCGTCGCCGATGCCCGCAAGAAGCCGGTCGAGGCCGTCGATGAAGTGGCCCGTGGCCGCGTGTGGAGCGGTGCGCAGGCCAAGGAACGAGGCCTGGTCGATGCCTTCGGTGGCCTGAAGGATGCCGTGGCCGACGCCGCCAGCCGCGCCAAGCTGGGCAAGGCCGATGCCTACCGCGTGCGCTACATCGAGAAGGCGGCGACGCCGTTCGCGCAGTTCGTCAGCGGTTTTGCCGGCAGTCGCGCCGGTGCCTGGATGCTGTCCGACTCGGGCATGGCGCGGATGATGCTGGCCCGCACGATGCCGGAAGTGGACACGCAGTTGCGCTTCGTCGAGAACGCAGCCCGCGAGAAGGGCAATGGTGCGCCGGTGAAGGCGCTGGCGTATTGCTTCTGCGGGTTCTGATCGGAATGCCCATCCACGCATGGCGTGGATCTACTGGAAACGCCCGGCCTCGGCCGGGCGTTTTCGTTTTCGGAGTTACTGCGTCGCCTCGGCTTCGGCCTCGCGTTCACGCGCAGCGGCATTGTCCACGGTTTTCTGCACGCCCTTGGCGCGGTCCAGCGGCTCGTTGATCGCGCGCGACATCGCCCGGGGTACCGGTGGCTTTTCCGGGTTCGGCGCCGGTGGGCGCTGGCAGCCCGCCAGCAGCACGGCGGCCAGCAGGGACGAGGACAGGATCAACATGCGCATGGCGGCTCTCCGCGGTGGGCGTACGGGCAGTGTCGCACCCCCGGCAAGCGGCGGCTGTGAGCGCGTATCCTTGCGGCATCGAAACACAGCGGGCGCGGCCCCGGAGGACACATGACCCAGCAACGGTGGCGCCTGGATGGCCAGACCGCCCTGATCACCGGCGCCAGCGCCGGTATCGGCCTGGCGATCGCGCATGAACTGGCCGGCCTCGGTGCCGACCTGATGATCGTCGGCCGCGATATCGACATGCTGGAGACGGCACGCGACGAACTGCTGGACGTGTATCCGCAGCACCAGGTGCACGCGCTGGCTGCCGATGTCTCCGATGACGAGGACCGCCGCCAGATCCTGGACTGGGTGGAAGATCACAGCGATGGCCTGCATATCCTGGTCAACAATGCCGGTGGCAACGTCACCAAGGCGGCCACGGAATACTCCGAGGACGAATGGCGCCAGATCTTCGAGACCAACCTGTTCTCGGCGTTCGAGCTGTCGCGCTACGCGCATCCGCTGCTGGCCCGGCACGCGTCGTCGTCGATCGTCAATGTCGGCAGCGTGTCCGGCCTGACCCATGTGCGCAGTGGCGTGGTGTACGGCATGAGCAAGGCGGCGATGCACCAGATGACTCGCAACCTGGCCGTCGAGTGGGCCGAGGATGGCATCCGGGTCAATGCGGTGGCGCCGTGGTACATCCGTACGCGGCGCACGTCCGGTCCGCTGTCGGACCCGGATTACTACGAGGAAGTGATCAACCGCACGCCGATGCGCCGCATTGGCGAGCCGGAGGAAGTGGCGGCAGCCGTGGGCTTCCTGTGCCTGCCGGCAGCCAGCTATGTCACCGGCGAGTGCATCGCGGTGGATGGCGGCTTCCTGCGCTACGGGTTCTGAGCGTTCGAGGGTAGTGCCGGCCGCTGGCCGGCAACCGCGGGATCTTCAGATGATTGCAGTTGCCGGCCAGCGGCCGGTACTACCGGTGACTGTCACCCCGGCACCGGGCAGTTGCTGGCCTCCAGCACGCCCTGCAGCCGTTCGCGCTCGCTGCGCGCGGCGTCGCGGTTGTCCGGGGCTGCGAAACGCTCGCGGCCGCGTGCATCGCGGAAGCGCTGCTGCCAGCTGCCGCAGCGCAGCGCCTCGGGCAGCGCCTCGCAGCGGTCACGCACCACCTCGCAGCCTGCTGCATTCACCGGCGTGGCGCCGCCCAGCCCCTGCACGGTCATCAGTTCGCAGCGCCCGGGGGCGGCCTCGTACTCATGCAGGTAGCCACCGCCCTGGCTGTCGGTGCACTGGAAGATGGGTGGCAACGGCGGTTTCGGTGGTCCGTCGCCGGATGCGGCGCGGGCTTCGGCTTCGCGTCGCAGCGTCGCGCTGTCGAGAATCTGGTCGCCGCCTTCGCGTTCAACCATGCCTGCTTCCATGATCGTCCGCCCCTGGTCCGCGCGCCGTGGCGCCGCGGGCGTTGCAGGCGCTGCAGCGGGTTCGCTGACCTGGAGAACCGGTGGCGAAACCGGAGCCAGCGCCTGTGAGGGTTCAACCACGGCTGGTGGCGGGCTGGAGGGCGCCGGTATGCGCACGACCTGCTGCGTACTGCCGGCCGGGCAGGGCGTGCGCTGCAGGGTGGGGATGTCACTGCTGCTGGACATGCAGCGATAGATCACGCTTTCATCAGCGAGCGCAGCGCCGGGCAGCAGCGCCAGGGCCAGCCAGATCAATCTGTTCATGCGTACAGGGTACAGGCTGTGCTGGGACGCCGCGCTCAGCGCTGGCAATCACGCGACAGTCGCGCATCGATGCCGCGTTGCTCGTTGCTGATGGCGGTACGTTCGCTCTGCAGCGCGCTGTTGTAGCGCCGGTCCAGTTCCCAGCGGCGATCCTGCAGGCGCGCGCAGACTTCCTGTGGCGGCAGCGCGTGGCAGCTGTCGCGGACCAATATGTTGCCGGCCGGGACCTGCACGCCTACCCCCACCGCAGGCGGGCGATACCCCGCGCCTTCGCCAATGGGCGTACCGATCGGCGTGCCGATGGCCGGTCGCGGTCCGGGGTGTGCCGGGCCATGATGCCCATGCGGTAGCCAGACACTGGTCCACAGCGGGACCCAGCGCGGATTGCCTTCGTTGCTGTCGCTGGTATAACGCTGGCCATCGTCACTCACGCACTCGTACATCGGCTGCGGTGGCTGGATGTAGAGGTGGCGGACTTCGCGCTCGCGGATGACCGGCGTTTCGCTGGGCGGCGGCGGCGCGGCATCGCTGCGAACCACGCGGGGGGCGGGATCGCGCGGACGCTGCAGGTCGCGTACTTCCTGGCGGCCACTGTTGCATGGCCGGTCCTGCAGGGCGACGGCGCCGTTGCTGGCAACGCAGCGGTACACGCGCACGTCCTGGGCCTCGGCGGCGCTCGCCGTCCACGGCAGCAGCAGGCTCAAGCTCAAGGCGGCGCGCAGCAGGGTCATGGCGGCAGGGTGCGCGATTGTCCGGCGCAGCGCAATCGGCCGCTCAGGAGCGCAGCACGTTGCCGCTGAGTGCGTCGCGGATCGGGGTGGGCTGGGCCAGGCCGCCGGTCTGTCCATCGAGGATGCCGTCGAGCAGGCGCAGCAGGCGTGGGTCCAGCTCTTCGCGGCTGCGTGCCGGTGGTTCCCCGGCCAGGTTGGCGCTGGTGGAGACCAGCGGGCCTCCCCAGGCACGGCACAGTGCGGCCACCAGCGGGTGGGCGCTGATGCGCACCGCGATGCCGCTGTGCTCGCCGGTGACCCAGGGCTGCGCACGTGGGCCGGCCGGCAGGATCCAGGTGTTGGCACCGGGCCAGCTGGCCAGCACCGCGCGCTGACGCGCGTCGGGCAGCGCCTGCAGGCGCACCCAGCCTTCCAGCTGCGGCAGCTCGGCGGCGACCAGGATCATGCCTTTCTCGATCGGGCGCTGTTTCAGCCGCAGCACCATGTGCACCGCCGCCTCGTGCGAAGGATCGCAGCCCAGGCCCCAGACCGCTTCGGTCGGATAGGCGATCACGCCGCCCGCGCGGAGCGTGGCGACAGCAGAGTCCAGGGTGAGTTCTTTCATGGCGGTGACCGGCCCGGCGTGGGGCTTCATTATCCCCCTGCTGCGTGCAGAAGGGGTGGAACGGTGCCGCCCGGTGGTGCCGGCCGCTGGCCGGCATCGTTGGTGGGTGCGGGCCGTGGGTCAGCACACCCTTCATCCACGCATGGCGTGGATCTACTTGGCGGCCTTCTTTACGGCCTTCTTGGCCGGCGCCTTCTTCGCAGCGGCCTTCTTCACCGCTTTCTTGGCCGGTGCCTTCTTGGCGGCGGCTTTCTTCGGGGCCGCTTCCTTCTTCACCGCCGCCTTCTTGGCCGGCGCCTTCTTCGCCGCGGCCTTCTTGGCACCGAAGCCCTTGCGCACCGGCTTGCCGGTTTCTTCCATCAACTGCTGCACTTCGGCCAGGGTTAGCGAGGCCGGCTCGCGATCCTTGGGGATCTTGCCGTTCATCTTGCCATCGCTGATGTACGGGCCGAAGCGGCCGTTCAGCACCTGGATGTCGCTGCCCTCGAATTCCTTGATGATCCGGTTGCGCGCGATCTCTTCCTTCTCTTCGATCAGGAACACGGCGCGGGCCAGGTCGATGGTGTACGGGTCGTCTTCCTTCTTCAGCGAGGCATAGGTGCTGCCACGCTTGGCGAACGGACCGAAACGACCGATGCCGACGCTGACCGGTTCGCCGTTGTCCTCACCCAGCGCACGCGGCATCAGGAACAGTTCCAACGCGTCTTCCAGGGAGATGGTGTGCATCGACTGGCCGGGGCGCAGCGAGGCGAACTTGGGCTTTTCCTCGGCGTCCTCGGCGGTGCTGCCGATGGCCGCGTACGGCCCGAAGCGGCCCAGCCGCACGCTCACCGGCTTGCCGGTCTTCGGGTCGGTGCCGAGCTCGCGGGCGCCACTGGCCTCGGCACGGTCGACCGATTCCTTCTTGTCTTCCACCAGCTCCTTGAACGGCTCCCAGAAGCGGGCCATCAGCGGGATCCACTCTTCCTCGCCACGCGAGACGGCGTCGAGCTCGTCCTCAAGCTTGGCGGTGAAGTCGTAGTCCACGTACCGGGTGAAGTGGCTGGACAGGAACTTGGACACCGCACGGCCGACGTCGGACGGGCGGAAGCTGCGGCCTTCCATTTCCACGTACTTGCGGAACAGCAGGGTCTGGATGATCGAGGCGTAGGTCGAGGGACGGCCGATGCCGTACTCTTCCAGCGCCTTCACCAGCGCCGCTTCGGTGTAGCGCGGCGGCGGCTGGGTGAAATGCTGCTCGGCCTGGATGCGCTCCAGCGGCACGCGGTCGCCGGGCTTCATCGCCGGCAGCTTGCGGCCTTCGTCTTCGTCCTCGGCGCTCTTGCTGTCCTTGCCTTCCTCGTACACGGCCAGGAAGCCGGGCACGACCACGGTGGTACCGCTGGCGCGGAACACGTGCTCACTGCCGGCCGACAGATCGACGCTGACAGTGTTGAGCGTGGCCGGAATCATCTGGCAGGCCACCGCACGCTTCCAGATCAGCTCGTACAGGCGGCGCTCGTCGTCGGTCAGGAACCGCGCGACCTGGGCCGGGGTACGCAGCGCCGAGGTCGGGCGTACGGCTTCGTGCGCTTCCTGGGCGTTCTTCGACTTGGTCTGGTAGGTGTTCGGCTGGTCCGGCAGCGAGGCGATGCCGTAGTCGCGGGCGATCACGTCGCGGATCTCGGCCAACGCATCCTGCGACAGGTTCACCGAGTCGGTACGCATGTACGAGATCAGGCCGACGGTGCCTTCGTCACCGATCGCCACGCCTTCGTACAGCTTCTGCGCCACCTGCATGGTCTTGCGGGTGGTGAAACCGAGCTTGCGCGAGGCTTCCTGCTGCAGGGTGGAGGTGGTGAACGGCGGCGCCGGGCGGCGCTTGCGCTCCTTGCTGGCCACGTCGGTGACATGCAGCGAGCCCTGCGCCGCCTGCTGGATGCGCAGGCGGGCGGCTTCGGCGGTGTCGCCGTCGGTGATGGTGAACTGCTCGAACTTCTGCCCGTCCAGCTTGATCAGCTTGGCGTTGAAGTGCTGCGAGGGATGCGCGCACTCGGCGGCGATCGACCAGTATTCGCGGGCGATGAAGGCTTCGATCTCTTCCTCGCGCTCGACGATCATGCGCAGCGCCGGGCTCTGCACGCGGCCGGCGGACAGGCCGCGCTGGACCTTGCGCCACAGCACCGGCGACAGGTTGAAACCGACCAGGTAGTCCAGCGCGCGGCGCGCCTGCTGGGCATCGACCAGGTCACTGGCGATCTCGCGCGGCTGGCTGATCGCCTCCTTGATGGCGCGCGGGGTGATCTCGGTGAACACCACGCGCTGCATCGGCTTGTCCTTGACCAGCCCGCGTTCCTTCAGGATCTCGGCGATGTGCCAGCTGATCGCTTCACCCTCGCGATCCGGGTCGGTCGCCAGCAGGATGTCGTCGGCGCCCTTGGCGGCCTTGGCGATCGCATCGACGTGCTTTTCGTTCTTGTCGATCACGTCGTAGTGCATGGCGAACCCGTTGTCCGGGTCGACCGCGCCTTCCTTCGGAATCAGGTCCCGCACATGCCCATACGAGGCCAGGACCGTGTAGTCCTTGCCGAGGTATTTGTTGATCGTCTTGGCCTTGGCCGGCGATTCGACGATGAGCAGGTGCTTGGGCATGGCAGCAGGGTCTGTGGGGCGAACCGTGGGGAAGGGGCCGCTAGGGTGGAGCAAACGGCCGCATTAGTGAAGCGGCCACGCGCAAATCCATAAACTGAACGCCCGGTAGTGTGCCGGGCGTTCAGGTTTCACCTTATTAGAGGAATCACGCCCGGCCAGCCCATGTCAAGCAGCCAGGCGTGACGATGGCCGTTCAGGAGGCCATCTTGGCGATGAAGCCGACCGCGAAGACCAGCAGGGCCAGGCCCACCAGCGACAGCAGGCCGGTCAACACCAGCACCAGCACGGTGACCGTGCCCAGCTCGCGGCGCTGCAGCTGTGGCTGGTCGGTGAAGGCCCAGCGGTCGACCACCAGGGTGTCGCAGATCATGTCGTGCAGGCCCTGCTTGCGCTCGGTGAAGGCCGCCATCAGGAAGCCGATGCCGAGGGTGAAGCTGCTCAGCAGCATGGCCCAGTAGCGACCGAATGCGCGCGCCTTGGTCAGGCGTTCGCCATTGCTGCGCACGACCTTGATGCCGACCGCCATCTTGCCCAGCGTGGCGCCGCCCTTGGAGGCATGGAACCAGGTGTAGTACGCCATGCCGATGGCGAAGTTGATCAGTGCGCTGGACAGCTGCGCGACCACCTCGATGGCCGATTCACCACTGCCCACCGCGCCCATGCTGGCGCCGAGCACCACACCGAGGATGGCGCCGATGATGCTGCCCGGAATGAACAGCACGAAGTAGTCGATCATGTAGGCGGCCACGCGCTTCCAGAAGCCCGCGTAGACCACTTCGCCGCCCATGACCGGCTGCGCGTGGCCAGCGACGCCTGCGGCGGCAGGCGCGCTGTACGGCGAGCTGCCGACGGCGCCGGTACCGGGCAGCGGCGCGGTGCCGTTGTCGATGGCGGCATAGTCGCCGCGCAGATCGAAGCCGCCGCTGCCGGCGGCCGCCGTGGCATCGGCCAGCGTCTGCAGCTCAAGCTCGTCGACCACCTGGCGCAGCGCCGCCCACTGCGCCATGCCTTCGCGCCAGACCAGCGTGTCCAGGTTCAGTTGGCCGCGCTGGAAGCGCTGGCGGATCTCCTGGGCCGGCAGCGGGCCCTGGCGTTGCTGTCCTTCGGCGTAATACCACTCAGTCATTGCATGTTCCCTGTTGGATCGTCCTTGGGGGTGCCGGTACGCGCGCGGCTCAGCCGCGGCACGACGGCGGCAGGTACTTGTCGTCGCTTGCGCCGCTGCATTCCCAGCGGCCGCTGTCGCGGTCGTATTCCAGCCACAGCAGGTCTCCGTCGATGCTCTTGCCCGGCATCGACAGCGTTGCTTCGACGCCACAGTGGCCGTTGTTGAAGCGGCCGATGTTCACCGCCGACAGGCCGGCCTGGGTGAAGTCGCCCGGGGCCGGGAAGCCGGCATCGTTGGCGCCCGGGCAGCGTCCTTCGTCGTCGGCGAAGTGCTGCACCTGGTCCTTCAGCGGCTGCAGCGCGTTCACCGCGCTGGAGACCTTGGCGCGCACCGTGTAGTCGCTATAGGCGGGCAGGGCGATGGCAGCGAGGATGGCCACGATCGGCACCAGCACCAGCAGCAGAGCGCCCGCGATGATTGCAGTGAGGGCGCAGCCGGACAGCTTCTTCTTCGGCGGCGGCACGACGCCCGCCGGTGCGCTGGTGGAATATGGTGTGGACGGTGGCAGCACCGGTGGCTGCGGCGGCGGCGGTGCCACCGGTTCCGGCTCGGCGTCGACGATCGGCGCAGAAGCGTCCAGTGCCGGCACGATCAGGCCGAGTTCGTCGACGACGGTGCGCAACGGCTGCCATTGCGGCAGACCGTCGCGCCACACCAGGGTGTCCAGGGAGATCTGGTTGTTGCGGAACAACTCAACCAACTGTTCCGCCGGCAGCGGGCCTTGCTGCCGGTTGCCTTCTGCGTGGAACCACTCGCTCACGGGGACGCTCCTGAATGCGCTATGCCCCCAAGTGTACGGTCAGTGCAGGGGTTCTGGCTCGTCCATGAACATCTGCGTCTCCATCCAGGCATAGGCCGCTTCGGAGCCGGGCTGGTTGAACAGCACCATCAGCACGACCCACTTCAGGTCGTCCAGGTCCAGTTCGTCCTGGTCCAGGGCCATCGCCCGGTCCAGGACCAGCTCGCGCTGGTCGGCATCGAGGATGCCGTGCTGTTCCAGATACAGCAGGAAACCGCGGCATTCCACGTCCAGCTTGTCCAGCTCGGGGCCGTGGTAGACGCGCACGGGGCCGTCGACCCGGGCCTGGGACATGCTCGGCCGTTGTGCGGCCAGGGCATCGAGCCAGTCGAATGCCTTGTTGATCTCGGTAGGGCTGAAACCGGCCTGGATCAGGCCGTTCTGAAGCGAATCGCGGTCACGGATCAGGTCCGCATCTTCGCTGAAATAGTGTTCAAACAGGTACAGCAGTACGTCCAGGATGCTCTCTTTCATTGCCCCTCGGCCTGCGTCGCGCGACGCTGTGGAGGTGAAGAAACTAGGGAGTTCGACAGTAGCGGCCGTGTACGCACACCACGATTCCCGCCAGTTCCATGGCCAGCAGCATGGAGGACACCTGGGGCGCCGTCAATCCACAGCGCGTGATCAGTGAATCCATACCACTTGGGTTGTGGTCCAGGGCCCGCCACAAGCACTGGTAGTCAGGGTCGTCGGCCCAGCGCGCCGGCAGGAGCGCCGGCGGTGCCTGTTCAGTGGGGGTGCCCAGCCGCGATTGCAAGCCCGGCAGCTGCTGGCGCAGCGCGGGGGCCAGCAGCTCCAGCACCTCCTCGGGGCGTTCGACCAGCGCGGCGCCTTCACGGATGAGCCGGTGGCAGCCCGCCGCCCGTGGATTGAGCACTGAACCGGGCAGCGCGCAGACCTCGCGACCGGCCTCCGCGGCCAGGCGCGCGGTGATCAGCGCTCCCGAGCGCTGGGCGGCCTCGACCACCACCGTGGCCAGGGCCAGCCCGGCCACCAGCCGGTTGCGGGCCGGGAAGTGTCCGGGACGGGCCGCGGTGCCCGGAAGGTATTCGCTGAGCACGGCGCCCTCGGTGGCGATCCTGGCCTGCAGCCGGGCATGACTGTCCGGGTAGGCGCGATCAGGGCCGGTACCGATCACGGCCAGGGTACAGCCAGCGGCCTCCAGGGTTGCCAGGTGGGCGGCTGCATCGATGCCGGCGGCCAGCCCGCTGGTCACCGCCAGCCCGGCCTCGACGAAGCAGCTGGCAAAGCGGGCCGCCAGCGCGCGTCCACCCGGCGTTGGCGAGCGGCTGCCGACCAGGGCCACGGAGGGGCGCCAGGCCAGGCTGGGGTCACCGGCCACGAACAGGGCCAGCGGCGGGTTGGGTACCTCCAGCAAGGGAGGAGGAAATGCCGGGTCGGTGAAGGCCAGCACGTGGTGGTGGTCGTCTTCCAGCCAGCGCTGCGCGGCTGCCCATGCTCGGGCATCAGGGCGTTCCAGCGCGACGCACTGCTCCGGTGTGCAGCCGTGTGCACGCCAGTTCGCGATGCCTTGCGCGATGGCCGCGTCCGCGCAGCCCGCGTTCTGCAGCAATGCCCGTCGCGGCGCCAGTGCGCCCCCTGCCATCACCAGGCGCAGCAGCGCCTCATCAGCTTGCTTGGTCATTCCCCACTATCGACCGCATGCAACAAAGGCGCCCTCGGGCGCCTTCGCATGTACGTGTCAGGTTTTGCCGGAGGTGTCTGCCGGCCAGCGGCCGGCACTACCTGGGGTGGCCGGGGCAGCCCGGCAACCGTTATTTCGCGTCCGGGTGCAGCGCGTTGTAGCCCACCCGCACCGGCTTCACGCCCTGCATCACCAGCGCGTAGCTGACGTTGTCGAAGGTGCGGAACACCATCGCGTGCGCCGCGTACTCCTCCGGCAGCGCAACCCGGCCGACACTGCCGCTGAGCGCATCGTCCATGCGCGACGACGTCGGGTACTTGAGGCGGTTGGCCACATGACGACCCTGCCGCCACAGCGAGAACACGGTGCCATTGTCCACGCCCTGGGCGCGGCCGGCCGAAATCGCGATCACGTCGCGCGGGCCGCCGGCGGTGAACATGTCGGTCACCGCGAGCACGCGCACGTCCACGCCTTCCACGCCTGCGGCCGGCACATGCGGCACGAACTGCAGGTCGTAGGGACGGGCCTCGACCGGGACCAGGCGGTCTCCGACACGGACTTCGCGGCCGCCCGTGCTCTTGTCCAGCGCCAGCGTGGAGGCCCCGGCCTTGCCGTCGGCAACCCGGGTGATGGTGCCGGTGGCGAGCTGGGCCAGTTCATAGCCCAGCACCCCGCGGCGCGCGTTGGGTGCGTTGTAGGCCTTCCACAGGTTGCCGCTGCCCGGGGTGACGTCGCCGTTGGCGTTCAGGTCTTCGCTCGGCTTGGGCTGGGCGTAGCGCACGGTCGGGCGGACCACGGCCCAGCGCTGTCCGAGCTGGGCATCGGCCAGGTTCACGTAGGCGGCATCGCCACCGGACACGCGCAGGCGGTTGTCTTCCAGGCCGACCACCTGGGGCAGCTGCTCGATGCTGTCGACCACGCTCAGCTGCTTCAGGAACGGCTCGACCTGGGCCAGTGGAATGGCATCGATCGGGGCGTCCTGGCGCGGGCCGGGCTGGGCCGCCACGGTCACCCGGTCCAGATAGGCCAGGCTGAGCACGTCACCGGGATAGATCAGGTGCGGATTGGCGATCTGCGGATTGGCCTGCCAGATCTCCGGCCACAGCCACGGCTTCTGCAGGAAACGTGCGGCGATATCCCACAACGTATCCCCTTTTCGGACCACATAGGTGTCCGGGTGCCCGCCATTCACTTCCACGGCGGTAGCATAGGCAGCCACGGCCAGCATCGCCGCGGCGACGACCGTACGAAAACGAAGCAACATAGGTGTGAAGCCCTGATTCCCCAACAGGTCCGCGCACTATAGTCCAGAAACCGGGGCGCAAGGCAAGCGTTGGAGCTAGAATCTGCGACGTATGCCGGCGTGCCGGCCCCCTATCCGGAAACAGCCATGGCCCTTCTCCCCATTCTCGAGTTCCCCGATCCGCGCCTGCGTACCAAGGCTGCGTTGATCGAAGCCGCCGAAGTCACCACGCCGGCCTTCCAGGAACTGATCGACAACATGTTCCTGACCATGTACGACGCGCCGGGCATCGGCCTGGCCGCCACCCAGGTAGACGTGCACAAGCGCTTCATGGTCATCGACGTCAGCGAAGAAAAGAATGAACCGCATGTGTTCATCAACCCGGAAATCGTCGCCAAGGACGGGGGCCGGGTGTACCAGGAAGGCTGCCTGTCGGTGCCGGGCATCTTCGCCGACGTGACCCGCGCCGACACCATCACCGTGAAGTACCTGGACCGTAATGGCCAGGAACAGCAGCTGGAAGCCGGCGAAGTGCTGGCGACCTGCATCCAGCACGAGATGGATCACCTGGATGGCAAGCTGTTCATCGACTATCTGTCGCCGCTCAAGCGCGAGATGGTGCGCAAGAAGCTGGCCAAGCAGCGCAAGCACGTGGCGTGATCGCCCATCCGGGCCACCCCTCGGGTGGCCCGTGCCTGCGCGATGCGCGCGGGCTGTACGGCGCCGGCCGACGGCGCCGTTTTCTTTCCTGCACGAATCCATCCTGCAAGTGGGGTAGCCATGAGGATTGTCTTTGCCGGTACGCCGGAATTCGCGGTGTCATCGCTGCGCGCGGCTGCGCGCCATCACGAGGTCGTGGCCGTCTACACCCAGCCTGATCGACCGGCCGGTCGTGGCCGTGGCCTGGCGCCGTCGCCGGTCAAGCTCGAAGCCGTGGCCCGTGGCATCCCGGTCTACCAGCCCGAATCGCTGAAGGGCGACGCTGCCCAGCAGCAGCTGCGCGACCTGCAGCCGGACCTGATGGTGGTGGTGGCCTACGGCCTGATCCTGCCCAAGGCCGTGCTGGCCATTCCGACCCATGGCTGCTGGAACGTGCACGCCTCGCTGCTGCCGCGCTGGCGCGGTGCCGCGCCGATCCAGCGTGCGATCCAGGCTGGCGACGCCAAGACCGGCGTGTGCCTGATGCAGATGGAAGCCGGCCTGGATACCGGCCCGGTGCTGCTGCACCAGGAGCTGCCGATTGCCGTTACCGATACCGGCGGCCAGCTGCACGACAAGCTGGCCGAACTGGGCGCGCAGGTGCTGTCCGATGGCCTGGGCCTGCTGCGTGCCGGCATCAAGCCGATCGCGCGGCCGCAGCCGGAGCAGGGCGTGACCTACGCGCACAAGCTGGACAAGGCCGAAGCGAAGCTGGACTGGGCGCAGGATGCCGCTGCGCTGGCGCGCACCGTGCGCGCGTTCAATCCGTGGCCGATCGCCGAGGCGACGCTGGCCGGCGAGCGCGTGCGCATCCATGGCGCGGTGGCGCTGGATGAGGCCCACGGCCAGGCGCCGGGCACGGTGCTGGCCGCCGGCCGCGACGGCATCGACATCGCCTGTGGCCAGGGTGTGCTGCGCCTGCGCGTACTGCAGCGCGAAGGCGGCAAGGCGATCACCGCCGCCGACTACCTCAACGCTCGCCGCGACCTGCGCGTGGGGGCATAAGCGGTGTCGAAGCAGAACGATTTCTCCATCGCCAAGGCGGCGCCGGGCGCGGCCACGCGCATGCTGGCCGCACGCGTGCTGGCGCAGGTATTCACCCGTGGCCGTTCGCTGAAGGCCGAACTGGCCTGGGCGTTGCCGAAGCTGGCCGACAGCCGTGACCGCGCGCTGCTGGAGGCACTGTGTTTCGCCGTCCTGCGCCGCCGCAGCACCTATGACGCCGCGTTGCAGTCGTGGATGCAGAAGCCGCTCTCGGCGCGTGATGCCGACCTGCGCACCCTGCTGATGGTCGGCTTCGCCCAGCTGGATGTGCTGGAACTGCCGGCGCATGCCGCACTGTCGGCCACGGTCGATGCTGCCCGTGCACTGGGCCGCGAACGGCAGGCTGGCCTGGTCAACGCGATCCTGCGCCGCGCGCAGCGCGAAGGGTTCCCGGAGCAGCCCGCGCGCGATGCCTTCCCGGAATGGCTGGCCGAGGCGATCGAACGGGATTGGCCGGCGCAGGCCGAAGCAGTGTTCAACGAAAGCCTGCAGCCTGCGCCGCTGTGGCTGCGCGCCAACCGCCAGCACGGTGGCCGCGACAAAGCCCTGGCAGCGCTGGCTGAAGCCGGCATTGCCGCAGAAACCAGTGCGCTCAGTCCCGATGCGTTGCGCCTGGCGGCACCGGTGGCGGTGAACCAGCTGCCCGGCTTCGCCGAGGGTGCGCTGTCGGTGCAGGACCTGTCGGCACAGTGTGCGGCGGATGCACTGGCGCCCGCCGCCGGCTCGCGCGTGCTGGATGCCTGCGCAGCGCCCGGCGGCAAATCGGCGCACCTGCTCGAACGCGACCCGAGCCTGCGACTGCTGGCGCTGGATATCGACGCCCGGCGCCTGGCGCGCGCCCGTGACACCTATGCCCGTACCGGCGTCGGCGAACATGCGCAGACCCTGGTGGCCGATGCCAGCGATCCCGGTTCCTGGTGGGACGGCGTGCCGTTCGACGCGATCCTGCTGGATGCACCGTGTTCGGCCACCGGCGTGATCCGCCGCCAGCCGGACGTCATGTTCCACCGCCGTGCCGAGGACATCGATGCGCTGGTGGGAGTGCAAGCGCGCCTGCTGGAGGCCTGCTGGTCGATGTTGCGCCCGGGCGGCGTGCTGCTGTATGCGACCTGCTCGATCCTGCGTGCCGAGAACATCGACCAGGTGCGCGCGTTTCTCAAGTGGCATCCGGATGCCGAGGCGCAGCCGCTGGGCGACGCATTCGGCGTGGATTGCGAAGGCGTGGCGCGCCAGCGTCTGCCAGGTGACAACGATGCTGACGGTTTCTTCTACGCGCGTCTGATAAAAGCAGGCTGATCCCCGCTGCCGTTTCGAGTCCCATGCTGAAAACCCACGCGTCGCGACAGACGTGGCTGTTGGTGGTGATGGCCCTGCTGGTGCTGGGGGCCGGCCTCGGCCTCCGCGATCCATGGCCGTCGGACGAGCCGCGTTTCGCGCTGGTGGCCAAGCAGATGGTCGACAGCGGCTACTGGTTGTTCCCGCATCGTGGGCCCGAGCTTTACTCGGACAAGCCTCCCATGCTGATGTGGTGGCAGGCCACGCTGTACGGCCTGGTCGGCCACTGGCGCGTGGCCTTCCTGCTGCCTTCGCTGCTGGCAGCGCTCGGCACGCTGTGGTGCGTGGTGGATCTTGGCCGGCGCCTGTGGACACGGCGGGTCGGGCTGTATGCCGGCTGGGCGCTCCTGTTCGCGCTGCAGTTCACCTTCCAGGCGAAGAAGGCGCAGATCGACCCGCTGCTGCTGCTGTTCATCACGCTGGCCAACTATGGCCTGCTGCGCCACCTGTTGCTGGGCCCCGCCTGGCGCTGGTGGTGGCTGGGCTGGTTCTTCGCTGGCATCGGAGTGATCACCAAGGGCGTGGGCATGCTGGCGCTGCTGATGATCGTGCCAGCGGCGATCGCAGCGGCACTGCGATGGCCACGGGTAGGCCTGCACGCGCGCGACGTGCGTTTCTGGGCGGCGCCGCTGGCCTTCCTGCTGGCGGTATCGTTGTGGCTGGCACCGATGCTGCTGGCCGGCCTGGCCACCGGCTCGGACGAGTACCGGGCCTACATGGACGACATCCTGTTCCAGCAGACCGCACGGCGCTACATGCAGTCCTGGGATCATCACCAGCCAGGGTGGTACTTCCTGGCGATCATGCCGTCGATGTGGCTTCCCGCCTTCCTGCTGCTGCCCTGGGCGCTGCCTGCCTGGTGGCGTCGGCTGCGCCGCCGCGACCCGCGTTACCTGCTGCCGCTGGCCTGGTGGCTGCTGGTGGTGCTGTTCTTCTCGATTCCTGACGGCAAGCGCGATGTGTACATCCTGCCGGCGTTGCCGATGTTCTGCCTGGCATTGGCACCGTTGTTGCCGGGGTTGCTGAAGCGGCGCGATGTGCAGGCCGTGGCGGGGCTGTTCACCGGGGTGTTGTCGCTGGGCCTGGCACTGGCCGGCGCGTTGGCAGTGCTGGGCGACCCGGCCTTTGAGCTGCGCCTGACCCACAGCCGCGGACTGCCCCCCGGGGCTGTCGACGCACTGGCCTGGACGATCCTGGCGATGGGTCTATGGGGCGGA
Source organism: Stenotrophomonas sp. SKA14 (assembly GCF_000158575.1). Classification (NCBI taxonomy): domain Bacteria; kingdom Pseudomonadati; phylum Pseudomonadota; class Gammaproteobacteria; order Lysobacterales; family Lysobacteraceae; genus Stenotrophomonas; species Stenotrophomonas sp. SKA14. Next base: position 968,576 of record NZ_DS999412.1, read on the forward strand.
CTGAGCCTGTTGGTCTGCGGCCGTCGCAGGCACCATGCGCTGGTGTCGACGTTGGCGATGGTCTGGCTGCTCTACAGCCTGGTCGGCTATCCACTGTTGAACGATTCCAGCTCCGCCCGTGGGCTGATGCGCACCGTCGGAAGTCGTATCGGCCCTGATGCGGAGCTGGGGCTGGTGGCCTGGAAGGAGCAGCATCTGTTGCTGGCCGACCGCCCTGCAGCGACCTTCGGTTTCCGGGTGCCGTGGGACGAGCAGCTGGTCGCCGCCACGCGCTGGCAGCGGCTGGTGCCCGCGCGCCGTTGGCTGCTGGTCAACGAGAACGCAATGCTGTCATGCGTCGACCGCAGCCGCTCCGAACTGGCCGGCGTGGCCAACCGGCGGCGCTGGTGGCTGGTGCCCGCAGCGGCGGTGACGGTGCCCTGCGTGGTCACCGCAGAGGAACGCGAACGTGGGAGGCGTCTGCAGGAACATGACTGACTGCCACGATTCCCGCTTGTCCGGTCTGCCCAAGCAGGGCCAAAGGCAGTAAAGTGAAATGGCAGGCTGGGACGGCCCCTGTCGGGGCATTCCTGTTCTTTCAGTAGATTGCAGCGATACTTCCTGACGTGCCAGCCTCAGCGGACAATCTGAACCCCATGGCCGGCGATCCGCTGGGCGTCCCCGTCGGTGGACGGCACGGAGTGGCACATGCACTGGCCCAGCTGGGCCTGTTCTGCCTGCCGGCACTTGTGTTGACCGTGCCGATCAACCTGTTGCCCTATGGTCTGCTGCTGCTGCTCAGCACTCTGCTGGCGCCGGAGCTGCTGTGGCGCGCGCGCGGCATGGCCGGTCAGCCGGTGAAGGTGCTGGCCTGGCTGATGCTGGCGGTGCTGGCCTTGGGCTTACTGTCGGTGCTGCTGTTCGAGCAGGGGCTGCGCGACGTCGACAACCGCTCGCGGTTCGTAGTGATCCCGTGGATCGCGCTCTGGGTCTGCGCGCTGCGTCCAAACCTGCGCTGGCTCTGGTACGGCGCGCTGGCCGGCCTGCTTGTCACCTTCGGGATGTCGCTGTGGCAGGTGCTGCGCGGGGCTCCGCGCGCGGAGCTGTTCACCAACGCCATCGTGCTGGCCGACATCGTGATGGTGCTGATGGTGCTGCTGGTGTTCTGCCGTCCATCACGCCGCTGGTCGCTGGTGATCCTCGGCATGGCTGCCGGCTGCGGCACCATCGTGCTGACCGGCAGCCGTGGCGTGTTTGCCGCGTTGCTGGCGCTGCTGGTGGTACTGGCGCTGAGCCTGCGCTGGCGTACCGGCGTGGCACGGCTGTCGGTGCTGGCTGGCATGCTGGCGATCGGTGCGACCCTGCTGCTGTCGGTGCCTGAGCTGCGCCATCAGGTCCGCCTCAGCGAGCTGCACAGCGATGTGCAGCGGTTGGAGCAGGGCGACAGTGATTCGTCCGCCGGTGCCCGGGTGGAGCGCCTCAAGGTGGCCTGGGAGACCTTCCTCGACCATCCGCTGGTGGGTGTCGGCATCGGTCATTTCGACAGTGCAATGCAGCGCGTGCCGGTCTGTCGCGAGAACCCGGGTGAGGCGCGCTGCCACCTTGGGCATGCGCACAACGACGTGGCCGAATGGGCCGCAACCCAGGGAGTGCCTGGCCTGGCACTGCTGCTGGCGGTGTACGGCATCCCGTTGTGGCTGTTCGTGCGCCTGCACCGTCGCAGTGGACGGGTGACCTTCCGTGGGCCGGCCGCGGCCGGCGTCATGCTGGTGATCACCTATGCGTTGTGCGGCCTGACCCAGTCGATGTTCGCCCACCAGATGACGGCCAGTTTCTACGTGACCCTGGTCGGCCTGCTGACCGGCCTGTCGATTCTCGAAGGTGCGCGCCACCGGGCGATCATGGGGTCGTGATGCTGTGGCGCTGGCACGGCCCGGCGATCAACGGTCCGGGGGATCCGCAACGGCCTGGCCGTTGCCCAGCATCCACAGCATGATGGTCTTCTGCCGCACGTAGTTGGCACGCACATAGGCGTAGACCAGGCCGTGCCAGCCGTCGCGGAAGCCACCGCGGAACAGGAAGCCACGCCAGAATCGCCAGGCCGGGGCCAGCACCAGCTTGCCGAGCGTGGCCCGCTTGCCGCGTGCGAACTCGTGCTCGGCCATCATCCGGGCGTACTTTTCCGTCTTCGCCAGCTGCTGCTGCAGTGAGCGGTACGGGTAGTGGATCAGGTCCCCGTGCAGGGTGCCGACGCTGCCGTCAACGCTGGCCGCCTCGTGGATCTCGCGCTTGCCGCGCCAACCGCCGCGGCGGCGATCAAACAAGCGCATCACCCGGTCGGGGTAGGCATTGCCATGGCGCAGGAACCTGCCGAAGTACTCCGACAGGCGCGCGAAGCGGTAGCCGGCGTGGCCGGCGAAGCCGCCGTCGCGGGCCTGCTCGATGGCCGTGCGCAGTTCCGGGCTGATGCGCTCATCGGCGTCCAGGCACAGCACCCAGTCATGGCTGGCCTGCTCGACGCAGAACGCCTTCTGGCTGCGGAACCCCTCGAACCGCCGCTGCAGCACGCGGGCGCCGGCGGCCTCGGCAAGGGCCACGGTGGCATCGGTGGACTGCGAATCCACCACCACGATTTCATCGCAGAAGGCCAGCGAGGCCAGGCAGTCGCCGATGCGCCCGGCCTCGTTGAACGCGATAATGCACGCCGAGATGCGAGGCCGTTCGATGGGAGCGGTCGTGGAGGACATGATGGCCGGGTACCTGTTGTTTGCGACGGAGCGCTATGCGCTGCCTATTCTCGCCCCGTTGGCGCAGGCCTTGCACGCGTCCGGGCAGGACGTGGCCGCCTGGTTCGAGGGCGGCGCGGCCGGCAGCAGCCTGTCCGGGGTCCCCAACATCGGCCTGAAGCAGGCCCTGGCGATGCGCCCGCGCGCGGTGTTCAGCGCCGCCAACTGGGTGCCGACCTTCCTGTCCGGCGCCAAGGTGCAGCTGTTCCATGGCTTCAACGTGGAGAAGCGCGACAGCGCCCGCGGCCACTTCCGGGTGCGCGGCATGTTCGACCTGTACTGCACGCAGGGCCCGGCCACCACCGTGCCGTTCCGCGAGATCGCGGCCCAGCAGGGCCACTTCGCGGTGGCCGAGACCGGTTGGCCGAAGCTGGACCCACTGTTCCGCGACGATGGCGGCGAGGGTGCCGCGCTGCGCGCGCCGGCCGCTGGCCGCCCGGTGATCCTGTTCGGTTCGACCTTCACCGAGCGGTTGAGCGCGGCCCCGCACCTGCATGCGCAGATCGCAGCCGACATCGCCGCCGGCGACCGCTACTGGCTGCTGACGCTGCACCCGAAGTGCGCGCCGGAACTGTTCGAGCGTTACCGCGCGCTGGCCGGTGCCAATGCCCGCTTCATCGAGCCGGAACAGGTGATGGCCGCGCAGCGTGCCGCCGACGTGCTGGTGTCGGATACCTCGTCGATCGTTTCGGAGTTCATTGTCCAGCACAAACCGGTGGTGACCTTCCGCAATCGCGTGCCCAAGCCGCACATGATCGATTTCGATGACCCGGCACAGCTGCCGGCGATGCTGCAACGCGCGCTGCACCCGGATGCCGCGCTGCAGGCGGAGATCGTGCGATACGCCGATGCCATCCATCCGTACCGCGATGGCCGCTCCAGCGAGCGGGTGATCGCCGCGACCGAGGATTTCCTGTCCGGCGAAATGGGCGCGCTGCGGCGCAAGCCGTTCGGCACCTGGCTGCGCGACCTGCAGATCCGCAAGGACCTGGGCTACTGGGGCCCGTCGCGGAGGTGAGGTAGTGCCGGCCGTTGGCCGGCAAGCCCGGGCACGTCTGTGATTGCCGGCCAGCGGCCGGCACTACCTGCATGGCTCACCAGCGCAGCTTGCGCCGTGCCAGTGCCGCCGCCAGCTGTTCCATCACCCGTTGTGCCTGTTCGTGTGGCAGGTAATGCAGGGTCAGTGCCACATCACCATGCGCACCGGCGGTATCCAGCTGCAGGCTGCTGGTGCCGAGCAGCTTGTCCAGCGGCGAGCGCTGCAGGCGCAGGCCCTGCACCTTGTCCAGCTCGGCCCAGCGCCACCAGCGCTTCCACCAGCCGCCGCGTACCGCCACGAAGTGATCGTCCAGGTACCAGCCCATGCGTGCCATCTGCCGACGCGCGATCAGCAGTGCCATCGGCATCCAGGCCAGCACCACCAATCCCCATGATCCCCATCGCCAGTACGCGGCCGCCGCCAGCAACGGCGCCAGCAGCAGTGCACCCAGGCACAGCCGCCACCAACCGCGCTGCGGAATGGACTGCCACTGTACCGGCGGCCATTGCAGCTGCGGCAGCAGGTGCTGCACCAGCTGCTCGCAACGCGTGCGTGGAGCCAGCGGCGCCAGTTCGCGCAGGGCACGGTCCTCATCGCGCGAAGGCCCGCCGGCGGCGCTGTCGATGCGCAGCTGGCGCAGCCCGAACCAGCGATGCAGGGTGCTTTCGCGCAGGGTCCAGGCCTGGATGCGGCGACGCGCCACGCTGCTGCGGGTGCGGCTGAGCAGGCCGGCCGAGACGGTCAGGCGGCGCTCCTGCTCGCTGAGCGTGAAGCCGTGGTAGCGCAGCAGGGTCAGCACCACCGACAGCACGCGCAGCGCCAGCCAGCCCAGCAGGAGCGCAGTGCCCGCCAGAAGGAACGCGCCGGCCACGCCCGGGTGCAGGTGGCTGGCGTAGCCGAACGCCTCGCGGCCACCGCGCTGGAGGGCGTCATCCATCACCGGCCGTGGCACGGTCTGGAACAGCACGCCGACGGCGGCGATCGCCAGCGCCCAGCCACGGTTGGACAGCAGGCCCATGCGCACCACGTCCCAGCTGGACAGGCGCAGCAGCACGTGTTCATTGCCGGTGTCGGCGATGTCGGCCACCGCAACCGCTTCGCTGGCCTGCGGCGCTTGCCCGCGCTGGCGCACCAGCCGCTCCAGGGCCAAGGCCTGGTCCAGCTTCAGCACCCGCATTTCCGCCTCCGGGCGCGCGCCACCGGCCGACTCCAGGCGCAGCTCGGCCACGCCGAACAGGCGGTGCAGCGGGTTCTGCCGCACTTCCACGTTGTGGATGCGGGCAAACGGGATCTCGCGGCGGTTGCGCGCAAGCAGGCCGCTGCGCACGGTGATCGCATCGTTGCCGATGCGGTAGCGGTAGCTCAGGTACTGCAGCACCGAGACCAGCACCAGGACAGCAATGGCCGACAACGGGATCAGCTGGGCCCACATCGGATCGCGGTCGCCGCGCTGGCCGAATACCAGCAGCGCGATTAGCGGCAGGAAGTAGTGGCGCAGCTGCATCAGCAGCACGAACAGCCACGACCACGGATGCAGGCGATGGTCTTCGCCGCCGTCGGGCAGCGATGCGGGCAGGGGCGGCGGCAGGCTCACAGGGCGTCAGCGTCCTGGTCGAGCTGGTGCGAAAGGGTGTCGCGCAGGCGTTCGGCGTCGGCCTCGTCCAGGCCGCTGACGGTCACCGCGCTCATGCGGGTGCCGGCGGTGTGCACGATCAGCGTGGCCAGGCCGGCGCGGCGCTCCAGCGGCCCCCGGCGCAGGTCCAGGTGCTGCACGCGCGAAATGGGAATGCGGGTTTCCAGCTGCCACATCAGGTCGCGGCGCAGGCCCAGGCCCTGTGCATCCAGCCGCCAGCGCGTGCGGACCAGCCGACGATGGCCCAGCCACGCACCGAAGGCGATGCCGATCAGCAAGCCGAGGGCTGCAGTCCACAGCCCGCCGGGCAGATCGAAGAACCACGCCGCCGCCGCCAGCGGCAGGCCCGGCACGAACAGGCCGCCGAAGGCGCCTTCCAGTGCGGCCAGGCGGACCGCGCGTTGCGGTAGTACCTGCCAGTCGGAGGCGGGGGATGCAGGAATCGAGGCGTCGGTCACGCGGGCTCCGTCAGGCAGCAGGGCGGGCGGTGGCGGCCATGGCCGCACCGCGCAGACGGTAGCAGGTCGGCCGCGTTACTGGGCAGCCTGGATCAGCGCGTCCACGTCCAGCATGTGCCCCGCACGGTCGGCCTTGGTGCGCAGGTAGTGCTCGTTCTCGGCGGTGATCTCGCCGGTGACCGGAATGCAGTCCAGCACTTCGATGCCGGCATTGCGCAGGCGCTGCGCCTTGGTCGGGTTGTTGCTGAGCAGGGCCACGCGCGAGATGCCCAGGCCGTGCAGCATCGCCACCGCGCTGCCGTAGCGGCGTTCGTCGGCGCCGAAGCCCAGCTGCGCATCGGCATCGATGGTGTCCAGGCCATCGTGCTGGTAGCCGTAGGCACGCATCTTGGCCGCGATGCCGGTACCGCGGCCTTCCTGGTCCAGGTACAGCAGCACGCCGCCACCCAGTTCCTTCAGCTTGCGCAGGCCACGCCGCAGCTGGTCGCCGCAGTCGCACTTGAGTGAACCGAACAGGTCGCCGGTCAGGCACGAGGAATGCACGCGCACCGGCACCACCGCCGACAGGTCCGGCTCGCCGACGATGATCGCGACCTGGTCGCGCTGCGCCACGCCGCCGCGGAACACCGCGAAGATGGTCATGCCAACGTCGCGCAGCGGGACCGGCGAGCGGGCCACCAGTTCGTAATCGTGGGCCGCATGGGCCGCGCCCTCGGCGAGGTCGCACAGGGCGACTTCGGCGGCACCGTCGAAGGTGGCGTCACCTGCGTCCAGGCGCACGGCCACCATCGCCGGCAGCAGCAGGCCCAGGCGTGCCAGTTCAACCGCGCCGGCATCGAAGGCGTCACCGGCGCTCCAGCCCTCCGGCATCGGGCCGGGCTCGCGCAGGTAGCCCAGCGAAGGCAGGGCATCGAAGGCGATGCCGGCCAGCGGCAGGCGTGCGCCTTCCGGAGCGTCCACGCCGAGCACGCGGGCGCGGGTGGCGGTCAGGAACAGGTAGTGGCGCTCGCGCGCGGCGCTGGCGAAGGCGGCAAAGCTGCTGGCGGTGGCGCTGTCCAGCGCGATCACTGCCAGGCGTTGGCCCTGGCCATCGTGCAGCAGGACCGGGCGACCGGCGCGCAGTTCGGCCACCGCGCGTTCGCAGCGGATCGCGGCCGGATCGCCGAACAGGGAAGAAGCAGGCATGGCAGGACCGGGGGAGGCGGACATCGCAGTCTCTATGGGGGCGCCGGCGTCGTATTCAACGTGGTGCGGCCGCCGGTCGCAGGGACCGGTCGGGGCTCGGTGCGGCGGCGGTCAGTGCGGCGGCCGCTAGTGGGGATGCTCTTCGGTGGCGTAGGGATCTTCCTCGCCGCTGCCCGCCGGTCGCAGCGTATAGCGCTTGTACGTCCACTGGTACTGTGCGGGGTCGCGGCGGGCGATGCGTTCGATGCCGGCATTGAGCGCGGTGGCCGCCACCTGCGGGTCCGGGTCGGCCACCGCCGGGTCGGTCGGCTCGATGTGCAGGGCGAATTCCATGTCCGGCCCGATCCGCTCGCACCAGCCATACAGCACGGTGGCACCGGTGCGCTCGGCCAGGCGGTTGACCAGGGTCATGGTCAGCGCCTGCACGCCGAAGAACGGCACGAACACACCGTCGCCGGCCTTGGGCTGCTGGTCGGGCAGGATGCCGGTGGCACCGCCGTCCTTGAGCACCTTGAACAGCTGCCGCACGGCCGGGCCCTCGGCGCGCACCTGCTGCACGTTCTGGCCGCCGCGCACGATCTGCAGGAAAGCGTCGCTGGCCTCGTCCTCCGGCGGCTTGTAGACGATGGCGATCTGCCCGCGCGAGGCCAGCCACTGGTTCAGCAGCTCCCAGTTGCCGAAGTGCGGCGCAGCCACGATCACGCCCTTGCCGCTGGCCAGCGCCGCGTCGTACAGCGCTTCGCCATGGCGCTGCTTCAGGTGCAGGCGCAGGTTGTCGGCCGGCTTCTGGCTCCACAGGCGCAGGGTCTCGATGGCCTGCAGCGCGGTGGAGCGCAGCAGCTCTCGGTGCAGGCGGTCGCGCGCGGCGGCATCCAGTTCGGGGTAGGCCAGTTCCAGGTTGCGCCGGGTGACGCGGCTCTCACGGGCGTTGAGACTGATCCACGCCCACGCCAGGGCGCGCGCGGCGCCCCGCAGCAGCGGCCAGGGCAGGCGGGCGAACAGGGTGGTGGCGCGGTAGACCAGCCGGGCTTTGCGTTGCGGATTCATCGGCGCCAGTTTAGCCAAGGGCGCTGCTATCGTGGCCGGCCCTGTTCATTCGGAAGCCCGCGATGCTCGTCCTGATCCAACGTGTCAGCCAGGCCGCCGTGCATGTCGACGACGAAGCGGTCGGGCAGATCGGCCCCGGCCTGCTGGCGCTGGTCGGCATGGAGCCCGGCGATACCGAGGCCCAGCTGCGGCGGATGGCCGAGCGCCTGCTGGGCTACCGGGTGTTCGCCGACGAGGCCGGGAAGATGAACCGGTCGCTGCGTGATACCGGCGGCGGCCTGCTGCTGGTCAGCCAGTTCACCCTGGCCGCCGACACCCGCTCGGGCATGCGGCCGAGCTTCACCAGCGCGGCGCCGCCAGACGAGGCTGAACGCGGGTTCAATCGATTTGTCGGGATCTGTCGTGAAAATCACGCGCCGGGGGTGGAAACGGGCCGATTTGGTGCCCATATGGTCGTCAGCCTGGTCAATGACGGTCCCGTGACCTTCCTTCTCAGGCCCTGAGCCTGCGGGACCACCGCCCGGCAGGCGGGGCCCCGGGCTGGTATAATGCTACGTTCCCTATTTCTCCCTAGCCGGTGGCGCGAGCACTACATGGCCAACGAACGTCCTGCCCAATCCGAAATCAAGCAACTGATCAGCAAGGGCCTGGAACAGGGCTACCTGACCTACGCCGAAGTCAATGACCATCTGCCGGACGACATGGTCGACCCGGAACAGATCGAAGACATCATCGGCATGATCAACGGCATGGGCATCGATGTCCATGAAGTTGCGCCGGATGTGGAAACCCTGCTTCTCAACGACGGCAACACGGGTAACCGCGAAGTCGATGACACCGCGGCCGAAGAAGCCGCCGCCGCGCTGAGCGCGCTCGACACCGAAGGTGGCCGTACCACCGACCCGGTGCGCATGTACATGCGCGAAATGGGCACCGTCGAGCTGCTGACCCGCGAAGGCGAAATCGCCATTGCCAAGCGCATCGAGGAAGGCCTTTCGCAGGTGCAGGCCGCCTTGGGCCAGTTCCCGGTGTCGGTCGAGTCGCTGCTGAACGACTATGAAGCCCACAAGGAAGGCAAGAAGCGCCTGGCCGAAGTGATCGTCGGCTTCAACGACCTTACGGACGAAGCCCCGGCTCCGGCCGCGGCTGCCGCTGATGACAGCGACGATGCCGACGCCGATGGCGACGAGGACGAGGACGATGATGTCGAGGGTGGCGAGGAAGAAGCCGCACCGACCGGTCCGGATCCGGAGGAAGTCGCCGCGCGCATGCAGGCGCTGAGCGATGCCTTCACTGCCTTCAAGAAGGCGGCGACCAAGGGTGACAAGAAGAACCTGCCGCGCCTGCGCGAAGAGATGTCGGCGGTGTTCGTCACCCTGAAGCTGCCGCTGCCGCTGACCGACGTGCTGACCAAGCAGCTGCGCGACACCATGGCCGACATCAAGTCGCATGAGCGCCGCGTGCTGAACCTGGCCACCGTTACCGCCCGCATGCCGCGCAAGGACTTCATCCGTTCCTGGGAAGGCAACCAGACCAACCTGGAATGGGTGGAAGACGCACTGAAGCGCAAGCAGAAGTGGTCTTCGGCACTGCGCGAAGTGAAGGACCAGATCATCGCCGAACAGCAGGCGACGATCGACATCGAGAAGCTGACCCAGCTGGACCTGGAAGAGCTGAAGGAAATCAGCCGTGCCATGGCCTACGGTGAAGCCAAGGCGCGCAAGGCCAAGAAGGAAATGGTCGAGGCCAACCTGCGCCTGGTGATCTCGATCGCCAAGAAGTACACCAACCGCGGCCTGCAGTTCCTCGACCTGATCCAGGAAGGCAACATCGGCCTGATGAAGGCCGTGGACAAGTTCGAGTACCGCCGCGGTTACAAGTTCTCGACCTACGCCACCTGGTGGATCCGCCAGGCGATCACCCGCTCGATTGCCGACCAGGCACGCACCATCCGTATTCCGGTGCACATGATCGAGACGATCAACAAGTTGAACCGCATTTCCCGCCAGATGCTCCAGCAGTACGGCCGCGAGGCCACGCCGGAGGAGCTGGCCAAGGAAATGGACATGCCGGAAGACAAGATCCGCAAGGTGATGAAGATCGCCAAGGAGCCGATCTCGATGGAAACCCCGATCGGCGACGACGAGGATTCCCATCTGGGCGACTTCATCGAGGACACCAACGTGGAGTCCCCGATCGAGAACACCACCAACATCAACCTGTCTGAAACCGTGCGCGACGTGCTGGCCGGCCTCACCCCGAGGGAAGCCAAGGTGCTGCGCATGCGCTTCGGCATCGACATGAACACCGACCACACGCTGGAAGAGGTCGGCAAGCAGTTCGACGTGACCCGCGAGCGCATCCGCCAGATCGAAGCGAAGGCCTTGCGCAAGCTGCGTCACCCGAGCCGCTCGGAGCAGCTGCGCAGCTTCCTGGATATCGATTGATTTCCAGCGGCTGTTGAAGCGTTGAGAGAAACCCCGCCTGGTGCGGGGTTTTTCTTTGGTGGGCAACGGGACATGCCCGACGGGTCTTGCCGATGTCGCATCTGCCGTTTGAATTCTTACTGCGACGGTCGCACGCTGACCGCGCAGATGCTCAACACATCCCGTAGGCGGGCCGGTCATCACCGGCGCCGATGCAAGCGCGCGGCAGGTCACGTGCAACTCGCACGGCCTGCGGCATTGATTCGTCATGCATCTGGAGTCACGCCATGAATGATGTGGAGCACGATTTGCCTGAGCCCGTACGAGCCGATTTCCCACCACTGCTGGACTGGGATGAGGTGATGCGGGATGAGTGCGAGGATCGGTTGGGGTTTGCACGCCGTACGACATACGCGCTGCTGACGCTGTCGGAGGCCGGATTGCTTGCCGGCTTCAGTGGCGACAACCAACAGGGACTGGAGGAAGTCAGAAGGATGGTCGCGTTGTTCCAGGCATACCTGAGGCGGCAGGTAGGGCTCGCGGAGGCAGCGGATAGGCGGCTGGGGCGTATTTCGGAGGCGCTTGCCGCCGCCGGGTAGCCGATCGAGCGCGGCCTCCACTACACTGTGACGCTGCGCAGGGCCTATAGCTCAACGGTTAGAGCAGGGGACTCATAATCCCTTGGTTTCAGGTTCGAATCCTGATGGGCCCACCATCGAATCAGGCACTTAGGATCATCCGCAGTGCCTTCTTCGTCAAGCCAGCGCGACCCGGTGACCGCTCGGTGACCGTTTACGCTCCGCTGCTGTCGCAGTTGGCAGCCGGCTGCCCCACATCCTCGGGCGTCCACTGCGGAGCGCTCCTGCGTGCGCGGATCCAACGCTGAATGTCGCTCTGGTACCAGCGAGTGCCGCCGCCGACCTTGTGCTTGGGCGGGAAAGTGCCCCTGTCCATCTCGCGGTAGATGTAGCTCTTCTTCATTCCGGTCTGGGCTTCGACCTGCTCGAGCTTCAGCAGGACTTCGGGGATGTTCTCAGCTGCGCCCATCTCGGGCCTCCGTTACTTCATTGGTGGGCGCCGGCAGCAGCGCGGTCTGCGAATCCGACCGTGCCGTGGTCACACGGATTGCGATCTGTGTCAGGTCCATGGTGGGGTCATCGAAGAGGGCGAGGCCGATCTGGGCCGTCAGCCGTTGGGTCGCTGTCGCCGCCACTGGCGCCGGCATGTCGATGGTGGCGAGGGCGTATGCGCGCCAGGCGTCGCACGCGGCCCGCAGCTGCGGCTCGCCGGCAAACGTGAAGGTCAATGCGCGGCCGGCGCCGCTGGCGGGATGCGTGCTGGTCAGCGCGGTTTCGAGCGCTGCTGCAACCGCAATGGCCGCGCGCTGCTGGTTGACCAGTGCTGACCGGTCATCTGCGGCGGCGATGATGTGCTTGACGTTCAAGGCGATTTCTCCTTCGTATGCTCTTCGATCGACCTACGCAGCTGTGAAATTCTGAAGTCCCATTCGTCTCTCTCCCGCTTGCTTTCACGCTTCAATGCTCGCTCCAGACGGTCGAGCACTGGGAGCACCCAAGAGGGATTGAACGGCTGGGGTTTCACTGCGATGGGCACCGGCGGCTTGGGCGGGTTGCAGTAGGGATCGGCCCAATCGAAGGGGTCGTTACAGACGATGCAGTGGGTTCGGTCCGCCGACCAGATGTGATCCCGATTTTCCCCAGCCCTGCGGATTTCGTGAAGCAAGGGCTGGGTATAGAGAGCCCGGACCAGTTCGCCGGCTGCAAGGGCGCGGTACCACTGCTTTTCATCGATCTGAAACCAGAATGATCCTCCCCATTGCTCGAGCCTGACGGCCCGTTGCTGGCCAAACAAGCTAATCAATACGGTCGCCCACCGATTCACCTGAGAGGCCGGCACGGGCTCACCAGCGCGGGCCGCGGTGCGCATTTCGCGCACGGCGTCGCTCGCAGTGGGCGGGGGTGCTTTGGTGATTGGCGAAGCGTCTCCGCTCATGCGCCGCCCTCGAGCAGCATCTTGGGATCGATGTTCCAGCCGGCCTCACGTGCAGCACGCAGGCGCAGCTCGTTGGCATCGAACTCGTCTAGCTGCAGGGGGGCGATGGCACCCTCCACCTGGTGTGGCTGCAGTGGGCGGGAGATCTTGCCGAACGCGCGCCAAACGCTGAACACTTGGCAGCCGCAAGCCGGTGCAAGGCAGGCAAGTTGCTTGCCTTGCTCGCGGCAGTGGCGCCGAATCATGTCGCGTGCTGTCACGTGCGCGGGCACGGGGCCGCGCGAAGTAGCCCTGGCGGCTGAGACCTTCGCACCGGTTCTCATGCCACGGTCACGCGAAAAGAAGGAGTGGGCTCAGGCGCGAATGTTGAAGCGTGCTGAGGGTAGGGATAATCCGATTGCATTAGGCCGCTCGGGCGTTTAAGAATTGTGAAAGTCGAATAGAAGCTTGCGCAGCGGGGGAGCGTATGGATTTCGCGTTCAACACCATTACAGGTCAGAAGCACATTGCCGTGGAATTCGCGCTTCTGCCCGCAGACCAGATTCAAGCGCTTCGTCATAATTTCATCTGCTCCGAATGCAAGGAGCCTGGTTACTACCGAAAGGCCTCTGTGTCCGGTCGAAGTCCCTGCTTCGGAGCAAGACACCTCGACAATTGCCAGCTGGCGGTTCGATCGGATGACCCTTGGGGGGAGGCCGGGGACGACCTCGTGCAACGGCTTGAAGCGGATAACACTAAAATCGTTTTGGGAATGAGTGCGGACGATGGCGATGCGAATCGAGCAGGTGCTGCAGGAGACCATCAGGAGCGAGGCGGTGGAGGTAGGCGATTTGCCGGCGGAGGGGAATCTGCAAAGACGAAGATTCAGCGCAATGCAGACAAACTGCTGGAATGGTTGTATGCAGCTCCATCCTTCAAAACGAGCAATCTGGTGATTGCTACGCCCGGTGGTGATCTTCCGGTCAACGAGTTCTTTGTGGAGATATCCAAAGCGGATAGCCGCAAGCACGTGGGTGAGTTTCGAGGCTACTGGGGCGAATTGACTCGAACCAATCGTTACTACAGCACCCAGGTCTTCAACGGTGCTCCAAAGCCGGCGCTGGGCTTTGAAATCCTGCCTCCTCTCGCGAAGAAGATCGAGACGAGGTACCAGCTTGGAGGAATTACCGAGCTCGTTGGTAGAAAAGTTCTGTTCATAGGAAGAGCGCGCGAAACCCAGAACGGATCCTTCATGATGGACGTTTCGGGCATGAGCTATGTGGGGGTCCTTCCCACAGACTTTCAGATTGGGTAGTCCTTCACAAAAGTAGGTCATGCTGCCACCGCCATGTCGGCCGGCACCCGGTCAAGGTTCGCCTCGGCCAGGGCCCGCAGCGGTGGCGGGCTCACACTGTTGCCGACCATGCGCACGGCGGCGCTGGTGCTGAGCAGCGTGCCGTTGGCCGTGCGATCGATGATGTATCCGGGTGGGAATCCTTGGGCGCGGTACAGCTCGTGAGGCTTGAGCATGCGCAGGCCGATATCCACGATGACGTAGGGGACGTCTTGGATGACGACGGTTACCAGCGCCAGGCGGTCCTTGGTGGTGATGGTGTCCAGCGGGTCGCGCGCATCGACGGCGATCCCGCTGGCGTAGTACTTCACCAAGAATGCAGCCACGCGCAGCGCACCGGCTTCCTGCTCAGGGCTCAGGGTGCATTCGACCTCGGCGAAGCGCGTAGCGCCGGCAAGGATGGTGGGCAGGGGCTCACGCAGGTCGTTGCCAACGACGTTCTGTGCCATTGCGGTCAGGTGTGCAGCGACCAGACGCTGTTGGCTGCCGCTGGCGGTAATCGTGCTGACCGGGTCGCGCGCGTCGTTGCCGGCGCCCTGATAGAACCCACCGTTCGCCTGCTCAAGGAATGCCGTTGCCACGCCGAGCGCGTGCGCAGCCCCCGCAGGTCGCGCGGCACCAGCACCTGACGTGATGGTAGGCACCGGCTCGGTGACGGCCGTACCGACGCTGTCTCCCCGGAACTTCACTAGGTGCGGCGCAACCAGCGCGGTGTCTGCTTTGGTCGTCATGGTGTAGAGCGGTTCGCCGCCTGAGCGAGGTTCGGACTGACCGGCCCGACCGCCGACACCGGCCAGGATGGGTGTCACGACAGAGAAGTGGCCACCCTTCACCCCAGCGCATACGGTGGGCAGCGGCCCGTCCGCCGCCATCGTCCGCTGGCGGCTCGCGTTTGCATGCTCGGTGAGGAACGGCGCCAGCTTCGGTGCGGCCAGCATCAGCTCGCCGCGGTTGGCGGCGGTGATAGTGCGCATGGGGTCGCGCACGTCGTGTACGCGGTCGCCGCCCTGGTGCGTCACCGGCACGATAAAGGGATCTGCCGAGTTGACGACGTGGCGCATGACGCCCTTCGCGATGCGGCGCATGGTGGCATCGGCCAGCGGTCGGGCACGGGTAAAGATGGACGGGCACGGAATTGAGAAGTCCAGGGAATCGGCTGCTGTCACGCACGGTTGCTGCTCAGGGGATTTCCCGTGGGTAGGCGCCGGCCACACAACAGGCTCGCCGTCTCGCCTCGCGCAGAGGAACAAGCGTTCACGGCTGGTGCCGGCGCCAAAGTCGCTGGCCACCATCTTGCGCCACTCCACCACATAGCCAAGCGCACGCAGCGCGGCGACGAATTGCTGCCAGGTGCGTCCGCTATGGCGCTTGTCCGGCACCAGCTGCTGGTTCTCGACCGGCACGCGCTCGCCGCGCGCTGCAACGGTTCCGTCCATCTTGATGACACGTCCGGTGACCTTGCAGCGCTTGGCCACCAGCGGACCCCAGGTCAGGATCTGCCAAACGTTCTCCATGGAAATGATGCGCGGCGCGGTGTTGGTGCCGTGTAGGCGATCAGCGCGCAGCAGCTGGCCCACCCACTTCAACACCACCCACGACAGGGCGCGGGTCTTGCGGCTGCGCGGCTGGCCGCCCTTGGCCTGGCTGAAGTGCGTGCAGTCGGGCGAGGCATGGAACCAACCGATGGGACGGCCGGCCACATCCACGCGAGGGTCTGCGTGCCAGATGTCCTCGCGGTGGTGCTGGGTCAGCGGGTGGTTGGCGGCGTGCATGCCGATCGCCAGCTCGTCGTGGTTGTAGGCCAGGGCGGGATCGATGCCCAGGGCCTGCTTGAGCCCTTCCGATGCGCCACCGCCGCCGGCGAATAGATCCACAACGATCTCGCCTGGGCGCAGTCGCGAGCGCTGCGGCATTGGGAAGTTGAAGGCGCGAGAGCCGTCAGCCATGTCCCTGACTCCTGCACAAACCATAACAGCACGAGCCCATCAACTTGCAATTCCTTATATGAGGTTCAACATGGATGTCATCTTCCGAGCAGCAGGTGTACTGATGGATATGGCAGCGACTAAACACGTGTTTAATGCTCATGGGCGTGCCTATGTGATTGAGGTGATTCCACGTGGGCTTGGCGGTCGGTTTAGCGCCGTTGTCCACGCTCCTGATGGTGCGTCTCGGCCGGTTCGCGACTCGACGCAAGGCGTCGCGTTCGCTAGTGCAGAAGCGGCGCTGGCTGCCGGCCAGGCATTCGTTCTCAGGAACAGCGCGCTTTAACGAAGTGGGGGCGCGGTGCGTGAGGCTCATTTGCCCACCGCCTGGCTGTCTGCCTGTCCCTTGTTCTCCGCGTAGTGCGGCATGTTGTTGTAGCCGCAGTCGTTGCATTCCCAGCCCGTGTCGAGGCTGGGCGATCCGCAGCGCAGGCAGCGCAGGTCGTCGTCATCCACGCCGCCGATATGCAGTTGCTCAACCACGGTTCACCTCCGCGCCATCAATGACAGCCAGCAGGCGGTTACGTTCTGCGTCCGCCTCGGCAATGCGCACATCAGCCATAGACGTCTTGCGCGCTTCGGAGACTTTCAGGAAGAACTGTGCGTGCACAGCCTCCCGGAACTGCCCCAGGTCCACGGCCTGCGCGGGCGGGGCCGCGTAGAGCGGCTTGGTGTACTTGCCGATTGGCTTCTCCCACAGACACAGGTTGACTACATCAACATGCCGTCCGCTGACACTGGGCAGCAAGAAATCGGCGTCAGGGTCCATATAGCCGACGATCTCCCCCACCGTCTGGCTGGCGGCGAGGGCGTCTTTCCGCACTCGAAGATCAAATCTCCAGCCGTTAATGATCGCTCCACAAAATCCAATCAGCTCCTCACGGCTGAATGACCATCCGGCGTATGGGCCACCGTCCCCATACTCGCCAGCTTCGCCCTCAACCATGTTTGCAAAGTCGTCAGCGCTCATGCCCGCTCCCTGACCACCCGGGGAGGGCTGGGCGGAGAGGGCAGCAATCGCTGCGTCGAGCGCTGCAGTGCGTGACGGGATGCCGGCTTCAGTGAACCGGGCGTGCATCTCCTGCAGCACCAGAACATGCGCAATGCGCTGCAGATCTTTGCCGGTCATGGGGCAACCTCCGGCGTGGTGCCCGGAAGCAGGTTCACTTCAGTGATTCCCATGACCACCAGCTCGCGAACCGCCTTGTCGCGCATGGCCATGGCCGTCTCGCTGAGCGCGCGCGCGCTGTCAGCCAGTTCCATATATCCCTTGCGCAGGTGAGCCGCGGCATGGCCGGGAATCGTCGCCAGCACTGGGCCGTGCCGGCGCTGGGCTTCGGCCTGGCACTGGCTCAGAAGTTCAGCCAGTACCGGCGCGCGTGCAGCTGCAGCTTCGCCATTCAGCGCAATATCCAGCTGCTGCACCAGGTGGGCGTGGGCCTCCTGCTCAAGCGAGAGCATTGCGTCCTGGCTGACCAGCGGTGTTGCTGCGGCCAGACCGGCACGGATGGCATCGGCATAGCCCTTTTGGGAGCCATGGGATGCGTAGGCAGCGCGGAATGCTTCGACCGCGCTGTCGGGAATGGGGTGCGGCGCTGGCGAGGCGCTGGGCTGAGGCTGTTTCATCGGGAGTGATCTCAGGCTGTGGTGGTGGCTGGCTTCTCGGCCATAGCTGCCAAGCGCTCAAGACGTTCGGCTTCGGTGATGTAGTAGTCGTGGCGGTCTTGACGGACCTTCGCGGAGAAGAACGGATCGGTCAGGGCGTGCTCGGCGGCGGCGCGGTTGGCCTTGGCCAGGCGGGCGGAGTCGTGGTCGAAGATGTCGAGCTGGTTTCGGAGGTCCATTGAGGGCTGGCCGTCGATGTCATGCGATTGCTCGGCCATGCACGACCCAGAACAGGTCCTTCAGCTCTTGCGGCAGTTCGGTCATGGCGCGGGCCGCGAGATAGGCGCGCTCCACAACCAGCTCAGCGGAAGGCACGTCGCTCGGTGCGGTGGGCAGCACGTTGAGACCCCTGGACCTGCATTCCTCCACGAGTTCCGAATCGTCGAAGTCCTCGAGGTCAACGTCGATCGTGATGGTTGCCATACAAAACCTCCTCTGTCAGTGGATGCGAACGCGCGGCCAAAGAGCCGGCATCTGCCGTTGCCATGCGGCATAGCCGATTCGGATGCCTTTCTTCAGCGAGCGCTGCAGGGTCCGGCCGAACTGCACGCGCAGGGCAAACCAGCGGCACGGGTGGGCAGCAACTGCTGCCTCGTAGCGCTGCAGCCTTTCTTCGGGCGTCGGTGCGGCCGTGCTGACGATCACCGCGTCCAGGCCGCCGCCTATTGGGTGCAGGCCATCCATCAGCGCACCAACCTGTGCAGGTTCGGCGCGACGCGCTGGCGCTGCTCTTCCGCCTCGCGTTGGCGCTGTGCGCTAGCCTGATGCGTGCAGTACACGCGGTAGGGATGGCGCCGGGGACGCTTCGCGCGCTCCAAGGCCGCGCGCTGTTCAGGCGTCAGGTCGGGTGCCGGGAGCTTGATTGCAGGCGCCCTCATGCGGAACCGCCTTGGGTACTGGTGTCCTCGATGGAAGTAATGAACGTCTGCAGCTTCTTCTGGCTCGCGGGCGGCAGTGCGAAGTAGGTGCGGCCGGCGATGACGTGATGCTGGCCGGCGGTCTCCATGAAAACCGGGACGGACTCGGAGGACACATAAGCGACCATGGCCGTTGTGCCTTTCGCCCGGCGCCAGCCCGACACGCTCCAGCCGGCCGGATCCTTCATCACACGCAGGCGCATGCCGCAGCCAGCTACCTCGATGACGGGGACGCCCGGGGCGGCGGCGGTCACGCAGCACCGCCTTGTGCCCGCAGCATGCGGCGGAGGTTGCAGCGCACATCGGCGATGGCTCGGCCGGCGCTAGCGCGGCGCTCCAGAACGGCACGAGCTGCGACGTCGGCGGCTGCGGCGACCAGGTTCGGGGCAAAGCCCATACCAGTTGCGGCAGTGGCAGCCGCCGTGGCGGCGACGGCCGCGCGCTGGGAGAGCGGATAGCTGATCGAGGTGATCACGCTGCACCGCCTTTGCTGATGGTGTAGCCGACGCCGCGGGTAGCGTTGATGCGGTAGCCGTGCTGGATCAGCTTCTGGCGCAGGCGGCAGATGGTTACCTGCACTGTGTTCGATTTCCGACCGCTGGCGCCGTACAGGCTCACTTCCAGTGCTGCGCGACTGACCGGGATGTCTCCGGCGTCGATGATCTGCTGCAGCACCTTCGATTCGGTGGGGCTCAGGGGCAGGCGCTGTGTGCCGATCATCGCGGCGCGCGGTTCAGTGCGGAGACCGGCGATCACGGCGCCACCTCCACGAAAGCCAGTTCGTGCATGACGCACTGCGCCCGGGCCAGCACAGGGGATGTGCCCGGCCTTTTGCCGTCTGCGGTCGACAGGGGGACAACCGCATTGGCCCGGACGCATGCTGCTGGGGAGACCTGGTAGGAGCCGCTCAGCACGGCATCGGCAGCGTCGAGGGCAAGTTGCCAGCGCGCCGGTTCAAAGTTCTGCGTCAGGGCTGCAGTGACGCCGGCCGCGCAGTCGGGAACCCGATCTGCGTCGTGGAAGGCGTTGAGCGCGGCGTTTGCGATGGTGGCGCGCAGGCCCCAATCGTCATCGCTGGCCAGCTCATACACCGCAAGTGCGGCGCAGATGCGCGGGCTGGTGATCACCAGGTCACGAGGGGTGCCGGCGCCGGGCTCAGAGGCGGGAGGGTCCGAGGGAGCAGCCCAGCCAACCAAGGCCAGGAGGGCAAAGCAGGCGATCACAGCAAGCCCGATGCGGGCCGTACGCTTGGAACTGTTGGTCAGGGGCATGGCGGCATCCGTCGTTGGGAACGGATGCAGATTACCAAAAGGTAAAGTTAAAGCAATACCAATTGGTAATTATTTTTTGTGCCCAGCAGGAGCTGGCCGGGCTGAGGCTTCCAACCCCTACATTGTTAAGATGAGACCGGCACAGAGGACATGTGCGGGCGAACGAGGGTTGGGCAATGGCTTTGGTGGGTTGTTACGAGTGCGGTAGGGAAATCAGTACTGCAGCCTCAGCATGCGTCGGCTGTGGGGCGCCAGTCGCGTTGTCAAAGGGAATCAAGGCAGAAGGTGGTGGACCGCAGGCTGAACTGTTGCATCCGCAGCCGTCAAGACGCCCGCAATTCAGAGCATTTCTTTGGGTATCCCTCGCCTTGCTATCGGCTTTTGTCAGCTTGCTCTTGTGGCAAATGGCCTCCAAGGCGGGTGTGCCGCAGACGCAAGCTGAAGCTAAGGCAGAGCAGTCGGAGGTAGCCGAGAGGAATTTGCTCGACGCTGTAGAGCATTGCGACAAGCGCTACGCTCAAATGAACTCCGATCGGCAGTACACGACGGCAGACCTGCGGGTGTACGCACAGCTGTGCAAGAACCTACGCGACGACTACAAGGCAAAGTGGGGCCGCGAGCCATGATGCGGCCCCAGCACTCGCTCAGTTGAAACGGTCGATTCGATTGCGCAGGTACACCTTGCCACCGATCATCGCGCCGCTTGGCAATGGGAACGCCGGGTAGAGCATCGAATTCGCGCTGACAATGTAGACCGCGTCCCCCCTGTCCTGGAGCCCCTTTACCTGTTGGCCACTGCCAGTGTTGATGAGGTAGATGCCATCGCCGTCGAACGTCTGTACACCAGAGTCGACCAGAAGTGATTCGCCCGGCTGAATGATCGGAATCATCGAGTCACCGCGACCTGTGACAAGCACCAGGCGTCCGGGCGGCGGAACAAATCCCACGATTGACCGGATGTAGCTCGATGTGAAGTCCATCGACCTGATCACTTCCGGGAAATCATCGTTGATCCGTCCATCCCCCATTGCCGCCTCTCCGTCCAGTTGTTGGACGTGAACATATCCGTACGTAGTCGCAGTCTCTGCGACACGTGAGACGGCGGGCCGGCCTGACTCGCTGGTGAGAGGGAAGGTCAAGAATCCCGGCGGCATCCCCGCCACTTCCTCCAGTGATGCCGCCCGCTTCTCACCGAAGGACTTGCGCTTCAGTAGCCCGGACAACTCGCCCTGGTTAACCCCGGTTGCAGCGGCGAACGATGCTTGGCTCCCGCCGTGATGCTCGGCGATCCACTGCTGCAGGCGATGGCGGCGGGCGGCGACGGTTGGGGTGTCATCAGTACTCATGTCGTCAGTTTCCGTTACCTACTGGTAATTGACCAAACGGTGTTGCAATGCCTTTACCTTC
The DNA here is from genome assembly GCF_000158575.1 of Stenotrophomonas sp. SKA14. Lineage (NCBI taxonomy): Bacteria > Pseudomonadati > Pseudomonadota > Gammaproteobacteria > Lysobacterales > Lysobacteraceae > Stenotrophomonas > Stenotrophomonas sp. SKA14. The sequence goes on from NZ_DS999412.1 coordinate 989,720, forward strand.
GGGTAAAGTCATCGCCCATGGACACACTCCGTACCTACCTCGGCACCTTGGCACCAGACGATCAGGCGGCGTTCGCCGTCAAGGCTGGAACGACGATTGGCTATCTGCGGAAAGCCCTGAGCAAGCGGACTCGATTCGATGGCGCACTGGCTCGCCGTCTCGACGAGCAGAGCGGGGGGCAGGTTTCCCGGAGCGAGCTGCGGCCCGACATTTTCGATCCGCCTGGTGCTGCCTTCGTCGACCCCGACGCTGGCCGGATCGTGCCCGTGGAGGGCGCCTGAGATGAGAGCGCCGACTCGCCCTGGAACCATGGCAGGGCTGCGCAGCAGGTTGGAACTGCTGCGCAGCCAGCAACTCACGCTTGAAGCCGCTTCAACTACATGTCCTCTGGCTCGAGCGCGTCTTTTGGCAGCGTCCAGCCATGCATTTCTTCGGTCAAGGCGAATCGCAGGTCTTCCAGAGACATTGCCCGAACAACGGATGGCAGCCAGTGGTGCTTCTCCACCAGGTAGTAGTGGATTGCATCCAAGCCAGTCAGGTCGTTCTTCCAGCCTTTCCGCTTCTTCAGCGTGTCGCCGAAGACTTCGAGCGTGTAGTCCGCATAGCCCTTCCAGTAGTGATTCTGATGCCGGATCTCGTTCATCTGGCTCCTGCCAGCCGTAACGCCCTTCTTTGCCATGTCGCCCTCCTTGCGGGCTGTGTTGTTCGCACATCCAGCGTAGCGCAAGGAGGGCGGCTCCAAGCCTTTGATTCCCGGTCGTCCTGTCCATGGCGACCAATTTGCATCGCCTCCCGAGGTGCGTAAATGAAGCCTGATCCTCAGTACCACGAGCCCCGCTCTGCGGTGGTGTTCCGGCATACGACCGACGCCATCCGCAATAGCGGGCACACCGACAGCAGCCTGGCCCAGGCGATCGCCGAGCAGTACATGGCGGACGTAGCACCTGGCGAGCGCATCCTGCAGTTCCACACCGGCGACGACGCCGACAGCGCCGAGCGCGCGCTGAAGGCCAACGCACAGATCGTGGGCCGAATTCGCAACGGCACAGTGAAGATGCCGGTGGACCTTGAGGAATCGTGGGTCCGCGCGCTTCCGCCGCACTGGCGCGACGCCTGTTCGCGTGAGCTGGCTCAGCGCTACGGCTTCCTCGGCGCCCGTATCCCCATGATGGAACCGCATGCCGGCGTACTGGCTGTGGCCCGCCTGTCGGTGGAGTTCGGGCACACCCTGGAAGCGATCACCAACGTCTTGGCCGACGGCCGCATCTGCCCGAAGGACATTCCCGAGCTGCGCCGCGCGCTGGACGAGATCGGCCAGCTGGAGGCCGAGCTTGTAACGGCTAAGCGGTACGTATCTGGTCACCTGCAGGATCTGGCACCCCGCGCGGTGCAGGGCGGGCAGCGATGACCGCCGGCGTGATGGTGAGCTGGGCAATTGCCGTAGTGGGTGAGTTCGATGGAGCTGGCCGCCGTATCCCGGACGCGGTGGTGCCCTTGCTGCCGATGGTCGAGGTAGTGCTGTGGGCGAAGGAGCAGCCTTGGCCACTGCGCGTCGAAGCACTCCAGGAACGCTTCAACCTGTCCCGCGCGACCGCCTATCGCTGGCACGGTGCTCTGCTCGATCTGCACGATCCTGCCGCAGCTCGACGCAGGGTGCCGGCGGCGCAGGTACTGCGCGGATCCATGTGCCGCGCGCTGCAGGACGCAGCACTGCCCACTGATGCTCCCGGTGGTGGCGCATGAGCCCCATCGCCAGCCTCGGGACCGTATGCGGTCCCCAGCGAACAATAGGCTTCACCGAGAGCGCCGCGCGCGCGGTCGATCATCGACGCAAGGCCGCGCTCCATGGGCAGTGCCAGACGAAGATCATCATGGACTTCGTGCTCTGGGCGAGTACGTCGTGCCCGTTCTTCCCCACGGTGGTGCAGGTGCAGGAGCGCTTCAGTGTCAGCCGCGCCACAGCGTTCCGCTGGCGCCGCACCCTGGCCGATGCGTTGTGCTTGCCCCAGATGCCGCGCAATCCATGCCCAGGATTTGAACCCGAGCCGCTGCCGATGGCTCCGCTTCTGCGTGGGGCGGGGGGCAGGGCGTGATCTATTTCGAGATGTACCCCGGCGACTACCTCAAGGACACCACGAGGCTGTCCCTGACCGACCACGGCGTGTATTTCAAGCTGATGCTCGCCTACTACTCGGAAGAGCAGGCACTGCCGGAGAGCCTGGCCGAGCTTTACGTCATCGCGGGCGCCATCACCAGCGGCGACAAAGCCGCGGTCAAGAAGGTCGCTGAGCGCTACTTCCCGGTGGCTGACGATGGCCTTCGCCACAGCAAGCGCTGTGACGAGCAGATCGCCACGGCCCAGGCGCGCATCGCGGACGGGCAGGGGCGTCGAGAAGACAGGAAGGCCGCCGAAGCGGAGCGGCAGGCGCGCACCCGTGCGCGTCGCACGATGCTGTTCGAAGATCTGCGCAACGTGGGTGTCGTGCCGAGCGGCATGGCCACCATGGCGGAACTGAAGGCGTTGCACGTCACGCACGTGACCGGCGACGAAGGCGTGACATTGGACAAGCTGTCACGCGTGACAGGGGGCGTGAACACAGGTGTGAACACGGGTAACCAGACCCCAGGCCCCACTTCTTCTACTCCAGATACATCACAGCACGCTCAAGGATCTCTGAGCGGTGTGACCGATGCGGGGCGTGCGTGCCTGCTGATGCGGAAGGCAGGCTGCCATTCGACCAACCCCAGCCACCCCGAACTGCTGGCGGCGCTGGAAGAGGGCGTGACGCCGGAGGCTCTGGGGCATACGGCCGCTGAAGGATTGGCGCGATCGCCTCCGGTTTCGAATCCGTTCTCTTGGGCGATCAGGACCGCCCGCAACCGACACGCCGCCGGCGCAGCGCCGACGAACACCACCAACACCGGAGGCCCCAATGCAAACCCTCAACTCGGTTCTGCCGAACACGTCGCTGAGCAGCGGCGACTCCACGAGCAGCGCGCGGCAGCTGGCAGCTTTGGCGGACAAGGCTGCGATGTCATCGACGGAGAGTTCCAATTCGTCCAGCACTGACCCGGACCAGCGCGCCGTGAGCGCCCTGTGGACCGTGTGGGAACGTATGGCCGGCATGTTCCCCGGGAAGTGGGTGCGCGAGAACGGCGCAGCGCCGGTGAACAACGCTGGCAGCCTGACCACCGCCGGTGAGCTGTGGTTCCAGGTGATGTCCGGCATCACCCCGCGACAGGTGGCCGAGGGCTTGGCCAACTGCCTTCGCAGCGCGCTGCAGTGGCCACCGAACCCCGGCCAGTTCCGAGCCATGTGCCTGGGCGTTCCGGCGCTGGCCGAAGTCGACGGCCAGATGCGGCCCGGCCAGGCCCACAGCGGGTTCACGGTGCTGGTGCGGTCCAAGCTGGACCTGCACGCCTACCGCACTGCGGAGAGCGGCGCGCTGCAGCAGCGCATGCTGGCCAACGCCTACGAGCGGGCGGTGAAGCACGTCATGGACGGAGGCGCTGTTCCCGCGCCGGTGGCCGCGTTGCCCCCGCCGAAGCCGGAAGTGCTGGTGGTAGGCGATCGCGCTGCCGCGCGCAGCGCCATGGCGCTCGCCGCTGCAGAGCTGGGTTTCGGAGGCGCACATGGAGCAGGCTGACATCCGAGCCTACCAGCGTCAGCTGATCCTGTTCTGCCTGGGCGTCCACGGTGGCAGCACCGCGGCCGAGGCGCTGGAGCTGATGGGCAATGCCGCGCTCGAGGGCGGCGCACCGCGCGAGGCCATGCTGTTGACGACTGCCGCCGCTGCTGGCCTGCTGCGCGAACTGGACCGGGATGGGCTGGTGAGCCGCTGCGAGAACCGCGTCAGTGCACGCCACGGCAGGCCGGAAGCCACATGGGCGGTCACCGACGCCGGCCGCGTGGACAGCATGCCCCTGCCGCCGTCCGGGCAGCAGCAGCTGGCCATGCCGCAGCTGGCACCGGCGCCGACCTTCCGCACGCGGGGCGGCCTTTCCATGGAACAGCTGATGGGCCTGCTCAACGTCGAGTTCGACTGCATGCTCGAGCAGATGGACCGCGAGCACCAGGCCGCGCAGCAGCGCGCCCGGCACGAGTTCGAAGCATTCCGCCAGCGCGCATTGCGCGTGTGGGGCGCTGCGGAGGCATCCGCCTGATGCCACCGAAGAAGACGTCCAGCCGCTCGCTGCGCTATGCCTCCACGCAGGACATGCCGGAGGGCATGCGCCGTCTGGTCCAGGCAAGCACGGCCGCCCCTGCGCCGGCGCCAACCGCGGCGCGCGCCTACAGGCCGCCGGCGCCGGCGCAGTCCACCGGCAGCGGCAACGCCGCCGGCAAGGTCGCGCGTGGCCGGCCCCGGCATGTGCCCGGCGAGATGAACAAGACCGAAGAGGCTTACGCCGCGCACTTGGCGCTGCAGCTGGCCGCCGGCGAGATCGCGTGGTTCCGATTCGAGTCCGTGAAGCTGAAGTTGGCCGAGAAGACGCACCTGACCATCGACTTCTTCGTGATGACGGCCGCCGGCGAACTGGAGGCCCACGAGGTGAAGGGCTTCTGGGAGGAAGACGCCCGCGTGAAGGTGAAGGTGGCCGCTGAGATGTACCCGTTCCGATTCCTGGCAGTCCAGCGCGCCCCCGGCGGCGGCTGGAAAACGGAGGTGTTCTCTTGAACGCGATGATGATTGGCGGCGCCAGCGTGCGCCGCGACGACGTGGGCAGGTTTTGCCTGAACGATCTGCACCAGGCCGCCGGCGGCGCCAAACGTCACCAGCCCGGCGACTGGCAGCGCCTGAAGCAGACCGAGGAACTGGTGGCCGAGCTGGCCAATTCCGGGGATTCCCGGATTTACCCTGTGCACTCGGTGGCAGGCCGCTACGGCGGCAGCTACGTGGTGCGCGAGCTGGTCTATGCCTATGCCATGTGGATCAGCGCCAGCTTCAGCCTGCAGGTGATCCGCGCCTATGACGCGCTGGCGGCCGGCACGCGAGCACCCGACCCGATGCAGGCCCTGACCGACCCGGCGACGCTACGCGCGCTGTTGCTGACTTATAGCGAGAAGGCCGAGATCCTTGAAGCTCGCGTGCAGTACCAGGAACCGCAGGTCCGCGCGCTGCTGCGGCTGACCCAGGCTGACGGCGCCTTCAACATCAGCACCGCCGCAAAGATGCTGCAGGTCCAGCCGCGCCAGCTGTTCGCCTGGCTGTCCGAGCATGGCTGGATCTACCGCCGCGCCGGCAGCAAGAACTGGCTGGCCTACCAGAACCGCCTGCAGCAGGGTGTGCTGACGCACAAGGCCTGCATGCAGCGGCGGGAAGGTGAGCCGGACCGTGTGCACGAGCAGGTGCTGGTGACCGCGAAGGGCCTGTCGCGCCTGGCCGAAAGTATTGATCGGGACCAGATGACCTGGGCGCAGGCTGATGCCGCGACGGCGCTGCAGCTGGCTAAGGAGGTGGCCTGATGGAAAGCGCATTGGTGAATGAGGCCCGCTGGCTGGCGGAAGAGGCACATGCCACCCAAACCGACAAGGCTGGCCGGCCGTACATCGAGCATGTGGCTCGGGTCGCTGCGGCAGTAGCCGGTGATGACGCCGCCGAAATGGTGGCATGGCTCCACGATGTGCTGGAGGATCAGCCAGCCTTTGGAACACGCGTAATGCTGTTCCCGCAGGACGTGGTGGAGGCCGTGTTTGATCTGACGCGCGGCGTGAACAAGAGCGAGGCGTTCTACTACTGGAGCATTCGGCAGAATCCCCTGTCGCTCAAGGTGAAGCTGGCGGATATTGCCGACAACAGCGACGAATCGCGACTGACTCTGTTGGACGCGGAGACGGCGACTCGCTTACGAGCGAAGTACGCCAAGGCGCGCGCAGCGCTGGGGGTGAAGTGATGGGGCGCTCAATCTCCACCCGGCGGGAGGTGGCACCGTTGAAGCCGGGAACTGCTATGGAAGAGCAGCTGCAGCTGAAGGGCATTGGCCGGCTGCTTGCCGGGTTCGGGTATCGCTACGGGTCGGAGGTCCAGCTGCACGAGGTTCTGGCCACCGTCCTGGACAAGGCTGGTCATGCGCACGTGCGCGAGTACCGGCTGGACGCCAGCAACCGCGCTGACTTCTGGCTGGATGGCCTGGTAATCGAGGTGAAGGTGGCCGGCTCGCTCGCCGATGCGCTGCGGCAGGTCGGGCGCTACATCAACCTGCCGCAGGTGCGCGGGGTGCTGCTGGTCACCACCGAGCGCTGGGGCGAACGCCCGCTCGTGGCCCGCCCGGCCTGGCAGGGCAAGCCCTTCAACATCATTCGCCTGAAGAGGCAGGCACTGTGATGCAGACGACCTATGGAACCCTCCTGTACAGCTCCGCCGGCAGCACCTGGCGGGTGATCTGCGAGCCGCAGGTGCGCGCGCGCATGAAGCGCGTGTTTCCCCGCGTGCGGCAGCACGCCGCAGAGCACATCGACCTGTCGGCCACGCCGGAGAACAGCCGGGAGCTGCAGTGGTTCACGCAGCGCTACCCACTGTCGATGGATGCAGACACCGAGCGCGCGCTGCAGCAGCTGGCCGCCGAGCATGTGGATATGGAACGAAGCCTGGGCGAACTGCTGGCCGGCCGCGTGCAGATTCCGGAGTTCAGCCTGGCCAAACCGCCGCGGGAGTACCAGCGCGTCGCGGGCGCACAGCTGTCTATCCGTGGCGGCCTGCTGCTGGCCGACGATCTTGGCCTGGGTAAGACGGTCACCGGCATCTGCCCCATGGCCGCGCCGGGCAACCTGCCGGCGGTGGTGGTGTACCCGGCGGCGCTGCCGAACCACTGGCCGGAGAAGCTGGCCGAGTTCGCGCCGCAGCTGCGCGTGCACCACATCAGGAAAGGTGCGCCGTACCCGCTAGTACGGCAGCCAAAGCAGCGGATCAAGGATCTGTGGGACACGCTGCCGGACGTCATCCTGGTCAGCTACCACAAGCTCCGGGGCTGGGCTGAGACGCTGGGGGAGATAGCGCAGTACGTGGTGTTCGAGGAATGCCAGCAGCTGCGTAGTCCGGACAGCAGCATCCACAGCGCCTGCCGCCACCTGGCCAGCCGTGCGCGGCTGCGCATGGGCCTGACAGCCACCCCTATCTACAACTATGGGTGCGAGTTCTTCCACGTGGTCGACCCACTGCTGCCGGGCTGCCTGGGCACCTATGACGAGTTCCTGCGGGAATGGTGCATCTCCGCGCCCGGGGAGAAGGCAAAGCTGCAGGACGCCGAGCAGTTCGGCCAGTACCTGCGGCGGCAGGGGATCATGCTGCGGCGCACGCGCAAGGAAGTAGGGCGCGAGCTGCCGGCACTGTCGAAGATCCCGCACGAGGTGGAGGCCGACACCAAGGCGCTGGACGCCATCACCGGCGACGCCGCAGCGCTGGCGCGGATCATCCTGCGAGCCAACGAGCAGTACCGCGGCGAGAAGATGCAGGCTGCCGGCGAGTTCGACCGGCTGCTGCGTCAGGCGACCGGCGTGGCTAAGGCTCCCTACGTGGCCGAGTTCGTCAGGCTGCTGCTGGAGAGCGGCCAGAAGGTGCTGCTGTTCGGGTGGCACCGGGAGGTCTACAGCATCTGGCAGGAGAAGCTGGCTGCGTACAACCCGGTCATGTACACCGGCAGCGAGTCGCCGAACCAAAAGCAGGCGGCAAAGGAGGCATTCATTGCAGGGGACAGCCAGGTGATGCTGATCAGCCTCCGCTCTGGTGCTGGCATCGACGGGCTGCAGCACGTTTGCAGCACCGTTGTGTTCGGCGAGCTGGACTGGTCGCCCGGCGTCCACGAGCAGTGCATCGGCCGTGTGCACCGCGATGGCCAGGCAGAGCCGGTCATGGCGTACTTCCTGCTTTCCGACAGCGGCAGCGACCCGATCGTGTCGGACGTGCTCGGGGTGAAGCGCGAGCAGATTGAGGGCGTTCGCAGCCCGGGGGAGCACCTGGTGGAGCGTCTGGACGTAGGCGAGAACCAGCTGCGCGCGCTGGCCCAGCAGTTCCTTCAACAACAGGGCGCAGCCCTGGAACCAACCAACGTTACAACCATGGAGACCTCCCGATGATTCACAAGTTCCTCAGCCTGGACGAGGCAACACACCACCTCTACCTCGAAGGAAAGGAGGGGCCCATCAGGTGCCAGGTCGATGACAGCCTGTGGGAGGTCTGGCAGGACGGTCGGTCCCGCTGGGTCAGCAACTGCGAGGTGGCCTGATGTCTGCAGTAGCCGAGCCTGCGGTGTCCCTGATGCCGTGTGGCAACTGCGGCAGCGGCGACGTGCGCATGCGCGCGCGGGGGGGCGCTGGCAGCCGCCGCACCGCGCAGGTGGTGTGCGCACGCTGCAGCGCGCGGGGGGAGCTGCATGTCGGGGCAGACGCAGAAGATCGCGCCGTCAGGGCCTGGGCGCACCGACCGATCTACATGCCGGCGCCGGCGGCGGTCAGGGTGGTGCATGGCCGAGTGCCGGTTCCAGAGCCGACCCTGGAGCGAGATCCGCTCGAGCTGATCGCCCGCATGCTGGTCGGCGGGAGCTTTCGCGAGCCGTCGGATGGCAGGTCAACCATGACGCCGCTGACTGCCGCCGACATCGCCGGTGCCGTCGGCATGATGCGCGACTCCGTGGCCAAGCAGGCAGTTATGGCGGTGGCGCTGCGGGGGCAGGGTGTGTCTCTTTCGTCGCTTGGGCGTTCCCTGGCTAGGCGGGTGATGCGCCAGATCCAGTGGCAGCGACGCAACGGCGGAAAGCCCGCGCTGCGCATGGACGACCCGGCCGATCGCTGGCGAATGAGGCTGGTGCTGCAGGACGCGGTGAACGACCTGGTGTGGCCTGAAGGGAAGATCGCCGCGCAGGACGCTGCCAAGGCGGCCAAGATGCGGAAGGGGGATTACCTGCGCGTGTACGGGATTGCTGCCGCAACGCTGCGCCAGGCACTGGCGGATGGGAGGAAGGAGTTCAGCGGAAGGGTGTTCAATGTCTGAACTTCCCACGTGGGTACGCGTGAGGCTTACCGGCCTCTGTAAGCCTTCACGCTCTCAGAGAAGGATCCGAGAAGGCGTTTGCCCACTCTGCTCAGCAGATGCATCCACCCCATCCTCTTCCGCATGATCCACGCCTGACTCCGGATAGGCCTCTACAGAAATACTCAACACGTCTTGGACCGTAGAGACATTGCACAGGAACTCGATCAGCTGTTCGTAGAAGGCCTCGCTCTCTTCGACAGTTCTAAACCTGAACGTGTAACGATCTCCTGAATTCATCACGATGGTCACAGTCAGGCCATCCAGGGAGCGCTCTACTGAACTGACTGCCTGACCTACGACTGCGATGTGATTGGAGGCATCTGCCGTGACAACAACGGTAGTCGGGTTGGTCATCAACGCGTCCAGAGTATTAAGGAAGATTACCGCAGTCGCCGCGAACCTTACCGCATTCGCACGACTGCGGTAAGGAACATTACCGCAGTTGCATTGGGAACCAGGATTGTTGTCCAATCGATATCGTGGGCAAGGTTCCGATCTACCCGCACTCAACGGCCGCAGGCCTGGACTCGGGAGGTCCAGTCACCTGCGGCTCGTCGTTTCTGGAGTTCGTTCGCGGGCCTGGCCGACTGGTTTAGGCATCAGCCTTCCAACCTGATCACATGGGTTCGATTCCCATGACCCGCTCCATCCATAGCGGTGTCGGCTTCACTGGACCGAGCATTCGGTGAGGGACGCACCTCGGGAGCCGATACCGCTATGGGTGGAAGACGCGCGCTGCACGCATACGAAAGCTGGTCCGTATTCCTGGAAGCCTCCCTCTATTCATAGGGGTCAAGGCCTTAAATCGTCGACCCGCCGGCCAATAGAGCCTGCCCATCCACCAGTCAATGCCCGCTCACCCCGATCGGATCAACCCTCGCGCTTAGCCGGCAGCGGAGCGGGCACATTTATGTAGGAAACCCCTGATGGCCAAGATCACCGCTCAACAGGCAGGCGGCGCCAACGTCGTCGCCTTTCTGGACATGCTGGCCTGGTCCGAGGGCACCAGCACCAGCCCCGCGACGCAGAACCAAGGTTACGACGTGATCGTGACTGGCGCTGATCGCGCGCCTGAGATCTTCACCGACTACTCGGTGCACCCTTTCTCTCGTGGGCGTAAGTCCAAGGTCATCAACAGCAAGGGCCTCACCTCCAACGCATCTGGTCGCTACCAGTTCATGCTGAAGGACTATGCCCACTACCGCGCGCTGTTGAAGCTGCCGGACTTCGGGCCTCTGTCGCAGGATCTCTGGGCCATCCAGCTGATCCGCGAACGCCGTGCGCTTCCGTTGATCCAGACTGGGCGCATCACCGATGCCATTCAGGCCGTGCGGAACATCTGGGCGAGCCTACCGGGCGCGGGCTATGGCCAGCCGGAGCACACCGTGGAGAAGGTGCTGGCGGCGTATCGCAAGGCTGGCGGGGCAGTGGCGCCGTGACCGAACCGATGAGCACCTTGAAAACCTTCGTCGGGACGTTCACTGCCGCGGTGGTGGCGCCGGCGACGGCCGATGCATTGCGCGAGGCCGAGCGAATCATCCTGGGCGTGCCGCAGTCCGTGCTGCTGGTGGCAATGGCCGGCGCACTGATCGGCGTGTTGTTGTTGCCGGAGAAGGACGCAGAGCGAGTAGCCGCCGATTCCAACCGCAGGCGTGGCCACCGATTCCTGCAGACGGCTGCGCGCTGGGCTGCGCTGGCAGTGGCAGTGGTGGCCTACGCCATCGTGGCCGCATGGGTCATCGCAGTTGCCGCGTCCATCTGGCCGGCACTGGCCGGCGCCCCACAGCTGCCGCTGGCCGGTCTGTCCGGCGTCCTGATCCGCCGGCTGTTGCCCGGCTACGTGCGCATGGTGGAGAAAGCCACCGGCGCCATCGGAGGCGAGAAGCCATGAGCGTACTGATTCGATTCTTGGGCGCGCTGTGGGCGCTGATCGGAGGCGCAGCTACCGACGCGATGCGTTGGCTGAGCAAGCCAGGCAGCAAGATCAAGGTGGTGTGCGCAGTACTGGCCTTCGGCTGCGCAGTGTCTGGTCTGACCGCATACGAGAAGGAGCAGAAGATCCGCGACCTGAGCGCCCAGGTCATCAAGGTCCGGGCCGACTGGCAGGCCGACACCGTCCGATTGCAGGCCGACGTGGACAGTCGCGATCAGCGTCTGGCCGAGGTCGCCGCCGCGCTGCGGGCGGAAGCCGAGAAGCTGGAAGCACTCAAGGCCGAGAGCGCTGCGGCGCTGCAGGACCTGGCCGGAAAGATCGAGGCCTCCGAGAAGGAGGCTTCTACTTGGCGCGGGCGCTATGAACAGCGGCCCGACACCTGCAAGGCAGCACTGGAGTTGCTCGATTCCGCCTGCCCGGCACTGAAGGGGTACTGATATGCGCGTCATCGTGGTTGTCACAGCTGCGCTACTGGCCGCGTGCCAGGCCGCACCTACCAAGCCGAACGCGTCGCCGGCAGCCGTCATCAGGGTTCCGGTGGCCACCTACGTCCCGATCGATGCTCAGCTGCGTCAGCGCTGCAGGTGGGTGAAGGACGCAGCGCCATCTGCCGTATTCGAGGTGAGCAACGGCCGGAAGCGTTGCCTGCTCCAGTACGAGGCGCAGCTCGACGCCATTGACCAGGTGCAAGGGAAGCCGGCAGCGGACGGCAGGAGTGGCGGCTGATGGTGTTTCACGCGTTCGATTCACGGCGGGAGGGGGCCCCTGGGCTTATCCACAGCAACCGGGGGGAATTCGGACCCCGGTAAAAGACAGTATTTCGGCCTCTAGGGTGCTCCACCACAGGCCACACTTTTGGCGGTTTTTGCCGGGAGAAACCGCATTTTCATGCCTGAATAGGCTGTGCATCGGGTAGGACATGGCTGACATCCACGAATTCACCAAAGGCTGGTCCGTGGCCAGGCTGGCGGATGAGTTCGGGATGGACCGCCGAACGGCCAGCAAGCGCCTGAAGGAAGCCGGCGTCCCGCCGCTGACCAAGCGCGCCGGGCACGACGTCTATCGCCTGGCCGACGCAGCCCCAGCGCTGGTGAATCCGGGTGCCGCAGCGTTCGGCGCGGAGGGTGTGGTCGATCCGCGCGATCTGCCGCCGATGGAGCGCCGCGCCTACTACCAGTCGGAGAACGAGCGCCTGAAGGTCGAGTCGACCATCGGGCAGCTGGTGCCGGCCGCAGAGGTCGAGGCCGACTACGCCGAGCTGGTGAAGAAGGTCGTGCAGTTCTTCGACACGCTGCCTGATGTGCTCGAGCGCAAGGCAGGCCTCACGCCGGAGCAGGTGGTCAAGGTCCAGGACGAGTGCGATCGCGTCCGGCAATCCATGTACGAGGGCATCACCGATGACGACGTACGCGACAGCGCGTAGCGTGCGCCAAGGCGTTGCCGAGATGATCCGGCCGCCGCGCCGAATCAGGGTGAGCGAAGGTGCGCGGGTGCTGCAGGTGGCCAATGCCGCCGGCGCCGCCGGTTCCTGGGATCCGGACACCACGCCCTATATGGTCGAGCCGCTGGATACGACCGGCAGTCGCCATTACGAGGCCGTGGTGTTCGTAGGGCCGGCGCGGTCGGGCAAGACCATCTCGCTGATCGATGCGCGTCTGGCCTACCTGATCACCTGCAACCCGGCCGACGCCATGGTTGTGCAGATGTCCAAGGATGCGGCCGAGGACTACAGCAAGACCCGTATCGCGCGCAGCATCGCCGCCAGCCCGGAGCTACGCTCCCGGCTGAGCCCGCGTGCCCACGACGACAACATCCTGCTGAAGTTCTTCCGGTCGGGAATGTCGCTGCGCATGGGCTGGCCGTCGGTGTCGGTGCTGTCGGGCAAGGACATCCACGACGTCCTGATGACGGATGTGGACAACTACACCGGTGACCTGACGATCGACGAGTGCTTCGGCCTGGGCCTGAAGCGCACGCAGACCTACATGTCCGCCGGAATGGTGGTGGCCGAGTCGAGCCCGGCAACGGACTACGCCGACGGCGCTTGGAAGCCACTGCACCCGCACCAAGGCCCACCGGCCGCCGGCATCGCCGCGCTGTATGCGCGCGGTGACCGCCGCCGCTGGTACTGGCCATGCCCAGAGTGCGGAGAGCGGTTTCAGGCAGCGCCAGGCTATGACGGGTTCGCGCTGCCGCCGATGGAGGAGCTGCTCGAGCGCGTCGTGCTGGACGACGTGCAGAAGATGGCGCGGCACTATTCGCTGCTGCACTGCCCGCATTGTGGTGTCGGGCTGCAGCATCGGTGGAAGGACGGGATGAACCGCAGCGGCGTCTGGGCTGCGGAGGGCCAGGTCGTGCACGCCGATGGAACGGTCACCGGCTACCGGCCGGAGGCGCGCATCGCCAGCTACTGGCTCGGCGGTGTCGCCGCGTCCTACCAGTCCTGGGAATCGCTGATCGAGCGCTATCTACAGGCGCTGCGCACCTTCGCCACCACCGGTGAAGAGCGTCCGCTGAAGACCACGCACAACGTGGACGGGGCGATCAACTACGTGCCGATGGCGGCGCGGTCGGCCAGCGACCCGAACGAGATGCAGGAGCGCGCCGAGGTCTGGCCTGCTGGCGCGGTGCCCGCTGGCGTGCGCTTCCTTCTGGGGGAGGTCGACGTCCAGGCCAACCGCTTCGTCGTGCTGGTGCTGGGCTTCGGCATCGGCGAATCCGGGCAGTTGGAGCGCTGGGTGGTGGATTCCTTCACCCTGCGCACGTCCAAGCGCGAGGACGGCTCGGGCGGCTTCCTGCCGCTGGACCCTCCGAAGTACCTGGAAGACTGGGAACGCCTGGTCGAGAAGGTCATCAGCCGCCGCTACCCGCTGGACGATGGCACCGGCCGCAGCATGCCGGTCCACGCCGTGGGCATCGACTGGGGCGGCAAGTCGGGCACCTCGGTGCGCGCGCTGGAATTCTGGCGTTCGCTCAAGGCTCGGAAGCTGCATGCCAGGGTCAGGCTGATCAAGGGCGACGCGCGCCGCGAGGGCGGGTTATTCCGCGAGACCTTCCCAGACAGCAGCAAGCGCCGGGACCGCAAATCCGGGTCGAAGGGCGATGTGCCGCAGCTGCTGCTCAACGTGGACAGGCTGAAGGACACCGTCGACGCGAACGTGAAGCGGGCCGAGCCCGGCCCGGGCTACTACCACTTCCCCGACTGGCTGCCGGAGGCGTTCTACGCCGAGCTGACAGCGGAATCGAGGACGGCCAAGGGGTGGGAGAACCTGGCGAAACGACGCAATGAGGCGTTCGACCTGTGCGGCTATGCCGAGGGCATGGCGCTGTGGCTGAAGGTTCCGGCCATCAACTGGACCACGCCGCCGGCATGGGCCGCGCCGTGGGATGACAACCCAGACGTGAGGGCAGACAACGTCGCGCCGGCGCCAATGCCGCGCACGCGCACCCGCCGCGTCATCCGAAGCAAGTACCTGGGACGCTGAAATGGCATTCACCACCAAGCAAGTCGAACAACTGGAAGCCGCGATCGCGGCCGGCGTGCTGAGCGTCCGATATGCCGACCGCACCGTGACCTACCAGAGCCTGGTGGAGATGCGCCGCCTGCTGAAGCAGATGCGCGATGAGCTGGGCCAGGCCGCAGGTGCACCGCGGCGCCGCCGCATCGTGCGCCTCTACCAATCGGGGACCGGCAATGTCTGATACCGCCGAGAGCAGCTACCGCGCCGCCGGCAACGGCCGCCGCCTTCGCACCTTCCGCCCGACGTCGCTCGGACCCAACGCATCGCTGCTGGGCTTGCCGACATTGCTGGCGCGGGCACGGCACCTGGCCCGGAATGACCCGTGGATGGTCAGCGCGCTCAACAAGAGCGTGTCGAACGGCATCGCCACCGGCATCCAGGCGAAACCGGTCTGGGGCACGAAGGAGCACAAGAAGAAGGTCACCAAGCTCTGGACCCGCTGGGGCAAGTACGCTGACGCCGATGGCGTGCTGGTGTGGGAAGGCCTGCAGGCGCTGGCCTGGCGCGAGTGGAAGGAGGCCGGCGAGGTCTTCGCCCGCCTTCGGTACCGACGGCCCGAGGACGGCTTGCCGGTTCCGCTGCAGGTGCAGCTGATCGAATCGGAGCAGTGCCCGCAGCACTACAACGGCGTGGCCAGCAACGGCAATGTGATCCGGCAGGGCATCGAGGTCGATAGCATCGGCCGCCGCGTTGCCTACTGGATGTACCGGGAGCACCCCGGCGACCTACAGCTGACGGTCAACGGCAACGAGCTGGTGCGCGTGCCAGCGGAGCAGGTGCTGCACCTGTACCGGCCGAACCGTGCGGGCGCGATGCGCGGCGTGCCTGGCTCGGCGCCGGCCCTGCTGCGCATGTTCAACCTGGACCGCCTCGATGACGCGGTGCTGGAACGCCAGGCCCTGGCCAACCTGTTCGCAGGCTTCATCACGACCGACGCCGATGCGGATGGGGAAGAAGGCGATGCCGTCGGAGACCTGATCACCGGTGAGGATGCCGACGGAACGGCCATCGGCGGGCTCGAGCCGGGCACCCTGCAGGAGTTGCCACCGGGTCGAAAAATCGAGTTCGCCGACCCACCCAGCGCCGGATCGGACTATGCCGAGTTCCTGCGCGGGCACCTGCTGGCGATCTGCGCCAGCCAGGACGTGCCCTACGAGGTGCTCACTGGTGACCTGCGCAACGTCTCCGACCGCGCGCTGCGCCTGATCCTCAACGAGTTCCGCCGTGTCATTGAGCAGGACCAGTGGCTCTTCATGATTCCGATGTTCTGCCAGCGGGTCCGCGAAGCCTTCATGGACCAGGCTGTTCTGTCGGGTCTGCTGAAGGTGCCGCGCTACGCGGCCCTGCGCGATGACGTGACCGAAACCCTGTGGGTGCCCGAGGGCTGGCCCTGGAGTCACCCGGTGCAGGACGTGACCTCCGAACTCAAGGCGGTGCGGGCGGGCTTCAAGTCGCGCAGCAAGGTGGTGCTGAGCGCCGGCGAGGACCCCGAACAGGTCGACGCCGAGCAGGCGCTGGACAACGAGCGCGCAGATGCGGCCGGACTTCGCTACGACAGCGACCCGAGGCGAACGAACGCCTCCGGTGCCCGGCAGGACGACGATCCCGGCGCCACTGGCGCCAACGACGATGAAAGGAATGACGATGACGAGTAAGCCTGGCCTGTTGGCCCGAATGCTGGGTCGCGGTAGCCGTGCGCCTGTGGTGGCCTCGCTCGCTGCCGCGGTCCTCAATCAGCCCCTGCTGGTGCAGCCGGCCATCGGCGAAGCACTGGTGGGCGGCTATCTGGAAGGGAAGGTCACCAGCGACGACAGCGTGCTGAAGGCCGACCGCTTCGAAGTGTCCGGCTCCGACGGTCAGCCAGTAGGCGTTGCACAGAACCTGATCGGTGTGATCAACCTGTCCGGGGCAATGGTGAACCGGCCGATGCCCGGCGCCAGCGGGCCCGGGCCGGTGAGCTATGCCGCGGTGCGCGATACCTTCGATGAACTGCTCAACGACGACGCGGTGACGTCAATCATCCTGCGGCTGGATACGCCGGGTGGTATGGCGTCGGGCTGCTTCGACCTGGTCGATCACATCTTCGAGGCGCGCGGCCGAAAGCCGTTGTACGCGTTGGTTGATGACCATGCGTACTCGGCCGGCTTCGCGCTCGGCTCGGCGTGCGATGAGATCTGGATCAGCCGTACCGGCGGCGTCGGATCGGTCGGCGTGGTGCGCTTCCACCAGGACTGGAGCGGCAACAACGCCCAGATCGGCCTGAAGGTGACGCCACTGTTCGCCGGCGCCCGCAAGGTCGACTTCAACCCGAACTTCCCGCTCAGCGAGGAAGCGCACGCTGAGGCCATGGCCGATCTGGAGGACATGCGCACGATGTTCGTGGACACCGTAGCGCGGAATCTCGGCATGGAGGCTGAGGCCGTGCGCGCCACCGAGGCGGCCTGCTACCGCGGTCAGGCCGCCGTGGCAGTGGGCTTCGCTACCCGGCTCGGCACCTGGCACGACCTGATCGCGCACCTCGGTGCCGCCGAAGCAGCGCCGCCGCCCGCGTCGGCCAATCCCGACCCGGACGACGAGCCGGAGGCAGCGGCAGAACCTCCGGTGCCCGAGGCGGCCACTGCACCGGCTGCAGCAGTGGTGGAGAACCCGGCAGCAGCGTTGGCAGCAGCAATCACATCCAGTGAGCTGCCGCCGGCACTCGCGGTGGCCCTCCTGCGGCGCCCACTGCAAGAGGCCGAGCCAGCCGCCAGCGCCATCGAATACGCGACCGCCGTGCAGGACGCCTGTGCTGCGGCGCTGCGCGGCGATGACACCCTCGCAGCCAGCTTCATCGAGAAGAACACCGACCTCGACACGGTGCGTGCACAGCTGCTGTCGATGAAGGCGGAGGAAGGCCGCAGCACCCAGGTCGTCACCGCACACCCGGCTTCCATGGCCGATCAACGCGCCGCCGACAACAAGGCGAAGCTGAATCCCAATCACATCTACAAGCAACGAGGTAACTGACGATGGAAATCTCCCTGGCCGGCACCCGTACCGGCGAATTCCTGCTGTCCGAAGCGGGCGGCGAGCGCAGCCGCGAACTGATCCGTCTGCCGGCCGGGCAGGGCATGCTGTCCGCTGGCACCCTGCTCAAGGCAGACAACACCGTCGCTGCCAACGGCACCGACGCAGTGAAGGTGCTGTACGGCCCGATCGATACCGGCACCAGTTCCGCGGCGCTGGCCGTCAAGGGCGCCGCGATCGCGCGCGACGCCGAAGTGTTCGGTGAAAAGCTGGTGTGGGCCAGCGGTGTCACCGCTGACCAGAAGCTGCTGGCCGCGTTGAGCCTGGCCGAGTCCGGCATCATCACCCGCTGGACCCAGCAGCCGATCGCGTCGAACGCCGCCGATCACCTGGTGTTTCTGTCCGCACCGCTGACCGGCACCGCCGGCGTTGCGCTGGGCCCGATCGTGGCACATGTCAAGGACGTCTTCGGCGCGTTGGTCACTGGCAGCACCGTCAGCGCCACCCTGGCCAAGGCCACCGGTACCGGCAACCTGGCCGGCGGCGGTGCGAAGGCTGCCGTAGGTGGCGTCATCACCTGGGATGCCGCGACGCTGAGCGCCGCCGGTGACTACACCCTCAAGGTGACCGCCACCGACCTGGACGAAGCCATCAGCGACACCATCACCATCGCCGCTGCCTCCGGCGGCTGATCGCCCAGCACCCACCTTTCAACTATAGACCCTTGGCCCCGCTTCGGCGGGGCCTTTTCGTATCCCCTATCGAGAGAACAACCACCATGGATCTGCAGACCCTTCTGGCGCTGGGCGTGCTGAGCTTCGATGCCCTGAACGCCTACATCAACAACCTGCCGCGCATCTCCACCCGCCTCGCCGACATGGGCCTGTTCCAGGAGCAGGGCCTGGTCGGCACCACCATCGTCAAGGTGGGCATCAACGGCACCAAGCTGGTGCTTGTGCCGAACGTGCCGCGCGGTGCCCCCGGCCAGCCCAAGGGCCTGGAGCGTGGCAAGGTGAAGCTGCTGGAAACCACTCACCTGCCGCAGAACTCGACGGTCATGGCTGACCAGCTGCTGGGCGTCTATGACCCGGCCGACCCGGAAGGCAACAACGTTGCCGCCGTGGTCAACGCGCTGCAGGCGGTGCACAAGCGTGACCTGGACTTCACCATCGAGTATCACCGCATGGGCGCGCTGCAGGGAAAGATGCTTGATGCCGACGGCTCGGTGATCATCGACTTCTATGAAGAATTCGGTGTCGACCAGGCCGTCATCGGCATGGAGCTGAACAAGGACGCCACCAAGGTCCGCGCCAAGTGCATGGCCATCAAGCGCGCGATCGAGGAAAAGCTGGGCGGCATCCCGTACACCGGCATCCATGTGTTTTGCAGCGCCGGCTTCTTCGACGCCCTGACCGACCACCCGGACGTGCAGAAGGCCTACGAGCGCTGGCAGGACGGTGCTGCGCTGCGCGATGACGTCCGTAAGGGCTTCGTGTTCGGCGATATCACCTTCGAAGAGCTGCAGGGCAACACCGGCGGCGACCTGGCCTTGGCCGACGGCGAAGCCATCGCGTTCCCGCTGGGTGTGCCGGACATGTTCCTGACCCGCTTTGCGCCGGCGGACTACCTGGAAACGGTGCGCGGCATCGGCCTGCCGTACTACACCAAGACCGCCCCGATGCGCATGAACAAGGGCATCCAGCTGGAAAGCCAGTCCAACCCGCTGAACATCAACACCCGACCGGACGCGGTGATCCGCCTGAAGGCCGGCTCGAAGTAAGCAAGCAGTGCCTGGCCCGCTTCGGCGGGCCGGGCAGGAGGGTGTATGGCCCAGATCAGTATCGGGGTCGACCCCGACAACGCCTTCGGGCGACAGCTGACCGACCTGGAGCAGTCGCAGCTCCCCTATGCCGCATCGCAGGCCGCCAACAAGGTGGCCTACGAGATCCGCGAGCGATGGAAGCGCCAAGCGCCGAAGGTGTTCGACCGCCCGACGCCGCTCACGGTCAACGCGGCCATGTACCGCAAGGCCACCAAAGACCAGCCTTACGCCGAAATCTTCATCCGAGACGAGGCATTTAAGGGCACGCCGCCGGCCAAGTACCTGCTGGCCGAGGTCGATGGTGGTCAGCGCCGCCGGAAGGGCTTCGAGCGGCTGCTGCAGAGCCGAGGTCTGCTTTCGCCGACGCAGTTTGCGGTGATGGGGCGCGGTGCCCAGGCGAACCAGTTCGGCAACGTGCCGGCCGGCCAGGTGACCAAGATCCTGTCGCAGCTGGGCGCCCAGCGGGACCGGTACCAGAACCAGACCAACGTCAGCCAGAAACGACGGCGGGGCAAGCGCAACAACCGTGATGGCGAGTACTTCGTGATCACCAAGCGCCGCGGCGTGCTGCGCCCGGGCATCTATGAGCGGATCGGGCGCGGGTCAGGTGTCCGATCCATCTTCATCTTCACCAACACCGCCGCCTACACGCCGCGCTACGACATCTTCGGCATGGCCGAGGACACCTGGAAGCGGCTGATGCCGTTCTTCCTGAAGCGCGAGCTGGAGAAGGCGATGGAAACCGCGAGGCCGCTGCCTTGAACCAGAAAGCTTTCCTACAGGCGTTCGACGCCGTGGCCATGGGCGCATTCCGCGCCGCCGGCGTCGCAGACGGTGCCTACTACCTGCCACCAGGTGCGAGCGCGGAGGTGCCGTGCACGGTGCTACTGGATGAGGGCGTCGAGCAGTTCACGTCCGATGACGTGGCGCCAGTGGCCACCACCATCGACAAGGTGACCTTGCAGCTGGCCGAGGTGGAGCCGCGGGCTGGTGGTGTGGTGCGCATCGAAGGCACCGGCCGCCGCCTGAAGCTGGTGCAAAAGATCCGCGGCGACGAGTCGACGGCGGTGTGGGAGGTGGCCAATGTCTGACCGGCCCCCCAGCCCACGGAAGCAGCTGCTGCTGGCGATGGGCAAGACACTCCAGCTGATCAGCACCGCGAACGACTACCTGACCGACGCTGGCGCAGGGTGGACGCTGGAGCCGAAACCCGGTGACCAGGACACCCAGGCCGTGCTGACGGCCGTGATCGAGAAGCAGCAGCGGGCGGAGAGCCCGTCGAAGGTCAACACGCACCGCCTGACCACGGTCAGCGTCATCGCCAAGGTTCCCTCTGACACCGAGCAATACCAGCAGGTGCTGGACGACCTGGTGACCGACATTGAGGCGGCTCTGGACACCCGCATGGTTGCCCGCAACTTCCCCGACGGCATCCAGGTGCCGGTGTACGTCGGCATGGAGCCGCTGATGCCGGAGAGGGCCGGCGCGGGCTGGGTCGGCGTGCTGATGACCTACCAGACCCACATCCCCAAGAAATAACCCGCCGCTCAGCGGCAACCCAACTGGAGAGCCATCATGGCCGAAGATTACAGCTACCTGGGCAGCGGCATCGTTCTGATCCGCGAGTGGAACACCACTGACCCATTCCTCGAGGTCGGCAACGTTTCTGCCTACACCCTGGCACCGCAGACGAACACCATCGAACTGGCGGACTACCAGAACCCGGGCGGCGGCACTGCAAACCGCGTCGACCGGGTGACCGGCTACAACCTCAATTACACCTTCCACGACTTCAACCCCGAGAACTTCGCCCGGGCGACGCGCGGCAAGGCCAGCAGCATCGCTGCGGGAACGGTGGCCGATGAACTGGTGGTGGCGACGAAGGGCAGCTATACGCCCCTGGTCCGGCTGGCCAGTGAAATCACCTCGGTCAAGCCCGCAACTGGTACGGCCACCTACGAGGCGGGTAAGGACTACCGTCTGGAACGCGGCAT
Source organism: Stenotrophomonas sp. SKA14 (assembly GCF_000158575.1). Taxonomy (NCBI): domain Bacteria; kingdom Pseudomonadati; phylum Pseudomonadota; class Gammaproteobacteria; order Lysobacterales; family Lysobacteraceae; genus Stenotrophomonas; species Stenotrophomonas sp. SKA14. The sequence goes on from NZ_DS999412.1 coordinate 1,011,022, forward strand.
GTTGTTCGTCCCGGCGGACTCTGCCATCACCCCGTCCACCCAGGCAGGCACTCCCAACATCAAGGTCACCTACAAGAACTCCGACCTCGGCCACGTTGAAGCGGCTGTTACCTCGCAGAAGTTCTACGAGATGCAGTTCTACGGCGCCAACGAGGCGCGCGGCGGCAAGTTGGTTCGCTTGGTGGCACATAAGGTGACCGGCGGCGTCATTGAGAGCATGGGCCTGATCGGCAACGAGTTCGGCGCCGGCAGTGTGCCGGGCGCATTGCTGAAGGACACGTCCAAGGCGACTGGGGCTGACAAATCGGCCTACTTCCACATTGAGCAGGAGCAGTGACGGTGCAGGACTTGGACGCCATCACTCCACCCACTCGCTCGGTTGCCTTCCGCGGGGAAGTCCTGGCCGTGCGGCCGCTGCGCCTCGAGCAGCTGGGACCGTTCATCACCGCCAGCCGCTCCACGATCGGGCGTATCGCGATGATTGCCGGCTTGCCCGATGGTTCGTCGGCCGTCGACGTAGGTGCGCTGGTGTTGGACCTGCTCGAACAGGACAGCACCGAAATCGCAACTGCCCTGGCAGTGGCTGTTGACCGTGAGCCGCAGTGGATTGCGGCGGGCTCGCTGGAGGAAGTGGCTCAGCTGCTCGAGGCGGTGGCGGGCCTCAATCGCGATTTTTTTGCCCTACGACTGAGGCGAATGGTGGGGGCGATCCGGGAGGCGGTCAGCCCTTCGGCGCCGCCGACCTCGCCCAGTTCCTGATCGCGCGCGGCCACCAGCGACGGGAAGTGATCGGCTACACGTTGGCGCAGCTGCGGGCCTTCACCGCAGCTGCGGCCAAGGACGATCGGCAGCGGCTGGCCGAGCTCGCATTGGCTGTTCGTGTGGCATTCGGAGCCGATGCCGCTGGTTGGCAGCAGTTCCAGAGCCTGATGACCGGCACTGCTCCGGCTCAACCGCAGAAGGAGTTACCCACCAATGGCTGAGCCATCCGCAAACCTGCGCGTCCGTATCAGTGCGGACCTGGCCGACATTCGTCAGGGCCTGGGTGTGCTGACCAGGCAGCTGCGCGAAGTGCGCAGCGAGGCCGCCCGGCCGCTACCGGCAAAGAATCCCATCTCCGATCTGGGCATCTCTGCAGGGCAGACGGCGCAGGCGATGCGTCAGCTGCCGGCGCAGTTCACCGACATCTTCACCAGCCTGCAGGGTGGCATGCCCTTCTTCACCGTGCTGGTGCAGCAGGGTGGCCAGATCAAGGACAGCTTCGGCGGTGTCGAGCCGGCGCTGAAGGGCGTGTCGTCGGCGCTGCTGGGCATGGTGAATCCATACACCGTGGCTGCTGCTGCGGTTGGAGTGCTCGTCTACGCCTGGTACGACGCCCAGAAGCAGCAGGAGGCATACACCAAGGCGCTTGTCCTGTCTCGCAACGAGGCCGCCGCGTCGACACTGACCCTGGTGTCCCTGGCGCAACGGACGAGCGAAGCAATGCAGGTGAGCGCGGGCGCCGGTGAGGAGGTGGCGTTGGCTATCGGCGCGAACGGGCGGATTGCCGAGCGGAACATGCAGGCCGTGGCAAGCGCCGCCGTTGCGATGAAGGAAATCACTGGTCAGTCGATTGACGAGACAGTGTCGGCGTTCGCAAAGCTTGCCGAGGATCCGATTAAGAACGCGCAGAAGCTCAACGAGCAGGTCAACTTCATGACTGTTGACCTCTATGAGCATGTCAAGGCGCTGCAGGATCAGGGAAGAACGCAGGATGCTGTGACGGTGATAACTCGAGCTGCAGCAGATGAGACGGTGACGGCTCTTGCAAAAGTTCGCGCCAGCCAGAATCCGGTGATACGGGGATTCAAGGAGCTCTGGGCTGAGGCGACCAAGGCCTGGCAGGCGATGCAGCTGAGCGTCGGACTTGGCCCGGCCGCGGCACAGATGCAGCAGCTGCTTGCGGAGAACCAGCGCGAACTGACCAAGCTCAACGACCTCGCGTCAGGCACTCAGAGGGGCCTTCCGCTGGCGCGCAATCCGTTTGCTCTGGCTGCAATGGAGCAGTCGATCAAGGACCGGTCTGAGAAGATCAAAGCCCTTGCCGCCGATCTGATCAAAGAGCGCAAAGATGCGGAAGTGAAGGCCACCCAGAGCGCTTCGGTGGAGTTTCTGGCCGCGGCCGATGCGATCGCCGATGCGCAGGCGAGTAAGCAACAGAAGAAGCGCGAGGAAATCGCCAGAATTAACGGTCAAGCCGAGACCGTGCGCCTGCGGGCCGAGGCTGCCGGGCTTACAGCCGAGGTCCAGAAGATCGAAGAGCGCCGTGCGGCGGCGGTTGCGGCGATCGAGAAAAAGTACAAAGAGAAGCCCAAGGCGAGCAGCGGGGCAACTGCACGTGGCGCTGGGCTTCAAGGGTATAAGGACGACCTGGTGCAGGAGCAGGCGTCCATTACTGCCAGTACCCAAACGCTGCGCGCCCAGTATGCCGCGCGACAGATAACCGCCGAGGCCTACTACAGCCGGATGCGGGAGCTGACGCAGGCTGGCACTGACGCCGATGCTCGCTCCTTGGAAGGGCAGATTTCGTTCCTCCAACGGCAGAGCGTTGCCGGCAAGGAGGGGATCACGGTCAAGCGCCAGCTGGGAGAGCTCGAGGCACGGTTGGCCAAGGTGCGGACTGAGGGAGCCGCAAAGCTGCAGGTGCTGGCGACAGAGGAAGAGCGGGCGACCAAGACCCGCAAGGCCGCGATCGATGCCTACACCGATGCACTCGAGGCCAGCAATGTGGCCCTCCGTCGCCACTTGGAGACACGCGTCGACCAGGTTGGAATGGGCGATCGGCAATATGAGATTCAGCAACGCATTAACGATGCGTACGACGACCAGGCCGAGAAACTGCGGCAGCTCACGCTGCAACGCAACGCCGACCAGATCGACGATTCGACCTTCGAAGAAGAGAAGGCAGTTCTCCTGGCCAAGACGCTGGACCGCGTGCAGGCCATCCGTGATGGTTACGATGAACTACAGGTCGCCGAGGGCAACTGGCTGCTTGGTGCTGCTGCAGCGTGGGAGAACTACCGGCAGCAGGCCAGCAACGCCGCGCAGCAAATGGGCGGTGTTGTGGGATCCGTGTTCAGCGGCCTCGAAGACGTGTGGGTCAAATTCACGCAGAACGGCAAGGTCAGCTTCTCGGAGATGACGCGCTCGATTCTGGCCGACCTCGCACGCATCCAGATCCGCCAGGCCATGGCAGGCATTGGCGGATCCTGGGTCACGGGTGCGCTTGGCGCCCTGACTGGCGGCATCAACGCTGCGGGCAATGCAGCAGTCACCAGTGGCACCAGCGCGATCAACAACGACCTGCTCCAGAAGTTGCTGCGCGGGGGCAAGTCCGAAGGCGGCTATACCGGCCCGGGCGGCAAGTATGAGCCGAGGGGGATCGTGCATGCCGGAGAGGTGGTTTGGTCCCAAGCAGACATTGCTCGTGCCGGCGGTGTCGACATCGTGGAAGGCATGCGGCGCGGGTTGCGCGGATACGCGCTGGGTGGAGCCGTCGCTGGCGGGACTGCCTTGGGTAAGAGTGGCTTTGGAGCAGTGAACATCGAAGTATCGAACGCACCTCAAGGCACGACGGCCAGCGCATCGCGGACCGCGAACGGCGGTCTCGAGATCGAGGTGATGCTTGGCCAGCTGGACCAGGCAATTGGCGGTCGTATCGCTGGCGGCACAGGTTCAACGTACTCGGCAATCAAGGACCGCTTCGGTTTGGGAGATGCGATCTGATGGAAACTCTGCCAGCTGTTGCCAGGATCACTTTCGACGGGCAGAAGCGTTCGTTCGATCCCTCGGTCGAAAGAACAGAGATGGAGCGGGGAGTTCCGCGGCAGCGGCTTCTGAACAGCCAGGTGCTCGTCAAGCAATCCATGAATTTCTACTTCGCGAACATTGACGACGCCATGACTTTCGAAGCGTGGTACTTCGACGCGATCAAGCGAATCGGGTGGTTTGAGATGGTGCATCCATATACAGGGAAGGTAATCAAGGTACGGTTCGAAAATGGCGCCATTGGCGATCTTGTGCCTGACGAAAAGCTCCCCGGTGACTTCAGGCTGGATGCGGTCGTGGAGTACCTTCGATGAGTACTTTCACCGAGCGCCGGCAGCGCACGACCGACACCGATAGCGCCTTGGCCCTGATCGAGATCAGCGCGCCGTCGTTCCCCGAGGTTCTGCGCATTGCCAACGATACGATCGATTGGACAAGCCGGGGGCTGGTATACGTGGGCTACCCCTTCGGCTTCAAGTTGCCGGAGGACGTGAGCGGCCAGGCTCCGCGGCTCCAGCTGGTGCTGGACAACGTCGGCCGAAACATCACGGAAGATCTGGAAGGCCTGTTGCCCGGCGAGATCGTGAACGCACGGCTGATCATCACCGATCGCGCAGACCCCAACGTCATTGAGGCGGAGTACGACCTTCCGATGGCACAGGTGTCGGTGAACAGCCAGACGGCGACAGGGCAATGCGGTGTCGACTACCTGACCCGGCAGCAGGCGGTGCTGCTGCGTGCCAACCCGTTCACCCTGCCGGGGATCTTCTGATGCGCCTGGCAGATGTGGAGAAGTTCGTGGGCGTCCCCTACGACGCCGATTGCTTCGACTGCGCCGACCTGGTGGTGCTGGTGCAGCTGCAACTGTTCGGACGACCGATCACGCTGCCTGGGCGCCGCCCCCGCGGTGCTCAAGGTGCGGCCGAGCTGGGAACCCTGTCGCGGCCATACGGGCATCGGCGAGACGGCCCCCCTGAAGACGGCGACCTTGTCCTGATGTTCGATCAGGGCCACCGAAACCCCGGCCATGCCGGGGTTTTCTTTTTCCTGGCCCATGAAGGCTGGGTACTCCACAGCAACGAGCGCAACGGCTGCAGCGTGCTGCACCGCGTGCGTGAACTGCCCGGCTTCGGGCTTCGAATCGAGGGCTTTTACTCATGGGTCTGATGGACGCCCCTGTCCCCGCCGGTCGCTTGATCGTCACTCCCCACCCGGTGCTGCTGGACGGGCAGCGCAGTGCGCCGGTGGACCTGCGTCCGGGCGAGTCTCTGTATGCGTTCCTGATGCGCCACGTAGAAGGGCTCGACGGGCAGGCGTGGCTGGTAACAATCGGCGGTCGTCCTGTCGATCGTCACCTCTGGAGCCACGTCTATCCGAAGCATGGACAGATCATTGAGGTCCGTGGGGCAGTGGGCAAGAGCGCAGTTCGCCTGGTCGCCATGGTCGCGCTGACCTACTTTGCGTTCCAGGCGCCGATGCTGGCGGGCTGGCTGGCCAAGGCGGGCTTGTCTGGTGCTGGTCTGGCGGCAGCACGTGCGGGCGTATATCTGGCCGGCAGTCTGCTGATCAACAAAGTGCTGCAGCCCAAGCAGCCCAGCGCCGCCGCGCCCGCCGAAAGCACCTTCGCTCTGTCCGCGCCCCGCAACCGCCCGCGGCCCTACGAGCCTCTGGGCCTGCTGTTCGGGTCGGTGCGCATCGCTCCGGACGTGGCGAGCCTGCCGTACACGAACTACGAAGGCGACCAGCAGTTTGTCTCGCTGCTGCTGACTCCCGGCATCAACGTTGCCAGAGTGGAAGAGCTCTACAACGGGGATGCGTTGCTCTCCAGCTTCGAAGGGGTGCAGGTCTGGTACAACGGCTTCTCTGGCATGCCCGACCAGGACATCCCGATCTACAGCAACGTGGCTGTGGTCGAGGGTGGCCGGCTGCTCGACACCAGTAGCGACCCCAAGAATCGGCCGGGGCAATGGGTGCAGCGTACCGGCAGTGAACGGACGATCCGCCTAGTGGTGGGCGTTGAGTTCCAGATCTGGGACGTGACGTCGAAGGGAAAGGAGAAGGACAACCGAGAGCAGCTTCAGGTTCAGTACCGGGCCGTCGGCACCGGCAACTGGCTGAACTTCGGCAACTACAGCGTCTCTGGCCGCACCCAGAAGACCCAGAAGCGCAGCTACACCTTGGATGTGCCCGACGGGCAGTACGACGTGCGCGTGCGAGTGGCTGGTCAGAACACCGATGGCAGCGGCGCCCAGGCCAACTTCACCTGGACCACGCTGACCAGCGTTCGACGCGAGCCGCCGGGATACCCGGGCATTTCGCGCATCGGTATCCGTATGCGAGCCTCGGGCCAGCTCAACGGTGCGCCTGATGAGATCCGCTGTGTGGCGCACTCGTCACCCATCCCGGTGTGGAAGGGCGATGCCATCGGCTGGGTGACCGAGTCCAGCAACAATCCAGGTGCGCAGATCCTTGCCTATGCCCGAGGCTTCACTGATCCCACCGGCAAGCGCATTGCCGGGATGGGGTTGCCCGACCGTCAGATCGATGTCGAAGCGCTGAAGGCCTTCACACTGCACTGCGCTGCGAACGACCTGACATACGACCATTGGTTGACTGAAGTGCGCAGCCATCAGGGCGTGCTCGACGCGATCGCACTGGCCGGTTTCGGCCAGATCGCTTGGCCCCGCGGCCGGCTGGCTGTGGTGTGGGCAGCTGACGAACAGCCGTTGTCGGGCGTGGTCAATATGGCCACCATCAAGAAGGGGCAATTCCAGGTCGACTACACCCTGGCCAGCGCCGCCGATGGCATCGAGTACAGCTATCTCGACCGCACCACGTGGGAGGCCAAGACGCTGCGCGTGCCGGCACCGGGCATAACGACCATGCTCAACCCGGCACAGGTATCCGGCGAGGGCGTCACCAGTGAGGCACACGCGGCACTGCTGGCGCGCTGGCACCTGGCGCAGAGCCTGTATCAGTACAAGGCGATCACCTACAGCACTGATATCGAACACATGTCCTACGGCCGCATGTCGGTGCTTGCGCTGCAGCACGACCTGACGCAATGGGGCTTCGGCGGCCAGGTGCTGTCCGCATCGATGGGGCCGGGGCGAGCCGTGACACTGCAGCTCGACGTGCCGGTGCCTGCGCCCGCGCAGGGCAGCGCCTACATCGGCCTGCGCATCCCTGGCGAGCGGGTGTACCGCGTGCTGCGGGTCGTGCCCTTCACCGGCGATAGCGACCAGCTGAAGCTGGCCGACCCGTGGCCGACCGATGCCGAGCTGCCGGGCAACGGCAGTGCCAATCCGGCCTGGGACACTATCTGGATCTACGACTTCAAGCAGACCCCGGGCTACCGCGTGCGCGTGGTAGGCGTACGTCCGGAAAGCGATCTGAAGGGCGCCGCTGTGGATGTGGTACCCGAGAGTCAGGAGTTCTGGCACTACGTCAAAACCGGTGAGTACATTCCCCCCGGCAATGGCTCGCAGCTGCAGACGCGGCCAGTCGCCAGCAACCTGAAGATGACCGAACGACAGGTGGTGCAGGGCGATACGGTCTACACCGAGCTTCAGGCCTCGTTCGACATCTCTGGTCCGGTCGGAGACATCGTGGTGCTGAGCGACCTCGACGGCAACGCCGCGTTGGAGGAAGTCGCGCGCACCGTCACCCGTTCGGCCAGCTGGCGCATCCCTGCAGCAGGCACCTATCCAGTTACCGTGCGGCCGTACAGCCCCGACGGACTGGCGGGTGTTGCGGTCAGCCTGATCTACAACACCATCGGCGCAGACGTACCGCCGGTGCTGGTTGACCTGTTCGACGTGGAGGAGCTGAGCGGCGGCGTGCGCCGTTACACGTGGGGATTCCTCAGTGACACCATTCAGTCGGCAGACTTCGCCGGCGTAGAGATCCGCTACATGCCAGGCCTGATCGCTTCGCCGGCCTGGGACCAGATGACGCCTCTGGGCGATACCGGCTATCACGCTGCTGCCTTTGAGGCAGTGCTGCCAAGCTCGGGCGAATGGACGTTCGCTTGCCGATCGCGCAACACCAGCGGCGCGCTGTCCACGGGAATGCGGGTGCTGTCCCGGACGCTGGGGAACAACCTCGGCGAGCAGATGCAGGAGACCTGGGAAGAGGCGGAGCGGGCCAATCAGCGGGTGGGGCAGGAGATCATCGATCGACTGGCCGGCGATGTGGCCGCGGTAAACGAAGCCGTGGGTAAGGCGCGGCAGTACACCGACGAGCAGGTGGCCGCGCTCAACGGCATCCTGGAGGACATTGTCGGCGCCGACGAATGGGCGGCTGGCACGACCTATCCGGTCGGCGACTTCGTGCGCCACGATGGGACTCTGTATCGGGCGCTGGCCGAGAACGTCGATGTGGAGCCGGGCACTGATCCGGCGGTGTGGGAGGCCATCGGCGACTACACCTCGGTGGGCGATGCGCTGGCGGCGGCCATCAGTATGTCCACGAAAAACGCCAGTGACATTGAGGCTGAGGCCAGCCGCGTGGATGCGGTGGTTGCGCGGATGCCGGCGGGTGCTGGCACGCTCGCCACTTTCGCACAGGTGGCCAGCGAGCAGCAGGCACGCGCCGATGCTGACTCGGCCTTGGGCCAGCGTCTCGAAAGCACCAGCGCAGCGCTGGACGGAAAGGCGAGCACGGCGAGCGTGAATGCAGTCGAGCAGGCCAGTGTCAGTCGCGACAGTGCATTGGGCGAGCGGATCAATACGACCAATGCGGCATTGGAAGGAAAGGCGTCCACAGGCTCCGTTCAGCTGTTGAGCAGCGAGCTTGGCGTCCAGAAGGGGCGCATTGACGCGCAATCGCAAGCGCTGACACAGGTGAATGCGAAGCTCTCTGGTTCTCCCCTGGAAATTATTCGCACGGGACGTTTCACGGCGAGCACCGGCGTTGGAGCGTGGCAAACAGGCCTCGTCCAGTCTGATCCGGGACATTCGTCTGGGTATGTGCTGCGCGTTGCTACAAACAACGGCTATGAAGGTGGCATTGCGGATGCCGTCCCGTGCTCGCCGGGCGAGATCATCGACTTGCGCGCAGATTGCTACGGCGGCTATATGCCTGCTGGGACAGGCAGCTACTTCGCATTGCACTTCATAGACGCAGTTGGCGGGACCGTCAGCCATGTCTATCCCATCTACTGTCCCGGTGGCTCGGGGTGGCGCTACGGGGTCGCCGCTTCAGTGCCGGTGCCGACGGGCGCCTGCTATGTGCGCGGTGTGCTCTTCAGCGGATCTAGTGGCTATGCGTTCTGGCAGGACTTGAGTGCGAAGCGGAGGACGGTGTCCGAGGCGGCTAGTGCAAGCGCAACCCAGGCGCTGTCGGTGCGTGCCACGCAGCTGGAGAATGGGCAGAGCCAGCTGCAGGCGTCCTACACCTGGGCACTGGACGTCAACGGCCGAGCCATCGGCATGACGTCTGTCAACAACGGCACCATCGGTCGGATCGACTTCGTTGCCGATCGATTCGGCATCGTTGATCCAAACAACACCGGTAGCACGACGTTCGAAGGCGGCCGCTGGGTCACCCGATCTGGGGCCTACATGATGGTGCACGGCAAGCCGTTCGGCGTGTCCAACGACCTGATGATGTGGTTCGGTATTGGTTCCAACCCGGCCAATGCCAGCAAGGCGAATGCCCTGTTCTGGATCGACAACCAGGGCAGTGGCTACTTCGGCGGCAGCCTGTCGGCCGGCGTGCTCAAGAACGCGGTGCAGACCACCTCGACCAACGGCAACGCCGAGATCGTCAACGGGCCTTTCTCGACCCTGGGGCGCGCCAAGAACGTCGTGGTCAGCTACGACATGACCAAGACCGACACGGCGCACACGGGCCGGTGGACCGGGGTTTCCGGGCCGGTGAACGCAACCATCGCGATCTACCGCAAGGTCGGAAACGGCGGCGAGCAGTTCATCACCAACTTCAACGTCACGGGCAACTACGAGGTGCTGAACGAGCAGGGTGGCCCATCGCAGCTGATCTCGCGCATGGGGGGCTCGCACACCTTCACCGACAACACCCCGGGCACCGAGCAGTTCACCTACCGCGCCATCATCGTCACCCGCAACGTGGCCACCGGCACGGCGAGCGGCGGTACGGTCGGCGTGGTGATCAATCAGACGCTGGGCATCATTTCCGTGGAGCAATGAGATGTCACCGATTCTTTCCGAGAGCAACAACAACCGGGTCGAGATGTTGGCGACCCGGATTGAGGTTCAGTGGGATTTCCGAAACAACGATGGCCAGGTGCTGTTCAACTTTGACCGGGTCGACTGGGACCCGGTCGCGAACCACGTGAACAGCCGGGAGTACGACCGAACCATCCCGGCACGGATCCAGACCTTGATCGATCGCGAGTACACCATCATCCACCCGGTGACTGGCGAACAGGAAGTGGTGCCTGGCTGGAAGCTCATGGCGCTGATCAAGGCCGCGACGGACCGGGTCTGGGAGGCGGCGACCTCGCCCGCACCGGTGGTTGCAGCGCCGCTGGGGGATGGTGGGGCCACGTAGCAGTAGGCGGGCGGTGGACGGGGCACCGTGCCGCTGGGGCGCAGGCCAGAAGGCTATCGACCGCGAGGGGATAGCAGGCGCTCGAAGGCCCGGTGCTGACTTTGCGCCTGCAGAATCCTCACCATCACCGCCACGTAGGCGGCGCCGTCGATCATGGCGATGCCTTTCAGCTGCTCGGGGACATAGAGCATGGCGCCGGCGGCCATCACCAGAGAGAGCGCTACGAGTGCTTGATAGAGGATCGGCTGGCCGGTGCCTGGCAGCTTGGACCATGCCCGATGGGGACTGGTCGATTGGGGCGCTGTCCGCATTGGATTCTGTCTCCTGTCGATGCGAGTTCAGAGTCACGGCGGCTTTGGAGTTTGACAAGAGCGATTGACGACACTGTGCGGGGGATGCCCTCACATCGCCGCAACGGCCGCTGCTGCCAGATTGCGCCATGTGCTATTCCGCCCAGATCACCGCCGCCTACCAGAAGCTGATCCGGATGACCGGCGCCACGCTGTCGCTGCAGGAGTTCGCAGCGCTGTACGCCCACGACCCCGGGAAGAAGCGGCCGAAGACCCCGAAGGCGATGGATGACGCCTTCCGCACCGGTGCGAGCCCGGCCGAGCTGGCGGTGTGGGCGGAGGTCGAGCAGTGGAACCGGGCCGAGGCCGCGGTTGTGGAGCAGGAGCTGTTCGCCAACCGCAGACGCCTGGCCGACGCCGAGCGGGCACTGCAGGTGAAGGAGACAAAGAAGGCCCGGGAGGACGTGCGGATCGCCGGCAACAAGATCGATCGCGCCCTGGCGAAGCTGGCCGACCTGAAACGCACGGAACCCAAAGACCGCGACAGCCGAATCTTCCCCGGCGTCTACGCCCCGGTGATCGTGTCCGACGGCGCCAGGCTGATCATCAAGCCCATGCGCTACCAGTGCCGCTTGGACGGGAAGCCGGCCAGCTACGATCGGCGCTACCCGGGCACCTACAACGCCCGCCGCGACAGCCTGGAGAAGTTCTGGGCGCCGGCCTTCGGCCACACCCATGGCCTGCTGGTGGTCGACACCTTCTACGAGAACGTGGAGGGGCCAGACGGGAAGAACCAGGTGGTACAGTTCACGCCGCGCACGGGTGAGCCGATGCTGGTGGCCTGCCTGTGGTCACATTGGACGGACCCCGCTGGCAAGGAGCCGGATCTGCTTTCCTTCGCCGCGATCACCGATGACCCGGAGCCAGAGGTGGCCGCGGCTGGTCACGACCGGACCATCATCAACATCAAGCCCGAGCACGTTGACGCCTGGCTAAACCCGGATTCCTCCGACCTGGCCGCGCTCTACCGGATCTTTGACGACAAGCGGCACCCGTTCTACCAGCATCGGATTGCCGCATAAACAGCTTTTCCACTGTTCTTCCACTGCTTATCCACAGGCTTGTCCATGGCCGCCAGATCGCCGGTCATGGGAAGCTGTCATCGTTCCGTTTGTGCAGGGCGTTGTACCGCTCCTGCTACCCGTTCCGTGCTTGACTGCGCAGACGGTTCAAGCAGGCCAGAAGCCTTTAATTGCAAGGGCCATGGCACGATCCTTGCGGCGCAAGGGATTGCCAAATTTCACTACATTTAGCGTTGACGGACCTTAATACCCCCACTATCTTGAGCCCGTCGGTCGGAAGTGCTGAGTTCCCCCAAACTTCCACCCGGCAAAAACGCAAAACCCCGAGGCCTTCTACAAGGTCAGCCTCAGGGTCGCGCAAAACTCAACTGGTTGTACCGATGGCATAGCCACCAAGCGGAGCAAATGATCGACTGCAATCGATCGAAGCTCCCGTCCTGCAGTCTGGCGAGTAATCGCCAGACGGTTAGAACAAAGTTGATCTTATCGGATTTACGTAAAGCGTCAACTTCTCGGTGGTTCATGCCATCCCTTAACGGATGGATGAAAATGCTTAAAAATCATGGCTTTGAGGTCAAGCTGGGCGTTTCGCACTTTGCTAAATTGGAACAGGTTTCACTGTCCCATTTAAGTGAAAGCACCCAGGTCCCGGCGGAGGCACTCCTGTCCCCGGCCAATCAGGCGCTGTCCTCGATTCCGGCAGGCGTGCTGTCGCCTGGCCCGGTCGCTGTGCACGTCGATGGTATCCGCAGCTTCACGCCAACCGACTTGGGTCGGCGGAAGGGGCTGACGCCACAGAAATTCAACCGTCTCTTGGTTGAACATGGGTTGCAGGAAAAGCGCGATGGGCAGTGGTGCCCCACTGAGGCTGGAAAGGCCTTCGCGGTTCTGCTTCAGGTCCACAAGAAGCAGCAGGCTGGCACCGACGTGCTGCAGCTGAAGTGGAAGGAAAACGTTCTGGTCCTGCTGGACGGTCAGGGCTGATTTGCACGCCTGCGGCGGCCATCTGGCGGTCGCAGGCTACTCGCCGAGACGCGGCTCAAACTCTCATCAGCATCCGGCGGGCGGGATCTCGTGAACTGATGTCGTGTAGTTCGGTGACAGCATGTGCTGCCGCATGCCCCATGCCGGCCGTGCCTGCCAACCTGATGCGCCAAGGCCGGCCGTGCCGCGCCCGAACTTCTGGTTAATTCGATCCATAGCGGCCATCAGCTTTTCATCGCCGACCACTGTCGGCCCAAACAGATCTGCCTGCAGCTCATTCGGCCGGGCTAGGTCGAGCAGTGCCACACCAGCTTTCTTGTATCCGATTCCGTCGCGGAGTAGGCCGCGCAGAAGCTTGCGCACGACGCCCAGCACCACCGTGGTATCCGAAGTCGACGCCGGCAGGCCCACCGTCCTGCTAGCGTTATGCTGCCGAAGCTCTGGCCGGAACACGTCGGATTGAGCAAACACCCAGACGCCGGCGGTGACGAGGCCCCGAGCACGTAGCTTCTCGCATGCGCGCACGGCGAAGGTCGCCAGTGCATGGGCAACTGCTTCGTGGTCCTCCACTCGGTCTGCGAACGATCGGCTGACCATGATCTGTTGGCGATCCGGCTCCACTTCCTCCAGCTCCAGACAGGGATGTCCCTGCAGCTCGCGCTGGGTGCGTGCTAACGTGACCCCGAAGGTGGCTAGGATGTCGTCCGCCGGCGCGTCGCGTAGTGCTGCTGCGGTGCTGATGCCCATGGATTCCAACCGCGGTGCCAGCCGGCGGCCGACACCCCATAGATCCGCAACGGAGAATGTCCGCAGCACGGTGTCCCGGTATGCTGCATTGCCGAGGTCGATCACACCGTCGGCGCCCTTGGCCACTTTGTTGGCCAACTTGGCTAGGGTCTTCGTAGGGCCAATGCCGATGCAATTCGGTATGCCGGTCCAGCGGTGCACACGTTGGCGCAGATCCCGGGCGAACCGCTCGCGATCCCGGATTCCATCCAGGTCGATGAAGCTCTCATCGATGCTGTAGACCTCCACCCGCGGCGCGGCCTCCCGTAGAACGCTCACGACCCGGGCGCTCATGTCTCCATAGAGCCCGAAGTTGGCCGAGCGCATCTGCAGGCCATGTTGGCGCACAAGGTGCTTCAGTTCGTGAGCAGGCTGGCCCATCTTGATGCCCAGCGCTTTGGCCTCGGCCGAGCGCGCGATGGCGCAGCCGTCGTTGTTGCTTAGCACCACCAGCGGAACGCCGCGAAGGCCCGGCTGAAACACCCGCTCGCAGCTGGCGTAGAAGTTGTTGCCGTCAACGAGCCCGAACACGGCCGCTCCGGCGTTTGATCTGGCGGACGACTCCCACGACGGCGAACACTTCCACCTCGGTGGATTGTTCCAGCACGATGGGTGGGAAGTCCGGATTGGCCGAGTGCAGCTCCATGTGGCTTTCAAACAGCTGCAGCACCTTGCAGGTGGGCTGGTTCCCGTCCCAGATGGCAATGACCAGGTCCCCCCCCTGAGGCGTTACCGACCGGTCCACCACTAGGATGTCCCCGTCGCTGACGCCGGCACCGCTCATGGACCAGCCATCGGCGCGGTACAAGAACGTGGCGGCGGGGTTGCGCACCAGCAGGCGATGCAGGTCGATCGCATCGTCCATGAAGTCGTCGGCCGGAGAAGGGAAGCCAAGCCGCGCGCGCGCTGCGGCAAGGGGTACGAACTGCGCCGGGCCATCGATCAGGGCCGGGCCAATGGGGCGGGCCAGCGTGTGGAAGTAGGGGAGGGACTGCATGGGCGTACTCTGGGAGCGGCATGTCTCACGGGTCGAGACGGGGCGCATGTTAGTACAATTACTAACTCCTGACGCTGGTCGCCGCCCTCGAATTGCTGAACGTGTTCCAGATGGAGGCCCAGGCGCCGCTCCAGTCGCGACCTGCGCGACGCCCAGCGGACATTCTGCAGCAATGGCGAATTGGCAAATGGATCGGGCCTCACTGGAGGCCAAGGCTGCGGCCAAGCTGCAGCAGGCGTCAGACCTCGAACGAGATTCTTCTGGAAGTTGGCGTTGCCGCGCGCGCCGCCGGCAGAGCGCGCAACGTCTGCGCGCTACGGCTAGCAGTCATCAACGCGCCGCAGGCCGCCTGGTAGGCCTGGATCTGCCCGAGGACCTGCCGTTCTAGCGGCTCAGGCCCTTGCGCATCGGCACCACCGTCGCACCGGTGCCAGTAAGTAGTTCGTACAGGGCCTCCACCGCAGCGCGCTTCTCCGCGTCGTACTCGAAGAAGTTGTAATGCCGCTTCTGGACGCCACTCAGGCCGTGGGATTGTAGGTGGCCACGGACTTCTTCCGACAGGCCCAGCGCAGCGAGCCGGGTCTCCACCGTGCGTCGTAGGTCGCCTGGCGTGAATGGCGACGTCAGCTCGCCGGCGGCCACCATGTTGGCCACCACCGGATCCATGATTCCCCGGAACTCGTCATAGGTGGCCGGCGCCTTTCCGGCGGTGAGCGAGAACAGGTGCGGCCTGGCGCCGCCGCCGCCGCCGTCACTGTCATCATCGCCGCGCATGACGGCGAGATCCGCAGCCATCAGCGGGAGCAGTGGCACCAGGTGCACACGGGGCACGCGGCGACGCCCCTTGATGTCGAGCAAGCGGACGGATCCGGTGCCGCTGTCCGTGTCGTGATCGTGATCCGACCACTTCAGCCGCATCAACTGCGCAATGCGCTGCCCGCCGGTCAGCAGATGGAAGCGCAGGAGAGCGCCCTGCCGCCCGGGCAGCGCCTCAATCCGGCGCCAGTAAGCACGAAGCTCGGCCACCGAGAGAACCCGATCGCGGGGCTGCCCGCTGTCTAGCGTGGCGAGGTCGCGCGCAGGGTTCCTGGATACGTTGAGCACGCGCAGTGCGTCCGGGGCGGACGCGTCCTGCTTCGCCGCGATCGCCGCCGCATACGCCGCACGCAAGTACGACCGGATCTTGCCGCCCTCGCGCAGCTTCTTGGCGCGCACCAGGCGCGACAGGATCGGGAGCAGGTCATCCAGCTCGAGTTCTGATGCCGGGCGCGCCCAGAGGGATGGCCACGGATCTTCGATGTGGCGTTTGATGGAAGCGCGCGTTGCGGCGGCAGATACCTTGCCGGCATCTTCCAGGCTCTGGACATAGGCCATCATCAGAGCGCCCAGCGTTGCACCTGATCGGCGCGTCGATTCGGCCAGAGCGTCGGCCTTCGCGCGTTCCGCTGCAGCAGCCTCGGTCTCCATCGCCTCGCGCAGATCCCGGTCGCCGGACTGGTACCGGCGGGACAACGCCGCCGCTGCCTCGCGTGCCGCGGTCAGGGCTAGGCCCGTGCCGAGCAGTAGGCGGTCGCGCTGCCCGTTGGCCTTCGTGTACCGGTAGTAGAACCGCAGCTGGCCGCCAGCGAGCTTGCGCACGTCCAGGCAGCCTGTGCCGCGCGGAGCAGGATCAGAGGCCCATTCGCCGACCGGCAAAGCGGCCAGTCCCTTCGCTGTAAGCATTCCCTTCATTGCGCCCATTGGTGACCGCTCGGTGACCGCTTGTCCGTGGAAAGAGGTGGACGATGATGGGCGCAGGTGGTCGCACAACCTGAGAAAATCAACCACTTAGCTTAAAGTCGGAACGCCTGTGGAAGCGCGTGGAAGCCCCATAGAGGCCTCATAATCCCTTGGTTCCAGGTTCGAATCCTGGTGGGCCCACCACAAGAATGGCACTTGGGTTCCGCCCAAGTGCCTTTTTTGTGCCGCGGGCAGAATTCACGTTGGGCAGGGGCGCGGGGTTGCCAGCGGTGCAGGTAAGCCTGATCGTCAGTGTCACGGGTGTCCATGGTCATACCCACAGCTCCGTTATCCCCCCGAAACAGCGATTGGTCTCCGATGGCCGATCTGTCTCTGAATGCCATGAAGGATGGCTCAACCACGATGGCAACGATTCACCTGGTCGAAGGACCCGTAGGTGCGGGTAAATCCACGTTTGTTGCCGAGCTGCGACGTCTGCATACGGCCGCAGGATTCATCCTGGACGCGTGGTTCGTCCGGCTGTACAGCCCGGACCGTCCCGCCGCCAACCTGATGGAATGGTATGCGGCAAGGAAGTCGCGCTGCCTGGATCAGCTATGGGTCACAGCCAGCGAAGTGCTCGATGCGGGGTGCGACGTTGTGCTTGAGCTGGGTCTGGTGGAGAGAGCCAGCCGCGAGAATTTCTACGCGAAGGTCAGGGAGGCAGGCTACGATCTGGCCGTGTATCTGCTGGATGCGCCACGTGAGGTTCGTCGCGATCGCGTCCGCCAGCGCAATCGGGAGAAGGGCGCAACGTTTTCCATGGACGTGCCGGATGCCTTCTTTGAGTTGGCGAGCGACCATTGGGAGCCGATGGACCAAACCGAATGTGAGCTCTACGACGTTCAGGTAATCAGCTGGAATCCCGGCTCTGCTTCTGGCTGACAAGGGTGATCAAGGCTGCTGGACACATGAGGTAGCGCGTCATCCGCTTCGCAGCGCTGATTCTGGTTCAAGGGAAGCGACAGCGGCAGCCGCTGTGCGACTGCCGCGCTTATGCTCGAGCCGCCGGTCGTCGTTACTTCGGCATCAACACGGTGTCGATCACGTGGATCACGCCATTGGACTGGCCGACATCGGCAATGCTGATTCCCGCCTTGCCACCCTTGGCATCAATGACCCACAGCTTTCCGTCATGCAACGCGATGGTGAGGGATTCACCTTCAACGGTCTTCAGCATGGCCTTGCCGCCGTGCTTTCTGGCATCGGCCATCAGCTGCGCGGAACTGTAATTGCCCGGCACCACGTGGTAGGTCAGGATCCTGGTCAACTGCGCCTTGTTTTCAGGCTTTACCAGCGTATCGACCGTGCCTGCGGGCAACTTGTCGAAGGCTGCATTGGTGGGTGCGAAAACGGTGAAGGGGCCAGCACCATTGAGCGTATCGACCAGCCCGGCTGCCTTGACCGCGGCGACCAGGGTGGTGTGGTCCTTGGAGTTGATGGCGTTCTGGACAATGGTCTTGCTGGGATACATCTCCGCTCCGCCCACCATCACGGTGTTGGCGGCGAAGCTCAAGGAAGTGGCTGAAACGAGTACGGCGAAGCTGACGGTGGCGGTTATCCGCTGAAGAGCTTTCACGGCGCGTTCCTCTATGGGAGGCCCGCAAGGCGCGGGCATCCTACATACGCGGGGGCGCAGTGCTTGGATGCAGGCAGATGCATCCGGGTGCTTCTTCGCCGGAGGTGGCGACGCGTTGTAAAAGGCGAGTGAACGCCTGCGTCTGCTGGCGCGCTATGCGATACCAACCGCGTGCCACTCAGCGGCGCGGATGACGGATGTCGGATGGGCTGCTTGAAAGACGCGCGTTGCTGATGGCCTGGCGGACGCCACAGTTGCGGCAGGCCAGCACGGTTCCCCCGGCGACATGTTCCATCTCATGCTCGCCCCACACGCTCGTAGCGCCGCACGCAGTGCACGTCGCTACGATCTGCAGTGCCCGCGCCAGAGTGCCATGCTCTCCGGCTTTGTACGTCAGGTCGGTGATCTGAAACAGTCCGGTATGACTCATGGGAAGGCCGGCAAGTATCGGTTGACTGAAGGCTAGTGCCGAACAGGTATCGGCAGTGTCGGTGCGATGTTGAGGGAAGGTCCAGGCGCTGGCTATTCGCCGTTGCGTCGATTGAGCTCTTCGAGCCGTGCC
Source organism: Stenotrophomonas sp. SKA14 (assembly GCF_000158575.1). Taxonomy (NCBI): domain Bacteria; kingdom Pseudomonadati; phylum Pseudomonadota; class Gammaproteobacteria; order Lysobacterales; family Lysobacteraceae; genus Stenotrophomonas; species Stenotrophomonas sp. SKA14. The sequence continues at coordinate 1,029,422 of NZ_DS999412.1, forward strand.
CGGCTGACGGACTGGTGATTGCCACAGGTTGGGCAACTGAGGGCCGCTGCCCCATCAAGATCGACCAGCCCATGATTGGGAATCGCCCTGAACTGCCATGAGCACTTGATGCAGGCGCAATCGATTCGAGTGACCTGCAGGAGTGTGCCGTCCGCGCGCGTCACTCCCTCGACGCTGGTTACGTAGAACTGTCCGATGTCACGCATGAAGATGAACGGAAACCCTGACTTGGAGGGCGCTCATCATGCTGCTTTGCCGGACGCATGGCACGAAGGGCGCTTGATCGAATTCTGAAGAGTTAAGAATGCGCGTCTCGACCTGGACCTGGTGTGTGTGACAGCGGCTGTCGCCGTCCATGGCCGGGAAGTGCCTGAAGCACTTCCCGGTTCCTTCATGCTCAGCTTTCCAAAAACGCCAGCAGGTCGGCGTTGATCCGGTCCGCGTGCGTGGTCGGAATGCCGTGCGGTGCACCTTCGTAGGTGATCAGCTTGCCGTTCTTCACCAGCTTCGCGGAGAGAACGCCGGAATCCGCATACGGAACCACCTGGTCATCGTCGCCATGGATCACCAGCACCGGAATGGAAATGCCCTTCAGGTCATCGGTGAAATCGGTCTGCGAGAAGGCAACGATGCCATCGTAGTGCGCCTTCGCCGAGCCCTGCATGCCCTGTCGCCACCAGTTCCAGATTACTGCGTCGGAGGGCTTCGCACCGGGGCGGTTGTAGCCATAGAAGGGACCTGACGGCACGTCGTGGTAGAACTGCGCACGGTTGGCCGCCAGCTGCGCCTGGAAGTCGTCGAAGACTTCCTTGGGCGTGCCCTGTGGGTTTGCGGCGGTCTTGACCATCAGCGGCGGCACCGAGCTGATCAGCACCGCTTTGGATACATTCTTCTCGCCGTGGCGGGCGATGTAGCGAACCACCTGGCCACCACCGGTGGAATGGCCGACGTGCATCGCACCCTGGGTGCCCAGCTTCTCGACCACCGCGGCAACATCGTCCGCGTAATGATCCATGTCGTGGCCATCCCACACCTGGCTGGACCGTCCATGCCCGCGGCGGTCGTGCGCGACCACGCGGTAGCCCTTGTTGACGAAGAACAGCATCTGCGCGTCCCAGTCGTCGGAGGTGAGCGGCCAGCCATGATGGAAATGAATGACCTTGGCGTCACGCGGACCCCAATCCTTGTAGAAGATTTCGACGCCATCTTTCGTGGTAACCGTAGCCATTTCAGGGTTCCTCGCTGTTGTGAGTCGGGGGGCGTCCTGCATGCCGGCGACCTTGTATCGGCGCAGGAGGAAGGACGCTGTCAGTGCGGGTTGCGGAGTGGCCTCAGGCGCGCATTTCCCTCTATCCTGAGGCGGCCATCACTCCGTCCGAATCCATTCTAGGTAGCGCTGCATCAATTGAAATTGGCGGAGGTGACATTCATGGGTATCGAAACTGACAAGCGGATTGAAATCGCTCTGCTGATCTATCCAGATTGCCAGATGGCGGCGATCCATGGCCTGACCGATCTGTTCCGGATCGCGAATGAATGGGCCACGTATCCGCACGAAGATGACCGGCAGTGTTTCATCCGGGTGACACACTGGCAGTTGAACCCGGCATCGGGGCGCATGGAATGCTGCTGGGACAGTGATCCCGGCGATGTGAATGCTCCCGCATTCGTGATCTCACCCCCCAGCGTTGCGATGCCCGGACGGATGTCCGCGATGCCACGCCAGGCACAGTGGCTCAAGGAGCTCCATTCACTTGGCGCGATCATGTGTTCGGTCTGCGCAGGCGCCTTCGTGCTCGCGCAGACCGGCCTGCTTGCGCGACGCCGGGTCACCACGCATTGGGCATTCGCGGAGTTGCTTGCCAGCACGTACTCCGACGTGCAGGTGACGACCGAGAACGTTGTCATCGATGACGGTGACGTCATTACGTCCGGCGCGATCCTTGCCTGGAATGATCTCGGTCTGTTGATCGTCGATCGCACGATGGGCTCCAGTGTGATGCTGGCAACGGCGCGCTTCATGCTCAGCGATGGGATCCGGCAGGACCCGCGGCCACTGCAGGGATTCCTGCCAAGGTTCGATCATGATGATGCCGCGGTGCTGGCCGTCCAGCGCTTCATCCTTTCGCAGCCGGGTCAGCGCCACACCGTGATCGCCTTGGCCGAGCGTGCGCATCTCACCGAAAGAACCTTCATCCGCCGCTTCCAGAAGGCCACCGGATTCAATCCGGCCGACTATATCCGCCAGGTCAGGATGGCCAAGGCGAGGGACGCGCTACAGCTCGGGGACCTTCCCGTTGCCCGGATAGCCGCGTCACTGGGATACGACGATGCGGGATCCTTCCGCAAGGCGTTCCAGGGCATCGTTGGCATGTCCCCTTCAGCGTATCGGGATCACTTCCGGACCCGGCGGCGGGGCTGAGCTCATCTGCGCTGAGGTGTGCGCGTCGCCCTGCGCGCGAAGACGGCACCGGGCAATGCCTGGCATTGCGTCTCCGTTACCGCTGCGCGCGCCGCCCGCGCCCATCAATGCTGTAACGCCCGGCCCCGGTGCAGGCCAGCAGCAGGAATCCACCGGCCAGCCCCAGGTTCTTCAGGAACATGATCTGCTGGGTCGGGTCGGCGACGTTGTGATGGAAGATGAAAGCGGTCACCAGGCTGAAGCCCGCCAGCACCCCCGACACCAGGCGGGTCTGGAAGCCGAGCAGGATGCAGAGCCCGCTGCCGATCTCAAAGGCGATGGTCGGCCACAGCAGGATGCCCGGCACGCCCATCGCTTCCATGTAGCCCTGGGTGGCACCGGGGTCGCCGAGCTTGCCGATGCCGGAGACCAGGAACAGCGCCATCAGCAGGAGCCGTGCAAGCAGGTAGGCGAGCGAATGCGATGAGGTGCTCACGTCGATGTCCTCGGGGATGGCGTGCGAAGGCGATCGGAGCCCAGCGGCGGTGAAGCCTGTGTGTATGCCCGGCCATCAGGATGCCTTGACAGCCGCCACGGCGCGGTAGACCTTTCTCGCATGACGATTGATATTGAATCGCTCAGCCTTCGCGAGCTGGGCGCCCTGGTGGTTGCCGCTGAACAGCGGAAACAGCTGATTTCCAACCGCCGCCCGGCCAGTGCGGTACGCCGCCTGCTGAAGGCCGCAGCGGCCGAAGCGGGCTACACCCTCGAGGAGCTGTTCGGCGGAGAGGCCATCGAAGAGGCCGCCCCGCGCCGGAAGCCGGCACGGCGCAGGACCGGCAAAGTGGCGGCCAAGTACCGCGACCCGGAGTACAAGCGGCTCACCTGGTCCGGCCGTGGGCGCATGCCGCGCTGGCTGGCCGCCAAGGTCCAGAAGGGCCACAAGGTGACCGACTTCCTCATTCCGGGCCTCGCCAAGCCGACGGCGCGCAAGAGCAGCCCGATCGGCAAGCGCACGGTCTTCAAGAAGGATTGACCCTGTGGCGCTGTTACCCTGCCCAGGTCTTTGAACGAAGGAGCAGGCGATGGCATACAGCGGCAGCATGACGATTCCGCCGAAGTGGCTGTACCTTGCCGCAGGCCTGTCGGTGCTGGTCAGCCTGCTGGCCTGGTCGGTGGAATGGAGCGGGCTGGCCTATGTCTGCCCCTACTGCCGCGTGCAGCGCACGGTGATCGGCGTGTTGGGGCTGTTGATGCTGTTCGCGCGGCCGGGTGGCCTCATCGTGCCCTGGCTTGCGTACACGTCAGGCGGCTTCGCGTTCGTGGTGGCCGCCATGCAGCACTTCAACGGCTGGAAGCGCATCTCCGCCGGAGAGTTCAGCTTCAACGCGCAGTGGTACATCGATCCGTGGCTGTTGTCCGGGTGCGCGATGCTGATCCTGGTGGCACAGCTGATGCTGGTACAGGCCGCCTGCCGGCCCAGGCCGCGCTGAGTGCTTCCACGCCGGGCGCGGAACTACCTGTTCTGGAACACCGCCCGCTGCGCGGCGAACGCGCGCTGGTAGGCGGGGCGTTGCGTTGCCCGGTCCACGTAGCCGCTCACCCGCGGGAATTCATCGAGCAGGCCGCTGCTCTTCAGCCGCAACAGCACCGCAGCCATCATCAGGTCGCCCGCGCCGAATCCGCCGTCCAGCCAGGCGGAATCACCCAGCGCTGCGGACAACTGCGCCAGCCGCGTCCGCACGCGCTCATCGAGCATCGGTAGCCGCTGCGCATACCAGGGCTGCTCGCGCTCCAGTACCCAGGCCATCGAGCGCTCAACAACCGGCGGCTCCACCGTGTTCAGCGCGGCGAACATCCACATGATCGCGCGCATGCGCGCATCCGGATCGCGCGGCAACAGGCCCGGGTGCTGTTCGGCCAGGTGCAGGACGATGGCGCCGGATTCGAACAGGACCTGGCCGCCGTCCTGCCAGGTGGGAATCTGCCCAAATGGATTCCTTGCGAGGTGGGCGGGCTGCTTCATCCCGGCAAAGGTCAGCAGCTGCACGTCGTAGGCCACGCCCAGTTCTTCCAGCGCCCAGCGCACGCGCATGTCGCGGGCCAGGCCCTGGCCGCGATCGGGTGAGGTGGCGAAGGCAGTGAGGATGGGACACATCGGGAGGCTCCTGCAGGCCGACGGGCCTGGCTTCCAGTGTTCCGACGAACGACAGCGCCTGGAATCGACATACGCTCCGGCGCGTGCACGTCGCATGCACGTGCCCTCTACGCGGGCACTGATTCAGATCCATCAGGCTGGCGGGGTCATCCGCAGAAACAGGTGTGCATCCATGAATACCCCAGGAAAACCGAAGCCCAGCTGGCGCCAGCGAAACGTGCTGATGGCAGCGCTCGCTGCGGTGCTGATCATCGTTCTGGTCATTCTCTTCATCCCCTGGTGAGGCACGCGCGGACAACTCTGCGTGAACGCAACACCACCGTGGCGTGAAGCGGTCAGTGCGGGTTGGGCGAGGTGATGCATGCATCAATCGATGCTCACCCACGAAGCACATGACCCTGTCCACAGTGGTCCCCGCAGGCAGCACTCAAGGCTGCCTCTCTCCCACGGAATCGACTACACAGGAGCAATGACATGAGCACCCAGTCCACCATCGAACATCGCCTCAACGACCTGATCGAGATCGCCCGTGATGGCAAGTCCTTCTATGAAGAGGCCGCGACCAAGGTGAAGGATGCCGAGCTGTCGGCACTGTTCACCCGCATTGCCGGCGTCAAGGGCCGCATCGTCGCCGCACTGAGCGGCTCGGTCGCTGCCAGCGGTGGCAAGCCGGCCGAGCACGGTACTGTCGTCGGCTCGATGCAGCAGTTCTACGGCAAGGTGCGTGCTGCCTTCGGTGATACCAACTACGGCTACGTGGCCGAGCTGGAAGAATCCGAAGATCGCCTGCTCGGCGCGTTCAAGGACGTGCTGAAGGAGAACGATCTGCCGCCGGCCGTGCGCCAGGAAGTGACCCAGCTGCTGCCGGACGTGCAGGAATGCCACAACGTCATGCGCGCGCGCAAGCACGCGATGAAGGCAGCCTGACGCTTGAAGGCGGCCTTCTCCCCGGGGCCGCCGCGGCCGGGGCAGTGCGCTGCCCCGGCCACCTTTGCCCAGAGAACGCGCATAAAAAAGGGGCGGCCGCGAGGCCGCCCCAACCCGTCAAGAGAGCACGTGACTAACCGGGCACGTGACTAGAAGCGGATCGACCAGCGGGCATTGGCACCGTGATCGCGGCTCTCGCTGCCGAACTGGCCGCTGTAGCCCAGTTCCAGCTGCTGCCGCGGGGTCAGCCAGGCCGACAGGCCCAGTTCGGCCACGACCGCATTGTCGGCAATCGGTGCGCCCTCGACCGCGAACGTCGTGGTGCTGTTGGCGAAGGCGAGGTTGGCCACCTGGCTGCGGTCACCCGAGGCGCGGCGATAGCCCACGCCACCGCGCAGGTGCAGCCAGCTGTCTTGTTGGAACGACGCCTTCAGGCCCTTGTCGAAGCGCACGCCGGCGGTGGCGACCGTGGTGCCGGTGTCGTCCACCTTGCCGTGCAGTGCCGCCGCACCGCCGCGCTCGTCGATCTGCTTGAGGTCCACTTCCACGCGCGCGAACTGCACATACGGCTCCAGGCCACCCTCGGCGCTGCCGAAGCGGTAGCCCGCCTCGATGAAGGCCTGGCGGGTGTGTGCGTTGTAGCGCGCGCTCAGGCTGTCACTGAAACCGGCAAAGGCCACATCGCGGTTGCTCTTCACTTCGTTGCGGCTCCATGCGACGCCGCCACGCAGGCCGAATCCGCCCCAGTTGTGGCTGGCGTAGGCACCGAAGTGGGTGTTGTCGATCTTCGACCGGGCGCGACGCTCCTGCTGCTTCACGTCGGTGCGGCCAGTGCCGGCCAATACGCCGATCTGCCAGCCGCCGAACTCGCGGTCGACGCCGACCAGCACGCCGTTGCTGTTGGTATCGGTGCGCGCGGTGTTGGAATTGCCATCCAGCTTGCCGTTGCCGCCGATGGCCTGCACCCATGCGCCGGTGGCGTCGCCCGGCTCCGCACCGGGGGCCGCCGCGCCGGCGCGACGCGACAGCGCGGCATCACGGACATGGCGGCTGCCTTCGACCAGGGCCAGCGCGGTGGCAGCGTGCAGTTCGCCGCCGATGCCGTCGAGCACGCCGCCGACCTGCTGCGGGAACAGCTGGGTCAGCGGCTTGGGCAGGCCCTGGTTGATCGCCAGCACGTCGGCGGCCGCGGCGATCGCGCGTTGGTTCGGCGTGCTGGCCGCGCTGGCCAGCAGCGCACCGCGTGCGACGTCGATGCGGGCGCCGTTGGCACCGTAGGCCAGGCTGAACTGCAGGAACGGCGAGAAGGCGCTGAAGTCGGTCCTGGCGAACTGGCCGCTGACGCCGCCGTCGGCGCGGATGAAGTTGAACTGCTCGCCGAGGTAGTAGGTGCCCGGTTCCGGCAACGCCACCAGGGTGCCGCCGAGGGTCGCGGTGCCGGTCACGTGCAGCTGGTCGCTGCGCCCACCCGGGGCCAGTTCGGCGGCAAACACGCCGCTGGCGCCCTGCACGTAGTTGCCGTTGATGGTGAGCGTGCCGATGGAGTTGCCGGGGGCGATGGTGCCATCGACGCGGGTGCTGCCCAGCGTGCCGACGCCCTTCAGCAGGCCGTTGGCCCCGACCGTGGTGGTGCCACCGGTCTGCGTGCCGTTGAAGGACACCACGCCGCCGTCGACCGTCAGGTTGCTGTTCTTCAGCACGCCGCTGGCGCTGACCGTGCTGACGCCGCCGTGGGTGGTGAGCGCGGTGGAGACCAGGCTGCCGTTGAGCAGGAACTGGCCACCCTGCACGTCGACCGCCGAAGTGAGCGCGTTGCTGCCGTTCAACTCCAGCGTGCCCTCGCGCAGTACAGCACCGTTGAAGGTGTTGTCGCCGCTCAGGCGCAGCCAGCCGATGCCGGATTTGGTCAGCTTGCCGGGGCCGCCGATGGCGTTGGTCCAGTCATCCCATGCATCGCCTTCCCACACCTTCAGGCCACCGGCCTTCTGGTTCATCACCACATTGGTATCCACCCGCAGCGATCCATAGCCTTCGATGGCCTTGCGCAGGTCGACCATGCCCCAGCCGTAGATGGGGTCGATGCCTGCCGCACCCAGATCGCGCGCGGTGGTCAGCAGCACATCGCGCACCTGGGCGTTGTCCAGGTACGGGAAGCGCTCCATCAACAGGCCGAGGGCGCCGGTGATGTGCGGTGCGGCCATCGACGTGCCGGTCTTGGTGCCGTAGGTGTACTGGGTGTTCTCGCTGTCGATGATCAGCCGCACGTACGCCGAGGTGTTCTCGATGCGGCCCTTGATCTCGCCGGACACGATGGTGCTGAGGATGTCGGTGCCGGGAGCGGAGATGCACCAGTTGGCGGCGACACCGCAGATGCTGGAGCTGCCGTCGATCACGTAGTCGGTTTCGCCGGCGGCGGCATTGGGCCGGCGCACATTGGCCACCGCCAGCCAGTAGGGTTCGATCTCCGGCTTCCAGCGCGGCATCGACGCGGTGATGCCGGCCACCGCACCACTGCCGTTGCCGGCCGACCAGACCTGGATCAGCGTGGAGCCGGGCTTGTCGCCGCTGACGGCATAGATGCTGCCGTACACGTCGTAGCCATCACCGATCGCCGCATACTGCGCGTCCAGCGCGGCAGCGGTCATGTTGCGGGTGGAGATGCCCCAGCTGTGGTTGATGGCGCGCACGCCCTGCGCCTGGATCTGCGCATACATGTCCAGCGTGGCAGCGTCATCCGGATCGGTGCGGTACAGCGCACGCGGGCGATAGAAGTTGTCAGGGTCCAGGCGCCACTCGTAGTAGGTGTCGCCGAAGACGCGGGCAGCGGTCAGGTTGGAACCGAACGCCACGCCGTGCATGCCCTTGCCATCACGGTTGGCACCGATGGTGCCCAGCACGTGGGTGCCATGGTCGGCGTAGCTGAAGCCATAGGGCTGGCCTGCGGCGATCAGCCGTGCGGCCAGCGCGGCGGGAACACCGGGGCCGAGGCCGTAGTAGTTGTAGCCCGGCTGCTCGCCACGGGTCTGGCCGCATGCGCCGGCACCGGCCACCACGCCGGGTGTGGCGCAGTCCGCACCGATGGTGATGCTGGAGGTGTTGCGCCCGGCAAATTCGGGGTGTGCCAGTGCCGAGCCTGAATCGAACAGGGCCAGGCGCACGCCCTGGCCGGTCAGGCCGCGCGCGTAGGCGTAATCGGCGCCCATCGCAGCCAGTCCCCAATCGGCGTTGAATTCATCGCTGCGCCAGCTGGCTGCATCGCCGGGTTTGCCGAGCAGGGCGGTGTTTTCCGTTGCAGGCGCAGTGGTGGTGGGCGCCGTGGAAGCCGACGACACATCGGCGACGGGCCGTGCCCACGCTGCCTGCAGCTGGCGTTGATGCTGCCAGGCATCGAGTGATTCGCTGGCCATGGCCGGCAAGGTGGTGGCCAGCAGCAGCGAGCTGGCAACAGCAAGTGCCAGCGGGCGATGCGGGAGGGAGCGGGACGAACGGCCGTGCAGCGGGTGATTCATCGGACAACTTCCTTGGTTGACGGACAACAACGCCGTTAACGCGAAGGCAGGCCGATGCCCCCCAGTCGTGTGAAGGAAATTTTATGAACTGGTTAAGGATTCGTGACGTGGATGTTCACCTCGCCTCCCGGCGGCCCCGCTACGGTGGGCCGGCCTGGGCTCACCAGGCTTATCAAGGAGTGATGACGATGCGTGCATTGAAGAAGATGGTCGCCGGTGCGGTGTTCGCGCTGGCCTGTACTGGTTCGGTGGCAGTGGCAGGGCCGGTCGAGCCCTGTGACAAGCCGTGCTGGCGGGCCTATCAGATGTGCCTGGCCAGCGGCGTTGATGCCGGTGAGTGCCAGCAGGCGTACAACACCTGCGTGGTCGACCTGTGCATGGGCGTGTGAGTCGCGCCTTCTAAGTTCTGTGCCGTCTGGAGCCCCGTCATCGACGGGGCTCTTCTGTTGCAGAAGGTGACGCTGGCATCGATGCGGTACTCTCGATGCGTCTTCCGGGAGAGGGAATGCCATGGCTGTCAGGCGCGTCGTTGCCAACATCGCCACGTCCGATCCGCAACGGGCTGCTGCCTTCTACGGCGACCTGCTCGGCATGCCGGTGGTGATGGACCACGGCTGGATCGTCACCCACGGCGGGCAGGGCAATGCGCTGGCACAGGTCAGTTTTGCCAGTGAAGGCGGCTCCGGCACCGCGGTGCCGGACCTGTCGATCGAGGTGGACAATCTGCAGGACGTGCTGGAGCGCATGCGCGCGGCCGGCATCGCGCTGGAGTACGGCCCGGCCGATGAACCCTGGGGCGTGCGTCGCTTCTTCGTGCGCGATCCGTTCGGAAGGCTGTTGAACATCCTCGCCCATTGCTGAGCGGAGGGTTGCGGGTCAGCGATGCATCGCGACCGGCGCTACGCCGACCATGCGCAGGCAGTCGTCCACCACGGCCGTAATGAAGGCGTCGGCGTCCTGCGCGGGTGCGGCGATCAGGTCATCGGTGGCGCCGTGCACGCCGGCATAGATCAGCGAGGCGGTGACCTGCGGCGACGGCAACTGCCACAGACCGGCGGTCATTCCCGTTTCAAGAATCGACAGCAGCTGCTGCTGGATCGCATTGCGCTCGGCATTGCCGCGCTGGTGATGATGGTGATGGGCGAAGACCACATCGTGCACGGCGTGCGTGCGCACGTAGATCTCGATGTTGGCGCGGATCCAGGCGCGCAGGCGTGCCACGCCATCGGCGGCGGGCTGCTGCTGCACGGCCTGGTCGACGTCCTCGATGAAGTGCCGGGTGTAGCGCTGCGCCAATGCCTGCAGGATCTCGCCGCGCGAGGCGAAGTAGGTATAGAAGGTGCCCTTGGCCACGTCGGCTGCGGCCACGATGTCACTGACGGTGGTGGCCTCCACGCCCTGTGACAGGAACAGCGCCTGCGCGGCGTCCATCAGTTCTTCCTGGCGGGTTTCGGCGGGCTTGGTGCGAGGCCTGGCGGCAGCGGGGGTCTGCATCGTGGCTGGGTCCGGGTGTGTCGGCCGCCATTCTAGCCCTGCCTCAGGAATGACTGACCGTCGCTCATTGACCGACGGTCAGTCAGTGGCTACGATGCGCGCACGTCCTCCCCCGGGATCCGAACATGCAACGCTTGCGACGACCGGCGCTGGTACTGGCGGCCTATCTCGGCACCTTCCTCGCATCGCTGGACATCAGCATCGTCAACGTCGCCCTGCCGACCCTGCAGCAGGCGCTGGACACCGACATGGCCGGCCTGCAGTGGGTGATCAACGCGTATGCCATCGCATTGTCGGCCCTGATGCTGTCGGCGGGCCCGCTCGGTGATCGCTATGGGCATCGGCGGATGTGGCTGCTCAGCGTGGCCACCTTCACCCTGGGGTCGTTGTTGTGCGCCTGCGCCGGAAACCTGCCAACGCTGGTGGCCGGGCGGGCGGTGCAGGGCATCGCCGGTGCGCTGCTGATTCCCAGCGCCATGCCGCTCCTCAGCCATGCGTTCCCCGATCCGCGCCAGCGTGCACGCGCGATCGGGGGGTGGTCGGCATTCAGTGCGCTGGCCCTGGTACTCGGCCCGTTGTTGGGCGGCGTGCTGGTGCAGCGCGCCGGCTGGGCGAGCATCTTCCTGATCAACCTGCCGCTGGGCCTGCTTGCCCTCATGCTCGGTGCGTGGGGTATCCCGGAGCGACGGCATCCACACCATGCAGCGCTGGACCCGGCGGGGCAACTGCTCAGCGTCGTTGCACTGGGTGCGCTGAGCTATGGCCTGATCGCGATCGGCGAGCAGGGCCTGCTGGCGCCGGCAACGCTGTCGGCGATGGGCATCGCCGCTGCCGGGCTGGTGTTGTTCGGCCTGGTCGAACGCCGGGTGGCACGCCCGCTGCTGCCGCTGGACCTGTTTGCCGATCGCCGTTTCGGCATGCTCAACCTGGCTTCGTTCGTGCTGGGATTCACCGCCTATGCGAGCCTGTTTTTCCTGTCCCTGTTCTTCCAGCAGGCGCAGGGGCTCAGCGCAGCCTCGGCAGGCTCGCAGCTGGTGCCACAGTTCCTGTTGATGGGCGTCGTCTCGTTGTTGTTCGGTCGCCTGGTGGTACGCGTGGGGCTGCACACCGCACTGGTCTGCGGCTATGTGCTGGTCGCCGTGGCGCTGTGCGCGATGGCCACGTTGCAGCCCGCGACGTCGGGAGGGCAGGCCAGTGCCTTGCTCATGCTGCTGGGCATCGGCATGGGGCTGGCAGTGCCCGCCACCGGCATGGCGGTCATGGCCCAGGTACCGGCCGAGCGCGCGGGCATCGCGTCAGCCACGATGAATGCATTGCGCCAGGCGGGCATGAGCCTGGGCATCGCGCTGCTGGGCAGCCTGATGGGCGTGCGTGCGGTACACCAGTTTGCCGCGTCCGCACTGGCCGCCGGGCAGCCAGGGCTGGCGGCCCATGCACGCGGGCTGATCCTGCACCCGGGCTCGACGTATTCCACGCCACAGGTGGTGGCGTGGTACCGCAGTGCGATGGCCAGTGGCTTCGGGTGGGCGATGGCGGTGGCAGGCGTGCTGGCCCTGCTTGCGGCCATCGGTCTGCGCCGACTTCGCCTCGCGCACTGACCGCGCAGCGTTCATCCCTGCTGGCGTTGCGGGTCCTTTGCGGTGGGGTCGAGCGATGCCTGTTGCTGCTGCTGGCGTGCGTTGGCGTGGCGTGCGTGGCCGCCTTCGCGGCCGATCGCCGCCATGTGCTGCCGATCGCGGCTGATGGCTTCGCCGCCCTTGCGGCCGGCGACGCGGGCCTCGTCCGGGCTGAATTCATGCGCGTTGCCGGAGGCATGCGCGGCGCGTCCGCCCTTGGCGGCGATCGCACGTTGCTTGTCCCCGTCCATCGAGGCGAAGCCCCGGGTGGAGCTGCGCGGGTTCTGGCCAGTCATGTGAATCCTCCTGCGGTGTGGGCGTCGCCGTCGTCGGCGACAGCGGCCATGCTTGGCCATCGCGCGCTAAGTCCAGGTCGCCATCCTTGCAGATGTCTTCACGCGGCCTGCGCACAGGGTTCAAGCGGCCGGCCGCCCTCGGCCGCAGCGGGGGCGAACCGTGTCAGCCTTCGCGTGCCTCGCGCAGGCGCTGCGCGAAGGGGCGTCGTTCGAGCGCCTGCAAGGCGCTGCGCAGCACCTGCTCCAGTGGCTGGCCGAGGTCGGCCTCCAGGCTGCGTGCTGCACGCGCGGTGGCCTGCCATTGGGCCTGCAGTGCCGGCACGGCCCGCAGCGCATGCGGGCTCAACTGCAGGATGCGTTCGCGGCTGTCTTCACCGATGACGCTGTGCAGCCAGCCGTCGCGCACCATCGCTGCCACGGTCTGGCTGAGCGCCGAATGGCTGAGCCCGCAGGCCAATGCCAGGTCCTTGATGCGGCACGGCCCCTGCGCCATCAGCGTGCGCAGCACCGGGGTGTAGCGCGGCCGATAGTCCAGCTGCAGATCGCGGTAGGCCTGTTCGACGGCCGGGTCGAGCTGATCGAGCAGGGCGCGCAGCAGCGTCCCCAGGGTGGCGTGTTGGAGATCCATGATCGCGATGATATATAAGCACTTATACATCATCAATACGGGGTGGGGTCATGGCGGTTTCGTGGATGCTGGGTGCGTTGCTGGCGGCGGCATGCCCGTCCCAGGATGCGGTTCTGCAGGCCGCGGCCACCGCAATACAGGCGCAGTACCTGGACGAGGCCGAGGGTGCCCGCATTGCCGCAGCGGTGCGCGGCTGGTCCAGCCAGCGGCGCTATGCGGACAGTTGCGCCGACCCGCAGGCGTTCAGTGCACGCCTGAACCAGGATCTGGACGTGTTCGATGGTCACTTCCATGTGGAACGCGTGGACGCCGATGCCGGCCAGGACGACTGGCTGATGGCCTGGCGCGCGGACGCGCGCATCAATGGTGCGGGCGTGCGCGAGGTACGGGTGCTGGAGGGCAACATCGGCTACCTGCGCCTGAGTACCTTCTATCCGCTCGACCTGGCCCGGCCGAAACTGGCGGCAGCGTTCAGCCTGCTGGCCGATACCGACGGCCTGGTACTGGACCTGCGCCAGAACGGCGGCGGCGATGATGGCAGCGCGGACCTGCTGGTGCGGACCCTGCTGGAGCCGGGAATCACCGAGGTACAGGCGCTGGAGCAGCGCGGTCGGCGCACTGCGGTCCGGTTGCCGCCGTCCAGCCTGCCGCCCTACCTGAAGCCGCTGGTGGTGCTGATCGACCGTCGCACCGGCTCGGCGGCCGAGTTCGTCGCGTACTCGTTGCAGGCGGTGGGGCGCGCACGCATCGTCGGCAGCCGCAGCGGTGGCGCCGCGCATATGTTCGATGATCCTGTGCAGCTGCCCGATGGTTATCAGATCAGCATTCCGGACCGTCAGCCGATCAACCTGCGCACCGGCGGCAACTGGGAACGAACCGGCATCACGCCTGATGTGCCCGGCGGTGATGATCCGCTGTTCATCGCGCGGCAACTGCTGGCACCGCCAACGTCGCCACGATGAACGCGTTTTTGCAACATCCGGCTATCGCAGACGACATGCCGCTTGCCTAGAATCGAATCATCCCGGTAGTTCCCGGGCGCTTCGAGCGAATGGACTCAATGAAGATTCTGTTGACCGGCAGTTCCGGACGGATCGGGCGTGCGATCTTTGGCGCACTCGCGGCCGCCCACGAAGTGGTGGGGCTGGATCGCAGCCCGTTCGCCACCACGCGCATCATCGCCGATGTCACCGATCGCCAGGCGGTGGAACGCGCTGTCCGTGGCGTCGACGCAGTGATCCACACCGCCGCCCTGCACGCACCGCATGTGGGACTGGTGCCGGATGCGGTGTTCCAGCAGATCAACGTGGAGGCCACCGCGCACCTGCTGCAGGCAGCTCGCGAGGCTGGTGCGCGGCGGTTCGTGCTGACCAGTACCACCGCGCTGTACGGGCATGCGGTGGTGGCGGGAGGCTGCCGCTGGATTGATGAAGACACCGAGCCCCTGCCCCGCACGATCTATCACCGCAGCAAGCTGCAGGCCGAGGCCCTGGCCGTGGCCGCCGCAGCACCGGGCTTCAGCGTGCGCGTACTGCGCATGGGCCGCTGCTTCCCGGAGCCGCCCGAGCGCATGGCGATGTTCCGCCTGCACCGTGGTATCGACGCGCGTGACGTGGCCAGTGCGCATGCCGCGCTGCTGCTTGATGACGGTGCCGCCTTCGCCCGCTACATCGCCTGTGCGCCGACGCCGTTCCGGCGTGAGGACTGCCTGGAACTGGCCACCCAGCCGCGCAACGTGCTGGCGCGGCGCGTGCCGCAGCTGCTGGCCGAGTTCGAACGCCGTGGCTGGCCGCTGCCGATGAACATCGACCGCGTCTACGACAGTGCCCGCCTCCGCAGCGAGCTGGGCTGGCAGCCGCGGTTCGGCCCGGACGATGTGCTGCAGCAGTACGCCGCGGGCAGCATCGAAGTGCTGCCGCGGGCGCAGTGGATCAAGGACCGCGTAGCCGAGTAGCCCGGCAGCGGGGCGGGTTGCTGACCCGTCCCTGAGCAGATTCAGGAATGTGCATGCGGGCTGCCTCAACCTCGTGGGTGGGCGGCCGCTAACCCGGTGCGCTTCCAGCGCCGGGCGTGCCCCGGCGGCCGGCGGCCTGCGCGACGGATCGCGCGCCTGCGCGGTGCCCTCGCGGTGCCGGTCATCCCGAACTGCCTAGCGGACCCTTCCATGCCTCCTTCCCGTTCCGCCGCTGCCCGACGCCCGGGCAGCATCGCCCACAAGTTGATGCTGGGCACCGCCGTGATCGCGCTGCTGTGCTTCGGCCTGACCGCGTTCCTGATCTACCGCCAGGCCAGTGCCAGCCTGATCGATGCCTCGCGCCAGACCATGACCAGCGAAGCCAACGCCGAAGCGCGCCAGGTTGCCGCCGATCTGGGCACGGCCTTCGCCAGCAACGACGCGATGGTCGAAGCCGTGCTCGCCCAGCGTGCGCGCGGCGATGTACCCGACCGCGCCAGCCTGGCGGCGGTGCTCGGCGAGCAGCTGCGCACCCATCCGGAATGGCTGGGCAAGAGCACCATGTGGGAAGCCGACGCGTTCGACGGCAAGGACGCCGAGTTCGTCAACACCGAGGCGCACGATGCCACCGGGCGCTACATGAGTTACTGGGCCTGGCAGGACGGCGCACCGCAGCAGTCGCCGATGACGGACTACACCGAAGCCGCCGATGGTTCGGCCGACTGGTACATGGATCCCAGCCGCGACAAGCTGCCCAAGGTCAGTGAACCCTATGCCTATGACATCGGCGGCCAGCAGGTGCTGATGAGCACACTGAGCACGCCGATCATCGAGAAGGGCACCTTCCTCGGCGTGTTCACCGTCGACTTCTCGCTGGCGGCGCTGCAGAAGCACCTGGCCACGCTGACGCCGATGGGCGCCGGCCGTGTCGAACTGCTTTCGCCCAAGGGCGTGGTACTGGCCTCGGCCAACGCCGCCGAGATCGGCAAGCCGCGCAGCGACGCGTTGACCCGCAGCATGCTGGCGGACATCGCCGCAGACCGCCGCTTCGAGGCCTTCACCCCGGATGCCGCCGGCAACGTGCGCGTGTACGTGCCGCTGCGCGTTGGCGACGCCCCGCAGCGTTTCGCGCTGGGCGTGGTGATGCCGCATGCGATGATCGTGGCCGAGGCGCGCCAGCTGCTGTGGCTGACCCTGCTGGTCGGCGTGGTGGCGGCCCTGGCCCTGAGCGCGGGTGTCTACGTGCTGCTGCGCCGGCTGGCGATCCGCCCGCTGGCCGAAGCCGTGCGCGTGGCCGGCGATGTCGCCGCGGGCAAGCTGGACAGCACTCTGCCGGCGCGCAGCAATGACGAAGTGGGACGCCTGCTGGAGGCGATGCAGGGCATGCGCGGCCAGCTGCAGGCGGTGATGGCCGCGCAGGCGGAAATGGCCCGCCGTCATGACGCCGGCGAGCTCAGCTACCGGATGGACGCCTCGGCGTTCCCGGGCGAGTACGGCCGCATGGTGGCCGACAGCAACCAGCTGGTGGCCTCCAGCAATGCCGTCACCCAGCGCCTGGTCGAAGTGATGCAGCGCTATGCCGTGGGCGACCTCAGCGTGGACATGGAGGCGCTGCCGGGCGAGAAGGCCGTGTTCAGCGCCGCGATGGCCACCACCAAGAGCAACCTGGCCGCGATCAACGATCAGATCCAGCAGCTGGCCGCGGCCGCCGCTGCCGGTGATTTCGCGGTGCGTGGAGATGCGCTGCGCTTCGAACACGACTTCCGCCGCATGGTGGAAACGCTCAACACCATGATGCAGGTCAGCGACCACAACCTGGCCGAGCTGTCGACGCTGTTGCGTGCGATCGCCGCCGGTGACCTCACTGCCCGCATGCAGGGTGATTTCCACGGGGTGTTCGCGGTGATGCGCGACGATGCCAACAGCACCGTGCAGCAGCTGACCGGAATCGTCGGGCAGATCCAGCAGTCCGCGGCCAGCATCCGCCTGGCAGCCGGCGAGATCGCAGCCGGCAACAGCGACCTGTCGCGGCGTACCGAACAGCAGGCCGCGAACCTGGAAGAGACCGCCGCGTCGATGGAGGAACTGACCTCCACCGTGCGCCAGAACGCCGATCACGCGCTGCAGGCCAACACACTGGCCGGTTCCGCGGCCGGCGTGGCCAGCGAAGGGGGACAGGTGGTCAGCCAGGTGGTGCAGACCATGGAGCAGATCGAGGCCTCGTCGCAGCGCATTGCCGAGATCATCTCGGTGATCGATGGCATCGCGTTCCAGACCAATATCCTGGCGCTGAACGCCGCAGTGGAAGCGGCACGTGCCGGTGAGCAGGGCCGCGGGTTTGCGGTGGTCGCCAGCGAAGTGCGCGCGCTGGCGCAGCGCTCGGCCGGCGCCGCCAAGGAGATCAAGGAGCTGATCGATGCCTCGGTCGCGCAGGTCGGCGCCGGCGCGGAACTGGTGCATGGCGCCGGTCGCACCATGCAGGAGATCGTCGGCCAGGTCGGGCGGGTCAACGAGATCATGGCCGAGATCTCGGCCGCCTCGCGCGAGCAGTCGGCCGGCATCGAGCAGGTCAACCAGACCGTGGTGCAGATGGACGAGACCACCCAGCAGAATGCTGCGCTGGTGGAGGAAGCCAGTGCCGCCGCGCGGGCGATGGAGGAACAGGCCGAGCAGTTGGCGGTGGCGGTGTCGCGCTTCCGCCTGCAGGCCGGGCCGGTGGCGGTGGCACGCCGCGCGGCGTGAACCCTTGGGAGACAGCCGGGGCGTTCATGGCGATGAACCGTACACACGGCAACGGGTTCAGGAATGCACCCCGACAGCGGGAATTCAAGCGTATGGCTGCCGTGGCGCTGCGGCCGGGCGCCGCACCGTCACCCATCCGCCTTGTTTTTAGGATAGGGTGCGCAGTTCCGCTGCCGCCCCAGCTGAATCCGTGCGGCGGCGGGATGTCCATGGAGGTTGCATGACCACACCTGCTACACCGGAAAACGCACCGGGACCGGTGCTCCTGCCGACACCTGAAGTGGTGCAGGCACAACAACTGCTCGCACGCCAGCAACTGGCGGTGGCCATGGACCGTGCACGCACGGCGGCCACGCGGGACGCGGCACCGGCCGCACTGGAAAGCGAGTAACCCGCAACACCGCCGATCGCGCTGGCCTGCCGCCAGCGCGATCGCCGCGCGCGCTCGGTCAGAACCGTGCGGTCATGCTGAGGAAGTAGCTGCGCCCGGCCACGAAGTAGTCGGTCGAGCCTTCGGCATACAGCTTCTTGTCGGCCAGGTTGCTGACACCGCCGCGCAGGGTCAGCACCTCGTTGACGTTCCATGCAGCGGTCAGGTCGTACAGCGTGTACGCCTTGAGGAAGGTCGTGGCCACGCCGTCCTGCTTGCCGGTGTACTGCGCCGACAGGCTGCTGGAGAACGCCGCGTTGGGCGTCCAGTCCAGCGACGAATAGCCCGAGAACTCCGGCGTGTCGATCAGGTTGCGGCCGGTGGTCAGGTTCTTGGCTTCCTTCATCCAGGTCGCCGAGGTGCGCCAGCGCCAGTGCTCGCCGAAGCGGAAATTGAGGTTGCCTTCCATGCCGCTGGTGCGTGCGCGCTGCACGTTGCTCATGCGCGTCCACCAGATGCCGTTGAACCTGCCCAGCGGGGCGTACTCGATCTTGTTCCTGAAGTCGGTGTGGAAGTAGGTCAGGCCGGCATCCACCCAGTCGTTGTCGAAACTGATGCCGATCTCGCGGTTGGTGCTGGTTTCCGGGTCCAGGTCCGGGTTGCCGGCCATGTAGCAGCCGCCTCGGGTATAGCCCAACGGAATCAGTGAGGTGCAGCCACGGCCACCGGACTGGGTGGCGGCAGTCGCTGAATTCTCGGTCAGGCTGGGCGCGCGGAAGCCCTTGGAGACGCCGCCACGGATCGTCCACTGCTCGGCCGGGTGCCAGACCAGGTAGGCACGCGGGCTGACGTGGCCGCCGAATTTCTCATGGTGATCCATGCGTGCGCCCAACGTCAGCGCCAGGGTGCGATGCAGTTTCAGTTCGTCCTCGACGAACAGCGCCCAGGTGTCCACTTCCAGATCGGAGCCGCTGACCGCGTTGCCGGCATAGTCGATCGGTGCACGGCCGATGGTGTCGGTGTTGGTCAGCTCCTGGCGCTTCCATTGGCCACCCACCGCGAACTGATGTTCAACGCCGAGGGTGAACGGCGTGGTCAGGCTGCCTTCGATGATGGTGTCGGTGGCCTCGGAGCGGCCGGTGGCGCCGATGTCGTTCTTGTACTCGGTCCAGTACGCGCTGATCTTCGAGTTGCCGAAGCGCCACTTGCCATCGTGGTTGAGTGCCAGGGAGCTGCGCTTGAGTTCGGTGGCACCCCAGGCACCTTCGTCCTGCTTTTCCAGGGCGGCATCGATGAAGGCCTGCTGCACGCCGTGGCCCGCTTCCAGCGACAGTTCCTGCGCGTCGCTGAGTTTCCACTGCAGCAGCGCGTCGACATTGCGGTCCTTCTCGCCGGCATAGGCATTGCCGTAGACGCCGCCATTGGACTGGTCGGAATCGCGGCGCATGCTGTTGGCACCGATGCGCAGGCCGAAGCGCTCGCCGAGCGGGCCGGAGAACGTAGCGCCGATCTGCTGGGTGTCGCCGCGCTTGTCGTCGCCCGGTCGCGTGTAGCTGTGGGTGGCGCTGCCGTTCCAGTCATCACCGATGCGTTTGGTGATGATGTTGATCACGCCGCCCATGGCGTCGGAGCCATACAGCGACGACATCGGCCCGCGCACCACCTCGATGCGCTCGATCTGGTCGGGCGAAATCCAGTTCAGGTCCTGGCGTCCGAGGTCGGGGCGATAGTTGGTCGAGGCCGAGCTGCCCATGCGCTTGCCGTCTACCAGCACCAGCGTGTAGTTGGACGGCATGCCGCGCAGCTTGATCTTGGACTGCTCGCCGGCCGCGCTGAGGCCACCGGTCACGCCGGGCACGCGGCTGAGCAGGGTGGCCAGGTCGTGCACCGGCTGGCGCTCGATGTCCTCGCGGCTGATCACGCTGATGCTGGCCGGGGCATCCTTGATCCATTGCTGGTTGCCCGAGGCGGTGACCACCACGGTGTCCAGATCCTTGGTGGAGGCATCGGCTCCGGCTCCGGCTCCGGCGGCGGCCAGGCCGGGCAGGGCAAGCAGGCAGGTGGTGGCAACGGCGACGGCCAGGCGGCTGCGCGCGGGATGCGCGGAATGGGAACGGAATGACAGGGACATGACGGCTTCCATGGGAGAAGGAGAGACCCGGTGGAAGCGCAGGCGCAGGCAGACAGCAGGCAGCCCCCTTCCGTGGGTCGTCGGCGCGCGGCGGGCCGGCGCGGCTGGGTGGGTCTCAACCGTTTTGGAGACGGTGACCTGCCTGGTTAATGAAATGATAACCGTTCGCGTTTGTTACGATCCAGTACCTGTCGTGACGAAGCGACAACATCGCTTGCGGGACGTCATCGCCTGCTGTTTGCTGAATGGGGGCAATTCCCGGCGTAGGCCTTCGCACCCGGCTTACATCCGGCGCCCTAGACTGGGCCGCATTTTCGATTCCGCCCCGTTGGAGATCGTGTGGGTTCCGGTAGTGACAGACATCGACTGTGCGGCCAAGGGCCGGCACAGCCAGGACAAGTGCGGGCGCCGGGAAGGCGCGCCGGGAACCTTCGTGCATGCAGCCCGGCCGGGATGGCCGGCCGTGCCGAACGTGCGGAGTAGGCGGTGATGGGGGGTCAGACCATCCACGCGGAAGCGGATGCGCCCCGGCTGGATGCCGGCTGGGCGCTGCTGCCTGCTGAATCTCCGTTGCAGATGCCCGAGCAGACCCTGCGCGAAGGCGCCCTCAAGGTCCGCCGGCATCGCACGTCGCCGCGCCTGATCGGCCTGCGGCGCTTCTATATTTTCGGTGGCACGCTGGGCATGACCGCCGTGGCCACGCGGATGATGTGGCGGGTGCTGTCGACCAATGGCATCAGCGTGCTTGAAGCCTGCCTGCTGGTGTTGTTCGTGGGCCTGTTTGCCTGGATCGCGCTGTCCTTCGCCAGCGCGCTGGCGGGCTTCCTGACCGCCGTGTTCGACCGTGGCTATCGCCTCGGCATCGACCCGGACAAGCCGCTGCCGACCGTGCACAGCCGCACCGCGCTGCTGATGCCCACCTACAACGAAGATCCGCGCCGCCTGCTGGCGGGCCTGCAGGCCATCTATGAATCGGTGGCCGCCACCGGCCAGCTTGAGCGCTTCGACTTCTTCGTGCTCAGCGATACCCGTCGCGAGGACATTGCGCGCGCCGAAGAGCAGGTGTTCGCCGAACTGCGCGACCGCGTGCCGGAGGGTAGAACGCGACTGTTCTACCGCCGCCGTGGCGACAACACCGGGCGCAAGGCCGGCAACATCGCCGACTGGGTGCGACGCTTTGGCGGTGCCTATCCGCAGATGCTGATCCTTGACGCCGACAGCCTGATGACCGGCGACAGCATCGTGCGCCTGGTCGCAGGCATGGAGCACAACGCCGATGTCGGCCTGATCCAGACGCTGCCGGCGGTGATCGGTGGCCGCACCCTGTTCGCCCGCATGCAGCAGTTCGGTGGCCGTGTGTACGGCCCGGTGATCGCCCGTGGCGTGGCCTGGTGGCACGGCGCCGAGAGCAACTACTGGGGCCACAACGCGATCATCCGCACCCGCGCCTTCGCCGACCACGCCGGCCTGCCGGCGCTGCCCGGACGCAAGCCGTTCGGCGGCCACGTGCTCAGCCACGATTTCGTGGAAGCGGCGCTGATGCGCCGTGGCGGCTGGGCCGCGCACATGGTGCCCTACCTGGGGGGCAGCTACGAGGAAGGCCCACCGACGCTGACCGACCTGCTGGTGCGTGACCGCCGCTGGTGCCAGGGCAACCTGCAGCACGGCAAGGTGGTGGGCAGCCGCGGCCTGCACTGGATCAGCCGCACCCACATGCTGATCGGCATCGGCCATTACTTCACCGCGCCGATGTGGGCGATGCTGATGTTGATCGGCATCGCCATCCCGTTGTTCCAGCAGGGCATCGACTTCAACGCCCTGCTGCACCTGTCGCCCAGCGTGTACTGGCGCGCCCAGGACGAGGAGCAGGTAGTGCGCCTGTTCGCCGCCACCATGGCGGTGCTGCTGCTGCCCAAGGTGCTGGGTTACCTGGCGATGCTGCTGGACCCGGTCGACCGCCGCGGCTGCGGGGGTGCGATCCGTGGGTTCGTCTCGATGCTGGTGGAAACCGTACTGGCTGCGCTGATGGCGCCGGTAGTGATGTACGTGCAGTCGCGCGGCGTGGCCGAAGTGCTGTCCGGCCGCGACTCGGGCTGGGACGCACAGCAGCGCGACGACGGTGGCATCTCGTGGCTGGCGCTGATCCGTGGCTACGGTGGCCTGGGCGTGTTCGGTGCCTTCATGGGCGTGCTGGCCTGGGCGGTATCGCCGTCGCTGGCGGCGTGGATGGCGCCGGTGGTGATCGGCATGGTACTGGCGGTGCCGGTGGTGGCACTGACCTCCTCGCGCGGCCCGGGCGCCTTCCTGCACCGCCTTGGCCTGCTCGACATCCCCGAGGAGAACATCCCGCCGCCGGTGCTGGTGCGGGCCGCACAGCTGCGCCGGGAAGCGGCCGAGCAACCGCCGCTGTACTGATCGCCCCGCGCCAGCGGCATAATGCGGCTCGAACTTGAAGGAGCCGCATCATGCTGCAAACGGTGGAACAGGAAACCGGCGCCTCGCCGCAGTGGTCGGTGATCTGGCTGCACGGCCTCGGCGCCGACGGCCATGATTTCGCGCCGATCGTGCCGGAGCTGGTGCGGCCGCATTGGCCGGCGCTGCGCTTCGTGTTCCCGCACGCGCCGGTGCGGCCGATCACCATCAACAATGGCGTGCCGATGCGTGGCTGGTACGACATCGTCGGCATGGATTTCCGTTCGCGCGCCGACATGGCCGGCGTGCAGGAATCGGTGGTGCAGCTGGACGCGCTGATCGCACGTGAGATCGAGCGTGGCATCGCGCCGGAGAAGATCTTCCTGGCGGGCTTTTCGCAGGGTGGGGCAATCATCCTCACGGCGGCGCTGTCGCGCACCGCACCGCTGGCCGGCCTGATCGCGCTGTCCACCTACCTGCCTGAGGCTGAAAGCGCCAAGCGTGTTGACGGTGCCGTGCAGGTGCCGGTGTTCATGGCCCATGGCAGCAGCGATCCGGTGATTCCGCAGGCGGTGGCCGTACACAGCGCGCAGGCATTGCAGGCGCTGGGCCTCGAACTGGAATGGCACAGCTATCCGATGGCCCACCAGGTCTGCGCCGAAGAGATCCAGGCGCTCGGTGACTGGCTGCAGGTACGGCTGGGCGCTGCCTGAGCCATGGCCCCGGCCAGCGCACCACCGTGGATGCCGGAGCTGTGCCGCCTGCCGCGGTTGGCGGCGATGCTGGGCCTGGCCGAGCTGGTGGTGGTGGTGCTGGCCCTGGCGCCCGACGGCAGTCGCCACTGGACCTTCGGTGAACTGCTGTCGGCCAGTGGCTTCGCGCTGTGGCTGGCGCTGGCGGTCTCGGCCAGCCTGTGCCTGCTGCGGCAGGCGCTGTCGAGGTTGCCGCAGGTACTGGGGGCGGTCGCGGCGATCGCCCTGGCAACCCTGATCGCGGTGGTCTGCGCCGGCATCGTGCATGCGCTGTACGCGGTGCTGGGCGACAACTTCGCCAGTGGTATCAGCTTCTGGCGCTTCACCCTGGGCAGTGCCGCCACCACTGCACTGATCACGGCGTTGGCGTTGCGCTACTTCTATGTGAGTGATCGCTGGGCCGCGCAGGTGCAGGCCAACGCGCGCGCGCAGGCCGATGCGCTGCAGGCGCGGATCCGCCCGCATTTCCTGTTCAACAGCATGAACCTGATCGCCAGCCTGCTGCATCGCGATCCGGCCGTGGCCGAGCGCGCGGTGCTCGATCTGTCCGATCTGTTCCGTGCCGCGTTGGGCGCAGGCGAGGGCGATTCGACCCTGCGCGACGAATGCGAGCTGGCCGAGCGTTATCTGTCGATTGAATCGCTGCGCCTGGGCGAGCGCCTGCAGGTGCAGTGGCAGCGTGACGAACCATTGCCGTGGGACCTGCCATTGCCGAGGCTGGTATTGCAGCCACTGGTGGAGAACGCCGTGCTGCACGGCATCTCACGCCTGCCCGAAGGCGGCACCATCGAGCTGCAGCTGGTGCGCGAGGGCCAGGAGCTGCAGATCCGCGTGCGCAATCCCGCACCCGATCCGCAGGCCCCGGGGCTGGCGCTGGCGCGCGGTGCCGGGCATGCCCAGCACAGCATCGGCCATCGGTTGGCCTGGCGCTTCGGCAGTGCCGCGCGGATGACGGCCGGCTGGAGCGAGGGCTACTATGCCTGCCAGGTGACGGTGCCGATCCAGTGAGGGGACGATCGTGAGGGTAGTCATCGCCGATGACGAACCGCTGGCGCGCGAGCGCCTGCGCAGCCTGTTGGCGGCGCAGGAAGGCGTGGACGTGGTGGCCGAGGCCGGCAACGGCGAGCAGGCCCTGCACGCCTGCGCGGAGCTGCAGCCGGACCTGGTCCTGCTGGATATCGCGATGCCCGGGCTGGATGGCCTGGAAGCGGCCCGCCACCTGGCCAGCTTCGAGCCACGGCCGGCAGTGGTGTTCTGTACCGCCTATGACGCGCATGCCCTGTCGGCCTTCGAGGCGGCGGCCATTGATTACCTGATGAAGCCGGTGCGTGCCGAGCGTCTGGCCGCCGCGATCGCACGTGCACGTACCTTCCTGGCCGGGCGCGACGGCCAGCCGCAGGACAACAGCGGGCAGCAGGCACGCAGCATGCTGTGCGCACGCCTGCGCGGCAGCCTGCGGCTGATTCCGCTGGACGACATCCATTACCTGCAGGCCGAAGAGAAGTACGTGGTGGTGCACCACGCGCGCGGCGAAGACCTGATCGAGGAATCGTTGAAGTCGCTGGAGGAAGAATTCGCCAGCCGCTTCATCCGCATCCATCGCAACTGCCTGGTGGCACGCCACGAACTGGTGGAACTGCGCCGTGGCTCGGGCGGGCAGGTGCAGGCGATGTTGAGGCATGGCAAGCAACCGCTGGAAGTCAGCCGCCGCTGCGTGGCGATGCTGAAGCAGGAATTGCGGCATCTGTGAGGGTTCCGCGCGGCCTGCGGCCGCGACTGCTTACAGATCAACATCAAGATCAAGATCAACAGCAGGTTGGTCGGCTCGTTGTTCTTACGTGCTGGGTCGGGCCGGGGTGAGGTGGCGGGACACGCCGTAAACCCATCCATGGGGGCTCGATGGCGCCATCCATGGCGCCAACGGTCCCGCCACCCCACCCCGACCCAACCCTCTCGTTCTCCACTGCACCGGACAGCAAAAGCGTTGGTGTTATCGGGTGGGGAGGTAAATGTAGAGTCGAGCCATGCTCGACTCAGAGCGAAGCGACCCGCTGTTGCGCCTGATTTTCTTTTGATCTTCCGTGGCTGACGCACACGGAAACTGTCAGAGGCCGGGGCGGTGGGGGCAGGCGGGGTGTCCGCGGCATGGATGCCGCGGACAAGCCCCCAGGGATGGGTTCACGGCGTCCCCGCCTGGCCCCACCGCCCCGGCCTAGCGCAATGATCCAGCCGTTCGCACCAGCCACGAGGGGCTCCGCCGTTGGCCGTATCCGCGCCGAAGGCGCGATAATGCCCGGATGGAAACCGTCCGCATCGCCACCCGCAAGAGCCCGCTCGCCCTCTGGCAGAGCGAACACGTCGCCGACCGCCTGCGCCAGGCCCACCCCGGCCTGCACGTGGAACTGGTGCCGATGAGCACCCGCGGCGACGAGGTGCTGGACCGCTCGCTGGCCGCCATTGGCGGCAAGGGCCTGTTCCTGAAGGAGCTGGAGCTGGCCATGCTGCGCGGTGAGGCCGACTGTGCCGTGCATTCGCTGAAGGACGTGCCGATGGAGCTGGACGCGCCGTTTGCGTTGCCGGCGATGCTGACCCGCCACGATCCGGCCGATGGTTTCGTCTCCAACCTGTATGCCTCGCTGGAGGCGCTGCCGATCGGTGCGCGTGTCGGCACGTCCTCGCTGCGCCGCCAGGCCCAGTTGCGCGCGCTGCGCCCGGACCTGGAACTGCTGGACCTGCGCGGCAACGTCAACACCCGCCTGGCCAAGCTCGACAATGGTGGCTACGACGCCATCGTGCTGGCCGTGGCCGGGCTGGAGCGGCTGGGGCTGGGCCAGCGCATCGTCGCGCGCCTGCAGCCGCCGCAGTGGCTGCCGGCGCCGGCACAGGGCGCGGTGGCGGTGGAGTGCGATGGCGGCAACGCACGCCTGATGGCCCTGTTCGCGGGACTTGATGACGCTTCCACGCGCGCCTGCGTGGAGGCCGAGCGGGCGATGAACCGTGCGCTGCATGGCAGCTGCCACGTGCCGGTGGCGGCGATCGCGCAGTGGCAGGGCGATGACCTGCACCTGCAGGGCCTGGTCGGCAGTGCCAGTGATGGCCGCGCGGTACGCGCCGAAGCGGTGGGGCCGGCCAGCGACCCGGATGCGCTGGGCCAGCGCGTGGCGACAATGCTGCTGGACGCCGGTGCCGGCGAGCTGCTGAACGTCTGAGCCACCGTAGGTAGTGCCGGCCGCTGGCCGGCAAGCTGATGCCCCCAGTTGGATGCAGTTGCCGGCCAGCGGCCGGCACTACCCAAAAGAAGAACGGGCGCCTCTGGCGCCCGTTGCTTATTTGAACTTGTAGACCACGTTCATCGTGGTCAGCGTATCGGTCTTGCGCTTGTCCTCGGCCACGTCACTGTTGTAACGCGCCTGCCAGCCGGCTTTCAGCGCCAGGTGCTCGTTCATGCTCACCGAAACACCGAAGTCATTCTGGCCGAAGGTGTTGTACGAACCGGATTCGACCAGCAGGGTGTTGACCAGATCGGTGTTGTCGGTCAGCGAGTACTTCAGGTCGAACAGGCCGCGGCCGATCATGCCGGTACGGGTGCGATCGTCCTCGGTGCTGTGGGTGCGGCGCACACCGGGGCCGATCTGTGCGTCGAAGGAGAAGCGCTCGGTGTTCCACAGGCGGGTGCCGTAGCCCAGACCAAACGAACTCTGGCGGTCGTAGGTGGCGAAGTCGTCGCGTTCGGTACGTACCGTGGCGGTCAGCTGGCGGTGTTCGCCCAGCTGCAGCGCGCTGCCGGCGCTGCCGGTGTAGCGGTTGGCGGTGGTGTTGTTGCGACGGGTGGTGGTGCCGTCGTCGGCGGTCTCGGTCACCTTCGAGCTCGAGCGCAGGCCGAACAGGTCCATGCTGTGCACCCAGTCGCCATCGGTGTAGCGCAGGCGCAGGCGGCCGTTGAAGCTTTCGGTGCTGCTGTTGCCGCGTGCCGATGCGAAGCCGAGCTCGCCGCCGCTGCCGCTCCACGGCGAGGACATCGCCGCCAGTTCGGAGGCATCCTGTGCATACGCGAGCGGCGCGCACAGCAGCAGGGGAATCAGCAGGGACACGCGCAGGGACATCGAGGCTTCTCCGAAGCGATTGACAGCCGGTGATGATACTGGAAGCGTGATGGCGGTCCGAATCGATCCAATGCGCGCTTCAGCGAACGTTGCCGCGATCGCCTATTCAGGGCAGATCGACGCGCAATGCCGGATCGTTGAAGCGCGAGTAGCGCAGGCGCAGCTGGAAGCTGCGGCCATTGCTGCTGCCGCTGCGCACCAGCTGCCGCGGCAGGCCCTGGGCATCGACCCAGTACTCCAGCCGCTCACCGGGCTGGCCGCCACGCAGCCGGTAGTGGCGGGTCTCGACCCCATCCAGCGTCTGGGGGCCCAGGTCCTCGGCCTGCAGGTCGGCGGGCAGCGCATCGGCCGGCAGCGGGTTGCGCCATTGTTCGAGCAGGCCCGGCGGGGCCGGCACCTGGCGGATCGCGCCTTCGGCCTGCAGGAACAGCGTGTCACCGATGATCGTCTGCGGTCCGGCCGGGGTCTGCACGCGGAAACGGTCGGGGGCGACGAAGTCCATGGCGCTGCGCACCGGCTGGGGCGCGCCCAGCACCTCCAGCTCGGCGTGGAAGCTGCGCAGCGCGGCGAAGCGCTGGCTGGCGCCCAGCACGGCCTGCGCCGGATCGGCGGCCGGTACCGGGGCTTCGGTGCTGGCCGGCGCCGGTGCGCGATCGCAGGCGGCCAGCAGCAGGCAGGCCAGCAGGGACAGGGCAGGCAACCGGCGCATCGGGCGTTCCATGGGGGTGGGGGCGACCACGATAGCCCAAACGTCCCACACAAGACCCGCGAGTCGGACATAATCGGGGGTATGGACCGATACGAACGCATTACCGCCCTGCATCGTCTGCTCAAGTCCGCGCGCTATCCGGTGACGGTGGCGACCCTGCAGGACAAGCTCGGTTGTTCCCGTGCCACCGTCTACCGCGACCTGGCCTTCCTGCGCGATGCGCTGATGGCGCCGATCGAGGGCGACGGTGAGGCCGGCTTCCGCTACCACGCCGACGAAAGCGATCGCTTCGAGCTGCCCGGCCTGTGGCTGAGCTCGGAGGAGCTGCATGCCCTGCTGGCCTCGCAGCACCTGCTGGCGCGCACCGGCGGCGGCGTGCTGTCGTCAGTGCTGGCACCGCTGCAGCAGCGTATCGAAAGCCTGCTGGCAGCCCAGGCCGGCGTCTCCAGCTGGCCGGTGGACCGCGTGCGGGTGATCCCGCACCGTGGCCGCAAGTTCGATGAAGGCAGCTTCCGCAGCGTGGCTTCGGCGGTGCTGGAGCGCCGCCAGCTGGCGTTCGAGTACCGCGCCCGCTCCACTGATGAGCCGACCAAGCGCACGGTCTCGCCGCAGCGCCTGACCCACTACCGCGACAACTGGTACCTGGATGCCTGGGACCACGACCGCGACGCGCTGCGCAGCTTCGCCGTCGACCGCATCCACAAGGCGCGGGTGGTCGACAGCACTGCGCGCGATGTTGCCGACAGCGAACTGGACGAGCAGCTGGGCGCCAGCTACGGGATTTTCTCCGGCGCGCCGAAGGGCTGGGCGACCATCCTGTTCAGCGCCAAGGCCGCGCGCTGGGTGGCCGACGAGCACTGGCACTCCAAGCAGCAGGGCCGTTTCCTGGCCGATGGCCGCTATGAACTGAAGGTGCCGTACAGCGTCTCGCGCGAGCTGCTGATGGACGTGCTGCACTATGGCTCGGATGCCGAGATCGTGGAGCCGGTGATGCTGCGCGAGCAGGCCAAGGCCCTGCTCGAGCTGGCCCTGAGCAACTACGACAACGCCTGACCCTTTCCACGAGAACCCCACCGCCCATGAAGAAGACCCTGTTGCTGCCCCTGCTTGCCGCTGCGCTGGCCCTGACTGCCTGCGGCAAATCCGGCGAACCCTCGCAGAAGCTGGTGGTGGCTGCCACGGCCGTGCCGCACGCCGAGATCCTCGAGGTGGTCAAGCCGATCCTCAAGCAGGAAGGCGTGGACCTGGACGTGCGCGTGTTCAACGACTACGTGCAGCCCAACGACCAGCTGGTGCAGAAGCAGGTGGACGCCAACTACTTCCAGACCGAGCCGTACCTGGATGCCTACAACCGCGACCGCAAGACCGACCTGGTGAAGGTGGTTGGCGTGCACATCGAGCCGTTCGGTGCGTACTCGCGCAAGATCAAGTCGCTGGCCGAGCTGCGTGAGGGCGCCGACGTGGTGATCCCGAACGACCCGAGCAACAACAGCCGCGCGCTGATCCTGCTGCACAAGGCCGGCGTGATCGAGCTGAAGGACCCGACCAACGCGCTGTCGACCCAGCGTGACATCATCGCCAACCCGAAGAACCTGAAGTTCCGCGAGCTGGACTCGGCAATGCTGCCGCGTGTGCTGGACCAGGTCGACCTGGCCCTGATCAACACCAACTACGCGCTGGACGCCGGCCTCAACCCGACCCAGGACGCGCTGGCGATCGAAAGCAAGGATTCGCCATACGTGAACTTCCTGGTCGCGCGCCCGGACAACAAGGACGACGCCCGCGTGCAGAAGCTGGCCAAGGCCCTGACCAGCCCGCAGGTGAAGACCTTCATCGAAGCCAAGTACAAGGGCGCGGTGCTGCCGGCGTTCTGACCGGCGCTACGGACGCTCTGGCCATGCGCCAGTGCCGGCCGCTGGCCGGCAATCTGCAGACGCCGCCAAGGATCATGGGGGTGCCGGCCAGCGGCCGGCACTACCCTCAGTCGACGTGGAAGGCGAGGGTGGCAGCTACCGCCTGCTGCCACCCCGCATACAGCTTCTCGCGCCGCGCCACCTCCATCTGTGGCTCGAAGCGCCGGTCCAGGCCCCATTGCGCGGTGATCTGCTCGCGGCTGGTCCAGAACCCCACCGCCAGCCCGGCCAGGTAGGCCGCACCCAACGCGGTGGTCTCGGTCAGCCGCGGCCGCAGCAACGGCACACCGAGGATGTCGGCCTGGAAACCGGCCAGGAAATCGTTGCCGATCGCACCTCCGTCGGCGCGCAGCTCGGTCAGCGCGATCCCTGCATCGGACTGCATCGCATCCAGCACGTCGCGGGTCTGGTAGGCCATCGCCTCCAGTGCCGCGCGCACGAAGTGCGCCTTGCGCGTGCCACGGGTCAGGCCGAACATCGCGCCGCGTACGTCACTGCGCCAATAGGGCGCGCCCAGTCCGACGAACGCAGGCACCAGGTAGGCACCTCCACTGTCGGGCACCTGTGCGGCCAACGCCTGGCTGTCGCCGGCGCGCTCGATCATGCGCAGGCCGTCGCGCAGCCACTGCACCACCGAGCCGGCCACGAAGATCGAGCCCTCCAGCGCGTACTCCACGCGCCCGTCCAGGCCCCAGGCGATGGTGGTCAGCAGTCCATTGCGCGAACGCACCGCCTGGGTGCCGGTATGCATCAGCATGAAGCAGCCGGTGCCGTAGGTGTTCTTGACCATGCCCGGCTGGAAGCAGGCCTGGCCGAACAGCGCCGCCTGCTGGTCACCGGCGATGCCGGCGATCGGGATCGGATGGTCAAAGAAGAACTGTGGCCGGGTGTGCGCGTAGACCGAACTGGAATCGCGCACCTGCGGCAGCATCGCGCGCGGGATGTCCAGCAGCGCCAGCAGGTCGTCATCCCAGTCCAGCGTGTGGATGTTGAACAGCAGGGTGCGCGCGGCGTTGCTGTAGTCGGTCACGTGCGCCTGGCCGCCGCTGAGGTTCCACACCAGCCAGCTGTCGATGGTGCCGAACAGCAGCTCGCCGCGCTCGGCCCGCTGCTGCGCGCCCTCCACATGGTCGAGGATCCAGCGCACCTTCGTTGCGGAGAAGTACGCATCGATCAGCAGGCCGGTGCGCTCGCGCACCAGCGCCTCGTGGCCATCGGACTTCAGCCGCTCGCAGAGGGCATGGCTCTGCCGCGATTGCCAGACGATGGCGTTGTGGATCGGCTGGCCGGTGGCGCGGTCCCAGACCACCGTGGTCTCGCGCTGGTTGGTGATGCCCAGCGCGGCGATATGGCGCGGGTCGATCTGCCCGCGGCTGAGCAGTTCGGTCAACGTGGCATAGACGCTGGTAAGGATCTCGCGCGGGTCATGCTCGACCCAGCCGGGGTGCGGGAAGATCTGCGCGAACTCGCGCTGCGCGCTGCCGACGATGTTGCCGGCACGGTCGAACAGGATCGCGCGCGAACTGGTGGTGCCCTGGTCGATGGCCAGCACGTAGCGGGGCGTCATGCAGCGTCTCCGGTAGCGATGGTATGGGTAGAGTCGAGCTTGCTCGACTGCTCTTCATGCCAGTCGAGCAAGCTCGACTCTACCGTCTATCCATCCATGCCTGCAGCCGTGCCACCTGCGCGGCATCCAGCCACAACCCCAGCTTGCTCCGCCGCCACAGCACATCGTCGGCGTTGCAGGCCCACTCATGCTCCCGCAGGAAATCCACTTCGCGTGCATGCAGGCCCGCACCGAAGTGCTCGCCAAGATCGTCCACGGTCTGTGCTTCACCCAGCAGCATCGCGCTGCGGCTGCCGTAAGCCGCGGCCCAGCGTCGCGCGATGTCCGCGGGCAACCAGGGAGCCAGCGCCCTCAGCTGCGAGCGGGCCTGTGCAGCGTCCCCCCAGTCGCTGCCCGGCAGTGCGGCTCCGGTTGCGGTCCAGGCGGGCCCCATCTGCGGCAGGGCAGGGCGCAGCAGGTCCAGTACCTCTTCGGCCAGTATCCGGAAGGTGGTCAGTTTGCCGCCGAGCACGTGCAGTGCCGGCGCGGGATCGGACTGTACCTGCAGGCGGTAGTCGCGGCTCAGCTTTGCCGCACGCGGGTCCGGGTCGGCCAGCAGCGGGCGCACACCGGCGAACTGCCAGACCACGTCTGCGGGAGCGATCGGTTCGCGCAGGTAGCGGTTGGCCGCATCGCACAGGTAGGCCACCTCGGACGGCAGCACGCTGCAGCGCGCCGGGTCGCCACGGTAATCGGTGTCGGTGGTACCGATCAGCAGGTGGCCATGGGCGAACGGCAGCAGGAACACCACACGTCCGTCGGGCTGCTGCAGCAGGCAGGCACTGTCATCGGGCCAGGGGCGGCGCACCACGATGTGGCTGCCCTGCACCAGGCGCAGGGCGGGACCACCGCTGCGGGCCTGCATTCGTTCCAGCAGGCCACCGGCCCAGGGACCGGCCGCATTGGTCACCGCGCGTGCGGTCACCTGCCGTTGCTGACCATCGCGGGTTTCCAGCACGGCCTGCCAACGGCCCTGCAGCGCACGCAGTTCGGTGCAGCGGCTGCGCACCTGCACCTGCGCGCCGCGCTGCGCGGCATCCAGTGCGTTCAGCAGTACCAGCCGCGCATCATCGACCTGCGCATCGGCATAGCTGAAGGCCTGCCGCAGCGCCGGGGAGAGCCAGGCGCCGAGGGAATCCTGCTGCAGGTCCAGCGCGTGCGAGGCGGGGAACGCAGGGCTGCGCCGGCCCAGGTGGTCGTACAGCCACAGCCCCACGCGCAGCATCCAGCGCGGGCGCAGGTGCGGTTCCCAGGGCAGCACGAAGCGCAACGGATGGACCAGGTGCGGTGCCAGCCGGCGCACCACCTCGCGCTCGCCCAGCGCCTTGCGCACCAGGCCCAGCTCGCCCTGTTCCAGGTAACGCAGGCCGCCGTGGATCAGTTTGCTGCTGGCGCTGGAGGTGTGCGCGGCCAGATCGTGCTGTTCGCACAGCAGCACGCGCAGGCCGCGACCCGCCGCGTCACGGGCGATGCCGGCACCGTTGATGCCGCCACCGATCACCAGCAGGTCGACCTCCTCCATCGCGCCTCCGTGTCCTGTGTCTGTAGAGTCGAGCTTGCTCGACCGCGTTGACGATAGTCGAGCAAGCTCGACTCTACAGACAGCGGGTGACGGAAACGACGACGGGCCCTGCAGGGCCCGTCGTGTTGCATCAATGAAGCGGTGCTGCCTGGATCAGAAGCGGGCGCCGATGCCGAAGCCGACGGTCCACGGATCCATCTTGGCTTCGCCGATCTTCTCGCCGCCGACCTTGATGTCCGGGCGGGCGCGCATGTAGCGGGCGTCGGCACGGGCGAACCAGGTGGAGTTGATGTTCATGTCGACGCCGACGGTGCCGATCACGCCCTTGGCATCCTTGAAGCGGATGTCGGTGTCAGCGCCGTTGCCCAGCTTCTCGTTGCTGAAGCTCGACTGGTAATAACCGACGCCCACGAACGGGCGGAACACGTTGTCAGCCTGGCCGAAGTGGTACTGGCCGCTCAGCGCGATCGGCTGCTGCTCGACCGAGCCCAG
This sequence comes from Stenotrophomonas sp. SKA14, assembly GCF_000158575.1. NCBI lineage: Bacteria > Pseudomonadati > Pseudomonadota > Gammaproteobacteria > Lysobacterales > Lysobacteraceae > Stenotrophomonas > Stenotrophomonas sp. SKA14. The sequence goes on from NZ_DS999412.1 coordinate 1,063,157, forward strand.
GCGGGCATTGTTCGGGCCCTTGAACTTGTTCTCGAACTTGTCGGCAGCGCCCCACAGCTCAACGGCCCAGTTGTCGTTGATGTAGTAGCTGAAGCTGACGGTCGGCGCCGGGCCGCCATCGGTCTTCTTCACGCCGGTGATCGGGTCGTTCTTCGGTTCCAGCAGCGAGATGCCGCCAACAACGGCAAAATGCTTGCCCGAAGCGGTATCGGTGCTGCTGTTGTCCTGGGCGAAAGCGGCCGGCGCGAACGCGGCGGAGGTCAGCAGGGCGAGACTCAGGATACGGATGGAGCGCATGGGGGTATCTCCTAATGTTTCTTGTTTTGGGCCCCCGGTTGCGGGGCGAGCACACCGTAGTCGCCTCAACATGAATCGAATCCGACGCGCGTTAAAAATTAGTTTTCCTTGTTCAGCGACTAGTGCGAAAAGCCTGTATTCATGGGGTTTTTGTACATCCGTGGCATTCATTCAGTTGGAGAAGATGTGAGCGCCGCGACGATGTGCATCGGCCTGCAAGCGCAGGTGAACGTGGATTGCAGAGTGCTGCTGCTGGGTTCGATGCCGGGTGTGGCGTCGCTGCAGGAGCAGCGCTACTACGCGCACCCGCGCAATCGCTTCTGGCCGCTTTTGGCGGAAATCTGCGGGTTTGATGCTGGCCTGCCGTATGCACAGCGGTTGCAGGCATTGAACGTCGCGGGCATCGGCCTGTGGGATGTGATCGGCCAGTGCGAGCGGCGCGGCAGTCTGGACGCTGACATCGTGCGCGGCACGGAAGTGCCCAATGCGCTGCCGTCACTGGTCGCCTCGCTTCCTGAGCTGGAGCTGATCGGTTGCAATGGTGGCGCCGCATCGCAGGCGTTCCAGCGCTGGGTGCTGCCCCGGCTGAAGGCGCCGCCGAGGCTGCTGGCGCTGCCCTCCACCAGCCCGGCCAATGCGGCATGGTCGCTGCCGCGGCTGCGCCTGGCCTGGCAGCCGGTGGCCGACGTGCTGGCGACATCAAGCGGACATCGTCGGGACAATACGCTACCGACTGGTCAGGGCCGCAACCCATGAGCAACAGCGTGTCCCGGCTGCGTGCGTACTGAAAACACCTGTAACGGTTGGCGCTGGGCCCCGCTGGCCGCACAATAGACGTTTCCCTACACCAGATTGCCGGAGTTATCCCCATGGCCGAAATCAAGGAAGCACTTGTCCCCGATATCGGTGACTACAGCGATATCCCGGTAATCGAGGTGCTTGTCGCCGTCGGCGACACGGTCAAGAAGGACCAGGGCCTGGTGACGCTGGAAAGCGACAAGGCGACCATGGAAGTGCCGTCCTCGGTGGCGGGCGTGGTCAAGGAACTCAAGGTCAAGGTCGGCGACAACCTGTCTGAAGGCAAGGTCGTGGCGCTGATCGAAGTGGCCGAAGGCGAAGCTGCGAAGCCGGCCGCACCGGCACCGGCACCGGCCAAGGCCGCTGCCCCGGCACCTGCCACCCAGAGCGCCCCGGCCGCTGCTGCTGCTCCGGCCGCACCGGCCGCCAGCGGTGGCGCCGTTGAAGCCCTGGTGCCGGACATCGGCGACTATTCCGGCATCCCGGTCATCGAAGTGCTGGTCGCCGTCGGCGACACGGTCAAGAAGGACCAGGGCCTGGTGACGCTGGAAAGCGACAAGGCGACCATGGAAGTGCCGTCCTCGGTGGCCGGTGTGGTCAAGGAGATCAAGGTCAAGGTCGGCGACAACCTGTCGCAGGGCAATGTGGTCGCCATCATCGAGGCCGAGGGCGCTGCAGCGCCGGCCCCGAGCAAGGCCGCCGCTGCCCCGGCCGCCGCCGAAACCGCCACCAAGGTCGAGCCGGTCGCCGTTCCGGCCCAGCCGGACAAGCTGGCCGCCCGCGAGATCGCCTCGGCCGGTACCCCGTCCAGCCCGCCGGTGCAGTTCAATGCCGATGGCGTGCTGCCGGCCAAGGTGCCGTACGCCACCCCGGCGGTGCGCGTGTTCGCCCGCGAGCTGGGCGTGGACCTGCTGCAGATCAACGGCACCGAGAAGGGCGGCCGCATCACCAAGGGTGACGTGCAGAAGTTCGTCAAGGCCGCGCTCAGCGGCGGCGTGCCGGCGGCTGCCGGTGGTGCCGTTGCCGCCGGTGGTGGCCTGAACCTGCTGCCGTGGCCGAAGGTCGACTTCAGCAAGTTCGGCGAGACCGAAGTGCAGCCGCTGTCGCGCATCAAGAAGATCTCCGGCGCGAACCTGGCCCGCAACTGGGCGATGATCCCGCACGTCACCCAGTTCGAGCAGGCCGACATCACCGACCTGGAAGGCCTGCGCGTGGCGCTGAACAAGGAGAACGAGAAGGCCGGCATCAAGCTGACCATGCTCGCCTTCCTGATCAAGGCCAGTGCCGCGGCGCTGAAGAAGTTCCCGGAATTCAACGCCTCGCTCGATGCCAGCGGTGAAAACCTGACCCTGAAGAAGTACTTCCACATCGGCTTCGCCGCTGACACGCCGAACGGCCTGGTCGTGCCGGTCATCCGCGACGTGGACAAGAAGGGCGTGGTGCAGATCGCGCAGGAAACCGGCGAACTGGCCAAGAAGGCGCGCGACGGCAAGCTGGGCCCGGCCGACATGAGCGGCGGCTGCTTCTCGATCAGCTCGCTGGGCGGCATCGGCGGCACCGCGTTCACCCCGATCGTCAACGCACCGGAAGTGGCCATCCTCGGCGTCTCCAAGTCCTCCATCCAGCCGGTCTGGAATGGCAAGGAGTTCGCACCGAAGCTGATGCTGCCGCTGTCGCTGAGCTACGACCACCGCGTCATCGATGGCGCCCTGGCCGCACGCTTCACCACGTACCTGTCGCAGGTACTGGCCGACATGCGCCGCGTGCTGCTGTAAGGCACCGCTTCGCCCCCACCGTGTGGCCGCTGCCCCCTGGCGCGGCCGCGTGAACAGATGCAGTGACAGCCCGCCGGCCATGCCGGCCGGGCACGAGGAAAACCACCATGGCCACGATTGAAGTCAAGGTTCCCGACATCGGCGATTACAGCGATGTGCCGGTGATCGAAGTGTTGGTCGCCGTCGGCGACACGGTGAAGAAGGATCAGGGTCTGGTGACCCTGGAATCGGACAAGGCCACCCTGGAAGTGCCGTCCTCGGCCGCCGGCGTGGTCAAGGAACTGAAGGTCAAGCTGGGCGACAGCCTGTCCGAAGGCGCCGTGGTCGTGGTGCTGGAAACCGAAGGCGCCGCCGAAGCCCCGGCCAAGGCCGCGGCACCGGCTCCGGCCGCAGCTGCGCCGGCCAGCAAGCCGCCGGTGACCCCGTCGCACCGCGCCCCGGCCGAGCCGGCTGCGCCGAAGCCGGCGCTGTCCAGCGGCAAGCCGGCCGATATCGAATGCGAAATGGTCGTGCTGGGCTCGGGCCCGGGCGGCTATACCGCCGCCTTCCGCGCCGCCGACGTCGGCCTGGATACCGTGCTGGTCGAGCGCTACGCCAGCCTCGGTGGCGTCTGCCTCAACGTCGGCTGCATTCCGTCCAAGGCGCTGCTGCATGCCGCAGCGGTGATCGACGAAGTGGCCCACGCCGGTGATTTCGGTGTCGAGTTCGGCAAGCCGACCATCACCCTGGACAAGCTGCGCCAGTACAAGGAAAAGGTCGTCAACCAGCTGACCAAGGGCCTGGCCGGCATGGCCAAGCAGCGCAAGGTCCGCAGCGTGCAGGGCGTCGGCAGGTTCGTCTCGGCCAACGAGCTGGAAATCACTGCTGCCGACGGCAGCACCCAGCTGCTGCGCTTCCAGAAGTGCATCATCGCCGCCGGTTCGCAGGCGGTGAAGCTGCCGAACTTCCCGTGGGACGACACGCGCGTGATGGATTCCACCGACGCGCTGGAGCTGGCCGAAGTGCCGGGCTCGCTGCTGGTTGTCGGTGGCGGCATCATCGGCCTGGAAATGGCCACCGTGTATGGCGCGCTGGGCAGCAAGGTCACCGTGGTCGAGTTCATGGACCAGCTGATGCCGGGCGCCGACAAGGACCTGGTCAAGCCGCTGGCCGACCGCCTGAAGAAGCAGGGCATCGAAGTGCACCTGAAGACCAAGGCCTCGGGCGTCACCGCCGATGCCAAGGGCATCACCGTCACCTTCGAAGCCGCCGAGGAAGGCCAGTCGCCGGCCCTGGCGCAGGGCACCTTCGACCGCGTGCTGGTGGCCGTGGGTCGCTCGCCGAACGGCAAGAAGATCGATGCCGAGAAGGCCGGCGTGCAGGTCACCGAGCGTGGCTTCATTCCGGTCGATCGCCAGATGCGCACCAACGTGCCGCACATCTTTGCCATCGGCGACATCGTCGGCAACCCGATGCTGGCCCACAAGGCCACGCACGAAGGCAAGCTGGCCGCCGAAGTGGCCGCCGGCCACAAGAAGGAATGGGTTGCGCGGGTGATCCCGTCGGTGGCCTACACCAACCCGGAAATCGCCTGGGTTGGCGTCACCGAGACCGAAGCCAAGGCCAAGGGCCTGAAGGTCGGCGTGGCCAAGTTCCCGTGGGCCGCGAGCGGCCGTGCGATCGGCATCGGCCGTACCGAGGGCTTCACCAAGCTGATCTTCGACGAAGAAACCCACCGCATCATCGGTGGCGCGATCGTCGGCGTGCATGCCGGTGACCTGCTGGCCGAGATCGGCCTGGCGATCGAGATGGGTGCCGAAGCCGAGGACATCGGCCACACCATCCATGCGCACCCGACGCTGAGCGAATCGGTGGCGATGGCCTCGGAAATCTACGACGGCACGATCACCGATCTGTACATGCCGAAGAAGAAGTAAGGCGCCCGCGCCGTTCCGAACGAAAAGCCCCGGCCTTTGCCGGGGTTTTTTTTCTTCGATCAGGGCTGCGGTAAACGGTGGGGCCGCTGCGCGGGTGGCGGGCATTTCGACAAATGTCCCCCGTCGCCCGCCTGTGGCGGTCGCCTCCTCCTTTACTTTGTCGAAACGCCCGCCACCCGCGCAGCGGCTCGCCTTGCGGACAGTCGAGAGCAACTGCCTGCGGCCGCGTGGATGCCTGGCACGCGGAGGGAGCGGGGGCTGTGTGCGAAGTAAAGGAGGAGGCGTCGGCCGCAGGCTGGCGCCGGGGGACATTCGCACGCAGCCCCCGCTCCCTCCAGCGCTCGACCATCTCGCTTCTGCTGTCCTGTCAGGAGCCCACGAAAAAGCGCGGCCTCGATAGTCCGGAGGCCGCGCCAGGAGAGAGAGAGTGTCGTGGAAGGGGCGGGGGATCAGAACACGAAGCTGACGCCTGCGACCGGGCCCTTGAATTCCTGCTTCAGGCCGACGGTACCGTCGCTGCCCTTCTTGTCCACGTCCAGCTTGAACCAGTCGTAGCCGGCGAACACACCGAAGTTCTTGGTGAAGCGGTAATCGACGATGGCATTGGCGCGGCTCAGGTCGCCCTTGTAGTCATCGAAGCTGCCCCAGCGCGTGTTCAGGTACTGGCCCTGCAATGTGATCATCCAGCGCTCGGACGGGGTGAAGGTCATGCGCGCACCGACCACCGGCGCGATGCCGTCGGCCTTCTCGTTGAGGAACTGGCCTTCGTACACGGTGCCCAGGTCGGCATAGCCCTTGGTGCTGACCTTGGCGTACTCACCACCGATCTGCAGGCCGAGGTCGAAGGTGTCGGTATCGACGACCGAGTAGTCGTAGACCAGGCTGGCCACCTGGTACTTCAGTTCACCTTTCACGAAGCTGCCGGCCGGCACGTTCTCGCCGCCGAAGGAAATGCCCTGGTCCAGCGTCTCGCGGCGATCCTTGTCGTACTTGAAGTAGTTGAACAGCAGGCGCTGGCGGTTGCTGATGCGGAACATGCCGTCGATGCGCGGCTCCCATTCCTTGCCACCCAGCTTGAAGTCCTGGTTCAGGGAGACATCCTGGCCAGCCACATTGGTCTTGCCGCGGATCGTGTTGTCCGAATCGATGTTCATCGCACCCAGGCGGATGGCGAAACGGTCGTCGCCTTCAGCGGCATGGGCGGCATTGGCGAACGAGGCGCCGGCGGCGAGCAGGGAGAGGGCGAGCAGGGTGGGAACGGAGCGCATCGAAGAGTCCTTGCAGTGGTTCATCAGAATGAAATCCACTGTGCCGGACGATGCCGTCCACCATCCGTGAACGTATGGTCCACGCGATGTGCACGGTTCAGCGCTGTCGCGACGATGCAAAAAGATGGCCCCGGAGCCGGGCTTCGGGGCCATCGTGGGACCTGCGGGGCGAAGCGTCGACGAGGTTGCTGCAGGCAGGTCGAATGATCGGACCGGTGCCTGCGGCAAAAGTTCCGCGCCTGCGACCAAAGTTCAATATTGCAGCGCAACATGACACGGACGTCATCGTCCCCCGGGTGGTACGCAAAAATGTAACCGTTACCGCAACTTGCGGCTTCCCGGGATGAACAGGCAGCGGTTGTCTCGCAAATTGTCCCATTGCTATAATTTGGCGGCTCGATGAGGCCCCCTCTGCTGTAGCCGCCTCAGCCCTCCACTTGCAACCACGCGGGACGTCCTGTGCTGAACTCCGTTGATGCGGGTCGGCGACTGATGCTGCGCGCCGCGGTCTACCCGCTGGCCGCGGTCGCTGTCCTGGCCCTGGCCTTCCTGCTGGTGGGTCCGAAGTATGCCCTCGGCGCGCTGGCGTCCGGTGTGGCCATTTCGGCAGGTGGCTGGGTGGCAGCGCGGATGGCACTGAGCGGGGGAGCCGTGGCCGCAGGATCGGCGATGGCTCGCCTGATCATCGCGATCGTGGCCAAGTGGGTGGTGGTTTTCGGCGTCCTGCTGGTGGGGTTCCTGGTCTTCAAGCTGCCTGCATTGGCGCTGTTGGCCGGTATCGCCGTCGGCTTGATGTTCCAGGTCCTGGCCATGGCCAGGCGTTGACAGAATTCAATTAACTGAAGGTTCCGGACACATGGCGGGCGAGGCTCTAACCCCTACCAGCTACATCCAGCATCACCTGCAAAACCTGACCGCGCCGGTCGGCAAGGGTGAGGGTATGTTCTGGCATATCCACGTCGATACCTTCCTCACCGCGGTCCTGATGGGCCTGGTGATCGTGGTCGCCTTCTGGCTGGGCACCCGCAAGGCCACCGCCGGCGTGCCGGGCAAGTGGCAGGCCTTCGTCGAGATCTGCCTGGAGTTCGTCGACCGCCAGGCCAAGGACACCTACCACGGCAAGAGCAAGCTGGTCACGCCGATCGCCATCACGATCTTCTTCTGGATCCTGTTGATGAATCTGCTGAAGATGATCCCGGCCGATTTCATCGCCAAGCCGCTGGAAATGGCCGGTATCCACTACTGGAAGCCGGTGCCGACCGCTGACGTCAACGCCACCCTGGGCATGGCCTTCAGCGTGTTCTTCCTGATGCTGTTCTTCGCGCTGAAGTCGAAGGGCCTGCTGGGCTTCATCAAGGAATTCCTGACGGCGCCGTTCGGCAAGTGGATGATGCCGTTCAACCTGATCCTCAACATCGTCGAGTGGCTGAGCAAGCCGATCTCGCTGGCGATGCGACTGTTCGGCAACATGTTCGGCGGCGAAATCGTGTTCCTGCTGATCTGGGTGCTGGGTGGTGCCGGTTTCTTCGGTGCCATTGCCGGTGGTGCGTTCGGCCTTGGCTGGATGCTGTTCCACCTGCTGGTGATCCCGCTGCAGGCCTTCATCTTCATGATGCTGTCGATCGTGTACCTGAGCCTGTCGGAAGACGCTCACTGAGTTTCAAGCTTCAACGCGTTTCAACCTTCATCCGTTTCATCACCCTTAGCAACTTAAGTTCCTGGAGATAACCATGTACTTCGCCGTCCTGACCAACTTCGCGCAGATTCAGAGCTCCACCGCCCTTGCCGTCGGCATCATGATCGGCCTGGCCGCGCTGGGCGCCGGTCTGGGTCTGGCCATCATGGCTGGTAAGTTCCTGGAGTCGGCCGCCCGCCAGCCGGAACTGATCCCGGTCCTGCAGGTCCGCATGTTCATCACCGCCGGCCTGATCGACGCCGCGTTCATCATCTCGGTCGCCGTCGGCCTGCTGCTGGCCTTCGCCAACCCGCTGTCGGCTGCCTTCGCTGGCGCCGTCACCAAGGCTCTGGCCGGCTGATACAGCGGTTTGAGACGACCGGGTGCTGATGCACCCGGTTTCGGATGAAGGCCGGATGCGCCGCTACGGCGGCGCGTCCACCCCGAAACCAGCGATCGAGCTAACCATGAATATCAATTTCACCCTTCTTGCGCAGGCGCTCGCCTTCGCTGGTCTGATCTGGATCATCGCGACCAAGATCTGGCCGCCGCTGATGAACGCGATCGAAGAGCGCCAGCAGAAGATTGCTGAAGGCCTCGCTGCTGCCGACCGCAGCCAGAAAGATCTGGCCCAGGCGCAGGAGAAGGTCAACGAAGCGCTGAAAGAAGCACGCACCAAGGCCAACGAGATCATCGACCAGGCCCACGCGCGCGCCAACCAGATCGTTGATGCTGCCCGTAACGAAGCGATCACCGAAGCCACCCGTCAGAAGGAACTGGCCCAGGCTGAAATCGACGCCGCCGCCAACCGTGCCCGTGAAGATCTGCGCAAGCAGGTGTCCGCGCTGGCCGTGACCGGTGCCGAAAAGCTGCTCAAGCGCGAAATCGACGCCAACGCCCACAAGGCGCTGCTCGACGAGCTGGCCTCGGAGATCTAAGGATGAGCCAGGCCCTCACGCTTGCCCGCCCGTACGCCCGCGCCGCGTTCGCGACCGCGCGCGACGAAGGCGCGTTCGCGCCGTGGTCGGACGCCCTGGCGTTCTCCGCCCACGTCGCCGCCGACCCGCGCGTGGCGGCCCTGCTCGCCAACCCGGAGCTGGGTCGTGACGACGCCGTCGCCCTGCTGGCGCCGGTGACCCACGGCGAGACCTACTCGCGCTTCCTGACCATCCTGGCCGACTCGCATCGTCTGCCGCTGCTGCCGGAAATCTCCGGCATGTTCGATGCCCTGCGCGCCGAAGCCGAGCATGTGGTCAAGGCCACGGTGACCTCGGCGGCTGAGCTGTCGGCCGGTGAGCTGGATGCGATCAAGGTCGCGCTGCGCAAGCGCTTCAACCGCGAGGTCGAAGTGACCACCGCGGTCGATGCCTCGCTGATCGGCGGCGCCGTGATCGACGCCGGCGACGTGGTCATCGATGGTTCGCTGAAGGGCAAGCTGGCCCGTCTGCAGACCGCGCTCGCTAACTGAATTCATTTAACGTCCGGCCCCGCTGCCGGCACTAGGACTTGACGATGGCAACCACGCTCAACCCCTCCGAAATCAGCGAACTGATCAAGAACCGCATCGAGAAGGTCAAGCTGGCCGCGGAATCGCGCAACGAAGGCACCGTGACCAGCGTGTCCGACGGCATCGTGCGCATCTTCGGTCTGGCCGACGTGATGCAGGGCGAAATGATCGAACTGCCGAACAACACCTTCGCCCTGGCCCTGAACCTGGAGCGCGACTCGGTCGGCGCCGTGGTCCTGGGTGACTACGAGCACCTGCGCGAAGGCGACGTCGCCAAGACCACCGGCCGCATCCTGGAAGTGCCGGTCGGTCCGGAACTGCTGGGCCGCGTCGTGAACGCGCTGGGCGAGCCGATCGATGGCAAGGGCCCGCTGGGCACCGACCTGACCGCTCCGGTGGAGCGCGTTGCTCCGGGCGTGATCTGGCGCAAGTCGGTCGACCAGCCGGTGCAGACCGGTTACAAGTCGGTCGACGCCATGATCCCGATCGGCCGTGGCCAGCGCGAGCTGATCATCGGTGACCGCCAGACCGGCAAGACCGCGATGGCCATCGATGCGGTGATCAACCAGAAGGGCACCGGCATCAAGTGCGTGTACGTTGCGATCGGCCAGAAGGCTTCGACCATCGCCAACATCGTGCGCAAGCTGGAAGAGAACGGCGCGCTGGCCCACACCATCGTGGTGGCCGCGACCGCTTCCGAATCGGCTGCCATGCAGTACATCAGCGCCTACTCGGGCTGCACCATGGGTGAGTACTTCATGGACCGCGGCGAAGACGCGCTGATCGTGTACGACGATCTGTCCAAGCAGGCCGTGGCCTACCGCCAGATCTCGCTGCTGCTGAAGCGCCCGCCGGGCCGTGAAGCCTACCCGGGTGACGTGTTCTACCTGCACTCCCGCCTGCTCGAGCGCGCAGCCCGCGTGTCCGAGGAATACGTCGAGAAGTTCACCGAAGGCAAGGTCACCGGCAAGACCGGTTCGCTGACCGCGCTGCCGATCATCGAAACCCAGGCCGGCGACGTGTCCGCCTTCGTTCCGACCAACGTGATCTCGATCACCGACGGCCAGATCTTCCTGGAAACCGACCTGTTCAACGCCGGCATCCGCCCGGCCGTGAACGCCGGTATCTCGGTGTCGCGCGTCGGTGGCTCGGCCCAGACCAAGATCATCAAGAAGCTGTCGGGCGGCATCCGTATCTCGCTGGCCCAGTACCGTGAGCTGGCGGCGTTCGCGCAGTTCGCCTCGGACCTGGACGAAGCGACCCGCAAGCAGCTGGAGCGTGGCCAGCGCGTCACCGAGCTGATGAAGCAGAAGCAGTACGCGCCGATGTCGATCGCCAACCAGGCGCTGTCGATCTACGCCGTCAACGAGGGTTACCTCGACGACGTGCCGGTCAACAAGCTGCTTGCGTTCGAAGAAGGCCTGCACGCCCACTTCGCCAACACCCAGGGCGAGCTGGTCAGCAAGGTCAACGCCACCGGCGGTTGGGACAACGACATCGAAGGTGCCTTCAAGAAGGGCATCGCCGAGTTCAAGACCACCGGCAGCTGGTAATCGCGGTCCTGTAGAGCGGAGCCACAGGCTCCGCTGGACCAGATGACAAACGGTTGAACAACGCGGGGCATCAGCCCCGCGCCACGGGAAACAAGAGATGGCAAGCGGACGCGAAATCAAAACCAAGATCAAGAGCGTGCAGAACACCCGCAAGGTGACGCGCGCCCTGGAAATGGTCTCGGCCTCCAAGATCCGCAAGGCGCAGGATCGGATGAAGACCTCGCGTCCGTACGCGCAGGCGATGAAGCAGGTGATCGGCCACCTGGCCCAGGCCAGCACCGACTACCAGCATCCGTTCCTGGTCGAGCGCGAGCAGGTCAAGCGGGTCGGGTTCATCGTGATCTCCTCCGATCGCGGCCTGGCCGGCGGCCTGAACAACAACCTGTTCCGCAAGATGCTGGGCGAAGCCAAGGCATGGCAGGACAAGGGTGCCGAAGTGGACCTGGTGACCATCGGCCAGAAGGCATCGACCTTCTTCCGCCGCGTGAAGGTCAACATGGTCGGCAGCGTGACCCACATCGGCGACGTGCCGAAGCTGGAATCGCTGATCGGTGTGATCAAGGTCATGCTCGACGCCTTCACCGAAGGCAAGGTCGACCGCGTGTACCTGGTCTACAACCGCTTCGTGAACACCATGACGCAGAAGGCCAGCTTCGATCAGCTGCTGCCGCTGCCGCCGGCTGAGAAGCAGGTCGCTCACCACGACTGGGACTACCTGTACGAACCCGATGCCGCGACCGTGCTGGAGCACGTGATGACGCGTTACATCGAGTCGCTGGTGTACCAGGCACTGCTGGAAAACGTCGCCTCCGAGCATGCGGCACGCATGGTTGCGATGAAGGCGGCGAGCGACAACGCCAACAAGCTGATCGGCACCCTGCAGCTCGTCTACAACAAGGCGCGCCAGGCAGCGATCACCCAGGAAATCTCCGAAATCGTCGGCGGCGCGGCAGCAGTCTGACCGCGTTCGTTCAAAGCACACATTAGAGGATGCAGCAATGAGTCAGGGCAAGATCGTTCAGATCATCGGCGCGGTCGTCGACGTCGAATTCCCGCGTGAGTCGGTGCCGAAGGTGTACGACGCACTGAAGGTCGACAACACCGAAATCACCCTTGAAGTCCAGCAGCAGCTGGGCGACGGCGTGGTGCGCACCATCGCCCTCGGTTCCACCGATGGCCTGAAGCGCAACCTGATCGCCACCAACACCAACCGCGGCATCTCCGTGCCGGTCGGTGCTGGCACCCTGGGCCGCATCATGGACGTGCTCGGCCGTCCGATCGACGAAGCCGGCCCGGTGGCCGCCAGCGACAGCTGGGAAATCCACCGTGCGGCCCCGTCGTACGAAGACCAGTCCCCGGCCACCGAACTGCTGGAAACCGGCATCAAGGTCATCGACCTGATGTGCCCGTTCGCCAAGGGCGGCAAGGTCGGCCTGTTCGGCGGCGCCGGCGTCGGCAAGACCGTCAACATGATGGAACTGATCAACAACATCGCCAAGGCGCACAGCGGTCTGTCCGTGTTCGCCGGCGTGGGTGAGCGTACCCGTGAGGGCAACGACTTCTACCACGAAATGAAGGACTCCAACGTCCTCGACAAGGTGGCGATGGTGTACGGCCAGATGAACGAGCCGCCGGGCAACCGTCTGCGCGTCGCCCTGACCGGCCTGACCATGGCCGAGTACTTCCGCGATGAGAAGGACGAAAACGGCAAGGGCAAGGACGTCCTGCTGTTCGTCGACAACATCTACCGCTACACCCTGGCCGGTACCGAAGTGTCGGCACTGCTGGGCCGTATGCCGTCGGCCGTGGGTTACCAGCCGACCCTGGCCGAGGAAATGGGCGTCCTGCAGGAACGCATCACCTCGACCAAGAACGGTTCGATCACCTCGATCCAGGCCGTCTACGTTCCCGCGGACGACCTGACCGACCCGTCGCCGGCGACCACCTTCGCCCACCTGGACTCGACCGTGACCCTGTCGCGTTCGATCGCCTCGCTGGGTATCTACCCGGCCGTCGATCCGCTGGACTCCACCAGCCGCCAGATGGACCCGCTGGTCATCGGCCACGAGCACTATGACACCGCCCAGCGCGTCCAGCAGACCCTGCAGAAGTACAAGGAACTGAAGGACATCATCGCGATCCTGGGCATGGACGAGCTGTCCGAAGAGGACAAGCAGGCCGTGTCGCGCGCCCGCAAGATCGAGCGCTTCTTCAGCCAGCCGTTCCACGTGGCCGAAGTGTTCACCGGTTCGCCGGGCAAGTACGTGCCGCTGAAGGACACCATCCGTGGCTTCAAGGCCATCGTCGATGGCGAGTACGACCACCTGCCGGAGCAGGCGTTCTACATGGTCGGCGGCATCGAAGAAGCGGTCGAGAAGGCCAAGAAGATGGCCGAGAAGGCCTGATCCGGGACGGGCGGGAGCGATCCTGCCCGACCTGACGCCGGTGCCGGGCAACCGCCCGCACCGGTGGACTCCCACGGTGGCATTGCGCCGCCGCGAACAGCGAAGAGATTTGCATGAGCACGATCCGTTGCGACATCGTCAGCGCCGAGCAGGAAATCTTCCGTGGCGAAGCGACCCTGGTCGTGGCCACCGGTGAGCTGGGCGAACTGGGCATCGCGCCCAAGCACGCGCCGCTGATCACCCGCCTGAAGCCGGGCAAGGTGGTGGTGACCACGCCGAACGGCGAGCAGCTGGATTTCGCCATTTCCGGCGGCATCCTGGAAGTGCAGCCGCAGGTGGTGACCGTGCTGGCCGACACCGCGATCCGCGCGCAGGACATCGACGAAGCCTCGGTCCGCAAGGCCAAGGAAGAAGCCGAGCGCATCCTGGCCAACCGCGGCGAAGCGATGGAAGTGGCCGAAGCCCAGCAGAAGCTGGCCGAGGCCGTCGTCCAGCTGCAGGCCCTGGAACGCCTGCGCAAGACCCTCAAGCACTGAGGTTCACGCGCTGCATCCACGAGAACGCCGGCCTTGCGCCGGCGTTTTTGTTTGGCGGACCGGTAGCGCCAACGGTGCTCGAGATCCGTGCAGGCCCGACCCATCAGCGATACACGACCTGTCGCAGCAACAGGAACGAGATCACGGCCAGGCCGCCTTCCACCAGCGGCTTGGCCAGCCAGGCGTACTGCAGGCCCAGCGCATGATCCGCGGCAGATACCAGCAGCGTGCTGGCCGTGGTGAGCAGCAGCCACAGTGGCAGGAAGCGCGCGAAGCGTCGCCAGCCCAGCCGCTGCTGGCCGTCGTCGGTCGCGAAGGTGATCCGTCCGTTCAACCAGAAACCCAGCAGCATGCCGGCCAGGCGCCCGGCCAGGTTGCCTGGTACCACGGGCAGGCCTGCCGCCGTGGCCAGCACGAACACCGCCCAGTCGAGCAGCAGCTGCAGTCCGCCGATGATGAGGTAGGCGCTTCCCTGGCGGAGCAGGTTCATGGCTGGGGTGAAGACGGGCAAGTCCCCATGTTAGCGGCCCACGCACTAGAATCATCGGCAACGAACCATAGATTGCCGTTGCCATGACCCAACCCCTGCACGTCATCATCCTCGCCGCCGGCGCAGGCAAGCGCATGAAATCGGTGCTGCCGAAAGTGCTGCAGCCGATCGCCGGCGAGCCGATGCTGGCACATGTGATCGCCGCGGCACGCGAACTGCAGCCCGCCGCCATCCACGTGGTCTACGGCCATGGCGGTGAAGCAGTGCGGCAGCACTTTGCGGACCAGCCTGACCTGCAGTGGGCCGAGCAGGCACAGCAGCTGGGCACTGGCCATGCGGTGGCGCAGGCGATGCCGCAGGTTCCCGACGCGGCGCAGGTGCTGGTGCTGTACGGCGACGTGCCGCTGATCCGCGCGCAGACCCTGCGTGACCTGCTGGCGCAGCCGGGTCGCCTGGCGGTGCTGGTTGCGGAGGTCGACGACCCCACCGGCTATGGCCGGGTGCTGCGCGATGCCGAGGGCAAGGTCGGCTCGATCGTCGAGCAGAAGGATGCCACCGATGATCAGCTGCGCGTACGCACGATCAACACCGGCATCATCGCGGCCGAGTCGACCGCACTGCGCCGCTGGCTGTCGCAGCTTTCCAACAGCAACGCGCAGGGCGAGTATTACCTGACCGACGTGTTCGCCTTCGCCGCACACGAGTACACCCCGGCCGAGATGGCGCTGGTGGCCGACGCGCAGGAAGCCGAAGGGGCGAACGATCCCTGGCAGCTGTCACAGCTGGAGCGCGCCTGGCAGCGTCGTGCGGTACGTGCGTTGTGCGCGCAGGGCGCGCGCGTGCGTGATCCGGCGCGGCTGGACATCCGCGGTACCGTCACCGTCGGCAGCGACGTGCTGATCGACGTCGACGTGGTGCTGGAAGGCAACATCGTGCTTGGTGACGGCGTCACCGTCGGTCCGTTCAACCGCCTGAAGGACGTCAACCTCGGGCCGGGCACCGAAGTACGCGCGCATTGCGACCTGGAAGGCGTGGTCACCGAGGGCGCGGCGCAGATCGGCCCTTTCGCGCGCCTGCGCCCGGGTACTGTGCTGGCCGACGGCGTGCACGTCGGAAACTTCGTTGAAACCAAGAAGGTCACGCTGGGTGTGGGCAGCAAGGCCAACCACCTGACCTATCTGGGCGATGCGGTGATCGGCAGCAAGGTGAACATCGGTGCCGGCACCATCACCTGCAACTACGACGGGGTGAACAAGTCGACCACCACCATCGGCGACAACGCGTTCATCGGTTCCAACAGCTCGTTGGTGGCACCGGTGACCATCGGCGATGGTGCGACCATCGCTGCCGGTTCGGTCATCACCCGCAGCGCCCCGGACGGCAAGCTGACACTGGCACGCGCACGGCAGGAAACCATCGATGGCTGGAAGCGCCCTGTCAAGAAATCCTGAGCCACGTATTCCGCATGCCGACGAGCTCGGCGTGCTGCCGGGCATCGAGCAGCGCGCTGGCGAACTGCTGAAGGGCCACGAAGCCTATCCGGTATTTGCCGCTCACGGCCTGGATCTGCCGACGCTGCAGGGCGGCCTTGAGCGCCGGCAGCTGTGGGTCGTGGATGCGGCTGACGGTGGCATCGCCGGCTATCTGCTTGCCGGCGACCTGGCGGGTGAATTCCACGTGCTGCAGATGGACGTCGACCCGATGCATGCGCGCCGCGGTCATGGTCGTGCGTTGCTACGGCATGCGCTGGCACAGGCGCGGGCGGGAGGCCATCGCTCGGCTGTGCTGACCACCTTGTCCGATGTGCCGTGGAACGCAGCCTTCTATGCCAGCGAAGGGTTCGACGTAGTGCCTGAGGCGGAGCGGAACGACGGCCTGCGCGCCGTCATGGCCGAAGAGGCTGCGCTCGGATTTCCGATGCACCTGCGGGTGGCGATGCGACGGGTCTGGTAGGAGCCGACCTCGGTCGGCACATCCACGCATGGCGTGGATCTACCCCATCGATCCACTCAACCCGCCGGCAGCAGGATCGACACGCACAACCCGCCATCGCCGCGATTCTGCAGCGACACCCGCCCGCCATGCGCCTCCACGATCTCGCGGGTCAGCGCCAGCCCCAATCCGGTGCCATTGCGCTTGGTCGAATAGAACGGCATCAGCGCGTTCTGCAGTACCTGCTCGTTCATGCCCTTGCCGCGGTCCAGCACGTCCAGGCGCAGCCATTGCGGCAGCCGTGTCAGCTGCACCTGCACGTCATCGTTGGGTGGATCGGCTTCCGCGCAGGCTTCGTGCGCATTCTTCAACAGGTTCAACAGCGCCTGCCCGAACTGCGCGATGTCGATGCGGCTGCTCAGCGCTTCGTCCGGCTCGTGCTCCATGGTGAACGGAATCTGCTGGCGCAGGCTGGACAGGAACGGCGCCCAGTGCACGGTCTGCAGCTGAGGCTGCGGCAGCTTGGCAAAGCGCGCATAGCCACGGATGAAGCCCTCCAGGTGGCGCGCACGGTCTTCGATGGTGGTGAAGATTTCCGGCAGCCGGTCGAAGCGTTCGCGCTGCACCAGCACGCCGCCGGAATGGGCCAGCGAAGCGATCGGCGCCAGCGAGTTGTTGAGCTCGTGGCTGATCACCCGGATCACCTTCTTCCAGGTCTGCACTTCCTGGCGGCGCAGTTCGGCGGTCAGCAGGCGTACCAGCAGCAGGTCGTGCGGGCGGCCGTTGAGCTGGAACGCGCGGCGTGAGAGGTGATAGACCTGCTCGTCGTCCTCGTCGCCGTCCTCGCCTTCGGCATGCACCGCGAACAGGCTGTCACCGCCGCGGGCGATCGCGTCGCGCAGCTCCACCGGCACCTGTTCCAGCACATCCTCCAGGCGCTGTCCTTCCAGCTTCCAGCCGCCGTGCAGCAGCTTGCGCGCAGCCAGGTTGGAAAACAACACGCGGGCGATGCCATCGCCACCGGACGCGATCAGCAGCATCGCCACCGGCGTGTTCTGCACCATGGTGTCGAGCAGCAGTTCGCGCTGTACCAGCCCCTGCCGCTGCGCTCGCAACACATCGCCCAGCTCGCGATGCGCCTGCACCAGATCGCCCAGCTCATCATTGCCCGGCCAGTGCACGCCGAAGTTGAATTCACCATCGCGGTAGCTGCTGGTGGTGCCGGAGAGGGCGCGCATCAGCGAGCGCACCGGCGCGGTCGCACGGCGCAGGGTCCACCACATCAGCGACAGCAGGACCAGTGTCGATACCGTGGTGATCACCCAGCCGTGATCCATCCAGTACGCCAGCAGCCACGGCAACGCGGCAGCCAGTGCCAGCACCGGCAGCAGGCGCAGGAACAGGCGGAAGGTGAACGAGCGCCGCTTCATTCGCGCGGAATGCCGTGGCGGTCCATGCGCCGGTACAGCGCCTGGCGGCTGAGCCCGAGCTCGGCCGCGGCCTGCGCGATCACGCCATGGTTGCGTGCCAGCACATCCTCGATGCGCGTGCGATCAGGATCATTGCCGGCACCCGGTGCCGGGCGCGGTGCCGCCGCAGTGCGCGGCAGGTTGAGGTCAGCCACTTCGATGCGGCTGCCGGTGGCCAGCAGCTGGGCGCGCTGGATCACATTGCGCAGTTCACGCACATTGCCGGGCCACGGATGCCGCTGCAGCGCCGTGGCCGCGGCACTGGACAGTGGCTTGTCGGTGGCCAGGAAGCGCTCGGCCAGGGGCACGATGTCGCCCGGGCGTTCGGCCAGTGGCGGCAGCACCAGTTCCACCGTGTTGAGGCGGTAATAGAGATCCTCGCGGAAGGTGCCGTCGCGGATCATCGCCGGCAGGTCGGCGTTGGTCGCACTGACCACGCGTACCTTGACCTGGCGCTCGCGGTTGGAGCCCAGGCGCTCGAAGCGGCCGGTTTCCAGCACGCGCAGCAGCTTCATCTGTCCGCCCAGCGACAGGTTGCCGATCTCATCGAGGAACAGGGTGCCACCGTCGGCCGCTTCGAACTTGCCCTCGCGTGCCTTGTTGGCACCGGTGTAGGCACCGGCTTCGGCGCCGAACAGTTCGGCTTCGATCAGTTCCGATGGCAACGCACCGCAGTTGACGGTGATGAACGGGCCCTTGGCCACCAGCGAATTGGCCTGGATGATCTGTGCGATCTTCTCCTTGCCGGCCCCGTTGGGACCGGTGATCAGGACCGGCAGTTCCGAGCGCGCGACCTGGCAGGCCAGGGCGATGACACGCTCGCTGGCAGGGTCGGCGAACACCGCGCCGCACAATTCGTACTTCGCTTCCAGGGCGTTGCGCTGGCGCAGTTCACGGCTGCGACGCCGGTCCAGTTCGCGACGCGCCTCGGACAACTCCAGCAGGTTGTTGACCGTGGTCAGCAGCTTGCGGTCGTCCCACGGCTTGGCCAGGTAGTCGGCGGCACCGGCCTTGACCAGGTCCACCGCGCTGCTCAGATGGGTCCAGGCGGTGAGCAGGATCACCGGCAGGTCCGGGTGGCGTTCGCGGATCTGCGCGAACAGAGCCTCGCCTTCCTCGCCGGACGTGGTGTCCTCGCTGAAGTTCATGTCCTGGATCACCAGGTCGACCGGCTGCGACTCGAGCAGTGCCAGGCCCTCGGACGGGCTCTGCGCCTGCAGGGTGTCGATGTCGTGCAGGGAGAACAGCACGTCCAGCGCGGTACCCACGCTGGCGTTGTCGTCGATGATCAGGATCGAAGGCATCAAGCGGTTCTGCAGAAAGGGATGGGCGGCGCCGTTGGAGCCGTTCGTGTCCACACGCCGGGAGAGCCCGGCGCCACCCATCAAGCATAGCCAAACCCGTGGCCGCAGGCGCGGTCCGGGCTTACCGCGGCGGAGGAGGCGGTGGCGGCGGCACCGGAGCAACCAGTGCCAGGCGCCAGGCAGCCGCATTCACCGGCACGGTCAGTTCGCGCCTGTCGCGGCGCAGCAACAGGTAGGCGGTGGGGGCGGTGGAGTGGCGCAGGGCTTCGGTCAGATGCTCGATCCTGCGCACGGCGGTGTCATCCACGCGCAGGATGCGGTCACTGCTGCGCACGCCGAAGCGGGCTTCGGGGGCAGCGGCTTCCACCCGCACCTGGCCTTCGGTCGAGCGCAGCGCCAGCCGTGCATCCTGCTGGCGCCACTCCAGCGTCTGCGCGCTGCTGCTGCCGGCCAGGGCCGGCAGGGATGGAAGCAGCATCAGCAGCAGCCAGCAGGCGCGCATCTCAGGCGCCCCGGGTGGCAACCGCCGGCGGTACCGCTGCGGCACGCCGCGCCGGCCCGAACACCGCGATCTGGCCCAGCGCCCACAGCAGCAGCGCACCCAGTGGCAGGTAATACAGCGGCATGCGCGGCAGCTCGTACATGTTCATCAGGGCGAGGTTGATGGCGTAGGCCGCCAGCATGCCCAGCACGATGCCCAGTGTGGCCAGCAGGAAGTTCTCGGTCTGGAAGTAGCGCAGGATCTGCCCGCGGGTAGCGCCGAGCGCGCGGCGGATGCCGATCTGCTTGCTGCGCTGCTGCACCCAGAAGCTGGCCAGGCCGATGATGCCCAGCGCGGTGACCACCAGCAGCGACACGCACACGGTGACCAGCAGGCCGACCATTGCCCGGTCGTTCTTGAAGTAGTCCTTGCGCTGGTCCTCGTAGGTCAGCTTGTCGCGCATCAGCCGGTTGGGGTCGATGCGCTCCAGCGCCGCGGCCGCAGCATCGAGTACTTCCTGGCGCCGTGCCGGATCGGTCCGCAGCACGTACGTGCCGCCTTCATCGAAGGTGCGCTGCAGCGGCAGCAGCATCGAATTGGTCCAGTTGTCGTTCCAGCCATTGGGCGTGCTGAGCGTGTCGACGATACCGACCACGTTCAAGGGTTGCTTGCCCATGTAGTAGGTCTTGCCCAGCGCGCTGCCGTTGGGCTCCATCTTCGCGGCAGTGCTCTGGGTGAGGATCACCGGGATGGCCTTCTGCTTGGCACCGCCCTTGGAGGCTTCCTTGAACTCGATGTACTCGCCGGGAAGGAAGTCGCGGCCTGCGATGAGGTTGATTCCCATCGTGCCCAGGCCGCCTTCGGACAGGGTGTACATCGACGCGTTCGTGGTCGGGCGTTCCTGGTCGACCTCGCGGGAGATACTGCTGCTGGACGAGCCGTTGCGGAACGGCACCTGGTTGATGATGGTGGCACTGGTGACGCCGGGAATCGCGCGCAGTGCCGCCAGGTCTTCGCGGGTGCGCGCCATGGCATTGGTCTGCTCGCCGATGCCGCTGACGCGCAGCATCACCAGTTCGTTCTCGGCGATGCCGCTGGGCATGCTGATCTTCTCCACGCGCTGGCTGACCAGGAACAGCGCGTTGCAGACGATGGCGCAGGTCAGGGCGACTTCCAGCACGATCAGGGCAGCGGCGGTCTTGTGCCGGCGCAGGGTGCTGAGGATGGGGCGGATGTCCATGGGTGTCCTCGTTCTCGTGCTTACTGCGACTTGAGCTGGATGGCCGGGGTGACCTGCATCGCGCGCCACGCGGGCAGGAAGCCTGCGGCAAGACTGGCGAACAGGGTCAGGCCCAGTGCGAGCAGCAGCATGTTGCCGTCCAGGTGGGCGAGCTTGGCGTACTCCACCGGCTGCTGGCGCACCGCGAACAGGCCGAGCAGGGCCAGGCCGATGCCCAGCACGCCACCGACGACGCCGACTGCGCCGGCTTCCACCAGGCACTGCAGGAAGATCTGGCCGCGGCTGGCACCGAGGGCACGGCGCACGCCGATCTCACCGCTGCGGCGCAGGAACTTGGCCAGCAGCAGGCCCACCGTATTGACCAGGCAGACGCCGAGGAAGCCCAGTGCCAGCCACAGCTGCAGGCGCACGTCGCTGGGTACTGCGCCGTTGAAGTCCAGCCATTCCATCACGGTGCGCAGGCGCACGTTCGGCGGATGCTTGAAGCGGCCGGCCTCGCGCTGCTGGGTCGAATAGTTCTCCAGGTAGCGGCGGTAGTCGCCGGCCTTGGCCGGGTCGATCTCCACCCAGTACTGCAGCCAGGCGCACGGCGCATTGAGCGAGTAGCTGTTGCCGTCGGGATTTTCGCCAAAGCAGTTCATGTTGCCGTTGTTGCCGAGCTTCAGGTCGAACGAGGTGGAGATCGGCAGCAGCAGGTCTTCGTTCTTGCCATAGCTGCCGGTGGTCAGGTCATAGAAGTGCGGCTCCGGGCTCCATTCCTTCATCACGCCGACGATGCGGTAGCTCTGGCCTTCCATGCGCAGGTCGCGGCCCACGCTGTTGGCGCCCTGGTACAGCTTGTCGTTGAGCGCCTTGGAGATGACCACCACGCGTGCGCGAGCTTCATCGTCCTCCCGCGTCCACGGCCGGCCGTACTGCATGGGCACCTCGAACATCGGGAAGAAGTCGGCCGAGGTCCAGCGGGTGTCGATGCTGAAGGGCTTGAGGGTGCTGTTGTCCGGCTCGATGGTGCCGCCGCCGCCGCTCATCAGCGCCTGGCGCTCACCCTTGGCTTCGCGCAGCAGCGCTTCACCGTCGAACCGGGTCAGCTGGGTTTCCGGCTCCTCGCCGGCAACGTAGGCGCCGGTCGCGGCATCGAGCTGCACGTAGAACAGGCGGTCGCTCTTGCCGGGAATCGGGTCGCCGGACAGCACGTGGAAGACGGTCAGCGTGGTCATCGAGGCGCCGATGCCGAGTGCGATGGCAACCACCATCAGCGCGGTCAGAACCTTGTTGCGGCGGAAGCTGCGCGCCGCCAGTCGGGCGTAGTAGGCGAACATGGTCGGGCCCTCACTCGTTGACGGCGACGATGTGGCGCACGGGCGTGGCCAGCACCGGCTCACGCACCAGGTCGGTCACCTGGCCGTCGACGATGTGCACGTTGCGCTGCGCACGTGCGGCCAGTTCCGGATCGTGGGTGACCATCACGATGGTGGTGCCGGCCGCATTGATCTCTTCCAGCAGCTCCATCACGCCGCGTGCCATCTGCGTATCCAGGTTGCCGGTCGGTTCGTCGGCCAGCAGCAGGCGCGGGCTGCCGGCCAGGGCGCGCGCGATCGCCGCACGCTGCTGCTGGCCGCCTGACAGCTCGTTCGGGTAGTGCTTCATGCGCGAGCCGAGGCCGACCTGGCTCAGTGCCTTCTCGATGCGCTCGCGGCGTTCGTTGGCACTCATCTTCCGATAGCGCAGCGGTACGTCGACGTTGTCGAACAGGTTGAGGTCCGGGATCAGGTTGAAGCCCTGGAAGATGAAGCCGATCTTCTGGTTGCGCAGGCGGCTGCGGGCATCGTCCCCCAGCGTGCTCACGTCCTGCCCGTCCAGCATGTAGGTGCCGCTGGTGAAGGTTTCCAGCAGGCCGGCGATGTTGAGGAAGGTGGTCTTGCCGGAGCCGGACGGACCGGTGACGGCGACGAACTCGCCTTCCTTGACCTGCAGTTCCAGCGAGCGCAGTGCGTGGGTTTCCACCTGTTCGGTGCGGAAGACCTTGGCGACCGAACGCATTTCGAGCATGTACATGGGGTGTCCTCTCTCCAGGATTCAGGGTTCTGATATCAGTTGACGGAGACGCGTTCGGCGTCCTTGAACAGGTCGCTGCCGGAGACCACGATGCGGTCGCCCGGTTGCACACCCGACTTGATTTCCACTTCGCCCAGGCTGCTGACGCCCAGTTCCACCGGACGGCGCACGGCGGTGCGGCCATCCATCACGTAAGCCATGCCGTTGCCCTGTTCGACGAACGGGCCACGCTCGACCTTCAGCACGTTCCTGCGGGTATCGAGCAGCACGCGCACCGACATTCGCTGGCTCTGGCGCAGGCCCTCCGGCTGTGCGCTGGCAAAACGCACGCGGGCGTTGACCTCGCCATTGACCACCTCCGGCGACACCGCGCTGATCTCGCCCGGGAACGGCTGGCCGTTGCCGCCGGTCAGCTGTGCGGGCATGCCGATGGCCAGGTCACGGGCGAAGCTCTCCGGAACCTTGATCTCGACTTCGAACTTGGACAGGTCGACCACGCCCAGCACCGGCGCGTTGGCGGCCAGGTTGGTGGACTGGATCGCCTGCACCTGGCCGACCTGGCCATCGAACGGCGCGCGCAGGGTCAGTGCATCGACCTGGCGCTGGACTTCGGCCACCACGGCCTTCTGGCGATCGGCCAGCAGCCGCTTGTTGCGCGCGTCCAGGTCGGCGCCCTGGCTCTGCAGGCGTGCATCGGTGGTGGCGTTGGCCAGGGTGATGTCGGCCTTCTTCAGCGAGTCCTTGGCCTTGGCCAGGTCGATCTGCGGCACCGCACCGCCGTCGTAGCCGCGCTGGTAGCGCTGCAGGTCGCGGTCGGCGGCCTGCCGCTCGATGGTGGCCTGGTCGGTTTCCTTGCGCGACTTGGCGCGGGCCAGGGTCGCGTCCAGCGCGGCGCGGCTGGCCTCGGCTTCCAGACCGGCCAGGGTGGCCTGTTCCTGGGCCAGCTTGCTGCGCAGTTCCGGGCTGTCGATGATCGCCAGTTCCTGGCCCTTCTTGACCACGTCGCCGGCGACCACCTTCAGGTCCACGGTACCGGCCGAGATGGCGTACAGGATCGGGCTGTTGGCGGCGATCACGCGGCCGTCGGCCGCGATGTCACGCACCAGGTCGCCGCGCTTCACTTCGGCGATGCGCACGCGGCTGCTGTCGAAGGAGCGGCTGGCGTTGGACCAGGCGTGCACGGCCCAGCCGATGCCGGCCAGCAGCACGATGGCGCCCGCCGCCGGCCAACGGTAGCGGTGCCAGTTGGCGCGGGTGGCGCTGGCCGGTGCGGAGGAAACGATCTGGTCCTGGGCGGAAGTGTCGCGGATCATCGGATGCGTGCCTTGCGGTGGTAGCCAGTACCAAGCACGTAGCGTGCCAAATTTATTCTTTTTCAGATCAATGGTTTGGCGGGCCCGTCGCGGTGTCCGGGTGTCCGCGGACACCTTTCCGGACACTTTCATTAAGCGGACAGGAGGGGGAACCCGGACACGCAGGCTAGAATGCGCCGATCGTCTTCAAGGAATTGCGTGACATGTGTGGAATCGTGGGTGCGATCGCCGATCGCGACGTAGTGCCGGTGTTGATCGAGGGCCTGAAGCGCCTTGAGTACCGTGGTTACGATTCCTCGGGCATCGCCGTGATCGATCAGGGCGAACGGCCGGAGGTGCGTCGCGTGCGCCGTACTGGCCGTGTGTCGGAAATGGCCACGGCGGCCGAGGCTGAAGGCTTCAATGCGGTGCTGGGCATCGGCCACACGCGCTGGGCCACCCATGGCGGCGTCACCGAGGCCAACGCGCATCCGCACATCAGCCAGGGCGTGGCGCTGGTGCACAACGGCATCATCGAGAACCACGAAGAGCAGCGCGAAAGGCTGCGCGCGCTCGGCTACACCTTCGAGTCGCAGACCGACACCGAAGTCATCGCGCACCTGATCCATCATCACCTGAAGGATGGCGACGATCTGCTGGTGGCGCTGCAGCACACGGTGAAGGAGCTGACCGGTGCCTACGCACTGGCCGTGGTCAGCCATGTCGAGCCGGAGCGCTTCGTCTGCGCGCGGATGGGCTGCCCGCTGCTGATCGGCGTGGGTGAAGGCGAGAACTTCGTTGCCTCCGATGTCTCGGCCGTGATCTCGGCCACCCGCAAGGTGATTTTCCTGGAAGAGGGCGACACGGCCGAGATCCGCCGCGACGGTGTGCGCATCTTCGACGAGCACGATCAGCCGATCGAGCGCGACGTGCATCTGTCAGACGTGTCGCTGGCATCGCTGGAGCTGGGGCCGTATCGCCACTTCATGCAGAAGGAAATCCACGAGCAGCCGCGCGCCCTGGGTGACACCATCGAGGCGGCAATCGACGCCGGTGGCTTCCCGGCCGAGCTGTTCGGCAAGAACGCCGAAACGGTGCTGTCGGGCATCGAAGGCGTGCAGATCATCGCCTGCGGTACCAGCTATTACGCCGGCCTGACCGCGCGCTACTGGATCGAGGCCATTTCCGGCCTTCCGTGCAGCGTGGAGATCGCCAGCGAATATCGCTACCGCGCCGCCTATGCGAACCCGAAGCACCTGATCGTCACCATCTCCCAGTCCGGCGAAACGCTGGATACGATGGAAGCGCTGAAGTACGCCAAGTCGCTGGGTCACAAGCACACGCTGTCGATCTGCAACGTGCCGGAAAGTGCGATCCCGCGCGCCAGCGAGCTGGTCTGCTACACCCGTGCCGGTGCCGAGATCGGCGTGGCCTCGACCAAGGCGTTCACCACCCAGCTGGCCGCGCTGTTCCAGCTGACCGTGGTGCTGGGCAAGCTGCGTGGCCGCATCGACGCAGAGCAGGAAGCAGACTACCTGGAGCAGCTGCGCTTCCTGCCGGGCAGCGTGCAGTACGCACTGAACATGGAGCCGCAGATCGCGGCATGGGCCGAGCGTTTCGCGCGCAAGAGCAGTGCGCTGTTCCTGGGTCGCGGCCTGCACTACCCGATCGCGCTGGAAGGCTCGCTCAAGCTCAAGGAGATCTCCTACATCCACGCCGAAGCCTATCCGGCGGGCGAGCTGAAGCACGGCCCGCTGGCGCTGGTGGACGAGGACATGCCGGTGGTGGTGATCGCCCCCAACGACAGCCTGCTGGAGAAGGTGAAGTCGAACATGCAGGAAGTGCGCGCCCGTGGTGGCGAGCTGTTCGTGTTCGCCGACCAGGACAGCAACTTCAACGAGTCCGAAGGCGTGCACGTGATCCGCACGCCGCGCCACGCCGGCGTGCTCAGCCCGATCGTGCACACCATTCCGGTGCAGCTGCTGGCCTACCACACCGCACTGGCGCGCGGCACCGACGTGGACAAGCCGCGCAACCTGGCCAAGAGCGTGACGGTGGAGTAACGCCGGCTGCTCGGACTGGATGCCGTACACGAAGGGGGCCCATGTGGCCCCCTTTCGTTTGCGCCGGTAACCGCATCAAGTGGGACAGCCGCCGGTCGTTCTGTCCGCCGGCGGCAGGCCGCAATCAATCTTTAGTGCGCAATACCGCCTGTATTCAGCGGCGGTTTCAGCCACGGTGCCATTCTCTGGATCGTCAGTTGGTTCCCACGACGAACTGTCCTATCGATGCCGGTAGTGACCGATGGTCGCAGTCGTAGAATCGATCTGACCGAGGCATGGGTTGCGCGGTTGAGCCCACCTCGTTCGCGTTGCAGTACGTCGCCTGCCGATGCATCTCCCAGGGCAGGCACGTGCGCCAGACGTGCGCTGAAAGGTCTGTTCCCGGGGAGGGAGCGTATCGGAAGAGCACACTTTTTTGACTTCAGTGACCTGCACCAGGAAACAAGAATGAACGTCCGCGAACTCCTGCAATCCAAGAAAGAAGCTGTCATCACCATCGACGCCGAAGACACCATCGGTGCCGCTGCCCACAAGATGAGCGCGAACAAGATCGCTGCGCTGGTGGTGATGAAGGACGATGCCCCGGTCGGCATCATTTCCGAAAAGGACATCGTGCGTACCCTGGCCGACGACGGCCCGCAGGCTGGTCGCCGGGTGATTTCCAGCGTGCCGACCACCGGCCTGGAAGGTATCTCGCCGGAGGCCACGCTGAAACAGGCCATGTCGTTGATGACGTACTCGCGGCGCCGTCATCTGATGGTCACCGACGGCACCCGCCTGGTCGGCATCCTCAGTCTGGGCGATATCGTGAAGAACCTGCTGGGTGAGCTGGAGCTGGAAAAGGCCGTGCTTCAGGACATCTACATGGCCGCCCACTGAGGGCTGCAGCGCTGGACGCAGAGAAGCAGGGCATTGCCCGGCTTCTTCGTTCACGGCATCGGTGAAATCAGAAAGTGACCTTCACCGAATCGGCGCTGTAGTCCGCCGGGCCGTGGTAGACCACTTCGATGTTGTTGCCGTCCGGATCGAGCACGAAGGCGCCGTAGTAACCGGGATGGTAAGGGCGCTCGCCGGGTGCGCCGTTGTCCTTACCTCCGGCAGCGATGGCCGCAGTGTGGAAGGCATCGACGGTGGCGCTGTCACGGGCCTGGAAGGCCAGGTGGTGGCGGCCGGTCAGCTGGCCAGCGGCGGCCTCGCTGCTGGCGCTGGAAACGAACAGCTCATCGGCCCAGAAGAAATCCGGCCCTTCACCACCCAGCGGCACGCCAATGGTGTCGTACACCGCCTGGTAGAAGCGACGGCTGGCGGCCAGGTCACGCACCACCAGCTGCAGGTGGTCGATCAAGCGGCCGCGGTGCAGTTCCATTGTTTCCATACCAACCTCGCAAAAAAGGGGACGGAGGGAATTAAGTCGCTTCCGGCCAATAGTGCCAGAAACGGCTTAATCCCCTCCTTCCCTTTTCTGGTCAGTTGGCGATGATCTCGACCCAGTAGCCGTCCGGGTCCTTGATGAAGGCCAGGTTCTTCATGCGGCCGTCGGTCAGGCGCTTCTGGAAGGTCACGCCGAGGTCCTCGAAGCGCTGGCAGGCGGCTTCGATGTCCGGCACCGATACGCAGATGTGGCCGAAGCCGCGCGGGTCGCTGTTGCCATCGTGGTAGACCGCGCCGTCCTGGGCCTCGGTGCCATGGTTGTGGGTCAGTTCCAGCACGCCCGGCAGGCCGGCCATCCACAGGCGGCGCTGGGCGTCGTCTTCCGGCACCACCGCGCCGGCCGGCACGTAGGCCAGGAAGTACAGGCTGAACTGGGCCTCCGGGAAGTCGCGCTTGTCGATCAGCTGGTAGCCGAGCACGCGGGTGTAGAAGTCCAGCGAGGCGGTGATGTCCTTCACCCGCAGCATGGTGTGGTTGAACACGAAGCCGGTGGTCTCGGCCGGGGCCTGGGCGGCGACGCCGGGGACATCGCGCAGGGCGGGAATGGTCATGGGGGAGGTCCTTCAGACGGGGCCGTTGCCGGCCGGATGGCTTCATTCTACCGGCCCGCACCTGACGGCACCGCGACGTACAATGGCCGGATCGCACCGTTCCGTCCTGATAACGATTGCCCGCCATGTCGCAGCGTGAATGGGTGGCTGCCGCCATCCGCAAGATCGAAGCCGATTTCAACCGTTCCGCCGATACCCACCTGATCCCGCTGGCGCTGCCCGGGTTCGAGGGCATCGAGCTGTACCTGAAGGATGAATCGAGCCATCCCACCGGAAGCCTCAAGCACCGGTTGGCGCGCTCGCTGTTCCTGTATGCGCTGGCCAATGGCTGGCTGCGCGAGGGCCGGCCGGTGATCGAGGCCTCCAGCGGCTCGACTGCGGTGTCCGAAGCCTATTTCGCGCGCCTGCTGGGCCTGCCGTTCATCGCGGTGATTCCGGCCACCACCTCGCCGGAGAAGATTGCGGCGATCGAATTCCATGGCGGCCGTTGCCACCTGGTAGAGCGTGCGTGCGACCTCAACTGCGATTCGGAAAAGCTGGCCCGCGAAACCGGCGGCCACTTCATGGACCAGTTCACCTACGCCGAGCGCGCCACCGACTGGCGTGCCAACAACAACATCGCCGAATCCATCTTCAAGCAGATGGCCGAGGAACCCAGCCCGATCCCGGAATGGATCGTGTGCAGCCCCGGTACCGGTGGTACCGCTGCGACGCTGGGCCGCTATGTCAGCTACCGCCGGCACGACACCCGCATCCTGTGCGCGGACCCGGAAGTGTCGGTGTTCTTCGACGGCTACAAGGCCGCCGTGGCCGGTGAGCCGGACTGGCGAGGCCTGACCTGCAGCGGTGGTTCGCGCGTGGAAGGCATCGGCCGGCCGCGGGTGGAGCCGAGTTTCATCCCGACCAGCGTCGATGCGATGGTGAAGGTGCCCGACGCGCTGAGCCTGGCCGCGATGCGCCATGTCAGCCGCCAGCTCGGCCGCCGCGTCGGTGGTTCCACCGGCACCAACTTCATCGGCGTACTGCAGGCCGCGCAGTGGATGCGCGAGGCAGGCCATCAGGGCAGCATCGTCAGCATCCTGTGCGACAGCGGCGAGCGCTACGCGCAGAGCTATTACGACCCGGCGTGGTACGTGCGGCAGGGAATCGATGTCGAGCGCGCCGATGCGCAGCTGGCGGCAGCGGTGGCCGGGCAGGGCTTGCCGGAACTGCCGTGGAGCAGCCTGGAAGCGCTGTAGCGCCTGCGTAGCGTCGAGCCATGCTCGACTCCGATAAAGAGCCGTCGAGCATGGCTCGACGCTACATACTCAGTATCCCGCCGCAGTGAACGCATCCAGTACCGCATCACGCAAGGCATCGGGCAGGGCCTCGATGTCCATCGCGCGATCATCCAGGTGCAGGCTGGGGTCCAGCGTGCTGGCGCGGCCCTGGGCCAGGGCCTGCAGCCACAGCAGCACGCAGATCACGAATTCGCGCTCATGGCCCAGCTGCAGCTGGCTGGCGCCGCGCTCGATCACTTCGAACGGGTACCACTCCTGAGCGTCATTGAACGTGCCGCCCTGCTGCAGCACCGCCTGCAGCTGCTGCAGGTGGCGCGGGGCGTCGTCGCCGGCATCGCACAGCGCGGCGATCCAGGTCAGTTCGGCCGGGCTGGCAGACAACGCCAGTGACCGCGCCGCTGGGGCGGATGCAACTGCAGCCAGACCTTCCATGTAGGGCCTCGTTCGGTACGTACCGCTGCGGACTCCCCCGCAGCGAAAGCTTCGAGCCGCGACCGTAAGGCCGACGTGAATGCCAGGCGTCACCCCCTTGTCAGCCACGCCCGCCAGCGCCATATGTACCAGGCTGCCCGCCCGCCGGGCCCGTACCCTGGAGATCTGCCGTGACCGCTGCCAACCCCCTGCTCGATTTTTCCGGCCTGCCGCGCTTCGAGGCGATCCGCCCCGAGCACGTGGCGCCGGCGCTGGATGTGCTGCTGGCCGAGGCCGAAGCGGCGGTCAGCGCCGCCGAGCAGGTGCAGCCGGTGCGCTGGGAGAGCTTCGTCGCCCCGCTGGACGATGCCACCGAGCGCCTGTGGCGCGCCTGGGGCCTGGTCGGCCACCTGCAGGGCGTGGTCAACACCCCGGAACTGCGTGAGGCATACAACAGCAACCTGCCGCGGGTGACCCGCTTCGCCAGCGCGCTGGGCCAGAACCTGGCGCTGTACCGCCAGTACCAGGCGCTGGCCGCCAGCCCGGAGGCCGCAGGTTTCGACGAGGCCCGGCGCAAGGTGCTGGACAACACCCTGCGTGATTTCCGCCTGGGCGGTGCCGAGCTGGCGCCCGAGGCGCAGCAGCGCTTCGCAGAGATCAAGGAGGAACTGTCGGCACTGTCGGCGAAGTTCTCGCAGAACGTGCTCGACGCCACCGATGCGTGGTCGCTGATCATCGAGGATGAAGCGCGCCTGGCCGGCCTGCCGGAGGACGTGAAGGCCGCCGCGCACGCTGCGGCGGAAAAGGACGGCAATCAGGGCTGGAAGCTGACCCTGCAGATGCCGTGCTACCTGCCGGTACAGACCTGGGCCGAAGACCGTGACCTGCGCGAGATCCTGTACCGGGCCAGTGCGCAGCGTGCGTCCGAATTCGGCGACGACGCGCTGGACAACAGCGGCAACATTGACCGCATCCTGGCCCTGCGTGCGGAGCTGGCCGCGCTGCTCGGCTTCGCTTCCTACGGCGATTATTCGGTGGCGACCAAGATGGCGCAGGACCCGGCCGAGGTGCTGGGTTTCCTGCGTGACCTGGCCGCGCGTGCCAAGCCGTTCGCGGCCAAGGATCGCGCCGAGCTGGAGCAGTTCGCGCGTGAACAGCTGGGCATCGACAGCCTGCAGGCCTGGGACCTGGCGTTCGCCGCCGACCGCCTGAAGCAGGCGCGCTACAGCTATTCCGAGCAGGACGTGAAGCAGTACTTCACCGAACCGAAGGTACTGGGCGGCCTGTTCTCGGTGATCGAGCAGCTGTATGGCCTGCGCGTGCAGGAAGACAGCGCGCCGGTGTGGCATGAGGAGGTACGCTTCTTCCGCCTGGTCGATGCGCAGGGCGCGCTGGTCGGCCAGTTCTACCTGGACCTGTATGCGCGCGAAGGCAAGCGCGGCGGTGCGTGGATGGATGATTGCCGCAACCGTCGCGTGCGTACCGACGGCAGCGTGCAGACGCCGCTGGTCTATCTGGTGTGCAACTTCGGCCGCGGTGCCAATGGCAAGCCAGCCACCTTCAGCCACAACGAAGTGACCACCCTGTTCCATGAAATGGGCCATGGCCTGCACCAGCTGTTGACCCGCATCGGCGAACTGGGCGTGGCCGGCATCAATGGCGTGGAGTGGGATGCGGTGGAACTGCCCAGCCAGTTCATGGAGAACTTCTGCTGGGAATGGGACCACCTGCAGGGCATGACCGCGCACGTCGACAGCGGCGAACCGCTGCCGCGCGCGCTGTACGAGCGCATGCTGGCCGCGCGCAATTTCCACAGCGGCATGGCCACCGTGCGCCAGCTGGAATTCGGCCTGTTCGACATGCTGCTGCACAGCCAGTTCGAGCCGGCGCAGGACAGCGTGCTGGCATTGCTGGACCGCGTACGCGCGGACGTGGCGGTGAACCATCCGCCGGCCTGGAACCGCTTCCCGCATCAGTTCAGCCACATTTTCGCCGGCGGCTACGCGGCGGGCTACTACAGCTACAAGTGGGCCGAGGTGCTCAGTGCGGATGCCTATGCCGCGTTCGAGGAAGCACCGCAGGCACTGGCTGAAACCGGTGCGCGCTTCCGCGACGAGATCCTGTCGCGCGGCGGCAGCCGGCCGGCGGCGGAGAACTTCAAGGCCTTCCGCGGCCGCGCACCGCAGATCGACGCGCTGCTGCGCCATTCGGGCATGGCGTAAGGCTCTGGTAGGTGCCAACCTTGGTTGGCACTTTCCGGCAATGGCGCGGACCAAGGTCCGCACCCACCGAAGAGCGGTGCTCTATTCGGCGTAGATCATCTTCCGGGTCATGCCGCCGTCGACGATGAAGTCCTGGCCGGTGGTGAAGCCGGACAGCGACGACAGCAGGTACACCGCCAGTGCGCCGATGTCCTCGGGGCGGCCGACACGGCCGACCGGGTGCTGGGCGTGATCGGTGGCCGGGTAGTCGGGTTCGTGGCGGCGCGATGGCGCCTGCCAGGCCGTGGTACCGATCCAGCCGGGGCTGATGCTGTTGACCCGCACCGCCGGGCCGCTGCTGATCGCCAGCGCGTGGGTGAAGGCGACCAGCCCGCCCTTGGCTGCCGCATAGGCCTCGCTGTGCGCTTCGGACTGCCAGGCGCGGGTCGAGGCGATGTTGATGATCGCGCCCTCAGTGCGGGCCGAGAGTGCCGGCAGTGCGTGCTTGCTGCACAGGAAGGCACCGTGCAGTGACGACAGGCGGCGCTGCCATTCCTCCCACTCCATGTCCTGCAGCAATGTGCCATGCGGGCCGGCGATGCCGGCGTTGTTGACCAGTCCGTCGATTTGGCCGAACCGCTGCAGGGCCACCGCGATGAAGCCGCGCACGCAGGCTTCGTCGGTGATGTCCAGGCGCTGGAACGCGGCATCGTCACCCCGCTGCCATTCGTCCAGGCAGGCCTGGCCGGCTTCCACGTCCAGATCGCCGATCAGCACGCGTCCCCCGGCGCCGAGCACGGCCTGGGCGATGCCACGGCCGATGCCGTTGGCGCCGCCGGTGACCAGCACCACCTTGCCCGACAGCGGCGCGGCCGGCCATGCGGCAATCGGCGGCACCGTACTCACGTCAGGTCTTCGCCGCGCAGGCGGCGATGCCAGCCGTCCACGCCGATGCGGTCCAGGGTCTGGATGTTGCGCTCGACGATCACGTCCGGGTCTGGATAGACATCCACCGCGCGCGCCACGCTGTCTTCGCGCAGCAGGTGCAGGGTGGGGAAGGGCGCCCGGTTGGTGTAGTTGCTTGCGTCGTCCGCGGCCACGCCGTCGAACTGGTAGTCCGGGTGGAAGCTGGCCACCTGCAGGATGCCCTGCAGGTCCAGCGCCTCGATCGCGGCGTCGGCGTTGTCGAGGAAATCGTTGTAGTCGAGGAAATCGGTCAGCACCTGCGGATGCACGATCAGCGTGGTGTCGATCTGCTCGGCCGGCGTATCGCGCAGCAGCACCAGTTCCTCGGCCAGCTGCTCAACCAGGGCTTCCGGCGTGGTCGCATCGCTCAGCACGATGCGGACCTGGTCCTTCACGTACACCGCCTTGGCGAACGGGCACAGGTTCAGGCCGATCACGATGCGCTCCAGCCACAGGCGGGTGGCGGCGATCGGGTCATCGGTGGGCAGGTGGGAATCGTTCATGGCGGGCACGTCGGCTGGCGGGGCCGCCATTGTAGGCGCGTCGCCGGCAACGCGCCGTCGTACCCGCTGGCTGCAACGCCGGGCGATGCCCGGCGCAGGCCTCAGTCGCGGAAGTTGTTGAACTGCAGCGGCAGCTCGAACTTGCCGGCCTTGAGCACGGCAATGGCGTCCTGCAGGTCATCACGCTTCTTGCCCTGCACGCGCAGCTTGTCGCCGTTGATCTGGCTTTCCACCTTCAGCTTGGCGTCCTTCAGTGCAGCGGCGATCTTCTTGGCGATCTTCTGCTCGATGCCCTGCTTGACGGTGATCTTCTGCCGGGCCTGGGCCAGGTTGGTCTCGATGTCGCCGAATTCCAGGCTGAGCACGTCGATGCCGCGCGCGGCCAGGCGGGCGCGCAGGATGTCGTTCATCTGCTTGAGCTGGAATTCGGTCGGCGCGGTCTGGTTGATGACATCGCCATCGCGTTCGAACTTCGCGTCCACGCCCTTGAAGTCGAAGCGGGTGGCCAGCTCACGGTTGGCCTGGTCGATGGCGTTGGTCAGTTCGTGGGTGTCGACTTCGGACACGACGTCGAAGGAAGGCATGGGCGCGGCTCCGCAGGATTCAGTGAGGGCCATTCTATCGTGCCGACCTGCCAGCTTTTTGTAGAGTCGAGCTTGCTCGACTGTTTTGTGAAGAGCAGTCGAGCAGGCTCGACTCTACAATCCGGCGCGGTCGGCGATAATGGGCCATGAACGTGCAACGCTCCCCCTCGCGCGCGGTGGCCTGGATGGTCGCGGCAGTCGCCTGTTTCTCGCTGATGGACGCTGGCATGAAGCAGCTGTCGGCCAGCTATCCGACCCTGGAAGTGACCTTCCTGCGCGGCGCGGCCTCATTGCCATTCGTGCTGGTCTGGGTCCTGGTCAGCGCCGGCCCGCGGTCGCTGGTGCCGCGACGCTGGGGCCTGCACCTGCTGCGCGGCGCGTTGGGCATGGCGATGATCGGCTGCTTCGTGTTCGCCCTGCGCGACCTGCCGCTGTCCACCGCCTACACCATCTATTTCGTCGCCCCGCTGCTGATCGCGGCACTGTCGGTGCCGCTGCTGGGTGAGCGGGTCGGGCCGCGGCGCTGGGTCGCCATCGGCATCGGCCTGGTCGGCGTGCTGGTGGTGCTGCGGCCGGGCGTGGACGGCTTCATCTCGGTGCCGGGGCTGATGGTGCTGGCCGCGGCCACCGCCTACGCCGTGGCCGCGATCACGGTCAGCCTGCTGACCCGCACTGATACCTCGCAGTCGATGGTGGTCTGGTTCCTGGTGATCATGGCGATCGGTGCGGGCCTGCTGGCCCTTCCCGGCTGGGTGCCGCTGCAACTGGCGCACGCGCCGCTGATCGCCGGCATGGGGCTGGCCGGGGCGCTGGGCCAGATTGCCCTGACCAAGGCCTTCCAGCTGGGTGAGGCCTCGATGATCGCACCGCTGGAGTACAGCGGCCTGGTCTGGGTGATCGGCTGGGATCTGGCCTTCTGGGGCCAGCTGCCGGACGGCTACACCTGGGTGGGCGCGGCGATTATTGTCGCTTCCGGCCTGTACCTGCTGCACCGTGAGCGGGTGAACCGGCAGGAGCCGCCGAAGCCGCTGGATCATCCCTGATCCCGGGGGGTAGTGCCGGCCGCTGGCCGGCAACTCCTCACGCTGGAGGGATCCGCTGCGGTTGCCGGCCGGCGGCCGGCACTACCGGGTGCGAGGCTTCACGGGCGGCTTAGAACCAAAAGGAATAACATTCCGGCTTATGGCGCGGGCGCGTGAGCGCCGGCGCTGGTAGGCTGCACGCCCCCTTCCGTCACCCAGCCGGTGAGCCACGCCCGTGATCGAGTTCCAGCGCCTGCACAAATCCTATGCCGTTGCCGGCCGCGAAGTCAGCGCGCTGCAACCGCTGGACCTGACCATCGAGGCCGGGGAGGTCTTCGGCATCATCGGCCATTCCGGCGCGGGCAAGTCGACCCTGATCCGCATGATCAACCGCCTGGAAGAACCCAGTGGCGGCCGCTTGCTGATCGGTGGCGAGGATGTCACCGCACTGGACGCCGATGGCCTGCGCGCGCTGCGCCGGCGCATCGGCATGATCTTCCAGCACTTCAACCTGTTGTCGTCGCGCACGGTGGCCGGCAACGTCGCCTTCCCGCTGGAACTGGCCGGCACGCCGAAGGCGGAGATCGACGCGCGCGTGGCCGAGCTGTTGCAGACCGTGGGCCTGGAGGCACATGCGCAGAAGTACCCGGCGCAGCTGTCCGGTGGCCAGAAGCAGCGCGTCGGCATTGCCCGCGCGCTGGCGACGCGCCCGCAGATCCTGCTGTGCGACGAAGCCACCAGTGCGCTCGATCCGCAGACCACCGCCTCGGTGCTGTCGCTGCTGTCGAAGATCAACCGCGAGCTGGGCCTGACCATCGTGCTGATCACCCACGAAATGGACGTGATCCGTCGCGTCTGCGATCGCGTCGCCGTGCTCGATGCCGGGCAGATGGTCGAGACCGGACCGGTCACCCGGGTGTTCCTGCACCCGCAGCACCCGACCACGCGCCGATTCGTCAGTGAATCGGAGCATGTCGACGAAGGCGCGTTGCACCGTGATTTCGACGCCGTCGGTGGCCGCATCGTGCGCTTGACCTTCCTCGGCGGCGACACCTACGAGCCCTTGCTGGGTAGCGTCGCGCGCGAGACCGGCGTCGATTACAACATCCTGTCCGGCCGCATCGATCGGATCAAGGACACCCCGTATGGCCAGCTGGTGGTCGCCCTGGTGGGCGGTGACCAGTCCGCCGCGCAGGCCGCGTTCGTGGCCGCCGGCGTGCACGTTGAGGAACTGCGTCGATGATCATCGCCACTGCCGGCGGCTTCTTCCGCCACCTGGATGCGGGCAAGTGGGCCGATATCGGCCAGGCCACCGTCGACACCCTGCTGATGCTGCTCGGTTCGCTGCCGCTGACTCTGGCCATCGGCCTGCCGCTGGGCGTGCTGCTGTACCTGTTCGGGGCGCCGCAGATGAAGCGCCGGCCGCTGGCCTATGGCGTGCTGGCGCTGGTGGTGAACCTGCTGCGCTCGGTGCCTTTCATCATCCTGATGATCGTGCTGATCCCGGTCACCCTGTTCCTGATGGGCACCTCGCTGGGCGTGCGCGGCGCGATCGTGCCGCTGGTCATCGGTGCTGCGCCGTTCTATGCGCGCCTGGTCGAGACCGCGCTGCGCGAGGTTGACCGCGGCGTGATCGAAGCGACCCAGGCGATGGGTGCCACCACCTGGCAGCTGGTCACCCGGGTGCTGCTGCCGGAAGCGCGCCCTGGCCTGATCGCTGGTGCCACGGTCACTACCGTGGCCCTGATCGGTTTCACCGCGATGGGGGGTGCCATCGGTTCCGGTGGCCTGGGCGACCTGGCCTTCCGCGACGGCTACCAGCGTTCGCACACCGACGTGGCCCTGGTCACCGTGGTCCTGCTGCTGGTGCTGGTGCAGCTGCTGCAGATGCTCGGCGACCGCCTGGTCGCGCATTACAGCCGCAAGTAACGGGGTGCCGGGCGACGCCCGGCATCGTCCAGGTAGTGCCGGCCGCTGGCCGGCAATGCCACGACCCGATCAGCGCACGTTCGGTACTTCGTAGCCCAGCTTGCCGACCTGGTCGGGATGCTGCGGCACGCGCTTGAGCTTGTCGGTATTCACGCCGTACTCGTCGCGCAGGCGCTCGGCCAGCTCCTTGTACAGGGCCTTGTCCATGTCCGGCTTGCGCGCGAAGATCCAGGCCATCTCGCGGCCCGGGTAACCGATCAGCGCCCAGGAATAGTCCGGGGCGACTTCCAGCACGCGCGAATGGGTCGGCACGACACGGTAGAACCAGGTACGCCAGCCGTGGTTGCCGCTGTCCGGATCGACACTGGCACGTGCGCGCACCTCCTGCACCGGTTCACCGAAGCCATCGCGGTAGCGGTAGGTGATGCCGACCTTGTGCGTGTCGCGAAGCTCGTATTCGTTGACGCTGGCGACATGCCCGCGTTCGATGAAATTCGGCACGCGGCCGATCACGTACCAGGTGCCCATGAAGCGCTTCAGGTCGATCGGCGCGTCCAGAGCGGCCGCGTCGGTGGCACGGGGCGATGGCGGCTCGCTGGCGGCCATGGCGGGGCCCGCCAGCGACAGGGCCAGCAGCACGGCGCAGAACGGGCGGATCGAAGTCATGCGGGAGCGGGCTCCAGTGGGCTTGCACGCGCATGGTCGACTGTGTGCACGCGATCCGTCAATGGTGTCGCAGTCTGTGAGAAGGCCCTTGCCCACGCTGTGTTGCATTGTCCACCGGAGAAGCCCCATGAACGCACGTTCCGTCCGTCGCCCTGGAACTGAACGCGTCATCTTCGAGCGCGCCGATCCACGCCTGCTGCGCGGCGTGCAGCAGGTGGCGCTGGCCGGCGTGGCGCTGGTGCTGGTCTGGCCGGCCGCGCGTGGCAGCAGCGCATGGCTGGGCTGGCTGCCGATGTGGCTGGTGGGCATGCCGCTGGTGGCGTGGTGGGCACTGCTGCGTTTCCCGTTGCCGCGCCTGTCATGGCTGCGGCTGGCACGTCGTACCGGTGGACAGGCACGGCGCCGTCCGGCTCCGGCTGCACGCGGTCGACGTCGCCCGGCAGCCACGGCCTGACCTTCGACACGGGGGCGACCGCGACATTCCATGCTAGCGTTCCACGGCTTATGACTGCCTGGAGCTGCAATGTCACGACTCGCTTCCGCCTGCCTGCTGGCCGGCATGATGACCGCTGCCTCGGTGGGGACCGCCGTGGCCGCTGAAGACACCGATCGCTACGCCTGGCTGGAGGACGTCACCGGCGACAAGCCGCTGTCCTGGGTCAAGGAACAGAACGCCAAGTCCGAGGCGCGCCTGGCGCAGACCCCGGCCTTCAAGCAGATGGAGACCAGCATCCGCGAGGTGCTCGACTCCGATGCCAAGATCCCCGGCGTGCAGAAGATCGGCGACTACTACTACAACTTCTGGAAGGACCAGCAGCACGAGCGCGGCCTGTGGCGGCGCACCACGCTGGCCGAGTACCGCAAGGCCTCGCCGCAGTGGGAGACCGTGCTCGACCTGGACGCGCTGAACAAGGCCGAGGGCGAGAACTGGGTCTGGCACGGCGCCGACTGCCTGCGCCCGGACTACAGCCGCTGCCTGATCGCGCTGTCGCGCGGCGGCGCCGATGCCGACGTCACCCGCGAGTTCGACCTGGCCAACAAGACCTGGATCAAGGACGGCTTCTTCCGTCCGGAGTCGAAGGGTGGCCTGAACTGGATCGACCGCGACACCGTGTTCGTCTACACCGACTTCGGTGCCGGCACCATGACCACGTCCGGCTATCCGCGCGTGGCCAAGCTGTGGAAGCGCGGCACGCCGATGGCCTCGGCCAGCGTGGTGTACGAAGGCAAGCCGGAAGACATGTACATCGCGGCGATGCACGATGACACCCCGGGTTTCGAGCGCAACCTGGTCAGCCGCACGCTGGCGTTCTACAACAACGAGATCTACCTGCGTGGCGACGACGGCACGCTGACCAAGATCGACGCGCCGAACTCGGCCGAGAAGGGCCTGCACAAGCAGTGGCTGACCCTGGAACTGCGCGATCCGTGGACCGTGGGCGGCAAGACCTACGCGTCCGGTTCGCTGCTGGCGACCAGGCTGGACGACTTCCTGGCCGGCAAGCGCGACTTCGAGGTGCTGTTCACCCCGACCGCGACCACCTCGCTGGCCAGTGCCACCTGGACCAAGAGCCACCTGGTGCTGAACGTGCTGGACGACGTCAAGAACCGCCTGTCGGTGCTGACCCCCGGCGCCGATGGCTGGCAGACCAGCCGCTTCGTCGGTGCGCCGGCCTTCGGCACCTTGGGCGTGGCCGCGGTGGACAGCAACGACAGCGACGCGGTGTGGCTGACCGCCACCGACTACCTGACCCCGACCACGCTGGCCCTGGCCGAGATCGGCCAGCCGCCGGAAACGCTGAAGACCATGCCGGCCTTCTTCGATGCCAAGGGCAAGGTGATCGAGCAGCACTTCGCCACCAGCAAGGACGGCACCCGCGTGCCGTACTTCGTGGTGCACGACAAGGCGATGAAGCTGGATGGCTCCAATCCGACCCTGCTGTATGGCTATGGCGGCTTCGAGATCTCGCTG
Source organism: Stenotrophomonas sp. SKA14 (assembly GCF_000158575.1). NCBI lineage: Bacteria > Pseudomonadati > Pseudomonadota > Gammaproteobacteria > Lysobacterales > Lysobacteraceae > Stenotrophomonas > Stenotrophomonas sp. SKA14. The sequence goes on from NZ_DS999412.1 coordinate 1,102,729, forward strand.
ACCCCGAGCTACTCCGGTGGCATGGGCCGCGCCTGGCTGGAGAAGGGCGGCGTGTATGTGGTCGCCAACATCCGCGGCGGTGGCGAGTACGGCCCGCGCTGGCACCAGGCGGCGCTGAAGCAGAACCGCCACAAGGCCTATGAAGACATGGCCGCGGTGGCACGTGATCTGGTCAAGCGCAAGATCACCACCGCCAAGCACCTGGGCGTGCAGGGCGGCAGCAACGGTGGCCTGCTGACCGGCAACATGCTGACCCAGTACCCGGAACTGTTCGGTGCAGTGGTGGTGCAGGTGCCGCTGCTGGACATGAAGCGCTACAGCCGCCTGCTGGCGGGCGCCTCGTGGATGGCCGAGTACGGCAACCCGGACACCAGCGACTGGGAGTTCATCAAGACCTTCTCGCCGTACCACCTGTTCGACGCGAAGAAGAACTACCCGCCGGTGCTGTTCACCACCTCCACCCGCGATGACCGCGTGCATCCGGGCCATGCCCGCAAGATGGCGGCGAAGATGATCGACGCCGGCAAGGACGTGACCTACTACGAGAACATCGAAGGCGGTCACGGCGGAGCAGCCAACAATGCGCAGGCCGCGCACATGTCGGCGCTGGCCTACAGCTTCCTGTGGGAGCGGTTGGGCGGCAAGTGATGGAATGAAAAACGCCGCCCTCGGGCGGCGTTTTTCTTTACCGGTAGTGCCGGCCGCTGGCCGGCAAACCGGGGATGTATGGGTGATGCCGTTGCCGGCCAGCGGCCGGCACTACCATCAACGTGATCCTTGCCAACGCTTCAGCCCGCGCGCAATCCGTGCCACCGCTTCCTGCAAGCGCGGTACTTCCTGCGTGTACGCCAGGCGCACGTGCTGGTTGGCGCGATGGAAGCCGAAATCCAGGCCCGGGGTGAACGCCACGTGCTCGGTTTCCAGGAAGTGGGCACAGAACGCCTGCGCGTCGTCAGTGAACGCGCTGACGTCGGCATACAGGTAGAACGCACCCTGCGGCTCGACTTCGATGCGGAAGCCCAGTTCGCGCAACGCGGGCAGCAGGAAGTCACGGCGCTGGCGGAACGCTTCGCGGCGCTGCTCGAAGATTGCCATCGATGCTTCGCTGAAGCAGGCCAGCGCTGCATGCTGGGCAATGCTCGACGCGCTGATGTACAGGTTCTGGGCGAGCTTCTCCAGATCGGGTACCGCTGCCGGCGGCGCCACCAGCCAGCCCAGCCGCCAGCCGGTCATGCCGAAGTACTTGGAGAAGCTGTTCAGCACGAACGCGCTGTCGTCCACCTGCAGCACGCTGGGCGCGTCCAGGCCGTAGGTCAGGCCGTGGTAGATCTCATCCACCACCAGGTGGCCACCGCGCGCGTGCAGGCTCTGCGACAGTGCCGCCAGTTCATCAGCGGACAGCACGGTGCCGGTCGGATTGGCCGGTGAGGCAACCAGCGCGCCGACGCTGTCGGCATTCCAGTGCTGTTCCACCAGCGAAGGGGTCAGCTGATAGGCGGTATCCGGCCCGACCGGCACCAGCTGCGCGCCACCTTCGACCAGGCGCAGGAAATGGCGGTTGCAGGGATAACCCGGGTCGGCCAGCAGCCAGTGGCGGCCGGGATCGACCAGCAGGCTGCTGGCCAGCAGCAGCGCACCAGAACCACCCGGGGTGACCAGGATGCGTTCGGGGTCGATATCCAGCGCGTAGTGGCTGCGATAGAAGCCGCTGATCGCCTGGCGCAGGGCCGGCAGGCCGCGTGCGGCGGTGTAGCGGGTGTGGCCGGCCGCCAGCGCGGCCTGGCCGGCGCGCACCACGGGTTCGGCGGTGGTGAAGTCCGGTTCGCCGATCTCCAGATGGATCACATCGTGGCCGGCCTGTTCCAGCGCCTGCGCGCGGGCCAGCAGGGACATCACGTGGAACGGGGCGATTTCATGGCTGCGCCGGCTGTAGCCCGGCGTGTGGGGCAGGGTACTCATGCGCCCATGGTACGCCGCGTGCCGGGGTCATGCGTTCGGGTAGTGCCGGCCGCTGGCCGGCATTACGGCTCGCTTCGGAGTTCATGGGGTTGCCGGCCAGCGGCCGGCACTACCGGCAGGGTTGCTGGCAGTCCTTCCGCGACCCAGACTCAGGCACAAGGACGCCATTGCATTGCCGCTCAAGGAGCCTTATCTCATGAAATCCACCCTCTGCCTGTTGCTCGCCAGCCTGATGACCACCACTGCCAACGCCGCCCCCCTGCCTGTTCCGCCGGACGCCGCCAGGCATCCGCACGTGGTCAAGGCGCCGTTCGGCGCGACCCGCAACGACGACTATTACTGGCTGCGCGACGACAAGCGCGAGAACAAGGACATGCTGGCCTACCTGCAGGCCGAGAATGCCTACGCCGACCAGCTGCTGGCACCGCTGAAGCCGCTGGAAGACACCCTGTACAAGGAGATCGTCGGCCGCATCAAGCAGGACGATTCCAGCGTGCCGGCGCGCGAGCGTGGCTACTGGTACTACAGCCGCTTCGAGACCGGCCAGGACTACCCGATCCATGCCCGCCGCAAGGGTGGCATGGATGCGGCCGAGGAAATCCTGCTGGACGTCAACGCGATGGCGGCCGGCAAGGGCTACTTCAGCGTCGGCTCGATGGAAGTGAGCCAGGACAACCAGCTGCTGGCCTGGGCCGACGATGACGTCGGCCGTCGCCAGTACACGATCCGCTTCAAGGACCTGGCGACCGGCAAGGTCCTGCCCGATGTGATCACCGGCAGCTCCGGCGACCTGGTCTGGGCCGACGACAACCGCACCGTGCTGTACGTCGAGAACGATCCGGAAACCCTGCTGACCGTGCGCGTCAAGAAGCACGTGCTGGGCACCCCGGCCAGCGCCGACAGCGTCGTCTACGAAGAGAAGGACGACAGCTTCTACATGGGCATCGGCCGCACCCGCGACGATCGCTTCATCACCATCGGCGTGCACAGCACCGTGTCCTCGGAAGAGCGCTATGCGCCGGCCAGCGACCCGACCACCTTCACCGTGCTGGCGCCGCGCCAGCGCGACCTCGAGTACGACGCCGATCACTACGACGGCCGCTGGGTGATCCGCACCAACGATGGCGCGAAGAACTTCAAGCTGGTCACCGCGCCGACCGACGCGACCTCGCGCGCGCAGTGGAAGGACTGGATCGCGCATGACGATGCGGTGTTCATCGAAGGCTTCGAACTGTTCGATGCGTACACCGCCATCGCAGAACGTTCTGAAGGCCTGGAGCGCATCCGCCTGCTGTTCAAGGACGGCCGCAGCGATTACGTGAAGGCCGACGAGCCGGCGTATTCGATGGGCCTGGGCGACAACACCGAGGCCGATACGCCGTGGCTGCGCTACGTCTACACCTCGATGACCACCCCGACCACCGTGTTCGAGCTGAACACCGCCACCGGCGAGCGCCGTCAGTTGAAGGTGCAGCCGGTGATCGGCTATGACGCCTCGAAGTATGAAACCGACCGCGTCTGGATTACCGCGCGCGATGGCGTGAAGGTGCCGGTGTCGCTGGTCTACCGCAAGGGCTACCAGAAGGACGGCAAGGGCGCGTTGTTCCAGTACGCCTATGGCAGCTACGGCATGTCGATGGATCCGTACTTCAACCAGACCGCGGTGAGCCTGCTCGACCGTGGCGTGGTGTATGCCATCGCCCACATCCGCGGCGGCCAGGAGATGGGCCGCGACTGGTACGAGAACGGCAAGCTGCTGCACAAGCAGAACACCTTCAACGATTTCATCGACGTCACCCGGGGACTGGTCGCGCAGGGCTGGGCGGCGAAGGATCGCGTCGCTGCCTCCGGTGGCAGTGCCGGTGGCCTGTTGATGGGTGCGGTGGCCAACCAGGCGCCGCAGGATTACCGGGTGATGGTGGCGCAGGTGCCGTTCGTCGACGTGGTCACCACCATGCTTGACCCCACCATCCCGCTGACCACCAACGAGTACGACGAGTGGGGCAACCCGGAGCAGAAGCCGTTCTACGACTACATGCTGTCCTACTCGCCCTACGACAACGTGAAGAAGCAAGCCTACCCGGCGCTGTTCGTCGGTACCGGCCTGTGGGATTCACAGGTGCAGTACTGGGAGCCGGCCAAGTGGGTGGCCAAGCTGCGTGACGACAACACCGGCCATTATCCGATCCTGTTCCGCACCAACATGGAAGCCGGCCACGGCGGCAAGTCGGGGCGCTTCCAGCGCTACCGCGAACTGTCCGAGTCGTATGCGTTCGTGCTGCAGCAACTGGGCATCGCCCAGCCGTGATCGCAACAGGGTGCCGGGCGTTGCCTGGCACCCTGAACCGGTATCCTTGCGGCCATGAGCGCGCCTGATCCTTCCGCCCCTCGCGATGCCCCCGCGCCCCCGCGCGTGGTGCGTTTCCGCTGGGCGTGGTGGCTGCTGGCCTACGTCAGCCTGGGCACCGGCATCGTCGGCATCTTCGTTCCGGGGCTGCCGACCACCGTATTCATCCTGATCTCGGCCTGGGCAGCTTCGCGCGGTTCCGAACGCCTGCACAGCTGGCTGCTGCAGCATCCGCGTTTCGGCCCTGCCATCGCCAACTGGCAGGCACATGGCGCGGTCAGCCGCTACGGCAAGTGGATGGCCACGATCACCATGGCGGTGTGCGCCGCCATCATGCTGTGGTGCGTGCCGATCGCCTGGGTGAAGTGGTTCTCGATCGGCAGCATGACCGTGGTGGCGATCTGGCTGTGGACGCGGCCGTTGCCGCCACCTGTGGATTGAGCGCCTGCGGTAGTGCCGGCCGCTGGCCGGCAACCCGATCCCCTGCACCAACCGCTCAGCCGCCAATGGCTATACTCGGGGCATGAAGATCCCCCATCGAAACGTCATCCTGATTCCGCTGGCAGCGGCCTCGCTGCTGTTCCTCGCCGCCTGCGGCAACAAGGGCCCGCTGGTGCTGCCGCAGAAGCCGGTGCCGGTGGAAGAAGCCGTCGAGCCGGCTGCCGAACCCGCCACCGAGGCGACCCCGGCGCAGACCGAGGGCAGCGGTACTCCGGCCACGACCGCGGACCCGGCCGCACCGACCACCCCGCCGGCGCCCGCGCCCGCGAAGAAGGCGGACGGCGGGAATGAGTAAGGCCGGCTCCACGGCCCTGCGCTTCAGCAAGATGCATGGCGCGGGCAATGATTTCGTAGTGATCGACCTGCGTGACGGCACCGCGCCGCCCACGCCCGAGCTGGCCGCGCGCCTGGCGGATCGCCATACCGGCGTGGGCTGTGATCAGATCCTGACCATCGAAGCGCCGCGTGCGGACGGTTCGGTGGCCTCCTACCGGATCTGGAATGCCGACGGTTCCAACTCCGAGCAGTGCGGCAACGGCGCGCGCTGCATTGCCGCGTGGCTGGTGCGCGAAGGCAGTGCGCAGGGGGATGTGTTCGTCATCGATAGCCCGCTGGCCAGCCATGAAGTGAAGGTGCTGGGCGATGGCCAGTTCGCGGTGACCATGGGCGTGCCGGCGTTCGAGCCGTCCAACGTGCCGCTGGTGGGCTTTGCCCACCCGCGCGAGGAATACCTGCTGCCGCTGCAGGGCGAGAGCGTGCGGTTCGCCGCGGTGTCGATGGGCAACCCGCATGCGGTGATCGAAGTGGGCCTGATCGATGCCGCACCGGTCGAGCGCGTCGGTGCGCTGCTGCAACAGCACGCGTCGTTCCCGCGCTCGGTGAACGTCGGTTTTGCCCAGGTGATGGGACCGGACCATGCGCGCCTGCGCGTGTTCGAGCGCGGCGTCGGCGAAACCCTGGCCTGCGGCAGTGGCGCCTGTGCCGCCGCCGTCACCCTGATGCAGCGCGGCCGGCTGCAGCGTGATGCACGCATCAGCCTGCCCGGTGGCGACCTGCGCATCCAGTGGCCGGGCGATGGCCAGCCGGTGGTGATGGCAGGCCCGACCGCATTCGTCTTCGAAGGGGAGTGGATCGCATGACCGAAACCGTCGACAAGCTCGGGGCCCACGAAGTTGCCGCCTGGTTGCGGCGGCATCCGGGCTTCCTCAAGCAGTTCCCGGACCTGGCCCTGACCCTGGTGGTGCCGCGTGACGACGGCCCGACCGCGTCGCTGGCCAGCTACCAGCTGGAAGTGCTGCGCGAGAAGAACCGCGAGCTGGCACGACGGTTGGCCGACCTGGGCGCGACCGCCCAGGTCAATGAACGCCTGGCGGTGCGCACGCACCAGCTGACCCTGGCGCTGATGAAGCAGGACAACGCCGCCGACACCCTGCGCGCGATGGCCGCTTCATTGCAGGAGGACTTCGCTGGCGACCTGGTACGGCTGGTGGTGCATACGCCGGTGGCCGGGCTGGAGCAGGCCGACTGGCTGCAGGTGATCGCCGCCGATGATCCGCAGCTCGGCCCGTTCCGCGATTGCCTGAAGGACGGCGAGCCGATCTGCGGCCGCCTGCAGCCGGAAAAGAATGCCGTGCTGTATGGCGTACGCAGCGAGGAAGTGCAGACCACCGCACTGCTGCCGCTGCCCGGTGTGGGCCTGATCGCGGTCGGCAGCCATGACCCGAACCGCTTCTACCCGGGCATGGGTACGTTGTTCCTGCGCATGATGGGCGACGCCCTGGCCACTGGCCTGAAACGCTTCGCCGGCTGAGCAGGACACGACGACGATGAGTGCGGTGCAGGCCTTCCTGCAGCACCTGCAGGTGGAGCGGCGGATGTCGGCGCACACGCTCGACGCCTACCGCCGCGACCTGGACGCGCTGTCGGTATGGGCCGAGCCGCGTGGCATGGCCGTGGAAGCGCTCGATGCCGAAACGCTGCGCCAGTTTGTCGCCGATGAGCATCGGCGGGGGCTGTCGGCCAAGAGCCTGCAGCGCCGCTTGTCCGCCTGCCGCAGTTTCTACGCCTGGCTGCTCAAGCACGGCCGCATCGAGGTCAGTCCGGCGGCGACGCTGAAAGCGCCGCGTGCACCGCGGCGGTTGCCGCAGGTGCTCGATGCCGACGAAGCGGTGCAGCTGGTCGAACTGGAACCGGAAGGTGAACTCGGCCGCCGCGATCGCGCGCTGCTGGAGCTGTTCTATTCCTCGGGCCTGCGCCTGAGCGAAGTCTGCGCGCTGACCTGGCGCGACCTGGACTTCGCCAGCGGCCTGGTCAACGTGATGGGCAAGGGCAATCGCCAGCGCCGGGTACCGTTCGGGCGGCCGGCACGCGAAGCGCTGCAGGCGTGGCGTGCGGAAAGCGGGGGCGGCCCGGCCTCGCCGGTGTTTCCCGGCCGCAACGGGCCGATCAGCCAACGCGCGGTGCAGATCCGCATCCGCCAGCTGGCGCAGCGCCAGGGCCTGTTCAAGCACGTGCACCCGCACATGCTGCGGCACAGTTTCGCCAGCCACATCCTGGAATCATCCGGTGACCTGCGTGGCGTGCAGGAATTGCTCGGCCACGCCGACATCGCCACCACCCAGATCTACACCCACCTCGATTTCCAGCACCTGGCCAAGGTCTACGACGCCGCGCATCCACGCGCCAAGCGCCGCAGCAAGGGCGACAAGGCTGAATAGCCCGTCCTTGATCTGGATCAGGGCAGGTCGGATGCAACCGGCGCACCGTGGCCGCAGGCCACGAGGACAGCGCCACCATGGCAAAGCCCATTCCGCTGCATCCCAGACACCCCGAGCGCATCTGCTGGGGCTGCGACCGTTACTGCGCCGCCGACGCGCTGGCCTGCGGCAATGGCTCCGGCCGCACCCAGCATCCGATCGAGACGCAGGGTGAAGACTGGTACCTCGCGTGGGGGATCGAGCCCAATCCGGAGCGGCCTTCGCAAGCAAAGCGCTGAACGGCAGCCATCCGTGCAGGCTTGATCGCACCCGGCGCTGTCCCCATGTCCCGTGAACAGCTATCGGAGGCCGCATGGACCCCAGTCAGAACCCCAACGTTTTCCACGCCACCACCATCGTCTGCGTCCGTCGCGGCGAGCACGTGGCCATTGCCGGCGACGGCCAGGTCACGCTGGGCCACACCGTGATGAAGGGCAATGCGCGCAAGGTGCGCCGCCTGGGCCGCGACGGCCAGGTGCTGGCCGGCTTCGCCGGTGCCGCCGCCGATGCCTTCACCCTGTTCGAGTTGTTCGAGGCCAAGCTGGAAAAGCACGGCCAGCTGCAGCGCGCGGCGGTCGAGCTGGCCAAGGATTGGCGCACCGAGCGCCGCCTGGGCAAGCTGGAAGCCCTGCTGGCGGTGGCCGACAAGGAAACCTCGCTGATCATCAGCGGCACCGGCGATGTGATCGAGCCGGAGGACGGCATCATCGCCATCGGTTCCGGTGGCTCCTATGCATTGTCGGCTGCCCGCGCGCTGATGGCGCACACCGAACTGGATGCACGCACCATTGCCAGCGAGGCGATCGGCATCGCTGGTGACATCTGCATCTACACCAACCGCAACGTGGTGGTCGAGGAGCTCTGAGGGTCGTGCCGGTCGCTGGCCGGCACCCTCATGATCCCCCACGCGCGTGCCTGGTTGCCGGCCCGCGGCCGGCACGACCGACAACGAATCCGTGAGCACATCCATGTCGAAGATCGAAGTTTCCTCCGCCACCATGACCCCGCGCGAGATCGTGCAGGAACTGGACCGGCACATCGTCGGCCAGCACGACGCCAAGCGCGCGGTGGCCATCGCCCTGCGCAACCGCTGGCGCCGCATGCAGCTGGTGCCCGAGCTGCGCAATGAAGTGATGCCGAAGAACATCCTGATGATCGGCCCGACCGGCGTCGGCAAGACCGAGATCGCGCGCCGCCTGGCCACGCTGGCCAACGCGCCGTTCGTCAAGGTCGAAGCGACCCGCTTCACCGAAGTGGGCTACGTCGGCAAGGACGTCGAGCAGATCATCCGTGACCTGGCCGATACCGCAGTGAAGCTGTACCGCGAACAGGCCAAGGTGCGCGTGCGTACGCAGGCCGAAGAACGCGCCGAAGACCGCATCCTCGATGCGCTGTTGCCGCGCCGCAGTGGCGGCATCGGTTTCGATCCGGACGTGGCCCGCAACGAGCCGTCGGCGCAGGACAACGAGACCCGCATCAAGTTCCGCAAGATGCTGCGCAATGGCGAACTGGACGAACGCGAGATCGAACTCGACCTGGCCGCCAATGTCAGCATGGACATCATGACCCCGCCGGGCATGGAGGAAATGGGCCAGCAGCTGAAGTCGATGTTCGCCAACCTCGGTGGTGGCGCCAAGGCGCACAAGCGCACGCTGACCATCAAGGCCGCGCGTCCGCTGCTGATCGAGGAAGAAGCCGGCAAGCTGGTCAACGAGGACGATATCCGCACCGCGGCGATCGAAGCCTGCGAACAGCACGGCATCGTCTTCATCGACGAGATCGACAAGGTCGCCAAGCGTGGCGATAGCGTGGGCGGTGGCGACGTGTCGCGCGAGGGCGTGCAGCGCGACCTGCTGCCGCTGGTGGAAGGCTCCAACGTGTCCACCAAGTACGGCACGATCAAGACCGACCACATCCTGTTCATCGCGTCGGGCGCGTTCCACCTGGCCAAGCCCAGCGACCTGATTCCGGAACTGCAGGGCCGATTCCCGATCCGCGTGGAGCTGGGCGCGCTGAGCAAGAACGATTTCGTGCGCATCCTGACCGAGCCGAAGGCCGCGCTGACCAAGCAGTACGAAGCGCTGCTGGCCACCGAGGGCGTCAAGGTCAGCTTCACCGCCGATGCCATCGAGCGCCTGGCCGAGATCGCCTTCCAGGTGAACGAGCGCCAGGAAAACATCGGTGCGCGCCGCCTGCATACCGTGCTGGAGCGCCTGCTGGATTCGCTCAGCTACGAGGCACCGGATCGTGACGGCGAGACGCTGGCCATCGACAGTGCCTACGTTGATGCCCACCTGGGCGAGCTGGTGCAGGACCCGGACCTGAGCCGCTACATCCTGTAATGCACAAGGCCGCCGAAAGGCGGCCTTTTTTTGCGGCGCGAAGGGCATCCACGCATGGCGTGGATTCACTGTCTGATGCGGTAGGCCTGCAGTACCTGGTCGATCACCGCGTTGGTGCGGGCGGCGCTGAGGCCGGTCGAGGGCGAGCGCCCGTGGCCGCGCAGTTCGTCCACGAGGGTGGCAATCAACGGCTGCTGGATCGAAGGCGGGTTCGGGATCTCGAACGCCTGCATGCCCGCGTCGGTTTCCAGCAGCACCGGGACGTCCTCGAAGGTGGCAAAACGCAGCTGCCCACGGTCGCCGGTGATCTCGATTTCATCCTGGCGGCGGAACGCACAGAAGCTCCACTGCGCGATGCCGTGCGCACCGGTTCCGGTGCGGAAGCACATCGAGACGCTGTCCTCGGCGGCGTACGCGCCTGCCTGCGAACTGGCCAGGCCGCTGACATCGCCCAGCGGGCCCAGCAGATGGTCGAGCAGGTCCAGGGTGTGCGAGCCGAGATCGACGAACAGGCCGCCGCCGGAGATCGCGGGGTTGGTCCGCCAGAAGTCCGGCGATGTGGCATGCGCCGAGTGTGGCCGGTGCAGGGTCGCGCGCACGCTGCGCGGCGTACCGATCGCGCCGCTGTCCAGCAACTGCTTGACCTTCGCGAAGCGGGGCAGGGCGCGGCGGTAATAGGCAACGAACACCGGTACGCCACTGCGTGCGCTGGCCTCCAGGATGCGTTCGCACTCGCCAAGGTCCATCGCCATGGGCTTTTCGATATAGACCGGCTTGCCCGCCGCAATGGCCTGCAACGCGTACTGCATGTGGGTGGAGGGCGGCGTGGCGACGTAGATCGCATTCACCTCCGGATCGGCGATGAGCGCATCGGCATCGGCATACCAGCGGGGAATCGCATGGCGCCGTGCGTAGTCCTCGGCCAGTACCGCATTGCGGCGCATCACTGCAGCCACCCGTGAACCGGGCGTGCCGGCCAGCGCAGGGCCACTCTTCTTTTCGGTGACGCTGCCGCAACCGATGAAGCCCCATACCACGTTGTCCAGGATCATCGCTGCGTTTCCGGGGAGAAGCAGGGAGGGTGCAGGGCCGCAACGGCAGGCGCAACCCGGTTCACGCCTCCGGCAACGGCTCGGGCACCGTTCCGGGCACGAATACGCCGTCCTTCACGTAGGCGGCCAGGGTCATGTCCAGCGCGAGCATGCCGTCGCGCTTGAGGTCCATCAGTTCCGGTTCGACCATCGCGCCGTGCAGTACGCCCAGCACCGTGGCGTGCAGCATGCGCGCGGCGATCTTCGGGTCGGCGCCGTCGCGCAGCTGGCCCAGGTCCCCGGCCCGGCGCAGGGCGCGCTCCATCCGGTCCAGCGCATCGCGGAAGCCGGCCTGCTGCAGTTCGGTCAGCACCCTGGTATCGGCCGAGGCATCGCTGCGCAGCATGATCTCCATGGTCTTGCGCAGGCGCTCGTCCTCGGACAACTCGATGAACGAGTGGATCATCACCGCGCGCAGGTCATGCACCGGCGTGTCGCGCTGGTCGGTGGAGGTGCGCTCCAGTTCCTGCATGAAAGGCAGATGCACGCGCTCGACGATCGCGGCCAGCACCTCGCCCTTGTTCTTGAAATGCCAGTAGACCGCGCCACGGGTGTACCGGGCGCGGGCGCCGATCATCTCCAGCGTGGTACGGGCCACGCCGTGTTCATGGAAGCAGGCTTCGGCGGCGTCAAGGATGCCTTCCCGGGTTGCCTGGGTGTCCTCTTTGGTCTTGCGGGCCATGGGTGTGGGTACGAGTGCGGGTGAAACGTGGCTGAATTGTACCGGTTTACAAACAAACACGCATGTATGTATATTTCGCACCCATCATTCCCGCCGTGTGCGTGGCAGGCCCGTTCTGGCTACCACTCACCGCCGGCATGCGTTGTCTGCTGGCGCTTTTGGCCCGTATCAGCGTTTTTTGAGATTCCTTCCCCTAAGAGCCTTTCCGTCATGTTGCTGAGCCGAATCCGACCTTTCGCGCTGTCGCTGGCCATCGCCGCGACCGTGGCTGCCTGTGGCGGCCAACCCCAGGCCCCCGAACAGGGCCCGGGTGACGTCACCGTGGTCACGCTGAAGTCAGAGACCGTGGGCCTGACCCGCGAACTGCCGGGCCGCACCAATGCCTTCCTGGTGGCCGAAGTGCGCCCGCAGGTCAACGGCATCGTTGCCAAGCGCCTGTTCACCGAGGGCGGCATGGTCAAGGCCGGCGAGCCGCTGTACCAGCTCGATGACGCCAGCTACCGCGCCCAGGCCAACAACGCCCGCGCCCAGCTGGCCCGCGCCGAAGCCACCGCCAACGCCGCCCGGCTGAGCGCCAAGCGCATCACCGAGCTGGCCAAGGTCGACGCGGTCAGCCAGCAGGACCTGGAAAACGCCGTGGCCGCGCAGAAGCAGGCCGAGGCCGACGTCGGTGCCGCCAAGGCCTCGCTGGACGCGGCCAACGTCACCCTCGGCTACGCCCGCATCACCGCGCCGATCAGCGGCCGCATCGGCAAGTCCAGCGTCACCCAGGGTGCGCTGGTCAGCGCCGGCCAGGCCAACGCGCTGGCCACCGTGCAGCAGCTGGACCCGATCTATGTCGACCTGACCCAGTCCTCGGCCGAGCTGCTGCAGCTGCGTCGCGAACTGGCCGCCGGCCGGCTGCAGGACAACCAGACCCTGCCGGTCAGCATCCTGATGGAAGACGGCAGCACCTTCGAGCACAAGGGCACGCTGGAGTTTTCCGAGGTCAGCGTCGATCCGGCCACCGGCAGCTTCGGCCTGCGCGTGAAGGTGGACAACCCTGACGGCCTGCTGATGCCGGGCATGTACGTGCGTGCGGTGATCGGCGGTGGCGTGCGCAGCGATGCAGTGCTGGTGCCGATGCAGGGCATCGCCCGTGATCCGAAGGGCGACACCACGGCGATGGTGGTCGACAAGGACAACAAGGTCGAAGTGCGCCCGGTCAAGGTCAGCCGCACGGTCGGCGACAAGTGGCTGGTCGATGACGGCCTGAAGGCCGGCGACAAGGTCATTGTCGAAGGCCTGCAGAAGATCGGCCCCGGCATGCCGGTCAAGGCCACCGAGAAGGGCGCTGCACCGGCAAAGCCGGCGGCAGCGGCCCAGCCTGCCGCCCCGGCCGGCGACGCGAAGTAAGCGGAGAACCCCATGGCACGCTTTTTCATCGATCGACCCATCTTCGCGTGGGTGATCGCCATCATCATCATGCTCGCCGGCGGCCTGGCCCTGTTCAAGCTGCCGGTCTCGATGTACCCCAACGTCGCACCGCCGGCGGTGGAAATCAGCGCCACCTATCCGGGTGCATCGGCCAAGGTGGTCGAGGACTCGGTGACGCAGATCATCGAGCAGAACATGAAGGGCCTTGATGGCCTGATCTACTTCTCCTCCAACAGCTCGTCCAACGGCCAGGCCACCATCACCCTGACCTTCGAGAGCGGCACCAACCCGGACATCGCCCAGGTGCAGGTGCAGAACAAGCTGCAGCTGGCCATGCCGCTGCTGCCGCAGGAAGTGCAGCGGCAGGGCATCAACGTGGCCAAGTCCAGCTCGGGCTTCCTGAACGTCATCGCGTTCGTGTCCGAGAATGGCAGCATGGACGCCAACGACATCGCCGACTACGTCGGTTCCAACGTCGTCGACCGTCTGAGCCGCGTGCCGGGCGTGGGCAACATCCAGGTGTTCGGTGGCAAGTACGCCATGCGCATCTGGCTGGACCCGAACAAGCTGCACACCTATGGCCTGTCGGTTGCCGAAGTGACGGCAGCGGTAAAGGCCCAGAACGCCCAGGTGGCGATCGGCCAGCTCGGCGGTGCGCCGTCGGTGAAGGGCCAGCAGCTCAACGCCACCATCAACGCGCAGTCGCGCCTGCAGACCCCGGAACAGTTCCGCAACATCATCGTGCGCGGTGCGCAGGACGGTGCCGAACTGCGCCTGGGTGATGTCGCCCGCGTCGAACTGGGTGCCGAGTCCTACGACTTCGTCACCCGCTACAACGGCCAGCCGGCCAGCGGCCTGGCGGTCACCCTGGCCACCGGCGCCAACGCGCTGGACACCGCGGCCGGCGTGGATGCCGCGCTGCAGGACATGAAGAGCTTCTTCCCGGCCGGCCTGAAGGCCGAGATCCCGTACGACACCACCCCGTTCGTGCGCGTATCGATCAAGGGCGTGGTGCAGACCCTGATCGAAGCGATCGTGCTGGTGTTCGTGGTGATGTACCTGTTCCTGCAGAACTTCCGCGCCACCCTGATCCCGACCATCGCCGTGCCGGTGGTGCTGCTGGGTACCTTCGGCGTGCTGGCGATGCTGGGCTTCTCGGTGAACATGCTGACCATGTTCGCGATGGTGCTGGCGATCGGCCTGCTGGTGGACGATGCCATCGTGGTGGTGGAGAACGTCGAGCGCATCATGTCCGAGGAAGGACTGTCGCCGCTCGAAGCGACCCGCAAGTCGATGGGGCAGATCACCGGCGCGCTGGTGGGTATCGGCTTGGTGCTGTCGGCGGTATTCGTGCCGATGGCCTTCATGAGCGGCTCCACCGGCGTGATCTACCGCCAGTTCTCGGCCACGATCGTCTCGGCGATGGCGTTGTCGGTGCTGGTGGCGATCGTGCTGACCCCGGCGCTGTGCGCGACCATGCTCAAGCCGCTGAAGAAGGGCGAGCACCACGTCGCGCACAAGGGCTGGTCCGGCCGTTTCTTCAACGGTTTCAACCATGGTTTCGACCGCACCAGCGAAAGCTACCAGCGTGGCGTGCGCGGCATCATCCACCGTCCGTGGCGTTTCATGGGCATCGTGGCGGCGCTGTTCGTGCTGATGGGCGTGCTGTTCGTGCGCCTGCCCAGCTCGTTCCTGCCCAACGAGGACCAGGGCGTGCTGATGGCGCTGGTGCAGGCACCGGTCGGTGCCACCCAGGAGCGCACGCTGGAATCGATCACGGCGCTGGAAAACCACTTCCTGCAGAACGAGAAGGATGCGGTGGAATCGGTGTTCTCGGTGCAGGGCTTCAGCTTCGCCGGCATGGGACAGAACGCGGGCATGGCCTTCGTCAAGCTGAAGGACTGGAGCGAGCGTGACGCCGACAATGGCGTGATGCCGATCACCGGGCGCGCGATGGCGGCACTGGGCCAGATCAAGGATGCCTTCATCTTCGCCTTCCCGCCGCCGGCCATTCCGGAACTGGGTACCGCCTCGGGCTACACCTTCTTTCTGAAGGACAACAGCGGCCAGGGCCACGAGGCCCTGGTGGCCGCGCGCAACCAGCTGCTGGGCCTTGCCGCCGGCAGCAAGAAGCTGGCCAACGTGCGTCCGAACGGCCAGGAAGACACGCCGCAGTTCCGCATCGACATCGATGCGGCCAAGGCGACCTCGCTGGGGCTGTCGATCGACCAGATCAACGGCACCCTGGCCGCCGCGTGGGGCAGTTCGTACATCGATGACTTCGTCGATCGCGGCCGCGTCAAGCGCGTGTTCGTGCAGGCCGACCAGCCGTTCCGCATGGTGCCGGAGGACTTCGATCTCTGGTCGGTGAAGAACGACAAGGGCGAGATGGTGCCGTTCAGTGCGTTCGCCACCAAGCACTGGGACTATGGCTCGCCGCGCCTGGAGCGCTACAACGGTGTGTCGGCGATGGAAATCCAGGGCGAACCGGCCCCGGGTGTCGCCTCTGGTGATGCCATGGCCGAGATCGAACAGCTGGCCAAGCAGCTGCCGGCGGGCTTCGGCATCGAATGGACGGCGATGTCCTACCAGGAACGCCAGGCCGGCTCGCAGACGCCGCTGCTGTACACGCTGTCGCTGATGATCGTGTTCCTGTGCCTGGCCGCGATGTATGAAAGCTGGAGCGTGCCGACCGCCGTGCTGCTGGCCGCTCCGCTGGGCATCCTCGGTGCGGTGCTGGCCAACACCTTCAAGGGCCTGGAACGCGACATCTACTTCCAGGTGGCGATGCTGACCACGGTGGGCCTGACCAGCAAGAACGCGATCCTGATCGTCGAGTTCGCCAAGGAAAACCTGGAGAAGGGCGCCAGCCTGATCGAGTCGATCATGCACGCCGTGCGCGACCGCCTGCGCCCGATCGTGATGACCTCGCTGGCCTTCGGCATGGGCGTGGTACCGCTGGCGATCTCCACCGGTGCCGGCTCTGGTGCCAAGCAGGCGATCGGCACCGGCGTGCTCGGCGGCATGATCGTCGGCACCGTGCTTGGCGTGTTCTTCGTGCCGCTGTTCTTCGTCGTGGTGCAGCGCGTGTTCAAGCGCAAATCCGCGACGTAATCGAAATGGTCGCGCCGGCCCCTGGCTGGCGTTATCGAAGCGGTAGTGCCGGCCGCTGGCCGGCATCACCTCCTGCCTTCCGGCAGTACCGATGGAAGTCATCCCATGAAAAGTGCATCCCTGTTCCTTTCCATCGCCGCCGCGCTCGCGCTGGCCGGCTGCTCCACCCTGGTCCCGAAGAACACCGCCGTCGCGCCGGCCATTCCGGCGCAGTGGCCGGCCGAGGCCACGCAGGGCCAGGTGGCCGATGTCGCCGCCGTCGGCTGGCGCGACTTCTTCACCGACGCGCGACTGCAGCAGGTGATCGACCAGTCGCTGCAGAACAACCGCGACCTGCGCGTGGCCGTGCTCAATGTGGAACGCGCACGCGGCCAGTACCGCGTGCAGCGCGCCGATCGCGTTCCTGGCGTGGCCGTCACCGGCCAGATGCAGCGCCAGGGCACCGATGCCGGTGTCACCGAGCAGTTCAGCGCCGGTGTCGGCGTGGCCGAGTTCGAGCTGGACCTGTTCGGTCGCGTGCGCAACCTCAGTGAGGCGGCGCTGCAGCAGTACTTCGCTGTCGCGGCCAACCGCCGCAATGCGCAGTTGAGCCTGGTGGCCGAGACCGCGACCGCGTGGCTGACCTATGGTGCCGACGCACAGCGGCTGAAGATTGCCGATGCCACGCTGAAGACCTACGAGGATTCGCTGCGCCTGGCCGAAGCCCGCCATGAGCGCGGCGGCAGTTCGGCGCTGGAACTGACCCAGACCCGTACGCTGGTGGAAACCGCGCGTACCGATGCCGCACGCCTGCGTGGGCAGCTGGCCCAGGACCGCAACGCGCTGGCACTGCTGGCCGGTGGCCAGCTGGATCCGTCACTGCTGCCGGACAGCATCGAACCGCAGCTGCTGGCGCTGGCACCGCCGCCGGCCGGCCTGCCCAGCGACGTGCTGCTGCAGCGCCCGGACATCATGGCCGCCGAACACCAGCTGCTGGCCGCCAACGCCAACATCGGGGCGGCACGTGCGGCGTTCTTCCCGAGCATCTCGCTGACCGGCAGCATTGGCAGTGGTTCGAGCGAACTGTCCAACCTGTTCGACAGCGGCACCCGCGTGTGGAGCTTCCTGCCGAAGATCACCCTGCCGATCTTCCAGGGCGGCAAGCTGCGCGCCAACCTGGCCATCGCCAATGCGGACCGTGATATCGCTCTGGCGCAGTACGAGAAGTCGATCCAGGTCGGCTTCCGCGAAACCGCCGACGCGCTGGCGCTGAATGTCAGCCTGGATGAGCAGGTGAGTTCACAGCAGCGCCTGGTGGACGCGGCCGAACAGGCCAACCGCCTGTCGCAGGCGCGCTACGACGCCGGCCTGGACAGCTTCGTCACCCTGCTCGATGCACGGCGTACCGCCTACAACGCGCAGCAGACGCAGCTGCAGGCGCAGCTGGCCCAGCAGGCCAACCGCATCACGTTGTACAAGGTGCTGGGTGGCGGCTGGCACGAGCGCAGCTGAGAGAAGCCGGCCAGCGGCCGGCTCTACCTGATGATCGATGGGAGTGCCGGCCGCTGGCCGACATTGTCATTCCAAGGCCTGCTACACCGCCTCATCGTCGCGGCGGGTGGCATGGCAGGCGCGCACCCGTGCCAGCGCGTCGCCGGCTTCGCGCGCCATGCGCTCGTACTCGCGGCGGATCTCTTCCAGTCGCTCTTCGTCCAGTTCTTCCAGATCCAACAGCTCGTTGTTGGCTTCGGCCGTCGCGCGGATCAGCTCGTCGAGCTTGATCTGCATCGCCGCGGTGTCCGAGTTCTGCGTGTGCTGGATCAGGAACACCATCAGGAAGGTGATGATGGTGGTACCGGTGTTGATCACCAGCTGCCAGGTGTCGTTGAAACCGAACAGTGGGCCACTGATGCCCCAGATCACCACGATCGCGACCGCAGCCAGGAAGGTCCACGGCGAACCGGTGGCGGCCGCGGCCTTCTTGGCGATCGTATTGAACAGGTTTCTTGCTTTCATCGTCGTCGTCCCACTCAGGTGACGAAGATGATCGGCAGTGGCTTGTGCAGAGGCCGTGCAGCTCAGGCGCGCAGGCGCGGAGCATCCTGCAGGCGCACCCGGCTGGTCTGGTAGACGTGCTGCCAGCAGCGGTCGACGAATTCGCGGGCCTGGGCTTCACTCAGGCGCGGCATGATCTGCAGGGCGTACTGGGTCTGGAACATCTCGTCGCGCTGCGCATTGCTGGCGCGCGGCTGGGTGATCAGCGAATCGCAGGCGAACTTGATCCACGGTACGTACGAGCCGAACGAATTGTGCGGCAGTGCGCCGTCGGCATGCTGGCGACGCCAGTGGTCAAGCTCGGCGTCTACGTTGATGACCGGGGGAATGGTGGGAACTTCAGCGTGCATGTCGATCCAATCGGTTGAAGTGGATGGGAGTGGGGGTTCATCGCAGTGTGGCCTGAGCGGCAGTGGATGCCGCGTCAGGGAGATGTGCAGCCAGCGTTGCGATTGCCGATCAGTTGCGCATGCTCGACCGCGCCCATTTCTTCGGCCATGTCGGCCATTGCGTTGCACAGGCGCTCGTGGTCGAGCGGACGACCCTGTACCAGTTCCAGCTGCAGGCCCTGGTAGGCCGTCCAGAACAGGGCGCCACGCTGATGCAGCGCGAACTGCTGCTGCAGGCGCGTGCGGATGGCGGCGAGGATCGGGTCGGGCGTGGGGCGTACGGCGTGCGCGCGCATGGCTGGCTCCGCCGGGGGAAGTAGGTCCCGGTAGCCCCACCCTAGGCGGCCTGCACGGGTGGGGTGTTACCGCAGCGTGTGCAGGCAGTCCAGCTGACTGTGCACGGGTTCACAGCAATCGCCGCAAACGCTGCCGGCACTAGGGCGTGCCAGCACTGAAGCGTTCATTAAGCAGGTTCAACAGTACGCTGCGCGGTGCTCATTCGCCGATGTCTTCGTTCCAGATCTCCGGATGCTGCGCAATGAAACCGCCGAGCAGATCGACGCATTCCTGGCTGTCGAGGTCGATCACGTTGACGCCGTTCTCGCGCAGCCAGGCGATGCCGCCCTGGAAGGTGCGCGATTCGCCCACCACCACGGTGCCGATGTTGAACTGGCGCACCAGGCCCGAGCAGTACCAGCACGGGGCCAGGGTGGTGACCATGATGGTGTCCTGGTAGCGGCGCTGGCGGCCGGCCTTGCGGAACGCATCGGTCTCGCCGTGCACCGACGGGTCGCCTTCCTGCACGCGTCGGTTGTGGCCGCAGCCGAGCAGGCGGCCGTCGTTGTGGTACAGCGCCGCGCCGATCGGCACGCCGCCTTCGGCCAGGCCCTGGCGGGCTTCGGCGATGGCGGTCTGCAGCAGGGCCTGGTAGTCGGGCGTGGTGATCATGCGGGGCTCCGGTAAGTCGTGGCCCGCCATGATACGGGCAGGGGGTGCCGCTGGCTCCCGGCGGTGCGATAATCGGGGCCATGAGCGAATCCCCCTACAAAGCCGGTACCACCCATTTCGGGTTCCGCGACGTCGCCGCCAAGGACAAGCAGAAGCTGGTCGGCCAGGTGTTCACGTCGGTCGCGCGCAACTACGACCTGATGAACGACCTGATGAGCCTGGGCGTGCACCGGGCGTGGAAGCGCTACTACGTGGCGACCGCGCAGGTGAAGCCGGGCGACCGCGTGCTCGACCTGGCCGGCGGCACCGGCGACATCGCCGCCCTGCTGAAGGAGCGCGTTGGCGCCGAGGGTTCGGTGGTGCTGGGCGACATCAACGCCGGCATGCTGTCGGTCGGCCGTGACCGCCTGACCAACCGCGGCCTGGTGCTCGGCCTGGACTACGTGCAGTGCAACGCCGAAGCCCTGCCGTTCCCGGACAACAGCTTCGATCTGGTCACCATCGCCTTCGGCCTGCGCAACGTGACCGACAAGGACGCCGGCCTGCGTGAGATGTACCGCGTGCTGAAGGTGGGCGGCCAGGCCCGCGTGCTGGAGTTCTCCGAAGTCACCGCCGACTGGTTCAAGCCGATCTACGACTTCCATTCGTTCCGGATACTGCCCAAGCTGGGCAAGCTGTTCGCCAACGATTCGGACAGCTACCAGTACTTGGCCGAGAGCATCCGCAAGCACCCGCCGCAGGAAGAACTGAAGGCGATGATGGGGCAGGCCGGTTTCGAGCGCTGCCACTACAAGAACCTGACCGGCGGCATCGTCTCGATCCATTCCGGCTACAAGCTGTAAGTCGTGCCTTGGTAGGTGCCAACCTTGGTTGGCACGCCCAGGCCGCGGTCATCCGCTCTGGTGGGTGCCGACCTTGGTCGGCACGGGCCTGCCGCGGTCATCGGCTTTGGTGGGTGCCGACCTTGGTCGGCACCGGCCTGCCGCGAGCGATGAAAGATCCGTGCCAACCAAGGTTGGCACCCACCTGTAGATGCCAACCTTGGTTGGCATGCGCCGGAGGCGCAGGGTCGGCCCCACCCGCCATTACCCCGCACCGCGCAACGCCTGCGCGGCCGGAGGGAGGTACCATTGGGGGTCTGATCCCCGTAACGGTCCCGATTCATGCGTAATCCGCTGATGCTCCTTCCGCTGGCCGTGGCCCTGGCCGCCGGCTGCTCCCAGGAGGCGGCCGCGCCCGCCGCCGCCCCGACTGCCGCAAAGGCCCCCGCCGCCCCCGTGAACGCCGAGAACCGCAGCCACGACGAAAGCTCGTATGCCGAGCCGGACAAGGTCGTCATCAAGGACATCGCGCTGGATCTGAAGCTGGACTTCGACCAGAAGCAGATCGGCGGCACCGCCACCTACACCTTGGAATGGAAGCAGAAGGACGCCAAGCAGCTGGTGCTCGACACCCGCGAGCTGACCGTGTCCAAGGTCGAGGCCGTCGCCGCCGATGGCGCGCGCAGCCCGCTGAAGTTCGAGTTGGCCGCAGCCGACAAGGTGTTCGGCAGCAAGCTGACCATCGAAGCCCCGGAGCAGCCGGCCAAGGTGGAAGTGAGCTACCACACCGCACCGACCGCCTCGGGCCTGCAGTGGTTGGCGCCGTCGATGACCGAGGGCAAGAAGCTGCCCTTCATGTTCAGCCAGTCGCAGGCCATCCACGCCCGTTCCTGGGTGCCGCTGCAGGACACCCCGAGCGTGCGCTTTACCTACAGCGCGCATGTGGTCTCGCGCCCGGACGTGATGGTGCTGATGAGCGCCGACAACGATCCGAAGGCCGCGCGTGACGGTGACTACACCTTCAAGATGCCGCAGCCGATTCCGTCGTACCTGTTGGCCATCGCCGCCGGCGACCTGGTGTTCGAGCCGATCTCCGGCCGCTCCGGCGTCTGGGCCGAGCCGACCATGGTCAACAAGGCCGCCAAGGAATTCGAAGACACCGAAAAGATGATCGGTGCCGCCGAGAAGCTGTACGGCGAATACCGCTGGGGCCGCTACGACATGCTGGTGCTGCCGCCGTCGTTCCCGTTCGGTGGCATGGAGAACCCGCGCCTGACCTTCGCCACCCCGACCGTGATCGTCGGCGACAAGTCGCTGGTGTCGCTGGTCGCCCACGAACTGGCGCACAGCTGGTCGGGCAACCTGGTGACCAACGCCAGCTGGAAGGACATCTGGCTCAATGAAGGCTTCACCACCTACGTCCAGGGCCGCATCACCGAAGCCCTGTACGGCAAGGAGATGGCCGAGATGGAGAAGCAGATCGACCAGACCGACCTGCTGGCCGAAGTGAAGGACATGAGCCCGGCCGACCAGGCGCTGGCGCTGCCGCCGCTGAACGAGCGCGACCCCGACGAAGCCCTCAGCCAGGTCGCCTACGTCAAGGGTTCGTGGTTCCTGGAGTTCCTGGAACAGCGCTTCGGCCGCGAGACCTTTGATCCGTTCCTGCGTGGCTGGTTCGATGACCACGCCTTCCAGAGCGCGAACACCGACCAGTTCGTCGAGTACCTGAAGAAGAACCTGCTGCCGAAGAACCCGTCGGCGGTGACCGAGGCCGAACTGAAGGCCTGGCTGGACGAGCCGGGCATCCCGGCGTTCGCGGTCAAGGCGCAGTCGCGCAACTTCAGCAGCGTCGATACCGCGCGCATCGCCTTTGCCAGCGCCGGCACCGTGCCGAGCAGCCAGGTCATCGCCGACTGGAGCACGCAGGAATGGGTGCGCTTCATCGACGGCCTGGGCACGACCCAGCCGCTGGACAAGCTGGCCACGCTGGACAAGGCGTTCCACTTCACCGGTACTCCGAATGGCGAGATCGCCATGCGCTGGTATCCGCTGGCGATCCGCAGCGGCTACGAGCAGGCCAATGAAGCGGCAGCGGCATTCATCGAGCGTGTCGGCCGTCGCAAGCTGATCCTGCCGATCTACGCCGAACTGGTGAAGACCCCGAAGGGGCTGGAGCTGGCCAAGCAGGCCTTCGAGAAGGCCAAGCCGGGCTACCACCCGATCACCACCGCCTCGGTGCAGGACATGCTGGCCAAGGCCGAAGCCAAGTAAGAAAACGCGCCGGGTATCCCCCGGCGCTTTTCTTTGTAGAGTCGAGCCATGCTCGACTGGCTCTTCAGCAGCAGTCGAGCATGGCTCGACTCTACAAGAATGCGAAAACACCAAGGACCTCCGCATGAAACGACTGATCCTGCTCACCGCCTGTACCCTGGCCCTGGCTGCCTGCAGCAACCCCGAGGAAGAGCGCAAGGCGCAGGAAGCCGCCGCGGCCGCTGTGCAGGCGCAGAAGGAAGCCAAGGCCGAGGACGTCGCCAAGCAGTACGACATGGCCGTGGCCGCTCAGGACTGGGAGCGCGCACGCCTGCATGGCGCCTCGCTGCTGGACCAGTACAAGGACACCGCCGCGGCCGAGCGGATCGCCGCCGGCTTCGATGAGGTCAAGGCCAAGGGCGATGCCGCGCGCGACCTGCGCCGCATGCAGGCACTGTGGCAGTACAACCAGATCCCGGTGGGCAACAAGGGCAACCAGGTCTCGGCGCAGATCTACAGCAAGGAACGGGTGGACGTGGATGGCAGCGGTGCCAAGCCGGTGCAGCTGGTGTTCCGCGATCACCCGGAATGGAAGCGGCACGCCTACCTGGTGCTGCAGGCCGGCGATTTCCGCTGCCCGCAGTGCACGGTGAAAGTGACCGTGGACGATGGCAAGCCGGTGTCGATGGCCGCCTGGCGGCCAAAGACCGATGAAGCCATCGCCCTGTTCATCACCGACCAGAAGGCGCTGTGGAAACTGGCGCGCAAGGGCAAGTCGATCAGCATCGAATTCCCGGTCAAGGCCGGTGGTACCCGTACCGCAGTGTTCGAGACCGGCGGCGTCGACGCCAGCCGCATGCCGCAGTGGTGGCAGTGATGATCGCGACGGGCAGCGCAGCGCACGCGTTGTCCGCGATCCGGCACTGGGTGTTCGACATGGACGGCACGCTGACGGTGGCCGTGCATGATTTCGCCGCGATCCGCCGCGCGCTGCAGATCGCGGCCGAGGAAGACATCCTCGACCATATCGCAGCGCTACCTGACGCACCGGCGCAGGCCAAGCGCGAGTGGCTGCTGGATCACGAACGCGCGCTGGCCGAGGACGCACTGCCGGCACCGGGTGCGGTGAAGCTGCTGCGCGCGCTGGCGGCCGGCGGTTGCCGGCTGGGCATCCTGACCCGCAACGACCACGCGCTGGCGAAGCTGACGCTGGAGGCGATCGGGGTCGGGGAACTGTTCGACGATGCCGACATCATCGGCCGCGATGAAGCCGTGCCCAAGCCTTCACCGGATGGCCTGCAGCAGCACCTGCGGCGTTGGGGCGTTTCCGCCGGGCAGGCGGTGATGGTCGGTGACCACGCCTACGACCTGGAGTGCGGCCGCGCCGCGGGCACGCACACCGTGCTGGTCAACCTGCCGGAAAACCCATGGCCGGACTGCACCGACTGGCATTTCGCCGATTGCCGCGACCTGCTGGCCGCCTGGCAGCAGAAGGGGTAGTGCCGGCCGCTGGCCGGCAGCGTCGACCAAGGTCGACACCTACCAGGGCAAAGCGTGTCGACCAAGATCGACACCCACCGAGCAGATGCGCGGGCAATTTGGTTACGCGCTGAGCGCGTAGCCAAATTGCTGCTTGAACTGCTCGTTGAACTCATCGAAGGTGAAGCGCTGGTTCTGCGTGCCCGGGTGCTCGACCTTCAGCGCGCCCATCAGGTTGCCCATGCGGCCGATGGTCAGCCAGTCGTAGCCCTTCTGGATGCCGTAGATCAGGCCTGCGCGGAAGGCGTCGCCACAGCCGGTCGGGTCGACCACGCGGCGCTCGTGCGCCGGCGGGATGTCGTAGCTCTTGTCCGGGGTGTGGATGACCGCGCCCTTCGGGCCGCGCGTGGTGATGTAGGCCTTGACCCGGCTGACGATCTCCTTCTCGTCCCAGCCGGTGCGTTCCTGCAGCAGGTTCGACTCGTAGTCGTTGACCACCACGTAGTCGGCCTGGTCGATGAAGGCACGCAGCTCCGGGCCGTTGAACAGCGGCATGGCCTGGCCCGGGTCGAAGATGAACGGGATGCCGTCCTCGTGGAATTCCTGCGCGTTCTGGATCATGCCCTCGCGGCCGTCCGGGCCGACCAGGCCCAGGGTCACGCCCGGCACGCCACGCACGTGGTTCTCGTAGGAGCGCATCATCGCGCCCGGATGGAAGGCGGTGATCTGGTTGTTGTCGTGGTCGGTGGTGATGAACGCCTGCGGAGTGAACAGCTCATCGATCACGCGCACGCGCGACAGGTCGATGCCCAGGCCTTCGAAGTACTCGCGGTACGGGCCGAAGTCCGAACCCACGGTGCCCATCGGGATCGGCTGGCCGCCCAGCAGGTGCAGGTTGTAGGCGATGTTGCCGGCGCAGCCACCGAACTCGCGGCGCATGCGCGGCACCAGGAAGGACACGTTCAGGATGTGCACCTTGTCCGGCAGGATGTGATTCTTGAACTGGTCCGGGAACACCATGATGGTGTCGAAGGCAAGAGAACCACAGATCAGAGCGGACATCGATGTAAGCCTATGCGGTGAATTTTGGGATGGGCCGGCCCGGTTCAGCGGGCAAGCAAACGGCGCCCTTGGGCGCCCGACGGCGCAAAGGTTACCCGCTGGTGCCGCTCAGGGCCAGAACCGGGTGAGACCGGATCAGGCCGAAAGCCTGTGAAGACGCGGGTTCAGCTAGTTTTTTCCTTGCTCGGCGGCAGGCGGGTTGCTAGGCTTGTCGGCCTCGATTTCTGCCCATTTTTTCGCCATCCCGCGGCGGGCACGACACCCCTCAGGACTCCTTCCTCAGATGTTCAAGAAACTCCGTGGCATGTTCTCCAACGACCTGTCCATCGACCTGGGCACGGCCAACACCCTCATCTACGTGCGCGGGCAGGGGATCGTGCTGAACGAGCCGTCGGTCGTGGCCGTGCGTCAGGACCGTGCCATTGGCGGCACCCGTTCGGTGGCAGCCGTAGGCGCCGAGGCCAAGCAGATGCTGGGCCGTACCCCGGGCCACATCACCACCATCCGCCCGATGAAGGATGGCGTCATTGCCGACTTCACCTACACCGAGGCGATGCTCAAGCACTTCATCAAGAAGGTGCACAAGTCGCGCGTGCTGCGCCCGAGCCCGCGCGTGCTGGTCTGCGTGCCGGCCGGCTCGACCCAGGTCGAGCGCCGCGCGATCAAGGAATCGGCCGAGGAAGCCGGCGCCCGTGACGTGTTCCTGATCGAAGAGCCGATGGCCGCGGCGATCGGCGCCGGCATGCCGGTTACCGAGGCCCGTGGTTCGATGGTCATCGACATCGGCGGCGGCACCACCGAAGTGGCGGTGATCTCGCTCAACGGCATCGTCTACTCGGCGTCGGTCCGCATCGGCGGCGACCGCTTCGACGAGTCCATCACCAACTACGTGCGCCGCAACCACGGCATGCTGATCGGTGAAGCCACCGCCGAGCGCATCAAGGTCGAGCTGGGCTGCGCCTACCCGCAGGCGGAAGTGATCGAGATGGAAATCTCCGGCCGCAACCTCGCCGAGGGCGTGCCGAAGATGATCAAGATCAGCTCCAACGAGGTGCTTGAAGCCCTGCACGAGCCCCTCTCGGGCATCGTCAGTGCGGTCAAGCTGGCGCTGGAGCAGACTCCGCCGGAACTGTGCGCCGACGTCGCCGAGCGCGGCATCGTGCTGACCGGTGGTGGTGCCCTGCTGCGTGACCTGGACCGTCTGATCTCCGAGGAAACCGGCCTGCACGTGCAGGTGGCCGACGATCCGCTGACCTGCGTGGCCCGCGGCGGTGGCCGTGCGCTGGAGCTGGTCGACATGCACGGCAACGAGTTCTTTGCGCCGGAGTAAGCCGTCCCGGCTGCCTGCGCCCGCAGCGCCCCTCCGGGGTGCGGCCCTCCGCAATGGTGGGCCGGCACCGGCGGGGCGCCCGCGTGTTTCCCTTCCGCCTTCTGCCAGTTGAAACGTTGCCGTGCCGCCCTACGCCGGACCTCCCGTCGCTTCCCGATCCGGTGATGCCGCCAGCCCGCTGCGGCTGCTGGCTTATCTCGCACTGGCCATCACCCTGATCGTGCTTGACGACCAGGCCGGCTGGCTCGCGCAACTGCGCGGGCAGGCCAACAGTCTGGTGCAGCCGGTGTGGGCGCTGGCGGGCCTGCCGGGCAAACTCGGCAATCAGGTCAAGGATTCCGCGGCCAGCCATGGCCAGCTGGTCAACGAGAATCGTGAACTGCGCAACCAGCTGCTGCTGGCCAACGCGCGCCTGACCCGCCTGCAGACCGCCGCGCTGGACAACGCACAGCTGCGCGAACTGCTGAACGTGGCCGAGCGCAGTGGCCTGGACGTGCAGCTGGCGCCGGTGCTGGATATCGATCTGGACCCGGTGAAGCAGCGGCTGGTACTCGACGCCGGCAGCCGCGAAGGCGTGCATGTCGGGCAGGCGGTGATCGATGCCGGCGGCCTGATGGGCCAGGTGATCAGCGTCACCGGCGGCACTTCCACCGTGCTGCTGCTGACCGACCCCGACCACGCGGTACCGGTCACCGTGGCCCGCAACGGCGTGCGCCTGATCGTCTACGGCCGCGGCGACAAACTGGAACTGCGCGATATCCCGCTCAGTGCCGGCGTGGAAGTGGGCGATGAGATCGTCACCTCGGGTCTTGGCGGCCGCTTCCCGGCCGGCTTCCCGGTCGGAACCATCACCGGCCTGCGTCCGGACGATACCCATGCCTTCCTGGTCGGCGAACTGAAGCCGGCGGCCCAGCTCGACCGCGGCCGCGACGTGCTGCTGCTGCGCCCGGGCGCGGCGATCCGGATTCCGCCGGAACTGCGCCTGCAGCTGGAAGCCACCGCGCCGGGCGGCCCGGCCACGGGTGCCACCGCGCCTGCGCCAGCCACAACGACGCCGGCTCCGGCCAGTGCTCCGGTAGTGCCGGCCGTTGGCCGGCAGCAATCCTCGTCTGCGACGAGGAATGCTGCCCCCGCATCCTCCCTTGATCCTGCTGCTCCGGTAGTGCCGGCCGCTGGCCGGCAACCGACCACGCCGGAGGCCCAGCGATGAGCCGCCTGCGCGACAACCCGTGGGTGCTGCCGGCCAGCCTGGTGGTGGCGCTGCTGCTGGGCCTGCTGCCGCTGCCGGCGCTGCTGCAGCCGCTGCGCCCGTACTGGCTGGCGCTGGTACTGGCGTACTGGGTGATCGAAGCGCCCGAACGCGTCGGCCTGGGCGTCGCCTTCGCCAGTGGCGTGATCGCCGACCTGCTGTACGGCGGCGTGCTCGGCGAACAGGCGCTGCGGCTGGTGATGCTGGCCTTCATCCTGCAGCGCTTCCGTGCCCGCATCCGCTTCTTCCCGATGTCGCAGCAGATGCTGGCCATCGGCGGCCTGCTGTTCAACGACCGCATCGTCAGTGCGCTGGTCCACATCCTGGTGGGCGAGCCGACCCTGCCGTGGTCCTACTGGTGGGCGCCGCTGCTGGGCATGGGCCTGTGGCCGCTGGTGTTCGTGCTGCTGGACGCGGTGCGCTTCGGCAAGCGCGGGCGCTGAACCATGATCCCGCGCCGCCAGGTCAAGAACCCGCACGCCGAAGCCGAACAGTTCCGCCGCCGCGCGGCGCTGGGTTTCCTGGGCGTGCTGGTCTGCCTGCTGGGCCTGGGCGGCTGGTACTTCAAGCTGCAGGTGCTGGACCACGACGTCTACGCCACGCGCTCGGAGGCCAACCGCATCAAGCCGCGGCCGGTGGTGCCCGGGCGCGGCATGATCTACGACCGCAACGGCCGCCTGCTGGCCGAGAACGTGCCGGCCTTCCGCCTGGACGTGACCCCGGACAAGGTCAAGGACATGGACGCCACCCTCGAAGGGCTGGCGAAGATCATCTCCATCAGCCCCGAAGAGCTGGAAGCATTCAACAAGTCGCGCAAGGCGCGCCGCAAGTTCCTGCCGGTCACGCTGAAGCTGCGCATGAGCGACGAGGAGATGGCGCGTTTCGCCGTCGACCGCTGGCGCTTCCCCGGCGTCGAGCTGGAGCCGTACCTGACCCGCCGCTACCCGTACGGCGACCTGTTCGCGCACATCATCGGCTACGTCGGCCGCGTCGATGACAAGGATCTGGAGATCCTCGGTGAAGGCAATGCCGCGCTGACCCACATCGGCAAGTCCGGCCTGGAGCGCTATTACGAGCAGCAGCTGCGCGGCAAGGTCGGCTACGAGCAGGTCGAAACCAACGTGCAGGGCCGTGCGATCCGCACCATCGGCCGCGTCGCCGCGCAGTCCGGTGCCGACCTGCGCCTGTCGATCGACGCGGACCTGCAGCGGGCCATGGTCGCCGCCTTCGGCGATCAGGAAGGCTCGGCCGTGGCGATGGACCCGCGTACCGGCGAAGTGCTGGCGATGGTCAGCCTGCCGTCCTACGACCCCAACCTGTTCGTCAACGGTATCTCCCATGCCGACTTCAAGGCGCTGAACGAGAACCCGTCGCGGCCGCAGTTCAACCGCCTGGTGCTCGGTGGCGTCGCCCCCGGTTCCACGCTGAAGCCGCTGATCGGCCTGGCCGGCCTGGATTCGGGCGTGCGCCGCCCGGAAGACAAGGTGCTGTCCACCGGCATGTTCTACCTGCCCGGCACCTCGCGTGGCTGGGGTGACGCCCACCGCGGCGGCCACGGCTGGACCGACCTGCGCAAGTCCATCGCCGAGTCGGTCAATACCTACTACTACAAGCTGGCGCTGGACCTGGGCATCGAGCGTTTCGATCACTACATGGAGTACTACGGCTTCGGCCAGCCGACCGGCATCGACCTGACCGGCGAGATCGGCGGCATCCTGCCGTCGCCGGCCTACAAGCGGAAGACCCGCAAGGAAGCCTGGTACCCCGGTGACACGGTCAACATCAGCATCGGCCAGGGCGACTGGAAGGTCACCCCGCTGCAGCTGGCGCGTGGTGTCAGCGCGCTGGCCGACGGCCAGTTGCGCACCCCGCACCTGGTGATCCAGCAGCGCGACGGCTTCGACAGCGACTGGGCGGCGACGTCGCCCGGCGAGATCAAGCCGGTCAGCCCCAACCCCAGCAACCTGCAGGCCGTGCGTGAGGGCATGATGGCGACCATGCGGCCCGGCGGCAGCGGTTGGCGTGTCGCGGTCGGTGCGCCGTACGTGATGGCCGGCAAGACCGGTACCGCGCAGGTCATCAGCCGCAAGGGCACGGCTGCCGTGAATCCGAAGAGCCTGCCGATGCACCTGCGCCACCGCGCGCTGTTCGTCGGCTTCGCGCCGGTCGAAAACCCGGTGATTGCGATCGCGGTGGCGGTGGAGGGTGGCGGCTATGGTGGTTCGGCGGCCGCGCCGATCGCACGCAAGGTGTTCGACGCCTACCTGCTGGGCAAGATGCCTGAAGGCATGCAGCCGCTGGACAGCGAGCGCGGTACCACCGCCATCGGTGCCACCGCGTTCGACAACGAAGATGCCGGCGCGCGCCAGGCCGGTGATCTGGCCGCCGCGCAGCTGGCCGAACACCCGGTGCTGGTCGGCGTGCCCGCGCCGGAGCCGGCTCCGGCACCGCCGCCGGGCACACCGGCCGCCGCCGCGCTGCCGGCCACGCCGCGCCCGACCTCTGCGGAGCCCGCACGATGAAGGTGTTCCTGCGCTGGGCCGGCGACATGCTGCGCCGCTTCTTCAGCACGCTGGACTGGGTGCTGTGCCTGGCGCTTGGCGCGCTGATGGTGATCGGCCTGGCCACCTTGAAAAGCGCCGGCGGCGACGGCCTGGTGATGGCCCAGGGGGCGCGTTTCGCGGTGGGGATGGCCGCACTGTGGGGCATCTCGCGGGTGCCGATCCTGCGCATCCGCTCAGCCACGCCGATGATCTACGCGATCTCGATGATCCCGCTGCTGGCGGTGTTCGTACTCGGCACCGGCAAATACGGACGGCAGTGGCTGGACCTGAAGTTCTTCTACCTGCAGCCGGCCGAGCTGTTGAAGGTCAGCCTGCCGATGATGGTGGCCTGGTACCTGCACCGGATGCCGCTGCCGCCGCGCTTCAACACCGTGCTTGTGGCGCTGGTCATCATCGGCGTACCGACCGGGCTGGTGATGCTGCAGCCGGACTTCGGGACCGGCGTGCTGATCGCCGCCAGTGGTGTGTTCGTGCTGCTGCTGGCGGGCCTGCCGTGGTGGTGGGTCGGCCTGGGCGTGGGCGGCGTGGCTGCGGTCGCGCCGCTGGCCTGGTTCTGGTTGCTGCGGCCGTACCAGAAGGACCGCATCATGATGTTCCTGGACCCGGAGATGGATGCGCTGGGCGCGGGCTGGAACATCATCCAGTCGAAGATCGCGATCGGTTCCGGCGGCTTCGACGGCAAGGGCTGGGGCGAGGGCTCGCAGTCGCACCTGAACTTCATTCCCGAGCAGACCACCGACTTCGCGTTCTCGGTGCTGAGCGAGGAATTCGGCTGGATCGGCGTGGCCACCGTGCTGGCGCTGTACCTGGTGGTGATCGGGCGCTGCCTGTGGATCGCCAGCCAGTCGCGTGATTCCTATTCGCGGCTGCTGGCCGGTGCCACCGGCCTGGCGTTCTTCGTCTACGTGCTGGTGAATGGCGGCATGATTTCCGGCCTGCTGCCGGTGGTTGGCGTGCCGATGCCGCTGATCAGCTACGGCGGTACCTCGGCGGTGTCATTGCTGGCCGGCTTTGGTCTGGTGATGGCGGTGCGCAGCCACAACCCGGTGCACGGTGGCTACGGGTAACGCCGGCCGCGCTCTTCTGTAGAGTCGAGCCATGCTCGACTGCTTTTCTCCGTTGCGTAGAGTCGAGCTTGCTCGACTGCTTCTGTTGCTGCATGAAACGCAGTCGAGCACGGCTCGACTCTACAAATGCAGCTGCCGCATGACAGCTTCACGCAAGCGCCCGTTGCTACCGTGGCCAGCGTGGAATGGAAACGACTGCTTGGCGGCTGCCGTGAGGCGGTGCGCACGATCGACCTGCCGTTGCTGGTTGCGCTGCTGATCCTGATGGCCGCCGGCCTGGCGGTGCTGCACAGCGTGTCCGGCCCGGTGGCCGGGCAGGCCGCGCGCTTTGCCGGTGGCCTGCTGGCCATGTGGCTGTTGTCGCGGATCTCGTTGCTGCGCCTGCGCGCGTGGACCCCGGCGTTGTACGCGCTGTCGATGCTGCCACTGATGGCGGTGTACGTGATCGGCACCGGCAAGTACGGACAGCGCTGGCTCAACCTGGGCGTGTTCTACCTGCAGCCGTCCGAACTGCTCAAGCTCAGCCTGCCACTGATGATGGCCTGGTACCTGCACCGGCAGCCGCTGCCGCCGTCACCGCGCACGGTGCTGACCGCTGCGGTGCTGATCGGAGTTCCCGCGGTACTGATCCTGATGCAGCCCAACCTGGGCACCGCCACGCTGGTCACGGCCAGCGGCGTGTTTGCCCTGCTGCTGGCCGGCCTGCATTGGGGCTGGGTCGCCACGGGCGCGACCGGGCTGGCGCTGGCTGCACCGCTGGCGTGGTTCGGCCTGCTGCGGCAGTACCAGAAGGACCGCGTGCTGACCTTCCTCGACCCGGCGGCGGACCCGCTCGGCACCGGCTGGAACATCCTGCAGTCGCGCATCGCGATCGGTTCCGGTGGCTGGCAGGGCTGCGGCTGGGGGCAGGGCACGCAGGCCACGCTGGATTTCCTGCCCGAGTACACGACCGACTTTGCGTTTTCAGTGTTGGCCGAAGAGTTCGGCTGGATCGGTGTGGCGACGGTGTTTGCGCTTTACCTGTTCGTGGTCGGGCGCTGCCTGTGGATCGCAGTGCACGCGCGCGACACGCATGCACGGTTGCTGGCCGGCAGCCTGGGGCTGGCGTTCTTCGTCTACGTCCTGGTGAACGGTGGAATGATTTCCGGCCTGCTGCCGGTGGTGGGCATTCCGATGCCGTTGATCAGCTATGGCGGGACATCGGCGGTTTCGCTGCTGGCCGGTATCGGGTTGGTGATGGCGGTGCGCGGGCATCGGCCGGTGCACGGGGGATAGGGGTTTCCAGCCAACGGCGCAGCCCCTCGTGGGTGGTTGCGTAACGCGGGTCATGTAATTGGGGCGGGCGCGGTGGGTTCGCGGGACACGCCGTAAACCCGTCCCTGGGGGCTCGATGGCGCC
>NZ_DS999412.1:1135547-1196426 GCF_000158575.1 Stenotrophomonas sp. SKA14
CGCGCCCGCCCCCTGACAGTTTTCGGGCGCGTCCACCCACGAAAAAGAAAAAGAAGATCAAAAGCAAAAGCGGCCTGGCGGATCGCTTCATTGCCTTGTGTAGAGCCAAGCCGTGCTCGGCTCACGAGCAAGCGCAGCGCGCGACCCGCTTTTGATCTTCTTTTCTTCTCCGTGGGTGGCAGGCCACCGAAATCTGTCAGAGGGCGGTCGGGTTGGGTACGCGGGGGTGTCAGCCGCATGGATGCGGCTGCCAAGCCTCCAGGGACGGATTCACGGCGTCCCCCGCGTACTCGACCCGACCGACCCACTCGCAGCTTTTGCTTTCAGCGACCAACCCCACCCACGAGGGGCTGCGCCGTTGGCTGGAAATTTCCTGACTCTGCGCAACGCCCGTTGTGGAAGCGTTCTCACAGCAGCCCGCAGCTGCAGTGGCACTGACCGAAGTCCATAAAAAATGTTATCCGGTTCACACTTTTACGCTGCGTTGATCCTGATCAATGGACTTGTCGTAATCGGCCTGCACAATGGCGGCCCGTTCGGCACGGCGCGCCGTCAATCGTTGCAGCGCGAGGGGGCGTCGGGCGGGAAGCAGTACTGATCCAACGGGTACAGGGAGCGCGGGGCACTGCCACTGGGGAGCGGCAGCCGCGCAGGTACCGACCGGATCCGGTCGCCGGTTGCGTCTGCGGGGATGGGGACGCAACCGGCAACCTCTATCTGAATGGGGCGGGTCGATCACGACGTCTTCACATTTCCCGCTGAACGCGGGCAAATCGTTGTGATTCATGGTGTTAGGGGTTTTAATTCATCCATGACCTGCTAACCTGCGACGATGATTCGACGCACTCTGGCCTGCATGCTCACCCTCGGCCTGGTCGCCTGCGCGACCCAGCCGAAGTCCCCACCGTCTTCGCCCCAGGCCAGCAGTACGCCGCGCCAGCCCGCCAGCAAGGCCCATGGCCCGGCCGAGGCCGCGCCCGAAGCCACTGCGGCCACCGCGCCGCCGGTCGATCTCACCCCGGTGCCGTTCGAGGTCGCGCGGGCCCGCTTCATTGCCGATACCGCCAAGCGCTATGGCCTGAAGCCGGAGCAGATCAGCAGCGTGCTCGACCAGGCGCAGGTGCGCCAGCCGATCATCGCCGCCATGTCGCGCCCGGCCGAACGGGTCAAGCCGTGGAACGAGTACCGGCCGATGTTCATCAGCAAGGCGCGCATCGATGGCGGCCGCGCGTTCCTGGCGCAGCATCGCGCCGAGCTTGATCGCGTGCAGCAGCGCACCGGCGTGCCGGCCGAAGTGATCGTGGCGATCATCGGCGTGGAAACCAGTTACGGCAAGAATGCCGGCAGCCATCGCGTGCTGGATGCGCTGTACACGCTCGCGTTCTATTACCCGCGCAGCGGCGATCCGGCCAAGCTGGAACGCGAAGTGCGCCGCGAGCTGTTCTTCCGCGATGAGCTGGCCAAGCTGTTCGAACTCGGCCGCGAAGAGAAGCTGGACATCACCACGCTCAAGGGCAGCTACGCCGGTGCGATGGGCATGGGCCAGTTCATGCCGTCCAGCTATCTCGATTACGCGGTGGACGGCAATGGCGATGGCCGCCGTGACCTGTTCAACAGCTATGACGACGTGTTCTCGTCCATCGCCAACTACTTCGTGAAGAAGGGCGGCTGGGTGCGGGGCGGCCAGGTCGCCGTTCCGGCCACGCTGGCGCCGGGGCGCGAGGAGTTCAACCCGACCGAGTGGATGCCCACCTGGTCGCTGGCCGACCTGGCGCAGCGTGGCTACCGGCCGAGCGCGCCGGTACAGCCGGGCGCCACCGCCACGCCGATCACGCTTGAAGGCAGCGCCGGCAAGCAGTACTGGCTGGGCTTCCAGAACTACTACGCGATCACCCGCTACAACCTCTCGAAGATGTACGCGATGGCCGTGTTCCAGTTGTCCCAGGCCATCGCCGGACAGGAGCTGCCCCCGGCATGAACATCAGATGGTTGGCCCCAGGCTTGATCGTCCTCGCGCTGGCGGCCTGCAGCAGCGCGCCGAAGAAGCCGGCCACGGCCGGCCATGGTGGCAAGTCCAGCGGCACGCTGGTGCAGGGGCGCGGCTCGCGCCCGGCGCATTGCCCCGACGGTTCGCCGTATGCAGCGGCCAAGGAAGACCTGAGTACCCGCGGCAACTACACCGCCGGTGGCCTGTACAAGCCGGGCGTGCGCGACAGCACGCCGGACTACATTCCCAACGTGGCCTGCATTCCCGAGCCGGAAGTGACCGCCGAGGAACGCTCGGCGATCGGCAACAAGTCGCCGTACGTGGTGCTGGGAAAGTCGTACAACGTGCTTGACGACACCCGTAACTACGTCGAGCGTGGCACCGCGTCGTACTACGGCGCCAAGTTCCATGGCCGCCTGACCTCCAACCGCGAGGTCTACGACATGTACCAGTTCACTGCCGCGCACAAGACGCTGCCACTGCCCAGCTTCGCCCGCGTGACCAACCTCGACAACGGCGAGTCGGTGATCGTGCGCGTCAACGACCGGGGGCCGTTCCATGATGGCCGCGTGGTTGACCTGAGCTATGCCGCCGCCGTGCGCCTGGGCATCACCCAGCGCGGCACCGGCAATGTCGAGGTGCGCGCGCTGCAGCCGGGCGAGAGCAATCTGCTGGCGCAGAAGCCGTCGCGCCGCGAGCGCCGCGCCGCCGAAGCGGCCGCCGCCAGCGCCGTGGCCAGTGCACGACCGGCACCGGCGGCGCGGGCCACCGCCGACAGCGACATCGATCGCCTGGTCCAGCGTCTGCCGGCCGACGGCATGCCTGCACGTGGCCAGCCGGCCACCACCCAGGGCGTAGCCAGCACCGCGCCGGACGTGGCGGTCAGCAGCCTGCCGCCGAGCGCACTGCCGGTGCGCAGCACCGCACCGGCCCCGGTTGCAGTGGCCAGCGCGGCACCGCGTGCGGCTGCGCCGGCCCCGGTGCGTCCCGCCCCGACGGCGCCCAGCCTGTCGCAGCAGGTGGTCGGCGCGGTGATGGTGCAGGTCGCCAGCTTCTCCAACCGCGACAACGCCAACCGCGCGATGGGCCAGCTCAATGCCGCAGGCATCGTCGGCGCCACCATCAGCGACATCGCGGCCGGTGGCCGCACGCTGTTCCGCCTGCGCGTACCCGCCAGCGACCATGCCAGTGCCGCGGAACTTGTCGGCCGCATCGCCGGTCTGGGCCTGGGGTCGCCGCAGATCGTCAAGGATTGAACCGCCCGGGCCGGTGCTGCCGGCCCGTGCTCCCCCGGCCTTACAATGGCCGTTACGTTCCACCCTCCATTCCCGGCCGTCCCCTGGAGCCTGCTGTCCAATGAATTTCCGTTCCGCCGCCACTGCCCTGGCCGCCACCCTGGTGGTGGGCCTGGCTTCCGCCCAGACGCCGCTGCCGACTCCGGCTACGCCGGCGCCTGCCGCCGCCGCTGCTGCCCCGGCCACTGTCGCCACTCCGCCGGCCCCGGCGCCGAGCGTGTCCAAGGCCTGGGTGCTGATGGACTACGCCACCGGCCAGGTGCTGGCCGGCGAAAACGTCCACGAGCAGCTGGCCCCGGCCAGCATCACCAAGGTGATGACGTCCTACGTGATCGCCGCCGAGGTCAAGAACGGCAAGGTCCGTGCGGATGACCAGGTGATGATGAGCGAGCGCGCCTGGCGCGAAGGTGGCGCCGGTACCGATGGCAGCTACAGCGGCTTCCCGGTCAACCAGACCGCGCGCCTGGAAGACATGGAAAAGGGCATGGCGATCCAGTCCGGCAACGACGCCGCGATCGCCCTGGCCGAGCACGTGGCCGGCAGTGAAGAAGCCTTTGCGTCGCTGATGAACAGCTACGCCGCCAAGATCGGCATGAAGGACTCGCACTTCGTCAACGCCCACGGCCTGACCGCGCAGGGCCACCACAGCACCGCCTACGACCTGGCGCTGCTGGGCCGCGCGATGGTGCGCGACTACCCGGAAACCTACGCGTACAACAAGATCAAGGAATTCCAGGTCGGCAACATCAAGCAGCCGAACCGCAACCTGCTGCTGTGGCGCGATGGCAGCGTCGATGGCATCAAGACCGGCCACACCTCCGAGGCCGGTTACTGCCTGATGAGCTCGGCCCAACGTGGTGACCAGCGCCTGATCGCCGTGGTGCTGGGTGGCGCGTCGGAAAAGCAGCGCGCCGACGACAGCCTGGCCCTGTTGAACTGGGGCTTCCGCTTCTTCGAGACCCACCGCCTGTACGAGCCGGGCAAGGCCGTGGCCGAGCACAAGGTCTGGAAGGGCACCACCGACAAGGTGCAGCTGGGCGTGGCCCAGCCGATGCTGGTCAGCGTGCCGCGCGGCCGCTACAACGACCTGAAGCCGAGCATCGATGTGCCCAAGACCCTGGAAGCACCGTTCACCGCCGGCCAGCAGGTCGGTACCGTGAAGGTCACCCTGGATGGCAAGGTCATCGCCGAAGCACCGCTGGTGGCGGTGGCCGCCGTCGAGCAGGCCGGCTTCTTCAAGCGCCTGTGGGACAGCTTCTGGATGTGGTGGGAATCGGAATGATCCACGCCGCGGCGTGATGAACGAAAAGGCCGGCGAAAGCCGGCCTTTTCTGTTTCCGGATGCCGGCGCCGCATGAGCCCATCCGGATGCAGGTAGTGCCGGCCGCTGGCCGGCTCCTCATCACTCCATCCGGATATGCCAGCAGCCGGCCAGCGGCCGGCACTACCATCCCCCCCTCGCTTACAGCGAGCGAAGCAAACCGGTGTGCCGACCAACGGTCGGCACCTACCCGCTTCACCATCACCCCCTCGCTTACAGCGAGCGGCTGATGGTGAAGCTGCCGAACACCGGCGACTGGCGCTGGCCGTAGAACTCGCGGGTGCTGTGGTAGCGCGCGACCGCGAACTTCCAACGTCCGCGCATCACCGCGATGCCATAACCGCCCTGGGCCACCACGTGGCGCTTGTCCACGCTGTGGCTGCTGCGGAACGTGTTGCCGTCCAGGGTGATGTCGCGGATCACCCACGCCGCGTCGGTGGTCGCGAACAAATGCCACGACCAGCCGCTGGGACGGCCGCCGCGTGTCGGCGCCGTGTTCTCGCCGGCCGGACGCAGCGGTGTGCTGCCGAAATCATCGGGCAGCTTCCAGCCGAAACGCACTTCACCACCGGCATTGGCCTTGGTTTCCAGGTTGCCGATCGCACCGCCATAGTGGCTGATCGCATCCCAGCCCCAGCCGCCGGCATTGACGCTGGCATCGGCCGGCCAGCGGCGCATGCGCTCGTGGGTCAGCATGAACAGCGGTTCGTTGTGCAGCTGGTTGTCCCAGCCCTCGAACTTCTTGTCATTGAGGATGTTGTGCACCGCATCCTGCACCTGCTTGCCCTGTGCCCACGGACCGACCACGCCCAGCGTCAGCTGCGTGGTCTGCAGGCGGTCGCCGCTGCGCGCGTTGAAGCCGAAGCTGGCGATCAGCACGCCGGCATACGGTCGATCATCCTTGATCAGGTCGCGGCGGGCGGGATCGGTCGGGGTGAAGATGCCCTGGCCGATACTGAAGATCATGTTCTGCTGCTCGAACCTGCCCGGGTGCAGGCCTTCCAGGTACTGGTTCACCCAGCGCGCCATGCGCGGCAGGCAGGGGTCGTCGGTGTAGTCGACCAGGTTCGGCGAGACCAGGGTCAGCTGGGCGCCGTTGGTGTAGCCCTGGTCCTGGTGGCGGCCACCGAACAGGTCGTTGTCGACGCGGATGTTGACCTGGGGCGGGTGGTCGCGCATCGCATCCGGGCCGCATCGTTCGGCGGCCTGGGCGGCAAGGGGGAGGGCAGCGGCAAGCAGGCCGGACAGCCCGAGGGCTGCAAGGCGGCGTTGGGAAGGGGGGCTCATCGGGGCGCGGATTCTTTTGTCGTTTTCAGCCGCGACACGGTACCCCCAGGGCCGCCCCGAAACGACCACCTGCCGCTCACTTGTCTGTTCCGAAAACAACATTGTCCAACCGACACAATGTGATACGTGGAGTCGGGGCCGGCCCGCCGGCTGGCGCCATCGCCCGGGTTGGCCAAGTCTGTCGTCATCCGCACTTCCAGTCAGCTGCGGTTGTGGTTGGGTCCCTGCATGCCCTATCCTCTGCGCCGGCGCCTGGGGAGGCGCCACCAAAGGATTCAGGTCCCAGACCCTTTCTCAACCCATGGATTGTGCTTCGCCGACGGCGAAGTGCTGGATGACTCATATGAACAAATCGAATTCGCTCGCCCCTGTGCTGGCCTGCGCGCTGCTGGGTGCCGGCCTGTTGGGCGTCAGTGCCCCGGCGTCGGCCGGTCTGCGCGACAGCTTCGCCAACAGCCGCACCTCTGCCCAGGAGCAGAGCAAGAAGGGCCAGGCCGAGATTCCCGTCTGCACCAAGCCGCTGGGTTCCATCTCGGTGATCGAGCCGGAAGACGTGGTGAACTGGTGGACCGGGCAGCAGCTGCCGGCGCCTTCGAAGCTGATCAAGGTCTTCGTCAACAAGTCCAAGTGCTTCACCCTGGTGGACCGTGGCGTCGGCATGGCCGCCGCCCAGGCCGAGCGTGCGCTGGCCAGCGAAGGCCAGCTGCGCGGCCGCTCCAACATCGGCAAGGGCCAGATCCGCGCCGCCGACTACGTGCTGGTGCCGGACCTGATCTCGCAGAACAGCAACGCTGGCGGCAACGCCATCGGTGGCCTGCTGGGCGGCCTGATCGGCGGCAAGGCCGGCGCGGTGGTCAGCGGCCTGAACTTCCGCAGCAAGACCGCGGACGTGACCCTCACCCTCACCGACGTGCGCTCCTCCGAGCAGGTGGCCATCGTCGAGGGCAACTCCAAGAAGACCGACCTGGGCTGGGGCGCCGGTGGCGGCCTGTTCGGCGGTGGCGGCATCGGCGCGATGGGCGTGGGCGGCTATGCCAACACCGAAATCGGCCAGGTGATCACCCTGGCCTACCTGCAGGCCTACACCAACATGGTGGCCGAGCTGGGCGGCCTGCCGGCCAATGCCTCGGCGGCCAACTCCGGCCAGGCGGTAACCATGCTCAAGGCCGGTCGCCTGCTGGCCAATGCCAAGGGCACCGGCGCACCGGTGCGCTCGCTGGAGCCGGGCATGCTGCTGTACCCCACCGGCGTCAAGGAAGGCACCATGTGGGAAGTGGAAGACGAAATGGGCAACAAGGGCTGGGTCAATTCCACCCTGATGGAAACGGCCAAGTAAGCCGCCTGCGTGCCGGCCCCGCGCCGGCACGCGCCGCCTGCCGGGGCCGGCCTTCGTGGACGGCCCTGCCAGGGGCGCGGCCCCGCTGCAACGCAGCGGCTCGCCGGTGCCGCCTTTGACTTTGATGAATACTCTTGGGTTTGTTGCCCTGCGGCCCGATAATGGGGGGCATGGAAATCAAGTCCGACAACCCCGACCACGGCTTCCAGTTCCCCGGCCAGTTCGAGCTCAGCGCCATGGGCCCGGCCAACCGCGGCCTGGAGCATGAGCTTCCCCGTCTGCTGCTGGCTGCCGGCATCGATGTGGTGAACGAACGCATCAGCTGGAAGCATTCGTCCAACGGCAAGTACGTGTCCGTCCGCATCGTGTTCAAGGCCGAGAGCCGCGAGCAGTACGACCTGGCGCACCAGGCGCTGCGCGACCACCCGGAAGTGAAGTGGACGCTGTAGCCGACAGCTGCCTGGCCGAAGCCGCCCCGGAAGACCGCGCGCCGCGTCCGGCGGTGGTCCGTGACCTCGGCCGCCAGGCCTATGAACCGGTGTGGCGCGCCATGCAGCGCTTCACCGACCAGCGCAGCGACGCCGACGCCGACGAGCTGTGGGTGGTCGAGCACGATCCGGTGTTCACCCTGGGCCAGGCCGGCAAGGACGAGCATGTGCTGGCGCCGGGCGAGATCCCGGTGCTGCATGTGGACCGCGGCGGCCAGGTGACCTATCACGGCCCCGGCCAGATCGTGGTCTATCCGTTGCTGCGCCTGCCGCGGCTGGGCATTGGTGTGCGCGACTATGTCTGCCGCATCGAGCAGGCCCTCATCGATACCCTGGCCGAGTGGAACATCGGTGCCGAACGCCGCGAGGGTGCCCCGGGCGTTTACGTCGGCGGCGCCAAGATCGCCGCGCTCGGCATCCGCGTGCGCCGCGGCTGTACCTTCCATGGCCTGGCCTTCAACGTGTCCATGGACCTGGAACCCTTCCACCGCATCAACCCCTGTGGCTATCAGGGGTTGCAGGTGACATCGGTAGTAGACTTGGGCGGGCCCTCCGGGATGGAGGCCGTCAAGCCGGTGCTGCTGGACCACCTGGCCCGCCAGTTCGGCCTGCTGCTGCAGCACACGCCCGAACTGCCCGATCTTTCTGCGGCCGCCTGACC
The DNA here is from genome assembly GCF_000158575.1 of Stenotrophomonas sp. SKA14. Taxonomy (NCBI): domain Bacteria; kingdom Pseudomonadati; phylum Pseudomonadota; class Gammaproteobacteria; order Lysobacterales; family Lysobacteraceae; genus Stenotrophomonas; species Stenotrophomonas sp. SKA14. Next base: position 1,143,923 of record NZ_DS999412.1, read on the forward strand.
GCCCCCCGGAACTGCCATGACTGAAACCACCGCCCGTTCCATTCCCCTGCAGATCGTGCAGGGCGACTCTCCGTCCGCCGCGCCGTTGCAGGCCGGGGTCAAGCAGCTGGGCGGTGACAAGATCAACCGTTCGCCGGTGCAGTTCGCCGATGCGCCGGTGCTGCGCAAGCCGTCCTGGATCCGCGTGCGCATTCCCTCGGGCAATGCCGTGCAGAACCTGAAGGCCAAGCTGCGCGAGAACCGCCTGGTGACCGTGTGCGAGGAGGCCAGCTGCCCGAACATCCACGAATGCTTCGGCCACGGCACGGCCACCTTCATGATCCTTGGCGAGGTCTGCACCCGCCGCTGCTCGTTCTGCGACGTGGCGCACGGCCGCCCGAAGCCGCCGGATGCCAACGAGCCGGCCAGCCTGGGCCAGACCGTGGCCGACATGGGCCTGAAGTACGTGGTGGTGACCAGTGTCGATCGCGATGACCTGCGCGACGGCGGTGCCCAGCATTTCGTCGACTGCATCAGCGCCATCCGCGAGAAGTCGCCGGGTACCCGCATTGAAGTGCTGACCCCCGATTTCCGCGGCAAGGGCCGCATGGAGCGCGCGCTGGAGATCCTGGCGCAGAACCCGCCGGATGTGTTCAACCACAACATCGAGACCGTGCCGGACCTGTACCGCAACGTGCGCCCGGGCGCCGATTACCAGTGGTCGCTGAACCTGCTGAAGAACTTCAAGGCGCAGCACCCGGAGGTGCCGACCAAGAGCGGCATCATGCTGGGCCTGGGCGAGGAGTTCGAGCAGATCAAGGCCACCATGCGTGACCTGCGCGCGCATGACGTGGACATGATCACCATCGGCCAGTACCTGCAGCCGACCGCGCACCACCACCCGGTTCTGAAGTACTGGACCCCCGAGGACTACAAGGCGCTGGAAGACTACGGCTACGAGCTGGGCTTCAGCCACGTGGCCTCCGGCCCGATGGTGCGTTCGTCGTACCACGCCGACGTGCAGGCCAAGGGCGCAGGGGTCTCCTGACGACCCAGGCGGGCGCGGCCCGCCGCCTTCGGTGGGTGCGAACCTTGGTTCGCACGCCTTTGCCTGCTGTAGAGCCGAGCCCATGCTCGGCTGCTTGCTGGTGGCCTGCCGAGCAAGGGCTCGGTCCCGCCTTCGCCTGCATTCACAATTTGCTACACCGGCCCCGCTAGGCTGGTTTTCCACCGAGCGCGGCCGGGTGACAAACCCGGCAACTTTCGGCACTGTCGTGGTGTCTGAACACCCTGCAGTCTCCCCCTTGGCAAGGCGCCTTCGAGCACGTCAATGAAATTCAAAGCCCCCGCATTCCTGATGGCCCTGGCGCTGGTCGCGCCGCTGGCGCTGGCGGCCAAGGCCGACTCGCCCGCATTGCCCGCGGCGGCCACCGCCGATCAGGTGACCACCTCCAAGCTGGTGTACGGCCTGTTGTCCGACAGCCGCTACGCCTACCGCCCGCGTGCGCTGGACGAGGCCACCTCCAAGGACGTGTTCAAGCGCTACCTGGAGACGCTGGACGGCGGCAAGCAGTACTTCACCCAGGCCGACGTGGCGCGCTTCGCGCCGTTCGAAGCCAATATATCTTCGGCCATCCGTGGCGGCGAGCTGGAGCCGGCGTTCCAGGTGTTCGCCGTCTACAAGCAGCGCGTGGGCGAGCGCGTGGCCTACGCGCGCAAGCTGCTCAAGCAGGAGCCGGACTTCACCACCGACGAGCGTTTCGAATACGACCGCAAGAAGGTGCCGTGGGCGGCCAGCAGCGCCGAGCTGGATGAGCTGTGGCGCAAGTCGGTCAAGAACGATTGGCTGCGGCTGAAGCTGGCCGGCAAGAAGCCGGACGACATCCGCAAGACGCTGGACAAGCGCTATGCGACGCTGGAGAAGTCGGTCAATGAACTGAAGGGCGAAGACGTCTTCCAGTTCTTCATGAACTCGTACACCAGCGCGGTTGATCCGCACACGGATTACTTCACCCCGCGCACTGCCGAGAACTTCAACCAGGCGATGTCGCTGTCGCTGGAAGGTATCGGCGCGCAGCTGCAGCGCCAGGACGACGTGGTGGTGATCCGCGAGATCATCGCCGGTGGTCCGGCCGCGGTGGATGGCACGCTGAAGCCGGGTGACCGCATCGTCGGCGTCGGCCAGGGCAAGTCCGGCCTGGTCGAGGACGTGATCGGCTGGCGCATCGATGATGTCGTGGCCAAGATCCGCGGCGCCAAGGACACCCAGGTCAAGCTGGAATTCATTCCGGCCGCGGAAGGCGCTGACGGCAAGCACCACACCCTGGTGCTGACCCGGCAGAAGGTGCGCTTGGCCGAACAGGCCGCCAAGGGCGAGACCATGACCATTCCGGCCGCCAACGGTGAGCCGGCACGGAAGGTCGGCGTGATCAAGCTGCCGACCTTCTACCAGGACTTCGAAGGCCGCCGCCGCAATGCCGCCGACTACGCCTCGGCCACCCGCGACGTGGCCAAGCTGCTGGCCGGTTTCAAGAACGACAAACTGGACGGCGTGGTGCTGGACCTGCGCAACAACGGCGGTGGTTCGCTGGATGAGGCCATCGAACTGACCGGCCTGTTCATCGAACAGGGCCCGGTGGTGCAGGTGCGTGAGTCCGGTGGCCGCGTCACCGTCAACAGCGACCGCAACCAGGGCGTGGCCTGGGACGGCCCGCTGGCGGTGCTGATCAACCGCGGTTCGGCCTCGGCCTCGGAAATCTTCGCCGGCGCCATCCAGGACTACGGTCGTGGCCTGGTGATCGGTGAGACCAGCTTCGGCAAGGGCACCGTGCAGAACATCGTCGACCTCGATCGTTGGCCGAGCGGCGAGACCCAGCGCTTCGGCCAGGTCAAGCTGACCATTGCCCAGTTCTTCCGCATCAGCGGCAGCAGCACCCAGCACAAGGGCGTGGTGCCGGACCTGGCCTTCCCGGCCAGCGTCGATGCCACCGAGTTCGGCGAAAGCACCTACGACAACGCATTGCCGTGGACCCGCATCGCCGCCGTGCCGCACACCCAGTACGGCAACTTCGCACCGCTGCTGCCGAAGCTGGAAACCCGTCACGACGCACGCATCGCCACCGACAAGGAATTCCAGTGGTGGAACGAGGACGTGCAGCAGTTCCGCACCGAAGCGGCAAAGAAGTACATCTCGTTGAACGAGGCGACCCGCCGCGCCGAACGCGAGCGCCAGGATGCCCAGCGCAAGGAACGCCAGGTGCAGCGCAAGGAACTGGGCCTGGCCCTGGACCCGCTGGCCGATGACAGCAGCGACGACGGCCTGACCGGCAACGAGCGCGACATCGTCAAGGATGCTGCGCGCGAGAAGGCCGCCGAGAAGCGTCCGGACCCGCTGCTGCGCGAGTCGGCCTCGATCCTGGCCGATGCGGTGAACCTGCTGGCCAACGACCGCCCGCTGTCGGCGCAGGTACTGCCGCAGTCCACCGGCGCAGGTCGTTGGGCCGACTGATCCGCCAAGCGCGCGTATACCCGAGGGGCCGGCATTGCCGGCCCCTCTGCTTTTCCGTGCATGAACCGGGAACAACGCGGGCTGTCATGTCGACCTGCCACACACGGCCACAGGACTACGCTTGGCGGTACCGTCCTCGCAGGAGTACCCATGCGGGCCTCCCGTCTTTCCAGCGCTGCCGTCGCCCTTGCCAGCGCCCTGTTCCTGTCGGCCTGTGGTGGCCGCGCCGCCGACAGCACCCTGCTGCGTGAATCCTTTGATTCCGGCGACACCTTCTCGCGCACCGTCGATGGCCGTCCCGGCGACGCCTGCGAAGCGGCGCGGCGGACCCTGCTCAGCCAGGGCTATGCCATTGCCCGCTCGGACGAGGCACAGGTGGAGGGCAACAAGAATTTCCAGCCCCGCGACGACGACCACGAGCAGCTGGTACTGCGCATCTCCTGCGCGCCGCGTGGCAGCCAGACGCTGGTGTTCGTCAGCGCGGTGCAGGACCGCTACGCGCTGAAGAAGAGCCCGACGTCGGCCAGCGTGGGCGTGGGTGCCTTGGGTTCGGTATCGCTGCCGTTCGGCAGCAATGATGATTCGCTGGTGAAAGTGGCCAGCAGTACGGTCACCGATGCCGAGTTCTATCGTCGTTTCTTCCAGCGCCTGCAGCAGTACCTGCCTGCGGACACAGCCACGCCCGCGCCGCCTGCTTCGCCCGTACCTGCGACTCCGGAACCTGCACCGGCCAGCACGGGCCAGGGGTGAGCGTGCGCGGCAGGTTGATCGGCATGGCCCTGCTGCTGGTGCCCGTGCTGGGGACGGCGGCCACGCCTGTCGACTGCACACAGGGCCTGCTGCAGCGGCTGGGCTGGCGCTTCGAAGAGGCGGCGGTGGCCACGCCGCAGGTGCACGGCGGTGCCGTGTGCACGCGCGCCACGTTGGCCGAGGCGCAGGCGGCGGGCGATCTGCGCGTGCAGTGGCCGGCCGCAATGCCCGCTGCGGCCCGACAGGCACAACTGCGGCAACTGCTGGATGACCCGGCCACGGTCTGCGCCTATGCGTTCGAACTGGGCGCCGCCACGCAACGTGCGGCGACCGCATTGCAGGACAATCCCACGTTCCGTTTTTCCGGCCCGCAGCTGGGCTGGATCGGCTTCGGCCTGCGCGGTGCACCCTCGCAAGGGTGGCAGCGCACACGCAGTTTCGGCCGAGGTTACGTGCCCAGCGCCGGCAACAGCCGTGCATTGCAGACGTTCTACAGCGGCAGCGTGCGTGCCGAATGTGGCGTCGGCCGTCAGGTCGCGCAGCTGGCCACGCAGCGCGAGCTGTATGGCGATGCTGCGTTCGATACCGGGTTCAAGCCCGCGGAACTGTCGATTGGTACGTTCCTGGCGCTGCATGACACCGACAGCATCCTGCTGGGTGCAAGCGCAGGTGATTTCTTCGCCGATGGCAAGGCCGTGCGCACATCGATGATGGGGCGGCAGGCGTTCGTCGGCGTGCCGGGTTTCATCGAACATGTGTACGACAAGGGCACGCTGGACGATCTGAGCAACCAGGCCGAGAACTTCGTGGTGGTCGAGGTGGGCGAGGGCGCTGCGCAGGCGCTGGCCCTGCACGGCGGGCTGGCCTGGTACGACCAGCGCAATGTCGAGCTGTGGAAACTCGCGCAGGACATCCCGCGCCTTGGCCAGCGCTACTTTGAGCGCCTGCTGTTCGAGCGCGACCCGGACCTGCGCGCACGGCTGGAACCGCGCTACCACGACACGCTGGCACGCATGGACCAGCTGCTGGACGATCCGTTCTACCAGCAGTTCGTGATCTATGTGCACCCGCGCGGTATACGTCCCATCGGCTACCACGTCGCCCGCCTGCTTGATCGCAACCCACGAACGCCGTTTTCGATCGACCTGGCGGTGCACAATCTGCATACCACGCTCTACCGGCGTTGGCGCGAGGCGCAACTGCGCCACTGCGCGGCCACCGGCAGGCCAGGCAGCCTGACCCTAGACCCCAACTGAAGGTGAAACAATGGATATTGCAATGATCGGCCTCGGCCGCATGGGTGCCAACATGGCCCAGCGCCTGCATCGCGGCGGCCACCGCGTGGTCGGCTACGACCCGGGCGAGGGTGCCCGCCAGCGTGCCGCCGAAGCCGGCCTGGAAGTGGTGGATTCGCTGGCCGCTGCCGTCGCTGCGCTGCCAGTGCCGCGCGTGGTGTGGCTGATGGTGCCGGCCGGCGAGACCGTCGACCAGACCCTGGGCCAACTGACCCCACACCTGGCCGAGGGTGACATCGTCATCGACGGTGGCAACTCCAACTACCAGGACTCGATCCGCCGCGCCAAGGCGCTGGCCGAGGACGATCTGGGTTACGTCGACTGCGGCACCAGCGGTGGCGTGTGGGGCCTGCAGGAAGGCTACAGCCTGATGGTCGGCGGCGATGCCACGGTGGTGGAGCAGATCGCGCCGCTGCTGCGCACGCTGGCCCCGGCCGAAGATCGCGGCTGGGCCCGTGTGGGTCCGTCCGGCGCCGGCCACTTCACCAAGATGGTCCACAATGGCATCGAGTACGGAATGATGCAGGCCTACGCCGAGGGCTTCGCGCTGATGGAGCGCAAGCAGGAGATGGAACTGGACCTGGCCCAGGTGGCCGAGGTGTGGCGCCACGGCAGCGTGGTGCGTTCGTGGCTGCTGGACCTGAGCACCGAAGCGCTCAAGCGCAATCCGTCGCTGGACGGCATCGCCCCGTACGTGGAGGATTCCGGCGAAGGCCGCTGGACCGTGGCCGAAGCGATCGCCCTGGATGTGCCGGCACCGGTGATCACCCTGTCGCTGCTGGAACGCCTGCGCTCGCGCGAATCCAATTCGTTCACCGACCGCCTGCTGTCGGCGATGCGCAACGAGTTCGGCGGCCACGCCATCAAGAAGTCGTAACAGAGAAAACGCGTGATCACGCGATCCACGCATGGCGTGGATCCGTGTCGACCCAGGTCGACACCTACCGTCGGGCGCGGATAGCTGTCGAAGGCGGGATGGGTTTACGGCGTCCCCCGCAACCGGACCCACCCCGCCATCCCCCGGATAGCTTGCTTTTGACGTTGACGTTGCCGTTGATTCGGCAGGTGCAGGGCGCAGCCCTGCCGATCACCCCAACGCGATTCGCCGCCCTTCGCGCGCACTGTCCATCCCGGCCTGCAGCAACCGCATCAGCTGCAGCGCCTGCGCCGCACTGACCGTCGCCTCGCCATCGCCATGCATTGCCGCCGCGAACTGTGCGTACAGCCGCCGGTAATCGCCGGGCAGGTTGTCGACGGTGCTGCGCTGCACGTTGTCCTCGGCATCGCAGCGCAGCAGCTCGCCATGCCGCGGATCGATGCCCCAGCCCGGCGCACCCGGTGCAACACCGCGGCGCAGCTGCGCCTCCTGCACATCCAGGCCGTGCTTGATCCAGCTGCCCGTGCTGCCATGCACACTGAAATGCGGTGTGGGCGCCGCCACCAGCGAGCCGGCATGCACGATCGCGCGATGCCGTGGGTAGTGCAGCACTGCGTGGAAGTAATCGATGCCGCTGCCGCCTTCGCGCTGCACCGCCAGATCGGCGTCGATGGCCTCGGGCCAGCCGAACAGCACCAGCATCTGGTCCAGCAGGTGCGGGCCCAGGTCGTACCACACGCCGCTTCCCGGGCCATCCTGTTCGCGCCAGCGCTCGCGCACCTGCGGCCGGTAGCGATCGAAATGCGCATGGCACTCGGCCACCTCGCCAAGCGTGCCCTGCGCAAGCAGCGACTGCAGGGTGAGGAAGTCGGCATCGAAGCGCCGGTTCTGGAACACGGTCGCGATGCGCCCGGCATCGCGCGCCGCGGCCAATATCGCTTTGGCTTCGGTGACGTCGAGCGCGAACGGCTTGTCGACCAGCACATGCTTGCCCGCCGCCAGCGCGGCGATCGCCAACGGCGCGTGCTGTTCGTTGGGCGTGGCGATCACCACCGCATCCACCGCTGGATCGTCGAAGACCTGCTCTGGCGTGGCCCGAACGTGCACGTTGCTGAACGTGCGCAGGAGCGTGTCGCGCTGCGAACTGACGACGCTGTGCAGCACCAGTCCGGGCGTGTGCTGGATCAGCGGCGCATGGAAGACCCGGCCAGCGAGGCCGTAGCCGATCAGGGCCAGTTGCAGGTCGGGGCGCATCGCACAGCTCCGGCAGAGGGAAAGGGCAGGGTAAACGACCAGCGATCACCGTCCAAAACTGAACCGTTGCCGTTGGAAACGCTTCGATTCACAGCGGCATGACTGCAACGCCACGCCTGCTCCACGGCGGCTTGTCCAGACTGGCAGCACATCCCGAAGGAGTACGACACGATGAGCAATACCACCCGCACGCTGATTGCTTCGGCCCTGACCTTGGGCCTGGCGCTGTCCTCCTCGGCTGCATTCGCCAAGGATCCGGCCGCGAAGAGCCCACCGACCAGCACCCATCCGGCGACCCACGCTGATCGGCATGACTCCAACGAGCCGGTGACCGATACCTGGATCACCACCAAGGTGAAGGCCGACCTGCTGGCCAGCAGCAACGTTCCGGGCACTGAAATCAAGGTGGAAACCGTGAACGGCGTGGTCAGCCTGAGCGGCGCCGTAGCGACCCAGGCCGAGAAGGACAAGGCGGTCACCACCGCCAAGGGCATCAAGGGCGTGACCCGCGTCGATGCCGCAGCACTCAAGGTCAGCGCCGCTGCCAAGCGCTGAACCTGATGGGCGCCCCAGGTTAGGGCGCCCAGCGGTTCCCTTGGAGCCGGGCCCTGCTCGGCTCCACCAAGGGGACGCCCCATACCCGTTCAGCCAGCCGCGCCCTGAATCCCAGAGTTGTGACCGCCTGCGCTATATTGCCGGTTCCGCCGCAGCCGGGCTGGTTCCGGCAGGTGCTCCGCGGCCGTGCTGACGAGGAACTATGGCGCTGGTTTTCAGTGACGACATCTGGGACCGCTGGCGTTTGCCGGCCTTGGCGCTGGCGGCCGTCGCGATCATCGTGGTGCCGTGGTTGACCCTGCGCAAGCTGCAGCAGGACAGCGAGCAGGCGATGGCCTGGGTCAACCACACCCAGGCCGTAGGCAATGCCCTGCAACAGTTGCAGGCGGACGTGCGTGACGTCGAATCGGCCGCGTTGACCCTGTCCAAGGGCGTGGATGCGCCCGGCCTGCGCGAGCGAATGGCGCGCGCGAACGAAATTCCGGGGCGCCTGGCCGAGCTGGGCCGGATGACCCGCGACAATCCCGATCAGCTGATCCGCATCGGCCGTATCGAATCGATGCTGGAAGGCCGTATGGCGCTGGCCCGCGAGCTGGCCAGGTCCGAGCCCAACAGCGATCAGCGCGGGCTGGTGCAGGACTTGAGCACGCGCTACCCCATTCGCGGGCTGGTTGAAGAGCTGCAGGCCAGCGAGCAGAAGCTGCTGACACTGCGTGCAGAACAGGCGGCCCGGCAGCGCAGACAGACCGAGTTTGTGTCCTGGAGCTCGCTGGTCGTGCAGCTGGCCCTGCTGGGCCTGGTGCTGTGGCTGCTGCATCGCCAGATTGGCCGTCGCCTGCACGCCGAGCGGCAATCGCTGCGTTCGGCTGCGCGCGCGGCATCGGTGCTGCAGACCGTGCGCGAGCCGATCGTTCTGCTTGATCGCGAACTGCGCGTTCAGCTGCACAATCCCGCGTTCGCCGAGCTGTACGGACTGGAGGACGAACGTGCCGACGGCCTGCTGCTGGAAACCGTCGGTGACGGCGCCTGGCAGGACCCCGTAGTGCGCCAGCGTCTGTCCGACGTGCTGCTGCGCGGCCGCGAACTGTGGGACTTCGAGCACGAGCAGCGCGCCGCCGACGGCATGGTGCGCTACATGCTGCTCAACGCACGGCGCATGCCGCTGCCGGACACCGATGACGAAGTGGTATTGATGACCGTCAGCGACGTAACGGTGCAGCGTGCCGTGCAGCTGCGCGTGGAAGAGCTGAACCGGCAGCTGGAAGGCAAGGTCGCGCAGGTGTCCGAGGTCAACCGCGAGCTGGAGGCCTTCAGCTACTCGGTCTCGCACGACCTGCGCGCGCCGCTGCGCCATGTCGCCGGATTCTCGGACAAGCTGTCGCGCCATCTGGGTGAGCAGGCCGATGACAAGAGCCGCCACTACCTGGAGGTGATCTCCAGCTCGGCACGTCGGATGGCGGCGCTGATCGACGACCTGCTGGTCTACTCGCGGCTGGGCCGTGCAGCGATGCGCCAGCAGGCCGTGGACATGCAGTCGCTGGTGGCCGATACCCGCGCCATGCTCGATTCCAACCTGCGGGCCGAGGCCGAAAGCAGCGGCCACGCGCACCAGGTGGAGTGGAGCATTGCACCGCTGCCGATCGTGGTGGGCGACGAGAACATGATCCGCCAGGTCTGGTTGAACCTGCTCGGCAACGCGGTGAAGTATTCAGGTAACCGCGAGCCGGCAAGGATCCGCGTGGACTACCAGCAGCAGCCCGATGGCGGTCATCAGTTCACGGTCAGCGACAATGGTGCAGGCTTCGACATGGCCTATGCCGGCAAGCTGTTCGGCGTGTTCCAGCGCCTGCACAAGGCCAGTGACTACCCCGGAACCGGCATCGGCCTGGCCAGCGTGCGCCGCGTGCTGACCCGCCATGGCGGCCGGATCTGGGCCGAGGCCGAACCGGACGTCGGCGCCACCTTCCACTTCTACCTGCCTCCCGCGATCGACGCGGACAAACAAGGTCCTTCTGCATGACGACTCTGCGCACCATTCTTCTCGCCGAAGACAGCCCGGCCGACGCCGAGATGGCGATCGATGCCCTGGAAGAGGCGCGTCTGGCCAACCCCATCGTGCACGTCGAGGATGGCGTGGAAGTGATGGACTACCTGCTGCGCCGCGGCGCCTTCGCCAACCGTGAGGAGGGCCTGCCGGCGGTGCTGCTGCTGGACATCAAGATGCCGCGCATGGATGGCCTGGAAGTACTGCGGCAGATCCGCGAGCACGAAGAACTCAAGCGCCTGCCGGTGGTGATCCTGTCGTCCTCGCGCGAGGAAAGCGACCTGGCCCGCAGCTGGGACATGGGCGTGAACGCCTATGTGGTCAAGCCGGTGGATGTGGACCAGTTCTTCGGCGCCGTGCAGACGCTGGGCAAGTTCTGGGCGTTGATCAACCAGGCACCGGAACTCGAGTGAGCCCATGCCCCTGACCGGTCCCGCCCTGGGGGCGCTGCGCATCCTGCTGGTGGAGGACTCACCGGAAGATGCCGAGCTGATGTCCGAACAGATGCTCGAGGCGGGGCTGGACGCCCGCTTCGAGCGTGTCGAGAGCGAGGCTGAACTGCGCCAGGCATTGGCCACGTTCCAGCCGGACATCGTGCTGTCCGACCTGAGCATGCCCGGCTTCTCCGGTGACGATGCACTGCGCATCGTGCGCGAGACCTCGCCGGACGTGCCCTTCATCTTCGTCTCCGGCACCATGGGTGAAGAGAACGCGGTAGCGGCGCTGCAGAAGGGCGCCAACGACTACATCATCAAGCACCAGCCGGCGCGCCTGCCGTCGGCGGTAGCACGTTCGATCCGCGATGCGCGCAGTGCGGTCGAACGCGCACGTGTGGAAACCGAGCTGATGCGTGCACAGCGGCTGGAAAGCCTGTCGCTGCTTGCCGCCGGCCTCAGCCACGACCTGCGTAACATCCTGCAGCCGCTGCTGATCATGCCGGACCTGCTGAAGGCGCGCACCGAAGATCCGCAGCTGCACCACCTGGCCGATGTCATCGCCGAGTGCGGCCGGCGTGGCCATGAGATGGCCGAGTCGATGCTGTCGTTCGTGCGCGGCTCGCGCAAACCAAGCGAACGCATCGAGATCGACGGCCTGTTCGATGCGGTGGCCCTGCTGTTGCGCAGCAACGTGCCGGACGCCGTGCGGCTGGAACTGCAGGTGCAGGACGAAGGCCTGGTGGTCGACGCCAACTACACCGAGCTGCAGCAGGTCATGTTGAACCTGGCGCTGAACGCGATCCAGGCGATGCCCAATGGCGGCCGCCTGAGCCTCATTGCCAGCCATGCCGGCCAGCGCGATGGCGTGGACTGGATGCACATCCGGGTGGCCGACGAAGGCATCGGCATGGATGCGGACACGTTGTCTCACCTGTTCAACCCGTTCTTCACCACCAAGGCCGATGGCACCGGCCTGGGCCTGATGTCCTGCAAGCGCATCGTCGAAGGCGCCGGCGGCAGCATCCATGTCAGCAGCCAGCCGGGGCAGGGCACCTGTTTCGAACTGCGCCTGCCGATGCACGAAGCCAGCGACGGCAGCGAGCCGATCGAGCAGCTGGTGGCGCTGGGTAGCGGGCAGTCGATCCTGGTGGTCGATGGCGAGGCAACGCGGCTTTCGCTGCTTGGCAATGCGCTGTCCAGCCAGGGCTACCAGCTGCAGCTGGCGTCCGACGGCCCGGCCGCGCTGCGCTGGATGCAGCAGGAGGCGATGCCGGCACTGGTGATCGCCGATGCCGGTTCCAAGCTGCTGCCGGCCAGCCAGCTGCTGGGCCAGATGGCTGCGTTGGGCTACCGCGGCCCGGCACTGGTGCTGGAGGACACGACGGCAGCGGTGACGCCCGATGCGTTCCCGCCCAGCGTGGAGGTGCATGTGCTGCGCAAGCCGCTGCAGATGCAGCAGGTATTCCGCGCGGTGGCCGAAGCGCTGGGCTGAGGCCCGGGTAGTGCCGGCCGCTGGCCGGCATCGGCGTGCGGCGGGATCACTGCGGTTGCCGGCCAGCGGCCGGCACTACCGTTCGGTGGTTTCCCACGGGAACCGCGGCAGGCTGTCCACCGCCTGTTCCAGCCGTCGCGACCAGTTCTGGTGGATGTCGGCATACAGCGCGGAGTCCGCGCCCAGCCGCAGCTGCTGGCCGATGCGCAGTTCGCCGTCGCGCAGCAGCGCCAGATCGATCGGCAGGCCCACCGACAGGTTGGAACGGATGGTCGAATCGAGCGAGACGATCGCCGTGCGCGCCGCGTCTTCCAGGCGCGTGGCCGGGCTGAGGATGCGGTCGAGGATCGGCTTGCCGTACTTGGATTCGCCGATCTGCAGGTAGGGCGTCTCCGGCGAGGCGGCAATGGCATTGCCCAGCGGATAGATCATGTACAGCCCCGGCCGCTCGCCGGCGATCTGGCCGCCAAAGATCAGCGTGGCCTGGGTGTTGACCCCGTCATGGCCGTGCTCGCTGTGGGCGCTGTGCACCTGGCTGTCGACCAGCAGCTGGCCGACGTACTCGGCGGCCTCGAACAGATGGGCCATGTCGCGCAGGTTGGGCGTGCGCCGTTCGCCGGCATCGCGCCCCAGGCGTGACACCAGCAGCTGGGTAGTGGCCAGGTTGCCCGCCGCCATCAGCACGTAGGCCGCCTGGCCGGGATACTCGAACACGTGCAGCTTGCGGTGCACGCGCACATCGTCCAGCGAGGCATTGGTCCGGGTATCGGCGGCGAAGACCAGGCCCTCGTCGACCTCGATTCCAACGCAATAGGTCATGTCGGTGCCCTATCATGTGCGTCCCGGATTGTAGGCAGGCCGCCGTGACGACGGCATGTCCACGCCCCCCAGCACTGTCACCTGAACCGCATGACCACCGTGCTCCTGAGCCTGGGCAGCAACGTCAAGCCCCGCCGCTACCTCCACGCCGCGGTCACGGCCCTGCGCGAGCGCTTTGGCGCGCTGCAGGTGTCGCCCGCCTACCTTACCGCCGCGGTCGGCTTCGATGGCCCGGCCTTCCTCAACAACGCGGTGGCGATCGAGACCGACCTGCCGCTGCAGGAGCTGGATGGCTGGCTGCATGCGCTGGAAGACGCGCACGGCCGTGATCGCAGCGGGCCCCGCTTCTCCGACCGGACCCTGGACATCGACGTGGTGTTCTACGGCGACCTGGTGGTGGAAGGCCCCGGCCACCTGCGCATTCCGCGCCCGGAACTGAAGCATGCCTTCGTGCTGAAGCCGCTGGCCGACATCGCGCCGGATTTCATCGATCCGGTCAGCGGGCAGGATCTGGCCACGCTGTGGCGCGCGCACCCGCAGTTTGGCGAGGCGTTCGAGGTGGTTGACCTCGGATGACGGCGGTTGCCGGCCAGCGGCCGGCACTACCGGTAGTGCCGGCCGCTGGCCGGCAACATTTCAGCTGACCGTACGCCCACCGTCGACGCGCAGGGTATGGCCGGTGACGAAGCTGGCCTCGGCCACCAGCCAGTACACCGCCTCGGCGATCTCCTCGACCGTGCCGATCCGTGCCAGCGGCGTGCGCGCCAGCAGCGCCTCGCGGGCGAAATCATCCTTGCCCTGTTCCGGCCACAGGATCGCGCCGGGCGCCACCGCATTGACCCGCACCTTCGGCGCCAGCTCCAGCGCCAGCGAACGGGTGGCCATCTCCAGCGCGGCCTTGGCCATGGTGTAGGCGATGTGGTCACGCATCGGATCGGTGCCGTGCAGGTCGGTCAGGTTGACGATGCAGCCCTGCTGGCGGCGCAGGTACGGCGCCGCTGCCTGTGACAGCAGCAGTGGCGCGCGCGCGTTGACCGCATACAGCTCGTCCATCGCCTCGGCAGTGACCTGGCCGAGCGGCGTGGGGAAGAAGTTGGAGGCGTTGTTGACCAGCGCGTCCAGGCGGCCGAAGTGGGTGACGGCCTGTTCCACCAGGTCGGGCAGGGCGTCGGCGTCGCGCAGGTCGGCCTGCAGGGCCAGCACGCTGCCGGGGCGCACGTTGTCGAAATCGAACGCGGCCTGCTGCAGTTCGGCGCTGGACGTGTTGGCGTGCAGCACCACCGACCAGCCACAGGCGTGGAACTGGCGCGCTATGGCCGCACCGATCCGGCGCGCGCTGCCGGTGATCAGGACCACGGGGTGGGTGTCGCTCATCGAGGGTCCTCCAAGGCTCGGCTATCCTGTGCACCATTGTCACCGCATTCGAAGACGCCATGCAGCCCACCTTCCCCCTGCCCGAAGCCGATGCCCTGGCCCACAGCGACGAGCTGGCGGCCGCCCTGCGCGCCGAAATCCTTGCGCAGGGCGGGGCGATGCCGTTCTCCCGCTTCATGGAGCTGTGCCTGTACACCCCCGGCTGGGGCTATTACAGCGCCGGTGCCAGCAAGTTTGGTGGCAGCGGCGACTTCACCACCGCGCCCGAGCTCGGCAGCCTGTTTGCCGGCAGCGTGGCCAACGCCCTGGCGCCGGTGTTCGCCCAGCTGGGCGCGCAGGCGCGGATGCTGGAACTGGGCGGCGGTACCGGTGCCTTCGCCGAGGCCGTGCTGCTGCGCCTGGCGGAGCTGGACGCGCTGCCCTCACGCTACGCCATCCTCGAACCCAGCGCCGACCTGCGCGAGCGCCAGCAGCAGCGCCTGCAGCAGAACCTGCCGGCCGAGCTGGCCGCGCGCGTGGACTGGATCGACCGCCCGTTCGAAGAGGACTGGGAGGGCGTGGTGTTCGCCAACGAGGTGATCGACGCGCTGCCGACGCCGCGCTTCCTGATCCGCGACGGCGAGGTCTATGAGGAAACCGTCGAGCTGGATGGAGACGGCCATTTCATCCGCGGCGCGCAGCCGGCCGACATCCTGCTCAACGGGGCGGTGCGCCATATCGAGCGCTATCTGGAGAAGCCCTTCGCCGAGGGCTACCGTTCCGAAGTCCTGCCGCAGCTGCCTTACTGGTTGCAGGCGGTGGCTGGTGGCCTGCAGCGCGGTGCGATGCTGTTCGTCGACTACGGCTACAACCGCGGCGAGTTCTACCAGCACGACCGCGACGATGGCACTGTGCGAGCGTTCTACCGCCACCACGTGCACAACGACGTGCATCGCTGGCCGGGCCTGCAGGACATCACCGCCTCGGTGGACTTCACCGCGATGGCCGAAGCGGGCCTGCACGGTGGTTTCGAGCTGGCCGGCTACTGCAGCCAGGCCAGCTTCCTGCTCGGTAACGGCCTGGACCAGGTATTGCTGCTGGCCGAGGAGCGCACCGATGAAGTGGGCCGCATCCAGCTGCGCGACCAGGTGAAGAAACTGACCCTGCCGACCGAAATGGGCGAGCGCTTCCAGGCGATCGGCCTGCAGCGTGGCGTCGATTTCGAACCGGCCTTCGAGCTGGGTGACCTGAGCTGGCGGCTGTGAGCGATGCACGGCCGCTGATCAAGCCGCTGCGCAGGCCGCGACTGTGGACCGTGCTGTGGGCGCTGGCTGTGCTGCTGGTGATCGTGGTGTGCCTGATTCCGCCGCCGCCGATTCCGCTGCCCGAGAACGGTGACAAGGGCGAGCACTTCCTCGCCTATTTCATCCTGGCCGGCAGCGCGGTGCAGCTGTTCCGTCGGGGCCGCCCGCTGCTGTGGGTGGGCGTGGGACTGGTGCTGATGGGCATCGGCATCGAGTTCGCGCAGGGCGCGCTGACCAGCAACCGCACGGCTGATCCGATGGATGCGCTGGCCAACACGATCGGCGTGCTGGCCGGCATGGCCACCGCACTGACCCCGCTGCGCGACCTGCTGCTGCGCTGGCGGGGGTAAAGGCGTGCCAACCAAGGTTGGCACCTACCGGTAGATCCACGGCACGCGTGGAGCCGTCCCGTAGATCCACGCCATGCGTGGATGAACTGCCCGGGGTGCCGACCAGGGTCAGCACCCACCAGGACAGACCTGCCGTCACTTCCCCAGCGTCACCTCATCCAGCACCCACATCGCCGGGCGCGTGTCGCCGGTGAAATTGATGCACAGGTCATCGTTGCCCTGGGTACCCTTCGGCAGCGTTGCACGCAGGGTCACGAAGCCATCGGCATCCGGCTTGGCCGGCAACGCAACTTCGGCCAGCACCTTGCCGCTGCAGTCGCCACGGCGCACCAGCATCTCGCCATGCGCGCGCTTGGCCTTCTCGAAGCGGCGCTTGGGTTCGTCATGGGCCAGCTGGAAGTAGTACGGAATGCGGCCCGCACGCACTTCCACGCTGCCGACGCCGTCCAGCTGCGCCTGCGGCCAGCGCCAGCAGGGCTGGAAGATGTCCACGTTGAACACCGCACGGGTTCCTTCGCGCGGGCCATCGTCTTCCAGGCGCAGCACCAGGCCCTTCTTGCCCACGCAGCTGAGCAGCTCATCGCTGCGGCGGCTGAGCAGCGACTGCGTGGTGAACGCGGCCACGGTCGGCTTCGCGGCCAGCATCTGGCCCTGATAGAACGCGGCGGCCTGCACGCTGGCGGGCAGCGTTGCGGTCAGCGGCTGCTGGTACAGCGGCGACTGCGCGCTGACCGGCTGGCCATCGATGCTGTAGCGCACCTCATAGCCGAGCGGGTTGGCCAGCGATACGGTCACGGTGTTGGCGGCGCGGTTGTCGGTGTAATCCACACCCACTTCGAACGGCGTCTGCGCATAGGCCAGGCCCCAGGCGCGGTAGCGCTGCAGCTGCGCCGGCAGGCGCGCGAGGAAGTCGCGGAAATCGCGGTGTTCCGGCGTGCTCCAGCCGGTCTCGGCCACCGCCGCCAGGCGCGGGAACAGGTTGTGCTGCAGGCGTGCATAGCTGCGCGTGTGCTCGGTGAACATGTTGGCCTGCAGGCCCAGGATGTGCCCGCGCTTGTCGGCAGCCAGTTCGGCCGGCACCGGCTCGAAGTTGTACAGCTTGCCGAGATTGACCTGGGCCGGGCGGCCCGGTGGTTCATTTGGCGAGGCGGTCTGCAGGTAATCCAGGTACAGGTAGCCGACCGGCGACATGATTACGTCATGGCCGGCACTGGCCGCGGCCAGGCCGCCTTCGGTGCCCTGCCACGACATCACCGTGGCCTGCGGCGGCAGACCCCCTTCGAGGATCTCGTCCCAGCCGATCAGGCGCCGGTCGTGCTCTTCCAGGAACGTCTCCAGGCGCTTGATGATGTGGCTCTGCATGGCCATCTCATTGTTGATGCCCAGCGCACGCATGCGCTGCTGCACCTGCTTCGAGGCTTCCCACTGATCCTTGACCGCCTCGTCGCCGCCTACGTGCACATACTTGGCCGGGAACAGCTCGATCACTTCTTCCAGCACGTTCTCCAGGAAGGTGACGGTGCTGTCTTCCACGTTGAACAGGTTCGGGAACACGCCCCACTCGCTGATCGGCTTCAGCGGGGTGCTGATCGAGCCCAGCTCCGGGTAGGCGGCAATCGCCGCGGTGGCATGGCCGGGCACGTCGATTTCCGGAATGACCTGGATATGCAGCGCGGCCGCATAGGCGATTACTTCGCGGATCTGCTCCTGGGTGTAGAAGCCGCAGTACGGATGTTCCTGGCCACTGACCGGGTCGACGCCACCATCGCCGGCCGGCAGGCGGCAGCTGCCCACTTCGGTCAGCTTCGGGTAGCGCTTGATCTCCATGCGCCAGCCCTGGTCATCGGTCAGGTGCCAGTGGAAGGTGTTGAGCTTGTGCGCGGCCATCGCATCGAGCACGCGCTTGATCTCGTCCAGGCTCTGGAAATGCCGCGCCGAGTCGAGCATGAAACCGCGCCAGCTGAAACGCGGCGCGTCCTGGATCTGCACCGCCGGCAGCACGCCGTTGCTGCCACCGGTGGCGAGCTGGGCGAGGGTGGTTGCGCCATAGAACAGGCCGGTCTCGTTGCCGGCCTGGATCACCACGCCCTGCGCGGTGCTGTCCAGCGTGTAACCCTCACCGCTGTCGCGGAAGGTGGGCACGATCTGGAAACGGATGCTGCCGGCTTTGCCTGCCGCCTTGCCCTTGGCCAGGACCAGGCGCGGGCCACCACTGCGGGCCAGCAGGTCGGCAAACTGGGTGGCGACGCGTTGCGCGGCTTCGCCTTCGGCGTGCAGCACGGTATCGGCACGGACAGTGATGCCGCTGCCCTGGCCGCGCTGTACGTTGGACGGCGCGGGAATCAGCATCAGGCTGCCGGCGCGCAGCTGTGGGCCGGGTGCTTCGGCGGCGGGCGTGGGATCGGCGGCGAGTGCCGGCATCGCCGGCAGCAGGGCGAGCAGGCTGCCCAGCAGCACTGCGCTGCGCATCCGGGCGCGGGAAGGCTTGACCATCGGAACGACTCCTTGGAACGGTGCGATGAACGCTATACATGAAAAACGCCGGGCCCGGAATGATCCAGGCCCGGCGTGCGTGCACGACTCGGCGATGTTGCTGCCGCTGGATCAGTACTTGAAGCGGAAGTTGAGGTAGTACTGGCGACCGTTGCTGTAGAACGAAGTCGGGATGGCCGCGGTCTGGTAGTACTTGTAGGTCGGGTTGTTGAGGTTCAGGCCATCCAGGCTGATGCTCAGCCAGTCGGTGGCCTTGTAGCTCAGCGATGCCGACAGCGTGCCGAAGTCATCCTGGTAGTACGGGTTGGTGCCCGACAGGCTGATCAGGAACGAGGAACGGCGGGTGTAGCTGACCCGGGCGCCGAAGCGCTCGTTCTCGAAGTAGGCACCCACGTTGTAGGTGTTCTTCGAGGTGCCCAGCAGGTTGTGCGAGCCATCCGACCAGGTGTGCGAGGTCGTGCCGTTGGCGTAGGTGTAGTTGGCATTGATGCCGAAGTACTCGCCGATCGGCTGCTCGTAGGCCACTTCCACGCCGGTGACCTTGCCGTCGGCATTGATCGGGGTGGAGATCTGGTAGGTCTCAAGCCGGTTGGTCAGTTCGCTGTACAGCTGGCGCGAGACCACGTCGAAGGCGATGTAGTCCTTCAGGTTCATGTGATACGCGCCCACCGACAGCAGGCCGCGCGGCATGAAGTACCACTCCAGGTTGGCATCCAGGTTGGTCGACAGGGTCGGCTTGAGGTTCGGGTTGCCACCGCCGCCAGTCCGGTTCAGGTCCGAACCGTAAGAGGAGGCACCCAGCGCCGAGTAGTCCGGCAGGGTCTGCGTCTGCGAAGCGGCAACGCGCAGCACCAGCTTGTCGTCCAGGTCGAACTTGATGTTGGCGCTGGGCAGCACACGGTTGCGCTTGTTCTGGAAGGCCAGGCGCTCCCACATGCCGAACAGGCTGCTGACATCGGCGTCGGCGGCCTTGCTGACGGCGTTGTAGGTGTCGATGTCCTGCTTGATGTTGACGTAGCGCAGGCCGACGTTACCGCTCCACCAGTCGCCGCGGAAGTTGGCCTGCACGTAGCCGGCGAAGTTCTTTTCCTTCACCTTCCACTCGGCGCCGTAATTGTGGCGACCGGTCGGGCCATCATTGCCGGCCAGCCAGGTGGAGTTGTTGGTCACCGCATCCTTCAGCGCGCCCGGGGTGAAGTACCAGAGATTGCGCGGGAAGGTGCCGCCGATGTCACCGGCGAAACCACTCGGGTAATTGGCCGTTGCACCGTTCTTCAGCGCGCTCCAGATGTCACCCGGGGTTGCACCTTCCGGCGACAGTGCTTCGCGCTTGTGGTCGGCAAAGCGCAGGCCGAAGTCGATCGAGCTCAGCACGCCGCCATCATTGAAGTACTGGTTGAAGTCGAGCGTGGCCCACTTCTCCTTGTCTTCTGCGGTGACCTGCTGGTTGCCCCAGGTGCCGAAGCTGGTCACGCCATTGGGCGAGAGGTCGCCGCCGACGTTCCAGTCGATCGGCGAGCCATTGCCGTGCGTGGCCCAGCTGGCGCCGCCACCGTTGGCCAGGGTGACCTCGGCGATGTACTGGCGCGGCGTTTCGCCGGTGCCCTTGGTGCTGCCGGCCTGGAACTTGGCGGTCAGGCTGTCGCTGATCTGCCAGTCGGCATCGAAGGTGACATAGCTCGACTTGGCCTTCGACTCGCGGTAGATCATGTCGTACACCGCGTAGTCGGTGCCCGGCACGCCCTTGTAGGTGGCGTTGGTCAGCACGCCATCCTTGATCACATAGCCCGGATCCGGCGCCTGCGACTTGGCGAAGCTGTTGCCGAACATCATGAAGTTGCGGTTGTAGTTGTTCGCCTTCAGTTCGGAACTGAAACCGTTCAGGCCCAGGGTGAGGCTGTCGCTCGGCTTGAACTGCAGCGAGACCAGGCCACCCTTGCGCTCACGGGTCTGTTCGAACAGGGTCGAACCCAGCAGGCCCGGTACATTGACGCCGATCAGGTCGGGGTTGGTCTTGGCCACCGGATCACCGGCGCCGATCTTGAAGAAGCCGCCCGGGATTTCCTGCGCTTCACGGCGCAGCTCGCGCTTCTGGCTGAAGCCCTGCACCATCACGCCGAAGGTGCCTTCGTCGTTCTTGTAGTTGAACAGTGCCGAATACTGCGGGTCGTTCGATTTGGCCTGGTCCGAACGCACCATGCCGATCGAGCCTTCCGCGGTGAACTGCTTGGAGAACTCCAGCGGCTTGCGGGTGATGATGTTGACGGTACCGGTGGTACCGCCGTCCTGCAGCTTGGCCTGCGAGGACTTGTTCACTTCCACCGAGCTGACCAGTTCCGACGGCAGCAGCGAGTAGCTGACGCTGCGGCCGACGTTGTTGCCCTGGCTGAGCACGAACCAGTCGGCCGAGCCGACGGTATGGCCATTGATCAGGGTCTGGGTCAGGCTCGGGCTGGTGCCGCGCAGGCTGACACGGTCGGCTTCGTCGAAGCCGCCTTCGTCGGCGCTGGACGAGCTGATGTTGACGCCCGGCAGGCGCTGCAGGGTATCGGCGACGTTGTGCGCCGGCAGCTTGCCGACGTCTTCGGCGGTGACCACTTCCACGCGCGCATTGGCCTCGCGCTTGGTGTCCAGCGACTTTTCCATCGAACCACGGATACCGGTAACCGTCACGGTGTCCAGGTCGGTGGCGGTCGGGGCGGCCTGCTGCGCGTGCGCACTGAAGGCGATGCAGCTGACGATGGCGGCCGAAAGCAGGGTCTTGCGGGTGTTCATGATGTCTCTCCTCATCACTCGATTGGATGCCGGCGGCGGTGTTCGATTACGGTTGCGAAGACATGCGCGGGGTGGCGGCGAAGTCCCGTGCGTTGGCGTGCCACGTACTGCGTGCTGCGATTGCGTTGAAGCCTGTTGCGGTGTCAGGCGGCCGACTGCTGCAGGTACCAGCTGGCAGCGCCGACCACGCCCAGCTGGCCGTGCTCGACGACCTTCACCGGGATGCGTGCCAGTGCTTCGCCCATCGGTCCCTTCTGCAGGTACCGTTCGACGAAGGTGCTGGCGTGCAGGTATTCGCGGATCTGCGGCAGGATGCCGCCGGCCAGGTAGACGCCACCATGGGCGCCGTAGAACAGCGCCATGTCGCCGATGGTGCTGCCGAGCAGGCCGCAGAACACATCCAGCGCCTGGCGTGCGTGCGCATTGGTATCGGCCATGGCGGCGGCTGTGACCGCATCCGGGCTGGCCAGCGTCGGTGCCTGCCCCTGCAGCGCACATACCGCGCGGTACAGGTTCATCAGGCCCGGGCCGGAGATCGCATGCTCGATCGACACGTGGGCGCGGTCGCGCTGCATGTGGCGGACGATGGCCATTTCCAGTTCGGTGCTGGCGGCCAGGGTGGGCTGGCCGGCTTCCGTCGGCAGCACCACCGGGCCGTGTGCGGTGGGAATCCACAGCGCGGCGCCGAGGCCGGTGCCCGGGCCGACCACCAGGGTCGGGCCGCGCGCAGCGGTCTCCGGTCCGCACAGGTGCAGCACGCCGCTGGCGTCCACCTGCGCAGCGGCATAGGCCACCGCTTCAAAGTCGTTGACGATGTAGACCCGCTGCAGGCCGACGTCCGCTTCCACCTGGCGCGCCGACAGTGGCCACGGCAGGTTGGCGGTGATCACCGTGCCGTCCTCGCGGGCATAGCCGGCGCTGGCGACCACGCAGTGCGAGGGCCGCGGGCCTTCGCCGAGGAAGTCAGACAGGATCGCGCTGAGGCCGGCATGGTCGGCATTGCGGTACTTGCGGTACTCCAGCACCTGCACCGGGTGGGCGGCATCACCGCTGGCCTGGACCCGGGCCACGCGCACATGGGTGCCACCAACGTCGGCGGCCAGGAACGAGGGCGCGACTCGGGACAGGACATGGGCCGGGGCGGGGTGGCTGGCGGTCACGCGGGCTCCTGCTGCAGGTGGGGCCGGCCCCGGGATCGGGGGCGGCGATTGGGGCGGAGTCTGTAACCCCGCTGACAACGATGTCAACGAGTTCGTGACACTTTCGTTGCTGCGCCGCAACGAATACGACATGCAGTAAACGTTTACATGGCGTGAGCATGGGTTTCACACGGGAACCGTTGCTGCATGGGGCTCAAGGGCTGCAGCGCATTCAGCCCGATCCACAGGAATCGGCTTGCGCAGTGCAGCACGAGGTTCAACGGGTGATGCGGGGAAGTTGACAAACCGCCGTTGTCCATCGAAAGAATGTGACAACGTTGTTCCCAGCCACTCTCCGACGCCGCGTTCTGCGGCCGTCGCCGCAGGAGCCCTCCTGATGTCCGCCGTCCCCGCTGCAAGCGCGCGCCCGAACGTGGCCACCTCCATCGCCATCGTCGGCGTGCTGTTCTTCCTGATCGGCTTCTTCACCTGGCTCAACGGGCCACTGATCACCTTCGTCAAGCTCGCCTTCGAACTCAGCGAGGTCGGCGCCTTCCTGGTGCTGATGGTGTTCTACCTGTCCTACTTCTTCCTGGCCCTGCCGGCGTCGTGGATCCTGCGCCGCACCGGCATGAAGAAGGGCCTGAGCCTGAGCCTGCTGGTGATGGCCGGGGGTGCCGCGCTGTTCGGCGAATTCGCCACCCAGCGCTGGTACCCGGGCGCGCTCGGCGGCCTGTTCGTGATCGGCAGCGGCCTGGCCCTGCTGCAGACCGCGATCAACCCCTACATCTCCATCCTCGGCCCGATCGAGACCGCGGCGCGGCGCATCGCGCTGATGGGCATCTGCAACAAGATCGCCGGCATGCTCGCCCCGGTGCTGATCGGTACCGTGGTGCTGCATGGCATCGGCGACCTTTCGGCGACGGTGGCCGCTGCCGATGAAGCGACCAAGGCGCAGTTGTTGAACGAATTCGCTGCCAAGATCCACGCGCCGTACCTGGCCATGGCCGGTCTGCTGGTGCTGCTGGCGGTGGCCGTGCTGTTCTCGCCGCTGCCGGAAATCAAGTCGTCCGAAGCCAATGCCACGCCGGTGGCCGCCGGTGCCGCCGAGCGCCGCAGCATCTTCCAGTTCCCGCACCTGTGGCTGGGCGTGCTGTGCCTGTTCGTGTACGTGGGCGTGGAGGTGATGGCCGGCGATGCCATCGGTACCTATGGCCATGGCTTCGACCTGCCGCTGGACCAGACCAAGATGTTCACCTCGCTGACCCTGGGCGCGATGCTGGTTGGCTATGTGGTCGGCCTGCTGCTGATCCCGCGCGTGGTCTCGCAGTCGCGCTACCTGACCATCTCCGCGGTGCTGGGCGTGGTGTTCTGCCTGGGTGCCTGGGCTACCCACGGCTATGTCTCGGTAGCCTTCGTGGCCCTGCTGGGCTTTGCCAACGCGATGATGTGGCCGGCGATCTTCCCGCTGGCGATCCGCGGCCTGGGCCGCTTCACCGAGACCGGTTCGGCGCTGCTGGTGATGGGCATTGCCGGTGGCGCGATCATTCCGCAGCTGTTCGCCGTGCTCAAGCAGCACATCGACTTCCAGCTGGTGTTCGTGCTGCTGATGGTGCCGTGCTACCTGTACATCCTGTTCTACTCGGTGGTCGGCCATCGCGCCGGTCTGCCGCAGGACAAGGCCTGATCGGCGATGATGGACGGCAGCCAACCCCAGGGAAAACCCATGCGCAGAGCGACCATCAAGGACGTTGCGGAGAAGGCCAAGGTCTCGCTGAAGACGGTCTCGCGGGTGATCAACAACGAGCCCTCGGTGATGCAGGCCACCCGCGCACGGGTGCTGCGAGCCATCGCCGAGCTCGACTACGAGCCCGATCCGTCCGCGCGCAACCTGCGCAGCGGCACCACCTTCGTGATCGGGCTGGTCTACGACAACCCGAACCCGTACCACATCATCGGCGTGCAGAACGGTGTGCTCGCCGCCTGCCGCGAGACCGGGTTTGGCCTGCAGATCCATCCCTGCGATTCCAGCTCGCCGCTGCTGGCCGATGAACTGGCCGACTGGGTGCAGCGTTCGCGCCTGGCCGGGCTGGTGCTGACCGCACCGATGTCCGAGCGCCGCGACCTGATCCAGGCGCTGACCGCGCGCGGCATCAAGCTGGTACGCATCATCGCCGCCACCGAAGACCCGGCCGACGGTGCCTGCGTGTTCGTCGACGACCGTGAGGCCGCCTACGAAATCACCGAGCACCTGATCCAGCTGGGCCACCAGCGCATCGGCTTCCTCTGGGGTGGCATTTCGCACCGCTCCTCCGGCGAACGTTATGCCGGTTACGAGGCTGCGCTGAAGGACTACGGCATGACCGTGGACAAGCACCTGGTGGTGCAGGGTGATTACACCTTCGATGACGGTTTCCGCGGCGCGCGCCGCCTGCTGGCGCTGCGCGAGCCGCCCACCGCCATCTTCGGCTCCAACGATGAAATCGCCGCCGGCGTGCTGGCCGCCGCCAAGTCGGCCGGCATGAACGTGCCCTATGACCTGTCCATCGCCGGTTTCGAGGACAGCCCGTTCTCGCGCCAGTCGTGGCCGCCGCTGACCACCGCCAAGCAGGCCACCGAGGACATCGCGCGCCACGCCGCGCGCCTGCTGATCGCGCAGCTGCGCAGCGACGCCTATGACGATGCGCCCGCGCCGCTGCACAACCAGGGCTTCGTGCCGCAGCTGGTGGTGCGCGGTTCGACTGCACCGATGCGCCCGGCCGGCGCACGCCCCCTTCCTTCCGATCCTGCCTGAGCCTGCCATGTCGCTGTCAGACCCCACTTCCACCCTGATGTTCGCCGAGGCCGCTGAAGCAGCCGACGTGGTCGCCCGTCAGTTCTCGCGCAACCACGCCACCATGGAAACCCTGGCCGCCAGCCTGCGCGCGTCGCCGCCGCCGTTCGTGGTCACTTGCGCGCGTGGCAGCTCCGACCATGCCGCCACCTACGGCAAATACCTGCTGGAGACCCAGCTGGGCCTGGTGGTCGCCTCGGCCTCGCCGTCTGTGGGCTCGGTGTATGCCGCACCGCTGCAACTGCGTGGCGCACTGTTCATCGTCATCTCGCAGTCGGGCAAGAGCCCCGATCTGTTGCGCAATGCGGAAGCCGCCAAGGCGGCCGGTGCGCGCGTGATCGCGCTGGTCAACGTCGAGGATTCGCCCCTGGCGCAGCTGGCCGATAAGGTCATTCCGCTGCATGCCGGTGCCGAGAAGAGCGTGGCGGCCACCAAGAGCTACCTGGCTTCGCTGGCTGCGCTGCTGCAGCTGGCCGCGTACTGGAAGCAGGACAGCAACCTGCGCGCGGCACTGGACCTGTTGCCCGATGCGATGCGCGCGGCCTGGCAGTGCGACTGGAGTGCGGTGACCGACGGCCTGGTCGAAGCCACCAACCTGTTCGTGCTCGGCCGTGGCCTGGGCCTGGGCGCGGCGCAGGAAGCCGCGCTGAAGTTCAAGGAAACCTGCAGCCTGCACGCCGAGGCCTACAGTTCGGCCGAGGTCAAGCACGGCCCGATGGCGCTGGTCGATCGTGGCTTCCCGGTGCTGGCCTTCGCGCAGCCGGACGAGACCGGTGCCGGTACCCGCGCAGTGGTCGATGAGTTCACCGCGCGCGGTGCGCAGGTGTGGATGGCCGGTGCCGGTGGCAACCTGCCGGTGGCGGCCGCGCCGCATCCGCTGTGCGCGCCGCTGCTGACCGTGCAGAGCTTCTACCGCGCGATCAACGCGCTGGCGCTGCGCCGTGGCTTCAACCCGGACCTGCCGCCGCACCTGAACAAGGTTACGGAGACGGTCTGATGGCCACGGTGCTGCGCAACGCCCGCATCCTTGCAGGCGATGAATTCCGCGATGATCTGGCGGTGGTGGTCGAGGACGGTCGCATCAGTGCGCTGCTGCCGGATGCCGCGCCGCAGCTTGGCCAGGCGGCCGAGCAGGTGGATCTGGGAGGCGGCTGGCTGCTGCCCGGCTTCATCGATGTGCAGGTCAACGGCGGCGGTGGTGCGCTGTTCAACAACACACCGGATGTAGCGTCGCTGCGCACCATCGCGCAGGCGCACCGCCGTTTCGGTACCACCGCGATGCTGCCGACGCTGATCAGCGATGACGTGGGCGTGATGCGCGAGGCCATCGGTGCGATGCGCGAGGCGATCGCACAGGGCGTGCCGGGCGTGATCGGCATCCATCTGGAAGGCCCCTACATCGCACCTGCGCGCAAGGGCACCCACGACGCCAGCAAGTTCCGTGTGCCGGACGAGGAAGAGATCGCGCTGGCGGCGTCCCTCGACAACGGTGTGACGCTGCTGACGCTGGCGCCGGAACGCGTGCCGCTGGAGACCATCCGCGCGCTGGTCGAGCGTGGCGTGATCGTCGCCGCTGGGCATACCGCGGGCACCTACGAGGAGATCCGCGCCGGCCTGGATGCCGGCGTGCGTGGCTTCACCCATCTGTACAACGCAATGTCGCCATTGCAGGGCCGCGAACCCGGCGCAGTGGGCGCCGCGCTGGAAGACCGCGACAGCTGGATCGGCATCATCGTCGATGGCGTGCATGTGCATCCGGCCAGCCTGCGCGTGGCGTTGGCGGCCAAGCCGCGTGGCCGCCTGCTGCTGGTGACCGATGCAATGCCGCCGGTCGGTGCCGATGACCCGAGCTACGTGCTGTACGGCGAAACCATCACTGCCATCGACGGCGTGGTCCGCAACGCTGCAGGTGCACTGGCCGGTTCGGCGTTGGACATGGCTACCGCGGTGCGCAACACCGTGCAGCTGCTCGGCCAGTCGCTGGCCGAAGCCGGGCGCATGGCCTCGACCTACCCGGCGCAGTTCCTCAATGTCGATGACCGCCTCGGCCACATCGCAGAGGGCTACCAGGCCGACCTGGTGCTGCTGGATGACGCCCTGCAGGTGCGCGGCACCTGGATCGCCGGACAGTACGAGGCTGCCTGATGAACGCTACGCCGCCACGCCGGCTGGGCTCGATCGATGCCCTGCGCGGCATCACCGTGGCGGCGATGCTGCTGGTCAACAATCCGGGCGACTGGAGTGCGGTGTTCGCACCACTGCGTCATTCGGAATGGCATGGCTGCACGCCCACCGATCTGGTGTTCCCGTTCTTCCTGTTCCTGGTCGGTGTGTCGATGGCCTTCAGCGTGGCACCGCGCGCGCTGGATGCCGCTGCACGTCCAGCGCTGGCGCGTGGCGTGCTGGAGCGCGCGCTGCGCATCCTGCTGGCCGGTGCGCTGTTGCATCTGTTGATCTGGTGGGCGCTGCATACGCATCACTTCCGCATCTGGGGCGTGCTGCAGCGGATCGCGGTATGTGCGGCGCTGGTGGGCGTGCTGGCGGTATATGCGCGGCCGCGCGTGCAGGCGGCCGTGCTGGTCACGCTGCTGGTGGGGTACACCTTGCTGCTGCTGGGCATCGGCGACCTGGCGCCGTGGACCAACCCGGCCAGCCGTCTGGATACCACGCTGTTCGCTCCGTGGATCTACCAGTGGCACGCCGATACTGGGCTTGGCCATGACCCGGAAGGATTGCTGAGCACCCTGGGTGCCCTGGCCAGCACCGTGCTCGGCCTGTTGGCCGGCGGCCTGCTGCGCAACGGGCGTTCGGCGGCTTTGGGCGGGCTGGGCGTGGCAACCGCTGTGCTTGGGTTGCTGCTGGCCACCGTGCTGCCGTTGAACAAGCAGCTGTGGACGCCCAGCTATGTGTTGTGGACCGGTGGCCTTGCCGCGCTGGCGCTGTGGCTGGGCCACGTGCTGA
Source organism: Stenotrophomonas sp. SKA14 (assembly GCF_000158575.1). NCBI lineage: Bacteria > Pseudomonadati > Pseudomonadota > Gammaproteobacteria > Lysobacterales > Lysobacteraceae > Stenotrophomonas > Stenotrophomonas sp. SKA14. Next base: position 1,172,141 of record NZ_DS999412.1, read on the forward strand.
TCGATCGCAAGGGTTGGCCGGCGCTGGGGCGGCGCTTCGGGGTCAATGCGATCACCGCCTATCTTGGCGCGTCGGTGATGTCGGTGGTGCTGATGGCCACCGGCGCCTGGGGCTGGATCTGGCAGAAGCTGGCCGATGCGATGCCGCAGGCGCTGGAGCTGGCATCGATGCTGCAGGCAGTGGCGTTCGTCGCGCTGTGGTGGGGCGTGGCATGGTGGTTGGACTGGCGGAAGATCTATCTGAAGATCTGATGCCGCTTCATCCACGCATGGCGTGGATCTACTGGCGCGGTTGGGGCTTCATCCACGCATGGCGTGGATCGTCCGGAATGCGCGTGCTGGTTCAGTAGATCCACGCCATGCGTGGATGCTCTCCTCGCGCCCCCTCGTCCCCAGAAAAATGAATGGTTTCAGTCACGTAGAGGCCAAGTGAGGGTGGCCCGAGTTCGCATTTGAAATGTGATCACTGCCACGTAAATTCACCTGTCGAAACCATTCACAACAGGGCAGACTGCATTCGCAGTGCCGCATATCCGCAGTTCCTGATCCCCTCTCCAGGAGTGCTGTATGTCCCATGCCGTCCCGCGCGCGTTTCACCCGCGCCGCCTCACCGTTTCCGTGCTGCGGGCCCTGGCCGTTCCCTCCGTCATGCTGATGTCCGCCAGCGTCGCCTGGGCCGGCTGTGACGCCATCGCGCCCGTTGCCGGCCAGACGGTCACCTGCAGCGCCAGCGCGCCCAACCCGCAGACCGTTCCCATCACCGCCAGCGGCGCGGCCGGCATCACTGTCAACGTTGCCAGCAGCGCGCAGCTGCAGCAGAGCGGTGGTGGTTCCGCCATTGCGCTGGTCGGTGCGGGGGGCCACCTGCTGTCCAACCAGGGCGCGATCAGTTCGGTCAGCGGCGTGGCGGTGCAGCTCGGCGGCGGCAGCCGCGTCGAGAATCCTGGCAGCATCAGCACCGGCAACAACATCGCCCTGCAGTTCGTCGGCAATGGTGACAGCGTGCTGGTCAACCGCGGAACCATCAGTGGCGGAACCGGCGTGCAGTTCGGTGCCGGCAATGATCGCCTGGAGATGCAGGCCGGCAGCATCACCGGCGGTGTCCTGCAGGGCGATGGCAACGATGTGCTGCTGCTCAACGACGGCACCATCGATCGTGTCGACCAGGGCAGCGGCGATGACCAGATGACGGTGACCGGTGGCACCATCACCGGCGTGGTCGCGCAGGGCAGTGGCCGCGACGATTTCGTCATGACCGGCGGCACGATCGGCGCGCTGCAGCAGGGCGACAACATCGATACCTTCCGCATGAGTGGTGGCCGCATCATCGGTGCCTTCGAAGATGGCGACCGGGCCTGGATGACCGGTGGCCGCATCGGGCGGGTCAACATGAAGCTGGACAAGAACCTGTGGGACATGTCCGGCGGTACCGTGGACGGCAACGTGGTGACCGGCTTCGACACCGACACCATCATCATCTCGGGCACGGCCTACATCGGCGGCAACATCAGCGTCAGCGGCGGTGCCGACAGCGTGACCATCACCGGTGGCACCGTGCGCGGCCAGGTGCTGCTCAGCACCGGCAACGATACGTTCAACTGGAAGGATGGCGGCATCGTCTACGGTGCGATCGACATGGGCCCGGATGACGACATCGCGAACCTGACCAACCTCAATCAGACCCAACTCGGTGCGGTACCGCTGTTCGACGGCGGCAGCGGCACCGACCAGCTCAACCTCACCAACGTCAAGACCACTGGCGTGGGGCGCTTCCAGAACTGGGAAACGATCAACCTGGCCAGCAGCACCGAACTGACCTTCGACGGTGCTCTGGTGCTGGGCGACGCCGGTACCGGCACCGGTACGCTCACCGTCGACGACACCAGCACGCTGTTCGCTGGCGGCGGCAACTACGCGATTCGCCCGTTCACGGCATCGGGCCTGGTCAACGTGGTCAATGCCGGACGCATCGATCTGACCAACACCGGCAGTGCTGGCGATGCCTTCACCGTGCGTGGCAATTACCGCGGAGACGGTGGCGGCGTGTACCTGAAGACGGTGCTGGGGGCGGATGATTCGGCCAGTGACAAGCTGGTGTTCGACGGTGGCACGGCCACCGGCAGCACCGGCATCGGCATCCTCAATGTGGGCGGCGGCGGTGCGGCGACACGTACCGACGGCATTCTGGTAGTGCAGGCATTGAATGGCGCTACTACGGCACCTGGCGCATTCTCGTTGTTCGCTCCCGTAGCGGCCGGCGCCTACGAGTACTTCCTGTTCAAGGGCGGGGTCAGTGCGGGCACCGGCGAGAACTGGTACCTGCGCTCGACGCTGGTGCAGGGGCCAACACCGGCGCCCAATGGCGGCGGCACGGTCACACCACCACCGCCGACACCGCCGGTGGCCCCGCCGCCGCCGATCACGCCGGCGCCCCCCCCGCCGCCCGAAGGTGCCACCGATCCGGACCTGACCGCCGGCGAGACCACGCCACCGCCACCGCCGCCGGCGCCCCCCCCGGCGCCGCCGCCGACTGATCCGGAAGTGCCCGAGGTGCCGGTGGCGGGTGGCAGCCTGCCCGGCACCGGCGCGCCGCCGACACCGGATGCGCGTCCGGCTGAAGGGGCCGTGGTGCCGCTGTACCGCGTGGAGACCGCCACCTACGCCGTGGTGCCGCCCCTGCTGCGCGAGGCCTCTCTGGCCAGTCTCGGCACGTTCCACGAACGGCAGGGCGAGCAGCGCCTGCTGTACAACCAGGGCGCGCTGCGCACCGCCTGGGGCCGGCTGGTCGGGCAGAGCAGCGAGATTCACTGGAAGGGCGATGCACAGCCGGGGTTCGACGGCGATGTGATGGGCCTGCAGGCCGGCCTTGATGTGTGGGCCGCGGCCAACGACAACCATCGCAACCAGATCGGCGTGTTTGTCGGCCGCACCCGCGCGCAGGGCAAGACCACTGGCCTGGCGCTGGGCTGGGAAAACGTACAGGTGGGCCAGAACCGGCTTGATGACAAGCATGTGGGCCTGTACTGGACGCTCACCGGCAGCAACGGTGGCTACATCGATGCAGTGGCGATGCAGAGCCGTTACGAAGGTCGCGTGCGTTCCTCGCGCGGGCTGGGCTTCGGCATCAAGGGCGATGGCACCAGCGTGTCGGTGGAGGCCGGCAAGCCGCTGCTGCAGTTCGGCCAGTCGGCCTGGTGGCTGGAGCCGCAGCTACAGGTGATCTGGCAACGCACGGCGCTGGATGACCGCCGCGATGCGGTGTCGAGCGTGCGCTTCGACAACGACAATGCCTGGACCGGCCGCATCGGCCTGCGCCTGGCCGGTGACTACCAGTTGGCCGACAACGGCTGGCAGCCGTACTTCAAGCTCAACTACTGGCACGGCGGCTCCGGCGAAGACCGCATCCGCTTCGACGACGACGTGATCGTCAATTCGCAGCGCTCGCGTGCGCTGGAAGCCGGCGTGGGCGTGGTCGGGCGCTTCAACCGCACCATCAGCGCCTACGCGGTGGCCGACTACACCCGCGAACTGGGCGGCGACCGCAACGAGAAGCGCCGCATCATCGAAGGCAACATCGGCCTGCGCGCGGACTGGTGACGGCCGCACGCTCGGGTGGGTGCCGACCTCGGTCGGCACTCACCCCATCACGGCCATGATCCGCTCTGGATTCCAATCCGCCCTGGATTCCAACCGGCGCCATGATCCGCTCCGGGTTCCAACCGACGCCATAATCTGCTCTGGTGGGTGTCGACCTTGGTCGACACGAATCCATCGGCGTCACGATCCCGCGCGTGCACCCGGTGCCACCAACCCACCCGCATGATGGGCCAGCACCACCACCGCATGCAGCAGGCCTTCCTCCACCTGCGGCGGGCACTGCGCCGACGCATCATCCATCTCGCGCGCCGATTGCGCCGCCAGCAACACACCCCCACAGGCGGACACAGCCGCGAGGCACCGCGTGGCCTCGGCCAGTTCCCGGCTACGCGCCTCGCTGAGGTGCCGTTCGCGCCAGGCCTGGCCATCGGCAGCATGGCTTTGCGCGATACCGCGCAACCGGGCGAAGAAGGCCGACGGCGAGGCATTGCCGTCGCCCTCGCACAATGCATCTTCCAGCGCTTCAGCCACGGGAGTGGGCAGCGCCAGGCCGGGCAGGGCATCGCCCAGCAGGGCATGCAGACGGGGATAGGCGGGGTAGGGCGTGTTCATGGCGGCAACCTCACAAGGCAAGGCCACCTGCGGGATGCAAGGTGGCGGGCGGTTGCTTCGATGTTTGATTCAGGACGCCAATCCCGGCCAGCGCAAAGCGCGCCGGCAGAGCCACCTTCGCGCTTTTGCCCGAGTGACAACATGGGCAAAGTTGCAAATGTTGTTGTGCGCGGCGTGTGCCAAAGCCGACATACAACGACAGCGGCAAGCGCGTATGCTGCGCTACTCATCCACGACGAAGGAACGTCGAATGCCGCTTGATCTCCGCGTGATCGCTGCTGCACTGGGCACCCTGTTCTGCAGCAGCGCACAGGCTGCCGCCCCGACCGTCATCGACCTGCCGACAGCACAGGCGCAGGCCCAGTTGCTGGACATGCTGGAGAAGGAGTCGCTGTACCGCGACCGCGTGGACTGGCCGGCCATCCGTACGCGCCTGAAGGCGGCGCAGAACGATCCGGCGCAGACCCGCGCGGTGCTGCAGGAGGCCACCGGCCGCAGTTCCGGCGGGCATGGTGCGTGGATCAGCGCAAAGCAGCTGCAGGCGAAGGCAGAACGCCTGGCACGCGCCAATGGCGCAGCAACGCCGGCGCCGAGTGCAGCGATTGCTTCGGTCGAAGCGCTGGACCCGCGCATCGGCCGGGTGGAGATCGGGGGCTACAGCGTCATGCAGGGTCCCACCGCGCACCAGCAGATGAAGGAACGTGCGCAGCGCTGGCAGGCGATCATCAGGGACCAGGACGGCCGCCATCGTTGCGGCTGGATCGTTGATCTGCGTGGCAATACTGGCGGCAACATGTGGCCGATGCTGCTGGGCGCAGCGCCACTGCTGCGCGCCACGCCAGGCGCCGACGAGGACGTGGGGTCCTTCGCCGCCGCGGACGGTCCCACGCGCTGGCAGCTGACGCCGTCCAGCGTGCGGCTTGGCGAGCGCGTGCGGGTTGATCTTGGCGGGCCCGGTTATCTGCTGAAACACCCAGGCGCGCCTGTGGCGGTGCTGACCGGACCGCGCACCGCCAGTTCCGGCGAGGCGACCGTGCTTGCCTTCCGCGGTCGCCCGCACACGCGCAGTTTCGGCCAACCCACCTCGGGGCTGTCCACTGCCAACGTGATGCGGCCGCTGGTCGATGGCAGCGCACTGCTGCTGACCACCAGCGTGATGCAGGACCGCAATGGCCAGGGGGATGGGCTGAAGATCGAACCAGACCAGCGCACCGACAGTGATGCCGCCACGCTGGCTGCGGCGCAGCAGTGGTTGCTGCAGCAGCCCGCCTGCCAGGCGCGCTGATCCATGTTCCTGATCGGCCAGCAGGAACGGGTGGTGATCGTCGGTCCTACGGAAGCCCACCACTGCCTGCGTTGCGGAACGGAAACCGACTTCGCGCCGCAGCTGCGCTACAAGATGGCGCGCATCGACCTGCTGTTCGGCTTTGCCTACCAGCGCCGTTACGAGCTGGCCTGCATCCGCTGCGAGCACGGCTGGCTACTGGACACCGAAACCATGGACCAGCAGCTGGGTGGGGTGCCGATCCCGTGGCGGCACCGCTTCGGCCTGCCGCTGATGCTGGTGGTCGTGGCCGGGCTGGCCCTGCTGGGCTGGCTGTGGCGGCATGGATTCATCGGTTGAACGCCGGGGCTGTTAAAGTCTGCCCTGCAATCACGTACCGGAACCCACCATGGACCACGACACCCCGTTCGAACCCCTCAACGACCTCGAGGTGCGCCTGCTGCAGGCCCAGGACGGGACGCTGACCGCATCGCAGTTCCTCGATGGCCTGTTGACCTCGACGGCGTTCGTACTGCTGGACAAGGCCATCGGTGAAGACGGCGCCTGGGACGAGAGCATCTCGCCGCTGGTGCTGACCAGCGAGAGCGGCGAACCGATGTTCGCGGTGTTCACCTCGCCCGAGCGCGCCGGCCTGTGGCACGAGCAGCTGCCGCAGTTTGCCCATGCCATGCCGATCGCGGTGCACGCGCTGCTGGCCGGCATCGGCGACGGCGTCGGCCTGGTGCTGAACCCGGGTCTGGACGTGGGCATGGAGATGATTCCCGATGCCGTGGCCCAGCTGAAGCAGCGAGCTGCGGCGATCACGCGCGGCATGGCGCACTGAATCGAGCGATATCGGGGTGCCGGCCAGCGGCCGGCACTACCCGTGGTGCCAGATGGCCGCGATGGCTTGCAAGCGCGGTCTGTTCGATGGAGAAGAGCACCGTGGGCAAGCGTTTTAACCGATCGCTATGGGTCTATGAGATCGGCCTTCTTGTGAGCTTGATACTGGCAGCTGCCGTCATTACCCGGTTCAATCCGGTGGAGACGCTCCGGCTGGGTGGATGGCTGTTCCTCTTGATGCAACCCATCCTGTTGGGTGCTCATGCTGTCGACCACTTCTCGCGCAAGCGCCGTCGATAGACGGGCGATGGGTGCCGGCCAGCGCCCGGTAGTACCAGATGCTTCAGCGGGCAGCGGCGATGGCTTTCACCCGTGCCTTGGCCAGTGCTTCGCCGATGGCCGGTCCCTTCAGATGGGTGGTATCCAGGTCCCGCGCCTGTACCGACAGCGCTGCCTGGTGCAGGCGCTTGAGCGTTTCACCCTGGGGGTATTCGGCATCCTCAAATCCGAGCCGGCCGCGCTTGTCGGCTTCGCAGCACAGTGCGATGCGCGCCACGCGTTCGGGCCGGCGCAACGCATCACAGCGGCCCAGCAACTCCAGCACAGTGGCATCGCGTAGCTCATCGATGCGGTGCACGTTCAAGTGCTCGCGGCAGACCGCTTCGGCCAGTTGCTGGTGCTCGGTGGGAATCTTCAGCCGCGCGCACAGCGCCTTCAGCGGCTTCAGCCCGCGCTGCTCGTGCATGATGTGGCGCGGCCATTCGTCCGGCGGGGTCAGGCCCTTGCCGAGGTCGTGGGTGAGCGCGGCGAAGCCGACCAGGTCATCACCCGGCGCCAGTTTCGCGGCCATGTCGCTGACCATTTCCTGGTGGGTGCCTGTATCCACCTCCGGGTGGAACTCCGCCCGTTGCGGCACGCCGTACAGTGCTTCCAGCTCGGGCAGGATCGGGCCCAGCGCATGCGCATCGTGCAGGGTGCGCAGGAAGGCGGAGGGGCATTCGCAGACCAGCGCCTTGCGCAGTTCCTGCCACACGCGCTCCGGTACCAATGCATCCAGCTCACCGCTGGCGGCCACCTCGCGCATCAGCGCCATGGTTTCCGGAGCGACGCTGAAACCCAGCGGTGCGAAGCGCGCCATGAAGCGTGCCGCGCGCAGCACGCGCAGCGGGTCTTCAACAAAGGCCGGGCCGACGTGGCGCAGTACGCGCTGTTCAAGATCACGCACGCCCCCATAAGGATCAACCAGCGAGCCGGTGTCTTCGTCGCAGGCAATGGCGTTGATGGTGAAGTCGCGGCGCTGCAGGTCCTCTTCCAGTGTCACCGCCGGGTCGGCATCGACCACGAAGCCACGATAGCCGCGGCCGGATTTGCGCTCGGTACGCGCCAGCGCGTATTCCTCACCGGTCTGCGGGTGCAGGAACACCGGGAAATCGCGGCCCACGGCGGTGTAGCCCTGCGCTTCCATCTGCGCGGGCGTGGCGCCAACCACCACCCAGTCGCGGTCGCCAGCGGGGCGCTGCAGCAGGCGGTCGCGCACGGCGCCGCCGACAAGATAGATCTTCATGGGGCGATGATCGCATGGTCGGCGCAGATGCACCGGTAGTGCCGGCCAGCGGCCGGCACTACCCATGCAGGGGCATTACGGCAGGCCGCGCCACTCCGGCACGAACAGGCCGGCCAGGAACCACAGCCCGTAGACGATCCACAGGCAGAGGAAATACAGCTTGATCTGCGCTTCGTCCCACAGGCTGCCCCAGCTGTCGACGAAGGCCAGCGACTTCCAGCCTTCCATCCAGGCCGCGCCACCCCAGCGCAGCACCCAGGTGGCGAACAGGCTCCAGGCGGCGAACATCCCGATCCAGGCCAGCAGGCTCATCGTTTCCCTCCCCAGGGAGTGGAGATCGGGTAGTGCCGGCCAGCGGCCGGCACTACCGTGTTGCGATCAATCGCCGCCCTGGTCGGCGTTGGCGGCGCAGCTGAAGCTCTTGCGCTTGTCGACCAGGCGGCCCATCAGGCGGTCGCTCAGCGGCAGCGCATCGCCGTTGAGGCGCCAGTCGTAGATCACGCTGAAGGCCAGCACGCGGGCCACGTACTCGCGGGTCTCCTTGTAGCTGATCGTTTCGATCCACAGGTCCGGATCGAAACCCGGTCGCTGGCCCTGCCAGCGGGCGGTCGGGGTCGGGCCGGCGTTGTAGGCGGCGATGGTCACATACGGCAGGCCGTCGTACTTGTTCATCAGCTGGCGCAGGTACGCGGTACCGATGGCGATGTTGGTGTCCGGGTCGTACAGGCTGTCGGCGCCGCCGTAGCCGGTCAGGCCGATCGACTTGGCCACGCCGGCACCGGTGGCCGGCAACACCTGCATCAGGCCCATCGCGTTGGCAGGCGAGCGCGCACGCGGGGTGAAGGTGCTCTCCGCGCGGATTTCCGCCGCCACCCAGGCCGGGTCGATGGCGTTGCGTGCCGATTCGCGGCGGATGGTGGCGTCGTGGTGCAGCGGGAAACGCAGGTCGTACAGGCGCTGTTCCTGCGGCTGCTTGCCGAGTGCGAACACGGCGCGGTCGAACCAGCCGTTGTCCTGCGCCACGCGCACGGCAAGGCGGCGCTGGGTGTCATCGAAACGCGACAGAGCGCTGTTCCATTCGGCCACGGCCCAGCCTGTGCGGTCGATCTGGTACAGCGCCATCGCACGCTGGATGGCCGGGTCGCGCGCGATCACGGCCTGCGCCTGCGCGCTGTCGTTCGGCTTCCACGGGCACAGCGTATAGCCCTGCTGCAGCTTGTCGGCGGCGAGGAAGCCGTGGAAGGTGGGGGCGCGTGCGGCATCGCGGAACAGCGCCTGGGCCTGCTGTGCCTGGCCCGTCTTTTCCAGCATGCGGCCTTCGAAGTAGCGCCAGCGCGGGTCGCTGCGTTGCTTGCTGCCCATCTTGCGCAGCGCGGTCAGTGCCGCTGGCCAGTCGCCACGCGACATGGCCTCGCGCACGCGCCATTCGTGCAGGCGCTCGTCATACGCCGACTCCGGCACCGCATTGAGGCGGCGCGCCGACTCCGGCAGATAGGAGGCCACCGTCCACAGTGCGATCTGGTACAGCACCTGGCCCTGCTGGTCGGCACTCAGGCCGAGGGCCTGCGCGTACTGCGGCAGCTGCTGCTCGGTGGCGCCGGGGTCGGCCTTGGCCAGCTTGGCCAGGCCATCGGTGGCGATGCGGCGGCTGCGCTCGTTGCGTGGCCAGTTCAGTGCGCTGGCGTTGGGCTTGTCGACGAAGGCGGCGTACGTGTTGGCCAGTGCCAGATCGGTGGCGGGCAGGCCGCGCGCCGCACTGCGCATCACCGCCGGCTGCTGCGCGTCGGCGGCGGCGTCGATGCGTTCCCAGCGCAGCGCGTCACTCAGCCCACCCTGCGCCTGCAGTACGGCGAAGACCGCATCGCAGCCATCGGGCAACGACTTGCCGTTCTTGCGCCACAGGTCCTGTGCCTCGCTGATCCACTGTGGATCGACCTTGCCGGTCACCTGGCGCGCGGTCAGCTGGGCGCAGCGCAGGCCGGCGTTGTCGGTGGGCGCCCAGTTGGCGAGCAGGGTCGGCCAGTCCTGGCGGCGCGCGACCGAAGGCAGCCACACGCTGCGGAAGGTGGTGGCCACGGCCTGGCCGTCGTAGCGCTTGAGGAAGGCCTGTGCCTGTGCGGTATCGACGGTGTCGATGTTGCGGCGCAGGTTGGCGTACTCCAGCCAGCCATAGGCCGGGTGGCGGCTGAGCGCACCGGCCTGGCCGGGATCGAACTGGCCGCGCTCGGCGGCAGCGATGGCGGCTTTCAGCTGCGCATTCTGGGCATCGAGGGACTGGGCATTGGCGCAGCCGATCAGCAGCGTGGTGGCCAAGGGCAGCAGGGACAGGGCGGTCGAAGAGCGTCGGGTCATGGCGCCCAGCATAGCGGGCGCTGGCTGAATTCAGTTTCGCATTGCGTGCACGCCGCAGCTCGGCAACGGCAGCTGAATGTTGCGGATACCGGCACTGCCATTCGGCGCGGCACGCGCCGTAGTGTCGGCCTTGGGCGAACGGCCCGGCTGCAGGGAGCGGCACATGGCGTTCAGTAGCGCAGGACGAAGCGGCCCGCTGGCGGAGATCAATGTCACGCCACTGGTGGATGTGATGCTGGTGCTGTTGATCATCTTCATCGTGACCGCGCCGATCGTGGCCCGGCCGATTGCCGTGCAGTTGCCACAGGCCACCGATCGCATGATCGATCGCCCCGAACCGCCAGCGCCGATCGAGCTGCGTCTGGATGCGTCCAACCAGCTGAGCTGGGACGGGCAACCGATGGCGATCGGCGATCTGCAGGCGCGCCTGCAGGCGAAGGCGGGCGAGCATGCCGGCAACCTGCCGGAGCTGCGTATCGCCACCGATCCGGCGGCCGAGTACGAAGGCATGGCCAGGATCCTCGCCGCCGCCGAGGCTACCGGCATGGAGCGCATCGCCTTCGTGCGGTGAGTGGGTCAACGGGCGGCCTGCCATCGGCAGGCCCCCCTCCCTGGATGCCGCAGGGGGCATGTTCCTGAAGGGACAACCGCTGGATATGCCGGCGCTGCAGCAGGTACTGGCGCAGGCGCAGCAGCTGCCACTGCCGCGTCGCACGGCGGTGCGCCTGTCGACGGCCGACGACACCGATTACCAGGACATGGCGCGTGTGCTGCTGGCTGTCAGCCAGCGCGGCCTGCGCGTGGAAGCACTGGACCGCCCGTGGCGGCACTGGCAAGACGGCTTGATGGAAGACGGTTGATCTCGGCGCACGCTGTCGCAGCTGGCATTTGTGCTGCGCACGGCGAACAGTACCGTCCGGTCTTAATCTGTCGCCATTTGACGTAATCCGCCGTCAGTTGCGTCAATTCCGCGTGAAAGAGTGTCGATCATCACGCCGTGATTTTTACCGCTTGTTTACAAAGGAGACGCTGCCGCCATGCAGGGGGAGCGCGGCAGCCCATGACCCGACATTCCTTTGGAGAGAGAGCGAATGATTCACCTGCATCACCGCCCGTTGGCGGTTGCTGTCGCGCTGTGCGTGACGGCCCTGGCACCGCTGGGTGCCGCTGCACAATCCACCACCAACCTCGATGCGGTAGAAGTCACCGGTACCCGCATCAAGCGCGCTGAAGTCGAAGGCCAGGTGCCGATCCAGACGCTGACCCGCGGTGACATCGAGCGCACCGGCCTGACCTCGATCGGCGAGGTGCTGCAGCAGCTCACCGGGTCCGGTTCGGCACTCAACGCCAAGTTCAACTCGTCCGGCAACTTCGGCTTCCCGCCCGATGGCAGTGGCGTGGGCGCCGGTTCGGCGCAGGTCGATCTTCGCCATCTGGGCGCCAAGCGCGTGCTGGTGCTGGTCGATGGCATCCGCTGGGTCAATGAATCGTCCGCGTCCGGCGTGGGCTCGGCCACCGACCTCAACACCATTCCGCTGGCCATCGTCGAACGCATCGAAGTGCTGGAGGACGGTGCGTCATCGCTGTACGGCTCCGACGCCATTGCCGGTGTGGTCAACATCATCACCCGCCGCGATTTCGATGGCGGCCAGGTGACGCTGAACTACGGCGAATACAGCAAGGGCGACGGCACGCAGAAGGGCGTGGACCTGGCCTGGGGCAAGAGTGGCGATCGTTTCAGCCTGTTCCTGGGCGCCAGCTGGACCAAGCAGGACCCGGTGTTCGCCAAGGACCGCGAGCAGTCGCGCTTCCCGATTCCGGGCACCGGCCTGGCGTTCGGCAGTGGCGGCATTCCACAGGGCCGCTTCATGTTCACCGACCCGAACACCGGCGCCGTGCAGAACATCGTGCCCAATACCGGTGTGAGCAATCCGCGTTACGACGGCAGTGCCGGCTGCAACCGCAGCGATGACTACCATTGCTTCACCACTGCCGACCGCTTCAACTTCGCCGAATACAACATGGTGCTGACGCCGTCGGAGCGCAAAGGCCTGTTCGGCCAGTTCCGCTTCGACATCACCGACAACGTGCAGTGGTACGTCAAGGCACTGGGCAACCGCCGCGAGTCGACCAACCAGGCCGGGCCGGAGCCGCTGTTCTTCGGCCCCGATGGTGCCACCGGCAATCCGCTGGCCGACAACATCGTGGTCTCGCGCCTGAACCCGTACAACCCGTTCGGCTTCGACCTGGTGTCCGGCGACAACATGAGCCTGATCGGCCGCCGCCCGGTGGAAGGCGGTGCGCGCGTGTTCAAGCAGAAGGTGGACACCACCTACTTCGCCACCGGCCTGGTCGGCGACTTCCATGCCGCCGACCGCAGCTGGTACTGGGACGTCAACGGCATGTACAGCAAGAACAAGGCCGAACAGACCAACTACGGCAGCTATGACATCTACAAGGTGAACATGGCGCTGGGCGATCCGGCGGTGTGTGCGGCCACCCCGGGCTGCGTGCCGCTGAACATCTTCGGTGGCGTCGGCTCGATCACCCCGGACATGCTGAAGTGGATCCAGCCGGTGGTGCGCGACCGCAGCCAGAACGAACTGAGCCTGTTCACCGCCAACCTGTCCAGCGAACTGTTCTCGCTGCCGGCCGGCCCGGTGTCCTTCGCCACCGGCGTCGAGCATCGCAGGTACAAGGGTTCCTACCAGCCTGATCCGCTGACGGTGATCGGTCACTACAACGGCGTACCGTCGCAGCCGACCTCCGGTTCCTATGACGTCAACGAGGCCTACCTTGAGTTGAGCGTGCCGATCTTCGCCGACTCGCCGTTCGGCAAGAAGCTCGATCTCAGCCTGGCCGGGCGCTACTCGGACTACTCCACCTTCGGTGGCGAGTTCACGCCCAAGTACGGCCTGCGCTGGCAGGTGACCGACGACTTCGTACTGCGCACGACCTATGCCGAAGGCTTCCGCGCACCGTCGATCGGTGAACTGTACGGCTCGGCGGCGCGCGCCGACCTGCAGCTGTTCGATCCGTGCTCGGTGGGCCTGGGTGGCACGCCGCCGCGTGGCAGTGCAGCCAACTGCGCCGCGCTGGGCGTACCGGCCGGCTTCCAGCAGGCCAACTCGCAGATCTCGGTGACCACCGGCGGCAACCGCGAGCTGGATCCGGAACGCTCGCGCAGCTTCAGCGCCGGCTTCGTGTGGAGCCCGTGGTTCGGCAACAACGCGTCGTGGTCGGAGCGCTTCGATGTGGAGGTGACCTTCTACCGCCATGCCATCGACGGCGCGATCCAGGCGATCAACGCGCAGACCCAGCTGGACCTGTGCGTGGATACGCTGGACCCGATCTACTGCAATGGCATCACCCGTGCCAGCACCGGTGCGGTCAGCAGCTTCAACAACCGCCTGACCAACCTGGGTTCGATCAAGACCGATGGCTGGGACGTGGATCTGTTCTGGACACTGCCGCAGACCTCCATCGGCCAGTTCAAGCTGGCCTGGAAGAACACCTTCGTCGGCCGTTACGAGGCCACCGGCGCGGCCGGGCAGAAGCAGCCGCAGAAGCCCGGCGTGGAAGTGGCGGACAGTTCGATTCCGGAGTGGACCAGCAACGCCAGCATCGCCTGGACGATGGACCGCTGGAGCGCCAACTGGACGGTGCGCCACATCTCCGAGTTGACCGAGAACTGCGGTGATGCCGCGGCGTTCCCGGTGTGCAGCAACCAGGCGGCCGGCACCAACACGCTGTCGGCCACCACCTTCCACGACATGCAGGTGGGCTACAAGATCGACTGGATGAAGGGGTTGCAGCTGACCGCTGGCCTGAACAACGTGTTCGACAAGGATCCGCCGATCTGCCTGTCGTGCTCGTTGAACGGCTACGACGCCTCGACCTACGACATCCCGCGTGGCCGCTACTGGTACCTGCGCGCGGACCTGCGGTTCTGATGAGGGTGCGGCGCCGGGCACAGCCCGGCGCCGCTGCTGGGTCGAGCCAGGCTCGACGCCATCGGCGCTGTTGCGATCAGAACGACCAGGTAAAGGTCAGCGAGCCGTTGCGGCCCTCGCCATAGCCGCCGTAGCCGTAGATCTGCGCGTAGTACTTCTTGTCCAGCAGGTTGTTGAGGTTGGCCTGCACGCTGAACTGCGGCGCGATGCGGTAGCGCACGAAGGCACCGACCAGGGCGTAGGCATCCTGGTTGAAGCGGCCGTACACCGGGTCGGTGTAGTAGATGCCGTTCTGCCAGTTCACGCCGCCGCCGAAGGTCAGCGCGTCCAGCGACTGCGGGGTGTAGCTGGTGTAGGCCTTGATCGCGGTCTGCGGCAGCTGGGTGTTGATGTCGCTGCCATTGATGTCCTTGGCCACGTAGCGGGAGGCGCCGAAGGTGGCATTCCAGCCCGGTGCCAGTTCACCGTTCAGTTCGAACTCCACGCCGCGGCTGACCGTGCCGCGCGCGGCAACGTAGGCGTACTCGTTGGCCGAACCATCTACGAAGCCACCGGTCTGCTGGGCGACGTTGTCCTGCTCGATGCGGAACACCGCCAGCGAGGCATTCAGGCGGTTGTCGAACCATGCGCCCTTGACGCCCACTTCGTAGCTTTTGCCGTCGACCGGATCGAGGTAGCGGCCCTGCTGGTTGCGGTAGGTCTGCGGCTGGAAGATCTCGGTGTAGCTGGCGTAGGTCGACCAGGTGTCATTGATGTCGAACACCAGGCCGGCATACGGCGTGGTCACCTTGTGGCTGAAGCGGCTGACGGTTGCGCCTTCGGTGCCGTCCAGGCTCCAGTCGGTGTAGCGCGCGCCAAGGATCAGCTTGAGCGGATCGGCCAGCGACAGGCGCGTGGCGGCGTAGGCGGCCTTCTGCTTGATGGTGCCCTGGCTCTGCGTCGGCAGCGTTGCCGCCCAGTTCGGTTCCGGGAAACTGCCGGTCCAGTTGAGGTAGTTGTCCAGTGGCGCCCAGGCCGACTGGAAATCGCCGGTGTTCACGTACTCGCGCTTGTTGTAGCTCAGGCCCGCCATGAACTGGTGCTCGCGGCCCAGCAGCTGGAACGGACCGTCGACGTAGCCATCGACGCCGTCCACCTTGCGGTGGGTCTTGTAGTAGCCGGCCATCGGCAGCACGCCGGCGCCGGTGGCCTTGTTGAAGCCGCCGCCATAGAACGGATAGAACAGCTTGTCGTCGGCATCGGTCCGGTCATGGGTCGCGCCGATCTTGAACTTCCAGCCGTTGCCGAACGCGTGCTGCAGGGTGGCGAACGCGCGCTTGCTGGTGGTGTCCCAGAAGGTCCAGTCCGGCGACGGATTGAACGAGGTCGGATAGTTGGTGGGGGTGCCGTCGGAGAACCACATCGGGAAGCCACCCCAGGTCGGTGCGGTGGCCTTCTTGTGCTGGTAGTCGTAGCCCACGCTCAGCTGCGTGTCCGGGGTGAGGTCGGCATCGATGACCGCATAGCCCAGCGTCTTGCGCTGGTTGTAGCGGTCGACCTGCGAATCGGTATCCAGATAGCTGCCGATCACGCGGCCACGGACGGTGCCGCTGGCATTGAGCGCGCTGCCCACGTCCACGGTGGTGCGGGTGCGGCCCCAGCTGCCGACGTTCACCGACACGCTGCCGGCCAGTTCGGCGCTGTCGGCGTGCTTGCGGATCAGGTTCACCGAGGCGGACGGATTGCCGGCGCCGGTGAGCAGGCCGGTGGCGCCGCGCACCACCTCCACGCGGTCATACAGCGCCAGGTCCAGGCCGGAATCGCCGTAGCTCCAGTTCTGCGCCATGGTGGTCGGGATGCCATCGAACTGGTAGTTGTCGATGTAGAAGCCGCGCGCGTAGAACTCGGTGCGCTCGCTGTCGGACTGGGTGCTGGTTACGCCGGTGGTGTTGGCCAGTACGTCGATGATGTCGTCCAGGTTCTGATCTTCGATGCGCTGGTGGCTGATGATGCTGATCGACTGCGGGATCTCGCGCGGCGCCAGGTCGAAGCGGGTACCGGCCGAGGTACGGCGCACCGAATAGCCTTCGGCGCGCTCGCCCTTGACCACGACCTTGTCGAGGGTGGTCGGGTCGGCAGCGGTGTCGGCAAAGGCGGCCGGCGCCACGGCGCAGAGGGCAACGAGCACGGCAACGGACAGCCGCTGCGGCTGCAGGTGACGGGAAGCGGAACGGGTCATGGGGGTCCTGGACGGGCACGCGCGCTCGACCGCATCCGGGAGGCGAGGCGCTACGGGTTGGGAGAGGGCGGGCAGGCCGTCCTGGCGCTACCGAAAACGAAAGAAATGGTAATACGAACAATTCCTATTTACAAATCATGAACAAATGGGCCCCGTTCCCCGCGCAGGCGGTGGGTCAGCGCAGCAGCGGCAGCGGGTCGCGCGCGCCCTGGGAACCGTAGATGCCCCAGTGCAGGTGCGGCGGCGTGCCCTTGGCGTTGCCGCTGTCGCCGACATGGCCGAGCAGGTCGCCGGGCCGGACGATCTGGCCGCGCGCCAGGCCCTCGGCCCAGTCCTCCAGGTGCGCGTAGTAGTAGCGTTCGCGCGCGGGCCCGATCACCCACACCTGGCGGCCACCGAGCCCGCCCTCGCGGACATCGGCGATGACCCCGACGGTGGCGCTGCGCACCGGCGTACCGCGCCTGGCGAAGATGTCGATACCCGCGTGCGTGCGATCACGACCGCGCGGCGCGCCGAAGGTGTCGGCGATCTGCCTTGGGCGCACGCCCTCCACCGGCACCGGCAGCACGGTGGCGGCGGGCATCTGCGCGAGTGTCCACAGCATCTTCGGGGCGGCTGCCCAGCGGCTGTTCCACAGCGTGATCGCCGCAACGATGGCGATGGCCAGCCACAGGCCACGCAGCAGCCAGCGGCGCAGGCGACGGGCAGGGGAAGTGGGTGTGCTCATGGCTTCGGACTGTAGCGTCGAGCTATGTTCGACGGCTGTTGCTTCGTGGTCAAAGGGCAGTCGAGCAAGCTCGACTCTACAGGGGCGGTAGCAGCGGCACTTCGAAACTGCGTTTCAACGTGCCCAGTGCCACCGAGGTCCGGAACCGCTCGATGTTGTCATCACCGCCGAACAGGCGCTCGGTGATCGCCTCGTATTCTTCCATCGAAGCCGCTGAAAGCAGCAGCAGGAAGTCGCCGTCGCCGGTGATCGAGTAGCACTGCTGCACTGCCGGGTCGTCCTGCACGCGGCGCTTGAACGGTGCCACGCGCTCGCGCTGTTCACTGACCACGCGCACCTCGACGATGATGGTCAGCGGTCGCCCGACCTTGGCTGCGGCGACCACCGCCACATTGGCCGCGATCACACCGCTGTCCTGCAGGCGCTTGATGCGGCGCTGCACGGCCGGGGTGGACAGGTGCACGGCCTCGGCAATTTCGCGCTGCGGCAGGGTATTGTCCCGCTGCAGCAGGTCGAGGATGGCGCGGTCGAAACTGTCGAGCACGGGGGCGATGGCCATGGCGAGCAGAAATTGCACGAACGGGCTGTCAATTGAGCCAAGTGCTCGGCGTGGGCGCAATAGACTTTGCCCATGCAGACCTCACGATTCGCGCCGATGTTGCCGGCGCTGGCGGTGCTGGGCTCGGTCACCTCGCTGGCCATCGGCACCTCCTACGCAAAACACCTGTTTCCGCTGATCGGCGCGCAGGGTACCAGCGCGCTGCGCGTGGGCTTCTCGGCGCTGTTGCTGCTGCTGTTCTGGCGGCCGTGGCGCTGGAAGACCAGCCGCGTGGATGCGATCACCATCCTGCGCTACGGGCTCACCCTGGGCCTGATGAACCTGCTGTTCTACATGGCCCTGCGCACGATTCCCTTCGGCATCGCGGTGGCCATCGAATTCACCGGGCCGTTGACGGTGGCGATGCTGTCATCACGACGACCGATCGACTTCGTCTGGGTAGGCTGCGCGGTAGTGGGGCTGTTGCTGCTGCTGCCGTTGGGGGGCGGCCCGGCGCTGGACCCGGCCGGTGTGCTGTACGCGATGGGGGCGGCGGCGTGCTGGGGCCTGTACATCGTGTTCGGCAAGCGCGCCGGCCACCTGCACGCCGGGCATTCGGTGTCGCTGGGCCTGCTGGCGGCGTCGCTGGTGGTGGTGCCGGTGGGCGTGGTGCATGCCGGTAGCGCGCTGCTCGACCCGAAGATCCTGGCGGCCGGGCTGCTGGTGGCGCTGGTGTCGAGCGCGATCCCGATGTCGCTGGAAATGATGGCGCTCAAGCGCCTGCCGAAGGAGACCTTCGGCATCCTGATCAGCATGGAGCCGGCGGTGGCCGCGCTGTGGGCGATGCTGCTGCTGCACGAGCATCTGCATGGGCTGCAGTGGCTGGCAATCGGCTGCACCGTGCTGGCCTCGGTGGGCAGCACGATGACCGCGCGAAGGCTGAAGGTGCCGGTGGCGCAGGCCGGGTAGCGCCGGGCCATGCCCGGCGGAGAGCGTGCCAACCAAGGGTGGCACCCACCAGGGCAGCATGCCATCCGAGGTTGGCCCCTACCAGGAGGGTTCAGCGCAGGGCGTCGGCCGGGACGTCGATCGCCATCGCCAGGGCGAGGTGATCGGAGAACGCGGCCGGTACCGCTTCCACGGTGCGGGTCTGCAGCCCGCTGCTGACCAGGATGTGGTCGATGGCGCGGTCGGGGCGCCAGCTGGGGAAGGTCGGTACGATGCAGCCGGGCGGCTGCAGCCGGGTCTTCTGGTACAGCACCTGCATTTCCGGGCGTTCGGCCAGGCAGTTGAAATCGCCCATCAGCACCGCGTTTGGGTGGTCGGACAGCAGCTCGGCGATGAAGCCCAGCTGCGACATCCGCGAGCCCGCGCCGAGTGACAGGTGCGCCACCGCCACCGCCAGGCCATCGGCACCGTCGCCGAACTTGGCCAGCAGCACGCCACGCCCGCCGATGCGGCCGGGCAGGGCGTGGTCCTGCACTTCCACCGGCTCCAGCTTGCTCAGCAAGCCGTTGGCGCTGGAGGCGACCCCGCCCATGCGCCGGTTCGGCTGGTGGCTCCAGTAATTGAAGCCGGCGCGCTGGGCCAGGTAATGGGTCTGGTTGGTGAAGCCCGAGCGCAGGCTGCCCGGGTCGGCCTCCTGCAGGCCGACGATGTCATGTTCGCGCGCCAAAGTGGCGATCGCGTCAAGACTGCTGCGCTTGCGACCCGCCGGCAGCGCATGTGACCAGCTGCGGGTCACATAGTCGCTGTAGCGGCGGGTACTTGAGCCGGCCTGGATGTTGGCCGTCAGCAAGCGCAGGGTCCGTGTACGGGGGGAATTCACGGCCGGGAAACGCTTCTTTTGGATCAGTGAGCCTGGGCCGCACCGCGTTCGCGGGCGATCAGGTGGTCGGCAATGCGCAGCATGTCCGGGAAGCTCTTGCCCTTCACCAGGTACTTGCCATTGACGATGATCGACGGGGTACCGCTGATCTGGCTGCGCTGGGCGAACTGCTTGGCCGAGTTGGTCTTGGCGTTCACCGCGAAGCTGCCCATGGTGGCGGCGAACTGCTTCGGATCCACGCCATAGGCGCCGTAGAACTTGGCGATGTCGTCCACCGAGTCACGGCCGCGCTCGCCCTTCAGGGTCTTCTGCGAGTGGATGGCGGCGTACAGCGCTTCGTGGGTCTTTTCCTGCACGCCCAGGGTCTGCGCGGCGTAGAAGGCACGGGCGTAGTCATCCCAGGTGCCGCCGAACATGGCCGGCACGTAGACGAAGTTCACGTCGCTCGGCAGGCCGGCCTTCCACGGGCCGACCAGCGGCTGGAACGCGGCGCAGGCCGGGCAGACGTAGCCGAAGATCTCGGTCACTTCGATCTTGCCGGCGGCCGGCTGGAACGGCTGGCCGTTCGGGATGACCTGGTAATCGGCGCCTTCCACCGGGGCCGGACCGGTCAGCGCGGTGGTGGTCGGGGCCGGAGCAGCCGCCGGAGCGGCTTCGGTCGCAGCCTTCTCGCCTTCGGCAGCGACCGGGGCAGCGCCCTCGGCGCCCGCCGCCGGGGCCGCCGGCTCGTTGCTGGCCGGGGCCGCCGCCGGTTCGGCCGGAGCCGCGGTGGTGTTGGTGCTGCCGTCGTCGGCCTTGCAGGCGGCCAGGATCGGCAGCAGCGCTGCGAGGGCGAGGGCGGCGAAACGGGTCTTCATGGAAACGTCTCCAGCATCTGGAATGGTGGGGCCGGCGTCAGGCACCGGCCAGAGGGAAATGATGACATGCGGCGGCGACAGCGCCGTGTCGATGGTGGGTGTTGGTTCAGCGGCCGCGGGTCGCGCGGGCCTGGGCGATCAGCGCCGAAGCGATGCGCAGCTGGTCGTCGAAGCTGTTGCCACGCACCAGGTACTGGCCGTTGATGATGATGGCCGGGGTGCCCGGCACCTTGGTGCGCTGGGCGAACGCACGTGCGGCGTCGACCTTCTTCTGCACCGCATCGCCCCGCAGCGCCTGCAGGTAGCGGTCCGGGGTCACGCCGTAAGCCTTGTAGAAGGTGGCGAGCTCATCGGCCGAGACGTTCTGCATCGGCAGCGAGCCCTGCTCGTGCAGGGCCTTGAACACCGCCGCATGGCTGCGCTTGGCCACGCCCACTTCGTCAGCGGCGTAGTAGGCCAGGGCCCAGGCATCCCAGGCACCGCCGAAGGCGGCCGGCACCGGGGTGAAGCGCACGTCGGCCGGCAGCTTGGCCGCCCAGGCTTCCAGCTGCGGTTCGAAATGGGCGCAGTGCGGGCAGGTGTAGCCGAAGACCTCGACCACTTCGATCTTCCCGGCCAGCGGCTGGAACGGGCCCGGCTGGGCGATGCGTTCGTAGTCTTTGCCTTCCACCAGCGGTGCGTTGGCAGGGGTGGCGGCACTGGCGGCCAGCGGCAGCAGGACCAGCAGGGACAACAGCAGGCGGGGAATCAACCTCATCGACACGCATCTCCGTTGAAAAAAGCAACGCCGGCGCGGTCGCCGGCGTGAAGGAAACATACCGCAGGCGGGGGCCGCGGTGGCGGCCCGGGCCGACCAGTGGTGGTCAGGGGGCGGCAGCCGGTTGCGTCGGCGTGGCCGCAGCGGCCAGGTCGTCGGCCTTGTTGTGCAGGCCCTGCAGGTAGCTCGACAGCGCCTGCACCTCCTGTTCGCTCAGCTTCTGCGCGACCGTGGCCATGATCTGGAAATGGGTCTTGTCGGTCTCATGGGTCTGCCCGGCCTGGTACTCCTGCAGGCGACGCGCGACATAACTGGCGTGCTGGCCACCGAGGTGCGGATAGGCGGGCCCCGGATTGCCGGCGCCGCTGGGGCCGTGGCAGGCCATGCAGGCCGGCAGGCCGCGCTTGGCGTCGCCACCGCGGTACAGCTGCTGGCCGATCTCGTAGAACTTCATGCCCTTGTACGGGCCGTCGGTGACCGCCGTATCGTCGGCGATGCCGGCCGTGGCCTTCTGGGTGG
This sequence comes from Stenotrophomonas sp. SKA14, assembly GCF_000158575.1. NCBI lineage: Bacteria > Pseudomonadati > Pseudomonadota > Gammaproteobacteria > Lysobacterales > Lysobacteraceae > Stenotrophomonas > Stenotrophomonas sp. SKA14. The sequence continues at coordinate 1,193,769 of NZ_DS999412.1, forward strand.
CGAAGAACGCGCCGATGTCGCGCATGTCCTGCGGGGTAAGGTTCTGCACGAACGGCACCATCGCCACCGCGGCGCCGGAGCTGCGCTGGCCATTGGCGATCAGGGCCATCTGCTGGGCCACGTAGCGCTCGCTCTGGCCGGCGATGGACGGGTACATCTCAACCGTGGAATTGCCGTCGGCGCCGTGGCAGGCCGCGCAGGCCGAGGCCTTGGTCTGGCCGGCCTTGGCATCGCCCCAGTGGGTCTTGCTGAAATCCACTTCCAGCGAGGCGGTCTTGATCGGCCCGTTGTCAGGCAGCGGGGTCAACGTGGTCTGCGCGAACGCAGCGGCGGCAACGACTACGGCAGTGGCAAGGGCGGATACGGCAAGAACGCGAGCGTGGCGCATGCTAAAGCTCCGTATGGACCGGGCCGGGCGGCGGCCGCCGGCATCGCCCGGATTATCAACGGCGTTTCCGCGCACGGTCAACGCAGCAGTGCAGCAAAATGCCCGCAACGGCCGCCGGCACGGGCGCGCGGCGCCGCAACATGCGATCCTAGGCACATGTCATTGCTCATCGAACGCGCCCGCTACCACCTCTCGGCCCACAACGTACGGCAGCTGCCGCCCGATGAGGGCGCCGAAGTGGCCTTCGCCGGCCGCTCCAACGCCGGCAAGTCCAGCGCCCTCAACGCGCTGACCCGCCAGAACGCCCTGGCCCGCGTGTCCAAGACCCCCGGCCGCACCCAGCAGCTGGTGTTCTTCCAGATCACCCCGGACGCCCATCTGGTCGATCTGCCCGGTTACGGCTACGCCAAGGTGCCGCTGGACCTGCAGGCGCACTGGCAGGCCTTCATCGACCGGTACTTCCGCACCCGCGAAGCCCTGAAGGGCCTGGTGGTGGTGATGGATATCCGCCACCCGCTGAAGGACTATGACCGGCAGATGCTGTCCTATGCCGTACAGCGCGGCATGCCGGCGCACGCGCTGCTGACCAAGGCCGACAAGCTCAGCCGCAGCCAGCAGATGCAGACCCTGCAGAAGGTGCGCAAGGAACTGCATTCGGCCTACGGTGACAGTGTCAGCGTGCAGGTGTTCTCCGGTGAGGACCGTACCGGCGTGGACGAAGCCCGCGGCGTGATCGGCGGCTGGCTGGGACTGGAATAAGTATTTCCCCGTCGCCCGGCTGGCAGCCGGGCGCTACCGACCTGTTTCCTGGTAGTGCCGGCCGCTGGCCGGCAACAACGCCCTGTCCTGTGGCACACCCTCACAACGGCGAATACTCCGCCGGCACCCACGCATAGGCCGGGCCTTCGCTGCGCACATGGCCCAGGCCGGGGAACGGCAGGTGCGCACCGGCCACCCACCAGCCCTTGGCGCTGGCCTGCTGCAGCAGGCTGCGACGGCTGGCCGTGGCCGCCTTGCGGTCCGAATCGGCCTCGAACGCAGCCTCTGGATGTGCGAACTGCACTGCGTGGAAGTGCAGCACATCGCCCCACACCAGCAGTGACTGGCCCTGGCTGTCGAACCGGTAGGAGACGTGGCCCGGCGTGTGGCCGTGGGTATCCATCGCCACCGCGCCACCGGGCAGGGCATCGCCGGGGCTGAAGGTGCGCAGGTGGCCGCTGGCCTGGTACGGCGCTACTGCGGTGCGCGCCAGCGGGAAGGCGAAGCGCACGCCCTTCGGCGCAGTGGCCTCGCTGGCGGGGTTGAGCCAGTAATCGGCATCGGCTCTGGACAGCCACACGGTGGCATTGGGGTAGGCCGGCTTGCCCTGCGCGTCGAGTACGCCGCACAGGTGGTCGGGATGGGCATGGGTCAGCAGCACCTCGTCCACCTCGGCCGGGTCCACGCCGGAGGCGCGCAGGTTGCCCAGCACCTGGCCCAGGCCGGGGCCGAAGCACTGCGCGGTGCCGGTGTCGACCAGGGTCAGGTGGTTGCCCTGGCGCACCAGGAAGGCGTTGATGGCGGTCTGCAGCCCCTTCGTGTCTTCCGGCACGTAGCGTCCTTCGAGCAGGCGGCTGACCAGCGTTGGCGGCACGTCCACCACTTCCTGCCGGCCCAGCGCGACCACGCCATCGAACAGGGCGGTGACCTGCAGCGCACCGACGCGCTGGTGATAGACGCCGGGCACCTGCCGGGTGGGAGCGGGCGAGGTGGCTTCGGCCAGTGCAGCCAGCGGCAGGGACGACAGGGCCAGCAGCAGGGCGCTGCGCAGGGGCAGGTGATGCAGGGTCATGGCGGTTCTCGGTGGATGACGGGCAGTTCCGTTGCCGGATAGCGTGCCGTGGCCAGCGTGTGCGCGGCGCTCAAAGCAGTGCGCGGAATGCTCAGGGAGGGGTGTTGTCTGCAGGGCTGCGCCCTGCACCTGCTGCAGGCAACAGCAACAGCAACAGCAACAGCCGAAGCAACGGCGGGCTTCCTGTGGGGAGGCGGGGTGGGTCCGGTTGCGGGAGACGCCGTAAACCCGTCCATGGGGGCTTGGCCGCGGCATCCATGCCGCGGACACTCCCGCAACCGGACCCACCCCGCCTTCGACAGATTCCTGCGAGCTGTCGGAACGGCGTTCTGCTCTGGTGGGTGTCGACCTTGGTCGACACGGTAGATCTGACCCAAATTTGATTATCGATATCTGACAGATGTGTCGACCAAGGTCGACACCTACCAACAGCACACGG
>NZ_DS999412.1:1196446-1408222 GCF_000158575.1 Stenotrophomonas sp. SKA14
GGGTGGGCAGGACCGTTGGCGCCATGGATGGCGCCATCGAGCCCCCATGGGTGAGGGCGCTTTGCTTGCGAAGCACTGCTTCGCAAGCGCCCGAACGCCCAGCCGCCAGCGGCTGGGCCGGACCGCGGAGCGGGGTTTACGGCGTGTCCTGCCCACCCACACCGCCCCGCCATCCCACGGAATGCATGGCTTTTGCAGTTGCTTCGGCTGTTGCTTCAACGCTTCGGCAGGTGCAGGGCGCAGCCCTGCCGAACCCCCCTAAATGTCTGTGGGAGCCAAGCCATACTGCTCGGCGAAGCGCTTGCTGAAACTGGCCGCAGACCGGTAACCCGCACGTGCGGCGACGGTCTTCAGCGGCAGGTCGGTGGTGTAGAGCAGCTGCATGCCATGCGCCAACCGCGCCTCGGTCAGCAGCTGGCGCAGGCTGGTGTGCTCGGCGGCAAGGCGGCGACGCAGGGTCGCGCCGCTCAGCGCGAACTGTTCTTCCACATCCCGCGATTGCCAGTCGCGTGCCGGTTCGGCGGCAATGCGGTCGCGGATCTGTTCGCCCAGGCTCGGTGCCTGCGGCAGCAGCAGGTTGCCATGGCCCTGCCGGCACAGGGTCAGCACCAGCGAGGCCAGGGCCAGGCGTGCGTCGCTGTAACGGCCGTCCTGCAGTGATTGCCGCCACTGGCGCAGCACCGCACCGTGTTCGATCAACGGCAATCGGGCCATCGCCGGGCCCGCGCTGGGCAGTTCCTCGTTCCACAGCGTGCGCGCTGCGGCCAGCACTTCGGCGCACAACGGCACAATGGCACTGAGATAGCGGCCACTGCACGGATCGGGGCTGTTGACCACGTCGATGCGGCAGCGCTGGGTCAGCAGCAGGATGTCGCCGGGCACGAACTGCAGCGACTGATGCGCGGTGCGCACCTGCTTGCGGCCCTCCAGCAGGATCGCGAACTGCGGTTGCGGAATTTCCACCGAACTGGCGCCATGCTCGCGGCGTGCGGTGATGCAGGCATAGCCTTCGGCACGTTCGCAGCCGGCCAGGCCGGCCATTTCAGCCAGCAGCGCGGTGGCCGGCGGCAGCATGGCGGTCATGACACGTGGGCACCCAGCAGGCGACCGACAGCGGCGGCGGCGGCCATCGCCAACGCGCCCCAGAACATCACCCGGACAGCGCCGCGCACGGGCGGCGCACCACCGGCCTGCGCCGCCATCGCGCCGGTCAGGCACAGGCCGAGCAGGGTGCTGGCGGTGGTGATCATCGCGACCTTGTCGACCGGAGCGAGCAGGGCGGTCAGCACCGGCAGCGCGGCACCACAGGTGAATGCCCCGGCCGAGGCCAGCGCCGCCTGCAGTGGGCGGGCACGCAGGGTGTCGGTAATGCCCAGTTCGTCGCGGGCGTGCGCGCCCAGCGCGTCGTGGGCGGTGAGCTGCTCGGCGACCTGCCGCGCCAGCGTCGGGTCCAGACCGCGATGGCGGTAGATTGCGCTCAGCTCTTCCAGTTCACTGTGCGGGTCTTCGTGCAGTTCGCGTTTTTCCGCCGCCAGGTCGGCCGCTTCGGTATCGGCCTGGGTCTGTACCGAGACGTACTCGCCGGCGGCCATCGACATTGCGCCGGCTACCGTGCCAGCGACCCCGGTGGCCAGGATGGTGCTGGCCGAGGCGCCGCTTGCGGCCACGCCGACCACCAGGCCGGCCACCGAGACGATGCCGTCGTTGGCGCCCAGTACGGCGGCGCGCAGCCAGCCGACACGCTCGGAGCGGTGCAGTTCGGGGTGTCGTGAATGGCGACTCATGGCCGTGAGTGTACGAGGGTCAAGAGGGCGTCGGTAGGATGCTGAAACCCGTCACCGTCGCATGACGCGGCGGAGTGCCACGCTATAGTGCGCCCTTGCGATGGAAGGCCTCCAGCCCCACATCCCCCGCCACAGTCCAGCGAGTCCTCCCCTTGTCGAGCCCCAGCCACGTCGCCGATACGCCCATTACCGACCGCTCGCAGCTGGTTGCGGAGATCGCCTCCGGCGAGAAGCCCCGTGCGCAGTGGCGCATCGGTACCGAGCACGAGAAGTTCGGGTTCCGCCTGGATGACCTGCGTCCGCCGACCTTCGAAGGCGAGCGCGGCATCGAAGCGCTGCTCAAGGGCCTGGTCCGCTTCGGCTGGCAGCCGGTGCAGGAAAACGGCAACACCATTGCCCTGCTGCGTGACGGTGCCTCGGTGACGCTGGAGCCGGCCGGCCAGCTGGAGCTGTCCGGTGCGGCGCTGGAAACCATCCACCAGACCTGCGTGGAAACCGGCACCCATCTGAACGAAGTGGCGCAGGTGGCCGGCGAACTGCAGCTGGGCTTCCTCGGCATGGGCTTCCAGCCGAAGTGGAAGCGCGATGAAATGCCGTGGATGCCGAAGGGCCGCTACAAGATCATGCGTTCGTACATGCCCAAGGTCGGCTCGCTGGGCCTGGACATGATGACCCGCACCTGCACGGTGCAGGTGAACCTGGATTACGCCAGCGAAGCGGACATGGTGAAGAAGTTCCGCGTGTCGCTGGCGCTGCAGCCGATCGCCACCGCGCTGTTCGCCGATTCGCCGTTCACCGAAGGCCAGCCGAACGGCTACCTGAGCTATCGCTCGCATATCTGGACCGACACCGATGCCGACCGTACCGGCATGCTCGACTTCGTGTTCGAGGAGGGCTTCGGCTACGAGCGCTATGTCGATTACCTGCTCGACGTGCCGATGTACTTCTCCTACCGCGATGGCATCTACCACGACGCCAGCGGGCAGAGCTTCCGCGACTTCATGCAGGGCAAGCTGCCGGTGCTGCCGGGTGCGTTGCCGACCCTGCGCGACTGGTCGGACCACACCACCACCGCGTTCCCGGAGGTGCGCCTGAAGAAGTACCTGGAAATGCGCGGCGCCGACGGTGGCCCGTGGAGCCGCCTGTGTGCGTTGCCGGCGTTCTGGGTCGGCCTGCTGTATGACGACACCGCGCTGGATGCGGCCTGGGATCTGGTGCGTGACTTCAGCCTGGCTGAGCGTCATGCGCTGCGCGACGGCGTGCCGAAGCATGCGATGAACCTGCCGTTCCGCACGGGCACGGTGCGCGACCTGGCCCGCGAAGCAGTGAAGATTTCGGTGGAAGGCCTCAAGCGCCGCGCGGCGCGCAATGCCGACGGCCAGGACGAGAGCAAGTTCCTGGATGTGCTGCAGGAAATCGTTGAATCCGGGCTGACCCCGGCCGAGCGCAAGCTGGCGCTGTTCCATGGCCGCTGGCACGGCGATGTGGATCCGGTGTTCCGCGAGTTCGCTTATTGATCGCCTCGCGGTAGTGCCGGCCGCTGGCCGGCAGATGTACGGGGTTGCCGGCCAGCGGCCGACACTACCCAAACGAAAAACCCCGGAATTGCCGGGGTTTTTCATTCTTGCATCTGCCCTGGATCAGGCGGCGTTCGGCAGCGTCGCCATGTCGATCACGAAGCGGTAGCGCACATCGTTCTTCGCCATGCGCTCCCAGGCCTCGTTGACGTTCTTGATGTCGATCATCTCGACATCGCTGACGATGCCGTGTTCGGCACAGAAGTCCATCATCTCCTGGGTTTCGGCCATGCCGCCGATCGCCGAACCGGTCAGGTGCTTGCGGCCGAAGATCACGCTGCCACCGGTCAGCGGCGGGTCCAGTTCGGTCAGCACGCCGACCAGGCACATGGTCGCCTCGCGCTTGAGCAGGCCCATGTATGGGTTGGTGTCATGGCCGACCGGGATGGTGTTGAGCAGGAAGTCGAAGCTGCCGGCGTGCGCCTTCATCTGCGCAGCATCGCGCGAGACCAGCACTTCGTCGGCACCCAGGCGCTTGGCATCGGCACCCTTTTCCGGGGTGGTGGTGATCATCACCACGTGCGCGCCGAGGGCCTTGGCGAACTTCACGCCCATGTGGCCCAGACCACCGAGGCCGATCACGCCGACCTTCTGGCCCGGGCCGACCTTCCAGTGGCGCAGCGGCGACCAGGTGGTGATGCCGGCGCACAGCAGCGGCGCGGCGGCCTTCAGGTCGAGGCTGTCGGACACCTTCACCACGAAGCGCTGCTCGACCACCACGTGGTCGGAATAGCCGCCGTAGGTCGGTGCGCCGCTCTGGCGTTCACGGCCGTTGTAGGTCCAGGTCGCGCCTTCGGCGCAGTACTGCTCGAGGTCGTGCTCGCAGGCATCGCAGTGACGGCACGAGTCGACCATGCAGCCGACGCCGGCGTGGTCGCCGACCTTGAAGCGGGTGACGTTGCTGCCGACCTCGGTCACGCGGCCGATGATCTCGTGGCCCGGCACCATCGGGTAGATCGAGCCACCCCAGTCGTCGCGGGCCTGGTGCAGGTCGGAGTGGCAGATACCGCTGTAGAGGATCTCGATGCGCACGTCGTCCGGGCCGACCGCGCGGCGTTCGAACTCGTACGGGATCAGCGGGTCGGTATGTGAATGGGCGGCGTAACCACGGGCGAGGGACATGGGGAATCCTTGGCAGGGTTTGTCGAAAGGCGCTTTACAATACGCCCCGTACCCAGCGGCAGAAAGCCCGGATATCGGCATGATTCATCAAGTGAAACTGCACAATCATGGCCACTGACAATCTTTCCCACCTGGCCGCGTTCGCGGCGGTCGCCCGTCACCGCAGCTTTCGCCGTGCCGGCGCCGAGCTGGGGCTTTCGACCTCGGCGGTGAGCTATGCGATCCGCGCGCTGGAGGAAAGGCTGGGGGTGGGCCTGTTCCATCGCACCACTCGCAGCGTGGCCCTGACCGAGGCCGGGCAACGTCTACTGGAGCGATTACAGCCGGCCCTGGGGCAGGTGCATGACGCGCTGGAGGAGATGAACCAGTTCCGCGCCGCGCCGGCCGGCCTGTTGCGCATCAATGCGACCCGCGCGGCGGTGGCGACCCAGCTGGGGCCCCGGTTGGCGCGCTTCCTGCGCGCGCATCCGGACGTGCGGGTGGAGCTGACCGAGAACGACGGCCTGGTCGACATCGTCGCCGAGGGTTACGACGCCGGCGTGCGCCTGCATGAGTTCGTGCCCGAGGACATGGTGGCGGTGCCGATGGGGCCACCGCTGCGCGGGCTGATTGTCGGCTCGCCGGACTACCTGCGGCGGCACCCGGCGCCACAGCATCCGCGCGATCTTGCTGCACACGAATGCATCCGCTTCCGCTTCGCCAGCGGGCATCTGTACAAGTGGCAGTTCGAGCGCGCTGGGCAGGCGCTGGAGATCGACGTGCCCGGACGGCTGACGCTGGGCGAACAGGGCACCGTGGTTGGCGCGGTGCTCGATGGCATTGGCCTGGCTTACGTGCTGGAAGACACTGCGCGGCCGTACATCGACTCGGGGCAGATGGTGGCGGTGCTGAAAGACTGGAGCGAACCGTTCGCCGGCTTTGCGCTGTATTACCCGAAACAGCGGCAGATGCCAGGCGCGCTGCGAGCATTCGTGGACATGTTGCGCGAATGAATCGTGGTGGATCGCATCCACGCCATGCGTGGATGGCGCCAGGCTACGGGCGCTGCAACATCGGCGCCAGCAACACCAGGCAATCACGCAGATGCATCTCCACCGGTGCGTCCTCGGCCACCACGCCGATCACGCGCTCGCGCAGTGGCTCGGCCACGGCCATCGCCAGGATCAGCCTTGCCGTGCACGCGGGGTCTGCATCGCGCAGCAGCCCGCGCTGCTGCTGCCGCGTCAGCCAGTCGGCCAGCAGCGCGCGGCCGCGTTCGATGCCGTTGTGCAGATAGGCCTGCAGCAGCGCGTCCTTGCCGGGGAAGTCGGTGGCGAGCAGGCGGAACACCTGCACCGCCTGCGCCGACAGCGCCTGTGCGCAGACCGCCTGCAGGATCGCGTGCAGCAGCGGCAGCACTTCGTCGGCGTTGCGGGCATCACGCTGCAGCTGCGGCGCGAAGCCGTCGGTCCACTCGCGCACCGCCAACCCCACCAGTTCCTCGCGGTTGCTGGCATGGCGGTACACGGTCTTCTTCGCTACCCCGGCATGCGCTGCCACCGCTTCGATGGTGGTCGCTTCGTAACCCTGTGCCAGCAGCAGTTCCAGGGTGGCCTGCAGTACCGCATGGCGGACTTCGGCTTCCGGTCGCGCGGGGCGACCGCGGCGACGGGGCGGCGTTGTGGGCTCGGGCAGGGTGGTGCTGTTCATTGCGCCCCATCTTACCGCATTCGATTAATTGCGAAACGATAAACGTTTCCGTATTGTCGAGTCTCCCAACCCACAGGAAACGTCGATGGATACCGCTGTGAACGCTCGCGCCTGGCTGGACCACCACGATCTGCTCGATCCGGCGCCGATGCGCCTGGAGACCGGCATACAGCGCCGCGAAGACGGCACCCTGCGGGTGGCCGTCCGTATCGATCTACACGGCTGCAAGGGCCGCATGCTGGACTGGTGGTTCACCTTCTTCGAGACCACCCAGCACATCCGCTGGTGGCATCCGCTCGATCACGTCGAGCATCGCGGCTGGGACGCAGCCTGGCAGCGTGGCCGCAGCTACCATGGCGCCAGCATCCATGCGGTGGAATCGCTGGCCGACATTCCGCCGGTGGCGGCGCGCCTGAAGTTCCATGACCCGCGCACGTTGCTGGTGCCCGAGCGCCTGCAGGTGGCGCAGGATGCCGGTGATGTGTCGGCGGTGATCGCCGCACGCATCGGTTTTGGCGATCACGTGCGCCTGGATGCGCACGGCGACCCCTGCGATGGGCAGATGCTGCACGTCGCGCGCGATACACCGTTCGGCTGCGTGCTGCGCAGCCGCTTCGTGCTCGGCCTGGACAGTGCCGAGCCGCAGCGCGATGCCAGCGATGCGGTCGGACTGGGCCTGCTCAAGCACTGCTATACGGAGTTCAGTTTCCTCTCGCGCCTGCTGCCGTCGTTGTACTACGGCGAGCGCGCCAACGACGAGGCGGTGCCGTTGCCGTGGTGAAAACCGCGCCGGTCAGTCGAGCAGCGCGTCGTAGCCTTCGCCACTGAACTGGATCAGGCAGAAGCCGTGGCCGAACGGATCGGCCAGTACGGCGATGCAGCCCCAGCGACGCTCGCGTATCGCCTGCTCCAGCGTTGCTCCGGCCGCAACCGCACGCGCCAGCGCGGCCTCGATGTCATCCACCACCCAGTCCAGATGCAGCGGCGTCCAATGGCGCTCGTAGTCGCGCACGTCGCCGTCCCCGGTGGCGGCGCTGCCGGCCTCGTTGTGCAGCAGATACAACGCGGTTGGCCCGCCGAGCAGTTCCACGGCGCCCGGGCCGAGGCGGCGGCCGATGCGCAGGCCGAAGGCTGCGGTGTAGAAGGCTTCAGCCGCGGCCAGATCGGGGACGTCGAGATTGACGATGAACGCTGCGGTGGGCGTATCCATAAGCCGGCTCAGTGGATGCGGGCAGGCAGTGTACGCCCGTCATGCAATGCGGCGCACCGATGAGCGGCAGGTGCGCCGCATCCACGCATGGCGTGGATCTACTGGGCGCGCGGGTAATCGAGGTAGCCCGCTTCGCCGCCACCGTAATAGCTGCTGCGGTCGGGAGTGGCCAGTGCGATGTCGTGCTGCAGGCGCTCGACCAGATCCGGGTTGGCGATGAACGGCTGGCCGAACGCGGCCAGATCGATGGTGCCGGCCTCGACCAGCTGCAGCGCGCGTTCGCGGGTCATGCCGCCGGCCAGGATCAGCGTGCCGCCGTAGGCCTGCTTGAACTGCTGCAGGAATGCCTCACCCAGCACCGATGCACCCTGCTGCAGGTTGTCGTTGAGGTGAACATAGGCCAGCCCGCGCTTGCCCAGTTCTTCGGCCAGGTACAGATAAGTGGCTTCGTTGTCGGGGTAGAACGGCATGTCGAAGGTGAGGTTGTTCGGGGCCAGCCGCACGCCGATGCGATGCGCGCCGATGCGTTCGGCCATCGCATCCACCGTTTCCAGGATCAACCGCGCACGGTTCGGCAGCGAGCCACCGTAGCGGTCCTCGCGCTGGTTGATGAGCGGATTGAGGAACTGTTCGAACAGGTAGCCGTTGGCGGCATGCAGTTCGATGCCGTCGAAGCCGGCGGCGATCGCGTTGTCGGCACCGCGCACGAAGTCGTCGACGATGCCGGGAATCTCGGCCGTATCCAGTGCACGCGCCGGGGTGGGATCGGCATGGCCGCGGCTGCCGTCATCCAGGTACACGAACGAGGTGTTCTTCGGCGCACTGGCCACCGGGCGGGTACCGGCGCTGACCGGTTGGCCGCCATCGGGCTGCAGCGAGGCATGCGACATGCGGCCCACGTGCCAGAGCTGGGCGAAGATCGTGCCCTGCGCGGCATGCACCGCCTGGGTGACCTGCTTCCAACCCGCCACCTGTTCGGCCGACCAGATGCCCGGTACGTCGATGTAGCCCTGGCCCTGCGGTGAGACCGGCGTGCCTTCGCTGATGATCAGGCCGGCACTGGCACGCTGCCGGTAGTACCGCGCGGTGAGGTCGTTGGCGACCGATCCGGGGTTGCGGGCACGGGTCATCGGCGCCATCGCGATGCGGTTGCGCAGGGCAGTGCCGGCCAGGTCGAACGGGTGGAACAGGGCAGCGGTCATGTCGGTCATCTCGGTGCGGGGGGAGGGGCGCCAGCGGCGCCATGCACACAGGATGGAGTTGACATGTGGGCGCATAAAGCGCTTCGATTTCCCTTGGTGCGGGACTATCTGTCCCTAATGAGGGGTTGAAGATGTTGCCGCTGGAATCCTTGAATGGCCTGGTCACGTTCGTCACCACGGCCCGCTCGGGCAGCTTCACCGAGGCCGCCGATGCGCTGGGCATTTCGCGCTCGGCCGTGGGCAAGGCCATCGCCCGGCTGGAAGCGCGGCTGGGCGTGCGCCTGTTCCATCGCACCACGCGGCGCATCGCGCTGACCACCGATGGCGAGGCCTATTACGCTTCGTGTGCGGCAGCGCTGGAAGAGATCTCCGCGGCCGAGGCCTGCCTGGGCTCGGCCGGCCTGCCCAGCGGGCGGCTGCGCATCGACATGCCATCCTCGTTCGGGCGGCTGGTGGTGCTGCCGGTGCTGTTGCGCCTGTGCCGGCAATACCCGGACCTGCAGCTGACGATGACCTTCACCGATCACTTCGTCGATCCCGTCGAGGAAGGCATCGACCTGCTGATACGCTTTGGCGGCCTGCACCAGGCCGAGCATCTGGTGGCGCGCCGGCTCGGCCGCCAGCGCCTGGTCACCTGCGCCGCGCCGGCCTACCTGCGGGCGCACGGCACCCCGCAAACGGTGGAGGAACTGGCACAGCAACGCAGCATCGTCGGCTTCCGCCACGGGCAGCCGGTAGCGTGGCGCATCGGCAGTGATGATGCCGAAGGAACCTTCATCCCCAACGCGGCCTACCAGCTCAACGATGGCGATGCGGTGATCGACGGAGCCATTGCCGGGCTGGGCATCTGCCAGATGCCGGAGTCGCTGGTACGCCGTCACCTGCAATCCGGCGCGCTGCAATCGGTGCTGGACGCGCACATGCAGCGCCACATCGACATCCACGCGCTGTGGCCGCCGACCCGCCACCTGCGGCCGAAAGTGCGCTACGTGGTGGACGAACTGACCCGGTTGGCGGGCGAAGGGCTGTTCGATTGAGCGGGCGGGATTGAGCCGTCCGGGGCCCTGTGTATACTATCCCCCAGTATAGTTCCGAGGTGGCCCCCGCCATGCCGCACTCCCCCGAAGAGAAAAAGAAGGTGCTGGCCCGCGTGCGCCGCATCCGCGGCCAGTGCGATGCGCTCGATCGCGCGCTGGAAGCCGGTGCCGACTGCGCGCCGGTGCTGCAGCAGATCGCCGCCATCCGGGGTGCGGTCAACGGCCTGATGTCCGAGGTGATGGAGGCCCATCTGCGCGAGGAGTTCGGCCAGCCTGCGGCTTCCGATGAACAGCGCGCCGAACGTGTGCGCGACATGAGCGCGTTGATCCGCTCGTACCTGAAATAAACGACGGCGCAACAGTGCGCCGCCCATCCTGTCATTGCCTGTCTTTGGAGAAGCCACCATGAAGTCCCGTGCCGCCGTCGCCTTTGGTCCCGGCCAGCCGCTGCAGATCGTCGAAATCGACGTCGCCCCGCCGAAGAAGGGCGAAGTGCTGGTCAGGATCACCCATACCGGTGTCTGCCACACCGATGCGTTCACCCTGTCCGGCGATGATCCGGAAGGCCTGTTCCCGGTGGTGCTGGGCCATGAAGGCGCGGGCATTGTGGTGGAAGTGGGCGAGGGCGTGACCAGCGTCAAGCCGGGTGACCACGTGATTCCGCTGTACACCGCCGAGTGCGGCGAGTGCCTGTTCTGCAAGAGCGGCAAGACCAACCTGTGCGTGTCGGTGCGCGCCACCCAGGGCAAGGGCGTGATGCCCGACGGCACCAGCCGCTTCAGTTACAACGGTGAGCCGCTGTACCACTACATGGGCTGCTCGACCTTCAGCGAGTACACCGTGGTGGCCGAGGTGTCGCTGGCGAAGATCAATCCGGACGCGAACCCGGAACACGTCTGCCTGCTCGGCTGCGGCGTCACCACCGGCATCGGCGCGGTGCACAACACCGCCAAGGTGCAGGAAGGCGACAGCGTGGCGGTGTTCGGCCTCGGCGGCATCGGCCTGGCGGTGATCCAGGGTGCGCGCCAGGCCAAGGCCGGCCGCATCATCGCGGTGGACACCAATCCGTCCAAGTTCGAGCTGGCCCGCGAATTCGGTGCCACCGACTGCATCAACCCGAAAGACCACGACAAGCCCATCCAGCAGGTCATCGTCGAGATGACCACCTGGGGCGTGGACCACAGCTTCGAGTGCATCGGCAACGTCAATGTGATGCGCGCGGCGCTGGAATGCGCGCACCGTGGCTGGGGCCAGAGCGTGGTGATCGGCGTGGCCGGTTCTGGGCAGGAAATCTCCACCCGTCCGTTCCAGCTGGTGACCGGCCGCAAGTGGATGGGCACCGCCTTCGGTGGCGTGAAGGGCCGCAGCCAGCTGCCGGGCATGGTCGAGGATGCAATGAAGGGCGATATCGAACTGGCGCCGTTCGTCACCCACACCATGGACCTGGACAAGATCAACGACGCTTTCGACCTGATGCATGAAGGCAAGTCGATCCGTTCGGTGGTCCACTACTGAGCCGCGCCGGGTGGCAGGCTTGACGGCCTGCCGCCCCTCGGGAGGAACCCATGGAACGCATCGAACACCGCGCCTGCTTCGGTGGCTGGCAGGACGTCTACCGTCATCATTCGACCACGCTGGGCTGCGACATGCAGTTCGCCGTGTACCTGCCGCCACAGGTGGAGACACAGGCGCTGCCAGTGCTGTACTGGTTGAGCGGGCTGACCTGCACCGAGCAGAATTTCATCACCAAAGCCGGCGCACAGCGCTACGCAGCCGAGCACGGCGTGATCATCGTTGCGCCCGATACCAGCCCGCGCGGCGATGACGTGGCCGACGCCGAAGGCTACGACATCGGCAAGGGCGCAGGGTTCTACCTCAATGCCACCCGCACGCCGTGGGCCAAGCACTACCGCATGCACGACTATGTGGCGCAGGAACTGCCGGCGCTGATCGAGGCGAGCTTCCCCGCAACCGGCGCGCGTGCGATCAGTGGCCATTCGATGGGCGGCCACGGTGCGCTGGTGATCGCGCTGCGCAACCCCGGACGCTACCGCAGCGTGTCGGCGTTCTCGCCGATCGTCGCGCCCAGCCACGTGCCGTGGGGGCAGAAGGCCTTCCATGCCTACCTGGGCGACAACCCGGCCGACTGGGCGCAGTGGGATACCTGTGCACTGGTGGCGACGGCCAGCGAGCGCCTGCCCCTGCTGGTCGACCAGGGTGGGGCCGACGAATTCCTGCAGACCCAGCTGCAGCCACAGCGCCTGCAGCAGGCCTGCGATGCGGCCGGCCACCCGCTGACCCTGCGCCTGCAGCCCGGCTACGACCACAGCTACTACTTCATCGCCAGCTTCATCGGCGAGCACATCGCCCACCACGCCCAAGCGCTGCACGGCTGACGGCCTTTCGGTAGTGCCGGCCGCTGGCCGGCAATCCCGGCGAATCACTGCGCTGCAGGTTGCCGGCCAGCGGCCGGCACTACCATGGCGGGCACGCGGCGTGTCGTCTTGCCGCAGTGGATCACGCCATCGTGGCGCGACGCCGCGCTATCGTGCGCGCATACGGCCTTGCGGATCGGGGGAGGCATGCCGGTAGTGCTGGCGCTGCTGTACGTGCTGTGCCATGGCTTGGTCGTGACCCTGTGGCCGGGGGCGACCGGCGTGGGCTCCTTCGTTTTCCTGACCGCAGCACCGCTGTTGGCCGCGGCCGCCTGCCTGTGGCGGGCGCGTCGTGACGGTGCCGCGCTGGGCTGGCGCGCCACGGCGCTGGCGCTGCTGCTGTGGGCCGGCGGCATGGCCTTCAACATGATCGATGCACTCGGCGCCGGTCGCGCCGATATCACGCCGCAGGCCAGCCTGTTCCTGTACGTGCTGTACGGCGTCCCGCTGGTGTTCATCCTGGCCCGCGCGCGCCGTGAGCGCCTGAGCATCAGCCTGATCGACGCCGCGATGGCGGCGCTGCTGGGCGTGCTGTTCTTCGTGCATACGCAATCGTTCGCCGCCCGTATCGATATCGACGATTCGGCGATGGCCAGCATGCAGCGCATGTTCGATATCCAGAACCTGTGCATCGCCGGGTTCGCGGTGGTGCGCTGGCTGGCCGGCGATGTGCCCGAGCGGCGCGGCTTCTTCCGGGTGCTTGCGCTGTACGCGCTGGCGTACCTGCTGGTGGCCTACTACATCAACCACTACACCTCGGGCGATTCCTTCGGTGCCTACAACGATCTGCTGATCGACCTGCCGTTCCTGCTGCTGGCGTTGCTGGCGCTGAGCCGGGCGCCGGTACCAAGCTCGGCGCCGCATCCACGGCTGGCGCGCACCGTGCAGGCTGCGGGGCCGATGATCCTGCCGTTGCTGCTGCTGGTGCTGGGCACGCTGGTGGTCGACCACGCGCGACCGCTGGCGGTCAGTGGCTTCGTGGTGGCCACACTGGGCTTCGGCCTGCGCAGCATCCTGCTGCAGACCGACCTGATGGAACGCCAGGCCGGCCTGGACCAGCTGGCGCGGCAGGATGGCCTGACCGGGGTTGCCAACCGCCGCGAGTTCGACGCGCTGCTGCTGGCGGAGTGGAACCGCGCACGGCGCAGTGGCAGCCCGCTGGGCCTGCTGCTGGTGGACATCGACCACTTCAAGGCCTTCAACGACCAGCACGGCCATCCGGCTGGCGATCGCTGCCTGCAGGCCGTGGCCGCGGTATTGAAGGCCATCGCCGGCCGCGCCGGCGACAGTGTGGCGCGCTATGGCGGCGAGGAATTCGCAGTGATCGTGCCTGGAAGCGCGCTGTCGGGCGTGCTGGCGCTGGCCGAACGGCTGCGTGAGGCGGTGGAGGCCCTGCCGCTGCCGGAAGGGTCAGTCAGTATCAGCATCGGCGTGGGCTACCTGCATCCACCGGCCCTGGCCAGTGCCGACCAGCTGCTGGCCGATGCCGATGCCGGCCTGTATGCCGCCAAGCGGGCCGGTCGCAACCAGGTGGTGCTGCACGCGCATGTGCTGGATGACGAAGGCAACGAGCACGGCCGGATGGACTGTTGAGCGCAACGCGAAACGCGTCCCCGGCGCATCGGGTCAACGCTGCCGCAGCGGAACGGGACGCCATCGTTGCCAGGGCTATGGGTCGCGGGTTTCCACCAGCACGGGACAGGGCGCGTGGTCGATGGTCCATTGCCCGATCGAGGGTTCGAACAAGCGTTGCAGGCGGGACAGGTGGCGGTGACCGATCACGATCAGGTCGCACTTCAGGCGCTTGGCCTGTTCGCTGATGACTTCGCCGGGGTCGCCGGAGGGAATCTGCGCGATGGCATCGACGCCGCGTTCGCGCAGCTCGGCCAGCGCTTCGGCCAGCACCGCTTCGGCGCGTGAGCGCTGGCGCGCGGCTTCCGGGTATTCGATGCGGTCGGCCTCGCTGGCGTCGGCGGCCAGCGCGAACTCGGGGTCCAGCACGCACAGCAGATGCAGGCGGCTGCGAGGGCCGGCGAGGGCCGCCGCCAGATCCAGCACGCGCGCGTGCTGGGGGCCGCCGTCCAGGGCGACCAGCAGGGTAGTGAACATGGATGTCTCCTTGGCAGGCCGGGGATGGTCGCCGATGTCACCGCGCGCACCCATGCCGTGCGGCGCAGGAAATACATGCGTTGGGTGCAATCCAGGTTTCCATTGAGTGTCGTAGAGTCATTCCACCTGTTGGAGACTGCCATGCCCTTGCCCGATCTCAACCTGCTGCTGGCCCTGGATATCCTGCTGGACGAAGGCAGCGTCGCTGGAGCGGCTCGGCGCATGAATCTGAGCGCACCGGCCATGAGCCGCACCCTGGGGCGGATCCGCGACGCGTTGGGCGACCCGGTGCTGGTACGCGCCGGCCGCGGCCTGGCGCCGACCCCGCGCGCGCTGGAACTGCGCGAGCAGGTGCGCGACGTGATCGAGCAGGCCCATCGGGTGTTCAACGAAGGACGCGAGGTAAACATCCAGACCCTGGAACGTACCTTCAGCATCCGCGCCAACGACGTGTTCATCGGCAGCTACGGCGGCCGCCTGCGGGACGTGTTCCGCCAGCAGGCGCCAGGTTGCACGCTGCGGTTCATGCCCGAAGGCGATACCGACGATGACGCGATGGTGCAGGGCCGGATCGATCTGTATGTGAGCACCGCCGGCAAGCACACCCAGGAAACCAAGGTGCAGAACCTGTTCACCACGGCCCTGCTGGGCGCTGCGCGCAAGGATCACCCGCTGTTCGACGGCGATATCACCGCCGAACGGTTTGCCGCCTGCGACCACATCGCCGTCTCGCGGCGCGGCATCGCGCATGGGCCGATCGACGACGAACTGGCACAGCTGGGCCTGCAGCGGCGGGTGGCGATGGTCATCCCCACCTTCCATGGCGCGATCTTTGCTGCAGCCGCCTCGGACCTGGTGCTGCCGCAGATGCCCAGCGTGATGCTCGATCGCATCGCCTACATGGGGCTGCCACTGCGCATGTTCCCGTTGCCGGTGCCAGTACGCACGGTGGCACTGGTGCAGGCCTGGCACCCGCGCATGGACAACGACCCGGCGCACCGCTGGCTGCGCCGTGCGATCAAGAGCATGTGCGACGCCGACGCTGTGTAATCGTGTGCCGACCAACGGTTGGCACCCACCCAAACCCGTGCGTCCAGCGCACGCCTGGCATCGCATCCACGCCATTTTTCGCAGCAGTGGGCCTGCCTAGACTGCGCTCCCCACATTCACGGAGCGCACGCCATGTCGCTTCACCTGCCGTGCGCTGCACGGATCGGCCCGCGCCCATGAGCGCGATCACCCTGCCACAGGCCCCGGCCGCCCCGCTTGCCCCCGCGTTCGATCGCCGCATCGTGGTCGGATTGTGCGGCGTGCTGCTGGTGGTGCTGCTGTCGGGCTTCAACGAGAACGTCACCAAGGTCGCGCTGGCCGACATCCGCGGTGGGATGGGGTTCAGTGCCGATGACGGCAACTGGATCACCGGCATCTACAGTGCCATGTCGGTCAGCGCGATGGCCTTCGCGCCCTGGTGCGCGGCCACCTTCTCGCTGCGCCGCTTCGGCCTGGTGATGATCGCCGCCTTCATGGTGCTGGGGGTGCTGTGCCCGCTGGCGCCGAACCTGCCGACTTTCCTGCTGCTGCGCGCATTGCAGGGCCTGGCCGGCGGTGCGCTGCCGCCGCTGCTGATGAGCGTGGCGCTGCGCTTCCTGCCGCCGGGCATCAAGCTGTATGGCCTGGCGGGCTACGCGCTCACCGCAACGTTCGGGCCGAGCATGGGCACGCCGCTGGCCGCACTGTGGGTCGAGCACGCCGGTTGGCAGTTCGCGTTCTGGCAGATCGTGCCGTTCTGCGTGGCCGGCATGGTGATGGTCGGCTGGGGCCTGCCGCAGGACCCGATGCGCCTGGAGCGCTTTGCCCAGTTCAACGGCGTGGGCCTGGCGCTGGGGTTGCCGGCACTGGTGAT
Source organism: Stenotrophomonas sp. SKA14 (assembly GCF_000158575.1). Lineage (NCBI taxonomy): Bacteria > Pseudomonadati > Pseudomonadota > Gammaproteobacteria > Lysobacterales > Lysobacteraceae > Stenotrophomonas > Stenotrophomonas sp. SKA14. The sequence continues at coordinate 1,212,515 of NZ_DS999412.1, forward strand.
GCTGGTGCTGGGCCTGACCCAGGGCGCGCGCCTGAACTGGTTCGATTCGCCGCTGATCACGGTGCTGCTTGGCGGCGGCACCGGCCTGCTGGTGTTGTTCTTCATCAACGAGTGGTTCCACCCGCTGCCGTTCTTCAAGCTGCAACTGCTGGCCCATCGCAATCTCAGCTATTCGCTGGTGACCTGCGTGGGCGTGCTGTTCGTACTGCTGGCGGTCATCTCCATCCCCTCCGGCTTCCTCGCCAGTGTGCAGGGCTACCGCCCGCTGCAGACCGCGCCGATGTTGTTGTGGGTGGCGCTGCCGCAGGCCATTGCGTTGCCGCTGGTGGCTGCGCTGATGAACCAGCGTGCGGTCGACTGCCGCTGGGTGCAGGCGGCCGGGCTGTTGCTGCTGGCGGCGGCGTGCTTCATGGGCGCACATCTGGATGTGCAGTGGAACCGCGACACCTTCCTGTGGGTGCAACTGCTGCAGGTGGTGGCACAGCCGATGGCGGTGCTGCCGTTGCTGCTGCTGGCGACCACCGGCCTGGCGCCGCAGGACGGTCCCTATGCCTCGGCCTGGTTCAACACCGTCAAAGGCTTTTCGGCGGTGTTTGCCGGTGGCGTGCTTGATGCGGTCGGACAGTCACGGCGCCACCTCCATTCCACCGCGCTGATCGATCACCTGGGCAACCAGCCGTGGTTGCCCGCCAGCGCCGATCTGCCCGCGCGCCTGCACGCCCAGGTGCAGGCGCTCACCTCGGCGGACCTGTACTGGCTGGTTGCGCTGGTGGCCCTGGGCTGCCTGCCGCTGCTGCCGTGGGCCACCCGTGTCCATCCGCCACGTGCCGTGGCCTGACCCTCACCCGCAAGGACTCCCCCATGAGCCTCAACAAGACAACCCTCAACACCGGCCTCGTGCTGGGCGTGCTGGCCCTGGCGATCGGCAGCTGGCTGCTGCTGCGCGACGGGCGTTACCAGCGCACCGACAACGCCTACGTCAATGCGGATTTCACCGTGGTCGCACCGAAGGTGGCCGGCTTCGTCAGCAGCGTCGAGGTGGACGACAACCAACCCGTGAAGGCCGGCGACGTGCTGGCCCGCATCGACGACCGCGACTACCAGGTGGCCTTGCAGGCAGCGCGTGCCGACCTGGCCAACGCCCGTGCACAGCTGGCCAATGCACAAGCCGCACTGGCCCAGCAGGGCTCGCTGATCGAACAGGCCAGGGCCAGTGTCGATGTCAGCCGCTCCGAACTGAGCCTGGCCAGCGCCGACCAGCAGCGCTACCGCGAACTGGCCCGCGATGGCGCCGGCACCGTGCAGAACGCGCAGCAGGCGCAGTCGAAGCAGGCGGTGGCCAGTGCCCACCTGCAGCAGGGCCAGGCCGCGCTGTCGACCGCACGCCAGCGCACCGACATCCTGACCGCCGGTGTGCAGGCCGCGCAGGCCGCGGTACAACGCGCCGAAGCTGCGCAGGCGCGCGCCGAACTGGATCTGTCGCACACCGTGCTGCGCGCACCGATCGACGGCATGGTCGGCCGCCGTGCGGTGCGCGCGGGTGCCTACCTGGCCCCGGGAACGCCGGTGGCCGCCGTGGTGCCGTTGAAGCGCGCATTCGTGGTCGCCAACTTCCAGGAAACGCAGATGACCCGCATGCAGGCCGGCCAGCAGGTGGAGCTGAAGGTGGACGTGTTCCCGGGCAAGTCGCTGCGCGGGCACATCGACAGCATCGCGCCGGCCACGGGCGTGACCTTCGCCGCCGTCGCACCGGAGAACGCCACCGGCAACTTCACCAAGGTGGTGCAGCGCATTCCGGTGAAAATCCTGCTGGAGCCGGGCCAGCCACTGCTGGAGCAGCTGCGTGCCGGCATGTCGGTGGAAGCCCGCGTTGACCTGGACAGCCGTGTGCGCGTGCAGAGCGCGCAGCGCGTGCAGGACCGCACGGGCGGGGAGGGCGCATGAGCGTTCGCAGCGTGTTCCAAACCTTCGTTGCGGCCACGCTGTGCACGGGCCTGGCTGCCTGCACGATGGGCCCGGACTTCGTGCGCCCGCAGGCAGAACTGCCCAGCCACTGGCAGGGTGAGGCCGTCGCGCGCAACGCGATCGATCAGGACGCCGCCTGGTGGGCCGGCTTCTACGATCCGCTGCTGGGCCAGCTGGCCAGCCAGGTGCTGGCGGCCAACCTGGACCTTCAGCTGGCCGCCAACCGGGTGCAGCAGAGTCGCGCCGCGCGCGGTGTCAGTGCGGCGGACCGTCTGCCCAGCGTCAGTGCCAGTGCCAGTGGCCTGCGCGCACGCAACAGCGAAGTGGGCTTGAGCGATCCGTCCGGCAACGGCGGTCGTGAAGACTACGGACTGTTCCAGGCCGGCATCGGCCTGAGCTGGGAACTGGACCTGTGGGGGCGTGTGCGCCGCCAGGTGGAAGCGGCCGATGCACGCGTGCAGATGGCCGAAGAGGATGCGCATGCGGTGCGCATCGCGCTGCTGGCGGAAACCGCGCGTGACTATCTGCAGCTGCGCGCGACGCGGCAGTTACGGGCGATCACCGAAGACAATCTGAGCATCGCCCACGACATCAAGCGCCTGACCGAGGCACGCCAGCGCCAGGGCGTGGCCAGCACGCTGCACGTGTCCAGCGCAGCGGCGCAGGTGGCCTCGCTGCAGGCGCGCATCGCGCCCCTGCAGCATCGCGAATCGCAGCTGCGCAATGCGCTGGCATTCCTGCTGGCACAACCGCCGCAGGCCCTCGACGCACAGCTGCAGGACGCGCGCCGTGACTGGCCGGCGTTGCCGGCGGTGGCGGTGGGCGTGCCCAGCGAACTGGCCGAACGTCGCCCGGACATCCGCCGTGCCGAAGCGGCATTGCACGCGGCGACGGCGGGCATCGGCGTGGCCCAGGCCAGTTTCCTGCCGCGTATCACCTTGAATGGCGATGCCGGTTTCCAGGCCAGGCAGCTGGATGACCTGGACGGCTGGAACGCGCACCGTTTCAGCATCGGGCCGTCGATCAGCCTGCCGATCTTCCAGGGCGGGCGGTTGAAGGCCAACCTCGCATTGAGCCGGCTGCAGCAGCAACAATCGGCGTTGCAGTTCCGCCGCACCGTGCTGCAGGCCTGGCATGAAGTGGACGATGCCATCGATGGCTACGCGGCCGAGCAGCAGCGTACCGTGCAGCTGCATGTGGCGGTGGAGGAAAGCGAGATGGCATTGGGTGCGGCGCGCCGGCAGTACCAGGCCGGCGTGGTCGACATGCTGGACGTGCTGACGACCCAGCGTATCGCGCTGGACAACCAGGCTGCGCTGGCCAACAGCCAGGCCACCGCGGCGATTGCACGAGTGGAGCTGTACCGCGCGCTGGGCGGTGGCTGGTAGTGCCGGCCGCTGGCCGGCACCTTCATCGATTCTGCAGTTGCCGGCCAGCGGCCGGCACTACCGTGTGACCCGGTAGTTGCCAACCTTGGTTGGCATCTACCCGAGCCAGGCTTCAACGCACGTCGCGCAGTTCCCAGTGGTGGCCGGCCAGCAGGCGCAGGCGCTGCTTGAACACGTCACTGTCGATGCGGGTGGTGGCGACCAGGTTGATGCGCAGGTCCTTCTGCTCACCGGTCACGGTGGCGTCCGGGTCGGTGACGCCCCACTGCGGTTCCACCGCATCCGGGTCGGGCTGCTTGGCCTTCCAGCGCTCGAACAGCGTGCCGTTGCGCAGGGCATCCTGCAGCTCTTCGGCGAAACCGGCGGCGCCCTGCGAATGGAAGGACAGGTCAGGGTCGTTGCCGCGGGCCTTGGACGGGTCGGGCAGGCTGATGTGGTACTGCGCAGGCATGGAGTTCTCCTTGAAGTGCGGCAAGGCTGGCACAGTCGCGGTGGAATCGATGTGCAGATTCCGGCCGTGGCCAACGCTCATTCGAACCGATGCGGCCCATCGGCAAAGCCCACGGTGACCGCGCCCTTGCCGACGTTGACCATGCCGGTCAGGCTCATCACCGATTCGTATACGGTCACGCCGTGGCTGGCGCAGACCTCTTTCAGCGGTGCATAACCGGGCAGGCTGCGCAGCTCGTCCAGTTCACCGCCGTAGCTGACACACACGGTCGGCGTCATCAGGCCGGCACGCACGCGCTGGCCGACCACCGCGAACAGCTTCTGCACCGCATTGTCGAAGCCCTTGATCTTGGCCACCGGCCCGGTCTCGCCGCGGTAGCCGTGCAGCACCGGCTTGATGTCCAGCGCGCTGCCCAGCGCGGCGCTGAGCAGGCCGACGCTGCGGTCGCCCTTGTGCCGCGCACGTGCACGCATGTAGTACAGGTCGCGGGTGACCATGTAGCCGTGCACGTTGCCGGCCAGTTCCTCCAGCCGCTCGCGGATCTGCTGCACGCTGGCGTTGCTGTCGCGCAGGCGCACCGCTTCCACCGCAGTCACCGCCTGCGCGGCGAACAGGTTCTGGGTATCGAGCACGCGCAGCGCGAACGGCGAGTTGTAGCCCGCGGCCTGCCGTACCGGCTTGTAGTCGTTGAGGATGGCGAAGCTGGCCTGCAGCGCGTTGTCGTGGATCGGGCTGCGGGTCTTGGTGATGGTCATGCAGAACACGTGGTCGTAATCGATCACCAGCTGCTGCAGGAACAGGTCACGGATCTGGTTGACGCTGAACGGGATGGTTTCCGCCTCCGCACCATGCTCGGCCACGTGCGCGTGCAGGAAGCTCAGCGTGGCCTGCTCATCGCGATGATCGGCCAACACGGCTTCGCCGATCCGTACGGTGATCGGCAGCAGCACGATGTTGTGCGCGGCAATGAAGTCCTGCGGCAGGTCGCAGGCCGAGTCGACGACGATTCCGATGCGCATCCGCGGCTCCCCCTCCAGGGCGGTTGTAGGTTCGGAAACGTGAAATCTATCTCAAAACCTGGCGCGGCGCGCGAGGGAAACGCGCCACGCCCTGTTCAGCGGTTGCGCTGCACCGCTATCGGCAGGCTGGCCAGGCGTTGCCATTCGGGCTGCAGCAGCAGGCCTGGGTCGGCCAGCACGGCGGCCATCAGCGGGTGCGCGTCGTTGCCCCAGAACAGCTCGTCGTCGATGGCCAGGGTGGGTACCCCGAACACGCCAGCGGCAATCGCGGCCTCGGTATTGCGCCGCAGCTGCTCCTTGACCGCCGGCTCGGCGATGGCACTGTCGGCATCCTCGATGCCCAGCCGCGCGGCCGGCTCGCGCAGCGCATCGGCACTGTCGGCAGCGTTGCCGTCGCGCCAGATCCAGTCGAACAACACGTCCACCGCCTTCGCGCTGGCACCGTCGGCCAGGCACAGGCGCAGCGCCGACAACGGGTTGAACGGATGGCCCGGCGGGAATCGCAGGGGCGTACCCTCGGCCTGCGCGGTCCACAGCAGCTGGCGGTAGATGAAACGGCGCTTGGCGGGAATCTCGGCCGGCCCGAGGTTGCCCAGGTGGTGCAGCACCGCACCGAAGGCAATCGGCACCGGCTGGATCTGCGCGAACTGCGGCAGCTGCTTCAGCTTCTGCCAGTGCAGGTAGGAATACGGCGAGACGAAGTCGAAGTACCAGCGCAGCGTGGCCATTGGGGTCTCCTGGTGTACGGTCAGGGCTGCGCGTTGCGCTGCAGGTAGCGGTCGCGCAGTTCGGTCTGGCGCGAGCGCATCGGCATCGCGCGGCCGCCCAGCCAGACCTGTTCGGCATAGTGCGCCACATCCAGCGGGTCGCCTTCCCACAGCACCAGGTCGGCGCGCTTGCCGGGCTCGATGCTGCCGATCTGGTCGGCCACGCCGAACGCCTGCGCCGGTACCCGGGTCAGGCCGGCCAGGCCGTCGGCCCAGGGCAGGCCATGGGCGACCGCATTGCCGGCCAGCTGGCGCATCTTGCGGGCGTTGTGGGTGGCGTCGCCGCGCTGTACGAAGGAGACCGCCACGCCCGCGCGCTGCAGGCGTGCCGCATTCTCCAGCGTGGCCCCGATCTGGTCGAAGCTGGCCGGCAGGTTGGCCAGCACATCAACGAACACCGGCACGTGGGCAGCGGCCAGTTCCGGCGCCACCTGCCACGCTTCGCTGGCCCCGGCGATGGCGATCTTCACCTTCTCGCGGGCGGCCCAGCGCAGCAGCTGGCGGATGTCGGCGGCACGATCCACCTCCACCACGATCCGGCCCTGGCCAGCCAGGTAGCGGCTCAACGTGCGGCGGCCGGCCGGGGTCAGCAGCGCATGCGGCGAGTCTGCGGCCACCTGGCCACGCGCCTCGTCGATCATCTGCTGCAGCAGCATCCACTGCGCGGCGCGCGACTGGCCGGTCAGTTCCGAGGCGGCTGCGCCGATGCGCAGGAACAGGGCACGCGGGCCGATCGGGTCGATGCTGCCATCAAGCCGCATCACGCCGCCCTGGCCGGCCACGAAGCCACCGCCGGGGGTTGCCCCCAGTGCGGTGAAGCCGATCCCTTCCAGCCGGGTCACCGGAATCAGCACCGAGGCCGGGTTGTAGGCCAGGGTCACGTCGAACTCGGGCCGCAGCGGCTGCTCGCCGATCTTCAGCGCGCTGTCGACGGTGCTCCTCTCGACCAGCACCTCTTCGATGCCGGTCTCGGTGATGCCGCCGAACAGTGCAGGGGTCAACGGGCGGCCACTGGCCTCGACCACGGTTGCGCCGGCGGGCGCGGACAGGCCGTTGCCCACCGCACGGATGATGCCGCCCTGCACCAGCACGTCGGCGTTCTGCAGGCTGCCGCGTGCGCTGGCGGTGTGCACCGTGGCGTTGCGCACCAGCAGGTCCTGCGCCTGTGCGGATGCGGAGATGCACGCCAGCACCATGGCGGTAGAGCCGAGCCATGCCCGGCTGCCCTTCGTGGCAGAGTGCAGCCACTGCTTGAGGACCCTCATCAGCGTACCTCCTGGCCAAGCTGGAAATCGGAACGCGGCGTCGCCGCCGGCGCACCGCGGTCGTACAGGCGGCGGCCGTCGATGAAGACCTGCTCGGCCAGCGCGTAGGAACTGAAGGGATTGCCGTTCCACACCACCACATCGGCCATCTTGCCGGCCTCCAGGGTGCCGGTCTGGGCCTCGATGCCCAGCGCCTTGGCGGCGTTGGCGGTCATCCAGGTGATGGCGTGCTCGGGTGTGATCTCCGGCATGCGTGCACGTCGCGCCGAGGCCATCACCTTGGCGGCTTCCTGGTTGAGGCGCTGGATGCCTTCGGGGGAGTCGGAATGGACGATGGCACAGCTGTTCTTCGGCCGATCGACCAGCGCGATGTTCTCCGGGATACCGTCGAAGGCCTCCATCTTGAAGCCCCACCAGTCGGCCCACAGCGCGCCGCAGACGCCATCGGCGGCCAGCCGGTCAGCCAGCTTGTAGGCCTCGACGCCGTGGTGGAACGCGGCCACCTTGAAGCCGAATTCCTTGGCCAGGTCGAGCATGGTGGCCATTTCGTCGGCGCGGTAGCAGTGGATGTGCACGCGGATGTCGCCCTGGATGGCGCCGGCCAGCGTGTCCAGCTTGAGGTCGCGCTTGCCGCCGGCATCCCCGGCGCTGTCGCCCTTGTCGCTGCCGAACCAGCCCTTGCGCTTGGCCGGCTTGGGCGTGTTCTTGGCGATGTAATCGGCGGCATCGATGAAGGCTGCGCGATAGCCGGCCACGTTGCCCATGCGCGTGGCCGGGGCCACGCCCTTGCCTTCGCCGTAGACCCGCTTGGGGTTCTCGCCGCAGGCCATTTTCAGGCCCCACGGCGCGCCGGGGAACTTCATCGCCTGGTAGGTCACCGCCGGTACGTTCTTCAGGGTCACGCCGCGGCCACCGACCAGGTTGGCCGAACCGGGCAGCACCTGCATGCTGGTCACGCCGCCGGCCAGTGCCGTGGCGAAGCCCGGGTCCTGCGGCCATACCGAGTGTTCGGCCCAGACGTTGGCGGTGACCGGCGCGGTCATCTCGTTGCCGTCGCTGTGCGCGCCGACGCCCGGGCTGGGGTACACGCCCAGGTGCGAGTGCACGTCGATCAGGCCCGGCGTGACCCACTTGCCCTGGGCATCGATGCGGGTGACGCCGGCGTCGGCCTGCAACTGCTGGCCGACCGCGACGATGCGGCCCTCGCGCAGCAGCACGTCGGCGTTGTCCAGGCGCTGGCCGGTGCCGGTCAGCACGGTGGCGTTCTGGATCAGCACCGGTGCATCGGGATGCGCCTGGTAGGTGCTGGGGTAGGGATCGGCGAGGAAGCGCGAGGCGCCCACCGCCGGTGCCGTGCTCAATGAAAGCAGCGCCAGTGCCACTCCGGCGCGCAACAACGTCGATGCCATGCAGTTCCCCTTGCTTGCGGCTTGGTCCAATCGCCGACGCTAGCCGGGGCGTGGTGGGCTTGCCAAGTGACCTTCTTCACAGGCCGGCCGCTGGCGGCTCGACGGCACCGCCGGTCTGGCCGAAAATAGCCGGTCCCCCGCCGTCCCGGACCCCGGCCCATGAAGAGCAAGCAGGAAATCGTCGACAACTGGCTGCCGCGCTATACCGGCGTGCCCCTGGACCAGTTCGGACAGCACATCCTGCTGACCAACTTCGGCGGCTACCTGCATACCTTTTCCGAGCTGACCGGCGCGCCCGTCATCGGCCTGGACCGGCCGATGGCCAGTGCCACCATCGATGGCATCACCATGATCAACTTCGGCATGGGCAGCCCCAATGCCGCGATCATCATGGACCTGCTGTCGGCGGTGATGCCCAAGGCGGTGCTGTTCCTGGGCAAGTGCGGCGGGCTCAAGCGCAAGAACCAGCTGGGCGACCTGGTGCTGCCGATCGCGGCGATCCGCGGCGAGGGCACCTCGGGCGACTACCTGCCGCCGGAAGTGCCGGCGCTGCCGGCGTTCGCGCTGCAGCGTGCGGTCTCGACCATGATCCGCGACCTCGGCCACGACTACTGGACCGGCACCGTCTACACCACCAACCGCCGGGTCTGGGAACACGACGAGGCCTTCAAGGAGCGGCTGCGGGCGATGCGCTGCATGGCCATCGACATGGAAACGGCCACGGTGTTCGCCGCCGGCTTCGCCAACCACATTCCCAGCGGCGCGCTGCTGCTGGTGTCCGACCAGCCGATGATCCCCGACGGGGTCAAGACCGAGGCCTCCGATGCCAAGGTCAGCTCCCAGTTCGTGGAAAACCATATCCAGATCGGCATCGAGGCGCTTAAGCTTATCCGGCGCAACGGCAAGTCGGTCCGCCACCTGCGCTTCGACGAATGATGATGATGGCCTGGCGCGGCGCGCCGGCCCTGGGGAGTAGGTGATGGACGTTGCCGCGCAAGTGGTGGAATTCTGGAAGGAGGCGGGCCCGGAAAAGTGGTTCGCCCGCGACGATGCGTTCGACGCGCAGTTCCGCCGGTTGTTCCTGGATGAGCATTTTGCTGCGGCGTCGCGCGCGCGCGAGCATTGGCTGGGCAGCGCCGAGGGCGCGCTGGCGCTGATGCTGCTGCTGGACCAGTTCCCGCGCAACTGCTTCCGCGGTACCGCCCATTCCTACGCCACCGATGGCCTGGCCCGGCACTACGCGATGCGCGCGATCGAGGAAGGCCTGGACCTGCAGCTGGTCCCGAAGCTGCGTGCCTTCATCTACCTGCCGTTCGAGCACTCCGAGGATCCACTGGACCAGGACCGTTCGGTGGCGATGTTCGACGCGCTGGGTGACAAGGAATACCTGCAGTACGCCGAACTGCACCGCGACATCATCCGCCGTTTCGGCCGCTTCCCGCATCGCAACGCGGTACTGGGCCGCATTCCGGCGCCGGAAGAGCTGGACTACCTGGCCGAAGGCGGGTTTGCGGGGTAGATCCACGCCCTGCGTGGATGCAAGAAAAACGCCGGCGTTCGCCGGCGTTTTTCGTAGGTTTCAACCGCTGCAGATCAGTACTTCGGCACGCCGTTGTCCACCTCTTCGGACCAGGCGTTGATGCCGCCGGTGACGTTGAACACCTTGGTGAAGCCCAGCGCACGGAACTGCTCGGCGGCCTGCGCGCTGCGGCCGCCGTGGTGGCACATGAACGCCAGTGCGGTGTCCTTCGGCAGGGCTTCCAGCGTGGCGCGGCCGTTGCCGTCGAAGCTCTTGAACGGCACGCCGACGGCGGCGATGGCGCGTTCGTCGGCCGGGCGCACGTCCACCAGGGTGATGTTGCCGGCGCGCACGAGGTCGTCGGCATCGCGAACGCTGATTTCCTGCACCGGCTTGGGCGCGTTCGGGTTGTCGATCGCCAGGCCCTTGCCGCGGATGTCGTCCACCCAGTCGATGGTGATGCCGTTGGCGCGACGGGCGCTGGCCAGGTCGAACTGCACGCGCAGGCCGTTGGACTCGGCGGCGATCGCGCCTTCGTCGTGCGGGGCCAGCTGGAAGTTCGGCTGGAAGCCAGCGTCGATGGTCAGCTGCAGTGCGGCGCCCGGGGCGTCGGCCAGCGCGCCCTTCAGCATTTCCACGGCGGCCGGGGTCACGGTGATGCTCGGCGGGGTGCGGTCCGGCGCGGCCAGGCCCAGCACGCTGCTCAGCTCGCCGCTGGCGGCCATCTGCAGCACGATGTCGCTGCCGCCGACCAGTTCGCCGTCGATGTACAGCTGCGGGATGGTCGGCCAGTCGCCATAGGCCTTGATGCCCTCACGGATTTCCTGGTCGGCCAGCACGTTGACGTGGGCGAACTCGACGCCGAGGTCCTGCAGGGCGCCCACGGCCTTGGCCGAGAAACCGCACTGCGGCATCGACGGCTGGCCCTTCATGAACAGCACGACGCGGTTGTCGTTGAGGATGGATTCGATGCGCGAACGCAGGGCGGGATCGAGGGACATGGACGTCGGGGTTCCGGGAATTCGAATGAACAATTCTACCCCCGGCGGCATCGCGCGGGATGAGCAGGGCAGGAACATTGCGTCGCATCGCCCCCACGGTGCGGTCGGGGCCGCCAGGTCCCGGGTGTCGCAGCCGGCCCTGATCCTGGCCCGGGCCGCCCCGCTGGGGGATGTCAGTCGGTGCGGCCGAGCAGGTGCGCGGCCACCGGCAGCGCCCGTTCGCTCCACAGCGCGTACATCCGTGCCGAAGGATGCAGGCCGTCCTCGGCAATCATCGCCGGGTCGTCGCCCTGGGCGCGGCTGATGTCGGTGATATCGACGAAGGCCACGTTGTGCTGGGTGCTGATCACCTCGGCGGCCGCGTTGAACTCGTCGGTCTCGATCTCGATCCCGGCCAGGTCACGGCCACTGCCAGCGCCGAACGGGGTCGCGCCCCAATCCGGGAAGGACAGCACCAGCACCCGCTCGGCGCGGCCGGCGGCAAAACCGATCGCGCGCTGCAGCAGGGCCTCGAACTGGGCGCGGTACTCGTCCAGCGGGCGCCCGCGGTACTGGTTGTTGACGCCGATCAGCAGGCTGACGAAGTCGAACGGGCCCAGTGGCGAGGCCAGGTCGATAGCGGCGTCCAGTTCATCGGTGGTCCAGCCGGTGGTGGCGATGGTCTGTGGGTCGGCCAGGTCCACGCCCTGCGCGCGCAGCGCGGCGGCCAGCTGGTGCGGCCAACGGCCTTCAACCGCAACCGCTTCGCCGATGGTGTACGAATCGCCCAGCGCCAGATAGGACAGCGCCACCGCTCAGGCCACCGAACGGCGCGGCTTCAGCGGCACGACCTTGGTCGCGTCCTCGGCACGTCGGGCCAGCACGCGGTCGATGCGGGCGAACACATCGCGCATCACCGAGGCTTCCGGCATCAGGGTCACGCGGAAGTGGTGGCGGTAGGGCACGTTGAAGCTGGAACCGGGCACCACCAGCACGCCTTCATTGTTCATCAGGTCCAGCGCGAAGTTATGGTCGTCGAAGCCCTTGGCGGCGGCGCCGACCACGGCCGGGAACGCGTACAGCGCACCGGCCGGCGCGACCAGCGACAGGTGCTCGCTGGCTTCGCAGGCCTCGATCACCGCGCGCCGGGTCTCATACAGGCGGCCACCCGGCGTGCACAGTTCGGAAATGGTGTCCGGGCCGTTCACGGCGGCCTCGATGGCGTACTGGCCGGGCACGTTGGCGCACAGGCGCAGCGCACCCAGCAGGTCCAGTGCTGCCCGGAAGTCGCCCAGCCGGGCATCGTCGCCGCTGAGGTGGGCCCAGCCCACGCGCCAGCCGCAGGCGCGGTGCACCTTGCTCAGGCCGCTGAAGGTCAGGCACGGATGATCGCCGGCCAGCGGAGCGACCGGCTGGAACACCGCGTCGTCGTACAGGATCTGGTCGTAGATCTCATCGACCAGCAGCAGCAGGTTGTGGCGGCGTGCGATCTCCACCACGCGTTCCAGCAGTTCGCGCGGATAGCTGGCGCCGCTGGGATTGTTCGGGTTGATCAGCACGATGGCGCGGGTGCGCGAGGAGACCAGCGTCTCGATCTCGCTCGGGTCCGGCTGGAAGCCGTTCTCCGGCGCGCAGCGGTAGTACACCGGGCGGCCATCGTTGAGGATGGTCGAGGCCGACCACAGCGGGTAGTCGGGCGAGGGCACCAGCACTTCGTCGCCCGGGTTGAGCAGGGCGCGCAGCGAGAGGTCGATCAGTTCGCTGACGCCATTGCCGAGGAAGACGCGGTCCGGGTGCGCATTGGGCGCGCCACGGCGGGCGTAATAGCCAGCGATGGCTTCACGTGCGACCGGCAGGCCCTGCTGGTGGGTGTACGGGTCGGTGCGGCCCATGTCGTCGGCGATCGCGCGCTGCAGGTGCTCGGGCGCACGGAAGCCGAAGGCACCGGGGTTGCCGATGTTGAGCTTGATCAGCTTGCGGCCCTGTGCCTCCAGCTCCCGGGCTCGCCGCGCCAGTTCTCCGCGGATTTCGTAGCGCACTTCGGAAAGGCGCTCGCGGATGGCCAGGGGCTTGGGCGAGGGGGTGGACATGGGGGCTGGGCCGTCAAAAGGCATGGGGTTTCCATCCTACCGGAATTGTTGCAGTGCATGGCAAGGGCCCAGCGCCTGCCGTTGCTGGGCTGGCAAGGCATCGGGCCGGTTAGAATGGCGGCGATGACCCAGACCCCCGATTTCACCGCCCTGCAGACCATCGGCTGGCCCTGGCCAGGCCCGGCGCAGCAGGCCGACTGGCAGGCCGCGATGGCCGCCCATCCGCAGGCCCGCCCGGCGCGGGTGATCGAGCAGCACCGCACCCACTACGTGGTGGCCGATGGCCCGGATGCATCGATCAAGGCCGAGTCGCTGCCGGAATGGCAGCGCCCGCGCTTCCCCAGCCATGAGCGACCGGCGGTGGGCGACTGGGTGCTGCTTGATGGCATCCGCATCGTCGCCCTGCTGCCGCGCCGGACCGCGATCAAGCGCGGTGCGGCCGGCGAGCATTACCACCAGCAGGTGATCGCGGCCAACATCGATACGGTGTTCATCGTCTGCGGCCTGGATGCCGACTTCAATCCACGCCGCATCGAGCGCTACCTGCTGCTGGTCGGCGGCGGTGGTGCCGAGCCGGTGGTGGTACTGACCAAGGCCGACCAGACCGAATACAGCGAAGACGCACTGGCGGTGCTGGAAGAACTGGAGATGCAGGGCATCGCGCTGCATGCGATCAACGGCCTGGATGCCGACAGTGTGGCGGTGCTGCAACCGTGGCTGGGCCCGGGCCGCACGGTGGTGCTGGTCGGTTCTTCCGGTGCCGGCAAGTCCACGTTGACCAACACCCTGCTCGGCGAGCAGCGGATGAAGACCAATGCGGTGCGTGCCAACGACTCGCGTGGCCGCCACACCACCACTCATCGCGCGCTGATGCCGCTGCCGACCGGCGCCTGCCTGATCGACACCCCCGGCATGCGCGAGTTGAAGCCGACCGGCGAAGAAACGCTGTCCGAGGGCGGCTTCGCCGATATCGAAGCACTGGCCGCACAGTGCCGTTTCAACGACTGCAAGCATCAGCAGGAGCCGGGCTGCGCCGTGCGTGCTGCCATCGATGCAGGCGAGATCGAAGAGAGCCGGCTGCTGAACTACTTCAAGCTGAAGGAAGAAGTGGCTGCCGCGGCCGCCAAGCTGGCGGTGCGCCAGGCCGAGACCGCGCAGGAGCGCGGCGGCAGGAAGGGCAAGGGCCAGCAGTTCCGCCCGGCGGGCAAGCCACGCCGGCGCTGACCCCGCGGTGCGGGAAACCTGTTCCTGGCGCGTGCCAACCTTGCTTGGCACGAATGTGTCCGAAGCCCGCCTTTGCCCGCTCATGGTAGGTGCCAACCAAGGTTGGCAGCTACCAACGCGCGGGCTGGGCGTTATAGTCCGCGCATGGAACCGACCGCGACGCTGGACCGTGAGGTGGCCCACCATGCAGCGCTCGATGCGCGCCTGGTCGAGGCCGTGGGTGGCATCCGCCTGCTGGGCCTGACCAGTTGGCCGGCAACGGTACAGGCGCCGTTCCTGGACGGCGTGGCGCGCGGCCAGCCCGTGCTGCCGAAGGTGGACTACCCGCGCTTGGATTTCAGCGAGGAGCGCCGCGCGCTGGCCGCCATCGCGGCCGACTGCGATGACAGCCATCCACTGGGCCACTACGTGCGGCAGTCGGCGCAGAGCTGGGACCTGGCCGCGCAGCTGCTGGAAGGGCTGGGCACCGCCGCCGTCGACACCTGTTCGGTGCAGCTGTTCGGCGCGCCCGAGCAGCCATTACCCGGCAATGGCCCGAGCACACGCGAGGCGGCACGTCACTTCATCCAGATCGCCGCCGAACTGGACCACGAACTGCTGGCGCCGGAAGAGCAGGTGCCGGTCTCGGCCATTGCCCTGCAACTGCAGCTGCAGAACGACCTCGACGCCTTCTTCGAATCGCGCATCATCCAGGTGCAGCTGGATCCGGAGCTGGTCTCCAAGGCCGCCGCCGGCCCGACCCGCATCCGCCTGCGCACCAGTGCGCGCTTCAGCGCCTACGATCGCGCGCAGCTGTTCCACCATGAAGCACTGGTGCATTCGCTGACCGCGTTGAATGGCCGCGAACAGCCTGTGCTGCCGAGCCTGGCATTGTCGTCGCCGCGGGTGACCGCGACCCAGGAAGGGTTGGCCACGTTCGCAGAACAGATCACCGGCAGCATCGACATCGAGCGCCTGAAACGCATCAGCCTGCGCACCGAAGCGATTGCGATGGCACGCGAAGGCGCCGATTTCATCGAAGTATTCCGCTACTTCTGCGATGCCGGGCAGAACACCGAAGAAAGCTTCGCCTCGGCACAGCGCGTGTTCCGCGGCGTACCGCCCAGTGGTGGCCTGGCCTTCACCAAGGACACGGTGTACCTGCGTGGACTGGTGTCGGTGCACACCTTCTTCCGCCATATGCTGGCTGAGGATCGCCTGCAGGTCTGCCGCTGGTTGTTCGCCGGCAAGATGAGCCTGACCGATGCGATTGCGTTCGCGCCGTTGTTCGAGAGTGGGGTGTTGAAACCACCGCGCTGGCTGCCGCACTGGGTGAGCCGGGCGAACGGACTGGCCGGCATGCTGGCGTTCTCGTTGTTCGCCAACCGGATACGGATGGACCAGCTGGCGCCGGAATGAAATGCGTTGGCGGCCTGTGCCACCTTCAATGAGATGCGCACCACGCCCCTGCACCATTCGTTGGTTTTTCGTAAAGAAGGTTTCATGTTCCGTTCGCATAGTGGCCGTGCACCGCGCATGCATGCCGGTGACCACCCCCAATGCAACGGACCACCATGCAGACCCGACACCTGACGATCGCCGTAGCGATCGCGCTCTCCGCCGCCGCCAGCGCACAGGCCGCCACCGTGGCCGATACCGGCGCCACCACCAGCACCGATGCCGCGCTGAGCGCGCAGACGCTGGATACCGTCTCCGTGATCGGCCAGGGCGAGACCCGCCAGGTGCAGCGCATCACCGCGGTCGACAAGCAGGTGCTGCCGCCGGGGACCAGCGGCCAGAAGATCCTCGACCGCCTGCCGGGCGTGTCAGTGCAGTCCAACGATGCCTTCGGCGCCAACGAGGAATCGCAGACGATCAGCCTGCGTGGTTTCGACAAGAGCCGCCTCGGCTACACGCTGGACGGCATCCCGCTGGGCGACAACAGCTACGGCAACTACAACGGCCTGAGCATCGCCCGCGCGATCATCGCCGAGAACCTGGCCGGCGCCGAACTGTCGCAGGGCATCGGCTCGCTGGGCGTGGCCTCGACCAGCAACCTGGGCGGCACCATCCAGTACTTCTCGATGGACCCGTCCACCGAGTTCGGTGGCCGCGCCAGCGTCACCGTGGGTGACAATAACCAGCGCCGCGGCTACCTGCGCGTGGATACCGGCGACATCAACGGCTTCTCGGCCTACGTGTCCGGCGTGCACCAGGACCAGGACATGTGGGCCGCGCCGCACCAGAACCAGACCACCCGCCAGTTCAATGCCAAGGCAGTGTGGAACGTCGGCGATCACCGCTTCGGTGCGTTCGTGGCGACCTCGCGCGCCAGCCAGGCCAACTACGCCTACCTGTCCAAGGACATGCTGGCCCGCGGCCTGGGCTATGACTGGAACATCTATGCCCCGGACTGGGACCGCGCCGTCGCGGCCGCGTACTGCGCACCGGGCACCTACAACAAGGCGCGCTGTGCCTTCAGTGGTGGCGTCAACAGCATCGACGATGCCTACTACCAGAGCCGTGCGCTGCGTGACGACAACCTGTATTCGGTGGATGCCGACCTGCGCCTGGGCGAGCAGGGCCGCCTGAAGCTGCTGGCCTATCACCACGACAACCGTGGCCAGGGCCACTGGTGGGCACCGGGCCAACCGTCCTACCCGGGCACCGACAAGATGCTGCCGATCTCGATCCGCAGCACCAACTACACCATCAACCGCGATGGCCTGACCGCCGCGCTGTCGTGGACGGTGGGCATCCACGAGCTGGAAGCCGGCCTGTGGTACGAGCAGAACGACCATAACGTTTCGCGCAACTTCTACTACATCAGCGGCCCGTTCCTGGACGACCTGTACCTGAAGAACCCGGACCGCCTGCTGTTCAACCAGGACTTCGACATCCGCACGCGCCAGTTCTACGTGCAGGACCGCATGCGCTTCCTGGACCAGCGCCTGACCGTGGACGTCGGCATCAAGAGCCCGAACACGCGCATGCGCGCCACCGCCAAGCCCGGCGTGGAGACCAGCATTGCTTCGGGCACGCTGACCGCCAAGGAATCGGTGCTGCCGCAGGTCGGCCTGGGCTTCAAGCTCAACGCCAACAACGAGCTGTTCGCTTCGTACGCCGAGAACATTGCTGCCTTCGTCGGCGGCGGTAGCGGTGGCCCGCTGCAGGTCTCGCCGGAATCGTTCGCGGCCAGCGCCGGCCTGGAGCCGGAGAAGTCCAAGAGCCTGGAAGCCGGCTTCCGCACCTTCGGCGAGAAATACCAGGCCTCGATTGCCGCGTACAACGTGAAGTTCGACAACCGCCTGCTGTCGCTGAACCCGTGCTCGAGCATCGAAGTGGGCACGCGCCCGGAGTGCGTGACGCGCTTCATCAACGTCGGTTCGGTGAAGAGCCACGGCGCCGAGCTGACCTTCATCCTCAAGCCGATCGACGGCCTGCAGTGGTACAACGCGCTGTCCTGGAACAAGACCACCTACGAGGATGACTACACCTCGGGCGGTGCGATCGTGCCGGTGGCCGGCAAGATCACCGTGGACACGCCGCAGCGCATGGCCTCCAGTGAAATCAGCTGGAACCGCGATGGCTTCTTCGCCAGCCTGCGCGCCAAGTACACCGGCAAGCGCTACTACACCTACACCAACGACCAGTCGGTGCCGGGCGTGACCACCTTCGACGCCGGCGCAGGCTACGACTTCGGCCCGGGCTTCGGCCTGCGCAACGTGCGGGTGTCGCTGAACGCGACGAACCTGACCAACAAGCGCTATGCCGGCCAGCTGAGTTCGTTTGCACCGACCGATCCGAAGGGCACGCGCTATGCGATCCACGCGAGCGCACCGCGGCAGGTGTTCATGACGGTGGCGGCGGAGTTCTGATCGGGTAGGGCGAAGCATCCACGCATGGCGTGGATCTACTTGACCGTGGATCCACGCCGTCGGGGAGGGAGGTGGGCCAGCTATTGGCCGTGGTCAGCCCACCTCGATATGCGTGGCCTTTCCGGCGATGGCATGGCAGCCGCAGCTGAGCAGATGGCCTTCCAGCACGATCGGGAGACCGTCAGCCAGATGCACGCTACGGGCCACGTCCGCGCTCACCGGCAGGGCGAGATCGTCGCTGCCGTGCCCTGCAGGGCCTGTGCGTCAGCGAGGTTGCCCTGCACCAGGCCAACGGCGGTGAGGGTGAAGTCCTCGTTGAATGCATCACGGTAGTCGAGAGACTGGATGAAGACCGACGGTGCGGGTTCCCCTGTACCCCAGCAGATGTCGATCAGTCGATCGGTGCTTGCTGGCCTGACCATCATGTCCATTACAGCGTGCCTCCCTGGCGGATGTTTGGCTCAGGGTGCGATCTGGTGACTGCGGTGGTCTATAGGACTTTTATGAAAAAGCAGCCTCCAGCCGGGCGATGATGCGCGGCGCTCATGGAGCGGGCGCATCCACCGGCTTGATAATCACCTGCGAGACACAACGGTGATCCACGCCGGGGAACAGGTAGCTCATCCAGCGGTCGGCCTCGGCAAAGCTCAGCGTCAGTGCCTGCTCCGGTGCATGGCCGCTGGGAGGCAGCACCCGGTCAGGGCGGCCGAGGCGGTGATTGATCTGCTGTCGGGTTACGCAGGCACCGCCGATGTCCAGGCGCACGGAGTGCACGCGTTGATGATCCGTGTGCAGCGTCACTACGCCCGCGATGACCCGCAGCGGCGGTGAAAACGGCATGGCAGGCAATGTGAGCTGCGGCGGCGTACCGGGCTTTTCGATAAGGGCTGCTGGTACAGGAATCACTGCCTGCAGGTCGGCGAGCCGCGGTGTGCGCGGCAATGGCGCCGCCCAGCGCCGGCTCAGTTCCACCAGCCGGTCAGCCTGCACCTCGTTGGCCATCGGCAGTGCGGCCGGCGCTGCCGCCATGCACGGCGCAGCCAACACGATCGCCGCGATTGTCCACGCCCAGTGCTGCATGCGCGCACTCCCAGTGCCTGGATCGTGGCTGGTATAGCACGGGCGGGGTGCAGGCAGAAAAAAGGGGCCGGATCCCCCTCGCAAGCGAAGGTTCACCGGCCCCGCGCACTCCGTGGGGGAGGCAGTCCACGCGTTGCGTGGAAGAGGGCTCAACCCATGTACAGGCCGCCATTGACCGGGTAATCCGCGCCGGTCACGTACGAGGCCTCGTCGGACGCCAACCAGGCCACCAGGCCTGCCACTTCCTCGGGGCGACCAAGGCGGCGCACCGGCACCGATGCGGCAAGCCGGTCCAGTACATCCGGTGGGAAGCTGCTGATCGCCTGGCTGGCGATGTAGCCCGGCGACAGCGTATTGACGGTGACGCCGCGCGAGGCCACTTCGGCGGCCAGTGCGCGGCTGAAACCATGCATCGCGGCCTTGGCGGTGGCGTAGTTCACCTGGCCGATCTGGCCCTTGTGTGCACTCACCGAGCCGATGTTGATGATGCGGCCCCAGCCACGCGTGGCCATGCCGTCGACCACCTGCTTGGTCAGGTTGAACAGTGAATTGAGGTTGGAAGCGATCACCGCGTTCCAGTCGTCCACCGTCATCTGCCGGAACAGCAGGTCGCGGCTGCCACCGGAATTATTGACCAGCACGTCCACCTCGCCGACGTCCGTGCGCACCTTGGCGAACGCCGCGCTGGTCGAGGCCCAGTCGGTGGCGTTGCCTTCGGACGCGATGAAGTCGAAACCCTGTTCGCGCTGTTCGCGCAGCCAGTTGGCCTTGCGCGGCGAATTCGGCGCGCAACCGGCGACCACGGTGTGGCCGCTGCGAGCCAGGCTCTGGCAGATGGCAGTACCGACACTGCCCATGCCGCTGGTGACGTAAGCGATTCGAAGCGTCATTGCAGAAGGCTCCTTGGTAAGGGGTCAGGCGGCGAGCGGGTACAGGCCGAACAGCAGGCTGCCGACCATCAGCAGCATCGAGATGGCGATGGCCCACTTCAGGGTGAACTTCTGGTGGTCGGCGAACTCGACCTTGGCCAGGCCCACCAGCAGGTAGGTGGACGGCACCAGCGGGCTGAGCAGATGCACCGGCTGGCCGGCCAGCGAGGCGCGTGCCATTTCCACCGGGGTGATGCCGTAGTTGCCGGCGGCCTCGGACAGGATCGGCAGCACGCCGAAGTAGAACGCGTCGTTGGACATGAAGAAGGTGAACGGCATCGACGCCACCGCGGTGATCACCGCCAGGTAGGGGCCCCACGATTCCGGAATCACCGCCAGGAAGCTGTGCGACATCGCTTCGACCATGCCGGTGTTGTTGAGGATGCCGGTGAAGATGCCGGCGGCGAAGATCAGCGACACCACCGACAGCACGTTGCCGGCGTGGTTGACCACGCGGCGGCGCTGCTCGGCCAGGTTCGGGTAGTTGATCACCAGGGCGACGGCGAAGCCGACCATGAACAGTACCGGCATCGGCAGCACGCCGATGATCAGCGCGGTCATCAGTGCCACCGTCAGCGCCAGGTTGACCCACAGCAGCTTCGGACGCTTGATGTCCTCGGCGTCTTCCACGGTCGGCAGCGGGTTGCTGTCGTCGGACACGCTGTTATCCATCCAGCTGCCGCCCTTGGGCAGGGTCACCAAGCCGAGGCGGCGGCGTTCCTTCAGGCCCAGGTACCAGGCCAGCAGCAGCACGCCGGCACAGGCGATCACCATCGACGGGATCAGCGGCACGAACACATCGGCCGGGTCCACGTGCAGCGCAGTGGCCGCGCGTGCGGTCGGGCCGCCCCACGGGGTCAGGTTCATCACGCCGCCGGCAAGGATGGTTACGCAGGTCATGTTCAGCGCGTTCATGCCCAGCCGCTGGTACAGCGGCAGCATCGCCGAGACGGTGATCATGTAGGTGGTCGAGCCATCACCATCAAGCGAGATCAGCATCGCCAGCACCGCGGTGCCGAGCACGATCTTCATCGGATCGCCCTTGACGAAACGCAGGATCACCCGCACCAGCGGATCGAACAGGCCGGCATCGATCATCACGCCGAAGTAGAGGATGGCGAACATCAGCATCACGCCGGTCGGCGCGATCTTCTTGATGCCCTCCAGCATCATTTCGTCGATGTTGGCGCCGAAGCCGCCCAGCAGGGCGAAGATGATCGGGATGGTGATCAGGGCGACGAGCGGCGACAGGCGTTTGCTCATGATCAAGTACATGAACGTAATGACCATGCCAAAGCCGAGGATGCTCAGCATCATCTGCGGACTCCTTGCGAAAACAGGATGTGGGGGAGTGGAAGCGGCCCGGGCGGCATGCCCGGGAATCCGGGCTTAGAAGTCGTACTGCAGGCGGCCGGTGACCGCGCGCGTGCGGTCCACCGTGACCCCGGCCAGGCGGTCGCGGTTGCGGCTTTCGATTACGTTGAGCATGAAGCGCAGGTTGTCGCGCAGGTACCAGTTGCCGCCCAGTGTCCACGCTTCCGTGCTGCCACGGCGCAGGTCGGGTGCACCATCGAGATGCTGCGCGCCCCACATCTGGTCGTAGCGCAGCGCCACCTCGAAGGCACCGGCCTTGTGGCGGATGTCCTTGACCCGCGCGAAGCGGCCGGTCTTGCGGTCGTAGGCGCGGCTTTCGCCAGTGACGAACCAGCTGAGCATGCCGTAGGCGGCCATCACGTCGCCGCGCTGCGCACCGTCATCGAAGGTGGCGCCGCTGAACTCGCCCTGCCACGACAGCGGGCCGCGCACCTGCGCGTACTCCAGCGACCACTTGTTGACGTCGGTATCGCGGCCGGCGGAGAAGTCGACCAGGGTCAGGCGGCTCTCGTCGGACAGATGGCCGGCCGGGCGCGGGCGGATCTTCAGGCCCGGAACGCCGTTGGCACCCGGGTTGTCATAGGCCTCGCGGGCCAGCGACAGGCCCAGGTGCAGCACGTCACCGTCGCGGGGCGAGGGCGCCCAGGTGACCCGGCCGCCGGCGGCGCGGCCCTTCACCTGCCAGGCGTCGATGCTTTCCAGGCTGTAGACGCTGGCCGCCCAGGTGAAATCACCCGGATTGGCCTGCCACGACGCGCCCAGCCGGTACAGCGGTGCCAGCGTGGTGCCGGCGTTGCCGCGCTCCAGGAAGCTGCCGTAGTTGGAGCTGGTGCGGTCATCCAGCGAGAAGTACTGCTTGAACTGGCCGACGGTCAGCTTGCCAGCCTTGCCGAAGCTGCGCGCCAGGTACACGTCCTTGGCCTCGACGCGGTCGCCGGAGAAGTCGGCTTCCAGCTTGTAGTCGACCACGAAGAACTTGCCGGACACGTCGACCCAGGCGCGGCGGATCTCGGTGTCGTCCTTGTTCGGCGTACCGCGGTTGTCGTTGTCGAAGGTGGCGAAGTCCAGGTGCAGGCGGCCACCGAGGGTGGCGGTGACCGGACGGTCGTCTTCGGCGAAGGCCGGCGCCGACAGGGCAGCCAGAGCCATCATGGCGGCAGGACGCCGCCAGGCAAACGTGAATTCCACAAACCCTCCCAGGTGCGCGCCAGGCGCGCGGCAATCGTGGGCACCGGACGGTGCGCGGCCGCAGTCTGGGTCGCCGTAGCTGTCATCGTCCTGTCAACGGTTTGTGCGCTGCAGCGTAAATGGTCACCGGGCAGGGCGCGGCGGGTGCATCCTGCGCCATGCGGTAGCATTCGTTTCCCCTCCCACCCGTGTGCCCATGCGCCTGCTGCTGGTCGAAGACAACCCGGATCTGGCCGATGCGATCATCCGTCGCATGCGTCGTAGCGGCCACGCCGTGGACTGGCAGGCCGACGGGCTGGCCGCGGCCAGCGTGCTGCGTTACCAGAATTTCGACCTGGTGGTGCTGGATATCGGCCTGCCCAAGCTGGATGGCCTGCGTGTGCTGGCCGGCATGCGCGAGCGCGGCGACAGCACGCCGGTGCTGATGCTGACCGCGCGCGACGGCATCGAAGACCGCGTGCAGGCGCTGGATGTGGGGGCCGACGACTACCTGGGCAAGCCGTTCGATTTCCGCGAGTTCGAAGCGCGTTGCCGCGTGCTGCTGCGGCGCGCGCGGGGCCAGGCCAGCGAAGTGGTGCAGATTGGCGGCTTCCAGTTCGACAACGCCGCGCACCGGGTCAGCCTCGACGGCGAGCCGATCGAACTGCCGAACCGCGAGTACCGGCTGCTGGAGATCCTGGTCGGTCGCCTTGGCCAGGTGGTCGGCAAGGACGAGATCGGCAACGGCCTGTTCGGTTTCGATGACGAGGCCGGGCCCAATGCCATCGAGTTGTATGTCGGGCGCCTGAGAAAGAAGCTGGCTGGTGCCCCGCTGCGCATCACCACGGTGCGCGGCGTCGGCTATCTGCTGGAGGCCAGTGACGGCAGTGCCGACGCCGATGGTTGACGCGCGCACTGCGAACGCCGCACCGGGGTCGCTGCGGCGCACGTTGCTGTTGTACCTCGGCGCGTTGCTGGCGGTGTTCGCGGTGGCGCTGCTGTTCGCTGCGCGCGACTACGGTCAACGCGCGGCGAACCGGTCCTACGACCACCTGCTGGTGTCCTCGGCGCTGTCCATCGCCGATTCGGTGGCACTGGTTGACGGCCAATGGCAGGTCGATCTGCCGTATGCGGCGCTGGACCTGCTGGCGATGGCGCCGGAAGACCGCGTGTTCTATCGTGTGGCCGACAACCGCGGCAACCTGATCACCGGCTACGGCGACCTGCCGGCGCCGCCGCGCCGGCCCGGCACGCAGCCGCAGCTGTTCGATGCTCCCTACAGCGGCGAGACCGTGCGTTTCGTGGTGGTCGGCCGCAGCTTCGCCGCGGCCTCGGCGCAGGGCGAAGTGCAGGTGCAGGTGGGCCAGACCCGGCGCGCGCGCGAAGCCGTGGCACAGGACATGGTCAACCGCGCGCTGCTGGCCATTGGCGTGCTGTCCGGGCTGCTGCTGGCGCTGGTGGCGTTCGGCGTGCATCGGGCGTTCCGGCCGCTGGTGCGGGTGGAGCGCGAGCTGTCGCGTCGCGAGCCCTCCGACCTGAAGCCATTGGACGCACGCGTGCCGCGCGAGATGGACCAGATGGTGGCCGCGTTGAACCGCTTCATGGAACGCTTGTCCAGCAGCAACGAGACCCTGCGTGCATTCATGGCCGAGGCCGCACACCAGATGCGCACGCCGCTGGCCGCACTGCGCGCGCAGGCACAGCTGGCGCTGGACGACGACGACCCGGAGGACATGCGGCGCAGCCTGCAGGCGATCGAGCGCAATGCCACGCATATGAGCCGCCTGCTCAACCAGCTGCTCAGCGATGCCAGCGTGATCCACCGTTCCCACCTGCAGCGCTTTGCTGCGGTGGACCTGGCCGAGACCGTGCACCAGGCCCTGCATGAAGCCCTGCCGCAGGCCGGCCCGGCGCCGCGGGTGCAGCTGGCGATGACCGCTGAACCGGTGCTGGTGCATGGGGATGCACTGCTGCTGCGCGAGGCGATCAAGAACCTGGTCGACAACGCACTGAAGTACGGCGGCGACGGTTCATTGCAGATTGCGTTGACCGTGGAGGGCGGGCAGGCGGTGCTGACCATTGCCGATCACGGTGCAGGCATCGCGCCCGCCGATGCCGAACGCGTGTTCGAGCGTTTCGCGCGCGGTGAAGGTGCGCCGTCCGGCGGTGCCGGGCTTGGCCTGGCCATCGTCAAGCGCGTGGTCGACAGCCACGGTGGCCACATCGACCTCAGCAACCGCCCGCAGGGTGGGCTGGTGGCCACCATCCGCCTGCCCCGGAGCAGTTCATGATCCGTCTGTTCGCCACGGCCGTCGCCCTGCTGCTGGCCCTGCCGGTGCTGGCTGCGCCGGGTGACGTGCGCCGTTTCCCTGCGCAGGGAAATGCCACCGCGCAGCTGCGCATCCACGGCACCACCGACATCGAAGTGTTCGCGGTGGTCATCGCCGATTACCAGCGCCTGCATCCCGGCACCGAGGTGGTCTACGAGGACATCATCACCCAGGACCTGTATGCGCGTTACCTGCACGACCGAGCCGGTCCAGCGTCGCCTGACCTGCTGATTTCCAGCGGCATGGACCTGCAGACCAAGCTGGTCAACGATGGCCATGCGCTGCCGCACCGCTCTGCGCAGACCGCTGCGTTGCCAGCGTGGGCGCAGTGGCGCAACGAGGCGTTCGGGATCAGCTACGAACCGGTGGTGATGGTCTACAACACGCGCACGCTGCCGGCCGCGAAGGTGCCGCATACGCGCCGCCAGCTGTTGGACGGGCTGCGTGCAGAAGGTGCGCCGCTGCGCGGCAAGGTCGGCACTTATGACATCGAGCGCAGCAGCGTGGGTTACCTGCTGGCCACCCAGGATGCGCAGCGTGGCAGCATTGCCGGCGCATTGCTGGGCGCTCTCGGCGACAACGACGTGGTGCGCGAAGAGCGCACCGGCGTGCTGCTGGACAAGGTGGCCAGCGGCCAGTTGTCGCTGGTCTACAACGTGCTCGGCTCCTACGCACAGGCGCGCATCGATGCAGGCGCGCCGCTGGCCATCGTCGAGCCCGAGGACTACACGCTGGTGGTGCTGCGTACCGCAGTGATTCCGCGCACCGGCCCGCATCCTGAAGAAGCGCGGCGATTCCTCGACTACCTGCTGTCGCCGCGTGGCCAGCAGGTGCTGTCGCGCGAGGCGCGGCTGATGCCGATCGTGACCGGCAATGCGCGCAGCGATGACGCGCCGGGTCGCAGCCGCCGTCCGATCCAGCTCGGCCCGGGCCTGCTGGTGTACCTGGATGCACTCAAGCGCCGCCAGTTCCTCGACGCCTGGCGCAGCAGCGTGGAGCCGGCAGGGCGCTGACGCGGCGGCGTGCCCGTACAATGGCGGCATGAGCGAATACACCATCCTGATCGCCGACGACCACCCGCTGCTGCGTTCGGCGGTGGTGCAGTCATTGCGGCAGAGCCTGCCGCTGGCACAGGTGCGCGAGGTGGCCAGTGCCGAGGCCCTGGCCGAAGCCCTCGACGCGCACCCGGATGTGGACCTGGTGCTGCTCGACCTGACCATGCCCGGCGCGCACGGTTTCTCCGCGCTGCTTCACGTGCGCGGTTCGCATCCGGACATTCCGGTAGTGATCCTCTCGTCCAACGACCATCCGCGGGTGATCCGCCGCGCCCAGCAGTTCGGCGCCGCCGGCTTCATCCCGAAGTCGGCCCCGGCCGAGACCATCGGCGAGGCGGTGCAGGCCGTGCTCGACGGCGGGCTGTGGTTCCCGGCGATGGCCGCCGAGCGCTCGGAGGCCGACGCGCTGCTGGCCAGCCGCCTGGCCCAGCTGACCCCGCAGCAGTTCCGCGTGCTGCTGTGCCTGGCCGATGGCCTGCTCAACAAGCAGATCGCCTACACGCTGGGGCTGGCCGAGAACACGGTGAAGGTACATGTCACCGCGATTCTGAAAAAACTCGAATGCCACAGCCGCACGCAGGCAGCGGTGCTGGTGAAGGCGCTGGAGCCGGAAGGCGACGCCGGCGCCGGGCTGTAGTTTCCAGCCAACGGCGCAGCCCCTCGTGGGTGGTGTCTGGTTGGTCGCGGAAAGCCGGATTACTGAGGGCTGGCCGGGTGGGTGGGTAGTGCGGGGACGCCGTGAACCCATCCATGGGGGCTTGGCCGCGGCATCCATGCCGCGGACACCCCGCACTACCCACCCACCCGGCCGCTGACAGATTCCGGGTGTTTGCCACCCACGGAAAAGAAAAAGAAGATCAAAAGCAAAAGCAGCCTGGCAGGCCGCCTTTTGTAGAGCCGAGCCCACGCTCGGCTCTACACGAGCAAGCGCAGCGCGCCACCCGCTTTTGATCTTCTTTTTCTTTTCCGTGGGTGCAGGCCACCGAAATCTGTCAGAGGACGGTCGGGTTGGGTGCGCGGGGGTGTCAGCCGCATGGATGCGGCTGCCAAGCCTCCAGGGATGGATTCACGGCGTCCCCCGCGCACCCAACCCGACCGGCCCACCCACGGATCTTGTTTTCCGCGACCCTCCCCCCACCCACGAGGGGCTGCGCCGTTGGCTGGAAACTACCCGCGATGGCGGATCAGCAGCTGGCTCATCAACGCCCGCAGCGCTGGCGGTTTCACCGGCTTGGCCATCATTCCCCAGCCGCGCTCGGCGGCCATCTCGCGCAACCCCGCATCGCGCTCGGCAGTGACCAGCACCACCGGCGGGCGTGCCTGCCACAGTTCCGCCAATGTCTCGTACAGCACCGGGCCGTGGTGATCGCCCATACGCACGTCCAGCAGCACCAGCTCCGGCACGCTTGTGGTACTGGCCAGCTGCAGCGCGGCCTGCGGGCCATCGGCCAGCATCACCTCGCAGCCCCAGCGTTCCAGCAACGCGCGGCTGGCTGCGCAGACGTGGGGATCGTCGTCGATCACCCAGACCCGACGCCCGCGCAGCGGATTATCTGCGGACGGTTCCTGCACCAGCACCGGCGCCGGTGCCGTGGTGGGAATCGCGCTGGCATCGCCGAACGGCACACCCACCGCGAACACGCTGCCCTGGCCTACCTGCGAGCGCAGCCGGATCGGGTGGCCGAGCAGGCGGCCGATGCGGTCGACGATGGCCAGGCCGAGGCCGGCACCGCGCTGCTGGCCGTCGTGCAGGCGGCGGAATTCCTCGAAGATCTCGCCCTGCAGCGCATCGGGAATGCCGGGTCCCTGGTCGTGCACTTCGATCCACAGCAGCCCGTCGCGGCGCCGGCAACCGAGCAGCACGCGGCCGCGTTCGCTGTAGCGCAGCGCATTGGAGAGGAAGTTCTGCAGGATGCGCCGCAGCAGCGCTTCATCGCTGACCACCACCGCATCGGTATCGACCCAGTCCACCACCAGCCCGCGCGACTGTGCGGCGATGCCGAACTCACGCGCCAGCGTCTGCAGCAGCGGCCCCAGCCGGAAGGCCTGCACGCGGGTCGGCAGGCTGCCCGACTCCAGCCGCGCGATATCCAGCAAGCTGTTGAGGATCGCGTCCTGCGCAGCGAGTGCGGCGTCGATGTGGTCGCTGGTCTGCTGCTGTGCCGGATCGCTCAGCTTGCCGCGCAGTACCGAGACGAACATGCGCGCGGCATTGAGCGGCTGCAGCAGGTCGTGCACCGCCGAGGCGACGAAGCGGGTCTTGTAGCGGTTGGCCTGCTCGGCTTCGCGGCGGGCCTCGTCCAGGTCATGGGTACGCTCGGCGATGCGGTGCTCGAGTGCGTCGGCCAGCGAGCGCAGTTCGCGCGCGGCGTTCTTGTAGCTGGTGATGTCGGCATAGCTGGTGACGAAGCCACCGTCGGGCAACGGATTGCCGCGGA
This sequence comes from Stenotrophomonas sp. SKA14, assembly GCF_000158575.1. Classification (NCBI taxonomy): domain Bacteria; kingdom Pseudomonadati; phylum Pseudomonadota; class Gammaproteobacteria; order Lysobacterales; family Lysobacteraceae; genus Stenotrophomonas; species Stenotrophomonas sp. SKA14. The sequence continues at coordinate 1,240,822 of NZ_DS999412.1, forward strand.
TCTCCAGCACCGTGCCGTCGTCCTTCTCGCTCTCGCGCATGTGCGGGCGGCCACTGCGCAGGTGGTTGAGGCGACGCTCGATCGCTTCGTCGACCGGGCCGGGGCCAAGCAGGCCGCGACGCGCGTTGAAGCGGAACAGCTCCTCGATGGGCCGCCCCACGCGCACCAGTTCCAGCGGAAAACGGAACAGCTCCAGGTAGCGCGAATTCCACGCGACCAGGCGCAGCTCACGGTCGATCACCACCACGCCCTGTGGCAGGTGTTCCAGGCTGCGGCTGAGGCCACTGTCGGCGTCGGTGGCCGCCTGCAGCAGGCCATCCTGCGCGGTACGCAGCTCCTGCGCGTGCTGCTTGAGCAGGGTTTCCAGTTCGCGGCGGCTGCGCAGGCGGTGCTTGGCCAGGCGCCGGCGCTGCTGCACGAACAGCACCAGAAAGCCCAGTGCGAGCCACGCCGCGCCACCGGTCAGCGCCGCCGCGCGGCCGGCGGCGGTGGCAGCACTGGCATCGTGCAGCAGGTGCAGGTTCCAGCCCTCGGCGGGCAGTGCAAGGCTCTGCCACAGCATCGGTTGTACCAGGGCGGGGTCGAGCAGGCGCACCATGCGGCCACCATCGGCCAGCACGTCCTCGGTGCGCGCACGCAACGGCTGCAGGGCACGGTCGGCGTACTGGCGTGCATCGAGCATTTCGCGGCGCTCATCGGCGCCCAAGGGTCGCAGCAGGCGGTAGCGCCAGTTGTCCCGGTTGGCCAGGAACACCACGTCGTGGTCGTCGCTGGCCAGCACCACGTCTGGGCTGCTCAGCCATTCCTGCTCCAGCGCCGACAGCTCGACCTTGATCACCACCACGCCCAGCCGCTTGCCGTCTTCCTCGATGGCCTGCGACAGGTAGTAGCCGGGTACGCCGGTGGTCATGCCGATGCCGTAGAAACGGCCGCGGCCCTGGGCCAGCGCCTGGCGGTAGTAGGGGCGGTAGCTGTAGTTCTCGCCCACGTTGGTGGTCGGCTGGTCCCAGTTGCTGGCCGCCACGGCCACGCCGTCGTGGCCGACCAGGGTCAGCGTGGAGGCGCGGGTGACCTCGTTGGCACGCTGCAGCTTGAGGTTCAGCCGCTGCCGTTCGGCAGGCGAGGGCGGCACGCGCAGGGCATGCAGCAGATCCGGATCAAGTGCCAGCACCTGTGGCAGCGTGCCAAAGCGGTCGATGCGCTGCTGCAGGCCCTGGCCATACAGCTGCAGCTGGCGTTGCACCTGGCTGCTTTCCTCGCCCAGTGCGCGGCGCCAGGCGTAATGTCCGGCGGCGACCGCGCACAGTACGGTGCCACCGACCATTACCAGGATGGTCAGCAACAGCATCCGATGGCGGCTGAGCCAGTACATGGCGGCAGTCTACGCAGGGCCGGCGGGCGTGGCGTGCACGCCCCCCGGGGTCTGACGTGGAAGGGGTCAGAAGTGCATCTGCGCGCGCAGCTCGAAGATTTCCGGCGTGCTGTGCACGCCACGACGGCTGGCGTCGACCTTCACGTAGTTGGCCTGGAACTTGAAGTGGCTGGTGAGGTACCAGTTCGCACCCAGGGTCAGGTCGTGCTGGCGGCCACCGAGGATGCTGCCGTCGTCGAGGTCCAGGCGGCTGTAACGTGCCACCAGTTCCACCGCGCCGTAGTTGTGCGCGGGCTTGATGTTGGCCACGGCGCCGGCGTTGTACGGGCGCGATTCGCCGGTCAGTACCCAGCTGGCCATCGCGTACTGGCCACTGCCGGTGTAGTCGGGCAGGCCCTTGCGGGTGACGGTGGCCTGCAGGGCTTCGGCCTGCAGCGAGAACGGGCCACGGATCCAGATACCTTCCAGGCCGGTGCGGCGGATCTGGTCGGCGGTGACCAGCGCGCCGGAGTCGACGTAACGGATGTCGGTCAGGCCGGCTTCCGGACGTGCGCGCAGGCGTGCGCTGGCTTCGTGGTGCACATCGCGGCCATCGCTGTAGCCGCGCGGATTCTCCTGCGAATAGGCCACGCCCAGGTGGATCACGTCACCCGGCGCCTTCACCGGCGTCCACACGGCGCGCACCGCCTGGGTGGTGCCGGGGTTGTCACCCTGCAGGTCCTTGCCGCCATAGGCGCCGGCCTGCAGCAGGTACTGCGGGCGCTCCAGCACCCATTCCACGCCGGTACGGCGGCCGGCGTAGAACGCCTGCACCGGCAGCGCGGTCTCCAGGAAGCTGCCGGCACGCGAGGAGGTGTTCGCGTCCAGGCCGACCGGGGTCTTCATGTAGCCGAAGCGGAAACGGCCGACGTCGCGGCCGAAGAACGCCTTGCTCTCGAAGCGCACGAACACGTCCAGCCAGGTGTCGGCCTGGAAGTCGTAGTAGACCATCGCGTCGTAGACGCCCTTCTTCTTCAACGTTGCGCCGAACTCCTTGCGGCGCACGGCATCATCGTCCTCAAGGCCGCTGGCCGAGGAGAAGTCGTTGTAGTCGTAGGCGATGTTGGCGGTGGCGGCCAGCTCGGTGCCATCGCCGAAGGTGTACTTGGTCGGCCAGTTGTCGAAATCCGCTGCCGAAGCGAAGGCGGGAAGGGCGGCCAGCGACAGGGCCAGCAAGGTGGGAATCGGGCGCATGTTGGGTGCGGCTCTCTCAGATTGCGTGTGGACAGGACATCAACGGCCGCAAGGGCCGGAACTTTCGCAAGGACGCGCCCGGCCGTTCAGCCCGGGCCACCGGCCTCCCCGTGATCGGGCGGTGCGGCGCCAGTGTAGGCACCGTGGCCACCTGAACCGGGGGGCTAGTACCAATAGGTTATCTGCGCCGGCGTGCCTGGCGCGTACAAAGGCGTCCATTGGTCGCACCCCTGCGCACGCCGCGCCCGGGCTGCGACCAGATCCCTGGAGACGGTTCCTGCCCCGCAGCGGGCCGTTCGCGTCAGAGCTCGCCCCTTCCGGAGTCCGCCATGCATATTCCCACCGCCCCGACGCTGCCCAGCAGGCCGTTGCCGATCTATCGCCAGCTGTATTTCCAGGTGATCGTGGCGATCGTCCTGGGCGCCATCCTCGGCCACTACGAACCGCTGATCGGCGAGAAGATGAAGCCGCTCGGCGACGCCTTCATCAACCTGGTGAAGATGATCATCGCGCCGGTCATCTTCCTGACCATCGTCACCGGCATCGCCAGCATGACCCACCTGCGCACGGTGGGCCGGGTGTTTGCCAAGGCGATGGCGTACTTCCTGTTCTTCTCCACGCTGGCGCTGATCGTTGGCATGATCGTGGCGCACGTGGTGCAGCCCGGCGCCGGCATGAACATCAACCCGGCCGAGCTGGACCAGACCGCGGTGCACAGCTACGTCGAGAAGTCGCATGACCTGACCCTGGTCGGCTTCCTGATGGACATCATCCCGAAGACGCTGCTCAGCGCCTTCGTCGACGGCAACATCCTGCAGGTGCTGTTCGTGGCCGTGCTGTTCGGCATCGCGCTGGCGATGGTGGGCGAGAAGGGCAAGCCGGTGCTGAACTTCCTGGAGGCGCTGGTCGCCCCGGTGTTCAAGCTGGTGCACATCCTGATGAAGGCCGCCCCGATCGGTGCCTTCGGTGCGATCGCCTTCACCATCGGCAAGTACGGCGTCGGTTCGCTGATCAACCTGGCCTGGCTGGTGGGCTCGTTCTACCTCACTGCGTTCCTGTTCGTCGCGGTGATCCTGGGCCTGGTCTGCCGCCTGTGCGGTTTCTCGGTGTTCAAGCTGGCGCGCTACCTGAAGGCCGAACTGCTGCTGGTGCTGGGCACGTCCTCGTCGGAGTCGGCCCTGCCGTCGCTGATGGAGAAGATGGAACGGGCCGGCTGCAGCAAGTCGGTGGTGGGCCTGGTGGTTCCGACCGGCTACTCGTTCAACCTGGACGGCACCAACATCTACATGACCCTGGCCGCGCTGTTCATCGCCCAGGCCACCAACACCGAACTGACCCTGGGCCACCAGATCGCCCTGCTGCTGGTCGCCATGCTCAGCTCCAAGGGCGCGGCCGGTGTCACCGGTGCCGGCTTCATCACCCTGGCCGCCACCCTGGCCGTGGTGCCGGAAGTGCCGGTGGCCGGCATGGCGCTGATCCTGGGCGTGGACCGCTTCATGAGCGAATGCCGCTCGTTGACCAACTTCATCGGCAATGCCGTGGCCACCGTGGTGGTCTCGCGCTGGGAAGGTGCACTGGACCGCAATCGCCTGCAGCTGGCGCTGGACGGCCGCGAAAGCGAGCTGCCGCCGCCGGTGGACGCGCTGCCCGAGGCGCTGCCGGCCAAGGGCTGATCCAGGTGTGTGGTACCGCGGGGCCGATCACGACAGTGGTACGGCCCCGCGGCGTTTCAAGGCGTCCCACGGCTGTCACGCGAGGCGCCGAAGCTGGTATCAAGGTCCCGTCGCATACGGCACGGAATTGTGCGGTCGCAGCATGCCTGCGACAGGATAGCGACAGGTCCAGACGCTCCAACGGGGGTATCATCCCCTGTCCCTTCTGCCCATTCATGTAACCCACATCGATGTCCAACGAAGATTTCAAACAGGCCGCCCTCGATTACCACCGGATGTCTCCGCCCGGCAAGATCAAGGTTTCCGCTACCAAGCCCATGCTGACCCAGCGCGACCTGTCGCTGGCGTATTCGCCGGGCGTGGCGTACGCCTGTGAAGCGATCAAGGCCGACCCGCAGCAGGCCAGCGAGCTGACCGCGCGCGGCAACCTGGTGGCGGTGATCTCCAACGGCACCGCGGTGCTGGGCCTGGGCAACATCGGCGCGTTGGCCGGCAAGCCGGTGATGGAAGGCAAGGGCGTGCTGTTCCAGAAGTTCGCCGGCATCGACGTGTTCGACATCGAAGTGGATGAAACCGACCCGGATAAGCTGGTCGACATCATCGCCTCGCTGGAGCCGACCTTCGGCGGCATCAACCTGGAAGACATCAAGGCACCGGAGTGCTTCGTGGTCGAGCGCAAGCTGCGCGAGCGCATGAAGATCCCGGTGTTCCATGACGACCAGCACGGCACGGCGATCATCGTCGGCGCGGCGGTGCTCAACGCGATGGCGATCACCGGCAAGAAGATCGAGGACGTGAAGCTGGCGACCACGGGCATGGGCGCGGCCGGCATTTCCTGCGTGAACATGCTGGTGCAGCTGGGCCTGAAGCCGGAGAACATCCTGGCCTTCGACCGCGAGGGTGTGATCCACACCGGCCGTACCGACCTGGACCCGGAAAAGCAGCGCTATGCGCGCGACACCGACAAGCGCAGCCTGGCCGAGATCGTCGATGGCGCCGATATCTTCCTGGGCCTGTCGGCACCGGGCATCCTGACCGCCGAGATGGTCAAGACCATGGCGCCGGACCCGGTGATCTTCGCCCTGGCCAACCCGACCCCGGAAATCATGCCGGAGCTGGCGCGTGCAGCGCGCCCGGACGCAATCATCGGCACTGGCCGTTCGGACTACCCGAACCAGGTCAACAACGTGCTGTGCTTCCCGTACCTGTTCCGCGGTGCGCTGGACGTGGGCGCCACCGCGATCAACGAGGAAATGAAGATCGCCTGCGTGCGTGCCATCGCTGCACTGGCCCGCCGCGCCGCCACCGACATGGGCTCGGCCTATGGCGGCGACACCCCGAGCTTCGGCCGTGAATACCTGATTCCGCGTCCGTTCGACCGCCGCCTGCTGGTGGAGCTGTCGGCGGCCGTGGCCCAGGCCGCGATGGACTCGGGCGTGGCCTCGCGCCCGATCGACGACATGGGCGCCTACCGCGACAAGCTGGCCCAGTTCGTCTACCGCACCAGCCTGATGATGAAGCCGGTCTATGACCGCGCGCGCAGCGACAAGCAGCGCGTGGTGTACGCCGAAGGTGAAGAGGAAGTGGTGCTGCAGGCGGTGCAGAACGTGGTCGATGACGGCCTGGCGCACCCGATCCTGATCGGCCGCCCGGAAGTGATCGAGTCGCGCATCGAGCGCCTCGGCCTGCGCCTGAAGATCGGCGAGAACGTTGAAGTCACCAACATCAACGACGACCCGCGCTTCAACGAGTACTGGCAGTACTACCACGGCCTGACCGGCCGTCGTGGCGTGACCGTGGCCGCAGCGAAGAACCTGATGCGTTCGCGCCCGACCCTGATCGCGGCGGTGATGGTGGCGCGTGGCGAAGCCGACGCGATGCTGACCGGCATCGTCGGCCGCTTCCACAAGAAGCTGGGCTACGTGCGCAGCGTGCTGCCGCTGGAGCCGAAGGTCACCTCGACCTCGGCGATGACCGGCGTGATCAACCAGCAGGGCGTGTTCTTCTTCGTCGATACCCACGTGCAGGAAGACCCGACCGCCGAGCAGCTGTGCGAAGCCACGCTGCAGGCGGCCTACCGCATGAAGCTGTTCGGCATCGAACCGAAGGTGGCGCTGCTGTCGCACTCCAACTTCGGCAGCCATGATTCGAAGGACGCGCTGAAGATGCGCCAGGTGCGCGAGCTGCTGCTCAAGCGCAACCCGCGTCTGAACGTGGACGGCGAAATGCAGGGCGACACCGCGTGGGATGAAGCGCTGCGCCAGAAGCTGCTGCCGGGCTCGACCCTGCAGGGCCGCGCCAACCTGTTCGTGCTGCCGAACCTGGAAGCGGCCAACATCGCCTACAACCTGGTGCGTGTGTTCACCGATGGTGTGGCGATCGGCCCGATCCTGATGGGCGTGAACAAGCCGGTGCACATCCTGACCACCAGCGCCACCTCGCGCCGGATCCTGAACATGACGGCCATCGCGGCGGTCGATGCGCAGATCCGCAAGCAGCTGGAAGCGGAAAAGAAGGCATAAGCCTTCTTTCCGATTCCAGCTGCAGAAGCGCGCCCCACGGGGCGCGTTTCTGTTTCCGCGAAGCGGAAACGGGTAGTGCCGGCCGCTGGCCGGCAAGCGCAATCATGCCCACCACCACTGCAGCCGGCCAGCGGCCGGCTCTACCGCTGGTCCGTGCCACACACGCTACGCAACCCGGTCATTTCCCTGCAACGCCGTTGCGGCCCAATACGCCCACGCGGCCCGGCCGTGGGAAGGGACCGGACCGGCCTTCCCACCCTGGGCCCGACCACCTCCCCATCGGCGAAAGTGTCATGCGCAATCGAGTGACCCGGCGGTACTTCCAGCAGTTGTTCGCACTGTACGCAGGCTTCGTGCGGTCGCGCTGAGGCCATGATGCGATGACGCCGGGCCAGGCCCGGCGCGCGCGTGGCGCCTGATCAGTGCCGCTTGCCGCGGCGTGACGGAGCAGGCGCCGGTGCATCCGAGCGCGGCTTGACGTACTGCGCCCACAGGGCCGGCAATGCCTTGCCGGTCTGCTTCTGCCACAGCGCCGGTGCATAGCGGCCCTCGCGCAGGGCCTTGTCCAGCGCCAGCACCAGGCCGGGATGCTCGGCTTCGGCCCATTTCAGGAACGCTCCGGTCACCCGGTAGCCGCTGTCGAAGTTCTGCCCCTTCTCGACCTTGCCGGGCAGCGCCCAGCCGGCGGCGGCGTTGTCCATGCCGTAGCGGTCGCGTGCATAGTCCGCGATGCCCTCCACCAGCCAGCCGGGTACCCGTGCATCGCCGTAGCCGGGATAACCCTGCACGATGTGCATCGCTTCATGGGTGACCAGGTCGATGTCGTTCGGGTGCTGCGCCAGCCAACCCGGGTTGATGGTGATCGTTGCCGCCTGGTCCTTGTCACCTACGAAGGCGATGCCGGTGTAGGCCGGATCGATCACGATGCGCACCATGGACGGCGCCGCAGGGCGGAAGTCCGCGCGTTCGCGCAGGTAGGCGAAGTAAAACGTATCGATCACCCGCTTGCGCTGCGGCGCGGCCAGGGCGCCACGCACGTCCTGGTAGTTCAGGGTCACACCCTCGCGGGTGAGCTGCGTATCGAACGCCTGGGTCTGGCCGAAGCTGGAAAAGGACAGGGCGGCAAGGACCAGTGGCAGCAGACGGTAGCGCATGAGGCTCATTGCACGGCGCCGGGCGCCAGCAGTTCGATCTCCGCCAGCGGCATCCGGCCCGGCGCCACCAGGCGCAGGCGGTACTCGCTGTAGCGACCGGGCCTGGCGATGCGGAACGGCCGGGTCTGGCGGGCGGACTCGAAGTCTTCGCCGCTGCGCTGGTCGAGCAGCGTCCAGCTGCCACTGCTGCTGCGTGCTTCCAAGGCCCATTCGCCGCCACGGATGCTGCCGTCACCGCTGGTCAGCGTGTACATCGTGGGTGCGCCGTCGGCCAGCCCGGTCAGCGCGATGGTCGCGCCCCCGCCCAGGCCGACCGTGGTGCCGGCATCGTCATCCACCAGCGCTGGCAGGGCGCGGCCATCGGCCAGCGTCGCTTTCGCAGTGTGGCCGAGCAGATCGTGCAGCAGCTGCGGACGCTGGCCACGCGCGGTCAGCGAACGCGGCACGTCGTCCACGCCACTGCCCCAGCGCGACGGCTGCGGGCCCATCACGAAGTCCAGCGTTGCCCCCTTGGCGATCAGTTCGTGCGGCACCCAGGTCCTGGTCCAGGGTTTGCCGTTGATCTTCAGCGACTGCACGTAGACGTTCTCGCGTGAGTTGTTGGCCGCGTTCACGGTCAGCACCGCGCCGCCCTGCAGTTCCACGCGGGCATGGCGGAACGCCGGCGAACCGATCACGTACTCCGGGGCGCCCATGCGCAGCGGGTACAGGCCCAGCGAAGCCAGCACGTACCACGCCGAGGTCTCGCCGTTGTCCTCGTCGCCCGGGTAGCCCTGGCCGATCTCGCTGCCCACGTACAGCCGCGACAGGATCTCGCGCACGTGCTGCTGGGTTTTCCAGGGCTGCCCGGCGTACAGGTACATCCACGGGATGTGATGCGCCGGCTGGTTGCTGTGCGCGTACATGCCCATGCGCACATCGCGTGCTTCGGTCATTTCATGGATGGTGCCGCCGTAGGAACCGGCCAGTGCCGGGTCTGCGGTTTCCGGGGTGGAGAAGAAGGCATCCAGCTTCGCCGCCAGCGTGTCGCGGCCCCCGTACAGCGCGGCCAGGCCCTCACCATCGTGGGCGGCGGTGAAGGCGAAGGTCCAGCCATTGGACTCGGTGTAGTCGTGGCCCCACACGCGCGGGTCGTAGCGGCTGGAATCCACGCGCCAGTGTCCGTCGGCAGTGCGGCCCTGGAAGAAGCCGGCGGCCGGATCGAACATCGTTGCGTAGCTGGCCGCGCGGTAGCGGAAGTAGTCGGCCTCGGTGCTGTAGCGCTCGCGTGCGGCAGGCGTGGTTGCGCGCTTGGCCAGGGCATCGGCCATGTTGGCGACGCCGAAGTCATTGAGCGCGCCTTCCATCGTCCACGACATGCCCTCATGCACGTCCGCACTGGCGTAGCCGCGGAAGGTCGAACGGTCCATGCCCTTGCGGCCGACGTGGCGGTCCGGCGGCACCACGGTCGCGTTTTTCAGCGCGGCGGCATAGGCCTCGGCCGGATCGAAGCCGCCGATACCCTTCAGCCACGCATCGGCGAAGGCCACGTCGGAGCTGGTACCGACCATCAGGTCGGCATAGCCCGGCGACGACCAGCGTGCGATCCAGCCGCCGGCACGGTACTGCTCGATGAAGCCCTGCACCAGCTGCCCGGCATCGTCGGGCGTGAACAGTGCATAGGCCGGCCACGTGGTGCGGAAGGTGTCCCAGAACCCGTTGTTGACGAACACCTTGCCATCGCGCACGGCGGCGAAGGTCCGGGTCGCGCTGCCATCGGTGTTGTCCTCGCTGGCACTGGCCTGGTTGGCGTAGCGCCAGTCCGGTGCGGCCGCGCTGCCCACATTCTCGTGGCCGGAATTGGGATACAGGTACAGCCGGTACAGGCTGGAATACAGCGTGGTCTTCTGGTCGTCGCTGGCATCGCCGATATCGAATCGGGCCAGGCGTGCATCCCAGGCATCCTGCGCGCGGCCGGCCACGCTCTCCAGCGTATCGGCGGCGGCAATCTCCAGCGCCAGATTGTGCCGGGCCTGTTCCACCGAAATCAGCGAGGTGGCGATGCGCATGGTCACCCGTCGCTCGCTGCCGGCATCGAACTTGATGTAGCCGGTGGGGCGGCCGGTGTCGAGGCGGCCGCTGCTGCGCCACGGGGTGTCGAAACTGGCCGCGACGTACATGCGGCTGGCGCCGTTGGACAGGCCGCTGCGGGTATCGGTGTAGCCGTACAGCGTCTGCGTGGCGGCATCCAGGGTCAGCCCGCCGCGCGCATCGACATTGTCGAACAGCAGGTTGGCGTCGCCGTCTTCGGGGAATTCGAAGCGGAACAGCGCCGCATGGTCGGTCGGCGCGATCGACGCTGCGATGCCGTTGTCGAAGCGCACGTCGTAACGGTAGGGGCGCGCGCTCTCGTGGCTGCGATCGAACGACAGCGCGCGCTTGCGGCGGTCGGCGTCGGGTACGCCTCGGCTGGCCGACGGCATCACCTGGAAGGTCTGGCGGTCGCCCATCCACGGACTGGGCTGGTGGCTCAGCGCAAGCGCCTGCAGCTGCGGACGGTTCTGCGCATCGTTCTGTTCGTTCCAGCGGTACAGCCAGTTCAGTGCACCGGCATCGGTCACCGGGGTCCAGAAGTTGAACCCGTGCGGCACCGCCGTGGCCGGGAAATTGTTGCCGCGCGAGAAGGTCCCGTTGGCCTGGGTGCCGCGGGTGGTCAGCACCCAGTCGGAGACCCGCTGTGGCCTGGAATGTGGCTGTGCGTCCAGGCGCACGTCATCGATCCAGCCGGAGACCGGTGCACCGTCGGCACTGGCCACCTCCAGTTCGATCGCCACCACGCGACGCCCCTGCAGCGCGGGTATCTCGCCCAGGCGTATCGCCTTGCGCGCCCACTGCTGCGGATACAGCGTCTTCGACTCGCCCTGCGCGCGCGCGCCGATGGCCACGCCATGCTGGTCGCGAGCAGCGCTGGAGGACACGCGGCTGCCATCGTCCAGCAGCAGGTCCAGCGAGACGTACGTCGAGGCCACGGTGTCCTTGCCGACGATTTCCGGCAGCACCAGCCATGACAGGGTGGTATCGGCCTCGATGGGCAGATCGGTTTTGTACAGCGCGCGCCGCGCGCTGCCGCCTCCGCTGCTGTACCGCAGTGCGTGCAGGCCGCTGTAACCGGCATTGCGCTTGGCGGTATAGGGCGCGGCAGGACCGTTGCCGATCGAAACCTGCAACCCACCCGCCGTCGGGGTCGGGGCCGGCTCGCCCGGCTCAAACGAGGTCTGCAGCCCCTGTGCCAGGGCCGGCGTCGCAGTGGTCGCACAGGCCAGGGCCAGGGCGAGCGGAAGCAAGGCGCGGCGTGGATCGGACAGGGTCATGCAGGGATCTCCCGGAAGGGCTGGCGGCGGGCAGAACCCACATCGGCGGGCACCACGGACAGCATCGCTCCGCCCGCCGGGATGGCAGTGGGAGAGGCGATGCCGGTCCGGTGGGGGCGGGCCATGCGATCGGGTCGAAGAGGGCAGGTCGGGTCGCGACCTGGCCCGATCCTGCAACAGCCGCCGCGAGCTGACAAGTGCCATTTAGTTCGATCCAAATGCGGGAAATAGCGCGGTCGGTGGGTTTTCAGCGCGAACCCGCTGGATCGATTGAAGAAATCGCCCTGCCGATCCGGCCTGCAGGGCGGCGGCGTAATGTCGAGGCGGCCCGGATGCTAGAATCACAGCCCTCGCAACCCGTTCATCGACATCCGCCATGAGCCATACCGCCACCGCGCCCGCCAACGCCGAGAAGCGCTACACCGTGCACCGCAGCGACCTGCCGCTGAGCTGCCCGACCCCGGAAATGGCGCTGTGGAACTCGCATCCGCGCGTGTACCTGCCGATCGAAGACGAACCCAACGGCGAAGCGCAGTGCCCGTACTGCGGGTCCGTGTTCGTGCTGGCCGACTAAGCGGCCGCCCCTTCGATGCGCCGATTGACCGTGGTGCAGTTGCTGCCGGCGCTGCACTCCGGCGGTGTCGAGCGCTCGACCCTGGAAATTGCTGCGGCCCTGGTTGCCGCCGGCCATCGAGCGCTGGTGGTGTCCGCGGGCGGCCGCCTGGTGCAGCCGCTGCTGGACAGCGGTGCCGAGCACCTCACCCTGGACATTGGCCGCAAGTCGCTGCTGACCCTGCGGCACCTGCCGACCCTGCGCCGGCTGTTTGCCGAGGTTGGCGCGGACATCGTGCATGCCCGTTCGCGGCTGCCGGCCTGGCTGGGCCTGTACGCGATCCGCGCCATGCCCGCCGCACAGCGTCCGCACTGGGTCACCACCGTGCACGGGCTGAACTCACCCAGCCGCTACAGCGCAGTGATGACCAGCGGTGAGCGCGTGATCTGTGTATCCAACACGGTACGCGACTACGTGCAACGCCACTACCCGACGGTGCCGGAAGAAAAACTGCAGGTCATTCCCCGCGGTGTCGATGTCGCCCAGTTCCCGCGCGTCGCGCGCGCCGACCGTCGGCCGCGGCTGGCACTGGCCGCCGATTATCCGTGGCTGGGGCAGGTGGACGGCCCGCTGATGCTGCTGCCGGGGCGGGGCACCCGCCTGAAGGGCCACGCCCATGCATTGCAGCTGCTGGCCGACGTGCGCGCGGCCGGTGTGCCGGCCCAGCTGTGGATGCTGGGCACCGATGAACCGGGCCGCGAAGCCTATGTAGCGGATCTGCGCAGGCAGGCGGCGGCGCTGGGCGTGGCCGACGCCGTGCAGATCAGCACGCCGACCGCGCGCATCGCCCAGGCCTACGCGGCCAGCGACCTGGTGCTGCAGTTGTCGGACAAGCCCGAAGCGTTCGGCCGTACCGTGGTCGAAGCGCTGTCGGTCGGCCGCCCGGTACTGGGTTGGGACCATGGCGGTGTGGGTGAACTGCTACGGCAGTTGCAGCCCAGTGGTGCGGTTCCGCTCGGCGATGCGCGCGCACTGAGTGAACGTGCGCTGGCCCTGCTGGCGCAGCCGCCGTCCCTGCCGGCGCGCATCCCGTTTACCCTGCAGGCCATGCAGCGTGACACCCTCCGCCTCTATGCCGACCTTGCCGGCTGACGCCACCGTTGCTCTGCGCGACGACCGCGCCGGGCGCTGGGCACCCTGGTGGGTGCTGGCGTACGTGGCGATGTGGCCGCTGCCGGGCATCGCCGAAACCGTGCTGGGACTGGGTGCGGTCTATGCTGCCGCGCGCATGGTCACGCGCCGGCTGCAGCGCCGCCCGCACCTGTTGAGCACGGCGGCCTGGGCGCTGACCTCGATCCTGTTCCTTGGTTACTGGCTGCCACAGGCGTTCTCGGCCATCGATGCCATCGACCCGTCGGCGTCGTGGACCAAGGCCGCTGCCGGGCTGCGCTACCTGCCCTTCATGTGGCTGGTGGCAATCGCCGTGGCCACGCCGGAACGGCGGCGGCTGACCTTCGGTGGCCTGGCACTGATCACCGGCGCGTGGACGCTGGATGCACTGGTACAGGCCGTCGCCGGTACCAGCCCATGGTTCTGGTCGCTGGAACACCTGAAACTGGCGGTAAGTGGCCGCGCGTTGTGCCCCGCGGACGAAGCCGCGCTGGCTGACCGGCTCAGTGGTGCGCTCGGGCCGTGCAATCTGAAATTCGGCCAGGTGCTGGCCAGCCTGTCACCGTTCCTGTTGCTGCCGGTTGCACGGCGCTTCGGCAATGCGGGCTGGTTGCTGGCGGCCGCCGCGCTTGGCTGCGTGCTGTTGCTGGCAGGGGCGCGTGCCGCGTGGATCACCTTCGTGCTGGTGCTGGCCTACAGCGGCGTGCGTCAGTTCGGCTGGAAGCGTCTGGCGCTGCTGGCGCTGATCGCGGTGCTGGCAGCGGGCGCGTTGACCGCCAGCGTGCCGCAGCTGCGCGAACGCTTCGCGCGGACCGCGATTGCCTGGGAAGGGAGCGACGGCAGTGTCGACCAGGCACTGTCCGGTCGTACGCGGATCTGGCAGGCCGCCGTGTGCATGATTGAAGAACATCCGATCAATGGTGTCGGCGCACGCGGCTTCCGCGATGCCTATCCGGCCTGCGTCGCCGATGAAGGTCCGGCGGTCTGGGGCAATGCCCCTGCGCTGCATGCCCATCAGATCGTGCTGGAAATCCTGGCTGAAACCGGGGGGCTCGGTCTGCTGCTGTGGTTGGCGGCGGTGGCCCAGGCCTGGCGCGCATGGCGCTATGCGCCGGCCAGCGCGCGTGAGCGTGCGCGCCCGGCGATGCTGGCGCTGGCGGTGACGGTGTTTCCGCTGAACACCCACCTGGCGTTCTATTCCGCGTTCTGGGGCGGCCTGACGGTGATGCTGGCCGCGCTGTTCGCCGGCAGCCTGCTGGCGCGCGAGGCAGGGGATTCCCCGCCGGTGAAGTGACCGCGCTTCCGGGTATGGCGTGAATCAGCCAGGGCGCCGATCAGTAGATCCACGCCATGCGTGGATGGGCTTTCCCGACCCAGACATGGCCGGACCTCCAATACCGCTGTCCCGGCACGCCGCGCAAGCTGGACGCATGGCCAGCTCCAGACTCCGCTACGGTCGCTGTTCCCGATCCGGCAACGTGTACTCATTGACCACGGCAACCCTCGGCCGTGAACCGTTGTTCGCCGATGGCGAGAACGTAGCGATCCTGATCGACACTCTGCGCTTCGTAGAGCGCAGGGGCCTCAGCCACAGCCTCACCTGGGTGGTCATGCCGGATCACCTGCACTGGCTGATGGAGCTGCGCAGGGGGACCCTGGCTGATTGCATGGCCCTGCTCAAATCACGCAGCAGCCGCCTGTTGAACCAGCATCTGGGCCGACGCGGCACGCTGTGGCAGCACGGCTACCACGATCACGCCGTACGCAGCGATGAATCCCTTCATGAGAAGGCGATGTACATCCTGGCCAATCCGGTCCGCGCGGGCCTGGCCAGCGCGTTGGGTGAGTACGCGCACGCATGGTGCCGTTGGCCGTTGTAGGTGCCGGTACCCGAATGTGGAGCATCCACGCATGGCGTGGATCTACTTGTAAAAATCGCTCCGGCCGCCCGGCTGGCGCTTGAAACGGCGGTGGATCCACAGGTACTGGTCGGGGGCCTCGCGCACCATGGCTTCGATGGCCTGGTTGACCCGCGTGGTATCGGCTTCCACGTCTTCGCTGGGGAAGTTCTCCAGCGGTGCGCCGATCTTCAGGAAGTACTTCCCGCCTTCGCGGCGGTGGAAGTACGGGATCACCGCGCAGCCGGTCATCCGCGCCAGCTGGTGGGTGGCGGTGATGGTCGAAGCGGTGTGGCCGAAGAACGGCACGAATACGGTGTCCTTGCCGCGCATGTCCTGGTCCGGCGCGTACCAGAGGAAGCCGCCCTTCTTCAGGTGCCGCACAGTGGCGCGGATGTCTTCGTTGGCATACATCGCCTTGGCGTAGCGCAGGCGGCCGAACTTCACCGCCCACTCGTACACCGGGTTCTTGTGCTTTCGGTACATGCCCGACAGGTCGACGTAGTCGCACAGCAGGCGGCCACACATCTCCAGGGTCATGAAGTGGCCGGAGACCAGCAGCACGCCGCGGCCTTCGGCCTGCATCCGCTGCAGATGTTCCAGGCCCTCGATCTGCACCTGCGGGCGGATGCGGTCGATGCTGCCCCACCAGGCACGGATGCACTCAAACACGCCCACGCCCAGCGCGTCGAAACTGTCGCGCACCAGGCGCTGGCGCCAGGCCTCGTCCTTTTCCGGGAAGCACAGCTGCAGGTTGACCTCGGCGGCGCGGCGGCGGCTGCCGAGCAGGCGCCAGCTGATCCAGCCGACGCCCCGGCCCAGCGCGCGCTGCAGCATCCACGGCAGGCGGGCAATGGCGAAGGCGCCGAACATGACGGCGAACATCGGCCAGTTGCGGGGATCGCGCAGCGACGGGCGGACGGCAGTGGAGGCATCGGACATTGCCCCATTCTACCAATCCGGCCGCGTGTCTTTCCCAGGGGGCTCCCGTATCCTTGCCCCATGCGTAAAGACCCTGTCGAATGGATCCTGCGCGGCCTGTATTCAGCCGTGCTGTACCTGCTGCTGCCGATCACCGTGTACCACCTGGTCTGGCGCGGTTTCCGGGTCCGTGAGTACTTCCGGCGCTGGGACGAGCGCTACGCCTCCTACCCACAGCCGACCGGCCAGCCGCGGGTCTGGCTGCATGCGGTGTCGGTGGGCGAGGTCAATGCCGCCGCGCCGCTGGTGAACGCCCTGCGCCAGCAACGCCCGGATATCCGCTGGGTCATCACCACCATCACCCCGACCGGGTCTGAACGTGTGCGCGCGCTGTGGGGCGACGCGCTGGACCACGTCTACCTGCCGTACGACGTGCCGGGCAGCGTCAATCGCTTCCTCGGCCACTTCCGGCCCAGCCTGGCGTTGATCCTGGAGACCGAGCTGTGGCCGAACATGCTGTTCGGCTGCCGCGATCGCCGCATCCCGGTTTACATCCTCAATGCCCGCCTGTCGGCCCGCTCGCTGCGTGGCTACCGGTTGCTGGCAGCGCTGATCCGTCGCGCCCTGCGCACGGTCACCTGCGTCGCCGCCCAGTCGCAGGATGATGCCGAGCGTTTCGTGCAGCTGGGCGCGACCCCCGGGCAGGTGCAGGCGCTGGGCAACCTGAAGTTCGACATCGCCACGCCGGACGTGCAGGACTTCGTCGCGCAGTTCCATGCGCAGGTACCCGCTGGACGCCCGGTGTGGATCGCCGCCAGCACCCATGACGGTGAGGAGCAGGCGGTGATCGACCTGCACCGTCGCCTGCGCCAGCAGCATCCCGATCTGCTGCTGCTGTGGGCGCCGCGGCATCCCGAGCGCTTCCCGAAGGTGGAGGCCTTGGCGCGCGAGCAGGGCTGGAATGTGGCGACCCGGCGTGCGAAGCAGTGGCCGGATGCCGGCACCGATGTGTTCGTCATCGACACCCTGGGCGAGCTGATGCCGTTCTATGCCTGTGCGCAGGTGGCGTTCGTGGGCGGCAGCCTGCAATCGATCGGTGGCCACAATCTGCTGGAACCGGCGGCGATGGGTACCGCCGCGGTGACCGGTCCGCACCTGCACAACTTCTCGGAGATCTCACGACGCATGCGTGAGGCCGGCGCCTTGCTGATCGGCGAGGACGTGCAGGCAGTTGGCGATCTGCTGCAGCACCTGCTTGAAGACGCAGGCGCACGCGAGGACATGGCGCGCGCCGGGTGCACCCTGGTCAGCAACGGTCGCGGCGCGTTGCAGCGTACGCTGGCATTGGTGGCGCCCCACCTGCCTCCTCCGCGCAGCTGAGGGTGTGGCGGGGCCTCCCTCGGCAATGATTCGATCCCTGTGTTGCGGATCGAATGACGTGATCGACTGCATCAATTCTGCTTAGCGGCCAGATTCCTGTCGTTGCAGGACCGGGGGGCGGTCTACCTGCGTGCCAGCGGTCACATTGCGGCGTGCACGCCACGGATTCTGATACCGCCCTTCGCCGCAGGGTGCCAGCCTGCTGTCGAACGCGCTTGGGCGGGCATCAAGGAACCTTGCGATGGATAGCGACAGTGGCCAGGGCGGCGTGCGCGATGCAGGGCCGGGCACGGATCATCTTGCGGTGGTGGCCCTGACCCTGATGCTGGGTGGCAGCGTGATCGCGCTGGTGGGGCAGCACACTGCCGCCCAGGCAGGCCCCGCCATAGTGTTGAGCCTGTTGCTGGCTGCGCTGGGCACAGGACCGCTGCTGTACTGCCTGCACATCCTGGGCCAGCAGCTGCCGGCGGCCGACGGCCTGCATGGTCTGCTGCAGGCCCGCTGGGGCAGCGCCCCGGCCGGCCTGCTCGGCGGCGCGTTGCTGGTGGAGCTGATGGCGACCAGCGCCGGCGTGGCGCAATCCTTGGCCAGTCATGTGCATGCACTGCTGGCCAGCGTTGGCATCGAGGCCGGCAACGCGATGCCGGTCGCGCTGACGGCCACCCTCGGCCTGCTTCTGCTGGGCGTGACCGTGTTGTTGTCACCGAGGCGCGCGGCACTGGTGGCCTGTGCGCTGTTGACGGTGAAACTGGGCACCGGCCTGCTGTTGCTGGCGCTGGCAGCCCGCCACGTGCATTACGCGCTCTGGATTCCGTGGTTGCCGGAAGCCACGGCGCCCTATCGCTTCGGGCCAGGCGGGGTATTGGCGGCCAGCGTGCCGCTGTTTGGCGTGTTTGCCTGCGCCGGTCTGGTGCTGGGATTTCCGGGCATGCGCGGCCAGGCGCGCGCGCGACAGACGCTGCTGCTTGCGGGCGTGCTGCTGCTGGCGATGCTGCTGCTGATCGTGCTGGCTGCGTTGCAGGCCGGCCTGGTCGAGTTCCCGGCATTGGCCGGTACGCGACCGCTGTCGATGGCGTTGCAGCAGCATCCGCAGTTGCAGTGGATGATGCCGCTGCTGCCGCTGGCGGGGGCGGCGGGGTTGGCGGCGTTGCTGCTGGTGCTGCTGCGGGTGGCGGCGCGGCTGGCGGCGCAGCTGTGGACTGCAGTGCGCGATGCAACACCCGGATTTACCACACCGATGATGCGGGTCGTCGTGGTGCTGTCGGCGGCGCTGTTGGCGCTGGCGATGCCGATGGGCACCTTGCCGGTGCTGCCCGGCCCGGCAACCCTGCTGGTGATGGCGGCGCTGTGCCTGGCTGTCCTGCGCACGCAGGTTCCGCTGCCACGCGCCATGCCGGTGCTGGCCCCCCTGGCTGCCGCGCTGTGCCTGCTGGCCGCAGCGGAGCGGATGCATGCCTGGCCCGGCTGACGGCAGGGAGGCGCCCAATGCGGGGAAGTTTCTGTCTGCCCCGCCCACAAAAAAGCCACCCTCGCGGGTGGCTTCTTCGTTGCCGGAAGGGCGATGGCTCAGTGCGTGGTCGTTGCCGGGTTGCCGGCGTCCTGGGTCAGCAGGCGGTTGACGTCCTGCAGCTCGGCCACGTCCAGCGCACCCAGCGACTGGCTCAGGAGCAGGCGGTTCTGCAGGAAGGTGTAGCGGGCGTTGGCGTAATCCAGCTGCGCCGAGAACAGGATGCGCTGGTTCTGGATCACGTCCAGCACGGTACGGGTACCGACTTCCAGGCCAACCTGCGAAGCGTCGTACGCGCTCTGCGCCGAGACCACCGCCAGGCGGCGCGCTTCCACTTCGCTGATGCCCTGCACCAGAGTCTGGTAGGCATTGCGGGTGTTGCGGTCCAGGGCACGCTTCTGCTGCTCGTAGCCGTCCTGGGCGATGTCGCGCTGGGCCAGCGCCTGGCGCACGCCGGACTGGGTGGCACCGCCGGAGAAGATCGGCACGCTCAGGGTCAGGCCGATGCTGTTGGTGCGTGCATCCGGCGACAGCGAGCCGGCACCGGTGCTGTCACCCCAGGTCGCGCTCTTGCCCCAGCTGCCGCCCAGCGACAGCGTCGGGTAATGGCCACCACGGGCGGCCTGCACGCTGGCTTCGGCGGCACTGACCTTCAGCTCCTGCGCCTTCAGCGCCGGATTCTGGTTGGTCGCCTGGTGCACCAGTTCGTCGATGTTGCCGCGGTTGGCCGGCACTTCCGGGCGGAAGTCCGCCGGCAGGCCACGCAGGTTGACCACCGGCTGGCCGGTCAGTTCGGTCAGGGCCTGATAGTTATCGGCCAGGGTGTTCTGCGCAACGATGGTGTTGGCGCGCGCCTGGTCGTACTGGGCGCGTGCTTCGTGCACGTCGGTGATCGGCGCCAGGCCCACTTCCAGGCGCTTGTCGGCGAAGTCGAACTGCTTCTTCGCGGCCGCTTCATTGGTCTGTGCGGCGTTCAGCGATTCGATCGCCACCAGCACGTTGAAGTAGGCCGCCGAGGTGCGCACGATCAGGCTGTCGTTGGCCGAATCGAGGGTAAAGTCCGCCGCCTTGCTCAGCTCGCGCTGCGAACGCAGGTTGTTGATCTGGGTCCAGTTGAACAGCGTCTGGCTGCCGTCGATCGTGTAGTTGCGGCGCTTGCTGGTGATCGTGCCGGAGTTGGCGTCATGGTCCGCCTCGCTGCGCGTGCGGTTCAGCGTGGCCTGGCCGTTGATCTGCGGCAGCAGGGCGGCGCGCGCCTGCACGGCGCCTTCCTTGTCGACCAGCCGGGTCGATTCGGCGGCGGACAGCTGCGGATCGCCGTTGCGCGCCATCTCGTAGACCTGCAGCAGGTCGGCGGCATGGGCGGACAACGGCAGCAGGGCAGTGGCCAGCGCAACAGCGAGGGATCGGCGGATCATTGCGGCTTCCTTGGACTCAGAGGTGGAACTGGGGTGCCGGGGCGGCACCGCGCAGGTAATCGATATCGGTTTCGAACAGCGATTCGGTGCTGCCGTCGGCCTTGACCAGCAGGGCCTCCATCGCCGGCGAGCGGCCCTGGATCACGAACAGGCGGCCACCCGGACGCAGCCACGAGGCGAACTGTGACGGCACCACGTCGACCGCACCAGTGACACAGATCACGTCAAAGCGGCGTTCGGTCTGCCAGGACAGGGCGTCGGCCACTTCGACACGGACATTGGTGCCCAGGCCGGACGCGTCCAGGCGGGCACGCGCGGCGGCGGCCAGTTCCGGGTCGATCTCCAGGCTCAGCACGTCGCGCGCCAGCGCGCCGATGCAGGCGGCCAGGAAGCCGCTGCCGGTGCCGATTTCCAGCACTTCGTCACCCGGCTGCAGGTCCAGTGCCTGCAGGGTACGGCCCTCGATGACCGGCTTCATCATCTTCTGGCCATGGCCGATCGGCAGTTCGACGTCGGCGTAGGCCAGCGCCCGGTGCGCGTCGGCGACAAAGGCCTCGCGCGGCAGGCGGGCGAGGACGTCGAGCACCTTGATGTCCAGCACGTCCCAGGGACGGATCTGCTGTTCCACCATCAGTTCGCGGGCGTGGGCGTAATCAATCGTCATGAGGTTCAAATCCAGCGCAGTGGG
Source organism: Stenotrophomonas sp. SKA14 (assembly GCF_000158575.1). Lineage (NCBI taxonomy): Bacteria > Pseudomonadati > Pseudomonadota > Gammaproteobacteria > Lysobacterales > Lysobacteraceae > Stenotrophomonas > Stenotrophomonas sp. SKA14. Next base: position 1,261,661 of record NZ_DS999412.1, read on the forward strand.
CCGGCCATTTTACCGGTGCCGGAGGCCGGCGGCGCGCCCAGAGCATCAGCTGCCGGGTGGCCGGGGTCGCAGTGCCGGAAGTCATCGCGACCTCCGGTTCGTTCAGTTTTGGTTATCCGGCCGTCCCGGCCCCTCGTGGCGCATAGGCGCGCAGGAAGAAGTCGATGCTGGCGGTCACGTGGGTGAGAGGGTCGCACTCCACCGGTGACAGTGGCATGCCGCACATCATATGCATGTGCACTTCGCCCTTCACCAGGGTCAGGAACTGCTGGCCGGCGAGGTAGTAATCGGCAATCTCCAGCTCGCCGCGTTCGCCGCGCGCGCGCAGGAAGTCGGCCAGGGCCGCGCAGGTACGTTCCGGGCCGGCCTGCCAGAACAGCTCGCGCAGGCGTTCATCGGTTTCCGGGGCCATCATCATGCGCTGGATGGAGATTGCCGCATCGGAGGTGATCAGCTCGAAGAAGGCCAGGCCGATGCCGATCAGCTGGTCGCGCAGCGGGCCGTCCGCGTCGGCCACGAACAGGGCGTCGGGCAGCATTTCAATGCATTTGGACTGCACGGCCTCGGAGAACAAGGTCTCCTTGTCGCCGAAATGGCTGTACACGGTCAGCTTCGAGACGCCGGCCTGAGCAGCGATGGCGTCCATGCTCACGCCGGTATAGCCCTGTTCGATGAACAGTGCCTTGGCTGCTTCAAGGATCGCCGCGCGCTTGCCGAGATCCTTGGGGCGCCCGGGTCCGGCGGCCTTGGCAGCAGGCTTGGCCGACGGCTTGCGGGAAGTGGGAGAACTCATCGCAACAATACTAGACCAAGCGGTTCGATATTTATACTATACCGACCGGTTTATTAAATTTATTAAATTGGGCCGGTAGTCGCGGCTCCCCCTTGTTGGACCCTGCGTTTTCAGGACGTTGACCGATGAAGATCGTGCGCTGGATGGGCGGTATGGTGTGGGTGGCTGCGCTGGCAGCCTGTTCGGGACAGGAACAGGCGCCGCAGGCGGCCGTGCCGGTGCTGGTGGTGCATCCCGGTGAGCAGGCCGGGCAGGCACCGGCGGCGTTCCCGGGCACGGTGCGTGCCCGCCAGGAAAGCCCGCTGTCGTTCCGCGTAGGCGGCAATCTGGTCAAGCGTCATGTCGATGCCGGCCAGCGGGTGAAGAAGGGCGACGTGCTGGCCGAGCTGGACGTGGCCGACTTCGCGCTGCAGGCCCGCGCTTCGCAGGCCCAGCTGGCCGCGGCCGAGGCCGACCTGGTGCGCGCCCGCGACGACCTCAAGCGCTATCAGGTGCTGGCCGACCAGCAGCTGGTCAGCCGCTCGCAGCTGGACCAGCAGTCTGCCGCGTTCAAGGCGGCGCAGGGCCAGGCCAATGCGGCGCGTGCCAACCTCGATGTGCTGCGCAACCAGGCCGATTACGCGCAGCTGCGTGCACCGGCCGACGGCGTGATCGCCAGCCGCGAGGCCGAAGCCGGGCAGGTGGTGTCTGCCGGCCAGACCATTTTCAACCTGGCCGCCGACGGTGGCCGCGAAGTGTTGATCGACCTGCCTGAAGCCACCATCCGCGATTACGCGGTCGGCCAGCCGGTGGAGGTGGAGTTGTGGAACCGCCCGGGCCAGCGCCTGCCGGGCACGATCCGCGAGATTGCCGCCGCCGCCGATCCGCAGGCACGCACCTATGCGACCCGGGTCAGCCTGGCGGCCGATGCACTGGCCGATGTGGAGCTGGGCCAGAGCGCACGTGTCTACAGCAGCGCCGGCCGCCACGGCACCCTGCAGCTGCCGCTGGGCGCGCTGCAGCGCGGTGCCAACGGTGCCGCCAGCGTGTGGGTGGTCGATCCGGCCAACAGCACGCTGAAGGCTGCGACGGTCACCACCGGTGCCTACGGCAGCGAGACGGTGCCGGTGCTCACGGGCGTCGGCGCAGGCGACTGGGTGGTCGCCGCCGGTGGCCATCTGCTGCGTGCCGGCCAGCCGGTGATCGCCGTGGACCGGCAGAACCGCCCGGTGTTGAAGCCGGCCGCGCCGGCCGCCGCCAAGGCGAAGGAGTAAGCCGGTGCGCCGCTTCAATCTTTCCGAGTGGGCGCTGGCCAACCGTCCACTGGTGCTGTTTGCGATGCTCGCCTTCGCGCTGATCGGCGCGTGGTCGTACAAGCATCTGGGCCAGTCCGAGGATCCGCCGTTCACCTTCAAGGCGATGGTGGTGCGCACGCTGTGGCCGGGCGCCACCGCCGAGCAGGTCTCGCGGCAGGTGACCGAGCCGATCGAGAAGGCGCTGATGAATACCGGCGAGTACGAGTTCATCCGCTCGTACTCGCGCCCGGGCGAATCGCAGGTGATCTTCATGGCCCGCGACAGCCTGCGTTCCAGGCAGATTCCGGACCTGTGGTACCAGGCGCGCAAGCGCGTGGGCGACATCCGCGCGACGCTGCCGCGCGAGATCGTCGGCCCGTTCTTCAACGACGAGTTCGGCGACACCTACGGCAACATCTACGCGCTGACCGGCAAGGGCTTCGACTACGCCGTGATGCGCGACTACGCCGACCGCATCCAGCTGGAACTGCAGCGCGTGCCGGACGTCGGCAAGATCGACCTGGTCGGCCTGCAGGACGAGAAGGTGTGGATCGAACTGTCCAACACCCGCCTCGCCACGCTGGGCGTGTCGATGCAGCAGGTGCAGCAGGCGCTGGCCGACCAGAACGCGATCACCGGTACCAGCTTCTTCGAGACCGCCACCGATCGCGTGCAGCTGCGCGTGACCGGCCAGTTCAACGATATCGAGGCGATCCGCCAGTTCCCGATCCGGGCCGGCGACCGTACCGTGCACCTGGGTGACATCGCCGAGGTGAAGCGCGGCTTTGCCGACCCGGCGTCGCCGAAGATGCGCTTCATGGGCGAAGAAGCGATCGGCCTGGCGGTGGCAATGAAGGACGGCGGTGACATCCTCAAGCTCGGCGCCAACCTCGATGCCGAGTTCGAGCGCCTGCAGAAGACCCTGCCGGCCGGCATGCAGCTGCGCAAGGTGTCCGACCAGCCGCAGTCGGTGGAAGAGTCGGTGGGCGAGTTCGTGCAGGTGCTGACCGAGGCGGTGGTGATCGTGCTGCTGGTCAGCTTCTTCTCGCTGGGCCTGCGCACCGGCCTGGTGGTGGGCGTGACCATTCCGCTGGTGCTGGCGATGACCTTCTTCGTCATGCACTACTTCGACATCGGCCTGCACAAGATCTCGCTGGGCGCGCTGGTGCTGGCGCTGGGCCTGCTGGTGGATGATGCGATCATCGCGGTGGAGATGATGGCCACCAAGATGGAACAGGGCTACGACCGCCTGCGCGCGGCCAGCTTTGCCTGGGAGTCAACCGCGTTCCCGATGCTGACCGGTACCCTGATCACCGCGGCCGGCTTCCTGCCGATCGCCACGGCGGCATCGAGCACCGGTGAGTACACCCGCTCGCTGTTCCAGGTGGTGACCATCGCGCTGGTGGTGTCGTGGATCGCAGCCGTGCTGTTCATCCCGTACCTGGGCGACAAGATGCTGCCGGACCTGTTCAATCCGCAGCCGCCGAAGCCGGGCAGCCTGTCCGCGCGCTGGCATGCCAGGCGCCAGCAGTGGGCCGATCGCTATCCGGCGCTGGCCAACCTGATCGCACCGCCGCAGCACGGGCACGATCATGACCCGTACCAGCGCCCGTTCTACCGCAGCTTCCGTCGCTTCCTCGACGCCTGCCTGCGCCGTCGCTGGTGGGTGATCGCGGCGACCATCGCCCTGTTCGTGTTCTCGCTGATGATGTTCCGCTTCGTGCCGCAGCAGTTCTTCCCCGATTCGACCCGGCCGGAGCTGATGGTGGACATCGAGCTGGCCGAGGGCGCGTCGCTGCGCTCGACCCAGGCCCAGGCCGAGAAGCTGGAAAAGCTGCTGTCCAGCCGCGACGGCATCGCCAACTACGTGTCCTATGTCGGTACCGGTTCGCCGCGCTTCTACCTGCCGCTGGACCAGCAGCTGCCGGCGACCAACTTCGCCCAGTTCGTGGTGCTGGCCAAGGACATCAAGTCGCGCGAAAGCACCCGCGACTGGCTGCTGCACGAGGTGATCCCGAAGTTCCCGGATGTGCAGATGCGCGTGACCCGGCTGGAGAACGGCCCGCCGGTCGGCTACCCGGTACAGATGCGCATTTCCGGCGAGCACATCGAGAGGGTGCAGGCGATCGCGCGCCAGGTCGAGGCCAAGGTGCGTGAGAACCCGCATGTGATGAACGTCAACCTGGACTGGAGTGAGCCGAGCAAGGTGGTGCGGCTGGTGATCGACCAGGAGCGTGCCCGCGCGCTGGGCGTGAGCAGTGCCCAGGTCAGCCAGTTCCTGTCCAGTTCGCTGGCCGGGCAATCGGTGAGCGTGTACCGCGAAGGCAACCGCCAGATCGAGATGCTGCTGCGCGGCCCGGCCGATGAGCGCAACCAGCTGGAACTGCTGTCGAGCCTGTCGATGCCCACCGCCAACGGCGGCAGCATCACCCTGTCGCAGGTGGCGACGATGGAGTACGGCTTCGAGGACGGCATCATCTGGCATCGCAACCGACTGCCGACGGTGACCGTGCGCGCCGACATCAGCGATGGCATGCAGCCGCTGGACGTGGTGCACCAGATCCTGCCGACGCTGGACGGCATCCGTGCCGAACTGCCCAGCGGCTACCTGCTGGAAACCGGCGGCACGGTGGAGGATTCGGCCCGCGGCCAGAACTCGATCAAGGCCGGCATGCCGCTGTTCCTGGTGGTGGTGGCGACGCTGCTGATGCTGCAGCTGCGCAGCTTCTCGCGCGCAGCGATGGTGCTGGTGACCGCGCCGCTGGGCATCATCGGTGCGACCCTGTTCCTGCTGCTGTTCCGTGCGCCGTTCGGCTTCGTGGCATTGCTGGGAACGATCGCGCTGGCCGGCATGATCATGCGCAACTCGGTGATCCTGATCGACCAGATCCAGCAGGACATCGACGCCGGGCATGACCGCTGGCATTCGATCATCGATGCCACGGTGCGCCGCTTCCGTCCGATCGTGTTGACCGCGCTGGCTGCCGTGCTGGCGATGATTCCGCTGTCGCGCAGCGCGTTCTATGGCTCGATGGCGATCTCGATCATGGGTGGTCTGATCGTGGGTACGGTGCTGACCCTGGTGTTCCTGCCGGCGCTGTACGCGGCCTGGTTCCGGGTAAAGGCGGACGAATCCGGGGCGTGATGCCCCGGGTTTTCCCGGCCTCGGCCTCTGGCAGGTGCCAACTTTGGTTGGCACTGATGCATGCATCCACGCATGGCGTGGATCTACCGCAGCGGGTATTTGCCCGGGTAGGTGCCAACCTTGGTTGGCACTGATGCATGCATCCACGCATGGCGTGGATCTACTGCAGCGGGTGTTTGCCCGGGTAGGTGCCAACCTTGGTTGGCACTGATGCATGCATCCACGCATGGCGTGGATCTACCGCAATTGCAGGCCTGCTCGCAGTACCGGCAACAACCACTCGATGAACACCTGCGTGCGCTGTGCGCGGTGCTGCCGGTGCGGCTGCAGCAGGGTCACCGGCAGTGGCTGCGCGACGTGCTGCGGCAGCACTTCCACCAACGCGCCTGATTGCAGTTCGGCCTGCACGTCGTAGCGCGGAATCTGCAGCAGCCCGAGCCCAGCCACGCAGCAGGCAATCGACGCCTCGGCGCTGTTCACCCGCACCCAGCCTGGCATCGGTAGCATGCGCAGCTGGCTGCCGTCCTGCCACTCCCACGCTTCCACCCGCGCCGTGGTCGGCGAAGCGTAATTCACCGCGCGGTGCTGCTGCAGGTCGGCAGGATGCTGCGGTGCGCCGTGCTCGCGCAGATAGGCCGGTGCGGCAACGTTGACGAAATCGAGCTGGCCCAGGGTGCGGGCCACCAGGCTGGAGTCGCTCAGCTGGCCGACGCGGAGTACGGCATCGCAGCCATCTTCGATCAGGTTCACCGCACGGTCGGTCATGCCCAGGTCCAGCTCCACCTGCGGGTAGCGTGCGAAGAAGTCGGGCAGGGCCGGGGCAAGGATGCGGCGGCCGATGCGGCTGGGCACGTCGATCTTCAGCAGTCCCACCGGCTGCGCGTCGTCCTGGCGGAACAATGACTCGGCGTCCTCGACCTCGGCAATCAGGCGCAGGCAACGGGCATGGAACACGTCACCATCGTGGGTGGTGGAGACCCTGCGGGTCGAGCGCTGCAGCAGACGGGTGCCAAGCCGCTGTTCCAGCTCTGCAATGGCCGCCGATACCGTGGATCGGGGCAGGCCGAGCTGGTCGGCGGCGCGCGTGAAGCTGGCGCACTCCACGACCCGGGTGAAGATGCGGAAGCGATCGATCCGGTCCATTGTTCGCTGGCTCTGGAAAGTTAAGTCAATGTGGCGGGCTTTATCCGCGTTTTCTGCACGATATCGTCGTCAGGGCAGGGTTGCCACCCCGGGCAGCCCCCTCCCGAGACCAACGCCATGACCGACCATTCCCTCAAGGGCAAGACCGTGCTGATTGCCGGTGGCGCCAAGAACCTGGGCGGCCTGCTGGCCCGCGACTTTGCCGCGCAAGGGGCCAGGGCCATCGTCATCCATTACAACAGCGCCGCTACCCAGGCCGATGCAGAAGCCACCGTTGCCGCCGTGCAGGCCGCTGGCAGCAAGGCCGTCGCGCTGCAGGGAGACCTGACCTCGGCCGCAGCGATGGAGCGCTTGTTCGCCGATGCGGTGGCGGCGGTGGGCCGTCCCGACATTGCGATCAACACGGTCGGCAAGGTGCTGAAAAAGCCGCTGCTGGAGATCAGCGAAGCGGAGTACGACGAGATGAGCGCGGTCAATGCCAAGGCTGCTTTCTTCTTCCTGAAGGAGGCCGGTCGCCACGTCAATGATGGCGGCCGCATCTGCACTTTGGTCACGTCGCTGCTGGGTGCGTTCACGCCGTTCTATTCCAGCTATGCCGGGACCAAGGCGCCGGTGGAACACTTCACTCGCGCGGCGTCGAAGGAGTTCGGCGAACGCGGTATCTCGGTGACCGCGATCGGCCCGGGTCCGATGGATACGCCGTTCTTCTACCCGGCCGAGAGTGCCGATGCGCAGGCGTCCCACAAGACCGCAGCGGCGCTTTCGGCGTTCACCCGCACCGGTCTGACCGACATCGCCGACATCGTGCCGTGGATTCGCTTCCTGGTCACCGATGGCTGGTGGATGACCGGGCAGACCATCCTGGTCAATGGTGGGTACACCACCAAGTAAGGAAGCCACGCATGGCGTGGCGCTACCCCTGTGGTGGGTGCCAACCTTGGTTGGCATGGATGGTTGCATCCACGCATGGCGTGGATCTACCGTTGTGGTGGGTGCCAACCTTGGCTGGCACGGATGGTTGCATCCACGCATGGCGTGGATCTACTCGCGGGGTTCGAACCATCCACGCATGGCATGGATCTACAGTAGAGCCACCCCATGGGTGGCTGCGCGCAAAGTCCGAAGGAAAGGCCGGATCAGTTGAGTTTGGCGAGCACCGCGTCGGTGGCCGCTGCGGTGCTCACCGCCTGGCCCTTCGCCGCCAGGTCAGCAGTGAACACACCCTCGTCCAGCACGGCGTGCACGGCGGCTTCCACCGCTGCGGCCTCGGCTTCGAGGCCCAGCGAATGGCGCAGCAGCATCGCCGCGCTGAAGATCGTCGCGTACGGGTTGGCAATGCCCTTGCCGGCGATGTCCGGCGCCGAGCCGTGGATCGGTTCGTAGATGCCGACCGCACCCGGTTCGCCCAGCGACGCCGAAGGCAGCAGGCCCAGCGAGCCGGCCAGCATCGAGGCTTCATCGGTGAGGATGTCGCCGAACATGTTCTCGGTGACGATCACGTCGTACTCGCGCGGCTTGGCCAACAGGTGCATGGCCATCGAATCAACCAGCTGGTGCTCGAGCGCCACGTCCGGGAATTCTTCCCGGCCGATGCGTGCGGACACGTCACGCCACAGGCGCGAGGTTTCCAGCACGTTGGCCTTGTCCACCGAGGTGACCTTGCCGCGGCGCTGCTGGGCCAGGCGGAAGGCACTGCGCAGCACGCGCTCGATCTCGGCCACGGTGTAGCGGCACAGGTCGCTGGCGCTGTCGGCGTCGCGGGTCTTGTCGCCGAAGTAGATGCCGCCGGTCAGTTCGCGCACCACCACGAAGTCCACGCCCTGCAGCAGCTCGGCCTTGATCGGAGAGGCGTGCAGCGCGGCCTCGTGGGTGCGTACCGGGCGCAGGTTGGCATACAGGCCCAGCGCCTTGCGGATCGCCAGCAGGCCCTGTTCCGGGCGCACCTTGGCATTCGGGTCGGACCACTTCGGGCCGCCGACGGCGCCCAGCAGCACCGCGTTGGCAGCCTGGCAGGCGGCCAGGGTGGCGGCCGGCAGCGGCTCGCCGTGACGATCGATGGCGATGCCACCGATGTCGTGTTCGCTGAAAGCAAAGGTGTGGTTGAAGCGTTCGGCGACCGCCTTCAGGACGGCAACTGCCGCGGCGGCCACTTCCGGGCCGATGCCATCACCGGGCAGGACAACAATTTCAGCGTGCATGCTCACTCTCGTAACGTTCGATTTCAGGGACACGGCCCAACAGATACCCCAACTGGTCGACACCTTCCAGCAGGCAGGTCTGCGAGAAGCCATCCAGCGGGAAGGAATAGACGCGGCCGTCCGGAGTGCGCAGTTCGCGCGTGGCCACGTCGATGGTCAGTTCATCGTCCGGACGCTGCATCAGCGCCTGCACGTCGGCCTCGTCCAGCACGATCGGCAGCAGGCCGTTCTTCAGCGAGTTGCCACGGAAGATGTCGGCGATCTCGCTGCTGACGATGGCGCGCAGGCCGAGGTCGGTCAGCGCCCAGGGTGCGTGCTCGCGCGAGGAACCGCAGCCGAAGTTGCGGCCCGCCAGCAGGATGCTGCGGCCGGCGTTGTGTGGCTGGTTGAAGGCGAAGTCGGCCACCGGTGAACCATCGGCCTGCCAGCGCCAGTCATTGAACGCATTGCGGCCCAGCCCGGCACGTTCGGTGGTGGACAGGAACCGCGCCGGAATGATCTGGTCGGTGTCGATGTTGGTCTGGCGCAGCAACACGCTGGCCGAGCTCAGGGTGCGGAAACCGGCCATCACGCCACCTCCTGTGCGAACAATTCGCGGGTATCGGCCACCTGGCCCTTCACCGCGGCCCATGCCGCGCTCATCGGCGAGGCCAGCAGGGTGCGCGAACCGGGGCCCTGGCGGCCCTCGAAGTTGCGGTTGCTGGTGCTCACCGCCAGCTGGCCGGGGGCGACCAGGTCACCGTTCATGGCGATGCACATCGAGCAGCCCGGCTCGCGCCACTCGGCACCGGCCGCGCGCACGATCTCATGGATGCCTTCGGCCTCGGCCTCGCGCTTGACGATCTCAGAGCCTGGCACCACCAGCATGCGCACGCCGTCGGCAACGCGGCGTCCGCGCAGCACCTGCGCCACTTCGCGCATGTCACTCAGGCGACCATTGGTGCACGAACCAACGAACACCACGTCCACCGGAGTACCCGCCAGCGCCTTGCCCGCTTGGAAGTGCATGTAGTCCAGGCCCTTCTGGGCGGCCGCATCGTTGGCGGCCGGAATCGGCGCATCCACCGCGATGGCGGTGCCCGGGTGAGTACCCCAGGTCAGGGTCGGTCGGATCTCGGCGGCGTCGATGTGCACTTCGCTGTCGAAGCGTGCGCCGTCATCGCTGCGCAGCTGCTGCCAGCGCGCCACGGCGGCGTCGAAATCGGCGCCCTTGGGGCCGCGCGGGGTGCCCGCGACGAAGTCGAAGGTGACCTGGTCCGGCGCCACCATGCCGGCACGGGCGCCGGCCTCGATCGACATGTTGCACAGGGTCATGCGCTGTTCCATGTCCATTGCCTCGATGGTGCTGCCGCGGAACTCGATCACGTGGCCGGTACCGCCGTTGACGCCGATCACGCCGATGATGTGCAGGACCACGTCCTTGGCGCCGACGCCGGGTGCCAGCGGGCCATCCACGGTGATCGCAAAGGTCTTGGCCTTGCGCTGCAGCAGGCACTGCGTGGCCAGCACATGACCGACTTCGCTGGTGCCGATGCCGAACGCTAGCGAGCCGAACGCACCGTGGGTGGAGGTGTGGCTGTCACCGCAGACGATGGTCATGCCGGGCTGGGTGAAGCCCTGTTCCGGGGCGATCACGTGAACGATGCCGCGATTGTCCGAGGCCATGTCGAACAGCTCGATGCCGTGCTCGGCGCAGTTGCGTGCCAGCGTGGCGACCTGCGCCTCGGAGGCGGCGCTGGCATAGGGCAGCGTGCCGTCGGCGGCGGCCGGCAGAGTCGGCGTGGAATGGTCCATCGTCGCCTTGGTGCGGTCCGGACGGCGGGGAGACAGGCCGCGCTCGCGCAGCTCGGTGAACGCCTGCGGTGATGTCACCTCGTGGATCAGGTGCAGGTCGATGTACAGCACGGCGGGCGCGCTGTCGGATTCGGGAACCACCACGTGGGCGTCCCACAGTTTGTCGTACAGGGTGCGGGGTGCGGAAGTCATGCGTGTGCCTGGCAGAAGTACGAAGGTGCGGACATCGGGAAAGATAACGAACGGATCATGTCAGCGGCGACGGGCGAGTACCCGCAGCCGCACGTAGTCGGCCAACGGCTGGCCGGCGGCGTTGCGCGGCAGATCGGCCAGCAGTGCGGTGGCGGCCTCGCGCACGGTGGCGCGGGCCTCGGCGGGCAGATCGTCCAGCAGCGGTGCAGCGAATACCCGCAACCAGCCGGCGATACCGGTTGGCAGCGCAGTCGGGCGCGGCGTGCACTCGATCAGCTGCACCTGGAAGCCATGCTGGCGCAGGCGGTCGGCGTAGGCGTCGGCACTGGGGAAGTACCACTGGAAGGCGCTGTCACCGTGGCCATGGGCCACGCGCGCCGCCTGCACCGCCGCGATGATCGTGGCGACGTTGCCATGGCCACCGAACTCGGCGACGAAGCGGCCACCGGGGCGCAGCGCGCGGCGCACGCCTTCCAGAACGCGGTCCGGGGTGCCCATCCAATGCAGTGCCGCGTTGCTGAACACCGCATCGAACTCAGCGTTGAAGGTCAGCGCGTGGCCATCCATCACCTGCGCATCGACACCGCGCGCACGGGCCGCGATCACCAGTTCCGGCGACGCGTCCACGCCGTGGATGCGTGCGCCGCTCAGGGCCAGTTCGGTGCTGAGCACGCCATCGCCACAGCCCAGGTCGAGGATGCGTTCACCGGCGCGCGGGTCGAGCAGGCGCGATACTGCGCCGCCGAGCAACGGCACGAAGCCGGCGTCGATCGCATAGTCCTGGGCGTTCCACTGCTGGCCAGCGGCGCTGGCCGGGGTGGGGGTGTCGAAGGCGCTCATGGCGGGTTCCTCAGGCGGTGGCGGGGGTGGGAATGTCGGTGCTGCTGTGGGCGGCGGCCTGGCGCTGGCGCAGCAGGCGGTTGGCAACATCCAGCCAGGCCAGCGCGGAGGCTTCGATGATGTCCTTGCTGGTGCCGGTGCCGTCGTACTCCACGCCCTCGTGGCGCACGCTCAGGTTGGCCTCGCCGCGCGCATCGGCGCCGATGCCGACGCTGTGCACGTGGTAGCTGTCCAGCATCAGCTGCACGCCGGTGGCGGCCGACAGTGCGCCGAACAAGGCATCGACCGGGCCGTCGCCCTGCGCGGTCTCGGCCACGCGGTTGCCGTCCGGATCGGACAGTTCGACCAGCGCGTTGGCGCGGCTGCCGACATCGCTGATGGTCATCGAGGCCAGGCGGTAGCCCTGTGCATTGGAGCCGCCCTGCATCAGCGTCTGCAGGTCGGCATCGGTAACCACGCGCTGCTGTTCGCACAGGCCTTTGAACTGCTCGAACACCAGCTTCAGTTCGTCTTCGTCCAGCCAGAAGCCCAGCGCACGCAGGCGCGCCTCGACGGCGGCGCGGCCACTGTGGCGGCCCAGCACCATCTGCGAGTCTTCCCAGCCCACATCTTCCGGGCGCATGATTTCGTAGGTGCCACGGTGGCGCAGCATGCCGTGCTGGTGGATGCCCGATTCGTGTGCGAAGGCATTGGCACCGACGATGGCCTTGTTGCGCTGAACCGGCATGCCGACCAGCCGCTGCAACAGCTGCGAAGTGCCGACGATGCGCGGGGTGTTGATCGCGCTGTCCTGCTCGTAGAAGGCCTGGCGCACCTTCAGCACCATCGCGATCTCTTCCAGCGAGCAGTTGCCGGCGCGCTCGCCGATGCCATTGATGGTGCATTCGACCTGGCGCGCGCCACCCTCGATGGCGGCCAGCGAGTTGGCCACGGCCAGGCCCAGGTCGTTGTGGCAGTGCGCGCTGAAGATCACGTTGGCGGCATTGGGAACGTCGGCGACGCCGGCGATGACCTGCTGGAACATCGCGCGGATCTCTTCCGGCGTGGTGAAGCCGACGGTGTCGGGCAGGTTGATGGTGGTGGCGCCGGCGGCGATGGCCACGCGCGAGACTTCGATCAGGTAATCCAGCTCGGTGCGGGTGGCATCCTCGGCCGAGAATTCGACATCGTCGATGTACGAGCGTGCCAGTGATACGTGCTTGCGTACCGACTCCAATACCTGCTCGCGGGTCATGCGCAGCTTGTGCTCGCGGTGCAGCGGGCTGGTCGACAGGAACACGTGCAGGCGCGGGTTGGCAGCCGCTTCCAGTGCGCGTGCCGAGGTTTCGATGTCGGCCTGCAGGCAGCGCGACAGCACCGCCAGGCTCAGGCTCGGGCGGCGCAGTTCGCGGCCGATCAGGGACATCGCCTCACGGTCGGACTGCGAGCTGGCCGGGAAGCCGGTCTCGATGATGTCCACGCCCAGTTCGTCCAGCGCACGCGCCATCACCAGCTTCTGCGGCGGGCTCATGCTGCAGCCGGGGGACTGCTCGCCGTCACGCAGGGTGGTGTCGAAGATGCGGATGCGCGGGGTGGTAATTCGTTCAATGGTGGTCACAGGGAAATCTCCTCGACAGCGGGTGCGACGGCTTGCAGGTGGGAAGGGGAAGAGGCAGGAGATGCGGGGGCGCTGGCCTTGCTGGGGGAGCGCGGTGGTGTGCGGTTGATTTCACTGCGCCGTCGCCGTGGCTTGCGCGGCGGGCGCGGACGGATGTCGGTGAGCAGGCCGGCCAGGACACCGGCATCGATGTTGCCGCCGGAGACCACCGCGCACTTGCGGCGGCCGGCGACGCGGCGGCCGGCGGCCAGTGCCAGCGCACCGGCGCCCTCGGCGATGATGTGTTCTTCCAGCGCCAGCCGGACCAGGGTTTCGCGCAGTTCGGCTTCGCGCACGATCACCACGTCGTCCAGCAGCGAGGTGCACAGCCGGCGGGTCAGGAAGCCGGGAATCTTCACCCGAACGCCATCGGCCAGCGAGGCCACGGGGGCGATCTCGCGCACGTCGCCACGGATCGCGCGCGCCATCGAATCGACGCCTTCAACCTGTGCGCCCACCACGCGCACGCCCTGCGATTTCAGTGCCAGCGCAACGCCGGAGGCCAGGCCGCCACCGCCGATCGGCACGATCACCACATCCGGTGCGTGTGCGGCCAGTTCGATGCCGACCGTGCCCTGGCCGGCGATCACGTCGGCATCGTCGAACGCGGACAGGAAGCGGTAGCCGTGGCGCTGCGCCAGTTCGACCGCAAAGGCATAGGCCTCGTCGTAGCTGTTGCCATGCTGGCGCACGGTGGCGCCCCAGTGGGCGACGCCGGCGATCTTGGTTGCCGGAGCGCCGTGCGGCATCACGGTGATGGCGGGCACGTCCAGGCGGTAGGCGGCCCACGCCACGCCCTGGGCGTGGTTGCCGGCCGAGGCGCAGATCACCGGCCGGGTGTCGCCGCGCTCGCGGCCGGCCAGCAGCGCGTTCAATGCGCCGCGTACCTTGTAGGAACCGGTGCGCTGCAGGTTCTCCAGCTTCAGCCAGGTACCGAAGCGCTCTGCATGGTGCAGCGGCGTGGGTGGCAGGAAGCGGCGCAGGCGGGCCTGCGCGGCCAGTACGTCGGCGACGCTTACGTCGCCGACATCGCTTTCCTGGCTGGCATCAGCGGCCGGCATGGGCCACCAGCGGGGTGCGGTCGACCGCCGCCTGCGGGCACGGGCGGCGAAGAAGACGCCTCCGTACCGGCACCGTGGTCGCTACGGTACGGGTGTTCATACGGATGCTCCTTCCACGGCGGTGATCTGCACGGACACGCAGTCGTAGATCTTCTCGATCTGCCGGCACAGCGTTTCCGCCGGGCGCTGGCCATCCACCACCAGTTGCAGGTGCCAGCGGCCATCGTCGGCCGCCACCGGCGCGCCGCTGATCGCACGCGGCGCGAAGCCACGGCGTTCGGCCATGCCGATCACGCGCAGCAGCGCGCCTTCGGCCGGGTGCAGCACCAGGTCAAGCCGGTATTGCATTGGGGGTCTCCTGGCGGGCGTGGGCGGGATTGCTTTCCAGCATGGTGCTGTTGGCGGTGTTCGGCGGCACCAGCGGCCACACGTTGGCGCGTGCATCGATGGCCACGTGCAGCAGGGCCGGGCCCGGCTCGGCCAGCAGCGCGGCCAGCCCGCCTTCGACGTCATCACGTGCATCGATGCGGGTCGCGGCGATGCCGAACACCTGCGCCAGCGCCACGAAGTCCGGGTTGTCGGACAGGTCGATCTCGCTGTAGCGCTCGGCGAAGAACAGCTCCTGCCACTGCCGCACCATGCCCAGCGAACTGTTGTCCAGCAGCACGATCTTCACCGGCAGCCGGCAACGCGCGATGGTCGCCAGCTCCTGCACGTTCATCATGAAGCTGCCGTCGCCGGACACCAGTACCACCGTGCGCTCGGGGCAGGCGAACTGCGCACCCATCGCTGCCGGCAGGCCGAAGCCCATGGTGCCCAGCGCGCCACTGGTGAGGTGGTTGCGCGGGTGGTTGAAGCGGCAATGCTGCGCCACCCACATCTGGTGCTGGCCGACATCGCAGGCGATCACCGCATCGGCCGGTGCCAGCTCGCTCAGGCGCTTCAGCAGGGCCGGGGCGTAGATGTGCTGGCCCGGTGCGTCATAGCGCGCGGCGAATCGATCACGATGCTGCGCACAGCGCCTGCGCCATGCGTCCTGGTGAGCCTTGGGGGAGGGGAAGGCCGCACGCAGGGCGCGGATGGCATGGCGGACATTGCCGGGTACAGCGACGTCGGCACTGCGCAGCTTGGAGATCTCGTAGGCGTCGGCATCGATGTGGACGACGCGGGCGAACGGCGCGAACTCGGCCAGCTTGCCGGTGGCACGGTCATCGAAACGTGCCCCCAGCACCAGCAGCAGATCGCTTTCCTGCACCGCCATGTTGGCCGCGCGGGTGCCGTGCATGCCCAGCATGCCCAGCGACTGCGGATGGCTGGCCGGCAGGGCGCCCAGCCCGCGCAGCGTCATCACGGTGGGGATGGCGCTGGCTTCGACGAAGTCACGCAGGTCCTGCACCGCATCGCCGAGCGCGATGCCGCCGCCGGCGTAGACCACCGGCTTCTCGGCCGCTGCCAGCGCGGCGATGGCCTCGGCGATGGCAGCCTCGGCCGGGGCCGGCGGCGGCTCGACGCTGCTCGGCACGTGCGCCGGCAGATGGCTGGCATCGGCCAGCTGCACGTCCTTGGGCAGGTCGATCAGCACCGGGCCAGGCCGGCCCTCGCGGGCGATACGGAACGCATCGGTGACCACGCGCGGCAGGTCGTCAACACTGCGCACCAGCCAGCTGTGCTTGACGATCGGCATTGTCAGGCCGAACACATCCAGCTCCTGGAAGGCGTCGGTACCCAGCAGCGGCGTGGCGACCTGGCCGGTGATGCAGACCATCGGCACCGAATCCAGCATTGCATCGGCGATGCCGGTAACCAGGTTCGAGGCGCCTGGCCCGGAGGTGGCCACGCAGACGCCGACCTGGCCGCTGGCGCGGGCGAAGCCATTGGCGGCCAGCGCAGCGCCCTGCTCATGGCGTACCAGGATGTGCTTCAGCGACGAATCCACCAGCGCGTCGTAGAACGGCATGATGGTGCCGCCGGGATAGCCGAACAGCGTGCGGACGCCCTCGGCCTCCAGCGCCTGGGTCAGCCAGCGCGCGCCGTTGGGCGGCGCGCTGCGATGTGTGGAAGAGTTCATGGGGGAACCTTGCAAAGCGGGTGGGGGAGGGCCGCGCGGTTACGCGGCCTGTCCTTGCAACCAGACCATCTTGGCGCGCAGTTCCTTGCCCACCTTTTCGATCGGGTGCTCCAGGTCGGCCTGCTTGAACTTGTTGTAGTTCGGCAGGCCCGCTTCGTACTCGGCCACCCAGTTCTTGGTGAAGGTGCCGTCCTGGATATCCTTCAGCACTTCCTTCATGCGCGCCTTGGTGCCGGCGTCGATCACGCGCGGGCCGCTGACGTAGTCGCCGTACTGCGCGGTCTCGGAAATGAATTCCAGCATGCGCGAGATGCCGCCTTCGTAGAACAGGTCGACGATCAGCTTCAGTTCGTGCAGCACTTCGTAGTAGGCGATCTCCGGCTGGTAACCGGCTTCGACCAGGGTCTCGAAACCGGCCTGCACCAGCGCCGAGGCACCGCCGCACAGCACCGCCTGCTCGCCGAACAGATCGGTTTCGGTTTCCTCCTTGAAGGTGGTCTGGATCAGGTTGGCGCGGGCGCCGCCCAGGCCACCGGCATAGGCCAGTGCGTAGTCGGCGGCCTTGCCGCTCTTGTCCTGGTAGACCGCCCAGATGCACGGCACGCCGCGGCCGATTTCATACTCGCGGCGCACCAGCGCGCCCGGGCCCTTCGGCGCGACCAGCACCACGTCCAGATCCTCGCGCGGCTTGATCATGTCGAAGTGAACGTTCAGGCCATGCGCGAACAACAGAACCGCGCCCTGTTTCATGTTCGGCGCCAGCACGTCGTCATAGAGTTTCTTCTGCACCATGTCCGGGGTCAGCACGGCGACCAGGTCGGCGTCCTTCACCGCTTCGGCCGGTGCTTTCACGGTGAAACCGTCGGCCTGTGCCTTGACCTCGGTCGGGCCGCCCGGACGCAGGCCTACCACCACGTCGAAGCCGGATTCGCGCAGGTTCAGTGCGTGGGCGCGGCCCTGGCTGCCGTAGCCGATGACGGCGATCTTGGTCTGGGGCAGGTCGTTGGTGCTCATGGGGGAGGTTCCTTGCGGTGGGAAGAAAAAAGAACGGCCGGTCGTCGAGGTGACGTGCCGGCCGGTCAGGGGAAAGCGGTGGAGGTGGTGCCGCGCATCGCACAGGCACAGCCACCACGAGGCGTCGTGGTGGTGCGGGTCCTGGTTTTGAAGGTGGCGTTGTTCATGGTGGTTGCGTCTGAAACCAGGTCCTGAAATGAAAAAACCCGCACCGGGGCGGGTGCGGGTTTTTGATGAGTTCCGGTGTGTTTGTTGCTTACACGCTGGCTCGTCCCGCACCTGTGGGTTGGGTAATAAGTACGAGCACAAGAATCGAACGCAGCGATGCGGCGCCAGTGTCGGCGGCTTCGATGTGGGTTCGCGGTGGTGTGTTGTGATGCAACATGTGATCGAGAGAAACACAGCCGTTTTGGCGATGTCAACCCTCGCGACAGAATTTTTTTCGGTTTCCGCTGCATCCAGCGCAATCGCTTGTGGCACAACGATGGTTGCCGCTGAAAGTGTTTCGGTGAACCCGAATTCACTCTTTTCGTTGAGGTTTTTGCGCGGATTCCGGGTTGTATACGCCGTGGGGGGCGCATCTTGGTCTGCACCCACCGAAAGACCATCGCCCATGACCTCTGCCCGATACCGCGTGAAGGCCGCAGCGGCGAAGATCGGGGACCACCCTTCCATCGGAACCCGACCGTGTCCCGACGTCTTGCTCGTTCCCTGCTGGCCGCCGCCGTGCTGGCCGCCGTGCCCGCACTGTCCTCTGGCGCCGACCGCATCACCGGCCACACCTTCGCCACCCGTTCGGAAGTGATCGCGCCCCACGCCATGGCGGCCACCTCGCAGCCGCTGGCCACCCAGATCGCACTCGATGTGATGAAGGGCGGTGGCTCGGCGGTGGACGCGGCAATCGCCGCCAACGCTGCACTCGGCCTGATGGAGCCCACCGGCAACGGCATCGGCGGAGACCTGTTCGCCATCGTCTGGGACCCGAAGACGCAGAAGCTGTACGGCTACAACGGTTCGGGCCGCTCGCCGAAGTCACTGACCCTGGCCGAGTTCCAGCGCCGTGGCCTGAAGGACATCCCGGCCACCGGCCCCCTGCCGGTCTCCGTGCCCGGCGCAGTCGACGGCTGGTTCGCGCTGCACGACCGCTTTGGCCGCAAGCCGATGGCCGACAACCTGGCCCCAGCCATCCGCTACGCCCGCGCGGGCCATCCGGTGGCCGAAGTGATCGCCTACTACTGGGATCGCTCGGTACCCAAGTTGTCGCAGTATCCGGGCTTCAAGGAGCAGTTCACGATCAACGGCCAGGCCCCGCGCAAGGGCGAGATGTGGAAGAACCCGAACCTGGCCAGCACCCTGCAGAAGATCGCCGATGGCGGGCGCGACGCCTTCTACAAGGGCGATATCGCCCGCACCATCGGCGACTACTTCAAGGCCAATGGTGGCTACCTGAGCTACCAGGACATGGCCGACCACCATGGGGAGTGGGTCGAGCCGGTCAGCAGCAACTACCGCGGCTACGACGTATGGGAACTGCCGCCGAACAGCCAGGGCATCGCCGCACTGCAGATCCTCAACGTGCTGGAGGGCTACGATTTCTCGAAGATTCCGTTCGGATCACCGGAGCACGTGCACCTGTTCGTGGAAGCGAAGAAGCTGGCCTTTGCCGACCGTGCGCGCTTCTATGCCGACATGGCGTTCCAGCCGGCGCCGGTGCAGAAGTTGATTTCCAAGGAGTACGCCGCGCAGCGACGTGCGCTGATTTCGATGGACAAGGCGCTGAAGGAAGTGCAGCCCGGCACGCCGAAGCAGCTGGAAGAGGGCGACACCATCTACATGACCGTGGCCGACGCCGACGGCATGATGGTGTCGCTGATCCAGTCCAACTACCGCGGCATGGGCAGCGGCATGGCGCCGCCGGGGCTGGGCTTCATCCTGCAGGATCGCGGCGAGATGTTCGTCCTGCAGAAGAACCATCCCAACGGCTACGCGCCGGGCAAGCGCCCGTTCCAGACCATCATCCCGGCCTTCATCACCAAGGGCGGCAAGCCGTATGCCAGCTTCGGCGTCATGGGCGGCGCGATGCAGCCGCAGGGCCACGCGCAGATCGTGATGAACCTGGTGGACTTCGGCATGAACCTGCAGGAAGCCGGTGATGCGCCGCGCATCCAGCACGAGGGCTCGACCGAACCCACCGGGCAGGCCACGGCGATGACCGATGGCGGTGAGGTCAACCTGGAAACCGGATTCCCGTATGAGACGGTGCGTGCGCTGATGCGCAAGGGGCATCGCATTGTGTTCGCCGACGGCCCGTATGGCGGGTACCAGGCCATCATGCGTGATCCGGACACCGGGGTTTACTACGGTGCGTCGGAGAGCCGCAAGGATGGGCAGGCGGCGGGGTACTGAGGTTTCCCGGCCAACGGGCTGAGCCCCCTCTGCGGTGATGGTTCGTGGAAGCGGAATCATGTGATTGGGCCGGGCGGGTGGGCTGGTCGGGGGACGCCGTGAATCCGTCCCTGGAGGCTTGGCAGCCGCATCCATGCGGCTGACACCCCCGCCCAGCCCACCTGCCCGGCCACGGACAGTTTCCGTGGCCATCACCGCAGGAAAAGAAAAAAGAAGAGCAAGAGCAACAGCAACAGCCGCGCGCTTTGGGTTGGGGTCGGATCCGTTTTCCGCAGGAAAACGGATCCGACCCCTTCTTGTTTTCCGATACACCTCATCCACGCATGGCGTGGAAAACCAACCGTCACACGGAAACTGTCGGGGGTGGGGCGGTGTGGGTGTGCAGGACCGTTGGCGCCATGGATGGCGCCATCGAGCCCCCAGGGACGGGTTTATGGCGTGTCCTGCCCACCCACACCGCCCCGCCAAACCAGCAGTAATCCAGAGCCGCTTTTGAATTTGACCTGGGCCGTTGCTTGAAAAAAGCGGTGCAGCCGCAGGCTGCAAAACACCCTCAATCCGAATCCTGCGCGCGTGCCGCCTCCGCCTGCGTCTCTTCCTGCGCCGCCATCTCGCGCGCGATCCACGCATCGATCATGTGTCGCTGGCGCTGCGCCTGCCGCCGCTCGCGCGTGTACTCCTGGTCCAGCACCCGGTACAGCGACACCATCACCAGCACCATCAGCAGCGCGAATGGCAACGCTGCGATCGTGATCATGCCCTGCAGCGCATCCAGGCCGCCCGCCAGCAGCAGCGCCGCTGCGATCAATGCCACCGCGATGCCCCAGGCCAGCTTGCGCTTCAGCGGCGGATCGCCCGCTTCGTCAGTGGACATGCTGGCCAGCACCAGCACCGCCGAATCGGCCGATGTCACGAAGAAGATCATCAGCAGCACCAGCGCGATGCAGGAAAGCAGCAAGGGCAGCGGCATGCTGTCAAACAGGGTGAACAGTACCGTTTCATAGCCGTTGCCCAGCGCCTGCACCAGATCGGCGTGGCCGAAGATCTGCGCCCACAGCGCAGTGC
The DNA here is from genome assembly GCF_000158575.1 of Stenotrophomonas sp. SKA14. NCBI lineage: Bacteria > Pseudomonadati > Pseudomonadota > Gammaproteobacteria > Lysobacterales > Lysobacteraceae > Stenotrophomonas > Stenotrophomonas sp. SKA14. Next base: position 1,282,290 of record NZ_DS999412.1, read on the forward strand.
CACCAAACACGGCGAACCAGAAGAAGCCCAGCACCGTCGGTGCCAGCACCACGCCGATGACGAACTCGCGGACACTGCGCCCGCGCGAGATGCGCGCGATGAACGAGCCGACGAACGGAGCCCAGGAAATCCACCACGCCCAGTAGAAGATGGTCCAGTCCGCCACCCACGTGCTGCCCGAGAACGGCGACATGCGCAGGCTCATGGTCACCAGCTGGTTGAGGTACGAGCCCAGGGTGGTGGTGAACGTATCGAAGATGAATCCGGTCGGGCCCAGCACCAGCACGGTGGCGGCCAGCAGCGCGGCCAGCGCAAGGTTGAAGTTGGACAACCACTTCACCCCGCGCTCCACGCCACTGGCGGTGGACGCCATGTACAGCACGAACGCGATGGCGATGATGGTCAGTTGCAGGGGCACGCCCGCATGCAGGCCGAACACGCGCTCCATGCCCGCGGCGATCTGGATGGTGCCGAACCCCAGTGTGGTGGCCACGCCAATCGCGGTGGCAACGACTGCTGCAATGTTGACCACACGCCCGATCCAGCCGCGATGGTGGCGGCCGATGATCGGTTGCAGCATGTCGCTGACCAGGCCGCGGCCGTTGCGGTTGAACTGGAACCAGGCCATCGCCAGGCCGATCAACGCGTAGATCGCCCAAGGATGCAGGCCCCAATGGAAGAACGCATAGCGCATCGAAGCCCGCGCCGCGTCCATGCTCTGCGGTGCCAGGCCTTCCGGCGGCTTGGTGAAGTGGGAAATCGGCTCGGCGGCACCCCAGAACACCAGGCCGATGCCCATGCCCGCGGCGAACAGCATCGACATCCAGCTGGCGCGCGAGAACTCCGGTTCGGCATCTTCACCGCCGATACGCAGGTTGCCGAAGCGACCGAAGGCCAGGTACATCAAGAAGGTCAGCGCCAGGAACACGACCAGAAGATAGAGCCAGCCGACACTGCGGATGACATCGGCGAGTACCGATTGGACAACGGTATTGAACGGGCCGGGCGCGAAGCCGGCCAGCAGCACCAGGACGAGCACCAGTGCGATGGAAATGCGAAACACCATGAAGGAGCTTCTCCGATCAAGGGATTGAGGGGAGCGAGCAGAGCTTGCAGCGAGGGGCCGGCGGCGTGCAGTGCGAACCGGGCAGGGGCCGCGTCGGCGGCGAAGGAAGCATCGGTCGCTGGAATGCGACGGACGTGCACGTTACTGAACGCGATGTCACGGTTCTGTTAATACAGAAACAACGGATCCACGCGATGCGCGGCTGCAACGGCCATGAGCTGCAGTGTTTTCTATGCTCTAATGCGCAGCAAGAAGCGGGGGTACCGCGGCCTTGTGGCCACGGTTGAGACAGTCCCTTGGAACCTGATCCGGCTCATACCGGCGTAGGGAAGCTTTGCAATGCAGCCGTGCCCGGACTCCGCCCAAGGACCGTCCGTGCGCGGCGGCAGTGCGCCGCCGCTTCGTCCCTGACCTTCCTGGACGATGCCCGATGAACGCACAGCTCTCCGCCCTGCAGCAACAGGCCCAGCAACTCTCCGAATCCGTGACCCGGCCCATTCCCGGCTCGCGCAAGATCCACGTGTCCGGCTCGCGCCCGGGCCTGCAGGTGCCGATGCGCGAGATCGCGCTGACCCGCACGCCGACGCTGTTCGGTGGCGAAGAGAATGCACCGGTCACGGTCTACGACACGTCGGGCCCGTATACCGATCCGGAAGTGCGCATCGATCTGTCCGCTGGCTTGCCAGCGCTGCGTCGCGGCTGGGTGGAAGAGCGCGGCGACACCGAGCAGCTCGAAAGCCTGAGTTCTTCCTTCGGCCGCGATCGCGAGCATGACCCGAAGCTCGATGCGGTGCGCTTCCCCGCACGCAGCCTGCCGCGCCGTGCACGTGCCGGCGCCAACGTCACCCAGATGCATTACGCACGCCGCGGCATCATCACGCCGGAAATGGAATTCGTCGCCATCCGCGAGAACCAGCGGCTGGATGCGATCCGCGATGCAGGCCTGCTGCAGCAGCACCCCGGCGAGGCGTTCGGTGCGTCGATCCAGAAGATCATCACGCCGGAATTCGTGCGCGACGAGATCGCCCGCGGTCGTGCGGTGCTGCCCAACAACATCAACCATCCGGAAAGCGAGCCGATGATCATCGGCCGCAACTTCCTCACCAAGATCAACGCCAACATCGGCAACAGCGCTGTGTCCTCCGGTATCGCCGAGGAAGTGGAGAAGCTGGTGTGGGCGATCCGCTGGGGCGGCGATACGGTGATGGACCTGTCCACCGGCAAGCACATCCACGAAACCCGCGAGTGGATCATCCGCAATTCGCCGGTGGCGATCGGCACCGTGCCGATCTACCAGGCCCTGGAGAAAGTCGACGGCCGCGCCGAGGCGCTCACCTGGGAGATCTTCCGCGATACGTTGATCGAACAGGCCGAGCAGGGGGTGGACTACTTCACCATCCATGCCGGCGTGCTGCTGCGCTATGTGCCGCTCACCGCCAAGCGGGTGACCGGCATCGTCAGCCGTGGCGGTTCGATCATGGCCAAGTGGTGCCTGGCGCATCACAGGGAGAACTTCCTTTACACGCATTTCGAAGAGATCTGCGAGATCATGAAGGCCTACGACGTGACCTTCTCGCTGGGCGACGGCCTGCGCCCGGGCTGCATCGCCGATGCCAACGATGCAGCGCAGTTCGGCGAACTGGAAACGCTGGGCGAGCTGACGAAGATTGCCTGGAAGCACGACGTGCAGACCATGATCGAAGGCCCCGGCCACGTGCCGATGCAGCTGATCAAGGAGAACATGGACAAGCAGCTGCGCGAGTGCGGCGAAGCGCCGTTCTACACGCTGGGGCCACTGACCACCGACATCGCACCCGGCTACGACCACATCACCAGTGCGATCGGCGCGGCGATGATCGGCTGGTTCGGCACGGCGATGCTCTGCTACGTGACGCCGAAGGAGCACCTGGGCCTGCCCAACCGCCAGGACGTACGCGACGGCATCATGGCCTACCGCATCGCCGCGCATGCGGCCGACCTGGCCAAGGGCCACCCAGGTGCGCAGGTGCGCGACAACGCGCTGAGCAAGGCGCGCTTCGAATTCCGCTGGGAGGATCAGTTCCACCTTGGCCTGGATCCGGAGAAGGCCAAGGAGTTCCATGATGAGACCCTGCCGAAGGACGCGCACAAGCTGGCCCACTTCTGTTCGATGTGCGGTCCGCACTTCTGCTCGATGAAGATCACCCAGGACGTGCGCGACTACGCCGAGGCCGGCATGAAGGAGAAGTCGGAGCAATTCCGCGCCGCCGGTGCCGAGGTGTACCGCCAGGGGTGATGCGCGAGGGGGCGTGCCGGCCAGCAGCCGGCACGACCGCTCATCACGCCGTGTCCAGCTATCCTCCGCCCATCGCCCCGGGGGAAAGGACGCCATGCCTGTTGCCATGACCACCCGCTGGCTGGCCATTGCCCGCCGCCATCCCTCGGCCTGGCTGCTCGGTGCACAACTGCTGGCGGTGCTGCTGTATCCCGCGCTGGATGACACCGCCGCCGGCCGCGCGGCGCTGGGCATGTTCGGGATGGCGGTGCTTGGCCTTGCCCTGTGGGTGGTGCAGCGCAGCCCGCTGGGCACCTGGCTGGCGCTGCTGCTGGCGATCCCCTCGGTGGTGTTCTCGCTGGCCGGCGCCCTGCTGGACCGCAGCGCGCTGCTGACCACGGCGCAGCTGCTGGAGAGCCTGCTGTACTTCTACACGGCCGGTGCGCTGATCGCCTACATGCTGCAGGACCATAAAGTCACCCGCGATGAGTTGTTTGCCGCCGGTGCGACCTTCACCCTGCTGGCCTGGGCGTTCGCGTTTGCGTTCGCGGTGTGCCAACAGTGGTACCCGGGCAGTTTCCAGGGCACGGGCGGGGGGCCGCAGCGCAGCTGGATGGAATTGCTTTATCTGAGCTTCAGCTTGTTGTCCGGGGTCGGATTGAGCGATGTGGTGCCGCTGCATCCGCAGGCGCGGGCATTGGTCATGCTCGAACAGTTCGCAGGCGTCATGTATGTCGCGCTGGTGGTCTCGCGACTGGTCGGATTGACGATGCTTCGGCGCATGTGAAAATGAACGCCAGATAAAAATTTCGCGCCCGCTAGGGCGCGAATGATGATGCAGATTATGTGAATGCGTCGGCGAGAGAGAGCCTGAGTGTCGACCCCGTCATAGGCGGGGTAACCGGCTTAGGCTAATATCGGTCCGCGTAATTGTTTTTGCGGTATGCGCCGATGCTTTGTGCGGAATCTGGCTTTTTGTTGTCCCTGCATGGGGACGGTATCGCTGGTGAAACCTGCCCAGGCCCGTCCCTACTGTATATCGGAAAATGAACAGCAGCGAAACCCAGCCGCCCGAGGCCGACCGCATCCAGGTTGGCGAATGCGTCGTCACTTTGTCCTCGCGAGAGGTCGAAGTTGCGGGTGCGCGTCGTCCACGCCGGCTGACACCGAAGGCGCTGGGTGTGCTGCGCGTGCTGCTGCGCCAGCCCGGCCGGGTGGTCACCCGCGAGGAGCTGTTTGCCGAAGTGTGGCCTGACACGCTGCCGACCAACGACGTGTTGACCCAGGCGGTCACGCAGCTGCGCAAGGCGTTTGCCAACGATGACGACAACGGCCAGGCCTATATCGAGACCATCGCCAAGAGCGGCTACCGCCTGCTGGTACCGGTCCAGGTGCTGGAAGCGCCCGAGCCTGCGGTGGAGATCGGCGAGATTGCCGATCCGCCGCTGACGCTGGCAGGCGCCGCGGGCGTGGTTCCTGTCGGCATCCCGTTGCCGGCACCGGGCCTGCGCCGGACCTGGCGCCAGGTCCGGCGCAAGGTACTGCTGGCGGCAGGCTTGTTGATGCTGGCGGCGGTGATCGTGCTGACGATGCTGTTGCTGCGGCGGCCCTCGGTGGCGAGCTCACCGGTGGATGCGGCTGTCGAGAACGGTGTCCGCGTGATCGGCAGCCCGCAGCGGCCCTACCGGCTGATTACCGCGACCAGTGGTTTTGAGACCTATCCAACCCTCTCCCCCGATGGTTCCCAGGTCGCCTACGAAGGTGCCAACGAGGACGGCAAGGGCGGCGGAGCGATCAAGGTGCAGACCTCGGGCAATGCGCCCGCGCGCCAGTTGCTCGCTCCCCCGGTGGGCGCCAGCGATCGTTTTCCCAGCTGGTCGCCGGATGGCCGCGAGATCGCATTTGCACGGTTCAGTGCCGAAGGCGGCTGCCAGGTACTGATTGCCAGCGCTACCGGCGGCGCGCTGCGCCAGGCAACGCGCTGTGACGGCACCGAACTGCTCAGTTTCGACTGGACCCCGGACGGCCGTGGGCTGGTATTCGGCAGCATGGTTGGGCGCTATGCGCACCGCGGCATCCGCGTGCTCGACCTGGCCAGTGGTCAGTGGAATGCCGTGGATTACAGCGTCGATGCGGACGACTTCGACTATGCGCCGCGCTACTCGCCGGACGGCAAGTGGCTGGTGTTCGTGCGCAATCCGCAGATGGGCGACCTGTGGCGGATGCCGGCCAGTGGCGGCGTCCCGGAGCAGCTGACCAACGAAGCGGCCGAGCAGCGGGGGTGGGCGTGGGTCGATGATGGCCGCACCATTGTGTTCGGGCGGCGTGTCGACAGCGAAGTGCGCCTGTACTACCTCGATGTTGAACGCCGCACGCTGCGTGATGCCGGTCTGGACGATGCGCAGTGGCCTGCGGTGTCGCGGCATGGCGGGGTGCTGGCGTTCGTTCACCGCCGTGCCCAGTTCGGTGTATTCAAGGTGCCGACCGATGGCGGCAGCGCGCAGCGCCTGTTCGCTTCCAGTGGCCGCGATGGCCAACCGATGGCGGCGCCCGATGGCCGGCAGCTGGTTTTCACCTCCGATCGTTCCGGCAGTTTCGCCCTGTGGTGGGCCGACATGCAGCGGCCGGACTCGTTGCGGCCGATCGAGGGCCTGCGGCCAGAGGGGCGGCAGGCACCGGACTGGTCCGCCGACAGCCGCCACCTGCTGGTGGTGGGGCGAGATGAACACGGGCGCACGGTGATCTACGAGATCTCACCGCGAGATGAGCGCCTGCAGGCGTTGCCGGTGCCAGCGGAGCAGCCGCTGCAGGCCCTGTACGGTGCAACCGAGGACCAGCTGCTGGTGGTTGAACGCGATGCGGACCAGCGCACCCGGTTGAGCCTGTTCGATCGCAGTACCCAGCCCTGGCGCCGGCTGGCCAGCATCGACGGGGTATCGCAGGCCCGTTTCGATCGTGGCAGCGGGCGGGTGCTGTTCACGCGCCTGGCGGCTGGCGGGCTGTGGTCGGTCGATCCGGCGCTGTCGTCGGCCAGCGTGCGCCAGATCAGCGAGGACAGGCCGAGCCGCTGGCGCTATCGCACCTGGACCGTCGCCGGCAGTGGCGCTATCGGCTACCTGGGAACTTCTACCCGGTGTGGTACGACCCTGATCCGCATCGAGGCCGGTGTCGAGGCCCCGGAGCGTTGCCTGGATGCGCTACGGCTCAGCGCGGGTAACGGGATCAGCGCCAGCGCCGATGGTCGTGATCTGTACGTGGCCCTGGCCGTGAGCGATGGTGCCGACATCGGCGTCATGCAGCTGCCTCAGCCGGCACCGACGTTGTTCCCGGCGTTCTCCAGGTTTTTGATTTTCAAGAAGAATTTCTCTTCGTAATTTTTTCGTGCCGTTCTCGCCACGAATTCGTGGCGATCTCGGCAGACTTTCCTGACGCGCTGCCGCCTGATTGGGCAAAACGGAGACCTGTACTAGGCAAATCCGTGGTGCCCACATGCGTCAACTCTCACTGGCCGATCGCGGCCAAACCGTCTCTCTCGACAAGTCCCTCGATGAAGGCACGCCCACCTGCCTCGGCGTCGCCCGGCTGGGCAGCCTGCAGACGGCGGGAAGCAGCTTCACGGTGTGGATGCAGGTGCGTGGGAGTTCCTGGGTCGAAGCCAAGGAAGGGCGCTTCCGGCTGCGCCAGGGCGAGTGGATCGCATTCGAGAAGGAGTCCCGGCCGCTGGTGCAGGCGGGCCGCAACGGGTTGTGCGTGGGCCTGAACCTGAACGTGGAAGCGCTGCGGGTACTGACCGAGATGGCCGACTGTGGCCTGTATGCCGGTCGCGGCCGCTTGAGCCGCAGCGACGCCCGGGTGGGCCTGCGGTTGTGGCGCGATGCGCTGGCCAGTGGCCAGCCGGCCCATGCACTGAGGCCGCTGCTGCTGCATCTGGCGAGCCTGCAGCGGGGCCTGGCCGAGAACGTGCAGCGCTGCCCGGGGCGCTCGCGCAGCCGCAAGCGGCAGGTGTTCGGGCGCATGCAGCGCGCAAGGCTGTACCTGGAGGGCAACAGCCATCGCGTGGTGCGCATCGGTGAGTTGGCCGAACTGACCAACTTCTCCAGCTGGTATCTCTCCAAGACCTTCCAGAGCCTCTACGAAGAGAGTCCTCAGTCGCTTTCGGCACGGTTGCGCCTGGAACGGGCCGCCGATCTGCTGCGTGACACCGACATGATGGTGGGTGAGGTCGCCGCAGCCAGCGGATTCGACAACTGCTGCAGCTTCGCCCGCGCCTTCCGCGCCCGCTACGGCCAATCGGCATCGCGCTTCCGCGAAAACGGCGGGGTTCTGCCGCCACATTCTGCAAAGTCTCTGGTTGGGTCGCGCAAATACAGCGTCGCAACGCAATCGTAACGTGCTGGGGTGTTTTAACACGCTGCTAACACGTACCTTGGAGAGATTGATGAACGTTTGTAATCCCGCAGTGCGGCTCGGCCTGCTGCCCGCCGGCATCGCGCTGGCGCTGGCGCCGGCCTTTGCTTCCGCCCAGGAAGCGAAGGCCACGACCGACCTGGACCGCATTTCGGTCACCGGCTCGCGCATCCGCCAGGCGAGCATGGAAACCGCGCAGCCCGTGATCGCGCTGCAGCGCGCCGACATCGAGAAGCAGGGCTTCACCAGCGTCGGCGACATCGTGCAGAACCTGTCGGCGACCGGTTCGCCGGCCATCAGCCGTGCCGACGCCCTGACCTCGGGCGAAGAAGTGGGCGGCCAGTACGTCGACCTGCGCGGCCTGGGCCCGGAGCGCACCCTGGTGCTGCTGGACGGCAAGCGCATGGGCGTCAGCACCGGCGGCTACACCGACCTGGCTGCCATCCCGACCTCGGTGGTCGAGCGCATTGAAGTGCTGACCGACGGCGCCTCGGCGATCTACGGCTCCGACGCCATCGCCGGCGTGATCAACATCATCACCCGCAAGAACTTCGACGGCCTGGAAGCCAGCGTCTACGGCGGCCAGTACGGCCAGGGCGACGGCGAGAAGCAGGTCTACAACTTCGTCTACGGCCAGACCGGTGAGCGCGGTTCGATCACCTTCGGTGCCGAGTACAGCAAGGAAGATCCGGTCTGGGCGAAGGATCGTTCCTTCAGCCGCTACCCGAACGGTCGCTTCCACCCGAACCCGACCGATACGGATGCCAACGGCTGGTCGCCGGCGTCCAACCACGGCGTGCTGATCGACAGCAACGACAACTGGTACACCCGCGCCAACAATGGCACGGGCAACACCATGGCGGACTTCCGCGAGTTCGGCCCGGCTGACTACACCAATGCCAGCCAGGAAATGTGGCTGCAGAACAAGCTGACCCGTCGTTCGGTGTTCGCCAATGGCAACTACGACCTGACCGACAACATCCGCGCCACCGCGAACGTGCTGTACACCAAGCGTACGGCCACCCAGCAGATCGCCGGCTACCCGTACCAGTCCGAGGTCTATGAGACCCCGCTGTCGGGCAACAGCATCTACAACCCGCTGGGCACGGATGCGAACTTCATCCGTCGTACCTCGGAAATGCCGCGCCAGACCGAGTCGGAGCAGGAAACCTTCCGCTTCTCGGCCGGCCTGGAAGGTTCGTTCGAGTTCGGTGACAAGTTCTGGGACTGGGACGTGGGCTACGTCTACAACCAGAACAAGGGCGTGAAGACCGGCACCGGCAACCTGTTCATCCCGAACGTGCAGAATGCCGTCGGCCCGTCCTTCATGGACGGCGACGTTGCCCGTTGCGGCACCCCGGGCCACGTCATCGCCGGCTGCACCCCGTGGAACCCGCTGGCACCGTACGGCTCCACCGGCAACGGCTCGCTGGCCGATCCGGCCCTGCAGGCTTACCTGTTCCTGCCGAGCCACGATACCTACACCAACACCACCAAGGCCTACAGCGCCAACATCGGTGGCTCGCTGTTCTCGCTGCCGGCCGGTGAGCTGGCCATCGCGGCCGGTTACGAGCACCGCGAAGAAAGCGGCGAGTACAACCCGGATGCGCTGCTGCAGTCGGGCCTGAGCACCGACCTGGCCGGCAAGCCGACCAAGGGCAGCTACAAGCTCGACGAGTTCTACGTCGAACTGAACGTGCCGGTGCTGGCCGACATGCCGTTCGCCAAGGAGCTGTCGCTCGACATGGCCGGCCGCTACTCGGACTACAACACCTTCGGTGACACCATCAACAGCAAGTTCGGCCTGAAGTGGAAGCCGATCGACGACCTGCTGGTGCGTGCGACCTACTCGACCGGCTTCCGCGCCCCGAGCATCTCCAACATGTACGGTGGCACGTCGCAGACCTTCGACGCCTACACCGATCCGTGCGACAGCAGCTTCGGCTCGGCGGCGCGCAACCCGTCGGTGGCCGCAGCCTGCCAGGCGGGCGGCGTTCCGGCCAACTTCCGCCAGATCACCTCCGGCGGTGCGCAGTCGACCGGCCCGGGCACCCAGTCCTACAGCGCCTTCGAGTCGGGTTCCAACCCGGAACTGAAGCCGGAAACCTCCAAGACCTGGACTGCCGGCCTGGTGTACAGCCCGAACTTCGTGCAGGGCCTGGACGTCAGCCTCGACTGGTGGAAGATCCGCATCAACAACGTGATCGCCGCCGAGTCGGTGACCTCGATCCTCAACCAGTGCTACGTGCTGGGCGTGGCGTCGGCGTGTGAGCGTTTCGAACGCGGCACCGATGGCCGTGCTGTCAACCAGGTGGTCGACGTCACCCGCACCCTGATCAACGGTGGCTACCAGGAAACCGCAGGTTACGACCTGGGCGTCAAGTACCGCCTGCCGGAGTTCTCCTTCGGCAAGTTCGTCATCGACTGGAAGACCACCTACGTCGATTACCTCGAGTACAAGCGTGACAACGAAGCCGAAACCCCGGTCGAGCAGCACACCAGCTGGGCGACCGGCGATTGGGGTGCCAACTTCCGCGTCCGTTCGAACCTCAATGTCGACTGGACCCTGGGCAACCTGGGCGTGAACTGGGGCGTGCGTTACTACTCGGGCATGAAGGAGCCGTGCTCCTACGATACCGAGTGCAACCTGCCTGACTTCAACTCGGCCTACACCCTGGGCCAGCCGACCCGCAAGGTCGGTTCGAACACCTTCCACGACGTGCAGGTGCGTTACAACCTGCCGTGGCAGGCCACTGTCTCGCTCGGTGCCAACAACGTGTTCAACCACGAAGGCCCGGTCATGTACAGCCAGCCGAATTCGAGCTTCTCCTACTACGGTGGCTTCGATATCGGTCGCTTCTACTACATGAAGTACACCCAGCGCTTCTGATCGATCGAAGCGCGACAGCAGCAAGGGGAGGGCGGGCCGCAAGGCCCGCCCTCTTTTTTTGTAGGGGAATTCCGAAACATGTTGGAAGGTGAGCGAAGTCACGTTCCTGCAGTGTCGTAATCAACACAGTTGACGGGTCCACTTGCGGACACTTGCACATGGAGAGAGCGATGAAGAGCACGCTGTTGCACAAACTGTCTGCTGCTGCACTGATCTATGCAACATTGGTGGGTGCGGTGTTCGCCCAGACCGGTGGCGTCTGTGGGGGCGGGCTGTACTGCGAGGAGCTTCGCCAGGAATGCCTGGCTGCGGGCAAGTCGAAGGTGCTGTGCGATCTGCAATATCGTCACTGCGTGCAGGATGCCTGCGGCGCGCGCTGATGCAGGAAAGGGCGCGCCGTCAGGCGCGCCCCTTGAGTTTCGCTGGATGCAGTGGTGGGCTCAGACGTCGCTGGGAACCAGCCCCATCAACGCATTGGCATGCTCGCGCCATTGCGGCAGCTTGTTGAGCACGCCCGCGCGCTGCAGGTAGTCCTCGTCCACCGGATCGCCGTTGACCAGGGCCAATGCCACGTGCACCGCACCGGTCACCCAGAAGCTGCGTGTATTGGCGCGCTGTGGCTGCAGGTGGAAGGCCACTGCTTCGATGATCGGCATCGGCAGGCCCCACAGGCCCAGCAGGTAGGCGCCTGCCTCGGCGTGACCGGGACGCGTATCTCCCGCCAGCGACGGCTCGGAACGTTCGTTGCGCACACCGGGCAGCAGCAGGCCGATGTCGGCCAGCAGCGCGGCGGTCGCGCCCAGTTCGGCGCTGGATTCGGGCAGCAGGCGTGCGGCCAGCCGTGAGGCGAGCAGGGCGCGCTGCTGCAGCGAATTGCGTTCGGCGGTCGATAGCGTCGGCGCCGAAAACACTTCGCTGGCCAGCACCAGGTCGCGCAGCGTGGCCAGGCCCAGCCGGGTCACCGCGGTGCGCAGATCGGAGATCGTGCGGCCCTGGCTGAAGAACGCCGAGTTCGACAACTGCAGTACCTTGGCAGCGATGGCCGGATCGGCGGCGACCAGCTTGGCGACGTCAGCGCTGTCGGCATCGTCGTCGTGCTCCAGCGCCTGGGTCAGGCTCAGGTACAGGTGCGGCGGCGACGGCAGCTTCTCGATGCGGCCGATGGCATCGCGCAGGCGCGGGCTGTCCAGCACCTCGCGCAGCTCTTCCAGGCTGGTCAGCGCCTCCAGCAGCACTTCCGGTGCCAGCGGCAACGGCAGGAAGCGATGGGCAACGCCGATCAGGCGCGCCGGTGGCGGCCGGTTGCCATGCAGGGCATCCACCAGCGCGATGCGGATGGTTTCCGGGCGCAGGGTCCGGATCTGGCCCAGCAGCGTGGTGGCATTGAGGTCCGGCAGCTGCGGGCAGACGATCACCGCATCCACGCCCTGCGTGGCGACCGCGGTCATCGCAGCCTGGCCATCGGAGGCGGTCAACGGTTGCCAGTCTTCCCCAAGATCGGCAATGAATTCGGTCAGCTCGGCCGGCAGGCTGGCTGCATCCCCAACAAGCAGAATACGCACGACACATTCCCCTGGCTGTCTCGACGATGGATGTCGACGACGTGTGAAGTGACGCAATTTACCTAATACGACAGCAACAGTGATGTGCCGTCGTCGTGAAACGTGACCCGCATCGCTCCGGCAGGGCATGCCGGAGCGATCCGGTTCAGGCTCAGGCCTTGCTGTCGAGGTGGCGCTGGTGCGCTTCGATCAGGATCTGCTTGGCCTCGGCGGCGCCGCCCCAGCCGTCGAGCTTGACCCACTTGCCCTTTTCCAGGTCCTTGTAGTGCTCGAAGAAGTGGCCGATGCGCTCCAGCCAGTGGCTGGACACCTGGGCGATGTCTTCAACGTGGGCGTAGCCGCTGAAGATCTTCGAGACCGGCACGGCCAGGATCTTCTCGTCGCTGCCTGCCTCGTCGCTCATCTTCAGCACGCCGACCGGACGGCAGCGCACCACCGAGCCCGGCACCAGCGGCAGCGGCAGCACCACCAGCACGTCGGCCGGGTCGCCATCGCCGCACAGGGTGCTCGGCACGTAGCCGTAGTTGCACGGGTAGCGCATCGGGGTGGACAGGATGCGGTCGACGAAGATCGCGCCGGTCTCCTTGTCCACTTCGTACTTCACCGGCTCCGAGTCCTTCGGGATCTCGATGATGACGTTGATTTCTTCCGGCGGGTTCTTGCCGGGCGAGACGAGTTCCAGACCCATGGTGTGCTCCAGGTGGGGGTGTAGACGGATAGCTGACCATTTTATGCCTTTGCCGGGCGCTGTGCAGGGGAGGGCGCCCCACGGCACGACGCGGGGCGGTCCTACGCTGTGCCCGGGGGTTGGCTGATGGGGAACGAAGCGCGGGCGGCGCAGGCTGGACCTCCATTTCCAAGGAGTGCTGCTCATGTCCTGGTACGCCCGATTCACTGCCGTCGCGCTGCTGCTGGTGTCCCTGCCAGTGGCGGCCCGAGGCCTGCATGTCGATCTGATCGACTATCCGCGGCCTGAGGCCAACTGGGAGCGCGCCTACGGGCTGGAGGCGGCGCTGGCGGGGGAGTTCGACGCACGCTGCGCTGATACCTGGTGCGAAGGCGGGTACAGCAACTATCGGGTGATGGAGTTCCGTTGTGCCGTGCTGGCCCACCTCGGCACGGTGCAGCGCTGCGCCTGGGTCATCGCCGCCAGTGAGCTGACGGTACAGTCGGACAGTGGAGAGATACGCGTCGACAACGGTCGTTGGACCTGTCCGGTGGAGCTGCATCCGGGCATACCGGTCGACGCTTTCCATGCCTCGCTGGACGCACCGGGTGGCTTGGCGGGCCCCCTGCCGGGGCTCGATCACGGCCTGTTCGATGTGCTGCCCGACTGCATCCGGAATGCGCGGAGGGTCGGCTGATGGGCGGGTTTGCGGCACCGTGGCTGGCCTGCGGGCTGTTGATGGCGGCGGCCGCGCAGGCCGCCCCGCTCTACGTGGATGCCCGTGACTACCCCGCGCCGGGCGCCGGGCACGCGCGTTTCCTGGCCGCCGAGCGGCAGCTGGTGCGCGGCTTTGACGACGTGTGTGGCGATACCTTCTGCGAAGGGGAGTATTACAACCTCAGGGCGATGCGCCTGCGCTGCTCGGTACAACAGTCCACCGGCGTGGTCGGCAGCTGTATCTGGACCTTCGCAGGCAGCTCTACCCGCGTGCACCCGATCGGCCGGATCGACGCGGATCATGGCACCTACACCTGCGTACTGCCCTTGGCAGAGGGCACCCGCCTGGAGGAGCTGCTGGCCGTGTGGGAAACCGGAAACGGCTACGACGCCCTGTATGCAACGTTGCCGGGCACCCGGACCCACGTCTACGAGGGGCTGACCGAGTGCATGTGACCCCGTGAAGGATGCAAACGTGACTGATTCGCATTAACGGAGTAGCATGCGCGGCGCCTTCCTGTCCGTGATACCGGTTCCGCGCATGTCCTCCAATGCCGCCACCCTCACCGAACTGCTGATCCGCGAGCGGTCGGCGCTGCTGCGCCGCGTTCAACGCATCCTGGGGGGCGACAACGGCGCCGAGGACGTGATCCAGGCGGTCTGGTTCAAGGCGCGCGGGGTCGATGACAACCAGTCCATCGACAACCCCCGCGCCTACCTGTACCGGCTGGCGGCCAATCTGGCCACCGATCATGGCCGCGAGTCGACGCGCCGCAACCGCCTGCTGGCCGACCACTACCTGTGGGGCCCGGACGAGGTGATCTCGACCGAGGAGCAGGCCATGGCGCAGGACGAACTGCAGCGCGTGCTGGATGCGGCAGGCCACCTGCCGGAGCCGACGCGAACGATCTTCCGTCTCAATCGCCTGCAGGGCCTGACCCAGGCCGAGATCGCGCGCCGCCTCGGCGTGTCGGTCACCACCGTCGAGAACCATGTACGCACCGCGCTGCAACGCCTGGCCTGGGCGCGCAGCGGTCGATGACCGTCCGATCTTGGGGTTGCCCTTCGCTGGAACGTCTTGATCACTGGACCGTGGATGCGGTCTAGTTCCCCTGCCCGCGCTTGAATGCGCCTGTCCGCCAGCCGATGAGCCCGCCGAACACGCTGCCCGCCGCCAATGACGATGCCCTGGCCGAACAGGCCCGGGGCTGGATCGCGTGGCTGGCGTCGGGCGACGTCGGTGAGGCGCGGATGCACGAGTTCGAGCGCTGGCTGGCCCAGCCGGAGCACCGCCGGGCCTTCGAACACGAGCGCGCGCTGTGGCGCAGCATCGGGCCGCGTCCGCAGGCCGCGCCGGTGGAGCAGCGTCGGCCGCGGCGACTGCGCTGGGCGATGGCTGCTGCGGCGGCACTGGCGATGCTGGTGGCCTGGCCGGAAGCCTGGCTGCGCCTGCAGGCCGATCATCGCAGCACGCACGTGGTGCAGAACGTGCAACTGCCCGATGGCAGCCGCGTAGTGCTGGATGCGGACAGCGCGATCGCCGTGCGCTTCGACGCGCATGCGCGCCAGGTCGAGCTGCTGCGTGGACGCGCCTGGTTCGACGTCACGCCAGACGCAGAGCGGCGTTTCAGCGTGCGTGCGGGCAATGGCGTGGTCGAGGACATCTCGACCGCGTTCACGGTCGCGCGTGGCGATGACCAGGTGGAAACCCAGGTTGGGCAGGGCAGGGTACGGGTGGCCAGCCCTGCCGACGGTGGCTGGACCTACCTGCAGGTGGGCCAGCGCGCGGTCTACGGTGAGCGCAGCGGTGTGACGCGCCTGGACGACGTAGCTGCGGACAGCGTCGGAGCCTGGCGCCAGGGTGAACTGCTGCTGGAGCAGGCCAGTGTCGCCGACGCCGTGCAATGGGTGGGACGCTATCGTGCCGGGCCGACCTTCGTGCGCGGTGATCTTTCGCGGCTGCCGGCAGTAAGTGCAGCCTTGCGCATCGATCGCCCGGAACAGGCACTGGATGCGCTGGCCGCGACGGCCGGTTTGAAGGTCACCCGTCTTCCCTTCGGCGTTGCCATCGTCCAGTAGATCCACGTCATGCGTGGATGCCTTCATCCGTCATCTTCCGCAAATCTCCCTTGGGGTCGTCGCGCTCCCATCCGTCTTACTCCGCGAACGTACCCGCCGCCGCCACGTACGTCGCCGTGTCCGCCTGTGTTGCGGATGACGCCGCGCCCGCGGCACCGATTACCTGACAGGTTCCCCCATGTTCGACTCCCATCGTCCGGGCCGCGCGCTGCGCCCGTCCCGCCTGTGCATTGCATTGCTGGCCGCAGGCCTCGCCGGCGCCGCGCCGTCCGTGTTGGCGCAGAGCGCCTCCGGCGAACACGTTGCGGTGCAGCGCTTCGACATTCCGGCGCAGCCGCTGGACGAAGCACTGCGCAGCTACATGCGCCAGTCCGGCATCCAGGTCGTCTATCCGGCCACGCTGGCCCAGGGCGTGACCTCGCGTGCGGTCAGTGGCAGCCTGTCGGCCAACGCCGCGCTGCAGCAACTGTTGCAGGGCAGTGGCCTGGCGGTGCGCCGGGTCAGCGCCGATGCGGTCACGCTGGAAGCGGCGACGTCGGCGCAGGCCGGGGACGGCGTGATTGTCACCGACACGCTGAGCGTGGCCGGCGACCGGGTCGATGCAGGTGCGACCAGCGACGAAGCCCGCCTGCTCGACAGCTACCGCAGCGTCGGCTCCACCACCACGCTCAACCGCACGCACCTGGAGCGCTTCCGCGGTACCTCCAACGGCGACATCGTCAAGGGTGTGGCCGGTGTCACTGCGGGTGACCCACGCGTGGGCAACGGCTTCGACGTCAACATCCGCGGCATCCAGGGCCAGGGCCGCGTGCCGGTGATCATCGATGGTGGCCAGTCCAGCATCGACACCTACCGCGGCTATGCAGGCCAGTCGCAGCGCACCTACCTGGACCCGGACCTGATCTCCAGCCTGACCATCACCAAGGGCCCCAGCCTGCAGGCCAACGCCTCTGGCGGCATCGGCGGCGTGGTCGAGATGGAAACGCTGAAGATCGGTGACGTGCTGCGCGAAGGCCGCGATTTTGGCGTGCGCGTGCGTGGTGGCCTGGCCAACGCCAGCGCCAACAACCTGCCAGCGTACAGCGCCGTGCCGCGTACCGACCGCAGCGCCACCGGCAACCAGTTCTTCAACGTTGCCGCTGCCGGTCATTGGGACCGCTTCGACCTGGTGGCTGCCTACGCCTACCGCGATACGGGAAACTACTTCTCGGGCAAGCATGGCTACGATGACTTCCCGCAGACCCGGCGCACGCTGGCCCCGCTGAACCCGCCGCGCACCGAGGTGTTCAACACATCCTCGCGCTCGAAATCGGCACTGCTCAAGGGCACCTGGCGCATCGACGACGCGCAGACGCTTGAGGCGGGCTACCGCCGTTACGAGGGCACCGCCGGCGAGATCATGGCCTCGCAGATCATCCGCGTTGATCGTGACCGCATCCCGCAGTGGGATCCGGGCCACGTCGACATGGACAGCTACACCCTGCGCTACCGCTTCAACCCGGACAGCGACCTGGTCGACCTCCGCGTCAATGCCACCTACACCGATACCGACAGCGTGATGTACAACAGCCTGACCGGCATCACACCGTGGTATTTCGACCGCCGTACCGAGTGGTATGACGCGCCCAGCTTCAGTGGCGACCCCGGCTACAAGGATGCCTACCGCAATCCACTTCGGCAGAAGCGCTTCGGCCTGGACGCCAGCAACACCTCGACGTTCGATACCCACGCGGGCGCGTTCACGCTCGACTACGGCCTGTCCTACAGCGATGAAGACATCGCGCCGGGCAGCTCCGGGCCGGTCATGCACGACGATCTGGTCAACAACCGCTTCCTGCGCAACGCCGAGCGCAAGGAATACAGCGCCGTGGCCTCGCTGAAGTGGCAGCCTGACGAGCATTGGGAGCTGCTGGCCGGTGGCCGCTGGAACCGCGTGGATGTGCATGACCGCAACCGCCTGGCCACGCCCGACGCTTACGAGGTGCAGGGCCAGTACCGCTATACCGAGCTGCTGAACGGCAACCCGGCGCTGCCGTCGTGGCGGGCCAAGCGTATCGCGCTGCTGAACTGGTATCCGGATGCCAACGGCAACTTCACCCAGGAATCGCTGCTGGCCTCGCCGTACAAGAAGGGCACGGTGGCCGACATCGGTGGCTGGAACTTCTACGACGCGGGCAAGGCGCAGGACCTGGAAGTGCCGGTCAGCTGGAGCTGGTCGCAGCCGATCCGCCGCCGCGACAGCGCGTTCTCGCCGACTGCCAGCGTGGCCTACCGCTTCAGCGAAGACACCATGGTCTACGTGAAGTACGCCGAAGGCACCAAGCTGCCAAGCCTGTTCGAGACCACGCTGGGCCTGTTCACCGCCGCCAAGCCGGTGGGCGAACTGAAGCCGGAACGTGCGCGCAGCTGGGAAATCGGTGCCAGCACCATCCGCTACGACCTGTTCACCGCCGGCGACCGCCTGGCGCTGAAGCTGGCCTACTTCGATACCCGCATCGACGACCTGATCACCCGCGATTACCGCACGCTGTCGGCCGGCCTGATCCGCAACGTCGACCGGTTCAAGGTGTCGGGCATGGAGTTCCAGTCCAGCTATGACAGCGGCAAGCTGTTCGCCGATCTGTCCGCGCACTACTACTTCAAGGCCAAGACCTGTGCGCCGGACATCGCTGCTGAGCGCCGCGCCTACGGCGTGCAGCGCAAGAACGCGGAGCTGGCCGGCACGCCGGACTGCGTCGATGGCGGCTTCGAGGGCTCGTACACCAACACGCAGAATCCGCCGCGCTACATGGTCAACCTGACCCTGGGTTCGCGCCTGTTCGACGAGCGCCTGACCTTCGGCACCCGCGTGGTGCACAACGCCGGCCCGATCAGCAAGCTGGACAAGGAGTGGAATGTCGGCCTGTCGGCGATCCAGCAGCTGTACCGTCCGAACACGCTGGTCGACCTGTTCGCCAGCTGGAGCTTCAACGACCAGCTGTCGGTGGAAGCGGGCGTGGACAACCTGACCGACCGCTACTACCTGGACCCGCTGGCGTTGGGCGTGATGCCGGCACCGGGCCGCACCGCGCGCCTGGCATTGACCTGGAAGTACTGATCGCCAGCGCAGTGCGCCTTCGGTGGGTGCGGACCCTGGTCCGCACCGCTCCTGCGCTGTAACGGGTAGCGCCGGGCCATGTCCGGCGCTGCCCATCGCGCGCTTACAGACCGGTCGCGGCCTTCACCGCATCCTCGTGCAGCGATTCGTTCAGCTCATCCACCACCGTGCTCCACGCCGCGTCTGCCTGCAGCGATTCGGACAGGAACTGGCGCTGGGCGTCGTTCCAGTACGGCGCCTCGACCACTTCCACATCGGCGGCCAGCTGGTGCTCGCGGATGAAACGGGCGATGCCCTCGGCGCTGGCCTCCAGGCCGAGCTGCAGGAACAGGTTGGTCATGCGCGGTTCGGTGGTGATCATCATCGGTTCCTGCTGGAGGTAGGGATGGTCCATTATCGGTGCACACGGCCTTGGGGAAAGCCCTGCGGCGAACGTCTACAGCATGACGACCCCCTTGGCATCCCCCATGAACGCACACATCGCCCCTGAAGACAGCCGCAGCCTGCGGCTCAAGGCCGCCACCCGCGACAGCCATGGCGCGCTGGACAAGCGCATCATGGCCGGCGACATCTTCGCCGACCGCAGCAACTTCGCCCGCTTCCTGCGCGTGCAGTACCGCTTCCACCGCAGCATCGACGCGCTGTATGCCAATCCTGCGCTGGACGCACTGCTGCCGGACCTCGGCGAGCGCCGTCGCCTGAAGCAGGTGTCACGCGACCTGCAGGACCTGGAACAGACCCTGCCGGGTGCGGATATCGCCGCGCTGCCGGCCGACCTGCCGCTGCCGGCGGCGCTGGGCTGGCTGTACGTGGCCGAAGGCTCCAACCTCGGCGGCACCATCTTGTACAAGATGGCGGCCAAGCTGGGACTGGATCGCGACTTCGGTGCCCGCCACCTGGCCGCCCACCCGGATGGCGCCGCCCGCCATTGGCGGGAGTTCACCGCCGCACTGGACGCGGTACCGCTGAGCGCCGAACAGGAGCAGCAGGTGATCGATGCGGCCGATGCCGCGTTCCGCAGCGTGCATGGCCACGTCGAAGTGGAATTCGCCTGATGTACGCCGGCCGCCTGCGGGCACCGCGCTGATGCGCTGGCTCTGGTTCGCGCTGGGTTGGGTGATGGTCGGCCTCGGGGTGATCGGCGCGCTGCTGCCGGTGATGCCGACCACCATCTTCCTGATCCTGGCGGTGGGCTGCTTCGCGCGCAGTTCGCCGAAGTTCGAGCAGCGCCTGCTGGCGCATCCGCGCTATGGCCCGTCGCTGCGGTTGTGGCGCGAGCAGGGCGCGGTCTCGCGCAAGGGCAAGGCCTTTGCCAGCGCCGGCATGGCAGTGGGCTTCGCCCTGTTCTGCTGGGGGGCACACCCGTCGTGGCGCCTGCTGCTGGGCGTGGGCCTGTTCTTCGCGTTGAGCGCCGGTTACGTGCTCAGCCGCCCGGCACCGCGGCTGGACCCCAATCCGGTCGTGGAAGTCGACGATGCCAATGATCCGCGCGCGGCCCGCCGCCGTGCCGCGACCCCCGATGCTGATGGAAACCGAGACGATGCTGCCTGCTGACCTGGCCCCCGTGGCTGCCCCTGCACTGACGCCCTGGGGCATGTACCTGGCCGCCGACGTGGTGGTGAAGGGCGTGATGATCGCGCTTGCGCTGGCATCGCTGGCTACCTGGACCGTGCTGCTGGCCAAGGGTTGGGAGCTGGCCCGGCAGGCCCGCCAGCTGCGTGCGGCGCGCGCGCTGTTGCTGCAGGCGCCGAGCCTGCCAGCGGAAAGTGCGGAGGCCAGCGCGCAGCAGGGTACCGCGCTGGCCATGCTGGAGGCCGCACGCACCGAACTGCGGCTGTCGCAGGACCTGGACAGCCGCGACGGCATCAAGGAACGCGTCGCGTCGCGCCTGGACCGCATCGAACTGGAGACCGCGCGCCTGCAGCGACGGGGCATCGGCGTGCTCGCCAGCATCGGCGCGGTGGCGCCGTTCGTGGGCCTGTTCGGCACGGTGTGGGGCATCATGAACAGCTTCATCGGCATCGCCCACAGCAACACCACCAACCTGGCGGTGGTCGCGCCGGGCATCGCCGAGGCCTTGCTGGCCACCGCGCTCGGCCTGGTCGCGGCGATTCCCGCGGTGCTGGTCTACAACCATTTCAGCCGCGTGCTGGCCAGCCTGCGCGGCCTGCTCGGTGATCTGTCCGCGGCCGTGCAGCAGCTGGTGTCGCGCGATCTTGACCGCGCCGTGCCGCGTACCGCAGCGACACCGCTGCGTGCGGTGCACTGAGGCGCGGCGATGGCGATCAGGACCGCATCCGACCGCGACGATGCGCCGGAAGAAGCGCACGAGATCAATGTCACGCCCTTCATCGACGTGATGCTGGTGCTGTTGATCATCTTCATGGTGGCCGCGCCGCTGGCCACCGTGTCGGTGCCGGTGCAGCTGCCGGCCAGCAGCGCCAGCGCAACGCCGCCGGAACAGGCGCCGGTGTATGTGACCGTGCAGGCAGACCTGTCGCTGCGCGTGGGCGAACAACCGGTCGCACGCGATGCGCTGGCGGCTGCATTGAAGGCCGCCACCCACGACGACAGCGGACAGCGCATCTTCCTGCGCGCCGATACCCGCGTGCCCTATGGCGAACTGATGGCGACCCTGGATGCGCTGCGCGCAGCCGGCTACCTGAAGGTGGCGCTGGTGGGGCTGGAGCAGGGCGCACGATGAGCGGACTGCGGCGCTGGGCGACCAGCCTGGCGATCGTGCTGCTGGTGCATGCGCTGCTGATCGGCGCGGCCTGCTGGTGGGCCGCGCGTGCGCCGATGCTGGCGGCTGCCGCTCCGCCTGCAGCGCTGATGCTGGAGCTTGCGCCGATGGCGCAGGCTCCGCCGGTGCCCCCGCGCGAGGTAGCCACGGGGCCGCTGCAGCAGCAACAGCAGCGTCAGGCGCCGACGCCGGCCGTGCGCGAGCAGCCAAAGGCACCCGTGCAGCCGCAGGGCGACCTGCCTCCGCCCAAGGCACCGGAACCCACGCCCTCGCCGGATGGCGCCGACGCCAACGTCGCGCAGACCAGTGCACCGCCGCAGGTGGCCGCTGACGCCGCCACGCGCTATACCGCACCGCAGACCACCGCCGGTGAGCGCAGCCGCGCGGAGGCGACCTGGGAAGGTCGCCTGCTCGGGCACCTGCAGAAGCACCGCCGCTATCCGCGCCAGGCCGAGCGCCTGCGCCAGCAGGGCGTGGTTTATGTGCGTTTCGCGGTCGCCCGCGATGGCGCGGTGTCGGGCCTGAAGCTGGGCCGCAGCAGTGGCTTCGAACTGCTGGACCAGGAGACGCTCGATACCGTGCAGCGCGCCAGCCCGGTACCGGCGCCGCCGGCCGAAGTGGCCGGCGACCCGGTGGAAGTGATGGTGCCGGTGTCGTTCTTCCTGCGCGGGCGCTGACCCGCATCGGTGGCCGTCATCCACGTGTGACGCGGATCATCTACAGCAGCGGCACCAGCAGCAGCGCCACGATGTTGATGATCTTGATCAGCGGATTGATCGCCGGGCCGGCGGTGTCCTTGTAGGGATCGCCGACGGTATCGCCGGTCACCGCGGCCTTGTGCGCCTCGCTGCCCTTGCCGCCGAAGTGTCCGTCCTCGATGTACTTCTTGGCGTTGTCCCAGGCGCCGCCGCCGGTGGTCATCGAGATGGCCACGAACAGGCCGGTCACGATCGTGCCGATCAGCAGCCCGCCCAGCGCACGTGGCCCCAGCAGCAGGCCGACCACCACCGGTACCGCCACCGGCAGCAGCGACGGCACGATCATTTCGCGGATGGCCGAGCGGGTCAGCATGTCCACCGCCCGGTCGTACTGCGGCTTGCCGGTGCCCTGCATGATGCCGGGAATCTCGCGGAACTGGCGGCGTACTTCTTCCACCACCGCACCGGCCGCGCGGCCGACCGCTTCCATTGCCATCGCGCCGAACAGATACGGGATCAGGCCACCGATCAGCAGGCCGATGATCACCGTGTGGTCGCTGAGATCGAAGCGGAACTCCTGCCCGGGATGCGCGGCCTGCAGGTTGTGGGTGTAGTCGGCGAACAGCACCAGTGCGGCCAACGCCGCCGAACCGATGGCGTAGCCCTTGGTCACCGCCTTGGTGGTATTGCCCACCGCATCCAGCGGATCGGTGATGTCGCGGATCTCCGAAGGCAGCTCGGCCATCTCGGCGATGCCACCGGCGTTGTCGGTGATCGGGCCGTAGGCATCCAGGGCCACGATCATGCCGGCCATCGACAGCATCGCGGTAGCAGCGATGGCGATGCCGTACAGGCCGCCCAGCGCGAACGCGCCCCAGATCGCCGCGCACACCGCCACCACCGGCAGCGCGGTGGATTTCATCGAGATGCCGAGGCCGGCGATGATGTTGGTGCCATGGCCGGTGGTCGAGGCCTGTGCCACGTGCTGCACCGGCTTGTACTGGGTGCCGGTGTAGTACTCGGTGATCCACACGATCAGGCCGGTCAGCACCAGCCCGATCAGCGCGCAGCCGTACAGCGCCATCGGCCCGTGCACGTTGTCACCCATCAGCCCGGTAGTGATCGGGTAGAACGCGATGGCGGCCAGTACGCCCGAGACGATCACGCCCTTGTACAGCGCGCCCATGATCGAACCGCCCGGCTTCACCTTGACGAACAGCGCACCGATGATCGAGGCGATGATCGACACGCCGCCCAGTACCAGCGGATACAACACCGCATTGGCGCCCGCCTCGGCCAGCATCAGGCTGCCCAGCAGCATGGTGGCGATGACGGTCACCGCATAGGTTTCGAACAGGTCGGCGGCCATGCCGGCGCAGTCGCCGACGTTGTCACCGACGTTGTCGGCAATCACCGCCGGGTTGCGCGGGTCGTCTTCGGGGATGCCGGCTTCCACCTTGCCGACCAGATCGGCGCCGACGTCGGCGCCCTTGGTGAAGATGCCGCCGCCCAAGCGCGCGAAGATCGAGATCAGCGAGGAGCCGAAGGCCAGCCCGACCAGGGCGTGCAGCGCCTGCTCCATCGGCAGGCCCATGCGCAGCAGCAGTGCGTAGTAGCCGGCCACGCCCAGCAGGCCCAGCCCGACCACCAGCATGCCGGTGATCGCACCGCCGCGGAAGGCGACGTCCATCGCCGCGCTGATGCCGTGGCGTGCGGCCTCGGCGGTGCGCACGTTGGCGCGCACCGACACGTTCATGCCGATGTAGCCCGCCGCGCCGGACAGGACCGCGCCCACTGCGAATCCAATGGCGGTGTACCAGCTGAGGAAGATGCCGACCAGCACGAACAGCACCACGCCGGCGATGCCGATGGTCAGGTACTGGCGGTTGAGGTAGGCACGTGCGCCTTCCTGGATCGCGGTGGCGATCGCGATCATGCGTTCATTGCCGGTGGGTTGGCGCAGGATCCAGCGCGCCGAGACGATTCCGAACAGGATCGCGAGAATGGCGCAGCCCAGCGCCAGTGACAGCCCGTGACGTTCCAGCATTAGACCCCTCCGCAGAATGGATGGACAAGCATCCAGTGGCGATGAACGCACCACGAGGGGGACGACGGGCTGCAGCCTGGAACCAACCCGTACCGACCTTGGCGGTCGTCCGACGTATGGCGGTGTTCAGCATTCCCTGGTGCCCGCAGTATGCGTTCGACGCACGGTAGAGTCGAGCCGCGCTCGACTGGCCTTTGCCGGCATGTCCGGTCGACCGGCCTTTGCACCCCGTTAAGCCATGCTCTGCAAGCCTGCGCACAGTCCCGAAGGAGATCCCCCATGCGCCTGTCCCTGCTGATGCTTGCTGCCCTGGTGCCTGCCGCCCCGGCATTCGCCGCGGAAACCCCGGAACTGCAGCGTGCGGTGGGTGCCCCGCAGGCGGTGGGCGCAGCGCATACGCTGCGCCAGATCCCCGAGGCCTGCGCGCGGCTGGAGGGTGTGTTCACCGGCGATGCGGCAGAGCCGTACCGCTTCTCCGCCGTGCGTACCAGCGAGCAGTGCCAGCCACGCGCGCGCTTCGTCGATTACGCCAAGGCACAGCCGAGTGCCGACAAGGGCTGGAAGCTCAACGATGTGATCCGCGTGCCCAACGCCACGTGCCCGGCGCAGCAGGCGGTGGTGCGGGTGTGGCGCCTGCCGTCGAGCAACAAGGTCGAGCTGGATGGGCAGGGCCAGTCGCGCATCTACCTGGAAGAGGCAAAGAAGCAGGCTGCAGCCGGCCAGATTCCGCAGGTGACGATGTTCGCCGCGCAGCTGCAGATGGAAGGCAAGGCCTGCAATTGAGGTGGTCCGGCAGCGCGAATCCACGCAAGGCGTCGCGTGAGGTAGTGCCGGCCGCTGGCCGGCAACCGTGCATCACCCGGCCAACGTCGCTCCCCGCGCAACCAGCAGCTCGCGCAATGCCTTGCGGTGGCAATGTGCCTCATCCTCGCAGTAGCACCCCACGCTGATGTCGCTGTGCTGCGACAGCGCGGCCAGCAGGTCCAGCGCGTGGGCGGCATCGGGCGCCTTCATCTCGGCCTTGTAGTGGCGGAAGAACGCATTCCAGTCGGCCGCGGTTTTCGCCGCGTGCGCCTGCTTCACCAGCTCGGCGCTGGGTGACAGCGTCGGGAACCAGACGTCGTACCAGTCCTGGCGGGCGAACTCGCTGCGCGGCACGCCACGCGGCGGTCGCCGCACCGTGCCGATGCGCAGTCCTTCGCCAGGTTGGCGCGGGCTGCCGAGACGCACCACATGCAGGGCCATGTTGTTCTCCTCGTGGGTGTTGCCATCTTCGTGCCAACGGCCTGCGGCAGGTGCGAACAGTGCCGTCGTGCTCAGACCGATACCTGGCGTCCGATCAGCACCACGTTGTCTTTCGGCAGCTGCAGGAAATCGGCGGTGTGAAGTGAATTGCGTGCCATGAAGGCGAACAGTCCCTTCTGCCAGCGTGGCGGGCCATCGCGGGATTCGCTGGGCACCACTTCCAGATAACCGATGTAGTAGGTGGCGTCGGCCAGGGCCAGCTCCGGCGCCTGTGCGGCAGCCTGCTGCAGAGCGGCGGGCACATCGGGCTTTTCCATGAAGCCGAAGCGGGCTGTCGCGTGCCAGTAGCCCGGGCGCAGCTGTTGCAGCCGCAGACGGTGGTGGTCACTGATCCACGGGATGGATTCGTTGACGACGTTGACCACCAGCAGGTGCTGGTGCAGCGCGCCGTTGTGGCGCACATGCCATGCCATCACCGGCGGCACGCCTTCATCGCTGCGCGATAGGAACACTCCGGTGCCCGGCACGCGCGGGATGGACTGTGCCTGCAGCTCCTGCATGAACGCATCCAGGTCGGTGGCCTGCTCGCGCACACGTGCCAGCACCGTGGCCGCACCGCGATGCCAGACCCGCATCAGGCAGAACACTGCCGCCGCCAACAGCAGCGGTATGTACCCGCCATCGACGAGCTTGTCGAAGTTGGCCAGGAAGAAGGCCAGGTCGATGCACAGGAAGAAGCCGGCCACCAGCGTGGTACGCAGCCGGCCCCAACCCCAGATCTCGCGCATGGCCACGGCCAGCAGGCTGGAGGTCAGCAGCATGGTAGTGGCCACGGCCAGGCCATAGGCCGAGGCCAGGTTGTCCGACTTCTGGAACACCAGGATCAGGGTGACGGTCACCGCCATCAGCAGCCAGTTGACCACGCCGATGTAGATCTGGCCGTGGCCCTGCGCCGAGGTCTGCTTCACCCGCAGCCGCGGCAGCCAACCCAGCTGCATCGCCTGCCGCGTCATTGAGAAGGCGCCGGTAATGATCGACTGGCTGGCGATGATGGTGGCCAGCGTCGCCAGCCCCACGAACGGCACCAGCAGCATGTCCGGGCACAGCCGGAAGAAGATGTTGTCGGTGGTGGGCGTGCCGGTCACCACCAGCGCGGTCTGCCCGGCATAATTGAGCAGCAGGCTGGGCAGCACCACTGCCGACCAGGCGACGCGGATCGGCCCGGCGCCGAAATGTCCCATGTCCGCATACAGCGCTTCTGCACCGGTGACGCAGAGGAAGACGCCGCCGAGGATCAGGAAGCCGGTATAGCCGTTGGAGAACAGGTACTGCAGGCCGAGTAATGGGTTGAGTGCCTGCAGCACCTGCGGGTGGCGGAGGATGCCCGCGATGCCGAGCACGGCCATGGTCAGGAACCACAGCAGCATGATCGGCCCGAACGCACGGCCGATCTTCGCGGTGCCCAGCGGCTGGATCGCGAACAGGCCGACCAGCACGGCCGTGGCGGCCGGCAACACGTAGGGCTCGACGTCGGCGGTAACCAGCTTCAGGCCTTCCAGCGCCGACAATACCGAGATCGCCGGCGTGATCGCGCCATCGCCGTAGATCAGCGCGGCGCCGAACAGGCCCAGCGCCACGATGACTGGCCGCTTGTGCTTCTTGATGCCCAGCAACGACATCAGTGCGAGGATGCCGCCCTCGCCGTCGTTCGTAACGCGCATGGCCAGGGTCACGTACTTCACCGAGGTGATGACGATCAGCGTCCACACGATCAGCGACAACACACCGAGCGCGACCGTCCCGGTGGCTGCGCCGGACGTGTGGCTCATGCCGAGGATGGTCTTGAGGGTGTACAGGGGGCTGGTGCCGATGTCGCCAAAAACGACACCGAGCGCGGCCAGACCCGAGGCCGACAGGCCCGCGCCGCGCAGCCGGGAGCCGGATGGGGCGGGCGATGGGGTAACGGAACGGCTCAGGGGCTACCTCGCCCGCGGCGGGCTGTACAGGAGGACCGGTCGCCAGGCCCACTGGCCCGTGCGCGACGCGCCCGGAGCGGAGACCGGCATGCGCATGGAGCTTCATGCGCGTGCCGTGGTGATGCGGTGAAACCCCGCAGATACGCGGCGCCGGGAGTCAGCCCTCGAAGGGCGGCAGCTTCTGCTTCACGGCCACGTTCTTCAGCGTCACGTACTTCGGCAGGCCGTCGGGGCCGTAAGGCAGCGGTGCTTCGCCCTTGATCAGCGGCGACAGGTAGGCGCGTGCCTTGGCGGTGATGCCGAAGCCATCGCGGCGGATGAAACCGGCCGGCATCTTCTTCTCGTGGTTGGCGATCTTCGACAGCGGCGCGGCTTCGATCTTCCAGCGGTACGGCGCGTCGCTGCTGCGCACGATCACCGGCATCACGCCGTTCTGGCCCTTCAGCGCCAACTGCACCGCAGCCTTGCCCACCGCCTGCGCCTGCTCCCAGTCGGTCTTGCTGGCCAGGTGCCGGGCCGAGCGCTGCAGGTAGTCCGGCAGGGCCCAGTGCACCTTCAGGCCCAGCTGGTCCTTGACCCGTCCGGCCAGGTGCGCGGCCACCCCGCCCAGCTGCGAATGCCCGAACGAATCCTTGCCGCCGCCGGCATCGGCAACGAAGCGGCCATCGGCGGTGGCGATGCCCTCCGAGGCCACCACCACGCAGTAGCCGACGCGCTCGACCACCGCCTTCACCTTGGCCAGGAACACCGCCTCGTCGTAGGCGCGCTCGGGCAGCAGGATGATGTGCGGGGCTTCGTCATCGCCGTTGCCGGCCAGGCCTGCCGCCGCCGCCAGCCAACCGGCGTGGCGACCCATCGCTTCGTAGATGAAGACGCGGGTGGAGGTCTCGGCCATCGCCGCCACGTCCAGCGCGGCCTCGCGCACCGACACCGCGGTGTACTTGGCGGCCGAGCCGAAGCCGGGGCAGGTGTCGGTCACTGCCAGGTCGTTGTCGATGGTCTTGGGCACGCCGATGCAGGTCAGGTCGTAGCCCGACGCCTTGGCCAGCTGCGAGACCTTCAGTGCGGTATCGGCCGAGTCGTTGCCGCCGTTGTAGAGGAACCAACGCACGTCGTGCGCGCGCAGCACTTCCAGCAGGCGGTCGTAACGCGCACGGTCGGCGTCCAGTGATTTCAGCTTGACCCGGCACGAGCCGAAGGCACCGCCCGGGGTATGGGCGAGGGCGCGGATGGCCGCGGTGCTCTCCTTGCTGGTGTCGATCAGCTCTTCGCGCAGGGCGCCGAGGATGCCGTTGCGGGCAGCGAGGACCTTGATGCCCTTGGCCCGGGCCTGCTCGATCACCGCGGCCGCGGTGGCGTTGATGACTGCGGTGACGCCACCGGACTGGGCATAGAGGAGAGTACCGTTGCGCATGCTTCTACCTGCTCGGGGGAGGGGACATTGCAGGGACATTACCCGGATGCGGTAAAGTGGCGCTATTGCGGTGCAGCGATACCGGTCCGTCCGGGACGCGAACCTTCTTTGTTTTCAACACGTTGGAGTCAGGTCAATGCGATTGGTTCTGTTGGGACCGCCCGGTTCGGGCAAGGGGACACAGGCGACGCGCCTGAAGGAAAAGCTGGGGATCGCCCACATTTCGACCGGTGACATGCTGCGCGCGGAAATCGCCGCCGGCACCGAGCTGGGCAAGCAGGCCAAGACGGTGATGGATGCCGGCAACCTGGTGTCGGACGACATCCTGCTGGGCATGCTGGAATCGCGCCTGACCCAGGCCGATGTCGCCAAGGGCTTCATCCTGGATGGCTACCCGCGCAATGTGGCCCAGGCCAATGCGATGGACGGCCTGCTGGCCAAGATCGGCCAGCCGCTGGACGCGGTGGTTCAGCTGGACGTGGCCACCGAGCTGCTGGTCGAGCGCATCGCCGGTCGTGCCAAGGAGCAGGGCCGTGCCGATGACACGCCGGAAGCGGTGCGCCAGCGCCTGCAGGTCTACAACGACCAGACTGCCCCGGTGGTCGACTTCTACGCCGGCCGTGGCACCCTGGCCCGCGTCGACGGCGTCGGTGAGCTGGACGAGATCGAAGCGCGCATCCTGGCGGCGATCAAGGCTTGATCCGGCGCGGCCGGGACACTGTTCCGGCCCCCGGCGCAAAAAAACACAGGCCTGGTCCGCGAGGATCAGGCCTGTGTCGTTTGATAGGCGCCAGCAGAGGGCTTGCTCAGGGCCCCGCAGCATGAGCTCCCTTGGGGATGGCCTCTTGGGGAGTAGGACCGGTTCGGGTACTGCGGCTGGCAGTTCGAATTGTGTCCGGGTTCACAGAACATCGCTATCGGGAATTCCCTGACAGATGATTGGAGTTTTCTCACATCCTGTGTAGGACTTGTCTTACCCAGGCGCGGACATTGGCCCTATACAGCCGTCATCGGTCACAATCCTCGGTCATGAGCAGCGTACATATCCTTGCAATCGCCGGCACCTTCATGGGCGGCGTGGCCGCCCTGGCGCGGGAACTGGGCCATCCGGTCAGCGGCAGCGACCAGGCCATCTATCCGCCGATGTCCACCCAGCTGGAACAGCTCGGCATCACCCTGGACCAGGGCTATCGCGCCGACAGCGTGCCGGCCGGCACCGATGAGGTGGTGATCGGCAATGCGCTGTCGCGTGGCAATCCGGCCGTGGAGGCCGTGCTCGATGCCGGCCAACGCTACATCTCGGGTGCGCAGTGGCTGTCCGAGCAGGTGCTGCCAGGCCGCGACACGCTGGCCGTGGCCGGTACCCATGGCAAGACCACCACCACCACCATCCTCACCTGGCTGCTGGAAAGCGCGGGGCGTTCGCCGGGCTTCCTGATCGGCGGCGTGGCCGAGGATTTCGGCGTCTCCGCGCGCCTGGGCCAGGGCCGCGAGTTCGTAGTCGAGGCCGACGAGTACGACACCGCATTCTTCGACAAGCGCAGCAAGTTCGTGCACTACCGGCCGCTGGTGGCCATCCTCAACAACCTTGAATACGACCACGCTGACATCTTCCCGGACGTGGCGGCGATCCAGCGCCAGTTCCACCATCTGGTGCGTACGGTGCCGGCACGTGGTCGGCTGATCGTCAACGGCGAAGACAAGTACCTGGCCGAAGTGCTGGCGATGGGCTGCTGGACTCCGGTCGAGCGCTTTGGCTTCGACCCGTCGCTGGAATGGCATGCCGAGCTGCTGGCTGCCGATGGCAGCGCGTTCCGCGTGCATCATCGTGGCCAGGCGCTGGGTGATGTGCGCTGGTCGCTGCTGGGCCGCCACAATGTGCTCAATGGCCTGGCCGCGCTGGCCGCCGCGCATGCGGTGGGCGTGGCACCGGCCGACGTCATTCCGGCGCTGGCGCGGTTCCGCAGCGTCAAGCGCCGCATGGAGGTGATCGGCAGCCATGACGGCATCACCGTCTACGACGACTTCGCCCATCACCCGACGGCGATCGCCACCACGCTGGAAGGGCTGCGTGCCAAGGTAGGCGATGCGCGCATCGTGGTCGCGATGGAACCGCGCAGCAACTCCATGCGGCTGGGCGCACATGCGCAGGCGCTGGCGCCGTCGCTGGCGCTGGCCGAT
The DNA here is from genome assembly GCF_000158575.1 of Stenotrophomonas sp. SKA14. NCBI lineage: Bacteria > Pseudomonadati > Pseudomonadota > Gammaproteobacteria > Lysobacterales > Lysobacteraceae > Stenotrophomonas > Stenotrophomonas sp. SKA14. The sequence goes on from NZ_DS999412.1 coordinate 1,313,333, forward strand.
GAAGTGGTGTTCCTGCACCGCCCGGAACTGGCCTGGGACGCTGCCGCGGTGATCGCCGCGGTGCGTGGCCAAGCGCACGCGGTACCCGATACCGATGCACTGCTGGCACAGCTGCAGTCCCGTGCACGCAGTGGTGACCATGTGGTGTTCATGTCCAACGGTGGCTTCGACGGCGCACCGCGCCGCTTCCTTGCCGCGCTGCAGGCCCGATGAGCGTCGACAGCTCGCTGCCACTGTTTCCGCTGCACAGCACGCTGGTGCCGGGCGCGGCGGTGGGCCTGCGCGTGTTCGAGCGGCGTTATCTTGATCTGGTCCGCGACAGCGGCCGCAATGGCGAGGGCTTTGGCGTCTGCCTGATCCTCGACGGCCAGGAAGTGGGCGCGCCGGCGACGCCGGCGGCGTATGGCGTGCAGGTGCGCATCGAAGATTTCGATGTCGGCGCCGATGGCGTGCTGCAGCTGCGCCTGCGTGGCACCCGCCGCTTCCATGTCGAGCGCACGCGGGTCCGTGACAACGGCCTGGTGGTGGCCGACGTGAGTTGGTGCGAGGAAGACCCCGACGACGAACTGCGGCCACAGCATGCGCTGCTGGCCACGGTGCTCGGGCACATCATCGAACAGGCGGGCGAGGCGTATGCGCCGGCCCACCCGGCGTTACTGGACCAGGCAAGCTGGGTCGGCTGGCGGTTGGCCGAACTGCTGCCGCTGAGCGAGCAGCAGCGCCTGCAGCTGCTGCAACTGGACGATCCGCACCAGCGCCTGCAGCAGTTGCTGGGCTGGATGCCGTAGCAGCCTGCCTCGGGTGGGTGTGCACCTTGGTGCACACGTTGGGGCTTGCGTGGAATGCCATCCACGCGTGGCGTGGATCGCGCACCGGTACCGGTCAGCGCGCGGTGGTCTTCAACCGCAATACCGGCAACCCGGTCTCGCCGTGCACGTCCTCGCGCTGCGGCAGGCCCTGTACGGCCTCCTTCACCGCGTTCATGGCCGGGTCGACGCCGCGCAGCGGGTGCCACATGCCGATCCATTCGAAGTGGCGCTCGTAGCGCAGGGTCTGTGCGCTGCCCAGCCACAGCGGAACACCGCCCGGCTGCAGCTGGGCCGGGGCCGGCCACAGGCGCAGTACGTAGCGCTCATCCGGCTGCGCACCCTGCCGCACCATCAGCAGCGCTTCCACCCGCGTTTCCAGCGTTGCCGGCAACACCGGCAGTTGGTCGGCGCCGGTGTTCTTGTCCAGCATCAGCAGGGCTTCCTGCCAGCCGGCCTGTTCCTGCCGCTTCCAGCCGCGGGCTTCCAGCTGTGCCTGCAGCGGCGCCAGCGGGCCGGCCACCTGCACGTCCAGCGGCCAGCGCTGGTCATCGTCGAACTCGTTGCGGCGCGCCGGCAGCGTCGACCAGTCGTGCTGCCACCACGCCTGCATGTCCATCGCCTGCGGCGCCGGCAGGGTCGGTTCAAAGCGCTCCAGCTTCACCGGGATGTGGCGCGGCGCGTACCACATCGCCGCCAGGGCGAAGACACCGTAGAACAGCCACGCCACCGGCTTCACCCAGAACGAGCGGTTGAAGCGGCGGCGGTAGGCGATGCCCAGCACCAGCAGCCAGAACGTGCCGAACAGCATGCCGCCGATCACATCGCTCAGCCAGTGTGCGCCCAGGTACAGGCGCGAGAAGCCGATCAGGCTGACCACGATGCCCGACACCAGGTACGGCCAGACGCGGGTGCGGCCCGGCATCTCGCGCGCGATCAGCACCGCGAAGAAGCCGAAGGTGATGGTGGCCATGGTCACCGACACCGACGGGAAGCCGAAGCCACTGCTGGCATCGACCGGGCGCACCACATCCACGGTGGCGCCGAGCAGCATGGTCAGCGCCAGGCCGAAGGCCAGTGCGGCCAGCCAGTGCGCAGCGGCCATCCAGCGTCGGCGCCAGATCAGGTAGCCCATCGCCGCCGCGGTGGCCGGCAGCAGTACCTGCCAGGCCCCCAGCGACGCCAGTGCCGCCATCGGGTAGTCGGCCAGCGGGTTGCGCAGCGCCAGCATGGCCTGGTGCACCAGCAGGTCGATCGCCAGCGGTTCGCCATGCGCGACCACCACGGTCAGCAGCGCGAACCAGCCCCAGCCAAGCACCAGCAGCATCAGCGCCAGCATCGCCAGCGGCACCGATTCACGGCGTTTCGGGTCGAGCACGCCGACGGTATAGCGGCCCAGCGTCGGGTGGCGGTTGGACCAGTCCAGCAGGCGCGCCAGCCAGTTGTCCATGCGTGCGGCCGACCAGCGGTAGCCGTACAGCACGATGGCCCAGACCAGGCCGAGGATCACCATCAGCAGGCCGACCACCACCACCAGGCGCCCGGCCACGGCGGCCACCGCGTCGTACGCTTCGCCCAGAACCCAGCCCGGGGCCAGGAACAGCACGGCCCAGGAAATGCTGGCGATGCCGCTGGCCTGCATGTAGCGGCTGGCCGGCATCTTCATCATGCCGGCGATGGCCGGCACGAATGGGCGGATCGCGCCGACGTAGCGTGCGATCAGGATGCTCTTGAACGCATTGCGGCGGAACAGGTTCTCGCCGCGATCGAGCAGCTGCGGATACCGGCTGAACGGCCAGACGCCGCGCAGGCGGTCGCCCCAGCGACGGCCGATCCAGTAGCTGATGCCATCACCAGCGAACGCACCCAGTGCCGCCGCCGCCACCGCGTACGGCCCGGAGATCTGGCCCAGGCCGATGAACACGCCCACCGCGAACAGCAGCGGCAGGGCCGGCACGATGGCGCCGAGAATGATGACCGCATCGCAGAAGGCGATGAGGAAGATAACGGCACCCGCCAGCACGGGGTGAGCGGCAATCCACGCGAGGGTGGCGTCGATCCATGAAGAGTCCATTGCCCGATTATAGGGGCGTGAAGGTGACTGGTTCCCAGCCGCTTCGTGACCGTTTGCAACCGGCGCCATCGCCTAGAATGGGCCCATGCCGCATTCGCCAGACTCGCCATCGCGCGCCCTCAAGGCCGACAGCTTCGGCCGCATCCTCCTTGTGAAAGGCCCCGATGGCCCGTTCGTGCGCCGCGATCTGGGCGCCACGCCGCTGTGGCTGCGGCTGCCTGCGTGGTGGCTGGCACGCCGCGAAGCCCGCGCGCTGCAGCACATCCATGGCATGCCTGACGTACCGCAGCTGCTGGCCTGGGATGGCCAGCACCTCGACCGCAGCTTCATGGCCGGTGATGCGATGTACCAGCGTCCACCCCGCGGCGACGTGGCCTGGTTCCATTCGGCGCGACGGCTGCTGCAGCACCTGCATCGGCGCGGCGTGGCCCACAACGATCTGGCCAAGGAAGCCAACTGGCTGGTCACGGAGGATGGCCGTCCAGCGCTGATCGACTTCCAGCTGGCGGTGATCGGCGATCCGCGTTCGCGCTGGATGCGCCTGCTGGCCCGCGAGGATCTGCGCCACCTGCTCAAGCACAAGCGCATGTACTGCCGCGAGTCGCTCACCCCGGTGGAAAAGCGTGTGCTCAAGCGTACTTCGTGGGTGCGCGAGCTGTGGTTCGCCACTGGCAAGCCGGTCTACCGCTTCGTCACCCGGCGCATCCTGCACTGGGAAGACAACGAGGGGCAGGGGCCGAAGCCGTGAGGGCACCGCAGGTGGTGACCGCCGCGCCGAGTGCGAGCAACGTGCTGCGCGCGCAGATGGCCGGTGCCGACTTTGTACATGCCTGCCAGGCCAGCACACACCGCGAGCGTCGAACTGCGTTGCAGGCCTACCGTGACTTGGCGGCGAGCATTCCCGGCTGGTTCGACGGGCTGATGGCACTGCGCAACCGCGGCATGCGCCTGCTCGGCATGAAGGACCTGGGTTCGCTGCGCGCAGTGCAGGACATCGAGCAGCCGCGTCCGGGGCAGCGGCTCGGCATCTTCACCCTGCAGTCGCTGGATGCCGATGCCATCGTGCTGGAAGACAACGACCGCCACCTGCGCGTGCAGCTGGCCCTGCAGTGGCAGGACGATGTGCTGGAAGTGGCGACGGTAGTGCACACCCACAACGCGTTCGGGCGCCTGTACATGCTGCCGGTGGCCCCGGTGCACCGGCTGATCGTGCCGCACTTGCTGCAGAAGCAGGTCCGCGCCTATGGGTAGGTCCACGCAAAGCGTGGATTCGCCGAGGCCGTTGTAGAGTCGAGCTCGCTCGACTGAAATGCCTGAATCAGTCGAGCAAGCTCGACTCTACGAAGATGAGTGCCGGTGACCTTACGGTGCCGCCGGCACCACCTGTTGACCGATGAAGTTGCGCTTGGCGTCGAAGTCGTAGGCCATCTGCAGCTGGCCCACATCCGGGCAGGCGTGGCAGTCGCGCAGCGGCGTGCGGTACAGCAGGCGGATGCCGCCGTTCTCCAGCGGCGTCGCTCCCGCCGACTGCGCGGGTGCGAACGGCGTCGCCTGCGGGTTGGCCTTCAGCAGTTCCTGCACCGTCGGATCCGCGCGCAGGGTGTCGTCCAGCTGCACGGCATCCACATCGATGCGCTTGCCGCTGGCGTCGACCAGGCGGGTGCCTTCGTTGGTATTGGCGCGGAACGGGTACTCCACCGTGGCCACGCCCAGCCCGTCACTCTCATGCCAGGCGGTCACGTAGGCCAGTTCGCCGCCGGTGGACAACTGTTCGGCGGCGGTGATCGCATCGGCGCTGGCGCCACCGGCGTGCATCGCATCGCGCAGGCAGTCGCGCGTGGCCGCATTCTCGCCCTGGCGGCAGGCGTTCAGGTCGCCATCCCAGACCACCGCCTCACTCCAGCGCATCCTGCCATCCGCAGCGGCCTTGGCTGCGCTGGGCGCGTCACCGGCGGGCGGCTCCTTGCCGGGTTCCGGCGAACGGCCCTGGCAGGCGGTCAGCAGGGCGAGCCCCAGGGCAGGCAGCAGCAGGCGGGAACGGCGCATGGCGTGGACCTCGTGCGTTGTCTGGAGGCCCGAGTATCGTCAAGGCCGGGTGAACTCCGCGTCGGCGCGGCATACTAGCGGCTCATTGCATACGCTGGAGTGTGGAACGTGGGCAGTCTGCAGGGCAAAACGCTTTTCATCACCGGAGCCTCGCGTGGCATCGGCCTGGCCATCGCGTTGCGCGCCGCGCGTGACGGTGCCAACGTAGCGATCGCCGCCAAGTCGTCGGTGCCGAACCCGAAGCTGCCGGGCACCATCCACAGCGCGGCCGAGGCGGTTACGGCGGCCGGTGGCCAGGGCCTGGCCCTGAAGTGCGACATCCGCGAGGAAGAGCAGGTGCAGGCGGCCGTCGCCGCCACCGTCGACACCTTCGGCGGCATCGACATCCTGGTCAACAACGCCAGCGCAATCTGGCTGCGCGGTACGCTGGATACGCCGATGAAGCGCTTCGACCTGATGCAGCAGGTCAACGCGCGCGGCAGCTTCCTGTGCGCACAGGCCTGCCTACCTTACCTGCTGCAGGCGCCGAATCCGCACATCCTGACCCTGGCACCGCCGCCCAGCCTGGAGCCGAAGTGGTGGGGCCCGCACACCGGCTATACGCTGGCGAAGATGGGCATGAGCTTCGTCACCCTCGGCCTGGCCGCGGAGTTCGGTCCGCAGGGCGTGGCGGTCAATGCGCTGTGGCCGCGCACGGTGATTGCCACCGATGCGATCAACATGATTCCGGGCGTGGATGCCGCCGGCTGCCGCACGCCGCAGATCATGGCCGACGCCGCGCACGCCGTGCTGGTGCGCGAAGCGGCCGGCTTCCACGGCCGCTTCCTGATCGATGATGAGGTGCTGGCACAGGCCGGTGTCACCGATCTGTCGGGCTATGCAGTGGATGCGTCGCGGCCATTGCTGCCGGACCTGTTCCTGGATTGAGCTTGAGCCGCTGGATGGGGCCGAAGGCTGCGACCCTCGGCCTGCTGCGCTAGAATGCGCGGCTGTAACCGTTTTCAACAAGGAAGTGAACGCATGTCACGCACTCTTTCCCTCGCGGCGCTGGCCGCGTCGCTGTCATTGATGCTGAGCGCCTGCGGTGACAAGGCGCCGGCAACCGCGGGTGACGCTGGCCCTTCAGGCAAGCCGGAGGCCAGCACCGCGACCTCCGACGCACAGCAGCAGTTGACCGCAAAACTCAACGCCTACATCGGCTGCTTCAACGCGCTTGATTCGAAAACACACGGCAGCATCGAGTCCTACACGCGCTGGATCAAGGACGTCGACGCCGGCCCGAGCGGGCGCGAGACGCAGGTGTACGGGCCGTTCGAGATCAGCGACTACGACATGAAGCAGTGCGACGCGCCGGTGACCGAAGCGATCGCTGCCAAGCCGGCCCTGGCCGATCTTGATACCGCTGCCGGCCGGTATCAGCAGGCGCTGAAGGCACTGGTGCCGCTCAGCAAGGACGCGCACGACTACTACGATCGCCAAGACTACGAAGACGATCAGTTTGCCAAGGGCAAGCAGATGCATGCGCCTTTGATGGCCGCCTTCAAGGACTTCGTGGTTGCCAGCGAAACGTTCAACACCGCACTGGAGCGCCACAACGACGCTGCCCAGCGCGAGCAGCTCAAAGCACTGGAACAGGCCGAGGGGCGCACGCGCGAGTACTACCGCCTGGCGATGATGCTGGAAGCGAAGGCGATCGTGGAGCTGATGACCGATGACGGCTTTGATCAGGCCGCGGCCCGCGAACATCTGGATGCCTTCAACCGCATTTCCGATGAAGCGCACGCCAAGGTTGCCGACCAGCAGCCGGGCAAGACGGACTGGGAAGGCTTCGAGCGTGGAGCCGAGAATTTCCGCCGCGAAGGCAAGGAGCGGCTGCAGCGTGTCAGCGAGAACAAGCCCTACACCGATTTCGAACGGCGCATGCTTGATTCGCCCTCGATGGCGCCGCGCGGCTCTGCCAGCAAGCTGATGCAGGAATACAACACGCTCGTTTTCCAGAGCAACCGCCAGTAACCGAGGCGTTCATCGCGTCATTTTGTCGTAATCGAACATGTCGATTGCGGCGCGACCCAGGACGGGGCTCCGAAGGGCGGCCTCTTCCGGCGCTGCCGGGACGGGCGTGGGCGCGATGAACCACGATGACTGCAGTTTTTACTTGTGCAAGGAACTGATTTGAACGCATCCACACGCATGCTCCCGTTGCTTCTGCTTGGCTCGCTGGCAGGCCTGACCGGCTGCAACAAGCCGGCGGGGCTGGCCGTGGCCGACCCGGGGCTGGTAAAGGTCAATGCCTACATCGAGTGCTACAACGGCGTCGAACAGCCCGTTCACGAAGGCTTCCAGACCTACACCGGCTGGATGAAGGATCCCGAGGCCGGCCCGACCGGCAAGGAAGCGCAACCGCGCTCGCCCGGCAAGGTGCTGTCGCACCGGATCGAGTATTGCGGCCAGCCGATGACCGACGCACTGGCGAAGACCCCGGCACTGCCGATGGATGGCCCCGCGCGCGACTATCAGCAGGCGTTCCAGGCCCTGAATGCCCTGACCGAGCGCGCCGATGGCTACTTCACCCGCGAAGACTATCGTCGTGATGGCGGCGAAGGCATGCGCGCGCAGCATGCGCCGCTGATGCAGGCCTATGCCGCCTTCTTCAAGGCCAGCGAAGCGATGGATGTGGCGCTGGAGAAGAACGAAAACGAGCGCCGCGCCGCGGAGCTGAAGCGGATCGAGGAAAGCGAGGGTCGCTCGCTGGCCTACTACCACCTGCGCATCCTCGGTGATGGCAAGCAGCTGGCCATGGCGTTCCAGGGGGACGCGCCGGACCTGGCGGTAGTGCGCAAGCAGCTGGCCGAGTATCAGGCGCTGGTGACCGAAGTGCAGAACGGCGGTGTCGGCAAGGACAACCCGATGTGGGGCCATGTGCAGCGCTCGGCCGACAAGCTGGTGCGTACCGCAGGCCGCGGCGTCGAGCGCCTGGAACAGGGCAAGCCGATCAGCGCCGAAGCGCTGGCGGCCGAGCGCAAGGCCTCGGGCAGCTGGCTCACCACCGATCCTGAAGGCGCGCAGTCGACGATCCTGGACGCGTACAACGATCTGGTGACCACCAGCAATCGCATGCGTTGAGGAGGATCCACGCATGGCGTGGATCTACCGAGGGTAGTGCCGGCCGCTGGCCGGCATGTGCCTCAATGGCTGAACGCATCCGGCAGTTCACCGCCGCACCTGCGGCAGTGGCGGGCGTCCGGCTCGTGGCCCTCCAGCCCGCAGTGCGGGCAGCCGCGGGCATCGCGGCGTGCGGCCAGCTCGGCCTCGCGCATGGTGCTGGCCAGTTCGGCGGTATAGATGCCGGTGGGCACGGCGATGATGCTGTAGCCGATCAGGATCAGCACCGAGGTGACGAAGCGGCCGAGTACGGTCTGCGGCACGATGTCGCCGAAGCCGACCGTGGCCATGGTCACCACCGCCCAGTACATGCTGGCCGGAATATTGCTGAAGCCATGTTCCGGCCCTTCGATCACGTACATCAGCGCTCCGGCGATGATGGTGATGGTGATCACCGTGAACAGGAACACCAGCACCTTGCGCCGGCTGCGCCACAGCGACGTCATCAGGACGCCGCTTTCCTCGATGTAGCGGGTCAGCTTGAGGATGCGGAACACGCGCAGGATGCGCAGCGCGCGCACCACCAGCAGGCTCTGCGCGCCGGGAATGAACAACGACAGGTAGGCGGGCAGGATCGACAGCAGGTCGATGATGCCCCAGATGCTTACCGCGTAACGCAGCGGGCGCTTGACCACCGCCAGGCGAAGCAGGTACTCGGCGGTGAAGATGATCGTGAACGCCCATTCCAGGATGTACAGGCCGGTGGACCATTCGGCATGCAGGTGCTGCACGCTGTCGATCATCACCACCAGGATGCTGGCGATGATCGCCACCACCAGGATCAGGTCGAAATTGCGCGAAGGCCGCGAGTCGTGGCGGTAGATGATGTCGAACCACCGACGGCGCCAGCCGGTCTCGGTGGCGGGGTTCAGCTGGGGGGCGGAAAACGGTCGCATGGGCGCATTGTGCCGCAGGGGTTCCGGCGCGAGAATGGGGATTCCTGAACCCTGCCGACTGCCATGACCGCCGCGACCGACCCGCTGATCTCCCTTTCGCACTACTACCTGCCGGTCTACAAGCCCCGCCAGGTGGTACTGGAGCGAGGCCAGGGCGCCCGCGTGTGGGACAGCCAGGGCCGTGAGTTCATCGACCTGGCCGCCGGCATCGCCGTGTGTGGCCTGGGCCACAACGATCCGGACCTGGTGGCCGCGCTGGTCGAGCAGGCCGGCAAGCTCTGGCACACCAGCAACGTGTTCTACAGCGCGCCGCCGCTGCACCTGGCCGAAGAGCTGGTCAAGGCCAGCCGTTTCGCCGAGCGCGTGTTCCTGTGCAATTCCGGCGCCGAAGCCAACGAAGTGGCGATCAAGATGGTCCGCAAGTGGGCCTCCAGCCAGGGCCGCCCGGCCGACAAGCGGGTGATCATCACCTTCCGTGGCAGCTTCCACGGCCGCACCCTGGGCGCGGTGACCGCCACTGCCCAGCCGAAGTACCAGGAAGGCTACGAGCCGCTGCCCGGCGGCTTCCGCTACATCGATTTCAACGATGAAGTGCAGCTTGAAACCGCAATGGCCGCCGGTGACGTGGCGGCGGTGATGCTGGAGCCGATCCAGGGCGAGGGCGGCGTGATGCCGGCCAAGTCCGGTTTCCTCAAGCGCGTGCGCGAACTGTGCGACCAGCACAACGCGCTGCTGGTGCTGGACGAGATCCAGGCCGGCATGGGCCGCACCGGCACGCTGTTCGCACACTGGCAGGACGATGTGGTGCCGGACATGGTCACCCTGGCCAAGGCGCTCGGCGGTGGCTTCCCGATCGGCGCGATGCTGGCTGGCCCGAAGGTGGCCGAGACCATGCAGTTCGGCGCGCACGGCACCACGTTTGGTGGCAATCCGCTGGCCGCAGCGGTCGCCCGCGTGGCCCTGCGCAAGCTTGCCTCGGCGGAGATCGCCGCCAACGTCAGCCGCCAGTCGAAGGCGCTGCGCGATGGCTTTGCGCGTATCAACGACGAGTTCGGCGTGTTCAGCGATGTGCGCGGTCGTGGCCTGATGCTGGGCGCGGTGCTGAGCAAGGACTTCGCCGGCCAGGCCGGTGCGATCCTCGACCATGCCGCCGAGCAGGGCCTGCTGACCCTGCAGGCCGGCCCGGACGTGCTGCGCTTCGTGCCGTCGCTGAACATCACCGACGAAGAAGTGGCCGAAGGCCTGAAACGCCTGCGCGCAGCGATTGCCGCGTTCATCGCCACGCGCTGATCCTTGGCGGTAGAGCCGGGCCGATGCCCGGCTCTACAGGATTGCGTAGCGCTTCAACACCTTCCCCAACCCGCGCCCGTCGCGTACCGTTTCGGCATGCAGGCCGGCCGCGCGCGCGCCACGCACGTTGGCGAAAAGATCATCGAGGAACAAGGTGTGCGCAGGCGCAACCTGCAGTGCCTCGAGCACGCGCTGGAACACCGTCGGCTGCGGTTTGCGCAGGCCGAAATCGGCACTGCAGAACACGCGGTCCTGCAGCGCCGGGAACAGGTCCGGCAGCAGGGCGGGCAATGCCTGCACCATCAGCGCGCCGTTGTTGGTCAGTACCGCCATGGGTAGTTGCAGGGTCTGCAGCCGCTGCAGCACGGCCACCTGCGGATGGCTGGCGGCCTGCCGTGCAGCCACCCAGGTGGCCATATCGACCGTCCTGCCCAGAAGCCCGCCCAGCTGCGCCAGATAGGTTGGGCCATCCAGTGCACCACGGTCATGCGCAGCTTCCAGCCCGCTGTCGTACAGCGCGGCCTGCACGGCCTGCGGGGAAACGTCCAGCGCTTGCGCCAGGTGCAGCACGCGCTGCGCGCGCTGGTACTGCACCAGCACGCCGTCCACATCCAGCAGCAACAGATCGATCCGCATTGGCCGAGCATGCCATTGCCATGGATGCGCGCAAACCCTGGAGCGTGCATGCGACAGACGGTCGCAGACGGGAGCACATGGGCCTGCCTAGAATGGCGTTTGAATCCGCAGGAGATGCAGCGATGAAGGCTTGGACGGTGGCGATTGGACTGGGTGCGCTGATGCTGGCGCCGTCGGCAATGGCGCGGGTGTGTGCGGTGAGCATCGACAGCACCGACCAGATGAGTTTCAGCAGCCGCGAGATCAAGGTTGCCGCCGACTGCAGTGCGGTGGACCTGACCCTGCGCCACACCGGCAAGCTGGCCGCTACCGCGATGGGCCACAACTGGGTGCTGACCCGCACGGCCGACTACCAGCCGGTGGCGATGGCGGGCATGCGCATGACCCTGGCCGACAGTTACCTGCCGAAGGCCGACAAGCGCGTGCTGGCCCACACCAAGGTCATTGGAGGTGGCGAGACCACGCGCGTGCGCTTCTCCACCCAGGGCCTGCAGAAGGGCGGCGACTACACCTTCTTCTGCTCGTTCCCCGGCCACTTCGCGATGATGAAGGGCAAGCTCGTCTTCGGTTGAGCGCAGTCACGCATGGCGTGGCTCTACTGGTAGATCCACGCCATGCATGGATGGGCCACGGCGGTAGATCCACGCCATGCGTGGATGGACCACGGCAGTAGATCCACGCCATGCGTGGATGCCGTACACGGCAGTGCCAACCAAGGTTGGCACCTACCGGGGCAGCACTCAGCCCTTGGCGGCCTTGAATGCCACGCGTGCAGCGGCGAGGGTGGCCTCGATCACGGCATCGTCATGGGCGCTGGACAGGAAACCGGCTTCGTACGCCGACGGTGCCAGGAACACGCCCTGTTCCAGCATCGCGTGGAAGAAACGGTTGAACGCCGGGATGTCGCAGGCGGTGGCCTGCGCATAGGTCTCTACCTTTTCGCTGGTGAAGAACAGCCCGAACATCGCGCCGACGCGGGTGGTGGTTACGGCCACGCCTGCTTCGGCTGCCGCCGCTTCCAGGCCGGCACACAGGCGCGCGGTGCGCTCGGCGAGGTCGGCATGGAAACCCGGCTGCTGGACAAGTTCCAGCATCGCCAGGCCGGCGGCCATCGCCACCGGATTGCCGCTGAGCGTGCCAGCCTGGTAGATCGGGCCGGCCGGGGCGATCTGCTGCATCAGCTCGCGTCGACCGCCATAGGCACCGACCGGCATGCCGCCGCCGATGATCTTGCCGAAGGTGGTCAGGTCCGGAGTGATGCCGTAGTGCGTCTGCGCACCGCCAAGGGCAACCCGGAAACCGGTCATCACTTCGTCGAAGATCAGCAGCGCGCCATGCTTCGTGCACAGTTCGCGCAGGTGCTGCAGATAACCGTCGCGCGGCGGAATGCAGTTGGCGTTGCCGACCACCGGTTCGATGATCAGGCCGGCGATGTCGTTACCCTGTTGTTCGAGCAGCGCCGTGGCCGCGTCGAAGTCGTTGTAGGGCAGGGTCAGGGTCAGCTCGCTCAGCCCGGCCGGTACGCCCGGCGAGGTCGGCACGCCCAGGGTCAGCATGCCGCTGCCGGCCTTGACCAGGAACGAGTCGCCGTGGCCGTGGTAGCAGCCTTCGAACTTCACGATGCGGTTGCGGCCGGTGGCGCCGCGCGCCAGGCGGATCGCCGACAGCGTCGCCTCGGTGCCGGAGTTGACCATGCGCACCATCTCGCACGACGGCACCAGGCGGGTGATGGTCTCGGCCATGGTCACTTCGGCCGCGCACGGCGCGCCGAAGGAGAGGCCGTTGTCGATGGCCTTCTTCACCGCCTGGCGCACCGCCGGGTGGTTGTGACCGACGATCATCGGGCCCCAGGAACCGACGTAGTCGATGTAGCGGTTGCCGTCGACGTCGTACAGGTAGGCGCCGTCGGCGCGCTCGACGAAGAACGGCTCGCCGCCGACCGACTTGAACGCGCGCACCGGCGAATTGACGCCGCCCGGCAGCAGCTGCTGGGCGCGGGAGAACAGGGCGTGGGACTGGTCGTGGTTCATGGGGCTTTCCTGGGTGTTACGCGAACTGGGCGAGGAGGGCGTGCTGGGTTGCGACCGGGTCTTCGGCGGCGAACACGCTGCTGACCACGGCGACCAGATCGGCGCCGGCGTCGATGATGGGACCGACATTGTCCGGGGTCAGCCCGCCGATCGCCACCCGCGGCACGCCCAGTGCGGCGCTTTGCCGCAGCAGGTCGGGGTGGGCGCGGCTGGTGGTGATCTTGGTGGTGGTGGGGAAGAAGGCGCCAAAGGCCACATAGCTGGCACCGGCGGCCACGGCCTTTTCTGCATTGGCCAGCTGGTCGTAGCAGGAGGCGCCGATGATGGCCTCGGCCCCCAGCAGGGCACGCGCGCTGGGGATGTCGCCGTCGGTGCCGCCCAGATGCACGCCGGCCGCGCCGACCGCCTTGGCCAGCAGCGGGTCGTCATTGATGATGAGCGGTACGCCATGGGCAGCGCACAGGCCCTGCAGGGCCCTGGCCTGCTCCAGCCGCAAGGCATCGCTGGCGGTCTTGTTGCGGTACTGCAGCCAGGTGGCACCGGCGGCCAGCAGCGGCGCGGTGCGCACCAGCAGGCGTGCGGTATCGGGTTCATCCGGGGTGATCAGGTAGACGCCGCGGGGCGCCGGGGAAGCTGAAGTCATCGATGGCTACCGGTGAGTGGACCGCGATGGGACAATGGCGGCCCGTGAATCCAGCCCTGATTATCCGATGAGCGATGCCACCCCCACCACCTTGCGTACCTGGATGTGCGTGGTCTGCGGCTTCCTGTACAGCGAAGCGGACGGCTTGCCGGAGGAGGGCATCGCGCCGGGCACGCGCTGGGAGGACATTCCCGAGACCTGGACCTGCCCGGACTGCGGGGTGACCAAGGCCGATTTCGAGATGGTCGAGGTCGATTGACCAGACCCTCCGGTGGGTGCGGACCGTTGGTCCGCACACCTGACAGAATCAATGCAGCCGCGGCATCGGCCCGCCGAGGTCGATCAGCTTCTCGCGCAGCCACTGCGCATCGCTGGCCTCCGGGTTGCGCTTCAGGTACTGGCCCAGGTCATGACGGGCACCTGCCAGGTACTCCAGCTGCAGGTAGGCCAGGCCGCGGTCGCGCAGGGCGTCGTTCTGTTCCGGGGCCAGCTTGAGCAGGCGATCGGCGCTGCGTGCAGCGCGGTCCCACTCGCCGGCTTCGGCATAGACGCCGTGCAGGTTGCGCAGCATGCGCATCAGGATCGCGCGCGCCGGCGCCGGGTCGAGGATCTGCGCCAGCACCTGGTCGTCGGGCATCTGCCCGCCCAGGTGTGACTTGGCCCGCTCGCGCAGTTCGTCCACGTCCAGTGGCCGGCCGCCGTTGAACGGGTCCATCACCAGCACGCCGTCATCCACCGGCAGGCGCACCAGGAAGTGGCCGGGGAAGGACACGCCATCAAGGGGAATACCCAGCCGGCGCGAGACTTCCATCTGCACCAGGGCCAGCGAGATCGGATTGCCCAGGCGGCGCTCGAACACCTGGTTGAGGTAGCTGTTGCGTGGGTCGTAGTACTCGTCGTGGTCGCCGCTGTAGCCCAGCTCGTCGAACAGGTGGCGGTTGATCGCCGCCATCTTCAATGGGCTGTTGTCGATGGCCTCCACTTCCGAGCGGAGGTGGTCGACATGGCTCTGGATCAGCGCGTCGTAGGTGGACGGCTGCAGATCGGGGTATTCATCGCGCGCGATCAGCAGCGCGGTCGGCAACAGTGGCAGCGCCTCGTCTTCGAGGTCGGCCAGTGCATCCCAGTCGGGGAGTGTGATCCGGTCCTGCATGGTCACAGACTGGCGTCATTCGCAGGCGGTTTCAAGCGGTGCCGCGTGAAAAAGCCATGGCCTGGGCCGATGGGCCTCCGGTGGGTGTGGACCTTGGTCCACACCACAGCCTGCCCGTGCACGGCAAGCCAGTGCCGACCAAGGTCGGCACCCACCGGTCCTGCTCAACGCAGGGCGAAGATCTACTCGATGCCCGGGCCGAAGGTCAGCGCGGTACCGTCCTTCAGCTTCAGCTTCTCGGCCTGGCCGGCATTGAGTTCCAGCACGTAGCGCGCCGGGCCGCCGCTGGGGTAGGGCGGGCACATGTCGCCGGCCGAGCACGGCGGCACGTCGCGCTGCTGGCTGACCAGTTTGCGTTCGTTGTCGAAGTACAGGATGTCCAGCGCGATCTTGGTGTTCTTCATCCAGTACGCCTGCATCTCTTCGCGGTCGTGGACGAACAGCATGCCGTGGTCGGCCGCCATCTGGTCGCGGAACATCAGCCCGCGTGCGCGGGTTTCATCATTGGTAGCCAGCTCGACCTGGTAGCGGGCGCCGTCCAGCTCGACCCAGTGGCGGGCCGCGTCGGTGGCGCAGCCGGCCAGGGCCAGCAGCGGAAGCATCAGCAGCGAACGCAACAGCGACATCGTCAGGATCCTTGGAAGGGTCAGAGCACGACCGGCGGCTCGCCGCCGACGATCACCACGTCGGCGCGACGGCGCGCGAACAGGCCCACGCAGACTACGCCCGGCAGCTGGTTGAGCTCGCGCTCCAGCTTTTCCGGATCGGTGATCTGCAGATTGTGGATATCCAGGATCTGGTTGCCGTTGTCGGTGACCACGCCTTCGCGCCAGGTCGGCTGGCCGCCGGTCATGTCGCGGATCTGGCGGGCGACCAGGCTGCGTGCCATCGGGATCACCTCCACCGGCAGCGGGAACGCACCCAGTACGGGCACCTGCTTGCTCGGGTCGACGATGCAGATGAAACGCTCGCTGGCCTCGGCGATGATCTTCTCGCGGGTCAGCGCGGCACCGCCGCCCTTGATCAGGCACTTGTTCGGGTCGCACTCGTCGGCGCCGTCCACGTACAGCGACAGGTTGCCGCTGTGGTTCAGCTCGATCACCTCGATGCCGTGCTGCTTCAGGCGCGCGGTGCTCTGCTCGGAGCTGGACACTGCGCCCTTGATGCGGTGCTGGATGCGGGCCAGGGCATCGATGAAATAGGCCACGGTGGACCCGGTGCCGACACCGACAATCATGCCGTCTTCGACGTATTCGATGGCTTTCTCGGCGGCCAGGCGCTTGGCTTCGGACATGGGAGAACTCTCAGGCAGGGAATCAGGATTTCTTTTCCAGCGACAGCAGCAGCTTCCACTGCGCGGCGGTCACCGGGAACACCGACAGGCGGTTGCCCTTGGCAACCAGCGGGAAGCCTTCGCCGAGTTCGTCGGCGTGCAGCTTGATCTCGTCCAGCGCGATCACCTGCTTGAGCTTGCGGTCGAAGGCCACGTCCACCAGCATCCAGCGCGGGTTCTCGCGCGTGCTCTTGGGGTCGTGGTAGTCGGATGCCGGGTCGAACTGGGTGTCGTCCGGATAGGCCGCGCTGGCCACCGTGGCCAGGCCGACGATGCCCGGCACCTTGGTATTGGAGTGATAGAACAGAATGCCGTCGCCGACCTGCATGCCATCGCGCATGAAATTGCGCGCCTGGTAATTGCGCACCCCGTTCCAGGGTTCGACCTTGACCTTGGCCAGGTCATCGATGGAGAAGGCGTCCGGTTCGGACTTCATCAGCCAGTAGCGCTTGCGGGCGGTCATGCGTTCACGGGGGCAGCGGAGGGGAACAGGGTGCCGCCTTCGGTGCAGATCGCATCCACCGGCACGTCCCACGACGCCACCGGCAAGGACTCGACCTGCTGCACCGCGAACGCCGCACCGACCAGCCAGGGCGGCGCCGGCCGGTCGTGGCGGAAGGCGAAGCTGCGATCATACCAGCCGCCTCCCATGCCCAGCCGCCGGCACTGCGTGTCGAAGCCCACCAGCGGGGCCACCACCAGCGCCATCTGCGCCGGTTCCAGGGTGTCCTGCAGTGCGATGTCCGGCTCGGGAATGCCGTAACGATTGCTGGTCAGTGGCTGCCCGGGCCGCCATGGCGCGAAGCGCAACACGTCGCCGGCCAGCACCGGCAGGCAGTAGGTCAGGCCGTCGGGCAGTTGCAGCTGCCAGCGGTGCAGGGCGATTTCGCCGTCCAGCGCCCAGTAGCCGGCCACGGCGCCTTCGCGCGGGGCGAACGGCAGTGCCAACAGGGCATCGGCAAGCGATTCGGCGGCGGCGATGCGCTCAGCGGCGGAAAGGTCGCGGCGGCGTTGCCGCAGGTCGTGGCGCAGGGCCTGGCGCGGGTCGGTCATGGCAGCGTGCGGCAAGGAACAGCCGTCATTGTGCCGCAAAGAACAAGGGCGACGCCCGAAGACGCCGCCCTTGCTGGAATATTGCATTCTCCGCAATGTCGATGCATGCGAAACGACCTTGAACCCGGGGGCTCAAGTGGGAACGCTGGAGAACCATCGGGCTTCCCGCTACAAGGCGGACCTGCACTCCCGGCGCTGTCGCGCTCCCGGTGTCGTTCTTAAGGGACAAGGCGAATGTTTGCACATGCCGTCGAGTACCGCAGAGAACGCGTGGCCATTATAGCCAGCGCGCAGGATCTGGATAGGCCGTTCGTCGGCAACAGTCCGTGCCAATTCAGATACGAGAAGACGCGTTGTGCGCGTTCTTCAGGCGCCGCCGTCGATCGCGCGGTCCAGGCGCCGGTTCAGGTCGGCCAGCGTCTGCTGCAGCGCCACCGCCTGGCGGGCGTTCTCGTCGCGCAGCAGTTGCAGTTCATGGGCCAGGTTCAACGCGGCCAGTACCGCCACGCGGTCCACGGCGGCCATGCGGTTGCTGCCGCGGATCTCGCGCATGCGGGCATCGAGCAGGCGCGCGGCGGCCATCAGGCTGTCGCGTTCATCGCCACCGACGCCCACGGTGTATTCACGATCGAGGATGCGGACACTGACCGGTTCGGCGCTCATGTGTGCTGCTCCAGGGATTTGAGCCGGCTGATCATTGCTTCCACCCGCGAGCGTGCCTGCTCGTTCTTGGCCAGTAGCGTGGAACGCTCGGCCACCAGCTGTTCCTGCTGGTGGCGCAGGCTGCGGTTCTCCTCGGCCAGGCGCTGGTTGCGTTCAAGCAGCGCCTCCACGCGGGCGGCGAAGTCCTGCAGCTGGGCAAGGGGATCGGCGGGTTCCATGCGGGCACGATAGGCAAGCCGGGCAAGGGCGGTCAAGCGTTGTCGCAGCAAGGCTGGACGGCCACGGGGAGGACGCCGCCGGATTGCTACACTACGGGGTCTCACGGGCGCGCCGGCGCGCCCCGGGTTTCCTTTCCGAACGAGCCGCACGATGACTGAACTTCCCTCCGTCGACGACGTTAACCGCGCCAGCCAGGAACTGGGCCTGGGCGCCACCGCTGCCGAGCTGCACGGCGCACTGTGCGGCTGGCTGGCCGCCGGCGGCGCCCCCGGCAACGACTGGCCGGCGCGCGTGCTGGCCGACGACAACCTGCCGCCGGTGGCCGCCGACAGCGTGCTGGGCCAGCTGCTGCAGGTCACCATCAAGCAACTGGAAGACCGCGACTTCGCCTTCGAGCTGTTGCTGACCGACAGCGATGACGTGGCCGCGCAGGCCGATGCCATGTTCAGCTGGACCCGCTCGTTCCTGGGCGGTTTCGGCCTGGGCAGCGGCGGCCGTCGCCCGACCCTGTCCGAAGAGGGCGAAGAGGCGCTGACCGACATGGCCAGCCTGGCCCGTGCCTCCAGCGAGGATTTCGAGGCCGGTGGCGATGATGACGACGACGCCCTGTCGGAGATCGAGGAATTCATCCGCGTGGCGGTGCTGCTGCTGCACGGCGACGTGGTGCTGGCCTCGCGCCATCGGCAGCGCCTGAACTGATGGATATCAAGCAGCGCACCGGCATCGCGGCCGGCGAATACAAGCGTCGCCGCCGCCAGCTGATGGACATGGCCGGCGAGGACGCGATCCTGGTGCTGCCGGCTGCGGCGGAGAAGGTGCGCAGCCTCGATACCCATTATCCGTTCCGGCAGGATTCGGATTTCCAGTACCTGAGTGGCTTCCCGGAGCCGGAAGCGGTGCTGGTGCTGATTCCCGGCCGTCGCCATGGCGAGGCCATCCTGTTCTGCCGCGAGCGTGATGCCGAGCGCGAGGCCTGGGACGGCAGCCGTGCCGGCCAGGAAGGCGCGGTGGCGCAGTTCGGCATGGACGATGCCTACCCGATCGACGATCTGGACGACATCCTGCCGGGCCTGCTGGAAGGGCGTTCGCGCGTCTACTACCACTTCGGCCGCGATGCGGATTTCGACCTGAAGCTGATCGGCTGGGTCAACCGCGTGCGCTCGCAGGTGCGTCACGGCGCACAGCCGCCACATGAGTTACTGGAGCTGGGCCACCTGCTGCACGAACAGCGCCTGTTCAAGTCCGGTGCCGAAGTGGCGCTGATGCAGCATGCCGCGCAGATCAGCGTGCGCGCCCACCTGGCGGCGATGAAGGCGGCCAAGGCGGGGATCCACGAGTACGAACTGCAGGCCGAGCTGGAACGTGTGTTCCGCGCCAATGATGCCGTACCGGCCTACTGCAGCATCGTCGGTGCAGGCCGCAATGGCTGCATCCTGCACTACCGCGACAACAACGCGCGGTCGCGTGATGGCGAGCTGGTGCTGATCGATGCCGGTGCCGAGTACCGCGGCTACGCCAGCGACATCACCCGCACCTTCCCGGTGAACGGCCGCTTCAGTGCCGAGCAGCGCGCGCTGCATGACCTGGTCGGTGAGGCACAGGCCGCGGCACTGGCGCAGGCGAAGCCGGGCGTGCCGTACGAGAGCGGCCACCTGGCGGCGGTGCAGACCCTGACCGAGGGCCTGCTGCGGTTGGGCCTGTTGAAGGGCACGCTGGAAAAGAACCTGTCCGAAGGCCTGTACCAGCGCTTCTACCGGCACAAGACCGGGCACTGGATCGGGCTGGATGTGCACGACGTGGGCGATTACCGCCTGGCCGGTGATTCGCGCCTGCTGGAGCCGGGCATGGCGTTCACCATCGAGCCGGGGTTGTACATCGGCGTGGATGACACGACGGTGGAGCCACGCTGGCGCGGTATCGGCATCCGTACCGAGGATGATGTGCTGATCACCGATGATGGCCATCGCGTGTTGACCGAAGGCCTGGCGCGCAGCGCCGACGAGATTGAAGCGGTGATGGCGGGGTAAGGGGCTTTTCTGCAGGGCTTGCAGCCCTGCACCTGCTCAATGCAACGGCAACGGCCAAAGCAAGAGCGGCATTCCGTGGGATGGCGGGGCGGTGTGGGTGGTCAGGACACGCCGTAAACCCCCCTCCGGGGTCCGGCCCAGCCGCTGGCGGCTGGGCGTTCGGGCGCTTGCGAAGCAGTGCTTCGCAAGCAAAGCGCCCTCACCCATGGGGGCTCGATGGCGCCATCCATGGCGCCAACGGTCCTGTCCACCCACACCGCCCCGCCTCTGACAGATCCCTGCGATCTGTCGGTGGGTGCAGACCGTTGGTCGGCACATCTGTCAGATATCGAATGAATCATCCACGCATGGCGTGGATCTACTGGCCACTGCGGCTGTTGGTGGGTGTCGACCTTGGTCGACACGGAGCGAGCGCAGCAAGCGACCCGCTTCTGCTTTTCTTTTTTCTTTTCCGTGGTTGGACGCGGCAGGAAACTGTCAGAGGTGGGGCGGGGTGGGGTCGCGGGGGTGTCCGCGGCATGGATGCCGCGGCCAAGCCCCCATGGATGGGTTCACGGCGTCCCCCGCGCCCCCACCCCGCCCCGCCAGGCGCGGCTTTTGATCCAGCATCCAACCACGAGGGGCTCAGCCGTTGGCCGCAGCAAACACCGGCCGCGTCAGGTTGTCCGCTTCGCCCTCGGTGCACAGCACTTCGTCCTCGATGCGGATGCCGCCATACGGACGGAAGAAGTCCACGCGGTCCCAGTTGATCGCATCGCCATGGCCGGCGTCCTTCACTTCGTTCAACAGCATGTCAATGAAGTACAGGCCCGGTTCGATGGTCACCACCATGCCCGGTTCCAGCACGCGGGTCAGGCGCAGGTAGGGATGCCCCGCCGGACGCTCGACGCGGCCGCCTTCGTCGCTGGCCGCGAAACCGGCCACGTCGTGCACCTGCAGGCCGATCAGGTGGCCAATGCCGTGCGGGAAGAATGCGGCGCTGACGCCGGTCTCCACGGCGGTCTGCGGCGACACCTTGATGACGTCGAAGTCCTTCAGTACGCCCATCAGCGAGAGATGCGCGTCCACGTGCAGCTGCTTGTAGTCGAAGCCGGCGCGCACCGCCGCACACATCTTCTGCTGGGCGGCATCGACGGCGGCGATCATCGCGGCGAACTCGTCGTGGCCGTGCGCGGCGTAAGTGCGGGTGATGTCGCTGGCGTAGCCGTGCGCGCTGGCGCCGGCATCGATCAGGAAGCTGCGCAGCGGCTGCGGCGCCTTGCGGCCCAGCTCGGTGTAATGCAGCACGGCCGCATGTTCGTTCAAGGCCACGATGTTGCCGTACGGCAGCTCGTTGGCATCCTGGCCCACGGCTTGGCAGTAGGCCATGTGGATGCTGAATTCGTCGGCGCCATTGCGGAATGCGGCCTCGGCGGCACGATGGCCACGCACGCCCAGCACCTGCGCCTGGCGCATCAACGCGATTTCATACGGCGTCTTGTAGGCGCGGTGCCATTCCAGGTAGTTCACCACCGGCGCCGGGTTGTTCGGCACGAATGCGCCCAGCGCGCTCTGCGGCTCGCCGAGGATCGCGCAGCGCGACGGGTCGGCCGGCAGCAGGGCCAGCGCCTCTTCCGGCTTGCGGATGATGTGGATGTCGAAGTGCTCCACCCACCAGCCGCTCGGTGCATCCGGCACCACGTGCCAGTAATCGAAGGGCTGGTGGAAGATCACCGCCGGGCGCTTGCCGGGCGTGAACACGATCCAGCTGTTCGGCACGCGGGTGAGCGGCAGCCAGGCCTTGAACTGCGGATTCACCGCATACGGGTAGTCGCGGTCGTCGAACACCTGGTAGTGCAGGGTGCCGCTGGGCACCACCAGGTGATCGAAGCCGCCGCGGGCCAGCGCCTGTTCGGCGCGCCGGCACAGCACGGCCAGGTGGTCGGAATACAGGGCGCCGGGGTCTTGCTGGATCATTGCGGTGGCTCGACACGGAAAACGGCCCTAGATTCTGCCGCATGCCGCGAAAAACCGCTGTGCCGGAACCGGCACTCAGGCCGTCGAAACCGGTCCCTCGTCGCTGTCTTCGCCCACCCACTGGCGCAGCAGCTGCCGATGTTCGCGTGACAGGGTGAGGAAGCGGAAGCCGGTCCAGCTCTGTCCCGGCACGTGCGCCGGTTCGCTCCACAGCAGGTGCACGCCCACGTCGATGGCTTCCTGGTGGCCATCGGCCATCGGCAGCGGGAATCGCAGCTGGTACAGCGCATCCTCGCGCAACGGCACGCTGGCCAGCATCAGCATGCCGGTTTCGGAGACGTTGCCGAGGCGGCCCACCACGCTGTCGCGCATCTGGTCGGTGACCGGCACCAGGTCCGCGACCTGGCGGCGCGGTGCGCGACGGGTGTCCTGTGGCGGCTGGGTGTTCATGCAGGGGTTTTCCGGCTGTTGCCTGCGGCCAGCGCACGCAGCGCATCGAGGCTGGCCTGCCAGGCACGATCGACCAGGCGGCCCTTGTCTTCGGTGACCAGCTGCGCGCGGCCGGCGCTGAGCTGGCGGGCGAGGGTGTCCAGGTCGGTATCGGCGATCTTCTGTCCGCGTGGATTGACCATCAGCGCGTGGCCGGTCAGCAGGCTGTACCACGACAGGCGCTGGCGGCGCAGCGTGCCATCGCCGGTGTCGATGTCGAACCAGCTGCCGAACGGCAGGGTGGACAGCTGCTGGTAGGCGGCTTCTTCGGCACTGCTGCGTGGCTCGGCGGGCGCGCCTGCGCTGGACGTGCCGGCATGTTCGCCCAGTCGCGCGCGTGCTTTCAGGCGTGCGCTGAGTTCGGTACGCGATGTGCTTTCGTCCTCGCCGCCGGGCGTGGCCAGGCGACGCGCGACGGCGGCGGCCTCCTCGGCGTGGTAGCCAACCTGCACCAGCGCCGCTTCCACCTCGGTGGCCAGCGCAGCGTCGGTGCCATCGGCAGCGTCCGCGGCCTGGGCGGTCACCGCCGCGATGCGCTGGGTCTGCTGCAGGCGCTCCTGCCACTGCGGTGAATCGTCACCATGGCGCAGGCGGGTCAATGTCAGGGCGTCGGCCCACGCCTGGCGCAGCAGGGTCTGCACGAAGCGCGGCGGCGCCTGCGTATCACAGCACTGGTCGATCTGTGCGCTGGCCTGGCGTCGTGCCAGGTCCAGGCGTTCCTTGCCGCGCGCGGCCTCGACGTGGCGGCGCTCGGCCAGCTCGGCGCGATGGGCGGCCGCGCGCTGGTGCTGCTGCACGTCTTCATTGGCGGCAGCGAAGGCCTCGGGCGTGCGCGCATCCTGGCCGAGCAGCCCCTGCACGCTCTGCGCCATGCGCTGCAGCAGCTGGGGGTCGACGTCATCATCGCCGAGCCAGTGGGCGCCGGCTTCGGCGATCTGGTTGAGCAGTTCGCGGGCGGGGTGCTCGTCACGCACGAAGAAGCCTGGGTCGGCCATGGCCGCGCGCGCCAGCGGCACCTGCAGGCGCGCCAGCAGCGCGGCCGGTACCGGGTCGGGACGTTGCTGCTGCTGTACCTGCTGCATCAGCAGGCGCAGCAGGTCGAGATTGTCGCGGTCGTGGCTGCCCAGCTGGGCCTGCGCGCCGTGTTCGCTGCGCAGCTGGGCGACCACCGCGGTCTGCAGGTCGGCAAGGCCGGTGGCGGCGCTGGACTGGGCCTGCAGGCGCGCGAGCACCGCATCCACGGCGGCGCTGGGTACCGCAGCGGACGGCGCGGGCGCGGTGCTGGCGTGCCGGGCCTGCTGCAGCAGGTCGTGCAGCGCACTGCCGGTGGAGGTGGTCAGCCCAGGCACGGCGGTGTCGCGGCCACCGGCGTCGCTGACCGCCTCCTGCACCAGGTTCGACCACGAGCCTGACGGTGCCGACCCGTTCCAGCCGGTCAGCGGCGCTGCCGGGGCACGCTTGGCCGGCTGCGTCGCGCGGCCACCGCCGACGGAGTGGGTGATGATGCGTCGCGTGCTCGACGAACGGGCCAGGTAAGGCGTGTAGACCAGGCCGGGCAGAACGCCGTTCTGGGCCAGCAGCGCGTTGGCGCGGTCGAGCACATCGCCCAGCCGTTCCAGTACCTGGCGCTCGAAGCTGCGATACAGCGCCAGCTGTACGTCGGCGCCGAGGGTGTCCTGCTCCGCGAGCCGGCGCACCATCGCGCACAATGCCTGCGGTGCCAGCGGCAGCGCGTCGGCCTCGAATGCCGGCGCCGCAGCCAGTACACCCAGCCGCTGCCCGAGCAGGTTCAGGGTATTGGTCGAGCGCAGGGTTTCGCGCCGGATCATCTCGGTCAGCAGCAGGTCGCGGTCGACGTCATGCTCGGCCACCAGCGACAGCCCCAGCATGCCCGGCAGCGGCGGCGGGGTGGCCCCGGCGGGGGTTGCAGCCGCAGGCTCGCGCAGGCGCGCCAGGGCCTCGGCAACGGCATCCAGCATCCGGTCGGGGAAATGACCGGCAAAGGCATGCAGCTGGCCGCGCTGGGCCATCAATTCGGCTTGTTGCAGCGGATTGCGCGCACGATCGGCGTCGTGCAGCAGGGTCTGTTCCAGCGCTTCGACGGTCAGGATCAGCGGCGCGGCCAGGGTCTGCCGGCACAGGCCGATCAACGCGCCCAGCAGTTCGCGCACCCGCGGCGGCAGGTCGGCCGCGGCCAGGCGGGCCTTGTCGGCAGGGGTGGGGGAAAAAACAGCTGACATCGGCGAGCGGTACCCGGATTCCCTCGGATCGATCTGGTGAATCTACCGTGTCGGCCGATGTCGGCGCTACTTTAGGGTGAATGTGAAATGCATCTGCCGGGCATGGCCCCGATGCGCGGTAGTGCCGGCCGCTGGCCGGCAACGCGATCCGCACCGGATTGCCGGCCAGCGGCCGGCACTATCCGTTACGGCGGAGGCCTTACTCGTCCAGGAACAGGCTCACCACATCATTGGTGAAGCGGCGGCCCAGCTCGGTTGGCTGCACGTGGCCGTCCGCCATATGCAGCCAGCCGCGCTGCACGGCGTCGGCCAGCGGTGCGTCCAGCACGCTGCGCGGCAGGCCGGTGCGCGATTCAAAATCGCGCAGGCTGAAACCTTCGTGCAGGCGCAGCAGGTTCAGCATGTACTCGAACGGCAGCCGCCCGGGGGCGATGACATCGTCGCCGCCGAACGAGGCGGGGGTGCCCGCGCTCTCGAGGTAGGCCTGCGGATGTTTCAGTTTCCAGCGTCGCAGTACGTGCTCCTCGGCACCGGAACTGATCTTGCCGTGCGCGCCGGCGCCGATGCCCAGGTAGTCGCCGAAGCGCCAGTAGTTCAGGTTGTGCGCACTCTGCCGGCCAGGGCGCGCATAGGCGCTGACCTCGTACTGGCCAAAGCCGGCCTGTGCCAGCAGGGCCTGGCAGTGTTCCTGCATGTCCCAGGCGTTGTCCTCATCGGGAATGCCCTGCGGCGGCCGTGCGAAAAACACCGTGTTCGGTTCCAGGGTCAGCTGGTAGTGCGAGATGTGCGCCGGCTGCAGTGCGAAGGCGCGCTCCAGATCGGCCTCGGCGCCGGCCAGGGTCTGTTCCGGCAGCGCGTACATCAGGTCGATGTTGAAATTGTCGTAGCCCGCGTCCTGCGCCATCTTCACCGCGCGCTCGGCCTCGCCACTGTCGTGGATGCGGCCCAGGCGCTTGAGCATCGCGTCGTCGAAACTCTGGATGCCGAAGCTGAGGCGGTTCACGCCGGCCGCGCGGTAGCGGTCGAAGCGGCCGTGTTCGGCGGTGCCGGGGTTGGTTTCCAGGGTGATCTCGGCATTGGGCGCGAAGCGCAGGCGCGCGCTGGCCTGCTGCAGGAAACGGTCGATCGCTTCCGGGGGGAACAGGCTGGGCGTGCCGCCACCGAAGAACACGCTGTGCACCACCCGGCCCCAGACCAGCGGCAGGTCCTGGTCCAGGTCGCGCAGCAGCGCGTCGATGTAGGCATCGAACGGCAGCTCGCCCTTGGCCTGGTGCGAGTTGAAGTCGCAGTAGGGGCATTTGCGCACGCACCACGGCAGGTGCACGTACAGCGACAACGGCGGCGGCACCAGGCGCGGCGGAGTGTCGTGGTCGCCCGGGCAGGTTTCGCCGGGCAGGTGGTTGCAGTGGTCGTGGGCGTGCGGCATGGGCTTCATCGGTAGTGCCGGCCGCTGGCCGGCTTCCCTTGGGTAATCAGGAACGCATCAATACAGCGTGGCCAGCTGCTGCTTGAGCTGCTGCAGGGCGAGGGCGCGGTGGCTGATGGCGTTCTTCAGGGGCGTTTCCATCTCCGCGGCGGTCAGGCCGTGGGTGGTATCCAGGAACACCGGGTTGTAGCCGAAGCCGTTGCTGCCGCGCGGTTCGCGGGTGATCTGCCCTTCCCAGCGGCCCTCGCAGATCAGTGGCTGCGGGTCGGTGGCATGGCGCAGCAGGACGATCACCGCATAGAAGCGGGCGCTGCGCTGGCCGTCGGGCACTTCGGCCATCGCGTCCAGCAGCTTGGCGTTGTTGGCCGCGGCATTGGTCGGCTGCCCGGCATAGCGCGCGCTGTACAGGCCCGGTGCACCGTCGAGGGCATCGACGATCAGGCCCGAATCATCGGCCAGCGCCGGCAGGCCGGTCGCTTGGCAGGCCGCGCGTGCCTTCAGCAGCGCGTTCTCGACGAAGGTCAGGCCGGTCTCTTCCACGTCGCCCAGGCCCAGCTCGGCGGCGGAGGTGATCTGCAACGGCAGGTCGGCGAGGATTTCCTGCATCTCCACCAGCTTGCCGGCGTTGTGGCTGGCCAGTACCAGTTTCTTCATTGGCGGGGCTCCAGCAGGTCCCAGGTATTGCCATACAGATCGCGGAACACCGCGACTGTTGCATAGGGTTCTTCGCGCGGTGCTTCCAGGAACTCGACCCCGGCGGCGAGCATCGCCGCGTGGTCGCGGTGGAAGTCATCGGTGTTGAGGAAGAAGGCGACCCGGCCACCGGTCTGGTTGCCGATGCGGCTGCGCTGTTCCTCGTTGCTGGCGCGGGCCAGCAGCAGGGCGGCGGCACTGCCGTCGGTCGGCCCGACCACCACCCAGCGCTTGCTGCCCTGGTCGATGTCTTCCAGCAGCGAGAAGCCGAGCTTGCCGGTGTACCAGGCGATGGCTTCGTCGTAATCGGCCACCACGAGGGTGGTCAGGGCAAGGCGCCGGTTCATGCCGACAGTGCCGCCTGCTGCGCGGCCAGCAGTTCGCGCACGCCCTTCTCGGCCAGGCCCAGAAGGGCGTCCAGCTCGTCGCGGCGGAAGGCGTGGCCTTCGGCGGTGCCCTGCAGCTCGATGAAGCCGCCACCGTCGTTCATCACCACGTTCATGTCGGTGTCGCAGTCGCTGTCTTCGGCGTAGTCCAGGTCAAGTACCGGCGTGCCGCGGTACACGCCCACCGACACGGCCGCGACCGCGCCCAGGATCGGGTTGCGCTTGATGTCGCCGCGCTTCATCAGCACGTTCACTGCATCGACCAGGGCCACGTAGGCGCCGGTGATGGCGGCGGTGCGGGTGCCACCGTCGGCCTGCAGCACGTCGCAGTCGAGGGTGATGGTGCGCTCGCCCAGCGCGTTGCGGTCCACGCAGGCACGCAGGCTGCGGCCGATCAGGCGCTGGATCTCCAGCGTGCGGCCGCCCTGCTTGCCACGCGCCGCTTCGCGGTCGCTGCGGGTGTGGGTGGCACGCGGCAGCATGCCGTACTCGGCGGTCACCCAGCCTTCGCCCTTGCCGCGCAGGAAGCCCGGCACGCGGTTCTCGACACTGGCGGTGCACAGCACGCGGGTTTCACCGAAGCACACCAGCACCGAACCCTCGGCATGGCGGGTGAAGCCGCGTTGGATGACGACCGGGCGGAGCTGGTCGGGCTGGCGGCCGCTGGGGCGGGAATCGGACATGGTGCAGGTTCCGTAATGGCGTGGGAGTACGCCGCCATGCCCGCGGCCTTCACGGGGCGGGCAAGGGGGCTCAGGTGAGGGCGCTAGGGTACCATTCCCCCTTTGCACGCACCGGACACATTCCATGATTCGAAGCATGACCGCCTATGCCGGCGGCGAGCGGGTCACCCCGTGGGGCACGCTGGGCTGCGAGCTGCGCTCGGTCAACCACCGCTTCCTGGAGGTGGGCACCCGCCTGCCCGAGGAACTGAGGGCGCTGGAGCCGCAGCTGCGTGAACGCATTGCGGCGCGCCTGAGCCGCGGCAAGCTGGATCTGGTGATGCGCCTGCGCGCGCCGGAAGCGGCGGGCAGCCTGCAGGTCAATGAGGTGCTGCTGGGGCAGCTGGGCCAGCTGGCACACAGGCTGACCTCCGATTTCCCGAACCTGCAGGTCAGCTTCACTGAACTGCTGCAGCTGCCGGGTGTG
Organism: Stenotrophomonas sp. SKA14; assembly: GCF_000158575.1. Lineage (NCBI taxonomy): Bacteria > Pseudomonadati > Pseudomonadota > Gammaproteobacteria > Lysobacterales > Lysobacteraceae > Stenotrophomonas > Stenotrophomonas sp. SKA14. The sequence continues at coordinate 1,341,703 of NZ_DS999412.1, forward strand.
ACCCAGGGCGAGGCGACCGACGCGGCAGCGTTGCAGGCCGAGGCGCTGTCGCTGCTCGATCAGGTGCTGGACGGCTTCGTTGCCGCCCGTGAGCGTGAAGGCGACAAGCTGTCCACGGCCATTGCCGAGCGCGTGGATGGCATCGAGCGCATCGCCGCCGAAGTGCGCACCTTGATCCCGGCCATTCGCGACGGCCAGCGCGCCAAGCTGGCCGCACGCCTGGCCGACCTGCCGCACCCGGTCGATCCCGGCCGCGCCGAGCAGGAACTGGTGCTGTGGCTGCAGAAGCTGGACGTGGATGAGGAACTGGACCGCCTGGGCAGCCACATCGTCGAGATCCGCCGGGTGCTCAAGCAGCGCGAGCCGGTCGGCCGCCGCCTGGACTTCCTGCTGCAGGAGTTCAACCGCGAAGCCAACACGCTGGGCTCGAAGTCGGTGGACAGCCGTACGTCCAATGCGGCGGTCGAACTGAAGGTGCTGATCGACCAGATCCGCGAGCAGGTACAGAACATCGAGTGAGACGGCTGGGGCGCCTTCGCGCGCCCTTCTTCGGTCCGCCGCTCAGACCACGCTGACGCCCGACGCTCCCGCGTTCAGGCGGCCCACCACGGCCGCCTGGGCGAACCCCGCATCGTGGAAACAGGCCAGCACCGCATCCGCCGCTTCCGGTGCACACGACACCAGCAGGCCGCCGCTGGTCTGCGGATCGGTCAGCAATGGCTGCCAATGCGCCGCCAGGCCCTCGGCGAACTGCACCTCGGCGCCATACGAGGCCCAGTTGCGGCTGGAGGCGCCGGTCACGCAGCCACGCTGCAGCAACGCCAGGGCCTGTGCCAGCAGCGGCACCTGTGCACTGTCCACCTCGGCAGCGACGCCGCTGGCGCGGCACACTTCCAGCAGATGGCCGAGCAGGCCGAAGCCGGTGACGTCGGTCATCGCGTGCACGCCGTCCAATGCGGCCAGCGGCACGCCAACGGTGTTCAGGCGGGTGGTTGATTCGACCATCTGCCGGTAGCCGTCGGCATCCAGCAGTTCCTTCTTCAGTGCCGACGAATACACGCCCACGCCGAGCGGCTTGCCCAGCACCAGCACGTCGCCGGCGCGGGCATCGGCGTTGCGCTTGAGCCGCTGCGGGTCGAGCACGCCGATCGCGGCCAGGCCGTAGATGGGCTCCACCGAATCGATGCTGTGGCCACCGGCGACCACGATGCCCGCATCGGCACAGGCGCGTTCGCCACCCTGCAGGATGCCGCGGATGTTGTCCTGCGGCAGCGTATTGATCGGCATGCCGACGATGGCCAGCGCGAACAGTGGCCGCGCGCCCATCGCATACAGGTCAGACAGCGCGTTGGTCGCGGCGATGCGGCCGAAGTCGAACGGGTCGTCGACGATCGGCATGAAGAAATCGGTGGTGGCGACGATCGCCTGGCGATCATCGAGGCGATACACCGCCGCGTCGTCGCTGGTCTCACGCCCGACCAGCAGTTCGGCCGGTGCGGGAAGCGCCGGAATCCCACGCAGCAGCTCGGAAAGCACCCCCGGCGCGATCTTGCAGCCGCAACCACCACCATGGGCCAGCGAGGTCAGGCGTTGCGGGGCATCGGCGGGTAAAGGGGCGGGGGACTGCGCGTGCGTGGCCATGCCGACATCTCCTGCGGAAACACCAATGGCGGAAGGCAGCAGGAGTCGAACCTACCAGGGAACGATCGACGCCCCCTACTGGGTTTGAAGCCCAGCCGCATGCCCGGATGCGCATGCCTTCCGAAAGTACGGCGATGCCGGTGTGCTCAACCGTGGGGGGCGTTCCATTGCAGATCGCCACGCGGCCGATGCTGGTCACCGACGCGTCGAGTGTAGCCAACGCGATTGAAGAACTCCAAAATCTGGATGCTGCGCTTGCGGCCCAGGCCGATGGCATCGCGGAAGGCGGCCGCATCCACGCTGCCCGTGGCCTGTGACAGCTGCGCGATGATCGCAGCGAGTTCGGCGATGCGGGCCGGTGCATAGAACAGGTCCGGTACCACCTGGAACAGTTCGCCGCGCGCTGCGGCACGGCGCAGGATCGCGCGGACGTCGTCTTCGGCGAGGCCAAGCCCGTCGGCCAGGGTACGCACCCATGGCGGATCGAATCCGCCGGCGTGCAGCTGTGGCAGCACGCGTTCGAGCAGCTGGCGTTCGCGTTCCGGTGGCGCGTGGTCGTGGCCGGGCAGGCGCCACCATGCCCCCACGCGCTGCACGCTGCCGTGGTCGAGCAGATCCTGCAGCAGCGCGTTCCACAGGCCGGCCGCCAGCGCAGGAAGGGTACTGCGCTGCAGGCGTCCGCTGTCGACACCGGGTTCGTCCGGTCGTCGCTCGTGCCAACCCCGCAGCGAGGTGATCACCTGCTCGCCAAGCGCCTGCCAGTGTGAGGCGAGGATGATTACCGTGTCATCGCGGATGGCGATGCGTCGCGTGTCCGCGGGCAGGTCGATGCGGTCGGCGGCACGTCGGCAGTAGCGTTGCAGGGCGGTAGCGGGAATGCCGGCAGGCGCCTGGTGCAGCAGCGGACCCGGCCCGGCGCCGGCCGCCAGTTGTTCCAGCGCCGCCAGCCACGCAAGCCGGGCCGGGCTGCGCCGTCGCCGTTGCGGAGGCTCCGGGTCGAGCACGATGCCGCCTCCCAACGTATGGGTGGCCGCCGAGTCGCGGGCGATGAAACGGTCGCCGCACATCGCGCAGACCGGTACATCGAACACCAGCTGCACGAGCTGTCCGTTGCCGTGGTCATGATCTTCCAGCAGCACCGCATGGGCCTGCCGGTGCATCGTGCCCCAGTGGATGTGCAAAGGCGCCCGGTCGCGCAGCGGCGGCGCCAGCGCGGAAAGCCGCAGGCGCACGTCGACGCGGGTGGTGGCCCGCATTGCACGCGGATCGGCAATCCAGTCGCCACGGTTGATGTCGTCGCGGGCGATGGCCGCCAGGTTCAGTGCGCAGCGCTGACCGGCCATCGCGTGGTCGCTGGCCTGGTTCTGCGCATGGATGCTGCGCACGCGCACGTCGGTGGAAGCCGGCATCAGCTGCAGGTGCTCGCCTGCCGTGGCGATACCGCCGTGCACCGCGCCGGTCACCAGCGTGCCGTGCCCCGCCAGCGAGAACACGCGGTCCACCGGCATGCGGAACAGTTCACGGCGCAGCGCGTCCTGGCGCGCGCTGGCATCGCCCGCGGCCCATGCGTGCAGGCGGGCGCGCAACGCGTCGATGCCTGCATCCTCGGGCGCGGTGCTGTTGCAGGCAAACACAGGGGAATCCTGCAGCGGCGTGCCGGCCAGCAGCGCGGCGATCTCGATCTCGACCCGGGCGATACGCGCGGCATCCACCCGGTCGATCTTGGTCAGTGCCACCACGCCGCGATCCACGCCCAGCAGCTGCAGGATCGCCAGATGCTCGCGGGTCTGCGGCATCACCCCATCGTCGGCAGCGACCACCAGCAGGGCGACGTCGATGCCGGTGGCGCCGGCCACCATCGTGTGCACGAAGCGCTCGTGGCCCGGCACATCCACGAAGCCCAGCATTGCGGCCGGGCCCTGCGCGTCGGTGCCTTCAAGGGGGACGTACGCGTAGCCCAGCTCGATGGAGATGCCGCGCGTGCGTTCTTCCTGCAGGCGATCGGTCTCGATGCCGGTCAGTGCGCGTACCAGGCGCGTCTTGCCATGGTCGATATGCCCGGCGGTGCCGACGATCATGCCTGCAGCGTGCTCCATTGGGCGAGGAAGTCCGCTTCGTCGGCGGGTTCCAGGCAGCGCAGGTCCAGCCACAGCGCATCATCGGCGACGCGGCCCAACACCGGCCGGGGCAGCTGGCGCAGGCGCGTGGCCAGGCGATCCAGACCACCACGACGGGCCGATGTGACCCGTAGCCCGGCGCTGGCCAGCTGCGCCTGCGGTTGCGCGCCGCTGCCGATCTGGCTGTGCATCGATGCCGGTTCAACGCTGTAGTCGGCCGTCATCGCGGACCGCATCGGCGGCAGCAGGCGCTGTGCCTGTGCATCGATGTCCTGCTGCGTGCGCGTCAGCGTCCGCAGGGTGGGCAACCGTTGCGTCAGGTACTCCGGCTCGCGGTACAGGGACAGTACCGCTTCCAGCGCGGCCAGGCCCATCTTGTCCATGCGCAGTGCCCGCTTCAGCGGGTTGCGGTTGATCCGCGCGATCAGGTCGGCCCGGCCGGCAATGATGCCGGCCTGCGGCCCACCCAGCAGCTTGTCGCCGCTGAATGAAACCAGATCGGCACCGGCAGCCAGTGCGTCCTGCACGGTTGGCTCATGTGGCAGGCCGAAGGTGGCCAGATCACACAGGCTGCCACTGCCCAGGTCCACTGCCAGCGGCAGCCCATGCTGGTGCGCGATGGCGGCCATCGCCGCGGTATCGACCTTGGCGGTGAAGCCGGTGATCGCGTAGTTGCTGGCATGCACCTCCATCAGCAGCGCGGTGCGGGCGCCGATGGCGTTGGCGAAGTCGGCCGGATGGGTGCGGTTGGTGGTGCCCACTTCCAGCAGCCGCGCCCCGGCGCTACGCATCACATCAGGAATGCGGAAGGCACCGCCGATCTCCACCAGCTCGCCGCGTGAGACCACCACCTCGCGGCGGTTGGCCAGGCTGTTGAGCAGCAGCAGGACCGCCGCCGCATTGTTGTTCACCACGGTGGCGGCTTCGGCGCCGGTCAGCTCGCAGACCAGCGCCTGCACCCGTGCATCGCGGTCGCCACGGCGGCCGAGGCTGACGTCGAATTCCAGATCGATCGGCGCGGTCATCGCGCGGGTGACCGCGTGCACGGCGGCTTCGGGCAACAGGGCACGGCCGAGGTTGGTGTGTAATACGGTGCCGGTGAGGTTGAACATCGGCTGCAGGTCCAGCCGCGCATCGATGGCCAGTGAGGCCTCGATCGCTGCGATCAGCGCCGGAGCGTCGATCGCCCCCTGCAGCTGCGTGGTCGAAAGCTGGCCGGCACTGATGCGGTCACGCAGGATCTGCAGATGCGCACGCAGCAGCTGGGTGATGCGGCTGCGACCGTGGCCTTCGATCAGTGCCGCCAACGCAGGCAGGCGCAGCAGCCGGTCCAGCGAAGGCAGGGCGGTGGCCGATGCCGGGGCGGGGGGCGTGACTGTCATCGCCTCAATCGCCGTCGGATTGCCACAGCAGCGGATTCTGGCTGGCACGTGCGTAGCCTTCCTCGCCCAGCAGCAGGTCCAGCGACAGCGTGCCGAGATCATCGGCGACCGGTTCCAGCGCCGGGTCCTTCTCCAGATACAGGATCTTGCGGTAGCTGTGGCAGTGATCGCAGGTCTCGGCACGTACGGCGCTTTCACGTACGGCTTCGCCGCTGTCGCCGTCCACATCGGCCAGAGCGCGGTAGGCGATGTCCTTGCCGGCGGCGCCGCACTGGCTGCACTGCACGCGCACGTAGTGCCACTGGCAGGCACACAGCGAGCACGAAAGATAACGGTAGGACGCGTAGGGCGGCCGTGCCTGCACCACGCTGGCCACCGGCAGGGTGCCGCACAACGGGCACAGCCCCGGCGCATCGGCCAGCGGTTTCAGGTCGGTCGGGCGGAAGCTGTCGGCCAGCACTGCCCAGTACACCTGCAGCGCGTTCATCACCAGCAGCGCGGCCACCGCATCCAGCGATGGCGCATCATCGCGCTCCAGCACGGCATGCGCCTGTGCATCGAGCCATGCGTCATCGGCAGCGGCAACGCGCTGGAGTTCCTGTCGGGTTTCCGCCGGCAGCCCGGCCTCATCGGCGCAGTGCCGGCACAATGTGCGTAGCCAGTCGCGCCAGTGCCCATCCAGCTGCAGCGTGTTGGCCGGCCGCAACGGCATCCCGGCGCCGGCCGCCGCACTCGATTGCTGGGAACGCGCCTGCGCCTGCAGGGTCTCGCATTGCTGCGGCGTCAACTCGTCCAACAGCGACTGCTGCGCATCGGCCAGGGCCGCCAGCAGCTGCAGATAGCCGCCGATGGCGCTGTGCGCAGCCAGGCTGCGCAATCGCGCCGCACGTCCAGCGAACAGCGAAGCGGTATCGGGCAGGATGATGCGCGGAACATCGCGCGAGGCCAGCGTCTCGATTTCACCGGGTTCAAGGATGCGTTGCGCCATGCCGGGCCAGCCAGAAGAACCAGCCTCCATCCTCGCCGTTGTCGGCGCTGGCGTCCAGCGCGTCAAAGTCACTGCAGTCGAGCAATGCAGTCGAGCATGGCTCGACCCTACAAAAGCCGACTTCGATCATTGCCGTTCATTGTGTCGACCAAGGTCGACACCCACCAACAGCAGCGGGAAACCAACAGCAGCGGGAAACTGTCGAAGGCGGGGCACTGTGGGTTTGCGGGGTGTCCGCGGCATGGATGCCGCGGCCAAGCCCCCAGGGGTGAGGGCGCTTTGCTTGCGAAGCACTGCTTCGCAAGCGCCCGAACGCACAGCCGCCAGCGGCTGGGCCGGACCGCGGAGCGGGGTTTACGGCGTCCCCGCAAACCCACAGTGCCCCGCCATCCCCCGGATAGCTGCTCTTGCTGTGGCTTTGGCTTGCAGCGGGTGCAGGGCCGCAGGCCCTGCCACTAACCCTCTTCCCGCCGCCCGCGCAGGATGTCCCGGAACCACTGCCGATGGTGCTTGTACGCCCACCCATAGGTCACCTTGCCCTGGGTCATCGCCCGCACCGAACCCTTGATCCAGATCGCCGCATAGATATGCACCACGATCGCGCAGACCAGCACCCAGCCGAACAGCGCATGGGCCAGCACTGAGAAACGGATCACCCCGATCGGGAAGAAGTGGCTGAAGTACTGCCGCCAGATCACGAAGCCGGTCAGCAGCAGCGCCGACAGGCAACCGATGATGGCCCAGAACAACAACTTCTGGCCGGCATTGAAGCGGCCCACCGGCGGCAGCTTCTCATCCTCGTTGCGCAGCACATCGCGCATGCCGCGCATCCACGCGCGGTCATCGGCGCTGAGGAAGTTGTCACGCCACATCCGCAGTGCCAGCAGGGCAAAGCCGATCACCATGGCCAGGCCGATGAACGGGTGCAGGATGCGCGTCCACGGCCCGCCACCGAACAGCTGGGTCAACGGAAACAGGGCAGGGTGGAACAGCGCCAGCCCGGACAGCGCGGTCAGCACGAAGCAGATCGCCACGATCCAGTGATTGATGCGGGTCGGCGTGCGGTAGCGGATGATCTCGCGGGGGCGTGGGGCGCGGCTCATGACCGGTCCTCCTCGATCTTCTCTGCCTCACGCTCGGCGTGTTCTTCCTCTTCCTCGTCCACCGTGTTGCGGCCGATGCCGATGTAATGCAGGAAGCCGACAAAGGCGGTAGCGGCAATGGCCAGCACGCCCAGCGGCTTGGCCACGCCCTTCCACACTTCCACCATCGGGCTGATGCGCGGGTCCCTGGGCAGGTCGGCGTACAGCTCGGGCTTGTCGACGTGCTGCAGCACGTACATCACGTGGGTGCCGCCGACGCCCTGCGGGTCATACAGGCCGGCGTTCTCGTAGCCGCGTGATTTCAGGTCCTCCACGCGGCCGGCAGCATGCTCGGTCATCGCCTGCTTGCTGCCGAAGGTGATCGCGCCGGTCGGGCAGGTCTTCACACAGGCCGGCTCCTGGCCCACCGCCACGCGGTCCGAGCACAGCGTGCACTTGTAGGCCTTGTGGTCCTTCTTGGAAATGCGCGGGACGTCGAACGGGCAGCCGGTGACACAGTAGCCGCAGCCAATGCAGTTCTCTTCCTGGAAATCGACGATGCCGTTGGCGTACTGGATGATCGCGCCCGGCGACGGGCAGGCCTTCAGGCAACCCGGATCGCTGCAGTGCATGCAGCCTTCCTTGCGGATCAGCCATTCCAGCTTGCCCTGCTCGTCCTCGTACTCGCGGAACTTCATCACCGTCCACGACTGTTCGCTCAGGTCGGGCGGGTTGTCATAGCTGCCGACGCAGCTGCCGACCTCGTCGCGCAGGTCGTTCCACTCCATGCAGGCAACCTGGCAGGCCTTGCAGCCGATGCATTTGCTCACATCGATCAGCTTGGCGACCTGGCCGGTGTGCGCACCACGCGCCTCCGGCGAGGGCGTGGTGGTGGCCGAGCGGCGGATGATGTCCAGCGATTGCAGTGACATGACGTGTCTCCTACACCTTCTCGACCTTGACCAGGATGCACTTCGATTCGGGCGTCTGCGAGTTGCCGTCACCGATGGCGTTGGTCAGCGTATTGGCGATGTAGCCGGGCTTGGCCGCACCGAGGAAGCCCCAGTGGATCGGCACGCCCACCTGGTGCACGGTGCGGCCATCGATCTGCAGGGCCTTGATGCGCTTGGTCACCATCGCCACCGCTTCGATGTGGCCACGCTTGGAACTGACCCGCACGCGGCTGCCGTTGTTGATGCCCAACTCGTCGGCCAATGCCGCGCCGATCTCGACGAACTGCTCGGGCTGGATGATGGCGTTGAGCTTGCCGTGCTTGGTCCAGAAGTGGAAATGCTCGGTCAGGCGGTAGGTGGTGGCCACATGCGGGAACTCATCCGGTGAACCGATCTGCGCGCGATCGCTGGCGAACACGCGCGCCGCCGGGTTGTTCAGCGTCAGCGCCTGGCCGGGGCTGAGCGGGTTGCTGCGCAATGGAGTATCGAACGGCTCGTAGTGTTCCGGGAACGGGCCCTCGGCCATGCCGGCCTTGGCGAAGAAGCGGGCGATGCCTTCGGGGTTCATGATGAACGGCCCCATGCCGCCGGCCGGATCTTCGTCGGCCTTGAAATCCGGCACGTCCACGCTGCCCCAGTTCTTGCCGTTCCATGCCAGCAGCGTGCGGCGCGGATCGAACGGTTGGCCAGCCACGTCGCACGAGGCGCGGTTGTACATCACGCGGCGGTTGGCCGGCCACGCCCAGGCCCAGCCCAGCGTATTGCCGATGCCAGTGGGGTCGCTGTTGTCACGCCGCGCCATCATGTTGCCGGTCGGGCCCCAGGCGCCGATGTAGATCCAGCAGCCCGACGAGGTGGTGCCATCGTCGCGCAGGTCGCCGAACGCGGCCAGCTGCTCGCCGGCCTTGCGCACCAGCTTGGTCGGGTCCTTCGGATCGAACACGTCCGCCAGCGCCTTGCCGTTGTATTCCATCGCCAGTTCTTCCGGCGTCGGCACCTCCGGGTTGGAATACTTCCAGGCCAGATCGCGCACCGGTTCCCACCATGCGCCGCCATCCTTCTCGTACATCGCCTTGATGCGATGGAACAGCTCGGACATGATCTCGATGTCGCTGCGCGCCTCGCCCGGTGGATTGGCGCCTTTCCAGTGCCACTGCAGCCAGCGCGAGGAGTTCACCACCGCGCCGTTTTCCTCGGCGAAGGAGGTGGTCGGCAGGCGGAACACTTCGGTCTGGATGGCGCGGGGATCGACATCGTTCAGCGCGCCGTGGTTCTGCCAGAAGGCAATCGTCTCGGTTTCCAGCGGGTCCATGCTGACCATGAACTTCAGCTTGGAGAACGCGCTGATCAGCTTGCCCTTGTTCGGCGCCGAGGCCAGTGGATTGAAGCCCTGGCAGATGTAACCGTGGATCTTGCCTTCGTTCATCAGCTCGTACGCCTGCAGCATGTCGTACGGCTTGTCGAGCTTGGGCAGGTAGTCGAAGCACCAGTTGTTGTCGGCGGTGGCGGCGTCGCCCCACCACGATTTCATCAGGCTGACATGGAACTTCGGATAGTTCTGCCAGAACGACATCTGGTTGGCGCGCAGCGGCTTCTGCGTGCGCTTGGCGATGTAGGCGTCGTAGTCCTGTTCGTCCTGTTTCGGCAACGTCAGGTAGCCGGGCAGCAGGTCGGACATCAGGCCGATGTCGGTCAGGCCCTGGATGTTGGAATGCCCACGCAGCGCGTTCATGCCGCCGCCGGCCACGCCGATGTTGCCCAGCAGCAGCTGCACCATGGTGCCGGCACGCACGTTCTGCGCGCCCACCGAGTGCTGCGTCCAGCCCAGCGCGTACAGGATGGTCATCGCCTTGTCCTTGCCGGCGGTGGACGCGATCATGTCCCAGACCTGGCGGATGCTGTCGGCCGGCGTACCGCAGATGCGTTCGACCATCTCCACGGTGTAGCGCGCGTAGTGCTGCTTGAGCAGGGTGTAGACGCAGCGCGGGTCCTTCAGCGTCGGGTCGCTGCGTACGAAGCCATCATCACCATACACGTAGTCCCAGCTGGAACGGTCATAGCTGCGCTTCTCTTCGTTGTAGCCCGAATACAGGCCATCCTTGAAGGCGAATTCGTCCTTCACCAGGAACGACATGTCGGTGTAGTTCAGCACGTACTCGTGCTGGATGCGGTCCTCGGTCAACAGGTAGTTGATCAGGCCGCCCAGGAACACGATGTCGGTGCCGGTACGGATCGGCGCATACACGTCGGCCACCGCGGCCGAGCGGTTGAAGCGCGGATCGACCACGATCAGGCGGGCCTTGTTGTGTGCCTTGGCTTCGGTCACCCATTTGAAGCCGCACGGGTGCGCCTCGGCGGCATTGCCACCCATGATCAGGATCAGGTCGGCATTCTTGATGTCGACCCAATGATTCGTCATCGCACCACGGCCTAGCGTCGGGGCAAGACCTGCCACCGTCGGGCCGTGTCAGACACGTGCCTGGTTGTCGAACGCCAGCATGCCGAGGGAGCGGACGACCTTGTGGGTCAGCACCGCGGTTTCATTGCTGGTGGCCGAGGCCGCCAGCATGCCGGTGGTCAGCCAGCGGTTGACCGTCTGCCCGGCCTCGTTCTTCTCTATGAAGTTGGCATCGCGGTCTTCCTTCATCAGCCGCGCGATGCGGTCCAGCGCATCGTCCCAGCTCAGCCGCTTCCACTCGTTCGAGCCCGGTGCACGATACTCGGGGTAGAGCAGGCGCGACTTGCTGTGGATGATGTCGGCCAGACCGGCACCCTTCGGGCACAGCGTGCCGCGGTTGACCGGATGGTCCGGGTCGCCTTCGATATGGAAGATGCTCGGCTCGGCGTTCTTGGCACCATCGCCGAGGCTGTACATCAGGATGCCGCAGGCCACCGAACAGTAGGTACAGGTGTTGCGGGTCTCGGTCGCGCGGGTCAGCTTGTACTGCCGGACCTCCGCGAGCGCGATGCCGGGCGCGAAGCCCATCAATGCCAGGCTGGAGCCCACCAGGGTTGTCCCGGTGACCTTCAGGAACTGGCGGCGACTCATCGAGGGCATGCCGTTCTCCTTGGATGGCGGGGCGGCACGCAGTCCACCCGGCTGTCGGTAGGTACGGCCCGGTTATAGCACAGGCCCCCGGATGCCCATGTGGCACAAGGTCCGGCCGCCTGGCCAAGGGGCGCGAAAAGGGGCGGCTCTGGTAAAGTTGCGTGCCCGCACCCCGGGGAGCCGTCTGCCGGGCCTGGTTCCAGGATGTTCCGTGCAGCCTCCGCCGTCCTGGCGCGATCCTCCGCGCCGGATCTGGAACATCGAGGAAAAATTTTGCGAAATCAACCAGTTGGGTTCCGTGCATGAGCGCCCCGTCACCTTCGTCGGACGCCGTCGCGCGCGGCACGCTGTACATCGTTGCCGCCCCCTCCGGCGCCGGCAAGAGCAGCATCGTCAACGCCACGCTGGCGCGTGATCCGCAGATCGCCCTGTCGATTTCCTTCACTTCGCGTGCGATGCGCCCGGGTGAAGTGAACGGCCAGCACTACCACTTCGTCAGTGCCGAAAAGTTCGAGCAGATGATCGCCGCCGGCGATTTCTTCGAGCATGCCTGGGTGCATGGTGACTGGAAGGGCACCGCCCGGCAGTCGGTGGAACCGCAGCTGGCCGCCGGCCAGGACGTGCTGCTGGAGATCGACTGGCAGGGCGCGCAGCAGGTGCGCCAGCTGGTGCCGGGCACGGTCACCGTGTTCATCCTGCCGCCGTCCAAGCAGGCGTTGCAGGACCGCATGCGCAAGCGTGGCCAGGACAGCGAGGCGGTCATCGCCCAGCGGCTTGGTGCGGCGCGTGACGAGATGCTGCACTTCAACGAGTTCGACTACGTGATCGTCAACGAGGTGTTCGACACCGCCGTCGACGAGCTGTGCGCCATCTTCACCGCCAGCCGCCTGCGCCGGGAGGCCCAGAAGGTCCGCCACGCCGGCCTGATCCAGGCCCTGTTGACCCCCGATCCGGGCGCAACTGACTGATTCCAAAAGAATCGGGTGGGGGTTGGCTTGATTTTGTCCAGCCCCTGCCAGTACACTCCGTCCCCTTTCCCTCATTCGACTGAGCGGCCGACCGGTCGCCGGGAGCCCGTATGGCCCGCATCACCGTAGAAGATTGCCTGGAAGTCGTTAACAACCGTTTCGAACTGGTCATGATGGCTTCCAAGCGTGCCCGCCAGCTCGCCAACGGCGTGCAGGCCACGCTGGACAACAGCGAGACCGAGGACAAGCCGACCGTGCTGGCGCTGCGCGAGATCGCCGCCCGCAAGATCGACAACGCGCTGATCGACGAAGTCGAGAAGGCCGAGCGTGAGCGCGCCGAGCGCGAAGCGCTGGAGTGGGCCGCCGCGGAAGTGGTTGCCGACGAAGACATGTCCAAGAACGACGATTGATCGCATCGATCAGAGTCATTGCTGGATAGCCGAACAGCCCGCCCCGCGCGGGCTGTTTCGCATTCAGGATTTGCCGTAAACGTCGCGCTGGAATAGGCTTCGGGCATGAACCCAGGCCCCACTGCCAAGGTCGCCGCAGCCGCCACTGCCGCCGTACCCGACTACGTCCTCCAGCTTGAACGCGCCGCCCATTACCTGCCTCCGGAGCAGCTGCCGCTGCTGCGCCGTGCCTGGGAAGTCGGATCCGCCGCGCACGCTGGGCAGACGCGCAAGTCGGGCGAGCCCTATATCACCCATCCGGTGGCCGTGGCCCAGGTGCTGGCCGAGCTGGGCCTGGACGTGGAAGCACTGATCGCCGCGATCCTGCACGACACCATCGAAGACACCCCGCTGACCCGCGAGGAACTGGCGTCGGAGTTCGGTGAAGCCGTGGCCGAGCTGGTCGATGGCGTGACCAAGCTGGACAAGCTGAAGTTCCGCGACCGCCAGGAAGCGGCCGCCGAGAGCTTCCGCAAGATGCTGCTGGCGATGTCGCGCGACCTGCGCGTGATCATGATCAAGCTGGCCGACCGCCTGCACAACATGCGCACACTGGGTGCGCAGAGCCGCGAGGCGCGTGGCCGCATTGCCCGCGAGACGCTGGAGATCTACGCACCCATTGCCCAGCGGTTGGGCATGAGCCTGGTCAAGAGCGAACTGCAGAACCTCGGGTTCAAGGCGCTGTATCCGTGGCGCCACGCAATCATCGAAAAGCACATCCGCAGCCAGCCGGTGGTGCGCCGCGAAGCGATGGCGCAGGTGGAGGTGCAGTTGTCGCAGCGCCTGGCCAAGGAAGGGATCGAGCATCGGCTGATCAGCCGCATCAAGACCCCGTGGAGCATCTACAACAAGATGCGCGACGAGAACAAATCCTTCGACCAGGTGATGGACGTGTTCGGCTTCCGCCTGGTCGTGCGCAGCGTGCCCAGCTGTTACCACGCGCTGGGTTCGGTGCATGCCACCTTCAAGCCGCTGGATGGGCGCTTCCGCGATTTCATCGCCATTCCCAAGGCCAACGGTTACCAGTCGCTGCACACCGTGCTGTTCGGGCCGTATGGTTCGCCGATCGAAGTGCAGATCCGCACCGAAGAGATGGACCTGATCGCCGAACGCGGCGTGGCCGCGCACTGGACCTACAAGTTCGGTGGTGATTCGCCCAACAGCGCACAGAGCCGTGCCCACGCCTGGATCGTCGAGCTGATCGATTCGCAGCGCGCCGCCGGTTCCTCGCTGGAGTTCCTCGACAACGTCAAGGTTGACCTGTTCCCGGACGAGGTCTACCTGTTCACCCCGAAGGGCAAGATCCTGGCCCTGCCGCGCAACTCCACCGCGCTCGATTTCGCCTATGCCGTGCATACCGATGTCGGCAACATGGCGGTGGCCTCGCGGGTGGACAAGAAGCTGGTGCCGCTGCGCACCAAGCTGGTGTCCGGCCAGTCGGTGGAAATCATCACCGCGCGCTCGGCCACGCCGAAACCGCAGTGGCTGGAGTTCGTGGTCACCAGCAAGGCACGCACCGCCATCCGCCACCAGCTCAAGCAGCTGGAACACGAAGATGCCGTGCAGCTGGGCCATCGCATGCTCGACCGTGCGCTGGAAGCCATGGATTCCTCGCTGGAGCGGCTGCCGAAGGGGCGCCTGGACGCGTTCCTGGCCGAGCACCGCTTCCCGCGCCTGGAGGCCCTGCTGGCCGAAGTCGCACTGGGCAACTGGATGCCGACCCAGGCTGCGCAGGCGCTGATGGCCTACGCCGAACTGCGCGGTGGCCCGCATTCGCGCCACCACTCGCAGGAAAAGATCCTGATCAACGGCAGCGAGCGCGGCGTGGTCACCTTCGCCGGCTGCTGCCAGCCGATTCCCGGCGACGAGATCATGGGCTACCACACCGCCGGCAAGGGCATCGTGGTGCACCGCATGGACTGCCCGAACCTGGCCGAACTGCGCAAGTCGCCCGAGCGCTGGGTGCCGATCGGCTGGGACACCACCGTCTCCGGCGACTACGACACCTCGCTGGTGGTGGAAGTGGAGAACGGCACCGGTGTGCTGGCGCAGCTGGCGGCCGCCATCGCGCAGAGCCACTCCAACATCGAGCGCGTGGACTACCTGGACCGCGACTTCAACGCCGCCGTGCTGGCGTTCAACATCCAGGTGCGCGACCGCAACCACCTGGCCGAAGTGATGCGCCGCCTGCGCCGCCTGTCGGTCGTGCAGTCGGTACGCCGCCAGTAGATCCACGCCATGCGTGGATGATGGCCCGTCGCTACCGGTTGCATCGCAGTAGATCCACGCCATGTGTGGATGCTCCCGGTAGTGCCGGCCGCTGGCCGGCAACCTCGCGATGCCGGCAAGCGTTCATGGAGTTGCCGGCCAGCGGCCGGCACTACCCTCATCTGTGCAGGGTCAAAGCCGCCCCCACCCGGTACAATCACCGCTCTGTTTCCCCCAAGCTCCGGAGCGACCCATGTCCCGCCAGATCATCAACACCGAAAAGGCTCCCGCCGCCATCGGCCCGTACTCGCAGGCCGTGCGCGCCGGCAACACCGTGTACTTCTCCGGGCAGATCCCGCTCGATCCGGCTACCGGCGACATCGTCGGCGCCGGTGATGTCGAAGCCCAGGCCCGCCGTGCCTTCGACAACCTCAAGGCCGTGGCCGAAGCCGCTGGTGGCTCGCTGGACAAGGTCGTGCGGCTGGGCCTGTACCTGACCGACCTGGGCGAATTCGCCAAGGTCAACGCGGTCATGCAGGACTACTTCCAGGCGCCGTACCCGGCCCGTTCCACCATCGAAGTCTCCGGCCTGCCGAAGGGCGCCAACTTCGAGGTCGACGCGGTGATGGTCATCGACTGACCGCCACGTGGCACGCAAGGCGGCGGTCACCCCGGTCCTGTCACCGTCCGGCGAAGCATCCCTGGCGATGCTCGCTGGCGTGGGCCCGGCCGTGGCCGCCAAACTGCAGGCGCGTGGCCTGGCCACCCTGCAGGATCTCTGGCTTCACCTGCCGCTGCGCTATGAAGACCGCACCCGGCTGACGCGCATCGAAGACCTGCGCAACGGCGTGCCGGCGCAGGTGGAAGGGCGGGTGGTCGCGGTCGAGCGCGGCATGCGCTACCGGCCGATGCTGAAGGTTGCGGTGGAGGACGAAGGGCAGGGCACCCTGGTGCTGCGCTTCTTCCATTTCCGCCAGCAGCAGGTCGGCCAGTTCGCGGTGGGCAACCGGCTGCGCTGCTTCGGCACGCCCAAACCCGGCCACCTCGGCCTGGAAATCGTCCATCCCAGCTACCAGGTGCTGGGCCGCAATGACGATCCCGAACTCGGCGACCGCCTCGACCCGGTGTATCCCACCGTCGAGGGCGTTGGCCCAATGACGATGCGCAAGCTGATCGGCCAGGCCCTGGACCGCCTGCCCGAAGAAAGCACGCTGGAACTGCTGCCCAGTGGCTGGCTGGACGGCCTCAAGCTGCCCTCGCTGCGCAGCGCGCTGCTGACCGTGCACCGGCCGCCGCCGGATGCGGACCTGGCCGCACTGGCCGCAGGCACCCATCCGGCGCAACGTCGCCTGGCGATGGAAGAGCTGCTGGCGCACCACCTCAGCCTGCGTCGCCAGCGCATCGCATTGCAGGCGCATCACGCGCCGCCGCTGGCCGGCCCGGGCACGCTGGCCAAGGCACTGCTGAAGCAGCTGCCGTTCGCGCTGACCGGTGCGCAGGCACGCGTGTTCAAGCAGATCCGCGAAGACCTGTCGCGGCCCAGCCCGATGCTGCGGCTGGTGCAGGGCGACGTCGGCTCCGGCAAGACCGTGGTCGCTGCGCTGGCGGCGATGCTGGCGGTGGAGCAGGGCAAGCAGGTCGCATTGGCGGCGCCCACCGAACTGCTGGCCGAACAGCATCTCAACAACCTGCGCGGCTGGCTGGAACCGCTTGGCGTGCGCATCGCCTGGCTGGCCGGCAAGGTCACCGGCAAGGCGCGCGCCAAGGTGATGGAACAGGTCGCCAACGGCGAGGCGCAGGTGGTGGTCGGTACCCACGCGCTGATGCAGGACGCGGTGGTGTTCCAGGACCTGGCCCTGGCCATCGTCGATGAGCAGCACCGCTTCGGCGTGCACCAGCGCCTGGCCCTGCGCGACAAGGGCGCGGGCGGCAACAGCGTGCCGCACCAGCTGGTGATGACCGCAACGCCGATCCCGCGCACGCTGGCGATGTCCGAGTACGCGGATCTGGACGTGTCCGCCATCGACGAGCTGCCGCCCGGCCGCACGCCGGTGCAGACCGTGGCGCTCAACAACGACCGCCGCCCCGAACTGATCGAGCGCATCGCGCTGGCCTGCCGGGAAGGGCGGCAGGTGTACTGGGTGTGCACGCTCATCGAGGAGAGCGAAGAGCTGGATGCAACGCCCGCGCAGGCCACCTACGAATCACTGCAGGCGCTGCTGCCGGGCGTGCGCGTCGGGCTGGTGCATGGCCGCCTGAAGGCCGCCGAGAAGCTGGCGACGATGGTGGCGTTCAAGACCGGCGAGATCGATCTACTGGTCGCCACCACCGTCATCGAAGTGGGCGTGGACGTACCCAATGCCTCGCTGATGGTGATCGAGAACGCCGAGCGGCTGGGCCTGGCCCAGCTGCACCAGCTGCGTGGCCGTGTCGGCCGTGGATCGGCCGTGTCGCGCTGCGTGCTGCTGTACCAGGCGCCGCTCTCGCAGATGGCGCGCGAGCGCCTGCAGACCATGCGCGAAACCAACGATGGTTTCGTCATCGCCGAGAAGGATCTGGAACTGCGCGGCCCCGGCGAACTGCTCGGCACCCGCCAGACCGGACTGGCCGGATTCCGCATTGCCGACCTGGCCCGCGACGCTGGCCTGCTGCCCGGCGTGCACGACCTCGCCGAACGCCTGCTGGCCCAGCAACCCGCACTGGCAGACCGCGTGGTGCAGCGCTGGATCGGCACCGCCGTGCGCTACGCCTCGGCGTAATGCCGCTTGGGTGGGTGTGGACCTTGGCCCACACATCCACGCTGCGCGCGTGAGTCGAGCATGGCTCGACCCTACAGAGCGCCTTTTCGATGAATCTGTGGATGTGTCGACCAAGGTCGACACCCACCAAAGGCAGCGCAGAGCGCCGTTCGGGCAGCCGCGGAAATCTGTCGAAGGCGGGGTGGGTCCGGTGGCAGGGGTGTGAGCGGCATGGATGCCGCGACCAAGCCCCCATGGACGGGTTCACGGCGGCCCCTGCCACCGGACCCGCCCCGCCATCCCCAGGAAACCAGCTTTTGCCGTTGCTGTTGCCGTTGCTGTTGCTCCTGCCTCTGCGGGTGCAGGGCGCAGCCCTGCCGAACCCCAACCCCCGTACTTGCAACGGTCATCATCCCGGTCCACACTTCGTTGCCGATCTGAAGACGGCAACGATGACCCACAAGATCCCCCTGTTGATCGACACCGACCCCGGTGTGGACGACGCCCTGGCCCTGCTGATGGCCTTTGCCGATGAACGGCATGACGTGGTCGCCCTGACCATCGCCGCCGGCAATGTCGGCCTGCAGTACACCGTCCGCAACGCCCTCAAGCTCTGCGACATCGTTGGCCGCGCCGACGTGCCGGTGTTTGCCGGCAGCCCGGATCCGCTGCTGCATCCCTCCGTCGACGCTGCCCACGTGCATGGCCGTGACGGTTACGGCGATGTGGACCTGCCGCCGCCGAGCCGCCAGGCCGAAGCCGAACATGCCGCGCTGGCCATCCTGCGCCTGTCGCACGAACACGCGGGCGAACTGATGCTGGTGATGCTCGGCCCGCTGACCAACCTGGCGCTGGCGCTGAAGCTGGACCCGACGCTGCCCCAGCGCATCAAGCGCATCGTGGTGATGGGCGGCGCGGTCACCTGCCACGGCAACATCACCCCGGCCGCCGAATTCAACATCGCCTTCGATCCGGAAGCGGCGCATGTGGTGTTCACCTCGTTCAAGCACCTGCTGGTATCGGACTGGGAAGCCACCGTTGCCCATGGCCTGCCGCTGCAGGACGCCGAGAAGTGGCTGCAGGCCGATTCCGATCGTGCCCGCTTCTACGAGCTGATCTCGCGCAAGACCCGCGGCCTGTCCGAGGACAGCAAGGGTGGCCGCTGGTACACCGCCGACGCGGTGGCCATGGCCTGGGCGTTGAACCCGGATGGGCAGCTGCAGGTCGAGTCACGGCCGCTGAATGTGGAACTGAACGGCACGTTCAGCCGCGGTGCCACCATCGTCGACTGGAACCGCCAGACTGGCCAGCCGGACAACTGTGATCTGCTGATGGCCTACGACCAGCAGCGTTTCGAGGCCCTGGTACGCCAGGCCCTGGGCGCGGACTGACGTCGATGTCCCGGCACCGGTTGCCCCGGGCGGCAACCGGTGCTTATAATGCCGCTCTTGACCACCAGCCCATTTACGGTGTGAGCCCATGAAGGCCGATATCCATCCGAACTACCGCGACGTCGTCTTCCATGACGTCACCTCCGATTTCAAGATCCTGACCCGCTCGACCATGGCGACGAAGGAAACCATCCAGTGGGAAGACGGCAACGAATACCCGCTGGTCAAGGTTGAAATTTCCTCGGCTTCGCACCCGTTCTACACGGGCAAGCACAAGGTCATCGACACCTCGGGCCGTATCGACAAGTTCCAGAAGCGCTACGCGCGCTGATCTGTCGATCCAGCTTCGAACCGACGGCCGCGCTCTGCGCGGCCGTTTGTTTTTCCCCAACGCCTGCCCAACGGGCGTTTGGATGGACGGAACACTGCGTTCGTGTGACAACGCTTTTGCCGATCCGGGCCGCTCAATGGCCGGGTTCTGGCCGCCTGTCGTCTACGACTTCTGTCTAGCGCCGGGCAAATGCTGCTGTGCGATAATGGCGTGATCCCCGGCACAGGCCGAGGACGTCATTCACGTGCCTGACCAATGCGCTTGGGCAGGCGCCTTCCCATGAAGGAGCGCACACAGTGTCCGATCTTGATCAGGTCACGCTCAACGCCGGCGATAAGTCCGTCGTTCTGCCCGTCATCAAACCCACCCTTGGCAACGACTGCGTCGACATCGCGAAGCTGACCAAGGAAACGGGGTATTTCACCTACGATTCCGGCTTCACCGCGACGGCCAGCTGCAAGTCCGCCATCACGTACATCGACGGCGACAAGGGCGTGCTGCTGTATCGCGGCTACCCGATCGAACAGCTGTCGGAAAAGTCGAGCTACGTCGAAGTGGCCTACCTGCTGATCAACGGCGAGCGCCCGAGCGCCGAGCAGCTGAAGGCCTTCACCGACGAGCTGGCGGCCGAAGCCAATGTCGATGAGTCGATCAACACCCTGATCGGCAGCTTCGCCAAGGATGCCCACCCGATGGCCATCCTGACCGCCGCCATCGCGCAGCTGTCGGGCATCTACCACGCCTCGCTGGATCTGTCCGACGCCGAACAGCGCCGCCAGGCTGCCGTGCGCCTGATCGCCAAGGTGCCGACCCTGTCGGCGCTGATCTACCGCCATGGCAAGGGCCTGCCGGCCAACAAGCCGGACACCTCGCTGGATTACGTCAGCCGCTTCCTGAAGCAGACCTTCGAGTCGGCCGACGGCCAGTACGAGCTGAACCAGGACGTGGTCAAGGCGCTGGACCTGCTGTTCATCCTGCACGCCGACCACGAGCAGAACGCGTCGACCTCGACCGTGCGCCTGGTCGGTTCGACCGGTGCCAACCCGTATGCGTCGGTCGCTGCGGGCGTCACCGCGCTGTGGGGTCCGGCCCACGGCGGTGCCAACGAAGCCGTGCTGAAGATGCTGGAAGAGATCGGCACTGCCGACAACGTCGAGTCCGCCGTGCTCAAGGCCAAGGACAAGACCTCCGGCTTCCGCCTGATGGGCTTCGGCCACCGCGTCTACAAGAACTTCGACCCGCGCGCCAAGGTCATCGGTGAGATGACCGGCAAGGTGCTCAAGCAGCTGGGCGTGCAGGATCCGCTGCTGGACGTGGCCGTGAAGCTGGAACAGGCCGCGCTGCAGGACGAGTACTTCGTTGCCCGCAAGCTGTACCCGAACGTCGATTTCTACAGCGGCATCATCTACAAGGCGCTGCAGATCCCGACCGAAATGTTCACCGTCATGTTCGCCCTGGGCCGTACCTCCGGCTGGGTGTCGCATTGGCTGGAACAGCAGGTCGATCCGGAAATGAAGATCGGCCGTCCGCGCCAGGTCTACACCGGCAGCGACGTGCGCGACTACCAGGGCTGATCGCTCCGCGTAGGTTGTGCTGAAGACGCCCCGCATCCGCGGGGCGTTTTTTTTGCGTCGCTTGGGTGGGTGCCAACCTTGGTTGGCACGCTTTCGGCCCAAACCATCCACGCCCGGCGTGGATCTACCGACGCCCGAGCTTTGGTAGGTGCCAACCTTGGTTGGCACGCATCCTGCGCAAACCCTCCACGCGTCGCGTGGATCTACCGGGCTCGACGGGCGTTGAACCACCACCGCGCCAAGACCGCGTGATTCAAGGGTCTCATCCGCTTCACAACGGCTCGCGCAGCCTCAGGACGCCAGCTGCATTCGCAGCCCATGAAATGGAGCGTCCATCCCGATGAGTACCCGATTTGATCCACCCGAGCGCGGACCGCTCGGCCCCGACGTCGCCACCGTCGTCACCGCCCCCATCGTTCCGCCCGCCAGCGAAAGCGCGGTGTCCTGGGGCGCGATCTTTGCCGGTGCCGTCGCCGCCGCCGCACTGTCCCTCATCCTGCTGATCCTTGGCGTCGGCCTCGGCCTGTCGTCGGTGTCGCCGTGGTCGTTCGAAGGTGTCAGCAAGGAAACCTTCGGCTGGTCCAGCATCGCCTGGCTCACCTTCACTGCGCTGGCCGCGTCGGGCCTGGGCGGCTACCTGGCCGGTCGCCTGCGCACCAAGTGGACGCTGATCCACGGTGATGAAACCTACTTCCGCGACACCGCGCATGGTTTCGTGTCGTGGGCGGTGGCCACGCTGCTTACCGCCGGCCTGCTGACCTCGGCCATCGGTGGCGTGCTGGGTGCGGGCGCCAAGGTCGCCGGTGCCACGGCAGGTGCAGCCGCCTCGACGGCAGGCGTTGTCACGGCAGCAGCCGGCACCGCCGCTGCAAGCAATGCGCAGGAAGGTGACCTCAACTATTGGGTCGATTCGCTGTTCCGCAGCGCGGCTCATCCGGCACCGGGCGCACCGGAGGCGGGCGCGCCGCCGGCACCGGGCACGCCGCCGGCACCGGGTGCGATGAACGATCCGGCCGCACCGCCGCCGCCGGCCGCACCGAACGCCAGTCCGCGTCCGGCCGGCATGACGCCGCCGCCGCGCCCGATGGCGGTTGGCCCTGATGGCGATCGTCGCGAGGTGCGCGCGGAAGTGAACCGCATCATCGTCAACAGCCTGCAGGGCGATGGCCTTGACCCGGCCGATACCCAGTACCTGTCGCAGCTGATTGCCCGCGAAACCGGCATGAGCGAAGCCGAAGCGCAGGCCCGCGTGACCGACGTGCAGACACGCATGCGTGCGGCGCTGGAGAAGGCCAAGACCACGGCCAAGCAGGCCGCCGACGATGCACGCAAGGCGACGGCGTACGCCGCACTGTGGCTGTTCATCACCCTGCTGATCGGCGCGTTCTTCGCCAGCCTCAGCGCCACTTGGGGCGGCCGTCGCCGCGACCTGTAATTCCCATTGCTTCAGGAGAACGGATATGAAGATGTTGCTGCTATGGCTGCTGGGCGTTCCGATCCCGCTGCTGATCCTGTACGCGATCTTCTTCTGACGATTGCGTAGCGCGTGAATCCTCAGGCCGCCGCAAGGCGGCCTGAGTCATTATGAAGTACAGGTTTCATGGTGTTTTCGCAGGGCAATGAGAAATGTTGCAAAACAGGTTGAGAGATATTGAGTAATTCCAAAACCTTGAGCGGATTCAAGAATTTTCAACAACGTTCAGCGTTTTAGGAATGCTTGAATGGTTTGTGGGGCAATGGATTCCTAACATTCTCTCCGTCGCCCGCATCCACCTCCGCGGGCGGCGCTTCCCTCCCTTGAAAGGGGAGGGAAGCTTTCACGTTTCCTGTCCGAGAGAGACACGCCCCATGAACGCCATCATCAAGAAAGCCGCGCTCGCTGCAGCGCTGGCTACCGTTTCCACGTCCGCATTTGCCATCGACACCAGCATCACGCTTTACGCCAACGTGGATTCCACGCTGGCCTTCCAGAAGGAAGACGGCAGCGCCCTGGACGATAGTGTCATCCTGACCTATCAACCCGGCGGTCGTGGTCTTAGCCCATGGAGAGAGAACACTCGCATCTTCTCCAACGACGAAAGCAAGGACATCGAAGTCAAGCTGGGCAGTGACGTCGAGCTGATTCCGAATACCGGTAGCCCCGGCGCAAAGCGGGTTCCGATGACGGTCAGCCTCAATAACATGAAGTTGACGACGGCTGCACAGGACCTGTTGGCCAGCCAGATCTTCGATGGTGCAATCCAGGGGCGTTCTATTGTCCTGCCGCTGGTTATCGAGCAGACCACTGTGGGCGATCTTTCCTCGGCCCAGTATCAAGGCATGGCGACCATCGTGCTGAGCCAGAAGCCGTAAGCAACCCCGCCGGCCCGTCAGCACGGGCCGGCCTTCCAACGCGATTTCCCCGAATGAATTCTCCCGCACCCGCCGTGACCCGGCTGGCGATGGCGCTCGCCCTGGCGTTGGCGCCAACGCTGGCCCACGCCCGCAGCGTCCCCGCTGGCTTTGAAGATCTGGTGGAAGGCCAGACCGAGCAGCTGGACGTCAGCCTGTTCGGCCAATCGGCCGGGCTGTCGCCGGTGCGGGTGACGCTGGACGAGGTACAGCTGCTGGAGCCGCAGCGCGTGGCCCAGGCGCTGGGCCTTTCCACGGAAGCGCAGGCCGCACTGCTGCCGGCGCTGTCGCAGCCAATGCCTCGCAACAGCCATCTGGCGTGCCGCTTTGGCGGCGCTGCGGCCGGCTGCGGCTACATGGCGCCGCCGGAAGATCCTGCGGCTGTGCACGCGCTGTATGACGAAGGCGAAGGTGTGCTGCGCCTGTTCATTGCCCAGCAGTGGATTCCCGGGCAGACACCGGATGCGCATCGTTTCCACAACGTGACCGCCAACGCGGAGAACGCCTGGCTGCACCGGCAGACCTTCAACATCAGCGGTGGCCGCGACTATCAATCGCTGAGTGCGCAGGGCGCGGGCACGCTGGGCCTGTTCAAGCGCGGCCATGTGGCGGGTGAGTGGAACTACAACCGCCAGCACTACCGCCGCAGCGGCAGCCGCGATGACTTCCAGCTGGACAGCGCGTATTACCGCCACGACCTCGGCCAGGAGCACTACCTGCAGATCGGCCTGATGGACCGGCGCAACCTGTCCAGCACCCAGGGCGGCACCTTTGCATTCGGCATGCTGCCGCTGGATCGCTTCCGTGGTGTGCGTGCCGGCACCACCTACGCTTACGTGGACGCCGACGGTGCGATGCAGGCCTCGCCGCTCACCGTGCTGCTGGCACGCGATGCGCGCGTGGATGCCTTCGAGGGCGAGCGGCTGCTGCAGACCTTCTATCTGCAGGCCGGCGTCAATCAGCTGGATACCCGCAGTTTCCCGATGGGCAGCTACAGCGTCACCCTGCGCATCTACGAAGACGGCGTGCTGGTACGCAGCGAGGATGCACCGTTCGACAAGGGCGGTGACTGGACCGATACGCGCCTGCAGTGGTTCGTGCAGGGCGGGCAGCGCGACGAGCGCCGCAGCCGCATCGGTGACGGCGAGCACGCGCTGCAGGCAGGTGTCCGCTTTCCTCTGGCGCGCGACCTGGCGCTGACCGCAGGCGTAGCCGACATCGCCGGTTTCAGCTACGGCGAACTGCGCCTGGACGTGCGCCGCCAGTTCGCGACCCAGGATCTGCGCGGCGCCTTCAGCGTGCTGCGTGGCAGTGATGGCAGCAGTGGCCAGCAGCATCAACTGTCGTATCGCCGGCGTGCCTCGTGGAATCTGTACCAGCAACGCATGCGCGGCAATGCCTGCCGTTTCCAGGATGACAGCCGGGACCGCCTGGGCTGCAGCGACTCGCTCAGTGGTTCGATGTCGCTGCCGTTGGCCGGCGGCAGTGCCTACGTGGGCTATACGCGCCGCCAGACCTGGCGCCCGGCGCAGGCGTTGCCTGGCTTTGACGAGGATCCCCTGGAGGGCCTGCTGCCGTGGCTGCCGCCGGACCCGCTGCGCCCGCGCCGCGAAGCCCAGCGCAGCCGCACCTGGCAGGCCAGCTACAGCCGTACCGACCGCTGGGGCGAGTTCAGTGTGTCCAGCCGCGCCGGCGTATGGCAGCAGCACAACGACGGCAACACCAACACGCCCTCCAGCCGCGACAGGGGCGTGTTCCTCAGCTTCGCCCTGAGCCGCCTGCAGAACGGCGAGCGCGGCAGCTCGCAGCGGCGCTACGCCGTGGATGCGCGCCAGCCCGAACACCAGCGCCCGGACGTGACCTACAGCGTGGCGCAGAGCCTGCGGCAGGAGGTGGATGCCACCTACCGCGAAGCCAATGCCGAACTGCGCGCCACCAACAACGAACGCTACAGCGCGACCGTGGGCGGCCAGCTGCAGAACCCCTGGGGCCAGACCGGCGTCACTGTCGGCGGCTATCGGCAGCCGGGCCGCAGCGAGTTCTCCTACAGCGCCAATCATGCCTCCAGCTTTGCGCTGAGCCGTCGCGGTCTCTACTGGGGCGGCGGGGCCACCGCCGATGCCGGCCTGGCCGTGCAGGTGGACGACACCGACGATTTCGACCTGCGTGGCGTGGCTGCCGAACTGCAGGTGGGGGGCTCGCGCCGCCAGCGCCTGAACCTGGGCGAGCGCCGGCTGATGCCGCTGCAGGCCTACCAGTCGCACCGTGCCGACCTGCAGGACGCGAGCACCGTGGATGGCATCGCCTCGGTGCGGGTGAGCGGCGTGTCCGGCATGCGCCCGTTGTTCCTGTCGCCGGGTCGGCTTGTTCGCATGCCGGTGCCGATCGAGGTGACCTACACCTTCGTCGGCAGTGCGCGGGATGTTGCCGGACTGCCACTGGGCGGCGCGCGCATCCTCAACGCACCGGTCGTCGGCACCAGCGCCAACGGCGGCTTCGTGGCCGACTTTCCGCGCAGGGAAAAGACCCTCTACCTGCTGCAGGACGATCGCCTGTTGCAGTGCCCGCTGCAGGTGCGCGAACGCCGCAGCGTGGTGCTGCTGGTGGGCGCAGTGCAGTGCGAGCCGCTTGCGGTGGCGCAGCTGCCGGCGGAGATCCGCCAGCAGGCACGGGTGACTCGGCTGCTGCAGGAACAGGCCTTGATCGCGGTTGTGCCGCAGACCGCTGCTACAGGAGAAACGCCATGAAGCGGCGTGTGGTGTTTGCTTGGATGGTGGTGAGTGCGTTGGCTGTGGTGGTGCCGAGAGTGTGGGGGCAACAGCCGCCGCAGACCGATCCGCCGCGTGGCGTGTTCACACAGGATGTGACGATGAGCTGGGATCGATCCTCGGTTCCGGCCGACATCGAGTTGTGGGCGCCACGCACGCTGCTGGCCTACGACACGGATCTGAGCAAGCGCTATGGCGAACTGTACATGGTGTGTGCGTCGGCGACGGATACATCGACGGGTCGGTGCCCGGTGGAGGACATGCTGGTTGAGTTGAATGCAGAGACCTCCGTAGCTACCAAGCTCATTGAAGAAAGAAGCGGTTTGGCAACCAATGTGGATGTCACAGCAGCCATCTACCGGGCTGACGCTTCTGTTACCTGCGAAATCGGCTACTGGCACGGCAAGCGCTACGGTATCTACTCATCGGTAGCGCAGCGGTGCAACAGGGTGGTCGCGGCTGGAACTGGCGTGGGGCTGAGGATCAAGGCTGATGACTTACTGAGTCTCACCGCGGGTCATTGGAAGGGAGTTGTCGAACTCCGCCTGCGTCGCCCGCCCGCAGAACATCTCGCCACCTACGTCTTCAACTTCGATTTCACGGTCACAGATTACGACGCGGTCTCGATCTACCTGCCGGCCTTTGAGTATGGCAACGCCCACGTCAATCTGGATCTGCGCTACGACCCGATCGCCAATATGATCGGTGGGCGCAAGGACGTCGATATGTGCCTGTACGACGGTGTCGGCTCCAGCAGCGAGTACCTGGGCGTCACCGTGCGCGACGCCAGCCCACGTCCGCCCGGCGGTAATGGCTTCTCGGTCTGGCATCCGGACACCACCGGTGACGAGAGCGAGCGCGTGGACTTCGACGTGCTGCTCGACTACGCCGGAAGCAAGCGGCGCATGCGCAATGGCGTGGAAGAGCAACTGCACGGCGTCGACAGTACCGCACTGCGCCTGGTCAAGCTGCCCAAGCTCGACCAGCCGGTGTACTGCGTGCCCACGCCGCTGACCCTGCTCACGCCGCAGTTCCCTTCCAGCAGCAAGCGCCAGGGCGTCTATACCGGCGAGCTGAAGGTCGAACTGCGCGTGCCCACGGCCCGCCCCTGATCTCCTCCACGGAACCTCCCATGAAAAAGATCGCTCTCTCCCTGCTGCCATTGGTCCTGCTGGTTGCACTGCCGGCCCAGGCCAACCTGACCATCCATCCCATGCGCACGTCGATTGAAGGCAAGCGCAGCGCGCAGATACGCGTGTATTCACAGTCCACCCAGCCGCAATACGTGCAGGCCGCGCTGCGGCGTATCGACAACCCGGCCAGTGAGAACGAGCGCGAAGTTGAGGTGGAGCCGCACGAGGCTGCCATCACCATCACCCCGGGCAAGTTCGCGCTGTCGGGCGGGGGCAATCGCCTGATCCGCCTGATCCCGCTGCAGAGCGTGGAAAAGGAAACCGCCTATCGCATCTATTTCGAAGGTGTACGCGGGCCGGAAGAGATCGAACGCGAAGGCGAGGGTGGATCACAGGCCAACGTGGGCGTCAGCCTGGTCTGGGGTGCCCTGGTGAACGTGTTGCCCGCCGATGGCGAGGTGGCGCTGCGCCTGCAGGGCAACACCTTGCACAACACCGGCACGCTGCGCGTGGGCATCACCAGTGTGGCCGAGTGCAGCAGTGCCGGTGCCTGCACCGCCCACGACGTCTCGCACAGCCTGTACCCGGATGCCGCGCTGGAACTCCCGTTCCAACCCAAGCCCGGCAACACCCTGCAGCTGCGCTATCGCCTCACCCGCGACGGCTACCGCGAGCACGTGCAGACAGTGGCCGCGTCGGCGGGCTGAGTCCATTCCCATCCTTTGACCTGCGCATCCGCGCGGACCGATTTTTCCCTGTGTTGTTAAGGAGCTTCAATGAACCGTATCTATCGACGTATCTGGAATGCCGCCCGGCAGTGTTGGGTGGTGGCCAGTGAGCTGAGCTCGCCGCGCGGCAAGCCCGCGCAGACGCGGGTGCTGATGTCTGCACTTCTGCTGACGACGGCGGATGGCGCCTTTGCGGCCAATGAAACGGATGACCTGGAGTTGGCTTCGGAATCCAGTACCGGAACATTGCGGGTTCAGAAGGAGTTAATCCCCCTGCTGTCCTTCACGGCGCCGAATTCTGTTGCGTCGGCTATTGCACCGCGTGGCAGGTACGATCAGCTGGCGATCGTGATGAGCGGAAACTACGCCGATGCGATCGTCAGTGGCGCCGACGTTTTGGCGCTCGGCTCGCGCGCAAGCATCAGTGGTACCGAGTCTACGGGGTTGGGCAACTATGCAAAGACCACTGGCGGATACGCTACGGCAGTCGGCCACAACGCCAGAGCGTACGGCGGCCATGGCACGGCGTTGGGAACCGCTTCGTACGCCAACGGCAAGGGTGCAACCGCGCTTGGTCATGATGCGCAGGCAACCTCAGGCAATGCGATTGCGATCGGTAGCGGTGCGCGTGCAGCGTATACGGATTCTGTTGCTATCGGCGCTAACTCCGTAGCCTACGAATCCAGAACGGTTTCGGTGGGCAATAGCGGGCAAAGACGTCGCATCACCAATGTTGATGCGGGACAATCTGGTAACGATGCGGTGAATCTCAACCAATTGAACAACACAAACCGCAATGTTGCGACAGCGGAAGGTGTGGCCAATACCGCGAGGAGTACTGCAAATGCCGCGCAGTCCACTGCAAACACAGCACGCGATACAGCAAATGCGGTGCGTGATACTGCCAACAGCGCCAAGAGCATCGCCGACGCTGTGAACAAGCGTCTCAGCGACACGACGGTAAAGATAGGCGCCTACTCGTCCGCAGACAAGGCGGATGGTGTGGCTGTTGGTGCTTACGCCGCTGCCGGGCTGGGCGGCGTTGCGGTGGGGCGCAGTGCCAATTCATTGGGGGATCGCTCGGTGGCCGTGGGTAACGGCGCGACGGCCAAGGAGGTTTACACGTCGGCGCTGGGCAACATGGCCAGTGCGACCGGAATCGGGGCTTCCGCACTGGGGTACAACACATCTGCCGAAGGAACGTTCTCCACATCGATTGGTTATGGTGCCAGAACCCGGGAGCGAGGGGCCGTGGCACTGGGGTATCGTGCTGAAGCCGTGCATGAGGGATCTGTTGCGCTGGGCAATGAGTCCCAGACGACTGGGAGCTACCAGGTATCTATCGGCAGCGCGACACAGAAGCGAAAGCTGGTGAACATGTCCGACGGACTGGTCGCGCAGGGAAGCTCGGAGGCTGTAACCGGCAATCAGCTTTACGCAACCAACGCAACTGCGACAGGCGCCAAGATAGCTGCGGATGCAGCAGTTGCACAGGTCAAGGCCTCGTCCTATCTGCTGGTCAACGGCACAACCGGCAGCGATACCAACAAGGCCAAGGCTACCGGCACCGGTGCATTGGCCAATGGCATCTATACCGAGGCCAGCGGGACGGCTGCAACCGCGATGGGCCGCACGGCCAAAGCATTGGCGGAAGGGGCCATCGCCATCGGTGATCGCGCCGGCGTCGAATCTGTTACCTCCAAGCACAGCATCGCCATCGGAACCATGGCAAAGACCGGACCGCAGGAAGATCTGCTGGCCATTGGTCGCAATGCCAATGCCTCCGGCGGGGTCGGGGCGATGGCCCTGGGTTATGGCAGCACCGCCAGCCATCTGCGCTCGGTTGCGCTTGGCTCGGGTTCCACGACCAGCGCCCAGGACCAGGTGTCGGTAGGCAACGCCAGCATCAAGCGGAAGATCGTCAATGTAGCCAATGGCAGCCTAACCGCGACCAGCAATGAAGCTGTGACAGGTGCGCAGCTCTTCGCAACAGATCAGGCTGCGCGTGGCGCGGAATCTACAGCGAAAGAGGCTAGTGACAAGGCGGTTCAGGCACTTGCGAAAGCCGCGACGTTGGAGGGCCTGGTCAGCGAATCTGCTCCGACGGGCAATGTTCGATTGGGGGGGGCGAATTCCGGCTCTATTGTGGACGTGCGCAACAGCACTGGTAGCAAGCGTCGGATCAGTGGCCTGGCAGATGGCGAATTGATCGCTGGCGGAGCGGACGCCGTAAACGGCGGCCAGCTATTTGCTACCGATGAGCGCGCGAAGGCCGCGCATGACGTTGCCAGTGATGCTGCTTCCAGGGTTGCGGAAGTGGAGGCGCAGGCCAAGTACACGCACGTGGGAGGCGGTGGTCCCGCTGTGAGCGCGCAAGCTGGCCTAGTGGGAGTCGCATTGGGCGATGGCGCTGAGGCGTCGCTCCTCAGTGAGGGCGGTGTGGCATTGGGTAGTTTTGCGAAGGCGTCGGGAAAGAATTCCGTTGCATTGGGGCGTGCGGCCGACGTAGACGTGGATGCAGAGAGGGGTTTCGCTCTGGGCGTCTTTTCCCTTGTCGAGGAGTATGAGGGTGTGGCGCTTGGAGCTGGCAGCGTTGTCAGGAAGGGTGCGATGGAGGCGGTTGCGGTAGGCGCAGGCTCTATCGCTGAAGAGTCAAACACCGTGTCCTTTGGCTCTACTGCGATCAATCGCCGACTTGTTAATGTCGCCCGCGGCGCTGCCGACCACAACGCCACCACCGTCGGCCAGTTGAACGACGTCCTCGCTACCCTCGGCGGCGACGCAAAGCTTGATGCCAATGGCGGCGTGATTGCGCCTACCTACGCAGTGCAGAACACCCGCCAGCGTACAGTGGGCGATGCCCTGACTGTTCTGGACAACGCGATAGTCCGCAGCACTTCCCGCATGGATGGCGTGGAAGGCGAGCTTCGCTCAATCTTCCAGGAGCGGCTTGGCGTTCAGTCCAATGGCATCAATACCATTGCGCTGGCCGGTCTCAATGGTGCCTTGCTCACCAATCTGGCGGATGGCCGGATCGCAGCGGGCAGTCGCGACGCTGTCACGGGTAATCAGCTGTTCGCTGCGGAGCAGAAGATCGAGCAAAATCGTAGTGAGCTGGATGCGCTGCAGCGAGATAGGGGCTCTGAACAGTTGCGTGCGTTCGCCGGATCGCATGTAGGGAACCCGATCGATTTCGGCGGCGCTCGCCTGACCGGCGTGGCCGATGCGCGGCTCTCGGTAGATAGCTCAGATGTGGTGCGTGGCAGCCAGCTCTACGATATGAATATACGGGTGAAATCCGTTGAGGATTTGCATCGCGATATTGCGTTCGGCTGGGTGCCCGAGGATTGGAGAGATCCCGCTGTTGCGGGTCCTGCAGGTGTGGCCATTGGCAGAGGCGCGACGGCATCAGTTCAGTCTGAAGGAGGTGTCGCCATTGGTTCTTGGGCCTCGGCCGACGGGAATAATTCGGTCGCGTTGGGGCGGGCTGCTCATGTCCATAGGATGCCTACGGTGGATTCTCTCTTGGAGTGTTCTCGTCTGTAATGGAAACAGGTGGCGTAGCCCTTGGCGTAAATAGTTCGGTAGAAAAGGGGGCGGAGTATGCTGTGGCCTTGGGCCAAGGCTCAATCGCAATTGAGCAGCGCACGGTATCAATTGGAAGCACTGGCCTGGCGAGAAGGATTACCAACGTTGCCCAAGGTACTGCCAACCACAACGCCACCACTATAGGCCAGCTCCGCAGCGCGTTGGTCGCGATCGGCAGCGAGGTAGATGCCAATGGCAACATCGTCGGCCCGCAGTTCAATGTGCAAGGCGGCACGCAGTCCACGGTCAACGATGCCCTGACCTCGCTCGACGGCGCAGTCATCAACACGACCTCCCGTGTGGCCAACGTCGAAGGCCAGCTCCGTTCCATCTTCCAGGACACAGCCACCGCCCGTGCCGACGGCTTCAACCAGCTCACCCTCGCCGGTGCGCAGGGCATGGTCATCTCCAACGTGGCCAACGGCCTGATCGCCGCAGGCAGCCGAGAGGCGGTCAACGGCGGCCAGCTGCACGCGGTGCAGCAGCAGCTCAACGGCCGCATCGACGGGCTGGAACAGCGCGCAGACGGCCAGGGCCCGGCGCCGCAGTCGCGTGCCATGGCGCTGGCATCCAGCGAGCAGGAGGCCGCGGCACCCACGCCGCCCGCCACGCAGGACGACAAGGTCGTCGCCGATACCGGCAGCGCACCAAAGTCCTCGCCCGCGCCGCAGCCCAAGGCTGAAGCGCCGGAATCGCCGAAACCGCAGGTCGACACCGCCGAGCTGGAGAAGATGCTGGCCCGCGCCAACGACTACAGCGATGGCATCGCCCGCGAAGTGGATGCGCGCCTGAACAAGATGGACAAGCGTTTCAACCGCATGGCGGCGATGAGCAGCGCGCAGACCGCGATGGCAATGAACACCGCCGGCCTGGCCACCTACAACCGCCTCGGTGCGGGCGTGGGCTATGCCGAAGGCGAATCGGCGATGGCGGTCGGTTACCAGCGCGTGTTGAACGACAAGGGTTCGGCCACCTTCAGCCTCAATGGTGCTTTCACCAACAGTGGTGAGCGCAGCGTGGGCGTGGGTGTGGGCATCGGCTGGTAAGCCATGGAGCCCCGGCGTGGTGCGCGTAGCGAGCCCTGCCGCGCCGGGGCGCTTGCCGAGGAGAAGGCGATGTACGGATGGGTACGCCAGTTCATCAACTATCGCAGTTTCTACCTGTGGCGCGCACGCTATCGGTACTACACGCGCAATGTGGACGGCTGGATGCTGTCCAGCGCGCTGTGCCTGGCGTGCATGGCGATGGTGCTGTGGTACTACTGGCGGGTGGCGAGCGTGCCGCCCCCACGCGTGCATCCCGAAGCGGCGGCGCTGCGCGTGGAAAACATCACCCATGAGGCCATCCGCCGCATCGTGAGTGTGCGGCACGGTGGCAGCGTGCCTGGCGAGATGTTCAACACGCCCGAAGAGGTCCGCGCCGGCACACTGCGCACACTGCAGGTGCGGCAGCTGCTGGACAGTGCGGAGGCGTGGCAACTGAAGGCCCACCTGCTGGCTGACATGGCCGACTACATCACCGCCACCGGAAGCTGCTTCCCCTACGAGTGCTGGCGGGTGACCCATCGCCTGGAGCTGCTGCGTGCGGCGCAGGCGGAAAATGCAACGATCAACGAGGCGCTGGCGTCGGTGCTGGCCGAGCCGTTGGACAGGATGCCGAACCTCGATGGCGGTGAGCGCACGCGCGTGCAGAGCGCTTGGTCCGATACGTTCGGCGATGCCTACAACCAGACCTGGTTGCTGGGGGATCTGCAGGCCATGCACGCACGGATGATGCTGGAGTACCCACAACGCGCGGGCGCGCCGTGGCTGGCGCGCCTGCTGACCGGAGATGCGGAAGAGCCGCACCTGTACCCCCTGTAGCACCGAGCCGTACCCAGCTGTCTTTCGGTCAGGTACCCGGATACCCGAAGCAACGTGCGGACCGACGGTCCGCACCTACCACACGCTGTCGGCCGCTACCGCTATCCTTGACCGCCGATGTAGGCGGTGATCTCGGCCTCGGCCAGCACCTGCCGCAGCTGTGCCACGGAGGCTCGCCGCATCGGCTTTTCGTCCACCGGTGACAGCGGTGCCTGGCGCAGGGCGTCATAGGGCAGCACCGCCAGGTCGAAGGTCAGCTCTTCGGCACTGAACACCCAGACCGGCACATCGAGGCTGCGCTCGCGGCCCATGCGCAGCCGGCGCGTGCGCGATTCGGCGGGAATGCCGTGCTCGTCCAGGAAGCGGTGCACGGCCTCCGGGTCGTCGCTGTGCAGGTGCAGCTGCACGGGGCTGTTGGCGTCGGCGGTGCCCTCCAGCACCGGGCCGGCCAGGCGCGGGGCGAAGCCGTGCAGGAACTCGAGGGCGCGCATCGCGGCTTCGCGGCGGCGCTGCAGTTCGTTGCCATGCTGCGGCCCTGAGAACAGCCGCTGGTACTCGCGCAGGGCGTCCTCGATCTCGGTGTTACGGGGCAGGGAGGCATCGTCGTGGATGCCGAGGCGGCTGGCAGCCTTCAATTTGGCCTGGTGGTAGTCGCGGATGCCGCCTTCGGCCATCAGGCGGGCGGCTTCGTGGGCGAGGCGGTGACGCCGCTCGCGGGTCTGGCTGGCAGCATGCTGGCGCGCGCGATGCATGCGATGACTCCTGTTGCGACCTGGCTACAGACTAGCGCACGGATGTGACATCTGCGTGGGTATTTCGCTGAGGTGCCAACCAAGGTTGGCACCCACCAACGCTCTGGTAGGTGCCGACCTTGGTCGGCATCCACCCGGACCTTTCCTCAGAAGATATCGAACGCGGCGGCGTCGGCCTGCGGCGTATTGAGGTTCAGGTCGTAGTCGGTCAGGCGGTCCATGTCTTCCACCTTCACCCACTCTGTGGCGCCGTTGAGGGTGGCCTGGACCATGCCGCTGGGCGGGTCGTTCTGCGCGATCGGGGTGTCCTTCAGCGCAGTGCGCATGTAGTCGATCCAGATCGGCAGGGCGGCCTTGCCCCCGTATTCGCGGTAGCCCAGCGAGCGGAAGTCGTCGCGGCCGACCCACACGGTGGTCACGTACGGGCCACCGAAGCCGGAGAACCAGGCGTCGCGGTGGTCGTTGGTGGAGCCGGTCTTGCCGCCCACGTCCTCACGGCCGAGCACCTTGGCCTGGACGCCGGTACCGCGCTGGACCACGTCGCGCATCATCGACACCAGCTGGTAGGCGGTGCGGGCGTCGATCGCGCGTGGGGCGGTGCGGGCATCGGGGTTGGCCGCTACGGCAGCGGTTTCGGTCTTGGCTTCGGCCTTGGCTGCCGCAGCGGGGTCCACCTTCGGCGCCGGGGCGCCAAAGTTGAAGCCATCCACCACCTGGTTGACCGGCTGGTCGCTGCTGCCGGCGCACTCGCGGCAGGCCAGCGCCGGGTTTTCCTTGAACACCAGGTTGCCATCGCGGTCGTTGACCTGGTCGATCAGCCAGGTGTCCACGCGCGAGCCGCCATTGGCGAACACGGCGTAGCCACGGGCCACCGACAGCGGAGTGAGCGAGGCGGTGCCCAGCGACATCGACAGGTTCGGCGGCAGTTCCGATTCGGCGAAACCAAATTCGCTGATGTACTTGCGCGCGTAGTCCACGCCCATGCCGTCAAGCAGGCGGACCGAGACCAGGTTGCGCGACTGCACCAGTGCTTCGCGCAGGCGCATCGGGCCACGGAAGCCGCCGCCGTCGTTCTGCGGGGCCCAGGTCTTGCCGCGGCGGTCGCGGAACACGACCGGGGCGTCGAGCACGATCGAGGCCGGGTTGTAGCCCTTGTCGAAGGCGGCCGCGTAGACGAACGGCTTGAAGCTCGAGCCTGGCTGGCGACGGGCCTGGGTGGCACGGTTGAACTTGTTGCCGGAGAAGCTGAAGCCACCGACCAGCGCCTTCAACGCGCCGTTGTGGGCATCCAGCGAGACCAGCGCGGACTGGCCGCGCGGCAGCTGGTCCAGCAGCCACTCACCATCCTTGGCGCCGACGCGCACGCGCACGATGTCGCCGCGCTGCACCAGCTTGCCCGGGGTCTTGTTGGTCCACTTGGCGGCGCCGGCCGGCAGCACGATCTCGCTGCGGTTGGCCAGTACCACGGTGGCGCTGCCGTCGGCGCCGGTGTTGGCAACGATGGCCGGCAGCAGGCCGGACTGGCCGAACATGCCGCGCAGGTGCTCGGCGAGGGCGGCGGCATCTTCGCCGGCCCCCACCTGGACCTGCTTCTCCACGCCGTGCCAGCCGTGGCGGTGGTCGTACAGCAGCAGGCCATCGCGGACGGCCAGGTTGGCGGCAGTCTGCAGGGTCGAGTCGATGGTGGTGGTGACGTGGTAACCCTTGTTGACCACATCGCCGCCAAAGCGGGCGATCATTTCCTGGCGCACCAGTTCGGCCACGTAGGGGGCATCGACCTGTACCGGCGGCTCATGCGCGCTGGCATGCATCGGCACCGCCTTGGCGGCGTCGGCCTCGGCCTGGGTGACGAACTTCAGGTCGGCCATGCGCTGCAGCACGTAGTTGTCGCGGCGCTGGCGGGCACGTTCAGGGTTGGAGATCGGGTTGCCGGAAGAGGGGAACTTGGGGATGCCGGCCAGCGAGGCCATCTCGTCCAGGTTCAGTTCGCCCAGCTTCTTGCCGTAATAGAACTCGGCGGCGGCGGCCACGCCGTAGGCGCGGTTGCCGAAGAAACTCTTGTTCAGGTACAGCTCGAAGATCTCGTCCTTGCTCAGCTCGGACTCGATCTTCCGCGCCAGCAGGATCTCGGCCAGCTTGCGGGTATAGCTGTACTCGGAGCTGAGGAAGAACTGGC
This sequence comes from Stenotrophomonas sp. SKA14, assembly GCF_000158575.1. Taxonomy (NCBI): domain Bacteria; kingdom Pseudomonadati; phylum Pseudomonadota; class Gammaproteobacteria; order Lysobacterales; family Lysobacteraceae; genus Stenotrophomonas; species Stenotrophomonas sp. SKA14. Next base: position 1,377,972 of record NZ_DS999412.1, read on the forward strand.
GGGCCACCTGCTGGGTGATGGTCGAACCACCCGGCACGCGCTTGTCGTTGGTGGTGGCCAGCAGCCACACCGCGCGGCCGATGCCCATGTAGTCCACGCCGCCATGCTCGTAGAAGCGGGCATCCTCGGTGGCCAGGAACGCCTGCTTCAGGCGCTCGGGCACGTCCTTCATGGTGACCGGGGTCCGGCGGGTCTCGCCGAACACCGCCATCAGCTTGCCGTCGGCGGCATAGACGTACATGGGCTCCTGCATCTCCACGTCGCGCAGGGTCTGCACGTCGGGAAGCTTGGAGGATACGGCGTAGTACAGACCGCCCACGGCGGCCGCGCCGATCAGCGCCAGGACCAGGACAATCAGGAAGATCCAGCGCAGCCAGCGGCGGAGTCGAGTCATCGGGTTCAGATTCCGATTGCGAATTTCGTGGTCGCAGAGTATAGATTACGCAAGGTGGCGGCTGGGGTCGGCACTGGGGAGCGCAAGGGGAACTGCCAGGGGCTGCAATGTGAATCCGTGAGGGACTTCACAGCAGGGCCGTTGCCATTTGCTAAGAATACGTTATTAATGCTCGGACGCAGGTCTTGTGTCCAAGTGCCCGTCGGCAGGGGAGAAACCGTGGGGCTCATCCCAAAAAGTCAGTCGCCGCTTGTAGGCGTCGACATCAGTTCGACTGCGGTAAAGCTTTTGCAGCTGTCCCGCAGCGGCAATCGTTTCCGTGTGGAACACTATGCTGTGGAACCACTTCCGCCGAATGCGGTGGTGGAGAAGAACATCGTGGAGGTGGAAGCGGTCGGTGAGGCCATCCGCCGGGCGATGAACCGTTCAGGCAGCAAGGCCAAGCTGGCCGCTGCCGCCGTCGCCGGGTCGGCGGTGATCACCAAGGTGATCCCGATGCCGGCCGAGCTCGACGAAAACGACATGGAAGCCCAGATCGAGCTGGAAGCGGTCAACTACATTCCGTATCCGATCGAGGAAGTGAACCTGGACTTCGAGGTGATCGGGGCGATCCCGAACAACCCCGAGATGGTGCAGGTGCTGCTGGCCGCGTCGCGTTCGGAGAACGTGGAGCTGCGCCAGTCGGCGCTGGAGCTCGGTGGCCTGCAGGCCAAGGTGATGGACGTGGAGGCCTTCGCGGTCGAGAACGCCTACGCCCTGGTCGCCAGCGAGCTGCCGGTGTCCATCGACGGTGTTGTCGCACTGGTCGACATCGGCGCGACCATGACCACCCTCAATGTCCTGCGCGGCGGCCGTAGCCTCTACAGCCGCGAACAGGTGTTCGGTGGCAAGCAGCTGACCGACGAGATCATGCGCCGCTACGGCCTGAGCTACGAGGAAGCCGGCCTGGCCAAGCGCCAGGGCGGGTTGCCGGAAAGCTACGAGATGGAAGTGCTGGAGCCGTTCAAGGAAGCCACGGTGCAGCAGATCAGCCGCCTGCTGCAGTTCTTCTACGCAGGCAGTGAGTTCAACCGCGTCGATCACATCGTGCTGGCCGGCGGCTGTGCCGTGCTGGGTGGCCTGCCGGAGATGGTCGAAGAACAGCTGGGCGTGCCGACCGTGGTCGCCAACCCGCTGGCACAGATGACCCTGGGCCCGAAGGTGAACGCGCATGCGCTGGCCCAGGATGCCCCCGCGCTGATGATCGCCACCGGTCTGGCGCTGAGGAGCTTCGACTGATGGCACGCATCAATCTATTGCCCTGGCGCGCCGAGCGGCGCAAGCAACGCCAGCGTGAGTTCTACGCAATGCTGGGCATGGCCGCGATCGGTGGCCTGCTGCTGTCGCTGCTGATCTGGTTCTACTACGACCGCCAGGTGAGCGGCCAGATGGATCGCAATGCCTATCTGTCGGCCGAGATCGAGAAGGTCAAGGAACAGAACAAGGAGATCGACCGCCTCGATGCGCAGAAGGAACGCCTGCTGGCACGCAAGAAGGTGATCGAGGAACTGCAGGCCAAGCGCTCGCAGATGGTCCATCTGTTCGATGCGCTGGTGCGTACGATTCCCGACGGCGTGGTGCTGACCGCGCTGAAGCAGGAAGGCGACGTGCTGACCCTGGAAGGCCGTACCCAGTCCAACGCCCGTGTCTCGGCCTACATGCGCAACCTGGACACCTCCGGCTGGATGACCAATCCGGAGCTGTCGATCATCGAGGCGCGCGAGCCTGAGAAGGACAAGGACGGCAAGACCGGTCCGGTTACCGACATCAAGGCACTGCCGTACGTGTTCGTGGTCAAGGTGAAGCTGCCGGCACAGAGCGAAGAGGTTGCGGCGACGCCGGGCCTGAACGCGGATGGCACGGTTGCTTCGGCACCGTCGCCTACGGTGGCCCCGCTTGCCGCAGGTCCGGACGCCGCCACGCCTGCCGCCCCGGCTGCGGCTCCGGCCGCGAATGCGCCGGCACCGGCCCCGGCGGCACCTGCCGCAGCGCCGACGGCTGCACCGGCCGCTGCACCGGCCAAGCCGAACCAGCCGGCAGCGCCGGCTGCCAAGCCGGCGCCGAAGCCTGAGGGAAGCCGCCTGGCGCAGCCGCCGCAGGCCTTCATCGCGCCGCTGCAGGGGGACCGCGCATGAGCCAGAAGATCGATCTGAAGAACCTCGATTTCAACGACATCGGCAACTGGCCGCAGAAGGCCAAGATCGTCTTCTGCACGGTGCTGGCGCTGGTGATCATGTTCCTGGCGTGGATGCTGCTGATCAGCGGCAAGCGCGAGGAACTCGCTGGCCTGGAATCGAAGGAAGTCGAGCTGCGTTCCGAGTTCACCAAGCAGCAGGAACGCGCGGTGAACCTGGCCCCGCTGAAGCAGCAGCTGGCGCAGATGGAGCAGGTGCTGCAGCAGATGCTGCGGCAACTGCCGAGCAAGACGGAAATGCCCGACCTGATCATCGACATCTCGCAGACCGCGTTGTCCAGCGGCCTGGCCAACGAGCTGTTCGAGCCCGAGCAGGAGCAGGTCAAGGAGTTCTACGCCGAGAAGCCGATCAAGCTGCGGATGGTGGGCAGCTACCACCAGTTCGGCGCGTTCGTCAGCGGCGTGGCATCGTTGCCGCGGGTGGTGATCCTGACCATGCACGACATCAACCTCAAGCCCAAGGACAAGTCCAAGGGCAACGTCCGTAGCGGTGCGCTGGAGTTGTCCGGCACGGTCAAGACCTATCGCTACCTGGACGAGACCGAAGTGCAGGCGCAGCAGGCTGCTGCCGATGCCGAGGCGAAGAAGAAGGGCAAGGGGGGCAAGAAGTGATGCGCACGTACATCGCACGCGGTGCAATGGCGTTGGCGGTCCTGTTGCTGGCCGCCTGCGGCCGCGGCGTGACCAGCACGCCCGGCGACGCCCCCAACCTGGAAAAGTGGGTGGAAGGCGAGCGGGCACGGCCGGCGCAGCCGCTGGAGCCGCTGCCGGTGATGCAGCAGTTCGAGACCTTCGAGTATTCGGCGCAGGGCATGCGTGACCCGTTCACCGATGCCTGGACCAATCCGCAGCAGGGGAATGGCGGATTGCGTCCGGATCCGAACCGGCGCAAGGAGCCGCTGGAAGGCTTCCCGCTGGACGCACTGGACATGGTCGGCACCATCGGCACGGGTGCAGGCGTCGTCGCGCTGGTGATGGGGCCGGACAAGGTGACCTACCGGGTGCGCCCGGGCGGATACCTGGGACAGAGCGACGGGCGGATCACGGCGGTCTTCGAAGACCGCGTGGAGCTGATCGAACTGGTGCCGGATGGTGCGGGCGGCTGGCTGGAACGGCCGGCAACGCTCTCGCTTGAAGATCAATGATCGTTTACTGGGGATAGCACGATGACCTTTCACCAAGCCAAGGGGCTGCGTCCCATCCGGCGCTCTACCTTGAACCGTGTCAGCGCGTTGGGAGTCGCGCTGATGCTGGCCTGCGCTCCGGCGCTGGCTGCCACGCCGGCGGAAAAGCCGGCAGGCGCCACCGTGGCTGCGGCCGTCGCACCGACAGGCCTGTCGGTGGCGAAGATCGATTTCAAGCGCGGAGATGATGGCGCCGGTCGCCTGATCGTCCAGTTCGACGGGCAGGGTGCGGTGCCGGACCTGCGCACGCAGGGCAACAGCGTGGTGGTCGATGTCGGCAACGCCCGGCTGCCGGCCAACCTGCAGAGGCCGATGAACGTCACCGACTTCGCAACGCCGGTGCAGCGCATCGACGCCAAGCCCTCCGGCGCGGGTACCCAGCTGGTCCTGAGCACCGGTGGTGCGGTGGATTCGCTGGCCTACCAGAGCGGCAACGAATACGTGGTCGAGATCAGCCCGCGTCAGGCGCCGGCGGCAGTGGGTGCGGTCACTGCGGGCAGCGTTGCGCAGGCCGCCAAGGCCGTGGGCCAGCGCGGTTTCACCGGCAAGCCGGTGACCTTCAACTTCCAGGACGTGCCGGTGCGCACTGTGCTGCAGTTGATCGCCGAAGAATCCAACCTCAACGTGGTGGCGTCCGATTCGGTGCAGGGCAATGTGACCCTGCGCCTGGTCAACGTGCCGTGGGACCAGGCGCTGGACATCGTGCTGCGGGCCAAGGGCCTGGACAAGCGTCGCGACGGCAGCGTGATCTGGGTTGCGCCGCAGGCCGAGCTGGCCAAGTTCGAGCAGGAGAAGGAAGACGCGCGCATCGCCATCGAGAACCGCGAAGACCTGGTTACCGATTACGTGCAGATCAACTACCACAGCGCCACGCAGATCTTCAAGGCGCTGACCGAGGCCAAGGGTATCGGCGGTGGTGGCGGCAGCGGCAGCAGCGGTGGTTCGGCGTCGCAGGAAGACAGTGGCTTCCTGTCCTCGCGTGGCCGCATCGTGGCCGACGAGCGCACCAACACGCTGATGATCAGCGACATCCCGAAGAAGATCGCGCGCATGCGTGAACTGATCGGCGTGATCGACCGGCCGGTTGACCAGGTGCTGATCGAAAGCCGTATCGTCATCGCCACCGATACGTTCGCCCGCGAGCTGGGTGCCAAGTTTGGCATCAGCGGCAGCCGCGACAACGTGTACTTCAGTGGTGACCTGGAATCCAACCGCAAGACCCGCCAGTCGCAGGCGGATACTTCGGCCGCCAATGCCAAGGCCTATCGCGATTGGGAAGCGGGCGGCAGCGTTGGACCGGCACCGGTGCCGCTGCTTCCGGCCATCACCCGTGGCCTGAACTTCAACCTGCCGGCCGCTTCGACCGCCACCCCGGGCTCGTTGGCGCTGTCGATCCTCAATGCCGGCTACCTGCTGGACGTCGAGCTGTCGGCGATGCAGGAAGAGGCCCGTGGCGAAGTGATCTCCAACCCGCGCGTGGTGACCACCAACCAGCGCGAGGCACTGATCAAGCAGGGCAAGGAAATCGGCTACGTCACCATCAGTGGTGGCGGTACCGGCGGCGTTGCCACGCCCAACGTCCAGTTCAAGGAAGTGGTGCTGGAACTGAAGGTGACCCCGACCATCACCAACGACAACCGCGTGTTCCTCAACATGCAGCTGAAGAAGGATGAAGTGGAGCGCCTGATCCAGCTGCAGGGCTATGGCACCGTGCCGGAAATCAACCGCCGTGAAGTCAATACCGCGGTGCTGGTGGACGATGGCCAGACCGTCGTGATCGGTGGCGTGTACGAGTTCACCGACCGCAGCAGCGTGAGCAAGGTTCCGTTCCTGGGCGACGTGCCGTTCCTGGGCAACCTGTTCAAGAAGCGTGGCCGCAGCAAGGACAAGGCCGAACTGCTGGTGTTCGTCACGCCGAAGGTGCTGCGCGTGGCCAAGCAGAACTGAGCCGGTACCACCTGTTGCAGGAAGAAGGGCCGCCTTGTGCGGCCCTTCTTCGTTGAGGCCGGTCATGCGGTGCGCGAAGGGCTGTTCAGCCGTTCTTGATGTCAATCGCAGGGCACCCTGCGATGATGTCGGGAACCCGTGCCGTCCTGCGCCGGTCAAAGGCCCCCATGAACCTGCCTCCGCCGATGCCCGAAACCGTCCCGCCGCCGCCCGCGCCGGCCAGCTCCCGCCTGCACGCCGCCTTCAGCCAGCTGCGCGATGCGCTGTCCGCCGAAATCGTCGGCCAGTCTGCGCTGGTCGAGCGCCTGCTCATCGCGCTGCTGGCCGACGGCCACCTGCTGGTGGAGGGTGCGCCGGGACTGGCCAAGACCACGGCGATCCGCGCGCTGGCAGCACGTCTGGAAGCGGACTTCGCCCGCGTGCAGTTCACCCCGGACCTGCTGCCGGCCGACCTCACCGGCACCGAGATCTGGCGCCCGCAGGAAGGTCGATTCGAGTTCGTGCCCGGCCCGATCTTCCACCCGATCCTGCTGGCCGATGAAATCAACCGTGCGCCGGCCAAGGTGCAGTCGGCGCTGCTGGAGGCGATGGGCGAACGCCAGGTCACCGTCGGCCGTCATACGTACGCGCTGCCGTCGTTGTTCCTGGTGATGGCCACGCAGAACCCGATCGAGCAGGAAGGCACCTTCCCGCTGCCGGAAGCACAGCTGGATCGCTTCCTGATGCATGTGCGCATCGGCTACCCGGACCAGGCCGCCGAATCGGAAATCCTGCGGCTGGCCCGCGAGCGTGCCCGTGGCGCATTGGGCGAAGCTGCGCCGGCGCCGGAGAAGCTGCCGATGCAGGATGTGTTCGCGGCCCGTCGCGAAGTGCTGGACCTGCACATGGCGCCCGCGCTGGAACGCTACCTGATCGAACTGGTGCTGGCTTCGCGCGATCCGTCGCGCTACGACGCCGGCCTCGGCCGCCGCATCGCGTGGGGCGCAAGCCCGCGAGGTTCCATCGCGCTGGAACGCTGTGCACGTGCGCGCGCCTGGTTGGCCGGTCGCGATTTCGTCACGCCCGATGACGTGCGCGCGGTCGCCGCTGACGTGCTGCGCCATCGCGTGCTGCCCAGTTACGAAGCCACCGCCGAAGGCTGGGATGGCGAGCGGCTGGTGCAGGAGCTGCTGGCCCGGGTGCCGGCACCCTGAGCCTGCGCATGACCGATCCATCCCCGGAACCTGCATCCATGGCCAGCGAGGGCGACGGGCTGCGCCCGCAGTTGGCCGAACTGGTCGCACTGCGTCGCCTGGCACAGCGCCCGCCGCCGCCACGCCGCGGCCGTGCCGGCAATGCCGGGCAGGCGCCGTCCCCGCTGCGCGGGCGTGGCATGGAGTACGCCGAATCACGCGAGTACGTGGCCGGTGATGATGCAAGGCATATCGACTGGCGGGTGACCGCGCGTACCGGCCGTGCCCACACCAAGCTGTTCCAGGCTGAGCGCGAGCGGGTCAGCCTGATCGTGGCCGACACCTCGCCGGCGCTGTATTTCGGCACCCGGGTGCGCTTCAAGTCGGTACAGGCCGCACGCGCGGGCGCCGTTGCTGCCTGGTCGGCGCAGCGTCGAGGCGACCGCGTGGGCGCCCTGCGTGGCAGCGACCGCGAGCCACCGGTCGCACCGGCGGGCGGGCCGCGCGGTGTGCTGCGCGTACTCGATGCACTCACCCGCTGGTATGCGCAGCCGCCGGCCGATGATCTTGGTCTCGAGCGTGCGCTGGACCACGCCAGTCGCGTGCTGCGCCCCGGGGCGCGCATGCTGGTGCTGGCCGATCCGCAGCAGGCGGCGCGGATTGCGCCGGTACGCTGGAGCGCGCTGGCCCAGCACCATGACCTCAGCCTGATTCTGCTGGTCGATCCATTGGAACTGCAGCCGCCGTCGGCCGCGCTGCAGTTCCAGACCGCGCAGCAGCGCGTTGGACTCGACCTGCGCCGCAGCGACGTGCAGGCGCATTGGCAGGCACATTTCGTCGAACCGCTGCAGGAACTGCGGCGCCAGCTCGGCGCACGCCGCGTTGACGTGCAGGTGCTGTCCAGCGATGCGCCCAGCGATGCGTGGCTGGCCCCGTCGCCGACCGAGGTGCCGGCATGAGCGCCAACCTCCCGCTGCGCGACGTGCAGCTGCCGCCGGCCCCGTCGTGGTGGCCACCGGCACCAGGCTATCTGATGATCGGTGCGGCGTTGCTACTGCTGCTGTTGGTCGTCGTATTCGTGTGGTGGCAGCGTCGCCGCCGTCGGCAGCGCTGGTTGCAGCAGTTCGACAGAGAGCTGGCGGCCTGCACGGACGCCTCGACGGAACTGGCGGCGATCGCCGGCCTGCTGCGTCGTGCCGCGCGCCAGGCACGTCCGGGCAGTGAATCGTTGCGCGACGACGCATGGTGGCAGCGCGTGGACCCGCAGGGCACGTTGTCCGGTGCACGGCGCAGCCTGCTGGCCGAGGGCGCCTATCGGCCACGCGTGGATGCCAGCGAAGTGGCCGCGGTGCGCAGCTGGTCCCGCGCGCGCTATCTGGCGATGCTGCTGGAGCGTCGGCGATGAATCTGCTGGCGAGTTACTGGCCGTGGCCGGACCTGCAGCTGGCATGGCCGCTGGCGCTGCTGGCATTGCCGTTGCCGCTGCTGATGTACGCGTGGAAGCGTCGCGCTGATCCCGGCGCTGCGCTGCGCGTGCCGTATGCCGCCAGCGAACTGGAAGCACTGACCGGTGGTGGCCGCGTCGACGTGTCCTGGCTGCGTACGCTGCTGTTGTGGTTGGGCTGGTGCGCGCTGTGCGTTGCGCTTGCCCGTCCACAGCAACTCGGTGAGGCCATCACCCCACCGCAGCAGGGCCGGCAGATGATGCTGGCAATGGACGTGTCCGGCAGCATGGGTGAGGGCGACATGGTGCTGGGCGGGCAGGCCGTGGACCGCCTCACCGCAGCCAAGGCGGTGCTGGCCGACTTCCTCGACCGCCGCGCCGGTGATCGCATCGGCCTGCTGATCTTCGGCGACCGTGCTTATACGTTGACGCCCCTTACAGCCGACCTGGCCAGTGTGCGCGACCAGCTGCGCGACAGCGTGGTCGGCCTGGCCGGTCGCGAAACCGCCATCGGTGATGCCATCGGCCTGGCGGTGAAGCGCCTGCGCAGCCAGCCCGAAGGCCAGCGCGTGCTGATCCTGCTGACCGACGGTGTCAGCAATGCCGGCGTACTGGAGCCCCTGCGCGCGGCCGAAGTTGCCCGCGCCGAGGGTGTACGCATCCACACCGTCGCGTTTGGCGGCGACGGCAGCATGCGCGTGTTCGGCATCTCCATTTCCGCCGACCAGGATCCGGTCGACGAGGCCACATTGAAGAAGATCGCGGGCATGACCGGCGGCCAGTTCTTCCGCGCACGCGATACGGCACAGCTGGCCGGCATCTATGCCGAACTGGACCGGCTGGAGCCGATCGCCGCGAAGGGACCCAGCCTGCGCCCGCGTGAGGAACGCTATGCCTGGCCGTTGGGGCTGGCGTTGTTGCTGGGCGCGTTGGCATGGGTGTGGCCGGAGCGTCGCCGATGATCGCGTTCGCTTCGAATCTTCCCGACTGGAACGCGCTGCATTTCCTGCGCCCGGAATGGCTGTGGGCCCTGCTGGCGCTGCCGGTGATCCTCGCGCTGGCGCTGTACCGGCAGCGGCGCAGCGATGCGTGGCGGCAGGCGGTGGATCCACACCTGCTGCCGCACCTGCTGGCGGCAGGCACGCGTCGCCGTACGCGCCTGCCGTGGGCGCTGCTGCTGGGCTGGACGCTGGCATCGCTGGCGATGGCCGGACCAAGCTGGCGGCAGCAGGCGCAGCCGATGTTCCAGGCCAGCGCACCGCTGCTGGTCGTCCTGGATCTGTCCAGCCGGATCACCGCCACCGACCTGCCGCCGTCGCGGCTGCTGCAGGCGCGGGCCAAGCTGGGCGAGCTGCTGCGCGCGCGCAAGGGCGGCCAGGTCGGCCTGGTCGTGTATGCCGATGACGCCTACACGGTGGCGCCGTTGACCGATGACGGCAGCAATGTCGCGCTGTATCTGGATGCCTTGTCACCCGAGGTGATGCCGCGCGATGGACAGCGTGCCGATCGCGCTATCGACTGGGCGGCGCAACTGATGCGGCAGGTCGCGGCGCTGCAGGGACAGGTCCTGCTGGTCACCGACCAGGCCGACAGTGAGGCCGCGCTGGCCGCGGCCCAGGCACGCAGCCTTGGCCTGCAGGTTTCGGTGCTGGGGCTGGGTACGCCGGCGGGTGCGGCCTATCGCGATGGCAATGGGCAGATCCGCCAGGCAGCGCTGGATGAGGGCAGCCTGCGCGCCGTGGCCACCGCAGGTGGCGGGCGCTATGCACGCATCGCTGCCGACGACAGCGACCTGCGTGCGCTGGGGGTACTGGATGCGCGCCAGGGCACGGCGGCGCAGCGGCCGGGCGAAGGCAAGCAGTGGCGCGATGAAGGCTTCTGGCTGCTGCCGCCGCTGATGCTGCTGGCACTGTTGGCCTTCCGCCGCCGCGCGGTGCTGGCCGCGGTGCTGGCCGTTGGCCTGCTGCCCTGGATGGGTGACGTGCAGGCGCAGGCGCCCGCAGCGCCCGCACCGCCGCCCGCGCAGGGCACCCTGTGGAAGCGTGCTGACCAGCTGCAGCACCAGCGCCTGGCCGAAGGTGTGCAGGCCTACCGCAACGGCGACTTCGCCGGTGCACGCAAGCAGTTCGAAGGCATCGACAGCGATGCCGGCTGGTACAACCTGGCCAACGCACTGGCACGCCAGGGCAACTACGATGAGGCCATCGCCGCTTACGACCGCGCGCTGGCGCTGCATCCGGGCATGGCCGACGCAGTGGCCAACCGCGCTGTGGTCGATGCCGCGCGCAAGCGCACGCAGTCGGGAGGCCAGGGACAGGGCCAGGATCAGCAGAAGCCACGGCAGAGCGGCCCGCAGAAACAGCAGAACGATTCGCAGGGCAAGCAGAATCCGCCGGGCCAGCAACCGCAGCAGGGGCAGAAAGACCCCGGCCAGGGCCAGCCACAATCGGGGCAGCAGGGCCAGCCTCAGCCCGGCGAGCGCGGCCACGATGGCCAGCAGGCACCACCGCAGGTGGAAGATGCCAAGGCGCAGGCGCAGGCCGACGAGCAGCAGCGCCAGCGCATGCAGCAGGCGATGCAGCAGGCACGTGAAGGCAAGGGCGAACAGGATGGCAAGCCCGTGCCAGGCAGCGAAGGCACCACCCCGCGCCGACGCGAGGAGCAACAGGCCGTGGAGGCGTGGATGCGACGCGTACCTGATGATCCGGGCGCGCTGCTGCGAGCCAAGTTCCAGCTGGAAAACGAACGCAGGAAGAGGGAAGGGCGATGACGCGGGTGATCAACATGCACGGGTTCTGGCCCCGGCAGGTACTGGCAGCGCTGCTGCTGTGGCTGCCGCTGCTGGCCTGGGCGCAGCCGCGCGCCTGGCTGGACCGCGATCGCATTGCAATGGGCGACACGGTCACCCTCAATGTCGAGAGTGATCAGGGCGCGCCAGACTTCACGCCACTGCGTACCGACTTCGATCTGAGCGCGCAGACCAGCAGCCGCCAGGTGGAGTGGAGCAACGGCAGCATGCAGCAGCGCAACCTGTACGGCGTGGCGCTGACGCCGCGACGCAGTGGTGCACTGGTGGTTCCAGGCCTGCAGGTGGGCAGTGTGCGTACCGCGCCGCTGACCCTGCAGGTGGACGCGGCCGCTGTGGCGGGTCCGGACAGCACTGCGATGGCCTTCATCGAGACGGTTGTCGATGACGAAACGCCATACGTGCAGCAGAGCGTGGGCGTGGTGGTGCGGTTGTACTTTGCTTCGCAGCTGGCGTCGGGTGAACTGGTACTGGATACCCCGGCGGGCGCGTCATTGCAGCGCGTGGGCGATGACCGCACCGATGTGCGCCAGGTCAACGGGCGCCGCTACAACGTGGTCGAACGCCGCTTCCTGCTGATCCCCGAGCGCAGCGGCGCATTGCGGTTGGCCGGTGCGCGCTTCAGCGGGCGCAGTGCCGGTGGCTTCTTCGACGACTTCTTTGGCGGGGGCGACGGCCGCATGAATGCCACCGGTGCCGACCGCACGTTGCAGGTGCAGGCACAGCCGGCGCAGGCGCCGCAGCCGTGGCTGCCGCTGCAGAGCCTGCAGTTGCGCTATACCAGTGCGCCGACCAGCGCCCGCACCGGTGAGGCCGCCAACGTGGTGGTTGAAGCGGTTGCCGAAGGCGCGACGCGCGCGCAGTTCACTGATCTGCCGGTGCCGGATGTCGGCGCCAATGCGCAGGTGTTCGCCGAGCCGGCACAGTACGAAGAGACCTTCAACGGCAGCACCCCACGCCTGAAGATCACCCGCCGCTATTCAATCGTGCCGCGCCAGCCAGGTTCGCTGGTGGTGCCCGGCCCGCGCCTGCCCTGGTGGGATGTGCGCAGCGGCAAGGCCCAGGAGGCGAAGCTGCCGGACCTGACGCTGACGGTTGCGACGGGCAATGGTGGCGGCAATGCCTCACCGGCACCGTTGCCGCCGATCGACACCGACGCCACGCTGCCCGGCACCGATGGCCAGGACAGCCGCATCGCGGCCACCGACCCGCGCGCCAGCGGCATGGCCGAGCGCCCATGGCCCTGGATGGGCGCTGCGATCGGGCTGGCGCTGCTGTGGCTGCTGACCCTGCTGTGGGGCTGGCAGCGTGGCCGTCGCCCGCGTGCAGCGGCCCCTGCCGCCGGCGCGTCCGCTGTGCCGACTGTGGCGAGCGGCCGTGCCGGCTTGGCCGAACTGCGCCGCGTGCTCGATGGCGAGGGCTTCGACCAGGTGGAAGCACAGCTGTGTGCGATGGCCGGTGTCGAACGTATCGAGCAGGTCATCGCGCGTCTGGACGATCCGGAGCAGCGCCAGGTGTTGCAGGACCTGCAGCAGGCGCGCTGGGGCGGGCAGGGCGATCTGGCGGCGCTGCGTACGCGCCTGCGCACGGCCTTCCGTGACGGACCGCACTGGTCGGCGGCTGCGGGAGCCGCTGACACTGGCCTGGCGCCGCTGTATCCACCGCGGCGAACCTGAACCGGCGCCGCTTGCGCGCTTTGTTAGAGTGCATTCATTTTTCGAGGAAACCCGCGTATGACAGCAGCTGCTGCCGACAAGAAGAAGTTGCCCCTGCACTGGAAGATGGGCATCGGCTTTGCGATCGGCCTGGTCCTGGGACTGACCGTGCACGCCCTGGGTGGCAGCGTCGAGGGTCTGCAGGGCGGTGCCAAGTGGGTAATGGACTACGTCACCACCCCGGCTTCGGGCCTGTTCCTCAACCTGATCTTCATGCTGATCGTGCCGCTGATCTTCTCGGCTCTGATCATGGGCGTGTCGGAGATGGGCGACATCCGCGCCCTCGGCCGCATCGGCTGGAAGACGCTGGCCTATACCGTGCTGCTGTCCGGCATTGCGGTGGGCATCGGCCTGGTGCTGGTCAACGTGCTCAAGCCGGGCGCCGGCGTCGACCCGCAGGTCGCTGCGATGATGCTGTCGGAGAACGCCGAACGCAGCAAGGAGATCGTGGCCGGCATCCATGGCACGCCGAAGGGCATGGACATGCTGCTGTCGATCGTGCCGAGCAACGTGCTGCAGGCCGCGTCTGACAACGGCGCGATCCTGTCGCTGATGTTCTTCGCGCTGATGTTCGGCATCGGCATGGTGCTGACCGACAACGAGAAGGTTGCCCCGCTGCGCCGCGCGATCGAAGGCGTGTTCGAAATCTCGATGACCCTGATCAACCTGGTCATCCGCCTGGCTCCGTACGCGGTGGCCTGCTTCATGTTCAACCTGGCCGCGCTGTTCGGCTTCGAGCTGATCATCCGCCTCGGCGCCTACGTGGGCGTGGTGGTGCTGGCGTTGGGCCTGCACATGATCGTGACCTACGGCACCGCCGTGTGGCTGTCGGGCCGCTCGCCGCTGTCGTTCTTCCGCGATACCCAGGAAGCGACGGTGATGGCGTTCTCCACCGCCTCCAGCAACGCCACCCTGCCGACCGCGCTGCGCGTGGCCGACCAGATGGGCCTGCCGCAGCGCGTGTCGCGCTTCGTGCTGACCGTAGGCGCCACCGCAAACCAGAACGGCACCGCGTTGTTCGAGGGCGTGACGGTGATCTTCCTGGCCCAGTTCTTCGGCGTGGACCTGAGCATCGGCCAGCAGTTCATGGTGATGGCGGTGTGCATCCTCGGTGGCATCGGTACCGCCGGCGTGCCGTCGGGCTCGCTGCCGGTGGTGGCGATGATCTGCGCGATGGTCGGCGTGAACCCGCTGGGTATCGGTCTGATCCTGGGCGTGAACCACTTCCTGGACATGTGCCGTACCGCACTGAACGTGACCGGCGACCTGGCCCTGACCACCCTGGTGGCCAAGGGCGAGTCCCACGACGGCCCGGCGCTCGGTCCTCAGCAGGACTGAGTCCAGATTCCCGCCCCCGGACTCCGGGGGCGGTAGTGCCGGCCGCTGGCCGGCAACTTCATGATCTTCATTGAATTCTGCGCAACTGCCGGCCAGCGGCCGGCACGACCGGGCAAGCTGGAACTGACCCCTGCCCGGTGACTATGGGACAATAGGCCGCCCGCACGTCCGCGGCCGCCTCCCGATTCCGACAGAACCATGACGCAGCCTACCCGTCGCCAGTTGGCCAACGCCATCCGCTTCCTTGCCGCCGATGCGGTTGAAACCGCAAAGTCCGGCCACCCCGGCATGCCCATGGGCATGGCCGACATCGCCGAAGTCCTCTGGAACGACTACCTCCGCCATAACCCGAGCAACCCGCACTGGTTCAACCGCGACCGTTTCGTGCTCTCCAACGGCCATGGTTCGATGCTGCAGTACGCGCTGCTGCACCTGAGCGGTTACGACCTGCCGATCGAGCAGCTGAAGCTGTTCCGCCAGCTGGGCAGCCACACCGCCGGCCACCCGGAACGCCACGAGACCCCGGGCGTGGAAACCACCACCGGCCCGCTGGGCCAGGGTTTCGCCAACGCCGTGGGCTTCGCCCTGGCCGAGAAGCTGCTGGCACAGCGCTTCAACCGCCCGGAGCTGGAAGTGGTCGACCACCGCACCTGGGTGTTCATGGGCGATGGCTGCCTGATGGAAGGCGTGTCGCATGAAGCGGCGTCGCTGGCCGGCACCTGGGGCCTGCACAAGCTGGTCTGCTTCTGGGACAACAACCACATCTCCATCGACGGCAACGTCGAGGGCTGGTTCACCGACAACACCCCGGAGCGTTTCGAGGCCTATGGCTGGAACGTGGTCCGCGATGTTGATGGCCACGACCCGGACAGCATCAAGGCCGGCATCGAGGCCGCGTTGTCGCAGAGCGACAAGCCGACCCTGATCTGCTGCCGCACCACCATCGGCTTTGGTTCGCCGAACAAGGCGGGCAAGGAATCCAGCCACGGCGCACCGCTGGGCAAGGACGAGCTGGAAGCCACCCGCAAGCAGCTGGGTTGGGAATACGGTCCGTTCGAGATCCCGCAGGCGATCTACGACGGCTGGCGCGCCAATGGCGCCGGCACCCTGCGCCAGGCCGAGTGGGAGCAGCTGTTCGACAAGTACGCCAGCCAGTATCCGGCGGAAGCGTCCGAGCTGACCCGTCGTTCGCACGGCGAGCTGCCTGCCGACTTCGTTGCCAAGGCCGATGCCTACATCGCCCAGGTGGCCGCTGAAGGCCCGACGATCGCCTCGCGCAAGGCCTCGCAGCTGGCCATCGAAGCCTTCGCCCCGCTGCTGCCGGAAATCGTCGGCGGCTCGGCCGACCTGGCGCACTCGAACCTGACCCTGTGGAAGGGGAGCAAGTCGGTCGCCAGCGACGACGCCAACGCCAACTACGTGTACTACGGCGTGCGCGAGTTCGGCATGACCGCGATTGCCAATGGCTTGGCCCTGCACGGTGGCTTCATTCCGTTCGACGCCACTTTCCTGGTGTTCAGCGACTACGCCCGCAATGGCGTGCGCATGAGTGCGCTGATTCCGGCCCACGCCATCCACGTCTATACCCACGACTCGATCGGCCTGGGCGAAGACGGCCCGACCCACCAGCCGGTGGAGCACCTGGCCTCGCTGCGCTACATCCCGAACAACGATGTGTGGCGTCCGTGCGATGCGGTCGAGTCGGCAGTGAGCTGGAAGGCCGCGATCACCCGCCAGGACGGCCCGAGCTGCCTGGTGTTCAGCCGCCAGAACCTGCCGCACCAGCCGCGCAACGCCGAGCAGATCACCCAGATCGAGCGCGGTGGCTACGTGCTGGCCGATGCCGCCGGTACCCCGGACGTGATCCTGATTGCCACCGGTTCGGAAGTCTCGCTGGCGACCGAAGCCAAGGCCCAGCTGGATGCGGCCGGCCTCAAGACCCGCGTGGTCTCGATGCCGTCCACCGACGTGTTCCTGCGCCAGGATGCGGCCTACCGCGAATCGGTGCTGCCGAACGCCGTGCGCAAGCGCGTGGCCGTGGAAGCCGGCGTCACCGGCTTCTGGCGCCAGTTCGTCGGCCTGGACGGTGCGGTGATCGGTATCGACACCTTCGGTGCCTCGGCCCCGGCCGATCAGCTGTACAAGCACTTCGGCATCACCACCGCCCACGTGGTGGAAGCTGCGAAGTCGCTGTAAGCCGCCTCGCGGTGCAACAAGGGAAGGCCGGCACACGCCGGCCTTTCTCGTTCTCCAGAGTGGAGAAAAAGGGGACGGAGGGGATCAAGTCGTTTGTGCAAATGCGACTTATCCTCTCCGTCCCCTTCTCCTTTGCCCGAAATGTTCCACCCAGCGGCACCAGTGTCGCGTTGGCCTCTTCATCTGACCTGCATTTCTTGCGAAAAGGAGGGCCTGCCGAGGCACCCTCAGAAGTGGTCATGGACAAGAAGATCGGCGCAGAAAACCATGGTGGATTTGCGGTGTGTAAGGTGATGCCTTACATTGGTGCTGCGTGATCGTCAGCTTCAGGCACAGGGGTCTGAAGGCGCTCTATGAACGGGGCGACATTTCAGGCGTTCGTGCCGATCATGCGGGGCGGTTGCGGCGCTTGCTTCACCAGCTGGACCAAGCCCAGCGTCCTGGAGACATGGGGCTTGCCTGGAAATCGCCTGCATCCTCTGCGCGGAAGCTATAGCGGCTACTGGGCTGTAAGTGTCTCCGCGAGTTGGCGATTGGTATTCCGCTTTCGTGGGCTCGACGTCGAATTGGTCGATTACCTCGATTACCACTAGGAGTCTGCTCGATGCCGTTGCATGATCCGCCGCATCCCGGGGAATCGCTGCGCGAAGACATACTGCCGGCGATCAGCATGTCCATCAGTGCGCTGGCGCAGCATCTTGGTTATTCCCGCGGACAGCTGTCGACCATCATCAACGGGCACGCCGGTATCTCCGCGGAGCTTGCATTCCGCCTTGAGCTTGCAGGTCTGGGCAATGCGCGCATGTGGCTGGCAATGCAGGCGGCCTATGACCTGTGGCAGGTCGAGCATCGAGAGCATCCACCGATTGCCCGCCTGCATCTTGAGGATTCGGTGAGGATCGGACAGTAGATCCGCGCCATGCGTGGATGAAAAAGGGGACGGAGGGGATCAAGTCGTTTGTGCAGAAGCGACTTGATCCCCTCCGTCCCTTTTTTCAGGCGGTGCGTGCCAGCGCCAGGCGCAGCAGGCGTGCGTCCAGGCGCTCGGCGAAATCCTTCGGTGCCTGCAGGCCCATGCGCTGCAGGTACACCGTATCGCCATCACCGGCCGGTTGGCGCAGCGCCGCCCACACCGTGCGCAATTTGTCGCCACGGGTCTGCGTGTTGGCCTTCAGCCAGCCCAGCGCCTTCACCAGCACCTGTTCGATCTCGTTGAAGTCGCTGCCCAGCGGATAGTCCGGAAGGCTGCCATCGGCGCGGAACGGTGCCAGTGCCGCGGCCAGTGACTGCGGCGTATTGCGCTGCAGGCGTTCGGGATCGGGCGGCGTGGCCCTCAACAGCTTGCGCGCGCCGTGCGCCTGCTGCAGCAGGCCGGCCTGGAACGGCGCCTCGGTGATCGCGGCCATCGCCTGCACGCAGTCCTCGTCGGTCAGTCCGCGCAGATCGGCGATGCCGTACTCGTTGAGGTAGATATCGCGCAGGTGGCGCGGAATGGTGGTGTGGCCATAGTTCCAGCGCACGTTGGATTCGCGTTGGCCCTTGTCGTCGCGCGCGGCGCGGAACATCAGCACGCTGCGGGCTTCCGGCAGGGCATGTGCCATCGCCACGAAGTTGTACTGGCCGCCCACGCCGGATACCACGCGGCCGTCATCCAACGCGTCTGACACCGCCGCACCCAGTGCGGTGGCCATCATGCAGGAGTTGAAGAAGCGCGCATGACGGCGCTGCAGGCGCTCCAGCGTCTCGTTGCCACCGTACAGCTGGTTGATCTCGCTGATGCGACGCATGCCGATCGCGCGGCATTCGTCTTCCGGCAGGGTGCGCAGCCATTCGTAGAACTCTGGTGAGCCGAGGTAGAACGCGCCGTGCAGGTACTCGCCCTCGGCGTCCAGCGTGGCATGGTCGATCGACAGCGTGCTGCCGTTCTCGATGCGCTGCATCAGCGCGAGGTCGTCGTGCACCTTGCGCTTGATCACCCCGGTCTGTACCAGCCGGCGGAAGCCCTCGTTGAGCATTTCACTGCAGCCGTACAAGCCCACTTCAAAGGGGTCCAAGCCGCCGATTTCCTGCACCAGCGGATGGCTGGCCAGCTGTGGGTCGAGTGCATGCAGCACGCGGCGATAGCGCGCATTGTCGGTATGGCGCAGCACCAGTGCGTGGCTGAGCGCATCGGCCAGCGTGCCGATGCCGATCTGCAGCGTGCCGCCATCGCGTACCAGGGTGCTGGCATACAGGCCGATGGCGTAGTCGGCATCGCCAACCGGCTGCCGCGGCAGGCCGAACAGGGCCGGGTACGGCGGCGGCGGGGTGATCACCAGATCGAAGAACGACACATCGACCGTGGCCGAGCCGCCCAGGTAGGGCAGCTGCGGATCGATCTCGGCGACCAGCAGCGGGCGCGGCAGTCCGCGCGCGGCGATGGCATCCAGCGTGTCCTGGGTGATGTCGTTGTTGCACGACAGCGAGAGCCGGCGGTCATCCGGGCGCATCGCCACCTTCTGCACGATCACCTGCGGCGCGCGCTGGGCGACCGCATCGGCGGCGTGGGTGTAGTTCAGGCTGGTATAGCTGGACTGCGCCTGCCGTGATCCGAGCAGGGCGCCGGACTGCATGTAGAACTCTTCCACCTGCACGTGCGCCGGCAACGCGTCGCGCGCGATCGCATCGGCATAGGCCAGGCGCGGAAAATCATCGCCGAAGTGACGCTGCGCGAACGGCGCCATGAATCGCGCTTCCAGGCCGTTGCCGCGCGCCTTCGGCGGGTTCAGCGACAGCGCGGTATACAGCTGCAGCGGCCGCGACGGATCCTGCTCGACGCGTGCATACAGGGCATTGAGCAGCCGGTGCGGCTTGCCCAGTGCCAGCGGCGCCCCGATCCGCAGCGGCCCGTCCACGCGCGCAAACAACCAGTCAACGGCGGCGTCCAGGTCGGTGAGGTGTTCGGTCATTCGGGGCGGTCCTGCGTCTGGGGGGAGTGCCGGCATTACAGCATGTCGGGCTTGAACCGCCGTCGACGCGAGACTTCGGCGCCGGACACCATGAACTGCCCATCGCCGCGGTAATGCACGGTGCGCGGCAGTTTCGGCCGCGGCGCCACGTGCGCACGCACGATTTCCCAGATGAACAGGTTGCTCGATTCCACCTGGCTGTCGTCATGGAGGCGGCACTCGAAGCACGAATGGCATTGTCCGACCAGCGGCGCGCCGACCTCGCGTGCGGGCAGCGCGTCAAGCCCGAACCGGGCGAACTTGTCGACCTCGCGGCCGCTGCAGTTGCCGATGTCCACGACGGTGTCGAGCAGCTCCACCCCGGGAACATTGATCACGCACTCGCCGCTGTTACGCGCCAGTGCGTGGCTGTGGTTCTCGTGCCACAGGTAGGTGGCGACCAATGACGGCGAGAAGCCCATCACCATGTGCCAGCCCATCGTCATCAGGTTGCGCTGGCCGCGCCACGCGGTGCTGACCAGCACGATCGGGCCGGGTTCGAGGAAGCGACGGGCCTGCTCGACCGGGAAATCTTCCTTGGGCAGTGCTTTCATCCGGGGCCTGGGGCGGGAGGAACCGATGCTGGCGCAGCCGGGATGAACCCGGAGTCGAGGGGCTTGACATGAGGTTCGATTACGAGCGTAATCAAACCGTCGATTACGGATGTAAACCATGACCCCGATCAGCGAAGCCGAAGCCGTTGTGATGGAGGTGCTGTGGCAGCAGGCACCGCGTAGTGCCGACGAGGTAGTGGCCGCACTGGCCCACCGCGACTGGGCCGAGCCGACCATCAAGACCCTGCTCAACCGCCTGCTGACCAAGGGCGCGATCGCCGCCGAGCGTGATGGCCGGCGCTATCTTTACCGGCCGCTGCTGCAGCGCCAGGCGTGGGTGGAGGCACAGAGCCAGGACTTCATCGGCCGCGTCTTCGAAGGCCGCGTGGCACCGCTGGTGGCGCACTTCAGCGAGCGCGGCCGGCTGAGCGCGCAGGACATCGCCGAACTGAAGAAGTTGATCCAGGAGCTGGACCATGACTGAGCTGCTCGACGGACTGTGGCAGGCCAGCCTTTGGCTGGCAGTGGGCGTGGTCGTGCTGGCCGCGCTGCGGCCCTTGCTGGTGCGGCTGGGGGGCGCTGGGTTGGCCTATCGCAGCTGGGGGTTGCTGCCCTTGCTGATGGTGGCGCTGCTGTTGCCGCTGCCCCGGGTTGCATTGCTGCAGCAGGTGCCGACGCTGCCGCTGAAGGTGATGCCGGGCGCCCTCGAGGGCGCGAGCGGTCATGCGCTGCCATGGGCCGGTCTGCTGCTGGTGGTCTGGGCCCTGGGGATGGGCGTCCGCCTGCTGCGCGAGCTGCGTGCACAGCGGCGCTTCGAGCGGCGCATGGGCCCGTTGCGGCCGCGTGCCGATGGCAGCTGGCAGGCCAGCGGCGATCCCGGGTTGCCGGCGCTGGTCGGCCTGTGGCGGCCACGCATCGTGGTCGGCCCGGCGTTCGACCAGCAGTTCAGCGCACAGGAGCAGGACCTGATCCTGCAGCACGAGCGCAGCCACCGTCGCAATGGCGACCACTGGGCCAACGGTGCGCTGCTGCTGATGCGTGCGGTGTTCTGGTTCCACCCGCTGTTGCCCTGGGCCGCACGCCGTTTCCTGCGCGAGCAGGAACTGGCCTGCGATGCCCGCACCATGGCCCCGCAGCCCGCGCTGCGCGGCCTCTACGCCAGCACGCTGCTGAAGGCGCAGCTGGTCCATCCGGTTGCGCCCGCGGTGTGCCATTGGCGCAGCCAGCCCGTGTTGAAGGAGCGTATCGCCATGTTGAAGCAGTCCAAGCGGAAGGCATTGCCGTGGGTGTCGGGCCAGGTGCTGGTGGTCGGGGTGTGCCTGGGAATGGGAGCGGTGGCGTGGGCCAGCCAGGGCAGTACGGCGGCAGCGCCGAGGATCGGGGTCGAGCCGTTTGAACACGCTCAGGAAGACGCAGCCAGGGCCGGGTTGGACAGGCCCATCCAGGTCGACAAGATGCCGCCGCCGTCCTATCCGAAGTCTGCAATCGAACAGCGCCAGGTGGGCGTGGTGAACCTGCGCGTGGAGGTGGATGCGCAGGGGCAGCCCACCGAGGTGCGCGTGCTCAGCGCCACCAATCCGGGCGTGTTCGATGCGGTGTCGGTCGCCGCTGCGCGCAGCTGGGCGTACCGGCCGGCAATGAAGAACGGCAAGCCGGTGGCCGCTGCCGTGCGTATTCCGATCTCCTTTGCCATGGACGACACCGAGGACACCCTGTGAAGTCTGCATCGCTGCTGCTGGCGGCATTGCTGGTGGGATGCGCGAGTCAGCAACGCCTGACCACGGTCGATACCCGCAATGAGAGTGTCGGCCACCAGCGGCTGCGACCGGAGGCGGCGGGCGACGGCGGACAGGTGCAGGCGTATTCGCTGGGCGCCAGCGAGGGTTACCGGATGCCGCAACTTTACGCGGCACCGGACCCGGAGGTCGGCGATCGTGATCCGCGCGCGGAGCTGGCACCCACTACCATCTGCCTGCAGGTGGTGGTGGATGCCAATGGCGGTGTGGAACGCAGCCTGCCATTGACCGATCGCCATGAGTGCGCAGCCGGTGCTGCACCTGAGAACGCGCCTCTGTTGCAGGCGGCACAGGACGCGGTGGCAATGTGGAAGTACTCGTCCGCAGCGGTTTGCCATTTCGCGGCTGGCAAGGTGCCTGCCGACCGCGGGGATTGCCGCGGCGCCGAGCGCATCGAGCCGGTGGCGGTCACGCTGCAGTACGCCTTCACCTTTGAGATCGTGAAGGGCCAGCATGTGGTGCGCACGCAGGGCAAATGAGGTGCGCGGCGCCTGACGGAAACCGGTAGCGCCGGGCGAGCACCGCAGCGTCGATCAGGCTCCGCCCTGGATGTTGGCCTTCACTGCCGACTGCATCAGCGCCGGTTCGGCCAGCGTGGCATCCCGGGCTTGGCGCACGCTGACGAACTCCGCCTCGGCCACGCCATCGTGCACATGGATGTTGTGCGCGCGCTGTTCGCCGATGGTGGTTTCGTTGGCGAAATCACGGCCGCCTGGGCCGTAGTCGTGGCAGACGAAAACCCGTGTGGCATCGGGCAGCGCCAGCAGGCGCTGGATCGAGCGGTACAGCTGCGCGGCATCACCGCCCGGGAAGTCGCAGCGGGCGGTGCCGCCGTCGGGCATGAACAGCGAGTCGCCGGTGAACAGCGCATCGTCGATCAGATAGGCAATGCTGTCGCTGGTGTGGCCGGGCACGGCGATCACCTGGCCGCGCAGTTCGCCAAGCGCAAAGGTTTCGCCATCGCTGAACAGGTGGTCGAAGACTTCATCGGCCGCCGGCAGCTGCAGGCCATAGCGCGGTGCGAAGGTGGCCTGCACCGCGCGGATGCCTTCGCCGATGGCCAGCGTGGCCTGCGGAAAGTGCTGCTTCAGCCTGCGCCCGGCCGACACATGGTCCGCGTGGGCATGGGTTTCCAGCAGCCAGCGCAGCTGCAGGCCCTGTTGCTCGATGGCCTGCAACGCCGCATGCAGCGGCGATTCGCTGCTGGCATCGGTATCCGGGTCGTAGTCCAGCACCGGGTCGATCAGCGCTGCCTCGCCGCTGGCCGGGTCGCTGACCAGATAGCTGAAGGTGTTGCTGTCACGGTGGAAGAACGACTGCACCTGGACTGCCATTTGCATGCTCCTCAGCGCGTGCCGAGCACGCGGTTCAGCAACTGCGCCAGGTTTTCACCGGCCAGTCGCAGCTGTGCTTCGGCCAGCGGCCGATAGCGCTCGGTGTATTCGTCACCGATCTTACGCGTGGCCGGATAAACGCCAGCTTGCATGGAGATGCGGCAGCTCGCTTCGGCCCACGCCTGCGGGTCGCGCTGCGGGTTGGACTGGCGCGCCAGCTTCGGGGCGCGCTGGCTCTGCAGCAGTGGCAGATAGCCGGCGTCGTCCAGCTTGCGGGTGTTGAGCATGCCACTGTCCCACAGCGAGTGCAGGTTGGTACCGCGGTTGCCGAACTGCAGCTGGAAATCGTTGCCGCCCTTGTCGTGGGCGTAGCCGGCGTGCATCGGCTGGTGGATGTCGCCCACCAGGTGGACGACGAACTTCAGCGCTTGCAGGCGCTCGCCATCGGTCAGGCTGCGGTCGCCGAGGATGGCGCTCTGTGCCTTCAGCGCCTCGACGATGCAGTTGCCATTTTTGCAGTGCTTCGGTGCTTCGTAGTGGCAGTTGTCTTCGGCGATGTTGACGTAGTGCCAGCCGGCCGAGCGACGGCCCAGGCCGGGGTCCTTGGCACGCAGCTGATCGGCCCAGGGCGCGATGCTGGCGAGGGTGGCGTCCGGTTCAGTGGCCAGCAGGCGATCCACTTCGGCGCGGGCGGCAGGGGTGAGTCGGGCGTCTGCGACTTCGGCGACAAGGCGGTGGCCTTGCGCGCCCCAGGCATGGGCGGGGGCGGAGACGGACAGCAGGGCCGGCGCCAGGGCGGCGGCGAGGAAGAGGGAGTGCAGGGCTTTCATGCGCACATTCTAGCGGGGGGAGATGGATTGAAGAGCGGCGCGTTCCTGTTCCGAAGTGGGAGCACAGCGGGAGGGGCGGCGTGTCCTGGCCCCGCTCCCCGCCTTGCCCCAGCTTCAGAACTGCTCTTGCTCTTCAAGAACAAAAAAAAGCCCCGGCAATCACCGGGGCAACATGCTGCGAGGGTTTTGCGTGTAGCGGGGGAGCGGGGGCGAAGCCCCCGCGCTCAACACACCGCTTAGAACTTGAAGACGTAGGACGCGCCGTAGACCAGGGGATCGATGTTGACCGTGCCGATCTTCTCGCCGTTCAACTTCACCTTGCTGTCGATGTCGATCCAGCGCATGTCCACGCGCAGGGCGCCCTTCTCGCCGATCGCGAAGTCCACGCCCGCATGCGCGGCCAGGCCCCACGAATCCTGCAGCTTCAGGCGGCTGTCCTTCAGCGCACCGGTGGTGTCTTCGCTGAAGAAGGTGGTGTAGTTCACGCCCGCACCGATGAACGGCGACACCTTGCCCTTGCTGTTGAAGTGGTACTGCAGGGTCACCACCGGCGGCAGCTGCTTGGTGCTGCCCACGCGGCCGAGGCCGTTGATGTTGATGTCGTGCTTGAACGGCAGCGCGGCCAGCACTTCGATGCCCAGGTTGTCTGCGATGAAGTACTCACCGGTGATGGTCGGCTTGACGTCGTTGTCGACGTCGACCTTCAGCGTGCCGCCGGCCAGCCAGCCGTTGTTCGACTTCGGCGCCACCTGGTGCACGCCGGCCGAAACGGTCCAGTCGCCCTTGGACTGGGCCATGGCCGGGGCGGCGGCGAGGGACAGGGCGGCGGCCAGGCCGGCCAGGATCAGGGGGGAGGTCTTGCGCATGGG
The DNA here is from genome assembly GCF_000158575.1 of Stenotrophomonas sp. SKA14. Lineage (NCBI taxonomy): Bacteria > Pseudomonadati > Pseudomonadota > Gammaproteobacteria > Lysobacterales > Lysobacteraceae > Stenotrophomonas > Stenotrophomonas sp. SKA14. The sequence goes on from NZ_DS999412.1 coordinate 1,402,771, forward strand.
GGTGATCTCGTTGCTGGGTGGATGGGGCCAGTGTCGGCCTCACGCCGCGCTAACGCTTTGATCCGGATCAAATCCTGTCCGCCGGCTCTCCGCCGGAGGCGCTGGCCCACGGTGGCCAGCCCCGGTTTGCTAGACTTGTGGGCCCTATCCATCCCGCCGCACCTGTCGCGGCCGCAGGAGCTTGAGAACATGGCAATCAAGGTTGGTATCAACGGTTTCGGTCGCATCGGGCGCAACGTCCTGCGCTCGGCGGTGCTGAACTTCGGCGACGACATCGAAATCGTGGCCATCAACGATCTGCTGGAGCCGGACTACCTGGCGTACATGCTCAAGTACGACTCCGTGCACGGCCGCTTCAAGGCCGACGTGGCGGTGCAGGGCAACGACCTGCTGGTCAACGGCAAGAAGATCCGCCTGACCCAGGAACGTGACCCGGCCAACCTGAAGTGGGACGAAGTCGGCGCCGACGTGGTGCTGGAAGCCACCGGCCTGTTCCTGACCAAGGAAACCGCGCAGAAGCACATCGATGCCGGCGCCAAGAAGGTGATCATGTCGGCCCCGTCGAAGGACGACACGCCGATGTTCGTGTACGGCGTGAACGACAAGACCTACGCCGGCCAGGCGATCATTTCCAACGCCTCGTGCACCACCAACTGCCTGGCCCCGCTGGCCAAGGTCATCAACGACAAGTGGGGCATCAAGCGCGGCCTGATGACCACCGTGCATGCGGCCACCGCCACCCAGAAGACCGTCGATGGCCCGTCCAACAAGGACTGGCGCGGCGGCCGTGGCATCCTGGAGAACATCATTCCGTCGTCCACCGGTGCGGCCAAGGCCGTCGGCGTGGTCATTCCGGAGCTGAACAAGAAGCTGACCGGCATGAGCTTCCGCGTGCCGACCTCGGACGTGTCGGTGGTCGACCTGACCGTCGAGCTGGAAAAGGAAGCCACCTACGCCGAGATATGCGCTGAAGTGAAGGCGCAGAGCGAAGGCCCGCTGAAGGGCATCCTGGGCTACACCGAAGACAAGGTGGTGGCCACCGATTTCCGCGGCGAAACCTGCACCTCGGTGTTCGACGCCGATGCCGGCATCGCCCTGGACGGCACCTTCGTCAAGCTGGTGACCTGGTACGACAACGAGTGGGGCTACTCGAACAAGTGCCTGGAAATGGCCAAGGTCATCGCCGCCAAGTAAGGCGGGTGTAGATCGAAGACGGACCCCGGCCTGGCCGGGGTTCGTCGTTTATGGGGCCAGCCCTGTCGTAGCATGGGGCGGTCGACCGCTGCCGCTGGGGCGCGGGATCGCAATGGAAGCACGCAATGGAAGCACTGATAGCCCTGGTCGTACTGGTCCTGCTGGCCATCCCGCTGCTGCTGGTAGTGGCGTTGGTGATGATTGCCGGCCTGCGCCGTCGTGTCGCCGCGCTGGAAAGCGCGATGGCCGCTGCGCCCGCCGCTGCCAAGCCGGCCGTCACCACGCCCGCGCCTGAACGGCCGGTGGTCACGCCCGCGGCCAGTGCCGATCCACCGTTCCTGCGGCCGGTCGCCGCTGCTGCGACGCCTCCCCCGCAGCCACCGGTACGCGAAGCAGCGCCCACCGAGGCGCCTGCCCCCCGTCCTGCTGCGCCGCCGCCGGTACCGCCGGTGCCGGTGCAGCCGCCGTTGCCGCCAGAACCGGCGTTGCCGAATTTCATCGAGCGCGGCATCGGTGCGGTCAAACGCTGGTTCACCGAAGGCAACGTACCGGTCAAGATCGGCATGCTGGTGCTGCTGGCCGGTGTCGCCGCACTGCTGAAATACGTCAGCGACCAGGGCTGGCTGGTGCTGCCGATCGAGCTGCGCCTGGCCGGCGTCACCGTGGGCGCGTTGGGGCTGCTCGCGTTCGGCTGGCACCAACGCGAGCGCCGGCGGATGTTCGCGCTGGCCCTGCAGGGCGGCGCCATCGGCGTGCTGCTGCTGACCATCTTCGCGGCGTTCAAGCGATTCGAGCTGATTCCGCCCGGCTTCGCCTTCGCCAGCTCGATCGCGCTGGTGGCCGGGCTGTGCGTGCTGGCGGTGGTGCAGAACTCGCGCACGCTGGCGGTGCTGGGCATCCTCGCCGGCTTCATGGCGCCGCTGTGGCTGTCCACCGGCAGTGGCAACCACGTGGGCCTGTTCAGCTACTACGCGGTACTCAACGCGGGCATCTTCGCCATTGCCTGGTTCCGTCCGTGGCGCGCGCTGAACCTGCTGGGCTTCGCCTTCACGTTCGGCATCGGTACGTTCTGGGGCGTGCTGCAGTATGCGCCGGACAAGTTCAGCAGCACCGAACCGTTCCTGCTGCTGTTCTTCGCGTTCTACCTGCTGATCCCGCTGCTGTACGCGCGTCGCCAGCCGGCCGGGCGGCGTGACCTGGTCGATGGCAGCCTGGTGTTCGGCACGCCGCTGGTCGCATTCTCGCTGCAGGCGGGCATGTTGCACGATCAGCCGATGACGCTGGCGCTGTGCGCGCTGGGTCTCGCCGCGATCTATGCGGTGCTGGCGTGGGCGTTGATCAGGCGGGCGTCGTACACCGTGCTGGCGCAATCGCATGCAGTGCTGGCAGTGGGCTTTGCCACGCTGGCGGTGCCGCTGGCGCTGTCGGCGCGCGCCACCGGCGCGGTGTTCGCGCTGGAAGGTGCGGGGCTGGCATGGCTGGGGCTGCGCCAGAAACGATGGTTGCCACAGGTGTCCGGTGCGTTGTTGCAGATTGGCGCCGCATTCGCCTTCGTGGCCGGCGGCGATCATTGGCACGAGGACCTGCGCTTCCTGATCAACCCCACCGCCATCGGCGCGTTGCTGCTGGCCGTGGCTGGCTTTGCATCGGCCTGGAGCTACCAGCGCCGATCGCGCCACGAGATCGCGCTGGTCTACTACCTGTGGGGCCTGCTGTGGTGGCTGGGTGGCCTGGTACATGAGATCACCCGCTTCTTCCCGTACCGCACTGAAGTGGATGCGCTGCTGGTGCTGGCGGCGGTCACGGCATGGCTGGCCGCCGAAGCACAGCGCCGCCAGCCGGCCCGTGCGCTGGGCGTGACGGCACTGGCCATGCTGGCGCTGGGCTTCCCGCTGGCCCTGTTGCAGAGCGATGCCCACCACCAGCCGTTCGCCGGCTATGGCGCGCTGGCCTGGGCGCTGTTCGCGGTGCTGGGCGTGCGCACGTTGCTGTGCCTGCGCCAGGGCGGCAACACCGTGGCCCGCATCGCGCAGTTCCTGTGGTGGCTGCTGTGGCCGTCGCTGCTCTCGCTGCTGGCCCTGTGGGGCGGTGGCCAAGCAGGGCTGGCACAGGGCTGGACGCTGCTGTTGTTCACGCTGCCGTGGCTGCTGATGGCAGCGCTGTCGCTGTGGCGCTGGAATGTGCTGCGCTGGCCGTTGGGCGAAGCGTTCGACCGCGTACGCACGCCGCTGCAATGCGTTCTGTTCGGCCTGCTCTCGATCGGCTGGCTGCTGGGCCAGCTGTTGCCGGGTGACGCTGCCCCGCTGCTGTGGCTGCCGGTGTTGAATCCGGCCGAGCTTGCGCAGTGGCTGAGCCTGTTGCTGCTGGCGCGCTGGCTGTACAGCGATCAGGCGCCGCAGGCCGTGCTGAACATCCGTATGCCGTTGCTGTCACTGGCCATCTTCGTTGCGCTGACCAGCGTGGTGCTGCATGGCGTGCATCAGTGGGGCGGCCTGTCGTGGAACGCGTCGATGATGCGCTTCAGCCTGGCGCAGACCAGCCTGACCGTGTTGTGGAGCGTGCTCGGCGTGATTGCCTGGGTCTGGGGCTCGCGCCGCGGCCAGCGCGTGTTGTGGATGGTGGGCGCGGTGCTGATGGGCGTGGTGCTGGCCAAGCTGGTCATCATCGATCGCCAGCACCTGGGCAACCTGCTGGGCATCGCATCGTTCATCGCTTACGGCCTGCTGTGCACGGTCGTGGGTTATCTGGCACCGGCACCGCCCAGCGCGGCGCCGTCCCTGGAGGAAAAACAATGAGGAAGTGGAGCAGGGCGCTGCTGCCGGTGATGTTCGGCATGCTGGCCGCCGTCGTGGCGCAGGCTGCCGATTACCGCAGCCAGTACGCCGAACAGTGGCCACTGACGCTGTCCAGCGCGCAGTCCGGTGCGTACAGGGTGGTCCTGGAACCGGCGATCTATCGCCGGGCCGGCGCTGCCGACCTGGGCGATCTGCAGGTGTTCAATGCGGCGGGGCAATCCTTGCCCTCGGCATTGCTGGCGCCGGACCAACCACTGGCACAGCCGCCGGTGCAGCGGGAGCTGCCGTGGTTCGCGCTGCCGCCGTTGGCCGAAGCACAACGCAACGATCTGCAGCTGCTGACCGAACGCGATACCGATGGCCGCGTACGCCGGGTCGAGGCGCGCGTGGGGGGCGGTGCGGTGGCGAACGGGCAGGGCGGTTGGCTGATCGACGCCAGCGTGCTCGGCCAGCAGCCGGTGGCGGCGCTGGTGCTGGACTGGGCCGATAGTGGCCAACCCTTGCAGGCGCAGGTGCAGCTGGATGCCAGCGATGATCTGCAGCACTGGCGTGCGGTCGGGCGCGACATTCCGCTGGTGGACCTGCAGCGCGCCGGCAAGCGCCTGCTGCAGCGCCGCCTGCAGGTGGACGGCGAGGCACGCTACCTGCGCGTGCTCGCACAGGGCGATGCACGCCTGCCGACCCTGCGCAGCGTGCTGGCCGAACTGCCGCCTGCCCCGGCCACGCTGCCGTGGGAATGGCTGTCGCTGGAGCCGGTTTCGAAGGGCAAGGGCGAATACACCTTCGAACTGGACGGCCGTTTCCCGGTCGCGCGTGCGGACGTGGCCAGCGCCGACAACAGCCTGGTGCAGTGGACGTTGTTCAGCCGCGATGATGAGAGCGCGGAGTGGCAGCGCCGCAGTGCTCCGTGGATCGCCTACCAGCTGCAGCAGGGCGCGCAGGGCCAACGCCAGCAGTCGGCAGCCCAGTCGCTGGGGGGCGTGCATCGCGACCGCTACTGGAAGCTGGTCGCGAATCCTGCCGAAACGGCCACCGCGCCTACGCTGCGCCTGGGTTACCAGCCGGAGGTGCTGGTGTTCCTGAGCCAGGGCGCGGCGCCGTATGCCCTGGCCGTTGGCAGTTCGACCGCGCGCCGGATGGAGGCGCCGATCGGTGTGCTGATCGAGGAACTGCGCCAGCGCAATGATCCGTCATGGCAGCCGACGCTGGCGCGGCTGGAAGGCAGCCCGGAGCCGCTGGCCGGCGAGGCGGCACTGAAGCCGCAGCACGATTGGAAGTCGTGGTTGCTGTGGGCGTTGCTGGGGCTGGGGGTGTTGGTTGTTGGCGGCCTGGCGGTCAGCCTGCTTCGGCAGAAGCCTGCGCCTTCGGCGTAGTTTTCGGCGAACGGCGCAGCCCCTCGTGGGTGGCCGTAGCGTCGGTAGAGTCGAGCTTGCTCGACTGCAAAGCTGCGCTTGGCCGTGCGG
>NZ_DS999412.1:1408582-1629782 GCF_000158575.1 Stenotrophomonas sp. SKA14
GCCAAGCCCCCAGGGGTGAGGGCGCTTTGCTTGCGAAGCACTGCTTCGCAAGCGCCCGAACGCACAGCCGCCAGCGGCTGGGCCGGACCCCGGAGGGGGGTTTACGGCGTCCCCTGCCAGCCCACACCGCCCCGGCCCACCCACAGCATCACAAGGCGCCAGCGCTTTGGCTCTGGCTGTTGCTGTTGCTGTTGCGCCTCTGCCTGCCGCAGGCATCGGCCCTCCCACCACCCGCACCCGATACAATGGCCGTCTGCCGTAGACCGGCATCCCGTCCCTGAGCCAAAGAGTTGCCCATGTCCATCGTCCGCATGACCGACCTCGACCTCTCCGGCAAGCGCGTGCTGATCCGCCAGGATCTGAACGTGCCGATCGAGAATGGCCGCATCACCTCCGAACAGCGCATCACCGCTTCGCTGCCGACGCTCAAGCGCGCGCTGGAGCAGGGCGCGGCGGTGATGGTCACCTCGCACCTGGGGCGCCCGAAGGAAGGCGTGTGGAGCGAGGCCGATTCGCTGGCGCCGGTCGCCGCACGCCTGTCCGAACTGCTCGGCCGCGAAGTGCCGCTGGTGCGCGACTGGGTCGACGGTGTCGACGTGCAGCCGGGCCAGCTGGTGCTGCTGGAAAACTGCCGCATGAACGTGGGCGAGGGCAAGGATGACGAGGCCCTGTCGAAGAAGTACGCCGCGCTGTGCGACGTGTTCGTGATGGATGCGTTCGGCACCGCGCACCGCGCCCAGGCCTCGACCCATGGCGTGATCCGCTTTGCTCCGGTCGCCGCCGGTGGCCCGTTGCTGATGGCCGAACTGGACGCACTGGCACAGGCGCTGGGCGCGCCGGCCAAGCCGTTGCTGGCCATCGTCGCCGGCAGCAAGGTCAGCACCAAGCTGGAACTGCTGGCCAACCTGGTCGGCAAGGTCGATCAGCTGATCGTCGGTGGTGGCATCGCCAACACCTTCATCGCCGCCGCCGGCTACAACGTCGGCAAGTCGCTGTACGAACCGGACCTGCTGGATACCGCGAAGAAGATCGTGGCCGATGCCAAGGCGCGCGGCGCCGACATTCCGCTGCCGGTCGACGTGGTCACCGCCAAGCAGTTCCTGCCCGATGCCGCGGCGGAAGTGAAGGCGGTCGACGCCGTCGCCGAGGACGATCTGATCCTGGACATCGGCCCGCAGACCGCGGCTCAGTACGCGCAGCTGATCGAGAAGGCCGGCACCGTGGTCTGGAACGGCCCGGTCGGTGTGTTCGAATTTGAAGCCTTCAGCAAGGGTACCGAAGCGCTGGCCCGCGCCATCGCCAGCTCGAAGGCGTTCTCCATCGCCGGCGGTGGTGACACCCTGGCCGCCGTCGACAAGTTCGATATCGCCGGCGATGTCAGCTACATCTCCACCGGCGGTGGTGCGTTCCTGGAGTTCCTGGAAGGCAAGACGCTGCCGGCCGTGGCGGCCCTCGACGCGCGCGGCGCATGAGCACCGACCGCAGCAGGGATGTCCTGTTCTTCGACCTCGACGGCACGCTGATCGATTCGCAGGTGGGTATCACCGCCTGCATCGCCTACGCGCTGCAGAAGATGGACCATCCGGTACCGCCGCAGGAGACACTGCTGGGCTGGATTGGTCCGTCGCTGCGCACCACCTTCGCGCCGTTGTTCGTTGAACCGGCGCGGGTGGAACAGGCGGTGGGCTACTACCGTGAACGCTTCGACGCCGAGGGCTGGCGCGAGCACACGGTGTACCCGCAGGTGGAAGACACCCTGCGCACGCTGCATGGTCGTGGCCACCGCATGGCGGTGGTCACCGCCAAGAACGAACCGCATGCGCGCCGCATCCTTGCCCACCTGCCATTCGGCGGGCTGTTCGAGGAGATCATCGGTTCGACCCTGGACGGCTCGCGCAGCCACAAGCCGGAGCTGGTCGGCGAGGCGCTGCGCCGGCTGCAGGTGCAGCCCGCACAGTGCTGGATGATCGGCGACCGCCGCATGGATATCGAAGGGGCGCGTCACCACGGCCTGCGCAGTGTCGGTGTGCTGTGGGGCTTTGGCGGCGAAGCGGAACTCACCGAGGCCGGCGCTGGCCAGTTGGCCCGTGAGCCGGCGCAGCTGGAAACGCTGCTGGCCTAGCTCCCTGTAGAGCCGGGCACGGGTTCGGCTCTTCAGAACGCCCTGCGCCAGCGTATGTCCGGACCATGTCCGTTCCATGACCCGCGAAGTCAGGCAGCACAAGGCTGTAACCGTATACATGCGGCGTGAAGGATGTGCTAATTTCCGTTCTTTATCGGGAGAGGCCCCTTCACCATGTTCGAGCGTCAGCGTCGCACCAAGATCCTTGCCACCCTCGGCCCGGCCACTGATCCGCCGGGCGTGCTGGAGGATCTGTTCCGCGCCGGCGTCAACGTGGTGCGCCTGAACTTCAGTCACGGCGATCCGTCCGGCCAGGCCAAGCGTGCCGCCGAAGTGCGCGCCGCTGCGGCCCGCGTCGGCGTGGAAGTGGGCATCCTGGCCGATCTGCCGGGCCCGAAGATCCGCATCGAGCGCTTCGCCGAAGGCAAGGTGCAGCTGAAGGCGGGCGACCGCTTCGACCTGATCGCCAGCGAGAACGCCGGCCCCGGCAGTGCCAGCCAGGTCGGTGTCAGCTACCTGGGCCTGCCGCAGGACGTGGGTCCGGGCGACGTGCTGCTGCTCGATGACGGCCTGATGCAGCTGCAGGTGGTGGAAGTGCAGGGCGAGCGCATCATCAATACCGTGCTCAACGATGGCGCGCTGTCCGACCGCAAGGGCCTGAACAAGCAGGGCGGCGGGCTGTCGCTGGGTGCACTGACCGAGCGCGACAAGGAGCTGATCGGCATCGTCGCCAAGATCGGCGTGGACTTCATCGCCGTGTCGTTCTGCCGCAATGCGCAGGACATGAATGATGCGCGTGAGATCGCCGAATCGCACGGCTGCTATGCCGCGCTGGTGTCCAAGATCGAGCGCACCGAAGCCATCGAGAACCTGGAAGAGATCGTCGAAGCCAGCGACGTGGTGATGGTGGCGCGTGGCGATCTGGGCGTGGAGATCGGCGACGCCGAACTGCCCGGCCTGCAGAAGAAGATCATCAAGGCCTCGCTGGCGCAGAACAAGGTGGTGATCACCGCCACGCAGATGCTGCAGTCGATGGTGGAAAGCCCGATCCCGACCCGCGCCGAAGTGCTGGACGTGGCCAACTCGGTCATCGATGGTACCGATGCGGTGATGCTGTCGGCCGAAACCGCCGCCGGTGCCTATCCGGTCAAGGCAGTGGAAGCGATGGCGCGCATCTGCCTGGGCGCCGAGCGCCAGTTCCAGACCGAGACCGACTTCAACGCCTCGCCGCGCAACCTGGAGCGTGCCGACCAGGCCATCGCCATGGCCACCATGTTCCTGTCGCAGCACGTGGGCGTGCGCGCGATCGTGGCGATGACCGAATCCGGCGGTACCGCGCGCTACCTGTCGCGTTTCCGCGCCAAGGCACCGGTGTTCGCGGTCACCCGCCACGACGGCGCCCGTCGCCAGATGGCGCTGATGCGCGATGTCTATCCGATCAATTTCGACAGCCGCGGCCTGACCCCGCGCGAAGCCGCACGCGGCAGCATCCGCCTGCTGGTGGAATCAGAACTGCTGCAGGCCGGTGACCGCGTGGTGTTCACCAGTGGCGAGCACATGGAAACCCTGGGTGCGACCAACACCCTGCGCCTGCTGGAAGTGGGCGAGGACGGCCGCGCCAGCGGCCTGGGCGATCTGTAAGAGACGGACTGCATCGGGCCGGAACCCTGCGCCGGTCCGGCCCCGGGGCCGGACGCCAACGTGGCTCTGGCCCGGTCGTGGCAGGTCAACGTCTGTCCTGTGCGGACATTGGAATCGTTTCCATCCTGGCCTCGACGTCGAGGCAACGGGTGGCGGGGCTATACTTACGTTTTTCCCGCACCCGCCACAGGAAGTACATGAGCATCGAACAGCTGGCTGAAACCGCCCAGGCCATGGTTGCCCCGGGCAAGGGCATCATCGCGATCGACGAATCCACCGCTACCATCGCCAAGCGTTTCGCTGGCGTCGGTATCGAGAACACCGAGGAGAACCGTCGCGCCTACCGCGAACTGCTGCTGACCACGCCGAAGCTCAACGAGCACATTTCCGGCGCCATCCTGTACGACGAAACCATCCGCCAGTCGACCAAGGACGGCGTGCCGTTCGCCAAGTACATGGCCGACCACGGCATGATTCCGGGCATCAAGGTGGACAAGGGTGCGCACCCGCTGGCCGGCTGCCCGGGCGAGCTGGTGACCGAAGGCCTGGACGGCCTGCGCGAGCGCCTGCAGGAGTACTACAAGCTGGGTGCGCGCTTCGCCAAGTGGCGTGCGGTCATCAACATTGGTGAGAGCATCCCGTCGGGCACCTGCATCGAGTCCAACGCCCACGCGCTGGCCCGTTATGCCGCCCTGTGCCAGGAATGCGGCCTGGTGCCGATGGTCGAGCCGGAAGTGATCATGGACGGCGACCACGACATCGAGACCTGCTACGAAGTCACCGAAGCCACCCTGCGCTCGCTGTTCGACGCGTTGTACCAGCAGAACGTGCTGCTGGAAGGCACCATCCTGAAGGCATCGATGGTCATCTCCGGCAAGGGCTGCGACGAGCAGGCCGACGTCGAGGAAGTGGCCGAGTCGACCGTGATGTGCCTGAAGAGCACCGTGCCGGCGATCCTGCCGGGCGTGGTGTTCCTGTCCGGTGGCCAGAGCGACGAGCAGTCCACCGAGCACCTGAACGCGATGAACCAGCTGGGCAACCTGCCGTGGCCGCTGAGCTTCTCCTACGGCCGCGCCATGCAGCAGGCCGCACTGAAGCTGTGGGCCAAGGACATGAAGGGCAACTACGCTGCTGCCCAGAAGACCGTGTACGAGCGCGCCAAGGACAACGGCCTGGCCGCGCTGGGCAAGTGGAACGGCTGATCGGTTCCATCGCTGGATGAACAAGGCAACGCCGGCATCATGCCGGCGTTTGCTTTTGCGGGTATCTTTTCCGCCCCCGCGTACCCGGCCGGTACGTGGGAATGACATGGAAGGCCAAGGAGAAACAACATGCGTTTGGCAGCACTTACACTGACCGTTGCCGCGGTCCTGGTCGCCGGCGGTTGCAACCGCATCGGTGCGGGCATGGATGCGGGCAAGGCCGCGTCGCTCGAATTCGACAAGCCGGTGTCCGGCGAGATCACCACGCGCAGCGGCATCAACTTCAACGACGGCAGCCATCACCAGCTTTACCAGATCAAGCTGGACGACAACGACCTGGTTGGCCTGAAGCTGACCGGCAGGCTCAGTGGTTCGATCGCCGTGTTCAACAACGGCAGCCTGGTATCCACCAGCACTACCGTCTACGAGCGCGAAGGCGACGTCTCGCTGGCATTCCGCGCCAATGGTGGCGGCACTTACCAGGTGGCGGTCAATGCCGATGGCCCGTCCGCTTTCGGTCCGTACCGCCTGCGTGCCGAGAAGCTGAAGCCGTATGACGGCAAGCCGCTGGTGGGTAGTGGCGAAATCGTCGACATGCTGGCCAGTGACTCGCAGGACTACACCCTGCAGGTGGAGAAGGAAGGCCTGTACGAGATCCGGCTGGTGTCGGATGTCTTCGATCCGGTGCTGAAGGTGTCCGGCCAGGGCGTGGATGCCGAGAACGACGATGGCGGTGACAGCACCAACTCGCGCCTGAGCCTGTCGCTGAAGCCGGGCAAGTACACCCTGAGCGCGCGCGGCCTCGGTGACGGCGTCAATGGCATGTTTACCCTGTCGGCCACCCGCATCGAACTGCCGGGCAATCTGGTCGAGCGCGATGGCACGCCACTGCCGACCTCGGGCAGCGTGTACACCATGCTCGACAGCGAAGGTCGCCGCCGCTTCCTGCTGACCCTGGACCGTGCGGCCGATGTGCGCCTGGATGCGATCTCCAGCCAGGTCGACACCGTGCTGCGCGTGGTTGGCGCCAATGTCGAGCTGTCCGACGACGATGGTGGCAATGGCACCAACGCGCGCCTGCAGGAAACGCTGCCGGCCGGCCACTACACCGTTGACGTGACCAGCCTGAACAACGGCGCCGGCCTGGTGGAAGTGCGCGTGCAGGTGGATGGGGCAAGCGCCGAGGGCGCCGCTGCCTCGGCGGCACGTGCCGCTGCCGACGCGGCGGCCGTCGCCGACGATGACGCTGCAGTGGAAGCGGCGAGCCGCTGAGGCAGATCCACACCCTGTGTGGATGACATCGACGATGCAACGGAAAAGGCCGGGCAATGCCCGGCCTTTTCCTTTCCGCGAAATAGTGTGGCTCAGTGTGCGGCGGCGAAGCCTGTATCGCCCAGTGGCGGCAGCAGCGGGCTGCGCGCTTCGCTCTCCATGCTCTGCCCGGCGGCTGCCAGTGCCTGCTGGTAGGCCTTGGCGGTGGCGGTATTGAACGCAACCAGCACGATGCGCATCGGCTGTGCATGGCTGCGCTGCCACGCCAGCGTTTCGGTCACCGCAATCTGCGCGGCCTGGTACAGCGGATAGCCGTACACACCGCAGCTGATCGCCGGGAACGCGATCGACTGCACGCCCAGCGACTCCGCCAGCTGCAACGACTTCCAGTAGCAGTTGGCCAGCAGCGCCGGTTCGTCACGCTGGCCGTCGTGCCAGACCGGTCCCACCGTGTGCAGCACATGCCGCGCCGGCAATGCGTAGGCGCCGGTGGCGCGCACTTCGCCGGTCGGGCAACGCACGCCCGGGCGAAGCTCCGGCAACTGTTCGCATTCGGCCAGCAGTGCCGGGCCGGCCGCGCGATGGATCGCACCGTCGACACCGCCGCCACCGAGCAATGTTTCATTGGCCGCGTTGACGATCGCATCCACCGCCAGGGTCGTGATGTCGCCCTGCCAAACTTCGATCTTCATGCGTCCGTCTCCTGCCTGTGAGGTGATCCGCGCAGCATCTGCGCCGGCTGTTCCCACGGTAGGGGACAGGGCATCGATACTGCGTCATGACCGTCTCACGCGCTGCGATCCGACGGCCTTCACGCACGATGGCGGGCGGCGCCTTCACGCAGGCTGAAGCAGGTGGGGTTTGTGACGGGTGGCAACGCCGGGCCGCGCCCGGCGGTATGCGTCACGGCAGCCCGGCCAGCCAGTCGTCGTCAGACCCTTCGTTCACATCGGCGAACAGCGGCGTGGAGAAGTAGCGTTCACCGGTGTCCGGCAGCATGGCCAGGATCACCGAGCCCGGTTCGGCACGCGCGGCCACATCCAGCGCGCTGGCTACGGTGGCGCCGGCAGAGATACCGACGAAGATGCCTTCCTCGGCGGCCAGGCGGCGCGCGGTGGCGATCGCGCGGTCATCTTCGACCGACACCAGTTCGTCCACCACATCGCGGTTGAGCACGTCGGGCACGAAGTCCGGCGTCCAGCCCTGGATCTTGTGCGGCTTCCAGTCATCGCCCTTGAGCAGAGCGGCGCCGGCCGGTTCGGTGGCAATGATGCGGGTCTGCGGGCGCGCGACCTTCAGCACTTCGCCCACACCGGTGAGCGTGCCACCGGTGCCCCAGCCGCTTACGAAGTAGTCCAGCCGCTTGCCGGCGAAGTCGCGCAGGATCTCGGCGGCGGTGGTGTTGCGGTGATACGCCGGGTTGGCCGGGTTGGCGAACTGGCTGGCGAGGAACCAGCCATGTTCTTCGGCCAGTTCGCGCGCCCTGCGTACCATGCCGCTGCCGCGTTCGGCGGCCGGGGTCAGGATCACCTTGGCGCCATAGGCGCGCATCAGCTTGCGGCGTTCCACCGAGAAGGTCTCGACCATGGTGGCCACGAACTTGTAGCCGCGCGCGGCGGCGACCATTGCCAGCGCCACGCCGGTATTGCCGGAGGTCGCCTCGACGATCGTATCGCCCGGCTTGAGCAGGCCACGTGCTTCGGCATCGAGGATGATCGCCAGCGCCAGGCGGTCCTTCACCGAGCCGCCCGGGTTGAACGACTCGACCTTGGCGTAGAGGCTGACCTGCGGTGGCGCCAGGCGCTGCAGCTTGACGATGGGGGTGTTGCCGACGGTATCGAGGATGGAGTCGTACAGGGCCATGGAAGCGCTCCGGAAACGGGGCCGCGCCGGGCTTCGGCGGGCGAAGGGGGAGGGCTGGCTGTTCAGGCCAGCGGCTGCCGGCTGACCGTAGCGCCGGCATATGACGCCCGGAAATGACCAGATGCCTTTCTTAAACAACCTTTGGTTATAAGCTGGTGACGGCAATAGACCCTAGAGTGGACCTCCGCCCCTTGCGCCCCCGCCTCCCATGACGCTGACCCAGCTGCGCTATCTGGTTGCCATCGCCGACGCCGAGCTGAACATCACGCTGGCCGCCTCGCGCGTGCACGCCACCCAGCCGGGCCTGTCCAAGCAGCTCAAGCAGCTGGAGGACGAGCTCGGCTTCCTGTTGTTCGTGCGCAAGGGGCGCAGCCTGGAATCGGTCACCCCGGCCGGTACCGAGGTCATCGCCCGCGCCCGCGCGGTGCTGGCCGAGGCCAACAACATCCGCACCTATGCCGCCAACCAGCGCCGCGAGAGCCAGGGCCAGCTGATTCTGACCACCACCCACACCCAGGCGCGCTTCGTGCTGCCGCCGGCGGTGGCGGCGATCAAGCAGGCGTACCCGCAGGTCAGCGTGCACCTGCAGCAGGCCGGTGAAGCCGATGCGCTGGACCGCTTGAACCAGGGTGACGCCGATATCGCCATCATCAGCACGGCCGGTGGTGAGCCGACCGATGGCATCGCCGTGCCGTTGTTCCGCTGGCGGCGTCTGGTGGTGGTGCCCAAGGGCCACCCGCTGGACCGCGCCGGCCGCGCGCCGGACCTGGCGGCGCTGGCCCGGCAACCACTGATCAGCTACGAATCCTCGACGCGGCCGAATTCCTCATTGCAGCGTGCCTTTGCTGCCCACGGCCTGGTGCCCGACCTGGCGCTGACCGCGCTGGATGCCGATCTGATCAAGACCTACGTGCGTACCGGGCTGGGCGTGGGGCTGCTGGCCGAGATGGCGGTCAGTTCCAACGATGAGGACCTGCGCTCGTGGCCAGCCCCGGCGCCGATCACCGAGTGCATCGCGTGGGCGGTGCTGCCGCGCGACCGCGTATTGCGCGATTACGCGCTGGAGCTGGTGCACGTATTGGCACCGCAGATCGATCCGCGCGATCTGCGTCGTGTGCTGGATGGCAACCAGGCTGCGGCGTGGCCGGTTCCCCCGACCTGGGAGTCACTGACCCAGACCATCACGGTGTGAGGTGGGTCGAGCAGGGCTTGCAGCCCTGCACCCGCGGTAGTGCCGGCCGCTGGCCGGCAACCTCAACAGCAACAGCAGAAGCGGCGTTCCATGGGATGGCGGGGCGGTGTCGGAGTGCGGGGACGCCGTAAACCCATCCATGGGGGCTTGGCCGCGGCATCCATGCCGCGGACACCCCGCACTCCGACACCGCCCCACCTCTGACAGATTTCTACGGCTGTCGGTGGGTGTCGACCTTGGTCGACACGGTGGATCCACGCCATGCGTGGATGCTTTTCGATTCCAATTCGAAATATTCGATTCCGATGGAGATTCATCCACGCATGGCGTGGATCTACTGCAGATCGCGGGAATCTGTCGAAGGCGGGGTGGGTCCGGTTGCGGGAGTGTCCGCGGCATGGATGCCGCGGCCAAGCCCCCATGGGTGAGGGCGCTTTGCTTGCGAAGCACTGCTTCGCAAGCGCCCGAACGCACAGCCGCCAGCGGCTGGGCCGGCCTGGGGGTTTACGGCGTCTCCCGCAACCGGACCCACCCCGCCATCCCACGGACTGCCCGCTTCTGACGTTGATGTTGATGTGGATTCGGCGGGTGCAGGGCGCAGCCCTGCCGATAACCCCCTCCTGCGACGGTTCGTCGCACGGGTAACCCTGGACCCGGCTCTACACTAGCGGGGTGACTCGCCTGTCCCGCCCGCACCGCCTCCTGCTCCAGCTCGCCGTCCTGGCGACGCTGCTGATGGTGCTTGCGCCACTGGTCAGCCGCGCGCTGCAGGCACAGCCGATGGATCATGCGGCAATGGTGGGCATGGACCACGCCGCAATGGGCCATGACATGCAGGACATGGCCATGCCCGGGCACGATCACGACAGCGCAGCGTCGGCAACGCCCAGCCGACCGGCCGACCCGCACGCCATGCATGGCGAAGCCTGCGAATACTGCGTGCTTGCCATGCGCCTGCTGCCGTGGCTGGCGGTGCTGGTGCTACTGTTGCCGCTGCTGTGGCGGCCGCGGCTGGCGTTCCCGTGGTCGCAACGCGTGCTGCCCGCCGCGCGCTGGCCGGCACATGCCGCGCGTGGGCCGCCGCGCCTCTCCACCGTCCGCTGATGTCCTTATCGAATCTGCCGCACGACGCCTGACCGGGCGCCGTGCGCGCGTGCGTACCCTGGAGCTGTTCCGATGAAAATGACTTCCCGCCCCGCGGGCGCCTATGCGCGCCTGCCGGTTGCCCTTGGCCTGGCCGTGGCCGCGTCACTGGCCCACGCCGCGCCCGCCGACGAGGCGCGCACCCTCGACACGATGGTGGTGACCGCCGCCGCACCGTCTTCACCACTGCACTGGGTGACCGATCCGCGCCTGCCGCGGCAGCCGGTACCGGCCAGCGACGGTGCCGATTACCTGAAGACCGTTCCCGGCTTCTCGGCCATCCGCAACGGTGGCACCAACGGCGACCCGGTGCTGCGCGGCATGTTCGGTTCGCGCCTGAACATCCTCAGCAACGACGGCAACCTGATCGGTGCCTGCCCGTCGCGCATGGACAATCCGCTGTCCTACATCGCCCCGGAAAGCTTCGACCGGCTGACCATCATCAAGGGGCCGCAGAGCGTGCGCTGGGGCGCGGGTGCCTCGGCTGGCACCGTGCGCTTCGAACGCGATACGCCGCGCTTCGAGGAACCGGGCCTGCGCGCCGATGCCAGTGCGCTGGTCGGTTCGCGCAACCGCAACGACCAGGTGCTGGACCTGACCCTGGGCAACCCGACCGGTTACGTGCGCGCCAGTGGCAACCGTTCCGAAGCCGACGACTACAAGGATGGCCACGGTGATGTGGTGCCGTCGAAGTGGCGCAAGTGGAACGGCGACGTGGCCATCGGCTGGACACCGGATGCCGACACGCTGCTGGAGATCTCCGCCGGTGCCGGTGATGCGATCGCGCGCTACGCCGGGCGAGGCATGGACGGCGCGGCCTTCGAACGCACCAGCTATGCCGCGCGCTTCGAGAAACGCAACCTGCCCGGCGCGTGGGACACGGTGCAGGCCAACGTGTACTACAACGAGGCCGACCACGTGATGGACAACTACACGCTGCGCACGCCGAATCCGCACAGCATGATGCCGATGCCGATGGCCTCCAACGTGGACCGCCGTACACAGGGCGGCCGGGTCAGTTCCGAATGGCGCTGGCAGGACGTGCAGCTGGTGGCCGGTGTGGATGGCGAAGACAGCCGCCATCGCGGTCGCATGGGCATGGGCCGCGACACCTACCGCCAGGCCGCCTGGGAGACCGATGCCAACTTCCGCCGCTATGGCGTGTTTACCGAGATGACCCTCGGTGCCGGCACCGACCAGCGCTGGATCACTGGCCTGCGCATCGATCGCGCCAGCGTGCGTGACGAGCGGCAGTCGATCCGCGGGATGATGGGCAGCATGCCCAATCCGACCGCGGGCCAGCGCCGGAAGGAATGGCTGGGCAGCGGTTTCCTGCGCTACGAACAGGACCTGGCCGATGGCCTGACCTGGTATGCCGGCCTCGGTCGCAGTGAGCGCATGCCCGACTACTGGGAGCTGTTCTCGCCCGACCATGGCCCGGCTGGCGCGCTGAACGCGTTTGCCGGCATCCAGCCCGAGCGCACCACCCAGCTCGACGTCGGCCTGCAGTACAAGGGGCCGCGCGTGCAGGCCTGGGTCTCTGCGTATGCTGGGCAGATCCAGGACTACATCCTGTTCACCTACCACGGCAGCGGCATGATGGGCATGAGCCAGGCCAGCAACGTCGACGCACGCATTGCCGGCGCCGAGGCGGGGCTGGAAGTGAGCGTGGCCGAACAGTGGAAACTGGGTGGCACGCTGGCCTACGCCTGGGGCGAGAACCGCGACCAGCAGCGTCCACTGCCACAGATGCCGCCACTGGAAGCGCGTTTGAGCGCGAACTGGGAAGGCCAGCGCTGGAGTGCCGGTGCGCTGCTGCGCGCGGTGACCCACCAGCACCGTGTCGCAGATGGCCAGGGCAACGTCGTCGCCCAGGATCTCGGACCGAGCGCCGGCTTCGCCACGTTCGCGCTCAATGCCGCCTACCGTTTCAGTTCGCAGCTGCAGCTCAGCGCGGGTGTCGACAATCTGTTCGACCGGGCCTACAGCGAGCACCTGAACCTGGCCGGCAGTGCCGACTTCGGCTTCCCGGCCGACCCGGTGCGCATCAATGAGCCGGGGCGCAGCGTGTGGATGAAGGTGAATTACCGGTATTGATCCCTTCGTGTCACCGGTAGCGCCGGGCAATCCCCGGCGCTGCAGGCGCGGCTGGATACACCCCGACACATGCCGACACTGCCCGCGGCAGCCTTGCACGGAACGGGTTCAAGGCGCTATCGCGGCCCTGGTTCCACGCCGGTAAACGCTTGGCACATACCGCTTTTGCAGGCGCTTGCCTACACTCGGCGGCCGTGGATCAATCAGGACCGTTCATGTTGGCTCGTATCGCTTCGACCCTGGCCCTTGGCCTCAGCCTGGCCGTGCTGGCCGGGTGCGCAGGCAAGCAGGAGGCCGCCGCGCGTCGGCAGGGCGAAGCGGTGCCGGTGACCGCGCAGGTGGTGCAGCCCACGCAGTGGAACGACACCCTGCAGGCGCTGGGCACGGCCAAGGCACGCGAGTCGATCAGCGTGACCGCCAAGGTCAGCGAAATCGTCGAGAAGGTGCACTTCGAAAGCGGCCAGCACATCGCCGCCGGTGCGCCGATCGTGACCCTGCGTGGGCAGGCCCAGGAAGCGGCGCTGGTGCAGGCGCAGGCCACCTTCCATGAGGCCGACCAGCTGTACAAGCGCCAGCGCGAACTGGCCACGCAGCGCCTGGTGTCCAGCGCCACGCTGGATACGCAGAAGTCGATCCGCGATGCCGCCGAAGCGCGCGTGGCGCAGATGCAATCGGACATCGGTGACCGTCGCGTGCGCGCGCCGTTCGCTGGCGTGCTCGGCATCCGCCAGGTCAGCCCGGGCACACTGCTGACGCCGACCACGGTGATCGCCACGCTCGACGACATCGAACACATGCATATCGATTTCCAGGTGCCGGAAGTGGAACTGGCCGCGCTGGGCGTGGGTGACAAGGTCAGCGCCACCAGCGTGGCCTGGCCCGGCCGTACCTTCGAGGGTGTGGTCAGCACCATCGATGCGCGCATCGACCCGGCCACCCGCGCGGTGACCGTGCGCGCTGATTTCGCCAACGGCGACCACGCACTGCGCCCGGGCATGCTGCTGGACGTGCGCCTGTTCCACCCCGAACGCGCGGCGCTGGTGGTGCCGGAAATCGCCGTGGTGCAGGTCGGCCGCGATACCTTCGTCTACCGCATCAAGGCCGACGACAGCGTCGAACGGGTGGACGTGGTCACCGGCGCACGCCGTGCCGGCGTGGTCGAGATCAAGCAGGGCCTGGAGGCCGGGCAGCGCATCGTGGTGGATGGCACCGGCAAGCTGCGCCCGGGCCTGAAGGTCGCCGCCAAGGACGCCGCACCGGCCAGCGGTGCCAAGCCGGCTGACGCGCCGGCGCCGGTCGCCGCCGAGGGCCACGGCGGATGAAGCTGTCCGACATCTCCATCCAGCGGCCGGTGTTCGCCGTGGTGATGAGCCTGTTGCTGCTGGTGCTGGGCGTGATGTCCTTCACCCGCCTGACCCTACGCGAGCTGCCAGCCATCGATCCGCCGATCGTCTCGGTCTCGGTGGACTACACCGGCGCTTCGGCGGCGGTCATCGAAAGCCGAATCACCCAGGTGCTGGAAGATGCGCTGGCCGGCATCGAAGGCATCGATACGATCAACGCGCGCAGCACCAACGGTCGCTCGCAGGTCAGCATCGAATTCACCTCCAACCGCGATATCGAAGCGGCGGCCAACGACGTGCGTGATGCAGTCAGCCGCGTCGCCGACCGCATGCCGGAGGAAGCGCGCCCGCCGGAAATTGCCAAGGTCGAAAGCGATGCCGACCCGATCATCTGGTTCAACATGGTCTCTTCGACCATGGACACGCTGGAACTCAGCGACTACGCCGATCGCTACGTGGTCGATCGCTTCTCCAGCCTCGATGGCGTGGCCCAGGTCCGCATCGGTGGCCGCCAGCGCTACGCGATGCGTATCTGGCTGGACCGCGACCAGCTGGCCGCGCGCGGCCTGACCACCGGCGACGTGGAAACCGCGCTGCGCAACGAGAACGTGGAACTGCCGGCCGGTCGCATCGAATCGACCGACCGTGATTTCACCCTGCGCGTGGAGCGCAACTACATCAAGCCGGAAGACTTCGCGACCATCCCGCTGGGCAAGGGCCGCGACGGTTATGTGGTGCGCATGGGCGACGTGGCGAAGATCGAGCTGGCCTCGGCCGAGCGCCGCGCCTACTACCGCAGCAACGGCGAGCCGGGCATCGGCCTGGGCATCGTCAAGACCTCCACCGCCAACTCGCTGGACGTGGCACGTGTGGCGCGCGCGGAAGCCGAGCGGGTTGCGTTGACGCTGCCCAAGGGCACGCAGATCTTCGTCGCCTTCGACAACACCACTTTCATCGAGGCAGCGGTGGACCGCGTCTACGCCACGCTGGTCGAGGCGATGATCCTGGTGCTGGCGGTGATCTGGCTGTTCCTCGGCAGCTTCCGCGCCGCACTGATTCCTGCGGTGACGGTGCCGGTCTGCCTGGTGGCCGCCTTCATCGCGCTGTACGCGTTCGATTTCTCGATCAACCTGCTGACCCTGCTTGCCCTGGTGCTGTGCATCGGCCTGGTGGTGGACGATGCGATCGTGGTGGTGGAGAACGTGCAGCGCCGCATCGACCTGGGGGAGCCACCGCTGGTCGCCTCCAAGCGCGGTACCGCGCAGGTCGCCTTCGCGGTGATCGCCACCACCGCCGTGCTGGTGGCGGTGTTCCTGCCGGTGGGCTTCCTGGAAGGCAACACCGGGCGCCTGTTCCGTGAACTGGCGGTGGCGCTGGCGGCGGCGGTGGCGTTGTCCGCCTTCGTCGCGCTGACGCTGACGCCGATGATGGCCTCCAAGCTGCTCAAGCCGCACACCGGGCAGGCGCCGCGCGGCCTGCATGGCTTCGTCAACCGCAACCTGGAGCGCCTGGCCGGCGCCTATGGCCGTGTGCTGGACCACCACGTCGACCGCACCTGGATCTACCTGCTGGTGATGGTGGCCGCGCTGGCCGCCAGCTGGGGCCTGCTCAAGCTGTTGCCCTCGGAACTGGCCCCGGCCGAAGACCGGGGTTCGTTCCAGATCATGATCGATGGCCCGGAAGGCGCCGGCTACGACTACACCGTGCAGCAGGTGCAGCAGGTGGAAGCCATGCTGGCCCCGCACGTGGGCGCGGACAAGCCGATCGTGCGCGCCAACCCGCGCGTACCCGGTGGTTGGGGCGCCAGTGAGGAAATGCACACCGGCCGTGTGAGCATCTTCCTGCAGCCCTGGCGGCAGCGCAGCGAAGGCACGCCGGACGTGGCCAACGAACTGCAGAAGGAGCTGGACACCATCCGCGGCGTTCGCGTGCGTACGCAGGTGGGCGGGGGCCTGGTGCGCAGTGGCGGGCAGCCGTTCCAGATCGTGCTGGGCGGGCCTGAATACGCCGAAATCGCCCAGTGGCGTGACCGTATCCTGCTGCGCATGGCCGACAATCCCGGCCTGGTCGGCCCGGACTCGGACTACAAGGAAACCCGGCCGCAGATGCGGGTGAACATCGACCGCCAGCGTGCGGCCGACCTCGGCGTGCCGGTTACCGCGATCGGTTCGGCGCTGGAAACCATGATGGGCTCGCGTCGCGTCACCACCTTCGTCGACAACGGCGAGGAGTACGACGTGCTGGTGCAGGCCGGCCGCGATGGACGCACCAGCCCGGCCGACCTGGCCGCGATCCGCGTGCGCGCCACCTCCGGCGAGCTGGTGCCATTGTCCAACCTGGTCACGCTGAGTGAAGTGGCCGAGGCCGGCACCCTGAACCGCTTCAACCGCCTGCGCTCGATCACCATCACCGCGGGCCTGGCGCCGGGCTATCCGCTCGGCGAGGCCATCGCCTGGGCGCAGAACGTAGCGCGCGAGGAACTGCCGCAGTACGCGCAGGTGAACTGGAAGGGCGAGTCGCGCGAGTACCAGAGCGCCGGTGGCGCGGTGCTGCTGACCTTCGCCATGGCGCTGCTGGTGGTGTACCTGGTGCTGGCTGCGCAGTTCGAGAGTTTCATCCATCCGCTGACCATCATGCTGACCGTGCCGCTGGGCGTGCTCGGCGCGCTGGTCGGGTTGTGGGTGAGTGGGGGTACGGTGAACCTGTTCAGCCAGATCGGCATCGTCATGCTGGTCGGCCTGGCCGCGAAGAACGGCATCCTCATCGTCGAATTCGCCAACCAGCTGCGTGACGACGGGCGCACGGTACGCGAGGCGATCATCGAATCGGCGATGGTGCGCCTGCGCCCGATCCTGATGACTTCGATCGCCACCGTGGTCGGCGCGGTCCCGCTGGTGGTGGCCGGTGGCCCGGGTTCGGCCAGCCGTGGCACGATCGGCATCGTGATCATCTTCGGCGTGACCCTCTCGACGTTCCTGTCGCTGTTCGTGGTGCCGGCGTTCTACGCGCGATTGGCGCCCTATACGCGTTCGCCGGAAGCGGTGAAGCGCGAGCTGGAAAAGCAGGAAGCCGCGTCGCCGTCGGTGGGCGGCCATGCCTGACCCGGCGCAGCGCCTGTACGGCGAAGGCTTCGTGCTGAGGCCGTGGTGCAGCGACGACCTGGACTCGTTGCTGCGCCACGCCAATGACGCCGAGGTCTCGCGCGGCCTGCGCGACCGCTTCCCGTTCCCGTACACCCGCGAGGATGGCGAGGCGTTCCTGGCCGGCCGCGTACTGGCGCCCGGAACGCTCAACCTGGCCATCGAGATCGACGGCCAGGCCTGCGGCAGCATCGGTGCCCAGCAGGGCAGCGCCGAGCGCGCGCACATGGCCGAGCTGGGCTACTGGCTGGGCCAGGCCTACTGGGGCCAGGGGCTGATGACCCGCGTGGTCGGTCTGTTCGCCCCTTGGGTGATGGACGAACTGCGCCTGTTCAGGCTGCAGGCCACGGTGGTCGATTTCAACCTCGGTTCGGCCCGGGTGCTGGAAAAGAACGGTTTCCAGGAAGAGGGCATTGACCGCTGTGCGGTCTACAAGCGTGGCGTCCTGCACGACCTGCGCCGCTTTGCCCGGGTACGCATGCAGCTGCCCTGAGCGGCGAATTCCTTCTGGCGCTACCGCAGCGGCCTTCGATCAGGGAGAATCGACCGGTCCCCTCCAGCCGACGGGACGTCCTTACAACCCGCCGACTGGAGAGAGCGCGCGTGGAAGCTACCGTACATTTCATCAACAGCATCATCTGGAGCAAGGCACTGATCTTCATGTGCCTGGCCGCCGGCCTGTTCTTCAGCCTGCGCACCCGCTTCATGCAGATCCGTGGTTTCCTCGAGATGTGCCGCCTCACGGTCAAGGGTGAGAAATCCGACGCCGGCGTGTCCTCGTTCCAGGCCCTGGCGATGTCGATGGCCGGCCGCATGGGCATCGGCAACATCGCAGGCGTGGCCACCGCCATCGCCTTCGGCGGCCCGGGTGCGATCTTCTGGATGTGGGTGATGGGCTTCCTCGGCGCGTCCACCTCGTACGTGGAATGCACCCTGGCGCAGATCTACAAGACCAAGGATGCCGAAGGCCGCTACCGCGGTGGCCCGGCCTACTACATCGAAAAGGCCATGGGCCTGAAGTGGTACGCGCTGGCCTTCGCCATCGCCACGATCATCGCGGCCGGCTTCCTGATGCCGGGCGTGCAGGCCAATGCCATTGCCGACAGCATCATCAACGCCTGCCGCGGCACCGCGCTGTGCGGTCCGCTGGATGGCCAGACGCTGGGCATGGAATCGGTGCAGGCGCTGAAGCTGGGCATCGGCATCGTGGTGGGCCTGCTGCTGGGCGTGGTGATCTTCGGCGGCGTCAAGCGCATCGCCAACTTCGCCGAGGTGGTGGTGCCGTTCATGGCGGCGGCCTTCATTCTGACCGCCATCGTCATCATGGTCATCAACTACGACCGCGTGCCGGAGATGTTCGGCATCATCTTCAAGAGTGCCTTCGGCACCCACGCCGCGTTCGGCTCAATGATGGGCCTGGCGGTGGAGTGGGGCATCAAGCGTGGCATCTATGCCAATGAAGCCGGCCAGGGTTCCGGCCCGCACGCGGCCGCGGCTTCGGAAGTCTCCCATCCGGCCAAGCAGGGCTACGTGCAGGCCTTCGCCATCTACTTCGACACCATGATGGTGTGCACCGCCACCGCGTTCCTGATCCTGGCCAGCGGCACCTACAACGTGTACTCGCCGGTGGAAGGCGCGCCGCCGCTGTTCCAGGGCCTGGCCGGCATTCCGGAAGGCGCGGGCTATGCGCAGGCCGGCGTGGAAGCGGTGCTGCCGGGCTGGGGTTCGGCGTTCGTCTCGATCGCCATTTTCTTCTTCGCCTTCACCACCATCATGGCGTACTACTACATGGCCGAGACCAACCTCAGCTATGTGAACCACAACAAGAAGCGCCCGCTGACCGTGCTGGTACTGCGCCTGGGCATCATCGGCATGGTGGTGTTCGGTGCGTTCCACAACGCGACCCTGGCCTGGGCGCTGGGTGACATCGGCGTTGGCCTGATGGCCTGGCTGAACATCATCGCCATCCTCATCATCCAGAAGCCGGCGATGCTGGCCCTGCGTGACTACGAACGACAGAAGAAGCTGGGCCTGGATCCGGTGTTCGACCCTGATGCCCTGGGCATCAAGAACGCCGATTTCTGGCGCCAGCGCAAGCAGGAGAGTGTGTAAGTGAACAACCCTTGGAACAACCGCCGCCCGTCCGCCCGTCCGCCGCGCGCAACACCGTTGCCGCGTCCGGAGGTGCCGGCTACGGGCGGTGGTGGGCGCGGCAGCAGCGACGAGCTGCGCCTGTACGGCCTGAATGCCGTGCTGGCCGCGTTCGACGCGCGGCCGCAGGCGCTGCGCAAGCTGTACCTGCTGGAGGCGCGCATCCCGCGCCTGCAGCCACTGCTGAAGTGGTGCGTGGCCAACCGCGTGGGCTATCGCGTGGTCGAGGACGGCGATCTGAACAAGCTCGCCGGTACCACCCATCACGAAGGCGTGGTGGCCGATGTGCTGCGCGCACCGGCACTGCCGTTGGCGCAGTGGCTGCAGCAGGTCGGTGACGGCCCGGCACTGGCGCTGTGGCTGGACGGCGTGGGCAACCCGCACAACCTCGGCGCGATCCTGCGCTCGGCAGCGCACTTCGGTGCCAAGGCGCTGCTGCTGCCCGAAGGCAGCACGCTGGCGCTGTCCGGTGCCGCCGCGCGCGTGGCGGAGGGCGGTGCCGAAGCGGTGCCGCTGGTGCAGCTGCCGGCCACCGCGCAGGCGATGGCGCAGCTGCGGGACGCCGGTTTCGGCCTGGCCGCGACCCTGGTCGAGGGCGGTGACGATGTGTTTCGTGCGGCGCTTCCGGCGCGGCTGGTGTATGTGATGGGTGCCGAGGGCGAGGGCATGGACCGTGCACTGGCCAGCCAGTGCGATCAGCAGGTCTCGATCCCCGGCAGCGGAGCGGTGGAAAGCCTTAACGTGGCGTCGGCCACCGCAGTACTGCTGGCGCAGTGGGCGAGCCGTCGCGACGGCTGATACCGCCGCGACACCGTCCCATTGACGACCTGGACCCGGCCCCCGTGGCCGGGTTTTCTTTTGCGCCATGCAGAAGCGGACGTGCCGCGTTGCCTGCCAAGCCGATTACGTCACTACGCGTTGCATCAAGCACGCTTGATCGAGGATCAGGTGTTTTTAGTAATTGTCTCATTGTCGAGCCATATCCCGCATCGCACGGTGGATCTCCATCCAACGTCGAACAGGAGTGGTTCCCATGCATCGAGTCAAACACCCCACGATGCGCGCATCCCTGCTGCTGGCCCTGTGCGCGTTTGCCGCACCGGCGGTGCAGGCCGATGAGCGAAGCCTGGACGGCATCAACTTCACCGGGCCGCTGATCACCCCGAATCCGGCCGGCCTGCCGCAGGGCAACTGGTACATCGAGCCCTATCTGGTGCGGGTCGACAGCCGCGAACACTATGACGACAACGGTGACCGTCGCCGCAGCGCCGAGCGCAGTGGCGCGTGGGCAACCGTGGTGCCGATCATCTATGGCTTCAGCGACCGGGTGATGGGCCAGGTCAACCTCAGTGCGACACGTTCCGAATCCGGCAGTGCACGCAGCAGTGGTTTCCGCGCTGGCGACACCACTGCACGGCTGCAGTACCTGCTGCAGGCGCCGAACGCCGATGGCACCCGCCCCGCCATCTCGGTCGCGCTGGTACAGCGCTTCAGCACCGGCAGCCATGACCGCATCACCGGCAATCCGCTCGATGCGCAGGGCGACGGTGTGCAGCGCACCACTGCTGCCCTGGGCGTGCAGCAGGTGGTGTGGCTGGGCAACGACCGCCCGCAGTGCCGGCCCCGCTCCCTCGCGTACCGCCATTTCCGGCACCAGCGTCTACGGTACCGACGACAGCTTCCAGGGCCACATCGCGCGTGGCTCGGTGCTGGGGCTGTCGGTGGGCGCCGAGTACAGCTTCAATTCGCGCTGGGTGGGGGTGATGGAACTGGCCGCCAGCCGCGAGACCGGCCAGCGGCTGAGTGGCTTCGCCCGCAACGGTGCGGGGGTAATCGAGCGCATCGACGAACGCCGCCCGGCCAGCCGCAACGTCAGCCTGGCGCCTGCCGTGGAGTATCACTTCAGCCCCTCGCTGGGGTTGATTGCCGGCGTCGAATTCACCGTGGCCGGGCGCAACACCGGGCGTATCGTCAGCCCCCAGGTCGCCCTGGGCATGTTCTTCTGAGGGGCCGCCGATGAACATCGAATCCATCGTCAATGCGATCCTGGGTGTGGTCTGGAGCCCTTACCTGGTGGTGCTGTGCCTGCTCACCGGTCTGTACTTCAGCGTGCGTACCCGCTTCATCCAGCTGCGCGCGCTGCCGGACATGCTGCGCCTGGTGCTCCGCCATGAACGCTCCGAGTCCGGGGTGTCACCGTTCCAGGCACTGTCGATTTCGCTGTCCAGCCGGGTCGGTGTAGGCAACATCGCCGGCGTGGCCATGGCCATCGCCTTCGGTGGCCCCGGTGCGATCTTCTGGATGTGGGTCGTTGCCTTTCTCGGTGCCTCCAGCGCCTTCATCGAATCCACCCTGGCGCAGATCTACAAGGACCGTGATGCCAAGGGCCAGTACCGCGGCGGGCCGGCGTACTACATCGAGAAGGGCCTGGGCCAGCGCTGGTATGCAGTGCTGTTCGCGCTGGTGACCGTGCTCGCCGGCGCCATGCTGGCAGGGACCCAGTCCAATGCCATCACCAGTGCGGTGAACGAAGCCTGGGATGTGCCGGTGATGACCACCACCGTGGTGCTGCTGGTGGTGCTGGGCATCATCCTGATCGGTGGCGTGCGGCGTATTGCACGGGTCGCCGAATGGGTAGTGCCGCTGATGGCGGTGGCCTACCTGATGGTGGCCGCAGTGGTAATGGTGCTCAACGCGGAAAAAGTGCCCGGCGTGATCATGCTGGTGCTGAACAGCGCATTCGGCGTGGACGCGGCTTTCGGCGCGATGATCGGCACCGCCATCCAGTGGGGCGTTCGCCGCGGCGTGCTGTCCAACGAGGCCGGCATGGGCAGTGGAGCGCATGCGGCTGCCGCCGCCGAAGTCTCGCATCCGGTCAAGCAGGGACTGGTGCAATCGTTCTCGATCTACATCGACACGATGGTGGTGTGCAGCGCAACCGCATTCCTGATCCTGTCCACCGGCCTGTACAACATCTACGACCCGGCGGTGAACGGCGTTCCCGATGAGGCCCGCCTGCTGCTGGCCAATCTGCCGGGTGTCGAGGCCGGGCCGCGCTTCGTGCAGCACGCCGTGGAATCGGCGCTGCCAGGCTTCGGCCGTTCATTCGTGGCGCTGGCGATCCTGCCATTCGCGTTCACCACCATCCTGGCGCTGTACTACATGGCCGAGACCAACGTCAGCTACCTGTGCCGGGATCGTCCTTCCCGGTGGGTGATGGGGGCATTCCAGCTGCTGTTCCTGGCAGTTGCCGGTTACTCGGCAGTGAACAGCGCAACGGTGGCGTGGTCGCTGGGCGATATCGGGGTGGGCCTGATGAGCTGGCTCAACATCATCGCCATCCTGCTGCTGCAGAAGCCAGCGCTGGCGGCATTGCGCGACTACGAACAGCATCGGCATGCCGGTACGGAACCATTGTTCAATCCACAGCGGCTGGGCGTGCGCAACACCCGTGTGTGGGAGGGCTGACACGATCGGAGTCAGATCCCTCGCCAGGGCGAGGGCTCCTGACCCACGCCACGCCCTGTGGGTGCGCCATTGCCCGGTGGGTGCGAACCTCGGTTCGCACCGCTCTTCCCGCTGCGTTCGCCGGGCATGGCCCGGCGCCAGCGCATCATTCGTTCGGCGGCGTGGTCGCCTTGGCCTCGCTGCCGAAACCACCGTCAGCTTCGGCGGCCAGGTACGCGAATACCGTGTATGCAGCCACGTTCTGCGCCAGGGCCTTCGGGTCGATCTTGTCCAGCGTGTCGTCGGCGGTGTGATGCAGGTGGAAGTAGTCCGAGCCGTCCTGCGCCAGCCACGCCCACGCACCGCCCTTGGCCGCCAGCGGGCCGACATCCGGCCCCGGGCCGCCCTTGTCGGCCTGGTACTCGATGCCCAGCGGCTTCATCACTTCGGCGATCTGCCGGGTCGCTTCGCGCGAGCCTTCCGGGTTCGGCGAACCGGTGTTGAAGGCATAGATGCGGCCGGCACCGAAGTCGCTCTCGGCTGCCAGCTGATGCAGGGCCACGTCCTTGGCGTGCGCTTCGGCGTAGGCCTTGCCGCCGTACAGGCCCTGTTCCTCGTTGGCGAAGGCGATCACGCGAATGGTGCGCTTCGGCGCCTGCTTGAGCTGGCCGATCAGGTGCCCGGCCGCCATGGTGATGCCCACGCCCGCGCCGTCATCGACCGCGCCGGTGCCCAGGTCCCACGAATCCAGGTGACCGCCGATCACCACCACTTCCTTGGGCAGGCTGCGGCCGGTGATCTCGCCGATCACGTTGTACGAGGTGGCCGTGCCATCCCAGCCGCAATCCAGCGCCACCTTCACCGTGGTGCTGCCACGAGCCAGCAGGCGCGCCAGCTGATCGGCGTCGGGCACCGACAGTGCTGCCGACGGCACCGGCGTCAGGCCTTCATCGAAGCGGGTGATGCCGGTGTGCGGCACGCGATGCGAGTCGGTACCCGCCGAGCGCATCAGGAAGCCGACCGCACCCTTGCGGATCGCCTCCGACGGGCCCTTGCTGCGGATCGCGCCGCCACGGCCGTAGTCGCGGCCATCGCGGAACGGCAGCATCTGGTAATCGACGAAAGCGATCTTGCCCTTCAGCGAGCCGGCCGGCGCCGCCTGCAATGCGGCCAGGTCGGCAAAGCGCACCACCTCGGCTTCAACGGTGCCGCCCGGGCTGCCGCCCAGCGCGGTGATCTGCAGCGGCTGCGGATTCCTGCCGGTCACGGCGGCATGTTCGCTGCGGCGTTCCCACTTCGGGAAGGTCACCGGTTCCTTCCATACCTTGTCGAAGCCGAGTGCCTTGAACTTGGCTTCGGCCCAGGCCACGGCGCGGGCATCGGCCTCGCTGCCGGCGATGCGCGGACCGATCTCGGTGGTGAGCGATTCGACCACTTTCCAGCCGGTGTCGTCAGCCAGTGCCTGGTCGCGCAGCTGTGCGGCGGTGGCCAGCGAGGCCGGGGGCAGGGTGGTGGTGCGCGGCGCCGCGAAGGCCGGGGCGGCCAGCAGGGCGAGGGAGGATGCGATGGCAAGCACGCGGCGACGCATGGACAACTCCGGGAAGGGACCTAAGCCTTGGAGCTTAACAGTCGTTCAGGCGTGCGCATGGGCGGGAGGTCATGGCTGGCGCGAACGCTGTTTTCCGCCACGTCCGGCAAAGCGAAAGCCCCGCGATGGCGGGGCTTTCGGTAGTCGCGGTAGTGCCGGCCGCTGGCCGGCACCAGGGTTGTTCCGACCTTGCCGGCCAGCGGCCGGCACTACCGGCAGGCGACCTTATTTCTTCAGGCTGTCGCGGATCTCGCGCAGCAGCACCACTTCCTCGGCCGGTGCGGCCGGGGCGGCTTCCTGCTTGCGCGACAGGCGGTTGATCGTCTTCACCACCAGGAAGATGGCGAACGCCACGATCACGAACTGGATCAGCGTATTGATGAAGTCGCCATAGCCGATCACCACCGCCGGGATCTCCTTGCCGTCGGCACCGATGCTGGCCGGTGACAACGTCCAGGCCAGCTGCGAGAAGTCCACCTTGCCGATCAGCAGGCCCAGCGGCGGCATGATGATCTTCTCGACCAGTGCGGTCACGATCTTGCCGAAGGCCGCGCCGATCACCACGCCGACGGCGAGGTCAATGACGTTGCCGCGCATCGCGAATTCCTTGAACTCGGTGAGCATTCCCATTGTTGTTTTTCTCCGGTGGGGGAAGTGGACAGCGCGCAGGGTAGCGCAGGTGATGTCAGCCGGCGATCACGCCGTGGCGCTCGGCCACGTTTTCCAATCGGGCACTGAAGCGGTCGCCGGGCTTCAGCGCAGCCACCCCGGACGGGGTGCCCATGAACACCAGGTCGCCGGCGCGCAGCTGCCACAGCTTGGACAGCTCATGCAGGATCTCCGGCACGTTCCAGATCATCTGGTCGAGCAATGCCTGCTGGCGCACTTCGCCGTTGACCTCCAGCGACAGGTTCAGCGCGGCCAGGTCGCCAACCTCGGCGGCGTGGACGATCTCGCTGATCGGCGCGGAGGCATCGAAGCCCTTGGCCGCATCCCACGGATGACCCTTGTCCTTGGCGGCCGCCTGCAGGTCACGGCGGGTCAGGTCCAGGCCGACGGCATAGCCGTAGACCAGTGCATCGGCATCGGCCACGGCCAGCTCGCCGGCCGGTGCGTCACGGCCGATGGCCACCACCAGTTCCACTTCGTGGTGCAGGTTGGCAGTCGCCGGCGGATAGGGAATGGCATCGTCATGGCCGACCACGATCGCATCGGCCGGCTTGCTGAAGAACATCGGGCGGCCGCGATCATCGGCGGCCGGCACCGCCGCGCCCATTTCACGGGCATGGTCGGCGAAATTGCGGCCGACGCAGTAGATGCGGTGCACGGGGAAACTGCCGCCGCCCACGACCGGCACACGCGGCAGGGCAACGGCAGGGATCACATCGGAGACATCGGACATGCGGGCATCCAGGAAGGGCGTGCCCGCAGTCTAGAACGCATGGCGCCCGCCGTCAGCGGGCGCGTAAGGCATGGATCAACGCGAGGCTGGCAACACCGGCTTGCGCACCACGCGGTACTCGCCCTCGACCACGGTCGGATCGACCGGACGGGTGGTGCCCGGCTTGCGCGAGGCCAACAGCTTCCACGCCAGCCCGACCAGGATCATCGCCGCACCAACGAACACGCCGATGAAGACCATCGCGGCCAGGATCGCCAGGCCGAGCAGGCCCACGGCAACACGCACCAACGGATGACGCGGCTTGCGCGGCGCGAACAGGGTGCGGAACTGGGTGAAGGCGGATGCGCGATTGAACATGGCGGCTCGATAGGCTGGGATCAGCGAAAACAGAGTATCGGGACGCGCCACTGTCATTGAGTGAAAAACTCGTTAAATATAGCCTGTGCTTATTACGAATCAATGACTTGTGTTCATCCTGCAGCCAGTCACCTGAGCAGGCGTGCGACAATGCCGCTTTACTGTCCGAGCCTTCGCCATGACTGCCGCTGCTGCCCTGATCGCCCTTGATGCCATTGCCGATGGCGCGTTTGCCGAGGTCGAAGCGGTGGTTGATGGCGATGCCGAGTCGGTGGTGCTGTATCGCGACGGCGCGCAGGTGCACGCCTTCCTGAACATCTGCCCGCATGCCGGCCGCCGCCTGGACTGGGCGCCCGGGCAGTTCCTGAAGAGCCGCGAAGGCCATCTTGTGTGCGCCGCGCACGGTGCTTCGTTCGCGGCGGACAGCGGCGACTGCATCGCCGGCCCGTGCAAGGGCGACCGCCTGCGGGCCGTGCCGGTGGACGTGCGCGACGGGCAGGTCTACCTGGCCTGAGGCCACCGGCGTGCGAACCAAGGTTCGCACCCACAGGATCAATGGGTATCCAGAGATTCATCCACGCATCTGGCAGATCGCGGAAATCTGTCGAAGGCGGGGCGGGTCCGGTTGCGGGGGCGTGAGCCGCATGGATGCGGCGACCGAGCTTACATGGATGTACTTGCAGCGTCCCCCGCAACCGGACCCACCCTGGCACCCCACAGGAAGCCAGCTTTTGATGTTGACGTTGCTTCGGCGGGTGCAGGGCGCAGCCCTGCCGATCAATCCCCTCAGAACATCAGGTTGATCATCAACACCACCACGCAGGTGTAGATCAGCGACAGTGGGCCGCCGACCCGCCACATCTCGCGCGGGGTGTAGTTGGCCGGACCGGTGATCATCGAGATCACCGGATTGGAGGCCGTCATCAGGTTGTTGGACGCCGACAGCGCCACGATCAGCGCGAATGCGGTCGGGCTGCCGCCGGCAGCCAGCGCCAGGTTCACCGCGATGGGGACCATCACGATGGTCGCGCCCACATGGCTGATCACCAGCGAGAAGGCCGTGGTCAGCAACGCCAGTGCCACTTCCAGTACCCACAGCGGAATGCCGGTGGGCAGCTTGTCGATGGTGTGCCCGGCCACCCATGCCGCCGCGCCACTGGAGTCCATTGCCCAGCCCAGCGGAATCAGCCCGGCCATCATGAACACCGTCTTCCAGTTGATCGAGGCATAGGCCTCGTCCATGCGCAGCACGCCGGTCAGCAGCATGCCGGCGACACCGGTCATCAGGGTCAGCGCTACCGGCAGCTTGCTGGTCAGCGCGATCAGGATGGTCAGCGCGAAGATCGCCATCGCGATCTTGAACTTGTGCGGGCGCTGCTCGCCGGTCGGGTAATCGGTCACCACCACGAAGTCCCGGCTCCTGGCGGCCTGTGCCAGGTCGGTCCAGATGCTGTGGAAGACCAGCATGTCGCCCGCGCGCAGCTGCACGTCGCGCACGTCTTCGCGGATCACCTGTTTGTCGCGGTTGATCGCCAGCAGGCTGATGCCGCGTTCCTTGCGCAGGCGCAGGTCGGCCGCGCTCTTGCCGATCACGTTCGAGGTCGGCGGCACCACGGCCTCGGAAATGCCGGCGCGGCTGGGGTTGAACAGGTCGCCCAGGTGTTTCAGGCGCGAGGACATGCGCAGGAACTGATTCTGCGCGAAGTCGCTGATCTGCTGGCGCGGGCCCATCGCACCGAGCACGCTGCCGACCCAGATGCGCATCTCCGCCGGCGGTGCCAGGCGGGTGTCGTTGCCGGTCTTCAGGGCCAGCATCAGCGGTGCATCGTGCAGGTTCTCCGCTTCGCCCAGGGTCATGCCCACCAGCGGGCTCTCGGCGCTGACCACCAGCTCGAACACATCACCTTCAATGCCGTAGGTCTTGGCGAAGTAACTCTCGGTACGTGCCGGGGTGACCCCGTCGTTGACCAGGTTCTCTTCCTCGATCAGCTTGCGGTCGCCGTAATAGCGGAAGTACAGCAGCGAGGCGACCAGCAGCGCCACGCCGATCGGCAGCGGCGCGAACATGCGCAGCGGCTCGATGGTGGCCAGGCCCGAGGGCAGGTTGTTGTTGGCCGAGGCCAGCAGGTCGTTCAGCAGGATCAGCGGCGAGTTGCCGACCATGGTCAGCGCGCCGCCCATCACGATCGCCGCCGAGATCGGCAGCAGCAGGCGCTGCAGGGTCAGCCCGGTGCGCGCGGCCAGCCGCGAGGCGACCGGCAGGTACAACGCCATCACCGACGGGTTCTGCATGAAGGACGAGTTCAGGCCGGCAATGGCCGTGGTCATCATCAGCAGCCGCTGTTCGACACCATGGCCGCGCCGCAGCAGCCAGGCGGCCAGTCGGTTCAGCGCCCCGGTGCGGTCCAGGCCCGCACCGAGGATGGTCGTGGCGATGATGCTCATCACCGCGTTACCGGAGAAACCGCCGAAGATCTCCTCCGGCGCGATCAGCCCGGTGACGCCGAGCACCACCAGCACCACCAGTGCGACCACGTCGGCACGGATGCGCTCGAACAGGAACATCGCCATCGTGAAGCCGACCAGCCCAAGCACGAGCTTCATGTCGTTGGTCAGCGTCAGCGCGGTATCCATGTGGGGCGCGGCGTCCTCAGGCGATCGTCAGGTGCGGTCGTACAACAGGTCCCAGACGCCATGGCCGAGCTTCTGGCCACGGGTCTCGAAGTGGGTCTGCGGGCGCCAGTCCGGGCGCGGCACGCTGCCCCGCGGGCCGGCACGGTTGACCAGTCCGGCGGTGGCGTCGAGCACGTCCCACATCTGCTCGGCGTAGTCCTCCCAGTCGGTCGCGCAGTGCAGGCGGCCACCCGGGCGCAGCTTGCGCACCAGCAGATCGGCGAACGCCGGCTGCAGCAGGCGGCGCTTGTTGTGGCGCTTCTTGTGCCACGGGTCCGGGAAGTAGATGCGCACTTCATCCAGCGCGCCGTCGGCGATCTCGTTCTGCAGCACTTCCACCGCATCGTGGTGGTACAGGCGCACGTGGTCGGCGTTGTCGTCGGCCAGCGCGTTCAGCAGGCGGCCCACGCCGGGCGCATGCACCTCGATGCCAATGTAGTCGCGCGACGGATCGTGCTGGGCCGCGAAGCGCAGCGCGGCACCGTTGCCGAAGCCGATCTCCAGCACCTTGTGCGCCGGGCGGCCGAAGGTGGCGTCCAGATCGCGCGGCTGGCCGTTGTAGTCGATGCCGAAACGCGGCCAGCGTTCGTCGAACGCACGCTGCTGGGCGGGCGTGAATCGGCCCTGGCGCAGCACGAAGCTGCGCACTTCACGGCGGCCTTCGCTGACGGTGAAGGGCTTGGGCGGGGCCTTGGAGCCGGCGCTGTCGAAAGGATTGGTCATCAGCCGATCAACCCATCCAGCGGGGAGGACGCGCTGGCGTAGCGCTTGCGCGGGATGCGCCCGGCCAGGAAGGCCTCGCGGCCGGCCTCGACGGCTTTGCGCATCGCGCTGGCCATCAGCACCGGGCTGCGTGCGCCGGCGATGGCGGTGTTCATCAGCACGCCGTCGCAGCCCAGCTCCATCGCGATCGCCGCATCCGAGGCGGTGCCGACGCCGGCGTCGACGATGATCGGCACCTTCGCGTCTTCGATGATCTGCAGCAGGTTGTACTTGTTCTGGATGCCCAGGCCCGAGCCGATCGGCGCGGCCAGCGGCATCACCGCAGCGCAGCCGATCTCTTCCAGGCGCTTGGCCAGGATCGGGTCGTCGGAGGTGTAGACCATCACCTCGAAGCCGTCCTTGACCAGCTGTTCGGCGGCCTTGAGGGTCTGCACCACGTCCGGGTACAGCGACTTCTGGTCGCCCAGCACTTCCAGCTTGGTCAGCTTGTGGCCGTCCAGCAGCTCACGGGCCAGGCGGCAGGTGCGCACGGCGTCCTCGGCGGTGTAGCAGCCGGCGGTGTTGGGCAGGATGGTGTAGCGATCCGGCGGCAGCACGTCCAGCAGGTTCGGTTCGCCCGGGTTCTGGCCGATGTTGGTGCGGCGGATGGCCACGGTGACGATCTGGGCGCCTGCAGCCTCGGTGGCCAGGCGGGTTTCTTCCAGGTCCTTGAACTTGCCGGTGCCGGTCAGCAGCCGCGAGCCATAGGTCTTGCCGGCGATCACCAGCGAATCGGGGGAGACATGAACGTTCATGGCGCGATTATCGCTTATCCGCCTGAAGATGGGGTCACGCAACCAAAGGTAGTGCCGGCCGCTGGCCGGCAGATGTGAGGCGTCAGGCAGCATCGGATTGCCGGCCAGCGGCTCGCACTGCCCGGAATGGTTTCAACCGCCGCCCAGCGCGTGCACGATCTCCACTACGTCGCCCTCGGCCAGGACATGCTCGCCATGGCGGCTGCGGCTGACGATCTCGCCGTTAACCTCCACCGCCACCCGGCGCTGCAGCAGCTGCTCGGCCTCAAGCAGGTCGTGAAGGGTCGCCGAAGCGGGCAGGGTACGGGGTTCGCCATTGAGCTGGATGTTCATCGGCGCATTGTCGCTGATAGCCCGCCAGGATCGGAACCGTTGCAATCTGTTCCAGATGCCACGTCCTGCACAGCACGTTGGCGCAGGGCCGGGTGACAATCCATGCGGCGGCGCAGCGTGAGCAAAAGGCGGCGCGGTGAAACCATTCACCGTGCGCCGGCGTACGTCCGCCGGGTCCTCAACGATTTCCCCACAGGAGTTCTTTACATGCTGCTCAGCAAACGCCCGATCCGCTCCCTGATGGCGGCCGCGATCGCGCTGGCCGCGGTTCCGGCCATGGCAGGCGAATCCCCGTATACCCACGCGGTGTTCTTCGGCGACAGCCTGACCGACGCCGGCTACTTCCGCCCGCTGCTGCCGCCGGGCGTGCAGCCCGTCACCGGCCAGTTCACCACCAACCCGGGCTGGGTGTGGTCGCAGCAGGTGGCCAACTACTACGGTGTCAACGGCGCGCCCAATGGCAACGGCCAGAACGGTGACAACTACGCCGTGGGCGGCGCCCGCGTGTCGGTGGAAGGGAGCGGCGGCCTGGGTCCGATTCCCTCGCTGAAGTCGCAGGCTGCTCGTTACCTCGCCGCAAATGGCGGCAAGGCTGACGCAAATGCCCTGTATACCGTGTGGGGCGGCGCCAACGACCTGTTCGCGGCGGCGGCTGCGCCGGCACAGGCGCAGGCCATCATCGGCGCAGCGGTCACCGACCAGATCGCCCTGGTCGGCGCGCTCAAGCAGGCGGGTGCGCAGTACGTGCTGGTGCCGAACCTGCCCAACGTCGGCCTGACCCCGTCCTTCCGTGGCCCGAATGCCGGTGCCGCCACCGCGCTGTCGGCCGGTTACAACAAGGCCCTGTACGGTGGCCTGAAGCAGGCCGGCATCGAGTTCATTCCGCTCGACACCTTCACCGTGCTGGGCGAAGTGGCCGCCAACCCGGCCATGTACGGCTTCACCAACGTCACCAGCACCGCCTGCAAGATCGATCCGACCAATCCGACGCAGAGCATCCTGACCTGCAACCCGACCAGCTATGTCAGCCCGGATGCGGCCAATACCTATCTGTTCGCCGATGGCGTGCATCCGACCACGGCCGGCCACCAGCTGCTGGGCCAGTACGCGGTCTCGGTGCTGGAAGCCCCGCGCCTGCAGCAGGTACTGAGCCACTCGGCACAGACCATCGGCCGTTCGCGCGCCGACCAGGTCAGCATGCACCTGGGTGGGCGTCCGGCCGACGGCCTGTCCTGGTGGGGCGGCGTGCGCGGCGATCTGCAGCGCTACGACCACGCCGACCTGTACGACGGCCTGGCACCGGCCGGCCTGTTCGGTGTCGACTGGGCGCGCGACGGCATGGTGTTCGGCGGCTTCGCCGGCTTCGGTCGCCTCAATGCCGACTTCGGCAACAGCCGCGGTGACTTCACCCAGAAGGACACCACCGCTGGTCTGTTCGCCGGCTGGTACCACGACCGCATCTGGGTCAACGGCCAGGTCAGCTACACCTGGCTGTCCTATGACGTGAACCGCAAGGTCCAGCTCGGCCCGGCTACCCGCGAGCACGGCGGTTCGCCGGACGGCAGCAACCTGACCGCAGCGCTGAACGCCGGTTACGAGTTCGGCACCGAGGGCGGCTTCCGCCACGGCCCGATCGCCTCGGTGATCTGGCAGAAGGTGAAGATCGACGGTTACACCGAAAGCGCCGCGACCGGCACCCTGGCCACCGCGCTGGGCTATGACCGCCAGAATGTCGATTCGACCGTTGGCCGCATCGGCTGGCAGGCCCGCTTCGACGGTGGTGCGGTCAAGCCGTACGCGCAGCTGACCTACGACCACGAGTTCGAAGACAACAAGCAGGCCAGCGCCTGGCTGCAGACCCTGCCGGAACTGGGCAGCTATCGCGTGTCGGGCCTGAACTTCGACAAGAACTACGCCACCGTGGTGCTGGGCGCCCGTACCGAACTGTTCGGCCTGCAGAGCAACTTCGGCGTGAGTGCTTCGGCCGGGCAGAAGCGTGCCCAGGACGCGACGCTGTTCGCCAACTTCAGCGGCAGCTTCTGACCCACGCGTCATCCCGGGCACCACACGGTGCCCGGGATGCCTGACAACAGCGCCGGACCGTGTCCGGCGCATGCGGCGCGGCCAACCATTGCGCAACACCGGCCCCAGCGCATAGACTTTCCCCCGCAACGCGGGCGTAGCTCAATGGTAGAGCTGTAGCTTCCCAAGCTACTGACGTGGGTTCGATTCCCATCGCCCGCTCCACTTCGACTTTCCAGGGACTTCCACCGGAGTCCATAGAACGCCGTAAGTCATTGTCAGGATTGAGGATTTCCACCCAACCTCGATCCACTGACATCCAGCGAAATCCACTCCCAGCCGGTTCTAACTGGTACGTTGAGCGGTACATTGGCAATGCGGAGGTTCCCAAAACCGTATTGTTGCTGGAGGAGCCGGGGTTCCGTCGGGAACATGGCATCCAACTCGCTTCGCAGGAGTTGGGCTCATGCTTTCAGACCTCCAGGTTCGACAGGCCAAGGTGACCGGCAAGGCGTACTCGCTTGTCGATTTCGACGGTCTCTACTTCCACATCTCCGCCACCGGCTTCAAGGCCTGGCACTTCCGCTTCACTTGGGGCGGCAAGCGCGAGCGCATGTCCTTCGGCGGCTATCCCGCGCTTTCCCTGAAAGACGCTCGTAATCTGCGCGACGAGGCCCGGGCAATGCTGGCCAAGGGCATCAACCCGCATTCGGAGCGCAAGCGCAAGCGCCACGCCATCGTCCTGGCGGGCGAGCACACCTTCCAGGCCATCTACGACAAATGGCTGGCCCACCGCAGCCTCTCTCTGGAAAATGAGGGCCGCCAGAGCACGCCCAAACAGATCGGGCGCGTCTTCGCCAAGGATGTGTTTCCCGTATTGCGCCACCTGACCATCTATGACGTCACCCGCGCCCATCTGCTGGACATCATCGGCAGAGTGGAAAAGCGTGGCTCGCTGTCGGTCGCCGAGAAACTGCGCACCTGGTTCAGCCAGCTATTCACCTACGCCTCGGTGGTGGTGCCCAACATGGGCGACAACCCGGCCAAGGATTTGGATGTGGTGGCGATGCCGCTGCCGCCGGTCGAGAACAACCCCTTTTTGCGCATGCCCGAGCTGCCGGCCATGCTGCAGACGTTGCGCAAGTACAGCGGTCGCCTGAATACGCAACTGGGTCTACGTCTGCTGCTGCTCACGGGCGTGCGCACCGGTGAATTGCGCTACGCCACGCCCGATCAGTTCGATCTAGAACGCGGTCTGTGGATTATCCCGGTTGTCAGGCTCAAGCAACGCAAGCAAC
Organism: Stenotrophomonas sp. SKA14; assembly: GCF_000158575.1. Classification (NCBI taxonomy): domain Bacteria; kingdom Pseudomonadati; phylum Pseudomonadota; class Gammaproteobacteria; order Lysobacterales; family Lysobacteraceae; genus Stenotrophomonas; species Stenotrophomonas sp. SKA14. The sequence goes on from NZ_DS999412.1 coordinate 1,442,386, forward strand.
TCACCAAGAAGAAGCGCCAGCGCTTCGCCGACATCCCGCCATACATCGTGCCACTGTCGTTGCAGGCACAAGAAGTCGTTCGTCATCTGCTGGGAAATCTGAAGCCAGCGCAGGTCTATCTCATCCCCGGTGATTGGTGCCTGAAAAACCCTCTCAGCGAGAACACGCTCAATGGCGCGCTCAAGCGTATGGGATATGAAGACCAGCTCACTGGGCACGGCGTTCGCGCCACAATCTCGACCGCGCTCAATGAATTGGGCTATCCGCCCAAGTGGGTAGACGCCCAACTTTCGCATGCCGATCCGGATCGGATCAGCGCGACCTACAACCACGCCGAGTACGTCGAGCAGCGCCGCGTCATGATGCAGGACTGGGCCGACCGTCTGGACTTGTTCGAGCAGAATCAGGTCGAAGTTGCCAGCACACACCTGACCATCACGCTGCAGGGCCTGCCCACGATTGCCGGACAGGCGGCAGCGCAGCCGCCCGCCCTGAATCCAAACGCCCCTCAGTTGATCGTTGCGCCTGCACCGGATGCGCCAGCGGTTCCAGCTTCCGTCTATCGACTTTCGGCGGTGCATCTGCCCGAGTACGCGCGACCCACGCTGTCAGAGGTGCAGCGCGAGCGCTTGCAATTGCTGGAGATGTTCGAGGCGCCTCACAACCTATCAGTCGCCGATTACGCCAAGCTGGTTGGCAAGTCCCGCCGCTGGATCACTTACGAGATTCAGGCCGGCAATCTCCTGTCGATCCATCTGGGTCACCGTGGGCAGCGCGTCCCGGACTGGCAACTCGACCCCATCAAACGCAAGCTGATTCAGGCTGTCCTGAAGCTGGTGCCGCGCGGCATCGACACTTGGCACATCTATCACGCACTGCTGCGGCCATACGATGCCCTGGGCAAGTGTCCAGTCATCGAGGCAGTCGATCCGACCAACCTGCATCTTGCAGCTCGACTGGTCGCCGCACATGCCATAGAAACCGATGAGCTTGCAGAGCAATCGGAGGCGTCTCCGGTGCTGGCCAGGCAGACTGTAGAGCGCCTGGTAAAAACGGCAATGTTGGTTGATACGCCCGAAGATCTAGTCGCCCGTTGAGCTGAGGCCGGACGGCAGCACCGTCCGGTCAAGGTCAAAGCAGGGAACAAAGGTTGATCGCTTCGCATGACCAACCCTCCGTCTTCTGCGCGGCCAACTCGCAATGTTCAGTAGCAGGTAGCGTTTCGCGTCGAATCTGCGCCTGGCAGTCACCATGGGCGACTTCTCTGTGATGCTATCTCGCTATATCAGTATCCAGATCGGATATGACGCCAGCAGATTTCCGTTGCCAATCCCAAGCCCCGAGCAATAGATTCCGACCGCTCGCCGCTTTTTGAAACCGCTGGCGTATCAGACCATACCGATACGGTTTTGCGGGAGCCGCAACTTCTCACGATCCTGATAGCGCAAGCGTCACTGTCGAGCCGCGACGGACGCTCGATTTTCTTGTGCTCGATGGATTTTTGCACATCGAGCACACAACGCCTACTCGTTGCGCGAACTGATCAGAAGTAATCAAAAGCGGGTGTCATCACTCGCGTCTTGCGCGGACAACAGGCCGACCATGAGGACGGCTGCAAAAGCAGTCGGCCCTGTAGTTCTTCTCCTGGAAGGAGACGGAGCATGCACGAGAACAAAAATGATGCACCAACATCAAAGGTGTTCTACCGCCCGCTCGAAGCATCCATCCGCTGGGCCGGACTGCTGCGATACGAGCAGGTGATCCTGGCTTCGGTCTCGTCGCCTATGAATCTGCCGCAGTCGCTGGACTGCCCACGTTTGGGCGAACTGCGGCTGTACACCGACCGCATCTATGACGGCATCCTCAACGGGGAACTGCCCTTCGGGCAGCACGGCATCACGACGCGCGACACCGCGTTGATCGAATCGCCTGATCTGACGGTACGCCATGTCGATCTGAAGTGCTGGATGCGCCAGCACTACCCCGAGCAGCGGCCCGGCTTTCTCTTCTCCCGCGGCGAGCGCATCACCCATCCCTTCATCTCTCTGGAAACAGGGCAAGCCATGCTGGTCGAACGCCAGGCTTTGAAATCCGTCCTGGAACAGACCAAACGTCAGCTTCGCGAGTTGCAGGACAAGCATGACGCGCTGCTCAAGCAGCCCACGGTGATTCCGGCATGCGCGCAGTGTCCGATCAGTGATCGAGCCGAGGCCACCTACCTGAACATCGTTGGCGGCCTGTTGGAGCTGATGCTCGGCCAGTCGCCATCGGGCACGCCGTACTCCAGCTTCAAGACGCAGGAGGCCGTGGTCAGCGCGCTGGTCGCCCATCACAGCGGTGCCATGGGCATCGCGGAGCGGACATTGAACGGCAAGTTCGCCACCGCCAGGCGCCGGCTGCGTAGCACTTCCCTCTGAGATTTGCCAGCTTGTATGTGCAGTCGCGGAGATTGCATTTGCAATGTCTTTTCGCAGCCGTGTCTATTGAATAGAGGTCACGCCAACAAACGCCACTGAGCGTTCAGGAGTGACCGCCATGTCGCAAACACCTGTACTGCAGCCAAACGAGCGCCGCATCCTGCGCCTGGAAGAAGTCGAAGCGAAATCCGGTTTCAAGCGCGCCCACATCTACAACCTGATGAAGAAACGCCAGTTCCCGCAGGCGCTGCGTCTGGGCGTGCGCGCCGTGGGCTGGGATTCCATCGAAATCGATCAGTGGATCGACGAGCGCGTCAATAACCGGGCCTGACCCGTCCTCCCGCGGACTTTCCATCCTCATACGGAGAACGCCATGCAGGTCGTATCCATCATTTCAACCAAAGGTGGGGTCGGCAAGACCACCACGGCTGCAAACCTGGGTGGTCTCGCTGCGGACGCCGGGCTGCGCGTGCTGCTGCTCGATCTCGATGTGCAGCCCACCTTGTCCTCCTACTACGAGCTGGCTCACCGCGCGCCGGGCGGTATCTATGAATTGCTGGCCTTCAACGAGCGCGACCTCGACCAGCTTGTGTCCCGCACGATCATCACGGGCCTGGACTTGGTGCTCTCCAACGACCACCGAGGCGAACTGAACACCTTGCTGCTGCACGCGCCAGACGGGCGCCTGCGGCTGCGGCATCTGCTTCCGGCGCTCAAACCCCTCTACGACCTGGTGCTGATCGACACCCAGGGCGCGCGCTCGGTACTGCTGGAGATGGCGGTGCTGGCCTCCGACCTCGCGCTGTCGCCAGTGACCCCAGAAATCCTCGCCGCCCGCGAGCTGCGGCGCGGCACCATGCAGTTGCTCGCGGACATTGCGCCGTACCGGCAGCTGGGCATCGAGCCGCCGCCGCTGCACCTGCTCATCAACCGCGTCCATCCGGTGTCCGCCAACGCCCGGCTGATCCAGCAGGCGCTGCGCGATCTGTTTCAAGACCATACCGACATCGGCGTGTTGGCCACCGACGTGCCGGCCATTGAGGCTTATCCGCGTGCCGCGACGCGCGGCCTACCGGTGCATCGGGTCGAGTACCGCCAGCCAGTGGGCAGAGTCGCTCCCGCCGCGCTCGCCACCATGCGCGATCTTGCTGGCGAATTGCTCCCGCAGTGGCAGGATCGATTTGCCGCAGTGTCCGGCCGTCCGCCACAGCCTCTTGATACCAGGAGGCCCCATGGCCAACGCACATGAACTGGCCCGAGGCCACAGCCGGCTGCGCGCCCTGATCGAGTTCGCCGTCGGCGAAGGCTGGCACGTCAAGCGCACGGCGGGCGGTCACCTCAAGTTCACCAAGGCAGGCTGCGCCGCGATCTACACCAGCTCGACGGCCAGCGATCACCGGGCAGCCCTCAACGCCCGTGCGCAGATCCGTCGCGCCGAGCGCGAGACCCGATCCCTAGCGCAGGGGGGCGGCCATGACTGAGATCACCTCCCAGCAGATGGCCGGCAAACTGCTCGCGTCCGGGTTCGAGCGCAGCGGCCCGTCAGCAACGACCTTGAGCGACCCGATCGCCGACACGCCCATGATCGTGACGCTCGACCAGTTGCGCCCCTACGACCACGACCCGCGCAAGAAGCGCAATCCGGTGTACGAGGAAATCAAGGCATCCATCCGCGAGCGTGGCCTGGACGCGGCTCCGGCCATCACCCGGCGGCCCGGCGACGATCACTACATCATCCGCAATGGCGGCAACACGCGACTGGCAATCCTGCGCGAACTCTGGTCGGAGACCAGGGACGAACGTTTTTTTCGGGTCTCATGCCTGTTCCGCCCATGGCCCGAGCGTGGCGAGATCGTCGCGCTCACCGGGCATCTTGCGGAAAACGAACTGCGCGGTGGCCTCACCTTCATCGAGCGCGCTTTGGGCGTCGAGAAAGCGCGCGAGTTCTACGAACTGGAAAGCGGCCCCACCCTGAGCCAATCCGAGCTGGCCCGCCGCCTGGCCGCCGACGGATACCCCGTGCAGCAGTCGCACATCAGCCGCATGGCCGACGCGGTACGCTACCTGCTGCCCGCAATCCCGACCGTGCTCTACGCCGGCCTGGGGCGTCACCAGGTCGAGCGGTTGTCGGTCATGCGCAAGGCCTGCGAGCGCACCTGGGAGCATTACGCCAAAGGCCGCTCACTGGTTCAGGGCTTCGACGAATTCTTTCAGGAAGTGCTGTCGCAATTCGATGTCCAGGCCGACGAGTTCTCTGCGCAGCGCATACAGGACGAGCTGATCGGCCAGATGACCGAATTGCTGGGTGTTGATTACGACGTGCTCGCTCTGGACATGACCGAATCCGAGAGCCGCCAGCGTGCCTTGGTCAGCGAGCCGACGTCGCCCCCGACGCCGCCTGCCTTGCCAGAGCCAGAGGCCATCGCGCGCCCGCCTGTCAATACCGCGCCACCCACCACGATGCCGACGGCAACTCCCTCGACGGGCGAGAGCGACGCGGATGCCAGTCATTCGGGCGCAGTCAGTTCGGCGGTATATGACGACCTGCTTCAGGAGCACATTGTCTCGCCGGCGCCGACAACCGAGCGGCTTGAGTCCATCCAGCGCATGGTCGCCGACCAGTTGGGCGATGCACTGCCGCACGATTTCTCGGCGAACGTCTTGCAGTCCATCCCGGTGCAGGCTGGCGGGCTCTATCCGATCTCGGATGTCTGGTACATCGCCCCCGGCCTGGACACACCCGAGCACCTGCGCATCCACGTCGCGCAGTTTGCCCGCGAGATTGCGGTCGAGGCAGACCTGGGCGAGTGCATCGATGACCGCCCAGACGGCATCGGCTTCGCCTGCCGTGCTCGCACCACAAACCCAGCGCCGCTGGGCCGTGCCGTCCATACGCTGTTGGCTTGCCTGGCCGGTCAGCAGCCCGCCGACGTCGGTCTGGACAACGGGCAAGTCATCATCGACCTGCCGGCGCTGCTGCACGGCCAGGGCGACGCAACCGGGCGATTGAGCGACACCGCGCTGGTCAAGCTGTTCCGCCTGCTGCGACTGGCCCGCCGCCTGCTCGATCTCGAAGCCGGCACTGCGGACTCTGGAACCTAAGCGAGGGAGGCCAGCATGTCCACAGCACACCCACTCAACCAGGCTGTCATCGCCCAGGCCCTCTATGACCTGCGCAATGGGCAACTGCGCCGCTGCAAACTGATGGGGTTTGGCGAGGCAGAGTTGGACGCCCTCAAGCATCCCGCGCTGATCAGCGTGCTGGCCAACGCCAACGTCTCCTGGTGCTCAGTGACGGTCAACCGCGAAGTGCTGCGGCGGCTGCTCCAGCAGGCGCAGGACGTGGAGAAGGAAATCGCCACAGTCGATCGCATGCTCAGGCTGGGCGCGAGCACGGAGATGGTCAGCAAGTTCTATGGCTTGACGCATCAGGAAGTAGCGCTTCGCCGTGAAATCCTCGGTCTGCCCAAGCGCAAGGGCCGACACCCCGTGCTGGACGAGGAGCAGGACACGGAGCTGTGGCGGCAATGGAAGGCCGTGACCAACAGCAGAACGGTCGATCTCGAAGACGAAACCTCCATCCTTGATGCCGCCATGGACTTGGCCGAAGGCATGTCGCTGCCTCTGTCGGTGGTCTGGGCCTCGATCAAGAGCTGGGTCGATCAGGGATTGGCTTGAGTCATGGCTGTGGACGACACCGTACCACGAGTCCGACGCCAAGGCCCCATCGCACTCGCAGAGCTGTTCGATGCTGCGCTGAAAGACCTTGTGCCCAAGCCCGCCCCCAGCGCACCTGCGTCTACACCTGCACAGTCGCCCACGCCCACCTCCGGCGATGCTTTCCTCTTCAGTGGCAACCGGCACGAGACGGTGCCACGCAAGTTGTTCCTCGACCGCCGCCTGACGCCGCTGGAACGAAACGCCTGGCAAGTGTTCCGGCTGATGCTCAACGACGACGGCGTGACCGCATTTCCCACCTACGAGCAGTTGCGGCCCTGGCTGGCGTCCATGCCCTGCGCAGGCCAGGCCTCGCATGAAACCGTGGCACGAGCGCTGACACTGATGCGCCTGACCCGCTGGCTGAGCCTGGTTCGGCGACGGCGTGACCCCAAGACCGGTCGCATCCTTGGCAATCTGTACGTGCTGCACGACGAACCCCTGACACCGTTCGAGGCCATGCAGCTCGACCCGGACTACCTGCAACTCGTCAGCCAGGCGCTCGGCCATTCTGCCAAGGCCGTGCAGATCGTGGGCCTGAACACGCTCAAGGAAATCGGTGAAGACCCATTACTGGCCGGACGCACCCTCCCGTCACGGTTGCAGGTGATGGCCGAACGTCTCGCCAACCAGGACCTCACGGCCAGCGATAGTTATCCACAGGAGGACGCCATTCACGATTCCGAAGAAGGGGCTCCGAGCCTTCTTCGGAATGGCGAACGACCCACTACGGATTCCGAAGCAGGGCTGAAACCCGCGCCAGACGTCTCTCTTCGGAATCCGAAGCAGGCCCGTACAGTACGTAGTAGTTGTATTAATGAAATACGTACTACTGCGCAGGCGCGCGCACTGGGCGATCTGCAATGGCCCAAGCGCTTTGCGCAACTGAAGGCGGAGCAGCAGGCGGGTGCCAAGGTGGCATTGCAGCAGGTTGATCCCTCGCTGAGGCAGGACGTGCTGGACGAATGGGCCGCGCGTTGTAGCAACCACGGCATCCGCAATCCCGCTGGGTATCTGTTCGGCATCATCCAGCGGGCCATCCACGGCGAGTTCAATGCCTGGACCAAGAAAGACCCGCCACCGGCACCCACTCAGCCAAACGAACGGCCACCACCCGCACCGCCACCCCAAACGCAGGGTAAGCCGGTGCCACCAGAAGTCGCCAGGCAGCACATCGAGCGGCTGCGAGATCTGCTCGCCAGCAAGTGAGCCGACCGACAAGGCGGTGAAGTGGACGCCCATGGATGCCAGTAGAGCTATCCCCTGGGGATAGTTCCACCGTTGGGGCGGATGCCGTGCAGTCGCAGGCCTCCCCTCGAACATCTGCCGCAGCATCGGTGTTGTCCGCCCTGATCCCGACGCGCAGCGTTCGCTGGCCCTGCATGGAGTTATCCCCTGGGGATAGCTCGCGCCGCAGGCGGCCACCACGCGCTGAACCGGGGTCTGGCTGGTTTCGGTTTGTTGACTGACTGCCTTCCGCTTCCTGCCGAAGCTGACCGCTCCTTTTCCCACAACGAGCGGACACCATGGCAACCAATGAACCTCTGCAACTGAATCTCGGCTCCCTGCGCAGCGCGATGTCGCTGACACTTCACACGCACCACGCTTCGCGCATCTGGCATGGCCGTGCCGCCGCCGAGGGGCGACCGGGCATCGTCGGCCTGAACGGCTACATCGCCCAAATGAACAAGATGCGGCGCGGTTCGGAGCAGGACGACCCGTACTCGGACTGGTGGATGCTGCGCATCGAAGTCAAGCTCGACCAGACCAAGACTACGCTGCAATCGCTGCGTGAGCAGGTGGATCAGGCGCTGGCGAGCGTGCCGCCGGCACTCAGCCTGGGCGAGAACCTCAACGTGCAGCCCGTCAAGTTGCCGCTGTTCGTCAATGCGCAGCTCGGCTTTGCCGCCGTCTATCTGCTGGCCGACTACGACGACATCGCCCGCAAACTGATCCTCGCCCACCACACGGCGCTCATCGACCGCAGCACCTTGGAGCGCTGGCTCAACGAGGGCGCCCATGCACTGCGCAGCCTGTTCTCGCTGGCCCAGCAATACCGCTATTCGGGCTGTACGCGCGACGACTTCGTGTCAAAGAACGCCGCAGCACGGGCGGCGTTGGAGAAATTCGGCGAACTGCCGCAGGACGTGCTGGAAGGCACGCTCCGCTCGAAGTTCGCGCCGCCCATCGTGCGCCGTGGCCTGCAACAGCGTGTCGAGAGTCCTGCTGCAGCGCCTGCCCCCAACGACGAGGCCGCCACCGACGAGCCCGCCACTGACGCAGCACCCGAAATCAGCGCCGGCGAGGTCGAGGGCGAGCAGGCATGAGCGATCCGAACCGCGAACCCCGCTACTTCCAGGGCCTGCAACAGGCAGCCTTCATGAAGCTGGAACACGCTGCCTCTCTAAAAGGCCTTTTAAAGCCTTTTAAGGGTAAGGGGGATCTTGAGGCCTGGGCCAGCCAGTGCTTCGCCATGCGCGACGAGCTGATTGGCTTGGCGCAGCGGCAGGTGCTGCAACAGGTAGTCGGGCATCCCTTCCACCTGCTGCCCGTCGACCTGGCCCAGCAGACCACTGGCGCAGGCACAGCGTTTTTGCGCTGGCGCAAGCACGACCGCTCAGCCATGGGCGTAGCCCTGTGGCAGGAATTGATGGCGAGCACCGGCACGCCGGTCAACCTGCTGGCCGAGCTGCACGCGATCGAGCTTCAGCGCATCACGCTGAACATGCAGATCAGCCTGTTGCACACCCTGGGCAGGCAGGCCCAGGAGTGCGCCAGCAAGGCCGCCAAGGCGGAAGACGCCTACCTGCGCCGGATCGCATCCATTCCCGCTGCGATGCGCGATCGGTGATTGCGTCAATCATTCCAGCAAGCGCCCGGCACCGACGCAGCACGGGTATTTCAACCACCATGGAGATTGCAACATGAGCACGCATTTTTGGGGCGAAGGCAACATTGGCTCCCCGCCCGAGTACCGGGAGTTCCCCAACGGCAACGACGAGCCGCGGCGCTTGCTGCGGCTGAACGTGTATTTCGACAACCCCGTCCCCACCAAAGGCGGCGACTTCGAGGATCGCGGTGGCTTCTGGGCGCCCGTGGAAATCTGGCACCGCGACACCGCGCACTGGAAAAACCTCTACCAGAAAGGCATGCGCGTCCTGGTTGTTGGCCGCATGGAGCGCGAGCCCTGGACGGACAACGAAGATCAGCCGCGCGAGACCTGGCAGATCAACGCGCGCAGCGTCGGCATCCTGCCGTTTCGCATCGAGTCCGTGACCCTCAGTCCGAAGCCGCAGGATGCGGAGGCAAAGCCCCAGGCCGCCCAGGAACCGGCTGTGCCAAAAGAGCCGCGGCGTAGGAAGTGACCCGGCATGGGCCGGCCACTGTTCGCAGCTCCATGCACCCGTGAGCTATCCCCAGGGGATAGCTCCATCTACGTCCACCGGCTTCCACGCGCTCCCGAAAATCGCGGCTCCCGGCTCGCACACCCCGGCTGCACGCTATCTCCGCCCCAGCCATTCCATCCTGTGAAAGTGGTCGCCACCGCTTGCGACTTGTTTGCTGCCGCCCCTGGCTGTGCCCGGCATCCTCGATTCCAGCAACTCAATGAACCACGGAAATCGGATGGACGGACATGCGCCTGTTCTTGTGCGAGAAGCCCTCCCAGGGCAAGGATATTGGCCGGATTCTCGGCGCGACGCAGCGCGGTGAAGGCTGCCTCAACGGCTCCGGCGTCACGATTACCTGGTGCATCGGCCATCTCGTAGAAGCGGCAGCACCCGAGGTCTATGACGCGGCGCTCAAGCGCTGGTCGCTGGAGCAGTTGCCCATCATTCCCCAGCAGTGGCGGGTCGAGGTCAAACCCAAGACCGCCACGCAATTCAAGGTCGTCAAGGCGCTTCTGGCGAAGGCGACCCATCTCGTCATCGCCACCGATGCCGACCGCGAGGGCGAGCTGATCGCCCGCGAGATCATCGACCTGTGCGGCTACCGTGGCCCCATCGAGCGCTTGTGGCTATCGGCGCTCAACGATGCGTCGATCCGCACCGCGCTCGGCAAGCTGCGACCGTCGTCCGATACGCTGCCGATGTATTACTCGGCGCTGGCGCGTTCGCGGGCAGACTGGCTCGTCGGCATGAACCTCAGCCGTCTGTTCACGCTGCTCGGGCGGCAGGCGGGCTACGACGGCGTGCTGTCGGTCGGACGTGTCCAGACCCCGACCCTCAAGCTGGTCGTGGATCGCGACCGCGAAATCGCGGCTTTCAAGTCGGTGCCGTTCTGGGCCATCGACGTGTCTCTGTCCGCAGAGGGTCAGGCTTTCGCCGCGCAGTGGGTTGCGCCCGATGATTGCACCGACGACGCCGGTCGCTGTCTGCAACAGCCGGTCGCCCAGCAGGCGGCGCAGCAGATTCGCGCTGCGGGCAGCGCCCAGGTGGTGTCGGTCGGGACCGAGCGCGTGCGTGAAGGCCCGCCCCTACTGTTCGATCTGAGCACCTTGCAGGAGGTCTGTTCCAGGCAGGTCGGGCTGGACGTGCAGGAGACATTGCAGATCGCCCAGGCCCTGTACGAGACGCACAAGGCCACAACCTACCCGCGCTCGGACTCCGGCTACCTGCCCGAAAGCATGTTCGCCGAGGTGCCCATCGTCCTGGACAGCCTGCTCAATACCGACCCGTCGCTGCGCCCGATCATGGGGCAGCTCGACCGCTCCCAGCGCTCACGTGCATGGAACGACGGCAAGGTCACGGCGCACCACGGCATCATTCCGACGCTCGAACCCGCGAACCTCTCTGCTCTGAGCGAGAAGGAACTGGCGGTGTACCGGCTGATCCGGGCGCATTACCTGGCGCAGTTCCTCCCGCACCACGAGTTCGACCGTACCGTGGCTGAGTTTTCCTGCGGCCAACAGACGCTGGTGGCCACTGGTAAACAGGTGGTCGTCAAGGGTTGGCGTCTGGTGCTGGCCGAACCGCAAGCGGATGAGGACGGCGACGACACGGCGCGCAGCCAGGTGCTGCCCCCACTGCGTGAGGGCTTGGCGTGCCAGGTGGCCGAGGTCGAGATCAAGGCGCTCAAGACGATGCCGGCCAAGCCCTACACCCAGGGTGAATTGGTCAAATCAATGAAGGGCATTGCGCGCTTCGTGACCGACCCGCGCCTGAAGCAGAAGCTCAAAGACACGACGGGTATCGGCACCGAGGCGACGCGAGCCAACATCATCAGCGTGCTGATCGCCCGTGGCTACATCGTGAAGAAGGGACGCTCCATTCGCGCATCGGATGCGGCGTTCACGCTGATCGACGCCGTGCCTGCGGCGATTGCAGACCCTGGCACGACGGCAGTGTGGGAGCAGGCGCTCGACATGATCGAGGCCGGACAGCTCACCCTGGACGTATTCCTCAGCAAGCAGGCCGCCTGGATTTCTCAGTTGATCGCGCAGTACGGCTGCGTGTCCCTGTCCATCAAGCTTTCCCATGGGCCAGCATGCCCGCAGTGCGGCGCAGCGACGCGCCAGCGCACCGGCAAGAGCGGCCCATTCTGGTCGTGCAGTCGCTACCCAGACTGCAAAGGCACGCTGCCGGTCGAATCCGGTACGCCCAAGCGTGGCGCTTCGCGCTCGCGTAGCAGCGGCCGCAAAGGCGCCTGACCGACTCCGTTTCCCGTGGGCCGCACCCTGTTTCAAAGGCGTGGCCCGTGTCCCGCACGCCCCTGCGGGTCGCCCAGCGCGCAACGCCTTCTTGTCCGTGTGCGCGTCCCGTCCAGCCGTCCCCGGCTGCGGGACCTGAAGGTATCTTTTCCGCGAACCGTCTCCCGCGTGTTCTGCTGGTCTGTGTTTCTCCCGCCCACTGCGAAGGGTCCCCCGATGGCTTGCCAGGCAGCGCGAGCCACCCGGAGACCCTTTGTGGTCAGCGGTATTCGGTGCCGGCGCCCACCGGCGCAAAAACGGGCTCCCTTTGTGCGCGGATGTGCGCCAGACGATGCCGGCCCCAGCCACGACATGGGCCGGGTGTGATTGCTGATGAGCAGACGGTTCTAGCGACGACCGGGCCTGCAACAGCCCACGGGTGGTTATTTCCTCCCGAGCCGAAGGTCAGCGAGCCTTCGGCTCCTTTATCTCGTCGATCAACGTTCCGAGCCAATGGCCGGCCACAGCAACAGGAAACCGACGCATGCAACAACCGGAGAAAGTACGAGCCGCATTCGAGCGCGACCTTGGCAACAAGGTGCTGTTCATCAAGGGCGGCAAGCTGCTGTTTATCGATGGCATCAACCTCAAGGCCATCGCCGACCGTAAGGCGTATTTCGCTTCGCTGCGTGCGCGGCAGGAGCAGCCCATTGTGGTCCTGGCCGAACTGGGACAGGACGAGGCATTCGCCCTGTGGAAGCAGCATGTCCTGGGCGACGCGCCCGAGTGAGCCAACGCACCCGCACACCACCCTGACAACCCGCACTCGATGCGGGTTTTCTGTCTCTGCGCCGATCAATCCGGGCTGGGCCGAATGCCGTTTTGCAACTGACGCAGCGCGGCCCCCGCATGAAGCTGCCCGCATGTTCGCTGATTCGTCAGCACATGCCAGCAGCCATGGGTTCCAGGCTGCCGCGGGTTCTTCCCGCGTAACCCGCCAGTCCGTATCGCATCAAGTCTGCGGACGCGCGTCCCCGTGACGCCGATGCTTTTTATCCACCGCGTGCGGGAGCTGCCATCCCGTGAGGGACAAGGCCTCGCTTTTCCAAGGAACCTACCCATGTCCCACAAAGCCTCTTTCAGCCAGTTGGCCTTGACCTATTGCGGCAAGTTCCTGCCGCTCGAAGTCCTGCAAAGCGCCGCCGGCCACTACATCGGCACGCGCGATACCGAAGGTCCCGTTTCGCGGGAATCGCACGAGTACTTCCGCAGCCATGCGGCGGCTCAACGTGCCCTCGAAAGAGGCGGCTGGTCCCAGCTCGCCATTCCCTGATCCAACTGGAGGAATCACGCCATGAATCAACTGCTGCCGCAGGAAGTCGTCGATCAGATCATGCGGGAAGAGCAGCATTTCGCTGCCGCGCCCCAAGCCTTCTTCGAGGCCTGGAAGCGTGGTGCCGAGATCGCTGGCCCCGAATGGTTCGGCGACGGCACCCGTGACGGCCTGAACCAGGCCAAAAGCAAGTGGGATCTGCGTCCCAACATGCTGCGGCTCAACGATGCCCTCGGTGTCCTGAGCAGCGGGCAACGCATGTTTCTGTCCGCCATGGTCAGCTTCTACAACGCGCACGAGGGCGGTGCCATGCTCAAACGCTGCCATTTCCACGGGCTGTCGGATTTCGACGGTCTCGACCTGGAACGCCGCCAGGTCATTGCCGACTTGATGCTGAACTACAGCGGCTGGTGAGCCCGTTTCTGGCACACCCCCGTCTTTTCGTTCCCCACGAGGGACATGCACCTACACGGTCATGTCCCTCGATTTCCTTTCCGTTGCCCAGCGTAAGGCGGCTGAATCAAAGCCAACGATCACCTCTGCCTGACGCATTTTCCCCTTTCAACCCACCGGGTCCAATTCCCGGTGGCGGGAATTGGCTCCATTATTCAATCTGGAGCGTCCCCATGTCTCAGAATCCCAATCCCTTTGTTCGCGGCTACTGGAATTTGAAAATCGTCCGCACGCTGTCCATCAGCTACGAGGACGGAAGCCCGCCTGTCTGGCGAAATATCCACCCGAGCCAGCAACACCTGTCCGACCAGGAACTGATTTCATCGTCCTGCATCGTCATCAGCGATTTCGCGGTGGTCACGAACGGCTCTGAACCTGTGAGTGCCGAGGTACTGGCCGAATGCGATGCCGATGAAGGTGTTAACGGCGAAGGCGTGATCGGTGCCGTGGTCTATGCCATTCATGGCGAGGACTTCGACGGTCGCCTGATCCACGTTGGTGACAGCTATTCGGTCGAGGCCGCGCGGGAAGTTGTGCGGCGCCTGAGTTTCGAGACCGGCTACTACAGCCGATGCTGGGAGATCAGCAGCGCACACATCAGCCCGGAAACCGGCCAGTACCTCGCCAATCTGGCGGACCTTGCCACGCCGGAGGCCTTTTTGTTCATCGCCTTTCGGGTTCCGTACAGCCCGGCGATCGGCGTCAAGCTGATCTCCACGCCCTGGACGGACAAGAACCTGGAGTACGCCGATGGCATCAGCGCCGAGCAGCTTCGGCAGGAGCACCGCAGCAAGGGCATGCCCGACGACCTGGCGAACATCCTGGAACTGGCTGGCCAGGCCGATGTGCGCATCCTCATCCTCGACGCTGACGCGCCCGTGTTGCTGGGCCTGCCGCTGGCCGAGTCCTAGCAAACACACCACGCGCCCACCTTCCTCTTTGCCCTCCATGCCAGCCTGTCTCCTTTCTGGGAGCCAGGCTGGTCCTATTTCATAGGAGCACTTTATGTTCCCCGACCTCATCTCGCCCGCACGCGACTTCGAGCATCAGCTTGGAGCCTGCGTCAACGCCATGAGCCAGGACGACGCCATCGGCCAGATCCTGGTATTCGAGCGCTTGAGCGGCATGCTGCACATGCGCCATCTAGCCAGCGCCGATCTGGCAGACACCGACATTGATGCCTACGAAATGGTTGTCTTCGACGGTGGTAACACCGGCGGTGACACGTGGAAGCACGTGTTCTTTCCACGCCAGCGCGAACACTACTTCGTGTACCAAGCCTGACCACCCAGCCCCTTTCGAGGGGCCTTTTCTTGTCGCGACGCAGGAAAGCGGGTGCGGCGCGGTGCGGTTTCCTGAGCGCAGGCGGCTCACTCAAGGGCCATCCTTGCCCCATGTTCGTCGGCGTTGCCGACACATGCCCAGGCAGTCAAGACCTTCAAGGCTGCAAGCGCGGGAAACCGTGCTGGTTGTTTCTTCCTACGGACGCATCGCGCCCATTCACCCACAAGGGACCTCTCCCTTGCGGGCGGGGAATCCCTTGTTCTTCCTCAAGGAGATTCACATGGATCGCTCTCTTATCAAGACCCTGATGCCTTCGCTGGTCGCAGGCCATGTGCCCCGCAACGTGCGGTCGTTCAAGTACCGCGTGTTCGATGATCAGCCACAGTCCTCGACACTGGGCTTTGTCATCGATCCCCAGCCCTTCGACGGCAAGGTGGTCGCAGCCAGCGAGGACGCCATCGTCGTCAAGCTCAAGCCCAGCGAGTTCGCGGTACTCGATCCCAACCTGGTGACCAGCATTCCCAGCGAGGGCACCAAGGTGCATGTCCAACCCTATGCCCGTCGTCGTTTCGACGGTCTGCGTGCGGACACGCCAGAAGAGCGCACCGAGATGATGTCCGACGGCACTCCCTACACCGTCAAGACACACATCCTCGGCTCCGCGCCGGCCAAGCTGCCCATTCCCGAGCCGCAGTGTATGGAACTGGGTCAGCTCATCGAGCAGTTGGAGGAAATGTCGGCGCCCGACGGGTTCCGGCGCATCACCCACATGCTGGTCGATGCGGGCGCCCACGACTTCACCTGGGTCGATCCGAAGCCGGCCAAGATCATCGAAACGCCTCCGGCGATCAGTTTCACGGTTTCGACCGCGAAGTTCGACGGTCGGGTGACGATCCTCTACCAGCGCGGCAGCGATACCTATGCGGTGGAGCTGTGCCGCGACGGCGAGTTGGTCGTTCGGCACGACGAGGTGTATTTCGACATGCTCGGCGAAGTGCTGGAGCGGCTCATCGACGACGGGCGCTGGCGTCTGATCGATGTGAGCGTGATCGGCGCGGAGACGTCCCGACGGCGCCGCGCTGTACCGGCGTAACACCACGAAAAGAACCAGGCGACATGCCCCCCACAGGCTCTCCCTCCATTCGGAAGGAGGGCCTTTTTTCTGCCGTGTGAGATTTCATCAAAGGGAATCGCCCGAATGCCGATTGATGGCTGTCTCGCGCGCGAGGCCCGGCCATGCTGAGCCCATGCCTGCTGACGTTGTCAGCGACATGCCAGGCAACCATCGGTCTTCGAGGTTGCGGCGCAGTTCCCACTGCGTGACCGAGCCAGCTCGCACCGCATCCATCCGCGAGCGGCCACCAGTCTCTGGTGGTGGATGCTTTCGCCTTATCAACCCATCGCGGGGTTACGCACCTTTCCCCGCAGCGTGGGGCCGGTGTGTCTCCGCTTCATCCCTATGGAGATTCACCATGAGCACCACGTCCAACGAGAAATCGTATTTCGACCTCCACACCTCGGGCATCGGTTACATCCAGCGTGTCCGTGAAGTGCCTGTTCGGGGCGGCCGCCGTGCGCAGCCTTTCCTGGCATGCACCATCGCCGCGTTGGTCGGTTCCGCAAAGGACCCCAGCTATCGCTATTTCGACGTCAAGGTCTCGGGTGCCGAGGCCAAGAAGCTGGTCGAGCGCTACATCGGCGTTGACGATCCCAAGCAGCGCCCACTGGTGCGCTTTCGCCTCGGCGACCTGTGGGGCGATGCGTACATCCGCGACAAGGGTGAGCAGAAAGGCCAAGCCGCCGCGTCCCTCAAGGCGCGACTGCTCAAGGCCGAGCCGCTTGACCGGGCCGAACTGGCTTCGATCAGGCAGCACGAGCTGGTCACCCGCGGCATCGGCTACCTCAGCCGTCCGAAGGACGTCACGCCCAAAGATGGCGACCCGTTCCTCTCTTGCACCGTCGCCGCTCTGGCCGGGCCTGTCGATGAACCGGAGTATCGGTACTTCGACACCATCGTCACCACCCCTGAAGCCGAGCATCTGGTTCGCCGGTGCGTGCAGGCCATCGAAGGGGACTGCAAGGTGCTGATCGCCTTCCGTCTCAACGACATGAAGATCGATCCGTACATCCGCACCAAGGGTGAGCGTGCCGGAGAACCGGCCGCAAGCCTGGAATCGACACTGATCCACATTGGCCTGATCAAGATCGACGGCACCAAGGTCTATCCGACGAGCCCCGCGCAAGCCGATACGCCGCCGGCCCAGGACGCTCCCGCGCCCGAAGCCGAGGACGCCGACACCGCTGCCGATCAGCCTGCCGAGCCCGCCGAGCGCGAGCCCGAAGGTGAAGTCGAGGAGCAGGAGCCGGCATTGGCTGCTTCGTTCTGATCGGCAAGGCCCTCGCGGGCCTTGTCGTTTTCCCAATCGCTAAGGAGAACCATCATGGCAGCCACATCGGCATCCGAGAGATCGGTTTCGCCCATCGTCGTCCCCGGCCAGCTCACGCTGCGTACCATCCGCGGCAAGAACGGCCCCTTCACGGTCGGACGCCTCGCCACGCACCTCGGTACGTTCGAGGTCAAGGACCCGGAGCTGGAGCAATACCCCGAAGGCAAGTACGACGGGGAGTTCATCATCAGGTACATCTTCCCGAAGTCCTACCCGGTCGGTGGCGGCATGCGCTTCGAGATCCGTGCCAGCCTGGACGGAATGACGCTCTACGACATCGACAAACTGAGCCGTGACGAGGCACGCAGCTTCGCCACCCAGGACCTCGATCCAGTTGATGAAGAGTTGGGCGCACAGCCTGCAGTAACGCCGGCAACACCGGCCAAGCCCACCAAAACCTCCAAGCCCGCCAAGCCCGCACCCGTGCAGGCATCCACGGACCCGCTGGTCGATACCACGCCCTTCGGCGTGGATGCGCCGACGCCCGCTGCGGCAACTGCTCCCGGCAGTACCGAAGATGGCGACGTCGCGCTGTTCAGCTTGCTTTGGCCGCTGGGCGAGTCCGTGAAACTGGATTCGACCATCGACCGCCGCACCCTGCGCACGCAGATCGCCCGCCTTGGCGAACTGGGCTACGCGCTGGACTTCAAGACGCAGGAGTGGAGCCGCCAGGCCGAACTGCAACCTGCGTAGTACTGGGCACCGCATCTGCCGTGTTCATCCACCCGCCGGGGGTCTTCCCCACCGGGGAGGCTTCTGGCTCAATTTTTCCAGGAGGCCTCTCATGGGCTGGTATTTCTCACCCCAATCGCGGTCTGAACTGATCGCGGAGCTGATCGCACCGCAAGAGACCGAGCGCGCCAGCGTCAAGGTCATCGCCCACGCGCTGCATGGCAACGTCCTCTGGTCCGTTGCGCAAGTCACAGCCAAGGCCGAAGGCGTACACCGTGATCTCACACCGGGCCAATCCCTGTGCACCATCCGCTGCGATCTTCTGGAACGCAGCGGCGGCCAGTGGGGCTACAAGCCGCTGGACGAATCCATGCACCCGTACTACTACTCGTGCCCGCTGTCCTATCTGGACCTCGCACCGGAGCAGTCCGCCGAATGGCGTGCAGGCGTTCGCGCCTACCACGCACGGCGGCGCACATCCAAGGCGACCACCGCTCCAGATGCGACGCTGACGGTCTGAACCAGGGCGTTTTTCCTTCCACCCCAAGGGCAGCACTTGCCCCCTGCGGGCGGTGCTGTTCCCGTTCATCCGAGGACACCACCATGCCCGCAAACACTTCTTCCACCACGCTGTACCGCATCGACGAATGCCCGGACGTGATGGCCGACGCTTGCGTCGGCGATGACCAGGGCAACCTGATCTTTCTGTCGATCTGGGCGCGAGACACCGCCGCCCAGCAGTTCCTGGCTCGCCTGACCCTCGGGCGCGACGAACAGGGGCTGGAGCAGTTCCACGTCATCACCGACCAGGGCGGCAGCGTCCCGGTGTTCGTCGGCAACGTCGATCGCCTGGAAAAGCGCATGACCCGCGCCTACCGGCGAACGCTGTTCGGTTCGCTGTCCAACGTGTGGCTGTTCGATCGGCGCTGCGTCAAGCCCGACAAAGCCAACGCCAGCGCACTGGCATTGCTGCCCCGCGATAGCGACCACCGGCTTGACCGCCTGTGGACATTGGTGCAGGACACCTGCCCACTGCCATTGCTCGACCACTGGCGCGAAACCGTGCTGGAACTGCTGCAAAGCCACGAGATGCTGACCCGCCTGCCATTCGCCCTCGGGCCTTTGGTGGGCCATCAGCTCGCCATCGACGTGCCGGCGCTGACCCAGGCGCTCGGCTCGCTGATCCGCAGTGACGTGCTCACCGCCTACCCATACCCGGCCAAGATTTGGACGCCGGAAACGGCAGCGGCTTGAACCACCTGCGCAGGCACGCCAAGGCCCGCCTGCGCCATTCATCCCGCCAACCAGGAGACTTCCATGGCGCTCATGTTCCCGCGGCTCGCCCGCAACTTTGTGAAGAACGGGTACTTCCCGACCGACGAACCGACGCTCGAAAGAGCCCTCAATGCACTGATGCCCAGTGCGCCTGAATCCAATGGGCCGATGTGCATCCTCGACCCCTGTGCCGGCGAAGGCGTGGCAATCGCCGAAGCGGCTCATGCCCTCGGGCGCGAGCAGGCCAGGGCGTTCGCCGTCGAGTTCGACGCAGAGCGGGCGCGCCATGCCCGCATCCTGGTCGATCACTGCCTGCACGCGGACCTGATGGATACGATGATCTCCAAACAGTCCTTTGGGCTGCTCTGGCTCAATCCGCCGTATGGCGACCTGTCCAAGGACGTCAACGGCAACATTGGCTATCAGGGTCAGGGCCGTGCCCGCCTCGAAAAGCTGTTCTACCAGCGCACGCTGCCCCTGCTGCAGTACGGCGGCGTGCTGGTCTTCATTGTCCCCGGCTACGTGCTCGACGCGGAGCTGGTCGGCTGGCTGACGCGCCACTACACAGACCTGCGGATCTACCGAGCGGTGGAAACGCAGTTCAAGCAGGTGGTGATCTTCGGACGCCGGGTGCGCCAGCGCGAGCAGACGCCCGATGGCGTCAAGGCCGTGCGCAATCTGCTGCTGCAGGTTGGGCTTGGCGAAGTCGAAGCCGAGGAACTGCCGAGCGAATGGCCGTTCCTGCCGTACATCGTCCCCGCCAGCCCGGCGGAGCCGGGGCATTTCTTCCGCGTGACGATGGAGCCGGAGCAGTTCGCCGATGAGGTTGGCAGGCTGCAAGGCCTCTGGCCGTCGCGAGATACCCCTTTGGGGGCCGCGCAGCAGACGCTGCGTCCACCGGCGCGGGCCTTGTCCCACTGGCATCTCGCCCTGGCTCTGGCTGCGGGCGCGATCTCGGGAGTCGTGCAATCCAAGACGGGGCGCGTGCTCGTCGTCAAAGGTGACACCCACAAGGACAAGACGCTCCAGCGGGAATTCACCGAACGCGACGACGGCTCGATCGCCGAGACGCGCATCCTCACCGACAAGTTCGTTCCTGTCATCCGCGCTTGGGACATGACGCCGGGTTCCGCCACGCGGGGCGAGGTGTTGACCATTCGCTGATCGCTTCTCCACCGCCGACGGTTCGCCGTCGATTTTTTCCACCCACCGGGGTCCAGTCGCCCCGATGGGGTGCCGTGGCCCCTCCATCTCCAGGAGCCTTCCATGGCAGCCCAAGCACTTTCCATCAGCCAGACACCGAGCCTGCGCTTCTCGCCAGGCCAGGTGGTTATGACCATCGGCGTCGATGACCTGGTCCAACAGGGCCGGCTCAACCCGACGCCCTATCTGCGCCGCCACCTCGGCGGCGATTGGGGCGACCTCGACGACAGCGACAGGCGGCAGAACGATGCCGCGCTGAAGTCCGGTGAGGATCGCCTGTTCTCTTCCTACCAGGTCACACCCGGCCTGAAGCTCTGGATCATCACCGAATGGGATCGCAGCGTCACCACGTTGCTGTTGCCCAGCGAGTACTGATCTTCTCCAACGCGGGGCCACCGACACCCCGCAAGGGTGCTGTAGCCCCTTCACTCCGAAGGAAGCCACATGACCTCCAACCAACATGACAAGCACCGCCGCAAACGGCTGTTCGAGATCGGTGCACTGGAGTTCAGCGAAGGCGTCGAACGCCTGATGAACGAAGGCCGGCTCGATCCCATGCCGTTTTTCGAACGCCACATGCGTGGCGACTGGGGCGACGTCGCGGACTACCAATGGCAGCAGAACAACGCTGCGTTGGAGTCTGGCGAACGCCTCGACTCGTTTTACGTCGTCACCCGTGACCTGAGCATCCGCATCTTCACCGAAGCAGATCGCAGCGCGACCCGCATCGTGCTGCCGTCCGAGTACTGACCCTGAGTTGTCACCGCAGGCCACGAGCGCCTGCACTGTCCAACCACCGACGGTTCGCCGTCTCTCTTCCCATCACGGGGCATGTCATCGCCCCGCTGGGGTGGTGCATGCCTCATTCTTTCTTTGGAGCATCACCATGTCCCTCGATCTCGACACCACCGCCAACGATGCAGCGTCCGTACAGGGCGAACTGCTCGAAGCGGAATCCAACCCTCTCACCCTGAGCCTTCAGGATTTCGTCGGCGAGTTCGGCGACGAACTGCTCGATTCTCTCAACCGTGCCAACCCACCGGTCTATACCGGCCAACCACAGGCACAGCGACAACTCGTCGTTGCCAGCCTCAAGCGCAAGCTGTTCCCAGCCCAGGTCGAAGTTGTCCATGCCGCCGCCGAGCTGCTGGTCGATCAAGGCGAACGCGCTGCGATCGTCAACGGTGAAATGGGCTGCGGCAAGACGACCGTCGGCATCGCCACGGCCGCCGTGCTCAACGCCGAAGGCTACCGCCGCACCCTGGTGCTTTCGCCTCCCCACTTGGTCTACAAGTGGCGGCGCGAGATCCAGGAGACGGTGGCCGGCGCCAAGGTCTGGGTGCTCAATGGCCCGGACACGCTGGTCAAGCTCATCAAGCTGCGCGAGCAGTTGGGGGTGCAGCCCACGGGCCAGGAGTTTTTCATCCTGGGGCGCGTCAGGATGCGGATGGGGTTCCACTGGAAGCCGGTCTTCAACCAGCGGCGCACCCGCCACGGCGACGTGGCGGCCTGCCCGGACTGCGGCACACTCATCACCGACCTCGACGGCGAGCCGGTCAACCCGATCGGGCTCGAAGCCGAGGAGTCCCGCAGGAAGTGCAGCCACTGCGCCGCGCCCCTGTGGACGCTGATCCGCCCGCGCAGCCTGTCCGGCAGCGACCAGTCCTCGGTCGTCCTCAAAGCCTTGAAGCGCATCCCGACCATCGGGGAAGTCACCGCGCAGAAGTTGATGCAGAAGTTCGGTGACGGCTTCCTGGCCTCGATGCTGGGTGACAACATCCATGAGTTCATCAACCTCATGGATGGCAACGGCGAGCTGGTGTTTTCCGACCGTCAGGCCACGCGCATGGAACGTGCGATGGCCAACATGGAGTTTGGCTTTGGCGAGGGCGGCTACCAACCGTCCGAGTTCATCAAACGCTACCTGCCGCAAGGCACGTTCGACCTGCTCATCGCCGACGAGGCGCACGAGTACAAGAACGGTGGCAGTGCCCAGGGCCAGGCCATGGGCGTGCTGGCGGCGAAGGCTCGCAAGACCTTGCTGCTGACCGGCACGCTAATGGGCGGCTACGGCGATGATCTGTTCTACCTGCTGTTCCGGGCACTGCCAGGACGGATGATCGAAGACGGCTACCGCCCGACCACGAGCGGCAGCATGACCTCGGCTGCGATGGCGTTCATGCGCGATCACGGCGTCCTCAAGGACATCTACTCCGAGAGCGCCGGCACGGCGCACAAGACGGCCAAGGGCACCAAGGTATCGGTGCGCACGGTCAAGGCTCCCGGCTTCGGCCCGAAAGGCGTCTTGCGCTGCATCCTGCCGTTCACGATCTTTCTCAAGCTCAAGGACATCGGTGGCAACGTCCTGCCGCCGTATGACGAGGAGTTTCGTGAAGTCCAGATGGACGTGGCGCAAGCTGCGGCCTACCGCGATTTGGCGAGTCGGCTGACCGCAGAGCTGAAACAGGCTCTGGCGCGACGCGATACGACCTTGCTGGGGGTGGTGCTCAACGTGCTGCTGGCCTGGCCGGATTGCTGCTTCCGGTCGGAGACCGTGGTGCATCCGCGCACGCGCAACACCTTGGCGTTTGTCCCGGCTCAGTTCAATGAGTTCGAGATCAGCCCCAAGGAGCGTGAGCTGATCGATATCTGCAAAGCGGAGAAGGAACAGGGCCGCAAGGTTCTGGCCTACACGGTCTATACCGGCACGCGCGACACCACGTCGCGCCTGAAGGGGCTGCTGGAGCAGGAGGGCTTCAAGGTGGCGGTACTGCGCGCAAGCGTGGATGCCAGCCGCCGAGAAGACTGGATCGCCGAGCAACTGGACCGTGGCATCGACGTGCTCGTCACCAATCCCGAGCTGGTCAAGACGGGACTGGATTTGTTGGAGTTCCCGACGATTGTGTTCATGCAAAGTGGCTACAACGTGTACTCGCTCCAACAGGCAGCACGCCGCTCCTGGCGCATCGGGCAGAAACAGCCCGTGCGCGTGATCTACCTCGGCTATGCCGGTTCCTCGCAGATGACCTGCCTGGAACTGATGGCCAAGAAGATCATGGTCTCGCAGTCCACCTCGGGCGACGTGCCCGAATCGGGGCTGGATGTTCTGAATCAGGACGGTGATTCCGTCGAGGTCGCACTGGCCCGGCAATTGGTCACCGCCTGATTTCCACGCCATCGCCGGCCTAGCGCCGCCGGCTTTCTATTGTTCACAACTTGCAGCCCCACTCGCGTTCTTCGTGGGCGGGGCTGCGTTTTTTCTTTGGCGTGCTACGGCAGCCACCCTGCAATTGATTCGCGAAGTACACCGTTTTTCGTCCCATATTGCGGCTTAACTGCAAATCCGCCTATTGATCCATGAGCTACTGGTTGTGCGCAACAACGGGTGCGTCTGTACCGCCTGGACGATACGCAGTAGGCATCCGGGTCGCCCCTGAAACCGGGCACCACCCAGTTCGCATTCCTGGCTGACCGCACGGCACCGTGCCGCCAAGGTATCGGCATCGCAACAGAAGAGCCGATGCCATGCCCGCAACCTATGTATCCCGACGTCTGGTCGGCGCTGGTCTCCTGGCCGCAGCGCTGGCCAGCGGCTGCGCGACCACCACCGCGCCGCTGGTGCCAGACGCCATAGAAGGCGTCTCCTCCGCTCTCGAACCCGAGGCACCCGAGTTCATTCCCGTCGTGCGCTATGGCCGCTACACGCTGGTCGAGCTGGCACCCACGGCGGCGCAGCGTGACTTGCTGTTGCAGACCATCGACGTGTCCATGCCCGAGGACACCCGCACCACGGTGGGCGATGGCCTGCGGCATGTGCTCAAACGCAGCGGCTACCAGCTTTGCGAGACGCCTCGCGCCGTGACCGAGTTGTATGCGCTCCCGCTGCCGGCGGCGCACCTGCATCTTGGCCCCATGACCTTGCGCGATGCGCTGCTCACCCTGGCTGGTCCGGCCTGGGAACTGCATGCGGATGAACGGGCACGACAGATTTGCTTTGAGCAGCCTGGAGGCAGTGCGACCGCCGAGCACGCACACGAGCCGTCTGCTGCCGAGGCGGTGCAGACGTTTCCGCTGATGCCTTCGGTTTCGGGGGGCCAGCCATGAATGCCGCGCAGTCTCCCCGCCGCCCGATCACCGCCGTGGTGTTGCAAAGCCTGATGTGGCTCTGGCTGATCAGTCTTAGCGTTTTCGTCGCTCTCGGCTACCAGGCGGTGAACGAGCAGGCCGACCAGAAGCGGCTTGATTCCCGCCTGCAACGTCTCGAAGCGCAGGCGGCGAGCCTGGCCGAGGCCATTGGGGCCATCCAGCAGCGTCCAGCCGTCGCAACGGCGGCTGACCTCAAAGACACCCGCGAACTCCTGGAAGCGCGCGCTGCTCAGGTCGAGAAAACGCTGAGTGGCTATGCCGCTGCCGAAGACCTTCAGGCGCTGCGCACCGAGGTCGAGCAAATCAAGACGCGCCAGACCGTTGCGCGCGCCGCAGCACCCGCTCAGCCGCGCTCACCGAGCAGGCCCACCGCCAAACCAGAACCGCCGCCACTGCCATTTCGCATCGTCGGTGCCGAGCTTCGCGCTGGTCAACGCAGCCTGTCCGTTGCGCCGAGCGCCGGGTACTACACGCCCAACCAGCTTGAGGTGCTGCTGCCCGGCGATTCGCTCGGCCCATGGCGCTTTCAGGCGGTCGAGGGCAACTCCGCCGTGTTTCAGGCCGGCGACCAGACCCGTCGCGTGGCGATCCCTTGAGCTGAGGACACGACATGAAGCCCGCTATCATCCTTTCCGCGCTTCTGCTCGCGTCTGCCCAGTTGCCCACCTGGGCGCAGCAGCCGGACACGGCTCCCGCCGGCAATACCCAGAGCCAGGAGCGTCCGCTGGTCACTCGCGCCTTGAACGACCGTGTGGCAAGCAACTGGGGCCTGCAACCGCAAGAGTGGGCGCGCTATCGCGAACTGATGGACGGGCCGCTGGGCATCTACTCGCCCAACCTGGACCCGCTGTCCGCCCTGGGCATCGAGGCGCGCACCGACGAGGAACGGCTCCGCTACGCAGAGCTGCAGGTGCAGATCGAGGCACGCCGTGTCGAGAAGCTGCTCGCCTACCAGCGTGCCTACGACGAGGCCTGGCAGCGCCTGAATCCCGGCATGCAGCGGGTGAACCTGCCTGACGACAAGTCCGACACCGGCACAAGCGCCAATCCCTTGCGCGGTTCAGGCCGCACGGCAGTGTTCATCAAGGACGGCTGCGCGGCCTGCGGGCAAATCGTGCAGCGCCTGCAATCCTCTGGTACCGAGTTCGACCTGTACATGGTCGGCAGCCGCCAGGACGACACACGTATCCGCGACTGGGCCAAGCGCGCGAACGTCGATCCGGCGCGCGTGCGCAGCGGTGGCATCACGCTCAACCATGATGGCGGGCGGTGGCTGTCGCTGAGCTTGCCCGGAGACCTTCCTGCGGTCGTGCGCGAGGTGAACGGTCAATGGCAGCGCCAGCCGTAGCGGCCACCTCCGTTTCGCAGTGCTTGCGCGCACTGGTGATCGCGGCGGGCCTGTGCGCCTGCGCCGCCCATGCCCAGGAGCTTCCGCCACCGGCTTACCAGCTTGCCGCACAGCGCGCGGGCATCCCCTCGTCGGTGCTCTACGCCGTGGCCTTGCAAGAGAGCGGCATCCGACGCAATGGACGCATCGTCCCGTGGCCGTGGTCGCTCAACGTCGCCGGTCAGTCTCACCGCTTCGCCACCCGTGCCGACGCCTGCGCCGGTTTGCAGCAGGCGATGCGCTCCACGTCGCACACGCGCATCGACGCGGGCCTGGGTCAGATCAACCTCGGCTACCACCAGCAGCGCTACGCCAGCCCGTGCGACCTGCTCGACCCATACAGCAACCTCGCCATCGCCGCTGAAATCCTGAAGGAGCAGCACACCACTGGCGAGGACTGGTTACTGGCAATCGGTCGCTACCACCGTCCTGCGGGCGGAGAGCCTGCCGCCCGCTATCGGCGCAGCGTGTCGCGCCACCTTGCCCGTGTGCAGGGCACGCGCCCAATCGCTGCGGCCCTCGCCGCGCACCTGGAGACATCCCCATGACGAAGTTCCCTCTGGCCAACCTCACACTGAAGTGCCTGCTCGTGCTGCTGGCGGCTCTGCCGCTGGCCTCGCGTGCCGGAGAGCCGCTGATTGTGGTCGAAGACCGTGGCGGCACGTCGGCGCTGCCGTACTACGAGGCTCTGAACCTTCAGCCGCGCGCCGATGCCCCGGCCCGACCGCCCATCCCGATGCTCCCGGTGCCCGCCACGCCCATGGACGAGGCCGCGATGTTGCCGGTGCGCAGTGCCAAGCTCACGCCTGGCACCGTCGCGCGGCGGGTGATCGAGGCACCGGGCCTGCGGCCTTTCGTGGTCGTCGGCGACGACGCGGCGTCCCACGCCTGGCTGCGCAGCCAGGCAACATCGCTGCGCGAGCGCGGCGCGGTGGGTCTGGTGGTTAACGTCGAGACCGTGCAGGGCCTGGCACGGCTGCGCACCCTGGTGCCCGGCATGCCCCTTGCGCCTGTGGCCGGCGACGACCTGGCCGAGCGCCTGGGTCTGCGGCATTACCCGGTGCTGATCACAGCCACCGGCATCGAGCAATGAAGCCATGTCGGGGAAACAGCCGGTCGAGGTTTTGCTGCGCCCAGCGGTGGAGTTCTATACCGTCGCGGCGTGTGCAGGCGCCGCGTTTCTGTCCCTGGTGGCCCCGTGGTCGCTCGCGCTGAGCCCCGCAATGGGCGTCGGCAGTGCGCTGGCGTTCTGCGCCTACGGTGCCATTCGCTACCGCGATGCCCGCGTCATCCTGCGCTACCGGCGTAACATTCGCCGCTTGCCGCGCTACGTGATGACCAGCAAGGACGTGCCGGTCAGCCAGCAGCGTCTGTTCGTCGGGCGGGGGTTTCTGTGGGAGCAGAAACACACCCATAGGCTGATGCAGACGTACCGACCGGAATTTCGCCGCTACGTCGAACCAACGCCGGCTTACCGGCTGGCGCGCAGGCTGGAGGAACGGCTGGAGTTCGCGCCGTTCCCGCTGTCCCGGCTGCCTGCGCTCACGGGCTGGGATGTGCCTTTCAACCCGGTGCGCCCGCTGCCGCCTGTGGGCGGCCTGCCGCGCCTGCACGGCATCGAACCCGATGAGGTGGACGTCAGCCTGCCGCTGGGTGAGCGCGTCGGGCATTCGCTGGTGCTGGGCACCACGCGCGTGGGCAAGACGCGGTTGGCCGAGTTGTTCGTGACCCAGGACATCCGGCGCAAGAACGCCGACGGCGAGCACGAGGTCGTCATCGTCATCGACCCCAAGGGCGACGCCGATCTTTTGAAACGGGTGTACGTCGAGGCCAAGCGTGCGGGCCGCGATGGCGAGTTCTATGTCTTCCATTTGGGCTGGCCGGACATTTCCGCGCGCTACAACGCCGTGGGCCGCTTTGGGCGCATCAGCGAGGTGGCCACCCGTGTTGCAGGACAACTCTCCGGCGAAGGCAACAGCGCGGCATTTCGCGAGTTTGCGTGGCGCTTCGTCAACATCATCGCCCGCGCCCTGGTGGAACTGGGGCAGCGCCCGGACTACATGCTGATCCAGCGCCATGTGATCAACATTGACGCGCTGTTCATCGAATATGCCCAGCACTACTTCGCCAAGACCGAGCCCAAGGCATGGGAGGTGATCGTCCAGATTGAGGCCAAGCTCAACGAGAAGAACATCCCGCGCAACATGATCGGGCGCGAAAAGCGCGTGGTGGCGCTGGAGCAGTACCTCTCGCAGGCGCGCAACTACGACCCGGTGCTCGACGGCCTGCGCTCGGCAGTGCGCTACGACAAGACCTACTTCGACAAGATCGTCGCATCGCTGCTGCCGCTGCTGGAGAAGCTCACCAGCGGCAAGATCGCCCAGCTTCTGGCTCCGAACTACTCCGACCTGGCCGACCCACGCCCGATCTTCGATTGGATGCAGGTGATCCGAAAGCGCGCCGTGGTCTATGTCGGCCTCGATGCGCTGTCCGATGCCGAGGTCGCTGCGGCGGTCGGCAATTCCATGTTCTCCGACTTGGTTTCGGTCGCCGGCCACATCTACAAGCACGGGATCGACGACGGCCTGCCGGGCGCATCGGCTGGTACGCGCGTGCCGATCAACGTCCATGCCGATGAGTTCAACGAGTTGATGGGCGACGAGTTCGTCCCGCTGATCAACAAGGGCGGCGGCGCTGGACTGCAAGTCACCGCGTACACGCAGACCCTCTCGGACATCGAGGCCCGCATCGGCAACCGCGCGAAGGCCGGTCAGGTGATCGGCAACTTCAACAACCTGTTCATGCTGCGCGTGCGCGAGACGGCTACCGCTGAATTGCTGACCCGGCAATTGCCGAAGGTCGAGGTCTATACGACCACCATCGTCAGCGGCGCGACCGACAGCTCCGACATTCGTGGAGCGACAGACTTTACGTCAAACACCCAGGATCGCATCAGCATGTCCAGCGTGCCGATGATCGAGCCATCGCACGTCGTCGGCCTGCCCAAAGGCCAGTGCTTCGCGCTGCTGCAGGGTGGCCAGCTTTGGAAGGTTCGCATGCCGTTGCCCGCGCCAGACCCGGATGAAGTGATGCCGGCGGACTTGCAGCAACTGGCCGGACACATGCGCCAGAGCTACAGCGAGGCCACGCAGTGGTGGGAGTTCACCAGCTCCCCGGTCTTGCAGGACGCGGCCTTGCCGAACGACCTGCTCGATGAGGCGGCCATCGCCACACCCATCACCGACACGGGCGACACGGCCAGCGAAGAGGCCGCGCCATGAGCGACGCCGCCTCGACTGCGCAGCGTGAGCAGAACCGTCGCCAGGGCCTGATCGTCGGCACCATTACCTTGCCGTTCCGGCTGCTCGGGGTGCTGGTCGGCTCGCTGCTGTTCTCTATCCTGATGGAGTGCATCGGCATGCACCTGTTCTGGAAGGATCAAGGCTGGCAGCACTCTCAGCAAATGTTGCAGTACGAGCTGGGGCACCTGTCCAACCACTTCACGCGCAGCGTAGTCGTGCAGGAGCCGGGGCGCACGGCGCATGAGTTGGTGGACACTGGCTACGAATGGGTGTTCGTGCGATCGGGGCTGCTGGAGCGCATGAGCCAGACCGCCGAGCGCGCCCGTGCGCCCAGCCAGGGGCAAGCGCGGAACTTCCGCTACTTCATCAGTCAGGTCTATGTCTGGACGGAGAGTTACTTGATCGCCGCAGCCTTCACGACGCTTACTTTCCTCGTGCGCCTGCTGGTCCTGGCGCTCACGCTGCCGCTGATCTTCACAGCAGCGTTTGTTGGTTTGATCGACGGCTTGGTGAGGCGTGACGTTCGCCGGTTCGGCGCGGGCCGCGAATCCGGCTTCATCTACCACCGAGCGAAAGCCAGTCTGATGCCGCTGGCCGTGCTGCCTTGGGTGACGTACCTGGCGCTACCGATCTCGGTGCATCCGCTGCTGATCCTGCTGCCCAGCGCCGGCTTGCTGGGGCTGGCCGTGAGCCTGACTGCAGGGAGCTTCAAGAAGTATCTCTAGGCCATCAATCCGGTCATCCGCAGGTTCTTATTGTTTGCGGCCTGATACGCCTCTGATCGCCACGATCAAGCCATTGCTGATCACACAGGAATGGCGCGATGTTGGCTCCGATCTGGCTGCGCGCCGCGTATCGCGGCGTGCCCACTTTTCTCGTGACTGCCCTGCTGCTGGGGCAGTCTTCGATGGCGTTGGCCGAATCCCCGGCACAGCGCCAGGAGCTGGTCGCTGCGCTGCGCCAGCTCGATGCGCTGGAGCGCACCGTCGCGGGCGGCGCTGCACAGGTTCCCATCCAGCCGGGCGAGCGCTATCACTTCGATTACCCGCAACTGCTGGCTGACCTGGCGCGCGTGCGCGCCGGCATCCAGGCCTATCTCACACCGTCGCGCGCCCAGCCGCGCGACCTTTTCGAACTGGCTGGCGAGTACCGCACCGAGCGGGCCGCCCCGCCATCGCTGCCGACGACTGCGCAGGGCAGACCATGAACGGTGCCCAAGTCTCGGCATTTCAAGCCAACAGCGGCATCGCGCCGGCCGCGATGGCGACCGTCCTGGTCGGCGTCGTGTTCGCGGTTCTGCTCGTCTGGGGCGTCTGGGCCATCCGAACGGCCTACGTGGGGTGGGCCGAGAACCGCCTCAACCAACGCCAGTTCCTCGGCGTCTGCATCCGCTTCATCGCGATGTACCTCGTGCTGACCTTCTTCCTCCTCTCCTGACCTGAAGGGTTTGACCATGCAAAACCGCATCCTCTCTACTCGTTTTGCCCAACGCGCCGCTGTGGCGCTGGGTACCGTTGCGCTGCCCGCGCTGTCGTTCGCGCAAGGTCTGCCGCAATTGGAAAACCCGACCCGCGGCGCCGGCAGCGGCATCATGGACACGATCAGGAACTACGGCTACGACATCATCATGCTCGTGGCCCTCTTGGTGGTGGCGTCGATGTTTATTGGCGTGTGCTACCACGCCTACGGCACCTACGCGGAAATCCACACCGGCCGCAAGACCTGGGGCCAGTTCGGCCTCACGGTCGCCATCGGCGCTGTCCTGCTCGTGATCGGCATCTGGCTGCTCACCGAAGCCACCGGCATCCTGTAAGCGAGGACGGGCCATGTCCGAGCAACAGCATGTCCGTGCCGATGGGACGGTCACGTTCCTTCCACACCGGCTCAACAGGCACCCGGTGGTCGTGCGCGGCCTCACCGCCGACGAGTTGTGGATTTGCTGCGGCCTGTCCGGCGCTGCCGGCCTGGTGGTCGGCGTGCCGCTGTCCTGGGTGTTCCGCACGATTGCCATCGCGCCGACCTTTGTTGTCCTGGGCGTGGCCCTGGGCGTGTTCATCGGCGGCGGCATCCTGCGCCGCCTCAAGCGTGGGCGTCCCGACACCTGGCTGTACCGGCAGTTGCAGTGGCGCATCGCCACGCGCCATCCGCTGATGGCCGGCTGGGTGGGCGGCCATGTGTTGATCTCGCGCTCTGGCTTCTGGACTACCCGCAGGGGCACGCACGGGGACGCACGATGAGCCGTTTCAAGAACGAGATCACCCACCTGCAGGCGCACATCAAGACGCTTCGCCTGGGTGCTGGCGCGCTGGTCATCGTCGCCCTGGTCATGGGCGGAGGATGGTGGAGCGCACCGCGTGATCTGACCATCCACGTTCCGCCTGACCTGCGCTCCGGCAGTACCCGCAAGTGGTGGGAAGTACCGCCTGAATCGGTCTATGCGTTCACGTTCTACGTGTTCCAGACACTCAATCGCTGGCCCACAAATGGCGAAGAGGACTACCAGCGCAACCTCCATACGCTCTCGCCGTACCTCACCCCGTCCTGCCAGGCATTCCTCAAGGCGGACTACGACTATCGCCGCAGCACGGGCGAACTGCGCCAGCGGGTGCGCGGCATCTACGAAATCCCCGGCCGCAGTTATGGCGACAACCCCACGGCGCGCGTGCGTGTGATCTCCGACCGCGACTGGGTGGTGACGCTGGACATCAGCGCCGACGAGTACTACGGCGCCGAGCAGGTCAAGCGCGCCCTGGTGCGCTACCCCGTGAAGGTCGCACGGGTGGACGTCGATCCAGCACGCAACCCGTTCGGCCTGGTGCTCGACTGCTACGAGGGCACGCCCCAGCGCATCAGCGCACCGGAGCCGACGCGCCCGGTGCCTGGTGGCCTGACGCCGCAAGCGCCTCAAGGAGGTAATTCCCCATGAAGCCCATGAAGCATCCTGTGTTCGCGCTGCTGGGGCTGCTGGCCGTGGTCGCAGCACCTGTAGCCCATGCTGTGGAGATCCTGCGTTGGGAGCGCATGCCGCTGGCGGTGCCGTTGAAGGTCGGCCAGGAGCGCATCGTGTTCATCGACCGAAACGTCCGCGTGGGCGTGCCTGCGGGCGTCGGTGAGCGACTGCGCGTGCAGAGCGCAGGTGGCGCGATATACCTGCGTGCCAACGAGCCGATCGAGCCCACACGGCTGCAATTGCAGGACGCCGACACGGGCGCGTTGATCCTGCTCGACATTGCGGCGGAGCCGCCCAAGGACGGCGAGGCCGAGCTGGAACCGGTGCGCATCGTCGAGGGCAACAGCACACCAGCGCGCTATGGCGATCAGCCTGACGGTGTCGATGCGCCCCAGGCGCGCGCCCAGAATCAATCTGACACCCGTATGGCGCGACGCGAAACGCCAATTCCCGTCGTGCTGACACGCTTTGCCGCACAGAACCTCTACGCGCCGCTGCGCACCGTGGAAGCCTTGCCAGGCGTCATGCGGGTCAACCTGCGCCGCGACCTCGACCTCGGCACGCTGATGCCGACCTTGCCGGTGCGCGCTGTGGCGCTCGCGTCGTGGCGTCTGGAAGACCAGTGGGTCACTGCCGTGCGCCTGACCAACAACAGCAGCGACTGGATCAGCCTCGACCCGCGCGTGCTGCAAGGTGACTTTCTCACCGCCACCTTCCAGCACGAGGCGCTTGGCCCGCGCGGAACCCCCGAGGACACCACCGTCCTGTACCTGGTGACGCGCGGGCACGGCCTCGCGCAATCGCTGCTGCCGGCGATCCATCGCTTCGACCCCGCTGTGCATCTCCCGCAGCCCAAAGCAGCAGCCAGCGACGACAGGGAGGCCCGCCATGCGCAGTAACGGTCTCCTGAAGTGGCTGCTGATCCCCGTGGCCCTGCTGGTGCTGTTCGTCGCCATCCGGCTGTTCTCCGGTGGCGGTGCGTCGGCGCCGCCCACCGCAGATGGCAGCAGCAGGCTCACGCCGGAGGAAATGAAGGCGCTGGGCATCGAGGGCGATACCCCGCGCGACACCGTGGCGACGCTGGTTGCCCAGGTGAAGCAGTTGCGCACCGAGCTTCAGACCGCGCTGTCCGACAACAGGTCGCAGCGCGAGGAGAATCAGCGACTGCGCCAGCGCGAGGGCGCCATCGACCAGCGCATCAGTTCGGCCCTCGAATCCGAACGCTCCGACCTGCGCCGTGACCAGCAGCAGGCGGCCAGCACGCGCCAGCAGACCGAGGGGCTGCTCGCCGACCTGCAGCAGCGCCTGGACAGCATCGGCGGACGTGGCGGTGGCCATGCCGATTTGCCGGTGGGGCTGGGCCTACGTGACGGCGACGAGGCCGGCATGGAAGGCGGTATGCGCTGGGTGGAGCCCGACGACGCGAAACAAAGCGACGGGCGCGGCAGGTCGAATGGCGGCATAAGCTTCCCCACCAGCTTCGGTTCCGCACAGAGCACGCTGGAAACCACAGCGCAAACCGTGGCGAACGCGGGCGCACGCGCCGCTGGCGTCAAGAGCGCGACGCCCGTCTATACCGTGCCGACCAACTCGACGCTGATGGGGTCGGTGGCAATGACGGCGCTGATTGGCCGCGTGCCGATCGACGGCACGGTGAACGATCCATACCCCTTCAAGGTCTTGGTCGGGCCTGACAATTTGACCGCGAACGGTATCGACATTCCCGATGTGGCCGGAGCCGTGTTCTCCGGCACCGCATCGGGCGACTGGACGCTCTCGTGCGTGCGCGGCCAGGTGCGCAGCATCACCTTCGTGTTCCATGACGGGACCATCCGCACCATTCCCGAGGATCGCGAGGGCAACCAGCAGAACAACCAACAACGTGACGGCCTGGGCTGGATCAGCGACCCGCACGGCATTCCCTGTGTCAGCGGCGAGCGGCGCAGCAATGCGCAGCAGTACCTTGGCACCCAGGCGCTGATCACGGCGGCTGGCGCTGGCGTGGCCTCACTCATCGAATCCGACAACGGCAGGGCGTCCTATGTCGGCGCCGACGGCTCCATCGGCAGCGTGGGCATCAGCGGCCAGGAGGCCGTGGGGCGGATTCTCGCCAGTGGCGTCCAGGACATGTCGAGCTGGGTCAACAAGCTCTACGGCCAGGCCTTCGCTGCCGTTTATGTGCAGCCCGGTGCCAAGGTCGCCGTCCACCTCGAAAAGCCGCTCGCCATCGACTTCGACCCAGAAGGCCGCAAGGTCGATCACCGCGCAGGAGACAGCCATGCTCTCGAACTTGAATAGCTGGGCTCAAGGCCTGGCGCTGGCCTTGGCCGTCGCGCTGCTCGGCGGCTGCGCCACCAGCAAGGAAAAGTTGCTGACCCACGGCGACAGCACGATGATGGACATCTGGCAACAGAACGCCGGTGACGGCGGCGGTGGCGCCGGCCAGGTGGCGCGCAGGCAGTTGCTCGATGTACGCCAGAGCCTGCGCAGGCCGCTGACCGAGATGGATGTGCAGGCCGCACCTGCCGAGCAGATGCGCTACACGCGCACGGCGCGCAACGAGGTCTATCGCCAGTTCCAGCGCCTGCCCAACCCCGACCTCGTGATGTACGTGTATCCCCATTTGGCGGGCACCGACCCGGTGCCGATTCCGGGCTATACGACCGTGTTCCCGCTGTACCAGCGCGTGCAGTACGCCATGCCAGGCGAGCGCGTGGAGGACTACTGATGCGCTGGAGACTCCCCTGGCCGAAGCTGGCCGCACCGAAGCTGGACGCGTCCGGCGCTGGCGCTGACGAGCAGCCGGACGGCTGGCAGCGCCACGTCGAGGCACTGCGCCAGGCCGGCATCCCCGAACCCGGCGCGACGGTGCAAGGCCGCAGGCCGGCGACCCTGGCAGACGAGCAGAAGCTGTACGAGGTCGCGCCGTCGTTCGTGGAACTGTTGCCCTGGGTGGAGTTCCTGCCGCAGTCGAAAGCCATGTTGCTGGAAGACGGGCAATCAGTGGCGGCGTTCTACGAGCTGGTGCCGCTGGGCACCGAGGGCCGGGAACCCGGCTGGCTCGCGCAGGCCCGCGATGCCTTGGAAAACGCGCTGCAGGACAGTTTCGATGAACTGGACGAGAACCCCTGGGTGCTGCAGCTCTACGCTCAGGACGAGCCCAGTTTCGACCAGTACATGCAGACCCTGCGCGACTATGTGCAGCCGCGCGCCCGTGATACGGCGTTCACCGAGTTCTACCTGCGCTTTTTCGGTCACCACCTGCGCGCGGTAGCCAAGCCGGGCGGCCTGTTCGAGGACACGGTGGTCACGCGGCTGCGCTGGCGCGGCCAGACCCGACGCGTGCGCATGGTGGTCTATCGCCGCGTGACCGGCCAAGGGCAAAACAGCCGCCGCGGGCAGACGCCCGAGCAGATGCTCAATATCGTCTGCGACCGCCTGTGCGGCGGACTGGCGAACGCCGGCATTCAGGCCAGGCGCATGGTGGCTGCGGATGTTCACGACTGGCTGCTGCGCTGGTTCAACCCGCGTCCCACGTTGCTCGGGCCTGGGGCCGAAGACCGGGAGCGCTTCTATGCGCTGGCGCGCTACCCCGAAAGTACGGAGGCCGGCGAGGACGGCGAGATCGAACTGGCGAGCGGGCGGGATTTCAGCCAGCGGCTGTTCTTCGGCCAGCCGCGTTCCGACGTGGCGCACGGCACCTGGCATTTCGACGGCATGCCGCACCGCGTGCTGATCACCGACCGCCTGCGCATGCCGCCGGGCACGGGGCACCTGACCGGCGAAACCCGCAAAGGCGACGCCATCAACACGCTGTTCGACCAGATGCCCGAGGACACCACCCTTTGCCTGACGATGGTCGCCACGCCGCAGGATGTCCTTGAAGCGGACTTGAACCACCTGGCCAAGAAAGCGGTCGGCGAAACCCTGGCGTCGGAGCAGACGCTCAAGGACGTGCATGAAGCCCGCTCCCTGATCGGCAGCGCGCACAAGCTCTATCGCGGCACGCTGGCGTTCTACCTGCGCGGGCGCGATGAGACGGAACTGGATCGACGCGGCCTGGACCTGGCGAACGTCATGCTCAACGCTGGCTTGCAGCCGGTGCGCGAGGATGACGAGGTGGCCCCGCTGAACAGCTACCTGCGCTGGCTGCCGTGCTGCTACAACCCCGGTCAGGATCGGCGCAAGTGGTACACCCAACTGATGTTCGCCCAGCACGCGGCGAACCTCTCCCCCGTGTGGGGCCGCGCCCAGGGTACGGGGCACCCCGGCATCACGATGTTCAACCGCGGCGGCGGGCCGATCACCTTTGATCCGCTCAACCGCCTGGATCGGCAGATGAATGCCCACCTGTTTCTGTTCGGCCCGACGGGTTCGGGCAAGTCGGCGACCCTCAACAACCTCTTGAATCAGGTCACGGCGATCTACCGGCCACGGCTGTTCATTGTCGAGGCCGGCAACAGCTTCGGCTTGTTCAGCGATTTTGCCCGGCGCCTGGGCCTGACCGTGAACCGGGTCAAGCTCGCGCCGGGCTCGGGCGTTACCCTGGCGCCATTCGCGGATGCGCGGCGGCTGATCGAGACGCCCAGCGACGTGCAGACGCTCGATGCCGATGCGCTGGATGAAGACCTGCCACCCGATGCTGTGGCCATGGAGGCGGATGAGCAGCGCGACGTGCTGGGCGAATTGGAGATCACCGCGAGGCTGATGATCACCGGCGGCGAAGACAAGGAAGAAGCCCGGATGACGCGGGCCGACCGCTCACTGATCCGCCAGTGCATCCTCGATGCCGCAGAGCACTGCCACAGCAAGGATGACGAGAAGCGCACCGTGCTCACGCGCGATGTGCGCAACGCGCTGCGCACGCGCAGCCAGGACTCGACGCTGCCGGAAATGCGGCGTGTGCGACTGCTGGAGATGGCCGACGCCATGGACATGTTCTGCCAAGGCACGGACGGTGAAATGTTCGACCGTGACGGTTCGCCGTGGCCCGAAGCCGACATCACCCTGGTCGATCTGGCGACCTATGCCCGCGAGGGCTACAACGCTCAGCTCTCCATTGCCTACATCAGCCTGATCAGCACGGTGAACAACATCGCCGAGCGCGATCAGTACCTGGGCCGCCCGATCATCAACGTCACCGACGAAGGGCACATCATCACCAAGAACCAGCTGCTCGCCCCCTACGTGGTGAAGATCACCAAGATGTGGCGCAAGTTGGGGGCCTGGTTCTGGCTCGCCACACAAAACATCGACGACTTGCCGCGCGCCGCAGAGCCCATGCTCAACATGATCGAGTGGTGGATCTGTCTGTCGATGCCGCCCGATGAGGTGGAGAAGATCGCCCGGTTCCGCGAACTCTCGCCTGCGCAGAAGGCGCTGATGCTTTCGGCGCGCAAGGAAGCCGGGAAGTTCACCGAGGGCGTCATCCTCTCCAAGAGCCTGGAAGTGCTGTTTCGGGCCGTGCCACCGAGCCTCTATCTCGCGCTTGCGCAGACCGAACCCGAGGAGAAAGCCGAGCGTTACCAACTCATGCAACAGCACGGCATCAGTGAACTCGACGCGGCCTTCAAGGTGGCCGAGAAGATCGACCAGGCGCGCGGCATCGAGTCGCCGGCCTTGGGCCTGCCGCAATAGCCGCCGGAGACTGCCGTGAAACCGAAACATCCTTCCATTCCGATGCCAGTCCAGGCGCTCCGCCATCGGCGCTCGCGCAAGCGCTGGCCCTGGTTCTTGGCCGCTGGATTGATCGCGCTGCTGCTGATCTGGCTCGTGTCCCGCGCACCCAGCGAACCCGCGTCGTTGGCTCCCGCGCCGGTCAGTACCGCGCAGGTGGCCGGGCCGCCCTGGCAAATGGGCAACGCGCAGGGCCGGTTCACGCTGACGCTCTATGCCGACCTCGAATGTCCGTTCTGCCGGGAGTACTTTCCGCAACTCAAACGCTGGGTGGGCGCCAACGCGGACGTAGCCCTGCAATGGCAGCACCAGCCGCTGGCCGCGCACGAACCGGCCGCCTCTGCCGAGGCACGCCTGGCCGAGTGCGCCGCCGAAAGTGGCGGGCATGTGGCCTTTTGGCAGGCCATTGAATGGGTCTATGCGCACACGCGCAGTGACGGCCTGGGCTTGCCCGAGGGCCTGCGCTATCCCGGCCTAAACCCAGCCGTCGAGCAGTGTTTGGCCAGCGAGCGGCCCGAAACGTTGATTCGCGCTCAGGCCGAGGAAGCCACCAAGGGCGGCGTGACCGCGACGCCATCCCTGCGACTACACGATCGCCAGACCAGCCAGGCGATCCTGCTGCAGGGGCCTATCGAAGGCGATGCACTGCTGTCGGCCATGGACATGCTGGCAGCTGAGGATTCGGTCGTTTCACCCACTACGGAAATGCCTGCCGACGTCGTCGGCGACATGCCCAGGTAGCCCGCGGTCATTGAGGCTACGGCGCAGCACGCTGCGCTGACCGCTACCCGTTCGCCCCGCATCCTGGCCGCGAACGATCACCGCTGCTGCGGTGATGGATGCACCTTGTTCCATTCCCTGGAGGGCCTGCCCTCCAGGGGCATGTGCGCCCTCCGATTTCCCTGCCTGGAGGTTCGCCATGTCTGTCGTCATCAATGACTCCTGCCTGGAGTCGCTTTCCGATATTTCTGTTCAGAACGAGGACTGGATCGTCCAGCAAGCCATCGTGTTGCTGGAGCGACGGGTTTTCAAAGCAGGGCCACGTCTTGAACGGCCCGCTGCGGTCAGGGACTACCTTCGCTTGAAGCTGGTCGCCGAGCCCAATGAGATATTCGTCGTCGTGTTCATGAACAGCATGCACGACGTGCTGGCCGTGGAGCCGATGTTCCATGGAACGATCAATGCGACCTCGGTTTATCCGCGTGTCGTGCTGCAACGCGCTTTGCAACTGAACGCCGCTGCGGTCATCTTCGCCCATCAGCACCCCTCGGGCACCACCGAGCCATCCAATGCGGATCGCTTGCTGACCGAGCAGTTGAAGACGGCCTTGGCGCTTATCGACGTGCGGGTACTTGACCATTTCGTGATTGGTCAGGGCACACCGTACTCGTTCGCCGAGTCTGGTCTTTTGTAGGAAGGCCCGTGGTTCACTGATCACAGCGGGGGCTTCGGCCTCCGCTTTTTTCCATGCGGCAGCACCGAACAGGTATGCGGGGTGCCCGCGATGCGCATTGTTTGTTGGGGCGGCAGCGGGTTCGCGTTCGACTATGGCTCTGATCAACTTCCAGGGCACGCGACATGCCAGCATCTTTATTCCGCTTCGCATCCGGCTGGCGAACCCTTGGCCTGGCCGTTGCACTGCCGGCATCCTTGGCCGTTTTCAGCCCAGCCACCTTCGCCGCCGATGTGGTGGTCGTCACCGACAGCCGCCACCCGGTCAAGACCATGGGTGGCGAGCGGTTGATCGAGTTGGATGAAGGCCCGCGCATCGAAGCCGAGCTTTCCGCACAGCTGCCCGCCGATCCTGAGCAGGCCACGGCCATCGTCAAGCGCCGTCTGAACAACGGCGGTGCCGACCTCCAGCGCCGCATTGCTTCCGCATACCAGGGCGTCGCCGACGCATGGAGCCTGGGCGTCACCAGCATCCCGGCGGTCGTGGTGGATCAGCGTTACGTGGTCTATGGCGAGCCGGACGTGGCCCGTGCCGTCGCGCGCATCGAGCAACACCGGAGGCCGCAGCCATGACCCGACCCTTCGAGCGGATGCGCCGCCTGCGTGCTGGCGTGGTCTCAGTGCTGCTGCTCAGCGCCACGGGCAGCTACGCCCTCAACACCGCAACCATCGTTGGCTCAGTGGCATCGCCGGACTGCCTCGAATACCGCGTCGTCGGCATCTGCTACTGGCTCTACTGCACCTGGACGGGCTGCACGGTGCGCACATCCATCAAGGTCCGCCACTACATCCCCGATGCGGTCGTCTCCAGCTACAGCAACACCGGCGAGAACCCTTGGGTCGAAGTCCGGGCGATGAGCGCGCCCAACCCATCCGCGCAGGCCGGCGGGGACGGCACCACCAACGAAGACCACGAAAACAATCTCGCCAAGTTCAAGAACGCGGACGTCATCGGCCATCCCGGCGTCGAGGTGTTCAACCAGTTCGTCTCATCGTCGGGCTACTTCTGCGAGGGCGCGGGCACGGCGTTCATGCCGTATCTGCTCAGCACCCTGGACACACTGGCCTGGCGCTACAACGTGCCGGAGATGGCCTACCCGGAGGCACTAATTCCGGGCAGGCGCGAGGTCGGCGCGCGCACCACGATGAACCTGTGGGGCAACGTCTATCCGCGCGGCGGCTTCCTGCACCAGGCCGACGACCACAAGGCCGGCGCCGTGGTGGCCCAGCGCGCCGGCGATGTCGTCACGCGCCGTGGGCAGATTCACGTCTATCAGCCGCTGCTCGCCAACTCGCGGCCCGGTTACTGGCCTGCCGGCGCGCTGATGGAAGGCGATGCCTCGACGGGCAAGTGGCAGGAACTCACGCCCGTCCTGTCCTCGTCCTGCACGGTGTTCCCGCGCAGCGGCTTCCTGACCCAGGCGCAGCAGGGCGATTACGCCTGGGCGCTGTGGCGGCCCTATGCGTGCTGCGAACGTCGCGGCCAGGTATTCCTCGGCAGCGTCGATTTCCAATGAGGGTACGGCGATGAAGCGTCCTGAACTGACAAACCTCTCCACCAAGGCGTGCCGCCTGCTGCGTCCCACGGTATTGGCTGGGCTGCTGGCTGGCGCACTCGTTCTTGGCGGCGGCCTGGCGTGGGCGCAGGCCGGATTTCAGACCGGCGGCTCCGTGATCGGCGACGAAGTGATGTATTCGATTGGCGGCGGCAGCGCGGTGTCCATGGGCCGCGCGGCCGGCATGCGCTCGATCGGCGTTGGCGTGGGCTGGAACAGCAACCTGATCTGCGGCGACATGAGCATCCAGACCACGCTGCGCAACCAGCTCAACGGCGTCACCAACGGCTTTCAGCAGATCATGAGCAACGTGATCCAGAGCGCCACCAGCGCGGTGGCATCGCTGCCTGCGCTGATCATCCAGCGCGCCGATCCCGGCCTGTACAACCTGCTGACCAACGGCGTGCTGCAGGCGCGCCTGGATTTCGACCGCTCCAAGCTGACCTGCCGTGCCATGGCCGAGAAGATGGCCGACACGGCGGGCGGACAACTCGGCTGGAGCCAGATGGCCGAAGGCATGGCACTGCGCGATGCGGTGTCGAGCACGGATGCCGTGTCGGCAATTGAACAGGCGGAGACGCGCCGCGGCAACGACGGCGTGCCTTGGGTGGGTGGTAGCAATGCGGGCGGCGCAGGCCAGTCGGCCATCCGCGTGGTCGGCGACGTCACCCGCGCAGGCTACAACCTGGTCAACGGCCGCAGCGTGACCGACACATCGTCCATCGCTGCCGCCAGTTGCGCGAGTCTGTCTTGCCAGACCTGGACCTCGCCACAGCAGGCGACCGAATGGGCCACACGGGTTCTCGGCGAACAGGTGCAGCGCACTTGCGATGCCTGCACCAAGACCGAAACGGTGCCCGGCGTCGGGCTGACGCCGCTGATCCAGGAGGAGTACGAGGCAAAGCTGGAAGCCTTGCAGGAACTGGTCTCGGGAACGCGCAACACCACCTTCGAGAACCTGCGTGCGGCTGGCAGCACCTCGCTGCCCATCACACGCGGCGTCATCGAGGCGCTGCGCGACGAGCCGGATCAAGACCTGCTGGCGCGGCGCCTGGCCTCGGAGGTCGCGCTGGCGTCGGTGCTGGAGAAGGCATTGCTGCTCCAGCGCACCCTGCTGACCGGCAAGAAGGAGCCCAACGTCGCGGCGAACCAGTTGGCGGTCGAGGCCGTGAACCACGAGAGCGACACGCTCGACCAGGAAATCCGCAACCTCAAGACCGAGCTGGAGCTGCGCCGCGAGCTGGCGAACAACTCCCCCATGGCCATCATCCAGCGCCACGGCACGCGCGCGGCTGGCTCGCGTGGCATCTACGAAGGCGATCCCATTCCCGACCGCCTTGACCGGCTCCAGAAGGGCAATCCGGGAGGCAACCCATGAACCCGACGCGCGCCAGTTGGCTGCGCCCGCGCTGGCTGCTGAATCGGCGCGCGGCGAAGGCATTGCTGTGGACGGTGGTGCTCGTCGCCGCTGCCGTGGGCGCCAACATCGTCGGCATTTTTCTCGTCGGCAGCATTGACAACTGGGAGCGCTGGCTGACGGCCACGGCGGGCTACTTCCTGGTGTGGCGGCTGTGCCTGTATGGCGCAACCGCCTACGGCTGGGTCTGGATGCGTCGCCGGCTGCTGGCGCGTGAGGCCCAACGCGGGGCGGATAGGCAGGCGCGGCGGCGACTGCTGCGCAGCGAGATCGCTGGCGTCGCCGCCATTGTGGCGCTGGAAG
This sequence comes from Stenotrophomonas sp. SKA14, assembly GCF_000158575.1. NCBI lineage: Bacteria > Pseudomonadati > Pseudomonadota > Gammaproteobacteria > Lysobacterales > Lysobacteraceae > Stenotrophomonas > Stenotrophomonas sp. SKA14. Next base: position 1,485,002 of record NZ_DS999412.1, read on the forward strand.
CCAGCCTGTTGCTGCAGGCCGCTTGAGGGGAGATCGGGGTCATGACGCTTTTCACCACCGACTACTTGGAGTACTACCTGACGCTGGTGTCGTGGATCGTCCATAACGGCATCTGGGCCGTGCTGGTGGCGAGCGGTGTATTCGCGTTGCCTTTCATTGCCATCATCGTGCAGGAGTGGCTGAAGGCCCGCGCGGAAGGCGCCGACGAAGGCAACAAGGGCGTGCTCTCGGCTGCGCGCATCGAGAACCGGGTCTTCGTCGCCATCGTGGTGGTGATGTTCGCCGGCATCCCATTCATCGACGTGGATCTCAACACCATCCGCTACGACAGCTCGCGCTCGGCCCAATGCCAGGTCAGCGTGCCGCAGCCCACCGATACCGGCTGGTCGCAGTCCTTCAGCACTATCAACAACCAGTCGGCGAAGGTGCCCGTCTGGTGGGCCTTTATGCACACACTCTCGCGAGCAGTGACCGGTGCCTCTGTGGCGGCGATTCCCTGCGGCACCGACTTGCGGCAGATGCGCATGGAGATCGACGCGACCCGCATCGACAACCCGGTGCTGGCTCAGGAAGTGGCGGATTTCTCGCGCGACTGCTACGGACCGGCGCGCGCCAAACTCTTCATGCAGCGCCCGAACCTCGATGAGGCGCAGATGCACGACGTGACCTGGATCGGCTCGCGCTTCTTCACTGACACGGGCGGCTACTACGACACCTACCGCTCCAGCACACCACGCGATGACTGGCCTTACGACAGCAACCGTGATGCTGGGCTTGCGCAGGTGGCCAGCGGTGGCGGCTATCCGTCCTGCAGGCAGTGGTGGGCCGATGGCAGCAATGGCCTGCGTGCACGCCTGCTGGGGCAGGTAAACCCAAGCCTGCTGAATCGCCTGGCGGGCTGGGCCGGATTCCTGACCCGTGCCGATGTGGACGACTCGGTGATCCGCACCATCGCCTCGCCGAGGCAGCAGAAACTGAACCAGGGCAGCGTCTATACGGACTACGGCGGTCAGATCGACAAGACCCTGCCGAACATCGTAACGCGGGCCACGGGCGACGTCGGCATGGCTTTCGGCGCGATTGCCGCGTTTCCCGCCATGGACGTGGTGCGCCAGGCGCTGCCTATGGTGCTCGCCTTGCTCAAGATGGCGCTGGTCATCTGCATCCCGCTGGTGCTGGTCGTGGGCACCTACGACCTGAAGACCGTCGTTACCGTGAGCGTCGTGCAGTTCGCGCTATTCTTCGTCGATTTCTGGTTCCAGCTCGCGCGCTGGATCGACAGCACCATCCTCGATGCGCTCTACGGCTGGGGCTTCGGCTGGAACCGGCCACACAGCAACTTCGACCCGCTGGTGGGGCTGAACAACGCCTTTGGCGACATGCTCCTGATGTTCGTCACGGGAACGATGTTTATTGTGCTGCCTACGTTCTGGATCATGGCCCTGGCTTGGGCGGGCGTTCGCGCCGGTAACGTCTTACAAGGCCTGGCTGGAGCTACCGGAGATGCCAAGGCCGCTGGCGGAAAGGGAGGAAGTACCGCAATCAGCGCGGTGCCGAAGAAGTGAGCACAGCTAATCGTCCTGGACATGAGGGTCAATGCGAAAACCATCGTAGGTGTACAGGCCGAATCCGGCAGGCCCGTTTCGCCATTCTGGTTCGGGCAGTTCATCGTTCAAGTCGGCATTGCGCGCCATCCAGGCAACCACCATGACGAACACCAGTAGCAGCGCCATCCAGAAGACTGCATAGAACAGCAATCCCAGCACAACCAGCTTGACCGTCCACAGCAGCACGGTGGCACCTGCCATCGGCACGCCCTTGGATACCAACCAGTTCGACGCCCGCCGTTCGCCACGCGCATAGGCGCGCCACCCACGGCCAAAGCTGCGGCCGAGGCGTTCTGCGGTGCTGATGCGGGTCGTCGTGCTCATGGTCGTCACCTGCTACATGTGAAATCGCTACTCCAGTTTGCTCCAATCCTGCTTGCTTGCCTGTACCAATGCGCTCCATTCGTCCGGCGGGTTCCCGCGCCCGAGCATCTTCTCGAACACGGCATACGGGTCTGATTTGCTTCCCGAAGACCGCAGAGTCTGCTCATCGTTGACCCAGGCGTACACGATGACTTTGGCCTTCGAGTCGTAGCGGAAGAACAGTCGGTATCGCCTTCCGAGCTTGGCCCGCCGCCAGTGGCGATAGGCCGATCCCATGGTGTTGCCCTGGCGGTATTCGTCGCGCGCCGGATTACTCGGCACCACGTCTTGCATCAACTGGACCAAGGCCCGGAAGAACTTGACGTTGGCGTTCGATCCGAACCCTTCCGGGTCGTTCTCTTGGGCGCGCAGCACGGCCGCGCGCAGCTTCATCATCTGCTCGATCAGGTTGTCGTGGAACAGCAGTGACCAGCCATGCTGTTGCATCAGATCTCCACGTCCTCATCGAAATCATCGCCCAGGTCCACCTTGTGCCCAGCGTGCTCCAGCATGGTGCGAGCCAGATCCTCGGGCAGGCCACGCACATTTCGGCCCGCTTCAATGTCGCGGGCCAGCAGGGTCAGAAACGCGGCAATGGCAGGGTCCTCGTGCTCGGCATCAGCGCGGGTCACGACGACTTCGCCGCCGCGCAGGTCGAACGCAACTTTGCCGCCCGTATCCACCCCCAGCGCCTGCCGGATGGACTTGGGCAGCGTGATCTGGCCTTTGGAGGTCAGCGTGGCAACTTCGTGAATGGCAGGCATGGTGGCTCTCCTGATTGCGATACCCGCACGGTAAGGAAATTCCCTTACTTTGTCAATCTGAGGTCTCACGGCGTTCTCCCGAGTCCAAGAATCGGTCCATCGTAAGGCGTAAACAGCCAGCCTTCCTGCATCAATCCGGCCTGCCGCAACTCGTATTGGAGGTGGACGGCCGGCACCCGTCGCCCTATACCCAAAGGCTGTAAAGGGCCGAAATGGCAAGGGAATGGGGTGCAAGGGGAAAGGCCCTACCCGAAAAGGCGAAAAGGCCGCCCGCTTGCCCGCCACCAGGACACCCACATGCTCTCTCTGTTCCAGCGGAAACGGCCTCCGGTCGCTGCCGCTCCGTCGCCAGCACCCGTCACCGATCTCCCGAAAGGGCTGCTGCAACCGGAATCGGCCGCATCGCTGCTGGCGACACCGCGCCGGCAGAAGCTGCTGGAACACATCTGGCAGCGAACCTCGCTCTCGCGCAGGCAATTCGCCACCCTGTACCGCACGCCCCTGGAACGCTACGCCGAGCTGGTCCAGGCCTTCCCGGCCTCCGAGGCGCATCACCATGCCTACCCGGGAGGCATGCTCGACCACGGTCTCGAAATCGTCGCCTACAGCCTGAAGCTGCGGCAGTCCCATCTGCTGCCCATTGGCGCCAGTCCTGAGGACCAAGCGGCGCAGGAGGAAGCCTGGACCGCTGCAGTTGCCTATGCCGCGCTACTGCACGACGTCGGCAAGATCGCTGTCGATCTGCACGTCGAGCTAGCCGACGGCAATACCTGGCATCCGTGGCACGGCCCGCTGCGTCAACCATACCGCTTCCGCTACCGTGACGATCGCGAGTACCGGCTCCACAGCGCCGCGACAGGCTTGCTCTACCGGCAACTGCTTGACCGTGAAGTCCTGGATTGGCTCAGCTGCTATCCGTCGCTGTGGGCACCGCTGCTCTACGTCCTGGCCGGGCAGTACGAGCACGCTGGCGTGCTGGGCGAATTGGTGGTGCAGGCCGACCGTGCTTCCGTGGCCCAGGAACTGGGCGGCGACCCCACACGCGCCATGGCCGCGCCCAAGCACGCGCTGCAACGCAAGCTGCTGGAAGGGCTGCGTTACCTGCTCAAGGAGGAGCTGAAGCTGAACCAGCCCGAAGCCTCCGATGGCTGGCTCACCGATGGCGCGCTTTGGCTGGTGAGCAAGACAGTTTCCGACAAGCTGCGCGCGCACCTGCTGTCGCAGGGCGTTGACGGTATCCCGGCAAACAACACCGCCGTGTTCAACGTGCTGCAGGATCACGGCATGTTGCAGCCCACGCCGGACGGCAAAGCGATCTGGCGCGCTACCGTGACCAGTTCCACCGGCTGGACCCACTTGTTTACGTTGCTACGGCTGGCACCCGCGCTGATCTGGGAATCTGGTGAGCGACCAGCGCCCTTTGCCGGGACGGTGACGACCGACGCGGCACTGGCGGGCGAAGCTGCCGAGGCAGCGGCCACGCTTTCTGCGGACGGCGCAGCGTCCGCCTCCGAGAACCAAAACGCTCCGCCAGCGGAAGGTAGTGGCATCGTCTCGGCCTCTCCACCCAAGGCCCAGGCCAGCCCCGACGTCATGGCGGACATGCTGGCGATGGTGGGAATGGGGGATTCGTCAACCACCGAGCAGGATGTGGAAACCGCCCCGGACGAAGTACCCGCAGCTCTCCCCGATGCGACCCAGCCGCCCTTGGCCGCCGCTGCGCCTTCGTCACCGGCCTTCACGTCCTCGGCGACACAGCCATCCGGCGAGCACTTCATGGCGTGGCTGAAACATGGCATCGCCACGCGGCGGCTCATCATCAACGATGCGAAAGCGCTGGTGCATACCGTGAGCGACACCGCCTACCTGGTCAGCCCTGGCGTGTTCCAGCGCTATGCGCAGGAACACCCGCAGGTAGGCAAACTGGCCAAACAGGAGAACCTGCAGGATTGGCAGTGGGTGCAGAAGCGCTTCGAGCGACTGCAATTGCATCGCAAGCAACCAAGTGGCCTGAACATCTGGACTTGCGAAGTCACAGGCGCCAGAAAATCGAGGAAGCTACATGGCTATTTACTTATCAAACCAGAAATGGTTTTCGAATTTACGCCTCCAAATAACCCATATCTATTTTCAATGAAATTTCCCGGCCTATGAAGATCAAGATATGAAAATCATCTATCAAAATTAAATGGTCTCATCAGTATTTCCATCAGAAACACTAGATATGTGAATAGCGTTCGCACCATCGTCACCAGTGAGGTACAGGCGCAGCGCGTAGAGCAGATCGGGGGTGCGGTCGCCTGAGGGTTTCTGGATGTTGATTTTCACACGGGAGAAGAGCTTGATGTTGGACAGTGTGACAATTTCTGTCACTCGCTCGATTTTCTTGGCCAATTCCTTGGTGATTTTTTGATGCGGCTGAAGGAGAATCTTGATTTCGGGGGTGGATGATGCACGGGTGCGAAGCAGGCCGAGCAGAAGTTCAAGCGGTTCTGTCGTGGCGCGAATCCAGTTGCGAGCAGTCCACTCGTCTTTCCGGGGCGGATATTGCTTGATGTTGAGCATGATGTTCAGAGCATTCAGAATGGACTGCAAGTTGGCGAGGCTGAATTTCTCAACAAACTGCTGCTCTCGCCAGATGGCATAGGCCAAAATACTGAGCGCGTCATTTGACGGATTCGCAACGAGCTGGGATAGCAAATCTTTCTGCCATTGCTGCGAAACATCACCAAGCGCGAAGCCGACGGCTCGCAGGTCACGAATTTTCTGACCCTCAACCTGCCCGGTTATCCACTGAACGCAATTTTCAGGCGCATCCTTGTGCATACAGGCCATTAGAAATCGAATTTCATTCTTTACTTGCTCAGGAATGCCACTCTCGTTCAGCAGGGCAACGAGGTGTTCTCCTCTGGCCTTTATTGCGTCGGCAAACCCTTTCGGACATTCACGGTCTCCAGTCGAGCGCCCATCGCGCCAAACCTGAATGACAGGAAAGTAAAGTCTCTTGCGTATACTGGCAACCAGATTTTTTGCTGATTCTTCGTCAAAGTTTTTCAGACGCACTTCATCTTTGTATCTCGGCCCTGCCACTTTCCAGCCAGAGAATTTCCCATCGCGCTCCTGAAGCTCGAATGAAATTTCTGCCCCCTCAGTGAAGTCGGCGTAGCTCAGTTCATGAACAAAACTGTTCTGATGAATGAATACAGACTCATCGGTGGATTTACATGTAGCAAAGGTAAACTGCCCGCCTATTTTGTCGGTCAGCCACTTTCTGTTTACCGTGCCAGTCGTCCTCTGTTTGGGGCGGATGTAAAAATCACGGTCAAGCTGTTCAATTGCCCTTTCCACCCAGTCCAACAGATCAGAGGTTTTATTACTGTCTTGCTTCGGAAACCGCTGCAACTCCGCCCAAGTCATTGGCTGCGGATATTCCGGCGCAGGGGCATCGGTGATTTCTTCCGTGCGTCGCCAGGTAGCGCGGATGGGTGGGAAAGATTTGTCGCGCGGTGTGAAGACGAGTTTATAGGGATCATCCGCGCCGTATTCAAAGGTCAGGTTCAACTCGCAGTCAACCTTGTTTTCCAATGGGAAGGCGGGTGAATCGAGACGAGCAGAGAAACCGAAGTCGTCACCCTTATCGCCGACATAGAGCGGAAACGAGTAATGCGGCCTGCCAGCGGGCAGTGTGAAGAATTCATCAACCGGGATGGTGACGGGTTTACCCCGAATGGGTTTGACTGTCGTTCCGCGCAAAACCAGGTGGAATCGTTGCTGATGTCCATCCTTCATCACTTTGACTGAAAGCTCAGGAATCTGGTCGCGCCAAAGTGGAATATCAGCCACCTGTTGTTGTAAAGCATGTAGATGGATTCCGCCCATAACGGGGCTTTCCATCAAATTGATGCAGAACGCGAAATTCCCGATGTTTGGAATACGCTTCAGGTGTGCTGCCTCAATGAATGGGGGCTTTGCCGGGCGGATCGCATCGTGCCACCGCCCGTTGGCATCCAGCGTGATGATGTCGTAGCCGCTGCCACCTAGCCTTTCTGCTTCCTCGCCAGGGATAACAACCGGCGGGCAACGCTCCCAATAAAAGCCTTTGGTGATGGGAAGACGTTTCGCCAGGTCTTTGTCGCGCTTGGCGATGAGCTTGGTGGCGGTCGTCTTGCCGCCAATGGAATCAACGACGATGATGGCGTAACCCTCGCCCGTGATTTTGGCCGGGTCAGCTTGAGCGAACACGGCCGCCACACTTCGCGGCAACGGCTCGGCATTCGGGAAACGCGCGTTGAGGTTGCGACGGATGACTTCAAGCTCGAAATCGTTGAGAAAGTCAGGCGCAAGCCAGATGAGTGTATCGTTCTTGAACTCTTCGCGTAGCCGAGTAGTGAACGCGCGGGCGGCGGGGTCAAAAAGCTCAGTGGCGTTGTCTTTGGCGAAAAACAGATCTGGCGCAGAAATGGTGGTCGCATCGGGATTCAGCCAAACGGCATCGGAACCAAAGAGTTCGATGTCAACGGTTTCATTTTCGCGCTGCCACCTCTGCCAAAGAAAGGGGGCCGCCAGCGACTGCGCTCCTTTTCCGTCACCACTGGCATAGCGGGGATGCAGGGCTGTGATATCAACACAAATTGGTTCGGCACTCGCGCTTTGTCGCAAATGCCGGGGCATCTTGTACTTCACTTCCTTGAACAAAGGTGGCTTGGAAGTCCACGGAAGAATCTCAAACTTTTCATAATCGAATAGTAACGGTATCTCAGCAAAAAGATGCTTTCCATCAAGCCACATTTGCGCGCATTGCTGCCAAAGGCGCATGGTTTTCTCGCGGACATCCAGTTGAGAAAGGTCGCTGGTGATGTCCTCATCGAGGGTTTGCAGCCAGCGCCATGCATCCCACACGTGACGGTAATCTCGGTGTGCTAGTAGCGTGTTGTTAGGTGGCAGATTTTCCCAATTGCCGATGGCTTGCGCCTCATCAGAACGCAACCATAAGTAGATTTTTGATAGAAGCTCATCCTCTTGACCGAGACAATCACCGCGTAAATCAAGCATTTCCGCAAGGCGAATGGCAAAGGCTTTCAGCAAGCGATTTTCCGGCAGGTCGACGGATTGAAAACGACGCACAGCCTGTATGTAGGGGTTACCTGCCAGTTTTTCCCGAATGGTACGACCCGGACGATTACTCAGCTTAATAAAACTGTTGGCATCCAGTTCACGCACAGCATGAACAGGCAGTAGAGCGTGTTCGCGGCGAGGACTTTCGTTGAGAGAATGAAATAATCGCTCGACAGAAGCGCGGCAGTGTTCCGTTATGCGCCAAAGGCGGTCACGGGTTATCTCACTCGCTTCTGGCTGTGCGACTTTGGCGAGGAACCCTGACAAGGATTTCGGCAGAGCCGCGCCGGTCTTAGGATCGAAATCCGTGATTGAACCAAACCAATTCATTTGCTCAAGCAGTTTTTTGGCAAGTTTTTCTTTGGCACGGAAGTCGGTATAGATTTTTTCTAGAGTAATACTCATTGCTTGGCGTGAATCCTTCCTGCTCTGGCATTTTCTTCAAGTTTCACGCGCAGCTCATCTCGTTGCTCTGGTGTCTTTAAGTTCCACATTTTATGACGCTTGTCTGAATCTGGTTCATCTTTCATAAAAAGGGAGTGTGGCAATTCAGCATTGTCCGAGTCTCGACTGGCCGTGGATCTATCATTGGTTTCCGTGTCACCGACGTTTAGGTAATTTGCCGACTGCCAAATAAACTGACCATAGCCAAGATCACAGGCAAGGTCGAAATCCTCTGTCAGATTGAATGAGTTACTGCCGATTCCTGTAACGAGTTGTCCACGAATCCTGTCCAGGCACTCTGTCTTGCTCTTGCCGCGTGTATCAATACCCCGCAATTTGGGCATGACCTTCTGCACGAGTTGATCCTCGAAGGCGACATGCATAGCTCTGGCAAGCGCATCTTTATCGCGTGCAGCACGGACATCCGGGTAATTGGCCATGTAGTATTCAATGGATTGCCAAACGCGGTGACCGAGGGCACGGCCTGTAACCGCTAAAGAAGCATTGATTGCTTCAATGAATTTTTTGAACGGGCTGACTTGATCGTCGGAGAAGTTGCTGCCCTGTGCTAGCCAACTCTGCCACGACGTTTTGTGTAGCGCCGGGCCTCGATTTTTGTCATCAAGTGGAGCAAGCTTCAGGCGGCGTTTGAGTTCCGTCGGGCGCGGAAAGTTGATGATGATGGAACGGTCAAGCACCTTGTCCGAAAGGGACTTGGTGGTTTCGTCCTGGTTCATCGTCCCTGTCCAGAGTACATTACGACCGAGGGGAAGCTTATAGGGTTCCATGCCGGCGCCAATTTTCACCGGTATGAACGGAACATCATCACCCTTTCTGCCACGCCGCAGTTCTAGCTTGCTCAAAAACTCTGCAAAATAAAGCTCAGGGTGTGCCAGATTCATCTCATCAAGCAGAACAAGACACACTGCGTCCTGCAATCCTGGATAATCTGCTTGTTTCAACGCTTCAATCAGCTCTTTGTCCTTCTCAGGGTCAAGTGCTATTTGCTGATCTGGCGACATACTCTGCCAACGTCTAATGCGCTGTTCATATTGTTCGCGGCCTGATATCTGACTTTGCGCGAGAAAACGCAGCACCGGCTGTGCATCGAATTTATTGTCTATGGAATTGAAAAAGCCCAGCATGGATTCCTGCGAATCCCAATTAGGCTGGACAGACAGCGGCTCGAAATAAATTCCGCCAAAGTGCGAGTAGAGGCGCGGCAGTTCGGATTTTCCGGTTCCGGAAACCCCTGCCAGGACAGTGAGCGGCGACCATTCCGCTGTTTTGAGAGCTGTATGAAAAGCTTTCAAAATACGTGGATTGAAATGTAGTCCGTATGTATCGCAAGCATTACCAATCCCAGTGAGCCAAGTTAGCTCATCGATCTCGTGCTGCACCGGCTGCTTGACCTTATCCACACTGATGTGCGGCATCTCAATTTCTTTGTAGCGAGCGGTAACTTCAGCAGGGCGCTCATAAGCTGCACGCAAACGCTTGAGTTCGGCTTGCGCTTCGTTGGCTGCTCCCTCGAAGATGGATGCCCTTTGCGCCAGAGATTTGTTTTCGGCGTTGAGCTCCGAGCCTTGACGGCGCAGCTCGCCAATTTCAGCGACCGCAGCCTCATTGGTGGAAAGTTGCCGTTCTAACTGGTCTGCCCGTGTTTTCTGATTTTTGGCTTCTGATTCAAGGGCTTGATACCGCTCGCGCATTTCCTCAGTAGGTCGGGTAGCAAGCTCCTCTCGTAGGCGTTTGAGTTCGTCAGCCTGGCTGTTCAGCGCACGCAGAATTTCAGCAGGGTCTTTGCCACCAAGTTGCAACTTTAACTGTTCGAACGCGCCGAGAAGTTCGTCTTGAGTTTTAAACGCCTCGCGCAGTCGAATGTTTTCCTCTTTGGCAGATTGCAGAGCAGCCTCTAGCGATTTTCGGCGATCCTCAACACGCCTCTCAACCTCATCGTCCAGTTGCTCGCTGCGCCTCTGGTTCTGCTGTTCCAGCCGTTGTTCTTTGCGTTCGAGTGTCCGCTCTGAAGTCTCAAGCTCTGCCTGTCTTCCTTCGACTTCGCTTTGCAAGGCGGAGAGTGCGCCTTTTTGTTTCTCAAATTCCGTGCGCTCTGCATTCAACTGCTTTCGAGCGTCACCCTGTTGTTTTGTCCATGCATCGCGCTCTTGGGCGATTTCTGTCCGAATGCGCTCCCGTTCGGCGTTTTCGGCATGGGCAACCGCACCCAGTCGCTTTGCTTTCAGCTCGGAAATTTCAACCTCCAACGCTGAAAGGTTTTTCTCTCGCATCTCGGCAATTGCTCTTTCGCCCTGGGCGCGCTTTTCACGCAGCTCATCATTCAGCGCGGCTCGTTCATCGGCAAAACCTGCATCACACTTTTGCTCAGCCTGCGTGACGGCCTGCTCGCGCTGCGCCAGCTTGGCCTTGTCTTGCTCGATGACTTGACGCTCTGCAGTCGCATCCCTTTCACGTGTAGCCACGGCGGTTTCACGGCTGGCGATTTCGCTTTCCTTGGTGTTTATCCAGCTCTCACGCGCGTTCAAATCGGCAAGCCGCTGGGCTTCGGTGTCGGGTTGGACGGGGCTGTTCATTTTCAAGATTCCATAAGTGTTCTGATAGTTGTGAAAGCAGCTTTGCGAAGCTGTGCGATGTTCTCTTTGGGCAATGGCAGCGGCTCGTTGCCATGCCCACGCCGAGCGATAAGGTTTGCCATATCGCCGATCAAGGACGGCTGCGTGTCATGAATTGCGGCAAGTTCATCAGCATCGCTCACCAGCAGCCATGCAAGAACGCAAGCCCCGAGCGTTTGGCTGCCGCCTTGCAATGCCTGGCGCACAGCCGATGTTTTGACGGTTCGCAGGCTCTCCGACAAGCCTTCGCAGAAACCAGCCTCAACAGCCTTGCGTTCAGCCGTGTCTTTGAGCTGCGCGTCACTGGTATCGGACGGCAGCCTGCCTGTCAAAGCTCTCTCAAATGATGACTGGATTGCGGCATAAAGGTCGCGGACATAGGCCAAAGCGTCATCCCCGTCATGGCAAGACTGGAAAAAACGTTCCGCGTGAACCAGCCGGTCTTGCAAGTTTGCGCCCAGGCGGTTGAACAACTGGTGGCCGAACTCCTCCTGAATGCTAGTGCGGGCATCCAGCAGTGCATCACCCTGCTCGTCCTTGTCTGGCGCGGTAGGAGGCGTGTCGGTAAACACGATGCCTGGCACAAGCGCATGAACGACTTCGCGCATGAACGAATCGTCAGTTAGTGCCTGCTGCGGTGCGTCTGCGCCGCCCTTGCCGTGGCCCTTCTCGTTGCGTTTGGCGTTGATAGCGAACAGGCGAGTGATGAGGTCTGAATACGCGGCCGCAACACGGCGCAAGGGATGCAAAGCGTCGTCTTGCGCTTGAAGCAAAGCTATGGCAAGAACCGTCTCTTGGAACGCGCCGCCGTCCTCAAATTCCCGCAGCTTACCTTCCCGAATCGGCCTGAAGCCAATCGGCGGCTGCTCAAGACCGAGGGCTTTCGCGGCCTGCTCAAGCAGGGCTGCGTGTTGGTCTTGCGTAGTGAATTTCAGCCTTGCAATAACGGAATCAACCGGTCTGCGGCAGCAGGTATAGAACAGCGCCCATTCGATTGCGGCATGGATTTGGGCGATGGAGCGGAACGGGCTATTCCGCAAGGGGCGCAAATTGGCGACGAGCTTCGGGTAGCGTTGCCGGTTGGCATCGTTGTCGAACGGCTCTTTGACCGTGGCATCCTGCTTTTCTGGACGAGGAGTGCTCAATGACTGCTTCCAACCATGCAGCCACGTGGTCAGGCTTTCCTCCTGCTCAAGCAACTGTTCGAACGATTTTTCGAGAATCAAGGAAAAACCGTTGCCGAATGGGTCGGCGATGCGGAATTCGCCATCGCTTTTCTGGATGGCGATAGGGCAGTCAAGGTGAAGCAGGTCGGGCTCGGCAACTATCGTGATCTGCTGGACTACGGGCATCTTGGTGTCCTTGCCGAACGCAGACGAGCGCTTTTTCATTGCGCGCAAAGTTCTGATTACATCACGCGGCGCGGGTATCGCTTTTCTTTGGACACCATCCCAGCGGATTATCCGGAAGTCTTTGTCCTCGTTTTCCTTTTTCCGCATGGGGTTTCTGTCGTCCAGCCAATGCAGGAAGGGCAGAATTTTTCCAGTGGCGAGTTCGCGGAACAAAAGCGCGGTAACGAATGCCGGGGCACATTCTTCTTCGCGCTCCCGCTCAATGATGGCATGGTGGTCGTCAATCAAGTCCTTGTCTTGCAAACGGAGCAGAACGCTCTTGACCAAATCGACTGGAATGCGGGTTTCATCCGCCAGCGCATCGGCGTTCATCAAGCCGACAGTTTCAAGCAGTTTCAGGATGACGCGTTCAAATGCGTTCAAGCCATCGCCATCGTCAAGAACTCTGGGCAAGGTCACGCGGTATACGTTCACCGGCCACGCGAGGTGGCGAGGCCTGCCGATGATCCCTCCGAAGGGGGCAGGTTTACCGTAATCAAGGAGCTTCAGCATGGCAGCACCACTCCTTGCTCGCGGCATAGTCGAAGGAAATCCACCAGTCCCGGCACAAAGTCCGCCGCGAGTTCACTTTGCAGCAAACCCGTATCGCCAACGACCACCAGTAGCTTCTTCTGACGACTCATCGAGACATTCAGGCGGTTGTAAAGGCAAAGGTGTCCGAACAACCCTGTGGCCTGCTTTTCACGGTCATCGCTCTTGGATTTCCAGTTATGCGGCAAGGTTCGCACCATTGAGAGGAAGACGACATCGAACTCCATGCCCTGGAATGAGTCCACCGTGCCGACGCGGAGTTTTCTCTCGTCGTCCGCGATGCTGCCGAGTTGTCTCTTGATGAGTTCGGCCTGCGCCTTGTAGAACGAAATCACGCCGAACGAGAGGTCTTTGCCTGCATCTGAACTCATCCACGCCTGCAATTGGCGGGCAATAACGGTGGCCTCTGCCGGGCGCGTCCAACTGGTTCCGCTGCGCTGGTGTCTGCCTTTCGCCGCTGGCACGTCCAGCCACACAGCAGGTTTACCGTTTATGCCGGGCAGGTTGTGGGCGAAATCGCTTTCAGGCCGTCCAGAGCCGAATTGTTCCGTCGGATCGAAGCGTTCATAAAAATTGCGGCTGATAAAGCTGCCGAGCAGTGGGTGCATCCGATACTGCTTGTCGAGCGTGACACGGCGGGAGATACCGTCGCCGTCTTCCAGCGTTTTCAAGCGGGTGGCGAACAGATACTGGAACATGGATTTCTTGAGCCAGTCAGTTTCATTCTGTGCCGGTTCGTCGGCCGATGCTGCCTCGCCAGCCTCCATTTGGCGTGCTACCTCCTCATCAATGATATGCGGCAACTGCCGATGGTCGCCCACCAGAATGATGCGCTTGCCTTGCGCCATCGGAACCATCAGGTCGCGGGGTGAAACGCGAGCGGCTTCATCCACGATGACATATTCGTATTCCATGCCTTTCTGGTTTTCATTGACGTCGCGCCCGACAAGCCCTTTGCGCTTTTGCATATCACGATTGACGCTCTGTTGGCTGGTGGCGGCAAAGGCAAAACTGTATTCGGACAGGGCATCTACCATGCCATAGGGGTTGCCTTCCAGTTCGGCCAGAAACTCGGCCAGCGCAGCAGATTTTTTATCCTTAGCCGAATACTCGGCGTTTTTGATGCGTTGTATGGCGAATTCTGCCAATGCAAGCACTGCGTCGTTCTGCTTTTCCACGCGAAAAATCGGTGGAGCGGTGAACCGGGCGAAGAGCCTCTTTTTCAACGCGACCAGGTTGTCCAAAAATGGCGCTGGGCCATCTTCATTGCGCCACAGACTGGCTTTGTCCAGCAGTTTGCGTTCGTCTTCTTCAAGCACATCACGCAGGTCATCCAGTGCGTCCATCGCCCTTTCTGGCCCGTCGTCAGAAAAGCTTTCATGGCGAACACGCAGACGGCGCGCTGCATCAAGCCATTGGGTGGAGCCATCGTTGAGGTTTTCCTCGTGCGCGAGCTTTTTCGCCAAATTCGCCGACCGCCGAGCGCCGTCTTCGCCAAGAATTACACTGCCGAGCGCTGTGATTTTCCCAGCAAGGTTGGCGGCGAGCGCGCGTGACGGGGCTTGGACATATTGCAGGCACAGGTTTTTTATTTCCCGCTCCTGCTCGGCTTCCGCAATCTGGGGATTGCGCTCGCGCAGTTCGGTGGCAAGCGAGCTGCACCAGGCTTCAAGATTGCGCTCGAAGGTGCTGAGATCGTCTTCCGTCGCGCCAGACCGTTTGCCGAATTTCGGCACGGGCAGGCTGTTGAGCGAGAGCCGCTCGATCATGTTTTCCACCGCATCGTGCTGAAAGCCGGTCAGCAGCACTTGGCCTTTGATGTTCGCGCCGCGCTTGTCGGCCATCTCGTTCAGCCGCTCCAGAATGGCGGCGATGACGGTGGTTTTTCCCGTTCCCGGCGGCCCCTGAATAAGCGCGAGATCTGGCGTATTCAGCGCAACCTCAATAGCCCTTTCCTGCATGACGGTTGGCGGATTGCGAAAGACCTTGTTGCGAACGAATGCGGTGAGTGACTGGACTTTTTGCGGCGGGCGGACTTGTGTGATTTGCCCCTGTTCCTCAATCAATAGCCCAAGCTGTGGATTGGCGGAACGGCCTTCCAGAATGGCTTGACGGGCCGCCATACGCCGTTTGATCTGGGTGGTTTCACCGGCCAGCGACAGGATGAGCGTGCCGGATTCCTTGGGCAGAGCCTCGATTTTGAGCGTAAGTACACGGGTTTCCTGGTCAAACCCGACGACATCAAGGTAGGTCTTTCCTTCACGTTGCTCGCGATTTCCGTCGCCCTGCTTGATCTTCTCCGCTTGCTCAATTCCACTTGCAAAATCCTTGAAGCTCAAGCGTTCATCTTTCAAATAGTCCGGCAGTTCATCCACCAACTCGACTTCAGGTACGGCACCGTTCCCCAGCGCTTTCAATGCAGAGTCAAGTGCCTGTGAAATGCGAACCGTGACGGTTCCATCCCGCTCCTGAGCCATCTCTGTGAATTGTAAAGCCCCCACTTCGCGCGCTTGCTTGAGCAGCAATTCGCCCTCCATGTCACCAAATTCATCCCACTTTTTCAGGTAGCTGTTGTCGTCTTGGGTAAGAGCGCGCATTTGCGCTTTGGCAAGAGTTTGCACTTGCCCTGCTTGTGTCCAATCGGCAAAACGCAGCCGGCCTTTGGCGAGGCGCAGGGCGCGGTCGGGTTCTTTTTTGGTCCTGGTTATGCGTGTGGCGATGTAGATGGTTTGGCCGCCTGGCATTGCTTTTTCGGTGGCAATGAAGCGGATACCTTCGCCAGTAACACAGAAAGCGTTTATTCGGGTCGGCTCCGCAGCTGCATCGCGTGGCGTGTCCTCGCCGACAGGTTTCAGTTCTTCATCAATCGCCGGGCCAGCAGTCAGGAAGAAAAATGCGTCGTTTCCCAGTTGGAAGCAGCAAAGTTCGCCCAGCCTCTTGTAAAGTGCCTCGCCCTTCGTCCGCATCTTTTCTTGCACATACTCATCCACACCGATTTCAACATCGCCCATTTCCAGGCAGACGCCAGTGAAAAAACCGATCTTCAGCTCGATGCTGCCATCGGCGGCAGGGTTTTCAAGTTGTGCAAGCAGGGAACGCCCACTGGCAAGTTCAGCGTTGAGGCGGCGGATGTCAACAGCCGCGACGGGGCGAACGAAAACAACCGCGTCTCTCAGGCGGATTTCAAATTCATCTGCGCGGGATAGGCTGGCCTCTACCGAGAATACTGGCTGCTCTTGCAGGGCTTCGACATTGTCAGACCGCTTGATGCGGACAGTTATGATGTTGACAGGAATGTCCTGAAACTTCATTTGCAGGCCTCCACGAACTCAAAGGTGAGGTTGTCCGGGAAAGGCAGCGTGCCCCGCACGGGGACTGCGGTTTTGGCCGCGAAGTTCAGCATGGCTTCGTATGCTGTGTTATCGAAATACTCGAATGAAAACGGGTGAAAAAGCCGCTGCGGCAATCTGAACTCCGTGGCACCACCAGGAATCAGGATTTCCCAACGTGGCGTTTTGACGCGAATGAAAGCCGGGCGCGCCGCGCCACAATACGGGCATTGCGCGTATTCATCGGCGAAATGGCTCATGCCACATTCGAGGCAATCCAGCGACTGATCCGCCGCCCTCGCAAGCTCCAATATCCAGAACGCCATTGTCGGGCGGCGGTGCGGCAGTTCACGTCCTGCACCGAAAGTTTCCTGAAACAGGCGGCGTAATCCTTCTGTTGCGACTAATACACGGGGCAGGCCTCCAACTCCTTCGTTGGAATCGTCATCTTCGTCATCCACGAAAGGCAAGAAACCAGCGAATGCCTGTTCGTTCAGATCGGTGGCAGTGCCATTGGGCGCAGGGTCGGCATCCCAGCCGTCTTCTTCATCTTCGGGCTCCAGTACTTTCTTGCCAATGAAAGGGTGGCAAAGCGCCAGTAGCTTGAATGTCATCACAGCGAAAGCCCAGCAGTCGGTTCGCGGGCGGGATTGGTCACGGCCCAGCACTACCTCCGGTGCACCGTAGCCCGGCGTATAGACGGACACGCCGCCGCTGGGTAACTCCAGGCGCATATTGTCGGCATCTATGAGCCAGACATCGGTGGTGTCGTCTTCGCCAATGAAAGCGTTGTTGGTGGAAATGTCGCCATAGACCAGTCCCGCGCTGTGCAGGCGGGCGAGGATGGCAGCGCACTTGGCAAGCGCGAGCGAACGGCGGCGGGTGGAGCCAGTTTGTGCGTAATGCAGCAGTCGCAGCGCCAGGTCCTTGTCAGGAATCTTCGTCAGCCATTGGGGCAAGGCTTGGCTTTGATCTTCCAGCTTCTTTTTGCTTCTGCCGTCCAAATCGAAACTGGCGAAGGGCTTCATGCCGCTCAACAGACGCATCACATAGCCCGGCTCGTCGCGCAGGATGGCGAGTGGCAGGGAAACGGGGATGCGCCGTGGTATGGGCAACAGGCGGACGTGCTGGAAGCGCTCGCGCAGATTGGCGTTTTTGTCCGGCTGGCCGGCTGCGTCCAGCGGCTGCTTGACGGCCAAATCCGCATCCTTGGTGCGATAGACCACGCCTTGTCCACCGCGCGCAAGCTCATCGGCCATCTGATGAACATTGTCGTATTCATCCACAAGTGGCTTCAGAGCCTGGTGTTCGGCGTTACTCATCTGCAACCTCCTCACTGCACAGGCAGGCGAGGGTTTTATCGTCGCTGTGCTTGGGCGTGGGCCAGTTTTCGAGCATCTCGTGGATGCGCCGGTTGGCACTTACCGGCGCGAGGGTTCGATGCGTTTCGGCGAAACTGCTCACAAACCCGTCAGCGTTATCCAAATCGTCAGCCACCCCATCAGTGCAGAGCAATACTGCGATGCACTGCTCCCCCGGCAGCGACAAATACTGCCAGTCTTTGGCGGAGACCTTGGAGGACAGCGCAATGG
Organism: Stenotrophomonas sp. SKA14; assembly: GCF_000158575.1. Taxonomy (NCBI): domain Bacteria; kingdom Pseudomonadati; phylum Pseudomonadota; class Gammaproteobacteria; order Lysobacterales; family Lysobacteraceae; genus Stenotrophomonas; species Stenotrophomonas sp. SKA14. Next base: position 1,502,792 of record NZ_DS999412.1, read on the forward strand.
TGATATTGGAGAAGCCTTGTGTCTTGTTTTCCGACAGCGAAACGACTGATCCATCGGACTTGGCAATAGCGGCAAGTCCGTCGCCAAGCATCCCTAGGTGGATTACGCCATCCAGGCGTAGTGCGAAAAGACAGGTGGCCGCGCAATCGCGAGGTTCCAGCGGAGCGACAAGCCTCAGCCAGTTAGCTTGGATGTTGCTAAACAGCGCGTTGTGTTCGATTTCACCACTGGTGCAACAAGCCCGGGCTGCGAACTCGACGGCGAGACAGGCAGCATGGCTGCCGAAGCTGGAGAAGGGCTTGGAGCCAACCCCGTCGGACACGACGATGCCATCACCCCAAACATGGTGAAACTTCGCCCATGCATCCTGATTTGGCAAACCTTCGGCGATATGGCTCGGGCCGCGAACGCTTGCCCCAAAACTTTTCCAAAGCGTCATGCCCATTCCTCATCCGCCTGCAGCCAGTTATCGAGTACGGCGAGCACTTCTTCTGCGGCAAACACCTTTGCGCCTTTGAGCCCCTTGGAAAGATGCGGGTTGGCATCCGCGCCGATTTGGATGACGCGCAGCGTATCCGGCGGTAGGCCTTCCTGCCAGCGGCTCAGAGTCTTCACGCCGTCTCTTGTCCAGAATCCATCCGTGAGAATCAGAACCTTTCCATCCGGCTCGCTACCCAACAGTTGAACCAGCGCCTCGCCATTGGTGCTTCCATGGCAAACCAGCATTTCCACCGGGAGATCGTCCGTGACGCTCCAGTTCGGGATGCTGCGTGCCTCGCTGCTCCAAGCACAAAGGCGGATTTCCGCCTGTCCATACCCATGCCGCACCCATTGCGCCACGGTCGTGGCCAAGGTTCGCAGGATGAAGGGCTTGCCTCCTTCACTCATGCTGCCGGAGATGTCGCAAACCAAATGGAGCATCATGGCGTTGCCTCACTCGCTTCAGCCCGCTCAGTGATGCTGTTCATCATTGCCGTTATCTGCTCAGAAAATGATGCACCACTCCAAAGCATCAGCCTGGCATCTTTTATTTTTTTCTTGACCGACTCAGTATTTGGGAGAACACAGCAGGCAACGATACCGCGACCTTCAATTCCTCCGTAGAAGCGCACAAGGTTCTGCAGCTTCATAATCTGCTCTTGCGTTACATTGCCCGCCTTGCATTCCACGATATAAAGCGAATAACCGTCGGTGAATGTGATGTCCAGCTCGTTGTATTCAACACCGAAGCTCGAATAGCCTTTTGACTCTTCTAAATTCAAGTTCAGCTTGACATTGATGCGCAAGTCTTGAATGACTCCAGCATCCTCGTAGGGTTTGCACTGCAAATAAACAAACTCCTCGAACCAGCCGCCAGATAGGTATTTGGCGAAATCAGGCCATTTCTCAAATCTCAGATCTAATCCGTAGCCCTGGACGGATACTGCCTCCATGTCATCCAGCTTGAAATTGAAGCCGTCACGACAAATCTCGAATGGCCTGAATGCATTGTTATAGTCGGTCAGTTCTCTATAAAATCTACGCACCTTGTCACGATGCAGCCAAAGGGTCTCGGTCAGAAGTTGGCGACTTGGCGATATATCCTTCATGAAGGAACTGCCTGCAATCTCCAAACCATCGCTATTCAGGTGCAAAAATGTCTCGATTGAATCAATCTGCCTGATTTTTTCGCGCCGAACACTGTCAATGAATATGACGCGACGATTCTTGCTGTCAAAATAAAACGGAACAGCGCCCAGTTCACGTGCAGCAGAGAGCGCGCCAGCAAACATCAATTTTGTGCCGCCAGTTAAATTGATTCCAATTCGTGTTTTTTCTGGAAATTGCTTTGCCAGCTCGGTGATTTGTTCGTGAACAGCGCGATCATCCCAGGGGTCAACGGTAAGTTCATGCAGGTCCCGAGAGCCAATAAAGGTTTGCATACATGCAGCAGGGAAGTCTTTTGAGTTGACAAAAATGTGATGCGCCGACTCAAATTGCCGGATGCTCAACAAGGCAGGCATCCGTTGCTCACCAAAAAGATGGAATGTCACATCGAACCCGTTGGAGATGCCTCGGATCGCAGCCTGTTTTGAGCTGTGTCGCTCAAGCCACTCAGCAGGCAACGCTATGACTTCAGGTGCTTTGCCAATGATGGACGATGCTATGAGTCTTTTTTTGAGCTCAGGGTAGCTCAGCGCCGCGAGCGCCCAGACAAAGGCCATCACCGGAGTTCCTGGGCTGAGATAGAGCGTGACGAGCTTTTCACCTGGCTCCTGTTCAACCCCATCCAGTGCCCGCATTGCGCTAGCGTAAATACCTTCGGTGTCGTTGAGCTGGTAAAGTTTCTCGCTATTTAAACGGATCCTTGCGTTGCAGCCCAGGGCGGCGGCTTTCTTTTTCAGCCAGGCTTCAAAATGTTCATGTGCGACAGAGGTATTGGCGAACCTGGAGACAAACTGATTAGTAAGCTTCCAGTCTTTCTCTTGCCCCATGCTTCGTATTGACGCCAATTCAAGCGTGAACGTCTTCTGTGCCTCGATCAATTCGCTGGCATCATTATCCGTCCGGGTGTAACCCAGGATAATGATGTCCGAGTAGGACGCGCCCGCAAGGGCGCTCGCAATAGGGCCGTCGGTATTCTCAAACCCCAGAGACGCGCGAAAATCGGTGATTCCATACCACGTGAGCAGAAATCTCTTCATTGAGTGCTTTCCTGAACATATGGCCGGAACCATGTGATGTCATTCGTCATTTTGTTTACGAATACAGCTCGGCTCGGTTTTTCAATACCTTTGAACTTACCAACACCGCCACTCACAAGCGATCCGGCATCGTCTTCATTCATGCAGTACGCCACGCGCAATTCGAAAAAGGAGAAAAGGTCTTTGCAGGCACTGGCACAGCGCTGCCAACGGTCAACAAAAATAAATACAAACGTCCCCTTTCTTGGGCCGTCCTCGGCGAGACGCTTTAACAAGTCAGCCGGGGTAGGTGGTTCGCCAGGCTTGGGCGATCTAAACGCTGGGGCTGGCTGTAGTACTTTCTCGGAATCCAGGCCATCGATAATCAATGCTACGCGGCGATTCCCAATATCGTCTGATATCGCTTGAAGTGGTAGCTCGGATATATCGTCGAATATCTTGAGGCGTGCACCGAGCATCTGCGCTGCGGCTGAGAATCCTCCTCCTGGGGGGATCCCGCGCGCGTTGAAGTACACGATTTCATCAAAGCCATCGACGAAAGTCAGACTAAAAAGCGTAGCGGACAGGAGTCCATCGTGAATGTGGTCATTGTAGCCGCTGAATAGAACATTGAACGCGGATCGACGAGTAAGTGATACCGTCAACGGTTTTGAATCGAATGCGAGGTTTTCGCCCAAAAGAAGAGCTTCTTCATGCGCACAAGCTGTCTGATATTCAAAGGGAGACGGTATCTGCGGAAGGAATGCACCGCTGAAGATTTTGGTTTTTTCAGCCACCCCAGAAAGAGATGTACGCGCTATCAACTTCGTCAACAAATCACGTCGATGCTCACTTTCTCCGGCGAATGGAATCATGAACTTCACATTGCCGGATTTGGCACCATTAGCATTGTTGATGATGCCTTCAGGTGGGCTGCGCAGCTCTGCGGCTGCCCAATTCCCGCCCCCGAGGATCATTGCGGAGTCTTCCTGCCCACAAGCCAGTGCAATACGGCATCCCAACTGGGTGATGATGCTTCCGATTGACTGTGCGTTGATGCCTTTCAAAGTCTGAGTAGCCAGGAGGATGTGAATACCGAACGAGCGCCCCTGTTTCAAGAGCTTCGACAGCAACTGCTCAGCAGCTTCTGCCACCTGGCGACTTTCTGAGAACAGAATTTGGAACTCATCTATGACTAGCAGGACGCGTGGCAACCGTATCCCGCTTGATTTTCGGTATTCGCTGAAATCGTTGACATTTTTTGACTTGAATATGCGTGCACGCGTTTCCAGTTCATCCACAAGATGCCTTAATACAGTGACGCCATATTCAGGGTCACTTTCCGTAGCGACAAGGCGGGCTTGTGGGACTGGGGGAGTTGCGTAAATATTGAACTCAGTCGATTCCTTGTAATCCAGTAGATAAAGATCAAGCTCCTCGGTCGGGTATTTCTCGCATAACGTGTGAATCAAAACATGGAGCAGATTGGATTTTCCCGAGCCTGTCTTCCCCGCAAGCAGTACATGATGCTCGGAGTCCGTCGCGCCCAGTCTCAGGGGAGCGAAGTCGCCTGTGGTCGTCCAGCCGATGGGAATATCAAAGCCAGCAAGAGTCGTCTCACCCTTGCCGAAGCTCGTCCAGAGATCAGGCATCGTTTTCTTGAAGCGCGTCTTAGCAGCACAATCTTCAACGAGCTTTGCGAGAAAGCCATCCAGCACATCCTGTCGCGGCCATTGCTCCGGCTGGTATGTGAATGACAGCTCGCCAGCCCCAGCGCGTTGCAACAGATCATTCAGTTGCATGGTTGAGTTTTTCAGCGTGGCGTTGAGCTTTTCATATCGCCGGTCTTCCATGCGCTGCTCATCAATTGCAACGATGGGCAGCACGCCGCAGCGTGGACCGTTTTCAAAAATGCGGCCAAGAAACCAGAGAGATTTTTCCGACATCTGCTCTGGCACATCAAAAAGCACCACCACCTTGTAAGGTAATGAATTGCCGGGGTTGATCGCGTTGTATTCCGACCAGTTGGATGCCTTGTCATTGAACCGCTGCTGGATCAACTCCTCAATTTCGTCCGTCAGCTTTCCGAGCGCAGCTTCGATTTCATCCGAACGAGTAAGAACATGACCTTGCGGCACCAATTGCTCTACCTTCAGCAATGGCCGGAACGGCTCGACCGATTGCCCCTGCTGCAGGGGGTCAATCAGTGTCAACTCTACTTGACCTACTGGCAAAGCCTGCAGCAACCGTAACAAGAGACAATGCACGAGGCGTTTCTGCTCTGCATCGCCTTGTGAAAAAACAAGAGCACTGGATAAGGGGAATGAGATGAATTTAGGGGCCTGACAAGATAGCTTCTCAAAAGAGACTTGCTCCGTGCCAAGCACAAGACCTGCTGGAATTTCTGATGCCATCAATGGCTTATCTACACAAAAATCCACGAAGGCAGGTTGTTGTTGTCTGAGCTGCGAGCTTGCGTTCGCTATAGCAGTTGCATTTCTTTCCCACTCTTTGGAAAAACCTGCCTGCCAATTCGACCTCCTTATGTTTCGATTGCGTTCCTGGTCTTCGCTTAATGCTTTTTTGGTGGTATCGAATTCGCGGTCGATGCGCGCACAACCTTCTTGATAGTCCGCAACTGCCTTGTGTAGCTTGGAAATGATGCTCTGAAAATCCTTTGCGCTTCCACTCATTGATTCCACCCGCTGTCTTTGAATTGAAGCTCGCGAACGTCATTCAAAGTTCGATCAATGGCGAGCGATTGTTGCTGAAAAGCAGCATTGAAAATGCAGAGTGAATCGACTTCCTTGAGAATCGGATCAAGTACATCGGCAACAATGGACGCGCCGAACGTATCACGCACTCCCTCGCGAAATTTTCCAGCACACATCGCAGCCATTCCAAAAGCCTCATCAAACATCAGCTTCCTCCTCTTCCATATCACCATCGATTGGAAGTTCGAGAACATAGTGGTCAGCTACCGAGACTTTGGGAAACAGGGGTGCGCAAATAGTCCCAGGCAAAAGGTAGCTCGATTCGAACTCCGGGCTCTTGGCCCTGAGTTCGCTTAGAAATGCGCGCCACTCTTGCTCGGACAACTCAATCGATCTGCAATTAACTGTCAGCTCCAAGAGGCGTGCGGTGGACGCATCCACACCGTCCATATTTCCGACATTGACTGCACGCAGGAGAACATCAACCTCAGCTCGAACTTGCGCGAGAAGGTCATGGCTAATAATTGCGAAACGTATTTTCATGGTTGCTCCTCCTCGTTTTGGCGGATGAAATCAAGACAGGACTGATCTATTTCATTTTTCCTTGGCAGCATTCCCACCATCGGTGAGCCAGCTTCGCGCAGGGCATCGCGCAGTTCTTTCTGTTTTTCTTCTGGCAAATCGTGGATGTCTCGTGAGCAAAGAGTGCATTGCGCGTCTGCTTGCTTGTGCCCTTCGGCCTGAAAAATCATGTGATCTTTCTGCGAATAGAGGTATTCCGCCTTGCCGCATTTCACTTCGAATGCCATCGAGCCTCCCACAGGAGCCCCCATGCCCTCACCACGTCCCAGAATGACCGGAACCCGCAAGTCAGTGACTATCAAATCTGTTTTTGTGTAGCGTCCGTTATCGCCCACAAAGGTTCGCCCTTGCGTCTCGATCCGGCCGCCAAGTGGCGCAAGTGCGTGCCGAACTATCTGCTCCCCGAATTCACCGCTCAGGTGTATCCGTGCCTTACGTGCGACGATGTTTCGCTCTGCATCACCCTTGGCGGCTACCCATTGGTTCCGAAGTTTATCGACCTGCTTGCGATACGCTGGATCACGGTCGTAAAGATATTCCTGAAGCAATCGTCTCTGCTCTGACGATAGGTTCATGCGGTCTCGCAACATATCCGGAGTCACAGGGCGGCCATCTTTGGCAGGGTCCCATTTCAACCAAGCATGGAATTGCGCAGCGGACGGGTTTGTCGCGAGATAAGCATCCAGTGCTTGTTGCGCGGATATCAAGCGTGCAGTGCCAGCTTCAATCGCCTGATCGACAGTTGCCAAGTGCGCATTGCATGCTTGTAGGGTCTGCTCCAGGGTATGTTCCGCCATCGCCTCGGCCTGATTCGCAAGATCCACGCGCTGCTCCATGGATATGCGATCTCCTTTCGCCACCTCAAGCTCTGCTCTTGCTTGCTCCAGCATGCTCTGAGCCTGCTCAACAGCGGCTTCTGCTTCAGCCACGGCAGAGTCCTCGCCGGAGCAGTCCGGGCAACGTCCATCGTCATCGTGCGGCTGAGCAAGGCAAGCAGATAGCGCAGACTCGGCGGAAGAAAGCGAGCTCTGACTGCTATCGAGCGCTTGCTCAGCGCCGTCAACATTTTGCGTGGCGGCTTGCTCCTGCTGGATGGCACTTTCCAACATGCTTGCGCTGTTCTGCGCTTCTTCACGAGCCTCTGCGCATTTCTGCTCCGCAACAGCAATTTGTTCGCGGCATGCGGCCTCTAGCGCCTCGCGCACTGACTGCAGATCGCGCACGAGGTCTTCCAAATTCTCCACTTGCCCAATTGAAACTTGTGCCATTGCGACCTCGCTGCCCTTAGCTTTGCAAATAATCCCGCAGCCGCGCCGCGAGCGCTGCCAGATATGGAACCTGCTCAGACGCGTTGTCGTTGAAGTGTTGCAACTGCTGAACGAGCGCGTTGTAATCCTCCTCAAATCGCGCCCGCTTTTCGTCTTGCCAGGTGTCTCCGAGTGAAGCAAAGGCACCGTTAAGATTGCCGACAGCATCGTTGAGCGAATCAATAAATTGTTGTAACGAATATGCGAAGCGCTCAAGTTCTTCTGGATCGCCGATTGCTTGTGCCATTACCAATACCCTCCATCTTCTGTCGAAGAACTTTGTGTCACAGAGTTCTGTTTATCCTGGCGTGCTTCGATTGTGGCCGGCTGGATGTCAATGGTGCTCGCTTCAGGTACATTATTTGGCGTCTGTGACTTCGTGCGAATGGTCACCGACATGGTGACAAACTTGAAGAAGTCACGTAGCTGCTTGGCGTTCTCTGCGTAGAAGAGGCGATTCGAGGTGCCTTCGATAAATTTCCCAAGTACCGCCTCGTCAGCATCAGCGCCTATCGCCATTGCCAAACGGTCACATTTTGCAGAGCGTCCGTCGCTAATAAACGCGTTCAGAGGTTTTTCCCACGCATCATTAGGCCCACCATCAGAGACCAATACGACCGTTGGACGATACGCACGCGAAGGAATGACATCTTTGTCTTCGATCATCGCTTTGGCCATTTGCAATGCCGTGCCAAGCGGAGTCATGCCGCCAGCTGAAAGGTCCTGCCAATGAATATCGCTGGCGCTGGCAAGCGGCTGATGCAGCGCTACCTGAGAACCGAAAGTGATGATCGCAACATGGATTTCAGTTTCACCGTTCTCGGTGTCGCTGAACGTATCCAACATATCGCGAACGGCATCATTCACATTGCGGATTTTCTCTCCGCTCATGCTGCCGCTGACATCGAGAAGAAGCACGACTGGTAGAGGCTTCGCTTTCGGTGCCGTGAATTTCGACGGGTCGAATGGGATATTGCTCATATAAAAACTCCTTTATTCAAAGCTACGGTGTCCGCTCGTGTGCATGACGAAAACTTATCGTGCCGTCGCGACGGCAGAACCTACCCCTTTGCCGCCTCGGTCAAAAGATCACCAACCGAGCGCGCAACCACATACCGGGCTGGGTTCTCGCCGCCCTCCAGCGCAGTGAAATGCGCCTTGCCGCATTCGATCTTGGCGCTTTCCTTGTCGCGCATATCGTCGGTGAACAGGCTGCTCTTGGTTTCCACCACAAAATACAGGTGCTGAGTGCCGTCTTCTTCCACCAACACGGCCCAGTCGGGGTTGTAGGTGCCCAGCGGCGTGGGCACTTTGAACCAGCCTGGCAACTTGGCGTAGAGCTTGATGGCGTCGTTCTTCTCCAGCCCATCGGCGAAATCCCGCTCAGTGGTCGAGTCGTACACCACGTGCTCGTAGATCGACTTCTGGGTATCCAGCAGCATGTTCTTGAGATAGCCGGTGAGCTCTTCCTTCTCGAACAGCTCCTGCGCATAGACATGCTGGTCACCCAGCTTCTGGTACTTGATGCCATCGACCAGGGCCAAGCGCTTGCAGCGGTTGATGGTTTCGGCAGTCAATTCGATGAACTGCTGCGGATTGCGTTTGAAGTCGTTCAGGCGACCGCTTCCCGTCAGGATGCTGACGATGGTGCGCCGGGTGAGCTGGGTGCGATCCTGAAGGTCGGTCAGCAAATCCGGCAGCTCAATATCCGCCTCGTCCAGCACCACGGTCGCCGCGCCCGCTTTCTCCGTCGCGGCGACACCCGCCTTGCCGATAGAGATGTCGGCCTTGCGCCATTGCAGTCGTGCTTTGGCAATCACCGGGGCCTTCTGCAACGCTGCGATGCAATCCGTCACCAACTTGGCGTTATCGAACTGCACGCGGTACGTTGTTTGGTGCTTGATGCGGTCCCACAGTGCCTTGAACTCGTCACTCAGATAAACGGCCTTGCCATCCTTGCCCTTGCGCAGCGGCACTTGCCTGCGTTCATCGGCATTTTTGATATCGAGCCGGCCCGACACCTTGCGCAGCACTTCAGCAATCTGGGCCTTTTGCGCATCAAACTCGTCCGGCAGTTCCAAGGTGCCGTTCTTCAGCGCCGTTTTCAGTGAATCCTGCACCTTGCCTTTGGCATCTATATGGCCGGCGGCTTTCAGGTGCTCCCACAGTGCCTTTGATTGCTCGATGCCCAGCGGTGCGGCGTGCCCATCAGCGCCAGTCACGGCAATGGCGGCAAATTGGTGCTGCTCCACGATGCCAAAGCGGATGCCTGTGTCTTTCTCGATTTCCTTCTGCAGGTTTTCGGCAAACTGTTCGTAGTTTTCCGTGGCCACCACGGTCAGGGTGTTGACCTCAAAGCCGCGTACCCGCTCGCCATCCTGGTTGACGCACAGACGCAGGCCACGGCCAATGGTCTGGCGGCGCTCGCGCTCGGTCTGGATGTCGCGCAAGGTGCAAATCTGGAACACGTTGGGGTTGTCCCAGCCTTCCTTGAGGGCGGAGTGGGAGAAGATGAACTTCAGCGGCGTACCGAAGGACAGCAGCTTCTCCTTCTCCTTCATGATCAGGTTGTAGGCGCGTTCGGCATTCTCCCGGTTACCCGCATTGTTCTCGGCGGTGTCAGTCCAGCCGCCTTTCTTGTCGATGGAGAAATAACCGTTGTGCACTTCTTCGGCGGCGGACTCCAGGTCGATCTCGGCAAACAAACTCTGGTAAGCCGGCAACTTGGCGGCACGGCGATATTCCTCCTCGAACATCTGCGCATACACACCCTTGACCGGCTGGCCGTCCGCATCGTACTGACGATATTTGTCCACCGCGTCGATGAAGAACAGGCTCAACACCTTGATGCCCAGCGGGCGCAGGTGCTTCTCCTTGTCCAGGTGTTCCTTGATCGTGCGGCGGATCATCTCGCGTTGCACGGCAAGCGCATCCACATCACCGTGGGCTTGGCCAGGTTGCAAAAACACCTCGCCACCGGGGTAGCGCAGCTCCATGAACGCTTCGCCCTTGGCCGTGTTGATCTCGCCGACGCGAAAATCGGCATAGATCGCGCGGCCATCGGCGCTCTGCTGGAGGTCGTCGCCGTCGCTGACCGTCACTTCAGCCCGCTGCACACCAGTGGCGGTCTGTTTATCTAGCTCGACCTTGGCGCTGATGCGGCCGCGCTTGTTTTCCACCTTCACCAGGCGCACAAAGGGCCTGTTGTGCGCGTCCTCTACCGTGGCCGACGCCACCTCGATCTGCTTGACCAGTTTGCGCTCGTAGGCATCGACGGCATCGAGGCGAAATACCATGTGGTGCTTGTCCACATGGGTAGCGGAGTAGCGCAGCGTGCAGAGCGGGTTCATGGCGTCCAGTGCTTCCTTGCCACGGCCTTCCATGCCGCCGTCCACGCTTTGCGGCTCATCCACGATGATTATCGGCCGGGTTGCCTTGATCAGGTCGATGGGCTTCTCGCCGCCGGTTTTCTCGCTCTCTTTGTAGAGGTTGTTCACATCCTTCTTGTTGATGGCGCCCACCGTCACCACCATGATCTGGATGTTGGAGCTCGTGGCGAAATTGCGCACCGGCCCCGGCTTACCGGAGTCGTATAGGAAGTAATCGAAGGGTACGCCCGCGTAGAGCCCCTTGAAGTGTTCCTCGGTGATCTGCAGGGTTTTATAAACACCCTCCTTGATCGCCACTGAAGGCACCACGATCACGAACTTGGTGAAGCCGTAGCGTTTGTTCAGCTCGAAAATCGAGCGCAGATACACATAGGTCTTGCCGGTGCCGGTCTCCATTTCCACAGTGAAGTCGCCCGAAGTCAGCGAACTGGAAGGCGGCAAGCCACCGCGCAACTGGATGTCAGCCAGATTCTTGAGCAGCTCGTCATCGAGCAGGGTCAAGCGGTTGCCAACGCCAAGGTCGGACTGCGCCACGCCCAGTGACATCTGCACGTCATCGGGCAATTTCATGGTCACCGTGAATTCGGTGCGGCAGACCTCCTGACCACGGAAAAGATCGCATACAGCCTCGATGGCCTGCATCTGGTAGTCGAGGTTGGGCTCGAAGTGCAGTTTCATGGCAAGCCCCCTTACAAGCTGCGCACGTTCTGGATGCCGTGTTGCTCCAGAATGGCTGCGAGATTGGTTTTGGCCACGTCATCGGCAAAGGCGCTGTCGCGGAACACGCAGGTGGTGTCACCGGCAGGGGCCAACGCCTTGTGCCAGCCGATGATGCCCTGGGCGAGCGGCTCTACCTGTTCGCGGGTGATGGTCTCAGCCAGGCACGCCAGCAGCACGCCGCCGCCAATGGCATGGACGTGAAGGCCTTCGATATTGCGCTGTTCGATGGGCACACACAGATCCAGCCCCAACTTGAGCAGCAGTTCGTAAAGCACATCAGCCTCGCTGCGACCTTCGAGCAGATGATCCTGATGGTCGAATAGTGTGGCTTCCAGATCGTCTGGTTTGGGATTCCAGACGCGGATATTGGAGGTGTCGAGCTTGAAGACGCGGAAGCCGGTGTCGCCCTGCCAGCCAGAGCTTTCAGCCTTAATCTTGGTGCCTGCGCGGCGTAAGCGCTCTTTAGTGAGTTCTGCGATAGAACGAGGCTTGGTGATCTGGTCGCAGAATTCGGCTGCATTTTTCTGCCCCTTATCCTCCGGATCGAGATACTGGGGGAGTTGAACAAGAATAAATCTACGGTTTCCTTCATCTAAGAAATTCTGTGCCATTACTGCATGACCAGTTGTTCCAGTTCCAGCAAAGAAATCAAGAATGATGTCCTGAGGAGACGCACCAATTGTTACAAAGTCACGAATTAATGAGCGAGGTTTTGGAGGGCTATCGAACACATTGCTTCCCAGCAACGATGAAATTTCGGCCGTTCCATTACTACTACTGTACTCAGGCTTGTAGAGAATCGATTTGGGCTTGCTGGTTGGGAGGTCGCCGAGAGTGGCTCGTTGTTTTTTGTAGATATTCTTTCCTGACCTACCTTCAACAACAATCAAGTTAAAGTTTTCATCGTTTATTTTCTTTTTGCTCCACGTCCAAGAGAGCTCTTCGCCTGCCTCTGAAACTGGCCATAGAGTTAAATCTGAACCTGAGCGAGGCTCATCATCAAGCGTCGCGTAGACTTCACCCTTTTCGTCAATAAAGACTGGAAACCACCCGTTAGGACGGCGCTCCCTCGATGCATCCTGCCCTGTCCGCCTTAAAGTGTCAGCGCGCTTGTAGAGGCCACGCTCATCTTCCAGCCAATCATCTAGCGATTCCTCTGACACTGGAAGTTGAAAAACCACACATTTTTCTTTATTCCGAGCATAAACAACTGTAAATTCATGAGTATCCGCGAAAGCGAAGGCATCGTTATTGCCTTTCAGATTCATGATAGTCGGCAGTAAGCCGATGAAGTTCTCTTGACCAAAAACTTCGTCCATAATTAGCCGCAAGTTAGTGGCTTCAGAAGAGTCAATGGAGATAATTATTAATCCACTATCGAGAAGAAGATTTTTTGCCAGCTTAAGTCGTGGATACATCATATTCAGCCAGTCGGTATGAAACCGCCCGCTGGCCTCGGTATTGCTGCTAATTCTCTGCCCACCTTCTACCTGTCCGGTCAGTTCCAGATAGTTCTTGATGTTGTCCTGAAAATTGTCCGGGTACACAAAATCCTTGCCGGTGTTGTACGGCGGGTCGATATAAATCAGCTTAACCTTGCCGGCATAGCTCTTTTGCAGCAGCTTGAGCACTTCAAGGTTGTCGCCCTCGATCATCAGGTTCTGGGTGGTCTCCCAGTCCACGCTGTCTTCCGGGCAGGGGCGCAAGGTGCCGGTGCTGGGCGTCAGCGCCAGTTGCCGCGCGCGGCGTTTGCCGTGCCAGTTGAGGCCGTACTTCTCATCGGCGTCGGTCACGCTGGCATCACCCACCAACGCCTTGAGCACGTCCACATTCACCGCCACGCCGTCCGCGCCTTCGGTAATCAATTCCGGGAACAGGGCCTTGAGCTGTTCGATATTTGCCGCCACCAAGTCGGCGGACTGGGCTTCGGGGCTGGCTGCCGTGAGTTTTTCCATGGTCTTCTCCGTCATTCGTTCAATCTTCAAAGTTGTCGGCGCGCAGCGGCCAGTTCGGCCTGGATGCGCTTGAGCGTCAGGTTCAGTTCTACCTGGCGCGCCAGTTGTTTTTCCTTGGTGGCTTGCGCTCGCAGGCGGCCGATCTCGTTCTCCAGCCGCTCACAATCAGCCAGCGCCTGCCAGCGGGCAGCCGCTTGTTCCGGGGTTGTGTCAGCCTGGTAGGTTCCCGTCAGCCGTGCCGCCTGCAAGGCCCACACGCGCTCCATCCAACCCTGATAAAGGGCATGCAGCGTGGTCTGGGGTTGGCGTGCAATCGACAGGGACTGCACGAAGGCGCGCTCGATTTCGGGGGCTATTGCGTCTTCCACTGCGGCGGTATCTTCGGTTGCGTGGGGCAGCGAGGCCAACACGGGGTCGCCGTCGAGCACGACCTTACCTGCCTCGTTCTGCGCCCAGCGTTTGTGCGCCAGCGAGAGGGTCAGTGCCTGGCCTTGCACAAGCAGCAACACGGGATACGGCACGGCCCGATGCATCAATTCGGCAAGGCGAGCGAGACTGGCGGGCTTGACGGTGCCACGCAGGGTCAAGCCAAGCACGGTGACTTCCAGGTATTCACGCTGCGCGTCCCGGTAGCTGGGTACGCCAATGGTGTTGGGCTTGAGTGCGGCAAGCCACTGGATTTCTTCAATGGCGTCCGTGATCAGGCGCTTGTCGGATGCCGTGGGCGCACCGTTCTCCAGCAACAGCTTCTTGGGGACGCGCTGATCCACCCGTGCGCTGTCGGGAAGACACAGTGCTGCAACGACATCCGTCCGGTTCATGACGACAGTTCCGCGCCAAAGGCCTTGATGGTTTCTTCGCTGTCGCGTCCGGCAATGGCTTTGCCCATGGCCTGTTCGATGAGCTTCAACAGCGCAGCAGCGCGTTGGCGGATGAAAGTATCAAAGTCGTCCGAGCGAAGTGCCTGTACCGGAATCACATGCGAAGTCAGGAACTCATCGAGACTGTCGGGGGCAACCTGCTTGGCCTTCTGGATACGGGCGAGGTAGACGCTGGGGGCATCGCCACTGATGAAGCGGTTGGTGCCTGCCGCCAGCGGAGCCTTGTTGACCACGCTGTTCCACTTTTCCTTGGGCAGCTTCTGCTTTTCGCACCAGGCGCGGGGAAAGACGTGGTGGATGTCGATGGCGTTGTTGAAGTAGGTATTGAGATCAATGGGCGTGCCGCTGGCGAAATCACGGCCACCGTGCTTCATGAGCAAGGCGGCCAGCCCTTTGTAGGCCGCAGCGAGGCGGCTTTGCAGGGAGAGCAGCCTTGTCGGTGCGAAGTTGGCATCGCGGACCGTGCGCGGTTCGCTGCCGCCTTCGACCCAGGCGACCACATCCTGGATGTCCATGCTAAAACGGGTTTCGTTGGCGCCACCGTACAGTTCGCCAAGCACACCACTCCAGTACCAGCGCAGCAGCTTCTGTTTGACGCCGTGTTGCGTCGTGCGGTCTGCCAGGTGAGCGCAGATGGCCGACAACGGTATGAGCTGTGTGGCATAGGGAAGGCTTCGGTCGTCGAAGATTTTTTCTTCTGCAAGCAACTCTGCTGCGCGCTTGAACCCTTGCTCCAGCGCGGGTTCGAACGCCTTGAAATCCGCCAACGGCAGCCGCAGCACGTCGGCGCGCTTGCAACTGACGGGCGTGCCCTGTGCCTTGTGCCTTTGATAACTGGCTAGCAGAGTCACTGCGGTGAGAAAGCTGGTGCCATCCACCGCCTTGAGCACGTCATGCTTGGCGGTCAGCCGATCCCGCCGGGCCTCCCAGTCGTCACGCAGATTGAATTCATCGGCTGCGAAGGTGGCCGTCATCAGCTCGAAAACGGTGAGCGTCACGCCGCCGGTATTGACCTTCTCGAACACCTGGCACACGGCTTCGCGTGGCGTGTCCTGGGTCAGTTCGATGGCGGGAACCTTGAACTGCTGGAAGCGTAGCCAGATGTCGTTGCGGAATCGTTGCATGAACTGCATCGCTTCCGCTGCGAACTGGTGATGGGCGCTGAAGCCGCTTTCCCAAGCCATGAAACCCTGAATATCGAAAAGCAATGCCACAGGGAAGAGGCGTTGGCTGTATTGCAAGTCTGGCGTGCTGACGTCCAGCTCAACCTTGCGACCGAAATCGGACGTGACTTGCAGCGTCTCCGGCACCGAGAGAACGGCTTCTTCGCGGTCTGCCGATTCGTCCAGGCATTGGGCCATGTCAAGGAAATACAGGCGGCGAATGTTCGCGCCTTTCTCCGTGCGCGTCGGCACGGGCTGGCCGCTGCGCAGCGCCAGGTACATCGAGGTCAGGCGTTGCTGACCATCAAGTACGAGGGTCTTTGGAGTAGGCGCAGGCTGCAGGTTGACGCCGGCAAACAGTCGGGGCTTGAACGGTACCCCACCTGCTTCCAGAAACATGACCGCGCCGATCGGGTAGGACAGCGAGAGGCTCGCGATCAACGACCGAATATGGTTGTCATCCCACACCCAGCCGCGTTGGAAGTCCGGAAGCTGGATCTGCCCCGATGCGATTCCATCGAGGACATCTTTCAATGCGGGTTCGGCGGTGCGAAAGCTCATGCGGGTCCTTGTAATCAAATACTTTGCTCATCGGGCAGCACGACGAGAAATGCCACCACCTCGAAGTCGTCACTGCCAGCGAACTCGCCCTTCATGGCGTGCGTGCCGCCAGGTGTGAAGAGGCTGGCAACGGCCCGTTCCTCATGCTTGCCGGCGACGGATGCCACGGCCGCCGCGAGCAGCTTCTGGGCGTGGCGCATGTCCTCACCGCTTTTTGTCGCCTTGTCGAAGCGCGCGCAGGCACTGTCATCCGGCCGTTCTCGCCCCAGCGCCAGGCGCTTGAGGCGATCCAGGATGCGCTTGGCCTGCGGGTAGGGCAGCAATACGTGGCCGTCATCGCCGACATGCACCAGGTAGTGCGGCGCGAGCGGGTAGTCGGACGACGCGGCGGATTTTGCCGTCGGGCCGCAGGCTTGCAGGCAAAAGATCACGCCAGGGGGAATGTCGGCATCCAGCGTGGTGGTGACCGCAAAAGCCCCCAGCGGCTGGGTGTCCAGCTTGCCGGGGTGGCTTTTAAGGAACTGCGCGAGGTCGATGCGGAAGTCGGTCAGGGTGAGGTCGGTGATCGCCACGCCGGTGGACAGATCTTCCATGTCGATCACCGTGTCCTGCAGCTTGAGCAGTTGCTTGCGCCGGTACTCCAGATCGTTCATGGCGTTGCCGGACTGCTGTTCGATCAGGTTTTCTTCGCCGGTGGCCGAGACATCGAGCAGCACCATGCGGCCGCTGACGCGCTGTTCCAGGTTGATGTATTCCTCCAGCTCCATGTTGGGCCAGAAGTTCACCAACTGGATGCGCTGGTTGGGCGAGCCGATGCGATCGATACGCCCGAAGCGTTGGATGATGCGCACCGGGTTCCAGTGAATGTCGTAGTTGATCAGCCAGTCGCAGTCTTGCAGATTCTGCCCTTCGGAGATGCAATCGGTGGCGATCAGCAAGTCGATCTCGCCTTCACCCGCCATGTCTTGCGGGCGCTCCTTGGCGCGCGGGGCGAAGGCCGAAAGCACATTGCCCATGCTTTTGCGCAGGCCCGGCAACGTGACCTGGATGCCGGCGCTGCCGGTGACGACCGCCGCATGCATGCCCAGCGTATCCCTGGCCCAGGGGGCGAGCTGGGCGTAGAGGTAGTGCGCCGTGTCCGAGAAGGCGGTGAACACGATGATCTTGCGGTTGGCTTTGCCATCGTGGCTGTTGATGGGCTGGGCGCATTTGCGGGCAATCATGTCGCGCAAGGCTGCCAGCTTGGCATCGCGAGCGGCATCCACTTGGCGCGCTGCCGCCAGCAGGGTCGCCAGACGGTTGCGGTCTTCCAGCAGGTCCTGCTTCCAGCGAATCAGATCCACATCGCCCAGCAGCACCTTGACCTTGCGCCCGACCAACAAGGTCTCGAATGCCGGGTCGTCGATATCGACGTCGGCAATGTCGATTTCCTCCAGCGCTTCGGCATGGGATTCGATGCGTGTCAGGGTGTTCTCTACATCCTTGAGTTGGCGCTGTACGGTCAGGGTGAAGGACGAAACACAGCTTTCCATGCGTTTGAGCACGTTCACACGCAGCAGGTGGATCAGGCTTTCTTCGCGATCCGCCTGACGGAAGAAACTTTCGCCGCCACGCACCTGGGTGCTGTACTTGGCGTCGTAGGCGGCCTGCTTGTGGGGCAGCACATAGCGCAGCGGCGCGTAGCTGGCGAGCGTGAGTCGGCGGATTTCCTGGTTGATGTCGCGGATGGCACGGAATTCGCCCGCAAGGTCCACGTCGGCCTTGATGTTGATGGGCGGCAGTCGGTCGGGGAAGCGGCCGGTCTCGCTGGTGCCGTAGTACTTCTCCACATGCCGCCTGGAGCGGGCAATGGTGAGATGATCCAACAGGGTGAAGTAGTCAAACCCCAGCATTTCAACCAACCGGGTGGGGGTCTTTTCAGCTTCGTCCAACGCCAGCCAGCGATTGAATTGCGCCTGCGCCTTGCGGGTCGTGGCCTCGATACTGGCGATGCCATGCTCCAGCAGAGCGGCGTCATCGCCTTCGGTGGCAAAGGCAATCTGGTTGCGCAGGTCGGCCAAGCGATTGTTCACCGGTGTGGCGGAGAGCATCAGCACGCGGGTCTTGACGCCTTCACGGATGATGCGTCGCATCAGGCGGTCGTAGCGCGATTCCTTGCCCTTGTGTGTGGCCTTGTTGCGGAAGTTGTGCGACTCGTCGATCACTACCAGGTCGTAGTTGCCCCAGTTCACATGTGACAGGTCGATGTCACCAGACACCCCGCCATCGCGCGACAGGTCGGTGTGGTTGAGCACGTCGTAGTTGAACCGATCAGCCGCAAGGATGTTGCGCTTGTCGTTGGCCTTGTAGAGCGTCCAGTTGTCGCGCAGGCGCTTGGGCGCCAGCACCAGCACGCGGTCGTTGCGCAGTTCGTGATACTTGATGATGGCCAGGGCTTCGAAGGTTTTGCCCAGCCCCACGCTGTCGGCGATGATGCAGCCGCCAAAGCGGTTCAGCTTGTCGATGGCACCCACCACACCGTCGCGCTGGAACTTGAAGAGCTTTTTCCACACCACGGTATTGCGGATGCCGGTGGCGGACTTGACGATGCGCTCCTCGTCCATCTCGTCACCGCTGTCCTGAAACAGGCGGTGCAGCATCAAGGTGTAGATGGTGAAGGGGTCACGGTGCTCGCCCAGGGCCTGCAGTGCTTCAAGAACGGATTCGCTCTCGTTGCTGTAGTCCTTGGAGTCGGTGGCAGCAGCACCCTGCAGGCCTGACCACTGTTGATCGAACCATTGGGCGAGTTGCGCGGCTTCATCGGCCGTTTCTGATGCCTGGATCAGGTTCAGCGGGTTGCCCGGCGTCAGGCCAAGGCCAGACGTACTGAAGGCGAACGAGCCCAGGACCACTTGTGCAGGGGCCCCGTCCGGACCGCGCATGACGGCGGCCCCCTGCGGCACCGATCCTGATGCTCGCCGAAGCGCCACTTTCTCATTGATCCATTTCGCGCACTGATTGGCCAGCCAACGTGCCTGCAGACGATTGCGTGAAGCGCGGTCGCCTGCCGAGCCCAGGAGGGCAAGTGCCTCGTTATCGGGAGGCACGATCAATTGGACTCGATCCAGAGCGGACAACGCCTCCCGGATTTCTGCAAAGGCGTAGAGAGAGAACGAAGGCGTTACACAGTCGAGTCGGTTGCCGTGCTTGAGGTGGGGCTGCATCAAGTCGATGACGCGCTGTGTTCCGGTGTTTTGGATCAGCTTCATGGTCGTTTCCGTTCAGTCAGCAATCGACGTTTCTGCACTCGGCGATGCATACCCCGGCGCCAGCACTGCATTGCGCACGCCGTAGATGGCGAGGTGGTCCTTCAACCAAAGCCGGTACTCAGGGCCGCGCAGGCTATGGTCGGGGGAGCAGTCCACACTCCATTTGCGCAGGATGTAGCCAGCGGTGGCGGCGCGCAGCTTCATGTGCAGCACGCCGCCTCGCATGCCGTAGTCCATTTCAGTGATTTCTGGCCGGGGCTGATCCGGGTGAGGAACCAGCTCCAGCTCGACGATCCGTGTCCATTGAATGTCCTGATCGCTCATCTCGTGGGGCGCCACGGGCTGCCCCTTGCGCACCACAGGACGCTTGATCCGGGTGATGACGAAATCCCGGAATTCCTGCGATTTGCGGTCGAAGGCACGGACGTGCCAGCGCAGGCCGTTGTCAATCAACGCGAACGGGACGATCTCCCGCACGGTGCGGCCACTGGAGATGGAGTGGTACTCGATCCCCATCGGGCATTCATAGTGGATGGCACGGGTCACGCTCGCCAGGATGTCCAGGTCAGGGTGGGTGAGCCGGGACGGGCTCTCGCTGGCCACCCAGGCCTTGATGTGCATCGGCTCACCGTCGCCAAACCCCTGTGTCAGCCACGACAACACTCGCTCGGGCGGGAAATCGAAGATCGGCTGGAAGCTCGGACCGAGGACGTAGAACTTGCCTTTGCCGTCGTAGTCGATGTTGCCGGGGGCGAGTTCCTTGTACAGCGCCAGGTCCCTGGACGCAGCAGCGGACTGGATACCAAACCGCGCGACCAAGTCCTGGCGGCGCATCTCCCCAATGAAGCGCACGCGCAACTCCACGAACGCGAGCCGGTCACGCTGTGGCTGGGTTAGATCGGCAAGCTGTTCGTGGGGCATCCTGGTTGGCTCGTTCGGGTTAGCGAATGCTTATGCAGATTTCTGCAGAAAGTATATGAGCTGCTTGAAAAGACGTCTATGAATCCAAGCGAGTTTGCTAGTACGCTGCATTATGATAACCATTTTTTGAGGCGCAAATGAATGATCTGTCACGGACGAGTAGGCGATCAGCCCAGCGGAGCGCACCAGGAACGGCGTGGAATGGGGTGCATCCAGCAGGCCATCGCGGACGAAAACTGATGCGAATAGATCCTTGATATGGAACAGGAGCACGGCCCATGGAACTGCGACACCTTCGCTGCTTTGTGGCTCTCGCAGAGGAGCTGCACTTCACACGGGCCGCCGAGCGCCTGCATATCGAACAACCACCCTTGTCCCGCGCCATCAAGGAGCTTGAGGACGACCTGGGCGCGGTGCTCTTCGTGCGCAACCGCCGGGGTACGGCGCTTACCGAGGCGGGCGCAACGTTCCTGCAAGACGTGCACAGGGTGTTGGCCGCGCTGAAATTGGCTCAGGAAAATGTCCGGGCGGTCGCGTCGGGCCTGAGCGGAAGCCTTCGAATCGCCATCTCCGACGGCGCAATCGATCCCCGGCTGTCAGGCCTCCTGGCCCGTTGTCGCGAGGAAGAGCCAGAGATCGAAATTCGCCTGTCCGAAGTGCCGCTGGCCGAGCAGTTGCGCGGGCTACGCTCGGGCGACTTCTCGATCGGCTTCGCGCACACTGCGGAGGTCGGCGATGACATCCTGACTGAGCCACTCTGGCACGACTCGCTGGTGGTCGCGGTGCCCGCCCGGCACCCCTTGCTTTCGCATAAGACCGTTCCGCTGCACAAGCTCGCGAGCTACCCTCTGGTCTTATGCGATCCACAGCTATACGAAGGCTACTACCGTGAATTGGCGCGGCTCCTGCGGCCGCTGGAGCGTGAGCCTGACGTCGCCGAGCATGTGTCTTCGCTGGACATGATGCTTACCCTGGTCGGTGCGGGCTACGGAGTTGGCTTCATCAGGGCAACCAGGGTCGCGGCGAGCCAGCGCTCCGATGTGGTGATCCGCCCCCTGGCCATGGATTCCGCAGTCATCACGACCTACTTGCTTCGGCCCGTCAGCGAGGATTTGCCGGTGTCGGCTGCGCGGTTCATCGCGCGCCTGCACGAGCACTCGGGCGATTGATCGGGCGGCAAGAGCTGCTACTGAAGCTCGGGCTGTTATGGCGAGCCTGGCGGCTCACTGCCAGAGTTGAGGTTCTTTTCAGTCGCCGCCATCAACTCGCTGGCGCTGATTCCGAGCGCGGCAGCAATTTTCAGTATCAAGGGAAGCGTCGGCACATGCTCCCCACGTTCGATCTTGCCCATGTGCGAACGCGATATTCCAGCCTGAAATGCAAAGTCGTCTTGAGCGACGCCTTGCGCGACGCGAGCGGCACGCACGGCCCGCCCGAAAGCTAATGCTGGTTCGGATTCATAGGTGGGTGTGCCAGGTGGGCGACCTGGCTGAATAGTAAGCTTCTGCATCGACAGAAGCGTCAAACAATCCTCTTAAATTAACCACGTTAAACATATAGACGTTAAAGTTCTCTCTTTACTATGATGCTGGTTTGCCCTTGACCTGCTTCGTCGCTTCTGTGGGTTCTCCATGGACAACATCACCAGCCAACCTGCCCACCTCAGGCTTGCGATAGCGCCAGGCATATCGCCATCGCAACTTTCGGCGCTGCTCGCGCTGCAACGTGCGCAAGAGCCCGAGGTCAGCATCGCGTTCTTTGAGGTTGCAGGTGACGAGTTGCTTGATGGATTTCGTGAAGGCCGCTATGACGTAGGGATGTCGCTTCAAGGGTCGAGCGATCCGGCCATCCAAACCCAGCCCTTGTGGATTGAGCACATGGCCGTTGCGATGCCGCTGCGGTTTCCCTTGCTGGATCAGGCATCGCTCACCATCGCCGATCTACAGGACTACCCGATCTTTCGCTGGAGGGCTGAGGCGTGTTCTTCGCTGGATCATCGGCTGCTCTCGCGCCTGCCTGCCGACCAGAAAAATCTTCAGTACGTCACGTCTTTCGAGATGATGGCGCTATGGGTTTCCGCCGGCTACGGTGTCGGGGTATCCGCGCAATCGCGCATCAAGCGCGCCCACGGATGGGGAATCAGCATGCGACCGCTGGACGACGGCCCCTGCGAGATCGTGACGCACCTGCATAGACCCCAGGGACAAGCGAACTCTGTTTCCGAGCGATTCGAGCGAAGGGCACTGCAGATCGCAAAATCGGTCACTTCCTGATCGCCGTGGCTGTCGGTAGCCGCCAGCGGAAGGCGTTGGAAACTCGCCTTTCGTCAAGAGGGTTGAGGTGGTATACTGATAGGCGATTTCTGGTCTGGGCAACCAGAAAAATCCTTTATTAATCAAAGGGTTGGTTGTCATAAGTGATTCCCATCGCCCGCTCCATCGCACCTCCTTCTTTCTTCTCTTGCAATGCAGATACGGGCTCTCGATGCCCGCTTTCGTGTGCCTGTCGATCCAGGCTTGTGAGCGGCATGCGGCATCACTAGAGTGAATGTCCTTCACGCCGGATGATGACGTTGGGACAAGGAATGAGGATGCGGGCCATCTCACGATGGAACACGGTTCTGCTGGCTCCAGTGCTGGCACTGGCACTGACAACCACAGCGTGCACGGACAGCACGGCCCCTTCTGAAGCCGGACATGCAGCGCGCACCGCAATGGCCCCTGCCATCCCCGCCACAGAAATCGCGAGTTCCAACATGGCGGCCAGGGGAAATACGCCCGCCGCTTATCAGAAGTACTACACCGCTCGAAACGTTCAACCGTTGTTGGCGGACCTTGAACTCCTGTCCAGGAGTGGCGACGCGAACGCGAGTTTTGTACTCAGCCGCATCCATGACGACTGTGCCGTCATTCCTGACTGGGGCCCGCTCGCGGGGTTGGACATCGCACAGGAAAAGAAGGTCGCACTCCAGCGCAGCTCAGCGTGGTTCAAGGCGCGATGCGAGGGAGTATCCGAGGACGTTGTGAGCGGCTTCCGCAATCGGAAGCGCTACCGGGAACTGGCGGTGAAGCAGGGGAGCCTCGCTGCACAGATCGAACAGGCGGCGCCTGGCCTCCACCTCGCGGATCAGGATCTTTCGGTGGAGGACCACAAGACGTTTGTCGAAGCCGTGCTGATGCAGGATGACGGCGAAGCCTACATGGCGCTTGCGGCAATCATGGGGGAAGCCGCTTCCCACCGCATCCAGGAAATGAAGCCCTACAAGGTGGGCAGTCCCGTCGAGGAGGCCGCGTGGATGCTGGCGGGCTGCCGAAAAGGCGTGCCGTGCGGCGCCGACTCCCCCATCCTCCAACGCATGTGCCGCGCCAGTGTGTGTGGTTACAACTCGCTTGAGGAGCTGTACAGCCATGGGATGCTTGCGCCCGAGCAGATGCAACAGGCGCGCGCACGCATGGAGGAAATCATCGCACTGTCGAAAGGTGTCTCCGGCGACGATGGCTCCATCGCCGGAGACGTTGCCGCGGGGCGGCCGGTCAGTCGGAATTGAATCCGGGCGCCAGCGGGCCGGGCAACGTGTGTTCCGGCCACGGCATCAACAAGGTGCAGGCGTCATACAGGCCGCAGAAATCCTGCCGCAGGTCGGCCGGTACCCAGCCTCCGTAGCTCACCTCGGTCGAGTCGCCGTTGCAGGCATAGGTGACATCGATCCAGCGGGTGTTGGTATGTGAGGCAGCCCCCTGGTGCTGGGTTCTGCCGGTGCAGTAGCGCAGGCTCTGGCCAATCAGTGTGTTGTTGGCGTCGAAATAGAGCCGGGAGACTGCATGGGTGGGCGCGGCATGCACTTCGGTGGCGCCCCCCACCAGGCCAAACAGCAACAACAGCGGAATTCCCATTCGCATCTGTGGTTCTCCTTGGGTTGTGTAAGCCGGCCGTGTTCCTGTCCTGTGGCCGGCGTGGCCATCTTGGCACAGCCTGTGCGGCGGTGCTGGCGCCACCCGGCGCGACATCATCCGTCCGCCACACGCGCGCGCTATGCTGCGCGCCTGCCGCCCGATCCCACCGCGATGAAACTCGCCATCCTGTCCCGCAACAGCTCCCTGTATTCCACCCGCCGGCTGGTCGAGGCGGCGCGCGCGCGCGGCCACACCGTGCGTATCCTCGACCCGCTGCGCTGCTACATGCGCATCGCCGCCGATGGCTTCTCGATGCACTACAAGGGCCGGCCGATGACCGGCGTGGACATGGTCATCCCGCGCATCGGTGCCTCGATCACTCGCTACGGCACGGCGGTGCTGCGCCAGTTCGAGCTGATGGGGGCCCGCACGCCCAACCCGTCCGATGCGATCCTGCGCTCGCGTGACAAGCTGCGTGCGCACCAGCTGCTGGCTGCCAAGGGCATCGACATGCCGGTCACCGTGTTCGGCGACAACCCCGACGACACCGTCGACCTGCTGTCCATGCTCGGCCCGCCGCCGCATGTGGTGAAGCTCAACGAAGGCACCCAGGGCCGCGGTGTGATCCTCACCGAGAAGGCCAGCGCCTCGCGTGGCATCGTCGAGGCGCTGCGCGGGCTGTACGCCAACTTCCTGATGCAGGAATTCATCGGCGAGGCCAAGGGCGCGGACCTGCGCTGCTTCGTGGTCGGCGACCAGGTGGTGGCCTCGATGCAGCGACAGGCACCCGAGGGCGACTTCCGCTCCAACCTGCATGCCGGCGGTACGGCGGTGGCGGCCAAGGCCAGCCGGGCCGAACAGCAGGTCGCGGTGCGCTCGGCCAAGGCGCTGGGCCTGTCGGTGTGCGGGGTGGACCTGATCCGTTCCGCGCGCGGCCCACTGGTGCTGGAGGTCAACTCCACGCCAGGGCTGGAGGGCATCGAAGCGGCGTGCGGCGTGGACGTGGCCACGCGCATCATCGAGCATGTGGAGAAGCTGAAAAAACCCTGACTATTCAGTTAGTTATAAATCTCATGGGTTGATGAGGCCGGGTTTAACATGCCTTTAATCGGCCCGGGCGTAGCCTTCAGCGAACCGCAGCTCTGCCTCTCAGCAGGATCGGTATCGGGATACAACTTCAGACCCAGGCGGGGGCACCGCCTGGGTCTTTTTTATGGGCCAGTCGCGCCGCTTGTGGAGGCGCCGTGACGGCCGTAGAGTGGCCTCCATCGTTCCAGGATGGATCGGAGGCAAGCGATGTATCGCGTCACCATGATCGCGTTGTTGCTGGGGCTGGCAGGCACGGCTGTCGCCAAGCCGGAAAAAGCCGTTGTACAGATGGACCGGCAGATGCCGGTGGCCGAGCAGGTCCGGAAGGTCGAAAAGGCCCTGGACGACGGCGACTACAGTGAGATCTCTGCGGATGACCGCGCCCAGGTGCGACAGGCACTGGCGCGCATCACCCAGCGGATGGGGGACCACAAGACGCTGCAGGAACTGCCGCCGCAGGTCCAGAACGACGTCTTCAACGACCAGGAACGGGTCAATACCCTGCTTGCCCGGGCCCATGATGACAGCCGGCAGGTCTGCCAATACACGCGCACCACCGGCAGCAACATGCCCAAAAGCCGCTGCATGACCGTGGCCGAACGGCGGCGCATCGAGGAGAAGGGCAAGGCCCTGCTCCATGACCAGCGCACCTTCACCGACCTCTCGCCTCCCGGCAACCGCTAGGCCGTCCGCCGCCCCTGCGCTTGGCACTTGCTGGCGTGAAGGCGGTGCGAATACAGTCAGCGATCCATTCAAACAAGGATTCGTTTGTCATGAAGTCCCTCCTGATGTCGGCGATGCTGTTCTCGGGGCTGACCCTGGCCACCGCCGCCTCCGCGTCCAAAGAGGCCGGTGAAGTCTTCATCCCCGGCAAGCCGCTGCAGCAGCAGATCGAGCGCATCGAAATCGAACTCAACGATGGCGAGACCTACAGCGAATTGAAGCAGACCGACCGCAGCCGCGTGCGCGAGGCGCTGGTGCGCATGCGTACGGCCGTCGAGCAGCATCCGAACCGCGATTCGATGCCTGAACAGGTGCGAACCGACATCTTCAACGACCAGCAGATCGTGAACACGGTTTTGACACAGGCGCGTGAGGATAGTCGTCTAATATGCCAACGTGAAAAGGCGACGGGTTCGAACCGGTCTACGACGCAGTGCACCACCGTCGCCGAGCGCGCCCGGCAGAAGGACAGGGCACAGCGTGATATGAGCCAGGCCCAGCGCACCGGCAAATTCGTCAATTAGAGGTGACAGTGAGAATTCTGGTAATCGAAGACAACAGCGACATTGCGGCCAATCTGGGTGACTACCTGGAGGACCGCGGGCACACGGTGGACTTCGCGGCTGACGGGGTCACCGGCCTGCATCTGGCCGTGGTGCACGAGTTCGACGCGATCGTGCTGGATCTCAACCTGCCCGGCATGGACGGTATCGAAGTCTGCCGCAAGCTGCGCAATGAAGCGCGCAAGCAGACCCCGGTGCTGATGCTGACCGCGCGCGATTCGCTGGACAACAAGCTGGCCGGCTTCGATTCCGGCGCCGACGACTACCTGATCAAGCCGTTCGCGCTGCAGGAAGTGGAAGTGCGTCTGAATGCCCTGTCGCGCCGCGGCAAGGGCGTGCAGACCCGCGTGCTGGAAACCGGCGACCTGGAGTACAACCTGGATACGCTGGAAGTGCGTCGCCAGGGCAAGCTGCTGCAGCTCAACCCGACCGCACTGAAGATCCTGCAGGCGCTGATGGAAGCGGCCCCGGCCGTGGTGACCCGCCAGGAGCTGGAAACCCGCGTGTGGGGTGAGGAACTGCCCGACTCCGATTCGCTGCGTGTGCACATCCATGGCCTGCGTGCGGTGGTCGACAAGCCGTTTGAAGTGCCGCTGATCCAGACCCGCCATGGCATCGGATACCGCATCGCCACCCCGGAAGCCTGATTCGGTGGCAGCGAAAGGGGAGCGTCGGCGCACGCCTTACCGGCGGCGCCTGCGCAGCCGCATCATCGTCTCGTTCGTGTTGTTGGGCTTCTGCCTGACAACACTGTTCGCGTTCGCCACCAACTGGGCCCGCATGCGGGTGGAAAACCAGTTGGTGGAAGACGTGATCAACCACAACATCGAAGAGTACGCGCGTCGCTTCTACGAGCACCCGGGGCGCAACCCCGCCGTGCCGGTGCAGCAGATCCGCGCATACGCCTACTCGGCGGACAAGTTCGACAAAGCGCGCGAGTCCTGGCCGCAATGGGCCGATCTGCAGACCGGCAACTACAACCTGAGCGGCACCGACGAGCAGGGGCAGCCGTATGCCTACAAGCTGGCGGTGCGCAAGAGCGATGACGCCTGGTTCTTCCTTGCCTATGACATGACCGACAGCGTGCGCGGTGGCAAACAGCTCAACCGCGCGCTGGTGTTGTCGGTGCTGGTATTCAGTGTGCTGTCGCTGGTGCTGGGCTGGTGGTCGGCGTCGAAGGTGATGAAGCCGGTCTCGGACCTGGCGGCTCGGCTGCGCGCGTACCGTGGAGGCACCAGTGATCCCGAACCGCTGGCGCCGCGCTTCCCCGACGATGAAGTGGGGCAGCTGGCACAGGCGCTGGATGATTATTCTTCGCGGTTGACCGAGGTGGTGCAGCGCGACCGCGAGTTCAATGCCGACGTCAGCCATGAACTGCGCACGCCGCTGGCGGTGATCCGCGGCGCCACCGAGCTGCTGCTGACCCGTCCCGGCCTGGATGAGAAGGTGCTGCAGCGTCTGCAGCGTATCCAGCGCGCCGAACAGCAGTGCAGCGACCTGATCGGCGCGCTGCTGCTGCTGTCGCGCAACGAGCGCGGGCAGGGCACCAGCAACGTGGCCAGGGTGGCCGAGCAGCTGCTGGATGCGCACCGTGCGCAGCTGGGTGGCAAGCCGCTGGAACTGGCGCTGGAAGGCGAACGCGATCTGGTGATCGACGCGCCGGAGGCAGCCTTGTCGGTGGCCTTGGGCAATCTGATCGGCAATGCCGTGAAGTACTCGCAGGATGGCGAAGTGCGCGTGCATGTGAGCGCCAACGCAGTCTCGGTGACCGACAGCGGCCCGGGCCTGAGCGAAGAAGATGCAGCCAAGCTGTTCCAGCGGGGCTATCGCGGCACCCATGCCGGCCATTCGCAGGGCGGCGGCATCGGCCTGTCGATCGTCAGCCGCCTGTGCGATCTGTATGGCTGGCAGGTAAGCGTGCGCCCGGGCGGCGAGCGCGGCGTAATCGCCACCCTCACGTTCTCGCCGAAGCCGTTGTAAGGGCCCCTGCTTTGGTAGGTGCCGACCTTGGTCGGCACGTGAGCCCCACGCAGCGCGCGAATCCACTGTCGTACGCAGCACGAATACGCCTGTTCGGGGCCGTCCGGCTCGCGATCTCCGCGGGCGTTGTGGCGCTGGTGCGTGTCAGGGCTCACGGTTCGGCGATCTGATTGCGCTGTTGGCGCATTTGCCCCCTGACGGACCGACGTGCAGACAGTCAGATGCTTCTGCCGGGATCACCCGCCGTCCGCCAGGAGCTGCGCCATGTCATACCGCACCCATTACCCGAACCTGTATCAACTGGTCGGCGAATCGATCAGCCAGCTGTCCGTCGACATCGCCCAGCGCGTCGAGGACGTACTGTCCGGGCCCGATGGCCTGATGCCGATGCTGAAGGGGCAGATGGACATCGACGGTTCTACGCAGCGCACCGGGCTGAGTTCCCCGGAGGCTGGCACGCTGGCAGGCATCCGGCACACCGTCGCAGGAATCACGAGCTTGACCCGGATGATGTATGCCGTGCATGTCGCGCGCACCCGGGGAAGCCCGTCGCAGGTCGTGCCCGCCGATGCGATGAGTGGCCTGCTGCTGGCTGCGCGGGAGCTGACCTGCCACGCACAACGGCAGTTGCAGGCCGAAAGGAATCGGGGTTCGGCGACGCTGCAATAGTCGTCGCGCCTCAGGTGCCGCCCCGCAGCCGCTGTCGTATTCCGCCTTCCTGGCGGCTCGGCAACGGCTGCACGCCCCCGCGATGCATCGTGCAAGCGCTGTAATACCGGGCAGAAATTGATCTTCGACGCTTTTCAGAAACTTTTCGGATTGCGTCCCCGGCATTGATCCGCCAAGGCTTGAAGCATGGAAAGCGCGTTTCTTCGCGCGCTGTGTCTGTCAAGGAACTGCCATGGATCACCGATCATCGTTCGTTGCTGCCCACGAGGCGTCGTCGCGCGTCCACCGATTCTGCGGTCCCACCGCATTGCGGTTGATCGTGGAGCGCTGGCACGGCAGCGAATCGTTGTCCGAAGGCCTGCGCTGCCAGATCGATCTGCTGGGCGAGCCATGCGAGCACAGCCTGGATGATTGGGTGACCCGGCCGGCAAGCATCACCACACGCCTGCCGGACGGTACAGACGTTGTCCGGGTAGGGCTGATCCGTAGTGTCGAGCGCCTGGCCTGCGCAGGCCGTCTCGTGCGGTACCGCGTGCACTTGGCCGACTGGACCGCCTGGCTGCATGACAGCCGCCACAGTCGCGTGTTCCAGGATCAGGACGTGGCCAGCATCATCAGCACCGTGCTCTCGGTGCACGCGCCGCTGGCGCATTGGTCCTGGCACGTTGGAAGTACTGCTGCAATCGACCGCCGCTGCCGGGGCTATCGTGTGCAGTACCGCCAATCGGACATGGCTTTCCTGCAGCAGTTGATGGCCGATGAAGGCCTGGGCTGGTGCATCCGCACGCTGCCCGATGTACCGGGCGGGCATACACTGATGATCTTCGGCGACAGTACCCGATGCTCGCTGCTGTCACGGCCCCGGCGGCTGCACCAGACCCAGCGCGTGCCCGATGACGCGGGCATCGCGCTGTTGCATGAGACCTGTCGCGTCGTGCCGACCCACATGACCCGGGTAGCAGATCTGGACGATCCGTTGCGTGTGGTTTCGGCCAGCCTGCCTGTGCGCACTGTGGCCAGTGGCCCATTGGAGGACTATTCGCCGGCACGCCACGCGGCGTGGGAGACCTCGCGCGAGGCCTTGGCCGAGGTGATGCGCGACACCGAAACCGCGTTGTGTGAGCAGCGGCGCTGGACCGGCGAAGGCACCGAGCCGGACTTCCAGCCCGGCTACGCATTCGAGGTGTTGCCAGAGCCCGGCCAGCGAGCGGTACCCGCGTTGCTGCTTACAGCGGTGCAGCACGCAGCGGTCAACACGCTGCCTGAGGTTCTCGAACTGCAGCAGCACCTGCCGCTGCACGCACTGCCCGACACCGTGCCTGCCGACCGCGCGCAGAGGCTGGGCTATGCCAATCGCTTCGAGGCCATGCCGTACGACCGTCGATGGCGACGTTCTCCGGATGGCAGGGCTGGGCGGTCGACGGCCCCCGGCCCACAACTGGCCACCGTGCTCGGCGGCGATGACGGTGCACCGCTGTATATGGACAGCAACGGGCGCATCCGTGTGCGGTTCGGCTTTGCCACCGACAGCAGGGCCGACAGCGGCTGGCTGCGCGTCGCCCAGACCTTTGCCGGCCCCGGCGTGGGCAGCCAATTCCTGCCCCGCGTCGGCCAGGAAGTGATGGTGGACTTCATCAACGGCGACCTCTGCCGCCCCGTCGTGATGGGTGCGCTCTACAACGGCCAGGGCGAGTCACGCGCTGAAGCGCTGGCGTTGTCCAGCGATGCTGGCAGCAGTGCCCAGAACAACCTGGCCGGTGGCAACGCCCCACGCTGGCATGCTGCAGGCGCGGCTGAATCGGCCCAGCGCAATGCCGGCGCCGTATGGGGCATCAGCTCGCAGAGCTGGGACGGCCATGGCGGCAACAGTCTCGAGTTCGACGACAGCGACGACCAGCTGCAGGTACGGCTTGGCACAACGCAATGCCACAGCGCGATCAGCATGGGTCATCTGCGTCACCTGCAGCACAACTTCCGCGGCAGCCTGCGCGGAAGTGGATTCGAGCTGCGCAGCGACGCGTGGGGCGCCGTGCGTGCCACGGCAGGCCTGTGGCTGGACAGCATGCAGCGCTCTGCGTCCACCCCGGCTGGTCTGCGCGCTGCGCCGGTCGCGCTGTTGCGGCAGACGCTCGTGCTGGCGCACTCCTTTGATGAATCTGCACGCCAGCAACGTACGGTGCGGCTGCGCGGCCACGCCGCCGACGGCGACGGTGCCAGCGTGCTGCAGACCCTGGCCGACAGCGTGGCGGCATCGCAGCGGCTGCAGGGCGCTGACGAAGACATCCCTGCAACCGGGTCGGCGGTGTTGGGCCTGTCCGCACCGGCAGGCATCTGCCAGGTGGCCGGGCAGGCGATCCAGCTGGGGGTGGGGCACAGTACGCTGCTGGCCAGTGGCGGCAGTTCGGCGGTGACCGTTGCCGGCCATGGGCGTTGGCAGTGCCGCCAGGCCATCGGCGTGCTGGCTGGCGCGACACGCACTCCGGGGAGTGCCGGGTTGAGCGTGGTGGCTGGCCAACAGGTGCTTGATATGCAGGCGCAGGCAGACGCCGTGCACCTGCAGGCGCGCGCTGGGCTGGTGGCGGCCAGCCAGCACGGGGAGGCGCAACTGGCGGCAGGCAACACGCTGCACATCGCAACGGCCGGCGGCGCTTCGATCACCCTGGCGGACGGGCACCTGCGGGTGAGCTGTCCAGGCACATTGACCATCAAAGCCGGCAACCGGCACTTCACCGGTCCGGTGCAGGAGCTGTTTCCGCTACCGCAGTTCGCACAGACGGTCTGCGTGGAGTGCCTGCTGAAGGCGATGCAGGCCGGCCTGCCATGGTCTGCGAAGAATGGCTGACGCCCCGTGGATCGATCCGTGGCGGCATTCCCGGTTGCCGTGGCAGGCCCCCGGCGACCAGTGTGTGGACGCGCGGCCCGCCTGTGCGCTGCTGGACATGGCATTCGCGCCGGACGCCTGGACGCAGCTGCGCGCGCTGGCCGTTGACGTGGTGCCGCTGTTTACGCATCGCTATACCGGCAAAGGGTTGGACCGGTTGTCGCCATGCCTGGTGGTCCTGCCGGACGAAGCCAGAGCACGCGAACGCTGCTGGCAGGCGCTGCTGGACCTGAGCAACGGCGCGCCGATGCTGTCGGTGCTGCGCAGCACCGGCGACCCGCATGCATTGGCCGAACATCTCCGGGGCATCTGGGAGGGTCGTTCCAGCACCGGCCAGCCGTGGTTGCTGCGCTGGGCCGATGGGCGTGCCGCCGCCCGTCTGCTGGATGCGCTGGACGATGCGCAGCGGACACGCGTACTGGGCGGTCTACACGACTGGCACCTGCCTACCCGCATCGGAGATTGGATGTGCGTGACCGGCAAGGGGGGAGTGCCGTTCGATGCCGACGCCAGGCCACTGACGTTCACTGCGGCTCAGGAGGCCGCACTACGGAGCGGAAGCCAGGCCGATGCCATCACGCGCTTCATTCTGCAGCGGCCCGTGCTGCGCCCGGACGCCACGCTGCCCTCGCAGGTGCATCGCTGCGCGGAGCACGTGCTGGCACGTTTGGCACGCCGAGGCATCGATCACCCCGCGCTGGCGCATCGGATGACGATCAAGGAGGTTGCCGTGAGGAATGGGCGCCATGGCGAAGATGAGACGCCATGAAGAAGTTTCTGACGAGGGTGATTCTGATTGGACTGGCGCTGCTTGCTGTGGCAGGTCTGGTGCTGAAGTTCATGGACTTCAGGATTGGACCACTACCGCCCGGTCCTCCGAAGCCACGCATCATCGACTCTGCTTCTGGTCACGACATTACTGATGCATCGCCAGAGATGCATCTAATGATTGGCATCGCCAACTATTCTGACGAAGGGCTGGGGAAAGTCTTCATCAATGATGTTTGGGGGGGCGGTATGCAACCACGCGCGAGCAGTAACGGACGCATCTGCTGCGTGACGCTCCCTCGTATTTGGCATCCGGGACTGAAAGTGTCAGTGGCATATCGCACCAGTAGCATGTTCCTGAATGATCCCAGCAGCTACGCGGAAAGAGATGTGATAGTGCCTCGCTATGAGCCATTTCTTGGTGGGTATATATATTTTATGTACTTTCCCGGCGATCACGTGCGAGTTGTTGCGACGCCGTACGAGCCTGGATACTCAAAGTTCGCGTACGACATTGACTTTGCACATTCCGAGCGTGACCGGGTAAAGGTCCGCGCATTTCTTGAAGTGACAGCAGGCGACAGGGGGCGGGTGAACGTGTACGCATCTCCTGTAACCGAGGGTGCATTCGAATGAGCAACCTTGAGCGAATAGCTGTTGTGAAGAAGGTGCTTGTCAGGGCTGCTCTGCTCGGGCTGGCGCTGTTTGCCTTGACTGGCCTGATGCTGAAGTTTATGGATTTCAGGATGGGTCCACCACCGCCCAGTCCTCCGAAGCCACGCATCATTGACGCTGCGTCTGGCCACGATATCACCGACGCGCCGTCAGAAATGCATCTGATGATTGGAATTGCGAACTACTCTGATGAAGGATTAGGAAAAGTCTTCATCAATGATGCGTGGGGTGGTGCGATGCGTGCCCGAGCCAGTAGCAATGGCCGAACCTGCTGCGTGACGCTTCCTCGGCTTTGGCATCCGGGCCTGAAAGTAACGGTTGCTTACCGTACGAGTAGCATGTTCCTTAAGGATCCGCATAGCTATATTGAGAAGGAGATCTTTGTGCCGCGCTACAAGCCCTTCTTGGATGGTTTCATCTTCTTTATGTATTTCCCTGATGATGAGGTAAGGGTCATAGCTACGCCATATTTTCCGGGATTCCCTAAATTTGCTTACGATCTTGATTTTGCCGACAGCGAGCGTGATCCAGAAAAGATCAATGGATTTCTTGAGGTGACGGCAAGGGGCGGGGTGGCAGAATGAGAGTAAATGTGGCGCCTCCGGTGTCAGATCCTTCGACGCAACTCAGTTTGACTGAGCTAGGGAGATACTCCTCTTCCCGCATGGGGACTGAAACGGATTGCGGAGTAGACGTGTCAATGGGCTGCTTCTTCGATGGGACTCGTAATCACAGGCTGGCATCGAAGAAGCGTAAGGACATGAGCGAGAGCAATGTGTCTCGACTCTTCGACGTCTATGATCTAGGGCGAGCCAAAGGAATTGGTCGTCGGCCAACCAATTTTGCGAGCTACATCCAAGGCGTCGGCACCGAGGCGCTGAGAGAAATTGGCGACACCGGTACCGGCTGGCATGCCCGTGCCGGCGCGGCAGCGGGCTGGGGCGGCGAGGGGCGGGTGAATTGGATGCTGATGAAGGTCCAGGACCACCTCTTGACCCATTTTGCAGAGACAACCGTCACGACCGCGATGGGCTTCGATTCCACCGTCCCCATCGCGCGCAAGATGAGTGCCGATCTCCGCTTGCACCTGCAGGACGTAGAGCGCTTGGCGCAGGCGGCGCGGATGTCGCTGTCCAACT
The DNA here is from genome assembly GCF_000158575.1 of Stenotrophomonas sp. SKA14. Taxonomy (NCBI): domain Bacteria; kingdom Pseudomonadati; phylum Pseudomonadota; class Gammaproteobacteria; order Lysobacterales; family Lysobacteraceae; genus Stenotrophomonas; species Stenotrophomonas sp. SKA14. The sequence continues at coordinate 1,537,276 of NZ_DS999412.1, forward strand.
ACCTAGCGGTCAACCAGGGGCAAGAGGAAATCGATCTTCGCAACTCGCTGAGCGGCGGCTTCTGGAACATGGTCGGTGCGCTGCAACGGGTGCGTGGTACCCATCTGGCGCGTGCCGATCACACCTCGCGTCGCGCGGTGTTGCAGGAGCGCCGTGCCTTTCTGGCCAAGAAGGTCGCCCCGTTCCAGCAGCAGAATCCCCGGGTAGACCGCATCCGTTTATCGGTGTTCGGATTCTCGCGCGGCGCTACCGAGGCGCGCGTGTTCTGCAACTGGCTCGGCGATGCGTGCGACCCAGGCCCCGGGCCCCTGCGCTTGTGTGGAATTCCGGTGCAGATCGATTTCGTCGGCTTGTTCGATACGGTCGCGTCGGTAGGTGCCGCGCAGAGCTTCTTTGAGTCGATGTTCGATGGCCACGGTGGTTGGGCGTCGGCCGAAGACCTGCGCATTCCAGCCGATGTACGCCGCTGTGTGCATATGGTGGCTGCGCATGAAGTACGCGGTTCGTTCCCGGTGGACCTGGTGGACGGCGCGAACTGCGAGCAGATCATCTACCCCGGGGTACATTCGGATGTGGGCGGCGGCTACACGCCCGGTGAGCAGGGGCGTTCGCCGAAGGATGCCGACAAGCTTTCGCAGATTCCGCTATGCGACATGTACCGGCATGCGCTGGCAGCAGGGGTGCCGTTGCTGCCGATGGACGAAGCGGATAAGGAAACCGCCGCTCAGTTCGAGGTCTCCCCGAAACTGCGCCAGCACTACAACGCGTACCTGCAGGCGATGGCGCCGTTCCTGCCGGCCAGCACCCCCGCCTCCAAGGCCAACCGCACCGCGGTGCTGATGTATGCCCATTATCGCCAGTACCTGCTGTGGCGTCGGCAGCATCTGGATGACTTCGATCGCCTGCCGGGCTACCTGCAGGCGCCTGCGCAGGACCGCGCGGACCTGGGCGGCGGCAATGCCGAGCTGGTACAGGAGGCGCGGGCGATGCGCTACAACAACGCCACGGCCCGCCTGCGCACCGAGGAACCTTTCGCTGCCCACCACGGCATGGCCACGCCGCCTCGGTTCCAGGGTATTCCCGTGCAGGATTTCGTGCAGGCGAGGTTGCGGGGCAAAAAGGAACAGCAGTGGCTGGATGGCCATATCCAAGCGATCTGGGACTCGCGGCAGGCCCCGCCGGCGCCCGTGGCAGCGTTTCTGGATGGATACGTGCACGACTCGCGGGCGTGGTTCAAGCCGTTCGGGCTGGACGATGACGAGTGGGTTCACGTGCAGCGGCGCGAGCGTGAGGCGTATCAGCAGCGGATGCGCGAGCTGGATGCGATTGAGCGGTCCCATCGGCAGGAGCGCGAGCGCATCCAACGCTCCGGGCAGATGTTCCAGCCACGGGTGCCGTTGGGAATGTCGGTGCAGGAGCTGGAAGCGCTGACTGACTGGCGGCAGCGCCCTGACGACTTCGATGAGGCGTTGCAGCTGACCGGGCGCGAGTACCACTGGCAGTGGGGCTATCTGCGCTGGCGCACCTGCTATCTCAATCCGCCCGGTGTGACGGTGGCCGAGGCATCGGCGCGCAGGTCGCAGCGTGCGGAGGAGGCGGCCGCCTAGGGCGCGCGCGGAGTGTCGTAACCGGCGTGCTCGGCGCTACTGGTGCGCCTCAGCACCGAGGTGCATCGCGACACCTATGTGATGCGTTGCGCGCCTCGGGCGTGTGTCGTTGCACGAATCCTTGCAGTGGCGATTTTCCCTACAGAAATGCGCTTTGTGAGGTGGCGTGATGGCTGGGCCGGGGCGGGTGCCTTGGCCGGGATTGGCGTCCTGAAATCAACTCCAAGATGGAAAGCTTCCGATGCCCTGCACGGCGTCGCGGACAATGCACCGCGTCTGTCTTATGGCGGACGGTGCGTGGGGATTCGTCAGGATCCGCCGGAGTTTTCATCCATCTGGGAGTTGTCCGGTACGCCAACCCGCACCGTCCGCCACCTTGCTTCTGCAGGTGGCTTGCCGTCTGCGAGGAACTCACCATGTCCGTACGCCCCGAATTTCCCCATCTTTCCGCCCTCATTGGCGATGCCGTCAACCGACTGCCTGCCAATGCGGCCGAGCGGCTCGAAGCCCTGCTCGATGACCCTGAAGACCTGTTGCCGACGCTGTTGGCCCGCATGGATGGCCATGACGGCCCGGACGGCCGGCGGTGTGATGCGCAGGGTCTCAGCCCCGCGCAGGCCGCAACCCGGGCTGGGCTCGGGCGCACGCTGGCGGGCTTGGATGTGCTGGTCCAGGTGCTGCACGCCGCTGCAGCCGCACGCGAGCAGGGCGGTGCCCACCAGCAGCTCAGCCCGGATGTGGTGGACGGCTTGCTGTTGGGCGCCCGAGAGCTGGTCCGCCACGCGCGGCAACAGGTGGAGTAGAGCCGCGCGATGCGTGGACGCGCTTCGGTAGTGCCGGCCGCTGGCCGGCAGCCAGGTCTCAGCCCGCGGCCAAGCCCAGATACCGCGCATGCAGCTGTTCCACCTGCACCTGCAGATCCTCCGGCCGCCCATCGTTGACCACCACGTCATCGGCCAGCGCCAACCGCTGCGCACGGCTGGCCTGCGCAGCAATCATCCGGTCAGCCAGTGCGGCGTCGATACCATCGCGCTGCATCAGCCGTGCGTGCTGCACGGCCTCGGGGGCATCCACCAGCAGTACCCGGTCCAACCACGGGTAGGCCTGCCGCCCGCCAACCTCGGTCAGCAGTGGAATGGCGGCAATCGCATAGGGGCTGGCGGCCTGCTCGCACTGCTGTTGCATCAGCAGGCGGATGGCGGGGTGGGTGATGGCTTCCAGCGCCACCCGTTCGGCCGGGTCGGCGAAGACGTGGGCGCGCAGGCGCGCCCGGTCCAGGTTGCCGTCGGCCAGCAGCATGTCAGCGCCGAAACGTTCGGCGATGCGGCCCAGCGCCGGGCTGCCGGCGGCCACCACGGCGCGCGCGGCCAGGTCGGCATCGGCCACCACGATGCCGAGCGCCTCGAAGCGCCGGGTCACCTCGCTCTTGCCGGCGGCGATGCCTCCGGTCAGGCCAACCACATACCGGCTCATGGGGAATCCCCTCAGCGCAGGCCGCTCAGGACCAGATACTGCTCCACCAACGGCCCGCCCCACATGAAGTACAGCCAGCCGGCGATGGCCAGGTAGGGCCCGAACGGGATGGGCGTGGCGCGGTCACGGCCCCGGCTGTACAGCCAGATCGAGCCGATGATGGCACCCAGCACCGAGGACAGCAGGATGATCGGTAGGATGCCCTTCAGCCCGCACCAGGCACCCAGTGCCGCCAGCAGTTTGAAGTCGCCGTGGCCCATGCCTTCCTTGCCGGTCAGCTGCTTGAACAGCCACCAGACCGCCCAAAGCGACAGATAGCCCAGCGCTGCGCCGATCAGAGCAGGCTTGGCCGGCATGTACAGGTTGTCGATGCTGCCTATCAGCCCCAGCCACATCAGGGGCAGGGTCAACTGGTCCGGCAACAACTGGGTGCGCAGGTCGATGCCGGACAGGGCGATCAGGAAGCAGGTCAGCACGATGGCACCGAAGCCCTGCCAGCCGAAGCCGAACTGCCAGACGCAGGCCAGCACCAGCAGGGAAGTCATGGCCTCCACCAGCGGGTACTGCAGCGAGATCGGCGCCTTGCAGTGGCGGCACTTGCCGCCCTGGATGATCCAGCTGAACAGGGGGATGTTCTCGTACCAGCTCAGCTTGTGCTTGCAGTGCGGGCAGTGCGAAGGCTCGACCACGATGCCCGGTGGGGGCGGCTCGTAGTAGTCCGGTTCCTCCAGGACCTCGCGCGCATCGCGCTTCCACTGCCACTCCAGCCGCTTGGGCAGGCGCAGGATGACGACGTTCAGGAAACTGCCCAGCAGCAGTCCCAGGGCGGCCGCGGCGGGGTAGCCGAGGCCGGGATGCTGGTCGAGAAAAGCCATGTATGTGTTATCCGACGACGGAAGCGAGCTTGAAGATCGGCAGGTACATGCCGATGACCATGCCGCCGACGATGGTACCAATGATCACCATGATGATCGGTTCCAGCAGGCTGCTCAGGGCGTCAACGGCATTGTTGACCTCCTGCTCATAGTACTCGGCCACCTTGAACAGCATCGCATCCAGGGCGCCGGCCTCTTCGCCGATGCCGGTCATCTGGATGACCATGTGCGGGAACAGGTTGCGCTGCTTCATCGCCACATTCACGGGGTAGCCCACCGAGACATCGTCTCGCATGCGCAGCACGGCCTCCTCGTACACCGTATTGCCGGTGGCGCCGGCCACGATGCCCAGGGCCTCCACCAGCGGGACGCCTGCCTTGAAGGTGACGGCGGTGGTGCGGGCAAAGCGCGCGATGGCACTGTTGTGCATCAGCTGCCCGATCACCGGTACCTTCAGGACCAGTCGGTCCATGTTGTGCTGCAGTTTGGGCGAGCGCTTGTAGGCGGCGATGAAGCCGAAGATGGAGCCGATGATGACGATGAGTATCAGCCACCACCACGACACCATGAACCGGGACAGGTTGACGATCATCTGCGTGAAGGCCGGCAGGTCCGCGCCGAAGCCCTTGAACACGTCTTCGAACTGCGGCACGACCCACACCAGCAGGATGCCGCTGACGATCAGTGCGACTGCCAGCACCATGGCCGGGTAGAACATCGCCTTGCGGATCTTGCCCTTTAGGGCTTCGATGTTCTCTTTGTAGGTAGCGACGGTATCAAGCACCGTCTCCAGTACACCGGCGCCTTCACCGGCCTTGACCAGATTCCGGTACAGCTCATCGAACTGCACCGGGTGCTTGCTGACCGCCTCGTAGAGCGACGAGCCGCCTTCGATATCGGTGCGGAGCGAGTCCACCATTTTCTTCATGCGCGGGTTCTTGTGCCCGCTGCCGATGATGTCCAGCGCCGATACGATCGGCACGCCGGATTTCATCATGGTCGCCATCTGGCGGCTGAAGAAGGCGATGTCCTTCGGCGATATCCTGCTGCCTGCCGCACCGAAAAGCGGTTTGGGCTTGACCTTGACCTGGCCCGGGTTGATGCCCTGTCGGCGTAGTTCGGCCCTGAGCAGATTGGCGTTCTTTGCCATCTGCTCGCCCTTCATCTTCACTCCGCGTTTGTCGGTCCCCTCCCAGACAAACGGCTGCAGCTCCGTGGTGCTGCGCGCCACGGGCTCCTTCTTGATCGCACTGCCACTGACAGACATATAGGCTCCCCAAGACCCGCCATCCCCAGCGGGCGTCTAGCCGTCGATGGTAGCCGGTTCATGGCCGTCTGGGCAGCTGGAGGGCGGCCCAGCGTGCGATTTCGTGCCGGGGGCCGGCCAAAGGTGACGCACTGCGTCACATTGCCGCGTCCATCGCAGATTCGGATATGGGGGGTTCCCATCCGCAGAATTACTGCCATCATGGGCGCGGGGAAATCCAGGGGGAGGCGTGCCGGGGTTGGCACGCAACCTGCGTTGATCCACCCGCAGGGGGCAGGACCCGCTCAACCGGCCGCTGGCCGGACCGAACCTGTCAACTGAAATCAACCACCACTATCTTGGGGATGTACCACAATGAAGAACCAGAAGGGCTTCACCCTTATCGAACTGATGATCGTCGTCGCGATCATCGCCATCCTGGCCGCCATCGCTCTGCCGATGTACCAGGACTACGTGGCCAAGTCGCAGGCCACCGCCGGTCTCGCCGAAATCACCCCGGGCAAGACCCAGGCCGAAGTTCTGCTGAACGAAGGCAAGCCTTTCGACAAGTCTGCAGCTCAGCTTGGCCTGAAGAACTCGGATCGTTGCACCATTACCGTTGATGGTGATTCTGCAGCTGGCACCGCTTCCATCACCTGCGCGCTTGCTGGTAATGCAAAGGTTGCCAAGGGCTCGCTGGTCCTGGCTCGTGCTGCGGATGGCACTTGGTCCTGCACTGCCAGCACTCTGGATGCCAAGTACATTCCGGGTGGCTGCAATGAGGCTAAGGCGCCGTAATCGGCTCGCCATCAGTCACACGTACAGGAGCCCCGCGATGCGGGGCTCTTGTTTATGGGGGCTGCAGCGTGCGGCTTTCGTGCCTGAAGTTGAAGCTTTGACAATCTGTTTTGGGGACAGACTCGTCATGAAACATCCAGATCAAGAGGGATTCACCCTCATTGAATTGATGATCGTCGTCGCGATCATTGCGATTCTTGCCGCAATTGCTGTTCCTCTCTATCAGGACTACATGGCCAAGGCACAGGTTGGCGCAGCGTTGGCAGATGTGCGTCCCGGGAAAACCACCATGGAACACGTGGCCCAAGACAGCAGGGATGCCAGCGTTGTAACGGCAGCCTATATCGGCCTGGTGCCGACACAGCGTTGCCCGACGATCGAAGCGAAGCTGGACAGTGCGGGTATCGGCAGCATCACCTGCACGCTGCAAGGTGGTAGCGCGGTGCAGGGCAAGGATCTGATCCTCCGCCGTGCGGCGGATGGCATCTGGAGCTGCGATGGCAGTGCCTTCGAAGCGCGGTATCGTCCGGCAGGCTGTTGAGTGAAATCCGGCCCGCCAATGGGATGTTGGCGGGTCGTTGACGGGGCTATCATGCCCGGGGGAGTCAGGATCATGCCTGCCGGGCCGGAAGGTTCAGGCATGGCAGTGTTGCTTATGGATGGGCAATGCCGACGGTCACGGGGCCGTGGCAGGTTCTGCTGCCCGGTGCTGCGCCTCTGGAAGGTGCGTGGTACCGCCAGACCCATGAGCCAAGGATTCATATGAATGCTGTAACCACCGCCAACCTCGTCGGCATCACCGGCCTGGCCCGCCGCCTGGTCCAGGACGGCGCCCTGGATGAAGCGGGCGCGCGCGATGCCATGGCCAAGGCTGCCGCCGCACGCCAGCCCCTGCCGACCTGGTTCGCCCAGAACAGGGTGGTCGGTGCCGCGCAGCTGGCCGCGGCCAATGCGGTCGAGTTCGGCATGCCGCTGTTCGATGTCTCCACCTTCGACGCCAGCCAGAACGCGATGAGCCTGGTCAGCGAGGAACTGCTGCGCAAGCACAACGTGCTGCCGCTGTTCAAACGCGGCGGCAAGCTGTTCGTCGGCACCAGCAACCCGACCCACTCGTTGGATGAGATCAAGTTCCACACCAATCTGGTGGTGGAACCGATCCTGGTGGATGAAGACCAGATCCGTCGCACGCTGGAGCAATGGCATGCCAGCCACGACACGCTCGGTGACGCGCTGGGTGGTGACGACGAGGGCATGGGCAACCTGGATGTAGCGGCGGGTGACGAGGACCTGGGAACCGGCGGTGATTCCGGCATCGATGCCAAGGGCGATGACACCCCGGTGGTGAAGTTCGTCAACAAGGTGCTGGTCGATGCTATCCGCAAGGGCGCCTCGGACATCCACTTCGAGCCCTATGAAGACGACTACCGCGTGCGCCTGCGCATCGACGGGTTGCTGAAGATGGTGGCGCGCGCGCCGGTGAAGCTGAACCAGCGCATCGCCGCGCGCCTGAAGGTGATGGCGCAGCTGGACATCGCCGAGAAGCGCGTGCCGCAGGACGGCCGCATCAAGCTCAACCTGTCCAAGACCAAGCAGATCGACTTCCGCGTGAGCACGCTGCCGACCCTGTTCGGCGAGAAGGTAGTGCTGCGTATCCTGGATGGCAGTGCGGCCAAGCTGGGCATCGACAAGCTGGGCTACGAGCCGGACCAGCAGAAGCTGTTCCAGGATGCCATCCACAAGCCCTACGGCATGGTGCTGGTGACCGGCCCGACCGGCTCGGGCAAGACCGTGTCGCTGTATACGGCGTTGGGCATCCTCAACGACGAGACGCGCAACATCTCCACCGCCGAAGACCCGGTGGAAATCCGCCTGCCCGGCGTCAACCAGGTGCAGCAGAACAACAAGCGCGGCATGACCTTCGCCGCTGCGCTGCGCTCGTTCCTGCGCCAGGACCCGGACATCATCATGGTCGGCGAAATCCGCGACCTGGAAACGGCGGAGATCGCGATCAAGGCGGCGCAGACCGGCCACATGGTGCTGTCAACGTTGCATACCAACGATGCGCCGCAGACCATCGCGCGCCTGATGAACATGGGCATCGCGCCGTACAACATCACCAGCTCGGTGACGCTGGTGATCGCCCAGCGCCTGGCGCGCCGCCTGTGTGGCAACTGCAAGCGCCTGGCCACGCTGCCCGAGCATGCGCTGCTGGCCGAGGGCTTCACCCAGGCGCAGCTGGATGCAGGCATCCAGTTGTACGAGGCGGTCGGTTGCGACGAGTGCACCGAGGGCTACAAGGGCCGCACCGGCATCTACCAGGTGATGCCGATGACCGATGAGATCGCCACGATCGTGCTGGCCGGTGGCAACGCGCTGCAGATTGCCGAAGCGGCGCAGCAGATTGGCGTGAATGATCTGCGGCAGTCGGCATTGAAGAAGGCGGCTGCGGGCATTACCAGCCTGGCCGAGATCAATCGCGTCACCAAGGATTGATGTAGGTCCACGCCATGCGTGGATGCCGCGATGCATGAGGTTGCCGGCCAGCGGCCGGCACTACCGCTTGGGCCTGCGTTCGTGATCGGGATTGGGTGGTCCCGGCTCTACTCCATTCCCAGCTTCTTCAGCTTGTAGCGCAGCGCACGGAAGGTGATGCCCAGCTGCGCGGCGGTGCGGGTCTTGTTCCAGCGGTTTTCTTCCAGCGCACGCTGGATGGCGCTGCGCTCGAGCTGCTCGATGTAGGAGGGCAGGGCGGCGCTGCCCGGCTGCAGGTCGGCCACCGCCTCAGCGGGGGCGGCACTGCCCGGCGCGCGCGGCGCGTGCTGCGGCAGGCGCAGGTCATCGGCACCGATGCAGTCTTCCTCGGCCAATGCCAGCGCACGTTCCAGGATGTTCTCCAGTTCGCGCACATTGCCGGGGAAGGCGTACTGGGCCAGCGCCTCGAGTGCCGAGGGCGCCAGCAGCGGGGTGGCACGGCCATGGCTGCGGGCCAGCCGCGCCAGCACCGCCGCGGCCAGTTCCGGTAGGTCCTGGCGGCGCTCACGCAGCGGCGGTACCTTCAGTTCGATCACGTTGATGCGGTAGTACAGGTCGTGGCGGAAGCGCCCGTCCTCGACCAGTTCCGCCAGGTCGCGGTGGGTGGCCGAGAGAATCCGCACGTCCACCGGTTCCTCGTTGGGCGCACCGACCGCGCGCACCGATTTTTCCTGGATCGCACGCAGCAGCTTCACCTGCATCTGCAGCGGCAGTTCGGCCACTTCGTCCAGGAACAGGGTGCCGCCATGGGCAGCCTGGAACAGGCCCGGCTTGTCGGCGTGCGCGCCGCTGAAACTGCCCTTGCGATGGCCGAAGAATTCACTCTCCATCAGCTCGCCGGGAATGGCGCCGCAGTTGACCGGCACGAATGGGCCGGCCGCACGCGCACCCTGGGCGTGGATGGTGCGCGCGACCAGCTCCTTGCCCACCCCGGACTCGCCCAGGATGTAGACCGGCGCCTGGCTGCGCGCAACCTTGCCGATGGTGGTGCGCAGCACGTCCATGGCCGGCGAATCGCCAAGCAGGCGCGCACCCTGTTCGGCACTGGGGCCGGGCGCGGGGCGTTCGGTGTTGTTGAGTTCCAGTGCGTGCTTGACCAGGCCGCGCAGCACCGAGATGTCCACCGGCTTGCTGACGAAGTCGAAGGCGCCGGCCTTCAGCGCTTCCACCGCCAGATCCATGCTGCCGAAGGCGGTGATCATCGCCACCGGCGTGCGCGGGTAGTGCTGGGCGATCTCGCTGACCAGTTCGATGCCGTTGCCATCCGGCAAGCGCATGTCGGTGATGCACAGGTCATACGGATTGCTGGCCAGCAGTTCACGTGCTTCGGCCAGGTTGGCGGCGGTACTGATGCGCAGCCCCATGCGGCCGAGGGTCAGCACCAGCAGTTCGCGGATGTCGCGTTCGTCGTCGACGACGAGGGCGCTGCGGGTTTCGTTCATGGGCGTGAAAGATAAACGAGGGGGCTGGAAGCGACAAATGTTTGACGCACGGAATCGGAATCAGGAGGGCAACAGCGTGTGCGGACCGGGCAGCACCAGGCGGAAGCAGGAGCCACCGGCCGGCACCGGAATGTAGTCGAGCCGCGCCTGGTTGGCCCGGCACAGCTCGCGGGCGATATACAGGCCCAGGCCAGTGCCGTGCTCGGAGGTGGTGAAGAACGGGCGGAACAACTGCGCGGCCACGCTCTCGGGAATGCCCGGGCCGCGGTCCATCACGTCGATCACCGCGCTGCGCTCGTGCTGGGCCACGCGCAGGCGCACCCGCGCCGGCTGCTGGCCGATGCGCCCGTACTTGAGCGCGTTGTGCACCAGCACGGTCAGCACCTGGTACAGGTGGCGGGTATCGACCTGGGCCATCACCGCGGTGTCATTGATGATCGGTTCGATGCTGTCCGTTTCCAGCGTCTGCCCCTGCTTGTACTCCAGCACGAAGCGGCGCACGAAGGCGGCCAGGTCCACGTTCTCGGGCGTGGCGCGCTCGCGCCGGGCCAGCCCCAGCACGCTTTCGACGATGCCGTTGGTGCGCTGGCATTGCTGGCGGATGATCTGCAGCAGGCGGCGGTCGCTTTCGTTGAAGCCGGTACCTTCCTCGAGCAGCTGCACGGCGTAGTTGATGGCCGCCAGCGGGTTGCGGATCTCGTGGGCGAGGCTGGCCGAGAAGCGGCCCATCGCTGACAGGGTGAGCGATTCGGCGCGGCGGGACACCACGCTGGAATCGTCCAGGAACACCAGGGCGAGGTCGCTGCCGGCCAGCAGGCGGGCGAAGCGCGGCTGCACTTCCGGCTGGTCGGGATTGAGCTGCAGCGGCAGTTCGTCCTGCGCCCAGCCGTTGCGCCAGCGCTGCAGGCGGCGGGTCAGTTCCGGCGCGGCGCTGGCCAGGTCCAGGCGCCCGCTCTCGCCGTTGCCGTCATTGTCGCCCAGCAGCATCGAGGCGGCCTCGTTGGCCAGGGTGATGCGGTTGTCGGCGTCCACCACCAGCACGCCGGTGCGCATGCGGCGGATGATCAGTTCGTTGATCTGGAACAGGTTGGCTACTTCGTCGCCGCGCTGGTTGGCCAGCTGCTGGTTGCGCCGGGCGCGGTTGCCGACCTGGTAGCTGATGAAGGCCAGCGCCAGGTAGCTGGTGGTGAACATCGCCAGCTCGGCCAGGGTGCGGGTGGGGTCGCCACCTTCCAGCAGCTTCCAGGTGTACTCGACGCCGGTGGCCAGGCTGGCGGTCAGGGCCAGGCCCAGGCCCAGGCTGAGTGGCAGCAGGGTGGCGGCGGCGGCGATGTTGAACAGCAGCGACATCGAGATGCCGGCGCTGGCACCGGGCAGGGCATGTGACAGCAGGGTGGCGGCAACGATGTCCACCAGCACGCCGCTGACCACGATCGGCCGCAGCCAGCGTTCGTTGCGGCCGATCACCAGGGCCAGCAACGACAACGCCAGATAGATGACCGCAACCACATCGGCCAGCCGCGGGTGATGGGCCTCGCCGACCAGGCCGGACAAGGGGCTGTAGAGCAGGGCGGCGATGACGGTTGCGATCAGCACCCTGTACAGCGCGAAGAAATACAGCTCACGCCGCGGGATCGATTCGATGCGGTCGATCAATGAAGCACTGGGTGACACGCCGGAACTCCCCTTCTGGCTGCCTGGGTCTGGAATCTGCGATGCACCGGTCCGGCGTCCCCTGAAGCCGGGCCGGCGCGTCGCTTCTATGTGGCCGTGGTGGAAGCGGTCGAGCAGGCTCGACGCTGCACACCCTGGCTGACCAGTATAGGGCCCCGCAAAGCGCGCCGTGGGCGTGGCCCGGATCGCGCAATTGGCCGGCCGCGGACACCGGTGGCCAGTGCCGGGCCCGGCGCAACTGCCTGAATGACGGTGGAAATCTGGCCAGGTCTGGCGTTTTGTACAGACTTCTTTGCGCCCCGGCGCTGGCTCGGCCACAATAGTGGGCCCGCCGCGGTCCATGCCGGCGCCCCGCCGGGGCCCTGAGGAATTGCGTGCGGTCGTTCCTATTCCCACGGTGACGCATGAATTTCCACGAATACCAGTCAAAACAACTGCTTGCCGAGTACGGCATCCCGGTCCCGGCCGGCAAGGTCGCTGCGACCCCGGACGAAGCGGTTGCCGCTGCCAACTCCCTGGGCCAGGGCCCCTGGATGGTCAAGGCGCAGATCCACGCTGGCGGCCGCGGTAAGGCTGGCGGCGTCAAGTTCTGCAAGACCACCGACGACGTGAAGGCCGCTGCGGCCAAGATGCTCGGCACCAAGATGGCCACCTACCAGACCGCTGGCGTTGAACTGCCGGTCAACCTGGTGCTGGTGACCACCGCCGGCGAGATCGTCAAGGAACTGTACCTGTCGGTGCTGGTCGACCGTGGCACCAAGACCATCACCTACATCGCCTCTTCGGAAGGCGGCGTGGAAATCGAGCAGGTTGCGGCTGAAACCCCGGAGCTGATCCACTCGCTGAACGTCGACTTCGTCGAAGGCGTGCAGGGTTACCACGGCCGTGATTTCGGCTTCAAGCTGGGCCTGACCGCCAAGCAGGCCGGCCAGTTCGCCAGCATCATGGTGAACCTGTACCGCCTGTTCAACGAAAAGGACCTGGCCCTGGTTGAAATCAACCCGCTGGCCATCCTGGACGACGGCAACCTGTACGCGCTGGACGGCAAGTTCGACAGCGACGACAACGCCGCGTTCCGTCAGAAGGCGCTGGTCGCCATGCGCGACAAGACCCAGGAAGATCCGACCGAAGTGATCGCTTCGGAACTGGACATCAACTACGTCACCATGGACGGCAACATCGGCTGCATGGTGAACGGCGCCGGCCTGGCCATGGCCACCATGGACGTCATCAAGCTCAACGGCGGCGAGCCGGCGAACTTCCTGGACGTGGGCGGCGGTGCCAACAAGCAGCGCGTCATCGAAGCCTTCAAGCTGATCCTGTCCTCGGACAAGGTCGAAGGCATCTTCGTCAACATCTTCGGCGGCATCGTCCGCTGCGACATGATTGCCGAAGGCATCATTGCCGCCGTGAAGGAAGTGGGCGTCAAGGTTCCGGTCGTGGTGCGCCTGGAAGGCACCAACGTGGAAGAAGGCAAGCAGCTGCTGCGCGACAGCGGCATGGCCATCATCCCGGCTGACAACATCAACGATGGCGCCAAGAAGATCGTTGAAGCTGTCAAGAACGCCGCCTGATACCGACACCAAGGAATTCCAATGTCTGTTTTGATCAACAAGAACACCAAGGTGATCGTGCAGGGCTTCACCGGCCAGCAGGGCACCTTCCACGCCACTCAGATGATCGAGTACGGCACCCAGGTTGTGGGCGGCGTGACCCCGGGCAAGGGTGGCACCACCCATATCGACCTGCCGGTCTTCAACACCGTTGCCGACGCCGTGCAGAGCACCGGCGCCAACGCTTCGGTCATCTACGTGCCGCCGCCGTACGCTGCTGACGCGATCCTGGAAGCCGCTGCTGCCGGCATCAAGGTCATCGTCTGCATCACCGAAGGCATCCCGGTGCTGGACATGCTGCGCGTCAAGAACGTGCTGACCCGTTCGCATCCGGACACCGTGCTGATCGGGCCGAACTGCCCGGGCGTCATCACCCCGGGTGAGTGCAAGATCGGCATCATGCCGGGCCACATCCACCAGCCGGGCAAGATCGGCATCGTGTCGCGTTCGGGCACCCTGACCTATGAAGCGGTCAAGCAGACCACCGAAGTCGGCCTGGGCCAGTCCACCTGCATCGGCATCGGCGGTGACCCGATCAACGGCCTGAACTTCGTCGACTGCCTGAAGCTGTTCAACGAAGACCCGCAGACCGAAGGCATCATCATGGTCGGCGAAATCGGCGGTGATGCTGAAGAAGCCGGTGCCGAGTACATCAAGAACCACGTGAAGAAGCCGGTCGTCGGTTTCATCGCCGGTGCGTCGGCTCCGGCCGGCAAGCGCATGGGCCACGCCGGTGCGATCGCTTCGGGTGGCAAGGGCACGGCGGAAGGCAAGTTCGCCGCCATGGAAGCCGCTGGCGTCGTCACCGTGCGTTCGCCGGGCGACCTGGGCGCTGCCATCGCCAAGCTGGTGAAATAAGATCGACTGCCTCCGGCAGACGATTCTGTAGAGCCGGCCACTGGCCGGCTGCTTGAAACAGAAAGGCCGCCTTCGGGCGGCCTTTCTGCGTCGGGTGTCCTGGTCATCCGGCCAACCCCATCCACGCATGGCGTGGATCTACTGGGCAGGGTGCGTACACGGTGCGGCGCTACAATGGGCGCATTGCAACCACAGGCTGGATTCCCATGGCTTCGATCCGCATCGCGATGGCGCAGTTCGACTTCCCGGTCGGCGATGTCGCCGGCAATACCGAGCGCATCATCGAGATGATCGGCCAGGCGCGCGACGAGTACGGCGCCGAGCTGGTGATGTTCCCCGAGCTGGCCGTGAGCGGTTACCCGCCGGAGGACCTGCTGCTGCGCCCAGGCTTCCTGTACGAGTGCGAGCAGGCGATGGGCCGCATTGCCGCCGCCTGCCGCGGCATCACCGCCGTGGTCGGTTGGCCGCAGGCCGCCGGCGCGGTGGTCTACAACGCCGCCAGCGTGCTGCGCGACGGCCTGGTCGAGCAGACCTACCGCAAGCGCGAGCTGCCCAACTACGCGGTATTCGACGAGCGTCGCTACTTCGATGTGGACCCGGACGGCGGCAGCTGCGTGTTCGAGGTCAATGGCGTTCCGGTGGGACTGCTGATCTGCGAGGACCTGTGGTTCGCCGAACCGCTGGCCGACACCGTGCGCGCCGGTGCGCAGCTGGTGGTGGTACCCAACGCGTCGCCGTACGAGCGGGGCAAGCACGCCCAGCGCGACGCGGTACTGGCCGCACGTACCCGCGAGAGCGGGGCGGCGATCGCCTACCTCAACGTGGTGGGGGGGCAGGATGCGCTGGTGTTCGATGGCGCCTCGGTGGTGGCCGATGGCGACGGCACCGTGCACCCGGCGGCCGCTGCCTTCGTCGACCAATGGCTGGTGGTGGACTACGACGGCCAGAGCCGTCGGTTCCTGCCGCACGTGTGGATGGACGACGGCGACGAGAGCATGGATGCGCTGGCCTGGCGTGCGGTGACGCGCGGCATCCAGGACTACTGCCGCAAGAACGGCTTCAAGAAGGTGTGGCTGGGCCTGTCCGGCGGCATCGACTCGGCCCTGGTGCTGGCCATGGCGGTGGATGCGATGGGCGCGGAGAACGTAACCGCCGTGCGCCTGCCGTCGCGCTATACCGCTGGCCTGTCCAACGACCTGGCCGCCGAGCAGTGCCAGGCGCTGGGGGTGAAGCTGGACGCGGTGTCGATCGAGCCGGCGTTCAAGGGCCTGATGGAATCGCTGGCGCCGATGTTCGAAGGCACCACGCCGGACGTGACCGAGGAGAACCTGCAGTCGCGCAGCCGCGGCGTGATCCTGATGGCGCTGGCCAACAAGTTCGGCGGACTGCTGCTGACCACCGGCAACAAGAGCGAGTACGCGGTGGGCTACGCCACCATCTACGGCGACATGTGCGGGGGCTATGCGCCGCTGAAGGACCTGTACAAGACCGAGGTGTTCGGCCTGTCCAAGTGGCGCAATACCGTGGGTGGCGCGCCGGTGATCCCGCCGGCGGTGATCAGCCGCCCGCCGTCGGCCGAGCTGCGCGAGAACCAGCTGGACCAGGATTCGCTGCCGGCCTACGACGTGCTGGACGGCATCCTGTACCGCTACATCGATCAGGAGCAGTCGCGCGGGGAGATCGTGGCGGCCGGCTACGATGCGGCCGTGGTCGACCGCGTGCTGCGCCTGGTGCGCATCAGCGAGTGGAAGCGGCACCAGGCCGCGCCGGGGCCGAAGGTCTCGCGCCGCGCCTTCGGCCGTGAGCGTCGCTACCCGATCAGCAACGGCTACAAGGGCTGAGGCAGGCGCGCCGGGCGTGGCCCGGCCGATGGGTGGAGCCGGCCGCTGGCCGGCTGTTCCATGACCCTCAGACAGGCCATCGGGTTGCCGGCCAGCGGCCGGCACTACCGCTACAAAAGAAGAGGGCCCCTTGCGGGGCCCTTTCTCTTATTTCTTTTCCAGTCGCGCGTTGCGCTGGCCGGTGCTGGCGGACTTCTCGCCGGCGAACGGGTTCAGCTTGCGGATCATCCACGGGTACTTCGGCCACTTGCCTTCCAGCCACGGGTGGTCCGGCTGGTTCAGCTGCAGGACGCGGCGCGCGTCATCGGCCAGGGTCTTGTTGCCCAGGTGGGTGTAGGAATCGGCCAGTACAGCGACGGCATCGTACTGGAACGCGCTCTGCGGGTAGGTTTCCAGCAGGTAGTTGGCGCGGCCGGCCGCCGAGACCCAGGCGCCGCGGCGCATGTAGTACAGGGCGTTGTCCAGCTCATGCTGGGCAAACACGTCACGCAGCTCCAGCATGCGGCTGCGCGCATCGGCGGCGTAGCGGCTGTTCGGGTAGCGGTCGACCACGATGTTGAAGTCCGAATACGCCTGGTGCGGCGTGGACAGATCGCGGCGGCTGGCGTCCAGCGACCATACGCGGCGCAGGAAAACCGTACTGCGGTTGGAGTTGGCAAGACCGCGCAGGTAGTACAGGTACGCGATGTTGCGGTGGGTCGGGTAGGTACGGATGAAGCGGTCGATGCTGGACACCGCATCGTCGTGCTTGCCGGCCTTGTACTGGGCGTAGGCGGTTTCGATCATCGCCTGCTCGGTATAGGGACCGTACGGATACTGGGCCACCAGGCGGCGGAAGCTGGTCTCAGCACCGCTCCAGTTGCCACCCTGCATCAGCTTGTGGCTCTTCTCGTACAACTGTTCGACCGGCGTCCCTTCATCGGGGCGATCGCCCTTCTTGGCGCCACGGTGGCAGCCGGTGGCGGCGATGACCAGCACCAGCAGCAGGGCGGTGAGGCGGACGGGCGCAGAGAGCATGGCGGAGCGTCGGATCATGGGGTCGAGGCGGGACGCGGCTGGAATACGAAGGGTCGATGATAGCCTAGTGTCCTGTCCAGCGACTGAAACCGGCCGCCGGGACCCCAAAATTTCAAAGAATGCCCCCTGCCATGTCTGAACAACCCTCTGAATCGGCCCGCCAGGCCATCGTCCCCGACACCGCTGCCGGCCGTCGTTTCGACGCCGTCGTGGCCGAACTGTTCCCCGAATACTCGCGCTCGCGCCTGACCGAGTGGATCAAGGCGGGCGACGTCCTGCTGGATGGCGCCCAGGTGCGCCCGCGCGACCCGCTGCGCGGCGGCGAGGTGGTCACCCTCACGGTGGTACTCGAGACCCAGACCGACGCCCAGCCGGAGGACATCCCGCTGGACGTGCTGTTCGAGGACGAGCACCTGCTGGTGATCAACAAGCCGGTCGGGCTGGTGGTCCACCCGGGCGCGGGCAACCACAGCGGCACCCTGGTCAATGCCCTGCTGTTCCGCGACCCGTCGGTGGCGGTGCTGCCGCGCGCCGGCATCGTGCACCGCCTGGACAAGGACACCAGCGGCGTGATGGTGGTGGCCAAGACCCTGGAGGCGCAGACCGCGCTGGTCGAGCAGTTGGCCGCACGCGACGTGCACCGCCAGTACCTGGCCATCGTGATGGGTGCACTGGTGGCCGGCGGCACGGCCGATGCGCCGATCGACCGCCACCCGCGCGACCGCCTGAAGATGGCCGTGCGCGAGGACGGCAAGGAAGCGATCACCCATTACCGCCTGCGCGAGCGCTTCCGTGCGCACACCGCGCTGGAGTGCCGCCTGGAAACCGGCCGTACCCATCAGATCCGCGTGCACATGGCGCACGTGCGCCACCCGATCATCGGCGACCCGCTGTACGGCGGCGCGCTGAAGCTGCCCAAGGGCGCCAGCGACGAGCTGGTGGCCGCGCTGCGTGGCTTCAAGCGCCAGGCCCTGCATGCCGAAACCCTGGAGTTCACCCACCCGATCACCGGTGAGCCGGTGCGCAACACCGCGCCGGTGCCGGAAGACATGCTGCACCTGATGAAGGTGCTGCGCGACGACAGCGAAGCCTTCGCCGCGCGCGAGCGGGACCGCTGGTGATGGCGGCCGCGCTGCCGTTGCTGCAGGCCGACTGGCCAGCGCCAGCAGGCGTCCATGCGTTGACCACGCGCCGGCATGGCGCGGGCATCTCGCCGGCGCCGTTCGCGCAGTTCAACCTGGGCAACCGGCACGCGGCCGATGGCGATACCCCGGCCAATGTCGAGCACAACCGCCAGCTGCTGCAGCAGGGACTGGCGCTGCCGTCCGCGCCGCATTGGCTGCGCCAGGTGCACAGCAGTACCGTGTTGCGCTTCAACGCACCACCGGTGGAAGGAACGAGCGAGCCGGTGGCCGACGCCGCGGTGACGTCGGTGCCGGGCGTGGTGCTGGCGATCCTGACCGCCGACTGCCTGCCGGTGGTGTTCGCGGCCACTGACGGCAGCGAGATCGGCGCGGCCCATGCCGGCTGGCGGGGCCTGGCCGACGGCATGCTGGAGGCCACCGTGGCCGCCCTGCAGACACCACCAGCGCAGTTGCGGGCCTGGCTGGGCCCGGCTGCCGGGCCGGCAGACTACGAGATCGGCGAAGAGGTCTTCCACGCCTTTGTCGGGCATGACTCGGCTGCGGAGGCGGCTTTCGTGGCGACCCGGCCCGGGCACTGGAAGGTGGACCTGTTCGCCCTGGCCCGCCAGCGGCTGCAGGCCGCCGGCATGGACCCGGCGCAGGTGTATGGCGGCACGGTGTCGACCATGGCCGACCCGGACCTGTACTCGCACCGGCGCGACCGTCGCACCGGGCGCATGGCGACGCTGGCCTGGATCGCGCGCTGAGCACGCCGCTGTTCGCGCGCGTGCTGGGGCCGGCCTTTGCCACCCTGGCGGCGCCGGTACAGGCACTGCACACCGCTGCGCTGCCCTTCCGCTACGTGGGGCAGGCGCGGATCGAGCGCGGACGGCACTGGCTGGTGCCGCTGCTGGCCGCCCTGGCGCAGTTGCCGAGGGAAGGCGAGGCACTGCCGACCGAAGTCGTGTTCAGCGCACACGGGCAGGGCGAGCGCTGGGCACGCCGCTTCGGCCGCTGGCCGATGGTGTCGCGGCTGTGGGCGCACGAAGGCCATCTGCGTGAGCAGCTGGGCGCGGTGCGTTTCGAGTTCGATTTGCAGGCCCGCGAGGGCGGCATCGATTGGTCGGTGCGCCGGGTGTGGGCCTTCGGGCTGCTGCCGCTGCCCAGGCGCTGGTTTGGCGGCGTGCGCTGCCGCGAAGCGGGGCAGGGGCAGCGTTACACTTTCCGGGTTGATGTGACCTTGCCCTGGGCAGGAGCCCTGATCCGCTATGAAGGCTGGCTCGAACCGCAGTGATGCCGCCGCCCCCGGCGCGGTGATCGTGTTCGACGGTGTCTGCGCGCTGTGCAACCGGTGGGTGCGCTTCCTGCTGCGTTTCGACCGCAAGGGGCGCTATCGTTTCGCGGCGATGCAGGGCGCCCGGGGCAGTGCGCTGCTGCGCGCGCATGGACTGGATCCGCAGGACCCCAGGTCATTCCTGCTGCTGGATGCGCAGGGCGCATGGACCGACACCGACGCGATCCTGCGCGTGCTGGCCGGGTTGGGCGGCGCCTGGCGCCTGAGCGGAGTGCTGCGTGCGCTACCGCAGCGCTGGCGTGATGCGGCGTATCGGGTGCTGGCCCGCAACCGTTACCGCTGGTTCGGACGGCATGACGCCTGCCTTATGCCGGCACCGGAGCAGCCCGCGCGTTTCCTGGACTGAGTGCGCCCCTTCGGCTGGCTCACTCAAGCAGCCGGTAGCTGATGCGTCGATTCAGCGCACGCCCGTGGTCGCTGCGGTTGTCGGCGATCGGCTGCTCCTGCCCGTAGCCGGTGGGAACCAGTGCGGCCGAGCCCACCCCTTGTTCCTGCAGTGCCTGGGCTACGGCCTCGGCACGCAACTGGCTGAGCTGCTGGTTGGTTGTGGCCGAACCGGCGCTGTCGGTGTGCGCAGCGACCTCTACGCGTGCACCGGCCGGGACAGCACGCAGGGCGGAGGCAACGGCGCCGATCGTCTGCCGCGAGTCGCCGGTGAGCGTGGCGGTGCCGGCGTGGAACTTCAGGGTGGTCCGGTTCAGCGCTTCAATCCGCTGTGTGGCATCGGCCTGCGCCGGCAGCTGCGCCAGCGCAGCCAGTCCCGGTCCCCACAGGCCCGTCATGTCCAGTGCCGGGAAGTCCTGGCGCAACCTGTGCGAGATGGCCAGCCGCTGCGCGTCCTCCATCTGCGAGGTGTCGATGCGCAGCTGCGACCCGGCGAATTCCAGCCGCAGCCCATCGCCCTGCAGCTGCGGAAGATCGGCAATCAGGCGATCCAGCCAGCGCGGCGCGCGCGCGCGTGGGTCCAGCGTTATCCCGCCCTGCACGTTCTGCCGGCCGTGTACCGCCAACAGCGCGCTCCAGATACGCCGACGATCCCCTTCGGTGGGCAGGTTGCCGTGCACCCGCATCTGTGTGCCGTGCTGCTGCAGGGACAGGTATGCGTCGTGTTCGAGTGGAATGTCCGGCACCGTCCACAGGGGCGTGCGGGCCTTCAGCTGCAGCCAGGTGGTGAGGCCAAGGACAACGAAGATGGCCAGCAGCCACAACAGGCTGCGCACGGCCATCCCATACATCGCGCGCGATGGCACCGTGCCGGTCATGCGCCGGGGCGATGGGCCGGCGATGCTGCGATGGACATGGGGGGAAGGCACCAGGCCGCCGGGCGCATCCATCAGTGTGACCACCCCGGGCAGAAGATGGCAGGCGACCACCCTGAAAGCACCGGGTGACATGCCACAGCGGTGCGCGATCATGGCCAGCGTGTGCGCGCCCAGCGCGCGTTCGAGCTCACTGGCGACGATGGGCAGCCGCAACGCTGCCGGTTGCCGCCAGGAATGAAAACGGGAGGCCAGGCCTGCCTGTTCAAACCGCTGCTGAAGACCGTCCAGGCCCCGGTGATGGGAGGCTATCCAGACGCTGATGACCTCCACCACCCAGCGGGTGCGATGGCCCAGCTCCAGGCGTGTAGCGGCATCTTCGATGAAACGGTCGTACGCAGACATGCAGTGACTCCCCGGAATGTGATGTGCATCGCACCGCGCAGCAGGCGCGACGGATTGCGATAGCTCTGGGGGCGCCACTCTGGGGAGCGCGCGTCAATGCATGGTGAAAGGCTGGCGGTGGTGCCTCTTTCGTTCCGGCGGGCGATGCGGCAAAGCGTGCGGCAGGACACGATGAGGCCTTGTGCGACGCGAGCCTTACGCGCCTGCCCGGGAACGCTGGGACGGGCAGGGGCGCCATTCTCCTGTTCGGCGAATGGTTTCACGTGCACCTACTTTCGGGCTTAAAGCGACAATCTGCGAGCGCTCTTGACGCTCTTCTGTCGCTTCATGCTGGCCTGGTTGCGCAGTCCCTCAGTTCTCCAGCGCGTCCAGGTAACTGCGCCGCCAGTGGTTGATGTCGTAGGTGCGCAGGTGGTCCATCATCGCGTGCCAGCGTTCCTTGCGCCTGCGCAGCGACATCGTCGCCGCGGTGGCGATGGCATCGGCCACGCCGTCCAGGTCGTGAGGGTTCACCAGCAGTGCCTGCTTGAGTTCGTCGGCGGCACCGGCCAGCAGCGACAGCACCAGCACGCCGGGATCCTCCGGGTCCTGCGAGGCCACGTACTCCTTGGCCACCAGGTTCATGCCGTCGCGCAGCGGCGTCACCAGGCCCACCGCCGCGGCCCGGTAGAAGCCGGTGAGGGTGGCATGGGTGAAGTTCTGGTTGACGTAGCGCAGGGGGGTCCAGTCCGGCTCGGCGTGACCCCCGTTGATGTGGCCGGCGATCTGTTCCAGCTGGCTGCGCAGCTGCCGGTACTCGGTCACGTCGCCACGCGAGACCGGGGCGATCTGCAGGTAGGTCAGCGAGCCGCGCTGGTCGGGATGGCGTTCCAGGTAGCGCTCGAAGCCGAGGAAGCGCTCGGGCAGGCCCTTGGAATAGTCCAGGCGGTCGACACCGATCGCCAGCTGGCGGTCACGCAGGCTGTTGCGCAGATTCTTCACTGCGGCCTTGGTGGCGGCGGTGCCGGCCTGGCGCGCGATCAGGTCGGTGTCGATGCCGATCGGGAAGGCGGCCGCGCGGAAACGGCGCCCCCCGGGGGCTTCCAGTTCACCGTTGTCGAGCACGCGGCCACCGCCAAACAGGCGCAGGTAGGTCTGGAAGCGATCGGCATCGCGCTGGGTCTGGAAGCCGACCAGGTCGTAGGCGTACAGCGCGGAGAACAGGCGCAGGTGATCGGGCATCGCCTGCAGCAGGTCGGCCGAGGGCATCGGGATGTGCAGGAAGAAGCCGATGCGGCAGCCGATGCCGCGTTCGCGCAGCAGCGCACCGAGCGGGATCAGGTGGTAGTCGTGGATCCAGACGATGTCGTCCTCGCGCAGCAGCGGGGCGAGCTTGTCGGCGAACAACGCGTTGACCTTGTGGTAGGTCTCGCGGGTGCCACGGTCGTAGTCGACCAGGTCCAGGCGGAAGTGCAGCAGCGGCCACAACGTGCGGTTGGCAAAGCCGTTGTAGTAACCATCAACTTCGCGCTTGCTCAGGTCCAGGGTGACGAACTCGATGTCGCCGTCCTTCTGCGTGTGCAGCGTGCCACTGCCCTCGCGCACGCTCTTGCCGCTCCATCCGAACCACATGCCGCCGCGTTCCTTCAACGCGGCCAGCAGGCCGACCGCCAGGCCGCCGGCGCGGTTCTCGCCGGGCACCGCCACGCGGTTTGAAACCACTACAAGACGACTCACGATGCCTCCTGCCAGGACCGCGACAGGCGCATCGCGGCGGTGATCAGGCCGACGTGCGAATAGGTCTGCGGGAAATTGCCCCAGGCCTCGCCACTGTCAAAGGCAAGATCCTCAGACAGCAGGCCCAGATGATTGCGCTGCTTCAGCAGCACCTCGAACATCGCGCGCGCCTCGTCCAGGCGGCCGATCGCCGCCAGCGCATCGATGTACCAGAACGTGCAGATGGTGAAGCTGGTTTCCGGCTCGCCGAAGTCATCCGGGGCGACGTAGCGGTACAGCGAATTGCCATGCTTGAGGTCGCGGCCGATGGCGTCGACGGTGGCGATGAAGCGGGCGTCCAGCGCATCGATGAAGCCGATGTCGGCCAGCAGCAGCAGCGAGGCATCCAGGCGATGGCCACCGAAGGTATCGGTGAAGTGGCCCAGCTCCTCGCTCCAGGATTCGGCCATGATGCGCGCGTGGATGGTGTCGGCACGTTCGCGCCAGTAGCGTGCGCGGTCGTCGCGCTTCAGGCGCACGGCGATCTTGCACAGGCGATCGCAGGCCGCCCAGCACATCGCGCTGGTGTAGGTGTGCACCTCGGTGCGCCCGCGGAATTCCCACAGGCCGGCATCGGGTACGTCATGCAGGGCAAAGGCCTGTTCGCCGAGCGGTTCCAGGCGGGCAAACGTGTGCGCATCACCCGGGTCCTGCAGGCGGCGGTCGAAGAACAGCTGCGTGGAGGCCAGCACCACGCTGCCGTAGACATCGTGCTGGCGCTGCACCCAGGCCAGGTTGCCACGGCGCACCGGGCCCATGCCGCGGTAGCCGGACAGGCTGGGCACTTCGTCCTCATCCAGCTTGGCTTCGAAGCCGATGCCGTACAGCGGCTGCAGCGTGCCGTCGGTGGTGGCCAGGTTGAAGATGTAGCCGAGGAACTGTTCCATCGTGCGCGTCGCGCCGAGGCGGTTCAGCGCACGCACCACGAACGCGGCATCGCGCAGCCAGCAGTAGCGGTAGTCCCAGTTGCGCACGCTGCCCGGTGCCTCTGGAATGGAGGTGGTCATCGCCGCGATGATCGCGCCGCTATCCTCGTACTGGCAGAGCTTCAGGGTGATCGCGCTGCGGATCACCGCGTCCTGCCATTCCAGCGGAATGGACAGGTAGCGCACCCACTCGCGCCAGTAATCGCGGGTGCGCTGGAAGGCTTCCTGCACATAGCCGCTGATCGAGCGGTTGAGTGATTCATCGACACCCAGGATCAGGTGGATGGGATGGTTGAGTACGAACGGCAGGCCCTCGCGCACGAAGCGCACCGGCACATCGGTGGTCAGCCGCAGCACGTGCTCGGGCAGGATCCAGCGCACATGGTTGCTGCCCCAGGTGGACTCGGGCACGCGCGCGCCCCAGTCGGCCAGAGGGCGCGCATGCACGGTGATGCGTGGGCTGCCGGCCAAAGGGCGCACCTGGCGGATCAGGCTGACCGGGCGGTAGAAGCGGTCGTTCTGGCGCCAGCGCGGGGCGAAATCGAGGATTTCCAGTTCGCCACCGTGCGCGTCACGCAGCACGGTGCGCAGGATCGCGGTGTTGGTCAGGTACTCCTGCTCGCTGCTGGCGAAGTCTTCCAGCTCGATGGCGAAGTCGCCACCGGTCTGCTGGTTGGGGCCGAGCAGGGCGCAGAAGGTGGGATCGCCGTCGAAGGTGGGCAGGCAGCTCCAGACAACGCGGGCATGTTTGTCGACCAGGGCGCCGAAGCTGCCGTTGCCGACCACGCCCAGATCAAGATCGGGTTGGGTCATCACGCGGTACATCTCGTCGGTTGCGGCCGTGGGGGTGGCCGGGTCAATAGGCATTCTCACGCAGCCAGGCGTGCACGCTGCGTATGTCGGGCAGCGCGAACACCGCCGCGCTGGGTTCACGTTCGCCCACCAGCACGCTCCAGCCATGCTGGCCGTTGGCGGCGTCGAAGCCGAATTCGTCGGTGAGGTCATCGCCGAGGAACACCGGCAGGCGCCCGCGGAAGGGCAGGTACTGCATCATCCGGCGCACCGCGCGGCCCTTGTCGGTACCCACCGGGACGAACTCGACCACATGGTCGCCCGGCTGCAGGCGATAGCTGGTACGGCCGCGCACGTGGCGGTCGGCGAAGGCGCGCACCTCGCTGGCCGCGTGCGGAGCGCCACGCCAATGCAGGGCCAGGCCGACGCCCTTGTCTTCCACCAGCACGCCGGGATGGCCATGGGCGAAACGCATCGCCTGCTGGTGCAGTGCGTGCAGCCACTCGGCGGTGTCATCGTCATGTGCGTCGCGCAGCACGCGACCATCCTCGCCGCGCAGCTCGTGGCCATGCAGGCCGGCGGCCGGAAGCTGCAGAGGGGCGAACAGCTGATCCAGCTGTTCAAGGGGACGGCCACTGACCAGTGCCACGGCACCTTCCAGGCGGTCGCTGATGCGGCCGATGGCTTCACGCACATCCGGCAGCAACTGCACGGCATCCGGGCGTGCAGCAAATTCGATCAGGGTGCCATCGACATCGAGGAACAACGCGCAGGCGTCGTCCAGCAAGGGCGGTGGCGGACGCAGGGGGAGCGGTTCAGCCATGACGCTCAGCTTGCCTGCGTGGGCGTGTACGTGGGGTCGAGGTCAGGCTACGGATTGGGGTAGTGCCGGCCGCTGGCCGGCAACTTCATGGCCCATGGATGCACCTCGCGGTTGCCGGCCAGCGGCCGGCACTACCGCACGGGTGAATCAGAACGTGTAGCGGACCCGGCCGTAGTAGTACGCGCCGTTGCTGCCGATTGGCGACAACACGTCGTACGGCAGGTTGCCGAAGTAGTGGATATCGCTGTTGGATCGATCCGGGTAGTTGTCGGTCAGGTTCTGGCCACCGATCGCCACGCTCCAGCGCGGGGTGATGCGGTATTCGACTTCGGCATCCAGCTGCCATTCGGCCTGGTAGGTCTGGCGCGGGATATAGCCATCACCGAAGTTGAACACGCGGGTAGCGCTGCCATAGCGGTTCACCCGCGTGCTCAGCGACCAGTGGTCGTTGCTCCACGCCGCCGAGACGCTGCCTCGCGTGCGCGGCGTGGCATCGGTGAGCGTGTTGGTCTCTTCGATGCCGAACAGCACGTAGTCCGGGTTCAGTGCGCGCAGCTGTGCCGGCGTGGCCAGCACGTTCTTCAGCGTGGTCTTCGTGTACGCATAGGTGCCGGTCAACAGCAGCTGGCCGTTGCCCAGCGACTGGCGCCAGTTGCTCACCAGTTCGGCGCCGCGGGTGCGGGTGTCGGCGGCGTTGACGAAGAAGCTGGCGCTCTGCAGGCCGCTGACGCCGTAGTTGGCCGCCACGTAGTCGGTCAGCGCATCACCGGTGATGCTCTCCGACAATGCGATGCGGTCGTCGATGTCGATCTGGAAGAAGTCCAGCGACAGGTCGAAGTGCTCGCCGATGCGGCTGGTGAAGCCCAGCGAGGTGTTGATCGACTTTTCCGGCTTCAGGTTCTGCGCACCCAGGCCGCGCGCGATCGGGTTGTTGACCGACAGCAGGCGCCCCTGCACCAGCTGGCCGCCGGCGTTGTAGCCGGTGGAGGTGGATTCGTAGCCGATCTGTGCCAGCGACGGCGCACGGAAGTTGTTGGAGATGGCACCGCGCAGGGCGAAGGCCGGGGTGAATTCGTAGCGCAGGCCGAGCTTGCCGGTCAGTTCGCCGCCGAAGTCATCGTTGTGCTCGTAGCGCGCGGCCAGGTCGGTGGAGAACTTGTCGCCGAACTGGCTGGACAGGCTGGCATAGGCGCTGGCCACGTCGCGCGACAGGCTTGCCGCGTCCTGCGGGGTCAGACCGCCACCGGCCTGCGACCCGGTCGGGCGGTCGGTGTACGGGCCGGCGGCGTAGCTGGCCGGATCACCCGGGCGGGTCTGGTAGCGCTCGTGGCGCGCTTCCACGCCCAGGCCCAGCGTGTGGCTGATGCTCTCGCTCTGGGTGAACACACGGCTCAGGTCGAGGTTGCCCACGGTCTGCGCGTACTCGTAATCGGCGGTCTTGAAGCGGGTCGGGCTGGTCGGGCCCAGCGACGCGTTGAGCGAATCACGCAGGCGGTAGGTGAAGTCGTTCTGGCCGTAATCCAGGCTGCCGTCGTAGCTCCATTCGCCCCACTGGCCGCGCACGCCGGCCACCGCCTGCACGTCGCGGTTCTCGCCCTCGGAGATCGGCCGGTAGCCGTTCGGATAGACCTGCTTCCAGTTGGCATCGCCATCGGGGTAGCGGAAGTAGTTCGCGCCTTCGGTGTCACGCTGGTTGAAGGTGCCGAAGGCGTAGAAGGTCGAGGTTTGGCCGACCGGAATCTCGGTGTTCAGCCACAGGTTGATGTCCTTGCTCTTGCCATCGCCCAGCACGTAGTTGCGCTTGCCCTGCAACGCCAGGTTGTCCGGGGTCTGGTCCCACGGCGGAATCTGGTCGAAGCCTGCGCGGTTGGTGCCGTTGCGGTGCTTGTATTCCAGGCCGACGCGCAGGAAACCACCGTTCTCGCCCAGCGAGGTGCCGACCTTGGCACTGATGTTGCCGGTCTGGCCGTCGGTGAGGGTGCGCCCGATCGGCTTCAGGTCGGTGTGGTTGGCGCCGTAGCTGGCTTCAATCTCGCCACCGTCGCCACCGTTGTCGAGGATCACGTTGATCACGCCGGCCACGGCATCCGAGCCGTACAGCGCACCGGCGCCATCGCGCAGCACTTCGATGCGCTTGATCGCACTGACCGGAATCGAATTGAAGTCGACCGGGGTGGTGCCCTTGCCGATCTTGCTGTCGGTGTTGACCAGCGCGGTGTGGTGGCGGCGCTTGCCATTGACCAGGACCAGCACCTGGTCCGGCGACAGGCCACGGAGCTGCGCGGCGCGCACGTGGTCGGCACCACCGGAGTTGGACTGGCGCGGGAAATTGAACGACGGCAGCAGCGCCTGTAGCGCGCTGCCCAGCTCACCGTTGACCACGCCGGCCTTGCGGATGTCCTCGGCGGTGAGCACGTCCACCGGCGAGGTGGATTCGAGCACGGTGCGGTCGGCGGCACGGGTGCCGGTGACGATCACCGTGTCCAGGTTGGTGGCGTCCTGGGCCAGCGCCGGGACGGCGACGGAGGAAAGCGCGAGGGCGATGGCGAGGCCGAGTGGCGACGCGGGCAGGCGGGCGGACATGGGGGCTCCAGCAACAACGACGACGGGGAAGGGGGGAGATAGTTTCACTTACATCCATCCGGATGAAGCGATATATTATCTTCGCGTGATGACCGCTGCCGACGCAAGTCCCTGCCGGTCCGGCATGAGCTGATGCCCGGTTGGCATCAGCACGCCGGGCCGGTGGCGCTGTACGCTGCCGGCTCGCCCTGTCCCCCCATTGCCCGGAGCTGTACCGATGAAACACCTTGGCCTCGTCTTTGCCGTGCTGCTGGCCACCAGCGGCTGCGCCAGCCTGTCCTCGCAGGCGCCCAGCGCCTATGCCACGGCCACCACCGCCGAACTGAAGGGCGATGCGGCACGCCCGTCCGACGGCCACGGCTGGGTGCGCAGCGAGCTGTATTTCGGCGTGGGCGAAGAGCAGGGCGCAGGCAGCCGTCCGCAGGCCGACACCATCAGCGAGGCGCAGTGGCGCGCGTTCCTGGACAAGGAAGTCACTCCACGCTTCCCGGATGGCCTGACCGTGTTCGATGCCTACGGCCAGTGGCTGTTCCGCGGCGATGCTTCGCCCAACCGCCTGCGCACCAAGGTGCTGGTGGTGCTGCACGAGGACACCCCGCAGCGCCGGGCCGACATCGAGGCGATCCGCCTGGCCTGGAAGCAGCAGACCAGGCATCAGTCGGTGCTGTGGTCGCGGCAGCCGGTCGAGGTATCGTTCTGAGTTGAAGGTGCCGCCGCGGTGCCGCAGGGAGCGATGATGGATTACAGGAAGTGGGTGCTGGGCGTGGTGCTGGCAGGCGTGCTGGCCCCGGCCGCGCGGGCGGGCGGGGACGGCAGCGAAACGCTGCGGTTCCAGGTGGCCGCTCACGTGCAGGCGCACGCCGATCCGCAGCAGGACGGCAGCATCACGGTGCAGCTTTCGCCGTCGGGCAAGCGCCAGACGCTGGCGGGCGCGGCGGATGCGGACGGCAACTCGCGATGGGGTCTGGAGGATGTCGACTTCGATGGCTACCCGGAACTGGTCGCGCGCGCGTCGGTGGGCATGGTCAATGAAGCGGTGGCGGTGTACCGCTTTGATCCGGCCAGTGGCGGGTTCCGTGCGCTGCAGGCTGAAACCCATGGCAAGGACAGCTGCGGTGACCTGATGGGGCTGACGGTCGATCGTGCGAGTCGCACCCTCACCAGCAGCTGCCGCAGCGGCCCGATGTGGTACGCCGACCAGTACCGGTTTGCAGGCTCGAAGCTCTATCTGTACCGCGCCGAGAGCGTACTGATGCTGGGCGACACGCTGAACGCCGCGCTGCATTGGGAGCAGAGCGACGAGCAGGGCCCGCTGGCCGTCTGGCGTACCTATGACCCCGCTGGAAAAGTACGTGAGAGCGCTATCGCCGATGGCCTGGGCGCACCGCCTGACGGGCCGCTGCGTGGTCAGCAGGCGACCGTGGTGCCAGCGCGCCTGTTCCTGTTCGACAAGCCCGGCGCATCCAGCACCCCGCGTTATCTGGTGCAGGGAGACCGTGTGGAAATGCTGGATGAACAGGACGGCTGGATGAAGCTGCGCTACCAGAATCCGAAACACGGTGCGGTGCTGGGCTGGATCAACGTCAACGATTGACCGGACATCTGTCCGCAGTTTGCACATCGAGGTGATGCGCAATTTGACCACGGAGGCATCACTTCCCCGGGTCTAGCCTCGGACGTTCCCCCGTTCGAGGATGTATCCGATGAGCAAGCGCGTGGCCGAGATTGTGGTGGACGCCCTGCAGCAGGCAGGCGTCCGCCGCTGTTATGGCATCGTGGGCGACACGCTCAACCATGTGACCGATGCGATGCATGGCAGTGACATCGCCTGGGTGCACGTACGCCATGAGGAAGTGGCCGCGTTCGCTGCCGGTGCCGATTCGCTGGTGAGCGGCGAACTGACCGCCTGCGCCGGGTCCTGTGGCCCTGGTGGCCTGCATTTCATCAATGGCATCTTCGAAAGCAACCGCAATCGTGCGCCGATGGTGTTGATCGCCAGCCAGATCGTCACCAGCGAGCTGGGCATGGAGTTCCCGCAGGAAGTGGATTTCAAGGCTGTCTATGGCAGCTGCACGGTGTTCTGCGAACAGGTGCACAGCCCGGCGCAGGCGCGGCGCGTGGTGGCGCTTGCCTGCCAGGCCGCGATCAGCCGCCGCGGCGTGGCGGTGGTGATCCTGCCGGCCGACATCAGCGAGGCCGACGTGAAGCACGATGTACCGTTCTCGGTGCACTACACCCAGCCGGTGCTGCGCCCGTCCGATGCTGAACTGCAGCGCATCGCCGAGCTGCTGGGGCAGGGCAAGCGCATCGGCATCTATGCCGGTGCCGGTTGCCAGGGCGCGCACGCGCAGCTGCTGGAACTGGCGCGGCGCCTGCAGGCGCCGGTCGCGCATACGTCGCGGGCAAAGGATTTCGTCGAGCCTGACAACCCGTACAACATGGGCATGACCGGCATCTTCGGCATCGAATCAGGCTTCCACACGCTGATGGAGTGCGACACGTTGCTGCTGCTCGGCGCCGATTTCGCGTGGGGCCAGTTCTATCCGGACAAGGCCACGATCATCCAGATCGACCGCGACGGCAGCCATCTGGGCCGCCGCCATCCGGTGAACCTGGGCGTGGTCGGTGACATCGCGCCGACGCTGGACGCCTTGTTGCCGATGCTGCCGCCGCGCGAGGACAGCAGCTTCCTGGACGAATGCGTCGAGCGCCGCGACAAGGCACTGAAGAAGCGTGAGCAGGAAGAGCAGCCGGGCGAGGGTGAGTTGATCCATCCGCAGCATCTGACGGCGTTGTTGTCGAAATACGCGACGGACGACGCGCTGTTCACCGCCGACGGTGGCTCACCGATGGTGTGGGTGCTGCGGCATATCCGGGTCAACGGCCGCCGCCGTACGCTGACCAGCCTGCTGCACGGCACGATGGCCAACGCGATGCCGCAGGCGCTGGGCCTGCAGAAGGCGTTTCCAGGGCGGCAGGTGATCTCGTTGTCCGGCGACGGCGGCCTGGCGATGCTGCTCGGCGACCTGCTGACCGCCGTGCAGGAAAACCTGCCGATCAAGGTGGTGGTGTTCAACAACGGCTCGCTGAATTTCGTCGAGCTGGAGCAGAAGGTGGAGGGCCTGCTGGACAACTACACGGACCTGAAGAACCCGGATTTCGGCCGCCTGGCCGAGGTGATCGGCTTCCATGGCCGCACCGTCACCCGCAGCGAGGATCTGGAAGAAGCGGTGCAGGACTTCCTGTCCCAGCGCGGCCCGGCGTTGCTGGATGTGCATACCAGCCGCGCAGAGCTGGTGATGCCGCCGCAGATCGAGGCGAAGCAGGTCGCGGGTACCGCGCTGTATGCGGCCAAGGCGGTGTTGAACGGCCGCTTCGACGATGTGAAGCATCTGCTGGTGGACAACTTCCTGAAGAAGTAACGGGGGGGCAGGGCTGCGCCCTGCACCCGCTACGAGCCGGAGCCAGGGCAGAAGCAGGTTTCCTGAGGGGTGGCGGGGTGGGTCCGGTTGCGGGGGACGCCGTAAACCCGTCCCTGGGCGCTTGGCCGCGGCATCCATGCCGCGGACACCCCCGCAACCGGACCCACCCCGCCTTCGACAGTTTCCTGCGATCTGTCGGAACGGCATGTTGCGCTGGTGGGTGTCGACCTTGGTCGACACGGTAGATCCACGCCATGCGTGGATAGCGTGGAAATGATCGAATTGTTCGTGTAGAGCCGAGCCATGCTCGGCTCAGAGCGAAGCGACCCGCCTTTGCTTTTGATCTTTTGATTCTTTTCCGTGGCTGGCACGCGCAGGAAACTGTCAGGGGTCGGGCGGGTAGGTGGCGCGGGGGTGTCCGCGGCATGGATGCCGCGGCCAAGCGCCCAGGGATGGGTTCACGGCGTCCCCCGCGCCACCTACCCGCCCGGCCCAGCCGAGGAAAGCGCTGTTCGCGCCCCAGCCACGAGGGGCTCCGCCGTTGGCTGGAACCCATCATTCCATGACGGAATTGGCGCGCCGGCCCCGCTGGGCCTACCATCGGCGGTCCCCACCCCCACCGCCCCTTCCATGTCCGCTCCCGCTTCCGCCGCACCGCGTCGCTGGTTCGTTGCCGGCGACTTCAACGGCTTCTTCGGCCTGGTCGTCGACAACCTCTCCATCCTCGGCTTCATCGCCATGGCACTGGTCGGCATCTTCCAGTTCCCCGCCGACGTAGTGTTCGGTCGCATGTTCCCCGGTACCGCCTTCGGCGTGCTGGTCGGCAACCTGCTGTACACGCTGATGGCGCGACGGCTGGCCGCGCGCACCGGCCGCGACGATGTCACCGCCATGCCGCTGGGCCTGGACGCGCCGACCAGCATCGGCATGGCCCTGCTGGTGCTCGGCCCGGCCTTCATCGCCTTCAAGCAGCAGGGCCTGGACCCGCATGCCGCCGGCATCGCCACCTGGCAGCTGGGCATGGCCGCGCTGGTCATCATGGGCGTGCTGAAGTTCGTGCTGTCGTTCTTCGGCGAAGCGGTCACCCGCGCACTGCCACGTGCTGCGCTGCTGGGTTCCATCGCCGGCATCGCGCTGGTGCTGATGGGCCTGCTGCCGCTGCTGGAAACGCTGCGCTCGCCGCTGGTCGGCTTCACCACGCTGGGCCTGCTGCTGTACGTGCTGATTGCCAAGGGCAAGCTGCCGGTGCGTGGCCCAGGCGTGCTGCTGGCCTTCGTGTTCGGCACCGTGCTGTATTACGGCCTGGGCCTGGCCGGGCTGGGCGCGCCGGGCTTCCATGTGCCGGCGTGGGTGCCGCCGCAGGTAGTGCTGCCGCTGCCGACGCTGGGTTTCCTCGAGGGCCTGCCCACGGCGATGACTTACCTGCCGCTGCTGTTGCCGTTCGGCCTGCTGATGGTGGTCGGTGGCATCAATGTGTCCGAAAGCGCACGCGCGGCCGGTGATGACTACCGCACCCGCGACATCCTGCTGGTGGAAGCGGTGGCCACGCTGGTGGCCGGTGTCTGCGGCGGCGTTGCGCAGACCACGCCGTACATCGGCCAGCCGGCCTACAAGCACATGGGCGCACGCAGCGGCTATACGCTGCTGACTGGCCTGTTCGTGGGCATCGGCGGCATGCTCGGCATCATCTCCGGGCTGGTGCAGTGGCTGCCGCTGGCGGTGCTGGCACCGATCATCGTGTACGTGGCCATCGACATCACCACCCAGGCGTTCCAGGCCACGCCACGCCACCACACCGGTGCGATGGTGTTCGGCTTCCTGCCGTCGGTGGCGTACCTGCTGGCGATCAAGGCGCCGGGCTGGATCGCGCCGGACCAGCTGCCGCAGTTGCTGACCAAACTGGACGGCCACGGCCTGCCGGAACTGGCGGTGATCTTCACCCTCGGCAACGGCTTCATCATCACGTCGATGCTGTGGATCTCGGCAGTGGCGGCGATGGTCGATGGTCGCCTGCGCCGCGCCTGCGGTTTCCTGCTGGTGGCGGCGCTGTTGACCCTGTTCGGCCTGATCCACTCAGTGGACCCGCGCGGTGGCATCTACCTGCCGTGGGACCTGGACGGGTTGGCGCGCATCATCAGCTGGCAGTTCGCGGGCGCCTATGTGGCGCTGGCGCTGCTGCTGGGGCTGTTGTCGTTGCAGAAGCAGGCGGTGAAGCCGCTGGACGGGGTCAGCTGACCCCACGGAAGTGCCGGCCGGTGGCCGGCATGCTCATGGACCTTGGGCGCATCGTGCGGTTGCCGGCCAGCGGCCGGCACTACCGCTCTGCATCGAGTTCCGGGTAATGGCGGAAGATGCCGTTGGTATTGAACGCCAGCCGCCGTTCGGAAGCCAGGTAGGCGGCGATGTTCGGCCGCTTCGCCACACGCTCGTGTAGCGCACGCAGCAGCGGCAAGGTGGGCGCCAACGCCTGCATCCGCCGCGGGAACATGTAGTCCAGCCCACTCAGCAGCTGGAACAGCGACAGGTCCACATAGGAATGCTCGCGCAGGGCATGGCGGCCACCGTTGGCGGCCAGTACCTGTTCGAAATGGCCGAGGAACTTCGGCAGTCGTTCGCCACGCAGTGAAGCCGCACGCGCCTTGGCCTCGGTCTTCTGCTCTTCGTAGTATTTCGACGCGGCGATCGGATGGTGGGTGTCATGGACCTCGGCCACCAGGTCGGCGATGGTCAGTTGCAACTGCAGCGCCTGCATCCGCCGCGACGCGGCCTGCGGCACCAGATCCAGGGTCGGACCGAGAAAATCCAGGATGGCCGCCACCTGCGCGATCACCTGCCGGCCCGCCTTCAGGAACGGCGGTGCGAAGGGCAGTGCTCCCTCGCTGTTTCCATCGAGGAACGGCTGCATCACCGCATCGCCATGCATCCGCGCCATGTCGATGTAGTCGGCGCCGGCGTCTTCCAGCGCCAGCCGCACGAATTCACCCCGGCCCTGGATGCCGGTCCAGTAGTACAGCGCGTACTGCATGACAGCGTCTCCGCACGACAAGACCCACAGCCTCGCGCAGGGTGTGCAAAGCAGGCGTGAGCGTGGCGCATGCGCAGGCCCAACCCCAACGGCAGCGGAACAGGCAGGGAACCCATGGAAATCAACCGGGTCACACCTTGTCCATGCACGTGAACAACGAGGGACTGCATCATGCAGAGTGGAAAGGCGGTATGGCCCTGGGTGCTGGGCGTGGTGGTGATCGGTGGCGCGGGGGGCTGGTTGTTCCGCGATCAGCTGAAGGGCCTGGCAGACGGTGTGTCGGTGCCGGTGCAGTCCCCTCCCGCCAGCAGTGGTGCACCGCCACAACCGAAGGCAGCCGCAGCGCCCGCGCCAGCACCCCCGCCGATCAAGCATCCGCTCGATACCGGGGACGCGGCCGACCCGGCGCTGCCGAAGCTGGCTGACAGCGATGGCGCCGCCTGGGGCGCGCTGAGCCAGCTGTTCCAGGGCGAGGGGCCGTTGACCCTGCTGCTGCGCGACCACGTGATCCAGCGCCTGGTCACCCAGGTCGACAACCTGGACAAGCCCAGCGTGCCGCCGACCGCACTGGCCGCGCGCCCGTTGCCGGGCAACCTGCAGGTCGAGCCCGGTGAGGGCGGCGAACGCATCGCCGCCAGCAACGCAGCGCGCTATGCGCCGTACGTGCAGGCGTTCACTTCGCTGGACCCTGCGGCAACGGCGGCTGCGTACAAGCGATTCTATCCGCTGATCCAACAGGCCTATGTCGACCTGGGTCGGCCCGAAGGGTATTTCAACGACCGTCTGGTCGCGGTGATCGACCACCTGCTGGACACGCCGGAACTGGTGCAGTCGCCGCAGGTGGAACGCGATGAACGTGGCCGCTACCGCTTTGTCGATCCCACGTTGCAGTCGAGGTCCATCGGCCAGAAGGCGCTGCTGCGTATGGACGCGGCGCAGGCGCGGGCGGTCAAGCAGCAGCTGCAGGCGATCCGCAGCGCGATCACCCGCGTCTGAAGACTGAAGACTGCAGGGGCAGGTGTCATCGCCAGCGTGATACGGTCGGGGTCAGGTAGACAGGAGTGACCTCGATGCATCGAATGTGGTTGGGCGTGAGTGCGTTGTTCGCCACGACGGCGGCCTCGGCTGCGGCCGTTGAGACGCGCGATGGCGAACTGGGCGATCCCTACGGCTACACCCGCAGCGTGCGCCTTGCCGAACTGTCCCGGCTGCAGACGCTGGGCAAGTCACCCGGTGTGAAGGGCAAGCTGGGCCAGGCGGGTTTCTACCGCGTGCGCGGCGAGCTGGACCGCTCCAGCCAGGCGGCCCAGGAGTGCCTGGAGGCCGTGGCCAGCGAGGCGGCCGACAGTGTGAAGGGGGTCGAGTACCTGTGTTCGGCCACCCTGGCCGGCAATCTGCTCCTGCAGGGCGATATCGCGGGTTGGGCGACGCAGATGCTCCAGGTTCGCACGCTGATGGAGCGCGATATCCGGCCGATGCTGAGCCCCAAGCTGCGCGACATCCATCTTGCCGGCATCAGCGAGCCGCATTTCGAGCGGTTTACCGCATGGCCGCGCAACGCCATGGCAGCGCAGGCGCCTGCCAGCGACATCAGTGTCCCCTTGCAGTTGGACAACGAACTGCCGACGCTCAGCCTGAAGCTGCGCACCGCAGCCGGTGAACGCGAGCTGCGCGTGCATCTGGACAGCGGCGCCGCACACTCGCGCATCGGCCGAGCGCTGGCGACCGAGCTGGGCTTGACGCTGACCGAGGGCTTCATGGCGGTCGATGGCAGTCCTGGCAAGTTGTATGCGCTGGCGGCACCGGTCGAGTTGGACATCGGTGGTGTCGCCGTGCGCGATGTGTCCTTTGCGGTACTGGGCCAGGACGACCTGCCACGCATCGGCCTGGACGTACTGCGCGCGCTGGGCCGGGTGCGGGTCAACAAGGATGCGCTGGTGATCCAGGCCACGGCCAGCCCGGTGCCGTGCACGCGGCGGATGGCCACGCTGTCCTCGCTATGGGCGGATGCGTACGACGTCCGCTATCCGATCCGCGCTGGCAAGCAGAACGTGCTGGTCAAGGTGGATACCGGCTTCAACGGCGCCTTCCAGGCCCGCGGAACGTTGCCGGCCACGCCACCCGCGTCGGCGATCCGGCGCAAGAACGTGATCACCACCGAAGGCAGCGAAGACATCCAGTTCGTGGAAGCGACCACGCCGGTCATGATCGGGGAGGAAGTGCTGAACCTGCCGATGGACCTGGGGCTGTCGCCCGGGCCCAACCCGCTGTTCAACCCGGACTGGCGCGTGGGCTTTGCCGCGACCCAGCGCTACAGCCTGTACATGGATGTTGAAGGCACCTATGGTTGCCCGGTGGCTGTTGCGGTGGCGCCACCGCTGTTGCCGCCGAAGCCGGCTCCCACGCCGCCTGCGGGCGGCTGATCCGCGGCTACAGGCTCTGCAGGAACGCCTCGATGTCCTGCAGATCCTGGCGGCCCAGCCCGCGCGGCCGCAGCAGTGGATCCGGCTCTGGGAACGGCGCCGCATCAGCCGGCAGCGCGGCCGGGGCGCGCGGGCGCGCACCGCCGACGTTGTAGAACGCCAGGACGCCTGACAACCTGGGAATCAACCCGTTGTGCATGTAGGGCGCGGTGCTGGCAACACCGCGCAGCGAGGGCGTGCGGAAGCGCCCGCTGTCGGCAGGATCGCCGGTCACTTCGTAGCGCCCCAGATCCTGCCGCGCGCGGCCGTGGAAATGCAGGCCCAGGTTGTGGAAGCCGTTGTCGGTCAGCGCTGCCCCGCTGTGGCAGTTCATGCAACCGGCCTGCGTGCGGAACAGGTGCAGGCCGCGCAGCTGGGCGTCGTCCAGTGCACGTATATCGCCACGCAGGAAGCGATCGAAGCGACTGTTGCGCGGCGACAGGCTGCGCTCGAAGGCGGCGATGGCCTGGCCGAGCTGGGCGGCATCGATGCGCGGCTGCGCGAACACCGCGGCGAAGTCAGCACGATAGGACGCATCGCGGCGCAGGCGACGCACGGCGCCGCGGGCACTGAACCCCATCTCGATGGGATCGGCGATGGGATGCAGCGCCTGCGCTTCCAGCGTGGCCGCGCGGCCATCCCAGAACAGGGGTGCAACGTGTGCGCTGGCCGCGACGCTCGGCGCATTGCGGCGACCGGATTGGCGGTCGTGCCCGAACGACACGCGCCGACCGTCGGCCCAGCCCAGGTCCGGGTCGTGGCAGCTGG
Organism: Stenotrophomonas sp. SKA14; assembly: GCF_000158575.1. Lineage (NCBI taxonomy): Bacteria > Pseudomonadati > Pseudomonadota > Gammaproteobacteria > Lysobacterales > Lysobacteraceae > Stenotrophomonas > Stenotrophomonas sp. SKA14. Next base: position 1,574,950 of record NZ_DS999412.1, read on the forward strand.
CACACGCCAGCTGTCGCGATTTCGAAAGAGCCGGGTCGAAGAACAGCCGCCGTCCCAGCGCCACCTTGGCTGGGGTAGAGGGATTGTCCGGTGGATCGACAGGCGACGGCAGCGGGGCCAGTTCCTGCCAGACGACGCCGGTTTCCACGTCGGGCGCGGGCCAGCCTGCGCTGGGCCCGGCGTACAGCGCACGCAGGCAGGCGCCATCCCAGCGTTCCGCCTTGCCCGGAGCGGGCGCGCAGACCGGCTGGGAAGGACGTGGCTGTGCAGCGCTGGCCAGCACGGCGCTGACCAGCACTGCAATCCAGCCAAGCCGGCGGCAGCGCGCGGGCCTCAGAAGCGATAGCCCACTTCGAGCCAGAACGAACGTCCCATCTCGTAGTACGGCGCGCGGCTGACGCTGCTGGATACGCCATTCACCGCGCGCCGATCCAGCACGTTGAACACATCCACGTTGGCGAACACCGTGCCCATCGTCGACAACGGCTGCTCCCAGCCAATGCGCATGTCCCAGATCAACGAAGGGGCAAACCGCCGTCTTTCCCAGACCGCAACACTCTGGCCGTCATGGACATCCTTCAGTCCGGTGTCCCGTATCGCGCGATAGCCGGCCCGGTAGCGCAGCGTATTGCCCCAGGTCAGCCGAGCTGCCGGGATATGCGTGGTGGTGGCCAGTCGCGCGGTCCATGGGCGGGTGAAGTTGTCTGCCGGACGATCGCGGTAGCGGATGTAGCTGCCGTCGTAGCGGATGATCGGATTCTCGTAGTAGGCGGTGCTGAAGTCGTCCTCGTAGTCGGGCGCAGAAGAGCGGCTGTCGGTCCAGTCCAGCGCCAGCAGGCCCGTGGTGCTGGTTCCTCCGAACTGCAGGCGGCGCAGGGGGCGCACGGTGAGGCTGATGATCTGCGTCTCGCTGCGGCCGTCATTACTCCAGGTTTCGTAGTGGGTGGCCAGCGAAGGGTCATCCGCGCGTTCGTCCTGTACCCGGCTGCTGGAACGCACGACCTGGTCACGCCCCTTGCGGTTGACGACCTTGCCGAGGAACTCCCAGCCCTTCCATTGCTGCTTGACGCCCAGCATCAGCTCATCGTCGTAGGCGATTTTCAGGCGATCGAAATGCAGGCCGTTGGCGGTCTGCGTGCCTGCGGTCCACTCGCTGTCGAGGGTGGGGCGGCGCTGGTTCCTGTATTGCAGCCGATCAAGGCCATCGCGCAGCCGCCACGTGGCCGCGTTGCGGCCGTAATAGCGGTTGGCACCCGCGATCAGCTGGGTGTCGCCGGCGGCGTCGAGATCCAGTGACATCGCCAGGCGCGGTGCGACCGTGGTGTGCTGCATGTAGCTGTCATGGTCGATGCGCAGGCCGGGGCGCAACGACAGGCGCCCCGCGCGGATGCTGTCTTCGGCGTAGGCGCTCCAGCTGTCGATCTGGAAGTCCAGCCGGCCGCGCGTGTAATAGGTGCGGCTGGTGAAGAACTGTCCGGGCCAGTTGCTGGTGTTGGCGCGGCCGGTGCGGGTCAGGCCCATCCAGCAGGTCTGCGTGTCGGTGATGCCGGCCTTGTTGGTACAGCTGGTGGTGCGCGCCGGCGAGACATAGATGTAGGTGTCGTCCAGGCGCTCGTAGTCGACATCCTGGTGCTGGTACTGGACGCCTGCCGCGAAACGATGCTCCATGCCCAGCCAGCGCTGCGGTGCGAGTATCAGATCGGCACGGTACTGGAGCGTCTTCTGCGCCTGGTCAATATCGCCGAATTCACCTTCCAGCGAGCTGCCTGAGGTTCCCCAGTCCTTGCCCTCGGCCCAGTACCAGCTCATGTAGTCCGCAGACTGCGGATGGCGGGACTGCTCGGTAGAACTCCAGCCCACCTGCTGGGTCAGAGTGCCCCATTGCGGCGACCACGTCGCCTTGAGCATCGCCTGGCGGCCACCGCCAATGATGTCGATGCCGGCACCGGGGACGTTGGAGCGGAAGTAGTGGGATTCCTCTGGCGCACGGGTAAAGCTTGCCTCGATGTCGAGCGTGTCGCTCGCTTCCCAGACCGCCTTGACGAACAGATTGTCGATGCTGCGCCGCTGGATCTGTTTCTCCGGATGCGCGTCGTCGACCAGGTGCGACTGCAGGTTGTAGGTGGGAATGGTCGAGCGCTTGCGGGTGAAACTGGCCAGGACGCCGATGCGGTCGGTCAGATAGCCTTCCAGATCAGCGCGCGTGGTTGTCTTCTTGAATTCCGGCTGCCCGTCGTTCGCGCCGGACGCCTTCTGGTAGCTGTCTGCGACGGTGGAGTCCAGGTGGTAGCGTGTCCACGAAGATCGCGAGGACTGGGTGGACAGGCGGCCGCTGAAGGCGCGTGATGGTCGCCGGGTGCTGGCTTCGACCACGCCGCCGTTGAATCCACCGTAGGCGGCCGAAACGTTGCTGTCATGCACGGTGACGTCTTCCAGCAGGCTGCTGTCCAGAGCCAGCGCCTGCGAGCCGCCTGGAACGGAGAACAGCCGGTACACCTCCGGATCCGCACCCGGGTCGATGTCGTTGTTGAAGTTCATGCCATCGACGATGAACGCGTTCTGATAGAACTTCGCACCATTGATGCTGATCTCCGCAGGGCGGATTTCGCCGGGGCTGAAGCTGCCCTGGTCGGCATTGTCGAACTGCACGGCGGGATGGATGCGCAGCAGCCGGGTGATGTCACCGTTGCCGGCGGCCTGGGCCGCGACGTAGCTGCGGTCCAGTTGCAGGCTGCCTCCGAAGGTCGAGCCGGCGTCCTGCCCCGGCACGTGCAGGGTACTGGTGCGTCGTGCGCCTGCCGACACCTGCGCACGCTGCAAGGTGTAGCTGCCATCGGCGCGCCGCACCGCGCGCAGCCCGCTGCCGTGCAGCAGTGCGTCGAACCCTGCGTCCACGTCCAGGCCTATGGCAATCGATGGAGCCTGGCGGCCACGGGTCAGCGCGGGGTCGAAGGACAGGGCCACGCCATGCTCGGCGGCGAACGCGCCCAGTGCACTGCCCAGCGAGACGGTGCTGCGCTGGACGTGCAGGGATTCATCGGGCGGTGATTGAGCCAGCGCGGGTGTGGCGGCGAGCGCGGTGGCGAGGAGGCTCAGTCGAAGCCGGGGCAGGTTCACTGTCATGGGGAGGAAAATGAGGGGTTCATAGCCTCTGCCACGCGACGCTCGGAAAAGTGTCAGCCGCGATGTCCCGCAGCAGACACGTGGATCCACAACCCCTGCTCGATCCGCAGCGCATGGGTGGCGGCAAGCATCGACAGGCTGCGTTGCAGGTCGTCCAGCGGGAATGCGCCGGACACCGGCAGGCCGGCGACGCGCGGATCCACGCGCAGCCAGCGGTGCTGGTAGCGCCCCAGCTCCTGCAGAACCTGTTGCAGCGGCATTGCATCGGCGACCAGCATGCCCCGGACCCATGCGTCAGCGCCGGGTGGTGCAGGCTTGGGAGGTGGCAGCCGGGTCAGGTTCCAGCGCAGCTGCTGCCCGGCGTCGACCTGGCGCTGTTGACCCGGTGTGGAGATCCGCACCGCGCCGTGCTGGACCACCAGCAGGGCGTCCTCGGCGAACAGGCGCACGCTGAAGCGGGTGCCGAGTGCCTGCAGCGTGCCGTAGGGGGTCGCAACCCGGAACGGCCTCGCCGGGCGTTGTGGATCAGCGGCTGTCTCCACCAGCATCTGCCCATGCCGCAGCCGCAGAAGGCGCGCATGTGCATCGAATGCGATGTCGACCGCAGTGCTGGTATCCAGGTGCAGCACACTGCCATCGTCCAGCACCTGCTGGGAGCGCTCGCCCATCGCCGTGCGCGCACTGGCATCCCACGCCGCGTCGTCCCACAACCGCCAGGCCAGCCATCCACCGAGTGGCGCCACCAGCAGAGCGGCGACGCCGCGCAGTACGGCGCGGCGCCCAGCAGACGCGGGCGGCTGCAGGGTGCGTTGGGCCAGCGCGGTAGGCACCTGAGCGGTCAGCGCCAACAGACGCTCCGCGCGCTGCCAGGCGCGGGCGTGTGCCGGATCGGCATCGTGCCAGTGTTGCCATTGCGCGCGTCGCGCCGCGCTGTCGTCCTCGTGCAGGCGCATCATCCAGTCGGCCGCCTGCTCCAGTACGCGCGGCGGAAGGGCCGATGCGGCGGCGGTCTCAGCCGGCATGCGCCAGGCAGCCCATCAGCGCCCGCTTCATGTGCCGCTTCACCGTGGACAACGACAGCCCCAGCTGTTCGCTGATGGCCTCATAGCGAAGCCCATCGAACTGCGCCAGCAGGAACACCCGGCGCGCCATCGCGGGCAGGCCGTCGAGCATCGCGTCGATCTGCTGCAGGGCCTCACGTACAAGGGCCTGTTCCTCCAGCGAGGGCAGCACCGGCTCTGGAAACTGTGCGAGGTAGTCCAGGTAGGCGCGCTCCAATGCCTGGCGCCGGAACCAGTTGGCGGCCAGCCCGCGCGCAACCGTAGTCAGGAACGCACGCGGCTCGCGCAGTGCGGCCGGGTCGCGGCCCTGCAGCAGGCGGGCGAAGGTGTCCTGGGTGAGGTCATCGGCCACATCGCGATTGCCCACGCGGCCGCTCAGCCAACCCTGCAGCCAGGCCCGGTGATCGCGGTACAGCACGCCCAGTTGTTCGTGGTGGGGAGGCATGGAGGGGGACGCGTGGCCTTGATCGAAATGAGAATGATTCGCAAGTATCGCATCCGTGATGCGCGGATTCCAGTGCCAGGCGCGCGCTGGCTTGCGCAGGATCAACGCGGCGGCAACATGCGGTGCGGCATGCTGGCCGCGGGCTGACTGGCCTCCGGATGCAGTCGCAGTCACCCTTGAAACGGGGTGGGGCAACCGCATCTTTCCAGCATCGCCGGCAGCGGCCGGCCCTGATCACCGATGAGGTTTCGCAATGCGGATGGACAAGCTCACCTCGCGTTTCCAGCAGGCGCTGGCAGACGCACAGTCGCTGGCCGTGGGCCGCGACAACAGCATCATCGAACCGGTTCACCTGTTCAGCGCGCTGCTGGACCAGCAGGGTGGCAGCACGCGCCCGTTGCTGGCCCAGGCCGGGGTGAACGTGCCGGTGCTGCGCGAGCGCCTGACCGAGGCGCTGGACGCGCTGCCGAAGGTGTCCGGCCAGGCCGGCAACGTCTCGATGGGCAACGACCTGGGGCGCCTGCTGAACCATACTGACAAGCTGGCCCAGCAGCACGGTGATGCCTTCATCGCCAGCGAGTGGTTCGTGCTGGCCGCGCTGGAGGATGGCGGCACGCTGGGCATGGCGCTGCGCGCCGCCGGTGCCGACAAGGCGCGCCTGCAGACCGCCATCGACAAGCTGCGTGGCGGCGAGAACGTGCAGTCGGAAAATGCCGAAGAGCAGCGGCAGGCGCTGGAAAAGTACACCATCGACCTGACCGCGCGCGCCGAGAGCGGCAAGCTGGATCCGGTGATCGGCCGTGACGAGGAAATCCGCCGCACCATCCAGGTGCTGCAGCGCCGGACCAAGAACAACCCGGTGCTGATCGGCGAACCCGGCGTAGGCAAGACTGCCATTGTCGAAGGCCTGGCCCAGCGCATCATCAATGACGAGGTGCCCGAGGGCTTGCGCGGCAAGCGCGTGCTGTCGCTGGATATGGGCGCGCTGATTGCCGGTGCCAAGTTCCGCGGTGAATTCGAGGAGCGCCTGAAGGGCGTGCTCAACGACCTGGCCAAGAGCGAGGGGCAGATCATCCTGTTCATCGACGAACTGCACACCATGGTCGGCGCCGGCAAGGCCGATGGCGCGATGGACGCTGGCAACATGCTGAAGCCGGCGCTGGCACGCGGCGAACTGCATTGCGTCGGTGCCACCACGCTGGATGAGTACCGCAAGTACATCGAGAAAGACGCCGCGCTGGAGCGCCGTTTCCAGAAGGTGTTCGTGGGCGAGCCGTCGGTGGAAGACACCATCGCCATCCTGCGCGGGCTGAAGGAGAAGTACGCCGTTCACCACGGCGTGGAAATCACCGATCCGGCCATTGTGGCGGCGGCCACGCTGTCCAACCGCTACATCACTGACCGCCAGCTGCCGGACAAGGCCATCGATCTGATGGACGAGGCGGCCTCGCGCCTGCGCATGGAGATCGACTCCAAGCCGGAGGAGCTGGATCGCCTGGAACGTCGTGTGATCCAGCTGAAGATCCAGCGCGAGATGCTGAAGAAGGAAAAGGACGAGGCTTCGCGGCAGCGCCTGGCCGATCTGGAAAACGACATCGATGCGTTGGAGCGCGAGTTCTCCGACCTCAATGAAATCTGGAAGTCGGAGAAGGCCGCGCTGCAGGGTGCAACCAAGATCAAGGAGCAGGTCGAGCAGGCCAAGCTGGATCTGGAGTCGGCGCAGCGCCGCCAGGATTTCGCCAGGATGAGCGAGATCCAGTACGGCCTGCTGCCGCAGCTGGAAAAGCAGCTGGCCGCTGCGCAGGAGGCCGAACACAAGGACTTCAAGCTGGTGCAGGACCGGGTCACCGACGAGGAGATCGCCGAGGTCGTTTCGCGCTGGACCGGCATTCCGGTCAACAAGATGCTCGAAGGCGAGCGCGACAAGCTGCTGCGCATGGAAGAGGTGCTGCACAACCGCGTGGTCGGCCAGGAGGAAGCGATCAAGGTCGTCTCCGACGCCGTGCGCCGCTCGCGTGCGGGCCTGTCCGATCCGAACCGCCCGGCCGGCTCGTTCCTGTTCCTCGGCCCGACCGGCGTGGGCAAGACCGAGCTGTGCAAGTCGCTGGCCGAGTTCCTGTTCGACAGCGCCGACGCGATGATCCGCATCGACATGAGCGAGTTCATGGAGAAGCACAGCGTCGCTCGCCTGATCGGTGCGCCCCCGGGCTACGTGGGTTACGAAGAGGGTGGTTACCTGACCGAAGCGGTGCGCCGCCGTCCGTATTCGCTGATCCTGCTGGACGAAGTGGAGAAGGCGCATCCGGATGTGTTCAACATCCTGCTGCAGGTGCTGGACGATGGCCGCCTGACCGATGGCCAGGGCCGCACCGTGGACTTCCGCAACACCGTCATCGTGATGACCTCGAACCTGGGCTCGCACCAGATCCAGGACATGAGCGCTGACGACAGCCCGGAGGCCTACACGCAGATGAAGGCGGCAGTGATGGGCGTGGTGCAGGCGCACTTCCGCCCGGAGTTCATCAACCGCCTGGACGACATCGTGGTGTTCCACCCGCTGGACAAGCAGCAGATCAAGCAGATCGCGCGCATCCAGATGCGCGGCCTGGAAAAGCGCCTGGCCGAGCGCGGCTTGAAGCTGGTGGTGTCCGATGCAGCGTTCGACCTGCTTGGCAACGTCGGCTTCGATCCGGTGTATGGCGCGCGTCCGTTGAAGCGCGCGATCCAGGCACAGCTGGAAAATCCGCTGGCGCAGAAGATCCTGTCCGGCGCCTTCGTCAACGGTGACACCATCGAAGTCGGCAACGACGGCGGCCACCTGGTGTTTGCCAAGGCGTGAGTCCATCGGGGCGCTGCCTGACCGCAGCGCCCCGTTTCCCGTGAGTAACGCCGGGCCGGGCCCGGCGCGCCCTCAGAAGCGGTGTGTGTACCCGCTCATCAGGCCGAACTGGTTCGGTTTCTGCACGATCGGGCTGTCGGCGGCGTCGCCGAGCAGGCGTGTGCCTTCGGCGGAGATGTACCAGTTGCCATTGCGGCCCACGCGATGGCTCCACTTCAGGCCGAGGCCGGCGCTCACCAGACCGGCCTTCGGCGTGTGCTGGGCAAAGCCGGTACGCGCGGCCTGCTCCGGGCTGACGCCGTACCAGGTCTGCATGTAGCCGCGGTTGCCATACTCGGTGGAGACACTGCCGCTGACCACGCCACCGGCCAGGTCGAACAGCGGCAGGGCCAGGCTGAGGTGCATCTGCTGGGTGGCCAGGCCGTTGTCGCCGCGGTCTTCGTCCTTGCGCGTGAATTGCCAGGTGCCGCTCAGCACGGCTTCTCCCAGCGTATAACCCGCCGAAAGGCCGACCAGGGGACGGGTACGGATATCACCCATGCCGCGCAGGAAGTCGGAACCGCCGAGAGCGGAGTCCTTGTCACGGCGGCTGCCGCTGGCGCCGATGTAGGCACGCACGTGGGTGTGCTCGCCAATGGCCGTACCCCAGCCGATGCCACTGGTGCCCAGAAACCAGCCGCCGGGTGACCGGGCGTCGAAGGACAGCATGGGCGAGGCCTGGAAGTCCTTGCTGCCGCTGTAGCGCGGGGTCACGCCGGCACCGGCGGCCACTTCGAAGGTCCAGTGGTCATCCTTGGCATGGGCGATCGGCGCGGCGAACAGCGGCAGCAGGGCCAGGCAGAGCAGGGACGGGGTACGGTGACGCTGGGACATGGGCACTCTCGACAATGGGAGGAATGCAGCACGCGCATCCAGCGCGCGCTGCAGGGTCGACAGCGTGGCGATTCACTGGCGACTGATCCGTCCGCAGTTGTGCGGGAGTTGTAAGCAACTGTAATCACGCCTGTTGGCGTTCAGCTGGCAGCCAGCGGCCAGTGCATTTCCAGGCGAGCGCCGCCCAGCGTGGCGCGGCTGATGCGCAGTTCGCCACCGTGACGCGCCGCGATGCGGTTGACGATGGCCAGGCCCAGGCCGAAACCACCGGTATCGCGGCTGCGACTGTCATCCAGGCGGGTGAACGGACGCGTCACTTTTTCGCGGTCGGCCTCGGCGATACCGGCGCCGTCGTCATCCACGCGCAGGCAGGCGCGGCCGCCAACGCCCACCAGCGAGACTTCCACCTGCGAACGCGCGTGGCGCAGCGCGTTGCCCACGAGGTTGCTCAGTGCCAGCTGCAGCAGGCGCGGCTCGGCATCCACCCGCGGCAGCGCGCTGGGCTGCACACGCAGCGCCAGGCCCGCACGTTCGGCGTCGCGGCGCGCATCGGCCAGGCAGGCCTGCAGCCAGTCGTTGGCCTCGATGCGCTGCAGCGGCTCTCCTTCATTGGGGTGTTCCAGGCGCTCATAGGCCAGCAGCTCGCTTACCAGCCGGTTGAGTTCGGCCAGGTCGCCGTGCAGTCCCTGCGCCAGACGTGCGCGACGTACGCGATCGTCGCTGTCCTGCATCAGGTCCAGCCCGAACGCCACCCGTGCAATCGGCGTGCGCAGTTCATGCGAGATCGCGTGGGTCAGGTCGCGCTGGCGTTGCACCAGCTCGGCCACGCGCGCGGCCATGCGGTTGGAATGGTCGACGATGACCCGGATCTGCGAGCGCGGCGACACCTGCGCCCGTGCCTGCAGGTCGCCGGCACCGATGCGGTCGGCATGCAGGCGCAGCGCTTCCAGGTCACGCCACAGCAGGCGGACCCAGGCATACAGGCTGGCCCCGACCAGCAGCAGGATGCTGAGGTAGGCGGCGATGGACATGTAGGTGGTCATCAGCACCTCGCCGGGCAGGCGCAGGTGCAGCCAGCGGCCGCCGGCATCTTCGATGGGCAACAGGATCTGCTGGTAATGATCGCGGACGATGAAGCCCTGTGCCTGCAGAGGGGCCTGCTCCTGCGCGTCGAGCACGGGAGGCGTCTCCAGCAGGGTCAGCGCGATGCCATAGTGTGGTTGCCACTGCTGCACGCGCGCTCGCTGTTGTGCAGCGTCCAGGCCGGCCAGCCCGGTGCGCAGGGCATACACCTGCCCGCGCACCTGCTCGGCGAACACACGATCCTGTACCGGCAGGTAGATGCCGTCCAGGATGTGGTTGAGGGCGAACACCGACACCAGGAAACAGGCACTGGTGACGAACCACAACCACAGGAACAGGCGCTTCATGCTGACCAGGCCGAGGGATTGAACTGGTAGCCGCGGCCCCACACGGTCTTGATCCGCCGGGGTTCGCGTGCGTCATCGCCGAGCTTGCGGCGCAGCTTGCCGATGCTGACGTCGACGCTGCGGTCCAGCCCATCGAAACCAATGCCGCGCACCGCCTGCAGGATCTGGTCGCGCGACAGGATCTGCCCGGGCTGGCTGGCCAGCAGCCACAGAATCTCGAATTCGGTTGTGCCCAGTTCCACCGGCAGCCCGTGCAGGTGTACTTCGCGCTGCATGCGGTCGATCAACAGTTCACCATGCATCAGCCGGCACGGCGTGCCGGAGGTGCTGCTGCCATGACGGCGGCGCAGCAGGGCGCGCAGGCGGGCCAGCAGCAGGCGTGGCTCGACCGGCTTGTGCACGAAGTCGTCGGCGCCCGATTCCAGCCCCAGTACCTGCTCGATATCGTCCTCGCAGGCGGTCAGCATCAGGATCGGCACATCGGAAAAGCTGCGGATCTGCCGGCACACATCGATGCCGCCCAGGCCCGGCAGCATCAGGTCCAGTACCACCAGTTCCGGTGCATGCTGGCGGCACGCCGCGCCGGCCAGGTCGCCGCGGGCAAGGTGCTGCACAGCGAAGCCATGTTCGCGCAGATAGTCGCTGACCAGCTCGGCCAGGCGGCGATCGTCTTCCACCAGCAGGACCGGGGTCGGTGCGCCGCTGGCGGCGGGTGTCCAGGGAGAGGGCTGCATGCGTATTGGGCCTCCGTGCCCGGGCAGGATCGCCCGGCGGCGAAGCCTAGCAACGGGCCATGACGGCTGCCTGAATCGCGGCCAACCTGATAACCGGTGGTATGGGCGTCATCGCCAGCGGCTTTCAGCAGGTGGCCCCGCTTGGCCTATGTTGGCGGTTTCCCCGGATGGAGCCTGGTGCAATGAGCGACCCGCAGTGGCAACTGGAAACCCTGGCCGTGCACGGCGGCTACCGTCCCGACCCGACCACCCGCGCGGTAGCGGTGCCGATCTACCAGACCGTGGCCTATGCCTTCGATGACACCCAGCACGGTGCCGACCTGTTCGACCTGAAGGTGCCGGGCAACATCTACACGCGCATCATGAACCCCACCACCGACGTGCTGGAGCAGCGCCTGGCCGCGCTGGAAGGCGGTATCGGCGCATTGGCGCTGGCCTCGGGGCAGGCCGCGATCACTTACGCGATCCAGACCATCGCCGAGGCCGGTGACAACATCGTTGCGTCCAGCGCGCTGTACGGTGGCAGCCTCAACCTGCTGGCGCACACGCTGCCGCAATACGGCATCCAGGCGCGCTTCGCCGATCCGGCCGATCCTGCTGCGTTTGCTGGTCTGATCGACGAGCGCACCAAGGCGGTGTTCGTCGAGTCGATCGGCAACCCGCGCGGCAACGTCACCGACATCGCGGCGATCGCCGAAGTCGCTCACGCGGCAGGCGTGCCGCTGATCGTCGACAACACCGTGGCCACCCCGTTCCTGCTGCGCCCGTTCGAGCATGGCGCCGACATCGTGGTGCACTCGCTGACCAAGTACCTCGGCGGCCACGGCAACAGTCTCGGCGGCGCGATCATCGACTCCGGCCGTTTCGACTGGGCGGCGCAGCCAAAGCGCTTCGCCCGCCTCAACCAGCCCGACCCCAGCTACCACGGCGTGGTCTACACCGAAGCGCTGGGGCCGGCCGCCTACATCGGCCGCGCGCGGGTGGTGCCGCTGCGCAACACCGGCGCGGCGTTGTCGCCGTTCAATGCGTTCCTGATCCTGCAGGGTATCGAGACCCTGGCCCTGCGCATGGAGCGCATCAATGCCAACGCGCTGGCTGTGGCGCAGTTCCTGAAATCGCACGCCAAGGTGGCCTGGGTACGCTACGCCGGGTTGGCCGACGACCCCGAGCACACTGCCGCGCAGCGCTATCTGCGCGGACACGGCTCGGGCGTGCTGACCTTCGGCCTGCCGGGCGGGCGCGAAGCCGGCGCGCGCTTCCTCGATGCGCTGAAGCTGTTCACCCGCCTGGTCAACCTGGGCGATGCGAAGTCACTGGCGACTCATCCCGCCTCGACCACCCACCGCCAGCTGGACGCGGCCGAACTGGCCAAGGCCGGTGTCAGCGAAGACACCGTGCGGCTGTCGATCGGCATCGAACATATCGGTGACCTGCGCGCGGACCTGGAACAGGCCCTGGCCAACGCCTGATAGCCACGCGCTTGGTCGTCATCGCCACAGGCGATCACCACGGGCGCTGCGATGCGCTACGGTGGAACTGCCTCTCCAAGGCGTGGCAACGTGGCGATCCAGATCCCCGGTCGATGCGGGTCGACCGGGGATTTTTTTGTGTCGCCGTGTCGACCAAGGTCGACACCCACCAACAGCAGCTGGACCCACCCCGCCATCCCACGGAATGCCAGCTTCTGCTTTTGCTGTTGCCGTTGCCATTGCTTCGGCAGGTGCAGGGCTGCAAGCCCTGCCACACTCCCCTCACACCACCGGAATGCTGTGCTGCCCCAGGTTCCGGTACGGCGGCGTCGACATGATCATCTCCGCCAGCGAATAAGCCAGCTCGCGCTCGGCCATCACCGTGCCATCGGCACCGTGCTCCAGCAGATGCTTCACTTCGGCATCGCTGTGCGCACGCGCCAGCAGGGTCAGGTCCGGATTGATCGCGCGCAGCTTGGCCAGCGCCTCACCGGCTTCCAGCGGCTGTGGAATCGCCAGCACCGCGATCTTCGCGCGTTCGGGATGCGCCTCGGCCAGCACCCGGTCGGCGGCCGCGCTGCCGCGGATTGCCGCGATGCCCTTGGCGTGGGCCTGCTCGACGTGTTCCTTGTTGTCATCGATCACCAGCACCGGCACGCCACGGTCGCGCAGCACCTGCGCCAGTTCGCTGCCAACGCGGCCATAACCGATCACGATGGCGTGGCCCTGCAGATCGCGCGACGGGCCAGTGGCTTCTTCCGGCTCGGGCGGCTGTGGCAACTGCTCCTGCTTGGCCTGCCAGCGGTCCAGCAGGCCGAACACCAGCGGGTTGAGCATGATCGAGACCAGCGCACCGGCCAGTACCAGCGACTGGCCTTCCTTCGGCAGGATCTGCAGGGCCACGCCGAGGCCGGCGATGATGAAGGCGAATTCGCCGATCTGCGCCAGGCTGGCCGAGATGGTCAGCGCGGTGCTGGTCGGGTGGCCGAAGGCGCGCACGATGAAGAACGCCGCCGCTGACTTGCCGAACATGATGATCAGCACCGTGGCCAGGACCTGCCACGGGTGTTGGATGAGGATGTTCGGGTCGAACAGCATGCCGACCGAGACGAAGAACAGCACCGCGAACGCATCACGCAGCGGCAGCGAATCATGCGCGGCCTTGTGGCTCAGCTCCGATTCGTTGAGCAGCATGCCGGCGAAGAACGCGCCCAGCGCGAACGAAACGCCGAACAGCATCGCCGAGCCGAACGCCACGCCCAGCGCGATCGCCAGCACCGACAGGGTGAACAGTTCGCGCGAACCGGTGCCGGCAATGCGTTCCAGGATCCACGGAATGACCCGGCGCCCGACCACCAGCATCACCGCCACGAACAGGCCCAGCTGCACGAACGTCCAGCCGATATCGGCCAGCACGCTGCCCAGCGAGTGCGATTCCTTGGCCGCGTCGGGGCCGAACACGCCGGCCATCACCGGCATCATCACCAGCGCCAGCACACAGGCCAGGTCTTCCACGATCAGCCAGCCGACCGCGATCTTGCCGCGCATGGTTTCCAGCAGGCGGCGTTCCTCCATGGCCCGCAGCAGAACCACGGTACTGGCGGTGGCCAGCGAGAAACCGAAGATGACGCCATGGATGGCGGGCCAGCCCATCAGCGAGGCGACGCCCCAGCCGAGCAAGGTAGCGACCGCGATCTGACCGATGGCGCCGGGAATGGCGATCGCCTTGACCGCCATCAGGTCCTTCAGCGAGAAGTGCAGGCCAACGCCGAACATCAGCAGCATCACGCCCAGTTCGGCCAGCTGGTTGGCCAGCGCCTGGTCGGCGACGAAGCCGGGGGTGAACGGACCTACACAGATGCCAGCAACCAGATAACCGACCAGTGGAGACAAGCGGAGCTTGTTGGCCAGCGCGCCGAAGATGAAGGCGAGCCCCAGGCCAACGGCCACGATGTTGATCAGGTCGGTGTCATGGTGCATCGGCTCTCGCAGAAATCGGGGGGTGCCCCGATTTTCACCGATGCGGCCAGATACGGCAAACCCGCCGGTCACGTGCCGTGGCCGGCGGGTTTGCCCACGCATTTCTCCTCCACCCCAGCCTTCGGCGCGCCCCTTCAACAAGAAGGGGCTTTGCTCCAGATGCGGCGAGGGGGTGCCGGCCAGCGGCCCGCACTACCGCTTACCAGGTGTACTTGACCCGGCCGTACACATACGCGCCGTTGAAGCCGAACGGCGAGTAGTTGCTGTACGGCAGCATGCCGAAGGTGGAGTTCTGCAGGTCTTCGGTGCGGTCCGGGTACTTGTCCAGCAGGTTGTCCGCGCCCACGGTCAGGGTCCAGTTGCTGCTCGGCTTGTAGCTGGCCGAGGCATCCACCACCCAGGCATCGCCGTAGGTCTGGTCGCGCAGCGCGGTGGCCGAGTTGCGCACCGTGAATTTGCCGTAGCGGGTGGCGGCCAGGCCCAGTTCCCAGTGGTCCGAACGCCAGGTGCCGCTCAGGATCGCCTTGTCGCGCGGGTAGCTGTCCTCGATGCGGCCGATTTCATCGCGACCGATCAGCGACTGGGTCAGGCCCAGCGTGCCGAACACCGCCGGGGTGCCGCCGACGCGACGCACTTCGGTGTCGTTGTAGCTGTAGGCCGCGGTCAGTTCCAGGCTGCTGGCTGCGAACGGCACGGTGTAGCTGGACACGAAGTCGACACCGCGGGTGCGCGTATCCAGGCCATTGGTGAAGTACGAGAACGCGGTCACCTGCGGCAGGCCGAGGCTGGTCAGCAGCGCGCTGCTGGCGGCATTGGTGGTGATGCTGGACGACAGCGCGATGCGGTCATCGATGTCGATCTGGTACGCGTCGACGGTGATGTACAGGCGGTCGACCGGCTGCAGCACCAGGCCCAGGCTGTAGGAGGTGGAGGTCTCGGCCTTCAGCGGCGAGGCACCCAGTGCCTGCGCAGCCGCGCTGGTGGTCGGGAAGGTGCCGCGCTCGACGAACACGCCGTTGGTGAACTGGCTGGTGACTGCCTGGTAGCCCTGCTGCGCCAGCGACGGTGCACGGAAGCCGCTGGAAGCGGTTGCCCGCAGCGCGACCTTGTCGGTGAACGCATAGCGCGCCGACAGTTTGCCGGAGAAGCGGTCGCCGAAGTCCGAGTAGTCCTCGTAACGGCCGGTGATGCCGGCCGAGAACTTCTCGGTCAGGTCCGCTTCCAGGCCGGCGTAGACCGCGTAGTTGTGGCGGTCGGCATGCACTTCATTGGTCGGGGTGAAGCCGCCGAAGCCCTGTGCGCCGCTGCCGGTGTACGAGTTCAGCTCACCGGGGTTCTGGTCCCACTTTTCCTTGCGGTACTCACCGCCGAAGGACAGCGTGACCGGGTAGGCCAGGCCCCAGTCCAGCGACTTGGTCAGGTCAGCGTTGAAGATGTCCTGCTGGTACTTCAGCGTGCCGTCGTAGAACGAGCGCGGGCTGGTGGCGCCCAGGCTGTAGTTGATGCTGTTGCGGGTGTGGAAGTCCAGGGTGTTCTCGCCATGGTTCAGGCTCAGGTCCCAGGTCCAGCCGTTGTCGGTGTTGCCCTTGATCCCGGCCACCAGCGAGCGGTCCTTGGAGTACTGGTTGATCTCCGGCACGAAACCGTCCGGGTAGGTCTGCGCCAGCAGCGCGCTCTGCCCGTTGTGGTTGCGCGAGCGGTAGAACGCGAACGAGGTGATGTCGCGGTTGCTCAGCAGCGCGCTGGCGTAGCCGGTCACGTGGTCGCTGAAGTCGAAGCTGGCGTTGGCCGAGGCGGCGGTGGCATCCACGCGCGGGTCGCCGACGATGAAGGTGGTCTGGCCGATGCTGGGGAAATTGCCGGTGTTCGGGGTGGTGCCGCGGTACGGGCCGGCGCGGTTGCTCTCGTCCTGCTGGCTGATCTGGCCGGCCACGTGCACGCGGCCGCGGCCATTGCCGAACTCGACGCCGGTATCGCCGGACAGCTGGTACTTGTTGCCGTCACCGGCCGAGTACTGGCCGTAGTCCACCGCCAGGCTGCCGCCGCGGCCGCTGCCCTTGAGCACGATGTTGATGACGCCGGCGATGGCATCCGAGCCGTACTGCGCCGAAGCGCCGTCACGCAGCACTTCCACGCGCTCGATGGCGGCGATCGGGATCGCGTTGATGTCCACCGCCGACGAGCCACGGCCGATGCTGCCGTTGACGTTGATCATTGCCGAGGTATGGCGGCGCTTGCCGTTGACCAGCACCAGCACCTGGTCCGGCGACAGGCCGCGCAGCTGTGCCGGGCGCACGCCGCTGGTGCCGTCGGTCAGGGCCGGGCGCGGGAAGTTCAGCGAGGGCAGGGCGCGCGACAGCGCGGTGGCCAGTTCACCGGTGCCGGTGGACTGCAGGATTTCCGGGGTGATGATGTCGATCGGCGACTGCGATTCGGCGACCGTGCGGTCGGCCACGCGGGTACCGGTGACGATCACCGTGTCCAGGGTGTTGGCGGCGGTGCCGGCCTGCTGGGCAGCGGCGACGAACGGAGAGCCACCGAGTGCGACAGCGACGGCGGCGGCGATCAGGCGGGTCTTGCGGGTCATCGGGATGGGGCTCCGGTTGGCGGGGGCGGCACCGGAATCGACATCACGGGGGTGAGGCGGACGGCGGTTGTTGCGGTGCGCAAGACAGGAATTAACGGGATATTCAGTGGCTGTCAAATGCCGGTCATCGAAAAAAACGTTGCAGCAGCAACCATTTAGCTCGCACAGGCACAGGCGGGGAGGGGAGCCCGGGAGGCGCGCGGCGAGGACGTGGGAGAGAGGAACGTCGGCCGCCGCGCATCCCGGGACGCGTCAAGTATTCGTTAACGCTAGAATTGCGTCGCAGGAACAGTGCTCACCAGCACATTCCATCCGGTTATATGGACCCCTCCCCCGATGATTTCCCTTCGTAATTTCGCCTTGCGCCGCGGCGAGCGGCTGCTGTTGTCCAATGTCGACCTGACCCTGCACGCCGGTTACCGGGTGGGTGTGGTCGGCCGCAACGGTGCTGGCAAGTCCAGCCTGTTCGCGGCGGTGAAGGGCGAGCTGGAGGCGGACAAGGGCGACGTCGACCTGCCCGGCAAGGTGCGCATCGCCAGCGTGGCCCAGGAAACGCCGTCGCTGCCCGATCCGGCGCTGAGCTTCGTGCTGGGCGGTGATACCGAAGTGGCCGCAGTGCTGGCTGCCGAGGCCGACGCCACCGCCCGCGAGGACTGGGAAGCGGTCGCTGAAGCGCATACGAAGATGGCCGAGCTCAACGCCTACGACGCCGAAGCGCGCGCCGGCAAACTGCTGCACGGCCTCGGCTTCCCGGCCGAGACCCACCACCGCGCGGTGTCCTCGTTCTCCGGCGGCTGGCGCGTACGCCTGAACCTGGCCCGCGCGCTGATGATGCCCAGCGACCTGCTGCTGCTGGACGAACCGACCAACCATCTGGATCTGGACGCGGTGTACTGGCTGGAGCAGTGGCTGCTGAAGTACCCGGGCACCCTGCTGCTGATCTCGCACGACCGCGAGTTCCTCGACAACGTGGCCACCCACACCCTGCACCTGCACGGTGGCGGCGCCAAGCTCTACCCGGGCGGATACACCGATTTCGAGCGCCAGCGCGCCGAACAGCTGCGCCAGCAGCAGATCGCGCACGAGAAGGAACAGGCCGAACGCGCCCACCTGCAGAGCTTCATCGACCGCTTCAAGGCGCAGGCCAGCAAGGCCGCGCAGGCACAGAGCCGCATGAAGCGCCTGGCCAAGCTGGCCGGTACCGAAGCGGTGCGTGCCGAGCGCGAGTTCCGCATCGAGTTCGCGCCGCCGGCCAAGCTGCCGTTCTCGCTGATACGCCTGAATCACGTCGAGGCCGGCTATGGCAAGGACGCGGTGATCCTGCACAACGTTGGCTTCGGCCTGGAAGCGGGCCAGCGCATCGGCCTGCTCGGCCCGAACGGCGCCGGCAAGACCACGCTGGTCAAGACCCTGGTGGGCGAACTGGCGCCGATCGTCGGCGAGCGCATGGCCCACCCGGACCTGAAGATCGGCTACTTCGCCCAGCACACGGTGGAATCGCTGCACGAAGGCCAGTCGCCGATGGAGCACTTCCGCGAGATCGCGCCGGACGCACCGAACCAGTCGTTCCGCGACTTCCTCGGCAAGTGGAACTTCCCGGGCGATCGTGCATTTGAACCCGTCGATGGTTTCTCCGGTGGCGAGCGCGCGCGCCTGGCACTGGCACTGATTGCCTGGCAGCAGCCAAACGTGTTGCTGCTGGACGAACCGACCAACCACCTTGACCTGGAAATGCGCGAAGCGCTGGCCGAAGCCCTGGCCACCTTCGAAGGCGCGATCGTGATGGTCTCGCATGACCGCCATCTGATCGGCCTGGTCTGCGATACCTACTGGCGCGTGGCCGATGGCGTGGTCGAGCCGTTCGACGGCGACCTTGATGCGTATGCCGCGTGGCTGCGCACCCGTCCGCAGGCGCAGGGCACCAAGGCGCGCATGGAGCAGGTGGAAGAGCCGGTGGTGGTCAAGACCGCACCGGTGGCGCAGGTGGTGCAGAAGAAGCCGGTGAACCCGCACAAGCTGGCCGCCGCCGAAGCCAAGGTGGCCGAACTGGAAGGTGCGCTGGCCGAACTGGACCGCCAGCTGGCCGACCCGGCCAACTACGCCGATGCCACGCGCATGGCGGTGATCGGCCGTGACCGCGAAACCGCGGCGGCGCAGCTGGAAAAGGCCGAAGCGGCGTGGATGGAGCTGCTGGAGTCGTAAGCGGTAGTGCCGGCCGTTGGCCGGCAGCGCGGTGCGCCCACAACGATCAAGGAGTTGCCGGCCGGCGGCCGGCACTACCTACGCGCCCTGCGCCTGCAGCCATTCGCGGAAGCGCCTGGCCGGCTCGCGCTCGGCGCGCAGCTGGAAAAGGCCGAAGCGGCGTGGATGGAGCTGCTGGAGTCCTGATCGGTAGTGCCGGCCGCTGGCCGGCAGCGCGGTGCGCCCACAACGATCGAGGGGTTGCCGGCCAGCGGGCGGCACTACCTACGCGCCCTGCGCCTGCAGCCACTCGCGGAAGCGCCTGGCCGGCTCGCGCTCGGCGGCGCAGCTGGAAAAGGCCGAAGCGGTGTGGATGGAGCTGCTGGAGTCCTGACCGGTAGTGCCGGCCGCTGGCCGGCAGCGCGGTGCGCCCACAACGATCGAGGAGTTGCCGGCCGGCGGCCGGCACTACCTACGCGCCCTGTGCCTGCAGCCATTCGCGGAAGCGCCTGGCCGGCTCACGTTCGGCACGCGAGCGCAGCCGCGTCAGCCAGTAACGGCCCAGCTCCAGCGTGGTGCTGAACGGCTGCAGCAGGCGGCCTTCGGCCAGTTCCTGCTCGAACATGCGCAGCGGCAGCAGGGCCACGCCCGCGCCCCCGGCGGCAGCCATCGCCACGGTCAGTGACGAATCGAACACCGGCCCACGTGCTTCCACGCCACTGACCCCGGCCGCCTGCAGCCAGCGCGGCCACTCGTCGCTGCGGTAAGAGCGCAGCAACGGCAGCGTGGCGAGGTCGCGCGGTTGCTTCAGCCGTCGTGCCAGGGCAGGCGCACACAGCGGCGCGAAGGGTGCATCGAGAATCGCCGTGCAGGCCTGGCCCTGCCAGTCGCCATCGCCGAAGCGGATCGCCAGGTCCAGCCCTTCGCCGGCCAGGTCGATGCGGTTGTTGTGGGTCTGCAGGCGCAGCTCGATGTCCGGATGCGCGCTCTCGAATGCGGCCAGCCGTGGCAGCAGCCAGCCGGTGGCGAAGGTGCCGACCACGCCCAGCGTCAGTACTTCGCGCGCCGGTCCGCCGGTGTAGCGCGCAATGCTGGCCGAGATGCGTTCGAAGGATTCGTTGAGTACCGGATACAGGGCCGCGCCCTCGTCGGTCAGCGCGACACCACGCGGCAGGCGATGGAACAGGCGGATGCCGAGCCGGTCCTCCAGGCCACGGATCTGATGGCTCAGCGCGGCCTGGCTGACGCACAGCTCCAGTGCGGCACGGGTGAAGTTCTGGTGGCGGGCCGCGGCTTCGAAGGCACGCAGCGCGTTCAGCGGCAGGGTAGGGTGCAGCATGGCGCAGTCGTGAACTGGAGTGATGGCTGATCCTAACGTCTCGCGGGCTTGTTTCGTGAAATTAAGGGTTTGAATGCTTCTGGCATGAATAAATCTAATTCCATTCGTTGATTTTTTGCGCTGGTCGCTCCCGCAGGCGGTGTCAATAATCGAGCGGTCACCAGGAGAACCCCTATGCTCGCCCGTCGCCGATTCCTGCAGTTCAGTGGTGCTGCCGTTGCTTCCTCGCTGCTTGCCCCTGCGCTGGCGCGGGCCGTTGTACCTGCGTCCGGCACATCCGCCGCGAACGCCGCCATTGCCGGCGCCGCCGATTTCGCCGCGCTTGAAAAAGCCAGTGGTGGCCGCCTGGGCGTGAACGTGCTGGACACCGGTAGTGGCCGTAGCATCGGCGGTCATCGGCAGGACGAACGCTTCCCGATGTGCAGCACGTTCAAATCGATGCTGGTGGCCCATGTGCTGAGCCTGGCGGATGCAGGCCGCGTTTCGCTCGACACCCGTGTGCCCATCGCTGAGCAGGATCTGCTGTCCTACGCTCCGGTGGCGCGCCGCCATGTGGGCAAGGACCTGACGGTGCGCGACCTGTGCCGGGGCACGCTGACCACCAGCGACAACACCGCGGCCAACCTGCTGCTGGACGTGGTGGGCGGGCCGTCGGCGCTGACGGCATTCCTGCGCGGGCAGGGCGACAGCGTTACCCGCAATGACCGCAACGAGCCGGACGTGAATCTGTTCGCGAAGGGAGACCCGCGCGATACCACCAGCCCGGCCGCGATGGCCACCAGCCTGGCCCGCTTCGCGGTGGGCAATGGCCTGCAGCCGGCATCGCGCCAGCAGTTCGCCGATTGGCTCATCGACAACCAGACCGGCGATGCCTGCCTGCGCGCCGGGCTGGGCAAGCGCTGGCGGGTGGGCGACAAGACCGGCAGCAACGGTGATGACACGCGCAACGACATCGCCGTGCTGTGGCCGCATTCGGGTGGCCCAGCGTGGGTGGTCACCGCCTATCTGCAGGGCGCGTCGGTCGACGACGACCAGCGCGCAGCCGTGCTCGCGCGGGTGGGGGCGCTGGCTGATGCGATGATCGGATGAGGTAACCGGGATCATTCGAAAATGGCTTGCCGGATCGGTCAGGCACGCGCATCCTGCGCGCGTTCGAACCCCACGGAAGACCCCGATGAGCCATGAGTTGATCTACCTGCTGCTGATCTTCGCGCTGCTGGTGATCCCACGCGCGCTGCAGCGCTTCAGCCTGCCAGCGCCGCTGACCTGCCTGCTGTTCGGCATCATCGGCATGCTCTGGCTGGGTGACCAGGCGCATGACGCGGTGATTGGCCTGCTGGCCACGCTGGGCATTTCCTCGCTGTTCCTGTTCGCCGGCCTGGAAGTGGATCTGCGGGCGCTGCGTCGTGGCATGTGGCCGCTGCTGGCGCACCTTGTGATCCGTACCGGCACGCTGTTCGGGGTGGGCTGGTTGGCCTGGCGCTATGCGGGGCTGCCGTGGCAGGCCGCCGGCCTGCTGGCGCTGGCGCTGCTGACGCCCTCCACCGGCTTCATCATGGATTCGCTGTCGCGGCTTGGCCTGAGCGAAGATGAGCGGTTCTGGGTGACCAGCAAGGCCATCGCCGGCGAATTGCTGGCGCTGGCGGCGTTGTTCATCGTGCTGCAGGCCGGTGATCCGGGCCACATGGCGCTGTCCAGCCTGGCCCTGCTGGCCATGATGATCGGCCTGCCGCTGCTGTTCATCGCGCTGGGACGCTGGGTGGCACCGCACGCGCCCGGCTCGGAGTTTTCGCTGCTGGTGATGGTCGGCATGGTCGCGGCCTACATCACCTATCTGCTGGGCGTGTACTACCTGGTGGGCGCGTTCATCGCCGGCCTGGTCGCGCGCCTGCTGCACCAGCGGATGCCGCTGCTGGCCTCGCACGAGAACCTGCACGCGCTGCGCCTGTTCGCCTCGTTCTTCGTGCCGTTCTACTTCTTCAACGCCGGCACCAAGGTGCCCAGCGAAGCGCTCAGCTTCGAGGCGCTGGGGCTGGGCATCGTGATCACCCTGGTGGTGTTGCCGCTGCGCATCGGCGTGGTCTGGCTGCAACGCCGGGTCATGTTCGGTGAGAGTTTCCGCAGCAGCCTGCGGGTCTCGCTGGCGCTGGCGCCGACGCTGATCTTCACCCTGGTGCTGGCGGCGATCATGCGCGAGCGCTTCCAGATTCCGGCGGTGCTGTTCGGCGCGCTGCTGCTGTACGCAGCACTGACCACGCTGCTGCCGTCGCTGGTGTTCCGTACCCCATTCGATGTCGATCCGGTGGAACAGGAGCCGGCAGGCGAGGGGGAGTCCGCACCGGTAGCGGCCACCGAAGTCATCCACGCCGAACCCCTGAAGGCGCCGCTGCCACCGCAGGGCTGAGCCGCAGCCACGCGCAACGGCTTGCACTCGCGTGCGCCAACGCAGACACTGCGCGCCCGTGAAGCGCGCCCTGTCGTGGGCGGCCACCGACAGGAGCAACAGGCGTGACCCAGGAAAGCAACCCAGACCGCAGCCTGTTGCCAGGCAAGATCCTGTTGTGGTTTTCGGCGATCGCGCTGCTGGTCCTGCTGGCCTGCAGTTGGTCGATGCCACCGGTCGATGCCTCCGGTTTCCGGCAGACGCAGACCGCGCTGTCGATCGACTGGTTGCTGCGCGGTGGTCCCTGGCTGGACTACGTGACCCCGGTGCTGGGGGCGCCCTGGTCGATTCCCTTCGAGTTCCCGCTTTACCAGTGGCTGGCAGCCCTGTTGTCCAGCATCACCGGCATGAGTGCCGACAACAGCGGGCGATTGGTGTCCACGGTCTTCCACGTCGGCAGCATCTGGCTGGTTCACCGTACGCTGCTCGCCTGGCGCCCTGACCGCACACTGGCGCTTTGCGTGACGGGCGCGTTCGCTGTCTCGCCGTATGCCCAGTTCTGGGGGCGTTCGGTGATGATGGAGTCCAGTGCCGTGTTCTTTGGCCTGCTCTTCGTCTGGGCAATGGCGCAGTTGCGCAACCAGCCGCGGGTCTGGGTGGGGCTGGTTGCCGTCTGCGCGGCAGTGCTGTCGGCGGCCATCAAGGTCACCTCATTCTTCGGTTTTGCCGCGTTCGTCGCACTGGTCTTCCTGTGGCTGGCCGTGCGTGAACATGGCTGGCGCCCGCAGTGGCTGCAGCAGCATTGGCGCCTGATGTTCTGGGGGGCACTGTCCGCGCTTGCCGTGCTGGCCACACTCAGCCTGTGGCTGCAGCATGCCGATGCGCTGAAGGCGCAGTCCGCGCTGGGCCGGCAGATCACCTCTGACGCACTGTCCACCTGGAATTACGGCACCCTGCAGCAGCGCCTGGACCCGGGCACCTGGTGGGGCACGGTGTTCAAGAAGCGCTTCTCCGGTGCGATCGGCTCCAACTGGATCTTCCTCATCTTCATCATCGCCGGGCTGTGGCAGAAGCGCACGCGCGCGGCGGTGGGCATCCTGCTGCTGGCCTACCTGGTGCCGTTCCTGGTCTTCACCAACCTGCACATCGCCCATCCCTACTACCAGGCGGCCAATATCGTGTTCGCCACTTCGATCATCGGCCTGGTGCTGTGGTCGACGGTGCGGGCGGCCGAAGCGGCGGGCAAGCCGCGCCGTGGTATCGCGCTGGCGATCTTCCTGTGCGTGCTGTCGGTGGGCTTTGGCCTTGTGAAGTCCCTGAAGGACATCAAGCAAGCGCGCGAGCCCACACCGGTATCGCAGATCGCAGAGTCCATCCGCACCGGCACGACGGAGCAGGGCGTGGTGGTCGCATTCGGACAGGACTGGTCCTCCGAACTGCCGTATCTCTCCGGCCGCCGTGCCGTGATGATTCCCGACTGGGCATCGGACGCCGTGCTGGCATCGCTGGCTGCAGATGACGCGGCACTGGGTGGGCTGCCGCTGGCCGCACTGGTCAGCTGCCCCAACACGATTGCGAGCAGCCCCGAACGTGCACAATGGCTGGCAGAGATCACCCGTCGCTATGCTGCCGGTGGCCAGAAGCAGGACGTGGGCGGCTGCGAGGTCTGGCTTCACCGCTGAGGTGCCACGGTCGTTCCGCGCGGTTTGCGCCCATCGGCGCAGGCCGTTAGGGTTGGGGCATGAAACTGCCTGCCGTGGTCACTGCTTCCGCCCTCCTGCTCGGCCTCGCGGCCTGTTCGCAGCGCTCCGATACGGTCGCCCATGATCTGGCGACCGCACCGGCCGATGCCTTCATGGCGGCCATTGCCGCGCACTGCGGCCAGGCCTACGCCGGCACGGTGGTGGAGGACACGCCGGCACCTGCCGGCAAGGACCCGTTCGCGGGCCAGCGCCTGGTCATGCACGTGCGTGGCTGTGCCGACCCGGCGCACGAGCTGCGCATCCCGTTCCATGTCGGCGACGACCATTCGCGCACCTGGGTGCTGACCCGTACGCCGAATGGCCTGCGCCTGAAGCACGATCATCGCCACCAGGACGGCAGCCCGGATGCGATCACCCTGTACGGCGGCGACAGCACGCCGCCGGGAACCGCCGAGCGCCAGCAGTTCCCGGCCGACGCCGATTCAGTGGCGATGTTCCGCCGGGCCGACATGCTGGCCTCGACGTTCAATACCTGGGCGATGGAAATCGACCCCGACCAGACGTTCGTCTACGAACTGACCCGTCCCGACGGGCGCCGTTTCCGCGTGCAGTTCGACCTGAGCAAGCCGGTCGACCTGCCGCCGGCGCCCTGGGGTGACGAGAAGGCACCCCAGTAGAACCACCTCACGCGTGGATGCCCGGCCGGCGCTCCCCACGCAGGGGCGCGCTCGGGCCC
Organism: Stenotrophomonas sp. SKA14; assembly: GCF_000158575.1. Classification (NCBI taxonomy): domain Bacteria; kingdom Pseudomonadati; phylum Pseudomonadota; class Gammaproteobacteria; order Lysobacterales; family Lysobacteraceae; genus Stenotrophomonas; species Stenotrophomonas sp. SKA14. Next base: position 1,599,833 of record NZ_DS999412.1, read on the forward strand.
ATTCCCTTAACGCGTACCGAAGCGCGCGCGGCAGCCGTTGCTTACCCACACCTGGCCGCGCGCGTAGCCCCAGCTGCGGCCTTCCTGGCAGGCGCTGCCGGACAGCTGCTGCTGCAGCACCGGCCGACCCTGGCGGTCATCCCAGTCGCAGGTCTGCGAGCGGTTGTTGTTGCTGCTGCAGGTGATCGAGTAGTTGCTGTTGCCGCCGCCCCAGCCACCGCCGCCGCCCCAACCGCGGGCCTCGGCGAATTCGGCGCGACAGCCGTTGCTGACCCAGACCGCGCCATTGCGCACGCCCCAGGTGCGGCCTTCCTGGCAGGGGCTGCCGGACAACTGGCGTACCAGGCGGGCATTGCGCCAGCCGACCGGGCAACTGCGCTCGCGGTTGTTCTGGCTCTCGCAGCGGATCGTCTGGCCCGAGCCGCCATTGTTGCCGCCCCAGCCCCCGCCATTGCCACCGCCCCAGCCGCCACGGGCCTCGACGAACTCGGCGCGGCAGCCATTGGTGACCCAGATGCTGCCGTTGCGGCTGCCCCAGGTGCGGCCCTCCTCGCAGGCCGAGCCGGACAGCTGGCGGACCAGCTGCGCGCCGCGCCAGCCGGTATTGCAGACCCGTTCGCGGTTGCTCTGGCTCTCGCAGCGGACCACGCCGTTCTGCGCGTGTGCGGCGGGCGCGGGCAGAGCCACGCTGGCAAGGCAGCCCAGGCTGAGGGTCACGGCCAGGCTGGCCAGGGACGGCATGTTCATGGCAATTCCCCATACGGTAGGTGGTGCGCGACTATAAGGACCAGACGGATAAAGCCGGTGTGACTGACCACATTTGCCCCGGCCGGGGCCTCGGCCGCAGAATACGAGGCTTTCCGGCCCCCATCCGGTGCCGGCGTTCTCCAGCGGAGCTTCCCCCATGCGTACCCACTTCTGCGGCCTGGTCGACGAGACCCTGATTGGCCAGACTGTCACCCTCGCCGGCTGGACCGACGTGGCCCGTAACCAGGGCGGCGTCTGCTTCATCGATCTTCGAGATCATGAAGGCATCGTGCAGGTGACGGTGGAGGTGGACAACGCCGAAGTATTCGCCGTGGCTGCGTCTCTGGGCTACGAGGACGTGCTGCAGGTGGAAGGCGTGGTGCGTGCCCGCCATGCGGTGAACGACAAGATGCGCACCGGCAAGGTGGAAGTGATCGCCACCGCCATCACCGTGCTGAACAAGGCCGCGCCGCTGCCGTTCCACGCCCACGAGAACCCGGGCGAGGAAACCCGCCTGAAGTACCGTTACCTGGACCTGCGCCGCCCGGAAATGCAGCGCATGCAGCGCACCCGCATCAAGCTGGTGCAGGCGCTGCGCCGCCACCTGGACGAAAAGGGCTTCCAGGACATCGAGACCCCGATCCTGACCAAGGCCACCCCGGAAGGCGCGCGCGACTTCCTGGTGCCGGCGCGCATGCACCCGGGCGAGTTCTACGCCCTGCCGCAGAGCCCGCAGCTGTTCAAGCAGATCCTGATGGTGGCCGGCTTCGACCGCTACTACCAGATCGCGCGCTGCTTCCGCGACGAAGCCCTGCGTGCCGACCGCCAGCTGGAATTCACCCAGCTGGACATGGAGTTCGCCTTCGTCCGCGAACGCGACGTGCAGGATTTCGTCGAGAACATGATCCGCGCCATCTTCAAGGAAGTGGTCGACGTCGAACTGGACGCCAGCTTCCCGCGCATGACCTGGGCCGAAGCCATGCGCCGCTACGGCTCGGACAAGCCGGACCTGCGCATCGCGCTGGAACTGGTCGATGTGGCCGAACTGGTCAAGGACAGCGAGTTCCCGGTGTTCACCGGCCCGGCCAATGATGCCGAGGGCCGCGTCGCCGCGCTACGCATCCCGGGCGGCGCAGCGCTGTCGCGCAAGCAGATCGACGAGTACGCCGCGCACGCCGCCAAGTACGGCGCCAAGGGCCTGGCCTACATCAAGATCGCCGACAACGGCGAAGTCAGCTCGCCGATCCAGAAGTTCTTCAGTGAGGCATCCTTCGCTGCCCTGGTCGCCCACGTCGGCGCCGGCAACGGCGACATCGTGTTCTTCGGCGCCGGTGGCTACAACAAGGTCTCCGACTTCATGGGCGCCCTGCGCCTGAAGGCCGGCAAGGACTTCGGCCTGGTCGCCGACGGCTGGGCACCGCTGTGGGTCACCGACTTCCCGATGTTCGAGTGGGACGAGGAAGAACAGCGCTACGTCGCCCTGCATCACCCCTTCACCGCACCGGCCGTGGACGACATCGCCGACCTGCGCGCCAACGCCCGTACCGCCGTCTCGCGCGGCTACGACATGGTGCTCAACGGCAATGAAATCGGCGGCGGTTCGATCCGTATCCACCGTCCGGACATGCAGAGCGCGGTGTTCGAACTGCTCGGCATCGGCGCCGAAGAAGCCCGCGCCAAGTTCGGCTTCCTGCTCGACGCGCTGAACTACGGCGCGCCGCCGCACGGTGGCATCGCCTTCGGCATCGACCGCATCGCCGCGCTGATGGCCGGCACCGAATCGATCCGCGACGTGATCCCGTTCCCGAAGACCACCGGTGCACAGGATCTGATGACCGACGCGCCGTCGCCGATCGTCGACACGCAGCTGGCCGAAGTGCACATCCAGGTTCGCCCCAAGACCAACTGATCAGGAGATCCAGGCAATGACCGAGTTTGCGTTTTCGCTGGAGTGGGAAAAGCTGGGCAATGAAGGCTCCGAGGCCAACCTGGTCACCGAGCGTGCGCGCGTGTTCGGGGGTTGGCTGGTCCGCGTCGGTACCAACCCGGCGGCGATGGCCCTGACCTTCGTCGCCGACGGCGAGGGCCGTTGGGATGGTGAGGACTTCGGCGTCGAGGATTACGAGGACGACGAAGAGGAAGAGTACGACGAGGACGAAGAGGGCGAAGAAGAAGAGGACGAGGACGAAGAGGAATACGAGGAAGAGGACGAGGAAGACGAAGCCGCCGAAGCGCCGGAAAAGGCTTGACCCGCGCTTCACCCTGACGTCAACTTCCTGCATGTATTCCATCCGCCGCGCCACCGTGGACGACGCGCCGACCCTGTCGGCGCTGGCCGCCCGCACGTTCACCGAGACCTTCGGCCATCTGTATCCGCCGCAGGACCTGCAGGCCTTCCTCGACGAGGCCTACACGGTCGAGCGCCAGCGCGTGATCCTGGCCCACCCGGATTACGCGGTGTGGCTGCTGGAACTGGACGGGGAGGCGGTCGGCCATGCCGCCGCCGGCCCCTGTGGCCTGCCGCATCCGGAGGTGAAGCCCGGTGACGGCGAACTCAAGCGCCTGTATCTGATCAAGACCCAGCAGAGTTGTGGCTGGGGCAGCCGCCTGCTGGAAACCGCGCTGGCATGGCTGGAGCACGAAGGCCCACGCACGCTGTGGCTGGGCGTGTGGTCGGAAAACTTTGGCGCGCAGCGCTTCTACGCCCGCTACGGGTTCGAGAAGGCCGGCGAGTACCTGTTCCCGGTGGGTGACACCCAGGACCTCGAATTCATCCTGCGCCGCGCACCGCGCGCGGCCTGACGTTCACCGTCGCTTGCTGCGCGCGCGTGTTCAATTGCAGTACGTTCCTGCCCCGCTGACCGCCAGGCTGTTTGCATGACTCCCCCCGTATTGCTGCTGCATGGCATCTGGAATGCCCGTGCCTGGGTCGGGCCGCTGGCCTGGCGCCTGCGCGCGCGCGGTTTCCAGGTGCACGCGTTTGGTTATTCCTCGGTGTTCGGCGGCCCCGACGTAGCCGTGCCGCAGCTGCTGGAGCGCCTGACCGACGCCGGGCCGTTGTCGCTGGTCGGCCACAGCCTGGGCGGATTGCTGGCGCTGGAGGCCCTGCGCCGCCAGCCGCAGCTGGATGTGCAGCGCGTGGTCTGCTTGGGCTCGCCGCTGCGTGGCAGTGGCACGGCGCGGTCGCTGTCCGACCATGGCTGGGGCCTGGCGCTGGGGCGCAGCAGCGAGCTGCTGCTGGATGGCCTGCCGGACTGGCAGGGCAAGGCCGAGGTCGGGCTGATCGCCGGCTCGGTACCGCATGGGCTGGGCAGCCTGCTGGGCGCGATGGACGACGCCTCCGATGGCACGGTGGCGCTGGCCGAGACCCACCTGCCGGGCCTGTCCGACCATTGCGTGGTGCGCACCAGCCACAGCGGCCTGGTGGTGTCACCGGATGCCGCGCGGCAGACCGCGTATTTCCTGCGCCACGGCCAGTTCGACCACAGCCGCGACGCCGCCGCCGCGTAGGCGGGTGGGTACGGTCGGCCTGCTTTGGTGGATGCGAACCGTCCTACCTTGGTGGGTGCGAACCTTGGTTCGCACGCTCTTCGCCGGGCCATGCCCGGCGGCATCCTTCGCCCCTAGACACGGTTGCAGCCCCCGATCAGGTAGAATCCGCGCCTTGATCCTGAAGCAGCCAGACGGTAGCACCCATGGGTAGAGGCCCCTCCATCGAAGCCCGCAAGAACGCGTCCGACGCGAAGCGTGGCAAGATTTTCACCAAGATCATCCGCGAGATCGGCGTGGCCGCGCGCGGCGGTGGAGGCGACCCCAACAACAACCCGCGCCTGCGCGTGGCGATGGACAAGGGCCTGGCCGTGAACATGTCCAAGGACGTGATCGAACGCGCCATCAAGAAGGCCACCGGTGAGCTGGAAGGCGTCGACTACGAGGAAATCCGCTATGAGGGCTATGCCCCGGGCGGCGTGGCCGTCATCGTCGACTGCCTGACCGACAACCGCGTGCGTACCGTGGCCGATGTCCGCCATGCGTTCAGCAAGTGCGGCGGCAACATGGGCACCGAAGGCTCGGTGGCCTTCATGTTCAAGCGCCTGGGCGTCATCAGCTTTGCCCCGGGCGCCGACGAGGACGCCATCACCGAAGCCGCCATTGAGGCCGGCGCCGATGACATCGTGGTCTACCCGGACGACGGCTCGATCGACGTGGTCACCAGTCCTGACGCGTTCAACGCGGTCAAGGACGCGATGGCCGCCGCCGGCCATGTCGCCGGCCACGCCGAGATCACCTTCCGCGCGGACAACGACATCAAGGTCGAGGGCGAAGTCGCCCTGCAGGTCAAGAAGCTGCTGGACATGCTCGAAGACCTGGACGACGTGCAGGACGTGTACTCCAACGCCGAACTCGGCGCCGACGCCTACGCCTGAGCCGTCCTGACGGCCTGGGCGTGGGCCGTTGAACGGTCACCGCGGACAGACATGAGCCCATACGCCTGCCAGCGCTTCCCGTTCCGTCCCGCCAGGAGTGCGGCATGACCCGCATTCTCGGCATCGACCCCGGTTCGCAGCGGACCGGGGTCGGCATCATCGATGTCGACGCGGCCGGCCGCGTCAGCCATGTGCACCACCAGCCGCTGGTGTTGCTGGGCGCCGACGACTTCCCGCAGCGCATGAAACTGCTGGTGCTGGGCCTGGCCGACCTGTGCCGGGAATACCAGCCCAATGAAGTGGCCATCGAAAAGGTCTTCATGGCGCGCAACCCCGATTCGGCGCTGAAGCTGGGCCAGGCCCGTGGCGCGGCAATTTCCGCCGTGGTGCTGCGTGACCTGCCGGTGCACGAATATGCTGCCAGCGAGATCAAGCTGGCGGTGGTCGGTCGTGGTGGTGCCGAAAAGCAACAGGTTCAACACATGGTCGGGCTCATGCTCAACCTGAAAACCAAGCTGCAGGCCGACGCGGCCGACGCGTTGGCGGTGGCGATCACCCATGCCCACGTAAGGGCAACGGCCAACCGCCTGGGGCTCAGCGCTCGTCAGGCGTGGGGCCGCAAATGAGGAGCTGCACGCAATGATCGGTCGACTGCGCGGCATCGTCGCCTACAAGGCGCCGCCGTGGCTGGTGGTGGACGTGAACGGGGTGGGCTACGAACTGGAGGCGCCGATGAGCACCTTCTACGACCTGCCCGAGCTCGGCCGCGAGGTCACCCTGTATACCCATTATTCGCAGAAGGAAGACAGCGTCTCGCTGTACGGCTTCCTGCGCGAGGGCGAGCGGCGCCTGTTCCGCGACGTGCAGAAGGTCAGTGGCATCGGCGCGAAGATCGCGCTCGCCGTGCTGTCCGGGGTGACCGTCGAGGAGTTCGCGCGCATGGTCCAGGCCGGCGACATCACCGCGCTGACCCGCATCCCGGGCATCGGCAAGAAGACCGCCGAGCGCATGGTGCTGGAACTGCGCGACCGCGCGGCCCAGTTCGGCGCGGGCGGGGCGTTGCCCACCGGCAGCGGCCCGGCCCCGGCCGACCCGCTGTCCGACGCCACCGTGGCCCTGCAGCAGCTGGGCTACAAGCCGGCCGAAGCGGCGCGCATGGCCCGTGATGCCTTCAATGAAGGCGACGAAGTGGCCACCGTGATCCGCAAGGCGCTGCAGTCGGCGCTGCGCTGAGCCGTCCTCCTTTTCCCCAACGAACCGCCTGAGCCCCGCCAGGAGTCCCATGTCCAGCAGTCAAACCCCGCACGCAGCCGCCCCCGGTGGCCACGGTCACGCCCCTCCCGCGGGAGGCATGGCGCTGATCATCGGTGCGATCGGCGTGGTCTTCGGCGATATCGGTACCAGCCCGCTGTACACCCTGAAGGAGGCGTTCTCGCCGCACTACGGGCTCAACAGTGACCATGACACCGTGCTGGGCGTGCTGTCGCTGGCGTTCTGGGCGCTGAACATCGTGGTCACGCTGAAGTACGTGACCATCATCATGCGCGCCGACAACGACGGCGAGGGCGGCATCATGGCGCTGATGGCGCTGACCCAGCGCACATTGCGCAACGGGTCGCGCTCGGCCTATGTGGTGGGCATCCTCGGCATTTTCGGCGCCTCGCTGTTCTTCGGCGACGGTGTGATCACCCCGGCGATCTCGGTGCTGGGTGCGGTTGAAGGCCTGGAGGTGGCCGCGCCGGGACTGCATGCCTTCATCGTGCCGATCACGGTGGTGGTACTGCTGATGGTGTTCGCCGCACAGCGCTTCGGCACCGAGAAGATCGGCAAGGCGTTCGGCCCGATCACCTCGGTCTGGTTCATCTCGCTGGCCGCGATCGGCATCTACAACATCGTTGATGCGCCGGAAGTGCTCAAGGCCTTCAACCCGTGGTGGGCGATCCGCTTCTTCATGGAGCACAGCTGGCACGGCATCTTCATCCTGGGCGCGGTGGTGCTGGCGGTGACCGGTGGCGAGGCGCTGTACGCCGACATGGGCCACTTCGGCGCCAAGCCCATTCGCCACGCCTGGTATTTCTTCGTGCTGCCGTGCCTGGTGCTGAACTACCTGGGGCAGGGTGCACTGGTGCTCAACCACCCCGAGGCGCTGAAGAACCCGTTCTTCGAGGCGGTGCCGCCGTGGGCGCTGTACCCGATGATCATCCTGGCCACGATGGCGGCGGTGATCGCCTCGCAGTCGGTCATCACCGGTGCGTTCTCGGTCTCGCGCCAGGCCATGCAGCTGGGTTACATCCCGCGCATGCGCATCAAGCACACCTCGCACGACACCATCGGCCAGATCTACATCCCGGGCATCAACTGGGGCATCGCGGTGATGGTGATCGGCCTGGTGCTGGCGTTCCGCAGCTCGTCGAACCTGGCCGTGGCCTACGGTATCTCGGTATCGGCCACCATGCTGATCGATACCCTGCTGCTGGCGCTGGTGGCGCGTTCGTTGTGGCCGAAGGCGCGCAACTGGATCCTGCCGCTGTGCGTGGTGTTCTTCATCATCGACCTCGGCTTCGTCATCGCCAACGGCGCCAAGCTGCTGCAGGGCGCCTGGTTCCCGGTGGTGCTGGGCATCTTCCTGTTCACCATGATGCGCACCTGGCGCCGAGGCCGCGAGCTGCTGCGCGATGAGATCCGCAAGGACGGCATCCGCCTGGATACCTTCCTGCCGGGCCTGATGCTGGCACCGCCGGTACGCGTGCCCGGCACCGCGGTGTTCCTCACCGCCGACCCGACCGTGGCCCCGCACGCGCTGATGCACAACCTCAAGCACAACAAGGTGCTGCACGAGCGCAACGTGTTCCTGCACGTGGTGACGCTGCCGGTGCCGTATGCGCCGGAGGGGCAGCGGCTGAAGATCGAATCGGTGGGCGACGAGTTCTACCGGGTCTACGTGCGCTTCGGCTTCATGGAGACACCGGACGTGCCGCTGGCGCTGATGCGTTCGTGCGACCACGGTGGCATCTACTTCGACCCGATGGACACCACCTTCTTCGCCAGCCGCGAGACCATCGTGGCCACCGCCAACCGTGGCATGCCGATCTGGCGCGACAAGCTGTTCGCGCTGATGCACCGCAACGCCGCCCCGGCGACGGGGTTCTTCCGCATTCCGGGCAACCGCCTGGTCGAGCTGGGCGCGCAGGTGGAGATCTAATCTCCACCTGCGCTACGTCCCACGATTTGCTGCGCAAACCGTGGGCCCCGTGCGCCTGAAGCTGAGCCCATTCTGCTCTCCAGTTCCCTGCACGCATGGACCTACCGTGTCGACCAAGGTCGACACCCACCAAGAACAGCCCATGTCATCCCGACAGATCGCAGGACTCTGTCGAAGGCGGGGTGGGTCCGGTTGAGGGGGTGTGAGCGGCATGGATGCCGCGACCAAGCCCCCATGGATGGGTTTACGGCGTCCCCCTCAACCGGACCCAGCCCGCCAACCCACGGCATGCCCGCTTCTGCTTCGGCCTTTGACGTTGCTCCGGCCTCTGCGGGTGCCGGGCGCAGCCCGGCCGAAACCCGTACTTTTGCCGCATAATCAGCACATGACCGACGACCGCATCATCGGCGCCGGCGCCACCCGCGAGGATGACGCCGCCGACGCCAGCATCCGCCCCAAGCGGCTAGCCGACTACCTCGGCCAGGTGCCGGTGCGCGAGCAGATGGAAATCTACATCCAGGCGGCCAAGGGTCGTGGCGACGCGCTGGACCACGTGCTGATCTTCGGGCCGCCCGGCCTGGGCAAGACCACCCTCAGCCACGTCATCGCCAACGAGCTGGGCGTGGCGCTGCGGGTGACCTCCGGCCCGGTGATCGAGAAGGCCGGTGATCTGGCCGCGCTGCTGACCAACCTGCAGCCGCACGATGTGCTGTTCATCGACGAGATCCATCGCCTGTCGCCGGTGGTGGAAGAAGTGCTGTACCCGGCGATGGAAGATTTCCAGATCGACATCATGATCGGCGAGGGCCCTGCGGCCCGTTCGATCAAGATCGACCTGCCGCCGTTCACCCTGATCGGCGCCACCACCCGCGCCGGCCTGCTGACCGCGCCGCTGCGCGACCGCTTCGGCATCGTCCAGCGGCTGGAGTTCTACAGCGTCGAAGAGCTGACCCGGATCGTGCGCCGCTCAGCCAGCATCCTCGGCATCGACTGCACCGCCGATGGCGCCGGCGAGATCGCGCGCCGCGCGCGTGGTACGCCGCGTATCGCCAACCGCCTGCTGCGCCGCGTGCGCGACTATGCCCAGGTCAAGGCCGGTGGCCACATCGACGAAGCTGTCGCGCAGGCCGCGATGCAGATGCTGAAGGTCGATCCGGAGGGCTTTGATGAGCTGGATCGGCGCCTGCTGAAGACCATGGTGGACTACTTCGATGGCGGCCCGGTCGGCATCGAATCGCTGGCCGCGGCGCTGTCCGAAGAGCGCGGCACGCTGGAAGACGTGGTCGAGCCGTACCTGATCCAGCAGGGCTTCCTGGTGCGCACCGCGCGCGGCCGCATGGCCACCCACAAGGCCTACCGGCACATGGGCCTGAAGCCGAAGAACCCGCCGCAGGACCTGTTCGCGGAGGTTCCCGATGTCGGTTGAGCCGCGATTCAGTTGGCCGACACGCATTTACTGGGAAGATACGGACGCTGGCGGGGTGGTCTACCACGCCCGCTACGTGGCCTTCATGGAACGGGCCCGGACTGAATGGATGCGTGCGCTGGGCTACGGCCAGGAGCGCATGCGCGCCGAGCACGGCATGGTCTTCGCGGTGCGCTCGATGCAGATGGATTTCATCAGGCCGGCACGGCTGGATGACACCCTGCAGGTGAGCGCCACGCTGGTCCAGCTGAAGAGGGCCAGCATGGTCTTCGACCAGCAGATCCTGCGCGACGGCGAGCTGCTGCTGTCGGCCCAGGTCCGCATCGCCGCACTGGAAGCGGCCAGTTTCCGCCCGCGCGGCATGGACGAATCCGTCCTTGCGGTGCTGCAACCCCACCTCCACCCCGAATCCGAACACTGAGGAACAACGGATGATCGCAACGCTCCTGGCCCTGCAGGCCACGGTCACCGAGGCACTGCCGGCCGACGTCAGCAACGCCGCGACACAGACCCTTGCCCAGGCCACCACCGGCGGCGGCATCAACTACCTCGAACTGATGGCCAAGGCCAGCCTGCCGGTGAAGATCATCGTGCTGCTGCTGCTGGTCGGCTCGTTCGTCAGCTGGGTGATCATTTTCCGCAAGGCCCGCGTGTTCAAGCAGGCCACCCGCGAAGCCGACGAGTTCGAGAACCGTTTCTGGTCCGGTGCCGACCTCGGCAAGCTGTACAGCTCGGCCACCGACCGCAGCCGCAACGTCGGCGGCCTGGAGGCGATCTTCGAAGCCGGCTTCCGCGAGTACACCCGCCTGCGCGACAAGCGCCGGCTGGATGGCCGTGCGCAGCTGGAAGGCGCGCAGCGTGCCATGCGCACCACCTACACCCGCGAAGTGGACCAGCTTGAACGCAACCTGGAGCTGCTGGCCAACATCGGTTCGACCGCCCCGTACGTGGGCCTGGTCGGTACCGTGTTCGGCATCATGGTGACCATGCACGACATGATCAGCAGCGGCGCGCAGGCCGGCATCGCCGCCGTTGCGCCGGGTATTTCCGAAGCACTCTTTGCCACCGCCATCGGCCTGTTCGTGGCGATCCCGGCGGTGTGGGCCTACAACCGCTTCACCACCCGCGTGGAGCGCATGTCGGTGCGGTTCGAGACCTTCGCCGAAGAGTTCAGCTCCATCCTGCAGCGCCAGAGCGCTGGCGACGAGTAAGCGCCTGACCCGGGAGTCCAAGCCATGTCCGCTGCCATCGGTCGCCGCAAGCGCCGCAAGCTGAAATCGGAAATCAACGTCGTTCCCTACATTGACGTCATGCTGGTGCTGCTGATCATCTTCATGGTCACCGCACCGCTGCTCACCCTGAGCTTCGACGTCGACCTGCCGCAGTCCAACGCCAAGGCGCTGGAAAGCAAGCAGGACCCGGTGATCGTTTCGGTGCGCCAGGACGGCCAGCTCAGCCTGAAGCTGCCCGACGCCAAGGAGCCGGCCGCCGTGTCGGCCGAGGAACTGGAAGGGCGCCTGGCCGGCATCGTCGCCCAGGACAAGGGCGTGCGCGTGATCGTCGCCGCCGACCGCGCCGTGGCCTATGACAAGGTCATCGCTGCGATGGATGTGATCAAGCGCGCCAAGGTAGACAAGGTAGGCCTGGCCACCGATGCACGCTGACGCCCTGCCACCTCCGCATCAGCGCGAACCCGGCTGGGGCCTGCCTCTGGCACTGGCGCTGCTGGTGCACCTGCTGGTCGCGCTGGTCTTCATCGGCGCCTGGCTGTGGTCGCCCGAGCGCAACACCGATGCCGCCGCCGGCGATCCGTCGGTCGAGGCCAGCTTGGCGCTGTCCGCGTCCGAGGCCGCCGCCGCGCGCCAGGCGCTGCGCCAGTCGGAGAAACTGGAAGACCTGCCACCGCCGGTCGCCGAGCCGATCCCGGTGCCGGAAGACACCGTGCCGCCCCCGCAGCCGATTCCCGAGCCGCGCCCGCAGGATGCGCCGACGCCGCAGCAGCAACAGGCGCAGGAGCGTGTCGCGCAGCCGGATACCAAGGACCAGGAAGCGGCCAATGCGCTGGCCATCTCGCAGGAGAAGGCCAAGCAGGAGCAGGAAGCCAAGCGCCGCCAGGAGCAGATCGACCTGACCGAACGCAAGCGCCAGGAAGAAGCAGAGCAGAAGCTGCGCCTGGCCAAGCAGCAGGAAGAAGACGCCAAGAAGAAGCTGGCCGACCAGGCGCGTCAGGCTGCGGACAAGGCCGAGGCCGAGAAGCAGAAGAAGATCGCCGAGATCCGTGCCAAGCGTGAGCAGGCCGAGAAGGAAGCCAAGCTGGCCGAGCAGAAACTGCGCCAGGTCGCCGCCGCGCGCAATGCCGCCGGCAGTGCGGCCGCCGGTGCCAGTGGCGCATCCCAGCCGGCTGCCGGCGGTGGGGGCAACAGCGATGATCTTTCCGCCAAGTACGCTGCGGCGATCCAGGCCAAGGTGCTGTCGCAGTGGGTGCGTCCGGATACGGTGCCGCTGGGCCAGCGTTGCCAGATCACCATTACCCAGATTCCGGGTGGCACGGTGATGCAGGCCAAGGTGAGCCCGAACTGCCCCTACGACGAGGCCGGCAAGCGTTCGATCGAGGCCGCCGTGCTCAACGCGCAGCCGCTGCCTTACCGCGGGTTTGAGTCGGTGTTCGCACGCACGCTCAACTTCACCTTTACCGCCCAGGATCGCTGAGGCGGGCAGGGCGGCCCTCGGGCCGTCCGTTCCCCTGCCGCCGCAGAGTTGTCCACGACGTTAACGGTGCGTGAGAGGACGGGCTGGAACTGACCCGGAATTCACGTACCCTTGGTTCATGATTGCGAAGCGGTTCACTTCCGCTTTGCTATCCCTCGTTCCGGTTTCCCCCTATTGAGCGCTCCATGAAAAAGATGCCTCGCTGGCTTGCCGTGTTTGCGGCCCTGTTGCTGCCTTTCGCTGCCGTCGCGCAGCAGAAGGGGCTGGATATCGACATCATCGGCGGCAATGCCTCCGCGCTGCCGATCACCATCGTGCCGATGCCCTACCAGGGTTCGGCGGCTGCACCGCAGACCGACGTCGCCGGCGTGGTCCGCGCCGACCTCGAGCGCTCCGGCCAGTTCCGCACGCTGCCGGAAGCGCAGATCGTCGAAAAGCCGGTCCGCGGCGGCGACATCCAGTTCGCCACCTGGCGCGCGCTGAAGCAGAACTACATCGTGGTCGGCCGTGTGCTCGACGCCGGTGCCGGCGCCTACCGCGTCGAGTACGAACTGTTCGACGTGCCCAAGGGCGAGCGCCTGCTGGGCCTGGCGATGACCGCGCGCGGCAACGCCATGCGTGATGTCGCGCACCAGATGGCCGATGCCATCTACGAGAAGATCACCGGTGTGCGCGGCGCCTTCTGGACCCGCATCGCCTACGTGACCGCCAGCGGCAAGGGCGACGCCATGCGCTATGCGCTGATGGTGGCCGACTCCGATGGCTACAACCCGCAGACCATCGTGCGTTCGGCCGAGCCGCTGCTGTCGCCGTCGTGGAGCCCGGATGGCAGCAAGCTCGCCTACGTCAGCTTCGAACGTGGCAACTCGGCGATCTACATCCAGAACATCGCCACCGGCGCACGCGAGCTGGTCACCAGCTTCCGCGGCATCAACAGCGCCCCGGCGTTCTCGCCGGACGGCCGCAAGCTGGCCCTGACTCTGTCGCGTTCGGGTAATCCGGAAATCTACGTGATGGACCTGGGCAGCAAGCAGCTGACCCAGCTGACCAACCACTTCGCCATCGACACCGAGCCGACCTGGGCACCGGACGGCAGTGCGGTGTACTTCACCTCCGACCGCGGCGGCCGTCCGCAGGTCTACAAGGTCGGCGCAGGCGGCGGCAGTGCCGAGCGCGTGACCTTCCAGGGCAACTACAACGCCAAGCCCACCGTGTCCTACGACGGCAAGAAGATTGCCGTGGCGCAGGGCTCGGGCAACAGCTACAAGATCGCGATGATGGACAGCTCGCTGGGCTCGCCGCGCTGGAGCACGCTGTCGCCGGGTTCGCTGGATGAATCGCCGAGCTTCGCGCCCAACGCAAGCATGGTGTTGTACGCCGCCCGCGAAGGTGGCCGTGGTGTGTTGTATGCCGTTTCGGCCGATGCGCGGGTTCGCCAGCGCCTGGTCCTGGCCGATGGCGATGTGCGCGAGCCGGCATGGTCCCCATACCGTACCCAGCGCTAAAAGAGTGTTAACATTTTGCTGTCTTGAACCCCTCATCGGCCTAGGAGCCACAAAGGTATCGCCATGAACAAGTCCACCCGCGTTCTGCTTGTTTCCCTGCTGTCTGTGGCCGTCCTGGCCGGTTGCTCGAAGAAGGTGAAGGAAGAGCCGGCAGCCCCGGTTGACACCGGCACCTCGACCACCACCCCGACCGGCCCGTCGACCTCCGGCCTGTACGGCCCGGGCGACCTGGACACCGACGCTTGCCTGCGCCAGCGCGTTGTCTACTTCGACCTGGACAAGGAAGACGTGAAGCCGGAATTCCAGGCCATCATGGCGTGCCACGCCAAGTACCTGCGTGACCGTCCGTCCTCGCGCATCACCCTGCAGGGCCACACCGACGAGCGCGGTTCGCGCGCGTACAACCAGGCCCTGGGCGAGCGTCGTGGCAACGGCGTCAACTCGGCCCTGCAGGCCAACGGTGGCTCGGCTTCGCAGCTGACCGTCGTGTCCTACGGTGAAGAGCGTCCGGTCTGCACCGAGTCGAACGAGTCCTGCTGGTCGCAGAACCGTCGCGTCGAAATCGTCTACACCGCGCAGTAATCCATGCGCATTGGCATCAAACTGATGCTGGTCGTTGCGGCAGCCCTCGTGGCTGCCGCACCGGCGCATGCACAGCGACAGAGCCTGGCTGACCGTGTCGGCGCGCTCGAGCAGCAGATGTACAACAACAGTGCCAACCAGGACCTGTTGAACCAGATCAATCAGCTGCGGCAGCAGGTCACCAGCCTGCAGGCCTCGATCGAGCAGTTGCAGCACGACAACGCCCAGCTCAAGCAGTCCGCCCAGGACCAGTACCTGGACCTGGACAGCCGCCTGAACCGGTTGGAAGGGGGCAACGCCGCCCCGGCCCTGCCGCCCGTTCCGGCGAGTGCGCCGAAGGCCGCTCCGGCCCCGGCAACCCCAGCAGCAGCGGCCACTTCCGAGCGGCCGCCTTCGGTCCATGGTGATGCCGGCAGCCTGGCCGCCACCGGCGACGAGCGCACCTCGTACAACGTGGCCTTCGAATCGCTGAAGGCCGGCAAGTACGACGATTCGGCGCAGCTGTTCCTGAGCTTCCTGCAGCTGTACCCGAACGGCGTCTACGCACCGAACGCGCTGTACTGGCTGGGCGAGAGCTATTACGCCACCCGCAATTTCCCGATGGCCGAGACCCAGTTCCGTGAACTGCTCTCGCGCTATCCGACCCACGACAAGGCCGCTGGCGGCCTGCTCAAGGTCGGCCTCTCGCAGTATGGCGAGGGCAAGGTCGACCAGGCCCAGCAGACGCTGGAGACCGTTGTGGCGCAGTACCCCGGCTCGGACGCCGCGCGCACCGCGCAGGACCGCCTGCAGTCGATCCGGCTGGGCAAGCAGATCCGCTGATCCGGCGTACAATACGTTCCCTGTAGAGCCGAGCCCCCGCTCGGCTGTTTGCGTTTCCGGCTGCCGTAACGCCGGCCGGGCTGCGTTTTCCAGGCTGGGCCATACCGCCCGGTCGCTGCATTAGAGCCGAGCCATGCTCGGCTGCTTTCGTTACCGGCCACGGTAGCCCACCCGCCACGTGCCCCACCAAGACGTACCCGCCATGACCGCCGTTACCCCGTCCAATGCCGTCGCCACCCCCAGCGACATCGTGCAGTCGCCGCTGCCACGCCTGAAGATCACCGAGATCTTCACCTCGCTGCAGGGCGAAGCCGATACCGCCGGCTGGCCGACCGTGTTCGTGCGCCTGACCGGCTGCCCGCTGCGTTGCCAATACTGCGACACCGCCTATGCCTTCCACGGCGGCACCTGGTGGGACATCGACGATATCGTGGCCGAAGTGCTGGCCCAGGGCGTGCGCCACGTCTGCGTGACCGGTGGCGAGCCGCTGGCGCAGAAGCGTTGCCTGGTGCTGCTGCAGAAGCTGTGCGATGCCGGCATGGACGTCTCGCTGGAAACCTCCGGCGCGCTGGACGTCAGCGCAGTCGACCCGCGCGTATCGCGCGTGGTCGACATCAAGACCCCGGGTTCGGCCGAAGTGGCGCGCAATCGCTGGGAAAACCTGCCGCTGCTGACCGCCCGCGACCAGATCAAGTTCGTCATCTGCAGCCGCGAGGATTACGACTGGGCCAAGGCCCTGCTGGCCGAGCACGAGCTGGTGAAGCGTTGCACCGTGTTCTTCTCGCCCAGCAAGGGCGAGATCACCGCGCGCCAGCTGGCCGACTGGATCGTCGAAGACCGGCTGCCGGTGCGCTTCCAGATGCAGTTGCATAAAATCCTGTGGAACGACGAGCCGGGCCGATGAGCCCGGGCAGCGTTCCCTGATGTAGCTCCGGCGCGGGACAGCGTGCTGGCTTTCCCCTCCCAACCGGATGTTTTACCCATGAAGAAGGCAGTCGTGCTTCTCTCCGGCGGCATGGATTCAGCCGCCGTCATCGCCATGGCCCAGGAACAGGGCTTCGCCGTGCATGCCCTGAGCGTGCGCTATGGCCAGCGCCACACCTCCGAACTGGATGCGGCTGCGCGCGTGGCCAAGGCGCAGCGCGTGGTCGCGCACAAGACCGTGGACGTGGATTTGCGCAGCATCGGCGGCTCTGCGCTGACCGACGACATCGACGTGCCCGAGGCCGGTGGTGCCGGCATCCCGGTCACCTACGTGCCGGCGCGCAACACCATCATGCTGTCGCTGGCCTTGGGCTGGGCCGAAGTGCTCGGCGCCAACGACATCTTCTGCGGCGTCAATGCCGTGGACTACTCCGGCTACCCGGACTGTCGCCCCGAGTTCGTGGCCGCGTTCCAGGCACTGGCCAACCTGGCCACCAAGTCGGGCGTGGAAGGTGCGGGCATCCAGGTGCACGCGCCGCTGCAGTTCCTCAGCAAGGGCCAGATCGTCAGCGAAGGCGTGCGCCTGGGAGTGGACTTCGGCCTGACCGTGTCCTGCTACAACGCCGACGCCAACGGCGCCGCCTGTGGCCATTGCGATGCCTGCCGCCTCCGTGCGCAGGGCTTCGCCGAAGCCGGCGTGGCCGACCCGACGCTGTACGCCTGAGATGATGGGGGGCGATGCCCCCAATGGTGGGTGCCAACCTTGGTTGGCACTGTCCGCCAGGCAGGGCCTGGCGCTACCGGGGGGGGGGGCTGACTCTGGTGGGTGCCAACCTTGGTTGGCACTGTGCGCGGGGCATGGCCCGGCGCGGCCGGGGAGGTCTGACTCTGGTGGGTGCCAACCTTGGTTGGCACTGTGCGCGGGGCATGGCCCGGCGCGGCCGGGGAGGTCTGACTCTGGTGGGTGCCAACCTTGGTTGGCACTGTCCGCCAGGTACAGCCCAGCGCGGCCGGGAGGTCTGACTCTGGTGGGTGCCAACCTTGGTTGGCACTGTCCGCCAGGTACAGCCCAGCGCTACCGCTGCCGCAACCACCCTGACGCTTCAATAAACGCCCGCACCGCCCCCGCATCGGCGTAGTCCAACTCGATCATCCGCGCGATCGCCGCCTTCTCGTCCGCCTGCTGCCGCATGTATTCCTGCGCGATGCGATACCCGGCGTAATAGCCCACATCACTGACCCCGAACGAGTTGCGGGCGTTGTTGTACAGCCAGTTGTCCAGGTCATCGCCATCCATCTCGGCGATGAAGCGCGTGCGGATTTCCGCTTCGTGCGCTGCTCCGTAGCCGTAGAAGGGCAGTGCCGGCCGGCGCCCGCTGATGCGTTCGGCCACGTACTCCGCCACACCTTCGCGCACCGCGTACTGGGCCAGGCTGCCCGTGGTTTCGCGCTGCTGGGTATGCACGTACTCGTGCAGGTTGTTCTGCGCGTTGTTTGCCCCCGGACGGCTGTCGTAGAAGATCCGCAGGCGGCTGCGCATCGGCTCCGGCAGCTCGCTCACGTCCACGCGCTCATCGCCCAGCGCCATCTCCGCTCCGATCAGTACCTTGTCGCCCAGCGTGGTGCCACCGGTGCGAAGCACGCCCACCGCATAGGTGATGGTGGCCGGGCGCAGCGCCGGGTAGAGCGCCCGGAACGCGGCCAGATCCCGCTCCAGCGTGGCACTGGCCTGTTGCGCGTTGGCGGTCAGCGGACGTACCGAGGCCCAGAAGCGCGGCCACGCCTGCATGGCCTCGGCATACTCGCGGGCGGTGTAGTGGCGCACCTGCATCAGTGCATGCAGGCCGGGGCTGCCCGGATCGATATAGCGCTGCTGGACCAGCGCCACCTGGCGCTCGACGTCGGGCTCGGCGTGCACCGCGTCAAAGGTGGCCCAGAAGCGGGCGATATCGTCGGTGACGACCTGGAACGGGGCGGCCAAGACTGAGCAGGGCAGCAGGGCGGCAAACAGGCTGACGATCAGGCGCATCCATGGCTCCGGGGAAGGATCACAGATGGGATGCGACGGTGGCCCCAAAGGTTTAAGCCCGCTGGTAGTGCCGGCCGCTGGCCGGCAACCCCGCCACACCAGGGTTTCGCGCGACCGGCCAAAGTAGGGTAGAATGCCCACCCCGCCGAAAGGCCGGGGCAGTGCAATGGGCCGTTAGCTCAGTCGGTAGAGCAGAAGACTTTTAATCTTTTGGTCGAAGGTTCGAATCCTTCACGGCCCACCATTGCACCAATGACCCAGGTCATTCGAAAAGGCACCGCCAAGCGGTGCCTTTTTTGTGGCGCTAGTCCAGGGCAACTACTTCGTCCGCGCAGTCTTCGCTTTAGCCGCCGCCGCGTCAGCAGCCTCCTGTGCGGCCGTTGCTGCCGCATTCGCAGAACGTACCGCCTCCGCTTGAGCCGCGTCGAAGTCGGCCTGCCGCTGCGCACGGGTTCTGCGTTCCAGTTCCATCGCTGCGGCGAAGCTCTCCGGATGCTTCGCAGCACAGGCCTCCTGCACCAGTTGCACGGCAAGATCAGACAGCCCGGGCTGGATGTTGCCGAGCAGGCAGTCGGCGTACGGCACGGGCGCGGCCGGGCTGGCGGCCAGCGCGGCGATGAGCACGGCATTCAACATGCAAACCTCCTTGTAGTTATCGAAGGGACTGGCGACCCGTCCGGCCCAAGTATGGACCGGTTCGGAGTGCAAGGGCGCCTACGCCGGCCGGATATCCCGGCACACCAGTTCCGCCAGCCCGCGGCAGGCGAAGAACAGCCCATCGATCACCGCTTCATCCAGATGGCGGTCGGGCGTGGCCATCGACCGGCAGCGTTCGGCGGCGTGCAGCATTTCCGCCACCGTCAGCATGCCGACGGCGGCACGATCCGCGCGTGCCATCGCTTGATCACGGCCGGGCGGCAGATCGGTTTCCGGTCAGGGCAGGCCGTCGGCGCCGTCGCCATCGCGGATGCGCTTGAGGCATCCCCAGAACGTGCTGAGATCCGGCGCGGGGTTGTCATCGTCATTGACGCTGTCGGGGGTGCAGTAGGGCGCTTGGGGTGGACGTCGGGTCATCTCGGGTTCCTCGGCTCTTGGGCGGTAGCGCCACGGTGCGAGACGGGTGGCGGACGGTGCATGGCTGCAAGCCGGGATGACATCACGCAGTAACCGGCGGGTCCGAAAACCCCCACGCACCGCCCGCCATAAAGGCCGACGGATCACCCGCCGGCACGGTCCGGAGACGGTGCCGACGGGTGAGCGCAAACAACAGCGTGAATGTCATTACGGGCTTGCAGGCCCGGTGCCACCCGTTGTCGGTGGCGCTGCATATTGGTTACGCCCGCGCGCGGATTTCAATCTGAAATTTGGGAAAAAATTCCTGCCAACCGCAGCGCGACACTATTGTCACAGAGGGCTCCGATGCAGCGAGCGACAGGACGCGACGCATCCGTTCTGGTGGCCTGGGGAATCGCGCTGTCGAATGGCGCAAGCCGCATCGGGTGACGCATTTGCTGTGAACCGGTGCGTGTAAAGCTGGCTTCACTTCCATGATCCGTAGCAGCAGCCTGAGCGTCTCGCACGGCAAAATTCAGGTGCGAACGCGACACATCCGTGCAGGCTCCCTGTAGAGCCGAGCCATGCTCGGCCGCGGTTCGCGTGGGGGGGGCTGAGCCGAGCGTGGGCTCGGCTCTACAGTGATCCATCCACGCAGGGTGTGGATCTACGCATCTGGCAGGGGTGTTGAGCGTGCCGGAGCCGCCAATGCCTGCCGCGGGGCGCTATCCTCGGCCTCTTTCCCAGGATGGGCCGCCCCATGCGCCTGATCGTGCTGTCGCTGTTGTTGTCCGCCGTTTCCACCGCGCCGTTGATGGCCGCCGAACCGGTGCCGTCCGCGCAGGCGGCTGCCGCGACTCCACTGGTGATCGGCGAGACCTTCACCATCGAATCGAAGGCGCTGGGCGAAACCCGCCGCATCAACGTCTATCGCCCGCAGCCGTGGGGCTTGGACCCGAAGGCGCCGCTGCCCGTGCTGTACATGCCCGACGGTGGCATCGGCGAGGATTTCCTGCATGTGGCCGGGCTGGTGCAGGTGCTGAGTGGCAACGGCAGCATGCGTCCGTTCCTGCTGGTCGGCATCGAGAACACCGAACGCCGCCGCGACATGACCGGCCCCAGCAAGGATCCGCAGGACCAGAAGATCGCGCCGCGCATCGGCGGCTCGGCAGCCTACCGCGCGTTCCTGCGCGATGAACTGATGCCGCAGGTGCGCCAGCGCTACCCGACCACCGACGAGCGCGCGTTGATCGGCGAATCACTGGCCGGGCTGTTCGTGGTCGAGACGCTGCTGTAGGAACCGACACTGTTCAACAGCTTCATCGCGCTGGACCCCAGCCTGTGGTGGAACCGCGGTACGATGCTGGCAGGTGCGGCCAAGCAGCTGCCGGCAGTGACGCGTGCGCAGCCGCGCGTGTTCCTGGCCAGTAGCGGGCAACCGGAACTGGCAGCCTCTGCCGCGCAGCTGGCAACGCTGCTGGAACAGGCCTCGCCGTCGCCGCTGGTGAAGTACCTGCCACTGCCGGAGGAAACCCACGCCACGATCTATCATCCGGCCGCATTGCAGGCGCTGCGCACGCTGTTCCCGGCACCGCCGCCGGCCTCGCCCTGACCGCACTGGCACCGCGCCGCACGCCATGCAAGGATGCGGCAGCGGCGCCATCCGGTACGCCGCCCGCAACGGGAGCGTGTGGATGCAGCGTGTGCGTGGATGGAGTGTGGCGGCCTGCCTGGCCGTGAGTGGCTGTGCGATGTCGGTGGCACCGCCGGCAACGCAGAGTGAAGCGAAGGAGAGCGCGGCCACCGCTGCGCCGGGCGTGGTGTTGCCGGATACCGAAGCGCTGCGCGTGCACGATCCGGTCGGCCGCGATTACCCGGTCTGGGTGGCGTTGCCGGCCGACTACGCCGCGCATCCGGAAAAGCACTACCCGGTGCTGTACGTGACCGATGCGCTGTACAGCTTCCCGCTGGTGCGCAGCGTGCGCAACATGGTGGGACAGAAGGGCGTCAACCTGGAGGATTTCATCCTGGTCGGGCTGCCGCCGCAGGAAGGCCTGACCTCCAAGCAGAGCCGCTCGCGGGACTACACGCCCAGCGATCCGGCGCGCACCGATCCGCGTGACTACAGTGATGACGTCAGCTATGGCGGCGCCGCGCATTACCGCGATTTCCTCGCCGAGCGCGTGCTGCCGATGATCGATGCGCGCTACCGCACCGATCCCGCACGGCGCGCCTATGCCGGCCATTCCTACGGGGGCCTGTTCGGCGCCTACGTGCTGACCACGCGTCCGGACATGTTCCGTACCTACATCCTGTCCAGCCCATCGCTGTGGTTTGACGATCATCTGGTGCCGCGCCTGCAGGCAGAGGCCAGGGCGCCCTCGCAGCCGACCACGGTGGTGTTGTCAGTCGGCAGCTTTGAAACGGTCAAGCCGGAACCGCGCTACTTCACCCGCAACGACATGCTGCGTCACAACGCCGAGTTCGCCGAGCAGCTGCGCCGCAGCGGGCGTTCGTTGAAGGTGGAGAACATGGTGATCGATGACGAGGACCACTTCACGGTCTACCCGGACATGATCACCCGCGCACTGCTGAAGGTGTTCCCGGGTACCGGGCCGTACAGCAGCGGTTGATGGTGGGTGCCATCCACGCATGGCGTGGATCTACTGCTTCAATCCACGCATGGCGTGATACGGGCGGTTGATGGGCGGTT
Organism: Stenotrophomonas sp. SKA14; assembly: GCF_000158575.1. Lineage (NCBI taxonomy): Bacteria > Pseudomonadati > Pseudomonadota > Gammaproteobacteria > Lysobacterales > Lysobacteraceae > Stenotrophomonas > Stenotrophomonas sp. SKA14. Next base: position 1,621,972 of record NZ_DS999412.1, read on the forward strand.
GCAGCCACGCCGATGAGACGCGGATTCAGTAGATCCACGCCATGCGTGGATGAATGCCTCAGGCCGCCTGTGCATCCGGCCCGGTCAACACGCCCACATCGGCGTGCCGGAAGCACAGCCGGATGGCATCGAGCAGTTCGCTCATGTTGTAAGGCTTGGGCAGGAAATGGATGCCGTCGCGCAGCTGTGGCAGCACGCGGTGCTGGTCCATGCCCGAGGTGACCAGGATCGGCAGGTACGGATAGAGGTCGCGCACCTGGTTGGCAGCTTCAATCCCGCTCACAAGGCCCAGGTTGACGTCGGTGAACAGCAGGTCGAAGCGCTCACCGGCGGCCAGCAGGCCCAACGCGGCTTCGGCCGAGCTGACGCCCACCACATGGCAGGCCTGGCTTTCCAGCGCCAGCCGGCTCAGTTCGCGGGTTTCCTCCGCATCCTCGATCAGCAGGACGCGGGGTTCAACGTGGCGCTTGGACAGCAACATGACGCGACAACTCCGGACAGCAACGGTGAAAAGGCGCGCAAGTATGCGCAAGCCGGTAGTGATACCGGCGTGCACGGCAGGCTAAGTGGGCGTTACAGGCGCGTCGGGCGCCGACGCCGCCGGTGCCAGGCCAGCGCGGCCACCGCCAGCAGGGCCGTACCGATGCGCAGGCCGGTGGCCTGCCAGCCCAATGCGATGGCGTCGTCGAGGCTGAACACATTCCAGGCCAGGTTCATCGAAACGTGCAGCACCAGGCCGCACCACAGGGTGTCGCCATCGAGGTGGTCGAGCCAGGCGAAGATGAAGCCACCGAAGGCGATCACCGCGCCGATGAACAGCGCGGTGCCACCTCCTTCGAAACCGCCGAAGCCCAGCCAGTGCACCCAGCCGAACAGCAACGCCTGCGGTAGTGCGAGCAGGGGCCACGGGCCGCGCACGATCTTCACCAGCAGGATGAAACCCAGGCCGCGGAACAGCACCTCTTCGGCCACGGGGAACAGTACCGCGAGCATCGCTGCGTCCAGGACGGTCAGCGCCGTGTTCGGTGTGCCAAGCAGGGCCAGGCCCAGCCAGCAGGGCAGGCTGGCCAGCAGCACGCACAGCGGTCCGCTCCGGCCGTTGCCGTGCAGCCCGAGACTGGCGAACAGGCCCACGCCGCGGGGGCGCAGCAGCGCGGCCAGCAACAGCGCCAGCAGTACGGCCAGTGCATTGTCGAGCAGGCTACCGCCATAGGGGATGGGCAGCGCAGGAATCGGCGCACCGATGGACGCGGCGATATCGCGCAGGTTCAGGCCAAGGCCAACGCCCAGCAGCACCAGCAACAGGCGCATCGGGTTGGGCAGGCGGGACAGCATGCTCATGCGCGCACTCCGTGCGGGACAAGGCCGCAGTGTCGGGCCGGCCGCGTCCGCCGGCACGCGCCGGAAGTCCCTGTGCCATCGGTCATGTGTTGCCGCACAGTCATCGCAGGGCAGGTACAGTCGATGCCAGACCGACAGGAGCAATGCCCATGCTGTGCCCCGTATGCACGACCCAGACCCTGCAGATGGCCGAACGCCATGGCATCGAGATCGATTACTGCCCGGGGTGCCGTGGCGTGTGGCTGGACCGTGGCGAGCTGGACAAGATCATCGAGCGCGCCGGAGCGGCGGTGCCGCCACCTGCGCCTGTGCAGCAGCAGCCGGCTTCCACGCCGCCGCCGGTGATGCACCGTGACACCCGCCATCTCGGCCAGCGCTACGAAGACAACCGTGGCCAGCAGCATGGGCACGGCTACAAGAAAAAGAAGAAGGACAGCTTCCTGTCCGAACTGTTCGATTTCTGAGCGGTTCGCTCTTCGTAGAGTCGAGCTTGCTCGACTGGCTGTTCCGACAGCAGTCGAGCAAGCTCGACGCTACAGGGCCGTGATCACGGCCGACGCAGGATGAACTCGCGGTCGTGGGTGTCGCCGACGATGAATTCATACTCGCCCACCTTGCTGCAGCCATAGCGTGCGTAGAAGCGCTGCGCACCGAAGTTCTCTTCCCACACGCCCACCCACAGGGTGCGGCGCTGGGGATGGTCCAGCCACGCCATGAACGCGTCCATCAGGCGCGCGCCATGGCCGCCGTTCTGGTACGCAGCCAGGACGTAGAAACGCTTCAGTTCGATGTCGCCCTCGCGTGCGTCGGCATGCGGCAGGGTGTTGGCACCGGCGGCCAGGTAGCCGACCACGTTGTCGCCATCCATCAGCAGCCAGACCGCACTGCGCGGGTCGGACAGCTCGGCGCGCTGCGGTTCGCTGCTGTAGTGCGCCTGCAGGAAGTCACGCAGTTCCTGCGGCGGATACGAGTCGCCCCAGGTTTCGTTGTAGGTGGCGATGGCGATGGCCGACAGCGCTTCGACATCGGCGAGGGTGGCGCGGCGGATCTGCAACGACATGGTGGGGCCTGCATTGGAACGTGGCGCAGTGTAGCCGGCCCCGGCGGCTGCCGGGGCTGGCGGTTGCTCACACTCCGCTGCTCAGAACCACATGCGCACGCCGGCCACCCAGCGCGTGTCGCGCGCGTGGTCACCGGCGTAATCGGCGGTGTCGCCAAACGTGCGTTCGTGGCTGATGCCGATATACGGCGCGAAGCGGCGGCTGAACTCGTAGCGCAGGCGCAGGCCGGCTTCCACCTTGTTCAGGCCGCGGCCGATGCCGTACTCCGGTTCGTCCTTGGCCGCCACGGTGGCTTCCAGCAACGGCTGCAGGATCAGGCGGTTGGTCAGCAGCACGTCGTACTCGACTTCGGCCTTGGCCAGTACCTGGCCGCCGGAGCCCATGTACAGCGTGGCCGAGCTCTCGAACTTGTACGGGGCCAGGCCCTGGATGCCGAGTGCTGCCCAGGTGCGCGAGTCGGCCGGCCGGAAGTCCTGGCGCACGCCCACCAGCACATCCCACCACGGCGATACGCTGCGGCCGTACAGCGCTTCCAGCGATGATGACTCGGTGCGGCCACGGCTGCGTTCGCCATCGGTGCGCAGCCACAGGCGGTTGATGTTGCCGCCGATCCAGCCGGTCGCTTCCCAGGCCTGGCCGTTGCTGCTCTTGCCGTCCCAGTGTTCGAGGCGGTCGATCAGCAGCAGGCTGTTGATCTCCGGCGCATGTTCCATCGCGCCATGTGCGATCGGCGGGAACGCGGCGGTGCGGTCGGCGTCGGTCGGGATCGGGATCGGCTCGCGTGGCTCGGTCGGTGCAGGCGATCCGTGGCCCATCGCGGCGTGGTCCATCGTGGAATGGTCCATCGTGGAATGGTCCATCGTCGCCGGCTGCGTCGCACCGTGATCCATCTTCGAATGATCGACCGGTTCGACCGGCGTCTTCGTGGCTTTCGCAGGCGCGTCCATCGCGGCCATGTCATGCCCGGCATGCGACTGCGCGAATACCGGCAGCGCAGCCGCCAGGCCCAGCGCCAGCAGGCTCGGGGAAAGGAGTGAGCGGCTCATTCTTCGATCCTCACTTCGCGCATCATGCCTGCTTCCATGTGGTACAGCAGGTGGCAGTGGTAAGCCCAGCGACCGAGTGCGTCGGCGCGCACGCGATAGCTGCGGCGGGTGCCCGGCGGCATGTCGATGGTATGCTTGCGCACCTGGAATTGGCCCTGTGCGTTTTCCAGATCGCTCCACACCCCGTGAAGGTGGATCGGGTGCTGCATCATGGTGTCGTTGACCAGCACGATGCGCATGCGCTCGCCGTAGTTCAGCCGCAGCGGCTCGGCGCTGGCGAACGGGATGCCATCGAACGACCAGGAGAATTTCTCCATGTGGCCGGTCAGGTGCAGCTCGATCTCGCGGCCCGGTTCACGCCCATCCGGGTCCTCGAACAGGCTGCGCATCGCGCCGTAGGTCAGCACCTGGCGACCGTTGTCGCGCAGGCCGATGCCCGGGTCGTCCAGTCTGGGTTCGGTGGCTGAGCTCTGCATGTCCACCAGCGGGTTGTTGCGCTCGCTGGCCGGGTGCTTCGGCGCCTTGCTGGCGGTATCGCTGCCACCGCCATGTGCGCCGTGGCCCATGCTGGCACCGCAGCCGCCTTCCATGCTTTTCATCGCGGCCATGTCGTGGCCAGCGTGGCCGCCCATGTCATGCCCTGCCATGTCGTGCCCCATGTCGGACATCGTCAGCAACGGGCGCGGGTCACGCGCCGGAATCGGTGCCTGCAGGCCATGGCGCACCGCCAGCGTACCGGCGGCAAAACCGGTGCGGCCCATGTCCTGGCAGAAAAGGGTGAACGCATCCTGGCCAGTGGGCTCCACCAGCACGTCATAGGTCTCGGCCGGTGCGATGCGGAACTCGTCGATGCTGACCGGATGGATGTACTGGCCGTCGGCGGCGACCACGGTCATCTTCAGGCCGGGGATGCGCACGTCGAAGTAGGTCATCGAGGCGCCGTTGATGAAGCGCAGCAGCACCTTCTCGCCGCTGCGGAACAGCCCGGTCCAGTTGCCGGCCGGCGCGGTACCGTTCATCAGGTAGGTGTAGGTGTGCGCGTTGATGTCGGAGATGTCGGTCGGGGTCATCCGCATCCGCCCCCACATCCCCCGGTCAGCCAGCGCGGCCGACCAGCCATCGCGCTTCACGTCGCGCAGGAAGTCCGGCAGCGTGCGCTTGTAGTAGTTGTCGTGCTCGGCGAGCTTCTTCATGCGCCGGAACAGCGCACCCGGGTCCATGTCGGTCCAGTCCGACAGCAGGATCACGTGCTCGCGGTCGTGGTGATACGGCGCCGGTTCGGCCGGGTCGATGATCAGCGCGCCGTACAGACCGGCCTGCTCCTGGAACATCGAGTGGCTGTGGTACCAGTAGGTTCCCGACTGCTTGAGGTTGAAATGATAGTGGTAGGTCTCGCCGGGGCCGATGCCGTTGAAGCTCAGGCCGGGCACGCCGTCCATGTTGGCCGGCAGCAGGATGCCGTGCCAGTGGATCGAGGTCGGATGGCGCTGCAGCGTGTTGCGCACGAACAGGTCCACGCTCTGGCCTTCGCGCCAGCGCAGGATCGGTGCCGGCAGCGAGCCGTTGACGGTGATCGCCGGGCGGGTGCGGCCGGTGAAGTTGGCCAGCGATTCGCCGATGGACAGCTCGACGCGGGGGGCGCTGAGCACGGCGGGGGCGCCGGCCAGGCGCGGCGTGGACGTGGCGGCGGCGAGCGCGCGCTGCGGCACGCCGACGGCGGCAATGCCAGCGACGACGCCACCGGCGGCCAGGCCCTGCACGAACAGGCGGCGCGACGGCATGGGCACAGCGCCCGGGCCGGGGGGAATGCGGGTATTCATGGTGGTGACTCCAGACACGGATAGATGCCGGCAAACAGCCGGCTCTGGTGCGCAGCGCGCACGGTACGCGTGGAATCAGCCGATGGGAGGGCGCGAGATCGGCGGCAGTGGCGGCGCCGGTCGGCCATTGGCCGGCATCGGTTGCGGTGCCAGCGACAATGCCGGGCCAGCCAGGTACGGCAACGGTTGCACCACCAGCAGCGGATGCTGCGCGCAGCTGCGCGCGCACTCCTTGATCTGGCAATGGACGTCGTGCGCGGGGGCCTTGGCCTGCGGAGCCTGCCCGGCCTGCATGCCGGCGTGGTGGTGGCAGTCGGCCTCGCCGTCTTGGGCGGCGGCGGCCACGGCATGGGCCATCCGGCCCATGTCCTCGTGACCACTGGCCATGGCCGCGTTCAGCCCGTTGAGCAACAGGCTGAGCATGAGCACGACACGGAGCAGGGTCGAGGCCAGGGACATGGACGTCAATTTAGCCGCAAGCGGGCGCGGATGCACTTCCGGCTGAACAGCCGGTTCAAGGTTGGAGCAGCACCAGGGTGGGATTTGTAGCGTCGAGCGTGCTCGACTGCTCCTGGCGTGGAATCAACGGCAGTCGAGCAAGCTCGACTCTACAAACGGGATCGCCATTACCCTTCCTCGCGCACGATCTCCACCAGGCGCGGGCCGTAGCGGCTGAGCTTGGTGCCGCCGATGCCGCCGACCCGGGCCAGTTCGTCCAGGCTGGTCGGGCGCTGCTCGGCGATGTTGCGCAGGGTGCTGTCGTGGAAGATCACGAAGGCCGGCACGTTCTGTTCGCGCGCCAGCTCGGCACGCAGGCCGCGCAGGGCGTTGAACAGGGCCAGGTCCTGCGGCAGCACCGACAGGCCGGTGCGCTGCGCGCTGCGTTCGCGGCCGCTGCTGGTGCCGGCGGCATCGCGACGCATGCTGATCTGGCGGTGGCCGGTCAGCACGGCGCGGCTGGCATCGGTCAGGCGCAGGCCGCCGTGGCCCTCGCTGTCCACTTCCAGCAGGCTGGCGGCCACCAGCTGGCGGAACACGCTGCGCCAGGTGCGCGCATCCAGGTCGCGGCCGATCGCATAGGTGCTCAGCTTGTCGTGGCCCTGCTGCCTGACCTTCTCGTTCTCGCTGCCGCGCAGGATGTCGATCAGATGGCCGACGCCGAAGCGCTGGCCACTGCGGTAGACGCAGCTCAGCGCCTTCTGTGCCGGGACGGTGGCGTCCCAGGCGGCCGGCGGGGTCAGGCAGTTGTCGCAGTTGCCGCAGGGCTGCGGATAGGTTTCGCCGAACCCGGCCAGCAGCACCTGGCGGCGGCACTGCATGGATTCACAGTAGCCCAGCAGGTGGTCGAGCTTGGAACGCTCCAGTTGCTTGCGTTCCTCGCTGGCCTCGGACTGCTCGATCATCTGCTTGAGCAGCACCACGTCGCCCAGGCCGTAGCACAGCCAGGCCTCGGCGGCCTCGCCATCGCGGCCGGCGCGGCCGGTTTCCTGGTAATAGCCTTCCATCGACTTGGGCAGGTCGGTATGCGCTACAAAGCGAACGTCCGGCTTGTCGATGCCCATGCCGAAAGCGATGGTGGCGCACATCACGATGCCGTCTTCGCGCAGGAAGCGGCGCTGGTTGTTGGCACGCACCTCCGGCGGCAGGCCGGCGTGATAGGGCAGGGCATTGAAGCCCTGGCCGCAGAGGAATTCGGCGGTCTCTTCGACCTTGCGCCGTGACATGCAGTAAACGATGCCGGCTTCGCTGCGATGGCCGCGCAGGAAATCGGTCAGCTGCTTGCGGGCGTTGTCCTTCTGCACCACGGTGTAGCGGATGTTGGGGCGGTCGAACGAGCTGACGAAGTGGCGGGCTTCGGCCAGGTCCAAGCGTTCGGCGATCTCGCGCTGGGTCGGCGGGTCGGCAGTGGCGGTCAGCGCGATGCGCGGAATGTCCGGCCAGCGCTCGTGCAGGACGGTGAGCTGGCGGTACTCCGGGCGGAAGTCGTGGCCCCACTGCGAGACGCAGTGCGCTTCGTCGATGGCGAACAGGGCGATGTGGCTGCGCGACAGCAGCGACAGGAAACGGCCGGTCAGCAGGCGCTCGGGCGCGACATAGAGCATGTCCAGCTCGCCGGCCAGCAGTTCGCGCTCGACGCGACCGGCGGTTTCGGCGTCCAGGGTCGAATTCAGGTACTCGGCACGCACGCCGAGCTGGCGCAGCGCCTCGACCTGGTCCTGCATCAGCGCGATCAGCGGCGAGATGACGATGCCGCAACCGTCACGCAGCAGGGCCGGCACCTGGTAGCACAGCGACTTGCCGCCGCCGGTGGGCATCAGCACCAGGGCATCGTGACCGGCAGCCACATGCTCCACGATGTCCTGCTGTGGACCACGGAAATCGTCGTAACCAAAGACGCGTTGGAGCAGGTCGTGCGCGGGACGGGAAGCCATCCAAGTAGTTTACCCCGGCGGGGGTTCGGCAGGGCTGCGCCCTGCACCTGCTAGAAGCCAGAGCAACGTCAAAGGCAACAGCCGGCTCTGGGGCGATCCGTGGTTTGGCGG
>NZ_DS999412.1:1629855-1726687 GCF_000158575.1 Stenotrophomonas sp. SKA14
ATCCGACACCGCCCCGCCCCTGACAGTTCCCCGCGCCTGTTGGTAGGTGTCGACCTTGGTCGACACATCTTTCAGATATCGACAAACGAAATGGGGTCAGAGCCGTTTTCCTGCGGAAAACGGCTCTGACCCCAGGCTTTGCCGACAGATCGCGGAGAACTGTCGAAGGCGGGGTGGGTCCGGTTGCGGGAGTGTCAGCCGCATGGATGCGGCTGCCAAGCCCCCAAGGACGGGTTCACGGCGTCTCCCGCAACCGGACCCACCCCGCCAACCCACAGGAAACCAGCTTTTGCTGTTGCTGTTGCCGGCCAGCGGCCGGCACTACCGCGGGTGCAGGGCGCAGCCCTGCCGAGCCCCCAAAATCCTTACTGGAGCAGGGAACGCAGCATCCAGGCGTACTTCTCGTGGGTCTGCAGGCGCTGGGTCATCAGATCCTCGGTCGGGGCATCGTCACCCTTGGCTGCCACGTCCAGCACGTCACGTGCCGTACGGCAGACCGCTTCGTTGGCGACCACCAACTGGCGTACCATTTCACGCCAGTCCGCACTGTCGGTCAGGCCCGGTTCCTCGGCGATCGAGGTCAGCGCAGCAAATTCCCGGTAGGAGCCCGGGGCATTGAAGCCCAGCGCGCGGATGCGCTCGGCCACGTCGTCCAGTGCCGCCCACTGCTCGGTGTACTGCGTCTCGAACATGGTGTGCAGCGAGTTGAACATCGACCCGGTCACGTTCCAGTGGAAGTTGTGCGTCTTCAGGTAGAGCGTGAACGCATCGGCCTGGAAGCGCGACAGACCGTCGGCGATCTTCTTGCGGTCGCCCTGGGTGATCCCGATATCGATGTTCGGTGCCGACGGTGCCGCCGCTGCAAGCTTCTGCTTGCCGGTCTTGGCCTTGGTCGTGCTCTTGGTCTTCGCCATGGGGTTCCTCCTTGTGGAATCGTTGGCCTTCACAATAAACCGGTCGTGATGACTGGTCGCTTTCAAAGTTTTGAACGAACCGATTGATGAACTCTATCGATAAAAATCCATCGCCCCGCCTGCGCCAACAACGTGCCGCCATCGACGGCGCCATGAGCCGCGACCGGGGCCGTCTGCTGGGAATGCTCTCGCGTTGCCAGGCCAAGCCACAGGATGCGGCGCTGGCCGCCACCTTCGAGCAGGCCTTGCAGGCATCGGTGCAGCGCCGGCAGATGCGGGCGCAACAGCAGCCATCCATTACTCTGGACCCGCAGCTGCCGATTGCGCGTGAAGCCGACGCGATCATCGAGCTGATCCGCGACCACCAGGTGGTGGTGATTGCCGGCGAAACCGGTTCGGGCAAGACCACCCAGCTGCCGAAACTGTGCCTGGCCGCAGGCCGTGGCCAGGCTGGCATGATCGGCTGCACCCAGCCGCGACGGATTGCCGCACGTGCGGTGGCCAGCCGCGTGGCGCAGGAACTGCAGAGCGAACTGGGCCAGCTGGTCGGCTACCAGGTGCGCTTCAACGACAAGGTCAGCGACGACAGCCGCATCAAGTTCATGACCGACGGCATCCTGCTGGCGGAGATCGCCAGTGACCGCTGGTTGTCGAACTACGACACGATCATCGTTGACGAAGCGCACGAACGCAGCCTCAACATCGACTTCCTGCTGGGCTACCTGAAGCAACTGCTGCGCAAGCGCCCGGACCTGAAGCTGATCGTCACCTCGGCCACCATCGACACCGGACGATTCGCCGAGCATTTCGACAATGCGCCGGTGATCAGCGTCGAGGGCCGCACCTTCCCGGTGGAAGTGCGTTACCGCGCGTTGGAAGGCGAGGGCGAAGACCAGGGCGAACGCACCGTCAACGATGCCATCGTGTCGGCCATCGACGAGATCACCCGCCTGGATGCGCGCGGCGACGTGCTGATCTTCCTGCCTGGCGAACGTGAGATCCGCGACGCGCATCAGTCGCTGGAGCGCCGCAAGTACCGCAATACCGAAGTGCTGCCGCTGTACGCGCGGCTGTCCAACCAGGATCAGGACCGGGTGTTCAACCCGGGCCCGAACCGGCGCATCGTGCTGGCCACGAATGTGGCCGAAACCTCGCTGACGGTGCCGCGCATCCGCTACGTGGTCGACCCCGGTTTCGCCCGCGTCAAACGCTACAGCCCACGCAACAAGCTGGATCGCCTGCATATCGAGCCGATCTCGCAGGCCAGCGCCAACCAGCGCAAGGGCCGTTGCGGTCGTATCGCCGAGGGCATCTGCTATCGCCTGTACGCCGAAGCTGATTTCCAGGCGCGGCCGGAGTTCACCGACCCGGAAATCCGCCGCTCCAGCCTGGCCGGGGTGATCCTGCGCATGCTGCAGCTGGGCCTGGGCCGCATCGAGGACTTCCCGTTCCTGGAAGCACCCGATGAGCGTGCGGTGGCCGATGGCTGGCAGCAGCTGACCGAGCTGGGCGCGATCGATGCCGAGCGGCGCATGACCACCGTCGGCAAGCAGATGGCGCGCCTGCCGGTGGACGTGAAGCTGGCACGCATGCTGGTGGCCGCGCAGGCCGCCGGCTGCCTGCGCCCTATGCTGGTGATCGCCTCGTTCCTCGGCATCCAGGACCCGCGCGAGCGACCGGCCGAGGCGCGCGGCGCGGCCGACAGCGCACATGCGCAGTTTGCCGATGGCCGCTCCGAGTTCGTCGGCGTGCTGCGCCTGTGGGACGCCTACCGGCAGGCCCATGAAGACCTGACCCAGTCCAAGCTGCGCGACTGGTGCGGTCGCCATTTCCTGGGTTTCCTGCGCATGCGCGAATGGCGCGAGCTGCATCGCCAGCTGCGCTTGCAGTGTGAGGAACTGGGCTGGAAGGAAGAGGCCAACGAAGCGTCGATGGCGCCGCTGCTGGCCGGCAGCAGTGCGCCGACTCCGGCGCGTGATGATGCAGCGGCGGTCAAGGCCACCCGTGGCCAGCTGCACCGTGCCGCGCGGCTGGCCCGCGAGGGCAAGACCGAGGCTGCGCCGACGCCCGTAGCCGTGCGTGCGCAGAAGGAACAGGCGCCGGCTGGCGGCGGTTTCAGCGAACGCGTGCGTGCCGCCGCCTACCAGACCCTGCACCGGGCGCTGGTGGCGGGCCTGCCGACGCAGATCGGCCACCGCACCGAGAAGGGCGATTTCCAGGCCCCGCGCCAGCGCCGGTTCCTGCCGTTCCCGGGCTCGGCGCTGTCCAAGCGGCCGCCGCCGTGGCTGCTGGTGGCCAACCTGCTGGATACGCAGAAGGTGTGGGGCATGACCCTGGCCGCGATCGAGCCGGACTGGGTGATTGCCGAATTGCCGCACCTGCTGTTGCGCAAGCATTTCGACCCGCACTGGTCGCGCGCGCAGGGCCAGGTGCTGGCGTCCGAGCAGATCAGCCTGTTCGGCCTGGTGCTGGCGCCGAAGAAGCCGGTGCACTATGGCCGTATCGAACCGGGCGAAGCGCACGACATCTTCGTGCGCCAGGCGCTGGTGACCGGCGAGATCAACACCCGCGCCAGCTTCGTGGCCGACAACCAGAAGGTGCTGGAGGTCGCACGCGAGGAAGAGGCCAAGCTGCGCCGCGCCGGCATCGTTGCCGACGAGGACTGGCAGGCGCGCTGGTACCTGGACCGGGTGCCGCCGCAGATCCATTCGGCGGCGGGTCTGGACACGTGGTGGAAGGGGCTGGCGCCGGAACAGCGCAAGACCCTGCACTGGTCGCTGGTCGACCTGCTGCCCGGCGAAGGGAGCGAACAGGAGCGCTACCCGAAGTACCTGGCGCTGGGCCAGGCGCGGTTGCCGCTGCATTACCGCTTCGAACCGGGCGCTGACGATGACGGCGTGACCCTCGACGTACCGCTGCACCTGCTCAATGCACTGGACCCGGTGCAGCTGGGCTGGCTGGCGCCGGGCTTCGTGGTGGACAAGGCCTCGGCGCTGATCCGCAGCCTGCCCAAGGCGATGCGCCGCAACTATGTGCCGGCGCCGGACTTCGGCCGCGCGTTCTTCGAGGCGTTCCCGCAGCCCAGCGCCGATGCCATCACCGGTGAGCTGGCACGCTTCCTGTCACGCGCGACCGGTGCCATGGTGACGGCGCTCGATTTCGAGCCCGGTGCGATCGAACCGCACCTGCACATGAACCTGCGCCTGCGCGACGAGCACGGCAAGGTGCTGGCCACGTCGCGTGACCTCGATGCGCTGCGCGCGAAATTCGGTGGTCGTGCCGGCGATGCCTTTGCGGCGCGTGCCGGGCGCGAGATGGCGGCCGATGGCCTGCGCACGTTCCCGGCCACGCCGATTCCGCTACAGGTTCCTGGTGAAGCGGGTGTGCCGGCCTATCCGGCATTGCTCGATGAAGGTGACAGCGTGGCGCTGCGCATCTTTGCCGATCGGCAGCAGGCGCAGGAGGCCCATCCGCTGGGCGTGCGCCGCCTGCTGGAGATCGCGCTGGCCGAGAAGGTCAAGCAGGCACGCAAGCAGCTGCCGGTGGGGGCCAAGACCGGCTTGCTGTACGCGGCCATCGAATCGCAGGAGCGCCTGCGCGGCGATCTGGTCGATGCGGCGATGAATGCCGTTCTGGCCGAAGGCCTGGAGGACATCCGCGATGCGGCGGCCTTCGAGCAGCGTCGCGACCACGCGGCCAAGGCGCTGTTCGGCGAGGCGATGTCGCGATTGAAGCTGGCCGAGACCATCCTGGCGCTGGTGGCGGAATTGAAACCGATGCTGGAGGCGCCATTGATGGGCTGGGCGCGCGGCAACCTGGACGACATGGAAGCGCAGCTGGTGGGCCTGATCCACCCCGGCTTCCTGCGCGACACGCCGGCCGACGCGCTGGCGCAGTATCCGCGCTACCTGAAGGCGATGATCCTGCGCACCGAGCGGGCCAAGCGCGATCCGCCGCGCGACCAGGCACGCATGCTGGAGCTGCATCCGTTCCTGGACGCACTGCGCGATGGTGAGGCACAGGGCCTGCGTGAACGCCCGCAATGGCAGGCACTGCGCTGGGACCTGGAGGAACTGCGGGTGTCACTGTTCGCGCAGGAGCTGGGTGCGCGCACCGGCATCTCGGCGAAGAAGCTGGCGCAGCGGGTAACCGCACTGCGCCAGGCGTGAGTCCGATCCGGTAGAGCCGAGCCGGTGCCCGGCTCTACCTCCAGGACGCGCCGTTACTTGGTGCGGCGGACCTTGGGCTGGGTGTTCACACCGTCAACCTTCATGTACCAGACGCCCATCACCCCGGGCTTGATGCTTACCCGGGGCGACGCCTTGCGCACGCCGGCCAGGGTCGTGGCATCGGTCTGTTCCCATTCCTGGCCGTTGTCCAGCACGTAGACGCGGCCCTTGCCGAAGCCGCGGAACTCGCCCTGCAGCACGCCGGTGATGGGTTCGCTGCTGCCAAAATCGAAGAAGCCCCGGTTCTTCACGATCACTTCCTGGCGTCCTTCCTCGCGTGCCTCCTCGCGGACGGCGGCCACGGCCTGGGTGGTGGCCGCCTCGACCTTGCCCTGCAGCCAGCGGTTGAGCGTGGCCAGTTCCGCTGCATCGAGCTTGTCCAGCCCGGCGGCCTTGAACTCGGCGGGCGACATCTGCTGCTGCAGGTCGCCTTCCACCACGCGCTGGGCCAGCGCAGGCGCCGATACGGCCAGCAGCAGTGCGGCGCAGGCCAGCAGTCGTGGACGGAAGTGCGGAACGATCGAGGGCATGGCGGGACTCTCCTGGGTTTACCCGCGAGTGTAGCGGCATGTCCACATGCCGGGCGATGGTGGCCGCGGCGATTGTCCCTGAACGGCGCCGGCGCTAGTGTAGGGGCCTCTGTCTTGCCTGCTCGATGCTGTGAACCGCGCTTCCGTCCCCGGCCTGGATGCCTTGTTGAACCGTCCCTCGGCAGCGGTGCTGCCCGCTCCGCTGCGCGAGGCCCTGCGCGGGCACTGGGATGCCCCGGAGTGCGACCACCAGATGCGCGCCAGCTGGTCGGTGCTGGGTGACACCCTAGATGCGCTGTCGATGCTTTCAGCCGACGAAGGCGCAGTGGTCGCGGCCCTGCTGTTCGACCTTCCCGGGTTGCGTGCCCACCTGGATGCGTTGCCGCTGGGCAACCACAAGGCGGCAGTGATCGGCCTGCTCGATGGCCAGGACGCTGCTGATCCGGTATGGGCGCTGCACGCTGGCCGCGAGGCCGGACGTAACAGTGAAGGGCTGCGCCGCCTGCTGCTGGCGATCATCCGCGACCTGCGCGTGGTGCCGATCCTGCTGGCCCGGCAACTGGCGCGGATGCGCGCGGCCGACAAGCTGGATGACGAACAGCGCCGCGCGCTGGCCCAGCTGACCCGCGACATCCATGCACCACTGGCCAACCGGCTGGGCATCTGGCAGCTGAAGTGGGAGCTGGAGGACCTGGCTTTCCGACATCTGGAGCCCGAGACCTACCGGCGCATCGCCCGTGAGGTGGACGAGACCCGCATCGCGCGTGAGCGCTACGTCGAGAACGTCAAGAAGGTGCTGTCGCGCGAACTGGTCGCGCAGGGCATCAAGGCCGAGGTCAGTGGCCGCCCGAAGCACATCTACAGCATCTGGCGGAAGATGCAGAAGAAGCGACTGGCGTTCGACCAGCTGTACGACATCCGCGCGGTGCGGGTGATGGTCGACGACGTCGCCGCCTGCTACGCCGCGCTGGGCGTGGTGCACGCACTGTGGGCGCCGGTGCCGAGCGAATTCGATGATTACATCGCCCGTCCCAAGGCCAACGACTACCGCTCGCTGCATACCGCCGTGGTCGGCCCGGAAGGGCGCACCATCGAAGTGCAGATCCGCACGCACGAGATGCACTCGCAGGCCGAGCTGGGCGTGGCCGCGCACTGGAAATACAAGGAAGGCGGCAAGGGCGCGGAGAAGGCCTTCGACCGCAAGATCACCTGGATGCGGCAGCTGCTGGAGCAGGCGCAGGACGGGCAGGGCAACGAACTGGCCGGGGCGCTCGATGCCGAGCTGACCGAGGACCGGGTCTACGCGCTGAGCCCGAAGGATGAGGTGCTGGACCTGCCACAGGGCGCCACACCGCTCGATTTCGCCTATCAGGTGCACACCATGGTCGGTCACCGTTGCCGCGGCGCCAAGGTCAATGGCCGCATCGTGCCGCTGACCTACCGCCTGCGCAGCGGCGACCGCGTCGAGATCCTGACCGGCAAGGAGGCCGACCCGCGCCGCGACTGGCTGATGCCGGCCAATGGTTTCCTGGCCAGCAACCGCTCCCGCGAGAAGGTGCGCAGCTGGTTCCACAAGCTGGACCGTGCGCGCAACGTGCAGGCCGGGCGCGAACTGCTGGAGCGCGAGCTGAAGCGGCTGGGCCTGCAGCATTCGGATCTGGCGGTGGCGGCGAAGAAATTCCATGCCGACAGCGTCGATGACCTCTACATCCAGGTGGCGCTGGGCGATACCGGGCCGAACCAGGTCAGCCGTGCCCTGCTGGAAGCCGAGCGTGCCGCCAGCCAGCCGGCAACCGCGCCGGCGCTGCCGCGCCCGACCGCGCGCCGGGAGAACCTGGGCAAGTCCAAGTTCACCGTGCAGGGTGTGGGCAATCTTCTGGTGCAGCTGGCACGCTGCTGCCAGCCGGTGGCGGGCGAGCCGATCGTCGGCTACCTGACCCGTAGCCGGGGTGTCACCGTGCATCGGGCAGACTGTGCAGCGCTGGCCCGCCTGGCCGCTACCAGCCCGCAGCGTATCCTGCCGGTGGAATGGGGCCAGGCCGGTGGCGGCTACGAAGTGGACGTGGTGGTCACCGCGGTCGATCGCCGCTGGCTGCTGAAGGACATCACCAACCTGATCGCCCAGGAAGACGCGTACGTGCTCGATATCCATAGTGACAACGTGCGCAACAGCGGCCGTGCCCATCTGCGCCTGCGGTTGAAGGTGAGCGACTACGGCCAGCTGTCGACCCTGCTGGGCAAGCTGGACGCGCTGCCGGGCGTGAGCGAGGCACGTCGCCTCGGCTGAGCTTCACGCTGCCCCGGCTACCCTGCACGCATGGAACGCGAGCCCCCGCATCGCCCGCATGGCGCTGAACATCCTGCGCTGGACCGCGTCCGCCGCGAAGGCCGTTGGTGGTGGCTGCAGGCACGCCACGCACGCCGGGTCTGGCGCTGGGCGCTGGTCGCCGCGCTGGCCGTGTTCGTGCTGCTGGTGCTGCTGCGCAAGCCGCTGGCCGACTGGTTCTGGGATGAGCCGCAGATCGAACAGTTGCTGGCCGAGGGTGACCGCGCACTCGCCGCGGGCCGGTTGAGCGCGGCCGATGGCAGTGGCGCACGCGAGCGCTACCAGGCGGTGCTGGCACTGGACGGTGATCGGCCGCAGGCGCGCGAAGGCCTGGCCCGAACGGCTGCGGCGGCACTGCAGCAGGCACGCGACAGGCTGCAGAACAACGACCTCGACGGCAGCACGCAGGCACTGGCGTTGGCCCGCGAGCTGCAGGTGCCGCAGAGCGAAGCCGAGGCTGTTGCCCGCCAGCTGCAGGCGCGACGCAGCGCGGGGGCTGGCATCGGCGCGCTGCTGGCACAGGCGCGCAATGCCTATGCGGCGGGGCGGCTTGATGATGGCGACAGCAGTGCATTGCCGCTGTTCCAGCGCATCCTGGCAGTGCAGCCGGACAATCTGCCGGCGCTGGAAGGGCGCGAGGATGCCCTGAGCGATCTGTTGCAGCAGGCACGCACGCTGGCCGGGCAAGGGGAGCTGGCCGAGGCGGCTGCGATCGTGCAGCGCGCCCGCCAGTTCGATGCCGGCCATGCCGACCTTCCGGCCAGCCAGGAGGCGCTGGCACGAGCGGTGGACCTGCGCCTGCGGCAGGCGCAGCGCGCGTTGCAGCGCCAGCAGCTGGAAAATGCGGCGAAGGGATTCCTGGCCGTGCTGGCCGTGGCGCCGGAGGATCCCACGGCCCTGCGTGGCCGCGAGCAGGTGCTGCAGGCCGTGCTGGCGCGCAGCCAGAGCCAGGCCGACGATTTCCAGTTCGACGCAGCACAGCGTGATGCAGCGCTGGCCGAAGCGCTGGGCGCGTCGGCCGCGGCGCGCCAGCAGCTGGCGCAGCGCCTGCAACGTGCGCATCAGGCGCAGCAGTCGTTGCAGCAACCGGCGGCCAGCAACACGCAGCGCGAACGGCAGTTGCGCGAGCTGCTGCGCAGGATCGAGCGCGCCGAGCGCGCCGGGCAGTGGATCAGTCCACCGGGACACAGCGCGTTCGACGCGCTGCGTGAAGCACAGGCCCTGGCGCCGCGCGATTCCCGGGTGAAAGCGGCCGCCGCGCGCCTGCTGCCCGCCAGCCGTACCTGCTTCGATGACAACCTGCGGCAGAACCGGGTGCAGGCCGCGGGTGCCTGCCTGCAGGCCTGGCAGACCCTGTCGCCCACCGCGAGCGGCCTGCCTGCTGCCCGTCAGCGCCTGGCACAGCGCTGGCTTGCGATCGGCAGCGAACGGCTTGGTAACGGCGACCTGGATTTTGCCGCGCATGCCGCCGGACAGGCGCGGGTGCTGCAGCCGGAACTGGCGGAACTGCCGGCATTCGAAGACCGCCTGCGTCGCGCCGGTGGACGGGCGGACTAGGCGAAGAACACGCGCTGCACGGTCGCACGTGCGGCATCGAGCGAAAAATGCTCGGCGACATTGGCCAGGCCGGCATCGGACAACTGCTGCCACAGCTGCGGGTCCTGATACAGGCGGACCACCGCATCGGCGAAAGCGAGCGCGTCGTCAGCCACCAGCACATCCCGCCCCGGATGCAGGTGCATGCCTTCCACTGCGCAGGTGGTACCGACCACCGGCTGGCCATGGGCCATGCTCAGGTTGATCTTGCCCTTCACTCCGGCACCGAACCGCAGCGGCGCGATGGCAATGCGTACGCCGTCCATGTAGGGCGTGATGTCTTCGACGAATCCGTGCATCTGCACGCCGGGCTGGCGTGCGGCCAGCGCCAGCAACGACTCCGGTGCTGCGGCGCCAATGCAGTGCAGGTGCACCTCCGGCAGCCGGGCGCGGATGTTGGCGAACACCTCGCCGATGAACCATTCCATGCCATCCAGGTTCGGCGGGTGGCGGAAGCCGCCGACAAACACCAGGTCGTGGCGCTGCTCGAACCCGGCACCTGCACCGGCAACCTCGTGCAGGTTGGAGATCAGCTCCACCTGCACCCGCGGTGCATCGGCCTGCAGCTGCTCACGCTCGGCTGCACTGACCAGCACGGTGATGTCGCACTGCTCCATCACTGCCAGCTCGCTGCTGCGGGTACGCTCGGCAGCGCGCAGGAGAGTCGCGTCGCCGGCTACCTCGGCACCGCGGCGTTCGCGCAGGTAGTGCAGGTCGACGGTGTCGAACACGGTGCGTGCCTGCGGTGCGTAGCGCTTGAGCAGGGGCAGGCACTCATGGGCGACGTGGTGGCGTACCAGCATTGCCACGTCGAAACGCGATCCGTGGCTGCGCAGCCAGCCGGCCACGCCGTCCAGGAAGGGCGCGTACCAGACTTCCACGCCCATCCGCTGCAGTGCTTCGGTCGCCGCACCGGCATGCTCGCGCCGGGTCGGTACGAATACCACGTGGGCACCGCCCTGCAGCAGCAGGCGGATCAGGTTGACCTGGCGCAGCGACCCGGAGTCGCGATCCGGTTGTGGAACTTCCTCGTCCAGGATCAGCACCTGGCGCCGGCCGCGCAGCAGCAGCGCCGGAGACGGTACTTCGCCGACCGCCGGATGACGGGCCAGTTCGCTGGCCCAGCGGGCGGCAAAGATGGCCTGGTTGCGCACCTGGTAGGCCTTTACGCCACTGCCGGTGTCGGTGCCGTTGCTGGTTCCCTCGTCGTGGATCACCCGGCTGGCCGGCTGCACCAGCACGCGCAGGCCCTGTGCACGCACGCGGAAGGCCAGGTCGGTGTCCTCGTAGTAGGCCGGCTTGTAGCGGGTATCGAAGCCGTTCAGCTGCTGCCAGAGGGCGCGCGGCAGCATCAGGGCGGCACCCGAGCAGTAGTCGACATCGCGCAGGCTGGCAAAGCGCGGATCATCGGCGGCCTCGAAGCGGCCGTAGCTCCAGCCACTGCCATCGGCGAAGATCACCCCGCCCGATTCCTGCAGGCGGCCATCCGGGTACAGCAGCTGGCTGCCGACCAGGCCGGCGTCGGGTGTGTTGTCGAAGGTGTCGAGCAGGGCATCGAGCCAGCCCGGCTGCGGCACGGTGTCGTTGTTGAGCAGCACCACGTAACGGCCGCGGGCACGCGACACCCCATCATTGCAGGCTTCAATGAAGCCGCCGTTGTGCTCGCGAACTTCATAGCGCAGCCCGGCCACCTGCGGCATCCACTGCACGGTGGCGTCGCTGCTGCCGTCATCCACTACCAGGATCTCGCAGGCCGCCGCCGGCGGATGCGCCGCCAGGGCGCGCAGGCAGGCCAGGGTGTGCTCGACGTGGTTGTAGACCGGGATGACGATGCTCACCTCCGGCGACTCGCTGAACGGCACCGTGAAGGGGGCAAACTCCTGCGCCGGCGGCAGGTACAGCGGCGTGCGCGGAGCAGGAACGGCGCGCTGGGTATGGATGCGGATACGCTGCCAGGTGGCCCGCCAGCCTCGGGTGCGCAGGCTTGCCAGGCTCCGGCGGGCCAGGCCCGTCAGGCGGTTGATCAGGTATCGGATCTCGGCCAGTGACATCGCCATCCGGTTGCAACTCCAGCTTAAGCAGGGGGGGCTGGGAGAATTCGCCAGCCGCAGCGGCTGGGGTAGACTCGCCAGACCCTACATTCTCGCATTCCCGTGCCCCGACGCTACGATTCCGACGACATCGACGATTCCGACGACGACCAGCAGGACAACGGTCCGCTGTGGCGGCGCCGGCTGATCACCTGGAGCATGGCTGCGGTCGCGTTGGGATTGGGTTTCCTCATCCCCTATACGCTGTACCTGAACCAACAGGTGACGCAGCGCTTCGGTGAGCTGCGCTGGCAGATCCCAACGCGCGTGTACGCGCGCCCGCTGGTGCTTGCGCCCGGCAAGGCAATGGATGCGGCCACCCTGAAGACCGAGCTGGCTGCTTCGGCCTACCGCGATGACGGGCAGGGCAAGGAGCCGGCCACCTATGCGGTGAACGGCGGTCGCTTCGTCATCTCCAGCCGCGGCTACAACGACGTCGACGGCCGGGTTGCCCCACGCCGGGTGGAACTGTCGTTGGCCGATGGCGGCGTGGCCTCGCTGCGCGACGCAGACAACCGCAAGGCGCTGAAGGCGGCGCGGCTGGATCCTGCGCGCATCGCCACCCTGTACGGCCAGAAGCAGGAAGAGCGCCGCCTGATCCGCATGGATGAGGCGCCGGACCTGCTGGTGACCGGCCTGCAGGCGGTGGAAGACAAGGATTTCAACCGTCACCACGGCATCGATCTGTCGGGTATCGCGCGCGCGGTATGGGTGACCATCCGCTCCGGTGGCCAGAGCCGCCAGGGCGCGTCCACGCTGACCCAGCAGCTGGCCCGCAGTGGCCTGCTCGGCATCGGCAAGGAGCAGACAGTCACCCGCAAGTTCAACGAGGTGTTGTACGCGCTGATCATGGAAGCGCGTTACGACAAGCGCACCATCTTCGAGGCCTACCTCAACCAGGTGTATCTGGGCCAGCGTGGCAGCCAGGCCATCCACGGCATGTCCTCCGGCGCCGAGTTCTGGTTCGGCCGTGACCTGTCATCGCTGGAAACCGAGCAGATCGCGCTGCTGATCGGCCTGGTCAAGGGGCCGTCCTTCTACGACCCGCGGCGCAACCCGGAACGCGCGCTGGATCGCCGCAACTTCGTGCTGGGCAAGCTGCACGAGGCCACGTTGATCGACGACGCCGAGTACCAGCGTGCGCTGAAGGCACCGCTGGGCGTGCCGAAGACACCGGGCCTGGTGGCGGCCAACCGTTTCCCGGCCTACGTCGACCTGGTCCGTCGCCAGCTGGGCCATGACTATCCGGAATCGGCGCTGCAGGGCGCCGGTCTGAGCGTGATGACGGGTATGTCGCCGTCGGCCCAGGCCTACGCCGAAGGCGCGGTGACCCGCACCATCAAGTCGCTGGAGAGCAAGCGACGCCCCGAACTGCAGGCCGGCATGGTGTTGACCGACGTGCACAACGGCGATGTGCTGGCGGTGATCGGCAGCCGCG
The DNA here is from genome assembly GCF_000158575.1 of Stenotrophomonas sp. SKA14. NCBI lineage: Bacteria > Pseudomonadati > Pseudomonadota > Gammaproteobacteria > Lysobacterales > Lysobacteraceae > Stenotrophomonas > Stenotrophomonas sp. SKA14. The sequence continues at coordinate 1,642,979 of NZ_DS999412.1, forward strand.
AGGTCTCCGAGGTCGGCTTCAACCGCGCGATCGAGGCACAGCGTCCGGTCGGTTCACTGCTCAAGCCGTTCGTGTACCTGCTGGCGCTGGCACAGCCGGATCGCTACTCGCTGGCCAGCTGGGTCGATGATTCCCCGGTGACGGTGCAGCTCGGCCGCGGCCGCAACTGGAACCCCGGCAACGCGGACAACCGCAGCCACGGCACCGTGCGCCTGATCGATGCACTGGCCCATTCCTACAACCAGGCCACCGTGCGCGTCGGCATGCAGGTCGGTCCCGAGCGCGTGACGCAGCTGATCCACGTGTTGGCCGGCATCAAGGCCGAGGCCAATCCGGCGGTGATCCTCGGCTCGACCGACCAGAGCCCGTACGCGATGGCACAGCTGTACCAGTTCCTGGCGTCCGGCGGCGAGATCCAGCCGTTGCACGCGGTGCGTGGCGTGCTCGATCCGCAGGGCAAGCTGCTCAAGCGCTATGACAAGACGCCGGCGCCGGCACAGGAGGGCGACTCGATCGCCGCCAACCTGATCAGCGTCGGGCTGCAGCAGGTGGTCGCCAGTGGTACCGCGCAGCGCCTCAACGCCGACGGCCTGGGCCGGCTGCAGCCGGCCGGCAAGACCGGTACCACCAATGATGGCCGTGACAGCTGGTACGCCGGTTACACCGGCGATCATCTGGCGGTGATCTGGATCGGCAACGACCAGAACGAGCAGGCGGGCCTGTACGGTGCCACCGGTGCGATGAGGGTGTGGTCGGGTATTTTCCAGCGTCTGCCAAGTGCTCCGCTGCGTGTCAGCAACAAGGGCCTGGACTGGCAGTCGGTGGCACCCACCGGCATCAACAGTACCGATGAAGGCTGCCCGGGCGCGCGTCGCTTCCCGTTCGTGGTGGGCTACGCGCCGGCCTATGCACCGTGTGCGCCGGCGGTATTGCCGGATGGGCAAGGCGGAGCCGAGGGCGAAGGCGGGGGCTGGCGCAGCTGGTTCGGCCTGGATCGCAAGCCGGAAGCTCCTGCGGAACCCGCCGCGGCACCTGCTGCCGCCACACCTCCTCCAAGCCGATGATGCCGATGAACATGCGATCCCTGCTGCAGCCCCTGGCCCTGAGCGGTCTCAGCCTCGCCCTGGCTGCCTGCGTGAGCAGCGCACCACCGGTGGCCAAGCCGCCGGTTGATACCACCACCCCGGCGCAACGTCTGGCCGCCGTGGACGCGGCCGCGGGGCCGGACGACAAGGAACTGTCGGTACAGCCGCTGCGCGATTCGCAGGTGGAAGACCTGCGGGTGACCGCGCAGGCGCAGCGACAGGCCAATGATCTGGCCGCCGCGGCCAGCAGTCTGGACCATGCGCTGGAGATCGTGGCGGGTGATCCGGCAGTGCTGCAGGAACGCGCCGAGCTGGCACTGCTGCAGGGCCAGTGGGCGCAGGCGGAGACGTTCGCACGCAAGGCGATCGATCTGGGTTCGAAGACGGGGCCGCTGTGCCGCCGGCACTGGGCCACGATCGAGCAGTCGCGCCTGGCGCGCGGCGAGAAGGAAAATGCGGTGTCGGCGCATGCGCAGCTGGAAGGCTGCACCGTGCCGGGGATCAAGCGGTACTGAGGTATTCCACTCCATCGGGCGCTGCCCCCTCTGCGGCGCGCGCGCACTGATGGATGCGGGTGATGGGCCGGGTGGGTGGGGCGTGCAGGACACGCCGTAAACCCATCCATGGGGGCTCGATGGCGCCATCCATGGCGCCAACGGTCCTGCACGCCCCACCCACCCGGCCCGCCATACATCGCGCGGGCCGCAGGCAAGAACAAAATCAAAATCAAAAGCGGGTCGCGCGCTGCGCGCGCTCTCTGTGATTTCTTTTCTTCTTCCCCCGCTTCCTCCCCGCTTCTGAAATCGCAGTCGAGCAAGCTCGACTCTACGAAGCATGTCCATCCGTCACCGGGAAACTGTCGAGGGTGGGGCGGGAGGGGCAGGCAGGACCGTTGGCGCCATGGATGGCGCCATCGAGCCCCCATGGATGGGTTCACGGCGTGTCCTGCCTGCCCCTCCCGGCCCGCCCAGCACGTAGAAACCCAGAGCCATGAACAAACGCTGTTGCTGTTGCTGTTGCCTGTGCTCTGGCTTGAAACGGGTGCCGGGCAGCGCCCGGCCGGGTATCCTTTGCCTCTGATGTCCGACCTTGTCCATGCCAGCCGCGAAGCCCTCAGCGACGGCGGCGCGCTCGCCTCGCACCTGGATGCCTTCGTCCCGCGTCCGGCCCAGCTGCGCCTGACCGAGGCCATCGCCGATGCGTTGCAGCAGCGCGATCTGCTGCTGGCCGAGGCGGGGACCGGTACCGGCAAGACCTTCGCTTATCTGGTGCCGGTGCTGCTGTCCGGGCTGCGTACCATCATCTCCACCGGTACCCGCGCGCTGCAGGACCAGCTCTACCACCGCGATCTGCCACGCGTGCGCCAGGCGCTCGGCGTCGGCCTGCGCAGCGCGCTGCTGAAGGGGCGTGCGAACTACCTGTGCCGTTATCGCCTGCAGCAGGCGCGTGGTGAGCCACGATTCTCCAGCCCCGAACAGGCGGCGCAGTTCCAGCGCATCCTGGCCTGGTCCGGTCGCTCCGAGTTCGGTGACATCGCCGAGCTCGATGGGCTGGCTGACGACTCTCCGCTGCTGCCGATGGTCACCTCCACCGTCGACAACTGCCTGGGCACCGATTGTCCGTTCTGGGACGATTGCTTCGTAGTGCGCGCGCGGCAACGTGCGCAGGCGGCCGATGTGGTGGTGGTCAACCATCACCTGCTGCTGGCGGACCTGGCATTGAAACAGGATGGCTTCGGCGAACTGCTGCCAGGGGCGCAGGCGTTCGTCATCGACGAAGCGCATCAGCTGCCCGAGTTGGCCGCGCAGTTCTTCGGCGAGGGGTTCGGCATGCGCCCGTGGCAGGAACTGGGCCGCGACTGCCTGGCCGAAGCGCGTGGCGTGGGCGGTGCGCAGTCGGCCCTGCAGGCGCCGGTCGACCAGTTGCAGCAGGCACTGCTGGCATTGCGCTCGGCGATGGAAGGCCTGCCGTCGCGCGGCACGCAGTGGCGCGCACTGGCAATGCCGCAGGTGCGCGACGGCTTCGATACGGTGATGGCGGGGCTGGTGACGCTGGAGCAGGCACTGCAACCGCTGCGCGAAGCCGCCGCTGGCCTGGATGCCTGCCATGCGCGGGCGCGCGAAGCGGTCTCGCGGCTCAGCCGCTGGCTGGGCGATGACGAGCCCAGCCTGGATTTCGATACCGACCCTGCGGACGTAGCGGGTGCGGCCGATGTGCTCTGGTACGAGCTGACGCCGCGTGGTTTCCGCTGCCAGCGCACGCCCATGGATGTGTCCGGGCCGCTGCGCGAGCACCGTGAACGCAGCCGGGCAGCATGGATCTTCACCTCGGCTACGCTGACCGTAGGCGGTGGCTTCGATCACATCGCCACGCGACTGGGCCTGGACGATCCGCATACCCTGGTCCAGCCGAGTCCGTTCAACTGGCCCGAGCAGGCGTTGTGCTACCTGCCCGAAGGCCTGCCCGATCCGGCCGCGCGTGGCTTCGGCACCGCGTTGATCCAGACCCTGCGGCCGGTGCTGCAGGCGTCGCAGGGCAGGGCATTCCTGCTGTTCGCGTCGCATCGCGCCCTGCGCGAGGCCGCCGAAGCGCTGCGCGACGGGCCGTGGCCGTTGTTCGTGCAGGGCGAGGCACCGCGCGCGACCCTGCTGCAGCGCTTCCGCGAATCGGGCAATGGCGTGCTGCTCGGCTCGGCCAGTTTCCGCGAGGGCGTGGACGTGGTCGGCGAAGCGTTGAGCGTGGTGATGATCGACAAGCTGCCCTTCGCTGCTCCGGACGACCCGGTGTACGAGGCGCGGCTGGAGGCGATCCGCAGCCAGGGCGGCAACCCGTTCCGCGACGAGCAGCTGCCGCAGGCGGTGATCGCGCTGAAGCAGGGCGTCGGTCGCCTGATCCGCAGCGAGAGCGACCGCGGGGTGCTGGTGCTGTGCGACCCGCGCCTGCTCAAGCGCGGCTATGGCCGGGTCTTCCTCGATTCGCTGCCGCCGTTCCGCCGTACCCGCAGCCTGGCCGATGTGCAGGCCTTCTTTACGCCACAATGGGCACCCGTGGCCGATGATGCCGTTCCGGCCACCGCTGCGGCGGGCCCGGATCTGGCGCCCGGCGCCACGTTCCCCCTGTTCTGACCTGATCCGATGAAACTGCTCGCCTTTGAAACCGCCACCGAAGCCTGTTCCGTTGCCCTGCATGTCGATGGGCAGGTGCTGGAACGCTTCGAGATCGCCCCGCGCCGGCATGCCGAGCTGAGCCTGCCGTGGGCGGAGGCGCTGCTGGCCGAAGCCGGCATCAGCCGCCGCCAGCTGGACGGTATCGCGCTCAGCCGCGGCCCCGGTGCGTTCACCGGCGTGCGCTTGGCCATCGCCATTGCCCAGGGCATTGCGCTGGCGCTGGATCGCCCGCTGCTGCCGGTGTCGACGCTGCAGGTGCTGGCGCTGCGGGCGCCGGCAGAAGAAGTGCAGATCCTGTCGGCGATCGATGCGCGGATGGGCGAACTGTACGTCGCACGCTTCGAGCGCGTGGACGGCCTGCCGGTCGCACGCGATGCCGAGCGCGTCTGCGCACCGGCTGCGGTGGTGCTGCCGGAAGGGCAGTCGGCTTACGGCGTCGGTACCGGGTTCGGCGCGGCCGAGGGCGCTCTGGTGGCACAACTGGGGGCAGGCCTGCGCGGCTTCGATGCCACTGCACTGCCGCGTGCGTCGGATGTACTGGCCCTGGCGGTGCCGGCCTTCGCGCGCGGCGAGGCCATTGCACCGGAGAAGGTCGAACCGGCGTACCTGCGCGACAACGTGGCATTGACCCTGGTCGAGCAGCAGGCCGCGCGCGAGGCGAAGGCGAAGGCCAACGGCTGAGCCCCTCGTGGCGGGGTTGGTTGATCGCGTAAATCAAAAGCCGCGCTTGGCCGGGCGGGGTGGGTTCGCGGGGGACGCCGTGAACCCCCCTCCGGGGTCCGGCCCAGCCGCTGGCGGCTGTGCGTTCGGGCGCTCGCGAAGCAGTGCTTCGCAAGCAAAGCGCCCTCACCCCTGGGGGCTTAGCCGCGCCATCCATGGCGCGGATACCCCCGCGAACCCACCCCGCCCGACCTCTGACAGTTTTCGTGTGCGTCCGCCACGGAAAATCAAAAGAAAATCAAAATCAAAAGCCGATCGCTTCGCTCGCATCCACGCGTGGCGTGGATGTGTGTCGACCAAGGTCGACACCTACCAACGGCGAAGATACGCCGCGATCTGTCAGCGGTGGGGCGGTGTCGGGTGGCGGGGTATCCGCGGCATGGATGCCGCGGCTAAGCCTACAGGGACGTACTTGCGGCGTCCCCGCCGCCCGACACCGCCCCGCCAAGCCTCAGTACACCGACCGCCGCTGGTGCCGTTGCCGTTGCTCAAGCCTTGCAGCGGGTCCCGGGCCGCAGGCCCGGGCAGCAAAACCCTACCGGTCGTCGTGCAGGGTGCCACCGGGCAGGAACACCCACGTGCGGGTGACCTGCAGGATGTCGATCTCGTCCTCGGTCTTCGGCAACGGCGGGAACGGCTGCGCCAGCTTCACCACCCGCAGCGCCGCTTCATCCAGCAAGGGCGTGCCGCTCGAACGCAGGATCCGGCTGCTCTCCACGCTGCCATCGCGGCGCACGCCCACGCTGATCACCACCTGGCCACCGAGGCGACGCTGCCGGGCCTCGTCTGGATAGTTCAGATTGCCCACCCGCTCGGCACGGTCGACCCACGCACGCAGGTAATTGGCGTAGGCATATTCCCGCGTGCTGGCCGACACGAACTTGCGGTTCGGGCGCTTGGCGTACTGTGCCGAGCGTAGGTGCACTTCGGCCGCCAGCCGCGCCATCTCCACGTCGCGCTGCTCGCGTGCGCTCAGCGGCGCATCCGGTTCGGGCTGCTCCGGCGTGGGCCGAGCCTGCGCCTGCGCCACCGTGTCCTGGCCGTTGCGGCTGCTGACCACGCGCGCCTGCGGCGGCGGAGCCGGCGCGGCCGATTGTTGCTGCTGCGGCACCGGGCTCACCCCGGCCTGGGCCTGCGGCACGATGCCGGCCTGGTTGTCGCGCGGGCGTTGTGCACGGTCGTGCTCGCCGCCGCCTTCCTGGCTGGCCGCGGCAAGGAAGTCGGCCTGCTTCGGGGTCAGCGCGGTGCGGGTCTGGCTGAAGATCACCTCCAGCGTCGGCACCAGCGGCGCATCGCCCTTCACCGCAAAGCCCACGCCCAGGATCAGCAGGGCGTGGACCACGACCGACAGCGCGATGGTTGCTCCCAGCCGCTGCGCTTCGCGCGGTGGCGGGGGCAGCACGGCAGGTGCGGCAGCCATCAGCGCAGGCCGGCCTCGAGCGCGTCGAACAGGGTGCCGGCGATGTTCAGGCCGTACTGGGCGTCCAGTTCGCGCACGCAGGTCGGGCTGGTCACGTTGACTTCGGTCAGGTAATCGCCGATCACGTCCAGGCCGACGAAGCGCATGCCGCGGCGCTTCATTTCCGGTCCGACCTGGGCGGCGATCCAGCGGTCGCGCTCGCTCAGCGGGCGGCCTTCGCCGCGGCCGCCGGCGGCCAGGTTGCCGCGGAACTCGTCCCCCTGCGGAATGCGCGCCAGGCAGTAGTCGACCGGCTCGCCGTCGACCAGCAGGATGCGCTTGTCACCGGCCGTGATGTCGGGAATGAACTTCTGGGCCAGCGCCAGCTTGCGGCCGCCGTCGGTCAGCGTTTCCAGAATCACGTTCAGGTTCGGATCGCCTTGGCCGCTGCGGAAGATCGAGCGGCCGCCCATGCCGTCCAGCGGCTTCAGCACGGCCTGGCCGTGTTCCAGTGCGAACGCCTTCAATGCCTTGGCATCGCGGCTGACCAGGGTTGGCGGGCAGCACTGCGGGAACAGCAGGGCGGCCAGCTTCTCGTTGTAGTCGCGCAGGCCCTGCGGGTTGTTGACCACGCAGGCGCCGGCGGCGGCGGCCACGTCCAGCACCTGGGTGTCGTAGATGTACTCGGCGTCGACCGGCGGGTCCTTGCGCATCAGCACGATCTGGCCGGGGCCGAACTCGGTACGGCTGAACGCGCCCAGCTCATACCAGCCGGACGGGTCGTCGCGCACCTGCAGGGGTGCGGTCTGGGCCACCGCCACCCCCCCTTCCAGGGCCAGGCCGCCCGGGCGCACGTAGTGCAGGGCATGGCCGCGGCGCTGGGCTTCCAGCAGCATGGCGAAGGTGGTGTCCTTGGCGATCTTGATGTGGGCGATGGGGTCCATCACCACGATGACGTTCAACGGCATGGGCGCACCTGTCAGGCAAGGCGTTGATGGTAGCGGCAACGCCGGTCGCGCGCCTCCCCGCCGTACTGCAACGCAGCGTCCGCCCGGCGGCAGCGCAATCATTGCGAACCCCGTCACGTTCAGCCGGCCGCCACCCCCTGCGCCGTGGGCCGGCCTTGAAGCGGGCGCGGAAAGTGCGATATAGATACGCTTTCGTAGCGGCCCCCGCCAGAGATCGGGCCGTGCGCTTGGGGATAGGCAATGACTGAAAACACGACTGCGGGCGGGGAACTCGCAGGACTCCGGGTGATGGTCATCGATGATTCGAAGACCATCCGCAGGACTGCGGAAACGCTGCTCAAGCGCGAAGGCTGCGAGGTGGTCACCGCCACCGACGGCTTTGAAGCGCTTGCCAAGATCGCAGACCAGCAACCGCAGATCATCTTCGTCGACATCATGATGCCGCGCCTGGACGGGTACCAGACGTGCGCGCTGATCAAGGGCAACCAGCTGTTCAAGGCGACCCCGGTGATCATGCTGTCGTCCAAGGATGGCCTGTTCGACAAGGCGCGGGGACGCATCGTCGGCTCGGAGCAGTACCTGACCAAGCCTTTCACGCGTGAAGAACTGCTGGGTGCCATCCGCACATACGTCAACGCCTGACCAGGGGGGAAAGGCACAATGGCTCGTATCGTTCTGATCGAGGATTCACCGACCGACCGCGCGGTGTTCACCCAGTGGCTGCGCCGTGCCGGCCACGAGGTGCTGGAAGCGGACAACGCCGAGGATGGACTGCAGCTGGTCCGCGACCAGGTGCCGCAGCTGGTGCTGATGGACGTGGTCCTGCCCGGCATGAGCGGCTTCCAGGCGACGCGGGCGATGGCCCGTGACGCAGCGATCAAGCACATCCCGGTGATCATCGTCAGCACCAAGGCGATGGAAACCGACAAGGCATGGGGCCTGCGCCAGGGCGCGGCCGATTACATCGTCAAGCCGCCGCGCGAGGATGAACTGATCGCGCGAATCAACGAACTGGTGGCCTGATGCGCTCGCCCTTCGACATCCTTGAGGCCTACGAACGGCGCAGCCTGGCCCACGCGGTGCAGCTGCCCGAACGGCAGTTCGCCCTGGACCTGTGGCGTGGCGTCGGTTACCGCGTGGGCCAGCGCCGGCTGGTATCCGATTTCCGCGAAGTGGTGGAAATCGTGCCGATGCCGCCGGTGACCCCGGTGCCATGTGCACAGCCGTGGCTGCTGGGCGTGGGCAACCTGCGCGGCAACCTGTTTCCGGTGGTCGACCTGAAATACTTCCTGGAAGGCACACGCACCGTGCAGCAGGAAGGCCAGCGCGTGCTGATCATGCGCCAGGCCGGCGGTGACGTCGCGCTGACCATCGATGAACTGTTCGGCCAGCGCAGCTTCGAACTCGACCAGCAGATCGCGGCCGGCACGCTGGCCGAGGGGCGCTACGGCCATTTCGTCGATCGCGCCTTCCATGCCGACGGCCACGACTGGGGCGTGTTCTCGCTCTCGCTGCTGTCGCGTACCCCTGAATTCCGGCAAGCCGCGGCCTGAGGCCGGGCGTCGCCCCCTGCATTGAAGATCGAGGTTGAACGATGAGTACTGCTTCGGACGCCACCAAATCCGGCAAGCTGCGGCTGGGCGGCAGCAACCTCTGGCTGTTCCTGCTGCTGGCATCGATGATCCTGTTCGGCGTCAACACCGGCGTCGCCACCTGGCAGGGCAGCCGCCTGGCGGACGCTGGCTCCAAGGCGGCCGACCTGCAGGTGCTGTCACAGCAGCTGGCCAACCAGGGCCGTGACGCGGTTGGCGGCAACGCGCAGGCGTTCACCGCCTTCAAGGCGACCCGCAACGCGATCGAACAGAACGTATCGACCCTGCAGGGGCGCTACGGCAAGGAGCCGGGTGTGTCCGGTGCCATTGCCACGCTGGGCGAGACCTGGGCGCCGCTGGGCAAGCAGGCCGGGCAGCTGGTTGCCAGCGAGCCGGCAGTGCTGGCCCTGGCCGGCAACGCCAACAACTTCACCGGCGCGGTGCCGGGCCTGCAGGCCCAGTTGAACGAGCTGGTGCGTGCGATGTCCGCCTCCGGCGCACCGTCGGCGCAGGTGTACAGCGCGCTGCAGCAGGTGGTGGTGGCCGGCTCGATGGCCCGCCGCGTGACCGAAATGCGGGCCGGTGGCAGCGCCGCGGCCACCGCCGGTGACGCGCTGGCCCGCGACATCACCGTGTTCTCGCAGGTGCTCGACGGCCTGCGCAACGGCAACGACGAACTGGGCATCACCGCCGTACGCGGTGCCGCCGCCATCGCCGCGCTGGAACAATCGCAGCAGAAGTGGGAAGCGATGAAGCAGGACGCCGACGCGATCCTGGCCAGCTCGCGCCAGCTGTTCGCCGCGCAGTCGGCCGCCACCGCGCTGGGCCAGGGCTCGGCGCACATGCTGGATGACAGCCGCAAGCTGTTCGAAGCGTTCTCCTCGTTCGGCTCGGTGTCCGATACCCGCCTGTTCCCGAATTTCTGGATCGGCGTGGTGTCCGGCGCGCTGTCGCTGATCGCGATCATCGGCTTCGTTTCCACCAACGTGCGCAGCCGCTCGCGCGAGCAGGAACTGCGCTACCAGACCCAGGTGGAGTTCAACAGCCGCAACCAGCAGGCGATCATGCGGCTGCTGGATGAAATCTCCTCGCTCGGCGAGGGTGACCTGACGGTGAAGGCCTCGGTGACCGAGGACATGACCGGCGCCATCGCCGACGCAATCAATTACGCGGTCGACGAGCTGCGCCACCTGGTGACCACCATCAACGACACATCGGCCAAGGTCGCGCTGTCCACCCAGGAAACCCAGGCGACCGCCATGCAGCTTGCAGAGGCGGCGGGCCACCAGGCCAACCAGATCACCTCGGCGTCGGACCGCATCGGCGAAATCGCGGCGAGCATCGAGCAGGTGTCGCGCAACTCGGCCGAATCGGCCGACGTGGCACAGCGCTCGGTGGTGATCGCCGCCGAGGGTGCCGGCGTGGTGCGCGAGACCATCCAGGGCATGGACCAGATCCGCGACCAGATCCAGGAAACCTCCAAGCGCATCAAGCGCCTGGGTGAGTCGTCGCAGGAAATCGGCTCGATCGTGGAACTGATCAACGACATTTCCGAGCAGACCAACATCCTGGCGTTGAACGCCGCCGTGCAGGCCGCCTCGGCGGGCGAGGCCGGTCGCGGTTTCGCGGTCGTGGCCGACGAAGTGCAGCGCCTGGCAGAACGTACCTCGGGTGCGACCCGACGCATCGAAAACCTGGTGCAGGCGATCCAGGCCGACACCAATGAAGCGGTCACCTCGATGGAGCAGACCACCGCTGAAGTGGTGTCCGGTGCGCGCCTGGCGGAGGATGCGGGCACCGCGCTGACCGAGATCGAGCGCGTGTCCAATGCACTGAACACCCTCATCAAGAACATCTCCATCGCCGCCCAGCAGCAGTCTGCGGCGGCCTCGGACATCACCCGCACCATGGGCGTGATCCGGCAGATCACCGGCCAGACCTCGCAGGGTGCCGGGCAGACCGCCGAATCGATCGGCCACCTGGCGCAGCTGGCGGCCGACCTGCGTCGTTCGGTCGCCGACTTCAAGCTGCCGGCGTGACGCGGGCAGGGCGGCGAGCAAGGAACCCCTCGATGAAGCATTTCCATTTCCCACGCCAGAATTCGCGCGGCCCCCGCGCGGTGGCGACCGGAGCGCGTCCATGAGCAGTCTGCGCGATGCGATGAGCCACGCGGCGCTGGGCTGGGTCAAGCCCGAGCTGGACGAGACCCTGCGCCAGGTGCGCAACGAGGTCGAGTACTACGCGGAAGACCCCAGCGATGCCAGCCGCATGCGCATCTGCGCCGGCTTCCTGCACCAGGTGCAGGGCACCCTGCGCATGGTCGAGCTGTACGCCCCGGCGATGGTGGCCGAAGAGCTTGAACAGCTGGCCAATGCCATTGGTGCGGGCCGCACCGCCGATCGTGATGAGGCCTGCGCAACGCTGATGCGCGGCAGCGTGCTGCTGCCCGATTACCTGGAACGCCTGCAGAACGGCCACCGCGATATTCCGATCGTGCTGATGCCGCTGCTCAACGAGATCCGCGCCGCGCGTGGCGAGGACGGCGTGCATGACAGCGTGCTGCTGGCGTTTGCACCGGACAGCATCACCGCCACCGAGGCCGAGCTGGACCATGCCCGTGGCAGCCTGAGTGGACGCAACCGCGAACTGCTGGATACCGTCGGCAGCGCGGTGAAGGAAGAACTGCTGCGCATCAAGGATGCGCTGGACCTGCACCTGCGTACCGGCGGTGCACCGGAGCAGCTGCAGACCCAGGCCAACGAACTGGGCGCGGTGGCCGATACCCTGGGCATGATGGGCCTGGGCGTGGCCCGTGGCGTGGTCGTGCAGCAGCGCGACGCGCTGCGCGGCGTGGTCGAGGGCCGCCAGCAGATCGACGAGAACCTGCTGCTGGATATTGCCGGCGCGCTGCTCTACGTGGATGCCTCGCTGGACGACCAGGTGGCCCATCTGGGCGCCGGCGGCAGTGGCGAGGACGACCCGAGCGCGGTCGAGAACCGGCGCACGGTCGAAGTGCTGGCGCATGAAGCGATCGCCAACTTCGCGGCGGCGCGTGAGCATTTCGTCGCCTTCATCGAAACCAGCTGGAACCATGCCGAGCTGCAGGACGTGCCGCGCCTGCTGGGCGATGTGGCCGGCGCACTGCGCATGCTCGACCTGGGCACGGCTGCCGACTACCTGCGCGGTGTGCAGCAGTACATCGAAGCCGAGCTGATTGGCCGCCAGCGCGTGCCCAGCGGTCGTCAGCTGGACACCCTGGCCGACGCCATGGCCAGCCTGGAGTACTACCTGGAAGCCCTGCGCGACCGCCGTCCGGGTCGCGAGGACATCCTCGACATCACCCGCAGCAGCCTCGAAGCGCTGCGCTACTGGCCGCTGCCGGACCGCAACGCGGTCGAGCCGACACCGTTCGCTGCACAGCCAGTTGAACGGGAGCCGGTAGCGCTGCAGATCGAGGCGCTGCAGCCGGAGCGCATCGAGATTCCGGTGCAGCCGGCCGCGCCTGCGGCAGGCACCGTGCCGGTGCCGCTGCCGGACTTCACTTTCGAACCACCACCGGTCGCACCCGCGCCGGAGGTTGTCGACAACCGCCTGATGTTCGGTGCGCTGGGTTCTGCCGCGATCGACGCCGCTGCCGCGCCGCTGTCGCTGCAGGACGACGCGGAGGCACCGCTGGTCTTTGCCGCTTCCAGTGCGCCCGCACCCGAAGTGCCGCAATGGGATCTTGCGCCGTTCCATCCGGATGCCGACCCGCTCGCATCTGCCGATGATGAGCGCAGCCCGACCTTTGCCAGCTTCGATCCGGTCAGCTTCGAACAGGACGATGCAGGGCAGGGCGCTGCAGCACAGTGGACGCTTTCGGAGGCCGTGCCGCCGGCCCTGGTGGAGACGGTCGCTGTCGACGCCGACGACGGCGCAGACATGACGCCAGGTATCGACCCCGATGCGTTCGCAGCACCCGTGTTCGATCCAGTGGCCGCCGAGCACGACGCCGTCGTGGCCGACGACGACGTGGTGTTCCGCTTCGACACCGATGCGTTGGACAACGCCGACGATGTGCTGTCGCTGCATGCGATGGAGACGTTGTCGCTGGACGACGATGCCGGGCTGCAGCCGTCGCTGGAGATCGTCGATGCCAGCCCGGCAACGCTGTCGGACGAGGTTCCGGTGGTCACCGGGCTGGACGTCGCGCCTGCGGATGCACCCGCGGTCTCGGTGATCGACATCGACACCATCGCACCAATCGATTTCAGCGAAGCCGACGCGCAGTTCTTCGCCGAGCTGAGTGCGGCCGCCGCGGACTTCAATCCGCAGGCCGTGGCTGCCCCGACCGTTGCTGAAGCGTCCGTTGCGGCGGATGCCGAGGCCGGTTTCGAAGCCGGCTTCGACGATGACGCCGAGAACATCGACGAGGACATCCGCGAGGTGTTCCTGGAAGAGTTCGACGACGAACTGGCCAATCTCGGCACCTTGCTGCCGGCATGGCGCGTGCAGCCGGACAACATGGACCGGCTGCGACCGATCCGCCGCATCTTCCACACCCTCAAGGGCAGTGGCCGCCTGGTTGGTGCACGCACCCTGGGCGAGTTCGCGTGGAAGATCGAGGGCATGCTCAACCGCGTGCTCGATGGCAGCCGCCCGGCCTCGCCGGCGGTGCTGGCCATGGTCGACAACGCGCATGCCGCGCTGCCGCAGCTGAACGCCGCGCTGCGCCACGGCCAGCGCATCAGCGTGGACCTGCAGGCCATGCAGGCCATCGCCGATCGTGTTGGCGCCGGTGAGGAGACCTACTACGTGCCGCTGCCGGTTGCAGCCGCACCGGTGGCACCCGTGCTCGAGACCGAGGCCGAAGGCGAGGACGAGATCAGCCGCATTCTCGAAGCCGAAGCGATTGCATCGGCACACGCCGACGCTGAGGCGGCACCCGAGGCCGTGGGCACGCCCGCCAACATCGACAGCGTGCTGCGCGAGATCCTCGAAGCCGAAGTGGAAGTGCACCAGGCGACCCTGCAGGGCTGGCTGCGCTCGGCGCAGCAGGCACCGCAGCCGGTCAGCGATGCGCTGCTGCGCGCGGTGCACACCATGAACGGCGCCTTCGCGATGACCGAAGTGCCGGAAATCACCGCCGTGACCGGCGGAGCCGAGTCCTACATCAAGCGTGCACTGGCCGCCGATGTGGTGCCGAGTGACGAAGGCGTGGCCGCGCTGGATGCGACCGCGCAGGCGATCACCGCGACCATGGAGGCCTTGCAGGCCGAGCAGCCGCGGATCGCACCGCAGGAAGCACTGGTGCAGCGCCTGCAGGCGCTGGCCGGTGAGCTGCCGGAAGCGCGTTGGCCGATGGTCGGGCTGGAAGACGAAGACGACGATCTGGCGCTGGAGGCCGAAACGGCGTCTGACGCCGCGGCCGATATGCCGGATGCCGCGGTGCCGGATGCCTCCGCAGCCGAGACTGCCGAGACTGCCGAGCCCGTGCTGGAACCGCTGGCCGCCGAAGTGCAGGCAGCGGAGAGCGTGGACGTGATCGGCACCGGCCTGGAGGCCGCTGAGCTGACTGGCAGCGATGATCTGTCGCGCTACTTCGATGCCGGATGGCCGGCGGTGCCGGGCGAGGGCGAAGCGGCCAGTGTGGATATCGGGTCGTTTGAATCGATCCAGCTGGTCGAGAGTGCGCCACTTGCAGCGGCGGCCGAAGCCGGTGCAGCACCGACGCCGGTCACCGAAGCCGATCTGACCGCTGCAGACGATCTGTCGCCGTACCTCGACGCCAGCGCACTGCCGGTCGATGACCGCGACACCGATGAACTGCCTGCGGCCGCAGAAGTTGTCGCAATCGACCTGAATACGCGATTGCCCGCCGACAGACTGGATAGCGAGCCCAGCGTCATCGACGAAGCTGCTGCACTGCCACTCGACAGCGGGCTGTCGAGCCTGCAGGATGAAATGGCTGTGCCGGGTTTTGCAGAACCGGTCACACTGGCAGCCGCGCTCGAGGCCGGCCTGCACGTGATCGACGAAGAGCAGACCCTGGACGACGACGGGCAGTGGCCCGTGCTCGGCCTCCAGGCCAGCGAACTCGCGCCGGGCGAGGCGGACGCCTTTGCCGAGGATGCGGACGTCGGCGGGGAGGCGGCGGTCGGTGAAGGAGAGAGCGCCGACCAGCCGTCCCCGGCGACGGTGGATGAGCACCCCCCGGTGGATGCCGCCGCACCGGTGCGCTTCTTCGAACTCGAAGATGCACCGGGCCAGGCGCCTGCGCCTGCCGCCGCCGAGCCGGTCGAGATCGACGGCGCGCCCAGTGCACTGGTCCATGATGAAACGGTTGCCGGGGAAGAAGGCACAGACAGCGCCGATGCACTCGACTTCAGCGTGTATGATCGCGAGCTGGTCGACATCTTCGTCGAGGAAGGCAAGGACCTGCTGGATCATTGCGACGGCCTGATCAGCGAACTGCGCGATGCGCCGCAGGACCGCGAGGTGCTGGCCGGCCTGCAGCGCGACCTGCATACCCTGAAGGGTGGCGCACGCATGGCCGGCATCAATGCCATCGGCGACCTTGGCCACAGCATCGAGTCGCTGCTGGAAGCGGTGGCTGCCGGTCGCACCGAGATCGAGCGCCGTGATGTGCAGCTGCTGGAGCGTGGCTTCGATCGCCTGCACCAGCTGCTCACCCGTACCGGTGCCCATCGCGTGGTCGAGCCGGCGCAGGACCTGGTCGAGGCTTTCGACGTCCGCACCACCACCGATATCGCCGCGGCGGCGGCCGTCCACGCAGTCAACGTGGGCGAGAGCGTATCCACGCCGGCCGACAGCCCGTCGACCGCCGTGGTCGATGTCCCATTGTCGGCACCGCTGCCGATCGAAGGCGGGGTCGACGAGGATCCGCTGGTCCGTCCGCAGCAGGAACAGGTGCGCGTGCGCGCCGACCTGCTCGACCGCCTGGTCAACCACGCAGGTGAAGTGGCGATCTACCGTTCGCGGCTTGAACAGCAGCTCGGCGCCTTCCGTGGCGCCATGGGCGAACTGGAGCGCACCAATGCGCGACTGCGCGATCAGCTGCGCCGCCTCGACCTGGAAACCGAGGCGCAGATCGTCGCCCGCTACCAGCGTGAGCAGGACCAGGCCGACCAGAAGTTCGATCCGCTGGAACTGGACCGCTTCTCCACCCTGCAGCAGCTCAGCCGTGCGCTGAACGAATCGGCGGCCGACCTTGGCGGCCTGCAAGGGGTGCTCGACGACCTGTCGCGCCAGTACGACTCGCTGCTGCAACAGCAGTCGCGCGTCAGTTCGGAACTGCAGGATGGCCTGATGCGCGCGCGCATGGTGCCGTTCGATGGCCTGGTGCCTCGCCTCCGTCGCGTGGTCCGCCAGTCGGGAATGGACACCGGCAAGCAGGTTCACCTGACCCTGGAAGGCACCCACGGCGAACTGGACCGCAACGTCCTTGATCGCATGGTCGCGCCGCTGGAACACATGCTGCGCAACTCCGTGGCCCATGGCCTGGAAGCACCGGAACAGCGCCGCGCCGCCGGCAAGCCGGAGGAAGGCGAGATCGCCATCCGCCTGCACCGTGAAGGTTCGGAAATCGTGCTGGAAGTGGCCGATGACGGCGCCGGCCTGGACCGCGAAGCGATCCGCCGCCGCGCCATCGACCGTGGCCTATTGGCCGCCGACGCGCAGCCAAACGAGCAGGAACTGGACAACCTGATCTTCGCTTCCGGCTTCACCACCGCCGACCAGGTCAGCCAGCTGGCGGGCCGCGGCGTGGGCATGGATGTTGTGCGCAACGAAGTGCGCCAGCTTGGTGGCTCGGTCGACATCCAGTCGGTACGCGGCCAGGGCGTGCGATTCACCCTGCGCCTGCCACAGACGCTGGCCGTCACCCAGGCGGTGTTCGTGCAGATCGGCGAAACCACCTTTGCGGTGCCGGTCGCCTCGGTCAGTGGTATCGGCCGCCTGTCGCGCGAGCGCTTTGAAGCGGCCGACAGCAGCTACCGCTACAGCGGCGAAGACTACCCGCTGTACGACCTCGGCACCCTGGTCGGCCAGGCCCCGGCGCGTGCCGATGGCCAGGACCAGGTACCGCTGCTGCTGGTCCGCGCCGGCGACCTGCGTGCCGCCGTGGCGATCGACCAGGTGCTGGGCAACCGTGAAATCGTGGTCAAGCCGGTCGGCCTGCAGATTGCTTCGGTA
Source organism: Stenotrophomonas sp. SKA14 (assembly GCF_000158575.1). NCBI lineage: Bacteria > Pseudomonadati > Pseudomonadota > Gammaproteobacteria > Lysobacterales > Lysobacteraceae > Stenotrophomonas > Stenotrophomonas sp. SKA14. The sequence goes on from NZ_DS999412.1 coordinate 1,660,103, forward strand.
CCAGGCATCTACGGCGCCACCATCACCGGCGATGGCCGCGTGGTGGTGATCCTCGACGTTGCACCGCTGGTGCGTCGTTTCCTGGCCAACCCGACGCTGCCGGTGCTGGCCAACGCACCGCGCCAGGAGCGCCAGGTGCCGCTGGTGATGGTGGTCGACGACTCGCTGACCATGCGCAAGGTCACCGGCCGCATCCTCGAACGCCACAACTTCGAGGTCAGCGTTGCCCGCGACGGCGTGGAAGCGCTGGAGCGGCTGGAAGAGCGCGTGCCCGACCTGATGCTGCTGGACATCGAGATGCCGCGCATGGATGGCTACGAGCTCGCCACCGCCATGCGTGCCGACCCGCGCTACAGGGAAGTGCCGATCGTGATGATCACCTCGCGCAGTGGCGACAAGCACCGCCAGCGCGCCTTCGAGATCGGTGTCCAGCGTTACCTGGGCAAGCCTTACCAGGAACTGGACCTGATGCGTAACGTGTACGACCTGCTGGGGATCGCCCGTGTCCGTGAGTGAAGTCCATCCGGCCCCGGCCGTCGCCCTGCTGGCCCGCCCGGGTGCGGCGCGTGAGCGCCTGCGCGAGGCACTGTCGCACGCCGATGTGCAGCTGGTGCTGGAAGACGACCCGAACGGCCTGGAGCCGCAGCAGTTGCAGGACGCCCGTCCGCAGATCGTGGTGATCGCCCTGGAGGCGGCCATCGAAGATGCGCTGGAGCGCCTTGAGCCCGTGCTGTCCGCGCCGGGCCTGACCCTGGTGTTCGACGAGGCCGAACTGGCGGCGCGCCGGGATGGCTGGGACGCGCAGCGCTGGGGCCGGCATCTGGCGGCCAAGCTGCATGGTCACCAGCAGGTGCTGCCGCCCGGCGCCGAGGAAGAACCCAGCCTGCAGCTGGAGCCGGGGCATCCGTCCCCGGCCCCGGCGCCGCAGGAGGAAGCCCTGCAACCGCATCTGGACCAGGCACTGAGCTGGGCCGACGGAGTGCCGGCGGACACCCTGTACTCGCCGCCGACGCACCTGCACGAACCGGTTGCACTGGAACAGGCATTGGCTGCGTTGCAGCCGGTGCTGCCCGAACCGCTGGAGGCACCGGCCCTGCCATCGCCTCCGGCGGCCGCACCGCCGGTGTCCTTCGACCATACCGCGTGGTCGCTGGTAGATGACGTGGCGGATGCACCTGCCGCCGCTGCCCACGGCGCTGCGCTGGAAGCGCCGTTGCCTTCGTTCGATACCGATCACCTGAGCCTGGTCGACCTGGATGCCGCAGCACCGGCCGGCGCGCGCGCCGGTTCGCTGCTGGTGCTGGCGGGTATCGGCGGGCCGGATGCCCTGCGCCGCCTGCTCGGTGCGCTGCCGCCTGCGCTGAGCGTGCCGGTGCTGGTGCACATGCGCCTGGATGGCGGTCGCTACGGCAACCTGGTCAAGCAGATGGCACGCGTGTCGCCGTTGCCGGTGCAGCTGGCCGAAGCCGGCCAGCGCGCCGTACCCGGTGAGGTGCATGTGCTGGCTGACGATATCGGTGTGCAGGCAGCCAGCGACGGCCTGCATTTCCTCAGCGATGCCGCCGGTATCTCGATTGCAGCGTTGCCGGCCGAATACACCGCGCTGGTGCTGCTCAGCGGCGCCGACCTGGCCCACGTCGGGCCGGCGCTGGATCTCGCCGCTGCCGGGGCCTGGGTGGCCGGGCAGGTGGGCGAGGGCTGCTATGACCCGGCGGCGGCCACCGCTGTCGTTGCCGCCGGCATGGTTGCCGGAGAACCGCAGGAACTGGCGCAGGCCATCGCCGCGCGCTGGGGCGAGCAGGATGACAACGGAGAGGCACCATGAGCTACGCCAGCAATGATGAGATCCGCGGCGTCCTGATCCAGGCTGGCAGTGAACGCGTGCTGCTGCCCAACGCCACGGTGGCGGAAATGATGTCGCGCGTGCCGGTGCAGCCGATCGCCGATGCACCGCGCTGGCTGGTCGGCGAGATCGGTTGGCATGGCTGGCAGGTGCCACTGGTATCGTTTGCGCGGCTTTCCGGGCTGGGCGAGGAAGCCGTGGGCGGCCACAACAAGGTGGTGGTGCTGAAGGCGCTGTCCGGCAACGCGCAGCGTCCCTATTACGCGCTGCTGACGCAGAACTTCCCGCAGCTGATCTCGGTGCCGCGTGACGGCCTGCTGGCCGATGCCTCCGAGGAAACCCTGCCGCAGATCGTGCACATGCGCGTGCTGCTGGGGGAGCAGAGCGCGCTGCTGCCGAACCTGGATGCGCTGGAAGCCGCGTTGGATTCGCTGGCTGCCTGAGGTAGTGCCGGCCACTGGCCGGCAACCGCATGATCCCGTGGGTGCCGGCCAGCGGCCGGCACTACCAGGCATCGAGTCTTACCCCAGGTCCCCCAGCCGTGCCTGCAGCGCCGCGATCGCGGCCAGGCCGGCGGTTTCCGTGCGCAGGATGCGCGGGCCCAGTTGCAAACCCTGGAACCCGGCCGCCGCCAACTGGTCGCGGTCGCGCGGTGACCAACCGCCTTCCGGACCGATGGCGATCACGATGCCGCCGGTGGGCGCGCCATCCAGCGTCGACAGCCGATGCGCGCCCTGCGGGTCCAGTGTCAGCCGCAACGTATCGGCAGGCAGCGTCGCCGCAGCCTGTGCCAGTGACAGGGGCGAACCGACCTGCGGAATGCGCGCACGCCCGGACTGGCCGCAGGCCGAAGTCACCACATTGTTCCAGTGCGCCACGCGCTTCTCGGCGCGGGCGGCATCGAGTTTCACTTCGGTGCGCTCGGCGTTGACCGGAATGATCGCCGCCACGCCCAGTTCGGTGGCCTTCTGCAGGATAAGGTCCATCTTCTCGCCGCGGGCGATGCCCTGCAGCAGGGTGATGGCCAACGGTGATTCGTTGTCCACTCTCTCCACTGCGTCGATGCGGACCTGAACCTCGCGCTTGCCGGCCACGGTGAGGGTGGCGCTGTAGTCATGGCCGTCGCCGTTGAACAGCACGCAGGCATCGCCTTCGCGCAGGCGCATCACCCGCACCAGGTGGTTGGCGGTCTCTTCCGGCAGGGTCAGGGTCTGGCCGCTGTACAGCGCCAGATCGATGGGGCAGCGGGTCACGCGCATGCAATCGCCTCGTCAATCGCTGCCAGCGTGGTATGTGCCAGCAGCTCCAGTTGTTCGTCGTCCACGCAGTAGGGTGGCATCCAGTACAGCACGTCGCCCAGCGGGCGCAGCACCACGCCACGCTTCAATGCAGCCTTGTAGGCGTGCAGCCCCAGCCGCAGGCCCGGGTCGAACGGCGTGCGCTTGTCGCCGTCACGCGACAGCTCGAACGCCACCACCATGCCGGCCTGGCGCACGTCGGCCACGTGCGGGTGGTCGGCAAACGGTGCCGCCAGCGTGCCCATCACCGAAGCGATCCCGCGGTTGCGGGCGATCACATCGTCGTCGCGGAAGATGTCCAGCGTTGCCAGGGCGGCCGCACAGGCCAGCGGATTGCCGGTGTAGCTGTGCGAATGCAGGAACGCGCGCTCGCGCGAGTCATCGAGGAAGGCGTCGTACAGGGCCTGTGTCGCCAGCACCGCGGCCAGCGGCAGGAAGCCGCCGGTCAGGCCCTTGGACAGGCACATCAGGTCCGGCATCACCCCGGCCTGTTCGCAGGCGAACAGGGTGCCGGTGCGGCCGAAGCCGGTGGCGATCTCGTCGGCGATCATGAACGCACCGTGTGCATCGCACAGTTCGCGCACGCGCTGCAGGTAGATCGGGTCGTACATGCGCATGCCGCCCGCACACTGCAGGCGGGGCTCCAGGATCACCGCGCAGATCTCGCCCGGGTGCTGGTCGAACAGCGTGGCCAGCCCATCGGCGGCGTGGCGCGCACGGTCGGCCGGGCTCTGGCCCGGCTCGGCCAGATAGGCATCGGGCGAGGGTGCGAACAGGCCTTCGGCCAGCAGCGGCGCATAGACACGGCGGTACAGCGGAATGTCCCCCAGCGCCAGGGCGCCCAGGGTCTCGCCGTGATAGCCGTTTTCCAGTGAGATGAAGCGGGTGCGGCGGGACTCACCGCGGTTCTGGAAATACTGGAACGCCATCTTCAGCGCCACTTCCACGCCGGCCGAACCGTTGTCGGCGTAGAACACCTTGGACAACGGCTCACGGCCGGCCTGGCGCGGTGCCAGCGCCAGCAGGCGTTCGGCCAGGATGATCGCCGGTTCATGGCCGAAGCCCGCCAGCATCACCTGCTCCAGTTGCATGGCCTGCGCCGCAATGGCGCCGCCAATGCGTGGCTCGGCGTGGCCGAACAGGTTGGTCCACCAGCTGCTGACCGCGTCCAGGTAGCGATTGCCGTCGTGGTCGATCAGCCATGCACCTTCGCCGCGGGCGATCGGCACCAGCGGCAGGGTGTGCGGATGCTCGCGCATCTGCGTGCAGGGGTGCCACAGCACCTGCAGGTCGCGCTGCCGCCATTGGCGGGCCAGCGGGGAGGGGGTTGGGTCTGCTAGCATTTCGGGCTCATGAACATGTTGCTGCCTGCACATTCTATCGGCCCCGGCGCAAACGCCGGCCGCCGCGGAGATTCCGCATGAACGATGACCGTGCCGGCCGTCGCTTGCCGATCATCCATCGGATCACCGATGAGGAAAACGGCCCCTTCCAGCGCCAGCATCTGGACCTGGAGTTCTCCAACGGCGAGCGCCGTCGCTTCGAGCGCCTGGTCAGCCGCGGCCATGGTGCGGTGGTGGTGGTGCCGATGCTCGACGATGAGACCGTGCTGCTGGTACGTGAATACGCGGCTGGCATGCATCGCTACGAGCTGGGCCTGGTCAAGGGCCGCATCGACGCCGGCGAGACCCCCGAGCAGGCGGCAGACCGCGAGCTGAAGGAAGAGGCCGGCTATGGCGCGCGCCGGGTCGACGTGCTGCGCGCGATGACCCTGGCCCCGACCTACATGAGCCACCAGTCGTGGCTGGTGGTGGCACGCGATCTCTACCCGGAGAAACTGCCCGGTGACGAGCCGGAGGAACTGGAAGTCGTGCCGTGGAAACTGGCCGAGCTGGACCAGCTGATGCTGCGCGAGGACTTCTCCGAAGGACGCTCGCTGGCGGCGCTGTTCATCGCCCGCCAGTGGCTGCAGGGAATGCGATGATCAAGCTGACCACGGACCTGCGCGAGACGGCCATCGCCATCGCCCAGGAAGCCGGACACGCCATCATGCAGGTCTATGCCGATGGCTTCGACGTGCAGATCAAGGCTGACGACAGCCCGGTTACTGCGGCCGACCTGGCCGCCAACCAGGTGATCGAACAGGGCCTGCAGCAGCTGACCCCGGACCTGCCGATCCTGTCCGAGGAATCGGCGCAGGTGCCGTGGGAGCAGCGTCGCCACTGGGGCGCGTACTGGCTGGTCGACCCGCTCGACGGCACCCGCGAGTTCGTCAAGCGCAACGGCGAGTTCAGCGTCAACATCGCGTTGATCTACCAGGGGGCGCCGGCCTTCGGCGTGGTACTGGCCCCGGTCACCGGCATCGTCTGGCATGCCATGCGTGGCGAGCTGGCCTACCGGCGCCAGGGCCTGCACGACACCGTGCTGCGCACGCGTACCCCGGCCACCGCGCCGCTGCGGGTTGCCGCCAGCCGCTCGCATCGTTCAGCGCAGACCGAGGCGCTGCTGGCCCGCATGGGCCGCATCGAGACCATTGCCCAGGGCTCGTCGCTGAAGTTCTGCCGGATCGCCGAAGGCGGCCTGGACGTCTACCCGCGGCTCGGCCCGACCTCCGAATGGGATACCGCCGCCGGCCAGTGCGTGCTGCACGCCGCGGGCGGCGCGGTACTGTCGGCAGCGACCGGCAAGCCGTTCCGCTACAACCGCCGCGAAACCCTGTTGAACGGCGATTTCATTGCCCTTGGTGATACCAGCCTGCCGTGGCGCGACTGGTTGTCCGATTGACCCTGGAGGCCGCATGAGCGCGCATGACACCCCCACCCAGCGCAGTGCTGCCAGCACCGAACTGGAACGCCTGCTGTCGATCATGGCGCGCCTGCGCGATCCGCAGGGCGGCTGCCCGTGGGACCTGGAGCAGAACTTCGCGACCATCGCGCCGTACACCATCGAGGAAGCCTACGAGGTCGCCGATGCGATCGACCGGGGCGACCTCGACGATCTCTGTGACGAGCTGGGCGACCTGCTGCTGCAGGTGGCGTTCCATGCGCGCATGGCCGAGGAGCAGGGCGCTTTCGCCTTTGCCGACGTCGCCCGCGCGATCAGCGACAAGATGCAGCGCCGCCATCCGCATGTGTTCGCCGACGTCAGCGTCGATGATGCCGATGGGGTGATGCGCAACTGGGAGGCGATCAAGCGCGCCGAGCGCGCCGCCAAGGGCGAGCAGGATACCTCCGCGCTGGCCGGCATCTCGCGCGGCCTGCCGGAATGGCAGCGGGCGGTGAAGCTGCAGTCGCGTGCGGCCAAGGTCGGATTCGACTGGCCGGGGCCGTTGCCGGTGCTGGACAAGGCGGCCGAGGAGCTGCAGGAACTGCGCGAGGAATTCGAACGCGGCGACCTTGCCGGCAACAAGGTGCGGTTGCAGGAAGAACTGGGCGACCTGCTGTTCGTCTGCGCCAACCTGGCCCGCCATGCCGATATCGACCTGGGCGCCGCGCTGCGCGGGGCCAACCACAAGTTCGAGCGTCGCTTCCGCTCGATGGAAGCGCAGGCCGAAGCCCAGGGCAGCACGTTGGCGGCGATGGACCTGGATGCGCAGGAAGCCTTGTGGCAGCACGCCAAGACGGCGGAAAAGGCGTGAAGACAGTCGCCCTGTTCCTGCTGACCGCGCTGGCCGAGATCGTGGGCTGCTATCTGCCCTGGTTGTGGCTGCGCAAGGGCGGGAGCGTCTGGTTGCTGCTGCCGGCGGCAGCCAGCCTGGCCCTGTTCGCGTGGCTGTTGACCCTGCATCCGACCGCCAGCGGCCGCGTCTATGCCGCCTACGGTGGCGTCTACATCGGCACGGCGCTGTTCTGGCTGTGGCTGGTCGACGGCATCCGCCCCAGCCGCTGGGATCTGATCGGTGCAGCCCTGTGCCTGGCCGGCATGGCGGTGATCATGTTCGGGCCGCGCGCCCCCTCTGTGTAGCGTCGAGCGTACTCGACTGCTCCGGCCTTCTGTAGAGTCGAGCCATGCTCGACTGCATCTGCTGCCGCTTTCCCTCCCAGGAAGGCGCATGATGGCGGTGACCACGGCCCCCGGAGCACGTGCATGTCCCGATTCGCCAGCTTCCGCGAGTTCTATCCGTTCTATCTCAGCGAGCACCGCCATCCGGTGTCGCGCCGGCTGCACTTCATCGGCAGCTGCGGGGTCCTGGTGCTGCTCGCCGCGGCGATCCTGCGTGGACAGCCGGTGCTCCTGCTGGCCGCCCTGGCCTGCGGTTATGGATTCGCCTGGGTTGGCCACTTCTTCTTCGAGAAGAACCGCCCGGCGACCTTCCGGCATCCCCTGTATTCGTTCGTGGGTGACTGGGTGATGTTCGTCGACATCCTGCGCGGACGGGTGCCCTGGTAGCCCAGGCTGTGCATGCCGCCTTCACGCGCTATGCTGGGGCCTGGACGTCATAGATAAGGAAAGCGCGATGTTCCCCACCATGTTCTTTACCGTGGTACTGGCCTTCGTGGCCGTGGTCATTCTGTTCAAGGCAGTACGGATGGTGCCGCAGGGATACGAATGGACCGTCGAGCGCTTCGGGCGCTATACGCACACCATGACCCCCGGCCTGCACTTCCTGATTCCGATCGTCTACGGCGTCGGGCGCAAGGTGAACATGATGGAGCAGGTGCTGGACGTGCCCAGCCAGGAAGTGATCACCAAGGACAACGCGGCCGTGCGCGTGGACGGCGTGGTGTTCTTCCAGGTGCTGGACGCGGCCAAGGCCGCCTACGAGGTGGCCAATCTGGAAGTGGCGATGATCGCCCTGGTGCAGACCAACATCCGTACCGTGATCGGGTCGATGGACCTGGACGAATCGCTGAGCCAGCGCGAGGTGATCAACGCCCAGCTGTTGAGCGTGGTCGATCATGCCACCAACCCCTGGGGTGTGAAGGTCAACCGCATCGAGATCCGCGACATCCAGCCACCGCGTGATCTGCTGGATGCGATGGCCCGGCAGATGAAGGCCGAGCGTGAGAAGCGCGCGCAGATCCTCGAGGCAGAAGGCTCGCGGCAGTCGGAGATCCTGCGTGCCGATGGCGAGAAGCAGGCCACCGTGCTGGAGGCCGAAGGCCGCCGCGAGGCAGCGTTCCGCGATGCCGAGGCGCGCGAGCGCCTGGCCGAGGCCGAGGCGATGGCCACCAAGGTGGTGTCGGCGGCGATCGCCGAGGGCGACGTGCAGGCGATCAACTACTTCGTCGCCCAGAAGTACGTGGAAGCATTCAAGGAACTGGCGAGCTCGCCGAACCAGAAGCTGGTGCTGATGCCGATGGAAGCCAGTGGCGTGATCGGTTCCATCGCCGGCGTGGCCGAGCTGGCCAAGCAGGCGCTGGCCTCCCAGGGCAATGCACCGGCGGGCAAGCGACCGCCGCCGATCGGGGGCTGACATGCGTTGGGAAGTCGTAGGCTGGGGCGCACTGGCATTGCTGCTGTTTGCCGCCGAGGCGCTGGCGCCAGGCGCGTTCATGTTGTGGATCGGCATCGGCGCGGCGGCCGTGTTCGTATTGGTGGCCGTGTTCAGTGGCATTCCCCTGTTGTGGCAGGTGGTGGCGTTCGTGCTGCTGAGCATTGTTTCGATCCAGTGCTACCGGCGCTGGGGCAGGGCGAGGGCGCGGCCCAGCGATGCGCCGTTGCTCAACCGCCGTGCCGAGCAGCTGGTCGGACGGGTGGTGCCGTTGCAGCAGGGCATCGTCGGTGGGCAGGGCCGGGTCAGCATCGACGACGCGTACTGGCAGGTCAGCGGCCCGGAACTGCAGGCCGGCCGCCTGGTGCGGGTGGTGGCGGTGCAGGGCAGCACGCTGCAGGTCGAGGCAGCAGACCGCCCCCTGTAGCCGCTGCGCTGCGGCACGCCTGCGGGCGACCGATCTGGGATAATGGGGATTCTTGTTTCCTCTGCTGCCGGACCCGGTCATGACCCAGAAGACGCTGCTCAACGATACCCACCGCGCCCTCGGCGCCAAGATGGTCGATTTCGGGGGTTGGGACATGCCCATCCACTACGGCTCGCAGCTGGATGAGCACCACCTGGTGCGCCGCGAGTCGGGTGTGTTCGACGTCAGCCACATGACCGTGGTCGACCTGCGCGGTGACCAGGTCAAGCCGTTCCTGCGTCGCCTGCTGGCCAACTCGGTCGACAAGCTGAAGGTGCCGGGCAAGGCGCTGTACTCGTGCATGCTGAATCCGCGCGGCGGCGTCATCGACGACCTGATCGTCTACTACCTCGGCGATGATTTCTTCCGCATGGTGGTCAACGCCTCCACCCGCGAGAAGGACCTGGCCTGGCTGCGCGAGCAGGCCGCGCCGTTCGGCGTTTCCGTCCAGCAGCGCCCGGATCTGGCCATCCTCGCCGTGCAGGGCCCGCAGGCGCGCGACATCGTGATCGGCCTGGCCGGCGAAGCCGACCGTGCAGCGCTGGGCAAGCTGGGCCGCTTCGCCGCCCTGCAGGTGCAGTCCGATGATGGCGTCGAGCTGTTCGTCGCCCGCACTGGTTACACCGGCGAGGACGGTTTCGAGATCCTGCTGCCGCAGGATGCCGTGGTCGCGTTCTGGAACCGCCTGCTGGCCGCGGGCGTGAAGCCGGCGGGCCTTGGTGCGCGTGACACCCTGCGCCTGGAAGCCGGCATGAACCTGTACGGCCAGGACATGGACGAGGAGATCAGTCCTTATGAAGCGGCACTGGCCTGGACCGTGTCGCTGGACGAAGGCCGCGACTTCATCGGCCGCGACGTGCTGGAAGCGCAGAAGGCCGCCGGCACCGCGCGCCAGATGATCGGCCTGGTGATGGACGAGAAGGGCGTGCTGCGCCACGGCCAGGCGGTGACCACCGCCAGCGGCCAGGGCGAGATCCTGTCCGGCACCTTCTCGCCAAGCCTGGCCAAGGGCATCGCGTTTGCCCGCGTGCCGGCCGGCGAACTCGGCGAGGTTACCGTCGATATCCGTGGCCGGCAGGTGCCGGTGCGCGTGGTCAAGTTCCCCTTCGTGCGCGAAGGCCAGGCCCAGCCCGGCGTGCTTGCCGACGCCTGATCCGAACATGCCGGCCGTCACTGACAGCAGTGGCGGCCGGTTGGTTACACTAGCCCCGTTTTTTCCACCCCTGCATATCTCTGGAGCAGTCCCATGAGCGAGATCCCCGGCGACCTCAAGTTCCTCAAGTCCCATGAGTGGGCCCGTGTCGAAGGCAACGGCCGCGTCACCGTCGGTATTTCCGACCACGCACAGGGCCTGCTCGGTGACCTGGTCTACGTCGAACTGCCGGAAGTCGGCGCCGACGCCAAGGCCGGCGAACAGATCGCCGTCGTCGAGTCGGTGAAGGCCGCCTCGGACGTCTACAGCCCGATCAGCGGCAAGGTCGTCGAGGTCAACTCGGCCCTGTCCGACAAGCCGGAAACCATCAACGAAGATGCCTACGGCGAAGGCTGGATGTTCGTGGTCGAACTGACCAACGCCGAAGAGGTCAACGAACTGCTGGACCCGGACGCATACGCCGAAGCCCTGGAAAACGAAGACCACTGAGTCGTCGCTTCCGGGTTCGGACACGGCCACCTTCGGGTGGCCGTTTTTGTTTTGGCGAACGCGTCGGGCTCATGACGCAGGGTTCGCTGCACACCCTCGACGCGGCATCAGCCGAGCTGCGGGCGGTGCCGACGGGCGTGCGCAGTTTTGCGCAAATCCGCGTTTCCACCCTGCGTCGGCGCGTCCAGATGTGAAAACTTTTCGCCCCCCGTTGCGGTGCCGTTGTGCTGGCGTTGGCGCTGCCGACGACCGCTGTTGGCGATGCACGCCCGTCACTGCGAATCTCATGCATGCATCTGCGCGGAGTGCTTATTTCAAGTGCTTTTTGTACAACGCATGCGTTGCTGGTGTTGTCGCCGGCGTGCGTGCATCGTGCTTTGCGGGTCGTTGCGGGCGGAGCGCAACGGCCGTGCAGGTGCCACCGGGAATGGCGCGGATGTGAAAATTTTTCGCGGGGGTTGTTGACAGTAAAAAAAACCGTGATTAGGTTTCGCCTCAGCAGACCTTGCCTGCCCAACCGAGTGCGCAGAATCAATCGTCCGATGCGAAGCAGCCCCTTCAAGACCACCGCGATCCTGATGACGGTGGACATGGCCCCGCTTCCCCCGGAGAAATGCAAGGCACCTCCCGTTCCGATGCCCGCTCCGCCGATCGAGGCGGGCATTGCCGCATCCGTAACGGCGCGCCTGACGCGCCGGCGGTCCCCGCACGCAGCACCCGCGGGTTTGATCCACCTGGGCGTTTCAACTCCCTATCACTGACGAGGAGCCATCCCATGGCAACCAAGAAAGCTGCGAAGAAGAAGCCCGCCGCCAAGAAAGCGGTGAAGAAGGTCGCGAAGAAGGCCGCTGCCAAGAAGGCAGTGAAGAAGGTCGCGAAGAAGGCGACCGCCAAGAAGGCAGTGAAGAAGGCTGCGAAGAAGGTCGCCAAGAAGACCACTGCGAAGAAGGCAGTGAAGAAGGCGGCGAAGAAGGTAGCCAAGAAGTCCACTGCCAAGAAGACCGCGAAGAAGGCTGTCAAGAAGGTAGCCAAGAAGGCCACCAAGAAGACCACTGCCCGCAAGCCGGCCAAGAAGGTCGCAAAGAAGGCAGTAAAGAAGACTGCAAAGAAGGCGGTGAAGAAGACCGCCAAGAAGGCAGTCAAGAAGACCGCGAAGAAGGCGACCAAGAAGGCTGCCCCGAAGAAGGCAGCGAAGAAGGTTGCCAAGCGCAAGCCGGCCGCCCGCAAGAAGAAGGCCGCTCCGGTCGCTCTGCCGGCAACCCCGGCGCCGCTGATCTAAGTATTTCCCGATAGCCGTACCCTGAAACCCCCTTCCCTGTTGCCCAGCAGGGAGGGGGTTTTTTTATGCATGGGCGTGCGCAGTGCCGCGCGATGCTCGAGGCCGCCAGCGCCATGGCGTCGAGCTTGCTCGGCCGCACACCGCATTTGTAGCGTCGAGCTTGCTCGACTGCTTTGGCTCGATCAGTCGAGCAAGCTCGACTCTACGGTTCTGTGGCAGTCGAGCAAGCTCGACGCTCCGAGCGCAAACAAAAAGGGCGGCCCGCAGGCCGCCCCTCATGCTTACGGCACAGCTCGCCAGATCAGCGCGGAGAGGCCACCGCGCGGTTGCTCGAAGCACCCTTGCCCTTGCGCTTGTCCTGCTGTGCGGGGCTCGCGCCCTCGGCCATCAGGTTGTCGCTGCCGAAGTCGGTGTCCACGTCCAGCCAGCGCTGCGCCGGCAGGCCGAGCGCGGAATCGAGCACGGTCGGCAGCAGGCCACTGGGCAGGCCGCTTTCGCCGTTCCACATGATGGCGATGCCGAGATCGCGTTCCGGCACCAGCGCGACCAGGCCGCGATAGCCCTGCACCGCGCCGGCATGGAACACCACGTCGTGGCCGGCGTAGTCGAAGGTGCGCCAGCCCAGGGCGTAGCCGGCAGAATGCAGGCGCTCGCGGCGCCAGCCCGAACGCATCTCGCCGGGGGTGTTGATCAGGCTGGAGTGCAGCGTGGCCAGCAGCGGTGCCGGCAGCACGTCCGGGCGGTGCCCGGTGTGGGCCAGCAGCCACTGCGCCATGTCACTGGCGCTGGCGTTGACGCCGGCGGCCGGGGCGACGCGGTAGTAGGTCGGCTTCGGCGTCAGCGATACCCAGCCGTTGCGGCTGCGCACGTGCGGACGCGCCCAGCGCGAGCTGGCCTGGATGCCGGCCAGGCCGAGGCTGGCATCATTCATGCCCAGCGGCTTGAAGATGCGGCGCTCGACCGACTGCTCGTAGAAGCTGCCGGAGGCCGCATAGACGACGTCGCCGATCAGGCTGAAGGCCACGTTCTGGTAGGCATAGCAGTCGCCCGGCAGGCACTTCAGGCTGGTGTTGGCCAACTTCTGGGTCAGCGCGTAGTACTCGGCGTTGCCTTCGATGTCGCGGTCGTAGGCGTTGTATGGCAGGCCGACGCGATGGCTGAGCACGTCGGCCACGGTCAGGCGGTCGGTGGCTTCCGGCGAGTTCAAGCGGAAGCCCGGCACGTAATCGGTGACCTTGCTGTCCCAGCGCAGCGTGCCGTCGTTGACCAGCAGGCCGGCCATGGTGCCGGCGAAGGCCTTGGACAGCGAGGCCAGGCGGAACACGGTGTGCGCATCGACCGGCAGCGGATTGTTGACGTCGGTGACGCCATAGCCGCGTGCGCTGAGGATGCGGCCGCCCTGCACGATCGCCACCGCCATGCCCGGCACGCGCTCGCCATAGGTGAGCTGCTGTGCCATCGACTCGATGTTGGCGACATTGAAGCCTGCGGCCGGCGCCTGCACCTGCGGCACCAGGCCGGTGCGGTAGGCCGCCGGCTGGGTGTGGGCGACGGCGGTGGCGGCGGCCGATTCGATGTTGGCCGGCATCGGTGGCAATGCCGGCGGGGTCTGCGCGGTGGTGGACAAGGCAACGGGCATCAACATGCCCAGCAAACCGGTGGCCGCCGAACGGATCGGACGACGCAGGCTGTTCTTTTTCATCGGTTGGACCCGTGCGCGACTGCTGATGGCGATTCTAGCGCCGCTTTTCCCCTGTGCACAAACAAAGCGAAGATGAATGCGCATCTCGTTGAAAAAGTTGGAATTTTGACGCCAGGAAATCGTGTGTCGCAGCGTGTCATCCGGACCCTCCGGAGACCTGGTCCAACGTCCGTCGGCGGTCGCCAGCTGGCGATGTTGCAGTGCATTGGCTAACGTACGCGCTTCACCGCGCCCGGAGCCTGCGATGCTACTGTCCAACCGCCGTCTGTGGGCGAGGGACGCCGCGTGAGCGCGGCATCGGGCAAGAGGCCGCTGCAGGGCCTGATCGCGGCGCTGCGCGAGTCGCCGGCGCTATGGTGGTCCTTCCTGTATTTCTTCTGCCTGCTCAGCGGTTACTACGTGCTGCGTCCGGTGCGCGAGGCGATGGCGGCTTCGGCAGATCTGGAAACGGTGTTCCCGCCGATCCTGATCAGCTGGTTCGGCCGTCATGGCATCGCGCTGAAGGACTTCGTCCTGCAGTTCCTGTTCACCTGCGTGTTCGTGATCATGCTGGTGATGCAGCCGGTGTACGGCTGGCTGGTCAGCCGTTTCCCGCGCCGGGTGTTCCTGCCAGCGGTGTATGGCTTCTTCATCGTTACCCTGCTGGGGTTCTACGCGCTGTTCGACAGCGGGGTACCTGGCCGGGGCATGGCCTTCTTCCTCTGGGTCATGGTGTTCAACCTGTTCGCGGTAGCGGTGTTCTGGAGCTTCATGGCCGACGTGTTCTCCAACGTGCAGGCGCGCGCGTACTACGGCTACATCGGCGCAGCCGGCACCGTCGGTGCCTTCCTTGGCCCCATCATCACCAGTGCGCTGGTGCAGCGCGTGGGTATCGCCAACCTCATGCTGGTCTCGGCCGGCTTCCTTCTGGTGTGCCTGCTGTGCATCTGGCGGCTGCGGCATTGGGCGGTGCTGCGCGAACGCGAGCAGCAGCTGGTGTCGGGCGAGCAGCCGATGGGCGGCAGCGTGCTCGATGGCCTGAAGTTGATCGTGCGTGAGCCGCTGCTGCGCTGGCTGGCGGTCATGGTGGTGTTCGGGGTGGGCGTGGGTACGCTGCTGTACAACCAGCAGGCCAGCATCGTGCGCGCGGCCTTCACCGACCCGACGGCCAGTACCGCGTTCTTCTCACGCATCGACCTGGCGGTGAACGCGCTGGCGCTGTTGATGCAGCTGGGCCTGACCCGCTGGTTGCTGTCACGCCATGGCATCGCGCCGGCGCTGCTGATCCCGGGCTTCGCGATTCTGATCGGCTTCTCGGTGCTGGCTGCCTCGCCGATGCCACTGATGGTTGCGGTGGTGCAGGTGATGACCCGCGCCAGCGAATTCGCGCTGGCCAAGCCGGCGCGCGAAACCATTTACACCCGCGTGGACCGCCAGTGGCGCTACAAGGCCGGCGCGGCCATCGACACGGTGGTCTACCGCGGTGCGGACCTGAGCTTCACCTGGGTGCACAAGGCACTGTCGTTGTTTGGTTCGCATGTGGTGTTCATAGGTGGCGTACTGGTGGCTGGCTTCATGACCCTGGCCGCGTTCGGCGTGCTGCGCGAAGAAAGGAAGCTGCCGCGCGACCGCTGAGCCGGTCCGGCTTTTTCGAGGAGAGGAACGATGTTGATGATCGCGCTGTTGCTGACCGTGCTGGTCGCGGTGCTGCACCTGTACTTCCTGGTGCTGGAGATGTTCCTGTGGACGCGCCCGCTGGGCCTGAAGACCTTCCGCAATACGCCGGAGAAGGCCGAGACCACGCGGGTGCTGGCGGCCAACCAGGGGCTGTACAACGGCTTCCTGGCGGCAGGGATCGTGGTGGGGCTGGTGGTCGATCAGCCGGTGCTGGTGACGTTCTCGCTGGCCTGCGTGGTGGTGGCGGGGTGCTATGGCGCGTACAGCGTTAGCCGCCGCATTTTCATGATCCAGGCGGTGCCGGCGATTCTGGCGTTGGTTGTTCGCGCGGTGGTGTGAGTTTCCAGCCAACGGCGCAGCCCCTCGTGGGCTGGTCGCGTAGAGCGGGTCATGTGTTGGGTGTGGCGGGTGGGCCGTGCAGGGGACGCTGCAAGTACGTCCATGTAAGCTCGATGGCGCCATCCATGGCGCCAACGCCCCTGCACGGCCCACCCGCCACACCCCTGACAGTTTCCGTGCGCGGCCAGCCCACGGAGAAGAAAAAGAAGATCAAGAGCAACAGCAACGGCAACAGCAAAAAGCGGCCGGTGGGCCGCTTTTGCTTTTGCTCTTCTTTTTTCTCTTCCGTGGCTGGACGCCGCAGAGATCTGTCAGAGGCTGGGGGCGGTGGGTTCGCGGGGGTGTCCGCGGCATGGATGCCGCGGCCAAGCCCCCAGGGACGGGTTCACGGCGTCCCCCGCGAACCCACCGCCCCCAGCCAAACCCAGGCTTTCCGTGACCAACCGTCCACCCACGAGGGGCTGCGCCGTTCGCGGGAACCTCACTTCGCCGGCGACATCCACATGTCGATGACCGCGCTGAACACTTCCGTCCCGGCACGATCGCGCACGCTCACCGTCACCGGCAGTGCGTAGCCTTCAGCGGCCGCCACGATCGGCTGCGCCGGCAATGCAATCGCCTGCAGCGTGCCACGTGCCTTGGCCAGGTACTGCACCTGCATGCCCTTCGGAATCCAGCGCATGCCCTTGGGCAGCGAGGCATCCACCATCAGCCCGGCGGTCAGCTCGGCCAGGTTGCACATCGCGATCGCGTGCACCGTGCCGATGTGGTTGCGCACCTTGTGACGGTCGACCAGCGTGCCTTCGCAGCGGCCGTGCTCCAGGCGGGTGATGCGCGGCGCGATGCTGGCGAAGTAGGGCGCCTTGAAGCACACCGCGCGCGAGAACAGCCAGTCGCCGGCAGGCCAGCGCTGCAGGCGGTGGTAGAGCGAGAGCAGGGGCGTGGACATGGTGGATATTCCGGTCGGCGGATAAAGCGACGGCGGGCCGAGGCCCGCCGTCGAGGCTACGCGTGTCGCGGGCGATCAGGCCGCCTGCGAATGGGGGTCCTTGTGCTGGCGGTCGTAATAGCTGGCCGCACGCAGTTCGTGGGTGTCGAAGTCGTCCACGGTGATGGTGTCCAGAGTCAGCGTGCGCAGCTCTTCCAGCAGGCTGCGTTCGTCCTGGGTGATCACGCCTTCGGCCACGGCTTCGTCCAGCTGCGCCTTGAAGTCCAGCGCCTCGATGCCCTTGCTCTTCAGTGCCTTCAGGAACTTGCGCTCCACCGGTTCGGCCATGATCGCCTTGCTCAGGTAGCTGTTGATGCGGCCACCCGGATTGTTCTCGCACGGGGTCAGGAACACGCCATTGGCCAGGCGGTCGCGGGCTTCGTTCGGCGCCATCAGCAGGGCGGCGACGCGGCGGCTCAGGCGGTCGCCCGGAGCCTCTGCACGGCGGCCGAGCGGGAAGATCAGCGCCCACATCAGCCAGCCGATCGGACGGATCGGGAAGTTGCGCAGCGCGGCCGACAGCGATTCCTCGATCTTGTGCACGCTGTCATGGAAGGCCCAGGCCAGCAGCGGCTGGTCGGCCTGCGGTGCGCCTTCGTCGTGGTAGCGCTTGAGCATGGCGCTGGTCATGTAGACATGGCTCAGCACGTCGCCCAGGCGGCCGGACAGCGATTCCTTGAACTTCAGCTTGCCGCCGAGGGTCATCATCGAGATGTCGGCCATCAGCGCCAGGTTGGCCGAGTAACGGTCCAGCTTGCGGAAGTAGCGGCGGGTGTAGGCATCGCCCGGGGCGGCACCGAAGCGTGCGCCGGTCAGGCCGAACCAGAACGAGCGCACGGCATTGGAGATGCCGAAGCGGATGTGGCCGAACAGGCTGCGGTCGAACTCCTGCAGGCCGGCACGGGTGTCCGGATCCTGCGCCGCCTTCATTTCCTTCAGCACCCACGGGTGGCAGAGGATCGCACCCTGGCCGAAGATCAGCAGGCTGCGGGTCATGATGTTGGCGCCTTCCACGGTGATCGCAATCGGTGCGGCCTGCCAGCTGCGGCCGGCGAAGTTGCGTGGCCCCAGGATGATGCCCTTGCCGCCGATCACATCCATCATGTCCGAGATCACTTCGCGGCTCATGGTGGTGCAGTGGTACTTGGCGATCGCCGACGGCACCGACGGCACGTCGCCACGATCGACCGCCGCGGCGGTAGCCTGCGACAGCGCGCTGATCTTGTACGCCTTGCCGCCGATGCGGGCCAGCGCTTCTTCAACGCCCTCGAAGCGGCCGACCGACAGGCCGAACTGCTTGCGGATGCGCGCATAGGCGCCGGTGACGGCGGCACCGGCCTTGGCACCGCCGCTGGCGGTGGACGGCAGGGTGATCGAGCGGCCCACGGCCAGGCACTCGTTGAGCATGTTCCAGCCCTTGCCGGCCATCGCGGCGCCACCGATCAGCTGGGTCAGCGGGATGAACACATCCTTGCCCTTGATCGGACCGTTCTGGAAGGTCGAGTTGAGCGGGAAGTGGCGACGGCCGATTTCCACGCCCGCGGTGTCGCGCGGCAGCAGGCCCAGGGTGATGCCGATGTCGCGGGTGTCGCCGATCAGGCCATCCGGGTCGTACATGCGGAAGGCCATGCCGATCAGGCTCGCGACCGGGGCCAGGGTGATGTAGCGCTTGTCGAAGGTCAGGCGCACGCCGAGCACCTGCTCGCCGTTCCACTCGCCCTTGCAGACGATGCCGTAGTCGGGAATCGAGGTGGCGTCGGAGCCGGCGAACGGACCGGTCAGGCCGAAGCACGGCACCTCGCGGCCATCGGCCAGGCGCGGCAGGTACTGGTCCTTCTGTTCCTGGGTGCCGTAATGCACCAGCAGTTCACCCGGGCCCAGCGAATTCGGCACGCCGACGGTGGAGCTGACCACCGAGGACACCGAGGCCAGCTTCTGGATCACCTTGTGGTGGGCCAGCGCGGAGAAGCCCAGGCCGCCGTATTCCTTCGGAATGATCATGCCGAAGAACTTGTTCTTCTTGATGAAGGCCCACAGTTCCGGCGGCAGGTCGGCATGGACATGGGTGATTTCCCAGTCGTTGACCATGGTGCACAGCTCTTCGACCGGGCCATCGAGGAAGGCCTGCTCTTCAGCGGTCAGCTGCGGCTTGGGGTAGTTCAGCAGGATGTTCCAGTCCGGATCACCGGTGAACAGCTCGCCCTCGAAACCGACCGAGCCGGTTTCCAGCGCGATGCGCTCGGTCTGCGACAGCGGCGGCAGCACCTTGCGGAACACCTTCATCATCGGGCCGGTCAGCAGCGGCTTGCGGATGAACGGCAGCAGCAGCGGCACGGCGATCACCGCCAGCACAGCGGCAGCCACGATCGTGGCGGTCTGGTTGACGTAGGGAATGAACCAGCAGGCGACCAGCAGGGCCACGCTGATCAGCGTCCAGGTAACCAGCCGCATGCGGTGGTAGGCGACGAACGCGCCTGCCAGCAGCAGGGCGAGGAAGGGAAGAACGATGCTCATGAGCGTGCTCCGGTGACGTGCTCGTTTGTGGCGGACGAAGCTGCAGCATCCGCTGCGGGCAACACGTCCAGATAGTCCAACACAGTAGCGGTAAAGGCGTCGTTGTCATCGCCGGCGACCATATGCGTGGCCTGCGGCAGCTGTACATGGCGCGCGTGCGGTGCCAACGCCAGGAATTCGGCCACGGTCTGCGGCGTGACCAGGTCGCTGCGGCCGCCGCTGACCAGCAGCAGGGGGCATTTCACCTGGCGTGCGGCTTCGGCCAGCGCATCCTGGTGCTGCTCGCTGTCACGGGCCAGCTCGGCCACCAGGCGCGGATCCCAGTGCCAGCGCCAGCGGCCCTGGCCGTCTTCGCGCAGCAGCGCCCGCAACGACTGCTCGGATTTGCGCGGGCGGTGCGGCATGTAGGCCGAGATCACATCAGCGGCCTGGGTCAGCGACGCGAAGCCGTCCGGGTGGGCCGTCATGAACGCAAGGATGCGCTCGACACCTGCGGTATCCCAGCGCGGGGTGATGTCGACCAGCACCATCGCCGAGAACAGGCCGGGCCAGCGCGATTCGGCCAGCAGCCCGAACAGGCCGCCCATCGAGGCCGCGACCAGCACCGGCGGGCGTGGTTGCTCGCCGGCCAGGACGATCAGGTCATCGGCGAACTGTTCGCCGTGATACGGCAGGTCGGCGGCATTCCAGTCCGAATCACCATGGCCGCGGGCATCGTAGGCCAGGGTCTGCAGGCCGGCCGCGTTCAGCGCGCGCGCAGTGGCATTCCAGGCGTGGCGGGTCTGGCCAAAGCCATGCGCGAACAGCACCCGGCCGCGGCGGCCATGGTCACTGGCGGTCGCCGCCAAACGCGCGCCATGGGCAGCGTCCAGGCGCAGGTCATGGAACGCAGCGGGAGTAGGGGACGTAACCATACCGGATAGTATGGATTGCTTGAGAGGGAAGTCAATACTGCAGGGTATGGTGCACTGCGGCAGCTGGTCCGGCGGGGGCCGTAACGGTTTCGGGCGCAACGGCGTACTGCAACGAACCCCGGCGTATGGTTAAATCAGCCCATGAATCAACCTGACGCTTCCGCCGGCGAACCGCGCGCCGGCCGCAACAGCCGCCTGAGTGCCGAAGACTGGGCCCAGGCGGCACTCGACCTGATTGCTGAACAAGGTGTAGGTGCCGTCGCGGTGGAACCGTTGGCGCGGCGCCTGGGTGTGACCAAGGGCAGCTTCTACTGGCATTTCCCCTCGCGCGATGCCCTGCTGCAGGCGGCGCTGGAACGCTGGGAACTGTTCGAACAGGAACAGGTGTTCGGCAGCCTCGAGGATGTGCCCGATCCGCGCGTACGCCTGCGCCAGCTGTTCCAGATGGTGGCGCACGAAGTGCAGCCGCACATCATCTACAGCGAACTGCTGAAAGCGCTGGATCATCCGATGGTACGCCCGGTGATCGACCGCGTGTCGCAGCGTCGCCTGGACTACCTGATTGCCTCGTTCCGCCAGGCCGGGCTCAGCTCCACCGATGCGCGGCATCGTGCGCGCCTGGCCTATGCAGCGTATGTCGGCTTCCTGCAGCTGTCGCTGCAGCTGCAGCAGCCCAAGCAGGCCCGCGAGGATTTCGAGGCCTATGTCGAGCACCTCATCGAGACGCTGATTCCGAACGGTTGAAGATCGCCGTACCGGTCACGAGAAAGCCGCGGCATTGCCGCGGCTTTTTTCTTGCGTGCCATCCACGTATTGCCGGAGGCACAAAGAACAACGGCCCCTTGCGGGGCCGTTGCTGCATCAGCCGATCAGTGAATCGATCAGAACTTCTGCTTGTACTGCATGTACATGTAGCGGCCCGGCAGGTCGTACTGCGGGTCGAACATGTTGGCGCGGACCGAGTAGGACACCGGCGGGCTCTTATCCCACACGTTGTTCAGGCCGACCATGATGGTGCCCTTCCACGGCGTGTTGTAGCGGAACTGGACGTCGTGGTAGGTGGTGGCGCCGATGTGGTTTTCGCGGTTGTCGGGATCCGAGCAGTAGCTGCGCAGTGCGCCGCCCAGCGAGCAGACCTCGGTCATGCCCGACTTGTAACGCAGGCCATAGTTGACGCCGAAATCACCGTAGGACCAGTCGACGTACAGGTTGGAACGGACGCGCCAGTACGGATCCTGGTCGAGGTAGCGACCCTGGCGACCTTCAACCGGGGCGTCCTCGGTCGACTTGGTTTCCCACTTCGACAGGTAGGTGCCGTCCAGGCTGACGGTGAACTGGCCGAACGAGGTTTCCGGCAGGCGGTACAGGACGCCCAGGTCCCAGCCTTCCACCTTGTACGACGCCAGGTTCATCAGCGGCATGTCGACGTTGGTGATGGTGTAGCGCTCGTTGGCGGTGCCGTAGTTCGGATCACGCGTGATCAGGCCGCAGTAGGCTGCCTGCTGCTGTGCGGTACCACCGTAGCAACGATCCATGATGTCGCCGATCGCCGGACGGGTGATGGCGTCTTCGATCTTGATCTGCCACCAGTCCAGGGTGACGTTCAGACCGGTGACGAAGCTCGGGCTCCACACCAGGCCCAGCGTCTTGCTGGTCGAGGTTTCCGGCTTCAGGTTCGGGTTCGACTTCCAGGTGAACGGCTCGACCGTCTGCAGCGGGCCAGGCTCGCCATCGGTGTTCGGCTGGACGAAGTTGGCCGGAACGCCCTGTGCAATACACTGGGCAAGCACGGCGCCGGTCGGGTTGTTGGCCCTTGCGCACGGGTCGGCGTAGGTCTCGAACGAGTCGGTGTCACCGCGGTACAGATTGTTGATGCTCGGTGCGCGGAAGCCTTCGGAGTAGTTACCACGCACCATCAGGTCATCGATCGGCTTCCAGCGGAAACCGAACTTGTTGTTGGTGGTGTTGCCGAAGTTGCTGTAGTCCGAGAAGCGCGAGGCGATGCTGAAGTCCAGCAGCTTGGCGCCCGGCAGATCCGCCAGCACCGGGATCGACAGTTCCACGTAGAACTCGTCCAGGTCGTAGGCACCCTTGGTCGGTGCTGCACCGTTGCCGGTGCTCAGGCCCGAGGCGATGAAGGCGTCCGGATCGAACTGGCCGCTTTCCTTACGGCCTTCGTAGCCGGCAGCGAAGCTCAGCGCACCCGCCGGCAGCTGCACGATTTCGCCGGAGATGTTGGCGTAGTAGCTCTTCGATACCAGGCTCGCCGAGTCGTGCGCGGTGAACGAGGTGTAGTCCAGAGCGCCCTGCGAGATCGAGCCCAGGCCACCGAGCGGATTGATCGGCACGCAACCGGCAATGACGGCACCTGCCGAGTTCAAGCAGACCGGGCTGCCATCGCGGATGGCCGACGGGCCGTACGCTTCTTCCAGGCGCTGTACATTGAACAGGCCGTAGGTCAGATCGTTCTGGTCGGTCTTGTCGTAGCGGTAGCCGACATCCCAGTCGAAGTTGCGACCGGCGAACTCGAAGAAGCCTTCGAAACCACCGTAGAAGTGCCAGTTCTTGACGTTCTGGTTGAACGAACGGCCACCGGTTTCATTGAAACGGCGGTTGACGCCGGTCAGGTCGACGCCATACGGGTTGTACATGCTGTCAGCGGACAGCGTCATGCCGGTCACCGGCATCGCAGCCAGCAGCTGCTCGGACTTGCGCTCGTTGTACATCGCCTCGGTACGGAAGGTGATGTTGTCGGTGATGTTGTACGAACCGACGGCGAACAGCGAGGTGCGCTCGTTCGGGGTCAGCAGGTAGTTGTCGGGCGCAGTGTTGTAACCGTGCTGGTTGGAGACGAACGGCGTTTCCACACCATTGATGATGACGTAGCGCTGATCATTGCGGACATAGGAGCCCGGAATACCGGTGCCGCTCTGGCCGCTGAAGAACGGCGGGCCACCGGCGGAGATCTTGCGATCACCGGCCATCACGGCCTTCTCGTCAACGTAGGACACGCCCAGCACCAGCGAAGCGCGATCGGTGGTGGTGCCGAGGGTGAAGTCGGCCGCGGTGCGCTCGCCGTCGCCGGCGCTGTACTGGCCCTTGTAGACGTTGGCTTCAGCACCATCGAAGTTCTGCTTGGTGATGATGTTCACCACGCCGGCGATGGCATCCGAACCGTAGATGGTCGAGGCGCCGTCCTTCAGGACGTCGATGCGCTCGATCATCGCGGTCGGGATGGTGTTCAGGTCGACGCTGCCGTCCAGGCCGGTGGTCCAGCGGCGGCCGTTGACCAGCACCAGGGTGCGCTCGGAACCGAGGTTGCGCAGGCTGACGCCGGCCGAGCCGTCACCGCCGTTGTTGAACGTACGGTTCAGGGCGGCACCGTTGGCGGCGACGCGCTGCAGGATGTCGGCGACCGAGGTCACGCCCTGCTTTTCGATGTCGGCGCGGGTCAGGCTGAGCACCGGCTGCGAGGTTTCGATGTCGGTGCTCTTGATGCGCGAACCGGTGACCGAGATGCGGTCCAGGTTGGTCGCTTCCTGAGCCTGGGCGGTGGCAGTGGACGCCACACCGGCAACGAGCGCGACCAGGACGGCGTCGCGCAGCTTGTTGGACTTGAAGTTCATTGGCTCTCTCTCTCCAAGAAATCTTGGCTGGGTGATTGCCTGCGTACGGAGCGAAAAGGCGCTCCAAAAAACGCGAGGCTGAGCCGATAGTACTGGTGCGTTCCCAAAAATTAAAGGTGTGTTAATACAGGTCGTGGCAGGGCTGAATGCGATGTGTGCGGGTCATTGACGTCATTGAATTCAATGACTTGAGACCATTCCTACCCAGCTCGCCAGTCCGATGTTAGTTTCATGTGAAAGAAAATATTTCGGTTGTTGCAGCGCGCAGGCGAAAGAATTCTGTCTGTCCATCGTCCATTCAGCATTGCTGCGGCGCAAAAAAAGAACGGGCACCCTGCGGCACCCGTTCCCATTCAACGCCCGGATTGTGAGCCCCGCCGGTGCTGTCCGGTCAGAGATCCTGCTCGTAGCGGACGTACGGCACGGTGCCGTCATCGTTGCTTTCATTGCGCGGCGAGAACGGATTCTTGCCGCGGCTGATCACGTTCTCGGCGCCCACGGTGAGCTGGCCGGACCAGGGAGTACGCCAGGTCAGCCCGATCCCCAGGCCTTCCCATTTGCCAGGCTTGCCCGGCACGTCGACGACACGCCCGATGATGCTGCCAGTGAAGTTGCCGTAACCGGCGCCGATGCTCAGGCTCTTGCTGTCCCAGCGATCGACGATGGCCGGAGAGGCATCAGCCAGCGGTACCAGGCGGGCCTTGGCATAGGTGCCGGCGATGGAGACGAAGCCCTCGCGGCCGATGTTCTTCTGCGCGAACACGGTCAGGTCGTTCTGCTCGGCGCGCAGCGAAGGGGTCTTGTTCGGGCCTGACAGCCAGGCCGGCAGGGTTTCACGGCCGGTACCTGCGGTGATGCCCAGGCGGCTGTTGCCACGGTTGAGTGCGGCGGTGCCGGTGAAGCGGCGGCTGTTGAGGTCGTCATCATCGCCGAGGCTGGCCAGCATGCAGTGACTGGCCAGGCCGCTGATGCTGGTTCCGCTGCTGCTGTTGCAGAGCAGGCCCAGCGAATCGCCGGAGGACAGACCGAAGGCGGCATCCAGCGAGTTGCGGCCGAAGTGCCAGCGGGCGCCGGCCGCCTGTTCGCCGGTGGGTTCCAGATACAGCAGGGCCTCGACCTTGCCGCTGCCCTTGTTCCACACCGGCAGCACGGTACGGGTGTCCTTGCTCTGCGCATGCGCGCCCGCAATCGCGCCAAGGGCGATCAGCAGGGCCAGCGGTAGACGCAGGAAGGTACGCATCGGACCAGTTCAGACAGGGATGAACAACGGAAGTTCCCGCGGAAACGGGAACTTGATCGTAGGGCGTTTATGAATTCTTAACAAGCCTTGATCCCCCCAGATGCAAGACAAGCCGATTACTGAAGCCGTTCAGGTGCCGGCACAGTCCCCTCGGCACCGTGGAACAGTATGCCGAACTCCGTCAAAGGAAAGTGATACTCGCGCCCGCAGAATTCGCAGCGTACCTCGACCGCGTTGGTGGCTTCGGCGGCGGCACGGGCCTCGTCCTCGCCCAGCGACTGCAGCATCGATGCGACCCGTTCACGCGAGCAGGAGCAGGCGAAGGACAGCGGCTTGCCGCCCACCAGCTCCGGCTTCTCCTCGTGGAACAGGCGGTGCAGCAACTGCTCGGCCGGGGTGGCCAGCAGTTCGGCCTTGCCCAGGGTCTCGAACAGGGCGCTGGCGCGGGCCCAGCCGTCCTCGTCTCCCTCGTCGCCCGGCAGCTTCTGCAGCAGCAGGCCGGCGGCACCGTTGCGGTCGGCGGCCAGCAGCAGGCGGGTCGGCAGTTGTTCGGACTGACGGAAGTAGTCCTCGAAGGCTTCGTCCAGTTCCGGTGCGGTCAGGGCGACCAGGCTCTGGTAGCGCTGCGGTTCGCGCGGGTCCAGGCCCGGGTTCTCGATGGTGATCGCGAGCAGGGCGTCATCGCCCAGGCTGGACAGGTCGCGCGGCGCATCGGCACCGTCGCTGAGCTGGGCGATACCGCGCAGGGTGCCGGCGGCGGTGCATTCGGCGAACAGGGTGCGCAGGGCGGTGCTGCTGCGCAGCTGGATGGACAGGCGGCCATCGATCTTGGTGTGGCCGGTGAACAGCGCCGAGGCCACGCAGGCCTCGCCGAGCAGCTCGGCAGCGGTATCCGGGTACTGGGCGTGGGACAGGATCTCCTGCCAGGTGGCCTGCAGGTGCACATGCACGCCACGGACGCCGGCGTCGGGCAGCAGGAAACGGATCAGGGAATCGGGGTTGGCGGTCATCGGCTCACATCGCGCGTAAACGGAGGCGGTTGCCGGATAATGCGCCGACAACCAGACAGAAGAAGGATGCACCAGTAATGGGGGCAGCGGGAGAGCAGCACAAGGTCGAGGCCGGGGCGGACGTCCCTCGCCGCAGGCGCTGGCGCTGGAAGCGGCTGCTGTGGCTGCCGGTGCTGCTGGCCGCCTTCAGCTGCCTGCAGGTACTGGTATTGCGGTTCATCGACCCGCCCGGGTCCATGGTGATGCTGTGGCGCTACGGTGAGGCGTTGGGCGAGGCGGACTGGTCCTATCGGCTGCATTACCAGTGGCGCGACCTGGACCAGATGGCGCCCAGCCTGCCGATTTCGCTGGTGGCGGCCGAGGATCAGCGCTTTCCCGACCACAATGGATTCGACCTGCAGGCCATCGAAAAGGCGCGCGACCACAACGCAAAGGGGGGCCGCCTGCGCGGTGCCAGCACGATCAGCCAGCAGGTGGCCAAGAACCTGTTCCTGTGGCAGGGCCGCAGCTGGGTCCGCAAGGGCCTCGAGGTCTGGTACACGGTGCTGATCGAAGCACTGTGGCCGAAGGAGCGCATCCTGGAGATGTACGCCAACATCGCCGAGTTCGGTGATGGCGTGTATGGCGCGCAGGCCGCGGCGCAGAAATTCTGGGGCAAGGACGCGGCTCGGCTGAGCCCGGCCGAAAGCGCGCGGCTGGCGGCGGTGCTGCCGGCACCACGGCGCTACAACGCGGCGGCACCGGGGCCGTATGTCCAGCGGCGTGCGGCATGGATCCAGCGCCAGGCGCGGCAGCTGGGTGGGGCGGCGTACCTGTCGGAGGAGTGAGGGCGCGGCCTGCCGGGTCTGCAGGCGGCGCCTGATCTACCGGCGGCAACGTACAATCCGGGCATGACCCGCGAACGGCTTACTTTCGTCATCGCCGCCTACAACGAGGCCCTGGCACTGCCGTTGCTGCATCCGCGGTTGTGCGCGGTGCTGGATGGCATGCCCGATATCGAAGGCCACATCCTGTATGTGGACGACGGCAGCCACGACGATACCTGGCCGGTGATCGCCGGCCTGGCCGAGGCCGATGTGCGGGTCTCGGCGCTGAAACTCTCGCGCAACTTCGGCAAGGAGGCCGCGCTGACGGCCGGTCTGGACCTGGTGCGCGAGGGTGCGGCGATGATCCTTGATGCGGACGGCCAGGACCCACCGGAGCTGGTGCCGCAGTTCGTCGCGCGCTGGCGTGAGGGGCACGACAACGTCTATGGCACGCGCATGGCCCGCGATGGCGAGGCCTGGGTGAAGCGCGCCACGGCGGCGATGTTCTACCGGGTGATGGGGCGCCTGTCGCGCACGCCGATCCCTGCCGACACCGGGGATTTCCGCCTGCTGTCGCCCCGCGCGCTGAGCGCACTGCGCGAGATGCGCGAGCGCCATCGGTTCATGAAGGGCCTCTTCAGCTGGGTCGGGTTCAAGCGGGTGGCCGTGCCCTTTCACCGCCATGCGCGCGTGGCCGGCACCAGCAAGTTCAGCCTGTGGCGGCTGTGGAACTTCGCCCTGGAGGGCATCACCGGTTTCTCTACCGTGCCACTGCGGGCCGCCACCTATCTGGGGCTGGCAACGGCGGCGCTGGCCTTCGTGTTCGGCCTGTGGGTGATCGTCAAGGCGGCGCTGTATGGCGACCGGGTGGCGGGCTGGCCGACGATGATGGCGGTGATCCTGTTCCTGGGCGGCGTGCAGCTGATCGCGCTGGGCCTGATCGGCGAGTACCTGGGGCGGCTGTATGAAGAGTCCAAGCAGCGCCCGCTGTACCTGGTTGACGCGTGGCTAGCATCGGCCGTGGCAGACTCGGCCCTGCAACCCACCCTCGGAGGGCAGGCGGATGACCACGGTACGGCAACTGTTGGACGGCAAGTCTCCTGAAGTACATGCGGTCGCGCCGGATGCGGCGGTGATCGATGCGATCCGGTTGATGGCGGAAAAGGGTATCGGCGCGGTGCTGGTGATGGACGGGGCTCGGCTGGTCGGCATCCTGTCCGAGCGCGATTACGCGCGCAAGATCGTGCTGCGCGATCGTTCGTCGCGGGATACGGCGGTGGCCGAGATCATGACGGCGCAGGTGGTGACGGTGTCGCCGGGCGAGCAGGTGGAGCACTGCCTGCAGCTGGTGACCGATTACCGTATCCGCCACCTGCCAGTGGTGGAGGGCGCGCAGGTGCTGGGGGTGATTTCCATCGGCGATCTGGTGAAGTCGGTGATCGACGCCCAGCGGCGGGAGCTGGATCATCTGCAGCAGTACATCGTGGCGGGATGAGTTGTTCGCTGGCGGGCCTGCGGCCCGCCGGCCCGCTTTTTGAAGCTCAAAGCCAGAGCCAGAGCCAGAGCCAGAGCGCAAGAGCAGCGCCTTCCTGGTACGTCGGAGGGCGTAGGGCATGGCCGTGCAGGACACGCCGTAAACCCATCCATGGCGCCATCGAGCCCCCATGGATGGGTTCACGGCGTGTCCTGCCTGCGTCACCCGTCACCCTCAAGCCACGCTTAACTCAGGCGCCGCGAACAAACGCTCTACTTCGCATACTGCCCACCGCAGTCGGCATCCTTCCCCGGCCCCAGTTCAATGGTCGCCAGCAGCGCCGCCGGCGGGGCGATGCTGCCCAGCGCCAGGGCCACCGCGCCACGAATGCCCAGCGCCTTGAAGTCCGGGCGGAACGACGGGTCCTTGAACGTGCCACTGATGTGCAGTGGAGAGCGCAGCACCAGGATGCTCTTGTCCTTCGGGCGCGGCTTCAGCAGCAGGTCGAGGGTCTCATCGCGCAGGCTGACCGTGCCCTCGCCAATGATGATCGTGTCGGTGGTGTCTACTGCCAGCGCCTGGCTGGTCATCAGGCCGTCGCGCACGCCGAAGTCGGCGAAGGCGCAGCGCAGGGGAATCTGCTTGTCACCGGTCACCAGGAATTTCAATGACTCGGTGACATCCAGGCCGGCCAGTTCCATCACCAGATTGCCGACATGGCCGCGGCCCATCGCCAGGCCGACCTTGCCGCTGCTGCTGCCCAGCATCGCGGCGATCGAGTTGCCACGGCCGCTCAGGTCGACTTCGCCGCCGATGCCGCCCTTGGCCTGCTCGGCCAGTTTTGCATCCGGGAACAGCTTGCCCAGCTGCACGCCGCGCACGCTGGCTTTCAGCGCGGTGCTGATCTGCGCCTGGCGCGCGTCCATGCGGATCGTGCTGCGGATATCGCCACCGGCCACGCCGAAGTTCAGCGGGTCCAGGCGCAGCACGCCATCATCCAGCAGCAGATGCGCATCCATGTCGTCCAACGGCAGCGAGGGCGCGTTGATGCGGTGGGCCTTCCAGCGCACGTCGGCATCCATCGCGCGCAGCTTGCCGAGGTTGTACGGGGTGTCGGGCAGGACCCGGGCACGGGCAGCGATACGCGCAGCCTCGGCCTTCTGCTCAGCGTTTGCGGTCTCACCGCTGCCGGTCTTCGGCGGCGCACCGACGAAGCCGGCCAGATCGTCGAAGTCCAGTCGCCTGGATTCCAGCGTGGCAGTCAGCCGCGGGCGTGCGCCGCCGACGTCGAACTGCAGGTTGCCACCGAGATCGCTGTCGCCGACCTTGCCGGTGAACTGCTCGTAGCGCCAGGTGTCGTGGTCGCGCTTGAGGCGGCCATTCAACGCGTACGGCGGCGAGGACGGAATGGCGATGCCGAGCAGCGGGTACAGGTCGGCCAGGTCCTGGCCACTGAGCGCGAACTGCAGGTCGAACACGCGCAGCTGGAACGGGTTGGTGAGCGTACCGCTGGCCACCGCGTGGGTTGCCCCGGCGTGGCCGTCGAGGTGGATGCGGAACGGGTGGTCGCTGTCGGTCAGCTGCAGCGGTGATTCGGTGCCGCCGCGCAGGGTGAACGGATTGCCCTGCCAGCGGCCCTTGCCCTGCACCAGCAGCGGCGGTGCGGCATCGGCCTGTTTCGGCTGGCCGCTGCGCACATCCAGTCGGATGTCGGTGCGGCCGAGCGCATCGAGGAACTGCAGGCGGCCGTCGTCGATGCGCAGGCGCTTGAGCTGGGGGCCTGGCCCGCCAGCGCTGTCACCGAGGAAATCCCAGTTGCCCGGCTCGCCCTTGCGCGGGGCCGTTTCCAGCAGGACGTCCGGCCGGGTCAGGCGCACTTCGGGTAGCTGCACGCTGCCACGCAGCAGCGGCCACACCCGCACGTCGATCTCGACGCGGTCGGCGGTGGCCATGTCCGGCTGCTTCGCCCAGCTGGCGTTGGCGAAGGTGATCGCGTCGGCGCGGACCGTGCTGGTGCGGCCGAGATCCACATCCAGGTGGCCGATGTGCAGTACCCGGCCGGTACGCGCCTGCACGGCGCGCTCGACCGGACCCTTGAACCAGTTCCAGTCCCACAGCGCGATCAGCAGCAGCACCGCGGCCAGCAGGAAGATCAGGACCGTCAGCCAGCGCCGGCCACGCGGGCCGGGTCGGCGGAGGCGCCAGCGGGAGGTGCGCGATGTGACGGGGGAGGCGGCAGCATTCACGCTGCCATGGTTGCCCCCTCATCGTGGACGGGGCGCGAAGCACCCATGTGCGCGGTGTGCACAACCCGCGCGCAGGCCCTTGTCTTACAACACCTGCATGGTGACCGCGACGAAGTGGCAGACGCTGCCGCCGATCACGAACAGGTGCCAGATCGCGTGCGAATAGGGGATCGATTCGCGATGGTAGAAGTAGGTGCCCAAGGTGTATGACAGGCCGCCGGCCAGCAGCCAGCCCAGCGTCCAGCCGTCGATCGAGGCCAGCATCGGCTTGACCGCCACGATCACCAGCCAGCCCATGGCCACGTAGATCGCGGTGGACAGGCGCTTGAAACGGCCCGTGTAGAACAGCTTGAACACCACGCCGGCCAGGGCCAGGGTCCAGATCGCCGCGAACAGCCCCCAGCCCCACGGACCGCGCAGGCCTATCAGGGTGAACGGGGTGTAGGTGCCGGCGATCAGGACGTAGATCGCGCAGTGGTCGAACACCTTCAGGCGACCCTTGGCGACCGGGTGCTGGATGGCGTGATAGAGGGTGGAGGCCGTATACAGCAGCAGCAGCGCGATGCCAAACACGATGGCGCCGGCCAGCTGCCAGCCATCACTGTAGATGGCGGCCAGGGTGATCAATACCGCGCCCGCGCCGAGGGCGAGCACGGCGCCCAGGCCGTGGGTCAGGGCGCTGGCGATTTCTTCGCGGATCGAAGCAACGGAAGTCGTGGACATGGCGTAGGCATCGTTCGCGGGGAGGGGGACCCGCACCCCCCTATCATCGCCGCGATGGGCAGCGCGTGCACGCCCGTCACCGTATGGTCGATGAATCCCCGCGTTGCGCGGATGCGCCCGCGATCAGTAGATCCACGCCATGGGTGGATGAACCGCCGCGGGCCTCCTTGCGGTTCAGCCTGCCGACACCGTATGCGCCGCTTCGCGGGTGGCCGAGAAGCGCACATCCGGAGAACGTTCCTGCGCCAGCTGCAGGTTGACCCGGGTCGGAGCCAGGTAGACCAGGTGGCCGGCCGCATCCAGGGCCAGGTTCAGCGCGTTCTTCTCGCGGAACTCTTCCAGCTTCTTCTCGTTGCTGCAGTGGACCCAACGCGCGGTGGTCACGCTGACCTGCTCGAACGTGGCTTCAACGCCGTACTCGTCCTTCAGGCGGTAGGCGGCCACGTCGAACTGCAGCACGCCGACCGCACCCAGGATCAGGTCGTTGCTGGTCAGCGGGCGGAAGAACTGGGTCGCACCTTCTTCGGACAGCTGGGCCAGGCCCTTCTGCAATTGCTTGAGCTTGAGCGGATCGCGCAGGCGTGCACGGCGGAACAGTTCCGGGGCGAAGTTGGGAATGCCGGTGAAGGTGACCGCTTCACCCTCGGTGAACGTATCGCCGATGGAGATGGTGCCGTGGTTGTGGATGCCGATCACATCGCCCGGCCACGCTTCGGCGGCGATCTCGCGGTCGCTGGCCATGAAGGTCAGCGCATTGGCCAGCTTCATCTCCTTGCCGGTACGCACATGGAAGGTTTTCATGCCGGCGCTGAAACGGCCCGAGCAGACGCGCATGAACGCCACGCGGTCACGGTGCTGCGGGTCCATGTTGGCCTGGATCTTGAACACGAAGCCGGTCAGCTTGTTCTCTTCCGGGGCGATCACACGGCCGGTGGTGGAACGTGCCTGCGGCGACGGCGCATGCTCGACGAAGAAGTCCAGCAGCGGCTGCACGCCGAAGTTGTTCACGCCCGAACCGAAGAACACCGGGGTCTGCTTGCCGGCGCGGTAGGCGTCCAGGTCGAAGGGGTGGCTGGCGCCCTGTACCAGTTCCAGTTCGTCGCGCAGGTCGGCCAGCATCTGCGCACCGATCTTCTCGGCCAGGCCGGGGGCATCGATGGACGGGAAGATGGTCGAGTCCTGCCGGGTGAAGTTGCGGCCCGGTTCGTACAGGTGCACTTCGCCGGTCAGCAGGTGCACCACGCCCTTCAGGCGCTGGCCCATGCCGATCGGCCAGGTCACCGGGGCGCACTGGATGCCGAGCACGGTTTCCACTTCATCCAGCAGCTCGATCGGGTCCTTGCCCTCGCGGTCGAGCTTGTTGATGAAGGTCATGATCGGGGTGTCGCGCAGGCGGCACACTTCCATCAGCTTGATGGTGCGCTCTTCGACGCCCTTGGCCACGTCGATCACCATCAGCGCCGAGTCCACCGCGGTCAGCACGCGGTAGGTGTCCTCGCCGAAGTCGGCGTGGCCGGGGGTGTCGAGCAGGTTGACGATCTTGTCTTCGTACGGGAACTGCATCACCGAGGAGGTGACGGAGATGCCGCGCTCCTTTTCCAGTGCCATCCAGTCGGAGGTGGCGTGGCGGGCGGCCTTGCGGCCCTTGACCGAACCGGCCATCTGGATCGCGCCTCCGAACAGCAGCAGCTTTTCGGTCAGCGTGGTCTTGCCGGCGTCAGGGTGGGAAATGATGGCGAAGGTGCGGCGACGCGACGCTTCGGTGGCGACTTCGGACATGGCAGTGGCGCCCGCCCGGGGCGCTTTTCAAAGAGATAAGCGCCCGATTATACCGGCCGGCGCCGGTCAGCGCCCGATGCCGCCGTCGGCCCCGGCCTGGCGGGCGAACTGCAGCTGGCCCTGCGCGGTGAAGATGCGCACCGGCACCGAGCGCAGGCCCATTCCGCGGTTGACCTGCACCACGAAGTGCAGGTGCGGGGCACTGCTGTAACCGCTGTTGCCGGACAGGCCGATCGGCTGCCCGGCCTGCACCGCCTGGCCGCGACGCACGCGCATGCCACCGGCCTGCAGGTGGCCATACAGGGCCATGCTGCCGTCGCTGTGCAGCACGCGGATGAAATTGGCGCGGGCAGCATCGCGTTCGCGATCCTGGCCGTTGCCCTGGAAGCCATCCTGGATCTGCATCACCGTGCCTTCGCGCGCGGCCATCACCAGGGTGCCCTCCGGCAGTGCGAAGTCGACCGCCTCGCGGTTCTCCTCGTCATCGTGGCTGAACCGGCCCTGCGGCGCCTGGTCCACGCGCAGGCGGGCGGCCTCGAAGGGCAGGCGATAGGCGACGTCTTCTGCCTGTGCGGACGGATTGCCTGGCACCGACCGCAGGCGCAGGTCGAGCGCCCGGCCATCGGCCGGCGCGGGCAGATGGCCGACCACCAGGCTGCTGTCACCCTGCAGCAGTGATTCGACCGGGAGGCCTTCGACCGGGTGTCCCGGCGCCGCGCGCAGTTCGATCTGCAGCGGCCCCGCCAGCCCGTTGTCGATCCGGGCCTGCCATTGTTCGCCCACCGGCTGCAGGCGCAGTCGAGCCATCGGCGTGGCATCCCGGGCCGATTCCCCAGCGCTGGCAGGGGCGGTCTTGGGCACCAGCCCCCAGCCCTGGCGCCAGTCGCCTGCATGGGCCGTCGCGCTCGCCAGCAGGCACAGCAGCAGGCAGGTGAGAGGCAGGTGTGGCATCCGTGGTTCCGGTGGAGAGGGGCCGCCGGGACTGTACCCGATCCTGAACGGGACGACCGGGACGGCCTGCGCAGAGTTCATCTGCAAATATCCATCGCTTTATCCGCATGAAGGGATTGACAGTGTCGGAAAGGGCTGGCATCGTGGCCCCACCATCGAGACCGGCAGAGGGACAGGCCCTTTGAAGCCGGGGCAGCCCGCAGGCGCGCAAGCGACTGCGTAGGTGCCAAATCCTGCGGGGACCGTGGCGTCCACCGAAAGATGGTTCGAACCATGCACCCCACGTGCATCTCGAACGCGGGCCCCGCGAAGGCTCGATGGCCGATTCCCCAACCGGATCCCGCCATGAGCTTCGCCGCCAGTACCGCACTTCGCCCCGAACCCTTTGTCCCCGTCAGCGTGCCGGTCGATGACCGCGTGCATGCCGAGCGCGGTGAGTTCGCCGCGGTGCTGTCGATGCGCCACGCCGGCCCCAGCCCGGTGCGCCTGCGCTATGAGTGGGTCGGTCCGGCGAGTGCGCCGGTGGTGGTGTTGGCCGGTGGCATTTCCGCCCACCGCCATGTGGCGTCCAACGCACAGTTCAGCGAGAAGGGCTGGGCCGAGGATCTGGTCGGCAAGGGCCGCGCGCTGGACCCGCAGCAGCTGCGCGTGCTGGGCTTCGACTTCATCGGCGCAGATGGCGCGCTGGACGTTCCGATCGATACCGCCGACCAGGCCGATGCGCTGGCGCTGCTGCTGGATCATCTCGGCATCCGCGCGCTGAAGGCGTTCGTCGGCTATTCGTATGGCGCGCTGGTTGGCCAGCAGTTCGCGATCCGCCATCGTGCCCGCGTGCGCCAGCTGGTGCTGGCCAGCGGGGCACATCGCCCGCACCCGTATGCCGCGGCCTGGCGCGCATTGCAGCGCCGCGCGGTCGCGCTCGGCCAGCTGCAGTGCGGCGAAGATCACGGGCTGGCGCTGGCACGCCAGTTCGCCATGCTCAGCTACCGTACCCCGGAAGAATTCGGCGAGCGCTTCGATGCCGCGCCGGAAGTGATCAATGGCCGCGTGCGCGTGGCCGCCGAAGACTATCTCGACGCCGCCGGGGCGCAGTACGTCGCGCGCACGCCGGTGACCGCCTACCTGCGCCTGTCCGAATCGATCGACCTGCACCGCGTGGACCCTGCCGCGATCCTGCCGTCGACCGTGGTGGTGGCCGTGGAAGGCGATCGCCTGGTGCCGCTGGCTGACCTGGTCGGCCTGGTCGAAGGACTGGGCCCGCGCGGCAGCCTGCGCGTGCTGCGCTCGCCCTATGGCCACGACGCCTTCCTCAAAGAAACCGATCGCATCGACGCGATCCTCGCCACCGCCTTCCGTACCTCTGGAGAGTCCGCATGAGCCTGCACGCCAACGAGCCGTCCTGTAGCCGTACCACTGCCGCTGTCCGTGCCGGCATCGATCGTGATACCGCGCATGGTGCGGTCACTCCGCCGATCGTGCTGTCGTCGAATTTCAGCTTTGAAGGCTTCGGCAACAAGCGCCAGTACGACTACACGCGCAGCGGCAACCCGACCCGTGACCTGCTGGGTGAAGCACTTGCGGAACTGGAGGGCGGCGCCGGTGGGGTCGTCACCGCCACCGGCATGGGCGCGATCAATCTGGTGCTGAACGCGCTGCTGCAGCCGGGCGACACGCTGGTGGTGCCGCACGATGCCTACGGCGGCAGCTGGCGGCTGTTCAACGCGCTGGCGAAGAAGGGCCACTTCGAACTGGTTACCGCCGACCTGACCGATCCGCGTGCGCTGGCCCAGGCGCTGGCCACCCAGCCGAAGCTGGTACTGGTGGAAACCCCGTCCAACCCGCTGCTGCGCATCACCGACCTGCGCTTCGTCATCGATGCCGCGCACAAGGCGGGCGCGCTGGTCGTGGTCGACAACACCTTCCTGTCGCCGGCCCTGCAGCAGCCGCTGTCATTTGGCGCGGACCTGGTGCTGCATTCCACCACCAAGTACATCAACGGCCACAGCGACGTGGTCGGTGGCGCAGTGGTCGCGCGCGATCCGGCACTGCACGAGCAGCTGGTGTGGTGGGGCAATGCGCTGGGCCTGACCGGCTCGCCGTTCGATGCGTTCCTGACCCTGCGCGGCCTGCGCACGCTGGATGCGCGCCTGCGCGTGCACCAGGAAAACACCGCCTCGATCGTTGCCTTGCTGGACCAGCATCCGGCGGTCGGCGCGGTGTACTACCCGGGCCTGGCCGATCACCCGGGCCATGCCATCGCCGCACGGCAGCAGGATGGGTTCGGCGCGATGCTGTCGTTCGAGCTGGTGCACTGTGCCGGCGACGATCCGCACGCGGCGGTGCGCGCGTTCGTTGATGGCCTGCGTTGTTTCACCCTGGCCGAATCGCTGGGCGGCGTCGAGAGCCTGATCGCGCATCCGGCGACCATGACCCACGCGGCGATGACCGCCGAAGCGCGTGCGGCGGCCGGGATCAGCGAAGGGCTGCTGCGCCTGTCAGTGGGCATCGAGGCCGAGCGTGACCTGCTGGCCGATCTCGGCGCGGCGCTGCAGCGCGCCGAAACGGTGATCCATGCCGCTGCACGCCGCAAACAGGTGGTGGACGCATGAGCGCACTGGCCGCTGACATTCCTGCGCTGGGCGCGGGACGCCTGGCGCTGCTCGGCACCGGCACGGTCGGTTCGGCGTTCGTGCAGCGCTACCAGGCGCTGCAGGCACGCGGGCTGGAACTGCCCAGCGTGCAGTGGCTGGCCAATTCGCGCACTGCGCTGGAGATCGATCGCGACCTGGCGTTGCCGCTGGAACTCGCACGGCGCGCACCACGCGACGGCCAGAGTTCGCCGCCGTGGGCGAGTGCGGAAGGACTGGAGCGCGGCGACGTGGTGGTCGACGCGACGGCCAGCGAAGAGGTGGCCGCACGTCACGTGCAGTGGTTGGCGCGCGGCGTGCACGTGGTCACCGCCAACAAGCTGGGACGAGGCGCGCAGCTGGCGCGCGCGCAGGCGATTGCCGAAAGCTGCGCCGACAGTGGCGCATGCTACGGCGACAGCGCCACCGTGGGGGCAGGCCTGCCCCTGCTGAGCAGCCTGCGCGCGCTGGTGGCCGGCGGTGACCATATCCATGCCATCGAGGGCATCCTGTCTGGATCGCTGGCGTGGCTGTTCCATCGCTATGACGGCCAGTCACCGTTCTCGGCCGCGGTGCGCGAAGCACTGGCGGCGGGCTACACCGAGCCGGATCCGCGCCTGGACCTGTCCGGCGAGGATGTACGCCGCAAGCTGCTGATCCTGGCCCGCAGCAGCGGGTTGGCGCTGGATGCGTCGCAGGTGCAGGTGGATTCGCTGGTGCCCGAAGCGCTCGCCGCGTTGCCGCTGGAAGATGCGGTGGCCGCGCTGGAACAGCTGGATGCGCCGCTGCAGGCACGCTGGCAGCAGGCGCGCGACAACGGCCGCGTACTGCGCTTTGTTGGTCGCGTCGATGGCCAGGGTGCGCAGGTGGGCCTGCGCGAGCTGCCTGCTGATCATCCGCTGGCACAGGGCGCGGGCACCGACAACCGCGTGGCCATCCACAGCGATCGCTATCAGCGCCAGCCGTTGTTGATCCAGGGGCCGGGCGCGGGCGCGGAAGTCACCGCTGCCGCGTTGCTGGATGACGTGCTGCGCATCGTGCGGTAAGGGATCGCCGGGCATGCCCGGCGCGCGCCCCCTCAGCGCGACTTCAAGGCCTTCAACAGCGCGGCGTTGAACTGCTTCGGATCCTGTACCTGTGGCGAATGCCCCAGCTCGGCGAACTCGACCAGCGTTGCGCCGGGGATCGCCGCCGCCGCGGCTTTGCCCAGCGCCGGGTAGTTGCCCAGCGTGGCCTTCAGCGCCGGTGATGCGCGGTCGCGGCCGATCGCCGTGCGGTCCTTCTGGCCGATGAACAGGGTGGTCGGTACCTGCAGGTGCTTCAGTTCGTAGACCACCGGCTGGTTGAACACCATGTCCGAGGCCAACGCCTGGCTCCAGGCAACGGCCTGCTTGCCCGGCCCTTCGTACATGCCCGACTGCATCCTTGCCCACGGCTCGTAGTCGGCTTTCCACTGGCCATCGTAGTAGACGTCCAACTGGTAA
The DNA here is from genome assembly GCF_000158575.1 of Stenotrophomonas sp. SKA14. Taxonomy (NCBI): domain Bacteria; kingdom Pseudomonadati; phylum Pseudomonadota; class Gammaproteobacteria; order Lysobacterales; family Lysobacteraceae; genus Stenotrophomonas; species Stenotrophomonas sp. SKA14. Next base: position 1,698,144 of record NZ_DS999412.1, read on the forward strand.
CGCCGGATGCTGTCGTAGCTGGTTTTCAGTTCGCCGGCATACCACTCGTCGACGCTGCGCCACGGCACGCCCAGCGCCTTCCAGTCTTCCAGCCCGATCGGGTTGACCAGTGACAGGCTGCGCAGGTCCTGCGGGTACATCAGCGCATAGCGCACCGCGAGCATGCCGCCCATCGAATGGCCAACCAGGTGCACCGGCACATCACCCAGCTGCAGCTGCTGCAGCAGAGCATGGGTGTTGGCGGCGAGCTGCGCGAACGTGTACTGGTAGCGCTCGGGCTTGCTGGATTTGCAGAAGCCCACCTGGTCCGGTGCGATCACCCGGTAGCCCGCGGCCAGCAGCGGGGCGATGGTCTGCTGCCAGGTGGCCGCGCAGAAGTTCTTGCCGTGCAGCAGCACCACCACCCCGATGGCACGCCGTTTGGGCAACACATCCAGGTAGGCCATTTCCAACGGCTGCTGCTGCGATTCCAGCGCGAAGGTCTTCACCGGATAGCCGTAGTCGAAACCTTCCAGCCGCGGGCCATAGGTCGGTGCGGCCAGGGCGGACATCGGCAGACAGGCGAGCAGGGCGGCAGCGAGCAGGCGCATGGCGTTCTCGGGGGGCGAGGGAGCCCCCAGCGTAATGCATCCCGTCATGCGAAGCCGAGCATGGGCTCGGCTCTACACCTCAACACTCGATGACGTTCACCGCCAGGCCGCCGCGGCTGGTTTCCTTGTACTTGTCCTGCATGTCGCGGCCGGTATCGCGCATGGTCTTGATGACCTTGTCCAGCGACACCTTGTGCTTGCCGTCGCCACGCATGGCCATGCGCGAGGCGTTGATCGCCTTCACCGCGCCCATCGCATTGCGCTCGATGCACGGAATCTGCACCAGGCCGCCGATCGGATCGCAGGTCAGGCCCAGATTGTGTTCCATGCCGATTTCCGCGGCGTTCTCGATCTGGCTTGGGTTGCCGCCCAGCGCCGCGACCAGGCCGCCGGCCGCCATCGAGCAGGCCACGCCCACTTCGCCCTGGCAGCCCACTTCGGCACCGGAAATGGAGGCGTTCTCCTTGTACAGGATGCCGATCGCCGCCGAGGTCAGCAGGAAGTCGAACACGCGCTGCTCGTTCGCGCCGGGGCAGAAGCGGTCGAAGTAGTGCAGCACTGCAGGCAGCACGCCGGCGGCACCGTTGGTCGGCGCGGTGACCACACGGCCACCGGCGGCGTTTTCCTCGTTCACCGCCAGCGCGTACAGATTGACCCAGTCCAGCGTGGTCAGTGGGTCGCGCATTGCCGCTTCCGGCTTCGACGACAGTTCGCGGTACAGCGCCGGTGCGCGACGGCCCACCTTCAGGCCACCCGGCAGCACGCCTTCCTCGCGGATGCCGCGCGTCACGCACGACTGCATCGCGCTCCAGATCTCGCGCAGCTGGGCGCGGATCTCGTCCTCGCTGCGCCAGCACTTCTCGTTCTCGAACATCAGCTGGGCGATGCTCAGGCCGCTGCGCGCGGTCTGCGCCAGCAGCTCGTCGCCGCTTTTGAACGGGTAGGGCAGCGGCGTTTCGTCGGGCACGATGCGGTCATCGGCCGCGTCGTCCTGGTTGACCACGAAGCCGCCACCAACCGAGTAGTAGTCGCGGGTGGCGATCACTTCGTCGTCGGCGTTGTACGCGGTGAAGCGCATGCCGTTGGTGTGGTACGGCAGCTTCTGGCGCTTGTTCATGCCGAGGTCGCGCTTCTCGTCGAAGGCGATCTCGTGCTGGCCCATCAGCTGGATGCGCTTGCTGCTGCGGATGCGCTCCAGGGTGGCCGGGATGATGTCCGGGTCGATCAGGTTCGGCCGCTGGCCTTCCAGACCGAGCAGGATCGCCTTGTCGGTGCCGTGGCCACGGCCGGTCAGCGCCAGCGAACCATAGACATCGGCGCGGATGCGCGCGACCTCGTGCAGGCGGCCCGGATCGAGCAGCCAGCGATGGATGAATCGCTCGGCGGCCTTCATCGGCCCGACGGTGTGCGAGGAACTCGGACCAATGCCGATCTTGAAAACGTCGAACGTGCTGACAGCCATGGTTGCCAAACTGCGGGTACCGGACAAGCCGCTATTCTAGCGGCTTGCCGGGCCATCCGATGGCTGCGGCGCAGCATTTCCGCCACGGGAGCCGAACCGGTGTTGACCCTGATCCAGCGTGACGATTGCCACCTGTGCGACCTGGCCCTGGCCGAACTGGCCAAGGCACGGGCACCGGAGTTCGAGTCGGTGTTCCTGGACGACCGGCCTGCGCTGGAGGAGCGCTATGGCGCACGGGTACCGGTGCTGCGCGACGAGGCGGGGCAGCGCGAGCTGGACTGGCCGTTCGATGCGGCCACCGTGCAGGCCTGGCTGGCCGCAGCAGGGTAGGTAGTGCCGGCCGCTGGCCGGCAACCACCCGATGCCCGTTGATGCCGGCCAGCGGCCGGCACTACCGGGATCGTCTTATTTCGCGTTGAACTTCACGATCGTGCTGATCGCGGTTTCGTCCGGAATGGTCTTGGTGTCGGCCCAGTCACCGCCGCCGACGCCGAAGTCCAGGCGCTTCACGGTGGCCTTGCCGGTCAGCACCGGCTGGGTGCCCGGCTTCCAGGTGAAGGTGAGGGTGACCGGCTTGCTGACGCCGCGCAGTTCCAGGGTGCCATCGGCGGCGAACTGATCGTTGCCCACCGCGCGGAAGCCCTTGGCGGTATAGCGTGCGGTGGCGAACTTGCCGACGTTGAAGAAGTCGGCGGTCTGCAGGGTCGAGTCGCGGTCGCTGTTGCCGCTCTTGGCACCGGCCAGCGGGATCACCACGTCCAGCGAGCCGGCGGCCGGGTTGGCCGGATCGAAGCTGAGCTTGGTGGCGAAGCCCGGGAAGCTGCCGGTGAACACTTCACCGTCGTACTTGGTGGCAAACACCAGGATCGAACCGGCACCGGGGGCCTGCGCGTAGTCGGCGGCGAGCACCGGGGCAGTGGCCAGCATGCCGGCCAGGGCGGCGGCCACGGCGGCCGGGGTGGTCAGTTTCAGGGTCATCGGTCAGTCCTTCTGAGGGGAGGCGAGCCAGCCGCGCGGCAACATGCGGGACAACGTTGCATCGCGCTGGAACAGGTGGTGGTAGAAGGCAGCGCCGGCGTGGGCCAGCACCACCGCGATCAACAGCCAGAAGCCGTATTCGTGGATGGCATGGGATACCGCGACGACCTGCGGGTCAGGGCCGCTCAGCTTGGGTACGTCAACCAGCCCGAACCAGCGGAACGGGCGCAGGCCACTGGCCGAGTCGTACAGCCAGCCCGACAGCGGAATGGCGAACATCAGTACATACAACAGCACGTGGGTCGCACTGGCGATGCGCTCCTGCCAGCTGGGCACCCCCGGCACCGGCTTGGGCGCGCCGGCATACAGGCGCCAGCCGAGGCGGAACAGCACCAGCGCCAGCACGGTGATGCCGATCGACTTGTGCGCGGTGTAGACCCAGAAATACTTCGGGGTCTTGGGCAATTCGCCCATGGTCAGGCCGACCACGCCCAAGGCGAGGATCAGCAGTGCGATCAACCAATGCAGGATCTGGCTGACACTCCCCCAGGCGGCGGGGGTGTTCTTGGCGGTCATGAAAGGTCCTCTAGCGGGCCGTCTTGGGGTCGGAGTGCGGAACGGGAGCGGGAGTTCCCGGGGCGTCGCTGCGGTCGAGAGTGGCCTCAGCCTCGATCCTCAGCTGTACTGCATCACCGATGACGCCCGGCCAGGCGGTGATGCCGAACGCGCGCCGGCTCAGCGTGGTGCTGGCGGAAAAACCGGCGGTGCGTCGAAACGGGGGAAGGGGATAGCGCTTGATGGCATTGAGGGTCACCTCCAGCGTGACCTCCTGGCTGACCCCGCGCAGGGTGAGGGTGCCGATCACGTGGGCCCGCTTGGCATCGATCGGTTCCACGCGGCTGGAGACGAATCGCGCGTTCGGGAAGCGTTCGCCGTCGAGCAGGCTGCGGGCCAGCGTGGCCTGGTTCCACTTGGCGTCGCCGAGGTCCAATCGCGACACGGGCACCTCGACATCGAGCGTGGCTTCGCGCCAGTTGTCGGGATCGAACTGCAGGCGGCCTTCACTGCCCGAGACCGTGCCCATGGCCTGCGAGTAACCCGCGTGGTCGATGCTGAACAACACCCGGGTATGCACCGGATCGAGGCGGTAGGTGTCTGCATCCGCCCAGGCGGGGGTGGTGGCGAGCAGCATCGGCAGCAGGGCCAGGCAGGGACGCATCGATGGCGGGCTCCGGAAGGGGGACGTTGCGATCATACGCACAGGCCCCTGCCAACGATGCGTGCATGGCTGCAACAGTTCGTGGTGCTCCCGCCCGTGGAAACAGGCTGTTGCAGTCATGAACCCGGGCCTGTGTGACAATCGGGCCAGGACAGGGGGTTCAGGATGAAGAGCGGCTGGCGCCTTTGGTGGCGGGGCATCGCGGGAATGGGACTGCTGCTGATGGCGTTCGCCGCAGCGGCTGCGCCACTGGAAATGGCGGAAACACCACGCCTGCGCCGTTTCGGCGCGGCCGAAGGCATGCCCTCGCGCATGGTGCTGGCGCTGGCTGAAGATCGCCAGGGCCATGTCTGGGCCGCCACCGATGGCGGCCTGGTGCGTTACGACGGCAGCAGTCTGCGGGTGTGGGAGCACGATCCGGAGCAGCCGGGCTCGCTGCCGGGCAATGAGATCGAGACGCTGCTGGTCGATCCGCTGGACCGCGTATGGGTGGGCATCAACGGCAAGGGGCTGGCGCGCCTGGATGCCGACCGTGAGCGCTTCAGCACCTTCGATGCAGTCAACGGCCCGTGCCTGGGCCAGTTCTGGACGCTGGCCTACGCCGAGAACGCCTTGTGGATCGGTACCAGCAGCCAAGGGGTCTGCCGGTTTGCAGAGGACGGCAGCCTGCGCTTCTTCAAGCATGACCCTGCGCGCGCGGACGGCCTGCCCAGCAACACCATCTACAGCAGCCTGGTCGATGCGCGCGGGCGCCTGTGGATCGGCACCGAGGCCGGGGTGGCACGCTGGAACGGCCATGGATTCGAACCGGTGGCGGCGCGGGAGCTGGGCACGTTGAGCGTGCTGCGGATGAGCCGCGATCCGGATGGCTCGATCTGGATCGGCAGCCAGAACGACGGTCTCTATCGCATCGATGCGCAGGACCGGGTCAGCCGCCCGCGTTGGACCGACAGCGCCCGCCTGCGTTCGGCACTGGTACTGGCCGACCGCCAGGGTGGCTACTGGGCCGGTACGTCCGACGGTCTGCTGCGCGGAGATGCCAGCGCGTTGTGGCGGCTCGGCGGCGACCGTGGCAGTGGTTTCCTCACCGCCCAGAGCGGGGTGCTCGATCTGCTGCAGGACCATGAGGGCGGATTGTGGGTGGCGCTGCTGACCCAGGGCCTGGCCTACCTGCCGCCGGACTGGCGCCGTTTCTCGATCTGGAACCAGCTCGATGGCAAGCCGTTGGACAGCCAGTATCTGCTGAGCGCGGCCAGCGACGGTCAGAGGTATTACGTGGGCTCGGCGCACGGCGTGTACCAGCTGGATGCGCAGGGGACGCTGCGCCTGCTGGCCAGCGACCGCGAAATCGGTAGTGGCGCGGTGTGGTCGGTGCTGCCGCGGCCGGACGGGCGCCTGTGGCTGGGCCGTGCCGGCCGCATCAGCGTGTACGACCCGGCCAGCCGCGCGCTGCAGGATTGGCGGATCGAGGGCGGCGCCGACCTGCGCCAGCGTATCGATCTGATGCGGCAGGCCCCCGATGGGACGGTCTGGCTGTCGGTGATGAACCTGGGCCTGCAGCAACGCAGCGCCGATGGGCGGGTGCTGCGCAGCTACCCGCTGGATGATTTCCGCAAGGCGGCCGATTCACCGATCGAGCAGATCCGCTTCGATGCCCATGGCAAGGCGTGGGTCATGGGCGAGATGGGGATCTGGCGCGAGCAGGCGGGGCGTTTCGAGGCGGTGCCAGGCGTTTCCAGCGGGCTGATCTTCGATCTGGTGTGGGTCGACCCGCAGCAGCTGTGGTTGGCCCGGCAGGGCGCGCTCGAACGCTACCAGTGGGATGGCATGAGCCTGCGCCTGATCCAGCGCGTTGATGGAAGTGCCGGCGTGCCGCCGGTCAGCATGGGCGGCCTGGCGCTGGCCGACGACGGTCGCGTGTGGGCGACCACGCCGCGCGGTCTGTTGCGCTGGGATCCCAAGGCGCGACGGCTGCAACTGTTCAATGAGCGGGATGGCCTGTCCGATGCCGAGTTCACCAGCCGGCCTCCGGCAGTGAACGCCGATGGCCGCGTCCTCGCCGTGGCCCAGACCGGCCTCGTCGCGTTCGATGTGAATGCTGTTGACGTCGCACTGCCCGCGTCGTCGCTGGTGATTGCCGAGGTGCGCGTGCGCCGCGATGATGCGCGCGGCTGGCAGCCCCTGCCGGACACCGGCACGCTGTTGCTGGGGCCGGATGATCGTGACCTGCAGATCGACGCACGCTTGCTGTCGTATGCCAATCCGCAGGGCAACCGCTACCGCTTCCGGGTGCGCGGCTATGACCAGGACTGGGTGGAGCAGGGCGGGGATGGCCAGCGCACGCTGTCCCGGCTGCCCACCGGCAGCTACGTCATCGAAGTGCAGGCGGCCACCGCCAACGGCGCATGGACGCCTTCGCAGCAGTTGAAGGTGAAGGTGCTGCCGCCGTGGTGGCGCAGCGGCATGGCGATCTTCGGCTACATCCTGATTGGTTCACTGCTGCTGCTCATCCTGGCCTGGTCGATCAGGGTGCGCCTGCGTCGCCGCCAGCAATGGCAGTTGACCGTGCACAAGCAGGAACTGGCCGAGCAGGCTTCGCAGGCCAAGAGCCGCTTCCTGGCCACGCTGGGTCATGAGGTGCGCACGCCGATGACCGGTGTGCTGGGCATGAGCGAGCTGCTGCTGGCCACGCCGCTGGACCCGGTGCAGCGCAGCTATGCCGGCTCGATCCAGCAGGCTGGAAGCCACCTTTTGCGGCTGGTCAATGATGCGCTGGACCTCGCGCGCATCGAGGCCGGACGGCTGGAGCTGGACCTGCGTCCGTTCGATCTGGCCGGCCTGCTCGACCAGGTACAGGTGCTGATGCAGCCCATGGCCAAGCAGCGCAGGCTGGAGTTCCAGCGTGGCAACGATCCGCAGGGGCCGATCAGCGTCAGTGGTGACGAGATGCGGGTACGCCAGATCCTGCTCAACCTGCTGGGCAACGCGATCAAGTTCACCGAGCGCGGCCATGTCGGCCTGGCCGTGCGCTTGGAGGACAACGGCGGGGGCGTCTGTTTCGAGGTGTACGACAGCGGGCCGGGCATCAACGCCGAGCAGCAGGAGCGCCTGTTCCACCGTTTCGAGCAGGCTGATGGCCCGCGCACGGCCTCGCGCTATGGCGGCAGCGGGCTGGGCCTTGCGATCTGCCAGGAGCTGGCGGTGGCGATGGGCGGGCGCATCGACGTGGAAAGCTCGCCGGGCAAGGGCGCGCGTTTCAGGGTGCGGTTGCCGCTACCCTGGACGCGGCAGGCGGCCGCCGCAGCAGGTGAAGTTTCGGCGTTGCCGGTACTGCCGCCGCTGCGCATCCTGCTGGTGGAGGACGATGCCACCGTGGCCGAGGTCATCGCCGGGCTGCTGCGCAGCCGGGGCCATGAGGTCGTGCACGTGCTGCACGGCCTGGGGGCCTTGTCCGAGATCGCCACCGACGGCTTCGATGTTGGCCTGCTCGATCTCGATCTGCCGGCGTTGGATGGCACCGCGATCGCCCGCCAGCTGCGTGCGCTGGGCTATGAACTGCCACTGGTGGCGGTGACGGCGCGTTCCGATGCCTATGCCGAGTCGCAGGTCCTCGCCGCGGGTTTCGATGGTTTCCTGCGCAAGCCGGTCACTGGCGACATGCTGGTGGCGGCGATCGTTCAAGCTCGCGCCAAGCGACAGGACATGCTCTGAAAGCGTCGGCGGCAGGCGTGAACGACGCGACTTTCGGTTTACCATGCCGACGCCCGCGGCGCGGGAGTCATCAGGGCAGCGTGAGGAGGCAATCGGTGGTGTATCTGCGGGCGGCCATGCTGCTGCTGATCCTCCTGTGCTGCCTGTCACCCGCTGCCGCACAGCCCGTGCCACCCAGTCCGCGCCAGGTGACGGTGTTTGACGGTCTGCCGTCCAATACCGTCAACCGCATGGCTGAAGACCGCTACGGCTACCTGTGGATTGCCACCAACGACGGTCTGGCCCGCTACGACGGGCGCAACTACCGGATCTGGCGTTCGGAAGATGGGTTGCGCGACAACCGGATCTGGTCGGTGCTGGTCGATGCGCGCAACCAGCTCTGGATCGGGACCGAGAATGCCGGCCTGGTACGGATGTCGGCCGACCGCCGCCAGCTGCACTTCTACGACCGCAGCAGCCAGCCGCTGATGGGGACCAATACGGTCTGGAGCCTGGCGGCCACGCCGGATGGTTCGGTCTGGTTCGGCACCCACGAGGGAGGGCTGTACCGGCTGGACAACCAGGATCGGCTGCAGCGCTTCCTGCCGGAGGCCAACAATCCGCGCAGCCTGCCGGCCGCATCGGTTCCGTATCTGGCAACCCTGGCCGACGGCAGTTTGTGGATCGGTACCAAGCATGGCGTAGCGCGCTGGACCGGAACCGACTTCGAACGTGTCGGCACCGACGTCATCCCCAGTCTGCTGATCAATGGCCTGACTGCCGAGCCCGACGGCAGCCTGTGGATCAGCACGATGGCCGGTGCCACCGTACGCCGCCCCGACGGTCGCTTCGAGACACCGCCGTGGACGCTTCCGCAAGGGGAGCAGGTGCTGGGCATGATGCTGCGCGACGAACAGGGCGGCTACTGGCTGGATACCCGAACCGGCCTCGGCCGTGCGGTCGATGGCCAGTACCAGGCCGTGCCGTTGTACAGCGCGGTGGCGCGTGGCCCGGTGCGGCCGAACTGGACTGGTGCCTACGAGGACCGCGAGGGCGGAATCTGGCTGGCCAGTACCAACGCCGGGCTGTGGCACCTGCTGCCTCGCTGGTGGCAGTTCTCGGTGCTGTCACGGCTGGAGGACGACCCCAGCTCGCTGCGCAACGCCTTCGTCCTGGGTACCAGCCCCTCCAGCAATGGCGGCATCTGGACGGTCGGCAGCCATGGTGCGCTGGACCGTTTCGACCCGAAGACCGGCAAGGTCGAGCAGCACCGCACCTGGGTCAATGGCATGCACTGGCTGAGCTCGGTGCGCGAGGATCGCCGCGGCCAGGTCTGGATTGGTTCCAACGATGCACTGCTGCGTTATGACCCGAAGCTGCGCGATCTGCGCCGCTGGGGGCGTGATGCCGGTGCCGATGCCACCATGGAAGGGGTCATCGAATCGATGATGACCTGCGATGGCGACAGCCTGTGGCTGATGCTGTCATCCGGCCTGCAGCAGCGCGACCTGGACGGGCGCCTGCGTCGCCAGCTGGACAATGGCCAGCGCGGCCTGCAGCAGGGCCAGCTCAACCTGGATGTGGAATGCGGGCCACAGGATCACATCTGGCTGGCCAGCAGCCGTGGCCTGCTGCAGTGGTTGCCGGAAAGCGAGCGCTTCCAGCCGGTGCCTGGCGCCCCGGCGACCGCGATCCACGCGCTGCATGTGGGCCGCGATGGCCAGGTGTGGCTGTCCGAGGATGGCCGGCTGTCGCGCTATCGCTGGAGCCAGGGGCGGCTGGAGAGGCAGGCGGTGGTCGGCGCCGAGCAGGGCTATCCGGCGATCTCCGCGTCCGGGCTGGTGGTCGACGAGCAGGGCGTAGCGTGGGCCACGAGTGCGCGCGGCCTGGTCCGGATCGGCACCGACGGCCAGAGCGTGCGCCTGTATGGGGTGCACGATGGCCTGCCCAGCCAGGAATTCCGCGAGCACACCCTGGTGATGTCGGGTGACGGCCACCTGGTGGCCGGAACGCCGGCTGGCGTGGTGGTGTTCGATCCTGAACAGGTACGGCCGTCGGTGCGGCGTGCGCCCCTGGTGATCGAACGGGTCGAGGTGCGCCGCAACGAGCAGGTGCTTGACCTGACCCACGACGCGCCGCTGCAGATCGCCGATGGCGATCGCGACCTGCGCATCGTCGCGCGGCTGCTGTCGTTCGCCGATTCGGCTTCCAATACGTACCGCTACCGTCTGGCCGGCTACGATCCGGATTGGGTCGAAGTCGGACCGGCCGGTGAGCGCCTGTTCTCGCGCCTGCCCCCGGGCAGTTATCGGCTGGAAGTGCAGGCACGCTCGGCCGACCATGTCTGGTCGCGGGTGCAGAGCCTGGAGTTTCGCGTGCAGCCGCCGTGGTGGCGCAGCCTGTCTGGCCTGCTGGTGTTGGCCTCGATCGCGTTGCTGCTGACCAGCTGGTTCGCCTGGTTGTACCGGCGCCGCCTGCAGCGTCGCCATGCCTATCAGCTGGCACTGCACAAGCAGGAACTGGCCGAGCAGGCCTCGGCGGCCAAGACCCGTTTCCTGGCCAACCTCGGCCATGAAATCCGTACGCCGATGACCGGCGTGCTGGGCATGAGTGAGCTGCTGCTGGCGTCGCCGCTGGACCCGCAGCAGCGCGGTTACACGCAGTCGATCCGGCACGCGGGCGAGCATCTGCTGCACCTGGTCAACGATGCGCTGGACCTGGCACGTATCGAGTCCGGGCGGCTTGAACTGCAGCAAAAACCGTTCGCGCTGAGCTGCCTGCTGCAGGACCTGGCCGCGCTGATGGGGCCGCTGGCTGCGCAGAAGGGCCTGCGCTTCACCCTCGACAACCAGCTGCCGCCGGGCCTGCAGGCCACCGGCGATGCGATGCGGGTGCGCCAGATCCTGCTCAACCTGCTCTCGAACGCGGTCAAGTTCACCAGCCGTGGCACCATCACGCTGCACGCGCGCAGCGATGGTGAGCTGCGCGCGCTGCATTTCGAGGTGCGCGACACCGGCCCCGGCATCAGCCAGGAACAGCAGCAGCGCCTGTTCCGGCGCTTCGAGCAGGCCGACGGTGCACGTACCGCCGCACAGTACGGTGGTAGCGGCCTGGGCCTGGCGATCTGCCGCGAACTGGCGCAGGCGATGCAGGGGCGCATCCAGGTGGAAAGCCAGCTGGGCCGTGGCACCTGCTTCGGCGTTACCCTGCCGTTGCCGATGGTGGTTGATGCCAGTGCCGAAGCCGAAGGCGGAACGCACCGCGAGGAGGCTGCGAACATGCCGCCGCTGCGGGTGCTCCTGGTCGAGGACGACGCGACCGTGGCCGACGTGGTGCGCGGCTTGCTGAGCGCACGAGGCCATGAGGTAACCCATGCGGGTCATGCGCTGGCGGCGCTGCGCGAGATCAGTGCCGGCGATTTCGACGTCGGCCTGCTCGATCTGGACCTGCCGGGCCTGAGCGGATTCGAGCTGGCCCAGCACCTGCGCAACCAGGGCTACATGCTGCCGCTGCTGGCGGTGACCGCGCGTACCGATCCGGATTTGCAGCAACAGGTGGAAGCGGCGGGCATCGGTGGCTTCCTGCGCAAGCCGGTGACCGGGGAACTGCTGGTGGAAGCGATCGCCCGGGTGATGGGCAGGTAGGGGTTCGGCAGGGCCACAGGCCCTGCACCCGCCGAAGCCTCAAGCCAGAGCCACGTCAACGTCAGAGGCTGGCTTCCTGGGGGATGGCGGGGTGGGTCCGGTTGCGGGGGACGCCGTAAATACATCCATGTAGGCTCGGTCGCCGCATCCATGCGGCTCACGCCCCCGCAACCGGACCCACCCCGCCTTCGACAGATTTCTGCGATCTGCAGTAGATCCACGCCATGCGTGGATGAATCTCCATCGAAATCGAATATTTCGAATTGAAACCGAAAAACATCCACGCATGGCGTGGATCTCCCGTGTCGACCAAGGTCGACACCTACCGACAGCTAGCGGAATCTGTCAGAGGTGGGGCGGTGTCGGGTTGCGGGGTGTCCGCGGCATGGATGCCGCGGCCAAGCCCCCATGGACGGGTTCACGGCGTCCCCGCAACCCGACACCGCCCTACCAACCCACGGAATGCCCGCTCTTGATGTTGACGTTGCCGTTGCCGTTGCCTGCAGCAGGTGCAGGGCCGCAGGCCCTGCCGACCCCCTCACTCCGCTACGTGCTCGACCTGTCGTGGCTCCGGCTTGGTATCCGGCAACTGCCAGAAAATCATCGTCGACGTCAGCGTGATCGCACCCACGCACAGGAACGTGGCATGCAGCGCAGCGGTGGCACTGTTGCTGTCCAGGTGGGCACCGAACGCAGCCAGCAGGCTGCCCGCCGCGGCGGCACCGAAACCGGCGGCGAGCATCATCACCATCGACAGCAGGCTGTTGCCGGAACTGGCGAACTCGCGGTCGAGGTCGCGCAGGGTCACGGTGTTCATCACGGTGAACTGCAGCGAATTGACCGCGCCGAAGAACGCCAGCTGCAGCAGGCGCCACGCCAGGTGCTGGCCCGGTGTCATCAGGATGAAGCTGGCCATCGCCAGCCCCACCAGCACGGTGTTGACCATCAACACGCGGCGGTAGCCGTAGCGCTCGACCAGTTTCACCGCCAGCTTCTTCGACACCATGCCGGCCGCAGCGACGGGCACCATCATCAGGCCGGCGTTCATCGGGCCCAGGCCCAGGCCGACCTGCAGCAGCAGCGGGATCAGCATCGGCATGGCACTGCTGCCGATGCGCGAGAACAGGTTGCCAAGTATGCCGATGCGGTAGCTGGGCACGCGGAACAGTGCCAGCGAGAACAACGGCGCGGTGGAGTTGGCCGCGTGCAGCCAGTAGCCCACCAGCGCTGCCAGGCCGGCAACGGTCATCAGCATCACCAGCGCGTGCGGGGTGCCGAGCCCGGAGATGCCGTCCAGCGCCAGCGACAACACCACCATCGCAAAGGCCAGCATGACGTAGCCGCGCAGGTCGAAGCGGGTGCGGTGGCTGGCGTAGTGGTCAGGCATGATCTTCATCGCGGCGATGAAACCGATCACGCCGATCGGCAGGTTGATCAGGAACACCCAGTGCCAGGACGCGATCTCGACCAGCCAGCCACCCAGGGTCGGGCCGATCAACGGACCGATCAGGGCCGGAATGGCGATGAAGCTCATCGCGCGCAGGAAATCCTCGCGCGACACTGAACGCATCACCGCCAGCCGGCCGACCGGCAGCAGCATCGCGCCACCGATGCCCTGCAGCACGCGCGCACCGACCAGCTGGTGCAGGTGCTGGGCCAGCGCGCAGGCCAGCGAACCGAGAGTGAACAGGATGATCGCCACCAGGAAGGTGCGCCGCGTGCCATAGCGGTCGGCGATCCAGCCGGAGGCCGGGATGAAGGTGGCTACCGCCAGCGCGTAGCTGAACACCACCGACTGCATCTGCAGCGGGCTCTCGCCCAGGCTGGCCGCCATCGCCGGCAGGGCCGTGTTGACGATGGTCGAATCCAGCATCTGCATGAAGATCGCCAGCGACACCAGCCACAGCAGGGGGCGGTGGCGGGCGTAGTTCGATGGCGATGTGGACATGGCGTGCGGCCGGTGCAGCGTGGGGGATGCCATGATCGCGCAATGCGGGTCACGGCGCGATCAACATCGCGCCGTGGTTGCCTGCGCAATGCTCAGCGCTGGCTGTGCGCGTGCACCGCGTCGACCAGTACCTGCACGTGCGCCGGGTCCATGTCCGGTGACATGCCGTGGCCGAGGTTGAACACATGGCCCTCGCGCGAACCACCATTGCCGGCGGCGTAGGTGTCGAGCACGCGTGCTGCAGCGGCGGCGATCGCATCGGGCGAGGCGTACAGCGTGGTCGGGTCGAGGTTGCCCTGCAGGGCAACGCGGCCACCGGTGCGGCGCAGGGCCTCGTCCAGGTCCAGCGTCCAGTCCAGGCCGAGTGCATCGGCGCCGGTCTGCGACAGCGCTTCCAGGTGCAGGCCGGTGCCCTTGCCGAACAGGATCAGCGGCGTGCGCTCGCTGCCTTCGCCGCGCTCCAGGCCCTGGGCAATCCGCTGCAGGTAGCGCAGCGAGAACTCGCGGTACATCGCCGGCGACAGCACGCCGCCCCAGGTGTCGAACACCTGCAGCGCCTGCGCACCCGCCGCGCGCTGCGCACCGAGATAGGCGATCACCGCCTCGGTGGTGACCTCCAGCAGGCGGTGCAGGGCCTGCGGGTGGTTCAGCGCCATGGCCTTGATGCGCGAGAAGTCCTTGCTGCCGCCGCCTTCCACCATGTAGCAGGCCAGTGTCCACGGGCTGCCGGAGAAGCCGATCAGCGGTACCTGGCCGTCCAGCTCGCGGCGGATCAGGCGCACCGCGTCCATCACATAGCCCAGGTCCTGTTCCATGTCCGGCACCGCCAGTTTGGCGATGGCGGCTTCATCACGCACCGGGTGGCGGAACTTCGGGCCTTCGCCTTCGACGAAGTACAGCTCCAGGCCCATCGCATCGGGGATGGTGAGGATGTCCGAGAACAGGATGGCCGCGTCCAGCGGGAAGCGGCGCAGCGGCTGCAGGGTGACTTCGCAGGCGATCTCCGGGGTCTTGGCCATGGCCAGGAAGCTGCCGGCCTTGGCCCGGGTCGCGCGGTACTCCGGCAGGTAGCGGCCGGCCTGGCGCATCAACCAGACGGGGGTACAGTCCACCGGTTCGCGGCGCAGGGCGCGCAGCAGGCGATCGTTGCGGAGAGGGCTGGTCACGATGGGCATTCCTTGGGCGAAAGTTGGCAGCGGCGTCAGTCGCCGTGCGAAAGGATCTGGAAGCCGCGATGCAGTTCGGCATCACGGGCCTTCTCGAAGGCATGGCGTGCTTCATCGGCCCGCAGGAACAGCTCGCGCCGAAGCTGCGAGCGGCCACCGACGCGACCGCTCTCGCGCAGCAGTTCCCAGCCGCCGAACAGGTCCGGCTGCAGGCTCAGGCGCAGGAAGCGCGGTGCCTGCGCACCGGCGTCAGGATGTTGCAGGTAGACGTGCATGGCGCCGATTGTAGCGGGGCCAGGGTGAGCCTCGCCGCAACGCGGTGCCGGCCGCTGGCCGGCAACGTCGGCAACGGGGAAGCCGGCCGGCGGCCGGCACTACCGGACCGACAGCACCTTCAGCACCGCCGCCTCATCCACGTCCGGCACCACTTCGGCACGGCCCAGGCCGCGCCACAGCACCAGGCGCAGGCGGCCGGCCACATTCTTCTTGTCCAGCCGCATGCGGCCGAGCAGGGCCTGCGGGTCCAGCCCGGCCGGGATCGCCACCGGCAGGCCGAGGCGTTCAAGCAGCGCCTGCAGGCGCACGCGGTCGGCGTCGTCGGCCAGGCCGAGGTCGGTGGACAGCTTCGCCGCCAGCACCATGCCCACCGCCACCGCTTCGCCGTGGTTCAGCGCATCGCGGCCGGGCGCCGAGTAACCCTGTTCGGTCTCGATGGCATGGCCGAAGGTGTGGCCGAGGTTGAGCAGGGCGCGTTCGCCTTTCTCGAAGGGATCGCGTTCGACAATCGCGGCCTTGTGCCGGCAGCTGCGCGCGATGGCGTCGGACAGCACGCCGTCTTCGCCAGCGACCAGCGCCTCGGCATGGTGCTGCAGCCAATCGAAGAAGGCGGCATCGCCCAGCGCACCGTACTTCACCACTTCGGCCAGGCCGGCACGCAGTTCGCGCGGCGGCAGGGTGGCCAGCACACGGGTATCGGCGATCACCGCGCGTGGCGGGTGGAAGGCGCCGACCAGATTCTTGCCGGCCGCAATGTCCACGGCGGTCTTGCCGCCGACCGACGAGTCGACCATCGCCAGCAGGGTGGTCGGCAACTGCACGCAGTCCACGCCACGCATCCAGCACGCCGCCGCGAAACCGGCAAGGTCACCAACCACGCCGCCGCCGAGCGCGAAGACGCAGGCATCGCGGGTCGCACCCAACGCGGCCAGCGCTTCGATGGCGCGGCCGAACTCGGCCAGGGTCTTGGAGGCTTCGCCCGCGGCCAGCACGTGCTCGCCGATGATCAGGTCGGGGCGTGCCGCCAGCAGCGTCTGCTTCACCGACGCCAGATAGCGCGGGGCGACTTCGCTGTCGCTGAGCAGCAGCACGTGGCGGCCGCGCACATGCGACGCCAGCGCGGCACCGTCGGCCTGGGCGCCAGCGCCGATGGTGATGGTGTAGGGGCGGTCGCCGCCAACGGCGACCTGCAGCAGTGCGGGGGAAGTCATGCGGTCAGGTCCTGGCGCTGCCATTGCGTGGCCAGCTTGACCACCAGCTGGGCGGTCGCGTCGGCAGCGGTATACGGGTCGGTGTCGAGGGTGAGGTCGGCCAGTTCGCGGTAGAGCGGGTCGCGATGTGCGGCCAGATCGTGCAGCACCTGCTCGCGGTCCGGACGCTGCAGCAGCGGCCGGCCCTTGTCGCGGGCCAGGCGTTCCAGCTGTGCGGCCACGCTGACCCGCAGGTAGACCACGAAGCCGCGTTGGGCGATCAGCGCACGGTTGTCCGCATCCAGTACGGCGCCGCCGCCGGTGGAGACCAATTGGCCTTGGCCTTCCAGCACGTGGGCCAGGGCCTCGCGTTCATGGCTGCGGAAGCCGGCTTCGCCCGAATGCTCGAAAATGGTGGGGATGCTGGCGCCGGCGGCATCGACGATGGCCTGGTCGACATCGACGAAGTCCAGCGTGAAGCGCTCGGCAAGGCGGCGGCCGATGCAGGTTTTGCCGGCGCCCATCGGGCCGATCAGGATCAGGTTCGGAGCAGGATTCATGCCCTCTGATGCTAACACCTCCGTGCCCCGGCCTTTACGTTCTTCACGTCAGGGTAGGCGTTCCTGCGGGGTCTCCCGCGCCAGCCGGAGTGCAGGCCATGACGGTCGCCAAGGTCATCGAAATCACCGCCTCCTCGCCGAAAAGTGTGGAGGACGCCGTGCGCAGCGGGCTGAAGAAGGTTTCCGAGACGGTCAAGGGCATCCAGGGCGCCTGGGTGAACGAGACCAAGGTCGTCGCCAACGGCAGCGGCGAGATCACCGAATGGCGGGTCAACCTGCGGGTGACGTTCCTGGTGGAATAGGCGCCTTCAGCGCACGTCCTGCACCTGGCGCTGGCCGTCCAGCACCACCACGTGGTCGGCCAGAGCGGGCAGGGCCTGCAGCGCCTGCCGGCTGACCCGCTCGTAGTACTGCACGAAGCGCTCCAGCTGCGGCCGGCTCATGCCGTGCCGGCCCGGCTGTGCCGCCTGCAGATTCTGTTCCTGCTGCCAGCGCCAGCGTGGTACCACCGCGAAGTCCGGTGGCTGCAGGAACCACAGGCGGTCGCAGCGCTGCCACAGCGCCGGGTAGTCGCGGGCCAGCGCCTGGTTGCACCAGCGCCGCCAGCGCCCATCGGCATCGGCCTCGCGTTCCAGCGCGTTCAGCGGGCTTTCCAGCGCCTCTTCATCCTGCGCGGGCGTGCCGAGGAACCAGCCTTCGAAGACCAGCAGGTCGAGCGGCTGATGCAGGCGTGGCCACTGCGCCTCGGGCAGGCGCTCATCGGCCAGCTTGTCGAAGCGTGGCATTGCGAAGGGCTGGCGCGCGGCCACGGCGTCAAGCACGGCGTGGGCCAGTGGCAGATCGTGGGTGCCGGGCGGCCCACGGGTGATCAGCAGCGGATGCACCTGGCGGGCCAGCCGCTGGCGCTGGGCACGGGTGAGGTAGACATCATCGATCGACAGCGTGGCTGCGTTCAGGCCGCGCGCCTGGGCGCGTGCCACCACCTGCGCGGCCAGCGTCGATTTGCCGCTCCCCTGCAGGCCGCTGATCGCCAATACTGGAACCGCCGTGCCGCTGCCCAGCACATCGTCCAGAACCCGCTCGGCCAATGTTTCGGGGAATCCTTTCACCTGGGGCATATACGCAGCAGCGACCATACCGCCACAATAGCCCAAACCGTGTGAGAAGAACGCAATCATGAGCGACCTGTACGCCGAAGCCCTGTCCACGTTTGCCGGCCTGTTCGAAGAGGCCAAACAGAGCCGCGAGGTCGAGCCGAACGCGATGACCGTGGCCACTGCCGGTGTCAACGGCCGCCCCTCGGCGCGCACCGTGCTGCTGAAGGCGTTCGACGAGCGCGGCTTCGTGTTCTATACCCACCTGGACAGCCACAAGGGCCAGGAGCTGCAGGCCAACCCGCAGGCCGCGCTGCTGTTCCTGTGGCGCAGCCTGCGCGAGGCGGGCATCCAGGTGCGCATCGAAGGCCGTGTCGAGCAGGTCGCCGACGCCGAAGCCGATGCCTATTTCGCCAGTCGCCCGCGCATGAGCCAGATCGGCGCGTGGGCCTCGCAGCAGTCGAAGACGCTGGCGACGCGTGAGGAATTCGACGCGCGCGTGGCCGAGATCGAAGCCCGCTTCGAGGGCAAGGACGTGCCGCGCCCGGAAGGCTGGAGCGGCCTGCGCGTGGTGCCCGACCGCATCGAGTTCTGGTACGGCGCGCAGTTCCGCCTGCACGAGCGCTGGTGCTACGAGGCCGGTGCCGAAGGGCGCTGGAGCAAGCGGCTGCTGTACCCGTGAATGATGCGGCCCGGCTGACGTGTCCTCTGTAGGGCCGAGCCATGCTCGGCTGCTTTTGTAGAGTCGAGCTTGCTCGACTGCTCTATACCCAGTCGAGCAAGCTCGACTCTACAAAAGCGGGTTGTCGTGTTCGGACTGGCCCGCTTCATCTGCGAGCAGGCTGTCGGTCGGCACACTCCGATCGATGCCCTCGACTTCCGGAGTTGCCATGCCGTCCTGGCGTTGCCTGTTTGCCGTGCCTTCACCACGCCGTGGCGTGGAAGCGTCCCTTCTGCTGCTGGCCCGCATCGTGGCCGGGGTGATGTTCTGCGTCTCCGGCTGGAACAAGGTATTTACCGAGGCCGGGCGTGAGCGCATGGTGCATACGCTGGTCGATGCCGGCATTCCGTTCCCGGTGATCAGTGCGCCGGTGCTCGGCGCAATTGAGTGGATTGCGGGTGGTCTGCTGGTGTTGGGCCTGCTCAGTCGCCCGTCGTCCCTGCTGCTGGCCGCGATCTGTGCGGTGGCGGCGCTGACCGATGGCGTTGCGCGCATTCCGGCCGGGCTGAGCGTGCCGGACTGGCTGAGCTGGTTCTTCTACCTCAGCGAAGTTCCGCTCGGGGTGCTGCTGCTGTGGATTGCTGCGGTGGGCAGTGGCCGGTTCGCCATCGAGGCGCGCTGGGCGCGCTCGCGCAATCTGTAGAGTCGAGCTTGCTCGACTGCTTTTCTGTGGGGCCGAGCCATGCTCGGCTGATTTTCTCTAGTCGAGCAAGCTCGACTCTACAGCCCCTCCGCGCGCAGCCAGCGCCATAGCGTGGTGCGCGACACGCCCAGCGCCTGCGCCATGCCTTCGCGGTCATTGCGGTGTTCCTGCAGCACTGCTTCCAGCTGCGCACGCGGCGGGCGCTTGCCGTTGCTTTCCACTGGCAACGCGGCGGCGCCGTCGTTCACCAGTTCGGGTGCCAACTGCCGCAGTCGCGCCGCATCGATGAGTCCTTCGCCCGGCTGCCAGTGGATGCGCAGGCGATCCACCAGGTTGCGAAGCTCACGCACGTTGCCGGGCCATTCGGCGTTGGTCAGTGTGGTCATTGCAGCCTCGTCCAGCGGCGCGTCGATGCCACGCAGCTGGCGGAAGAAATGCTGTGTCAGCAGCGCAATGTCACTGCGCCGCGCACGCAGCGAGGGCAGGGCGATGCGCAGCGCGGCCAGCCGGTAGTACAGGTCGCGGCGGAAGCTGCCAGACGCCGCGCGCTGTTCCAGTGACTGCAGGGTGGCGGCGACTACGCGCAGATCCACCGGGGTCGGTTCGGTGGCGCCCACGCGCAGCACTTCGCGTTCCTCCAGCACCCGCAGCAGTCGGGTCTGCAGCGGTAGCGGCAGTTCGCCGATTTCGTCCAGGAACAGCGTCCCGCCGTCTGCGGCTTCCACCAGCCCGACACGGCCACCCCGCCGCGCGCCAGTGAAGGCGCCATCGCTGTAGCCGAACAGTTCCGCCTCCAGCAATGATTCGCTGATCGCACCGCAGTTCAGTGCAACGAAGCGGCCGCGACGACCGCTGGCCGCATGCAGCTGGCGTGCCACCAGTTCCTTGCCGGTGCCGGTTTCGCCGGTGACCAGCACGGTGCTGTCGTGTGGTGCGTACAGCGCGATCTGCGCGCGCACCTGTGCCATTGCATCGCTGTCGCCGAGCAGCTCATGCGCATCGCTGCGCGGGGCAGGACGCCGGCGCGGGGCCGGCCGGTGGCCAGCAGAGCGGGCCAGGGCCTGGGTCAGTTCCAGCGCGTGTTCAAACGCCTGCCGCACCGAATCGGCCGAATACAACAGCACGCCCGGCAGGCCGGCCTGCTCGGCATGATCGATCGCCATGCCGGTGCCGACGATCACCTCGATGCCGTTAGCGCGCAGGTCGGCAATGCAGTCGCGTGCGTCCTCGCGGGTGACAAAGCGCCGATGCTCGATATCCAGGCCGAAGCTCTGCTGGAAATTGCTGAACACCGGCACGTCACTGGCGTGGGTGACCAGGCCGATGCGGCTGGCGATTCGCCGTGCACGCGCCAGCGCTTCCATCAGGTCGAAGCCGTTGGCCTGGATCGGCACCAGCGGCAGGTCGAGCCGGCCGCGCAGCCAGGCGGCGTTGGAGCCGCCGGCAATCACCACGTCGCAGTGCTCACGGCGCAGGCGCTGGCCGATCACCTCCACCGCTTCCTCGAAGCCGAGATTGATCTGCTCGATGCGCGCGCGGCGGTCGAACTCGGGAATGACGTCGCCGAGCAGGCCGGTCAATCGCGAGACGCTGACCGTCCAGATCACCGGGCGACCGGGGTCGGCGTCGGCATGGCGCAGCGGGGAGCGGGGCAGGTACATGGCGGTGGGCAGCGGGCAGGGTGTTTCATGATACATCTGTTTCAATGTTTCATATGTTTCAACTTTGCGGGCCGGTCATCCCCGTGAAATCAATCGCTTGCAGCTTGGCATGGTGCTTGCGCCTACCTACCCGTTCTTCAACCTGGATTGCCGCATGACCGCTTCCACTCCTTTTTCCGCCGGTGCCCGCTTCCGTGAGGCGCTGGCTGCCGAATCGCCGCTGCAGGTGATCGGCGCGATCAACGCCAACCACGCCCTGCTGGCCAAGCGCGCCGGCTTCCGCGCCATCTACCTGTCCGGTGGCGGCGTTGCCGCCGGCTCGCTGGGCCTGCCGGACCTGGGCATCAACACCCTGGAAGACGTGCTGGTGGACGTGCGTCGCATCACCGATGTCTGCGACCTGCCGTTGATGGTCGACATCGACACCGGCTTCGGCCCGAGCGCGTTCAACATCGCGCGCACCGTGAAGTCGCTGATCAAGGCCGGTGCGGCGTCCTGCCATATCGAAGACCAGGTCGGCGCCAAGCGCTGTGGCCACCGCCCTGGCAAGGAAATCGTCTCGCAGGGTGAAATGGTCGACCGCGTGAAGGCCGCCGCCGACGCCAAGACCGATCCGGACTTCTTCCTGATCGCCCGCACCGACGCCATCCAGGTGGACGGCGTGGACAAGGCGATCGAGCGCGCCATCGCCTGTGTCGAGGCCGGTGCCGATGGCATCTTCGCCGAGGCCGCCTACGACCTGGAGACCTACCGCCGCTTCGTCGACGCGGTGAAGGTGCCGGTGCTGGCCAACATCACCGAGTTCGGCGCCACCCCGCTGTTCAGCCGCGATGAACTGGCTTCGGCCGGCGTGGCCATCCAGCTGTTCCCGCTGTCGGCGTTCCGTGCGGCCAACAAGGCCGCCGAAAATGTCTACCAGGCGGTGCGCCGCGATGGCCATCAGCGCAACGTGGTGGAGAGCATGCAGACGCGCGAAGAGCTGTATGACCGTATCGGCTACCACGCCTTCGAGCAGCAGCTCGATGCACTGTTCGCCGCCAAGAAATAAGCAGTACCCTGCACCATCAGTTTTCGGAGGGAAAACATGAACGATACGACCGCAACCCCGACCTTCAAGCCGAAGAAGTCCGTCGCCCTGTCCGGCACTGCTGCCGGCAACACCGCGCTGTGCAGCGTCGGCCGCAGCGGCAACGACCTGCATTACCGCGGCTACGACATCCTGGACCTGGCCAACACCAGCGAGTTCGAGGAAATCGCCTACCTGCTGGTGCACGGCAAGCTGCCGACCCGCGCCGAGCTGGTTTCGTACAAGGCCAAGCTGAAGTCGCTGCGTGGCATTCCGGCTGCGGTCAAGGCCGCGCTGGAGGAACTGCCGCCGTCGGCGCACCCGATGGACGTGATGCGTACCGGCGTGTCGGTGCTCGGCTGCGTGGCACCGGAGAAGGATGACCACAACCACCCGGGCGCGCGTGACATCGCCGACAAGCTGATGGCCTGCCTCGGTTCGATGCTGCTGTACTGGTACCACTGGAGCCACAACGGCCGCGCCATCGACGTGGAAACCGACGATGACTCCATCGGCGGCCACTTCCTGCACCTGCTGCATGGCGAGAAGCCGCAGGATTCGTGGGTGAAGGCGATGCACACCTCGCTGATCCTGTACGCCGAGCACGAATTCAACGCCTCGACCTTCACCTGCCGCGTCATCGCCGGCACCGGCAGCGACATGTACAGCGCGATCTGCGGCGGCATCGGCGCGCTGCGCGGCCCGAAGCATGGTGGCGCCAACGAAGTGGCGTTCGAAGTGCAGAAGCGCTACGACAACCCGGATGAGGCCGAGGAAGACATCAAGGCCCGCGTCGAGCGCAAGGAAGTGGTGATCGGTTTCGGCCACCCGGTCTACACCGTCTCCGATCCGCGCAACAAGGTGATCAAGGACGTGGCCCGCGAGCTGTCCGAAGAGCAGTCGAGCATGAAGATGTACGACATCGCCGAGCGCCTGGAATCGGTGATGTGGGACATCAAGAAGATGTTCCCGAACCTGGACTGGTTCAGCGCCGTCAGCTACCACATGATGGGCGTGCCGACTGCGATGTTCACCCCCCTGTTCGTGATCGCCCGCACCGCCGGCTGGAGCGCGCACATCGTCGAGCAGCGCATCGACGGCAAGATCATCCGTCCGAGCGCCAACTACATCGGCCCGGAAGACCGCGACTTCGTCGCCATCGACAAGCGCGTCTGATCCACCTGCTGTATCCATCCGGCCGGCCCTATGCCGGCCGGGTGCTTTCGCCGCCGCACCGCCGGCACCCGGCCCGCCCCAAGTACTCCGCCAGCTCATGAATACCGATTACCGCAAGACCCTTCCCGGCAGCGCGCTGGACTATTTCGACGCGCGTGCCGCCGTCGATGCGATCCAGCCCGGCGCCTATGCCACCCTGCCGTACACCTCGCGCGTGCTGGCCGAGAACCTGGTGCGTCGCTGCGATCCGGCCACGCTCAGTGACTCGCTGAAGCAGTTGATCGAGCGCCGCCGCGATCTGGATTTCCCGTGGTTCCCGGCCCGCGTGGTCTGCCATGACATTCTCGGCCAGACCGCATTGGTCGATCTGGCGGGCCTGCGCGATGCGATCGCCGACAAGGGCGGTGATCCGGCCAAGGTCAATCCGGTGGTGCCAGTGCAGCTGATCGTCGATCACTCGCTGGCGGTGGAGTGCGGTGGTTACGACCCGCAGGCGTTCGAGAAGAACCGCGCCATCGAGGATCGCCGCAACGAAGACCGTTTCCACTTCATCGACTGGACCAAGCTGGCGTTCCAGAACGTGGACGTGATTCCGCCCGGCAACGGCATCATGCACCAGATCAACCTGGAGAAGATGTCGCCGGTGGTCTACGTGCAGGACGGTGTTGCGTTCCCCGATACCTGCGTGGGCACCGACAGCCACACCCCGCATGTGGATGCACTGGGCGTGATCGCCATCGGTGTGGGCGGACTGGAGGCGGAGAACGTGATGCTGGGCCGCGCATCGTGGATGCGCCTGCCCGATACCGTTGGCGTGGAACTGAGTGGTCGCCCGCAGCCGGGCATCACCGCCACCGACGTGGTGCTGGCCCTGACCGAGTTCCTGCGCAAGGAACGCGTGGTCGGTGCGTGGCTGGAATTCTTCGGCGAGGGTGCGGCGGCACTGACCATCGGTGACCGCGCCACCATCTCCAACATGTGCCCCGAGTACGGCGCGACTGCGGCGATGTTCTACATCGACGCGCAGACCATCGACTACCTGCGACTGACCGGCCGCGAGGAATCGCAGGTGGCGCTGGTGGAAAACTATGCGCGCACCACCGGCCTGTGGGCCGATGACCTGGCCACCGCGCAGTACGAGCGCGTGCTGCGTTTCGACCTGTCCAGCGTGGTGCGCAACATGGCCGGCCCGTCCAACCCGCACAAGCGCGTGGCCACCGCCGAGCTGGCCGAGCGCGGCATCGCCGACGAAGCCAAGCTGGAAGCGGGCAAGGCCGAGCAGGCGCAGGGCCTGATGCCCGATGGCGCGGTGATCATCGCGGCCATCACCAGCTGCACCAATACATCCAACCCGCGCAACGTGATCGCCGCCGCATTGCTGGCGCGCAATGCCAATGCGCGTGGCCTGCAGCGCAAGCCGTGGGTGAAGTCGTCGCTGGCGCCGGGTTCCAAGGCCGTGCAGCTGTACCTGGAAGAGTCCGGCCTGCTGCCGGACCTGGAACAGCTGGGCTTCGGCATCGTGGCGTTTGCCTGCACCACCTGCAACGGCATGAGTGGCGCGCTGGACCCGAAGATCCAGCAGGAAATCATCGACCGTGACCTGTACGCCACGGCTGTGCTGTCGGGCAACCGCAACTTCGATGGCCGCATCCATCCGTACGCCAAGCAGGCCTTCCTGGCTTCGCCGCCGCTGGTGATCGCCTACGCCATCGCCGGCACTGTCCGCTTCGATATCGAGAAGGACGTGCTGGGCGTGGATGCCGACGGCAACGAGGTGCGCCTGAAGGACATCTGGCCAAGCGATGCTGAAATTGATGCCGTGGTGAAGGCCTCGGTGAAGCCCGAGCAGTTCCGCAAGGTCTACAACCCGATGTTCAACGTGCGCGTGGAGCATGGTGCAGCGGTCAGCCCGCTGTACGACTGGCGCCCGCAGAGCACCTACATCCGTCGTCCGCCGTACTGGGAAGGCGCGCTGGCCGGTGAGCGCGCGCTGGCCGGCATGCGCGCGCTGGCGGTGCTGCCGGACAACATCACCACCGACCACCTGTCGCCGTCCAACGCGATCATGGCCTCCAGCGCCGCCGGCGAATACCTGGCGAAAATGGGTTTGCCCGAAGAAGACTTCAATTCGTACGCCACCCACCGCGGCGACCACCTGACCGCGCAGCGCGCCACGTTCGCCAATCCGAAGCTGTTCAACGAGATGGTGCGCAACGACGACGGCAGCGTGAAGCAGGGTTCGCTGGCGCGGGTGGAGCCGGAAGGCAAGGTCATGCGCATGTGGGAAGCGATCGAAACCTACATGGACCGCAAGCAGCCGCTGATCATCATCGCCGGTGCCGACTACGGCCAGGGCAGCTCGCGTGACTGGGCCGCCAAGGGCGTGCGCCTGGCTGGCGTGGAAGCGATCGTGGCCGAGGGCTTCGAGCGGATTCACCGTACCAACCTGATCGGCATGGGCGTGCTGCCGCTGGAGTTCAAGCCGGGCACTACCCGCCTGACCCTGGGCATCGACGGCACCGAAACCTTCGACGTGGTCGGCGAGCGCACCCCGCGCGCCGAGCTGACCCTGGTCATCCATCGCCGCGATGGCCAGGACGTGATCGTGCCGGTCACCTGCCGCCTGGACAGCGACGAGGAAGTGGCGATCTACGAGGCCGGCGGTGTGCTGCAGCGCTTCGCCCAGGACTTCCTGGAAGGCGCCAAGGTGGCGTAAGGCATCCGACGGCCCGGCAACGGGCCGTCATTCTTTGCAAGGAACACATCCATGACCTTCCTTCCCCAACTCCGCATTCCCGCCACCTACATGCGCGGCGGCACCAGCAAGGGCGTGTTCTTCCGCCTGCAGGACCTGCCCGAAACTGCGCAGCTGCCGGGCGCCGCACGCGATGCACTGCTGATGCGCGTGATCGGTTCGCCCGATCCGTATGGCAAGCAGACCGACGGCATGGGCGGTGCCACCTCCAGCACCAGCAAGTGCGTGATCATTTCCGCCGCTTCGGTGCCTGACCACGACGTGGATTATCTGTACGGCCAGGTCTCGATCGATACTGCCTTCGTCGACTGGAGCGGCAACTGCGGCAATCTCAGCACCGCGGTCGGCCCGTTCGCGATTGCCAACGGCCTGATCGATCCGGCCCGCGTGCCGCGCGATGGCCTGTGCACCGTGCGCATCTGGCAGGCCAACATCGGCAAGACCATCATCGCCCACGTGCCGATGCGCGATGGGCAAGTGCAGGAGACCGGCGATTTCGAGCTGGATGGGGTGACCTTCCCGGCCGCCGAGATCCAGCTGGAATTCATCGATCCCTCCGACGACGGCGATGCCGGCGCGATGTTTCCCACCGGCAATCTGGTGGACACCCTCGACGTACCCGGCGTGGGCAGCTTCGAGGTGACGATGATCACCGCCGGTATTCCGACCATCTTCCTCAACGCCGCCGATCTGGGCTACACCGGCACCGAGCTGCAGCCGGCGATCAACGAAGACAAGGCGGCGCTGCAGAAGTTCGAAGCCATCCGTGCGCATGGCGCGCTGCGCATGGGCCTGATCTCGAAACTGGAAGATGCGGCGACCCGCCAGCACACGCCGAAGGTGGCCTTCGTGGCGCCGGCGCAGGACTACGTGTCGTCCAGCGGCAAGGCGATTCCGGCGGCGGCGATCGACCTGCACGCGCGTGCGCTGTCGATGGGCAAGCTGCACCACGCGATGATGGGTACCGCCGCCGTGGCGATCGGCACCGCGGCGGCGATTCCAGGCACCCTGGTCAATCGAGCCGCCGGTGGCGGCGAACGCGAGGCAGTGACCTTCGGCCATCCCTCCGGCACGCTGCGCGTGGGCGCGCAGGCCGGGCGCGTTGACGGCCAGTGGACGGTGACCAAGGCCATCATGAGCCGCAGCGCCCGCGTGCTGATGGAAGGCAAGGTGCGGGTGCCGGCCGAATAGTGCTCTGGTAGCTGCCAACCTGGGTTGGCATGGTGCACGGGCAACCGTGCACCGCAACGAGGAGATCGACGATGTCCAGCAACGCGCCCCCATCCAACGAACGTGCAGCGTGGGATGCGCTGCTGGTGGACATTGTCGACTACGTGCGCGACGCGCGCATCGACTCACCGCTGGCGTTCCAGACCGCGCATCATTGCCTGCTTGATACGCTGGGCTGCGGTCTGGAAGCGTTGTCTTTCCCAGCCTGCAGCAAGCTGCTCGGGCCGCTGGTGCCGGGCATCAACGTGGTCAACGGTGCGCGCGTACCGGGTACGCACTACGTGCTGGACCCGGTGCAGGCCGCCTTCAACCTCGGCGCGATGGTGCGCTGGCTGGATTTCAACGACACCTGGCTGGCTGCCGAATGGGGACATCCGTCGGACAATCTCGGCGGCATCCTCGCCGTCTGCGATTGGCTGGGGCGAAACGCACAGGCCCTGCGTCGCCCGCCGCCGACCCTGCATGACGTGCTGCTGGCGATGATCAAGGCGCACGAGATCCAGGGCGTGCTGGCCCTGCAGAATTCGTTCAACCGGGTCGGGCTGGACCATGTGGTGCTGGTCAAGGTGGCCACCACGGCCGTGGTCGCGCACCTGCTCGGGCTGGATCGCGAACGCATGCTCAATGCGCTGTCGCTGGCCTGGGTCGATGGCCAGGCGCTGCGGACCTATCGTCATGCGCCCAACACCGGCTCGCGCAAGAGCTGGGCGGCCGGCGATGCGACCAGCCGTGGCGTGCGCCTCGCCTTGATGGCGGCCAGTGGCGAGATGGGCTACCCCAGTGTGCTGAGCGCGCCGACGTGGGGCTTTGAGGCAGTGTCGATGCACGGCCAGCAGCTGACGCTGGGGCGGCCGCTGGGCAGCTACGTGATGGAGAACGTGCTGTTCAAGATCAGCTACCCGGCCGAGTTCCACGGCCAGACCGCGGTCGAGGCCGCGATCGCGCTGCACCAGCAGCTGCGCGCGATGGGGCGCCGGGTCGAAGACATCGCGCACATCGCGATCCGCACCCAGGAAGCCTGCATCCGCATCATCGACAAGCAGGGCCCGCTGCACAATCCGGCCGACCGCGACCACTGCGTGCAGTACATGGTCGCCATCGCGCTGCTGCATGGGCGGCTGGTGGCCGAGGATTACGAGGACGACGTTGCCGCCGATCCGCGCATCGACGCGCTGCGCGCGAAGATGGCCTGCCATGAGGACCCACGGCTCAGCGCCGATTACCTGGACCCGGACAAGCGCAGCATCGCCAACGGCCTGCGCGTGCGCTTCACCGATGGCAGCGAACTGCCGGAGGTGCTGGTGGAGTACCCGCTGGGCCACGCCCGGCGCCGCGAGGAAAGCATCCCGCTACTGATGGACAAGTTCCGCCGGCACCTGGCCCACCGTTTCCCTACCACCCAGCAGCAGCGCATCCTGGCTGCATCGCTGGACCGGGTGGCGCTGGCGGCGATGCCGGTGACCGACTATGTGGAC
>NZ_DS999412.1:1726707-1873680 GCF_000158575.1 Stenotrophomonas sp. SKA14
GGTGCGTTCCTGCCGAATCCGCGTCAACACCTTGACGCGGCGCGCCTATAATGGCCGCCTCGATCAAGGAGTGACGACATGAGCGGTCCGGCGCGGCGGAAGCGGTGGGGATGGGCGGCGGCGGTACTGGCAGGAGGCCTGTTGCTGGGCCTGGCCGGCTGCCGCAACGACAGCGGGCAGCTGCCCAAGGCCAGCGGTGAAGCGATCACCACCAAAGCCGAGCAGGTGAAGGAATTCACCCTGCTGCGCGCCTACCCGGACCAGAAGAATGACGGCCTGTCGCTGGCGCTGGAGTTCTCGCGCCCGCTGGTCGGCACCCAGGACTTCGACAAGCTGGTGCGCTTCGAGGAGAAGGTCGGCACCGATGACAGCAGCTGGACGCTGTCCGACGACGGACTGACCCTGCGTTACCCGTTCGTCGAGGCCGGCAAGGAATTCAGCCTGGTGGTCTCGGCCGACCTGCTGGCCGCCGATGGCAGCCGCCTGGGCAAGGAACTGAAGCAGAAGGTGTTCAGCGGCGAGCTGAAGCCGGTGGTCGGCTTCGCCTCGCAGGGCAGCGTGCTGCCGGCCAAGGACAGCCGCGGCCTGCCGGTGGTCTCGGTGAACGTGCCGGAGGTCGACGTCGAGTTCCTGCGCGTGCGCGAGAAGGACCTGCCGACCTTCTTCAGCCAGTACCAGCGCGGCGGCCGCCGTGGCAGCTGGGAACTGAGCAGCGACTACGAGCGCAGCCCGATCAACAAGCTGGCCGAGCCGGTCTACGTCAACCGCTTCATCCTCGGTGGCAAGCAGAACGAGCGGGTGCTGACCTACCTGCCGACCCAGGACATCAAGGAGCTGCAGGAGCCGGGCCTGTATTTCGCCCTGCTCAAGCGCACCGGTGACTACGAGGGCGAGTTCGATACCGCGTTCTTCTCGGTCAGCGATATCGGCCTGCATACGCGTGCCTACAAGGACAAGCTGTTCGTGCACACCGCCGGCCTGAAGGACGGCGCGCCGCTGAAGGGCATCGACCTGCGCGTGCTCGATGCCAAGGGCGAGGTGGTGCTGAAGGGCAGCACCGACGGCAACGGCAATGCGCTGCTGAACTACACCCTGGATGCCACCCATGTGCTGGTCGCCAGCAGTGGCAAGGACACCAGCTTCCTGCCGTTCAACCAGCCGGCGCTGGATCTGAGCGAGTTCGCCGTGGCCGGCCGTGACAACGCGTGGTTCGACGTCTACGCGTGGTCGGGGCGTGACCTGTACCGCCCGGGCGAGACCGTGCGCCTGTCCGCGCTGCTGCGCGACAACGACGGCAAGCCGGTCAAGGCGCAACCGGTGTTCCTGCGCCTGAAGCAGCCCGACGGCAAGACCTTCCGCGAGACCCGCCTGCAGCCGGGTGACCAGGGCTACATCAACTTCGAGCAGGCGATTCCGGCCGAGGCGCCGACCGGGCGCTGGCAGGTCGAGTTCCGCACCGACCCGGCCAGCAAGGAAGCGATCCAGGGCATGACCCTGCGCATCGAGGAGTTCCTGCCCGAGCGCATGAAGCTGGACCTGGACAGCGCACAGAAGACCCTGAAGCCGGGCGAAGAGCTGCGCCTGCAGGCCAACGGCGCGTACCTGTATGGCGCGCCGGCCGATGGCAACCGCTTCACCGCGCGCATGGCGGTGGCGGCCGAACAGAAGCCGGTGGATGGCCTGCCGGGCTACTTCTTCGGCGACCCGACCCTGCAGCTGCCGCGCGAAGCCAAGGACGTGATCGATACCACGATGCCGGCCAACGGCCAGCTGCGCGAGGACGTGGCGCTGCCGGAAGAGGCGGCCAAGGCCAAGGCGCCGATCGCGGTGGTGCTGTCCGGTAGCCTGTACGAGACTGGTGGTCGCACGGTCACCCGTACCCTGAAGCGGGTAATGTGGCCGGCCAATGCGCTGGTCGGCGTGCGGCCGCTGTTCAACCCCGACGATGGCGCCGATTCCAACGGCAATGCGCGCTTCGAGCTGATGCGCGTGGACGCCGCCGGTAACCCGCAGCCGGCAAAGGGCCTGAAGATCACCCTGGTGCGCGAACTGCGCGATTACCACTGGACCTTCAACGACAACCGCTGGGACTACGATTTCACCCGCCGCTTCGAGAACAAGGAAACCCGTACCGTCGACGCCGGCAGCAGCGCGGTCGCGTTCGATTTCCCGGTGGAGTGGGGCGAATACCGGGTGGACGTGTTCGATCCGTCCACCGGGCTGACCAGCCGCTATCCGTTCCGCGCCGGCTGGAGCTGGGGCGATGACAACCGCGGCCTGGACGCACGCCCCGACAAGGTCAAGCTGGGCCTGGACAAGACCGGCTACAAGGCCGGTGACACGCTGGAAGTGACGGTCACCCCGCCGCACGCCGGCAAGGGCATCCTGATGGTCGAGACCGACCGCATGCTGTACGTGCAGGACATCGAGGCCAAGCCGGGTTCGACCTTCAAGATTCCGGTCACCGCCGACTGGGAGCGGCACGACGTCTACATCACCGCGCTGGTGTTCCGGGGCGGCAGTGCGCCGAGCAAGATCACCCCAGCCCGTGCCGTGGGCGTGGTGCATGTGCCGATGGACCGCAAGGGCCGCACCGTGGCCGTCGGCCTGGTCGCGCCCAAGCAGATGCGCCCGGAGCAGGACCTGCCGGTAACGGTCAGCGCACCGCAGCTGGCGGGCAAGACCGCACACGTCACCGTGTCGGCGGTGGACGTGGGCATCCTCAACATCACCCGCTTCCCGGTGCCGGATGCCGGCGCGCACTTCTTCGCGCAGCGTCGTCTCGGCATCGATGCCTACGACATCTACAGCCGGGTGATCGAGAGCTTCGACGGTGGCGCCGGCAAGCTGAAGTTCGGCGGTGACATGGCCCTGCAGGCATTGCCGCAGGCCAAGCGCCCCACCGCGCGCGTGCAGACCGTAGACCTGTTCTCCGGCCCGGTGCAGCTCGATGCCAAGGGCATCGCCCGCATCCGCCTGAAGGTGCCGGACTTCAACGGCACCCTGCGCGTGTCGGCACTGGTCTACAGCGATGACCAGTACGGCAAGCGCGATGTGGAAACCGTGGTGCGTGCGCCGATCCTGGCCGAGGCCAGCATGCCGCGCGTGTTGGCGCCGGGCGACCGCAGCACCGTGACCCTGGACGTGCAGAACTTCACCGGCAAGCCGGGCCAGTTCAACGTGAAGGTGGAAAGCGAAGGGCCGCTGAACCTGGGCGAGGGCAGCCGCAGCGTGCAGTTGAATGCCGATGCCAAGACCACGTTGAGCTTCCCGCTGTCGGCACGCGAAGGCCACAGCGTGGCCAAGGTGCGGGTGCGCGTGGACGGCAACGGCTTCAAGGCCGATCGCCGCTACGACCTGCCGGTGCGTGCGGCCTGGCCGCAGGTGCTGCGTTCGCAGGTGCGCACGCTCGATCCGCTGGCTGCGGTCAGCCTCGACAACAGCCTGACCGATGGGTTGATGTCCGAGTCGGTGAATGCCCGCCTGCTGGTCAGCCCGCTGCCACCGATCCCGTTCGCCAGTGCGCTGCAGGGCGCGTTGAACTACCCGTATGGCTGTGCCGAGCAGACCACCAGCAAGGGCTACGCCGCGCTGATCCTGGATCAGGCCACGTCGTCGATGCTCGGTGCCGACGGCCTGGATGCCAAGACCCGCCGTGAGCGCATGGAAGGCGCGTTCGGCCGCCTGGCGTCGATGCAGGTGGCCAACGGCAACTTCTCGATGTGGGGTGACGACGGTTACGTGAACCCGTGGCTGACCCCTTACATCACCGAGTTCCTGCTCGACGCCAAGGACGCCGGCTTCGCGGTGCCCGACAACGTGCTGCAGAAGGCGCTCAACCGCCTCAGCGAGGACCTGCTGTCCGGTGGCAATCAGTTCTATGGCCAGGACGACCGCGAGAAGCTGAAGTTCGCCAACCAGGCGTATTCGGGCTATGTGCTGGCCCGGGTGAACCGCGCGCCGCTGGGTACCCTGCGCACGCTGTACGACAACGAGCGCAGCAAGGCGGTCGGCGGCCTGTCGCTGGTCCACCTGGGCGTGGCGCTGTCGCTGCAGGGCGATGCCAAGCGTGGCCAGGCCGCGCTGGCCGCGGCCTTCGCCAAATCCAGCAGCGAACGCCCGTCGTACTTCGGTGACTACGGCAGCGCGATCCGTGATGACGCGCTGATGATCGCGCTGACCCATGAAAACAAGCTGGCCAAGCCGGCCTGGGACGCACGTGCGGTGGACCTCGGCCGTGGCCTGGACGCGCGCCGCAATGCTGGCTGGATGTGGCTGAGCACGCAGGAACAGGTGGCCATCGCCCGCCTCGGCAAGGCCCTGGCCGCCAACCAGAAAGCGCTGGTGGCCGGTGAGCTGGTGATCGGCGGCACGACCGAAGCGATCAGCGAACGCAAGCTGTTCGGCCGCAACTTCAGCGCCAGCGAACTGGCCAGTGGCGTGCGCTTCACCCCGCAGGGCCAGCCGCCGATGTTCGCCAGCATCGACGTGGCCGGCATTCCGCGCAGTGCGCCGGCACCGGACAACAGCGTGCTCGGCATCGAGCGCAGCTACTACGGCACCGATGGCAAGCCATGGTCGCCGCGTCCGCTGAAGGAAGGCGAAGCGCTGATCGTGCGCGTCACCGTCACCGCCGATACCACGATGCCCGACGCGCTGCTGACCGACCTGCTGCCGGCCGGCCTGGAGATCGAGAACTTCAACCTGGGCGACGCCAAGCAGTGGGCCGATGTGGTGGTCGATGGCATCACCATCAGCGATCGCGGCGAAGCCGCCGACACCAAGCACGAGGAGTTCCGCGACGACCGCTATGTGGCCGCGCTGAAACTCTCGCGCGGCAGCAAGGCCAGCGTGTTCTACCTGGTGCGTGCGGTGACCCCGGGTACCTACTCGGTGCCGCCGCCGCTGGTGGAGGACATGTACCGCCCGCAGCTGCGTGGCGTCGGCCGCAGCAACCCGACCACGATCACGGTGGTGCAGCCGTGACCGCGCGGACGGGCCGCGACGGCGCGGCCCGTCCCACTGGCAACCTGCAATGAAACACACGATGAAGACCCGGCTGGCGGCCCTGCGCCGCTGGCTGCGGCCGCTGTGGCCGTGGCTGCGATGGGGCACGACGGCCATGCTGGCACTGCTGCTGGTGCTGGATTTCGTCTTCCCGCCACCGCTGCCGAAGCAGCGCGATACCAGCACCCTGGTGGTGGCTGCCGACGGCACGCCGCTGCGTGCATTTGCCGATGCCGAAGGCGTGTGGCGCTATCCGGCGTCGATCGACAGCGTCTCGCCGCTCTACCTGCAGGCGTTGCTGACCTACGAAGACCGCTGGTTCTGGCGGCATCCGGGCATCAACCCGCTGGCGATCCTGCGTGCCAGCGGCCAGCTGCTGCGCGGCGGCCGCATCGTGTCCGGTGGCTCGACCCTGACCATGCAGGTCGCCCGCATCCTCGACCCGCACACGCGCACGCCGTGGGGCAAGCTCAAGCAGATGCTGCGTGCGGTGCAGCTGGAAGTGCACCTGAGCAAACGGCAGATCCTGGCCCTGTACCTGGAGCGCGCGCCTTACGGCGGCACCATCGAAGGCGTGGAAGCGGCCAGCTGGGCCTATCTGGGCAAGCCGGCGGCTCAGCTGTCGCATGCCGAGGCCGCGCTGCTGGCGGTGCTGCCGCAGGCGCCGAGCCGGCTGCGCCCGGACCGCCACCCGGAAGCGGCGCAGAAGGCGCGCGACAAGGTGTTGTCACGCATGGCCGAACTGGGTGCGTGGACGCCGGACGAAGTGGAGGATGCACGCATCGAGAATGTGGTGGCGCGCTCGCTGCGGCCGCCGTTGCATGCCGCATTGCTGGCGCAGCGCCTGCATTCGGCGCATCCGGGCCAGGCGCGCATCCAGAGCAGCATCGACATCGGCCTGCAGCGCACGCTGGAAGAACGCGTGGCCAGCTACTTCTCGACCTTGCCGGAACGTACATCGGCCGCGCTGCTGGTGGTCGACAACCAGACCCTGCAGGCGCGCGCCTATGTCGGCACGCTGGCGTTCGGTGACCGCCAGCGGCTCGGCCACGTGGATATGGTGCAGGCGTGGCGCTCACCAGGCTCAACGCTCAAGCCGTTCCTGTACGCAATGGCGCTGGATGATGGCCTGATCCATTCGGAAAGCCTGTTGGTCGACGCACCGCAGAGTTTTGGCAGCTACCGCCCCGGCAATTTCGACATGGCGTTCAACGGGCCGATCGGCGCCGCCAGCGCGTTGCGGCTGTCGCTCAACGTGCCTTCGGTGGACCTGCTGCAGCGGGTTGGCGCGGCGCGCTTTGCCGCGCGCCTGTCGCATGCCGGCATCCAGCTGCGGTTCCCGCCCGGCAGCACGCCCAACCTGTCGTTGATCCTGGGCGGCACCGGCGCGCGGCTGGAGGATCTGGTCGGCGCGTTTGCTGCGCTGAACCGTAACGGCATCGCCGGTCGCGTGCGTTACACCGATGACGAGCCGATGATCGAGCGCCGCCTGGCCTCGCCGGGCGCCAGCTGGATCGTGCGCGAGATGCTGGAGTCGAATCCGCGCCCGGGCTACAGCGTCGGCACCTTCGACGTCGGGGGCCGCCCGCGCGTGGCCTGGAAGACCGGCACCAGTTATGGCTACCGCGATGCGTGGGCGATCGGCAGCACCCGCCACTACACCGTGGGCGTGTGGGTGGGGCGTCCGGACGGCACGCCGCTTCCCGGCCAGTACGGTGCGGTCACCGCGCTGCCGCTGATGTTCGAAGTGGTGGACAGCCTGCCGCGCCAGCGCGGTGACTCGGCTGCCGCACCGATGCCGGCCAGCGTCAGCCAGGAAGACATCTGCTGGCCGACCGGCGAGCGGGCCGAAGGCCTGCCGGCGGCGCTGTGCCAGCGGCGGATGCCGGCGTATCTGCTTGAGGGCGCCGCACCGCCCACGTTCCCCGAGCGAGAGGCGCGGCGCTGGCAACCAGGCCGCCAGCGTTACCTTGCCGATGCGCGCAGTGGCCTGCGTGTATCGGCCGATTGCAGCGCGCCCCATGAAGAAGTGGCGCGTGAGATCGCGCGCTGGCCGGCGCTGCTGTCGCCCTGGCTGTCCAAGGCCACGCGCGAGGCCTCGCAGCTGCCGCCGCTGTCGCCGGATTGCCGAGATGATGGCCGCGAGGCCAGCGTCGCACTGCACATCGACGGGCTCAATGATGGCGCCATGCTGGCGCGCGCG
Source organism: Stenotrophomonas sp. SKA14 (assembly GCF_000158575.1). Lineage (NCBI taxonomy): Bacteria > Pseudomonadati > Pseudomonadota > Gammaproteobacteria > Lysobacterales > Lysobacteraceae > Stenotrophomonas > Stenotrophomonas sp. SKA14. Next base: position 1,733,918 of record NZ_DS999412.1, read on the forward strand.
CCCAATGCGGAGCATGGCGTGCGCCTGCAGCTGCGCGCACTGGGCAGCGAGCAGGCGGTGGACTGGCTGCTGGATGGACGCTGGATCGCACAGACCCGTGGCGCGCAGCTGATGCAGCGCGAGTTCGCCGAACCGGGCGCGCATACCCTGACCGCGTTGGCGGCCGATGGGGCATGGACGCAGGTGCGGTTCAACGTCCTGCGGTAGGTGCCGACCTTGGTCGGCGCTCGGTGCAACGCCAACGACACCGTCGTGCGCTGGTAGGTGCCAACCTGGGTTGGCACGCGGCAAAGGCGCCCACCAAGGTCGGCATCTACCAGATCATTCCCCGATCCACCCATCCAGCAGGTCGGCGAATTCGTCGGCGTGTTCCTCTTCCTGCGCCAGGATCTCTTCGAGGATGCGCTTGGTGGTGGTATCGCGATCGCCGATGAAGTTGATCATCTCGCGGTAGCTGTCGATGGCGATGCGCTCGGCCACCAGGTTCTCACGGACCATGTCGCGCAGGTCGCTGCCTTCCTTGTACTCGGCATGCGAACGCGCGGTCAGCGTATCGGGGTTGAAGTCGGGTTCGCCGCCGAGCTGGACGATGCGTTCGGCCAGCTTGCCGGCATGTGCCTGTTCCTGCTGTGCATGTTCGAGGAACTCGGCTTTCACCGCGTCGGCCAGCATGCCCTTGGCCATGAAGTAGTGCCGGTAGTAGCGCAGCACGCACACGTACTCGGTGGCCAACGCGTCGTTGAGCAGCTTGATCACCACCTTGCGGTCGGCACTGTAACTGTCGGTGATCGCACCATCCTCGATATTGCGGCGGGCACGGTCACGCAGGGTCTTGCGGTCGCTGATGCCGGGAACCTTCGCGGCGGGCTTGCTGGCTTTGGCTGGCTTGCTGGACATGGCTGGCCGTTTCCTCTTGCGGTTGGTAGTCAGGTGGGCAGGTGCTCCAGCACGTACTCGGCTGAAGAGACTTCGAACTGGCCGGGCTGTTCGATCCAGGCCGCGCGCACCACGCCATCGACCACGTACAGCGCGAAGCGGCGCGAGCGGATGCCCATGCCCGAGGCACTGGCATCCAGTTCCAGGCCGAGCGCGCGGGTCAGTTCGGCATTGCCGTCGGACAGCATCAGCAGGCCATCAGGCACGCTTTGGTCGGCGGCCCAGGCCTTCATCACGAAGGGGTCGTTGACCGCCATGCAGTAGACGTCGATGCCGCGCTGGCGGAACGCCTCGAACTTCTCGACGTAGCCGGGCAGGTGTCGGGCCGAACAGGTCGGGGTGAACGCACCGGGCACGGCAAACAGCACCACCTTGCGCGCGTCGAACAGCGAATGCGTGTCGAGCGTTTCGATGCCCTCGCGGATGCGCTTGAGGGTCACTTCCGGGATGCGGTCGCCAACGTGGATGGTCATGGTGAACTCCTTGCAGGGGCAGGCTAGTGGCCCGCATGGGACAGCGACGTCAAGACATTGGAAAACCGGTGTGCAGGCCCCATCTTCAGGCTTTGCCGGACGGCCTTCCAGCCATAGCCTGGGGCAGGGGGATGGCAAGCGCATTGCGCAGGATCAGTCGGCCTCACCGGGGCCGCACGAGCAGCGGCGTAGCATCGCCGGCGCGTAGAATGAACCCGGGGCGGCGCCACCGGCGCGGCCGAAGCGAATCGAGGTAGCTGGATGGAATTCAAGGATTACTACGCCACCCTGGGGGTGGAACCGAGCGCGGGCGAGGCGGAGATCAAGACCGCCTACCGCCGCCTGGCACGCAAGTACCACCCGGACGTCAGCAAGGAGGCCGGGGCCGAAGACAAGTTCAAGGCGGTCAACGAGGCCTACGAGGCGCTGCGCGATCCCGAGAAGCGCGCGGCCTATGACCAGCTGCGCGCGCAGGGCTACCGCCCGGGCGAGGAATTCAACGTGCCGCCGAACTATGGCGGCGCCGGTGGCTTCAATTTCGAGGAAGTGTTCGGCGGTGGCGGCCCCAATGGCGGCTTCAGCGACTTCTTCGAAAGCCTGTTCGCGCGCCAGCGCGGTGGGGCGGGCGCGGGCCCCGGCCCGGGCTTCAGCAGCCATGGCCACGCGCCCAATCGTGATACCCGCGCCAAGCTGTCGGTCCCGCTGGAGGCGGCCTACAACGGTGACAGCTTGCGCATCACCGTCAACGGCAAGCAGCTGGACGTGCGCGTGCCCAAGGGCATCCGTCCCGGCCAGGTGATCCGGCTGGCGGGGCAGGGCAACCAGGGCGGCAACCTGCTGCTGGAAGTGGAGTACGCCGCGCACCCGCAGTTCGAGGTCGATGGCCGCAACATCCTCTACACGCTGCCGGTCACGCCGTGGCAGGCCGCGCTGGGCACCAGCATCAGCGTGCCGACGCTGGGCGGTGCGGTGGAGCTGAAGATTCCGGCCGATTCCGATGCCGGCCGCAAGCTGCGCCTGCGCGGGCGCGGCCTGCCGGGCAATCCGGACGGCGACCAGATCGTTGAAATCGAGATCGTGGCCCCCGCCGCGACCGACGAGGCGCAGAAGAAGGCCTACCGGAACCTGGCCAAGGCCTTTGGCGAAAGCATTTGAAGGTAGTGCCGGCCGCTGGCCGGCACCCACCAGGCAAAGGCGTGCCAACCAAGGTTGGCACCCACCGGAATGTTTCAGCCCTGGCCGGCGAACACCCGCTCCAGCACCTCGGACAGTTCGTCTTCCGAGAACGGCTTGGTGATGTAGGCCTTGGCGCCCTGGCGCATGCCCCACATGCGGTCGGTGTCCTGGTCCTTGGTGGTGACCAGGATCACCGGGATGTGCCGGGTGGCCTCGTCGCGGGCGAGGGTGCGGGTGGCCTGGAAGCCGTTGAGGTTGGGCATCACCACGTCCATCAGGACCAGGTCGGGCAGCTCGGCCTTTGCGGTTTCGACCCCGGCGGCGCCATCGGTGGCGGTCAGGATCTGGTGCCCGAGCTTCTCGACGATGCGCTGTATCCCCAACAGCTGCGACGGTGAGTCGTCGACGATCAGAATGCGTGCCATGTTGTTCCCCATGTAATGCCCGCAGTGTAGTGCGGGCACATTACCGGCGGGAGGGGCGTGCGTGCCGTCCGTCGCCTGCCTGCGACGTTCAGTCGATCCGCACCACGGTGCGGCCCAGCGAACCACCGGCTAGCATCCGTGCGAACACCGCTGGCAGGCCATCGAGGCCGACCTCGGCGGTGCAGATGCGGTCCAGGTGCTGCGGCTTCCACTCGCTGCCCAGGCGTGCCCACACTTCCTCGCGCAGCGCGCGTGGTGCGTTCGCAGAGGACACGCCCAGAAGCGACACACCGCGCAGGATGAACGGCATCACCGTCATGTCCAGCGTGGGGCTGGCAGCCAGGCCGGCGCTGACCACGCTGCCATAAGGCACGGTCTGTGCCAGCAGGCTGGCCAGCATCGGGCCGCCGGCGTTGTCGAGGCCACCGCCGAAGCGCGCCGACTGCAGCGGGCCGGTGTCGGCCAGCGCCTCGCGCGGCAGCACCTCGCTGGCACCGATGCCGCGCAGGAAGTCGGCCTGGTCCGGCTTGCCGCTGACCGCGTGCACGCTGTAGCCGGCCCGGCTGAAGATCGACAGCGCCAGCGCACCGACGCCACCGCTGGCGCCGGTGACCGCCAGCGGGCCGAGGTCCGGGGTCTGCCGGTTGTCCTGCATGCGCAGCAGGGCCAGCGCCGCAGTGAAGCCGGCGGTGCCCAGCACCATCGCCTCGCGCGGGCTCAGCCCGGCCGGCTGGGCAATCACCGCGCGTGATTCCAGCCGCACGTACTGGCTGTAGCCGCCGTCACGGGTCTCGCTGAGGCCGCAGCCGGTGGCCAGTACCGCATCGCCTTCACGCCAGTCCGGGTCGGTGCTGGCGACCACGGTGCCGGCCACGTCGATGCCGCCCACCAGCGGGAAACGACGCAGGATCCGGCCCTTGCCGGTGCCCGCCAGTGCATCCTTGTAATTGACCGACGACCAGTGGGCGCGGATCAGCACCTGGCCGGGATTGAGGTCGTCGACACTGAGCTCGGCCAGGCCACTGCGGTAGCCTGCGTCGTCGTTTTCGATACGGAAGGCGGTGAACGGGGTGGTGGGGGCCATCGGCGCTGCCTGACTTCGAGGAAAACGCCACCTTACCCCGTTGCCCCCCTTTCGATCCTGCCGATCCGCCCCATCTTGTATGATCGGTAATGGTTTCACGGCTGGCGCCGCGGGAAGGGCCCGCGCCGCAGCCCACATCTTGATGGAGCGTGCATGGCCTGGAATACACCCGGCGGCAACAAGGGCGGACAAGGCCCCGAGGACAATCGACGCGGGCCGTTCGGGTCGCGCGGCGGTGGCAATGGTGGTGGCTGGGGCGGACTGCCCGGGCCGCTGAAGGACCTGTTCGACGGCGGCATCATGCGTTGGGTGGTGGCAGCCGTGGTGCTGCTGGTGCTGTTCTCCAGCTTCCAGCTGATCGGCGAACAGCAGCGTGGCGTGGTGCTGCGCTTCGGCCAGTTCTCGCGGATCCTGCAGCCCGGACCGAACTTCAAGCTGCCGTGGCCGATCGAATCGGTCACCAAGGTCAACGCCACCGAGATCAAGACGTTCTCGATCCAGGTGCCGGTGCTGACCCGCGACGAGAACATCGTCAACGTCTCGCTGAACGTCCAGTACCGCATCGACGACCCGCAGCAGTACCTGTTCGGCACCGTTGATGCCAACCAGGTGCTGGAGCAGTCGGCGCAGAGCGCGGTGCGCGAGGAAGTCGGCCGCGCCGACCTCAATGCCGTGCTGAACAACCGTGGCCCGCTGGCCGTGGCCGCCGAAGAGCGCCTGCAGGCGCTGCTGAAGGCGTTCAAGACCGGCCTGACCGTGACCGGCCTGACCCTGCAGGACGCCCGTCCGCCGGAGGAAGTGAAGCCGGCCTTCGACGAGGTCAACGGCGCCCAGCAGGTCAAGGAACGCCTGATCAACGAAGCCCAGGCCTACGCCGCCAAGGTCGTGCCGGAAGCCCGAGGCCAGGCCTCGCGTGCCCGTACCACCGCCGAGGGCTACAAGCAGGCCGTGGTGTCCAAGGCCGAGGGTGACGCGCAGCGCTTCAGCCTGTTGCAGGCCCAGTACAAGGACGCCCCGGAAGTGACCCGCAAGCGCCTGTGGCTGGAGACCGTGCAGCAGGTGCTGAGCGAGAACCGCAAGGTGATCGGTGGCGATGGCCGCCAGCTGATCTACGTGCCGATGACCGGCGATACCCGTCCCAGCACCTCGGCCCCGGCCGCAGTGGCGAACCCGGACGTGGTGATGCCGTCGCTGCCGGGTGCAGCGGCGGAAGCTTCCCGTGATCCGGGCCGGCCGGTGGGCCGCCCGACCGGGCGACCGAGCGGCCGTGAGGAGGGCAGCCGATGAAGAGTCCTATCTGGATCGCCGTGATCGTGGCGGTGGCGCTGGGCCTGCTCGGCTCGGTGTACGTGGTCCGCGAGGACCAGACTGCCATGGTCCTGAACCTGGGCAAGGTGGTGCGTTCGGACATCAAGCCGGGCCTGCACTTCAAGGTGCCGGTGGTGGAAACGGTGAAGGTCTTCGACCGCCGCTTCCAGGTGCTCGACACCGCCCCGGCGCGCTACTTCACCGCCGAGCAGAAGGACGTCAGCGTCGACTTCTTCGCCATCGGCTACATCTCCAACGTGGGTGACTACTTCCGTGCCACTGGTGGCGATCCGCGCATCGCCAATGCCCGCCTGGCCCCGATCATCACCGACTCGCTGCGCAACCAGATCAACTCGCGCACCCTGCAGCAGCTGGTCTCCGGCGACCGCAGCGAGCTGATCGCCGAGCAGCTGAAGGGGATCAACGAAGCCGTGGCCGGGCTGGGCATGCAGATGATCGACCTGCGCATCAAGCAGGTGGACCTGCCCACCGACAGCCAGGTGATCAACGACGTGTACGAGCGCATGCGCGCGCAGCGCAAGCAGGAAGCGGCCAAGCTGCGTGCGGAAGGCGAGGAACAGTCGCTGACCATCCGCGCCCAGGCCGACCGTGACAGCACCGTGCTGATCGCCGAAGCCGAGCGTGACGCCCAGCGCCTGCGCGGTGAAGGCGATGCCGATGCGGCTCGCATCTACGGCAAGGCCGGCTCGGCCGACCCGTCGTTCTACGCGTTCTACCGCAGCCTGGAGGCCTACCGTGGCTCCATGACCGACGGCAACGGCGTGATCGTGCTCGACAAGAACGACCCGTTCCTGCAGTACCTGAAGAACGACCGCTGAGGTCGCAGGGCATTACCCCACGGGGCCCGGCCAGATGCCGGGCCCCGTGCTTTTTCCGGAGTCCCCCCATGAAAGATCTGTTCGCCGCCGTCTGCCTGGTGGCGGTGCTGGAAGGCCTGTTCCTGTTTGTTGCCCCGTTCGCCTGGAAGCGCATGGCCGAGCGCCTGCTGGACCTGCCCAGCCCGGCCCTGCGCAGTTTCGGCGGGCTGGTGCTGCTGGCCGGGCTGAGCCTGCTGTGGTGGGCCCGGCATTGAAGGCCCGGCACGGCCGCCTGCGTTCACATGCGTGGCCCGGCTCTGGTAGATGCCAACCTTGGTTGGCATTGCCGGCCAGCGGCCGGCACCACCGGGCGGGGCGCCTGACCGGCCGGTGAAGCCGCCCGTCGGAAAGGTGGCACCCGACCCCGGAAACCCGGATAATGCACAAAAGCCGGACGGGCCTCCCCGTTCGGCTTTTTCCGTGTCTGGGCCTTCCATCGCCGGCGCTCCCCGTTTGGAGCTGCCATCCAGGTGCTGGCCAGCCCCGCCACGGTTTACCCGTCCGCGGCCCCGATGGCCGCAACAAATCGAGGAGCCCGTCATGGGTCAGTCTGTCGTAGTGTTGGGTGCCCAGTGGGGCGATGAAGGCAAGGGCAAGATCGTTGATCTGCTTACTGAGGAAATCGGCGCCGTCGTGCGCTTCCAGGGCGGCCACAATGCCGGCCACACCCTGGTCATCAATGGCAAGAAGACCGTCCTGCACCTGATCCCGTCGGGCATCCTGCGTGACGATGCGCTGTGCCTGATCGGCAACGGCGTGGTGATCTCGCCGGCCGCGCTGCAGAAGGAAATCGCCGAGCTGGAAGCCTCCGGCGTGGAAGTGCGTTCGCGCCTGAAGATCTCCCCGGCCGCGCCGCTGATCATGCCGTACCACATCGCCCTGGACCAGGCGCGCGAACGCGCTGCCGGCGGCAAGGCGATCGGCACCACCGGCCGTGGTATCGGCCCGGCCTACGAAGACAAGGTGGCGCGCCGCGGCATCCGCATCGCCGACCTGCACTATCCGAAGCAGCTGGAAGAACTCCTGCGCACCGCGCTGGATTACCACAACTTCGTGCTGACCAAGTATCTGAACACCGATGCGGTCGACTTCCAGAAGACCTTCGACGAAGCGCTGGCCTTCGGCGAATACGTGCAGCCGATGAAGTCCGACGTGGCCGGCATCCTGCACGACCTGCGCAAGCAGGGTAAGCGCGTGCTGTTCGAAGGTGCGCAGGGTGCGCTGCTGGACATCGACCACGGCACCTACCCGTACGTCACCAGCTCCAACACCACCGTCGGTGGCGCACTGGCCGGTTCCGGCGTTGGCGCCGATTCGATCGATTACGTGCTGGGCATCGCCAAGGCCTACGCCACCCGCGTCGGCGGCGGCCCGTTCCCGACCGAGCTGGACGACGAAGTCGGCCAGGGCATCCGTGACCGCGGCGCCGAGTACGGTGCCTCGACCGGTCGTCCGCGTCGTTGCGGCTGGATGGATATCGTCGCGCTGAAGCGCGCCGTGGCCATCAACGGCATCAGCGGCCTGTGCATCACCAAGCTGGACGTGCTGGATGGCATGGAAAAGCTGAAGGTCTGCATCGCCTACGAATACAACGGCAAGCGCACCGAGTACGCGCCGCTGGACGCGCAGGGCTGGGAAGACTGCACCCCGGTGTACCTGGAGTTCCCGGGCTGGACCGAGAACACCCACGGCATCACCAACTGGGACGACCTGCCGCCGGCCGCACGCGCTTACCTGCGTTCGCTGGAAGAGCTGGCCGGTTGCCCGATCAGCATCGTTTCCACCGGCCCGGACCGCGACCACACCATGGTCCTGCAGGATCCGTTCGCCTGAGGTAGCGCTGTTCAACTGAAAAAAGAGCGCCGCGACTCCCTGTGGGGTCGCGGCGCTTTGTTTTGGGCCGGTTTCATCGGTCGGCAGCCCGTGCCGGCTCCAGTAGTGCCAGCCCATGGCTGGCAGAACCGAAGCCATCAACATGTCGCTTCCAGCACGCCAAATCGGCCGACCACGTCAAATTCTCCCAAGCCCCACATCCCTCATGCTCCCCGCATACAACTTCTGGTAAGCGATAAACGTCACGCGCCATTCTGAAGTGAGGGTTGTTCGCGTCACCGCACGTCGCTCTCGTCCGTGCACCAGCACAGTCGCGCCTATTCCTGTCGCATCCACCATTCCCCGGGCATGCAACACTTCGCCCTGCGCTCTCGATTCATCCGAACCTTTCGGATTTTTCTCATTGAATCGAGCATGCAGGCGTAGACACCATGGCGCGCCACCGGAAAAGGGTGGCCGGGCATCCAAACCCGCGATACATGCTGTAAGCGCTTGCCAGCCGGCACCGTCCTGAAACGGTGCCGGCTGGCAATCCGTCGGCCTTTATGGCGGGCGGTGCGTGGGGGTCTTCGGACCCGCCGGTCTAGCATGTATCCCGGTTTGGAACCCGCACCGTCCGCCACCCCGCTTCCGCGCGGTGGCGCTGTTAAGTACAGCCACGGAAGCCTACGCCATGACCACTCGCAAGACCCCGCCGTTCCATGTTGTTGAGCCCATCAACGACGACGCGGATCCCGCCGACGATCTCAGCACGTTCCAGGGCTGCCTCACCCGCATCCGTGACGGCGAAGGCTCCGATGGCATGTTGTGGCCGGAGGAGGCCCTGTCCGACGGACGACGTCAGTCCCTGGCGCGGATCGACCGTGCGGCCGTGGGCATCCTCACCGCGGTGGAGATGCTGCACGCGGCCAACCGTTGCGCCAGCATGGCGACGCCGCGCAGGCACCTGGACGAAGGTGTGGTGGAAGGGCTGTTCTTCGCCTGCCGCGAACTTGCCGAGCTGGTCTGCAGGGAAGTCAGGCCGGCCTGACTCCTTCCGCATGTGCGATGCCCAGCCTCGCCATCGGGCGAGGTACCGGGTGGGTTCACGCGCTGCTTTGCGCCGGCACTGTGGGCACGTGCAGTTCTGCGCTACGTTGTGGCCAATGCCAGCAGGATGCAGCGCGATGACCGGGAGTTCGGCATGAAGGGCGAGACGGTCGCACGGGTGGCCCTGTGGCTGCTGTGGAGCCTATGGGCGCTGGCCTGCATCGTGCTGCTGCTGGGCGCAGCCGCCAACTATCTGGCCTCGCGCACGCAGACGCTGCCGCTGGTGCTGCAGCCCGGCGCGACGGCCGAGATCACGGTCTATCGCTTCATCGACGATCGGCTGCGCTTGCGACTGCGCTATGCCGATGACGGCGCCGATCCTTTGGTTGATCCCGAGCTGCGCCTGCGCGCTGAAACGCCGACCGATCGCAATGAGTTCCGCGCGGACACCCGCTCACCTTCGGCAACGGCTGACGTCGTTCGTGCACTGGAATCGGTCGAGCCAGACCGCTTCGCCGCCTCGTACTTCGGCTACGGCCGCGGTGATGCATTGCCGCGTGGCCGTTCCTGGCTGCGGCTGACCGTGCTGGCGGTCGACCCGGCGCTGGCCGGCCGTGCGGCCTCGGTGGAGTTGCTGCCGCCGATGGACGTGCTGAAGCTGACCGACCTGGACTACCTCTGGCTGTGGCCGTTCTTCTTCTGGCAGCCGGTGGCGCTCCTTTTACTGATTGCCGGTGGCGTACTGGCGGCCGCCAGCATCGCGCTGCGGCGCTGGCGACGCCGTCCTCCAGCCCGGTAGCGCCGGGCCATGCCCGGCAGTGCACTTGCCAGATACCCAATATGGGTAGGATCGTACCCAAATCGGGCATCACTGCGACTGGCTCTGCCACGCGGCAGATGCGCTAGCCTCCCGCCCGCAGCAGCGGGTATGGATTGATCGACTCGCCTTTCCACCATTGCCTCTCCGGGCCCAGCACATGCACCTCGAAATGCAGGTGCGGGGCCTCGGCGCTGGCATTGCCGGTGCTGCCGACGTAGCCGATCACCTCGCCGCGCTTGATCACCTTCTTTTCCGCCAGCCCATCGGCATAGCGTTGCAGGTGGGCGTAGTAGTAGCACCAGCGTCCGCTGGGTTCGAACTGGTAGATCGTCAGGCCACCGCGCTCGCTGTCGAACAGCTTTTCCACCGTGCCATCGGCCACGGCCAGCACCGGCGTACCGGCGTCGGCCATGATGTCGATGGCATCGTGTACGCGCCCTTCGCTGCGTGCATCGGTGAAGGTGTCGCGCAGCTGCGAGGCGTCGATGCCCTGTACGGGCAGCAGCAGGCCGGTTGGCGTACCGCTCGCGTTGGCCGACGGCGCCGCCGATGCGGAAGGCGCTGCATCCACCTGCGGAGCTGCAGGCGCCTTCACCGGCGTTGCAGCCACTGCGGGTTGCGGGGCAGGCTGGGCAACGGCCACCGGCTGAGCCACATCCCGGCGCAGCCACCAGCCGGCCCCCAAGCCCAGCAGCACGCCCAGCACGATCAACTGCGAAAGGCGCATCGCATCACTCCTGCATCACCACGGGAACCGAGGTATCCACCGCATCGGCCACGCGCAGCGCATCCCAGTTGGTCATGCGCACGCAGCCATGCGATTCGGTCTTGCCGACATGGCCGGGTTCGGGCGTGCCGTGCAAACCATAGTGCGGCTTGGACAGGTCGATCCAGACGCGGCCGACTGGATTGTTCGGGCCCGGCGGCAGCGTTGCCTTTTTCTCGCCCTTGCGCGCATCCCAGAACAGTTTCGGGTTGTAGTGGAAGGGCGGATCGCGATACACGCCGAGGATCTTCCATTCACCGATCGGCAGCGGGTCATGCTGGCTGCCGGATGACACCGGCACCTGCGCAATCACCTTGCCCTGCGCATCCAGCAGCTGCAGCGTGGAATCGGATTTGTCGACCACCACTTTGGCCGCCTTCGGCAGCGGGGCCGGGGCGATGTTCGGCACCTGGATGCGGTTGCCGGCCTTGCCCAGATCGACGCCGGGGTTCAATACCTTCAGCAGTTCGGGCGAGGCATGGAAGCGTTCGCCCAGTGATTCTTCCACGCTGCCGTAGCCCAATGCCTTCAGCTTGGCCTGTGCGGCAGGTCCCTTCGGCACCGGCTGGAACGGACCTGCCACGTCCTCGGCGGTCAGCGTGTAGCTGGCCAGCGGCGCGTTGGCATCGGCCTGCAGTGCCTTCCAGGTGGCCTCGTCCAGCTCGCCGGTCACCGTCAGGCCATGGGCGGCCTGGAAGCCGGACACAGCGCGGCGCTGGTTGCTGCCGACCTCGCCGTCAATCTGGCCGGGCGAGAAATTGGCCCGGTCCAGCAGAACCTGCGCGTGCAGCGGCGAGCGGGCTGCGATGTCCGGTCCTGCCTTCTCCGCGATGGGCGCCGGCAGCTGGGCCGGCGGCGGTACCTGGGCGAAGGCGGGCGAGATCAGCAATGACAGGGCGAGCAGGGCGGGGCGGGGTACGGGCATGGAGGTCTCCGGCAGATGGCAGCTCCACCCTGCCCGCAGAGGCTGCGTAGCCGCCGTGAAAGCGAACTGATGCCGGCATGAGCAGAACTGCGCGGCCACGCGGCGGGGCCTTGCCGCAGAAGAGCGCCACGTGGCCTCACCAAGGTGAACGGCTGCCGACGACTGCAGGTGTTGTCGATCAAGAATGCCGGTGGCCCGGCCGATACGGGCGCATCCCCCCGTTTTGGATGTACCGATGAACTACTTGAGGAATGTCAGGGTTGCCTGGCGTCTTGGGCTGGGCTTTGGCCTGTTGTTGCTGCTGGTTGCCGCCGTGGTGGCCACCGGTGCCACCGCCAGCGTCGTGCAGAAGCGCGCGATGCAGCAGGTGGTCGATGTCAGCGTGGCCAAGGTGCGGTTGCTGTCGCAGATGCTCGATGCCAACAACCAGATGATGGTGGTGCGCCGCGAGATGCTGATCCGCCAGGGCGACGACCGTGGCCACGACGAGCAGCGCATTGCCGATCTGGTGAAACGCTACGAAGCCAGCTGGAGCGCGTACCAGGCGTTGCCCAGTGATGCCGCAGGCAAGGCCATTGCTGAAACCATCGCAGCCAAGCGCGCCATCGCCCGCCCGCTCAACAAGCAGACCAGCGAACTGATGGAGCAGGGCGACTACTCCGGCGCGGTGGCACTGACCCTGGGCCCGGTGCAGGAAGCGGCCAACGGCTGGAACAAGGCGCTGTCCGACGGTGTGGACTTCGAAGAGAAGGAAAGCCGCGATGCCGCCGCCGAGGCGATCCGCCTGGGTGAGCGCAGCCTGCTGCAGCTGCTGGTGCTGGGCGGCGTGGCGCTGCTGGCAGGCATTGCAGCCTCGGTGATGATCGGCCGCAGCCTGACCGGCCCGCTGGCCCGTGCGGTGAACCTGGCCGAGCGCCTGGCCAAGGGCGAGTTGGATCAGGAATTCCGGCTTGGCGGTCGTGACGAATTGACCCAGCTGGGCCAGGCCATGGCCAGTGTGCGGCAGAGCGTGCAGGCCGCGATCGGCGCACAGCTGCAGATGGCCGAGCAGCACGAGGCGGGCGCGATCCGCTATCGCATGGATGCCAGCGCGTTCCCGGGTGACTTCGGACGCATGGTGCAGGCCACCAACAGCCTGGTCGAATCGCACGTGCAGGTACAGCTGCTGATGGCCGAGGTGATGCAGCGCTACGCCATCGGCGACCTCAGCCGCGACCTGCCGGATTATCCGGGCGAGAAGGGCACGCTGACCCGCACCCTGGCGGCGGTGAAGCAGAGCTTGATGGCGATCAACGCGCAGATCGATGAGCTGGCCCGTGCCGCGCGCGCCGGTGATTTCAGCATGCGCGGCGATGCTGCTGCGTTCCAGTACCAGTTCAAGGCGATGGTCGAGCACCTCAACGGCATGATGGCCAGTTCGCAGGCCAGCATCGCCGATGTCTCCGATGTGCTGCGCGCGATCTCGCATGGCGACCTGACCGCACGCATGGACGGCGAGTACGACGGCGTGTTCGCCCGCATGCGCGACGACGCCAACACCACCACCGCGCAGCTGACCGGCATCGTGCGTGGCATCCAGGTGGCTGCCGACAGCATCAACAACGCCGCGCAGGAACTGGCCGCCGGCAACAACGACCTGTCGCGCCGCACCGAGCAGCAGGCGGCCAACCTGGAAGAGGCCGCTGCATCAATGGAGGAATTGACGTCCACCGTGCGCCAGAACGCCGAGCTGGCCCGCCAGGCCGACAGCGAAGCGCATGCGGCCGGCGCCGCCGTGCGCGAGACCGAGCAGGCGATGGCACAGATGGCCTCGGTGATGGGCGAGATCGACCAGTCGTCGGCCCGCATCTCGGAAATCTCCACGGTGATCGACGGCATCGCGTTCCAGACCAACATCCTCGCGTTGAACGCGGCGGTGGAAGCCGCACGAGCGGGCGAGCAGGGCCGTGGTTTTGCCGTGGTCGCCAGTGAAGTGCGCACGCTCGCGCAGCGTGCCGGTGTCGCCGCCAAGGAGATCAAGGAACTGATCGAAGACGCTGCCGCCAAGGTGAAGAGTGGCCTGGCGGTGACCGTTGAATCGGAAGCCGCGATCGCGCGCGTGGCCCAGGCCAGCTCGCGTACCACCCAGTTGATGAGCGACATCGCAGCGGCCAGCAAGGAACAGGCGGCCGGTATCGAGCAGGTCAACCAGGTGGTGGTGCAGATGGACCAGGTGACCCAGCAGAATGCCGCTCTGGTGGAAGAAGCCACCGCTGCCAGCCGCGCGCTGGAAGAACAGGCGCACGCACTGACCACGTCGGTGTCGGTGTTCAAGGTGGAGCAGGGCGAAGTGGCTTCGGCCGTGGCGCGTCGCGCAGCCTGAGCAGGCTGCTGAACCCCTGACAGGAATACGGCCGCCCTGGGCGGTCGTATTCCCATTGTCTGCCCAGACAGGCGGACACACCGCCATCATTGTTCAAGGACACTGCCGAGCATGGCCCCCACGGCATACAGCACGACCAGGGTAGGGGGTATCACCAGCAGGTAGACGGTCGTCCAGGTCTTTCCGGAAAGCCACCCACCCATGCCGATGACGTTCAGTGCTGCGGTCTGCCGGGACCACCAGCGAAGCGCCGCGTGTGCCGTCGTGCACTTCCTTGGGCCGAGCCAATACGTGAAGCTGCAGGCAGGGAGCCGTGCGAAGAAACCTGAAGGGTGATCAACGTGATGAATGCCGTGATGCTGCCGGTCGTGATGCTGCCAGGCCTGGATGGCACCGGCCTGCTGTCGGCGCACTTCGTAGAGGCAATGCAGGCGCGGGGCATGCAGATGCAGGTACTGCCGATGCCCGCGCAGGGGCCGCAGGACTACACCACCTTGGCGTCGATCCTGCGCCCGCAGCTTCCGGCATCTCCTTTTGTGCTGCTGGCCGAGTCCTTCGCCGGTCCATTGGCCATCGAACTGGCGGTGGCCGGGCTACCTGGATTGCATGGGTTGGTACTGAGCACGACCTTCGCACGGCGGCCGGTGCCGCTGCCTGCGGCGAGCGCACGGATACTGGCCCCGGCATGGCCGTTGCCGCCACTCGCGTTGATGGCCCGGTTGCTGCTGGGGCAATGGCGGACGCGCGCGAAGCTGCGTGAGCTGGGCCTGGCAATCGCGCAGGTGCCGGCTGCAACCCTGCGCCAGCGTGCCGCGACGACGCTGCGGGTGGATGTTCGTGCACTGCTGCCGGAACTCGTGTTGCCGACGCTGTGCCTGCATGCCCTGCAGGACCGCTTGCTGTGGCCGCCCAGCGTGGCCGAGCTGCAGGCCTTGTTGCCCGATGCCCGCCATGTGTCGTTGGAGGGGCCACATCTGCTACTGCAGGCGCGCGCCGACGCAGCTGCAGCCGAAGTTGCCGCGTGGATGAGGACGCTGTCGCCCTGATCGAAGGGTTCAGCCGCGCGCGCGGGTACGTGCTGCTTTCTTCGCCGCCACCTTGCGCACGGTCTTCTTTGCCGCACGGGTCTTCGCTGCCTTCTTCGCGGCAGCACTACGCGAGGCGGGAGTGCTGGCCTTCTTGGCCACCGTTTTCTTTACAGCCTTCTTCGCCGCCGCCTTGCCGGTCGGCGCCTTCTTCGCCGTGGTTTTCTTCGCAGCGGCCTTGCTGGCGGCTTTTTTCGCCGGTGCCTTCTTCGCCACCTTGCGCCCGCTGCCGCTGCGTTTGCCACCCCCATCCTGCTTGTTCACCGTGGCCCAGGCGATGCGCTCGGCCGTGCCTTCGCTGGCACCGCGCTGGCGTTCGCTCTCTTCGATGTGCTCGGCCTGGCGCTTCTGCTTGTCGGTATAGGCGGACTTGTCACCACGGGGCATGGCCGGGTCTCCGGTGGGGGCTGGCCCCCACGGTGGCCCCTCCGGCGTTAAGCGCAAGTCCCGCAAGGGTGATCGCCCCGGCAAGGGCGCCTCGGCTATGCTTGCCGCATGCGAGTCGAGCCCGCCGACATCGAAGCCCTGTTCGACGCCATCCCTGATGTGCTGTTCTTCATCAAGGACCGCCAGGGACGCTACACCCACGTCAACCAGACCATGCTGCGGCGGCTGGGCCTGCGCGCGCGCAAGGATGTGATCGGGCGCACCGCGGCCGAGATCTACCCGACCGGGCTCAGCGCGGACTACGTCGACCAGGACGCCCGCGTGCTGTCCGGCGAGGTGATCGAGAACCTGATGGAACTGCATCTGTTCGCCAACCGCGAACCGGGCTGGTGCCTGACCTGCAAGCGCCCGCTGGTGGTCGATGGGGCCATCGAGGGCCTGATCGGCATTTCCCGCGACCTGGGCCAGAAGGACAGCCTGGGCAGCCAGTACGAGCAGCTGCGGCTGGCCCTGGCCCATCTCAACGCGCACTACGCCGAGAACGTGCGCATGCAGACCCTGCTGGACATCACCGGCTTCTCGCTGTCCAAGCTGGAGCGCAGCTTCCGCAAGGTGTTCCAGATGACCCCGCAGCAGGTGCTGACCCGGCTGCGGATCCAGATGGCGATGCACCTGCTGCATGGCGACGACAGCATCGCCTGCATCGGCCAGGCCTGCGGTTTCAGCGACCAGAGTGCGTTCACCCGCAAGTTCAAGGCTGAAACCGGTTTCTCGCCGCGTGCCTATCGTGCCCGTATCGGTGGCAACGTCGGCGAGCCGGCCCTGGCCTGAGCCGCCTGCTGCGCTGTGCCTATCCCCGTGGGCATGGGACAGGGTAAGGTGTCGCCCCTGTAGCCCGCCGCCAGCCCTGCCGATGCCCAATTCGATTCCGACCGCTTCGCCGTCCCGCCTCGGACATTCGCTCAAGCCCCGCCAGCTGATCATGATGGGCCTGGGCAGCGCCATCGGCGCCGGATTGTTCCTCGGCTCGGGCGTGGGTGTGCAGGCGGCCGGTCCGGCGGTGCTGGTGTCCTATCTGGTCGCCGGTGCGCTGGTGATCATCGTAATGAACGCGCTGGGCGAGATGGCGGCGGCCAAGCCGACCAGCGGTGCGTTCTCGGTGTACGCCGCCGACGCCATGGGCGCCACGGCCGGCGCCACCGTCGGCTGGCTGTGGTGGGTGCAGCTGGTGATCGTGATCGCCGCCGAGGCGGTGGGTGCGGCCGGCCTGCTGGCCACGGTGTGGCCATCGGTACCGGTACCGATGGCGGCGCTGGCCTTCATGCTGTTCTTCACCGCGATCAACCTGCTCGGCGTGAAGAATTTCGGCGAGTTCGAGTTCTGGTTCGCGATCCTCAAGGTGGTGGCGATCCTGGCGTTCATCGCCATCGGCGTGGCGCTGCTGATGGGCTGGCTGCCGCAGGTGACCTCGCCAGGCCTGAGCAATTTCACCGAACACGGCGGCTTCGCACCGAAGGGCCTGGCCGGCATCGGTGCGGCGCTGCTGGTGGTGGTGTTTGCCTTCGGCGGTACCGAGATCGTGGCCGTCGCCGCTGCTGAAACCGAAGACCCCGAGCGCAGCATCGCCCGTGCCATCCGTACCGTGGCCTGGCGCATCCTGGTGTTCTACATCGGCTCGCTGAGCGTGATCATCGCCGTGGTGCCGTGGACCAGCGAAGCGCTGAAGTCGCCGTTCGCTGCGGTGCTTGATATCGCCCGCATTCCGGGTGCGGGCACCGCCATCACCCTGATCGCGGTGATCGCGCTGCTGTCGGCGCTCAATGCCAACCTCTACGGTGCCTCGCGCATGATGTATTCGCTGGCGCAGCGCCGCGAAGCCCCGGCCGTGCTCGGCTGGACCGATCCGCGCCAGGTGCCGGTGGTCGCCGTGCTGGCCAGCGTGCTGTTCGGTTTCGCCGCCACGGTGATGGAACTGCTGTTCCCGGACCGCGTGTTGCCGGTGCTGCTGAACATCGTCGGTTCCACCTGCCTGCTGGTGTGGACGCTGTCGCTGGTCTCGCAGCTGGTGCTGCGTCGGCGCGCGGATCGGCTGGGCACGCGCCTGCCGTTCCGCATGGCCGGCTTCCCGTGGCTGACCTGCTGTGCATTGGCGATCCTGGCGCTGATCTTCGGCCTGCTGCTGAGTGAGTCGCACACCCGCCTGCAGTTCCTGTCGATGGTGGCACTGACCGCCACCATCGCCGCTGGCAGTGCGATCGCGCGGCGGATGCGCGAGGCGTGATGGAAGCTGCCGGCCAGCGGCCGGCACTACCACGGGGGCTGCACATCGGGCGTGCGATGCTGATCGTGTGGGCCGTCACCGGCCCGTCGAACAGGAGTTCCGCATGCTGCGCAGCCGTCCGTTCCTGATGTTCACCGGCCAGGCCGAAGCCGCCCTGGCCCTGTATGCCGAGGCCTTTGCCGATTTCCGGTTGCTGGCCCTGCAACGCCACCCGGAGGGGCCCGGTGCCGGGGTGCCCGGGCAGGTCCGCCAGGCCATCTTCCTGCTCGGCGGCACCCATTACCTGTGCTTCGACAGCCTCGATGTGCACGGCTTCACTTTCACCCCGTCCATCTCGCTGTTCGTCGAGTGTGCCGGCGCCGAGCAGTTCGAGCGCGCGGTGCGCGTGCTGGGCGAAGGTGGGCACTGGCTGATGCCGGTGGGTGACTACGATTTCAGCAACCGCTACGGATGGGTGCAGGACCGCTTCGGCGTGTCCTGGCAGTTGAGCCTGGGGCAGATGCCGGACCCGTGATCGGATCTTTGTGGGTGTGGACCTTGGTCCACAGACCCTTGAAAAAACGGCCCGCTTGCGCGGGCCGTTTTCATTTCCGATGGATCGAAGGCTTACGCCTCGACTTCATCGTCCTTGTAGGCATCGACCGGGATGCAGGCACACATCACGTTCTTGTCGCCATACACGTTGTCGACGCGCGCCACCGGCGGCCAGTACTTGCTCTGCTTCAGGCTGGCCAGCGGGAAGGCAGCCAGTTCGCGCGGGTAGGCGTGGGTCCACTCGCTCGCGGTCACTGCGGTGGCAGTGTGCGGTGCGTTCTTCAGCGGGTTGTCCTCGCGGTCCAGGCGGCCGTCTTCGATCGCGCTGATTTCCTCGCGGATCTGGATCATCGCGTTGATGAAGCGATCCAGTTCGTGCAGCGATTCGCTCTCGGTCGGTTCGACCATCAGCGTGCCGGCCACCGGGAAGCTCAGGGTCGGGGCGTGGAAGCCGAAGTCGATCAGGCGCTTGGCCACGTCCTCGGCACCGATGCCGCTGGTCTTTTCCAGCGGACGCACGTCGAGGATGCACTCGTGTGCCACCAGGCCGTTGCGGCCGGTGTACAGGGTCTTGAAGTGCGGGGCCAGGCGCTTGGCGATGTAGTTGGCATTGAGCTGCGCGACCTGGGTGGCCTTGCGCAGGCCTTCGCTGCCCATCATCGCGATGTACATCCAGCTGATCGGCAGGATCGAGGCGCTGCCGAAGCTGGCCGCGCTGACCATGCCGACCGGGCCGTGGTCACCCAGCTTGCCCGGCAGGAACGGGGCCAGGTGCTCCTTGACCGCGCACGGGCCGACGCCCGGGCCGCCACCGCCGTGCGGGATGCAGAAGGTCTTGTGCAGGTTCAGGTGCGAGACGTCCGAACCCCACTTGCCCGGCTTGGCCACGCCGACCAGGGCGTTCATGTTGGCACCGTCGGTGTACACCTGGCCGCCGTGCTGGTGGATGATCTCGCAGATCTCCACCACCTCTTCCTCGAACACGCCGTGCGTGGACGGGTAGGTCATCATGATCGCGGCCAGGCGGTCGCTGTACTTCTCGGCGTTGAGGCGGATGTCCTCGACATCGACGTTGCCGTTGGCGTCGGTCTTGGTCACCACCACCTTCATGCCGCACATCTGCGCCGACGCCGGGTTGGTGCCATGCGCCGAGTCCGGAATCAGGCAGATATCGCGATGACCTTCGCCGCGCGAGCGGTGGTAGGCGCGGATCGCCAGCAGGCCGGCGTATTCGCCCTGCGCGCCGGAGTTCGGCTGCAGGCTGACCGCGTCGTAGCCGGTGCACTCCACCAGCATCGCTTCCAGCGTATCGATCAGTTCCTTGTAGCCCAGCGCCTGGTCGGCCGGCACCAGCGGATGGATCTGCGAGAACTCCGGCCAGGTCACCGGAATCATCTCGGCGGTGGCGTTGAGCTTCATCGTGCACGAGCCCAGCGGGATCATCGTGCGGTCCATCGCCAGGTCCTTGTCGGCCAGCGAGCGCAGGTAGCGCAGCAGTTCGTGCTCGCTGTGATGGGTGTTGAACACCGGGTGGGTCAGGAACGCGGACTGGCGCAGCAGGCCGGCCGGCAGCGCGTCGGCGGTGCTGGCATCGAGCGCGTCGACGTCGGCCTGCGCACCGAACACGGCAGCCAGCGCCACCACATCGGCGCGGGTCGCGGTTTCGTCCAGGCTGATGCCGACCGAGTCGCTGTCGATCGCGCGCAGGTTGTAACCGGCGGCGCGGGCCTTGGCGTGGATCTCATCGGCGTGCACGCCGGTGACATGCAGGGTGTCGAAGAAGTCGCCACCGACCTGCACGCCAGCCGTGCGTAGCGCGGCGGCCAGGATCGAGGCCAGGCGGTGGGTGCGGCGGGCGATGCGGGTCAGGCCGTCCGGGCCGTGGTACACGGCGTACATCGAGGCCATCACCGCCAGCAGCACCTGCGCGGTGCAGATGTTGGAGGTGGCCTTCTCGCGGCGGATGTGCTGCTCGCGGGTCTGCAGGGTCAGGCGATAGGCCGGGTTGCCCTGCGCATCGACCGAGACGCCGATCAGGCGGCCCGGCATCGAACGCTTGTAGGCATCGCGGCAGGCCATGAAGGCCGCATGCGGGCCACCGAAGCCGAACGGCACGCCGAAACGCTGGCTGTTGCCGACCACGATGTCCGCGCCCCATTCGCCGGGGGCAGCCAGCAGGGTCAGTGCCAGCAGGTCGGTGGCCACGGCCACCAAACCGCCGCGCGCGTGCACGGCATCGACCAGCGCCTTGTAGTCGCCGACCTGGCCGAAGGTGTCCGGGTACTGCAGCAGCAGGCCGAAGGCTTCCGCTTCCAGCGCTTCGGCCGGGGTACCGACGCGCAGCACGATGCCCATGGGCTCGGCGCGGGTGCGCAGCAGTTCCAGCGTCTGCGGGTGCACGGCGTCGTGCACGAAGAAGGTGTCCGACTTCGACTTGGCCGAACGCTTGGCCAGGGTCATCGCTTCGGCGGCGGCGGTGGCTTCGTCCAGCAGCGAGGCGTTGGCGATTTCCATGCCGGTCAGGTCGGCGCACAGGGTCTGGAAGTTGATCAGCGCTTCCATGCGGCCCTGCGAGATTTCGGCCTGGTACGGGGTGTAGGCGGTGTACCAGGCCGGGTTTTCCAGGATGTTGCGCAGGATCACGTTCGGCGTGTGGGTACCGTAGTAGCCCTGGCCGATGAAGCTGCGCAGCACGGTGTTCTTGTCGGCGATCGCACGGATCTTCGCCAGTGCCTGCACTTCGGTCATCGATTCCGGCAGTGCCAGCGGTGCGGGCGACTTGATCTTGGCCGGCACGATGGCGTCGGTCATCGCATCCAGCGACGCGTGGCCGACGACGTCGAGCATCTGCGCGATCTCGGCATCGTTGGGGCCGATGTGGCGCTCGACGAACGCGGAATGGTGCTCGAGCTCACGCAGGGAAGGGGTGTTCTGGGACATGGCGAAGGATCCGTCAGGAAAGGGCACACGCACGGGCACAAGCCGCCGGTCGGCGGTCTGCGGGGCGCCCCTCTGTCCTTTTGCCTGAGAGTTTGGAAGTGCGGCTGGCCGCAGCTTCGTGCCCCTTCGGCGCCGGATCGAACCGGTCTCTCCAGAGTTGTGTTACGGGTGGTATCGGGCCTGAGCGATTACGGGCGTTGCGCCTTCGGCAGCGGTGTTCCGCTTCTCCCACCGTGTTGCCAGCCGATTATAGCCCGTCGCGGGCCTGGCGGCCGCCTCAGGCGGGGGCGGTCGCGCCTGAATGGCCGATGGCCCGTCCGTACGTTTTGTGCACTGCTGCATGGCATCAGGCGCAATCCCCACCTATGATGGGCGGATACCCGAATTCATCTGGCGCCGTCCCTGCTGCAGGGGGACCGGCGCCCGCCGTGCGTGCCGCGCATGGCCCTGCCGGACGCCTTTCCCATGACCGCCGCTGTTGCTCCTTCCACCCGCCGCATGGCCCTGCTGCTCGCCGGCCTGGCCATGTTCGGTCCGTTCTCGATCGACACCATCTTCCCGGCCTTCCCGCAGCTGGCCCAGCGCCTGGCGGTGGACGAAGTGGCGGTGCAGCAGACCATCAGCGTGTACCTGCTGTTCTACGGCCTGATGAGCCTGGCACACGGCCCGCTGTCCGATGCCTGGGGCCGCAAGCGGGTGATCCTCGGCGGCCTGGTGGTGTTCGTCGGCGCCTCGGTCGGCTGTGCGCTGTCCACCGACCTGACCACGCTGCTGGCGTTCCGCGCGCTGCAGGGCCTGTCGGCGGGTGTCGGCATGATCGTCGGCCGCGCGGTGATCCGCGACCTGTACCACGGCCATGACGCGCAGCGGCTGATGAGCCAGGTGTCGATGCTGTTCGGCATCGCCCCGGCGATCGCGCCGATCATCGGCGGCTGGATCCTGCTCAGTGGTGCGGGTTGGCCGCTGATCTTCTGGTTCCTGGTGGTGTTCGCACTGGTGCTGCTGGCGGCCACCGCACGCTTCCTGCCGGAAACGCATCCGGTCGAGGCGCGGGTGCCGCTGTCGCCGCGGGTGCTGATGCGCGACTACGTGCGCATCGGCTTCAATCCGCGTTTCCTGCGCCTGGCGCTGGCCGGCAGCATCGGCTTCGGCGGCATCTTCCTGTACATCTCCTCGGCGCCGGTGTTCGTGATGCAGCACCTGCACCTCGGCGAGGGCGGTTTCGCTTGGCTGTTCATCCCGACCATCGGCGGCATGACCACCGGCTCGTTCCTGTCCGGGCGCATGGCCGGGCACACCACGCCCACCCGCCAGGTCGCCATCGGTTTCAGCCTGTGCGCGCTGTCGGCACTGCTGAACGTCGGCTACGTGGCGCTGTCACCGCAGTTCGTGCTGCCGTGGGCGGTGCTGCCGATCTTCCTGGGCGGCATGGGCATGGCGCTGATCTTCCCGATCCTGGCGCTGGCGGTGCTGGACATGTACCCGCATCAGCGAGGCCTGGCGTCTTCGCTGCAGGCCTTTGCGCAGCTGATGATCAGCACCGTGGTGGCGGGCGTGGTATCACCGCTGCTCAGTGCCAGCCCGTTGCACCTGGCACTGGGCCAGGCCGCCTTTTTCGCCATCGGTTTCGTGTTCTGGTACTGGGAACACCAGCGTGAACGCGTGGCGCAGGCAGCCTGCACGGACCATTGAGCAGCGCGCAGGGGTAGGGCAGGGCGCGATGCCCGCAACCCTTGCGGCGGAACACCACCGGATTAGGCTGGGGACTCCAGCCAGCCGGTGCAGGGTGCACGACAGCCAGCCGATCCAATGTCGTTGCATGAGGTTCCCCCATGGCTGCGCAGCAGACCTACCGCCTGTTCGAGGTGACGCTGAAAGAGCGCCGCGTGCTTTCCCCTTCGCTGGACCGCATGGTGTTCACCGGTGCCGACGTGGCACGGATGAAGACTGAAGGCCCCGACCAGCGCATCAAGGTGTTCTTCCCCTTGCCCGGGCAGGACGTGCCACAGGTGCCCAGTGGCGAGGACTGGTACCCGCGCTATCGGGCCCTGCCTGATGACCAGCGCCCACCGATGCGCACCTACACCATCCGTCAGCTGCGCGCTGAGCAGCGCGAGGTCGACGTCGATTTCGTCATCCATGGCGTGACCGGGCCCGCCTCGCGCTGGGCCATGCATGCACGCCCGGGCGACCGTGTGGCGCTGCTCGCTCCGGACGCCGACTGCGCCGACAGCAGCGAAGGCTGGGAATGGAAGCCGCCGGCCGGCGTTGGACAGGTACTGCTGGTGGCCGACGAGACCGCCTTGCCGGCCGTGGCCGGCATTCTTGAGGAACTGGCCGCACTGGCGGACCCGCCACGCACGCTGGCCCTGCTGGAAGTGGCCCAGGCCGGTGATGCGGTGCCGTTGACCGCGCCGGCCAGCGCCGAACTGGTCTGGCTGCCGCGCGGGCAGGCGGCCTACGGCCAGCCCCTGCTGCAGGCGGTGCAGGAACGCCTGGCAGCGGCCTCGAGCGTGGCCGTCGGCGATGAGCTGGAGGAGATCGACGTCGATGCGCAGATCCTCTGGGAGCAGGCCGATGCCAGCGTGGCGGGGCCGCTGTACGCCTGGGTGGCGGGCGAGGCCGGGGCCGTGATGGCGATCCGCCGGCATCTGGTCCGCGACTGCGGGCTGGACCGCCGCGCGATCACCTTCATGGGCTACTGGCGGCACGGCAAAGTACTGGACTGATCGCGCAGGATCGAACGTGCGTGAAGTGGCCCGGCGGGCGGGGTGCGCTATCCTTGCGCCCCCCTCGCCGCGGTATCGCACCATGTCCACCAGCTCCAAGACCCGCCGCGACCAGCGCCGTCGCCAGGA
Organism: Stenotrophomonas sp. SKA14; assembly: GCF_000158575.1. NCBI lineage: Bacteria > Pseudomonadati > Pseudomonadota > Gammaproteobacteria > Lysobacterales > Lysobacteraceae > Stenotrophomonas > Stenotrophomonas sp. SKA14. The sequence continues at coordinate 1,758,018 of NZ_DS999412.1, forward strand.
AAAGCAGGCCGCCAACAAGGCTGCAGCCCAGGCCTCGCCGGTGGAGCCGCATGCCGAACTGCGCGATGCACAGCGCACCCTGCTGGCCGGTGTCGTGCGCCGTGATGGCGAATGGGTGCTGGGCATGGATGGTCGCATCGCCGGCCACAGCGAGAGCGCTGCGCAGGTGCTGGCGCTGATCATGCAGGCCGGTGAACTGCACGAGCGCAACGGCACGCCGGTGCGCCTGATGTACTCCGATGCGCTGCGCGATGCCGCGCAGGCCGAAGCGAAGGAGAAGGGCCAGACCTTCGAGGAATTCAAGGCCGAGCTGGCCGCGGCGATGGCGGCGAAGAAGAACAGCTGACAGGCATTTCGGTAGCGCCGGCCGCTGGCCGGCTGCCGGTGCCGGCCAGCGGCCGGCACTACCAGAAAGGGGCGGATCCTCGCGGATCCGCCCCTCTTTCATTTCGCCGCCGGGGCCGCGTTGGCCTGCCAGCCGCACATCTGGCCTTCGTTCTGCTGCTTCAGCCACTCGTTGACCGGGGTGAAGTACTCGATCATCGGGCCGGCATCGAGCTTGTCGGTGCCGGTCAGTTCCTTCAGGGTGGCCTGCCACGGCTGGCTGGCACCCTTGCTCAGCATCGCCCAGTACTTCTGGCCGGCTTCCTTGTTGCCGTAGAAGGTGCACTCATGCAGCGGGCCCTTGTAGCCGGCCGCATCGCACAAGCCCTTGTAGAACTGGAACTGCAGGATGCGCGCCAGGAAGTAGCGGGTGTACGGGGTGTTGCCCGGCACGTGGTACTTGGCGCCCGGGTCGAAGAACTCTTCGCCACGGCTGCTGGCCGGGGCCACGCCCTGGTACTTGGCCTTCAGGTCCCACCACGCCTTGTTGTAGTTGTCGGCGGTGATCGAACCGTCGAACACGCCCCAGCGCCAGCGGTCGATCATCAGCCCGAACGGCAGGAACGACACGCCCGACAGCGCCATGCGCATCTGGTTGTTGATGACCGCCTCGCGACTCTCGGTCGGCGCATCGACCAGACCGATCGAGCTGAGGTACTTGGGGGTCATCGCCAGCACGATGGTGTCGCCGATCGCTTCATGGAAGCCATCGTTGGCACCGCCCTGGAACAGCGGCGGCAGCGGGTTGTAGGCCAGGTCGTAATAGATGTGGCCCAGCTCGTGGTAGATGGTGGTGAAGTTCTCTTCGTTCGGCTTGATGCACATCTTGGTGCGCACATCGCCTTCCATGTTCATGTCCCAGGCGCTGGCGTGGCAGACCACGTCGCGGTCATCGGGCTTGATGAACTGGGTCTTCTCCCAATACGACTGCGGCAGCGAGGGCATGCCCAGCGACACGTAGAAGTCCTGCGCACGCTCGGTCATCTGCCTGGCGGTACGCAGTTCGGCCTCGCGCTGCGCCTTGTACTGCGCGGCCACGTTGGCGTCCTTGCCGGCCTTGGCCAGCGCCGCGCTCAGGTTGGTCTGGTACTGCTTTTCAAGCGCTGCGGTGATGTCCAGGCTGCCGGCACCGGGGTACGGCTCCAGCTGGTCCCACAGGTTCGACCAGTCCTGCTGCCACATGTTGCCCAGCAGGTGCGCGGCGATCAGGCCATTGCCCACTTCGGCCTTGTCCTTGCCGTAGGTCTTGTCCAGCTTGCCACGTGCGTAGCAGTGCAGCTGCTCGTACATCGGCTTGACCTGTTCCCACAGGCGGTCGGTTTCCGGGCCGATCTGCTCCGGCGGCATGTCGTAGCCGCTGCGCCACATCTGGCCGGCATCGGTGAAGCCCATGCCCTTGGCACCTTCGTTCACCAGGCCGACGAACTTCTGGTAGTCGCCACGCATGCTCTTGGTGGTGCTGTGCCAGCCCTGCCAGGCATCGAGCTGCTTGTCGTAGTCGCGGCTGCGCGCCAGCACCTGCTCCAGTTCGCCCAGCTGGCGACAGGAGTTCGGATCGTTGGCGTCGGTGCAGTACTTGCCGGCCCCGTAGCTGCCTTCCATGCGGGTGGCGATCTGGGTCAGTTCAGCCAGCTTGGCCGGGTCACGCGGCGCCGGCATCGAGGACATCAGCTTCAGCAGGTGGATGGCGCGCTTGCTGTCCTCGCTCATCGGCTTGCCTTCGAACTTACTGGCCTGCTCGATCCAGCTGTTGAGCTGGGTCAGCGAGCGTTCGTTGGCCTTGGCCGCGATGCGTTCGGAATCGCTGTTGATGTAGGTGGAGGACAGCCACTGCGCCGAGGTCATCTCCGGGTAGGCGGCCTTGAATTCGGCATTGATTCGGGCCACGAACTGGTCGGCGGTTTCGCCGGCCGGCGCGCTGGGGCTGGCGGTCTCGGTGCCGGGCGACGGTTCCTTCTTGCAGGCGACCAGGGCCAGCGTGGCGGCGGCGATTGCCGAGGCCAGCAGGAGATGGCGGTGTTTCACGGGCGGTCCTTGGGTGGTGAACGACGGCCGAAGGCTAGTGGTCAGTTGCTGTCACCGCAAGTGGCGGAAGTCGGTTGGGTTCGGCAGGGCTGCGCCCTGCACCTGCAGAAGCAACGGCAACAGCAACATCAACATCAAAAGCGGGCTATCCGTGGGATGGCGGGGCGATGTCGGTGTGCGGGGACGCCGTGAACCCGTCCATGGGGGCTTGGCAGCCGCATCCATGCGGCTGACACCCCGCACCCCGACACCGCCCCACCTCTGACAGATCGCGGCGGCTGTTGGTGGGTGTCGACCTTGGTCGACACATCTGTCAGGTATCGATAATCAAATTTGAATCAGATCTACCGTGTCGACCAAGGTCGACACCCACCAGAGCAGACTGCCGTTCCAGCAGATCGCGGAAAACTGTCGAAGGCGGGGTGGGTCCGGTTGAGGGGGCGTGAGCCGCATGGATGCGGCGACCGAGCCTACATGGACGTATTTACGGCGTCCCCCTCAACCGGACCCACCCCGCCAACCCACGGAATGCCGCTCTTGCTTTGGCCGTTGCCTTTGCATTGAGCAGGTGCAGGGCTGCAAGCCCTGCCGAACAACCCTCAACTCTCGCAGTTGGCGAACACGTCGCGGTCGCGCTCGTACAGCGAGGTCTTCACCTGCATCAGGCCCAGCACCGACGGGAACAGGTTGTCATGGTCGGCATAGGCCGCCGAACGCTTGCGCACGCACTGCAGGTCCAGACCGCGGCTGCTGGCGAAGCCCGGTGAGAACCACATCGTCATCGGCACGCGGGTCTGCTCGGCCGGTGCGATGGCGTAGGGCACGCCATGCAGGAACAGGCCCTTCTCGCCCAGCGACTCGCCGTGGTCGGACAGGTAGATCATCGCCGTGTCGTAGTCCTGCATGCCCTGCAGCGTGCCGATGGTCTTGCTCAGGAAGTGATCGGTGTACAGCACGGCATTGTTGTAGCTGTTGGTGATCTCTTCGCGCGAGCAGCGGCCGATGTCGCGGGTATCACAGGTCGGGGTGAAGCGACGGAATGCCGGCGGATAGCGCTCGAAGTAGGCCGGTCCATGGTTGCCCAGCTGGTGCAGCACCACCACCCGGTCACCGGGCTTGGCGCGGACCTGGGTGGCCAGGTCCTGCAGCAGGATCTCGTCCATGCAGCGGCCATCGGCACACAGCCCCGGCGTGGTTGCGTCGGACAATGACTGGAAGTCCAGGCCTTCGCACACGCCCTTGCAGCCGGACTGGTTGTCACGCCACAGCGGTGCGATGCCGGCACGGTTCAGTACGTGCAGCAACGACTGGTGCGCGCGGATCTTCTTCTCGTCGTAGTCGTGGCGGCCCCACGGCGAGAACAGGCACGGCAGCGAGACTTCGGTGCTGGTGCCGCACGAGTGCATGTCCGGGAAGTTGATGACCGGCGCCTGCGCCAGTTCCGGCGTGGTGTTGCGGCCGCCGTTGAGGCCCCAGTTCTGCGCACGCACGGTCTCGCCCATCACGATCACCAGCAGGCGCGGCTTGCTGGCCGGCGCACGCGGCGTGGCCTTGGCGTCGGTGCCGATCGGCAGCTTCGGCGCGCGCTGCACCGGATTGTCGCCACGCAGTGCGCGCGGCATGCCCAGCAGCACGTTGGCCGGGGTGGCGAGATAGCGTACTTCGCGCTGGTTGCGCATCAGCGCCGAGACGTCCTGGAACGAGATCAGCGCGCCGCCGACCGCGGTCACTGCCGCCACCACCAGGAAGCCGAGGCGCCACAGCAGGCTGCGTCCCCAGCTGCGACGACGCAGCTGCACGCGCCACAGCACCACCATCGGCAGTATCGCCAGCAGCAGAACCGGCCACACCAGCGACACCGTCATCAGTTCGCGGCTCTCCTTGGGATCGGTCGCCAGCACGTTGCGCAGCATGTCCGCATCCAGGTAGATGTGGTAACGGCTCATGTAGTGCGCAGCGAATGCGGTCACCAGCAGCAGCAGGCTGATCACCACCTTGGCGTTCCAGCGCCAGACCAGGATGCCGAGCAGCACGCCGTGCGTACCCAGCAGCAACAACAGCAGCGAAAGTGCGTAGCGCAGGCTGCCCGGATGGCTGGCCATCGCGTTGTGCCAGAACAGGCCGTTGCCGGCCACCGCGAAGAACAGGCTGGTCAGCGCGATCAGTGCTTCGGTGGACAGCTGCGGCCGCCAGCGGAGGACGCTTGCCAGGGCCGGCAGGCGGGCGGAGCGTTGGACCGATGCACTCATGCGTTCGCCTCCTGGCGGTGGGGACGGTCCAGCTGATGGCGGATCAGGACATACAGGCCCAACGAAAGCAACCAACATATCAAGGCAGTGGCAACGTCATGCGAAAGGAAATGTGCGCCCCGCAGCTGCTGGCCGATGCCGAACACCAGGCCGGTGCCCAGGCCGATGCACAGCCCGGCCCAGCGCCACGAAGGCCGCCAGAGCAGGGCGAAGAAGTACAGGCAGAGCCAGGCGTAGCCCGCGCTGGCGTGCCCGGCCGGGAAACAGGCCTGCGGCGCCATGCCGGCCGGACGCAGGGTGAACAATCCGATGAAGGGCTGGTGGCCGCCATAGCGCAGCAGGTCCCACGGGCATTCCATCGGTATCAGCGACTTCAGCAGGGAGATCACTCCGGTGCCCAATGCCATGGCAGCAACGACATAAAGCAGCGCCCAGCGCAGGGTCCGGTCACGGCCCTTGCGCCAATGGTGGAAGCACAACAGGATCGCCACCAGCGCTGCTGCCGTGCTCATCCATTTGCCGACCTTGTGGACGAGCGTGCGGGTGACCCAGGCGTCCTGCAACGCCCAGTGGCCACCCTCAAGGCGGAACAGATGGTCGGCGACCCACTGATCGCCGCCGAAGCCCATCAGCAGCGTAAACACGGGAAGGCCGATTGCGACAGGCAGCCAGAGGTGAGTTACGGCAAATCTTGACGCCAGTGGCGATGTCGCAAGCGGTGCTACCGAATCAATGGGTTGGACGGGCATGCTGGGAAAGGGCGGTTCGGGAATCCGCGGTCATGCTCGTCACCTGTATGTCGGAGAAGGGTCGGACGCTCGTTCGTGCCGGGTTAATGTTTGCCCGGCACGTGTCAACGTTCAGTCTTCTTCAGCGGTCGATCCTGTCCGCTCGGCGTGGCACTCCGGGTCCCAGGCGGTACCCGGGAGCAGTTGCCAGCGATTCCGGTTGGCAATGCCGATGTCGATCACCTTGGCCGGATCCACGCAGGGGCTCATCGCATCGTCCAGCACCAGCAGCCAGCGCTTGTCCGGTGCTTCGGCCAGCCACGGGCCCGCATCGTGCCATTGCTCGGCCCACGGGCGCTTGAAACCGAACTCGCGCACCGGGCGGTCGGCCTGCAGCAGGTTCTGTTCGCGCCAGGCCACCAGCGCCAGTTCGGCATCGGGGCCGATCCGCGCGCCGACCCGGCGCATCAATGCCGAGGCCGAGGCGTAGGGGTCCAGCGCCGGGATCAGCACCAGTCCGTACAGCATCCACAGCATGCCGTGGGTCAGCAGCACCAGTGTCGCAGCGCGCCGTACCCGCAGCCATACGATCAACGTGGCCAGGGCGATGGCGAAGGTCAGCAGGCCGTCGCCGAGCACCGGCAGCAGGGTGTCAGGCATGGCCCGGCGCTCCAGCTGCGCCACCGCCCACGGGTGCTCGGTCATCAGCATCACGCCGAGCACGCCGGTGGCCAGCATCAGCACCACGCTGTAGCCGAACAGGTAGCGGCGCACGCACAGCCGGCGCAGCAGGCCCGGCAGCAGCGGTGCGACGGCCAGCGCCATCGCCGGCAGCATCGGCAGCAGATAGACCTCGCGCTTGCCCGGGCTGGCACTGAAGAACACCAGCACCAGCAGCGCCCAGCCCAGCAGCAGCCACTGCCGGCGGTCGCCACGGCGCAGGCGGCGCCACCACGGCTTGAACAGCAGCGGCAGCAGCAGGCTGCCCGGCAGCCACAGGGTGAGGATCACCTGCAGGTAGTACCAGACCGGCTGCCGGTGATGCCAGGCGTTGGCGTAGCGGGTGCCGGTCTGCTTGAACAACAGCTCATGCGCATAGGCCTGCAGCTCGGCGCTGGGCGCATGCAGCAGGGCCCAGCCCAGCGGTGCCAGCCACACCCCCACGCCCAGCAGGAAGGCCGGGATGAGCCAGAGCAGGCTGGCCGGATGCGGGCCCTCCACCACATGGCCGCGGCGACGCTGGTACAGCCACCAGCCGAACCAGGGCAGGACCATCAGCAGCGGCAGGAAACCCACGCCCTTGGTCACCGTGCCGACACCGGCGGCGAAACCGGCCAGCCACAGGGCGGGCAGGTTGCGTCGCTCACACAGGTGGCGCATCAGGCCCCACAGGGCCACGGTGGTCATGCCCACCAGCACCATGTCGATCTGCGCGCGCTTGGCCATCAGGCCGAACTGCAGGGTGCAGAACAACGCAGCCACTGCGTACAGCGAATGCCGGGGGGACCACAGGCGCCGCGCCAGGTCCGAGACCAGCCACAGGCTGAGCAGGGCGCCCAGCAGCGAGGGCAGCAGGAACGACCATTGCCAGCTGCCCACCACCTCGTAGGCCGCCGCCTGCAGCCACATGAACACCGGAGGCTTTTCCGCATACAGCTCGACGCCACGGTGGGGCAGCAGCCATTGCCCGCTCTCGACCATGGTGCGGGCAGCCAGCACGAAGCGGGGCTCGTCCGGCGGTTGCGGCTGGCGCATGCCGATACCGGCCGCCAGCGCGGCAATGATCAGCAGCCACAGCAGGGGCAGGCGCCAACGACGGGGCAGGGCTACGGGCACGGCGGGCTCCGGGAGCAAAACGGCCATTCTGAGGCGGCAGGGGTGGGAAAAGCGTCGGAGGTGGCCAAGGCGACCGCATTCCGACATGGGCAGCGCTACCATGTTACGAACTTCCGTGGATGTTTCGTGCATGCGTCTGTTGGTGATCGAGGACAACCGCCAGCTGGTGGCCAACCTGTTCGACTATTTCGAGTCGCGCGGGCATGTGCTGGACGTGGCCCCGGATGGCATCACGGGCCTGCACCTGGCCGGCAGCCACCCCTACGATGCGGTGATCCTGGACTGGATGCTGCCGCGCATGGAGGGGCCGGAGGTGCTGCGCCGCCTGCGCGCCGAGCACGCCTCGGAGGTGCCGGTGATCATGCTGACCGCACGTGACGAGCTGCCGGACAAAATCGCCGGCTTCCGCGCCGGTGCCGACGACTACCTGACCAAGCCGTTCGCCCTTCCCGAGCTGGAGGTGCGGCTGGAGGCGCTGCTGCTGCGTGCGCAGGGCCGCAATCCGCGCAAGCGGCTGCAGGTGGGCGACCTGGTGCTGGACCTGGCGACCCTGGAAGCGCAGCGCGGCAGCCAGGTACTGCATCTGTACCCGGCCTGCCGCAAGCTGCTGGAAGTGCTGATGCGCGCCAGCCCCGGAGCGGTCACCCGCCAGCAGCTGGAGTTTGCGCTGTGGGGCGACGAGCCACCGGATGGAGACCTGTTGCGTTCGCATGTCTACGAACTGCGCCGCAGCGTCGATGGCCCGTTCGCTGATAAGCTGATCCACACCCTGCCGCGGGTCGGCTACCGGCTGGCCGTGACTTCGGCCAGCGATCCGGCCAGGGATGACGATGAAGGCGCGTAAGCCGGGCCCGCTGTACCGGCGCGTGGTGTGGTGGTTGCTGGGCTATCTGGCGCTGTTGTCGATCGCGGTGTTCAGCGTCGGCAACTATGTGCACGAGCACGCCGAGCATGCGGCCTGGCGCGCGCTGCTCAACTCCGAACTGGACAGCATCGTCGACCATACCGAGCACGAGCCGCATTACCGTTGGCAGGACTCGGACACGCTCAGCCTGTTCCGTTTCGATGAAGGCAACATGCCCGAGAGCGTTCGCACGCTGCACCCCGGGCTGCACGATGGCGTACCGATCAAGGGGCGGCAGACCGCCGTGATGGTGCGCGACACCGGCTCGATGGGGCGGGTGGCGCTGGCGCTGGACATCTCCGACTTCCATGACCTGGAGCAGTTCGCCACGCGCTGGGTGATGCTGGCCGGGGTGATCATGATCTTCGTCACCGTGCTGATGGCTTCATTCGGCATGGAGCGGATGGTGCGTCCGCTGAGCCTGCTGGCCCAGCATATCGGTGCACTGCGGCCGGGCGTGCAGGGGCAGCGCATCAACGTGGACCCGCGCGGCAGTTCCGAGCTGCATACCATCGCCGATGCGTTGAACGACTACCTGGACCGCAACGAGCAGTTCGTCGAGCGCGAGCGGGTGTTCATCAGTACCGCCAGCCATGAACTGCGCACGCCGATCGCGGTGATGACCGGCGCCGCGGAACTGGCACTGGAACAACCCGGCCTGCCGGATCGGGCACGCCAGCAGATGCAGCGGGTGCTGCGTACGGCGCAGAACGTGGAACAGCTGATCGAACTGCTGCTGGTGCTGGCGCGTGACCCGGCGCGACTGGCCGCTCGCGCCGAGCGCATCGCGCTGGACCAGCTGCTGCCCGAGATTGTCGACGACCATCGTCACCTGCTGGGTGACAAGGACCTGAGCATCGGCATCCAGGCCGCGCCGGTGGATATCGTTGCGCCGTTGGCGGTGGTGCAGGCGGCGATCGGCAACCTGCTGCGCAACGCCATCGAGAACAGCGGCCGTGGCCATATCGAGCTGCAGCTGAGTTCGTCGGCAGTACTGACCCTGCAGGACCCGGGGCACGGCATGAGCCCGGAGGAGATCGCCGCGATCCACGCGCGCATGGCCCGAGGCGAGCGCGCCGACCGGGGTGGCGGCATTGGCCTGGACTTGATCGCGCGCCTGTGCGAGCACCTGGGCTGGACACTGCAGCTGTACCCGTGTGAACCGCGGGGAACGCGCGCCACTCTGGATTTCGGCGCTTCGCGGCCGGCCTGATCGGGCTGTCTTGGTAGATGCCAACCTTGGCTTGCCCACCCAAGCAATGGCGGTCCTGTGCTCTGGTAGATGCCAACCTTGGTTGGCATGCCCACCGAAGCAATGGCGGTCCTGTGCTCTGGTAGATGCCAACCTTGGTTGGCATGCTGTGCGTGTCACCGCCTGTTCGGGCGCGCTACGTGCTGGTCGATCAGGATCACATTCCCATCAGGATCGGCCAGCTGCAGGTAGCCCGTGCCCTGGCCCTCAGGGTCGGTACGCACTGCCAGCGCGATGCCGTTTGCATCCAGTCCGGCCTGGAGTTCACGCACGTCCTGGAAGTGGGGCAGTTCCTGCCTGTGCTGGTCCCAGCCGGGATTGAAGGTGAGCAGGTTGCCCTCGAACATGCCCTGGAACAGTCCAATCACCGTGCCGTTGCTGCGCAGTACCAGCCAGTTCTGTGCCGGGTCGCCACCGGTGACCGAGAAGCCCAGCGCTTCATAGAACGCACGGGAGGCGGCCAGGTCCTTCACCGAGAGGCTGACCGAGAAAGCGCCGAGCTGCATGAGGAGGCTCCCGGAGGGGATGGGGTCGTGGTCGGCACTGCAGCATGACCCGGCGTGAAGACAATGTTAATCTCAACCTGCGCCGCTTCATGCGGCGCTTTTTTTTCCCGCTCTTTCGATCGACAGAGGATCCCATGCCGACCGAACCCGCTACTGCCCTGATCAGCAACGACATCGTTGGACTGGGCCTGATTGCCGCCACCCTGGCCCTGATCTTCTGGGCTGCCAGCGGTCCGACCCCGCTGCTTAAGAAGATCTTCGCCTGGGTGCCGGCACTGCTGCTGTGCTACTTCATCCCCGCCATCTACAACACCGCCGGTGTCATCGATGGCCACAACACCTCGCTGTACAACCCGGTCGCACGTGATGTGCTGCTGCCTGCGGCGCTGGTCCTGCTGACCCTGTCGATCGACCTGAAGGGCGTCATCAAGCTCGGCCCGAAGTTGCTGCTGGTGTTCTGTGCCGGTACCGCCGGTATCATGCTCGGCGCCATCGTCTCGTTCCAGCTGATGAAGCTGATCCACCCGGAAACCGTGGCCGGCGACACCTGGGCCGGCATGGCCGCACTGGCTGGCAGCTGGATTGGCGGCGGCGCCAACATGGTCGCGATGCGCGAAGTGTTCGGTACCGATGCCACCACCTTCGGACAGTTCGCGGTGGTCGACGTGGCCTGCGCCAGCCTGTGGATGGCGATCCTGCTGTTCCTGGCCAACCGTGCGCAGCAGATCGACACCCGCAACGGCGCCGATACCCGCGCCATCGACGAGATGAAGGCCCGCATCAGTGCCTACGAGGCGCAGAATGCGCGCATTCCCAGCATGACCGACCTGATGGTGATCGTCGGCGTGGCACTGGGCGGCGTCGGCCTGGCCCATGCGATCGCGGCGCCGCTGTCGGGCTGGTTCAAGGCCAATGTCAGCTGGGCCAGCCAGTTCAGCCTGGACAGCCAGTTCGTGTGGGTGATCCTGCTGTCCACCGCAATGGGCCTGGGCCTGAGCTTCACCCGCGCACGCCGGCTGGAAGCGGCGGGTGCCTCGCGGCTGGGCACGGTGTTCCTGTACTTCCTGATCGCCTGCATCGGCATGCAGATGAACCTGCTCTCACTATTGGATCGTCCGTGGCTGTTCCTGCTGGGTGCGATCTGGATGGCCACGCATGTGCTGGTGCTCTGGATCGTTGCCAAGCTGCTGCGCGCACCGCTGTTCTTCTTCGCGATCGGTTCGCAGGGCAACATCGGTGCGGCGGCTTCGGCGCCGGTGGTGGCCGCGGCGTTCCACCCCACGCTGGCCCCGGTGGGCGTGCTGCTCGGCACGGTGGGCTATGCCACCGGTACGGGCCTGGCGTATGTCACCGGCTTGATCCTGAAGTGGATGGCCACCGGCTGAGCCGGGCCACGCCTGGCATCGCGATCCCGTGTAGAGCCGAGCCGATGCTCGGCTCTTTTTTTGCAGGCCGCAGGCGGAACTGTGCGGTACATACCGGATCGTATGGTGACCGCGTCGTAGCGTAGACAGCACCTGTCGCTCATCCGCAGCGACGTTGCCTGGGGGCTGGAATGACGCATCGACGGATGATTGGGGGGACCACGCTGCTGGCACTGCTGTTGGCCAGCGCCGGGGCAGCGGCGCACGCCGATGCTGCCGCGCGTGGTGCTCAGATACAGGCCGTAACCGAGGCCAGTGCGCGTGAGGTGGCGGGATTGATTGCCCAACCCGGCTTCGCCGAGGCCGTGCGCACCACGCTGGCGGTCTCACCGGAACGGGGCGTGGCACTGGATGCCGTGATGGAGCGCTTCGACCCGGGCGTCCGCACCCAGGCCAGCGTCTCGCTGGCCAGCAACGATCAGCAGCTGCGCCAGGCCAAGGGCTTGCCAGCGCAGGGCGAGGGGCTGCTGCAGCTGCGCGCCTACGTGCCGGACGGCCAGTCGCTGGCTGACATCGCCCCGCGCCAGTTGTGGGTGGCCAGCCTGCCACGGGGCAATGATCGTGACTGGACCACGCTGACGGCCTACGACGCGCGGGGCCGCGCGCATGTGCTGGACGCAAGGCAGGCACCGGCATTCCCGGTCTTGATCGTCGATGTCGATACCCGGCGCTCGGTGCAGGAGGGCATGGCGCTGGTCAACGCCGGCCTGCGCGCACGGGGCCTGCAATCGCCCGAGCGCCTCCAGCTGTCGGCCGATGGCGCGCGTGCATCACTGGACATCACCCGGCTGGACCGCATCCGCCTGGCCGACGACCAGGAGCCGTGGGCACTGGGCGCGGCGGAGGTGTTCGCGGTGGTGTCCGGGCTGCAGATCGGCAAGGCGGAGCCGGAGATGGCCACGGTCGACATGCCCTACCTGGACCATGACAAGACCGACTACACGCCGCAGCAGGCGCTGGTCCTGTGGGGCAACTATCGGTTCAACGCCGCCAACGTGCAGTTGTTCGAGGATGACGGTGACACCAATTACCAGGACCTGCTGGTGGCGTTGAGCAACGGTGTGAAGGCGGCGCTGGGTGCGTTCGCACCGGAGTATGCGGTCATCGCCGATATCGCCGGCGCGATCCTCAAGGCGATGCCGTCGTCGTGGTTCTCCAACGACATCGATTACCTGGACAGCTTCTATCTTGTCCAACGTGGGCAGGCGTACACCGATCGCATGGGAGCAGCGAACAACGCCAAGGTCACGCTCACTCCCATTACCCTGGTGGAATAGGCCAGCAGGGCTTGCAGCCCTGCACCCGCAGAAGCAACGTCAACGTCAACGGCAATAGCGGCATTCCGTGGGATGGCGGGGTGGGTCCGGTTGCGGGGGACGCCGTAAATCCCCCTCCGGGGTCCGGCCCAGCCGCTGGCGGCTGAGCGTTCGGGCACTTGCGAAGCAGTGCTTCGCAAGCAAAGCGCCCTCACCCATGTAGGCTCGGTCGCGCCATCCATGGCGCTCACGCCCTCGCAACCGGACCCACCCCGCCTTCGACAGCTGGCCGGCGGCCAGTAGATCCACACCATGCGTGGATGACTACATCGATGTCCACGAACAAAAAAGAGTCAGATCGGTTTTCCTTCGGAAAACCGATCTGACTCCGGATGTATCTTGCCGTCACCGGCAATCCGACACCGCCCCGTCAACGAAACAGAAAGCCCAGAGCCGACGCTTCAGCAGTTGCAGTTGCACCGGCCTCTGCGGGCGGCGGGCTGCAAGCCCGCCACCCACTTTCACCTCAACAGCATCGACCGCCATTGCGGCCGCCATATCGTGCTTCCTGCCGCTCGCGGAAGAACGTCTTGTAGTCCATCGGCTCCTGGTCCGGATGCTTTTCCAGCATGTGCCGGACATAGTTGTCGTAATCAGGAATGCCACAGCACAGGCGTGCGGTCTGCACCAGGCGCCGCCAGATGCGGCGGTGCGCCTGGTACTGGCCGGCGGGAACCAGTTGCGTGCTCATCACAGATCCACCATTTCATGCGGCTTCAGCGCCACGTACGGGGTCTCGCGGTCGCTGCGCTGCGGGTTGCGGCGCGCCGCCAGGATGGTCTTGATCGAATACACCAGCACCGCCCCAACCACCAGCAGGAACAGCGCGGTCAGGCCGGTGTTGACGTAGGCGTTGACCACGATCTGCTTCATCTGCGCCACAGACTTGGCCGGCGCAGTGATGGTGTCGCTGGCAAGCGCCGCCTGGAACTTGTGCGCCTGTGCCAGGAAGCCCTGCGCCGGGTTGCTGTCGAAGATCTTGATGAAGCCGGCGTAGGTGGTGCAGATCAGCAGCCACACCGCCGGTACCGCGGTGACCCACGCGTAGCGGTCACGCTTCATCTTGAACAGCACCACCGTGCCCAGCATCAGCGCGATACCGGCCAGCATCTGGTTGGAGATGCCGAACAGCGGCCACAGCGTTTGGATGCCGCCGAACGGATCGACCACACCGGTGTACAGCAGGTAGCCCCACAGCGCCACGCAGCCGGCGGTACCGATGATGTTGGCGGTCCACGACTCGGTCTTCTTCAACGCTGGCACGAAGTTGCCGAGCAGGTCCTGCAGCATGAAGCGCCCGGCGCGGGTGCCGGCGTCCACTGCGGTCAGGATGAACAGCGCTTCGAACAGGATCGCGAAGTGGTACCAGAACGCCATCATTGCGTCGCTGCTGCTTGGAATCGCCTGGTGCAGGATCTGCGCGATGCCCACCGCCAGTGTGGGCGCGCCACCGGCGCGGTGCAGGATGGTCGGCTCACCGATTGCTGCTGCCGTGGCGGTCAGCTGTTCCGGGGTGATGGTGAAGCCCCAGGTATTGGTGATGTAGTGCGCGGCCGACGCCACATCCGGGCCGATCACCGCCGCCGGGCTGTTCATCGCGAAGTAGATGCCCGGATCGATGATCGAAGCCGCCACCAGCGCCATCACCGCCACGAACGATTCCATCAGCATGCCGCCGTAGCCGATGTAGCGCATGTGCGCTTCATTGGCCAGCAGTTTCGGCGTGGTGCCGGAGGAAATCAGGGCATGGAAGCCGGAGACCGCACCGCAGGCGATGGTGATGAACAGGAACGGGAACATGCCGCCCTTCCACACCGGGCCATCGCCGCTGGCGGCGAACTGGGTCAACGCCGGCATCTTCAGCTCCGGCATCACCACGAGGATGCCGATGGCCAGCGCGATGATCGTACCGATCTTGAGGAAGGTCGACAGGTAGTCACGCGGTGCCAGCAGCAGCCACACCGGCAGCACCGAAGCGACAAAACCATAGCCGATCAGCATCCAGGTGATCTGGGTGCCGGTGAAGGTGAACGCCGGCCCCCAGGTCGGGTCGGCGGCGACCTTGCCGCCGAACCAGATCGCGGCCAGCAGCAGGATCAGTCCAACGATCGAGATCTCGCCGATCTTGCCGGGGCGGATGTAGCGCATGTACACGCCCATCAGGATCGCGATGGGCATCGTTGCGATCACCGTGAACATGCCCCAGGGGCTCTCGGCCAACGCCTTGACCACCACCATCGCCAGCACCGCCAGGATGATGATCATGATCAGGAAGGCGCCGAACAGGGCGATGGTGCCGGGCACCTGGCCCATCTCCTCGCGCACCAGGTCACCCAGCGAACGGCCGTTGCGGCGGCTGGACAGGAACAGGACCATGAAGTCCTGCACCGCGCCGGCCAGCACGACGCCCACCACCAGCCACAGCAGGCCGGGCAGGTAGCCCATCTGCGCGGCCAGCACCGGGCCGACCAGCGGGCCGGCGCCGGCGATGGCGGCGAAGTGGTGGCCGAACAGCACGTGCTTGTTGGTCGGCACGTAGTCCAGGCCATCGTTGTTGATCACCGCCGGAGTGGCCCGGGTTGGATCGAGCTGCATCACCTTGTTGGCGATGAACAGGCTGTAGAAGCGATAGGCGACGAGGTACAGCGACACCGCCGCGACGACGATCCACAGGGCATTGATGTGTTCGCCGCGACGCAGCGCCACGGTGCCCAGACAGAACGCGCCGAGCAGGGCGAGTACCGCCCAGCCCAGTTTGGAAAACCCTTTCATGAGGTGCTCTCTCCCGGAAAGACAGACAAAGAGTCCTGCTTGCCCTCGACACGGTCAATTGGCACAGGACGAATCTGCGGTAGTACTTTGGTCGTACGAAGGGAATGCTGACGTGCAGCGAACATCAGCGATGGAACAATCGGTTGCGGAGCCGTCCATTGGCGTACTGCCGTGTGGCGTCCATCTTCAGGGGCATCCATCCAACAGGAGTCGCCATGAGCTTTCCCGAACCGGTCCGCGTACTGCGCACCATCCGTGGCATGCCCACCTCCGATGGTGCCGGCGTGCGCCTGACCCGCGTCATCGGTGGCCCGACGCTGCCCGACCTGGATCCGTTCCTGCTGCTCGATGAATTCGGCACCGACCGCGCCGAAGACTACATCGCGGGCTTCCCCGAGCATCCGCACCGTGGCTTCGAGACCGTTACCTACATGCTCGACGGGCGCATGCGGCACCGCGACAACCACGGCAACGAAGGCCTGCTGACCCCGGGCAGCGTGCAGTGGATGACGGCGGGGCGCGGCCTGGTGCATTCGGAGATGCCTGAACAGGAAAGCGGGCAGATGCGTGGTTTCCAGCTGTGGGTGAATCTTCCGGCGAAGGACAAGATGACCGAGCCGAAGTACCAGGAGTTCGCGCCCGAGCGCATTCCGCTGGTGCAGCCTGCCGCCGGCGTGGAGGTGAAGGTGATTGCCGGCAGCGTCGACGGTACCCGCGGGCCGATCGTGCAGCCGGCCACCGATCCGCTCTACCTGGACATCACGCTGGCGCCCGACCGCGCCTGGACCTATGCATTGCCGGAAGGGCACAACGCGTTTGCCTATGTATTCGAAGGTGCGATGACGGTGGGCGAGCAGGACGCCGCGCGTGACGTGGCACGCCAGGAACTGGCGGTGTTGGGCGGTGGCGAGCAGCTGCACATCTCGGCCGGCCGTGATGGTGCGCGGTTGATCCTGGTGGCCGGCCGTCCGTTGCGCGAGCCGGTGATGCGGCACGGCCCGTTCGTGATGAACACGCGGCAGGAACTGATGCAGGCCTTCGTCGATTTCCAGGAAGGCAAGTTCTGAGAGGGGGCCGGCTGCTGGCCGGCCACTGCGTGAGGTCACGGCGGATCGAGGTGCCGGCCAGCGGCCGGCACTAGCCGGTGATCGGACCGCATTGCGGGGATGCTGCCAGGCAGTCATCCCCATCACGGTCAGCGCCCGGCGGCCACGGCCGACGGCGTCAGGCTCATGCCCTGCGCCAGCTGCTGCAGCGAGCCCAGCTCCTGCGGGCTGTCCGGATACAACGAAATCTGTGCGTAACGCCCTTTGTCGAGCTTGACCACGCTGATCCGCCGCTCGGCATAGCCGGGCGGCTGCTGGCCGCCGAGGTCGGGCTGGTACCAGTAGAGTGATTCACCGCCGAAGCTGCCCTTTTCCTGGCGCAGCGAACGATTCAGTGGAATGGACGGATCACGTGCACTGAGCATCAGGCTCAGCACTTCGCGGCCGTCGCCGGTGCTGGCGCGGCAGACCAGGAAGTCGGCCTGCGCCTGCTGCTGCCATTGCAGGCCGCTGCTGGCGGGCAGCGAAGGACATTCGGTGGGAGCCTGCGCGGCGGCCTGGGCCACGGCGAACAGCAGGCTCGACAACACTACAGGCGCGAACTTCATGCATCCCCCAAGGTGGTGTGTCGTTTGGCGCCGCCCGATGGATGGGGGCGTTGGCATCCCATCCCCGGATGCCACCCCGCCCGGCATGTGCACGGACGGTCAACTCAACCTTAACGGAACGTGAGCGATCGCACAAATTGCGGTTACAAGCGTAACCATTGCGGCCGATGGTCGGCCGCAATGGTCCGCACGGGCCTCAGCGGTCGTTGCCGATCCACTTGTAGATGATGCCGCCGATCGCGCCGCCCAGCAGCGGGGCAACCCAGAACAGCCACAGCTGGCTGACCGCACCGCTGCCGGCGAAGAACGCCACGGCAGTGGAGCGGGCCGGGTTCACCGAGGTGTTGGTGACCGGGATGCTGATCAGGTGGATCAGGGTCAGCGACAGGCCGATCGCCAGCGGCGCGAAGCCGGCCGGTGCCTTGCCATGGGTGGACCCCATGATCACGATCAGGAACACCGCAGTGAGTACCACTTCGCACAGGAAGGCGGCTGCCACGCTGTAGCCCCCGGGCGACAGCGCGCCGTAGCCGTTGCTGGCAAATGCACCGGCCTGGCTGCCATCAATGGCGAAGCCACTGGCACCGGAGGCGATCTGCAGCAGGATGAAGCCCGCCAGCAGGCCGCCGGCGACCTGGGCGATGATGTAGGGCACCAGGTCCTTGGTCGGGAAGCGGCCACCGGCCCACAGACCGACGCTGACCGCCGGATTGAAATGCGCGCCGGAGATGTGGCCGAACGCATAGGCGCCAGTCACCACGGTCAGGCCGAAGGCCAGCGCCACGCCGAGGAATCCAATACCCAGCGGATTGCCGTCACCGCCGAACTTGGCGGCCAGCACCGCGCTGCCACAGCCACCCAGAACCAGCCAGAACGTGCCGAGGAACTCGGCGGACAAGCGTTTACCCATGCTCATGTGTTGCACTCCTTTGACGGTGAAAGTGTGATTTATGTCACATTTCAGTGATCAGCGGGTGACTGTAGCGTCAACGCCGGGTGCAGGGATACACCCTGGCGTGTGTGCAACACGCGATGTTCAGTACTGCGGCAGCGGGATGAACTCCTTGTCGTCGCCCGGAATGGTGCCGAAGCGACCGGCTTCCCAGTCGTGCTTGGCCTGTTCGATGCGTTCCTTCGAGCTGGACACGAAGTTCCACCACAGGTGGCGTGGGCCATCCAAAGGCTCACCGCCGAACAGCATCGCCTTCACCGGGGTCTTTGCGCGCAGGCGGCCGATGGCGCCGGCTTCGGGAATGATCAGGTGCTGGGCGGGCACGTCCACGCCATCCAGCTGCGCGTCCCCTTCGAGGATGTACAGCGCGCGCTCGCGGTGGCCGTTGTCGATATCGATCTCCGCATCCGGGTCGAGGTCGATCGCCACGTTGAGCGTGTCGGCGAATACCTTCACCGGCGATTCCTCGCCGTAGGCGCGGCCGGCGATGACCCGCAGCCAGGCGCCGTTGCGGCGCTGCTCGGGCAGGGTGGCAGCGGCATGGTGGTAGAACGCCGGTTCAATCTCTTCATGCGACTTCGGCAATGCGACCCAGGTCTGCATGCCGTGGATCGGGTTGTCGTGATCGCGGTCGGGCTGCGGCGTGCGTTCGGAATGGGCAATGCCGCGGCCGGCGGTCATCCAGTTCACGTCTCCCGGGCGGATCACCTGGTCCGAGCCCAGCGTGTCGCGGTGGCCGATGGCGCCCGACCACAGGTAGGTGACGGTGGCCAGGCCGATATGCGGATGCGGGCGCACGTCGATGGCCGTACCGGGGTGCATGAGCGCCGGGCCCATCTGGTCGACGAACACGAACGAACCGATGCTGCGTGCCTGCAGGGTAGGGACGGCGCGACGGACTTCGAGTCCGCCGATGTCGTGCACGCGCGGGGCGATGATGGTGGTCATGCGGGCGTTCTCGCTGGCAGGGATCAGGTGGTCAGCATCGCATGCAGCTGTGACGGGGGCATGCCCCGTATGGGTAACAGGTTGTTCCAGCCAACGGCGCAGCCTCTCGTGGCTGGTTGCTTGGTCGTGTAAAGCAAAAGCCGCGCTTGGCCGGGCGGGGTGGGTTCGCGGGGGACGCCGTAAACCCGTCCATGGGGGCTTGGCCGCGGCATCCATGCCGCGGACACCCCCGCGAACCCACCCCGCCCGGCCTCTGACGGTTTCCGTGTGCTGTCCAGCCACGGAGAAGAAAAAAAGAAAATCAAAATCAAACGCCGGTCGCTTCGCTCAGGTGTCGACCAAGGTCGACACCCACCGGGTTCGCTGTTCGCTCACCGTCACCGGAAATCTGTCAGGGGTGGGGCGGTGTGGGCAGGCAGGACCGTTGGCGCCATGGATGGCGCCATCGAGCCCCATGGATGGGTTTACGGCGTGTCCTGCCTGCCCACACCGCCCCGCCCAACAAACAGAAAAGCCAGAGCCGGCTGTTGCTCCG
The DNA here is from genome assembly GCF_000158575.1 of Stenotrophomonas sp. SKA14. Classification (NCBI taxonomy): domain Bacteria; kingdom Pseudomonadati; phylum Pseudomonadota; class Gammaproteobacteria; order Lysobacterales; family Lysobacteraceae; genus Stenotrophomonas; species Stenotrophomonas sp. SKA14. Next base: position 1,777,503 of record NZ_DS999412.1, read on the forward strand.
GCTCTGGCTTTGGCTTTTGATCCAGCGGGTGCCGGGCCGCAGGCCCGGCCGATCAACTCACACCACCGGTTCGCGCAGGGCCGGGTTGTCCCAGCCCGGACGCGGGGCGAAACGGTCACCGTGGCGCTGCTGCAACGCCTTCAACCGCTCGACGATCGCATCAGCGCCGACCGCACGAATGTGCTGGATCGGACCACCGCGGAACGGCGCGAAGCCGGTGCCGAAGATCACGCCCGCATCCAGCAGGTCCGCGTCGGCCACCACGCCGTCGTGCAGGCAGGCCACCGCCTCGTTCAACAGCGGCAGGATCAGGCGGTCCTCCAGGTCGGCCGGTGCCTGGTAATCGCTGGTCACGTCCGGCTTCTTCGGCTTGCCGTTCTCCCAGGTATAGATGCCCTGGCCATCCTTCTTGCCGCGCTTGTCCGGTTCCACTGTCTGCAGCGCAGCCGGAATCTGCAGGCCGAGGAACGGCGCCAGCTCGCGGCCGACACCGGCAGCCACGTCCAGGCCCACGGTATCGATCAGCTCAATCGGGCCCATCGGCATGCCGAACTTCACTGCCGCCTTGTCGATCACCGGGCCCGGAATGCCTTCGGCATACGCGGTGGCCGCTTCCAGCATGTACGGGAACAGCACGCGGTTGACCAGGAAGCCCGGGCTGCCGGCCACCGGCACCGGGAACTTGCCCAGCGCCTTGCAGAACGCGGCCAGGCGGCGCTCGGTTTCCGGCGCCATGCCGTCGTGATGGATGATTTCCACCAGCGGCATCTGCGCCACCGGGTTGAAGTAGTGCAGGCCGGCGAACTGCGCCGGGCGCTGGATGTGGTCGCGTAGTTCCACCAGCGGAATCGAGGAGGTGTTGGTGGTCAGCAACGCGTCGTGCTTCATCTTCGGCTCAAGCGTCTGGTACAGCGCACGCTTGGCCTCCGGGTTCTCGATGATGGCCTCGATCACCAGATCGGCCTCGGCCACGCCGTTGCCGTCCAGGTCGGCACGCAGGCGCGCGGCCACCGCCGGGCGCTTGCTGTCGTCGCGCACCTTCTTGGCGAACAGTGCCTGAGCACGCTCCATGGCCGGGTCGATGAAGCGCTGCTCGCGGTCCTGCAGGGTCACCTCGAAGCCCTTGTAGGCGGCCCACGCAGCGATGTCGCCGCCCATCACGCCGGCGCCGACCACATGCACATGACGGATGCCGGAATCGCCACCGCCGAGGCCCTTCAGGCGTTCGGTCAGGAAGAAGATGCGGATCAGGTTGCGCGCGGTCGGCGTGCTGGCCAGCTTCACCACGGCGCGGCGTTCGGCATCCAGGCGCGCCTGGATCGGCTTGCCGCCGCTGCGCTGCCAGGTGCTGATCAGTGCGTATGGCGCCGGGTACTGATCCTTCTTGGCCTTGCGTGCGACCTGCTTGACCATCTGAGGTGCCAGCAGCGTGCGTGCCAGCCAGGTGTTGGTTGCCCACGCCGTCGCGCGCTGCTTGAACGGGCGGGTGGTGCCGGACAGCGCCAGCGCCACCGCGGTGTCGAGCACCACCGCCGGCGCCACCACCTTGTCGACCAGCCCGATCCCACGCGCGGCCGACGCCGAGAGGGTACGGCCGGTCAGCATCATGTCCATCGCCGCCGGGGCGCCGACCAGCTGCGGCAGGCGGGCGCTGCCGCCCCAGCCCGGGAAGATGCCCAGCTGGGTTTCCGGCAGGCCGATGCGGGTGCTGCTGTCATTGGAGGCCACGCGGTAGCGGCAGGCCAGGGCCAGCTCGGTACCGCCGCCGAGGCAGTGGCCGTGGATGGCCGCCACGGTCGGGCAGGGCAGTTCGGCCAGCTTCTGGTAGGTGGCCTGGCCGCGGCGGATCGCATCGTTGACGGTGCCGCGGCGGTCGAATTCCTGGAACTCCTTCAGATCCGCACCGGCAATGAAGCCGGCCTTCTTCAGCGACTGGACCACCACGCCCTTCGGTGGGTCCAGCGCGATGCGCTCAAGCAGGTCGCCCAGTTCCAGCAGCACGTCCTGCGACATCGCGTTGACGCTGCTGTCCTGACGATCCAGGGAGAGAACCACCACGCCGTCGTCGCGGATCTCGGGGTGCCAGTGGCTGAAGCGGAGACCATCGAAGCCTGAGAGCATGGACGTTCCATCCGGTTGTGTATGGAGAAGCGGCTATGATCCAGAGGTTGTTTCCCCCGCGTCAAATCCCAATAGCAGGGGAGTGGTGACCCCGGATCCATGGCCGTGGACCGGGACGCTAACGGAACGGTGGTTAAAAGCTGGTGCGGCGCCGGGTGATCGGCGACTGAACTTTTCCCGGGATTGGCAGTCTCATTGCCCGACGTCGGTTGGGCTGACAGGAGTGCGGCCCCTCATGGCCGATGTTGATACACCTCAGGAGCTGGATCTGGAGCTGGTCCGGCGCGTGCAGCACGGCGAGAGTGCCGCGTTCGATGTCCTGGTGCGCAAGTACCAGCATCGGGTCGTGGCCCTGGTCGGTCGCTACATCGCCGACTGGAGCGAATGTCAGGACGTCGCCCAGGACACTTTCATCCGTGCCTACCGCGCGATCGGAAGTTTCCGTGGTGATGCCCAGTTCTCAACCTGGTTGCATCGAATCGCCGTGAATACCGCCAAAAACTACCTGGCTTCACACAATCGACGGCCGCCGACCGATGATATCGACATCGGCGACGCCGAACAGTTCGACAGCGGTACGCGCCTGCGCGATACCGACACGCCCGAGCGCGAGTTGATGCGCCAGGAGCTGGAACAGACGGTGATGAAGGCCGTCAACGCGCTGCCGGAGGAACTCCGGTTGGCGATCACCCTGCGCGAGGTGGAAGGCCTGAGCTACGAGGATATCGCGCAGAAGATGGGGTGCCCGATCGGCACCGTGCGTTCACGGATCTTCCGGGCGCGCGAGGCGATCGACACCGAACTCCGGCCGCTGTTGGACATCGGCAGCGCCACCCGTGAGAAGAGCCGCGTATGACCAGTCATCCGTTCAACGAATCGCAGAACCATCAATCCCCTGCCGGGCAGCGCCTGGACCAGCGCCACCGCGAACAGCTGTCGGCCCTGGTCGACGGCGAGCTGGGCGCCGATGAAGCGCGCTTCCTGTTGCGCCGCATGGAGCACGATCCGGAGCTGGCGGGTTGCCAGGAACGCTGGCAGCTGCTGGGCGACGTGATGCGCGGGCAGGCCTCGGCACTGGCCCCGGCCGGCTTCAGTGCCGCCGTGGCGGCTGCCATCGCGGCCGAACCGGCACCGCAGGCCGAGCCGCGCCGCCAGGTGCGTCGCAGCGGTTGGCGGGCCTGGGGCGGTGGTGCCGCACTGGCCGCCTCGGTCGCTGCCGTGGCCCTGTTCATGGGCGGTGAGAAGCTGCAGGAGGCCACCCCCGGCGAGCCGCTGGCGCCGCAGGTGATCGCCAGCCAGGCTGAACTGGCGCCTGCGCCGAGCGGCCAGTCGCCGGTCACCGAGGCGTCGGTGGATACCGCAGCGATGGCCGTGGCGGCTGCGCCGGCGGTGGCAATGGCTGCCGCCAGCCGCCGCCAGGACACCCGTCGCGCCAGTGCGACCCGCAGCCAGCAGGCCGCGCGCGTTGCCCAGCGTGATGACAGCCCGCAGCGAGCGGTGGCCTCCGCGCAGGCGCCGCTGACCCCGACCGTGCCGGCCAACGCCAGCCGCAACCTGCCGTTTGGCGAGGTGGGAGCACTGCAGGCGCGCCCGTGGCCCCGCTCCAGCCTGGCCCCCGCTGCCGGTGGCGCGCTCAATGCCAGCTTCCCGGCCCACGCCGGTGGTGCTGCGTTCTACCCGTTCGAGCCGCGCCTGCAGGATGACCTGCCGGTGCCGCCGCGCCCGCGCGACTGAGCCGGGCGCTTTCACGCCCCGCCGTCGGCGGGGCCCGTATTCCTCTTTCCACCCGATCCGGAGGTTGCCGTCCGATGACTCCCCGACTCCGCACGCAGGCCATCGGCCTGCTGGCCCTGACCCTTCCCTTGATGGCCTGCGCACAGGCGCCGGCGCCAGTGGCGCAGACCCAGCCCGCGCCGGCCGCGGCGCCGCGGGCGCCCGCGCAGCCGCTGGTCACCGGCCTGCCTGACTTCACCCACCTGGTCGAACAGGTCGGGCCGGGCGTGGTCAACGTCGACACCACCATCGTGCGCAACAACCGCCAGGCCTCGCGGGGCCCGATGGGCGGCGACGATGACATGCCCGAATTCTTCCGCCGCTTCTTCGGCCCGGACTTCCCGATGCCGGGGCAGGGCCCGGGTGGCCAGGATGGCGGTCCCAGCATCAAGGGCCGCGGCATGGGCTCGGGTTTCATCATCTCGCCCGACGGTTATGTGCTGACCAACTACCACGTGGTGGCCGATGCCAGCGAGGTGAAGGTGAAGCTCGGTGACAGCCGCGAGTTCAACGCCAAGGTGGTGGGCAGCGACCAGCAGTACGACGTGGCCCTGCTGAAGATCGACGGCAAGAACCTGCCGACCGTGCGCGTGGGGGATTCCAACACCCTGAAGCCGGGCCAGTGGGTTGTCGCGATCGGCTCGCCGTTCGGTCTCGATCACTCGGTCACCGCGGGCATCGTCAGTGCGCTGGGCCGCAGCACCGGTGGCGCCGACCAGCGCTACGTGCCGTTCATCCAGACCGACGTGGCGATCAACCAGGGCAACTCCGGCGGCCCGCTGCTGAACACCCGCGGTGAAGTGGTCGGCATCAACTCGCAGATCTTCTCCGCCTCGGGTGGCTACATGGGCATCAGCTTCGCGATCCCGATCGACCTGGCGATGAGCGCGGTCGAGCAGATCAAGAAGAGTGGCAAGGTCACCCGTGGCCAGTTGGGTGCGGTGGTCGAACCGATCGATTCGTTGAAGGCGCAGGGCCTGGGCCTGCCCGACAGCCGCGGTGCACTGGTCAACCAGATCGTGCCCGGCAGTGCAGCCGAGAAGGCCGGCGTACAGATCGGCGACGTGGTGCGCTCGGTCAACGGCAGCCCGGTCAACAGCTGGTCGGACCTGCCGCCGCTGATCGGTGCGATGGCGCCGGGCAGCCGGGTCACCCTCGGCGTGATCCGCGATGGCAAGCCGCGCGACCTCAGCGCAACGCTCACCGCACTCAGTGAAGATGGCCAGGCCAATGCCCGCGCGGCCGCCACGGCCAAGCCCGATGCGGTGCCGCAGGCCGGGGCCAACGCCCTGCTGGGCCTGGACGTCAGCGACCTGACCGCGCCGCAGCGCAAGCAGTTTGGCCTGGACGGCAACGAGGGCGTGCGCATCACCGGGGTCAAGGGCCAGGCGGCGCGTGATGCCGGCCTGTCTCCGGGCATGGTGATCCTGCAGGTCGGGCGCACCCCGGTTGGCAGCGTGGATGGCCTCAACCGCGCGCTGTCCGGCTACAAGAAGGACGATGTGGTGATGCTGCTGGTGCGTACCGGCAACGGCAACAGCGCGTTCGTGGCGGTGAAGGCCGGCCAGTAAGGCCTGTCTGGGCCGCTGCGGCGGCGGCTGCCATCTGCCCCGAAGCCCCGCCCCGGCGGGGCTTCGGCCGTTCCGGGCCGGCCCGACGAGGCGGTTTTCGCGGCGAGGCGCCGGGCATGCGATAATCGACCGTTACCCTGACGACGCCGCGCGCCGCCGCCACCTATGTCTTCTGATTCGATGCGGAACATCCGCAACTTCTCCATCATTGCCCATGTCGACCACGGCAAGTCCACGCTGGCCGACCGCATCATCCAGCTCTGCGGTGGCCTGCAGGCCCGTGAGATGGAAGCGCAGGTGCTCGACTCCAACCCGATCGAGCGCGAGCGTGGCATCACGATCAAGGCGCAGTCGGTGTCGCTGCCGTACCTGGCCAAGGACGGGCAGACCTACCACCTGAACTTCATCGATACGCCGGGCCACGTCGACTTCTCCTATGAAGTCAGCCGCTCGCTGGCCGCCTGCGAGGGCGCGCTGCTGGTCGTCGATGCCGCCCAGGGCGTGGAAGCGCAGTCGGTGGCCAACTGCTACACCGCGGTGGAGCAGGGCCTGGAAGTGGTGCCGGTGATCAACAAGATCGACCTGCCCACCGCCGACATCGAGCGCGCCAAGGCCGAAATCGAGGCCGTGATCGGCATCGATGCCTCTGACGCCGTGCCGGTCAGCGCCAAGACCGGCCTGAACGTGCAGGACGTGCTGGAAGCGATCGTGCACCGCATTCCGCCGCCGACGCCGCGCGACACCGAGAAGCTGCAGGCACTGATCATCGACTCCTGGTTCGACAACTACCTGGGCGTGGTCTCGCTGGTGCGCGTGATGCAGGGCGAGATCAAGCCCGGCGACAAGCTGCAGGTGATGTCCACCGGCCGCAACCACCAGGTCGACAACGTCGGCGTGTTCACGCCGAAGCGCAAGGTGCTGCCGGCGCTGCGTGCCGGTGAAGTGGGTTGGGTCACCGCCAGCATCAAGGACGTGCACGGCGCGCCGGTCGGCGACACCCTGACCCTGGCCGGCGACCCGGCACCGAAGCCGCTGCCGGGCTTCCAGGAAATGCAGCCGCGCGTGTTCGCCGGCCTGTTCCCGGTGGACGCCGAGGATTACCCGGACCTGCGCGAAGCGCTGGACAAGCTGCGCCTGAACGATGCCGCGCTGCGTTTCGAGCCGGAAAGCTCCGAGGCGATGGGCTTCGGCTTCCGCTGCGGCTTCCTCGGCATGCTGCACATGGAGATCGTGCAGGAGCGCCTGGAGCGCGAATACAACCTGGACCTGATCAGCACCGCGCCGACGGTGGTGTATGAGGTGCTGAAGACTGATGGCTCGATCATCAACATGGACAACCCGGCCAAGCTGCCGCCGGTGAACCAGGTCGAGGAGATCCGCGAGCCGATCATCCGTGCCAACGTGCTCACCCCCGAGGAGTACATCGGCAACATCATCAAGCTGTGCGAAGAAAAGCGCGGCAGCCAGATCGGCATCAACTACCTGGGCAGCCAGGTGCAGATCAGCTACGAGCTGCCGATGGCCGAAGTGGTGCTGGACTTCTTCGACAAGCTGAAGTCGGTCAGCCGTGGCTATGCCTCGCTGGACTACCACTTCGTGCGTTTCGACGCCGGCCCGTTCGTGCGTGTGGACGTGCTGATCAACGGCGACAAGGTCGATGCGTTGTCGCTGATCGTGCACCGCAGCCATGCCGATCGCCGCGGCCGCGAGCTGTGCGAGAAGATGAAGGACCTGATCCCGCGCCAGATGTTCGACGTGGCCATCCAGGCCGCGGTCGGCTCGCAGATCATCGCCCGTACCACGGTCAAGGCCATGCGCAAGAACGTGCTGGCCAAGTGCTATGGTGGCGACGTTTCGCGCAAGAAGAAGCTTCTGGAAAAGCAGAAGGAAGGCAAGAAGCGCATGAAGCAGGTCGGCCGCGTGGAAATCCCGCAGGAAGCGTTCCTGGCCGTGCTGCAGATGGACAACAAGTAAGCCCGCACCGGCCCCTGCGGGCCGGTCGTCTGGTGACGTTGCAAAGGACCCTGAATGAAACTGTTTGAGATCCTCCTGGTCGTGCTGACCCTGGCCTCGGGCCTGATCCTGCTCGCGGACAAGCTGTACCTCGCCAAGCGCCGCGCCCAGCGCGCGGGCCTGCTCGATTCCGAGCCGGTGCTGGTGGACTACTCGCGTGCGTTCTTCCCGGTGCTGGCGATCGTGCTGATCGTGCGCAGCTTCATCGCCGAGCCGTACAAGATCCCGTCCAGCTCGATGATGCCGAACCTGCTGATCGGCGACTTCATCCTGGTCAACAAGTTCTCCTACGGCCTGCGCCTGCCGATCAGCAACACCAAGATCGTGCCGTTCGGCGAGCCGTCGCGTGGCGACGTGGTGGTGTTCCACTTCCCCGGCCACAGCGACAACGACCCGGCCAAGGGCGAGAACTTCATCAAGCGCGTGATCGGCGTGCCGGGTGACACCATCGTCTTCGAAGGCGACGGCGTGATCCTCAATGGCGAGCCGCTGAAGTACGACAACAAGGGCATCTATGCCGGCCACAAGGGCCAGGGCGAGGGCGCCAACCTGCTGGTCGAGCACCTGCCGGGCCGCACCCACACCGTGCTGGAGACCGACTATCCGCGTGGCCAGGGCCAGTGGACCGTACCGGCCGGCAAGTACCTGGTGATGGGCGACAACCGTGACAACAGCGACGATGGCCGTTTCTGGGGCCTGCTGCCGGAGGAAAACCTGCGCGGCAAGGCCTTCCTGATCTGGCTGAACTGCCAGGGCTGGTTCTGCAAGGATGGCTTCGAGCCGTCGCGGATCGGCTCGAGCATCAACTGATCGGGCATCGACTGAGTATTTTCACATCCAACGCGTATCTGGGGAGAACGCAATGAAGACGATGAACACGCAGCGCGGCATGACCCTGACCTCGTTCCTGACGGTCCTGATCGTGGTCGGCTTCTTCCTCTACATCGGCATGAAGCTGTTCCCGATGTACCAGGAGTACTACGCGGTGCGCTCGGCGATGAAGAGCCTGGCCAACGAGCCGGGCGTGGGCAACATGGAACCGGCCCGCATCCAGGACCTGTTCTTCAAGCGCCTGTACATCAACTACTCGGACAACGTGAAGCCGGCCAATGTGAAGTTCGATCGTCGTGACAACGGCTGGACCCTCAAGGTCAACTACGAAGTACGTCGTCCGCTGATCGGCAACCTCGATGTGGTTGGCAATTTTGATTCTTCCCAGGACCTGACACGAAGCGGTGCCCAGTAAATTCATCCAACGTGGCGACCTGATCGGTCATCCCTTCCGCGATGCGGCCCTGCTCAAGCAGGCGCTGACCCATCGCAGTGCGGGTGCGCCGCACAACGAGCGCCTGGAGTTCCTCGGCGACAGCATCGTCAACATGATGGCGGCCGAGGCGTTGTACCGGCGCTGGCCCAAGGCCGACGAAGGCGCGATGACCCGTGCCCGCGCCGAGCTGGTGCGTGAAGGCGCGCTGGCGGTGATCGGGCGCAGCCTGGAGCTGGGCGAGCGGCTGACGCTGGGCCCTGGCGAAATGAAGTCCGGCGGTCATCGCCGCGACTCGATCCTGGCCGATGCGGTGGAAGCCGTGGTGGCCGCGATCTATCTGGATGCCGGCTTCGAGGCCTGCCGGGCGGTGGTACTGCCCTGGTTCAGCGCTTCGATCGAGGCACTGCCGGCCTCCGGCCGGCCCGAGAAGGACCCCAAGACCCGCCTGCAGGAATGGCTGCAGGCCCGACAGAAGGCGTTGCCGCAGTACGAACTGGTGTCAGAATCCGGTGACGACCACGCCAAACACTTCCGGGTACGCTGCAACGTAGCTGACCCGGCCGCCAGCACCGAGGGCGAAGGCGCCTCGCGGCGGCTTGCCGAACAACAGGCGGCTGCGGCCGTCCTAGAACAACTGGATTCCAAGTGAGCGAACAAACTCCCCATCATTGCGGCAGCGTGGCCGTCATCGGCCGCCCGAACGTGGGCAAGTCGACCCTGACCAATGCCCTGGTCGGCGCCAAGGTCAGCATCGTCTCCAACCGCCCGCAGACCACGCGCCATCGCCTGCTGGGCATCGCCACGTATCCGGAAGGCCAGCTGGTGCTGGTTGATACTCCCGGCCTGCACAAGGTGCAGAAGCGGGCGATGAACCGGGTGATGAACCGCGCCGCGCGTGGCTCGCTGGAAGGCGTCGACGCCGGCCTGCTGGTGATCGAAGCCGGGCGCTGGGACGAAGAAGACAGCCTGGCCTTCAACGTGCTGCGCGATGCCGGCATCCCGGTGGTGCTGGTGGTCAACAAGATCGATCGCCTGAAGGAAAAGGGCGCGCTGCTGCCGTTCCTGCAGCAGGTGACCGAAGGCCGCGATTTCGCCGCGGTGCACCCGATCTCCGCGCAGAAGCGCAATGGCCTGGAAGCGCTGGTGCGCGACGTGCTCAAGCTGCTGCCGGAGGCCCCGCCGATGTTCGGCGAGGACGAGATCACCGACCGCAGCCAGCGTTTCCTGGCTGGCGAACTGGTGCGCGAGCAGCTGATGCGCCAGCTCGGCGAAGAACTGCCGTACGCCACCACGGTGGAGATCGAGCGCTTCACCGAAGACGGCAACCTGCTGCGCATCGGTGCAGTGATCTGGGTCGAGCGCGAAGGCCAGAAGGCCATCGTGATCGGCAAGGGCGGTGCGCGCCTGAAGGAGATCGGTGCCAAGTCCCGCCTGCAGATGGAGCGCCTGTTCGGAGCCAAAGTGTTCCTGGAAACCTGGGTGCGCGTGCGTGAAGGCTGGTCCGATGACGAGGCCGCGCTGAAGGCCTTCGGCTACGAGTAAGCCGCGACGGTCGCTTCGATGATGATCGAGGACGACACCGGCTTCGTGCTGCATGCACGGGCCTATCGCGAGACCAGCCTGCTGGTCGAGGTGTTGAGCGCACAGCATGGCCGCATCGGCCTGCTGGCGCGCGGTGTTTCAACGGCGAAGGGGCAGGTGCTGCGCGCCGCCCTGCAGCCGTTGCAATGGATCCGTTTCAGCGCCCAGCAGCGGGGTGAACTGGCGCAACTGCGCGCTGCCGAGGCGCTGGATGCCGCGCCGCGATTGGTCGGCCAGGCGATGCTGGCCGGCTTCTACCTGAGTGAACTGACCCTGCGCCTGGCCCCTCGCCAGGACCCGTTGCCGGAGCTGTACCTCGCCTACGGTGAGGCACGCGCGCGGCTGGCAGTCGGTGCCGGCCTGGCCTGGACTCTGCGTCGTTTCGAACGCGAACTGCTGTCCGCGCTGGGCCTGGGCTTCGAGCTGGACAGCGCCAGTGACGGCCAGCCGATCGACCCGGCCGCGCGTTACGAACTGGACCCGCAGGAAGGCGCGCAACGGCTGCTGAGTGAGCGCGGCGGCGAACGCCGAGCGGCCGCCACCGGTTCGGCTCTGTTGGCGCTGGCCGCCGACGAAGAGCCCGATGCGACCGACCTGGCCAGCCTGCGCCTGCCGATGCGGCGGGTGCTGGCCCATCATCTGGGGCCACGCGGCCTCAAATCCTGGGAACTGCTCGAGCAGCTCGCCCCCAGGCGTTGAGGGGTGTCCGGCAGGGCTTGCAGCCCTGCACCCGCCGAGGCCAAGGCAACAGCAACAGCAACGGCGTGCATTCCGTGGGATGGCGGGGTGGGGCCGGTTGCGGGAGACGCCGTAAACCCATCCATGGGGGCTTGGCCGCGGCATCCGTGCCGCGGACACTCCCGCAACCGGACCCACCCCGCCTTCGACAGATTTCCGCAATCTGCAGTAGATCCACGCCATGCGTGGATGAATTTCCATCGGAATCGAATATTTCGAATTGGAATCGAAAAGCATCCACGCATGGCGTGGATCTACCGTGTCGACCAAGGTCGACACCTACCCACAGCCGCAGGAAATTGTCAGAGGCGGGGCGGTGTCGGAGTGCGGGGTGTCAGCCGCATGGATGCGGCTGCCAAGCCCCCATGGACGGGTTCACGGCGTCCCCGCACTCCGACACCGCCCCGCCATCTCACGGGATGCCCGCTTTTGATGTTGAATTTGACGTTAGCTTCGGCGGGTGCAGGGCGCAGCCCTGCCGAACACCCCTCAGTGCAGCAGGGCAGCCACTGCGGCGCGGAACCCGTCCTGGGCCTGTCCCGACTCCGGCGCGTGATGCAGCTGGCGCACCGCCCGGCCCAGCCGTGCCGCACCCACGAAGCCGCAACTCGCCTGCAGCCGATGCAACTGGCTGCGCAGTTGCCGCTCGTCATGCTGGTGCACCGCCTGCTCGACCGCGTCGCGCACACCGGGCAACTCGGCCAGGAACAGTTCTCGCAGCGCGATCAGGTGGTTGCGCTGGCCATTGAGTGCGGCCAGTGCCGCGGTCTCGTCCCAGTCCTGTACCTGCAGCTCGACCGCTGCCGGGGCCTGGGCCACGAAGATTCCCGCCGGGCTGTTCACCAGGGCCCGGCGCACCGCCTTCAGCAGCTGGTCGCGGCCCAGCGGTTTGACCAGGGTGTCGCTGAAACCGGCTTCGCGCAGGCGGGCATGAATGGAGGTGTCGCCGTCGGCGGTATGCGCCAGCGCCGGGGTATCAGGGTGTGAACGGCGCAGTTCGCGCAGCAGCTGCGCGCCATTGCCGTCGGGCAGATTGACGTCGATCAGCCACAGGTCATGCGCGCCGGGCTCGGCGCTGGCCAGGGCGCTGGCAAGTGAGTCTGCGGTGTCCACATCCGCTGGTAACGTTTCCAACGCCGCCTTGAAAAAACCGCGGCTGATGATGTCGTCCTCGACAAGCAGGAAGCGGGGCCGGCTGGTCCGCGGGGTCATCTGCATCAGGGCTGCCTCCATGTCAGCTGGTCCCAATCATCAAGCACGACGGCGACGGGCGCAAGCGGGTCCGGGCCCTGCCGGTCAGGATCTGCGACAATACGCCCCCATTTTTGCCCGCAGCCTGTCGCCACGTGGCCCGATCCCGTTCCCGCATCGACCGTACCCCGTTCCAGACCGAAATCCTCGACCTCAGCCATGATGGTCGCGGCGTCGCCCGCCGTGAAGGCGAGGGCGGCAAGGTCACCTTCATCAGCGGCGCCTTGCCGGGCGAGGTGGTGATGGCGGAACAGACCGCCCGCAGCCGCCATTTCGACGAGGCGCGCACAGTGCAGGTGCTGCAGGCGTCGCCGCAGCGTGTCACCCCGAAATGCCCGCACTTCGGCACCTGCGCCGGCTGCGTGCTGCAGCACCTGGACGAAGGCCAGCAGATCGTCGCCAAGCAGCGCGTGCTGATGGACAACCTGGAGCGCATCGGCCACGTGAAGCCGGGCACCGTGCTGGCGCCGCTGGTCGGCGAGAGCTGGGGCTACCGTCGCAAGGGGCGCTTCTCGGTACGCCGGGTCGAGAAGAAGGACAAGACCCTGGTCGGTTTCCGCGAGCAGGACCCGCGTTTCGTGGCCGATCTCAGCCAATGCCTGACCGTGATCCCCGAGATCGGCACCAAGGTCGAGGCGCTGTCCCTGTTCATCGAATCGCTCGATGGCAAGCGTGACATCCCGCAGATCGAATTCATCGCTGGTGACCAGGCCGTGGTCCTGACCGTGCGGCACCTGCAGCCGCTCAGCGATGCCGACCGCGCATCCTGGGCCGCCTTCGGCCAGCAGCATGGCTTCGTGATCTACCTGCAGTCCGGTGGCGTGGACACCGTGCAGCCACTGGAGGGGCAGGGCGTGCCGCTGTCGTTCCGGCTGGCACCGTGGGATGTCGAGCTGGCATTCCGCCCGCTGGACTTCATCCAGGTCAACGCCAAGCTTAACGAGAAGATGATCGCCCACGCCCTGGACCTGCTGGAACCGGGTGAGGACGAGCGCGTGCTGGACCTGTTCTGCGGTCTCGGCAACTTCACCCTGCCGTTGGCCCGCCGCGTGCGTGAAGTGGTCGGCGTCGAAGGCGATGCCGGCCTGGTCGCGCGTGCCCGCGAGAATGCCGAGCGCAACGGCCTGGCCAACGCGCAGTTCTTCAGCGCCGACCTGACCCAGGACCAGCGCAGTACCGCGTGGATGCGCCAGGGCTTCGACAAGCTGCTGCTCGACCCGCCGCGTTCGGGTGCGATCGAAGTGCTGCAGCAGCTGCCGCTGAAGCAGTTCAAGCGCATCGTCTACGTCAGCTGCCACCCGGGCTCGCTGGCGCGCGATGCCGGCTACCTGGTCAACGAGCAGGGTTTCACCCTGGTCAGCGCCGGTGCCATGGACATGTTCCCGCACACCGCGCATGTGGAAAGCATCGCGGTGTTCGAGAAGCGCTGACGGGCTGTCATGCCCATCGCGCATAATGGCGTGATGGGCATCGAAATCGAACGCAAGTTCCTCGTCTGCAGCGACGACTGGCGCACTGCCGCGCACCGGGTAATCCCGATGGCGCAGGGCTACATCAACGACATGGGCGCGCTCGACCGCGGCACCCAGAACGCTTCGGTGCGCGTGCGTATCGAGGGCGAGCACGCCGCGCTGAACCTGAAGTCGCGCACCATCGGCCATACCCGGCAGGAGTTCGACTACCCGATCCCGGTGGAGGACGCGCGCGCGCTGCTTGCACTGTGCGTAGGCGGGCTGATCGACAAGCGTCGCCATCTGGTGGACCACGCCGGGCTGACCTGGGAAGTGGACGAGTTCCTCGGCGACAACGCCGGCCTGGTCGTGGCCGAAGTCGAGCTGGACAGTGCCGACCAGGTCATCGACCTGCCGGACTGGGTGGGTGCCGAAGTGACTGACGACGCCCGCTACTACAACGTCGCCCTCGCCAGTCACCCCTATTCACAGTGGTGAAGCCCCAAGAAGGGGACGGAGGGGATCAAGTCGCCTTTACCCCGCCTGTGCGGAAAGCGGCTTGATCCCCTCCGTCCCCTTTTTTCGAAGGCCGTGGCCCCCATGTAGTAGGGATGAGAATCGACATCTACTCCGACGTGGTCTGCCCTTGGTGCTGGATCGGCAAGCATCGTTTCCAGCAGGGCGTGCAGTTGCTGGGCGCCGATGCGCCTGAACTCGACATCCATTGGCAGCCGTTCCAGCTGGACCCGGACGCGGATGCGACGCCGGTGCCGCTACGCGAGGCCTATGTGCGCAAGTTCGGCGGTGTCGAGCGCACCGAGCAGATCCTCAACCAGACCCAGACCACCGCGCGCGCCGAAGGCCTGCCGATGGACTTCAGCCAGGGCCAGGTGCGGGTGACCACGCTGCCGGCCCACCGGGTGCTGTGGCTGGCCGGCCAGCATGGGGTGCAGGACGCGGTGGGCGAGGCGTTGTTCCGCGCCCATTTCGAGCACGGCCAGAACCTGGCCGACAGCTCGGTACTGGTCCAGGCTGGCGTAGCCGGTGGCCTCGACGCGGGCGAGATCGCCCAGATGCTGGCCTCCGACCGCGGCCTGGCGGAGGTCGAGGCAAAGCTGCAGGAAGCCCATGCACTGGGCATCTCCTCGGTGCCGACCTTCGTCATCGACGGCCGCTGGGCCATCTCGGGCGCACAGCCGCCGGAGGCGTTCGCCAACGCCCTGCGCCAGATCGCGGCCGAGCAGGGCGCATCCTCGTCCCCGGCAGAGGGCGACGAGGCCTGCGGCCCGGACGGCTGCAAGGTCTGATCAGCTCCGAAAAAGGGGACGGAGGGGATTAAGCCGCAATCGGCCCTCACGAGCTGGAAGCGACTTAATCCCCTCCGTCCCCTTTTTCGCGACCACTGCGCCTGTCGGCCGGTTCTGCGACAATGCGGCACTGCGCCATGCGGGCGCGCGTTGTGGAGATCGAACATGCTGCTGATCGGCGTTGCCGGCACCGAACTGACCGCCCAGGAACGTGACTGGCTGCAGCACGATGCCGTGGCCGGGGTGGTGCTGTTCAAGCGCAACTTCGCCTCGCGCCAGCAGGTGACCGATCTGAGCGCGGCGATCCGCGCCGCCGCCCCGCGCCCGCAGCTGATCTGCGTGGACCAGGAAGGCGGCCGCGTGCAGCGTTTCCGTGAAGGCTACAGCGAGCTGCCGCCGCTGCAGGAGATCGGGGCGTTGTACGCGACCGATCCGCAGCGGGCGCTGGCGCTGGCCGAGCAGCACGCCTGGCTGATGGCCAGCGAGGTGCGCGCCAGCGGCGTGGACCTGAGCTTCGCGCCGGTGGTCGACCTCGGCCGTGGCAACCGCGCCATCGGCAACCGCGCCTTCAGTGAAGACCCGCAGGTGGTGGCCGCGTTCACCGCTGCCTACGTGCGTGGCATGCACGCCGTTGGCATGGCGGCCACGCTCAAGCATTTCCCCGGCCACGGCACGGTGCTGGAAGACACCCACGTGGACACCGCGATCGACCCACGTGCGCTGGACGAGCTGCGTTCGCAGGACCTGGTGCCGTTCCAGGCCGGCATCGCCGCCGGTGCCGATGCGGTGATGATGGCGCACGTGATCTACCCACAGGTGGCACCGGAACCGGCCGGCTATTCGCCGCGCTGGATCCAGGACATCCTGCGCGGCGAGCTCGGCTTCCGTGGCGTGGTGTTCTCCGACGACATCGGCATGGCCGCCTCGCACAGTGCCGGCGGCGTGCCGGCGCGCGTGCATGCACACCTGGATGCCGGTTGCGACGTGGTGCTGGTCTGCCATCCGGAACTGGTCGATGAAGCCCTGCACGCGGTGCAGGGGCGCTCCCTCAATACTGCTGCGCTGCTGGGGCTGCTTGGCCGCGGCGCGCTCGGCTGGGACGGCCTGCTGGCCGATGCCCGCCATGGCGACACCCAATCCCGTCTGCTTGAAACCCTTGGAAGAACCGTCTGATGCCCAACCTCACCATTTCCCAGGCCCTGGCCCAGGCTGACCTGCTGGTCGACCGTCCCACCATCGACAAGGCCATCGCTGGTATCGCCGACGCCATTGCGCGCGACTACAAGGGCGAGGTGCCGCTGTTCCTGTCGATCATGCACGGCGCGCTGCCGTTCGCCGGCCAGCTGGCGCTGGAACTGGGCGCGCGTGGCCAGGACGTGCAGTTCGATTACCTGCACGCCACCCGCTACCGCGGCGAAACGACCGGCGGCGACCTGGTCTGGAAGCACAAGCCGGCCACCTCGCTGTTCGGCCGCCGCGTGCTGCTGATCGACGACATCCTCGACGAGGGCTACACCCTGCAGGGCGTGCGCACCTGGTGCCTGGAGCAGGGCGCAACCGACGTGCGCATCGCTGCGATGACAGTGAAGAAGCACGACCGCGCGTTGCCGGACGTGGTTGCCGACTACGCCGGCATCGAGCTGCCGGACCGCTATGTATTCGGCTTCGGCATGGACGTCAACGAAACCCTGCGCTGCGTGCCGGCCATCTACGCGATGAAGGAATAACGACGCCGCCGCCCGCGGCGCGTGTTCTTCTGCCGCCGGCATCCTCGGGTGCCGGCGTTTGTCTTTTCATGGAGTGCTTCGAATGCAACAGATCGCCCTGGCCGTGATCGGCGGTACCGGTGTCTACAACCTGGCCAAGCTCGACGACGTGCAGACCCACGAGGTCGACACCCGCTTCGGCCGCCCGTCCGGCCCGGTGCGCGTGGGGACGCTGCTCGGCCATCGCGTGGCGTTCCTGGCGCGACATGGTGAAGGCCACTCGCTGCCGCCGCACAAGATCAACTACCGCGCCAACCTGGCGGCGCTGCAGCAGCTGGGCGCGCAGCGCGTGCTGGCATTGAACACGGTCGGTGGCATCACCGAACACTTTGGTCCGCGCGTGCTGGCCTGCCCGGACCAGATCATCGACTACACCTGGGGCCGCATCAGCACCGTCTGTGAAGAAGAAGGCACCGACGTGGTCCACGTCGATTTCGGCCATCCGTACACGCCGATGTTGCGCAGCAAGATCCTGGCCGCCGCGAAAGTGACCGGTGTCACGGTCCATGACGGCGGCTGCTACGGCGCCACGCAGGGCCCGCGTTTGGAAACCATCGCCGAAATCGCCCGCATGCGCCGCGATGGCTGCGACCTGGTGGGCATGACCGGCATGCCGGAAGCCGCACTGGCACGGGAGCTGGGGCTGGATTACGCCTGCCTGGCCATCATCGCCAACTGGGCCGCAGGCTGTGGAGATGGCGAGGAGATTACGATGGCCGAAGTGCTGGCCAACGTGCAGGCGGCCAGCAACGGACTTCCGGAACTGGTGGGCGAATTGGCGCGGGGGTGATTGTCTTCCCCGAGCAAGCTTTGCATACTCAGCTTGTGCGCGGGTTCAGCGTACACCACCCATTCATTGCATAAGGTCTCGCATCACCATGCCGAACGGTACCGTCAAGTGGTTCAACGACGCCAAGGGATTTGGCTTCATCTCGCCGGAGGATGGCAGCGCCGACGTGTTCGCGCACTTCTCCGCCATCAACTCCAAGGGCTTCCGCAGCCTGCAGGAAGGCCAGCGTGTCACCTATGACGTGACCCAGGGCCCGAAGGGTGCCCAGGCTTCGAACATCACGCCGGCCGAGTGATCCACTCGACAGTGCGTTGAAAACCCCGCTCCGGCGGGGTTTTTTTTTGCGCAGCCGTCCGCATTCCGGTCGTCATCTGCCGGCCTCGGGCACAATGCAGGCATGAAGGAACGACTGCGCATCGCCGTGATTGGCTACGGCACCGCTGGACAGGCCTTGTCCATCCTGCTCACCCGTGATGGACACGAGGTGGACATCTTCGAGCGCGTGCCCACGCCGGGGCCGGTCGGCGCAGGCTTCCTGCTGCAGCCCAGTGGCCTGCAGGTGCTGTGGCAGATGGGCCTGCTCGACGCCGTGCGCGCGCATGCCGCACCGGTGCACCGTCTGTACGGCGATACGCCGTGCGAGCGCGCGGTGATGGACATGCGCTACGACGGCCTGGATGCGCGCCTGCATGGGCTGGGCATGCAGCGCGGTGCGTTGTTCTCGCTACTGGATGAAGCGCGGGACGGCGCAGGGCAGTTGCATGCCGGCATCACCATTACCGGGGTGGATGCCGAACACGGCCGCCTGCGCGACGGCGAAGGCCGCACGCATGGCCCGTTCGACCTGATGGTGGCTGCCGATGGCGCGGCGTCGACGCTGCGCGGCACCATTGCCGGTGCTGCCGGACTCGACCGCGTGTACCCGTGGGGCGCGTTGTGGTGCCTGCTGCCGGCCGAAGACTGGCCACACGTGCAGGAACTGCGCCAGCGCTACGTGGCCGCGCGCAAGATGATCGGGCTGCTGCCGGTGGGCACCTGTCCGGGGGACGACACGCCGCGCCTGAGCTTCTTCTGGAGCCTGCCACGCACCGATTTCGAGCGCTGGCAGAACGATGGCATGCCGTCCTGGCTGGAGGAGCTGCACACGCTGTGGCCGCAGGCCGCTGCGCGCTTCGCCCACCTGCGTGATGCCGGCCAGCTGGCGCGCGCGGTCTATCGCGATGCGGTGACGTCGCGCTGGCACCAGGGGCGCCTGGTGCTGGCTGGTGATGCCGCGCACGCGATGAGTCCGCAGCTGGGGCAGGGCGTGAACATGGCGTTGCTCGATGCGCTGGCGCTGCGCGATGCGGTGCGCATCCACGGCGGCGGCACGGCCGCGCTGCAGGCCTACCAGGCGCAGCGGCGCGCGCATGTGGCGGTGTACCAGCGCTGGAGCCGATGGCTGACGCCGTTGTTCCAATCCGACCGCGATGGCTGGGCGAGGGCGCGTGATGTGCTGCTCGGCCCAATGGGGCGCCTGCCCGGCGGTCGCAGCCACATGCTGCGCGTGCTGAGCGGCACGCAGCACGGCTGGTTCGGTTCGCTCGCGCTGGATCCTGCCTTCATTGGAGCGCTGGGCAGCGCGGCCCGAACGCCTCGCACTGCTGCTGCAATCGCAGGCGTGTGAAGCGGGTCGTCACGTGAATTAACGGTTGCCTCACCGTGGTTGTGCGACAAGAGGAGAGCACGCAACAAACGCGTCGCCCGTTTTCCTTTCCGTGATCAACATCGCGCGTGGCCCGGGTGGCGCCGCCGTTGCGGCCTGCTGCGGCCCGGACGTGCCGCCGGATGTTGAAGAGGAGGACGCCATGTTGTTCGCGGTCGAAGAGCTGGAATCGGAAATCTGCAAGCTGCGCGGCCTGTTGCAGATGCTGCACGAGGACCAGCCCGACGTACTGGAGGACGTGTTCGAGTTCCATGTCGGCAGCCTGATCAGCCATGCGTCACCGGAACACCACGCACGCATCCGTGCCTGCGCGCAGGAGATGCTGGCGGCGATCCAGGCCCTGCCGCGACGACGTGACGATGACACGGCGGATTTTCGCCTGATGCCGGCGCTGGGCCTGCGACCGGCCTGATTCAACGCGCGGGCAGTTGCACCAGGCCGCCGTCGACGCAGGCAATCATCCGTTCGCCGCGGATGGGCACAGGCACGATGCCAGCGGTGAATGCGGAGAACGCGGGCAGGATCGTCATCCGCTCGCGCAGCCAGAATGCAGGAAATCGCCGCCGCAACGATGGCAGTGCGACCTGCGGGTGCAGATGCCCTGCGATCACGTGCATCGCCGTGTCCGGCACCGGCTCATGGCGAAGCAGGAACGGCGCCAGCCCGATCTCATCGTGGATCTGTACCTGCAGCTGCGCGTGCGGCAGCTGCCGATCGTGATTGCCGCGCAGTACGTGCACGTCCAGCCCGGCATTGCGCTCGCGCCAGCCCAGCCATTGCCGGTACCAGGCAGCGCGATGCGCGGGCCCATGCAGGATGTCGCCGAGAATCCACAGTTCGCGGCAGGCGTGCATGTCCAGCAGTGACTGCAGGCGTTGCAGGTCGTCGGCAGTGCCGCCGCTGGGCAGCGCGATGCCGGCACGACGGAACACGTCGGCCTTTCCAAGGTGGAGGTCGGCGATCAGCAGCGCCTGCCGCGACGGCCAGTACAGTGCACGCGCGCCGATCAGAACCATGGCTTCACCGGCAAGCCGCATGCGCAGTTCATCGGCCATGGCGGCGTTCCAGTTGCTGTGCCGCACGCTGCACGCGTGTGCGCCAGTCTTCGTTGCTGAACTGCCCGCGCAGACGCTCGGCCCACAAGGGGAAACCCAGTGGCGTCAGCGACGCCGGACGCTGCACCGACAGCGCCCGCGTACCGATGCGTTCCAGCACCTGCTGCAGGCCAGGCAGGTCCAGGCTGTCGTACAGCACCTCGCGTTCGGCCAGCGCCAGCAGCAGATGGTCCGGATCGTGTTCGCGAAGCACGTCATACAGCAGGCCCGCCGAGGCCTGCAGCTGGCGTAGCGAACGCGGCATGCCGCCGGGCAGGCTGGGGACCAGAAGCCCCGCAACGCGTGCGATGCCGCGGAACTGGCGTCGTGCCAGCTCGCCCAGGTTCACGGCTGCACGCAGATCGTCCAGCAACCGATCACCGGTGAACAGCGTGCGCCACTGCGCTGTGTCCAGATCGATGGCCTGCGCCGGCGCCAGCACCAGACCGTGGTCGTTCACCGCATAGCCGATGCTGTTGCGCTGCAGGCGCGTGCAACGCAGCGCCAACAGGGCCGCCAGTGCCTCGTGCACGTGACGGCCGGCAAAGGGATAGACGAACAGGAACTGGCCGTCGCGGCGGCGTACGTCCTCCACCAGCAGATGATCGGGTCCGGGGCGCGCCGACATCCGTTGCTGCAGCGCCAGCAGCGGAGCCAGCCATCGTGATTCCGCACTGTCATCGGCGCCGGACAGGACCGACTCCAGTTCGCGGCCAAGCGCCATCGACAGCGGCAACTGGCCGCCCTGCCAGCGCGGCACGACACCGTCACCGCGCCCGCGTGCCAATCGCACGAAGGCGGTCATGTCGCGCAGCTGCACCAGCTCCAGCAGGCGTCCGGCGAACTGGAAGCGATCACCGCGGCGCAGGCGGCTGGCGAACTGCTCTTCGACTGCGCCGAGGCCACCGCCGCGCAGGAACTGCACACGCACGCTGCCATCGCTGCTGATGGTGCCGATCGAGAGCCGATGACGCAGCGCCTGGCGACGGTCGTGCATGCGATAGCAACCGTCGTCATCGCGCACTACCTTGTGGAAGTCGGGGTACTGGGCCAGGGCCTGGCCACCCTGCACGATGAATGTCAGCACGGCCTGCCACTGCTCTTCACCGAGCGTGGCAAAGGCGTGGGTGCGCCGTACCTGCGCCAGCAACGTGTCGCTGTGGAAGCCGCCGGCCAGCGCGCGGCTGACCGCATGCTGGGCCAGCACATCCAACGATAGTGTCGGTGGCCTGCGTGCTTCGACCACGCCCTCGGCCAGTGCACGGCGCACGGCGGCGTACTCGGCCAGCTCCAGCGCGTGGCTGGGTATGCAGAGGATGGCGCCACCGGCTCCGGGTCGATGGCGCGCGCGTCCGGCGCGTTGGCGCAGGCGTGCCACGCCCTTCGGGCTGCCCAGCTGCAGCACCTGTTCAACCTCGGGGAAGTCCACGCCGAGGTCGAGGCTGGAGGTCGCGACCACGCAACGCAACCTGCCCGCACGCAGGCCATCTTCCACCTGCTGGCGCAGCGCCGGATCCAGCGAGCCATGATGCAGTGCCAGCGTATCCGGATCTTCCGGCCAGACTGCCGCCAACGCCTGATGCCACAGTTCCGCCTGCGCGCGGGTGTTGGTGAACAGCAGGCTGCTGCGCGCCTGCATCAGCGCCTCCAGTACGCGCGGCAGCTGCGCCAGACCGAGATGCCCGGCCCACGGGAAGCGCTCGCCGGGCTCGGGCAACAGGCTGCGCACGCTGATTGCGCGCGGGCGCACACCCTGCACGATCGGTGCATGCGGTTGCCCAGGCAGCAGCACGTCGCGCGCCTGCTGCAGATTGCCCAGCGTGGCCGAGAGCCCCCAGAGCTGCAGCGCAGGCGCGGCCTCGCGCAGCACAGCGAGGTTCAGCTGCAGCAGGACGCCCCGCTTGTTGCCCAGCAGTTCGTGCCACTCATCCACCACTATGCAGCGCAGCTGGCGCATGCGCGGCAGCGTATCCGGATAACTCAGCAGAAGCGCCAATGATTCCGGTGTGGTCACCAGCACGTCGACGCGGCCCTCACGCGCCTGCCGCCGTTCACGGTTGCTGGCATCACCGCTGCGCAGGCCCACCCGCCATCCCAGACCGAGCCCGTCGACCACCGCCTGAAGGGCGCGCGCGGTGTCGCTGGCCAACGCGCGCAACGGCGTCACCCACAGCACCTGCAACGGACGCACCGCACTGGCGCGGCGGGGTGATGCCGCTGGGTCGATCATCGCCTGCAGCAGCGGCCCACCGAACATGGCCAGTGTCTTGCCGCTGCCGGTGGGCGTGTGCAGCACGCCCGATTCACCGGCCAGGTAGTGCCGCCACATCGCGCGCTGGAAGGGCAGTGAGCGCCAGCCGCGCGCCACGAACCAGTCCTCCAGCCGGCGTAGCGCCTGGCTGCGGGTCATCGCGCCAGCGCCTGCAGCGTGGCCAGTTGATCGGCCTCGCTGGCGGGCTTGTCGTGGCGCCAGCGCAGGATGCGCGGAAAGCGCACGGCAACGCCCGACTTGTGCCGTGAACTCTGGTTGACCGCTTCGAAGCCCAGTTCGAAGACCTGTTCGGCGCGCACGCTGCGTACAGGTCCGAAGCGCTCGCGGGTGTTGGCGCGGATCCAGCGGTCGAGTGCGAGGATTTCCTTGTCGTCCAGGCCCGAGTAAGCCTTCGCAACCGGCACCAGGGTCTCGCCATCCCAGACCCCGAAAGTGTAGTCGGTGTACAGCGTGCTGCGGCGCCCGTGGCCGGCCTGCGCATACAGCAGCACGGCATCGATCGTGAGCGGATCGACCTTCCATTTCCACCAGTCGCCGCGGCGTCGCCCGGCCTGGTAGGGCGAGCCACGTCGTTTCAGCATCAATCCTTCCACGCCGCGTTCGCGCGCCACCTCGCGCATCGCGGCGGCATGCGCCCAATCGTCGGCGACCACCTCGGGCGACAGCTGGATGCGGGTATCGCCCAGCCCGCCGATGACCTGTGCCAGCCGCAGGCGTCGCTGCTGCAATGGCAACGCGCGCAGATCCTCACCGTCGAGTTCAAGCAGGTCATAGGCGAGCACGCGTACCGGCGTGTTGCGCAGCGTGGCAGCACCAGGCTTGCGACGCTGGATGCGGGTCTGCAGCGCAGTGAAGGCGCGCGGCAGGTCGCCGCTTTCGTCCCAGGCCAGCAGCTCGCCGTCCAGTACGCACCCATCGGGCAGGGCCGATGCAGCCTGTTCGATCTCAGGGAAGCGACCATCCAGCCGCTCCTCGCCGCGTGACCACAGGGCTGTTTCGCCGCGCCGCCGCAGCAGCTGCAGGCGGATGCCGTCCCACTTCCATTCCAGCATCCAGTCGTCGATCGGGCCGAGACGGTCTTCCGGTTCGCCTTCCAGGGGCGAGGCGAGGAAGAACGGGTAGGGCTGCTGCCGGTCCAGTGGCAGCTCGTCCGGTGACAGCAGCTGGCCCAGCAGCCCGGGTGAGGGGACCCATTCGCCGAGCATGCGCTGGGCGATGCGTGCGATGTCCAGGCCCGACCATTCGGCCAGCGCCTGCTGCACCAGTCGCTGCGAAACACCGACACGCAGTGCGCCGGTCAGCAGCTTGTTGAACACCAGCCGTTCGCTGCTGCACAGCTGCTGCCAGCCGGTGACCACCGCCGCGCGGCGCACCGGCTCGGCCTGGTTGGCCACGACCAGCAGGTGCTGTTCGATCCAATCGGCGAGGGGCCGGTCGGGAGCCGGTTGCGCCGGATCGTCCAGCAGCAGGGTAAGTGTTTCGGCCAGGTCACCGACCTGCGCATAGCTGTCTTCGACCAGCCACGGTGGCAGACCCGATTGTTCGGCAATCCAGGCGCGCAGTTCGCCGCTTGCAGCGATCTTCCTGCGCGCGCCGCCGACCTTGCCGCCACTGAGCAGGTACAGCGCCCACGCCGCGTCATGCGCACGTGCCTGGCGGAAGTAATCGACCAGCGCCGCACGCTTGTCCAGCGTAGCGGTGCTGCGGTCCAGCCGCTGGTAGAGCGCGGCGAAGGCTTTCATTCCTCGCTCCCGAAGTCGGTGCGGAAGGCTTCGGCAGCTACCCCGCGCTCGCGCAGGAAGGGGATCAGCGCGTCGGTGTTGCCATGGGTGGCGATCACCCGCTGCGCGCCGGTCTGTTCGATGGTCTGCAGCAGCGCAGGCCAATCGGCATGGTCGGAGATGACGAAACCACGATCGACATTGCGCCGGCGCCGGTTGCCGCGCAGCTGCATCCAGCCGGACGCGAAGCCCAGCTGATGGCGTCCGAAGCGACGCATCCACGGCGTGCCCGCAGCCGAGGGTGGCGCGAGGATCAACTGGCCGGCTGCATCCGGCTGGCGGCCCTGCTCGGCGACGGCGTGGGTCTCCAGCATCGGTACGCCGGCCTGCCGGTAGACCGCTACGCCGTTGGCGATGGCGCCATGCAGCCAGGCCGGACGATCATCCAGCGGCAGCAGTTCGGCCAGCACCCGCTGTGCCTTGCCCAGTGCGTAGCACAGCAGGATCGCGGCCTCGCCACGCTGTTCGCATTCGCGGCGCCACGCCAGGATCCCGGCAGCCACTGCCGGCGTGTCCGGCCAACGGTAGATCGGCAGCGCGAAGGTGGCCTCCGTGATGAAGGTATCGCAGGGCACGACCTCGAACGGCGTGCAGGTTGGATCAGGCTGGCGCTTGTAGTCGCCGGACGCCACCCAGACCTGCTGCCCGTCATCGATACGGACCTGCGACGAACCCAGCACATGCCCGGCCGGGTGCAGCGATACCTGTACCCGCCCCAGCCGGAACGGCACGCCCTCGGCATGCGCCTGCACCGGCACGTCACCCAGGCGCCAGCGCAGGATCGGCAGGCTGCCTTCGCTGCAGTGGTACTCGCCCATGCCCGGGCGCGCGTGATCGCCATGGCCATGGGTGATGACCGCACGTGGCACCGGCCGCCAGGGATCGATGTGGAAGTCACCGGCGGCGCAGTACAGCCCCTCCGGGCGCAGGACCACCAGATCGTCGTTGCCTGTCATGCGGTCACTGTGGCCGCTGCCTCGTGCACGGGGTGAGAACCGGCCTGAACGCGGGCTTGGCAGGTGATGCGGCACAATCGAGCCGCACACTTCTTGCCGCCAGGATGGACCGGATGAGTGGACCGAGCTTCAGCAGCAGCGCGCCCTTCGAAACCCATGTGGTGCTGAACCAGCCGCCACCGTTCGCCGGCCGTCATCTGTGGACCGATGACGTGGCATTGATGGAGGCGGTGCAGCGGGAGGGCGCCGGCGGCTTCGCGCCGCGCCTGGCGGTATACGGCGCGCTGGCCGGTGACGAGCTGTACCGGCTCGGCTTCGATGCCAATCGTGATCGGCCACGACTGCGTACGCATGATGCGCAGGGCCATCG
Organism: Stenotrophomonas sp. SKA14; assembly: GCF_000158575.1. Classification (NCBI taxonomy): domain Bacteria; kingdom Pseudomonadati; phylum Pseudomonadota; class Gammaproteobacteria; order Lysobacterales; family Lysobacteraceae; genus Stenotrophomonas; species Stenotrophomonas sp. SKA14. Next base: position 1,803,310 of record NZ_DS999412.1, read on the forward strand.
CATCGATACCGTGGAGTTCCATCCGGCCTACCACCAGCTGATGGGCACGGCGAAGCGGCATGGCGTGGCTGGATTGTCGTGGCACGAGCCTCAGCCCGGCGCACATGTCGCGCGCGCGGCCCTGAGCTACCTGCATCACCAGGCCGAGGCGGGCACCAGCTGCCCGTTGACCATGACCCACGCCGCAGTGGCGGTGCTGAGCCCGCACCCGCATCTGGCGGAGTGGTCGCGCAAGGCCGCTGCGCCGGTCTACGATCCACGCGACGTGCCAGTGGCGGACAAGGCCGGCATCACCCTGGGCATGGGCATGACCGAGAAGCAGGGGGGCTCGGACGTGCGGGCCAACAGCACGCGCGCCGAACCGATCGATGGCGAGCGCTACCGCCTGGTCGGGCACAAGTGGTTCTTCTCCGCACCCATGTGCGATGGCTTCCTGGTGCTGGCGCAGGCGCCTGGCGGGCTGACCTGCCTGCTGATGCCGCGCCGGTTGGCCGATGGTGACCGCAATGCGTTCCGGTTGATGCGGTTGAAGGACAAGCTGGGTGACTGGGCCAATGCGTCCAGCGAAGTCGAGTTCTGTGGCGCACAGGCGTGGCGCGTGGGCGAGGAGGGGCGCGGTGTGGCCACCATCATCGGCATGGTGATGATGACCCGCCTGGATTGCATGCTGGGCGCTGCGGCGGAGATGCGCATGGCGTTGGCACAGGCACTGCACCATGCACGCCATCGACGCACCTTCGGCACGCTGCTTGTCGATCACCCGTTGATGGCCAACGTGCTGGCCGATCTGGCGCTGGAGTCGGAAGCGGCCACGGTGTTGTCGATGCGTATCGCGCGCGCGGTGGATCGTGCTGGCGTGGATGGCAACGAAGCGGCACTGGCGCGGCTCGGCACGGCCCTGGGCAAGTATTGGGTGTGCAAGCGTGCGGCCGCGTTCGTCAATGAAGCACAGGAATGCCTGGGCGGCGCCGGCTATGTGGAGGAATCGATGTTGCCGCGGCTGTACCGGCAGGCACCGTTGAATTCAATCTGGGAGGGCAGCGGCAACATCCAGTGCCTGGACGTGCTGCGCGCGCTGGCACGTGAGCCCGAGGCGATGGTGGCGCTGCGCGGAGAACTGGCCGCGGTGGCCGATCGTGATGCGCGCTATGCGGCCGCCCTGCAGCGCTGGGCGGCGGCACCGCCGCCGGAAGAATCGCAGGCGCGGATGTTCTGCGAGCGTACAGCGCTGCTGCTGCAGGCGGCGCTGCTGTTGCGTGCGCGCAGTCCGATCGCCGAGGCATTCGTGCGCAGTCGTTTGCAAGGGGAGCACGGGCTGGCGTTCGGGACGCTGCCGGCGGGGCTGGATGTGTCGGGGATGCTGGCGCGCGCGTTGCCGTAGGCGGCGGCCAACGGCGGAGCCCCTCGTGGTGGACGCTGATATCGGCAGTGGCCGCGCGAGTGGGTTGCGCAGGGGACGCCGTGAACCCGTCCTTGGGGCTTGGCCGTGGCATCCATGCCGCGGACACCCCTGCGCAACCCACTCGCGCGGCCTCGGACGGTTTCCGTGCCGTCCACCACGGAATCAACAGAAAGAGCAGAGGGCGAAAAGCAGAAAAGCCGCGGCAGTGCCGCGGCTTCTCCTGTGGCGCCGAGCGCATGCCCGGTTGCCGGTATGCCTCAGTGCTTGGCTTCTTCCTTGGCGGCGTTGGCCTTCGCGTCATTGGCGACATCGCGCGCCTTGTCGGCGACCTTCTGGGCGGCGTTGGCGGTGGCGTCGCTGGCGTGAGCCGCGGCGTCGGTGGCAGCGTCCTTGGCCTTGTCGGCGGCATTGGCGGTAGCGTCTGCGGCCTTGTCCAGCGCCTGCTGGGTGTCGGCGGCCGCCTGTTCGGAGGCGGCGGCGGTCTTGTCGGCGGCTTCGCGGGTGGCGGCGGCGGCCTTGTCGACGGCGTCGCGGGCGGCAGCGCCAGCGCTGTCGGCGGCCTGCTGTGCGTCCTGCTTGGCCTGTTCGGCTTCCGGGCCCTTGCAGGCGGCCAGTGCCAGCAGCAGGGAGGCGGCCAGCAGGGTGGTGGTGATCGGACGAATCTTCATGGCGGACTCCGGTACTGCAATGGATGGGGACGCCAGCCTATTCATGCCGTTGTGAAGACGGGGTGGCGATGCACTGGCTCAACCGCCGGCATCGGCGCAAAGAAAAAGCCGCTGGCGAACCAGCGGCTTTTCCAGAACAGCGTGAAGAAAGAAGTTATTACTTCTTGGCTTCTTCAGCAGCGTCCTTGGCCTTCTCGGCGGTGCCTTCGGCAGCCTTGGCAGCGTCGGCAGCAGCGCCGGCAGCAGCGTCGGTGGCAGCAGCGCCAGCCTGGGCAGCGGCGTCAACCGAAGCGTCAGCAGCGGTGGCGGCGGTGTCAGCGGCCTGCTGGGCAGCGTCGGCGGTCTGGGCGCCAGCAGCGGCGGCCTGGTCGGCAGCAGCCTGGGCTTCGGTGGCGGCTTCGTTGGCCGAAGCAGCGGCGTCCTGGGCAGCTTCCTGCTTCGAGCAGGCGGCCAGGGCCAGAGCCAGGGACATCGCGACCAGCAGCTTGTTGATGCTCATTGTGTAAATCCTCGTCGTTAGAATTAGGCAACGCGCATGCTGCGCGCCGACAACATGATGACAAGCCAATATTGGGTGTCAAGCGATCCCGCATTCATTTTTGCGAAATCATCGTTAAATCTTTTTAAATCAATTCGATGGCAATTGCCGTCGCTTCGCCGCCGCCGATGCACAGGGTGGCAATGCCGCGCTTGCCACCGCGCGTGCGCAGCGCGTTGACCAGGGTCACCACCAGGCGTGCACCCGAGGCACCGATGGGATGGCCCAGCGCGCAGGCACCGCCATTCACGTTGAGCTTGTCGTGCGGGATGCCCAGCTCACGCATCGGCGCCATCGCCACCACGGCAAAGGCTTCGTTGATTTCGAACAGATCGACCTGGTCCAGCGACCAGCCGGTCTTGGCCAGCAGCGTGTGCAGCGCGCCGATCGGCGCGGTGGTGAACCATTCCGGTTCCTGCGAGTGGGTGGCGTGGCCAACGATGCGGGCCAGCGGGGTGATGCCACGCGCGGCGGCATCTTCCTCGGTCAGCAGGACCACGGCGGCCGCGCCATCGGAAATGCTGGAGGAGCTGGCGGCGGTGACGCTGCCGTCCTTCTTGAAGGCCGGACGCAGGGTCGGGATCTTGGCGATGTCCGAGCGGCCCGGCTGTTCGTCGGTGGCGACCTCGACCTCTCCCTTGCGGGTGGCGACCTTCACCGCGACGATTTCATCGGCGAATGCGCCATTGGCCTGCGCGGCCTGTGCACGCTTGACCGATTCGATGGCGTAGGCGTCCTGCTCCTCGCGGCTGAACTGGTACTTGTCCACGGCGCATTCGGCGAATTCGCCCATCGCCTTGCCATCGTAGGCATTGACCAGGCCGTCGTGCGCCATGTGGTCGACCGCCTGGAAGTTGCCGAAGCGGTTGCCGGTGCGCGAGTTCGGCAGCATGTGCGGCGCGTTGGACATCGATTCCATGCCGCCGGCGACCACGATGCTGGCCGAGCCGGCCTTGATCAGGTCATGACCGAGCATGATGGTCTTCATGCCCGAGCCGCACACCTTGTTGAGGGTGGTGGCACCCACCGACAGCGGGATGCCGGCGGCGATCGCCGCCTGGCGGGCGGGCGCCTGGCCGAGGTTGGCCGGCAGCACGCAACCCATGAGGACCTCGGAGACGTCGCTGGCCGGAACACCCGACTGTTCCAGGGCGGCGCTGATGACGGCCGCGCCCAGGGTCGGGGTCGGCACGCCGTTGAACTGGCCGAGGAAGGAGCCGATGGCGGTGCGCTTGGCGGCGGCGATGACGATGTTGGACATGGCAATCTCGTTGATGCGTAAGCAATGTTCGGAAAGGAGACCGGAGGCCGTTGGAAGCGCCCCGGTTTCCCGGCAGACTGCGTGGGGGTCGGCCCAAGTATAGAGGGTCGCGGAGGGCCGTCGCTGGGCGCGGCCGCATGCCAGCCAGGATCAAGGCCGGCCAACGTTCATGGGAAGGAATCGATGGAACGCACGACGATGGTGAAGTCTGCCCTGGGTACCGCGTTGGCCATGGCGCTGACGGCATGTGGTGGAGGCGGGGGCGGCAGCAATGTGCGCATTGATCCGCCACCGACCACGCCACCCACCACGCCGCCGCCTACGACCCCGCCCCCCACTACGCCGCCGCCGGCCAAGCCGCAGGAGCCGGCCTTCGATGCGCATCTGTCAGTCACCAACGCGCGCGCCGCACAGGCGGCCGGTCTGACCGGGCAGGGCGTGCGCATCGGCATCGTTGATTCAGGGGTGCAGCGCAATGCAGTGGCGCTGAACGGGCGGGTGCTGGCCAACCTCAACTACATCGATCCGGCCAAGAACAACCTGGCGGTCGACGATGTGGTTGGCCACGGCACAGCGGTGGCCAGCCTGGCCGCCGGTGCAGCGGTGGGAACGTGGCCGGGAGGCATCGCGCCGGGGGCGCAGATCGTATCCGCGCGGATCATTTCCGACACGCCGCCAACCGATGACGGCAGTGGGCGCGGCAATGCCTTCAGCGGTCCGCTCGGCGTGGCGCAGGTCCACCAGGACCTGATCAGCTACAACGTGAAGGTGATGAACAATTCGTGGGGCGGCCTGTACTGGACCGACCTGCCGACCACCGAGCAGGTGGCGGCCGAATACCGCCCGTTTGTCATCAACCACGGCGGCCTGGTGGTGTTCGCAGCCGGCAATGACGCGCGCACCGAACCCAGCAGCCTGGCCGCGCTGCCCAGCCAGAAAGGCGTGGCCGGCACGCTTCCGGCGGCCGACCTGGAGCGCGGCTGGCTGGTGGCGACCGCGGTTGATCCTTACACGCCGGGTGCGCTGGCCAGCTATGCCAATGCCTGCGGCCAGGCGGCCCGCTACTGCCTGGCAGCGCCGGGCAGCGCAGTCTATCCCGATGCCAGCGGTGGCAGCTATTACTGGAACTACGGCACGTCATTCGCCGCGCCGTTGATCTCCGGTGCGGCGGCGCTGGTCTGGCAGCGATTCCCCTACTTCAACAACGACCTGGTGCGGCAGACCCTGCTGGGCACCGCCAAGGACATTGGCGCGCCTGGCGTGGACCCGGTGTTCGGTTATGGCCTGCTGGACATCGGCCGAGCGGTCAAGGGTCCCGGGCGCTTTGACTGGGGTGATGTGGTCGCCAATGTGGATGTGGCCTCGACCGGCTCGCTGTGGAGCAACGACATCGTCGGCAGTGGCGGCCTGGTCAAGCAGGGCAGTGGAACCCTGGTGCTGGGCGGCAACAACAGCTACACCGGTGCCACCCGCATCGAGCGCGGCATCCTGTCGCTGCAGAACGGCGGTGTCATCCGTTCCAACGTGACCATCCTGGGCCAGCCCGATCCGGATTCGACGGGCCTGCAGTTCAATGGTGGCACGCCGCGGGTGATCGGCAACGTGGTCAACGGCAGCAGCGTGTTCCTGACCACCGGCAGCACCACCGGCACCATCGAGGGCAACTACACGCAGCAGGCAGGTGGCCAGCTGATGATCGCGCTCGGTGCCAATGCGCTGCAGGTCACCGGCACCGCCTCGATCAATGGTGGCGTGCGCGTGCATGGCTTCGTCTCCGGCTATGTGCCGCAGAGCGGCAGCCGCCAGGACCTGGTCCATGCGGCCGGTGGCCTCAGCGGCACCTTCAGCAGCCCGGCCACCTCCAGCGGCCTGCAGGGCTTGTCGCTGCTGCAGAGCAGCTATGGCTATGACAGCAACAATGCCTGGTTGAACCTGACCCAGGTCAGCGTCACCTCTGCCGCCAGTGGACTGAGCGCCTCTGCGCAGGCTGCGGCACAGCGCCTGGACGGCGCGTTCAACGCGCTGGATCGCAGCAGCGGCCTGCAGGGTTCGCCGTTCGGCGCGGCCGCCGGCGCGCTGCAGTGGACCGACGGTGGTCGTGATGGCCTGGCCGCCAGTCTGCAGAGCCTGTCGGGGCAGGCGCATGCGCGGGCCGAGTCGGCCACCTTCGACAGCATCGACATGTCACGTCGCGCGATCGCCGAACGTTTCGATCGGGTGCAGGCGGCACCGCGGCTGCGCGGCACCTGGCAGAGCGCCTTGGGCGAGGCCGGGCAGGGCAGCTTCGCCGGCAACAGCGCCGACAGCCGCGGCTGGATGGCTGGCCAGGATCTGGCCTTGGGCAGCAACGGGCTGATGGGCGTGGCCTTCGGCGAGACCCGCAGCAACGGTGGCAGCAGTTTTGATGGAGAGCGCGGTCGTGATCGCCAGGCGCAGGCGCAGTTGTATGCCGGCTGGAACCTGGGGCGTGGCTATGCGCTGGCCCAGTTCGGCAGCGGTCAGTTCACCCGTGCGCTGGATCGTCAGCTGCTGCTGGGTGCCGGCGCCTACGGTGTCTCTGCGCGCTACGGCGGGCGCTTCAGCAGTGCCAGCGTGGAAGGCGGCTATCGCTTCGGCCGTGCCGGTGCGTCGCTGACGCCTTACCTGGGCGCCAGCACCACGCGCGTGGAGACCGATGCCTTCCAGGAGATGGGGGGTTTCGGCTTCGGCCTGCGTGGCGATGCCAACCGCGTGCAGCGCAGCCAGATGCTGGCCGGTGTGCGCGGTGAGCGTGGATGGGGGCGATGGACGCTGCGCGGTCATGCCGAGTGGCAGCAGCGGCTCGATGGTGCGGATGCGGATTGGCAGGCCAGTTTCGTCGGCGTCGATGCCTGGGCGCCACTGGCGGGCTGGAGTACGTCGCGCGGAAGTGCGCTGTTCGGCGTGGCGCTGGAATCGTGGTGGGGCCGCAATGGCCGCCTGAGCCTGGGCTTCGACCAGCGTGTCGGTGGCGAAGGCGCGCGGCAGGCGGCCCTGCGCTACAGCACCGGGTTCTGAGTGATCGGTCGCGCCGGGGCCCAGGCCCGGCGCGACTTCCGCAGGCTCAGCCGCCGCGCAGGTTGCCCAGGCGCGGGGTGCTGCGGCCCAGCGGCATCTTCAGCTTGCCGATCGACAGGATGCGGCTTTCGGCGATGCGGTCGGCGGCACGCTGCGGCGCGATGTTCTCGCGCTGCGACAGTTCGAAGATGCGGGTGAGGTTGTGGTAGATGCTCCGGATCAGGCGCATCGCGCGTTCGCGGTTGTAGCCGTCGATCTCCAGCGACACGTTCATCACGCCACCGGCGTTGACCGCGTAATCCGGCGCATACAGGATGCCGCGCGCATGCAGCTCGTCGCCGATTTCCAGGCTCGACAGCTGGTTGTTGGCGGTGCCGCAGATGATCTTGGCCTTGATCCGCGGCAGGGTGTCGGCATTGATCGCGCCTTCCAGTGCGCACGGCGCAAACACATCGGCGTTGACCTCGTGGATCTCGTCCGGCTTGACCGCTTCGGCGCCGAAATCGCTGACCGCACGATCGACCAGCGCACTGTCCAGGTCGGTGACATACAGCTTGGCGCCGCGGTCGCGCAGCAGCTTCACCAGCTCCATGCCGATGTGGCCCAGGCCCTGCACCGCGATGCTGGTCTTGCCCACTTCTTCATGGCCGAACTTGAAGCGCATCGCCGCCATCAGCGCCTGCAGCGCACCGTAGGCGGTGAACGGCGCCGGATCGCCGGAGCCGCCATGGACCTGGTGCACGCCGGTCACGAACTGGCTCTCCAGGTAGATGTTCTCCATGTCGTTGACGTCGGTGCCGACGTCCTCGGCGGTGATGTAGCGCCCGCCCAGCGAATCGACGTAACGGCCGAAGGCGCGGAACAGCACCTCGGTCTTGTCCACCTTCGGGTCGCCGATGATCACCGCCTTGCCACCACCGACATTGAGGCCGGCCAGCGCATTCTTGTAGGTCATCGTCCGGCTCAACCGCAGCACGTCGGCCAGCGCCTCGTCGGTGCTGGCGTAGGGGCGCATGCGCACGCCGCCCAGGGCCGGGCCCAGGGTGGTGTTGTGGATGGCGATGATCGCCTTCAGCCCGGCGTCGTGGTTGTGGCAGAACACCACCTGTTCATGGCCGGTGGTGGCGAGGGTTTCGAATAGCATGGCATCTCCGATGGCGCGAACAGCGGCGAACTGCGGCGAACGGCCAGTGAACGGTAGGGTCCCAAAAACAAAAAAAGCGACGTCGTCGGTGCAGGGGGACGGGTCGCGCGGCGCCATTCTAGTCCATTCCTCCGGCCGCTGCCGTCGACATCGGCGGGCTTCTGGTTAAAGAAGATGAAAGCGCGGCCGATGCTGCGACGACGGCGGGTCGCCGGATTCATGTGAAGAGGCAGGACGGTCAGTGACGGCAAAGGCAGCACAACGACAGGGCGGGCGGCGATGACGCCGGCCTGGTGGCGATCGCTGCGCGCGTGGCTGGCGCGCTCGACCGGGGCGGCGCCGTCGCGGTTGGCGGCAGCGTCGCGGCAGGCGGTGGCTGCCGCCGCGGCCAGCCTGCAGGGCGAGGCCCTGCCGCCGGGTGAGATCGCCGCGCACCTGCAACGCGGCCTGCATGCGCTGGCGCTGTATCCGCGGCTGGCCGGCGAGCCCACGCCGGTCCAGGACCCGGCGCTGGGCGAGGCGGTGGCCCGCGCGCTGCAGGATCGCGACTGGGCGGCCCGGCACCTGCCCCGCCGCCCGCAGCTGCTGCCGCAACTGATCCAGACCGTCAACGACGACGCGGCCTCGGCGCGGGTGATGGCGGCGATCATCGGCCAGGACCCGGTGCTGACCGGCAACCTGCTGCGCATCGCCAACAGCCCGGCCTACAAGGTGCACGAGCGGCCCGTGGAAAGCCTGCAGCGGGCGGTGACCCTGGTCGGCACCGAAGGCGTGCGCCAGATCATCAGCGCGGTGCTGGTGCAGCCGGTGATGCAGGTGCAGTGCGAGGTGTTCCCGCAGTTCAGCACGATCATCTGGGAGCATGCGTTGCTGGCTTCGCGCGCGGCCGCCGACCACGCACGCACGGTCACCTTCGGCGATGCCTTCGCCGCGCAGTGGCTGGGCCTGGTGCAGGGGCTGGGCGCTGCGCTGGTGATGCGCCAGTTGCTGCAGGAAGCGCAGGCACGCGGCGAAACCGTGGAGCCGACCCTGGCCCTGCAGCTGCTGCAACAGTGGTCGTTGCCGCTGGCACAGCGCGTGGCGGCGGCCTGGGAGTTGCCCGAACCGGTGCACCAGGCACTGGCACCGGAAGCGGACGGACCGCTGGCCGACAGCCTGCGCCTGGCCAGCGCCGCCGCAGCTGCCAGCCTGCTGTGCCGGCACGGGCATGCCAGCCAGAACCGCATGCTGGCCCTGCTTGAACAACTGCCGTCGGCACCCCCGCATACCCTGCGCTGGATCTGGCGGCGCCTGCACGGGCGCAGTGTGGAAACGCGCGATGAGGCCGGGCAGGAGGCATCGCCGTCGCCCTGAGCGCTACAGCTGCGATTCCACCGGCAGCCAGCTGATCACCCGTGAAGTCCAGCGCTTGCCCAGGCTTGCCCCGGGTTCGGCCTCCACCCAGTGCGGCGGCGGCTGCCGCTCCAGCCAGCGCAGCGCATCGTCGTGGCCCAGGGCCAGCCACCAGCTGTGCGCAGGGCTGGCCAGGCGCAGGTACTCGTCGCGCAGCTGCGCACCCAGCACCGGATCGTCGAACAGCACGCCCATCTCGGTATTGAGATAGGCCGAGCGCGGATCGAGGTTGAACGAGCCGACGAAACCGCGGCGGTCATCGACCACGAACGCCTTCGTATGCAGGCTGGCCCCGCTGCTGCCGAACAGGCTGGTATCCGGCTGCCCGTGCGCCTTCAGTTCGTACAGCTTCACGCCAGCCTTCAGCAGGGGGACGCGGTAGCCCATGTAGCCGCCGTGCACCGCAGCCACGTCGTTGGCGGCCAGCGAATTGGTGACCACGCCCACCTCGGCGCCGCGCGCGGCCAGTCCCGAAAGGCCCTCCACGCCATCGCTGCCGGGCACGAAGTAGGGCGAGATCAGCAGTGCGCTGCGACGGGTGGTTGCCAGCTCGTCGCTGAGCGTAGTGACCAGCCAGTGGCGGCGATCATCGTCGCGGTGCTTCATCGGCGGATCGGAGGCGATGCGCACGTTCGCGCTCCAGTGCAGGGGCTCCGGGGCAGGCCGCTGCAGGCCGCGCGATGCGGCTACGCGCTGCAGGTAGGGCTGCGCCCTGGCATGCAGCGCATCCAGGTCCGACTGCCGCACGAGTTGCCGCAGCTGTTCATCGCTGTATGAAGCCAGCGCGGAAATCGGAATGGCCGTGCTGCTGTTCCAGTAATCGTCGAAGATCCGGTTGGCCTGCTGCACGGCCGGTCCGGCCACCACCAGGTCAAGATCCTGGAAGTTCACATCGTCGCGTGCACTGAAGTATTCCTCGCCGATGTTGCGCCCGCCGACGATGGCGATGCGGCCATCGGCGATCCAGCTCTTGTTGTGCATGCGATGGTTCACGCTGAAGGCACGTTGCACCAGTTCCAGCGTGCGTGCGATGCCACTGCGGTTGCGGAACGGGTTGTACAGGCGGATCTCGATGTTCGGATGCGCATCGAGCGCCATCATCAGCGCATCCTTGTCCCGGGCGTTCATGTCGTCGAGCAGGATGCGCACGCGCACGCCGCGCTCGGCGGCGTCATACAGCGCCTTGGCCATCAGGTGGCCGACCAGATCGTCGTGCCAGATGTAGTACTGCAGGTCCAGGCTGCGTCCTGCGTGCGTGGTGATCATCGCGCGGGCCGCGAACGCGTCCATGCCATCGCTGAGGAAGGCCACGCCGGACTTGCCGGGATGGGCCTCCTGCAGAGGCACGATCTGCTGGTCGATGCGCGTCTGCGCCGGTTGCAGTGGCAGTACGTGCGATGGCGCGCCCTGTGCCTGTGGCGTGAGATGGTCGGCCAGCAGCAGGCCGGACAGGACCAGCAGCAACAAGGCGGCGACGATGATCGCAGCGACGCGCAGCAGGCGTCGCCACAGGGGCTTGGGTGGACTCATGCCCCGATGGTAGATCCACGCCATGCGTGGATGAAAGCCAGAAGACACATTGCAATGGATCCACGACTTGCGTGGATGGCTTCTTCAGGCAATGTCATGCCATGCGTGGATGGCCTCAGAACCGCTCGTCACTGCCCAGATAGCGCCACTGGCCTGGTGGCAGCGGCCCGAGTGCTACTCGGCCGATACGCAGGCGACGCACGGCCGCGACCTGCAGCCCGGCGGCGGTCACCGCCACGCGCAGGCCCTTGGCGGTCAGCCCCTTGCCGGCAAAGCGCAGGCGCTGTTCGCTCTGCCAGCTGACCTTGGCACCGCCGGATTCGTGCTGCAGCCGCGCCAGCAGCCACGGACCGCGCTCGGGGCCGCCTTCGGCCACTTCGATGAGGTACTCCTGCTCGGTGCGGCCCAGGTTGCGCTGCAGGTGGGCCAGCGTGGCCGGATCCTGGCTGACCACCACCAGGCCGCTGTCGGCCGCCGGCAGCGATGCCGCCAGCTGCAGGCCGTGGAAATGGCGCTGCAGCGGACGGATGCCGCTGGCATCAAGCTCGCTGCGGCTGTCGCTGCTGACCAGTGCGCACAGGGTCTCGGCGGCGACGCCGGCCGGCTTGTGCAGCAGCATGCTGACCCGTTCGGCCTTGTCATCGCTGGCCTGCTCGGCCACCACGATCACGGCGTTGTCGTCGACCGGGCGCTGCGGCTGTTCCACCACTTCGCCATCGACCGTGACCCAGCCACCCTCGATGTAGCGCCGGGCTTCGCCGCGCGGGATGCCGAGCAGGGCGGACAGGCGTTTGTCGAGACGGATCGGTTCCATGGTGGGCAGGTCGGTCAGGTCGGGCAGGGGGCGCGCAGTGTAGCTGCTGCGGCCGGTCAGCGCTGGCCGCGGTTGACCAGCTCGGTCAGGTACAGGCGGGTATCGAACTCCAGCTGCAGGTAGTCCGGCTCCATGTGCTGGCACAGCTGGTAGAAAGCCTTGTTGTGGTCGGCTTCCTTCAGGTGGGCCAGTTCGTGCACCACGATCATGCGCAGGAATGCCGCCGGCGCCTGGCGGAACACGGTGGCGATGCGGATCTCGCGGCTGGCCTTGAGGCGGCCGCCGTGTACGCGGGAGATGGCGGTGTGGGTGCCCAGCGCGTGCTTGATCACTTCCAGCGTGTTGTCGTAGCAGACCTTGTTGAGCGGCACCGACTTGCGCAGGTAACGGTCTTTCAGTTCCTGCGTGTAGTCGTACAGCTGGCGGTCGCTGCGCACCTCGTGCGGGTCCGGGTAGCGCTGCTGCAGCCAGGGCCCCAGCTTGCCCTGCGCCAGCAGTTCGCTGACCTGGGCGACCAGGGGCTCGGGATAGCCGGTGAGGTACTTCATCACTGCCATGCAGGGGCGGCGGGGCGTCGGTAGAATGGGGCCTCCAAGATTACACGCGGTACGCATCGACCATGGCAAAGCCCAACGCGCTGCAGGAACAATTGCTCAAGGCCGGCCTGGCCAAGAAGTCGCAGGCCAGCGCCGCCGCGAGCGCGCAGGCCAAGGCCCGCCAGGGCAAGGCCGAATCGACCTCGGCCGAGGTCCAGCGCGAAGCTGAACGCGCCCGCGCCGAGAAGGTTGAGCGTGACCGCGCACTGGCCGCCGAGCGCAATGCCCAGGCCAGGCAGGCTGAACAGAAGGCGCAGGCGAAGCAGATCATCACCGCCCATGCGGTGCCCCACAAGGGCGATGATGAGTACCGCTTCAGCGACGGCGCGGCGATCCGCACCCTGCTGATCGACCCCAAGCTGCGCAAGGCACTGTCGGTGGGCGTGCTGGTCATCGTTGCCCATGGCGAGGGCTACGCGCTGCTGCCGCGTGCCGCCGCCGAGAAGGTGCGTGAACGCGCCCCGGAATCGATCATCGTCGACCACGGCCAGCCGGGCTCGACCGCCGAGATCTCCACCGGCAACGCCGAGGACGATGCCTACTACGCCCAGTTCCAGGTGCCGGACGACCTGGTCTGGTAAGCAAGAAGGGGACGGCATCCTGTTCGTCTTCCTGAAGAGCAGCCGAGCAGGGCTCGGCTCCACATCACGGCCTGTCTTTTTGCCGGCCTGTATCGTCCCCATATCAGGCGAAACACCTGCGGAGGATGGCCATGGCCACCGGTTGGGCGGGAGATGGCGCGGTCCAGGACCAGATCGACGCTACCGTTGATGATGCGATTGCGCGTGCCCGGCGCCAGCTGCGCCAGGGGCCGGGCCTGGAACACTGTGAAGAATGCGACGCGCCGATCCCGTTGGCGCGGCGCCAGGCCGTGCCCGGGGTACGCCTGTGCGTGGCCTGCCAGCAGGCGCTGGATGATGAGGAACACGCGCACAGCGGCTACAACCGGCGCGGCAGCAAGGACAGTCAGCTGAGGTAAGGGGTGTTCGGCAGGGCTGCGCCCTGCACCTGCAGAAGCCAGTGCAACAGCCGAAGCAACGGCAACGGCGGGCATTCCGTGAGATGGCGGGGCGGTGTCGGAGTGCGGGGACGCCGTGAACCCATCCATGGGGGCTTGGCAGCCGCATCCATGCGGCTGACACCCCGCACTCCGACACCGCCCCACCTTCGACGGGTTCACGCGGCTGTTGGCAACGGCGGTCATTGGAACGCGCGGTTGTTGGTAGGTGTCGACCTTGGTCGACACGACTTTTCTGTCAGATATCGAATGAATCATCCACGCATGGCGTGGCTCTACTGTGTCGACCAAGGTCGACACCCACCCGAGCAGAACGCCGTCCCAGCAGATAGCGGAGATCTGTCGAAGGCGGGGTGGGTCCGGTTGAGGGGGCGTGAGCCGCATGGATGCGGCGACCGAGCCTACATGGACGTATTTACGGCGCCCCCCTCAACCGGACCCACCCCGCCAACCCACGGAATGCCGGCTTTTGCTGTTGCTCCGGTGGTTGACGCTGCCTCGGCGGGTGCAGGGCGCAGCCCTGCAAAGAAAAACCCCCTCAGCCGTCGCCCTGGATGCCGCCGGGGGCCTGCGCCGGGTCGCGCCAGCGACGCACCGTGCGCTGGAAGAACAGGTTGTTCGGCAGCTGCAGCACCGTGCCTTCGTGGCCATCACCGGTTTCCTGCAGCGTCGTGTAGATCAGGTTCACGTCGATCACCCGGCCCTTCAGTCCAGGTTTCTCGCCGTTCTCCAGCACCTCGATGTAGTCGTGCAGGCGGAACGGACGGGTGGTGAAGATCAGCAGCGTGCAGAAGATGTTGGACAGCACGCTCCAGGCCGCGAAGAAGGCCACCGCGCCCACCGCGGCGAAGCCGGTGAAGGCGGTCCAGAGCACTGACGGCTTCGCGCCGAGCAGGCTGAGGATGTAGAGCAGGGCACTGAAATAGACCACGAAGCTGGTGATCCGGCGTGCGCCCATCACCATTTCCGGCGGCAGCGTGTAGTGCTCGGCGAAGCGGCGGATCAGGCGACGGGCGAGCAGCCGCAGCAGCCAGGCGACCAGCAGCACCAGCACGATCTGCAGGGCAACGCCGGCGTAGTTCAGCCAAGGGTGAGTCCAGGGTGGCAGGTGGTCCTTCAGCGACAACATCATGGGACGACTACGGAGGGGGGAAACGGCCCCCGATGTTACCCGGCGCGTGCGGCGGATTCGACCGTGGGCGTCCAGGCCAGGCAGACCAGCTCCTTGCGATGCTGCTGCAGGCAGGCGCGGCCGTTGTCGGGGCGGAGCTGCAGCGACAGGCCCAGTACCTGCAACAGGACGCAGGCGGCGATCACCAGCAGGGCGGCGCAGGATGGGCTGGACATGGCAGGACTCCCGGACGGCGTTTTCACGAAGGACCTTGCATGGATGCAGCGGCCGCCGAAAAGGTTGCAGCGAATCGATCATCATCCGGCTCTAAACCTTTTCCCGGGCCGCCGCATCCAAGCGATATGCTCGACACCACCATGCCCGCGCCGCCTGCCGCCAACGACGCCGTCGACGAACCCGCCCTGGTGCGGGCGGCGGCCGCAGGCGATACCGCCGCCTACGAACTGCTGTACCGGCGCCATGCGCCGCGCGTGTTCGCTGTGTTGTGGCGCCTGTGTGGCGGCCAGCAGGCACGTGCCGAAGATGCGTTGCAGGAAGCCTTCCTGCAGGCCTGGAAGGCGCTGCCGGGGTTCCGTTTCGAGAGCAGCCTGTCGACCTGGCTGCATCGGCTGGGCGTCAATGCCGCCCTGATGGAACTGCGTGGGCGCGCGGCCGGGCAGGACCACGACAGTCTGGATGAGGTCGACGGCGGGTTGCAGGAACTGGCGGTGCATGACCGCTGTGCCGGCACCGAGCGCGACCTGGAGCGTGCGCTGTCGACGCTGCCACCACGGGCACGTGCGGTACTGGTGTTGCACGACATCGAAGGCTGGAAACACCACGAAATCGCCGAGCAGCTGCAGATGGCTGTCGGCAGTTCCAAGGCACAGTTGCATCGTGCGCGCGGTTTGTTGCGTGCACGGCTGGGAGACATGACATGACGACACACGACCACGATTCCGCGCTGCTGGCACGCCTGCGTGCCCTGTCCAGCGAACGCAGCGTGCCCGCCGATGGCTGGGAGCGCCTGTCGAGCCGGCTGCCACCGCGTGAACCACCGTCGGCACCTGCAGCGGATGGCAATGTGGTGGCCCTGCCCATGCGTCCGAGGCGGCGCTGGTGGCTGCCGGTGGGCGCGGCGCTGGCGGCCAGCCTGGCGGTGTATGCGGTGGCGCCATGGCGCCATGCGCAACCCGGCATGCCAGCGCCGTCCGCGCTGCAGCTGCAGGCCGCGGCGATGACCGAGCAGTACCAGCAGGCGGTGGCTTCGCTGCCCGATGGCCGGGCGCCGGAATGGCAACCGGCCCTGCACGAACTTGATGAAAGTGCTGCGCAGATCCGCGCCGCATTGGCGCAGGACCCCCGTGCGCCGCACCTGCTTGGCCAGCTCAAGCGCACCTATGCGCTGCGTCTGGAACTGACCCGGCAGGCGGCCTATGCCGCCGAGTCCGGCCTGGCAACCTGAGGAGACCCCAATGACCCGAACCCTGATGTCCTGCTGTGTGGCGCTGTTGCTGGCACCCTCGCTGGCGCTGGCCGACACGCGTATCGACGAACGCCACACGCTGGCTGCCGGCGGTCGCATCGAACTGAGCAACGTCGCCGGCAAGGTGACCGTGCGCGGCTGGGACCGCAATGATGTGCAGCTCACCGGCACGCTCAGTGACGGCCTGCAGCTGCGCCAGGAGAAGAGCGCCAACCGCGTGCGCTGGGAGATCGAATACCCGCGTCGCAACGGCAACGGTGGCGCCACGCTGGTGCTGAATGTGCCGCGCTCGGTGGAACTGCTGCTGAGTACGGTCAGCGCCAGCCAGGACATCAGCGGCATCGATGTGCGCCGCCTGCAGGCCGATACGGTCAGCGGCAGCCTGAGCGCGGCCGGGCGCAGTGGCGACAGCAAACTCAACACGGTCAGCGGCAGTGTCAGTGCACGCCTGCAGACACCGAAGCTTGACGTCAACACGGTCAGTGGGCGGATCGAGGCCGGTGGCGGCGTATCCGGTGATATCGGTGCGCAGACCGTGTCCGGCCGGGTCGAGGTGGACGCCGGGCGGGTGCAGCGGCTGGCGGTGGAAACCGTGTCGGGCAGCATCGAGCTGGCAGCGGCCGGGTTGGCACCGGGTGGCCGCATCAACGTCGAATCGGTGAGCGCTTCGGTCACGCTGAGCCTGCCGCGCACGGTGTCGGCGCAGCTGTCGGTGAACAGCTTCAGCGGCTCGATCAACAGCGATGCCGGGCAGGTGGAGCGGCCGCGCTACGGGCCGGGCAGCCACCTGGACACACGACTGGGCGGCGGTGATGGTGACATCCGCATCCAGTCGCATTCGGGCAGTGTGCAGGTACGCCTGGATCGCTGAGCGCGGTCCGGCAGGCCGCGGCGGCAGCGCCGCCGCGGTCGGTACTGGGTCAGCTGGCTTTCTTCAGCGCCCAGGTGGTGCCGAGGACTTCGATCTTGCCACCGGCCTTGCGGAACGCAGCCAGGTCCGAAGCGATCGAATCACTGCTGACCACGGTGCTGGCGGCCGCGCCCTTGCGTTCGCTGCGGATGCTGTTGCTGGCCTTCGCGGGGGTCTTTGCCTTGCGGGGCATGGTTGCTCCTGTCAGGTGGAAGGGGAGGAAAGCGCCCAGGCATCGGCCTGGCGCAGGTAGTCCTGCCGCTCGCGGCGGCAGTCATCGCCGCCCATCGAAAACTGGCGGCAGATCGCCGGGCGCTGCGAATAGATCGTGCAGCGCAGGTGATAGGGATCGATCGCTGCGCACCAGCCTTCCTCGTTGCGTGCCATCACGGCACGGCCGTGCGCGTCGCGCGAAAGGAACTGGCCAGGCACGTGGTCGCCGGGCTGCAGCAGCACGGGCAGCCGGCAACAGACCGCGTCACAACGGCGGCAGTCGATGGGTGCAGGTGCTGCGTCAGGTTGTAAGGCCTCTGGGGCCTGGCGGGTGCCCAAAGCGGGTCTCGATGGCGGCTCCGGTGGTACGCGGACCATGAACGAGCCAGGAAGGCATGGCCGCTAGGCCCGCAGGGCGGGCCGGGCTGCACGGAAGACACGCACCGGCGTGGCCGGTGGAAGGTGCAGCTGGGTTCTAGCCGACCAAGAGTAACTTAGACCGCGTAACGTTTTGTTAATCCTGGCTGGCTGCCGCCAGCGCAAGGCCCTGGACCACCCCCAGCGAGGGTTCGCCATGGACCATGCGGGCGCCCGGGAAGGCCTCGGCCACGGCCTGGCGCAGGTAGCCGGCGCGGGACATGCCACCGGTCAGGAACACCGCATCGGGATCGCCACCGATATCGCTGCGGACCTGGGCCAGCAGCTCGCGGATCTGCTCCAGGTACCCATGTGCGGCAGAAGCCAGGCCGTCGGCGCTGCTGTCGGCATGCAGGTCGCGCGCGATGTAGTCCAGCGTGCTGCGGTGTTCACTGGCGGCGCTGAGGGCGATCTTGGCGCGTTCGACATCGCGGTACAGGCGCGCGGTGTTGCCGGTGTCCTGCAGGGCCTGCAGGCGGTCGCCCCAGGGCGCGTCCACATGGTCGTACTTGTGCAGGCGGAAATCGCGCTGCCGGGTCATGTCCTGCACGGTGGCCGCTTCCACGTAGTGGTGGGTGGGCACGCGGGTGATGCCGCGGCCGAACAGCGGCATGTAGCTGGACAGGCTCAGCGCCAGGTCGATGTCGGTACCGCCGCGGGCGATACCCCAGGCGCGGTGGATGCGCGGTGCGTCGTCGCCGCCGACTTCGGCATGCGCGATGTCGGTGGTACCGCCACCGATGTCGACGATCACGGCCTGGTGCCGCTCGCGGCTTTCGGCGTGGTAATGCATGGCCGCAGCGGCGGGTTCTTCAAGGAAATCGATCTGGTCGAAGCCGGCCTGGGTGGCGGCCTCGCGCAGGATGTCCAGCGCCTGGTCGTTGCCGGCCGCGCCGATCGAACTGCGGAACTGCACCGGGCGGCCGAGCAGGGCGGCACGCAGCGGGCGGCCAAGCTGGGCGCTGGCGGTCAGGCGGATGTGTTCAAGGATGTGCGCGGCGATGCCGGTGATGGTCTGCCTGGCGCGCGGGTGCAGGTTGTAGCCCAGCATCGACTTCGGGCTCTGCACCAGGTTGCCTTCGTGTTCCTCGAAGTACGCTTCCAGTGCCTCATCACCGTAGACCGCGTTCTGCAGCAGGTCGCTGGCACTGCGTTCCTGGCCGGCACGGGCTTCCATCCACTCGCGGCGCAACGCGCGCAGGGCTTCGCGGCGAAGCGCCTGTGGCGTGCGTTCCTGGCCGGCGGCACGCGCTGCGCGGGCGGCGCTGTCGATCATCTGCTGCAGTTGGTGTTCCTGGCCGTCGTCGAGCTGGAAATCGTCCGGGTCCGGCACCACGCCGGGGAAATACACGCTGGTGCGGAACTGCTCGGCGTCGCCGAAGCGGATCGGCAGCAGCTTTCCCTCATGCACGATGGCGGCGGCGGAGTTGCTGGTACCGAAGTCGATGCCGAGGCGCATGGGGAATTCCGGGGGCGATCAGGGGCCGCGCACTCTGCTGCAGTTCGCGGCCGACTGCAAGTTCCAGCGTCGTGCCGTGAAGGAGGGCCGCCGGCCCCCTCCCGGCGGAATGGGAAAAAGGCCGGCCGGTTACAATGGCGGCTGTTGATTCATTTTGAGGTACTTGCCGATGTCGTCCGCCCCCGCCTGCCCGCAGTGCACCCTGGAAAACACCTATGCCGATGGCGCGCTGTGGATCTGCGCCGACTGCGGCTTCGAGTGGACCGCCGAGGAAAGCGCCGGTTCGACCCTGGTCGTGCGTGACAGCAACGGCAATACCCTGCAGAGCGGCGACACCGTCACCGTGATCAAGGACCTGAAGGTGAAGGGCTCCTCGATCCCGCTGAAGCAGGGCACGGTGATCCGCAACATCCGCCTGGTCGAGGACGATGCCGAGCACATCGAAGGTAACTCGGACAAGATCAAGGGGCTGGTCCTGAAGACCTGCTTCCTCAAGAAGGCCTGACCGGACCTCAGCGCCTGGCCTGCTGCGCGCGCCAGCGCGCCAGGCTGTCCAGCTTGGCCTGGTAGCGTGCTTGCTCCGGGGCCCCGCCCAGTTCCTGCGCGCGCAGCATTTCGCGATCGGCACGCTTGAGCTGGCCGGCCAGGAAATAGACCCGTGCCAGCCCGAAGTGGAACTGGTGCGCGGTGTCATACAGGCGCACCGCCTGGCGGTAGTAGCGGATCGCCGCATCCAGCTGGCCCGCACGCTCGGCCTTGGCGCCGAGCATGTACTGCGCGAACGGGTCCTCGCGCTGCACCGACGTCAACCGGCGCTCCAGCGCCTGCGCCTGCGCGGTCAGGCCCAGGCTGCGGAACAGTGCCGAGGCATTGGTCAGCGCGGCATCCTGGCGTCCATCCAGCTGCAGCGACCTGTCCAGCGCCTGTCGTGCGCCCTCGTTGTCGCCTGCGCGATGGTCGAGCACGCCGACGTTGTTCCAGACCGGAGCGAACCCGCTGTCCTGGGCCAGCGCAGCGTCGAAGAACGCACGTGCACCCACCAGGTCACCTTCGGCAAGGTACTCGGCGCCGCGGTTGTTGTAGAAATGCGCCAAGGCCCGCGCACGGCTGACCGGAACCGGTCCGCGCCGGTCGTAGAGCACGTTGCGGTCCAGGTCGACGGTACCGAAACGCCCGCCGACGTCGACGCCGGCGTTGACGTGCCCGACGTTGTAGACCACGCCGTTCTGCTGGTCCTGGTACCACGACACCACCTGTCCCACTTCCTGCACGCGGGCCTGGATGCCGGCTTCGCGGGCAAGCGTCACAAACAGCAGGGTGAAGGCCAGGCAGTTGGCCTGGCGATGCTGCCAGATCTCGCTGACGGTGTAGGTCGCATTGGCGTCGTACTGCAGGTCCAGCCCGTGCTGTTCGAAGATCATTTCCACCAGCGCCTGCAGGCGCTGGTCGCGGGAGTAGCTGCGCTGGATCACCTGCTTCTGCAGCATCGCGCGCAGGTCCGCCGGAATGGCGAACACCTCGTCCGGCGTCGGCACGCGCGGGGCCGACACGGTGATGGTCGGCGTGGTCACCACCGCTGCAGGCGGCGCCGGGTCCGCGCCGAAGGCCGGCGCACAGAGGGCGAGCAGCGAAAGGGCCAGGCAAGGGACGGAAGGGCGGTACATGACAGCTCCCGGCAGCGGCGGGCGCTCCCGCCTGTGGCGAGTGTAGACCCAGGGATGTTCCGCTGCAGCGACCGTTGGTCGGCGTCGCGGTTCATCCACAACCGGTGTGGACCAGCGCTCGACAAAGCTGTGGACAACGGCGCCCAGGCCACGCCCGGCAAGCGTTGTGAGTGTGTGGTGAAAAAACAGCCAGCTTGCCGGCCGCCAACGCAGGCGGGATGATCCGGGCATGGACTTCCAACCTCTGACGCTTGCCCCGGCGCAGTGGCAGGCGCTGCAGGACAGCTATGCAACGCCGCCCCGCGCCTACCACCACTTCGGCCACGTGCGCGCCGTGCTGCAGCACTGCCAGCAGGTGGCTGATGGCCCGGGCTGGCAGCAGCCGGCCGAGGTCTATCTGGCCGTGCTGTATCACGATGCGATCTACCAGGCCGGGCGCAAGGACAACGAGGCACGCTCGGCGCAGTTGGCCCTGCAGGCGATCGCGCAGGCACCGGACCTGGCCGCCGTCGATGGCGCCCGGGTCGAGCAGTTGATCCTGTTGACCGCCCGCCATGGCGAGCTCGGCCCGGGTGATGTCGATGCCGAGGCCGCGCTGTTCCTGGACTGCGACATGGCGATCCTGGCCGCGCCGGAACCGGTGTTCGCCGCCTACGACCGGGGCGTGGCCGAGGAGTACACGGGCGTGGTGCCGGGCTTCCTGTACCGCGCCGGGCGCCGGCGTTTCCTGCAGGGCCTGCTGCGTGCGCCACGCATCTTCCTCAGCGACTTCTTCCACCAGCGCCTGGATGCCGCTGCCCGCGACAACCTGCGCCGGCAGCTGGAGCGCTGAGCCAGCCCGGTACACTGGGGTCTGTTTCCACCGATCGCCGTTTCCGACCGTGTCCGTTCCTGATCCCGATCCCCGCCCGCTGCCACCGGAAGAGCCTGGTCCCAATGAGTGCTGCGGCAGTGGCTGCCCGCTGTGCGTGCTTGACCTGTATGCCGATGAGCTGCAGCGCTACCGCAAGGCGCTGGCCGAGTGGCAGGCGCGGCATCCGGAAGCGGCGCCATGAACCGCGCACGTCCGGCGGCAGTACTGGCAATGGTGGCGTTGCTGCTGTTCGTGGCGACTGCACTGTGGACCCAGTTCGCGCGCACCGACCTGGACTGGGTGCGGGCTACCCTCAGCCTCTACCTGCATGGACCGTGGGGGCTGGCACTGCGCGCTGCGTACTGCCTGCTGGCGCTGGCCATCGCGGCGCTGGGCATCGCGCTGTATCGCAACAGCATCGGCCCGCGTCGCAGCGCGGCGGCGCCGCTGCTGTTCAGCGTGTCCGCACTGGGCCTGGCCACCGTCGCCATCGGTGACAGCTGGCTGCCCGAAGCAACGCCACTGCTGGCACCGTTCATCCATGGGCTGGCGGCCAACACCGCGTTCCTGTGTGCCAGCGTCGGCATGCTGCTGCAGGCCTGGTACCTGCGCCGCGAACCAGGCTGGCAGTCCGCGGCCGGCCTGCTCTGGGGCTGGGCGTGGCTGGCGTTCGTGCTTCTCTGGCTGCACGTGCTGTGGCGCGCGGGGCCGCCGCGTGGGCTGGGGCAGAAGGTCGTGATTGCGGTGATCGTGGGCTGGCTGCTGTACCTGGCGCTGGCGTTGTACCGCCGCAGCCGCCGCCCCGTCCCCCACTGAACCCCCAACGGCCTGCGCCGGTACGTGCCGTGCACGCGGTGGCGGCGTATCGTGTGCGCATTCCATCGGGGCTGCGATATGAAGCGTGCAGGGCTGGGCAGGGCAATGGGTGTGGTACTGGCGCTGGCTGCGCTGCCGGCAATGGCGGCGGCCAACGTGCAGCAGTTCAGCCACGGGCGATTCGAACAGATTCCGGTGCATATGCCGTCGGGAACACCGCAGCGGGTAGTGATCTGGTTCCATGAACCTTCTGCCGGCGGTGACACCAGCCGTTTGCCGATCGAGGCGCTGCGTGCCGATGGCGCGATGGTCGCAGCCGTGGACATCGCGCATCTGCGCGGGGTGCTCAAGCGCGAGGGTGACCCGACCTGCTCCTTCGGTTCCGGCGACGTCGAGAACTTCTCGCGCTGGCTGCAGGCGTCGCTGCATCTGCCCGGCTACCACCTGCCGCTGGTCGGCGGCGATGGTGAAGGTGCCGAAATGGCCTACTCGCTGGCGGCGCAGGCCGATACCCAGGTATTCGCCGGCCTGCTCACCACCGGCTTCTGCCCGGACCACAGCCACGAGCGCATGGTCTGCGGCGATGGCGTGAAGCGCAACAGGTTGCAGCCCGCCGAACTGAACTTCCCGTGGTTGAGTGCGGCCGGTGATCACGGCTGCAAGGTGGGCGAGGCCAGTGGGTTCGTGCAGCAGGTCGCGATGGCGCGTGAGTTCAAGCGCACCACGCGCGGTGATGCCTCGCCGGGCCTGGTGGCTGCGGCGCGGGTGATGGGGGCGCAGGCGGGTGTCAGCCTGGCGCCGCCGCCGGCTGCGCTGAAGGGCCTGCCGGTGGTGGAAGTACCGGCAACCGGCAACGGCGACACGCTGGCCGTGTTTGTCTCCGGCGACGGTGGCTGGGCTGGCCTGGACAAGGACGTGGCGTCCTCGCTCAACGAGCACGGCGTGGCGGTGGTCGGCATCGATTCGCTGCGCTACTTCTGGAGCGAGCGCACGCCGAAGGGCTTTGCTGCGGACCTGCAGAAGATCATCGAGCACTACCGCCAGCAGTGGCACCGCGACAAGGTGATGCTGATCGGATTCTCGCAGGGCGCCGACGTGCTGCCGGCCACCATCAACCAGCTTGATGCAGATACCCGGGCAGCGCTGGACCGTATCGTGCTGCTGTCGGTCGGCAAGAAGGCCGACTTCGAGTTCCATGTCAGCAACTGGCTGGGCGGGGGCGGCGACGGCCTGCCGATTGCGCCGGAAGTGGCGAAGCTGCCGACTGGCAAGACGTTGTGCGTGTATGGCCAGGACGACGATGACGCGTTGTGCCCGGGCCTTCCCGCCAACGATGGCGTGCAGAAGGTGAAGCTGCCGGGCGACCATCACTTCAATGGTGACTACGACCGCCTGGCCGAGGTGATCCTCAAGGGTGGGGCGTAGCGCCGAGCGATGCCCGGCGGTCATGGGTAGGCGCCGACCTTGGTCGGCGCCGGGGCGCAGGTAGCGCCCGGCCAAGCCCGGCGGATCGGGGCGTCAGTTGCGCCGCGGATCCAGCGAGATCAGGCGCGTGGCATCCAGCAGCGCCGCCGGCAGGTGCATGCCGCCGGGTGCTGCCAGATAGCGCGGCCGCCACTGTGGATCGAACTTCGACTTGAAGCGGCGCAGACCACTGAAGCCATAGAAGCGTTCACCGTGCCGCGCCAGCAGGCCGGCCAGCCGGTTCCAGCGGCCCGCGAGCCGATGCTGGGCCAATCCGGACAGCGGCGCCATGCCCAGCGAGAAGCGCGCGTAGCCCTGCGCGCGGCCCCACAGGAACAGTTCGATGAAGAGGAAGTCCATCGTGCCCTTTGGCGCCTCGTTGACATGGCGCATCAGATCCACCGACAGCTCGGCGCCGGCCGGTGCCTGCCACAGGTTGGCGAATGCCACGATCTGGCCTTCGGCCTCGACCAATGCGACCGGGAAGCGCGCCAGGTAATCCGGGTCGTAGCTGCCCAGCGAGAAGCCCTTTTCATCGCCGGCCTTGTCGTCCAGCCATGCGTTGGAGATGGCATGCAGGCGTGGCAGCAGGCTGGGAATCTCCTCCACTGGCGCCACCCGGAATGACAGGCCGCTGCGCTTGCCGCGGTTCCAGGCCTGGCGCAGGTCGGCACGTTCGCGGCCTTCCAGGCCGAAGTCGTGCAGCGGCACCATCGCTTCCTCGCCCAGCTTGACCAGGCCTAGGCCAAGGTCCAGGTAGGTCTGCCAGTAGGTCTCGCCCACCTGGTAGAACACCGGGCGCAGGCCCAGCCGGTCGGCTTCTTCGCGGAAGCGCCAGATCAGTGCGCGGGCGACCTCCGGCGGTCCGACCGGATCGCCCATCGCGATCAGCGAACCGCCATAGCGCTGCATCATCACGAAGCCCTGCTTCGCATCATCGCGCAGCACCGCCTTGTCGGCGGTCAGCACCAGGCAGGCCTGGGTATCGGTGGCACCGGCCAGTACCGGCGCCAGCGATTGCAGCGTGGCTTCATCGGCGGCCGGCAGCGGGCTGCGGGTGCTGTGCAGCAGCCGCGCCAGGCCGAACATCACCAGCGCGATGGCCACCACCAGCAGTGCACGCAACGCACGCGGAGCATTGCCGGACACCGCGAACTCCCACCACAGCTCGTTCTGGTACTCGACGTGGCTGTAAGTGAAGAACAGCAGCCAAGTGACCGCCACCAGCACCAGCCCGAGGTTGCGCAGCCACGGCCACGACCACGCTTCATCCAGCAGTGCGCCCTGGCGGTAGAACTCGCGGCGCGCGGCCCACAGCGCCATCGCCGCAAGCACTGCGGAAACTGCGATCAACCATTGACCGCCGCGCAGCCACAACGGCAACGGGGTGACCACGCACACCGCCATCGCCAGCATCCACGCCGCATGGCTGCGCCGGGCCAGGCCCTGGCCGATCAGCAGCAGCGCGACACCGCTGAGGCTGCCGATCAGGTGCGAAGTTTCCAGAATCGGCAGTGAGGCATTGACCAGATGCCGGCGTGGCGTGGGCAGTGTGCCGTCGATGACCAGCGCGGCACCGATGCTGAACACCGCCAGCGCGATGATCTGTGGCAGCCAGGGACGCAGCGCGTTCCAGCCGGCGCGGGTGGCGCCGGCGCTGGCCTGCAGCGGTTGCCGTAGGGCAGGGGCCAGTGCGAGCAGGGTGGCCAGCACCAACGGCAGCACGTAATAGGTAACGCGGTAGATCAGCGCGGCAGCCAGCACCGCCGCCGGTGCGACCTGCGGCAGCAGCTTCAGCAGGCTCCATTCGAACACGCCGAGGCCGGCGGGGACGGTCGAGACCAGGCCAGCCAGCACTGCGACCAGGTACAGGCCGACGAAGCCGGGCAGGCCGGTCGGCGTCGAGTCCGGCAGCAGCACGTAGAACGCGGCGCTGGCCAGCACCAGTTCGATCACGCTGAGCACGGTGACACCGATCATGGTGCGGCGGTCGGGCAGCCACAGGCCATGCCCGAACACGCTGAACTGACGGCCTTCGCGGCCGACCAGCAGCAGCATCGCCAGATAGGCGAACAGCGCGATGATGCCGACCACGCGCACTGCGTCCGGATCCAGCGGCAGTGCCAGCGCCGCGGCTTCAGGCTCCATGCACAGCGCCACGCTGATCAGCAGCCAGGCACCGAACACGAAGCCGAGCGTGCTCATCAGCACCACCTGGCCGATCTGCGCCAGGTCCAGGCCGGCGGTGCGATAACCGCGCAGGCGCACCGCACCACCGGTCAGCGCGGCGAAGCCCACGGTCTGGCCCAGCGTATGTGCCAGGAATGCGGTGATGCCGATGCGTGCCGGATGCACGCGGATGCCGCTGCGGCGCAGGCCGATGGCGTCAAAGCCGATCAGACAACCGTAGCTGGCCAGACCCAGCACGACGGTAAGCGCGATCTGCGTGCCGCTGAGTTGATGGAAGGCGTGGCGGATGGCGCGGTAGCCGTTCTCATCGAACTCGTTGGCCAGCCCATGCAGGGCCAGCGCCAGGACCAGCAGCGGGATGACGATGGTAAGGACCCGCTTCCATGCCGGGGTGGAGGAAGCGGTGGCGGGGTCGGTGGTTTCGGTCATCGGCGCAAGGGTGCGTCAGGGAGGGCGAGGGCGGTGTCAACACGGGCGTGGCGCATCGTGCGCCTGTCGCGGGCATTTGACCAGCGGGTGTGTCGGAGCCCGGTAGTGGCGTTGCGCGGCCCGCCCGCGTGCACCCATCGTTGACCGCTTTGGAGGACAATGCAGGCCTGATCACCCGCAGGAGCCACGCCCATGATGGAGCGTTACGACGTCGGACCGCGCATGTCCGAAATGACCGTGTACAACAAGGTCGCCTACCTCTCCGGCCAGATTCCGGAAGACACCAGCCAGGACATCACCGGCCAGACCCGGCAGGTGCTGGCGGAGATCGACAAGCTGCTGGCGCTGGTGGCCAGTGATCGCCAGCACGTGCTGCGCGCGGAAGTGTTCTTGGCCGACATCGCCGACTTCGACGGCATGAACAAGGCGTGGGACGAGTGGGTGGTCGAGGGCGCGACCCCGGCCCGCGCCACGTTTGAAGCCAGGCTGGCCCACGCCGAGTGGAAGGTCGAGATCGTGGTGACGGCCGCAGTGCCGTAATCATTGAACGGGGTCAGATCCCTTTCCCGTTGGAAAAGGGATCTGACCCCTTCTGCAGGCCCCGTTACAGGGGCACCATCTCGATGCAGTCCACCGGGCACGGCGGAATGCACAGCTCGCAGCCGGTGCACAGATCGGCGATCACCGTGTGCATGTACTTGGCACCACCGACGATGGCATCCACCGGGCAGGCCTGGATGCATTTGGTGCAGCCGATGCAGTCGGCCTCCACGATCAACGCAACCTGCGCGGCCTTGTGCTCGCCGCGCGAGCGGTCAAACGGAATTGCCGGTGTGCCCAGCACCTGGGCCAGTGCACGCGCACCGGCGTCGCCACCCGGTGGGCAGCGGTCCCCCCCCGCTTCGCCGCGCGCCATCGCCTGCGCGTAGGGGCGGCAGCCGTCGTAGCCGCATTGCCCGCATTGGGTCTGCGGCAGCAGGCGGTCGAGGCGTTCGGTCAGGGGCGGGATCAGGCTCATGCGTGGCGAAGGCTGCGCGTTGGGTTACTTCAGGGGTTTGCCACGGAACCAGCGCTCGTGGGCCAGTGCCAGCATCGGCTTGTCTTCGGAACTGTCGCCGTAGGCATGGATGCGCACGTAACGCGATAGATCGAACTGGCGACGGATGTGCTCGACTTTGCGCGGGCCGCAGTCGCCACCGGCATAGCGACCGGTCAGGCGACCGTCCTGGCTCTCCAGCCGGTTGCAGATCAACTGCAGGCCCAGCTGCTCGCACCACGGCTTCAGGTACAGGTCCAGCGAACCGGACACGATCACCACGGTGTGCTGCTGTTCCTTGTGCCAGCGGATCTGCTCCAGCATTTCCGGGCGCACCACCTCGGGCAGGAATTCGCGCGAGAAGCCGGCGGCCAGCGTGGTGATATCGTCGCTGTGGCGGTCGCTGAAGGTGAGGCGGGTGACGCGCGCGCGGATGCGTTCGGCCGAGATCAGTTTCAGCTTGTATGCCACCAGCCACGGTCCGACTTTCCACCACGCCTGCGCCAGCTGTTCGGCCGTGGCCACGCGGCGCAGGAACCGGCCATAGGTATCGCAGGTGGTCACGGTGTGGTCGAAGTCGAACAGCGCCAGTTCCATTCCGTTGCCTCCCATCGCATTGCCCCCGTAGCCGGTGCTGACGGCGGGCGCGGCCTGGCCACGCCCGCTGCAGGCATCAGCGGACCGGCATGCCCGGCTGCGCGCCGCTGTCGGCGTCCAGCAGCGCCAGCGCGCCGCCGTCGAAACCGGCCGACAGGATCATGCCTTCGCTCAGGCCGAAGCGCATCTTGCGCGGGGCCAGGTTGGCGATGAACACCACGCTGCGGCCAACCAGCTTTTCCGGCTCACCGTAGCTGCCGCGGATGCCGGAGAAGATCTGGCGCTTGCCCAGCTCGCCGGCATCCAGTTCAAAGCGCAGCAGCTTGTCCGAGCCTTCCACGAACTCGCACACCAGCACCTTGCCGATGCGCAGGTCGAGCTTGGCGAAATCGTCGATGCCGATGTAGGCCGGCGCGTCGGCGCTCTTTGCGTCGTCCTTGGCCGGTGCCGGTGCTGCCGGCTTTGCGGCTTCAACCTTGGCGACGGGGGCGGCAGCGGCGGCCGGCTGCAGGGTGTCCTTGGAGGCGTCGATCATGGCGTCAATCTTCTTCGGGTCGATACGGGTGAACAGCGGGGTGTAGTCGGTGATGCGGTGGCCCAGCAGCGGCTGCACCAGGTCGGTCCAGTCGTCCACCGGCGCGGCCAGGAAGGCCTCGGCCTGCGCGGCGGTGGCTGGCAGCACCGGCTTCAGCGCGGTAACCAGCACGCGGAACAGGTTCAGGCCCTGGCTGCACACCGCCTGCAGCTGCGCATCGGCGCCTTCCTGCTTGGCGATCACCCACGGCTTGACGTCATCGATGTAGCGGTTGGCTTCGTCGGCCAGGGTCATGGTCAGGCGGATCGCCGCCGCCGGGTCGTTGCGCTCGTACGCTTCGCGGATCGGCGCCAGGCCATCGACGAAACGCTGGTACTGCGCCGCATCGGGCAGCTGCGCGGCCAGCTGGCCGTCGAAGCGCTTGCTGATGAAGCCGGCGCAGCGGCTGGCCAGGTTGACGAACTTGCCGACCAGATCGGCGTTGACGCGGGCGATGAAGTCACCCAGGTTCAGGTCGAGATCGTCGACGCCGCCGCCGGACTTGGCCGCGTAGTAGTAACGCAGCGCTTCCGGTTCCAGGCCGGCGTCGAGGAAGGTGCGGGCCATCACGAAGGTGCCGCGCGACTTGCTCATCTTGGCGCCGTCCACGGTCAGGTAGCCGTTGACGTGCAGGCGGGTCGGCGCGCGATGGCCGGTGCCGTGCAGCACCGCCGGCCAGAACAGGCCGTGGAAGTTGACGATGTCCTTGCCGATGAAGTGGTGCAGCTCGGTGCTGGTGCCGGCACGCAGGTGCGATTCGAAGTCTTCGCCGAGCTTGCCGCACAGGGTCTGGAAGCTGGACAGGTAGCCGATCGGCGCGTCCAGCCAGACGTAGAAGTACTTGCCCGGCTGGCCGGGAATCTGGAAGCCGAAGTACGGCGCATCGCGCGAGATGTCCCACGCGCGCAGGCCGCCTTCGGCATTGAGCCACTCACCCAGCTTGGCCTTCACGCCCGGCAGGGCGACGTCGCCGGCCAGCCAGTCGCGCAGGAACGCATCGAAGTGGCCGACCTCGAAGAAGAAGTGCTCCGAATCGCGCATTTCCGGCGTGGCACCGGAGATGACCGAACGCGGTTCCTTCAGGTCGGTCGGCGCATAGGTGGCGCCACACACTTCGCAGTTGTCGCCGTACTGGTCGGGGCTGCCGCAGTTCGGGCAGATGCCCTTGACGTAGCGGTCGGGCAGGAACATGCCCTTGGCCGGGTCGTAGAACTGCGCCACCGACCGGCGGCTGATGTGACCGGCCGCTTCCAGCTTCAGGTAGAACTGCTCGGTCAGCGCCTTGTTGGCCGCCGAGTTGGTCGAGTCGTAGTGATCGAAGGCGACGCCGAAGGCGGCGAAGTCTCGCTCGTGGCCGGCCTGGATGTTGGCGATGAAGGTTTCCGGGGTGATCCCGGCCTTTTCCGCAGCCAGCATGATCGGCGTGCCATGGGTGTCGTCGGCACAGACGAACCAGGCCTTGCCGCCGCTCATTCGCCGCGCACGCACCCAGATGTCGGCCTGGATGTAGCCGACCAGGTGGCCCAGGTGCAGCGGGCCGTTGGCGTAGGGCAGGGCGGTGGTGACGAGCGCGGTACGGGTCATGGTCGCGGGGTGAAGCCGAGGGGAACCGCAGATTATCGCATGCCCGCAACGAGGTGACCCGGCCGGGGCCGGGTCACGAGGGTAACGCGGGGGCGGGGACCTCAGTCGCGAACCCAGGTCTGGGTGCGGCAGATGAAGGCGATGCAGCCGGCCACGTCCAGCTTGTTGCCGCCGGGCTGCAGTTCCAGCTTGGATTTGTAGACCTTGCCGGAGGCCGGGTCGAGGATCTGGCCACCGGCCCACTTGCTGGCACCGTCGGACTTGAGGTTCCAGAGGATGGTCATGCCCTTCACCGGCTTGTTCTTGTTGGCACCCTCACAGCCGTCGCAGACCGGGTTCGGGCCCTTGTCCGACTGCAGCACTTCAAGCACCTTGCCGGACAGGGAGCCGTTGGCAGCCTGGGTGATTTCGACGATCGATTTCACCTTGCCGGTCTTGTCGTCAATGGTCTTCCAGCGGCCGGCCGGGCTGTCGGCGGCCTGTGCCGAGAGCGCGGCCAGGCACAGCGGCAGCGCCAGCAGCAGGGTCTTGAAGGTCTTGCGCATGGTCCCCTCCCAGGGTTCATTCCGGCACGATGCCGGTACGGGTCGACTGTATACCCATTCGGCGGGGTATGGGGAAGGGGGGGGCTTTGCAGGGCTGCGCCCTGCACCTGCTCAATGCAACGGCAATGCCCAGAGCCAGAGCGGCATTCCGTGGGATGGCTGGGCACTGTGGGTTTGCGGGGACGCCGTAAACCCGTCCATGGGGGCTTGGTCGCCGCATCCATGCGGCTCACACCCCGCAAACCCACAGTGCCCAGCCTTCGACAGGTTCACGCTGCTGATGGTGGGTGCCGACCGTTGGTCGGCACGCGGTCGGCTCAACCGACTTCGTACAGCTCCAGCGGCAGGTCGTCGGGGTCGGCGAAGAAGGTGAAGCGGCGGCCGGTGTATTCGTCCACGCGGATCGGTTCGCAGGCCACGCCTTGCGCGGCCAGGCGCTGGATGAATGGCTCCAGCACGGTCACCCGGAACGCGAGGTGGCGCAGGCCCTGGGCTTCAGGACGGCTGGGCCGCGGCGGCGGTGAGGGGAACGAGAACAGTTCCAGCTGGCCACCGTCGGGCAGGGCCAGGTCCAGCTTCCAGGAATCGCGCGCGGCACGATGGTTCTCGGCCAGCACGCGCAGGCCGAGGATGCGCACGTAGAAGTCCTTCGAGCGCGCGTAGTCGCTGCAGATCAGTGCGGCGTGGTGGATGCCCAGCAGGGCGTCGGATGAAGCAGTCATTGCAGGGTGTCCAGCCAGCGCTGGGCGATCTTCAGCGCCAGCGGATAGGGTTCGGGGTCGTTGCGGTTGGTCAGCACGATCACGGTCAGGTGCTTCTCCGGGTGGCGCAGGATCACGTTGCGGAAGCCGATGCTCTCGCCGCTGTGCCACTGCACTGGGCCATTCAGGCGCCAGCCGAAGCCGTAGTGCGGCACGTCAGGTTCGGTGGTCGTGGTGGCCGGGCTGAACATCGCGCGGCGCGAGGCCTTGGACAACAGGCGGTCGTCATACAGCGCGGCATCCCAGCGGGCCAGGTCGTCCAGCGAGGAATAGATGCCGCCATCGCCGAGTACGGCGCTGGTGGTGCTCTGGTCGGTGCGCTGCCAGTGGCCGTCGATCCGGCTGTAGCCGTAGGCACGTGCCGCCACCGCATCGACACCGTCCTGATGAGCCACGGTGTGCGCCATGCCCAGCGGCGCGAAGATGCGTCGCTGCAGGAAGGCTGCGAAATCCTGTCCGGAGGCGCGACCGACGATCAGTGCCAGCAGCGCGTAGCCGCTGTTGCTGTACCGGTATTGCGTGCCGGGCGCGAAGTTCAGGCGGTCTTCGCGCGCGAGCAGGGCCAGAACGTCGGCATCGTGCACCTGGCGCGGGTCGGCCGGGTCCATCAGGTCTTCGTAGTCGAGCAGGCCGCTGGTGTGCGACAGCAGCTGGCGCAGGGTGATGGCCGCCGCAGCCGGCGGCAGCTCGGGCAGCCACTGGCGGGCCGACTGGTCCAGCCCGAGCCGGCCGTCTTCCACCAGCAGCAGTACTGCCGCTGCAGTGAACTGCTTGCTGACCGAGGCCAGCCGGAAGTTGCTGGCCGGGGTGACCGGGGTGCTGTCTTCCACCACCGCCAGGCCGTAGCCGCGACGGAATACCGGCTGCCCGTCATGCAGGACCAGCACCGCGGCGCCGGGCACCTGGCCGTCATAGGCCTGCATCAGGCCATCGATGCCCGCATCCGGTGGGGTCAGCACCGGTGCGGCGGGGCTGGCTACGGGCAGCAGGCCCAGCACGGCGGCGAGCAGGACGACGGCAGGGCGCATGACGGCTCCGGTCGGGTCAGGGTGAAGGGGCGGGCGTGGCGCTGGCCGGCTGGGCCATCCAGCGTTCCATCTTGCGATCCAGCACATCCAGCGGCATCGAGCCGTCCTTCAGCAGCTCGGCGTGGAAGCGACGCAGGTCGAAGGCGGAACCCTGGCGGACCTTGGCCTTGTCGCGCAGCGCCACGATGGTGGTCAGGCCGGCTACGTTGGACAGCGCCTGGCCGGGCTGGGCCATGATCCGCTCGACTTCGGCGTTGGCGTCATCGCTGCTCATGTCGACCGTCTTCTGCAGGTAGGCCACGGCCTGCTGCTTGCTCCAGCCCTGTGCATTCACGCCGGTATCGGCTACCACGCGCGCGGCACGCAGCAGGCGCGAGTACAGGTAGCCGATACGGTCGTAGGGATCGGTGTAGATGCCGAGGTCTTCGCCCAGCGTTTCCGCATACAGGCCCCAGCCTTCGACGAAGGCGAGATCGCCACCGAGGCGGCGGAAGCGCGGCAGCTTGGCCAGTTCCTGCTGCAGGCCCAGCTGCACGTGGTGGCCCGGGATCGCTTCATGCAGGTACTGCACCGGCACGTTCCAGCGCTTGCGGCTGGGCAGGTCACGGGTGTTGATGTACAGCACGCCTGGTTGTTCGCCTGGCGACGGCTGGTAGGCCGCGGCGGCAGCGGTCAGCGCACGCTCCGGTTCC
This sequence comes from Stenotrophomonas sp. SKA14, assembly GCF_000158575.1. Taxonomy (NCBI): domain Bacteria; kingdom Pseudomonadati; phylum Pseudomonadota; class Gammaproteobacteria; order Lysobacterales; family Lysobacteraceae; genus Stenotrophomonas; species Stenotrophomonas sp. SKA14. The sequence continues at coordinate 1,836,538 of NZ_DS999412.1, forward strand.
ACCGCACGCACTTCCAGCCCGGATCTGGGCAACGTATCCAGCACCTGCGGCAGGCGTGCGTTGACCTGCTGCTGCACCTGCCGGTAGCGGTTGATCAGCGCGTTGGCATCGCCATACTGGAACTGGCGGTCGTTGCGCATGCTGCGCAGCAGCTTGGTGGGGGTGCCACGCAGCTTGGCATCCTTCATCACCGTGGCGATCTGGGCCTGCAGCTCCTGCACGCGTTGTTCGCCCAGCGCATGCAGCTGCGCGGCGCTCTGGTCGCTGGCGGTGGTCTGCACGATCAGGTTGGCGTACCAGGCCTGGCCGTCGGGCAGCGCGCCCAGGCCACTGCTGGCACGCGTGGCCGGCAGGTACTCGGTGGCGATGAAGCCGCGCAGGGCGCGGTAGGCCGGCATGATGCGCAGCTCGATCATGCGCTTGTATTCGGCGCTGATGCGCGCCTTGTCCTCGGCCGCGATGGTGTTGGGCATGGTGCGGATCGGCGACCAGAAGATGCTCTCTTCGGCGGTCGGCTTGATCACCGCATCCAGCTGCGGCAACACCTTTTCCATCAGGTCGCGCGGCTGTACCACACCGGCCTTCATGCCCTGGCGCATGTTGTCGATGGCCTGGTCGAACAACTCGGGAATGCCCAGCGAACGGCGCGACCAGGTGTCGTAGTCCTGCACGGTGTTGAACGGCTGCGCGCCGGCACCGGCACCGAGGATCGCCATGATGCTGCCGATGTTGTAGTACTGGCTGATCGGCATCATCCAGCTCGGGTAGCGCTCGGCGGCCAGCGAGGCGCGTGCGTCGCGCACGAAGATCTCGTAGCTGAGCAGGTCCTGGCCCTGCAGGCCGTCACTGCCGAGTTTCTCGACCTTGCCCAGCCATTGCGTGGTGAAGTCGTGCGACTGCTGGCGCCAGGCGGCCGACAGGATGTTGGGCAGCTGGTCGTTGTAACGCGGCTCGCCCTGGAAGGTCGCCTGCAGCGGGTTCAACCGCATCGAGGCATCCCAGTATTCGTCGTACAGGCGCTCCAGCTGTACCTGCTTGGGTACGGCGCGCGCGGGGGCTACGGGACGCGGCGTGGCGCGGCGCGCCGAACTGCCGCGGGCCGGCGCGGTGGCGCGGGCGGGCTTGGCCTTGGGCTTGGCCGCCTGGCGGGTCTGCGCGGCGGCAGGGCGGCTGGCCTTCTTCTTCGCTGCTTCGGCCGACGGTACGGCACTGAACAGGAACAACGCGGCGATGGCGGCGGCCAGGACGCGGGTGGGATGCGGCATCAGGAGCTTCCGTGGAACACAGACCGTGGAGCTTGCACGATCCGGCCGCGTACGGCCAGCGTGAAGGCGCAGTCAGCTGGCGGTCGCTGGGGCTTCAGTCAGCCGCCGCAGCCGCGCGCAACGCGGCCGCGCGTTCAACGCCCAGATAACCGGTGATCGCACGTCGCATCAGGTACAGCAGGGGGATCAAGGCGATCGCAAAACCCATCTTGTAGATGTAATTGACGCTGCTGACGGCCAGGAACAGCGAGGTCGGCCAGTGCTGCGGGCCGAGCACGAAGGCGATCCAGATCACCACGAAGCTGTCCACCACCTGCGAGATCGCGGTCGAGCCGGTGGCGCGCAGCCACACATGGCGTTCGCCGGTGGCCTGGCGGATGCGATGGAACACCGCCACGTCGATCAGCTGGCCGAGCAGGAATGCCACCAGCGAACCGGCGATGGTCCACATGCCCTGGCCGAACACCGCAGCAAATGCGGCCTGGTAGTCCGGCACGCCGTAACCGTCCATCGACGTGACCCACCAGCTGGCCGGCGCCAGCGAAATGGCGGCAAAGGCGAACAGGAAGCCGTAGCTGATCAGCACCACCGCCAGCCACGAGATGAAGCGCACGCCGCGCTTGCCGAAGAACTCGTTGATGGTGTCGGTCATGATGAACACCACCGGCCACAGCAGGGTGCCGGCGGTGAAACTCAACGAGCCGGTCTGGCCGAACAGGTTCCAGTTCAGCGGATCGATCCCCAGCGTGTCTTCCAGGGCGAAGATCTTCACCCCGATCAGCTCGGCCAGCACCGCATTGCCGCAGAAGAACGCGGCCAGCACGATGAACAGCAGGACCGCGCGGTCCTGCAGCGGGCGCTCGATCGGCGCCGGGGTCATTCGGCGCGGTCGCCGGCGCGGGTGAAGGGCACGCTGGACGGTGCCACGGCGCCGCCGGAAATGATGAAGCTCATGGCCTGGTCGACGGTCCAGTCGGTGGGGGTCAGCAGCTCCACCGGCACGATTTCCAGATAGCCCGATGTCGGGTTCGGCGTGGTCGGCACGTACACCGCGGCCAGTTCACGGTCGGTGCCGTGTTCCTTGATCACGCGGGTAACCAGCCCGACCGACTTCATGTCACGGTGCGGGAAGTCGATCAGCACCACGCGCTGGGTGCTGCCCGGCTCGGTCTGCAGCATGTCCAGCAGCTTCTTGGCGCTGTCGTAGATGATGCTGGCCAGCGGAATGCGCTTGATGACCGCACCCACCCAGCGCAGCAGGCGCTGGCCGAGCACGCGGCGGCTGGCGACGCCCACCGCCAGGATCACCAGCAACGTGGCCAGCAGGGCGATGGTGTCCTGGATCCATTCGGCGCGGACCCAGCCGAGGTAGTGCGGGAAGCTGGTCGCGATCTGCTCGGACAGGGGCACCACCAGCGGGCTGGAAATGCCCGACAGCAGCACGAACACGAACTTGACCACGACCCAGGTCAGCCAGATCGGCAGCAGGGTCAGCAGGCCGGTCAGGAACAGGCGCTGCAGGGAGGGGCGGGGAACCAGGGCGGGGGCTTCGAGCGACATGTACGCATTGTAGCGGTCACTGCCGGTCGATTACGCTGGGGAATCGACTGCGGCAACGGCACATGGAAGGGAAGCTGTGTTGAAGATCCTGCGTGGGTTGGGTTGGACCCTGATGGGCCTGCTGGTGCTGGCCATTGTCGTGTGGTGTGCCTCGCGTATGTGGCCCATCCCCGAATCGCGGCTGCAGGCGCAGCAGCGGTTGGAGACCCGCCTGCCGGCACCCGGGCGCAATGGCTATGCGCAGTTGTGGACGCTCGCCGTTGACGGCCTGGATGCCCTACAGCGCGAGCAGGCGTTGGCTGAAGACGTGCGGCGCTGGGACGCCGAACCGCATGGCAATAACGTCACCCAGCCGCAGCATTCCAGCCGCCCTGACGCACTGCACCCGCGTGCGTCCGCCAGCTGCGGCCCGGCTGCCGGCGGCTGCCTGGCGCAGGTGCGCGCCGATCCGCAGCGGTTTGCCGAAGCCCACGCCGGCCATCATGCGCTGCATGCGCGCTTGGAGCAGTTGGCCGAGGCGGACAATTTCGTATCGCCGTTCCAGCCGAAGGGCGAGGGCATTCTGGTGCCCTTGCCGACCTATGGCCTGGTGGTGGACGCCACCAGCGCCCGCGCGCTGGCCTACATACAGGGCGATGTTGACGGCGCCCTGCGCGGCAGTTGCCTGGGGCTGCAGTTGGGACGCCGGTTGGTGCCCGGTGGCAGCTCTCTGGTCGAGAGCATCGTCGGGGCCAGCCTGGTCCAGGCCAATGCACAGCTGCTGGCCGACATGCTGGTCGAACTTCCAGCCGACCACCCGCTGCCAGCAGAATGCGCGCTGGCGATGCAGCCGATGCGGGCCGACGAGCAGAGCCTGTGCCGGGCCATGCAGGGTGAGTACGCAATGAGCCGGGCAGCGATCGAAACCTCGTCGAGGGAATTCGGCGGCGTGCTGGTCCTTGACCGCAGCAGTACCCTGGCACGCGTGGCCGGTAATCTCGGTTGGGCCTGCGGCGCGGCGGCAACGGCGGCACTGGAGGCGGATCGTCCGTTGCCGGTGTCGGCACCGCCACAGCGTGACTTCGGTTGCCTGTCGAACATCATGGGTTGCGTGCTGACGGATATCGCCGCACCGGCCTATCCCGCCTATTCGTCGCGCACCCAGGACGCCGCTGCGATGCTGCGATTGCTTGGGGCGCAGCGCTGGTTGCGGCAGCAGGCAGATGATCCGTCAGACGCGCTGCAGCGCCTGCCGGCGCAGTTCCGCTCGCCGGTGCGCGCGCCGCAGCTGTCGGCCGATGGCAGCCGCCTGCAGGTGCCACGCCGCTCGCCGTCGCGCAGTGCCGCCGAAAGCCCCTGGCTTTCGGTACCGCTGCAGGCATCGCCCGCCGCGGGGGCAACGGCGCGCGACTGATGCTCAGCGTGCGTGTGGCTTCAGCCGCAGGTAGACCTGCTTGCGCACCTGCGCGACCACTTCACCCTTTTCATCAACCACGTCGTTGCTGAACCAGCGCAGCACCTTCTCGCCGCTGGCCGCTTCGGCGCGCAGTTCGTCCAGCAGCGCGTCATCGATGCGGAACGAGGTGCGCACGGTGCCACGGCCGGGCTTGAGGAAATCGATCGCACCGGCACGGTCCCACACGTAGTAGTCGCGGCCGAGGATGTGCAGCAGGCCGAGCATCCAGAACGGGTCGGTCATCGCGAACAGGCTGCCGCCGAAGTGGGTGCCAACGTAGTTGCGGTTCCAGGGCCGCAGGCGCAGTTCGACATCGATCTGCCGGTAGTCCGGCGAGACCCGGGTAACCTGGATGCCGGTGAACAGGAACGGCGGCCAGAGATTGATGCCGAAGCGGAACAGGCGGGCGTTCATGCGGGTCCAGGGGCGCAGGGCGAGGCCTACAGTCTAACCATTCGCATGCGTATGTTGCACCGGCTGGAGGATCATCGCGATTCTGGCGTGACGGCAGCCGAGAGTAGAGTCGAGCTTGCTCGACTGCTTCCAGCGGGCCTCAATCGAACGAGTTCAGACAATGTCTGATCGCCATTTCGGGGTCTCCTGATAGGTATGGCCGTGAACCGCGGTCCATGCTGCCCGTATGCCCAGTCCAGCCTTGTTGCGCGGCCGATGCTCCACGGTCGGATGCTTCTACGTAGTCACCACTGTCACTGCCGGACGCCAACGCGTCTTTGCAGATCCGCGATGCGTGGATGCCTTGACTGATGAGCTTCGAGGCAGCGACTGCAAGGGGATCACGCGGTCATTGGCTTGGGTGGTGATGCCGGATCATCTGCACTGGGTTCTGCAGTTGCGCGAAGGTACGCTTGGCCGCTGCATGCCATCACTCAAGTCCAGGGTGGCGATCGCGGTCAACGCGCACTCCGGTGAAGGACGCCCGGTGTGGCAGCGGGGCTACTACGATCACCTGATCCGGAATGAGGAGGATGTCCGACAACAAGCGCTGTATGCCATGGCCAACCCTGTACGCGCGGGTCTGGCGTCAACCCTAGGGGAGTATCCATTCGCATGGTGTTGCTGGCCGCTCGAATGATGGGCGCGCAGTCGAGCAAGCTCGACTCTACAGGCAGAGCGCACGTGGTGCTTTACGCACCGTCGATCACAAACCCGTCGCGGCCATTGGCCTTGGCCTGGTACAGGGCGGTGTCGGCGCCTTCGACGAAATGATGCGGTTGCAGTTCTCCGTCCGGCACGCGGGTAAACACACCGATGGTGAGGGTGACCCGGTCGCCGCCGCCATCACCCGGGGACGGCAGTGCCCGCACGCAGGCGATCAGGTCGTCGATGACCAGGCGCGCACCTTCGGCCGGTGTATCCGGCAGCACCAGCGCGAATTCGTCGCCGCCATAGCGCGCGGCCATGTCGCGCGGGCGCCGCGCATGCGCGCCGATCAGGCGGGCGACATCGCGCAGCACGCGATCACCCACCTGGTGGCCATGGAGGTCGTTGTGGCGCTTGAAATGGTCCACGTCGATCAACGCCAGGCTCAGCGGCTTGCCACTGCGTCGTGCGGCGTCGCATTCCTGCTGCAATGACTGCTCGAAGCGCAGGCGATTGCCTAGGCCGGTCAGCGCATCGCGGTTGGCCTGGCGGTGCCAGGCCGAGATCCGCCAGATCGCCCAGGCCAGAAGCACCAATAGAATGCCCAGCATCGCGGTGGCCGGCGCCCACCACAGATCGCTGCTTCGCAGCAGTACCCAGCTCAGAAATGGGGCCGCCGGCAACGACGCCAGCGCCGCAAGCCAGGGCAGGCGCAGGCCGAGCAGGAGAACGCACAGTGCGACCAGCACCGCGCTGATGGCCTGTTGCCATGCCGAGGGCAGTACATCGATCTGCTTGTGCTGCAACAGCATCGAGGCGATGTTGGCCTGGTACTCGCTGCCGCTCATCCAGAATTCGCGGGTGGTCGGTGTCAGCAGGCGCGGCGCGATGCCGCTGGCGGTCATGCCGACCACGATGCGGCGGCCCTGCAGCATCGCCATGTCGACGTGGCCGTCGAGTACATCGGCGTAGGAAACCTGCGGCAGTCGCTCCGGCGGGCCGGCGTAGCGCACGCGCACATAGTCGTCGCGTCGCCACTGATAGGGCGAGCCGACTCCGGGGTCGGGGTCGGGCAGGCCGTGCACGGCGCCCGCCGGCAGGCCGGCCAATGCCAGGCCCAGCGCCGGCCAATGTGGCTGGCCGATGCCCGCGTGCAGGTAGATACCACGGGCGACGCCGTCGCCATCCACTTCGACATCGGTGTGGCCGATGGCTGCGGCACTGGCCGCGATCTGCGGGATCGGCAGCATTTCCTCGGCCATGCGGTCACCGGCCGCGGGCGCGGCCAGTACCGGCAGCACCACCCGGCCGTTACGGCGGATGGCGGCCGCCAGCGCGTCGTCCTGGCGGCTGTCGCGCCGATCCGGTTCGGACAGCATCAGGTCCAGGGCGACGCGCTCGGCACCGGCATCAGTCAACCGGTCCAGCAGGCGCGCGTGTATCGAGCGCGGCCAGGGCCATTGGCCGATGCGTTGCAGACTACCCTCGTCGATGGCCACGATCAGCACGCTGGGGTCGGGGCGGTAGTCCCAGCCACCGACCAGCGCGTCGTAGGCGGTCTCGTCCTGTCGCCACAGCCATTGGCCCTGGCTGGCCAGCACGGTCAGCACACCGGCCAGCAGGGCCAGTGCGATCCGCTTGCTCCACGGCAGTGGCGAACGCCTCACAACAGCAACCAGAGCAGCACGGCACCACCACCTGCGCCGTAGCACAGGCGGCACGCCAGCTTGATCCGCTGGGCGGGAGAAAACTCGCCGGCATGGCCGTCATCGTCGATGTACTGCACGCGCACATGCAGGGTGCCGCTCCACGGTCGCTTGAAACTGACCTGCGGCTCGGCCACGGTTTCGTCGACCATCGGTGCCTTGAAATCGCCATGGCGATCGACCTGCACCCGGTAGCGCTGGCCTTCGCTGCCGGCCTGCCAGCGCAGGGTCAGTTCACCATGCGCCGCTTCCGGCGGTTGCAGTGCCGGGTCGACCGGTTCATTGCTCAGCTGCAGTGGCAGTGCCTGGCCGTAGCGGCCCTGGTGGCCATTGCCATCACGCGACGCGACGCGCCAGAAGTACTGGCCCGGCGGCAGTGGCTGCGCCAGGCGCAGGTCGGTGCCATGGGTCGCCTGTTCCTGCAGTGGCTGCTGGAACGTGGGATCGGAGGCGATCTGCAGCACGCTGCTGCGCGCGCCGGGGGCCTGGCTCCAGCGGAAGCGCGGGCGGTCGCTGTTGATCGTCTGCGCGTGCAGCGGCGACACGGTCAGCGGCGGCGGTGGCTGGTCACTGAGTTCGAAGTCGGCGCTGGCGTCCAGGCCCTCCACGCCCTGTGCATCGACGGCGCGCAGCAGGATGCGCAGCTGGCCGGGCGGCAGGTCGCCGATCGCCAGGCGCGTATCGGTGGTGGTGGCGGCGAACAGCAGGATTTCCGGGGTGGCCGACTGCACCACTTCAACGCGGTAATGCTCGGCACCCGCGACGGGCTCCCAGGCGAGCAGCGTCGGCAGCGGCGCCAGGCGCAGTTCGTCGTTGCGCAGCCTCGGTGCCGGCAGCAGCGGGGAGACCGCGTCTGGTGCGGCGTCGGCGCTGCCGCTGAGCGTGGCCTGGCCCGGCCGGACCAGGCGCTGTCCGTGCGGATTGCCGACCTGCACCTTGCCCTGCAGGACCTCGGTCGCACCGACCTGGCCGTCGTCGCCGGCGCTGACCCGGAACACGGTGCCGCGTACGCTGCTGGTCGCGGTGGGCGCATCGATGATGTAGCGCGATGCCGGGCCGCGGGCGGGCGTGACCCGGTTGCTGGCGCGTCCCTGCTGCAGGCGCAGGCGGGTATCGACCATGCCGGTGTGGCCATAGCGGCTGAGCTGGTCCAGGCGCAGCCGCGAGTACTCGCGCAGCTGCAGGCGCGAGGCGTCAGCGAACTCGAGGGTGACGCTGGATTCGCCTTCGGTCTGCACGGTGTCGCCGATACGCAGCTGCTCGCCCGCCAGGATCGCGCGGGTAGCACTGCCATCGGCACCGGACAGCTCGACCTTGCCGCGAACCGACAGCACGCGGGCCGGGGCAGGCTCGGTGCGCAGCCAGCTGATCGGGAAGCGCAGCAGCTGGCCGGGCGGCAACCGGTAGGGATTGTCGATGCGGTTGTGCTGCTGCAGCTGTTGCCAGCGTACTGAGGGCTTCAGGTACACGCCGCCCAGATCCCACAGGGTATCGCCGGGACGGACCCGGTAATTCCAGTCCTGGGCGCCGGCCACGCCCGGCAGCAGCAGGAAGAGGGCACACAGCATGGCGCACTGGAAGCGCTTGGCGAACGACAGCGAGCGGACGAAGGTCACGGTTTGCAATCCCGGCAATGCGGGGGTGCAGCTGCAAGACCCCATGGCCCCGACCTCATCCCCCCGAACGGATCGTGGCGGCCGAACGGCCGCCATCTCGCGCATTATTGCCCGCGTTCAGTGCAGGGATTCTGAACGAAGGGGGCTCCCGTTCAGAACAGCAGAGAGGCCATCCTGCGGCGGTACTGGCCAACGAGGTCCTCGTCGGAGATCACATTGAAGGCGTCGATCAGAGCCTTGCGTGGCAACCCTTCCTCGAAGGTGCGATCGATCCGCAGCATTTCCAGGAACTGTGCCAGTGCGGCCTCATCGTGGCCGCCAAGCAGCAGCTGCACACCCCGCAGGTGACGCGCCTTGAGGTCGTTGCCGTCGGCGGCAATGCGCGCCTCCAGCACTTCGGCTGCGGGGGCGTCCTTCAGCGCGGCCGCAAAGGACAGGCGGGCACGGGCACGAACGGCGCGGTCGTCGGTGGCGAGGTTGGCGGGCAGACCGTCGATCAGCGTGCCGGCTTCATCCACGCCGCCGATCTGCAGCAGGGCCAGGGCCAGGTCGAGCTTGAGCTCATCCTTGTCCGGCTCGGCGGCGATCTGCGCGCGCAACACGTCCACCTGCGCCTGCGGATCCAGTGGCGCTTCGTCCTCGGCGGCGGCATCGCCGATGTCGGCGGGCACGATGCCGTGCTGGGCCAGGAACTCGCGCAGCTGGCCTTCCGGAATCGCGCCGGGGAAGCCGTCCACCAGCTGGCCACCCTTGACCAGGAACACGGTCGGTACCGAACGGATCTGGAACGCCGCCGCGATCTGCTGTTCCTTGTCGACATCGACCTTGGCCAGCTCGAAGGCGCCGTTGTATTCGGCCGCCAGCTTTTCCAGCATCGGGCCAAGGGTCTTGCACGGCCCGCACCAGGTGGCCCAGAAATCGACCAGCACCGGCGTCTGCAGCGACTTCTGCAGGACTTCGGCCTCGAAGGTCGCGGTGGTAGCGTCGAATACGTAGGTCGTCTCGGTCATGGGGGAGGCATCGTTTGGCATCTGGAGACCGATTCTATGGTGACGATCGATGTCAGACTCAACCCTTGATGGCGTCCTGAACCGTGGCCATTCCCGGCAGGAGAGGGCAGGCGCGGGGGCTGCCCTCGATGCGCCGGCCGTTACTTCAGCTGATCGCAGCGGACGTGATGCACGATCCAGCGCCCGCTCTTCAGTGGCAACGTCGTTTCGGAGATGCGGGCCTGATACAGCTCAGCTGCAGTGCGGGCGTCGGGCGCCTTGATGGTGGGGCCCCCGAAGAAGTTGCTGCTCGGCGGTGCCGTGGCGCTGGGTGCGCCGATCCAGGCCGAGCACTGGAACTCGCCGGCGTGGGCCGTGGTGGCCAGGCCCAGGCTGAGCGCGCCGGCGGCGAGGATGCGATGGATCATGGGAGGTCTCCCTGCATGGCGGAACTGCCACGCCCCGAGCATTGCGCGCGGCATGCCGGCGCGGATATCGAACGATTCTGAAATGTGCCGCCGCTTGGCGCCCTGCATCGTTACCGCGACAATGGCCGGTCTTCCGCTTCTGGTGAATCCGCGCGATGTCCGTGCTCCGGCGTGATCGTTGGTGGGGGCTGCTTGCTGCAGCCATCTTCGTCCTGGCCGTGGTGGGCTTCGGCGCGGCGCTGGACGGCTACGCGCAGGCGCGCCACCCGGTGGCCCTGCTGGGCGCACGGGGCGTGCCGCATGCGCTGGGGTTCAATCTGCTGGGCTTCGTGCTGCCCGGCGTGCTGGCCGCGGTGGTCGCCGAGTGCCTGCGCCGCCGCCTTCCGGCCACGGCCGGCTGGGCGCCGCGGGTGGGCAGCCAGATGCTGCTGCTGGCCGGCCTGGCCTTTGCGGCGATGGGGCTGCTGCCGCTGGACGTGGATGACCTGCATGGACCGGCCAGCCAACTGCACGCCAGCGCCTGGATGGTCTGGGGGCTGGGATTCGTTGCCGGCACCCTGCTGCTGGGCATCTCCTACCTGCGCCAAGGTCTTGGCAAGGCCCTCGGCGGGGTGGCGGTCACCTGCGCCGTACTGGCGGCAGTGGCGGCCTTTGCCCTGCAGGGCGTGCTGCCGGCACCGCTGGCGCAACGCGTGGCTTTCGCCTGCTGGGCGGTCTGGCTGGCCCTGGCCCTGCCTCTGTCGCGGCCTCGCTGAGACGCTCTCCGCGCACGGGCGGCGCCTGCACGCGGCAGGCAGGATTGGAGACGTTTGCCGCACTGCGGTACGCTGTACCGCTTTGCCGCCGCATCCGCGTGTTCCATGACCAGCGCTGAAACCAACGCCTACGACCCGCAGCAGGTTGAATCCGCCGCCCAGCAGTACTGGGACGCCACCCGTGCCTTCGAGGTCGACGAGACTTCGGACAAGCCGAAGTACTACTGCCTGTCGATGCTCCCGTACCCGTCCGGTGCGCTGCACATGGGGCACGTGCGCAACTACACCATCGGTGACGTGATCAGCCGCTACAAGCGCATGACCGGTCACAACGTGCTGCAGCCGATGGGCTGGGATGCGTTCGGCCTGCCGGCGGAAAATGCCGCGATCAAGAACAAGACCGCGCCGGCGGCGTGGACCTACAAGAACATCGATCACATGCGCAGCCAGCTGCAGTCGCTGGGCTATGCCATCGACTGGTCGCGCGAGTTCGCCACCTGCCGTCCGGACTATTACGTCCACGAACAGCGCATGTTCACCCGGCTGATGCGCAAGGGCCTGGCCTACCGTCGCAACGCGGTGGTGAACTGGGACCCGGTCGACCAGACCGTGCTGGCCAACGAGCAGGTGATCGACGGCCGCGGCTGGCGTTCCGGCGCCCTGGTCGAGAAGCGCGAGATCCCGCAGTGGTTCCTGCGTATCACCGACTACGCCCAGGAGCTGCTGGACGGCCTGGACGAGCTGGACGGCTGGCCGGAATCGGTCAAGACCATGCAGCGCAACTGGATTGGCCGTTCCGAGGGCCTGGAGATCCAGTTCGACGTGCGTGACGTGGACGGCGGTGTGCTGGATCCGCTGCGCGTGTTCACCACCCGCCCGGACACCGTGATGGGCGTGACCTTCGTGTCGATCGCCGCCGAGCACCCGCTGGCGCTGCACGCGGCGAAGAACAACCCGGAACTGGCGGCGATGCTGGCCGACCTGAAGCAGGGCGGCGTGTCCGAGGCTGAACTGGAAACCCAGGAAAAGCGCGGCATGGACACCGGCCTGCGCGCCCTGCACCCGGTCACCGGTGAGCAGGTGCCGGTCTGGGTCGCCAACTTCGTGCTGATGGGCTATGGCACCGGTGCGGTGATGGCCGTCCCGGGCCATGACCAGCGCGACAATGAAGTGGCCAACAAGTACGGGCTGCCGATCAAGCAGGTGATCGCGCTGAAGGATGCGCGCACCGAAGAAGAGCGCAGCTGGGACGGCAGCCGCTGGCAGGACTGGTACAGCGACAAGAGCCGGCAGACCGAACTGGTCAACTCGGCCGAATTCGACGGTCTGGACTTCCAGGGCGCCTTCGAAGCCCTGGCCGAACGATTCGAGCGCAAGGCCCAGGGCCAGCGCCGCGTCAACTATCGCCTGCGCGACTGGGGCGTGAGCCGCCAGCGCTACTGGGGCTGCCCGATTCCGGTGATCTACTGCGCCAAGTGCGGTGCAGTGCCGGTGCCGGAAGAGCAGCTGCCGGTGGTGCTGCCGGAGGACGTGGCGTTCTCGGGCACCGGTTCGCCGATCAAGACCGACCCGGAATGGCGCAAGACCACCTGCCCGGAGTGCGGCGGTGCGGCCGAGCGCGAGACCGATACCTTCGACACCTTCATGGAGTCGAGCTGGTACTACGCCCGCTACACCTCGCCGGGTGCGCGTGATGCCGTCGACAAGCGCGGCAACTACTGGCTGCCGGTCGACCAGTACATCGGCGGCATCGAGCACGCGATCCTGCACCTGATGTATTTCCGCTTCTATCACAAGCTGCTGCGCGACGCGCGGATGGTCGACAGCAACGAGCCGGCGCGCAATCTGCTGTGCCAGGGCATGGTGATCGCCGAGACGTATTACCGCCCGAACCCGGACGGCTCGAAGGACTGGATCAACCCGGCCGACGTGGAAGTGCAGCGCGATGAGCGCGGCCGCATCACCGGTGCCACCCTGATCGCCGACGGCCAGCCGGTGGTGGTCGGTGGCACCGAGAAGATGTCCAAGTCGAAGAACAACGGCGTGGACCCGCAGGCGATGGTCGGCAAGTATGGCGCCGACACCGTGCGCCTGTTCTCGATGTTCGCCGCGCCGCCGGAGCAGTCGCTGGAGTGGAACGAAGCCGGCGTGGATGGCATGGCCCGCTTCCTGCGCCGCCTGTGGGCCCAGGTGCAGAAGCACGCTGCCGACGGTGCCGCCCCGGCGCTGGACGCGGCCGCGCTGGATGCCAGCCAGAAGGCGCTGCGCCGCAAGACCCATGAAACCATCGGCAAGGTCGGTGATGACTATGGCCGCCGCCACAGCTTCAACACCGCCATTGCCGCGGTGATGGAGCTGATGAACGCGCTGGCCAAGTTCGAGGACGGCAGCGGGCAGGGCCGTGCGGTGCGCCAGGAAGCGCTGCAGGCCATCGTGCTGCTGCTGAACCCGATCACCCCGCACGCCAGCCATGCCCTGTGGCAGGTGCTGGGCCACGGCGAGACGCTGCTGGAAGACCAGCCGTTCCCGCAGGCCGACGCCGGCGCGCTGGTGCGCGATGCGCTGACTCTGGCCGTGCAGGTCAACGGCAAGCTGCGTGGCACCATCGAGGTGGCGGCCGATGCCGCGCGCGAGCAGGTTGAAGCGCTGGCCCTGGCCGAGCCGAACGCGGCCAAGTTCCTGGAAGGCCTGACGGTGCGCAAGATCATCATCGTTCCGGGCAAGATCGTGAATATCGTCGCCGCCTGATGTACCCCGCACCGGCCACCTGCGTGGTGGCCGGTGCCTTTCCGGTGCCGGGCCATGCACTTGATGGCCCTGCATTCACGCGGCTTCGGGCAGGCTGTGTGTTGCCGTGATCGCCCGGCTCCGCCAGACTGTCTACATGACCCGAATCCTGCTTGCCCTCGTTCTTGCCCTCGGCCTTGCCGGCTGCGGTTTCCATCTGCGCAACAAGCTGATGCTGCCGACCGACACCGCGCCGGTGAAGGTAGTCTCCACCGCGCCGTACAGCGAACTGGTCAAGCTGCTCAACCGCAGCCTGCTGGCCTCGGGTGCCAAGCTGGCCGAGGAGGACAGCAAGCAGCCCAGCACCCAGCTGCAGGTGCTGTCCGAGCGCTGGGGCGACCTGCCGATCGCCATCGATTCGCAGGGTCGTGCGCAGGAGTACAGCCTGCGCTACGCGGTGATCTTCATCTTCCGTCGCGAGGACGGCAGCGAGCTGGTGCCGCAGCAGGTGATCGAACTGTCGCGTGACTACGTGTCGCCGCCGACCGACGCCACCGGTACCACCACCGAGCGCGAGATCCTGGCCGACGAGCTGCGCCGGGAAATGTCCGCATCGATCATCCGCCGCATCGACAGCGTGGTCCGCGCCGAGCTTGAAAAGGGTGGCAGCCTGTCGGCACCGAAGGCCAAGCCCGTTGAAGGCGCGGTGCCGGCCGAGCCGGTTCCCGCAGCCAAGCACTGAGCGGCGAAGGAAGATGGAACTGCGTCCGGAGCAGCTGGCCAGCCAGGGCGCTGATGTTGCACTGGCGCCGGTCTATCTGATTGCCGGCCCGGAGACGCTGCGCGTGCTGGAGGCGGCCGACGCCATCCGTGCGCGTGCACGCGGCGCCGGCATCGGCGAGCGCGAAGTGTTCGACGCCGATGGCCGCGATTTCGACTGGAACCAGCTTGACGCCAGTTTCAATGCGCCCAGCCTGTTCAGCGCCCGTCGCCTGGTCGAGGTGCGCCTGCCCAGCGGCAAGCCGGGCAAGGACGGCGCCGAGGTGATCAGCCAGTTCTGCGCCAACCCGGCGCCGGACGTGGTGCTGATGATCACCGCCAACGAATGGAGCAAGGCCCACCAGGGCAAGTGGGCCGAGGCGGTCAACCGCATCGGCGTGCTGTCGGTGGCCTGGGCGATCAAGCCGCACGAGCTGCCGGACTGGATCGAGCGCCGCCTGCGGGGCAAGGGCCTGCGGGCCGACCCGGCCGCCGTGCAGCGACTGGCCGAGCGGGTGGAAGGCAACCTGCTGGCCGCTGCCCAGGAGATCGACAAGCTGGCATTGCTGGCCGATGGCCAGCCGCTGGACGTGGAACGGATGGAATCGCTGGTGGCCGATGCCGCCCGCTACGACGTGTTCCGGCTGCTGGAGGCGACGTTCTCCGGCCAGCCGCCGGCGGTGCTGCGCATGCTGGCCGGGCTGCGCGGTGAAGGCGAAGCAGTGGCCGCACTGATGCCGATGGTGATCCGCGAGCTGCTGGCCGGTGCCGGCCTGGCCCGGGTGCAGGCGCGGGGCGGCAACCTGGCCGCCGAAATGAAGTCGCGTGGCATCTGGGAGTCGCGCCAGGCGCCCTACAAGCGCGCGTTGCAGCGCCACCCGGAAGGCAAGCGCTGGGAGCGCTTCGTGGCCGAAGCCGGGCTGGTCGACCGCATCGCCAAGGGGCGGGCCGACGGTGATGCCTGGCTGGCGCTGGAACGCCTGCTGGTGGCCGTGGCCGAACCGCGTGCCGTGCGCCTGCTGGCGCGGGCCTGAGCGATGAGCCTGCGGATCTATTACGGGGGCACCTTCGATCCGGTGCACCTCGGGCATCTGGCGATCGCGCGTGCCGCCCGCGATGAACTGCAGGTGGCGGTGCGCATGCTGCCGGCGGCCGACCCGCCGCATCGCGCAGTACCCGGTGCGACCGCCGAGCAGCGCTGCACCATGCTGTCGCTGGCCATCGGCGACGAGCCCGGCCTGCTGCTGGACCGCCGCGAGCTGGACCGTGCGGCGCGTTTCCCGGGTCGCCCGTCCTATACCGTCGACACCCTGCGTGAACTGCGTGGTGAACTGGGCCCGAGCCGGCCGCTGGCCTGGCTGGTCGGCGCCGACAGCCTGCTGGGCCTGCCCCGCTGGCACGAATGGGAGACCCTGTTCGGGCTGGCCCATTTCGTGGTGGCTGAACGGCCGGGCAGCCCGCTGCAGGCCTCGGTTGACGGCGCGCTGGGCCGTGCCCTGGAAGGGCGCTGGGCCGACAACGAACAGGCGCTGTTCGCCAGCCCGACGGGCCGCATCCTGCGCCTGCACCACCCGCTGCGTGACGAATCAGCCAGCGCAGTGCGCTCGCAGATCGCCTCCGGCGGTCCCTGGCGTGCGCTGTTGCCGCCCGCCGTGGCCGACTACGTTGCCGTCCACGGGCTGTACCGCCCCTCCACGCCGTGAATGCCGCAGCTGCGGCTTGCCCGTATAATCGCCCCCACGTTTATCGAGTCGATCCACTTTGAGCAACCAGACCCAGCCCCAGACCATCAAGGTCGATCTGCCCAGCCCGCCGCCGTCCGTGCCGGAACTGCTGGCCAGCGTCCGCCAAGCCACCGAAGACCTGAAGGCCAAGGACCTGGTCGAGATCGACGTGCGCGGCCGGTCCAGCGTTGCCGATTACATGATCGTCGTTTCGGGTACTTCGACCCGCCACGTCAAGTCGATTGCCGACGAAGTCGTGCGTTTCGCCAAGAACATCGACGTGATGCCGCTGGGCGTGGAAGGCGAGCGCGAAGCCGAGTGGGTGCTGGTTGATCTGGGCGACGTCATCGTCCACGTGATGCTGCCGCGCGTGCGCGAGTTCTACGCGCTTGAGCGCCTGTGGACGGTTGGCGACCAGCCGCCGCCCAGCGACGACGAAGTGGCCTGAGCCACGCAGTGCTGCACCCTTCGACGGCGCCGATGGCGCCGTCGACGTTTTGGAGATGCCATAGATGAAAGCGCGCCTGATCGCCACCGGTGAACGCGCACCCAGCTGGGTCGCGCAGGGGTTCGCCGAGTACCAGAAGCGGCTGTCGCACTGGCTGCCGTTCGAGCTGGTGGAAATCGAGCCCGGTCTGCGTGGCAAGGGCCGCGATCCGCGCCGCGCCACCGAAGACGAAGGCAAGCGGGTGATCGCTGCATTGCCGAAGAATGCGTACGTGGTCGCGCTCGACGTGCCGGGTCGCCAGCTCAGTTCCGAGCAGCTGGCGCAGCGCCTGGAACATTGGCGTGGGCAGGGCAGGGACCTGGCCTTCCTGATCGGCGGCCCGGAAGGGCATTCGCCTGAAGTCTCGGCATTGGCCGATGAGAAGTGGTCGATCGGGCCACTGACGCTGCCGCACATGCTGGTGCGGCTGGTGGTGGCCGAGCAGCTGTACCGTGCTGCGGCGATGATTGCCAATCACCCCTACCATCGCGCGTGAAGAGTGGTTATACTAGTCGTCTGCCCGAATAGCTCAGCCGGTTAGAGCACTTGACTGTTAATCAGGGGGTCGTTGGTTCGAGTCCAACTTCGGGCGCCACCTTGAAGAGACCTGCATCGCAAGATGCAGGTCTTTTTTTTTTTGTGCCGGGTAGAGTCGAGCTTGCTCGACTGTTCCGTTGATCGGCTAGGACAGTCGAGCAAGCTCGACTCTACAATGCAGCGTCATCGACCAAGGATGTTGATCGTGCGCGCACTCCTGTTGCTGGGCTCGCTGCTGTTTGTAGTGTTGCCGTTCGCCTCGGCGAAAGCTGAATCTCCCACCTGGCACCCGCCGCAGGGCGCCACGGAACTGCCGTTGTGGCCGGATGGCAAGGCTGCGGTGCCGCCGAAACTGAAGGGACCCGAGCAGCTCAGCGAGGCGATCTCCGAAGCCAGTGGCGAACGCTGGATGATGCTGCAGAACGTGGCAGTGCCGACCCTCACCGTGTTTCCGCCGAGGGAGCCAGGCAACGGTACTGCAGTGATGGTGGTGCCGGGCGGTGGTTACCGCGTGCTTGCGATGGATCTGGAAGGCAGCGAGATCTGCCAATGGCTGACCACGCAGGGCATCACCTGTGCGTTGCTCAAGTATCGCGTGCCGGCGTCGGGACCGAGCTGGGACCGCGACTGCAACTGCCGCGACAACCCATCGGTGCCGATGGCGCTGCAGGATGCGCAGCGTGCGATGGGAATGCTGCGTGCGCAGGCCGCGCGCTGGAAGATCGACCCGAAACGCATCGGCGTGATCGGCTTTTCCGCGGGTGGCCATGTGGTGGCTGGACTGAGCACGCATGCGCGGCGCAGCTACACGCCGATCGATGCGGCGGATGCACAGCCGAGCCGGCCCGATTTCGCGATGGTCATGTATTCCGGGCACCTGTGGGCAGGGCACGGCAAGGGACTGTCGCTGGTCAAGGACATCGTCGTGGATGACAAGGTGCCGCCAACGTTCATCGCACAGGCCACCGATGACCGTACCGATGACGTACGCGAATCACTGGCCTACTACCGTGCCTTGATCGATGCCGGCGTGCCGGTGGAAATGCACCTGTTCGCACGCGGCGGCCATGCGTTCGGCCTGCGCAGGCAGGATGCACCGGTCGCGGCATGGTTTCGCCTGGCCGAGCGCTGGATGCAGGACATCGGCATGCTGGAGGAGCGCCCGTTGTAGGGCCGAGCCCATGCTCGGCTCTACAGCGTCAGCTGGCCTTTCGAGAACGCGACCAGCGTGGCGATCGCCACCAGCAGAATCGCGCCGAACAGCACCCACTCCCAACGCGTGAACACCCGCTCACCGTGCTGGCGTCGGGCCAGCGCGAACAACACCACGCCGGGTACGTACAGCAGCACCGACAGCAGCAGGTTGTCGAGGCCGCCGGCATACACCAGCCACAGCGCATAGGCACTGGCCAGCAGTGCGACACCGAAGTCGCGCCAGCGCACACCCGGCTCGCCTGCGTAGGCGTGCCCGCGCCAGGCCAGCTGCACGCCGAATGCGGTGGACAGGAAGTAGGGCACCAGGCTCATCGATGCGGCCAGCAGCACCAGCCCGGTGTAGCTGCCTGCATTGACCAGCACCAGCAGCAGGAACAGCTGGATCAGGCCGTTGCTCAACCAGAGCGCGTTGGCGGGCACGCCGCGTGCGTTCTCGCGGCCCAGGAACGCCGGCATGGTGCCGTCGCCCGCTGCGGCATACAGCACTTCGGCACACAGCAATACCCAGGCCAGCAGCGCACCGAGTACGGACATGATCGAACCGATGATGATCACCGTGGCACCCCACTCGCCGACGATGGCACGCAGCACGTAGGCCATCGAGGGATTGGGCAGCCCGGCCAGCTCGGCCTGCGACAGCACGCCCATCGACAGCAGGCTGACCAGTACCAGCAGCAGCCAGACACCGAGGAAGCCGATCACCGTGGCACGGCCGACGTCGGCGCGACGGGCGGCACGCCGCGAGTAGATGCTGGCGCCCTCGATGCCGATGAACACCCACACGGTGACCAGCATCATGCCGCGCAGCTGCTGGCCGAGGTCGCCGAGTGCAGGCGTACCGAGAAAATCCGCGCGGAACACATCCAGACGGAACGCGCCTGCCGCGAGCACCAGGAACAGCGCGATCGGCAGCAGTTTGGCCACCGTCACCAGGCCGTTGACGATGGCCGCGGTGCGCAGGCCACGCAGCACCAGCAGATGCACGGTCCACAGCAGCACGGACGACGCGGCGACCGCGGCCGGCGTGTTGCCTTCACCGAAGACCGGCATGAAGTGGCCGAGGCCACTGAAGATGAGCACGAAGAAGCTGGCGTTGCCAAGCACCGACGCGACCCAGTAGCCCCATGCGGCGGAAAACCCGATGTAGTTGCCGAAGCCCTCGCGTGCATACGCGTAGATGCCGGTATCCAGGTCCGGCCGGCGGTTGGCCAGCGCCTGGAACACGAAGGCCAGCATCAGCATGCCGGCGCCACTCACCGCCCAGCCGATCAGTGCGGCGGCCGGCCCGGCGCTGCGCGCGACGTTCTGTGGCAATGAGAAGATGCCGGCGCCGACCATCGAGCCGACCACCAGGGCGGTCAACGCGGGCAGGCCCAGCCGTTGCGATATCGCGGCCATGGAGATCCCCTGCGGCAGTGATGCCGCTTGGACACGGTAGCCGCGTGGCCGTGAACACGCCTGCAAGGGCCAGGAAGACGAAGGCCCGGGCAGATGCCCGGGCCTTCGAAGGCGGTGCGTTGAACGGTATTACTTGAAGGTGTACTTGGCGCCGACGGTGAAGTAGCGGCCAACGGCTCCGCTGAAATGCATCGGGTTGTAGTTCACAGCGCCATAGGTGACCGGATCCAGCGGAGCAATGCGGTCAAACAGGTTCTGCACCGAAGCATTGAGTTCGAACGCTTCGGTGATGTTCCAGCGACCAGACAGATCGAAGGTGGTGAAGGAAGAGATCTTCTTGACCGGCGTGCCGTCGGCATAGCTGAACAGATAATTGTCGTCGCCACGTTCGCCGACGTTGTCCAGCTTGGAGATGTAGTTGGCTACGCCGCTGACGCTCCATGGGCCCTGGCGCCAGGTGGTACCGAAGTTGACCTTGTCCTTCGGCGTGCCGATGCAGTTTGTCACGTCGCAGTTGCCGTGCGTTCCCAGGTAGTCGGAGGTGACCCCGCCACTGGTGCGCTCGAACTTCAGCATGTGGCTCCACTGCAGATCCATCTCCAGCTGGCCCGGACCGATTTCGAACGTCTGGCGGATATCGGTGTCGATGCCGCGTACGCGCGAGGATGCGGCATTCACATACTGGGTGTTGACGGCCAGGATGCTGCCGGTGCCCGGGATGCCGTTGATCAGGTCCGTATCGCGCACCACATCGCCGGCACGGATCGCATCGGAGGTGTCGCTGGGGGTGATCTCATTGGTACGTTTGATTTCCCACGCATCCACTGTCAGCGAGGTGGTGCGGGTCGGCTGCAGCACCACACCCACCGAGTAGCTCTTGGACTTTTCCGGCTTCAGGTCCGGGTTCGGCGTGGTGATGATCGCCACCGAACGCGCATCGCAGTTGGCCGGCGTATTCTCGGCCGCACAGCGCACCGGGTCCTTGGCATTGGAGAAGGCGGCCAGACCGCCGCGGCCGTTCTCGGCCGGGTTGGGAGCGCGGAAACCTTCGGCATAGCTGGCGCGCAGCGCGATCCAGTCGGCCGGGGTCCATTTGATGCCCAGCTTCGGCGTAGCCTTGCCGTCGCCACCGTCGTACTTGTCGTAGCGCACCGCGCCGGACAGCTCCAGGCTCTCCAGTACCGGTGCAGACAGTTCAACGTAGCCCGCATACACGTTCTGGGTGCCGTCGTAGGCCGAATAGCCCAGGCCGATGATGTCACCCTGGTCGGTGTAGGTCTGGGGAGTCAGGCTGTTGCCGGTCCGGCGCCACTCGGTACCCATTGCCAGGCCGAGCGGGCCACCCTTGAGGTCCATCAGGCTGCGCGAAACCGTGAAGTCGAACATGTCCAGGCTGGACTTGGCGGTGGCATTGATGGTCGGCGAGATGAAGTTGTACAGCGCCTGCGAATTCTTGCCGGCGTCCTCACCGATGCGCCACACGCCGCCGGCGCAGTTGGCATCGCCCAGCGCACAACGCACGGCGCTGTAGCGCAGGAAGCCGTTGCGCTTGCTGGTCAGGTCAGTGCCCGAATGCAGGAAGGCGGTGTCGTAGCTCCAGTCACCCCAATTGCCCTTGACGCCCACCAGGAAGCGGTTGAACTCGTTGGTGTTCTCGGTCACGCGCGGGCCGACGTCCCAGGCGGAGTAGCGCACGCGCACCGGCGTGCCCGGGGTGGGATTGTCGGGATGGTTCGGGCCCAGCATGGTTGCGCCCGGACCACTGTTGGCGTTGACGGTGTGGCCCGGGTAGCCCCAGCCACCGGAAACACTGGAGGGCGTATTGCTGAACGTGGTTTCCTTCTTCGAATAGCCGATCTCGGTGTAGATCTCGCCGCCCTCGCCAAAGGCGAAGCTGGCGCGGCCGAACACGTTCACGTACTTCTCTTCCGGCGAGATATCACGGTATTGCTGGTTCGGATCCCACAGGCAGCCCTGCTTGGCGATGCTGTCCGCCGTCTGGCCACCGATGGTGGTCAGGCCCTGGCAGCCCGGCAGCGGAACCAGCAGACCCGCGGTGTTGTAGTAGGAGCCGTTGGGGCCGACGCCACCACTCGCACCCTTGTTGGTGTACGCGCCACCGAGGAACTGGGCGTTGGTGCCGTAGCCCCACTGGCGGGTGTCGCCGGTGCCTATCCACTTGCGGTTCTTGCGGTCACCGATCTTGATCGCATCGCTCTTGCCGACATCCAGGCTGAAGAACGCGTTCCAGCCGTCGGTGGCGAGGTCGCCGGTACCGGCGGTCAGGGTCGCCTTCTTCTGGTCGCCGTCGCCGTCGCCGGAGGTGCCGTAGGAGCCACGCAGGATGGCACCGGTGAAGTCGCTGCGCAGGATGATGTTGACCACGCCGGCGATGGCATCGGAGCCGTAGATCGCCGAGGCGCCGTCCTTCAGCACTTCGACGCGCTCAACCGCATCGAGCGGGATGGTGCTCAGGTCGGTGAAGACCTTCTGGCCGTCGTCGGCCAGGCCGTAGGTGGCCATGCGGCGGCCGTTCAACAGCACCAGCGTCGAACCGGCACCGAGGCCGCGCAGCGAGATGCCCGCGCCACCGCCAGCGAAGCCGCTGCCGAAGGACTTGGGAATCGAGCCGGCGCCGTCGGCGGTCAGGGTCTGCAGGTACTCCGACAGCGAGGTCTTGCCGGTGCGGTCGATTTCCTGGCGGGTCACCACCTGCACCGGCGACGGTGTTTCGGTGTTGGTGCGCGGAATGTTCGAACCGGTGACCGTGATGCGGTCCAGGTTGGTGGCCTTTTCCTGCGCGAAGGCGGAAGTGGACGCCACGGCGCCAACCAGCAGCAGGGTGCCGCCGGCAAGGATATGGGTGATGGACGATGCCAGGGTGGTGCGGCGGCTGGCGGGCCGTTGGATCAGGTGTTTCACAGCTTCTCTCCTAACTGGAAAACCGTAGCGTTGAGGGCTGTCTCCGGTACTGTCCGGGACGGATCAATCTAGGTTTCCGACAGGTGACGAAGTAGTGAAATTTTGCTTAATTCGTAACGCCTGACTGCGGGCTTTGCCGAGTCTGTCCTTTCGCATGTGAAGGCCGGCCCGGAAGGTCGCCGGGCCGGCCCTGGAAGCTTCAGTCCGGCAGCGAGAACTGCACCGGTACCAGGCCGATGGCCGGTACCGCTACTCCGTCACGCTGTGCAGGTTCAAAGCGCCAACGCTTGAGCACCTGCTGGCGGGCGGCCTGGTCCAGGCTGCGTGAGCCACTGCTGCGCTCGATGCTGACCACGACCGGTTGACCATTGCTGTCGACCTCCACCCGCAGCAGCACCGTGCCCTGCTCGTGGTTGCGCAGCGCCGGTAGCGGATAGGCCGGCGGCGGTGCGCTGCGGTACTGCAGCTGGGCACCGGCCAACGGTGTCGAACGGTCGATGCTCGGGGCCGACTGCACCGGTGTCGATTCGGCGGCAGGCGTGATGATGCCCTGTGCCTCCTCCAGCGTGGCGGTCGGCGTTGGCAACGGCGTTGTTTCCTTCGGCACGCTCTGCTGCTTCGGCACGACGTCCACGTGCTGTGGCTCCACGTACTTGGGCGGAGGCGGCAGCGGCTTGGGCAGTTCCTTCGGAATCAGCCGCACCGTGGTGGTGTCGCGCGGCAGCGTGGTGATGGCCTGATAGGTGGCCGGAATCAGCAGCAACAGAAAGGCCAGCAGATGCAGGGCGATGGCCGCGCTCCAGGCGGCAACGCGGGCGGGGTCGAAGTGCGGGGATGCTACGGGATACGTACGAACCATGGTCCACCTCCATGCCAGTGACGAAGTCCTCAACGCACCAGGGCCCGTGGCGGGGTTGCCGCACGTGGCTGGCAGTCCATCAGTAGCGCGGCATGGCAGCCACTGCCTAGAGGCATGGGCGTGATCGTTGTGCTGGCCTTCAGCCAGTCCCGGCAGCGGGCATGAAAAAAGGCGGGCCCCGTTCGGGACCCGCCTGGTTCGGCACGGGCGGCGGCGATCAGCGACCCAGTTCGAACACCACGTCCAGATTGACCGAC
Source organism: Stenotrophomonas sp. SKA14 (assembly GCF_000158575.1). NCBI lineage: Bacteria > Pseudomonadati > Pseudomonadota > Gammaproteobacteria > Lysobacterales > Lysobacteraceae > Stenotrophomonas > Stenotrophomonas sp. SKA14. The sequence goes on from NZ_DS999412.1 coordinate 1,860,278, forward strand.
ACGGTGGATTCACCCGGCGCAACCGGGGTGGCCTTGTCCATCGCCGCCCCGGCGGCCATGGCACGCATCATCGGCATCGGGCGGTAACCGCCACCGGCGTTCTCGGAGATGCTGACGATGCGGCGCACCTGCAGGCCCAGCGACTTCGCATAGGTCTGCGCACGCGCCTGCGCTTTCTTCAGCGCCGCCAGGCGGGCTTCGTCATACACCGGTTCGGGCTGGTCGATCTCGAAGCTGGGGCCGTTGATCTGGTTGGCGCCCTGCGCCGCCAGCGCGTCCAGCACCTTGCCGAGCTTGGCGATGTCGCGCACCTTCAGGCTGACCGTGTTGCTTGCCTGGTAGCCGGTGATCTTCGGTGCTTCGTTGTCGGCATAGCGGTACTGCGGGTTGAGGCTGACACCGCTGGTCTGCACGTCGCGCTCGGCAATGCCGGCGGCCTTGATCGCGGCCAGCACCTTGTCCATCTGCTGGGCGTTCTGGCGCATGGCGCTGTTGCCATCGGCGGCCTGGGTGACCACGCCGGCCGACAGGGTGGCCACGTCCGGTACGCGGGTGGCTTCGGCGTTGGCCGAGATGTTCAGCAGGGTGCCTTCAGCCGGGGCGGCGATCGACGGCGACGGCGGGGCAGCATGGGCGGTCATCGAGGTTCCAAGGGCGAGGGACAGGGCGAGCAGCAGCGGGGTGGCGGTCAGGCGCATGGAGAACTCCTTGTTGTGCCAGTGAGGGTGGTGTCGTAGCGATGAACGCGCTGTGAGCCTGTTCGGGGTTGAACGCGTTCCGTAACAGGTTGCCGACGATTCAGGTGGCGGCCTCAGGTTATGCTGTGCCGATGCTCTATCTTGCTTCCCGCTCCCCCCGACGCAACCAGTTGCTGGCCCGACTCGGACGCCCCTTCCTGGCCCTGGACCTGGAGGTCGTCGAGCAGCGCGCGGCGGCTGAAAGTGCCGAACAATATGTCTGCCGGGTCGCCGCCGACAAGGCGCGCGCCGGGCTGGCCCGGGTGCTGGCCGATGATCCGCAGGCGCGGGTGCTCGGTTCGGACACCGAAGTGGTGCTGGACGGTGAAGTGTTCGGCAAGCCGGTCGATGCCGCCGATGCGCGGGCGATGCTGGCGCGGCTGGCCGGGCGCACCCACCAGGTGATGACCGCCGTGGTGGTGGTCGGCGCGCAGGGGCTGGACAGCGAGCTGGTTGTTTCCGAGGTGACTTTCGCGGCGATCGACGCCACCGACATCGCCGCCTACGTGGCTACCGGCGAACCGTTGGACAAGGCCGGTGCCTACGCCATCCAGGGCGGCGCCGAACGCTGGATCGAGCACCTGTCCGGCAGCTACTCCGGCGTGATGGGGCTGCCGTTGCTGCACACCGATCGTTTGCTGGCGCGCTGCGGCGTGCCGGCCCCCATTGCCGATGCCGCCAGGGAGGCTGCAGATGTCTGAGGAAATCCTGGTCAATGTGACCCCGCGCGAAACCCGGGTCGCGGTGATCGAAAACGGCATGCTGCAGGAACTGCACATCGAGCGCGGCTGGCGCCGGGGTGTGGTCGGCAACATCTACAAGGGCAAGGTGCAGCGGGTCATGCCCGGCATGCAGGCTGCCTTCGTCGAGGTCGGGCTGGAGCGCGCCGCGTTCCTGCACGCCAATGACGTGGTGCGCCCGGCCCCGGTGGCCAGCGCCGATACCGAGAACACCACCCTGCCGCCGCCGGCCAGCGTGCCGATCGTCGAACTGCTGCGCGACGGCCAGGACATCGTGGTGCAGGTGGTGAAGGATCCGATCGGCACCAAGGGCGCGCGCCTGACCACGCAGATCAGCATTCCCTCGCGTTACATGGTGCTGCTGCCGCAGTCCAAGGTAGTGGGCGTGTCAGCCCGCATCGAGGACGAGACCGAGCGTGCACGGCTGAAGGCGCTGGTGACCGAACTGTCGGCCCAGCATGGTGGCTACGGCTACATCGTGCGCACCAATGCGGAGGGCCAGCCGGCCGAGGCCATCGCCGAGGACATCGCCTACCTGTCGCGGGTGTGGAACGTGGTCGAGCGCCGCGGCCGCGAAGCCGCCTCCTGCAGCATCATCTATGAAGACCTGAGCCTGCCGCTGCGTTCGGTGCGCGACCTGATCCGCAAGGACGTGGACAAGGTGAAGGTGGACTCGAAGGAGACCTTCGGCCAGCTGCAGGCCTTCGTTGCCAAGTACATGCCGGTGCTGGCCGAAAAGCTGGAGCTGTATTCCGGCGACCGCCCGATCTTCGACATGTTCGGGGTGGAGGATGAGATCGGCCGCGCGCTGGACAAGCAGGTGCCGCTGAAATCGGGTGGCTACCTGGTGATCGACCAGACCGAGGCGATGACCACCATTGACGTCAACACCGGTTCGTTCCTCGGCCAGCGCAACCTGGAAGAAACGGTGTTCCGTACCAATCTGGAAGCGGCACAGGCGGTGGCGCGACAGCTGCGGCTGCGCAACCTGGGCGGCATCATCATCATCGACTTCATCGACATGGACGATGCCGAGCATCGCCGCCAGGTGCTGCGCACGCTGGAAAAGGCGTTGGCCCGCGACCATGCCAAGACCACCGTCTACGACTTCTCGCCGCTGGGCCTGGTGGAGATGACGCGCAAGCGCACGGTCGAGAGCCTGGAGCGCCAGCTGTCGGAAACCTGCCCGCAATGCAGTGGCCGCGGCAGCATCAAGACCACCGAAACGGTGACCTACGAGATCTTCCGTGAGATCACCCGCGCGGTGCGCCAGTTCGATGCCGCTCGCCTGCTGGTGATCGCCTCGACCAAGGTGGTCGCGCGCATTACCGACGAGGAATCTTCGGCGGTGGCCGAGCTGGAGGAGTTCCTCGGCAAGAGCATCCGCTTCCAGGCGGACGAGCAGTACCTGCAGGAGCAATTCGATGTCGTTCTGCTCTGATCCTCGCCGGCCGCAGGCTGGCGGCGGCCGATGAGCGCGCCGCCGCGCCTGCGACTGCGAAGGATCCGCCGTCATTTCATTGCCGCGTGTGCGGTGGGCCTGGTCGGGCTTGCCTTGCTGGTGGGCAGCATCAGCCAGCTGCTGCCGCTGGCCGAGCGCCATCCCGACAGGATTGCTGCCTGGCTGAGTGAGCGCGCCGGGCAGCCGGTGCGTTTCGACCAGCTGCAGACCGCGTGGACCCGTCGTGGCCCGTTGCTGCAGCTGAAGGGCCTGCGCATCGGCGCCGGCCAGGGCCTGGCGATCGGCGAGGCTGAAGTGCTGGTGTCGATGTACAGCGGGCTGCTGCCGGGCCGTTCGCTGACCGAGTTGCGCCTGCGTGGCCTGGCGCTGGACCTGCAGCAGGGCGAGGACGGCCGCTGGTCGGTGCGGGGCCTGCCGCAGTCAACCAATGGCGGTGACCCGCTGGATGCGCTGCGCCGGCTGGGCGAACTGCAGGTGATCGAGGGCCGCCTGGGCGTGCACGCGCCGGATCTGGGCATCGATACCACGCTGCCGCGCATCGACCTGCGCCTGCGCGTCAATGGCGACCGCCTGCGCGTGGGTGTGCGCGCCTGGGCGCAGGCCGACGCACTGCCACTGACCGCGGTGCTGGATGTGGACCGCGTGCGCGGCAACGGCCAGGCCTGGCTGGGTGCCGATCCGGTTGATTTCCATGCGTGGTCGCCGCTGCTGGCAGCCGGCGGCGCCCGCCTGCGCGAAGGCAAGGGAGAGCTGAACCTGTGGCTGACCCTGCGCGATTTCGCCCCGGTTGCGCTGACCACCGATTCGGACCTGCGCGAGGTACGCATCGATGGCGCACCGATGCCCGACGTGGCAGTGCCGCAGTTGCAGCTGCAGCGCCTGCAGGCACGCCTGCGCTGGCAGCGCCAGGCCGACGGCTGGGCCTTGCAGGTGCCGCGCCTGCGCCTGAAGACCGAAGAAGGCGAACAACAGCTCGACGGCCTGCAGCTGCAGGTCGGCAGGCAGCTGCGGGTGAGTTCCGGCGAGGTGCAGGCCGGCACCGCGCTGCGCGCGCTGGCGCTGAGTGATCGCCTCGACCCCGGCCTGCGCCACTGGCTGTTCCTGTCCCGGCCGCAACTGGATGTACGTGAGCTGCAGCTGTCCGGCCAGCGTGATGGCCCGCTGTGGGCGCAGGGTGAACTGAAATCGCTGGGCTTTGCCAGCGTGGGCCACTCGCCGGGCCTGCGTGGCCTCGGCGGCCGCTTCGAGGGCGATGCCGATGGTTTCAGCCTGCAGCTGCAGCCACAGCAGCAGCTCCAGTTTGACTGGCCAACCGGGTTCGGCGTGCGCCATGACCTGCACCTGGCGGGACAGGTGGTGGGCTGGCGCGACGAAGCGGGCGGCTGGCGCATCGGCACTGCAGCGATGCGCGTGGAAGGCACCGACTATGCTGCCGACGTGCGCGGTGGTGTCTGGTTCCAGGGCGACGGCACCCGGCCGTGGCTGCAGCTGGCGGCCAAGCTGGACGACGTGCCGATGACCGCGGCCAAGCGCTTCTGGATCCATTCCAGGATGAGCAAGGGCGCCACCGACTGGCTCGACATGGCACTGGCCGGTGGCCAGGTGCGCAACGGCGTCGGCCTGGTCAGCGGTGACCTGGACGACTGGCCGTTCGACAACAACGATGGCCGCTTCGAGGCCACCGGCCACATCACCAACGGCGACATCCGTTTCCAGCACGACTGGCCCCTGATGAGCCAGGTCGACGCCGACATCGCCTTCATCGGCCCCGGCTTCGACATGCATGGGCGCGGCGACCTGGCCGGCGTGGCGGTGCAGACGTTCGAGGCGGGCATTCCGGATTTCGGCCAGCAGCCGCTGTACGTGCGCGCCGACGCCCAGAGCGAGGCCGGCAAGCTGCTGGCGATGCTGCGGCAGAGTCCCTTGCACAAGGACTATGGCGACACGCTCGACAACCTCACCGCTGCGGGACCGGCGCATGTGACCTTCGACCTGCTGCAGCCGCTGCACCTGGATGAAGGCGAGGGCCACCTGCAGGGTACGGTCGACCTCAACGGGGTGAAACTGGTCGACAAGCGCTTCCAGCTGACCTTCGACAACATGCATGGGCAGGCCCGCTACGGCAATGGTGGTTTCGATGCCGAGGAACTGGCGGTGCGTCACCTTGGCCAGGACGGTCGCCTGAGCCTGCGTGCCGGCAGCTACGTGCGCGACAGCAAGCTGGCGTTTGAATCGCTGCTGTCGGCCAACCTTGATGCGGGCGTGCTGATCGACCGCGCGCCGGAAATGGCATGGCTCAAGCCGTACATCGCAGGAACCTCGCCGTGGACCATTGCGGTCAACCTGCCCAAGGTTGCACCGGGCGCGCCCGCGCCGCCCAGCGAACTGCGGCTGAGTTCGGATCTGGTGGGCACCCGCCTGGACCTGCCGGCGCCGCTGGACAAGCCGGCCGGCGAGCCGCTGGCGACCACGGTGGCCGCACAGCTGCCGATGGGGGCCGGTCGCATCGACGTGGCCTTTGGCCAGCGCCTGGCGCTGGCTGCGCGAAGCCACAACAACCGCACCGGCGTGCAGGTGACCCTGGGCAGCGATCATGTGGATCGCGAGCCACCGCCGAGCGGGCTGGCCGTCAACGGCCACAGCGCGACCCTGGATGCACTGGAATGGATCAGCCTCGCGCGCGGAGGCGGTGATGATGACGGCATGCCACTGCGTGCGGTGGATGTGCAGGTCGGCAAGCTGATGCTGATCGGTGGCGTTTTCGAACAGACCCGCCTGCAGCTGCAGCCGGGCGCGCAGGCGCTGGACGTGCGCCTGGACGGACCTTCGCTGGCAGGTCGCCTGACCGTGCCCAATGCCGAGGGCGGCACCATCAGTGGCCAGCTTGAGCGGGTGTACTGGCAGTCGCTGCCGGCGGCCCCGGGCGCGCCCGCCGCGCCGGCGCGGGTGCAGGCCGGTGCCAACGACATGGACCCGGCCAAGCTGCCGCCGTTCGCGTTGGACATCGCCGACCTGAAGTTCGGCAAGGTGGTGCTGGGACAGGCGGTGCTGCGCACGCGCCCGCTGGCCAATGGCCTGAACGTGGACGAGTTGCGCTTCCGCGCGCCGGACCAGGAGATCGACATCAACGGCCGCTGGCTGGGTCGTACCGGTGGCGCCCGTACCGAACTGACCGCGCAGGTACGCAGTGAAGACCTGGGCGGCCTGATGCAGAACCTCGACTACGGCGGCCAGCTGCGTGGCGGTTCCGGGCAGGCACAGCTGCAGGCCTCGTGGACTGGCGGTCCCTCGGACTTCCAGCTGGCCCATCTGCAGGGCCGGCTCGATCTGCACGCGCGCAATGGCCAGCTGCTGGAGCTGGAACCCGGCGCCGGTCGTGTGCTCGGCCTGCTCAGCGTGACCCAGCTGCCGCGGCGCCTGATGTTCGACTTCCGCGATTTCTTCTCCAAGGGCTTCGCGTTCAACCAGGTCGACGGCAGCGTGCAGTTCGGCCAGGGCATGGCCCGTACCGACAAAGTGCTGATCGAAGGCCCCGCAGCGAACATCACCATCCGCGGCCAGGCCGACCTGCGCAACCAGCAGTTCGACCAGACCATCGACGTCAACCCGCGTGCCGGCAATCTGCTGACCGTGGTCGGTGCGGTGGCCGGTGGGCCGGTGGGCGCGGCGCTCGGCGCGGCCACCAATGCGGTATTGTCGAAACCGTTGGGCGAGATCGGCGCCCGTACCTACAAGGTGACCGGCCCATGGAAGGAGCCGAAGGTGGAAGTGATCGAACGCAGCCGCGAGAAGGCGCCGCCCGCTCCGGCCCCCGGCATTCCGCCGACCGTCACCGACCTGCCACGCTCGCGCTGAGCGTGGCTTTCCTGTTCACGGGGCTTGCCTCGGCGCCCCCGCATCCCCAGATCGAGAGCCATGACTGATATCGCCCTGACGCTTGCCCAAGACCGCCTGCTGCGCCCCGGCGGCCTGGATACCGCTGGCCTGGAGCGCACCTTCGGCCAGCTGCTCGGGCCCGGTGTCGACTTTGGTGACCTCTACTTCCAGCACGCCCGCCGCGAGAGCTGGAGCGTGGAAGACGGCATCGTCAAGGACGGTGCCCATTCCATCGAGCAGGGCGTGGGTGTGCGGGCGATTTCCGGCGAGAAGACCGGCTTCGCCTACTCCGATGACATCCATGCCGATGCGCTGCGGGTAGCGGCGCAGTCGGCGCGCGCGATCTCGCGCGAAGGCGGCGCGCAGTCCGGGCGCTCGCTGCTGCGGGGCAATGCGCGTGCGCTGTACCCGGCGCTGGACCCGATCGACGGTATCGGCAACGAGGCCAAGGTCGAAGTGCTCAAGCGCCTGGACGGCTATCTGCGTGCCGCGGACCCGCGCGTGAAGCAGGTGATGGTCAGCCTGTCCGGTGGCGTGGATACCGTGCTGATCGCCCGCAGCGACGGCGTGCTGGGCGCCGACGTGCGCCCGCTGGTGCGCCTGAACGTGCAGGTGATCGTTGAGCACAATGGCCGCCGCGAGTCCGGCTATGCCGGCGGTGGTGGCCGCTATGGCTATGAGGAACTGTTCGCCGACGGCCGGCCTGAAGCGTTTGCGCGCGAGGCGCTGCGCCAGGCGCTGGTGAACCTCGAAGCGGTACCGGCGCCGGCCGGCGTGATGCCGGTGGTGCTCGGCCCGGGCTGGCCGGGGGTGCTGCTGCATGAGGCGGTCGGCCACGGCCTGGAAGGCGACTTCAACCGCAAGGGCACCAGCGTCTATGCCGGTCGCATCGGTGAACGCGTTGCAGCGCCGGGCGTGACCATCGTCGACGATGGCACGCTGGAGGGCCGCCGCGGGTCGTTGAACATCGACGACGAAGGCCACCCGAGCCAGTGCACCACGCTGATCGAGGACGGCATCCTGGTCGGCTACATGCAGGACAGCCTCAATGCCCGCCTGATGGGCGTGGCACCGACCGGCAACGGGCGCCGCGAATCGTTCGCGCACTTGACCATGCCGCGCATGACCAACACCTACATGCGTGCCGGCCAGCATGACCCGCAGGAAATGATCCGCTCGGTGAAGAAGGGCCTGTACGCGGTCAACTTCGGCGGCGGCCAGGTCGACATCACCAGTGGCAAGTACGTGTTCTCGGCCACCGAGGCCTACCTGATCGAGGACGGCCGGATCACCACACCGGTGAAGGGCGCGACCCTGATCGGCAATGGCCCGGAAACCATGCAGAAGGTGCGCATGGTCGGCAACGACCTGGCCCTGGACGAGGGCGTGGGCATCTGCGGCAAGGACGGGCAGAGTGTGCCCGTGGGGGTCGGCCAGCCTTCGCTGTTGATCGAGGGCATCACCGTCGGCGGTACCCAGGCCTGAGCCGGGCGATGGCCAACGCCAGCGCCCGGACCGGCGAGGACTCAGTCCTCGTCGGCTTCGCCGGTCTCGACGTCGTCGGCCTCATCGGCCGCGGCCTTGAGGCCCAGCGCCGCCGGCAGCATCAGGCCGCGCAGCACCTGGAAGATCTCGCGGTAGGCGCGCGGCGGCTTGTTCTTGGCTTTCTCGGCCTGGGCATTGCGCACCAGCGTGCGCAGCTGCTGGCGGTCGGCCTGCGGGTAATCGTTGAGCAGTGCGGCCAGCGCTGTGTCGCCTTCGGCCAGCAGGCGGTCGCGCCAGTCTTCCGCGCGGTGCATCATCGCCACTTCGCGGCGGCCGGTTTCGCTGTTCGCGTCCAGCGCATCGCGGATGGCGTCAAGCGTGGCGTCCTCTTCGCGGCGCATGTGCTTGGCCAGGAACGCCAGCTGGCGCTTGTGGGCGATGTGCGCGGTGATCCGCTTGCACTCGGCGATGTGCGGCAGCAGGTCTTCCGGGATCGGCAGGCGCGCCAGCTGGGCCGGGGTCAGCGACACCAGCTTCTCGCCCAGGGCCAGGACATCGAGCGCGTCGCGCCGGTTCTGGCTGCGGCTCTTGTCGTGGAATTCACCGGTTTCTTCGTCGCGTCCGCGCATCGTCCCTACCTGATCTCAAAAAAAGTCGCCCGGCGTGATGCCGGGCCCAACCTGTACAGGATAAAGCATTGAACGTGATCGCCCCTGAAGTCGCCGTCGGCGACGACAGCCCGGCCCGCCTGGAACGGCTGGCCGACCTTTCCCAGCAGCTGCTCGACCGCGCCCGCGCGCTGGGCGCCAGCCAGGCCGAGGTCAGCTGCAGCGAGGACCGGGGCCTGGAGGTCAATGTCCGCCTCGGCGAGGTCGAGACCGTGCAGTCCACCCGTGACCGCGGCATCGCGGTGACGGTCTATTTCGGCAAGCGCAAGGGCAGCGCCAGCACCGGCGACCTGAACGAGGCCAGCCTGGCGGCCACGGTCGAGCAGGCCTGCGCGATCGCCCGGCACACCGAGGACGACCCGGCTGCCGGCCTGGCTGAGGCCGCGCTGATGGCCACCGACTTCCCGGACCTGGACGGCTGGCACCCGTGGGCGCTGCAGGCCGACGAGGCGGTGGACCTGGCCCTGGCCTGTGAAAACGCTGGCCGCGAAGCCAATGCCGAGATCCGCAATTCCGACGGGGCCTCGGTGTCGAGCATGCAGAGCCTGTCGGTGTACGCCAATTCGCATGGGTTCATCGGCCGCGAGCGCGGCACCCACCATTCGGTCGGCTGTGCGCTGATCGCCGGCCTGGGCGATGGCATGCAGCGCGACGGCTGGTACACCAGCGCGCTGGCCCGCGAGGACCTGGAGGATGTGGGCCAGGTCGGCCGACAGGCCGCCGAGCGCACCGTCGCCCGCCTGCGGCCACGCTCAATGGCCACCGGCAGCATGCCGGTGCTGTTCGCCCCGGAGGTGGCCCGCAGCCTGGTCGGCCACCTGCTGTCAGCGGTGTCCGGTGGCGCCCTGTACCGCCAGGCCAGCTTCCTGCTGGACAGCGTCGGCCAGCGGCTGTTCCCGGAGTGGATGCAGATCGAGGAACTGCCGCACCTGCGCCGTGGCCTGCGCTCGGCCGCCTTCGACGGTGACGGCGTCGCCACCCGCGCTTCAGCGCTGGTCCGCGATGGCGTGCTGCAGCGCTACGTGTTGGGCAGCTATTCGGCGCGCAAGCTGGGCCTGCAGACCACTGCCAATGCCGGTGGCGTGCACAACCTGCAGCTGGCCGCCAACGCCGGCTCGCTGCAGGAGATCGCGCGCCAGATGGGCGACGGCCTGCTGGTGACCGAGCTGATGGGGCAGGGCGTGAACGGGGTGACCGGTGATTACTCGCGTGGTGCCGGTGGCTTCCGCGTCGAGAACGGCGAGATCCAGTACCCGGTGGATGGCATCACCATTGCCGGCAACCTGCGCGAGATGTTCAGCAGCATCGAGGCGGTCGGCAGCGACGTCGACCCGCGCTCGCACGTGCGCACCGGTTCGATCCTGCTGGGACGGATGACCATCGCCGGTAATGATTGATGGCATTGATGGCGTAAGCTATGCCCGCCTGACGCGACCAGCTGGGTGCTGGTTGGTCAAGACCACCCAATGAAAAGGAGTTTTGTCGTGAGCGAATTCGATAACGTCCCGCCGCCGCCGGCCACCACCAACGCGCCGGCTGACCAGCGCACCATGGCGCTGGCTGCCCACCTGCTGGGCATCTTCACCTGGTTCATCGGCCCGCTGATCATCTGGCTGATCAACAAGGATGACGCCAGCAAGGCCTTCGTGACCGACCAGGCCAAGGAAGCGCTGAACTTCCAGATCACCATCACCATCGCGATGCTGATCTGCATCGTGCTGACCATCGTGATCATCGGCGGCATCCTGGCCCCGATCGTCGGCATCCTGAACCTGGTGTTCTGCATCATCGCCGCGGTCAAGGCGAACAACGGTGAAGCCTACCGCTACCCGTTCGCGCTGCGCCTGGTCAAGTAAGATCGGCCACATGTGGAACTGAAAACGCCCGGCATTGCCGGGCGTTTTCATGTGCGGAGACTGACGGGCGGTACCCGGCGAGCGCGCAGCACTCAATGATCGCGTTCGACCGCCAGCGTCGCCAGCGCGCGCAGCGCATCGGCCTCTTCGCCGTAGCCGGCCAGGAGGGACTGCATGCGTGCGGCCAGCTCGTGCAGCTGTGCCTTCGCACCGTCCATGCCAAGCAGGGCGGGGAAGGTGCTCTTGTCCTGTGCCTGGTCCTTGCCGGCGGTCTTGCCCAGCTGTTCGGAACTGGCCTCGACATCGAGGATGTCATCGCGTACCTGGAACGCCAGGCCCAGTGCATCGGCGAAGCTGTCGAGCTGGGCCAACTGCGGTTCGTGGGCCTGGCCACATAGCGCACCCATGCGCACCGCGGCGCGGATCAGCGCCCCGGTCTTCAGGGCATGCATGCGGGTGAGGGCCGCCAGTGTCTGCTGCTGGCCGGTGGCATCGATGTCCAGGGCCTGGCCGCCGCACATGCCGGCGGCGCCGGAGGCGTGGGCCAGCGTCTGCAGGCAGGCCACGCGCAATGTGGCCGGCAGCGGCGCATCGGCCAGCAGGCCGAAGGCACGGGCCTGCAGGGCATCGCCAGCGAGGATCGCCGTGGCTTCGTCGAAGGCGATATGCGTGGTCGGCTTTCCGCGGCGCAGGTCGTCATCGTCCATCGCCGGCAGATCATCATGCACCAGTGAATAGGCATGGATCAGCTCGACGGCCATCGCGGCGGCGTCCAGGTGCTCCAGTTGTGCGCCGAACAGGTGGCCGCTGGCGTACACCAGCAGCGGGCGCATGCGCTTGCCGCCGCCCAGCACCGAATAGCGCATGGCCTGGTGCAGGCGCTGCGGCGCCTCGGCCGGCGAGGGCAGGGCAGCGTCAAGCTCGCTTTCGATACGATCGCGCCAGCGCGCGAACAGCGTTTCAGCCGTCATGGCTGGGCGGATCGAAGGGCTCGGATGCTTCCGGCTGGGCCGGATCGCTGAGCAGGCGTACACGCAGTTCGGCCTGCTCCAGCGCCTGCTGGCACTGGCGGTACAGGCCGACGCCGCGTTCGTATGCACTGAGCGAAGCTTCCAGGCTCAGCTCGCCGGTTTCCATCTGCTCCACCAGCTGCTCCAGCGATTCGAGCGATTGCTCGAACTGGGCGACCGGGGAGGCGTTTTCGGGGGACTTCTTGGCCATGCGGCAAGTGTGGACGGGCCGCGCGCGGGGGTCAATTCACCAGCCGCCCGGGCGCCACTGCAGTTGCGCCCCATGGGCCCGCAACCAGGCCTGCAAAGGTGCGGCGATGACCACGTCGGCGGCAGCCAGCAACTGCGGGCCATCGAAGATCAGCGGCAGCTGTGCGCGTCGCCAGGGCGCGAGGTGTTCCCGTTGCAGGCAGTCCTTCAGCGCGTGCGAATGCTGGCGTCCGGGCAGCTGGATGCGCTCACCGCCCATGCGTGCGCGGACCTGCAGCGCGTGTTCGAAGGCTGCAGTGCCCTGCAGGCGCAGCTGGCCGCCATCGGGCAATGCCAGGGGCATGCGTCCATCCCATTCGGCCTGCCAGTCGCGAGGCAGTACGGGCAGCCGGGCAGGCAGCAGGTAGGCGTGGTCGCGCCATTGCTGGATCGCATGATCGTGCCACCCCACGCGCGCCTGGCGGTCGTTGTCGGCTGGAAGCAGTTCGGCCAGCGCCTGCTGCAGGACCGTGGCCGGCAACGGTGCCGCACCATGGCCCAGCACCCAGGCCCGCAGCACGCGTGCGGCGCGGCCGGGTGAAATCTGCCGCAGCAGCTGCAGCGACAGCACGCGCGGTGCCACCTCCAGATGCGCGATCAGCTCGGCGTCTTCTTCATCAAGCAGTTCACGGGTCTGCGCGCAATGCGCAGCGCTGCCGGCCAGCGCCGCGGCCGCATGTGGCCAGCGTTGGCGCAGCAGCGGCAGCACCTGCAGGCGCAGGAAGTTGCGATCGGCGTGGTCGTCGGCGTTGCTGGGGTCTTCGACCCAGTACAGCGTGTGCTGCCGGGCGTAGTCGAGCAGTACATCGCGCGGTACCTGCAGCAGTGGTCGCCACAGGGAGTGCCTGCCAAGCCGGCTGTGTGCGGACATCGCAGCAAGGCCATCGACGCCGGAACCGCGCAGGGCCCGCAGCAGGAAGGTCTCGGCCTGGTCATCCTGGTGTTGGGCCAGCACCAGTGTTTCACCATCGCGCAGTTCCGCGGCGAACGCCGCGCGCCGCGCCTGTCGCGCAGCACCTTCGATGCCCAGGCCTGTGCCCACCGCTACCTGCACATGGTGTACGGCCAGTTCTATGTCCCACGTTGTGCACTGCTGCTGGCAGTGCCGCACCCAGTCGTCGGCCGCGGACTGCAGGCCATGGTGCACGTGCACCGCACGCAGCGGAGTGCCGGAGGCCTGTGCGCAACGCCACAGCCAGTGCAGCAGCACGGTCGAGTCGACACCACCGCTGTAGCCGACCAGCAGCGGCGCATCCAGCGGAACGAGGGCAGGGAAGGCAGTCACGGGGCAAGTATAGGGTGTGGGGTTTACCTGGCAGG
>NZ_DS999412.1:1873937-1975685 GCF_000158575.1 Stenotrophomonas sp. SKA14
GGGGTGGGCAGGACCGTTGGCGCCATGGATGGCGCCATCGAGCCCCCATGGATGGGTTTACGGCGTGTCCTGACCACCCACACCGCCCCGCCAAACCCACAGAAAACCAGAGCCGCTTTGGCTGTTGCTGTTGCTGTTGCTCTGGCGCTGGCGCTGGCTTGCAGCAGGTGCAGGGCGCAGCCCTGCCGAAACCCCTACTTCACTCGACGACCCGAACGGTCGATGCGGAACCGCTCTCCGCCTTCCATCGGCGTGTGCCCATCCGTATCCGGCGTGCCGCGACGGCAACCGTTGCAGACCTCGGCCACGCCATCGCGGAACGGCCAGCCGAAATCGAAGGTGCCCGGCACCACCTGACGGAACTTCAGATCGAAGTAGCCCACGCGGTTGCCGACGCGGGCCCGCAGCAGGCCCTCCTGCGGCGTCTCCGGTCCGTTGTCCCAGGTCAGCACCGGCAGGCTGCGGCCCTTGCGGTCGACGTAGTGGAAGCCCTGGTCGGCATAGACCACGGCCAGGCCGTGGTCGTCGTAGTTCAGGTCTTTCAGCGTGTCGGCGCCGATCTTCGGACGGTGATCGACCACCTCGCAGTTGGGCAGCGGCCACAGCCCGTGCTCGTCGGTGAGCAGCTTGCAGGCCGGTGCCTGCGCCAGCGCGCTGGTACTGGCCAGCATGCCGAGCAGGACCAGCGACCGCGCGAGGCGGCCGCTGGCGGCGGCAGGGCGGGCCTGCCGCTCGATCACTTGGCCTCGGCCTTGCGTTCGAAGGTGGTCGGCACCGGCAGCTGCACCGGCACGCCCTTGTCGTCGCAGGTGCCGGCCTGGCAGAGGCGCTCGCGCAGGGCCGGGGTGGCCTGCACGATCATGTGGTAGATCGCGTTCTGTTCCAGCGTGCCACGGATCGCCTTGCTGCCCGGGCCGCGTGCCCAGATGCCGACGTCCTCGCCACCGTGCGATTCAGCCTTCATCGGCACCAGCGCTTCCTGCATGTAGTCCGGGTGCTCGGTGTCGACCTCGCGCAGGTTCGGGCGGCCATTGGCCGGTTCGAAGCTGCTCGGGTTGTGCGGGTAGCGCTTGGCGCCGGCCGGCTGCTGGTTGCTGGCGCCGGTGTGGCCCGGGCCGTTGGCGTAGGTCAGGGTGGTGTACGGCTGGCCGCTGCCGTCCAGCGCATAGTCCAGCTTGCCGGCACCGTCTTCGCCGCCCTTGTCCTTCACCTTGCCCAGGATCGGGTTGCCGCGTGCCGGGTAGCCGACGAAGTTCAGCGTGTGCGAGTGGTCGGCGGTGACGATGATCAGGGTGTCGTCGGCCGAGGTCAGTTCATTGGCCACGCGCACCGCGTCGGACAGGGCGACGGTCTCGGTCAGGGCACGGTAGGCGTTGCCGCTGTGATTGGCGTGGTCGATGCGCGCGCCCTCGATCATCAGCACGTAGCCTTCCTGGTGCTTTGCCAGGTTCTTGATCGCCGCGGCGGTCAGTTCGGCCAGGCTCGGCTCGCCGCCCGGATCCTGCGGGCGCTCGTACTCGTAGCGCATATGGTCGGGCTCGAACAGGCCGAGGATGGCCGGTGCGTTGGCGGCGGCCGCCAGCTGCTTGCTGTTCCAGACATAGGCACCCTGCGGATGTGCCTGCTGCCATTCCTGCACCAGGCTGCGGCCGTCCAGGCGCTGGCCGACCTTGTCGTCGTATTCCGGATCGCGCTCTTCCACGGTGGTGAATTCACCGCGACCGCCGCCGAGGGCGACCAGCGGGCCACGGCCATAGCGCGAGGTCGACAGCAGCTGCTGGGCGATGTCCTTGCAGCCGGCCGCCTTGGCCGCTTCGGTCAGGTCGGTGTCGTTCTCCCAGTTGCGCTCGGGCGAATTCGCGTAGGTGGCGGCGGGGGTGGCATGGGTCAGGCGTGCGGTGGACACCACGCCGGTGGCCAGGCCGGCGCTGTCGGCCAGCTGCAGCCAGGTCAGCAGGCCCTTGGACAGGCTGTCGGCACAGTCGGTGCGGCTGCCGGCGCTGACGCCGATCGCACCCATGTGGGTCTTCACGCCGGTGGTGATGGCGGTCATGGTGCCGGCCGAATCCGGCGTCTGCGAATCGGTGTTGTAGGTCTTGCTGAACGCGGTGGCCGGGAAGCGCTCCCAGGACAGCAGGTTCTCTTCGCCCGAACCGCCCTTCTGCTGGCCCTCGTAGATGCGCGAGGCGGCCACGGTGGTCAGGCTCATGCCGTCGCCCAGGAACAGGATGACGTTCTTGGCCTTGCCGGACATCGCGCCGTTGGCGGCCGCCTGGGCGGCGCCGCTGCGGTACCACCACTGCGGGGTCTCACCGGCCGGGTGGGCGACGGGATCGACGGCGACCTTGAGGCCGGCCGGGGCGGACGCGGGGGCAGTGCTGGCGCAGGCGCCCAGCAGCAGGGTGGTGGCGCAGGCGGCCAACAGGGAGACGGAACGACGCATGGACGCTGGGATCTCACAAACTGTAACGGGACGTTCATTATGCCCGGCCCCGCAAGGCACGCCGATGACACACTGATTTGCCGGCCGGGCGGTCGTTCTGCCGGCCGCCTTGGGCTATCGTTCCAGCATCCCTTCTTCCCCTCTGGATTGCCTATGAAGCTGGTCTCTGCCTGGCTGCGGATTCCATTCTGGCAGCGCGTGGTCGGTGGCTTCGTGCTCGGCGCGCTGGCCGGCTGGGCGCTGGGCCCGGCCGCGGAAACGTGGTTCGGCCCGCTCGGCGAGCTGTACGTCACCCTGATCAAGATGATCGCGGTACCGCTGGTGTTCTTCGCGGTCATCAATGCGATCTCGTCACTGCACGGCCAGAAGTCGGTTGCCGCGCTCAGTGGCCGCACCTTCCTGTGGTTCGTGATCACCGCCGCGCTGGCGGTGTGCGTGGGCCTGGGCGTGGGCACCGTGCTGCAGCCCGGCGCCGGTGGCCTGCAGCTGTCGATGGCCAGCAACTATGTGCCGCGCGAAGTGCCCAGCGTGGTACAGGTGCTGCTGGACGTGGTGCCGGCCAATGTCTTCTATGCGCTGTCCGGCATCGGCACCAAGGTCAATGCGGCCGGTGAAACCGTGCTGGCCGCCGGTCGCGGCTCGATCCTGCCGGTGATCTTCTTCGCAGGTCTGGTCGGATTTGCCATCGTCAAGCTGGGCGAGAAGGTGACCGAGGCGCGCAAGCTGGTCGGCCAGATGAGCGACATCATGATCCAGGTGACCCGCTTCGTACTGGAAGTCACCCCGATCGGTACCTTCGGCCTGATCGCCGGCCTGGTCGGCAGCTACGGCTTCGAGAAGCTGCTGCCGCTGGGTCACTTCGTGCTGGCCCTGTACGTGGCCTGCGCGCTGCACATCGTGGTGGTCTACAGCGCGCTGCTGCTGGCACACGGCCTGAACCCGCTGAAGTTCTTCCGTGGCGCGGCACCGGGCATGCAGGTGGCGTTTGTCAGCTCGTCCAGCTTCGCGGCGATGCCGGTGGCCCTGCGCTCGATCACCCACAACCTGGGCGTGAACAAGGACTACGGTTCGTTCGCGGTGCCGCTGGGGGCCAGCATCAAGATGGACGGCTGCGGCGCGATCTACCCGGCGCTGTGCGCGGTGTTCATTGCACAGTACAGCGGTGTGCCGCTGACCCCGGAGCAGTACGTGGTGGTGCTGATCGCCTCGGTGCTGGGCAGCTTCGGCACCGCCGGCGTGCCGGGCACCGCGGTGATCATGGCCACGGTGGTGCTGAGTGCGGCCAACCTGCCGCTGGAGACCATCGGCTACCTGTATGCCATCGACCGCATCCTGGACATGATGCGCACGATGACCAACGTGACCGGCCAGATGCTGGTGCCGGTGATCGTGGCCAAGGAAACCGGGCTGCTGGATCAGGCGGTGTATGACAACCCGTCCGGCAATGTGGGCGTGGACGATCCCGACCCGACACCGCCGCGCAGCTGAGGTTGTGCGTAGCGATGAAAGGCCCGCCCTGACCGGCGGGCCTTTTGCTTGGCAGGTGGCTGATGCGGTGCCAACCAACGGTCGGCGCCCACCAAAGGTCAGTAGATCCACGCCATGCGTGGATGAAGGCAGCGCCGACCAAGTTCGGTACCCACCAAGGCCGGTCGGCGCCTATCCGTCATTGCGGGCCAACAAAAAAAGCCGCTGCAGGGCAGCGGCTTTTTCTCATGTCAGGCGGCGCGGTCGCGCCAACCGGTCAGATCAGAGATCGACCCGGCGGGCCTGCATGAACTTGTTGCCCCAGTAGCCACTGAGCAGGGTGTCCACGCGCACGTCCTTGCCCGAGCTCGGGGCGTGCAGGAAGCGGCCGTCACCAACGTAGATGCCGACGTGGTCCACGCGGCCCTTGCGGCCGAAGAACACCAGGTCGCCAGCTGCCAGCGCGGTGCGGTCGTTGATCAGTTCGGCGTTGTCATCGTGGGCCATCTCGCGCGAGACGCGCGGCAGCTCGATGCCGAGGGCGGAGCGGAACACGTAGCCGACCAGGCCGCTGCAGTCGAAACCGCTGTCCGGGTTGCTGCCGCCCCAACGGTACGGGGTGCCCAGCAGGGTCATCGCACGGCGCAGCAGCGACTGCACCTTGCCGTTGTCGGCGGCGGTGCCGACAACGCTGCCATTGGCGGCGCTGCTGGTGTCGTAGTTGGCGAGCAGGCGGCTGAGATCGCCGGCCACCACGGCCGAGCGGTCCATCAGCGGAATGGTGTCGTTGGCCGCCAGGTGCGGCAACAGGGCGGCCAGGGTCGCACTGGCGGCGGCATCGACGCGGCTGCGCTGCGGAGCTGCAGCCTCGGCCTTGGCGGCCGGTCGGGCGGGGCTCTCGGCCACCGGGGCCGGAGTCACATCGGAACGATTCGGAACAGTCTGCGACCAGGCCGGAAGGCTGGTCAGACACAGTGCCAGGCCAAGCAACAGCGGGCGGGCACTACGTGAAGATACGGAAGTCTGGCCTTCGCTTTTCAGGTCGTCAGTCGTCACGCGTCGGTCACAGGAAAAAAACGATGGGGCATCATGCCCTGTAAAAGCGTCAATAAGTTAAAAATTCCGTTAGCAATCCGTTAGTTCCATAGTGATGGGCGTCACAGTTTTGAACATATCGCCTGTTCATTTTAGCGAAGGATGCGTTTCGCGCCCGTGTAGTGGTCCTTCCAGTAGGGCCCGCTGAGCGAGTCCAGCCGGACCGTGCCGCCGGTGCTTGGGGCGTGCACGAAACGTCCTTCGCCCACATAGATGCCGACGTGGGTGACGTTGCCGCGACTGCCGAAGAACACCAGATCGCCGGTGGCCAGGCGCTGCGGATCGATCTTCGGGCCCTGTACCGCCGCCAGGTCACGCGAGGTGCGCGGCAGCCGCAGGTCCAGCATCTCGCGGTACACATAGGCGACCAGGCCGCTGCAGTCGAAGCCCGAATCGGGGGTGTTGCCGCCGTAGCGGTAGGGCGTACCGACCAGGCTGATGGCACGCATCAGCACCGAGTTGGCGGCCTCGGGGTTGTCCGGCACGGTCTTCGGCCAGTGGGCCGTCGGCGGGGGCGGAGCGGGGCGGGTGGCCTTGCCGCCGCCACAGGCGGTCATCAGCAGGGGCAGGGCCAGCAGCAGGGCCGGGGCGAGGAGCCGGCGCAGGCCGGACGAAACTGGCGTGATGTGCATGATCTCCGGATAATGCGCCACCTTGGATTGGCCGTCATGATGGCGGCGTCCCCGCCGGGCGACAACCCGCCCCAACCCGCCTGCCTCCGGCAGATCCAGACAGAGTTGCGCATGAAGATCGAAAAAGACCGCGTTGTCCGCTTCCACTACACCGTTTCCGAAGTCGGCCAGGAGCCGATCGAATCGTCCAAGGACCGCGGCGAGCCGCTGGCGATCCTGATCGGCCACGGCAACATCATTCCGGGCCTGGAAAACGCCATGATGGACAAGGAAGCCGGCGCGACCTTCAGCGTCGACGTCACTGCGGCCGACGCCTACGGCGAGCGCCGCGAGGGCCTGTCCCAGCGCGTGCCGAAGAAGCACTTCGGCAACACCAAGCTGGCCCCGGGCCAGCAGGTCGTGCTGCAGACCAACTTCGGCCCGCGTGCAGTGACCGTGCAGAAGGTCGGCATGAGCGTGGTCGACGTTGACCTGAACCACCCGATGGCCGGCAAGGACCTGCATTTCGACGTGGAAATCGTCGATGTGCGCGAAGCCGGCCAGGAAGAGATCGACCACGGCCACGTCCACGGTGACGGTGGTCACCACCACTGATCGCAGCGCGATCGTGATGGCAGCAACGGCCCGCTTCGGCGGGCCGTTGCGTTTCTGGAACACGGCGCGGGCATCCATGGCGCGTGGGCCGGCGGCATAATGGCGGACCTGCCCGACGGATGCCCCGTGAACGCCGCTTCTCCTTCCCTGCAGCCGATGGCTTCCGGCGAACGCATCGCCGTGCTGGACATCCTGCGTGGTGCCGCGTTGTTGGGCATCCTGCTGATGAACATCGAGGCCTTCAGTGGCCCGCTGGACCTGGCGTTCACCGGTATCGACGTGCACTGGCAAGGCATCGACTACTGGGCCGATGCCTTTGTCTATGTGTTCGTGCAGGGCAAGTTCTTCACCCTGTTCTCGCTGCTGTTCGGCGCCGGCTTCGCGGTGATGGCGCAGCGCGCCGACGTGGCCGGCCGCGACTTCACCCCGTTCTACCTGCGCCGCAGCGCCGGGCTGCTGCTGATCGGCCTGTGCCACGCGCTGCTGGTCTGGTCCGGCGACATCCTGGTGATGTATGCGCTGATCTCGCTTCCGTTGCTGGCCTGCCGCGAGGCGCCGCGCAGCTGGCTGCCATGGATGGGCGTGATCGTCTATCTGGGCGGCGCGGCGATGATGCTGCTGGTCGGTGCGATGGTGTCGATGGCTTCGGCAGACGAGGTGCAGGGCATGCTCAGCGAAGCGCAGCAGAGCATCGCGCTGCAGCGGCAGGTGTACGGGCAGGGCAGCTGGGGACAGGCCACCGTGCAGCGCTTGAGCGAGTTCGGCACCTCGATGGGCGCGCTGCTGATCACCGGCCCGGAAGTACTGGGCATGTTCCTGATCGGCAGCTGGTTCGCTGGTAGTGGCGCGCTTGCCGCGCCGGAACGCTTCCCACGCCTGTACGCCTCGCTGCGCTGGATCGCGCTGCCGCTGGGTCTGCTGGTCACGGTACTGGGTGTTGCCTGGAAACCCTACCTGGCACCGGGTGCTTACGACCTGCCGGTAACAGCCGCAATGGCACTGGTGACGATCGGCGGCCTGCCGATGTGCCTGGGCTACCTGGCGTGGATCGTGCACTGGCGCACGCGGCTGGCGTGGCTGGCACCGGTCGGGCGCATGGCCTTGACCCACTATCTCGGCCAGTCGCTGCTGTGCACCTGGATCTTCTACCACTACGGACTGGGCAGGTTCGAGATGATGCCGCGCAGCGTGCAACTTCTGTTCGCGCTGCTGCTGTTTGCCGTGCAGGTGGCCATCTCGCACGTGTGGCTGCGCCACTTCCGTTTCGGGCCCATGGAATGGCTGTGGCGTGCGATGACGTACCGGCAGTGGCCGCCGATGCGGCGCGGAGCCGGGCTGGGCTGATCGATGCCGAGGGCGCGCGAGGACGTGATCGTGGTCGGCGCCGGGGCCATCGGCCTGGCCAGCGCGCTGGCGTTGCGCGCGCAGGGCCGGCAGGTGCGCGTGATCGACCGGGGGCGCGTCGGGGGTGCGACGTCGCATGGCAACTGCGGCACCATCACCCCCAGCCACGCACCGCCACTGGCGGCGCCCGGGGTACCGCTGCGCGCGTTGCGCTGGATGCTCGATCCACGCGCGCCACTGTACGTGCGCAGGCGGCTGGATCCCACGCTGTGGCGCTGGTTGCTGCAGTTTGGTGCACGCTGCAACGCCCGCGACTGGCTGCGGTCCACGCGTGCACGTGGCGCGCTGCTGGGTGATTCGCGGCGGCGCCTGGCCGAGTGGGTGCAGGTACATGCGCTTGACTGCGAATTTGATGCGCGCGGGCTGGACTACGTGTTCGGCGATGCACGCAACTTCGACCACCATGTGGCCGAATGCGAGGCGCTGAACGCGCAGGGCATCGCCACGGCCTGCATCGGTGGTGCCGACTATGCGCGCGCGAATCCGGCCTTCCACGATCGCCTGGCGGGTGCGATCCATTTTCCTGGTGATGCGCAGCTGCGGCCGGATCGCTACACCGCCGAGCTGGCACGCGTGCTGCGCGCGCAGGACGTGGTGATCGACGAGCAGGTGGACGTGCAGGGATTCAGCGATGACGCACAGGGTGTACGCGTGCAGGCGGATGGGCAGTCGCTGGCCGCGCGCGAGCTGGTACTGGCCACCGGGCCGTGGTCGCGGCACTGGGCACGGCAACTGGATCTGCGCGTACCGATCCAGCCTGGCAAGGGCTACTCGCTGACCTGGTCGCGGCCGGCGCTGGTGCCGCAGCGGCCGGTGGTGCTGAAAGATCATTCCGTGTTCGTGATCGCCTGGCGCGAAGCGCTGCGGCTGGGTGGCACCATGGAATTCGCCGGTGCCGATCCAAGCTTGCGCGCGACCCGCCTGCGCGCGCTGCAGCAGGCCGCCGACCATTACCTGCGCGCGCCATGCGGTGCGCAGCTGCAGGAGCAGTGGTGCGGTTGGCGCCCCATGAGCGTGGACGACGTGCCGTTGATCGGCCGTGCGCCCGCGCATCCTCACGTCTGGCTTGCAGCGGGGCATGGCATGCTCGGCATCAGCATGAGCGCCGGCACCGGCCAGCTGATCGCCGATCTCGTCTGCGGCCGTACCCCAGCGATCGATCCTGCCCCTTACCGACCCGAGCGATTCCGATGAGCACTGCACCCTATGATTACGACCTGATCGTCCTTGGCGGCGGCTCCGCCGGCCTGGCCGGTGCGATCCGCGCCGCGCAGCATGGCAAGCGGGTGGCAATGCTGGAGCCGGGCGAACTCGGCGGTACCTGTGTCAATGTCGGCTGCGTGCCGAAGAAGGCGATGTGGCTGGCGGCCGACCTGCACGAACGCATCGGCCTGGCCAGTGCGATGGGCTTCGATGTCGAGGCCCGCCCGGCGCTGTCGTGGAAGGAACTGGTGATCCATCGCCAGGCCTATATCAGCAACATCCACACCAGTTACCACAAGCGCCTGGACGAAACCGGCGTGGTGCGCATTCCGGCGCGCGGCCACCTGCTCGATGCGCACACCGTGGCCTGCAGCGATGGCGTGCGCTACAGCGCCGAACACATCCTGATCGCCACCGGCGCGCACCCGCTGCGGCCGGACATTCCGGGCGTCGAACTGGGCCTGGTGTCTGATGACTTCTTCGATCTGCGTGCGGCACCTGCCGAGGTGGCGATCATCGGTGGTGGCTACATCGCAGTGGAACTGGCGGGCCTGCTGCAGGCACTCGGCAGCAAGGTGCACCTGCTGGTGCGTGGCAAGCGCCTGCTGGAGCGCTTCGATTACGAGCTGACCGATCAGCTGGCCGAGAACCTGAAGCAGCAGGGCGTAAAAATCCATTTCGACTACCGCCTGCGCGAGCTGCAGCGCGATGGCGAACGCGTGCGCGCGATCGGCCAGGATGGCGTGCTGGAGAACGCCTTCGATGCCGTGTTCTTTGCCACCGGCCGCCGCGGCAACAGCCGTGACCTGGGCCTGGAAGCGCTGGGTATCGGCATCGGCGAGCACCAACAGGTGGAAGTGGACGAATGGCAGACCACGAGCGTGCCGAGCGTGCATGCGGTCGGCGACATTGCCGGCAAGGTCGGCCTGACCCCGGTGGCGGTGGCGGCATCGCGGCGGCTGATGGATCGCCTGTTCGGTGGCCGTCCGCAGTCGAAGATGGATTACGAGAATGTGGCCAGCGTGGTGTTCTCGCACCCGCCGTTGGGCGCGGTGGGCATGAGCGAAGAGGAAGCGCGCGCGCGTTTCGAGCAGGTGAGCGTGTACCACAGCCGTTTCCGCCCGATGCTGCAGGCGCTGGCCAATGGCACCCAGCGCAGCCTGTTCAAGATGGTCTGCGCTGGCCCCGAGGAACGGGTGGTGGGCATCCACCTGCTGGGTGAAGCGGCTGATGAGATCCTGCAGGGCTTCGCGGTGGCGGTGAAGATGGGTGCGACCAAGGCCCAGTTCGATGACACCGTGGCGATCCACCCGACCTCGGCTGAGGAAGTGGTGCTGATGCGCTGACCTGCGGTTGTAGAGTCGAGCCATGCTCGACTGCCGTGCGAAAGCAGTCGAGCATGGCTCGACTCCACAGAAGGCGGCATTCGGGCACGCTCAGCGCTACCGGGGCGGGCACCGGCCGCCCCCATGCGACAATGGCGGCCCCCACGCCTTCCCGGGCCGCCCCGCGCGGCCCGCCGTCGTCCTGATGTCCAATCCCGCTTCCCGTATCGCCACCTCGTCCCCACGCATCGCGCTGGGGGGAATCGGTCTGGCTGCGATCGGCGCCATCGCTGCTTCCGGCAAGGCGATCATCGTCAAGCTCGGCCTGCGCCACGGCGTGGATGCCACTACCTTGCTCGCCCTGCGCATGCTGATGGCGTTGCCTTTGTTCGTGCTGATGGCGCTGTGGGCCGCGCGCCGGGCCGAGCCGTTGTCATGGGCCGACCGCGCCCGGGTGCTGTGGCTGGGCTTCACCGGCTACTACCTGTCCAGCCTGCTCGACTTCCAGGGGCTGCAGTACATCAGCGTGACCCTGGAGCGGTTGATCCTGTACTTGAACCCGACCCTGGTGCTGCTGATCAACGTGCTGTTGGCGCGCCAGCGGCCGGGCCGCTGGCAGATCGGCGCGCTGGTGCTGAGCTACCTCGGCGTGCTGCTGGCGTTCGGCCATGACCTGCAGCGCGAGGGCGGGCAGATCATCGTCGGCAGCCTGCTGGTGCTGGGCAGTGCGCTCAGCTACGCGCTGTACCTGTTCGGCAGTGGCCAGGTGGTCGCACGCATCGGTGCTGTACGGCTGACCGCCTATGCCAGCTGCGTGGCCAGCGTGCTGGTGCTGTTGCATTTCGCGGTCACCCATCCGCTGCCGCTGCTGTGGCAGGCGCCTGCGGCGGTGCAGTGGCTGTCGCTGGTCAACGCCACCGTGTGCACCGTGTTGCCGGTGCTGGCGATCATGCTGGCGGTGCAGCGCGTGGGTTCGTCGCTGGCCGCACAGGTCGGTATGCTGGGCCCTGTTTCCACCATCGTGATGAGCCTATGGCTGCTCGACGAACCAATGGGGCCGGCGCAGATCGCCGGCACCGTGCTGGTGCTGATCGGCGTACTGCTGGTGACCCGCCTGCGGCGCTGACGCCGGAGCAGGCGCGCGCGCGCATCCTGGCGGTGATCCGCGCCATCCCGGCGGGGCAGGTGATGGGCTATGGGCAGGTGGCGATGCGCGCCGGCCTGCCCGGGCGTGCCCGGCTGACCGCACGCATCCTCGGCCAGAACGACGATCCGGACCTGCCCTGGCATCGCGTGCTGCGCTCGGATGGGCGCATTGCCATGGAAGAAGGTTCGGCCGGCTGGCGCGAGCAATCGCAGCGGCTGCGCGCCGAAGGCGTGGTGGTGGAGAACGGCCGGGTGCGGATGCCGGCCACCGATCCGGCAGCGGCGCTGGATGCGGCGGTGTGGGGGCCGGGCTGAGCGCGGCTGGCGACTGAACGGGCCGTGCCTGCCGGTCGCCAACAAGGCAGGGTGCTGCGGCTATGATGGAGGCCGTTCCATGCCGGTGCTCCCATGTTCCCGCGACTGCCAACCGTCACCAAGGCCCTGCTGATCGCCAACGCGATCCTGTTCCTGCTGCAGCAGCCGTTCCTGCTCGGCATGCAGACCTTCGAGCCGTTCATGCTGCAACCGTTGCAGCAGGGCTTCGATGCGTTCTCGCCGGGCGGCAATTTCCAGCCCTGGCAGCTGCTGACCTATGGCTTCCTGCATGGCAGCTTCGGCCATCTGTTCTTCAACATGCTGGCAGTCTTCATGTTCGGCGCGCCGCTGGAGCAGACCTGGGGCGAGAAGCGCTTCCTGCTGTACTACCTGGTCTGCGTGGCCGGTGCCGGTGTCTGCCAGCTGCTGGTGGGGACGCTGCTGGAGAACCCGGCGACGGTGCTGGGCGCGTCCGGCGGCGTGTTCGGCCTGCTGCTGGCCTACGGCATGCTGTTCCCCAACCAGCGGGTGATGCTGCTGTTCCCGCCGATCCCGATGAAGGCACGGACCTTCGTGATCCTGTTCGGCGTGGGTGAACTGGTGCTGGGCATGACCGGCTGGCAGCCGGGCGTGGCCCACTTCGCGCATCTGGGCGGCATGCTGTTCGGCTGGTTGTTGATCCGTTATTGGCGCGGGCAGCCGCCGTTCAACAAGCGTCGGCCGCCGGGCCCGCCGAATCGACCGAACCATCTGCGCAGCGTGAAGTGAGGCGCTATGCGCCCCACTTCACGCGGGTAGGTGCCAACCTGGGTTGGCACGCTTTGAATGGGATCATTTGACGCGGTGGATGCCAACCTCGGTTGGCGTGCGCGCTGCCGCTCTGTGCCAACCAAGGTTGGCACCTACCCATCCTGCAGCACCACCTGCGCGGCATTGTGCCCCGGTGCACCGGTCACGCCGCCACCGGGATGGGTGCCCGAACCGCACAGGTACAGGCCGGGCAGGGCGCCGCGGTAGCCGGCCTGGCCGACCATCGGCCGCGCCGAGAACAACTGGTTGGCACTCAGTGCACCGTGGAAAATGTCGCCACCGATCAGGCCGAAGGTCCGTTCAAGATCCAGCGGTGACAGCACCTGGCGGCCCAGCACGCTGCCGGAAAACCCGGGCGCATAGCGTTCGACGGTGGCGATCATCAGGTCGGCCACGGTCTCGCGGTGATCATCCCAGTGACGCCCGTCGGGCAACACCGGTGCCACGTGCTGGCAGAACAGGCTGGCCACATGCTGGCCGGGCGGTGCCAGCGAATCATCCAGCGTGCTGGGAATGAGCATTTCCACGATTGGTTCGCGCGACCAGCCGTCGCGGCGCGCGTCCAGCCAGGCGCGGTCCATGTAGTCCAGGCTGGGCGCCATGATGATGCCGGCGCTGAGGTGATCGCCGGGGCCGGGCAGGGCATTGAAATCCGGCAGCCGCGACAGCGCCACGTTCATCCGGAACGTACCCGAACCGCAGCGCCAGTTCGCCATGCGTTCGCGGGTGGCTGGCGGTACGTGCGCCGGTTCCAGCAGATGTTCGTAGAGCAGTTTCGGGTTGACGTTGGCGATCACCGCGCGTGCGCGCAGGGTTTCGCCGTTGGTCAGTGCCACGCCCACCGCGCGGCCCTGCTCGATCAGCACGCGCTGCACGCCGGCCTGCACGCGTAGTTCCGCACCGGCCGCGCGCGCCGAGGCAGCGATGGCCTGGCTGATCGCGCCCATGCCACCGATTGCGTGGCCCCAAGCGCCCTTTACGCCGTTGCACTGGCCGAACACGTGGTGCAGCAGCACGTAGGCACTGCCCGGGGTATACGGGCTGGCGTAGTTGCCGACAATGCCATCGAAACCGAACAGTGCCTTGATCGGCTCGCTCTCGAACCAGCGATCCAGATACTCCGCTGCCGACAGCGTGAACAGGTCCAGCAGTTCCTGGCGCAGCGAGGGATCCAGCGTCGACAGTTCGCGCCCGAGCCGGCCCATCTGCCACAGGGCGGGCAGGGCACGCCAACCAGCTCCAACACCAATATCCGGCGGTGCACGCAGGGCCCACGCGCGCAGCACGTCGGCGAAGATCTCCAAGCGTGCCTCATATTCGGGCAGGCGCTGCGCATCCCGCTCGGAGAACTTTGCGACTTCGGCCTGGGTGCGGCCCGGTGCCGACAGCAGATAGCGGCCATCCGGCAATGGCAGAAAATTGTTGGCGGGGCGCGCGACGATGCGCAGCCCGTGCGCATGCAGTTGCAGGTCGTCGATCACCTTCGGCTGCAGCAGTGACACCGTGTACGACGCGACCGAGTTGCGGAAGCCGGGATGGAATTCCTCGGTGACCGCCGCACCGCCGAGAATGCCGCGACGTTCCAGCACCAGCACCTTCTTTCCGGCGCGCGCCAGATAGGCCGCGCAGACCAGGCCGTTGTGGCCACCCCCGATCAGGATCGCATCCCATGTCGTCATGCGTTGCGGATCGCCGCTTCGATGGTGGCGATGTCGATCTTCTTCATCGGCATCATCGCGTTGAAGGCGCGCTTGGCCAGTGCCTTGTCCTTGCTGGTCACCGCTTCGATCAGCATGCGCGGGCTGATCTGCCAGGAGATGCCCCAGCGGTCCTTGCACCAGCCGCATTGGCTCTCCTGGCCGCCGTTGCCGACGATCGCGCTCCACAGGCGGTCGGTCTCGGCCTGGTCTTCGGTCTGGATCTGGAAGGAGAAGGCTTCGCTGTGCTTGAACGCGGTGCCGCCGTTGAGGCCGACGCAGGGAATGCCGCAGACGGTGAATTCGACGGTAAGCACATTGCCTTCCTTGCCGTCCGGAAAATCACCCGGGGCGTGATGCACGGCGGTCACCGCGCTGTCGGGCAGGATGCTGGCGTAGAAGGTGGCGGCCTCGAGCGCGCCGGTGTCATACCAGACACAGATGGTGTTCTTGTGCGCCATGTGGGTGCTCCGGGATGGACGAAGCCGCAGCGATAGCATGCCCCGTGTTAACCCCGGATCGTGCTGCACCCGCAAAAAAGAGGGCGCCCGAAGGCGCCCCCTGTGTTACCGGTTCATCAGCAGGCTCAGCGCCAGACCTTGATCTGCTCGGCCTCGCTGCGCTGCATCGGCTGGCCGGCCTTGCAGCTGAAGGTGGCACCGAAGGCCGGCAGGTTGGCCAGCGTGCCATTGCTGCGCCACAGGCCCGGCGCGCGGATGTCGGCGGTCAGGCGGCGCACGGCCTCGTTCGGCGACAGCTGCTGTGCCCACAGCGTCGACCAGGCGCGGAAGAAGCCCTGCTGCTGTGCCTGCTTGGCCTTCGGCTCCTGCGCAACATACGCCGCCCAGGCCAGTTCCAGGCCGGCGATGTCGGCCAGGTTCTCTTCCTGGGTGAGCGTGCCGTTGACCTTGGCCCCCTTCACGCCCGGGAAATCGTAGGCGCTGTACTGCGCGGCGACGCGGCTGCCGAGCAGGGTCCAGGCGGTCTTGTCGGCCGGGGTCCACCAGCTGCGCAGCTCGCCCTTGGCGTCGACCAGCGCGCCCTTGGCATCGATCGCACGGGTCAGTTCGTGACCGACCAGGCCACCGAAGCTGCCGAACTTGTCGGCGGCGTCAGCCTTGGCATTGAACACCGGGCCCTGCAGGATCGCGGCGGTAACGATCAGGCGGTTCTGCGCCAGGTCGTAGGCCAGCGACGGCTGCTGCGGCAGCACGTCCCAGCGACGGTCGGCGTTGCCCTTGCCGATGCGCTTCATTTCCTCGCGATGGCGCCAGGTCGAAGCGATCAGCATGTTGCCGCCGAACGAGCCACGGCCCATCGGCTGCACGCTGTAGTCCAGGTCGCGCAGCGGGGTGCCGATCTCGATCTTCAGCGCGGCCAGCTTGGCCTGCGCTTCGGTCTTGGCTTCGGCGCTCATCCAGCTGCTGTTCCTGACCGCTTCGATCTGCACTTCGCGGACCTTGTCGACGATCCACGCCGCCTGGCGACGGTCTTCGGCCGACAGGTAACGCGCGGCGTACTCGCGGCCGACCATCGGGCCGGCGGCCACGTTGATCGCATCCAGCACGTCTTCCCAGCGCTGCGGCGGCAGGGTTTCGCCACGCAGCACGCGGCCACGGAATTCGAACTCGGCATCGCGGTAAGCCTTGGACAGGTACGGCGCCATCGAGTCACCCACGCGCCAGCGCAGGTAGGCCTTCCACTGGTCCGGCTTGAGCTTGGTGACCATGCCGTCGAGCTGCTTGAACAGGCCCGGGTCGGCCAGCGAGACCAGGTCGTCATCCACGCCCTGTGCCTTCAGGAAGGCATCCAGCTGCAGGTTGCGGTAGCGGCTGTTGAGCTCCTTGGTGGAGATCGGCGCGTAGTTGTTGAACGGGTTGTTGATGCCGGCCAGCGACTGCGCGTTGCGCGCCAGCTCGGTTTCCAGCGCGATCACCGACTGCGATTCGGCATCCAGCTTGGCGGCCGGGGTGCCGGTCAGCGCCAGGATCTGCTTGACGTACGCGCGGTAGCGACCCATCAGCGCCACGGTATCGGCGTCGGTACGGGTATAGAACGCCGGGTCCGGCAGGCCCATGCCGCCCTGCATGAAGTAGCCGATGTGGCGATCCAGCGCCTTCAGGTCGACGTCGGGGCCGAAGTTGAAGGCCACCGGGATGCCGACCTGGTGCAGCGCGGCGATCGAGGCCGGCACGTCCTTGGCTTTCTTGATGGCGTTGATGCGGGTCAGCAGCGGGGCGATCGGATTGGAACCGTCGGCTTCCACGGCGGCTTCGTCCAGGCCGCTGGCCCAGAAGTCACCCAGCAGCTTCTGCACGTTGCCCTGCGGCGACTTCATCGCGGCATCGAGCAGTTCGCGCTGCTGCTGGCGGCTGCGATCGACCAGCTGTCCCAGTGCGGTGGTGGCACCGGTCTGCGGTACGGGGTTGGCCTTCAGCCAGCCTGCGTTGGTGGCGTCGTAGAAGTCGCTGCACTGGGCACTGACAGCCGGGGCGCGTGCGGCCTTCTTCTTGGCGGCGGCGAACGCATCGTGGGTCGGGACCAGGGTCGCCAGGCTGATGCCCAGGGCGATGGCAAGCGGACGGAAGTTGGGCATGTGGAACGAATCCGTGATGGATTGAGGGCGCGCGCACTATAGCAAGCCGCGCATCGACGCGGCATGCAGGCATCACGCTGCGTTCGCAGGGCGCCGCCAAAAACAAAGGCCCGGGAAATCCCGGGCCTTTGCAGGTCTGCCGCAGCGTCAGCCGTGGCTTACCAGATCACCACCTGCTGCTCGCCAGCGCGGGCCATCGGCGAACCGGCCTTGCACTGGAACGCAGCGGCGAAGGTCGGCAGGTTCGACGGCGCACCCATGGCGCGGAACTGCGCCGGGGCATGCGGGTCGGTGGCCAGGCGGACCTTGGCGTTTTCCGGGGTGTACTTGGTGCGCCACACGGTGGCCCAGTTGAAGAAGAAGCGCTGGTCGCGGGTGAAGCCATCGACCTTCGGATCTTCCTTGCCGGCGGTGGCCTTCTGCAGGGCGTCGTAGGCGGTGGCCAGGCCACCCAGGTCGGCGATGTTCTCGCCCAGGGTCAGGTGGCCGTTCACGGCCTGGCCGTCGACCTTGTACTGGTCGAACTGCTTGACCAGCTTGCCGGTGAGGCCTTCGAAGTTCTTCTTGTCGGCCGGGGTCCACCAGTCCTCCATGTTGCCGGTCGGCCCGAAGCGCGCGCCCTGGTCGTCGTAACCATGGGTCATTTCATGGCCGATCACCGCACCGATGCCGCCGTAGTTCAGCGCGTCGTCGGCCTTCGGATCGAAGAACGGCGGCTGCAGGATGGCGGCCGGGAACACGATCTCGTTCTGCAGCGGGTTGTAATAGGCGTTCACCGTCTGCGGGGTCATGCCCCACTCGGTCTTGTCGACCGGCTTGCCGATCTTGGACAGGTTGAACTTGTAGTTGAACTCGCTGGCCGCGCGCACGTTGCCCAGGTAGCTGTCGCGCTGGGTCTGCAGGCCCGCCCAGTCACGCCACTTGTCCGGGTAGCCGATCTTCGGGGTGAAGGTTTCCCACTTGGCGATGGCCTTGGCCTTGGTCTCATCGCTCATCCAGCTCAGGCCCTGGATGCGTTCCTTCAGCGACGCGGCCAGGTTCTTCACCAGCTCTTCCATCTTCGCCTTGGCTTCCGGCGAGAAGGCAACCTTCACGTACAGCTGGCCGAAGGCTTCGCCGGCATCGTTCTCGATGGTGCCCAGCACGCGCTTCCAGCGCGGCTTCTGTTCCTTCTGGCCATTGAGGGTCTTGCCGTAGAACTCGTAGTTCTCCTGCACGAAGGCGTCGGCCAGGTACGGCGAGGCGCTGTCCACGGTATGGAAGCGCAGGTAGGCGCGCCACACCGACGGATCGGTGTCGCCCAGCGCCTTGCTCACTTCTTCATGGAAGGCCGGCATGGCCAGCGAGAACTTCTCCGGCGCGGCCACGCCCTGCGACTTGAAGAACTCGGTCCAGCTGAAGTTCGGGGTCAGCTTGTCGGCGTCGGCCAGGGTGACCGGGTTGTAGAACAGCTCGACGTTGCGCGACAGCTCGACGCGCGACTTGGAGGCCTTGGCCAGGCGGGTTTCGAACTTGACCACGTCCTCGGCCTGCTTGGCGGCATCGGCCGCGGCGACGCCGGACAGTTCCAGCACCTTGGCGACGTGCGCCTGGTAGGCCTTCAGCTTGTCGGCGTTCTTGGCATCGGTGTAGTAGGTGGTGTCGGGCAGGCCCAGGCCGCCCTGGCTGGCGTAGGCCATGTTCACGGCAGAGTTCTTGAAGTCGGCTTCGGCGCCGAAGCCGAACAGCACGTTGTCGCCCTTGGCCGCGCTGGTGCGCAGGTAGTTGGCGATGGCGGCCTTGTCCTGCAGGCCGTCGATCGCGGTCAGGTCGGCCTTCAGCGGCTCGATGCCCTGCGCATTGATCTTGGCTTCGTCCATGCCGGTGGCCCACAGGTCGCCGACGATCTTCTCGATGTGGTTCGGGTTCTTCACCTGCGCGACCTGCTCGGCCAGCTGGTGCTGCACCGCCACCGAACGCTCGTCGAGGATGGTGAAGGCGCCCCAGCTGGTGCGGTCGCCCGGGATTTCATTGGCGGCCAGCCACTTGCTGTTGACGTAGTCGCCGAAGGCGCCACAGGCGTCCTTGCTGGTATCCAGGTCGCTGGGCTGGAAGGCGTTGTAGGCCGGCAGCTTGCTTTCGTCCAGGGTG
Source organism: Stenotrophomonas sp. SKA14 (assembly GCF_000158575.1). NCBI lineage: Bacteria > Pseudomonadati > Pseudomonadota > Gammaproteobacteria > Lysobacterales > Lysobacteraceae > Stenotrophomonas > Stenotrophomonas sp. SKA14. The sequence goes on from NZ_DS999412.1 coordinate 1,892,795, forward strand.
TAGTGGGTGGCTTCGGCGGCAGCCGGCGTGGAGGCGGTGGCGTCCTTGGCCGGGGCTTCAGTCTTGCCGCAGCCGACCAGCGCGGCCGAAACGGCCAGGGTCAGCAGCACGATCTTGGGAGTACGGGTCACTTGAATGGCCTCCAGGCCGAGTGAGTCAGGGAAGGGCCGCGGGGACGGCCGTGGGCCGAACGATACGCCGCCGGCCTGCCCCGCAAGGGTGTCGAAGGTCATGGCCGGGCGCAAGGGGCCGGCTTCGTGGCCCGGAAAAGACAGACCCGGCAAAAGCCGGGTCTGTCGGTACTGCGGTCAGGCTGGGATCAGAAGCGGTACTTCAGGCGCACGAACGGGGTGCGGCCGAAGTAGTCGTACTGCGTTGCGAACGGAGCAACGTTGCCGTAGCGGCTGGAGGTCGCACCGGTGGAAACCTGCGGCGGAGTGGCGTTGAAGACGTTTGCCACGCCGGCCAGCACTTCCCAGTCGGCCTGCTTGTAGCTCACCGAAACCGTGTGATAGATGCGGGATTCGGCGACCAGGTCGCGGTAGGAGTTCGGGCGACCCTGGTAGGTGAACACCGGATTGAGGTTCTTGTTCTCCGTCTTGCCCACGTACTGGGTCAGCCAGTTGTAGGTCCAATCGCCACGCTCCAGGCTCAGGCCCAGGTTGGAGACAATCTTCGGACGGCCGATCAGGCCCAGCTGGTCCGACGAGGACAGGCCGCTGGCCTCGGCACTGTCGAACAGGTTGGCAACGTCTTCGACGGTGTAGGTGACCTGGTTGTCCAGCGAGAACTTGCCGAAGCTGAATTCATGCTCCCAGTTCAGGGTCATGTCCCAGCCGCGGGTGCGCTGCTCGTTGATGTTCAGGTACTGGGCATACACCTCGGTGATCGAGTTGGCGTCAGTCCCGGTGGTGGGATTGCGCTTCATGAGATCGCAGTAGCGGTTCGGGAAGGTCGTGGAACCGTAGCAGCCCGAAACGATGTCATCCGCGCCCAGCGAGGTGATCTGGCCCTTGACCTTGTAGTCGAAGTAGTCGATCGCAATGCTCAGATCGGTGAACGAGGGAGTGAACACCAGGCCAACGCTCTTGGCGGTGGAGGTTTCCGGCTTCAGGTTGCCGGCGCCGCCACTGGTGAAGATCGTTGCGCTTGAACCCGCTCCGACGTAGTCATCCGGAATGCCGGCGGCGCCGCAGTTCGCGCGGATGTTGGTGTTGTTGCTCTCGCCCCAGCGGATGCACGGGTCGATGGCGCTCTGCGGCTGGAAGCCGGTCTGGTTGCCCAGGAACAGTTCGTACAGGCCCGGTGCGCGGTACGAGGTACCGATGGTGCCGCGCAGGCGCAGCGACGGGATGATCTGCCAGTTCAGGCCGGTCTTCCAGACGCTTTCGGTGCTGCCGGTGGAGTCATAGCGGAAAACACGACCAGAGGCATTGAGGCTCAGCGACTCGATGCCGGTAATGCCCTTCAGCAGCGGAATGTCGAGCTCGAGGAAGGCTTCCTTGACCTTGTCATCACCCTTGGTGACATCGGCCGTGCTCGAACCCCACAGGTCCTTGTAGCCCTCGCCCGGCTGGTCGTTGATCTTGTAGTAGCGATACTCCAGGCCGAAGGCTGCGCCCACCGGACCGGCCGGCAGCTCGAACAGGTTGCCGGAGAAGATGGCGTTGACGGTGGCCTGGTCGTAGGTGGTCTTGCCACGTGCAGTGATGCCCAGGATGCCGACCAGTTCGTCGACCTTGGCACCACTCAGGTAGCCCGGGTCGAAGTAGTTGGCGGCCGGCGTGGTGCCGGTACCCGGACGACCGAGATCACCGGTGATCGAGTTGCGGATGCCGAGGGTCGAGTACTTGCCGCTGGAGCGGCTGTAGTTCGCGTTGACTTCCCAGCCCCACGACTCGGTGCCCTTGAACAGGCCATCCAGCTTGTTGGCAATGTAGAAGTAATCGACCTCAACGCTCGACGCCGACTTGAACGGCATCACCGGCCGGGCCTTGGTGGTCGTGCCCGGGATGTAGACCGTCGGGAAGAACTGGCGCCACTGGAAGTTGTCCGTGGTGCGGTTGTTGTACAGGAACTGCGTCTTCCAGTTGAACGAGTCGAAGCCGAAGTCGGCGGCGACGTAGACGGACTTGCGCTCCTGCTTGTTGATGATGTTGCCTTCACCCCAGCGCGCGAAGTTCTGCGGCTCTTCGTAGTACGCAATCGGGTTGTTGGCGTAGGTCTTGTTCGCACGCGGGCGGTAGCCCGGGAACGGACCGACGGTGGTGCCCTCCGGGCTCGGCACGTAGCGGACGGCGCCGACATCGATCACGTTCATCAGCATGTTCTGGCAGCCGGCCAGGTCGGTGCCCCGCAGGATCGAATAATCCTGGCGATCGATGTTGTTGCCGTTGCCATCGGTGATCAGGTCACGGCTGCACTTGAAGAAGTCGCGATCGCCGCGGGTCAGCTCGTTCTGCTTGTACCACTCGACGGCGGCGACGATGCTGCCCTTCTCGAAGTTCCAGCCATTGGCGAGCGAGGCAGAGAACACTTCGCCACCGCCTTCGGTGGGAACGCGGCCGGTGAAGGTCATTTCCGGACGATCGAAGTGCTTCTTGGTGATCAGGTTGACCACGCCGGCCACTGCATCGGAGCCGTAGATGGACGAAGAGCCGTCCTTGACGATTTCCGCGCGCTGGAGGATTGCTGCCGGCAGGACGTTGAGGTCGAACGCGCCGACCGCGCCACGGGTACCCGCGGGACCCGGTCGCTGGCCGTCCAGCAGGATCAGGGTGCGGTTGGCACCCAGGCCGCGCAGCGAGAAGGTCTGGACGCCGGTGCCGCCGTCGACGACGTAGCCGCCGAACTGGTTGGTGATCTGGGTTTCTGCGGCGCCGATGGCGGACTTCTGCAGGAACTCGCTGACCGTCGCCTGGCCCTGGGCGGCGTTGCGCTCGGTGTCGATGGTGAACACCGGCGAAGTGGTCTCGTAGTCGGCGCGACGGATCAGCGAGCCCGTGACCGTGACCTTGTCAAGATCGGTTGCCTTCTTGCTGTCACGCGAGGGGCTTGACGCCGCCGCTTCCGTTTTGCCTGCGTCCTGGGCCAGAACCGGAGCTGCCTGGAGGCAGGCGAGCACTGCCAGGGCGAGCGGCAGGCGGCTTGGCGTAATGAGGCGGTTGACGATGGTCATGCTGTTGGATCCCCACTTGTTATGCTTCGGTTAATGGAGTGTATGTGCCGCGTAAAATAAATGCAACGTGAATGATGTCGTGGCGTAACTTGTTGTTGCTAATGGTGAATTCAGGAAGCGGGCATGAAAAAACCCCGCCGCCCTGGGGCAGCGGGGTTGTCGGATACCAGACGCTGGAGGTCAGCTCCGGTCAGAGGCCGCCCGGGCCACAGTCCTTGGCAAGGAAGTCGGCCATCAGCGGCAGCGTTGCCCGATAGTGGCTGGGGTACCACGGCATGCTGTGCGGCATGTCCGGAATGAGCTCGAACTTTGCCGGCACCTTGTCCTTGACGGCGTTGTAGAAGTTCCTGGCGTGGAAGGACGGCGTGCGTACGTCGCGGTCGCCCACGAAGGTCAGCAGGGGAATGTTGGCCTTGGCAGTGTTCTGCATCGGGTCCATGCCCTTGACGGTCTGTCCCTGCAGGATCCGTTGCAGCCTGTTCTCGCTCCAGGAGACACCCAGCCGCGCGAGGTCGGTGACCGGCGCGCCTGCGATCGCGCATTGGAACGGGGAGGGCGCGCGCACGGTGGCGGCGGCCGCTGCAAAGCCGCCGTACGAATAGCCGAAGATGGCCAGGCGATCCTTGGCGGCGATGCCCTGCTGCACAAGCCAGGCCGCAGCATCGTCGTTGTCATCCTGCATCGACAGTCCCCACTGCTTGTCACCGGCGCGCCAATGCTCGCGGCCGAAGCCGGTCGATCCACGGTACTGCGGCCGGATCACCGCGTAGCCCCTCGAGGTGAAGAACGGCACCCAGCCCGAGACGTCCCAACCGGTATAGTCGCGCGCCCACGGGCCGCCGTGCGGATGCACCAGCGCCGGAAGCGGTGCGTCGCCCTGTTTCCAGCCGGCCGGAAGATCGACGATCGCCGGAATCGTGCGGCCGTCGCGCGCGGTGTAGGTAATCCAGCGCTGTTCACCGATCTGCTTGCCGTCGATCCAGGGGCGCTCGCTGCCCAGGGCCGTGACCTGCTTGCGGTCGCTCAACAGGCGGTAGGTCGTGGGCTGGTTGGCCGCGTTGGTGGTGAACAGCACCCGTGACAGATCATCGTTGTAGCCGGTGATGGCGACGTAGGCGTCCGGATAAGCCTGCTTCAGGCCGTCGTACAGGCTCTTCATCAGCGGGTCCACATACACCGCTTCGCGGCGCGGACCGTCCACGTAGAAGCCGAGTACCTGATTGAAGTTGCTCGGCTTGGTACCCAGAATCAGGCCACCGATCGGGTATTGCGGATGGGCCGCCAACGGTTCGTTGTCGAACGCGCGCTTGGCCGGGTCGTACAGGCGGGCCTGCACCTGTTCGGAGAACTTGTCGGTGAGCACATACAACTTGCCCGTCTGGTCGTCGATGCCAACCACATCCATGGTGTAGCGGTCGCTCAGGCGGGTGGTCAGCGCATCGTGCTTCTCGAACTGGCCGCTGCTCTTGTTCTTCACCAGGATCTGTTGTTCGTACTCGTTCGAACCGGCGGGCTCGATCTGGGTACGGGTCAGCAGTTCGCCGTCGCGGGGGTGGAACAGGCCCGGCGAGGAGCGGGCATCGCCGCGGAACAGCAGGGAGGTTTCACCCGTGCGCAGGTTGAACAGGTAATAGTTCGACGACAGCGTGGACTGGTTGATCTGCGAAATGATCACCCTGTCCGGGTCCAGCGGCAGCGAGTGCACAAGCGAGGCCGTGCCTGCGATCTCCAGGCAGCGCTGGGTCTGCTCACTGATGCCAAGCTTGCGCGAGCTGTCGGCAAAGGCTTCGTCGAACTTGGCCTGGCGAGTGTCGGTCAGGTAGGCCTTGGTCAGGAAGGTCTTGGTCGAACCCACGGCGTTGCCTTCGCCGCAACCGGCCAGCTGGGCCGTCAGTTCCTGGCGGCCGATGACCAGGCTGCGCCCGGCCTTGAGGGCACTGGCGGCGATGAATTTCATCCGGTCGCCCGAGGGCGTGATCGCAACCGGGCTGCTGCCAGGGGATTCCAGGTTCCAGTTGGCCAGCGCGGTGTCGCCATTGTTGCTGCCGGGCGCGGCGATGATGGCGACCAGCTGCTTGCCATCCGGACTCATCGAGACGGATTGGATCGAGGGGATCTTGGCAAAGTCCTCGACCGGCAGCGGGACAGGCGATGCCATGGCCTGGCTGGCGGCGAGCGCCAGCGCGGCCACCAGGGCGGTGCGGGTTGCAGCGGAGTGGTTCATCTTCGGGACGTCCTTGGCGTTGATCCATCAAGATGACCAGAAGATGAACGAGTGCCCTGATTCCGTCAACTCCGCGTGAATGGCCGGGGTGCAGCGCCCGGGCGCCTCCGGGTACGGACGCCCCGCCGGGGCGGGGCGTCCACCGGGCGGACGAGGTTACTTCGCGCCGAAGTCGTACTGTGCCTGCACGTAGATTGCGCGCCCGTAGGCGTTGTACAGGGAGTTGTTGTACGGCACATCGATATTGCCGGCGTAGGAGTGCTGCTGGTTGTCCGGCACCTTGTTGAACAGGTTGTTGACCATCAGCGAGAGCGTCAGGTTGTCCATGGCGCGGTAGTTCACGCTCAGGTTGTACGTGGTGTACGAGCCCCACTTGCCGGCCTTGTAGCCGGAGGTCGGGTCGACATAGTCGTAGCCGCGGCCCAGGTAGGCCATGTAGTTCGGCGTGCGGCCGATGTAGTTGAAGTACAGCGTGGTGGTGAACTTGTCGATCGCCCAGCCCACCGAGCCGTCGGCCCGGACCTTGGCATAGGAGTCGTACACCCACATCGCGTACGGGTTGCCCAGCAGGTCCAGGAACGGGTCGTTGAGCTGCGGCTGCAGTTCACGCTTGAGCATGTTGGTGTAGTTGCTGGAGAACTGTAGCGAGCCGAAGCGGCCGATGTCCTGCACGTACTTGAAGCTGGCGGTTACCGCTTCCAGGTTCTGCCGCGCAACGTTCAGCTTCGGCGTGTAGATCTCTTCCAGGGCGCCGGTGGCATCGCGGGTGACCCAGTTGGCCACCTCGTCGCAGGTGGCGCCGGCGGTGTTGGTCAGGCCGTTGCGGCAGTAGTACTCGGCCAGCAGCAACTGGTCGGAACTGAGGGTGTTGACCTCGTTCTTGATCTTCCAGTTGTAGTAGTCCAGCGACACTGACAGATTGCTGATCGGCGCCCAGACCAGGCCCGCGTTCCAGACGTCGGCAGTGATCGGCTTCAGCTCCGGATTGCCCGACTGCGTGCCGAACACCGATACGCTGCCGTAGCGGCAATCGACCGTGTTGGACGGATCGAAACCGAGCTGGCCGCAGCGGTAGTAATCCTTGGAGCCATTGGCGTAGTAACCGCTCTTGCCCTGGAAGGCGTCGGGCAGGGAGGGTGCGCGGAACGCGGTGCCGTACTTGCCGCGGACCAGCAGGCTTTCAAACGGACGGAACTCCAGGCCGATGCTGTAGGTGGGCTTGTCGACGGTATGGCCGGCGATCTTGAAGTTGTCGTAGCGGCCGGACGCGGTCACCGTCAGCATGTCGTGCAGGGGCAGGCGCAGTTCGCCGGTCACCGCATAGTTGCTGCGGTGGCCGTTGCCCGCCACGGCGGTGGTGGCGAACACCGTGCCGTCGGTGAGGCGCGCATCCGGGGTGTAGGTCCAGCCTTCGCTGCCGCCTTCAACCACGGCGGCGAATCCGGCGTCGCCGCCGGGCAGCTTGAACAGCGAACTGTTGGTGAGTTGGGCGCGGGTCTGGGTCTGCCAGGTGCGGCTGCGGCTGGTGGTGAAGCCGGTGAAGCTCTGGAAAGCGCCCTCCGGCAGCTTCGAATAGAAGGCTCCCCAGTTCGGGTTGTAGATGTTGTAGCCGTCATCGGTCTCACCCAGCACCGGGCCCAGCACGTTGTCGGCGAACCAGTTGTTGATCGGGTCATTCCAGCGCGCGTAGCCACGCTCGTTGAGCTTGTATTCGCCGCGGGTGATGCTGGCCTCGTAGTCCCAGTTGCTGCCGATCGCACCGCGTGCGCCCAGCGTGACCTGGTAGGACTTGCTGCGATCGGTATTCATGATGTCGCGGTAACCGCCACCACCGATGTCTTCGGGGGCGAACACGCGCTGCAGGCCGAGATAGCGGCCACTGGACTGATCGAAGAACGGACCCATGCTGATGTCCGTGCCCCAGTAGTTGTAGCCCGAGCCGGCGTTGTACTTGACGGTCTCATAGCTATAGAGCACATCGCCGAACAGCTGCAGGTTGTCATTCACATCGTAGGTCAGCGCCGAATAGAACTGGCTGCTTTCCTTGCTGTTCTTGATCGTCTTGTAGCCGGCACCGAACGCCGATCCGCAGGACTGTCCGGCCCGGCGCGTGCCCAGGATGGTGGTGCCGTCGAACTGCCCGGCGACGCCGGCGCAGTTGCCCGGGTCCATCATCAGGAAGTCATCGGTTTCAGCATCGAAGACCAGGAAGTCGTTCGAGGGCAGCTGACGGGTATAGCCGCGCGGATTGTTCTGCCTGGTGATGTCGCGCTGGTAGCCCCAGATCGGGTTGGTCTTCTCGTACTGCACGTTGACCAGCGCGCGGAAGCGATCATCGCGGCTGTTGAAGCCATTGGCCCCGCTGATGCGGAAGTTGGCGCCGCCGCCATCGGAATAGCCGCCGCCTCGGACATTCAGCGTGCCGCCGTCCATGCGCTCCTTCAGGATGATGTTGACCACGCCGGCGATGGCGTCCGAACCGTACAGCGAGGACTGGCCGCCCGGCAGGACTTCGATGCGGTCGACGATATCGATCGGGATGCCGCTGATGTTGTTGAACGCGTCGCTGCCGTTGTACAGCGCCGGGTAGGACAGCATCGGCCGGCCATTGATCAGGTACTTGGTGTAGCCCGGATTCAGGCCGAACATCCCGGCCGCTTCGGCGCCCTGGGTGAACGATGCGGAGGTCTGGCCGCCCTGCAGGCCGCCAGTGGTGAGCGAGGACTGCTGCAGCACTTCGGCAACGCTGGAGAAGCCGCGAGCCTGGATCGCCTCGGCGCTGATGGTCAGCACCGGCGTCTGGTTTTCGATCTGGGTCTGCGGGATCAGCGAACCGGTGACGGTGACCCGGTCGAGGTTGGTGGCTGCACTCTTGCTGTCCTGCGCGAGGGCGGCGGTGCTGGCGCTGGCAAGGAACAGGCCGCTGAGCACGGCGCAGGTGAGCGGATGGCGTGGGAACAAGAAGCGACTGCGAGACATGCGATTACTCCGTGTGATCGTAAGAACGCGTTTCCCCTTCCCGGGGCTCGGTTTATGTCCGGCCGCTCCTGCAGGCCTGCGGCGCGGTGTGCCTGAAACCTAACATGGGCTTAATCTGCATTGCACAGAGGTGTAACCGTAATTGACCGGTTCGGTCACAGTTCTGTGGGTGTTTTCTTTGGAAACAACGACTTGCGGATATAGTCCTGTTTTGCCAAATCTGGCGGAATGAATGAAAGTAAAATGAGTCGTCATTAACAATCGAGACGCTCTTTCATTTTCTGCCCGGTTACTCCAGGCAAAAAAAAGGCCCCGCCGAAGCGGGGCCTGGTCCAGACACGAAGTCCGGAAAACGACGGGATTACTTGCCGAAGTCGTACTTCATCTGCGCCTGGATGGAGCGGCCGTAGATGCTGTAGAAGGCACTGTTGTACGGGGCGCCATCGGTGCCCTCGTAGCTGTAGCGCTGGCCGGTCGGCATCTTGTTGAAGACGTTGTTGACCATCAGCGACAGGGTCAGGTCTTCCTGTGCGCGGTAGGCGAAGCTCATGTTGTACGTGGTGTACGAGCCCCACTTGCCGGCCTTGGCGCCGTAGCGGTTGGTGTAGTCGTAGCTGCGGCCCAGGTAGGCGACGTAGTTCGGCGTGCTGCCGACGTAGTTCGCGTACACCGTGGTGGTGAACTTGTCGATGTTCCAGGCTACCGACAGGTCGCCACGCACCTTGGCGTAGTTGTCGTAGTAGTACATGTTGTACGGATCGCTCAGCAGGTCGATCTTCTTGGCACCCGGCAGCGGCTGCAGCTCACGCTTCAGCATGTTGGTGTAGTTGCCGGAGAAGTTCAGCGAGCCGAAGCGGCCGATGTCCTGCTGGTATTTGGCGCTGACCGCCACCGCTTCCAGGTTCTGGCTGGCGACGTTTAGCTTCGGGGTGTAGACGCGGGTGATGGCGCCAGCGTTGTCACGGGTGATCCAGTTGGCAACATCCTGGCAGCTGGCCGAGGTGTTGTTGGCGGAACCGGTGGCGCAGGCGTATTCGGCCAGCAGCAGCTGGTCGCTGCTCAGGGTCTTGACCTCGTTCTTGATCTTCCAGTTGTAGTAGTCAACCGACAGCGAGAAGTTGCTGACCGGTGCCCACACAACGCCCGCGCTCCACACATCGGCGGTGATCGGCTTCAGGTCCGGGTTGCCGGACTTTTCGCTGTAGACCGAAGTGTTCTTGTAGTAGGGGCAGCGGTCGTCGTTCAGCGCGAAGCCCGCCTGGTTGCAGCGGTAGTAGTCGTTCTGGCTGGACGCGTACGAACCGCTCATGCCCTGGAAGGCATCGGACAGGGTCGGTGCGCGGAACGCGGTGCCGTACTTGCCGCGGAACAGCAGGCTTTCCAGCGGACGGAACTCGATACCGATGCTGTAGGTGGCCTTGTCGACGGTGTTGTCGGCGATCTTGAAGGCGTCGTAACGGCCCGACGCGCTGACCGTCACCATGTCGTGCAGCGGCATGCGCAGCTCGGAGGTCACCGCGTAGTTGCTGCGATGGCCTGCACCGGCCACGGCGGTGGTGCCCCACACGTTGCCGTCGATGAACGACTGGTTCGGGGTGTAGTTCCAGCCTTCGCTGCCGCCTTCCAGCACCACGGCCAGGCCTGCATCACCACCCGGCAGGCTGAACAGCGAGCCGTTGGTCAGCTGCACGCGGCCCAGGTTCTGCCAGGTCTTGCTGTGGTGGGTGCCGTAGCCGGTGAAGCTGCCGAACTCTTCCGGGGTGATCGGCGAGTAGAACGCGGCGTAGTTCGGGTTGTAGATGCCGAACTTGCCACCGGTCGTCGGGTCGGTGTAGGTGCCCAGCTGCTGGCCCAGGACGCGATCGGCGAAGAAGCCGTTGATCTTGTCCTTCCAGCGCACGAAGCGGTCCTGGTCCAGGCGGTACTCGCCGCGGGTGAAGCTGGCGCTGTAGTCCCAGTCACCGAACATGCCCTTCGCGCCCAGGGTGACCTGGTAGGAACGGCTGCGGTCCGCATTGAGGATGTTGTTGTAGTCGCCGACGCCGATTTCTTCCGGCGCGAAGGCGCGCTGCAGGTTCACCACCTTGCCCAGGCTCTGGTCGTAGAAGCCGCCCATGCCGGACTGCGTGCCCCACCACAGGGCGCTGGAGCCGGAGGTGAACTCGGTCTTTTCCTTGCTGTACAGCACATCGGCGAACAGCTGCAGGTTGTCGTTCACGTCGAAGGTCATGGTCGAGTAGAACTGACCGCTGTCCTTGGCGTTCTTCAGCGTCTTGTAGCCGGCGCTGTAGATCGAGCCGCAGGATTCGCCCTTGCCTTCACGGAAGCCGACGGTGGTGGTGCCGTCGTACAGGCCTGCGACGTTGGCGCAACGGCTCGGGTCCATCATGTAGTACTTGCCGCCGCCGGTGACCAGGAAGTCATTCGACGGAGCCTGCGGGCTGAAGCCGGCCGGGTTGTTCTGGCGGGTGATGTCGCGCTGGTAACCCCAGATCGGGTTGCCCTTTTCGTACTGCACGTTGACCAGTGCGTTGAAGCGGCCATCGACGGCGGTGAAACCGTGGGCGCCGCTGATGCGCAGGTTGCTGCCGCCACCTTCAGTGTAGGTGCCGCCACGGACGGTCATCGTGCCGCCGTCCATGTGTTCCTTCAGGATGATGTTGACCACGCCGGCGATGGCGTCCGAACCGTACAGGGAGGACTGGCCACCCGGCAGCACTTCGATGCGCTCGACGATGTCGACCGGAATGCCGCTGAGGTTGTTGAACGACTCGCTGCCGTTGTACAGCGCCGGATACGAGAGCATCGGGCGGCCGTTGATCAGGTACTTGGTGTAACCCGGGTTCAGACCGAACATGCCGGAAGCTTCGGCGCCCTGGGTGAAGGCACCCGAGGTCTGGCCGCCCTGCAGGCCGCCGGTGGTCAGCGACGACTGCTGCAGCACTTCGGCAACGCTGGTGAAGCCGCGTGCCTGGATGTCTTCGGAGGTGATGGACATCACCGGGGTCTGGGTTTCAACCTGGGTCTGCGGGATCAGCGAACCGGTGACGGTGATCTTGTCCAGGTTGGTCGCCTTGTCCTGGGCCATTGCCGGGGCGGCGGCCATCAGAGCGGAAATCAGGGCGACGGCGAGCGTGTTGCGACGTGCGGTGTTGCTTACGTATTTCATGTAGTTCCAATAGAGAGCAAAAACAAAATCGGCACTGCGCATGCGCCATCGTGCGCGCTGGAAACCAGCCCCGCAGCCCAAAACAGTGCTTCAGGAACGTAACATGAACTTAACAATCTGTGCACGAATCCGTAGCAATCCTGAATTTCAGTCAGGCTACGTCCAGCTTGTATGATGTTGGGTTATCCCCCCTGATTCCGCTGGTGCCCGTTGTGAACAGTTCTCTCCGCCGTCCCCATGCCAGCCAGGTCCAGAAGGGGCTGACGCCGCATGCCCGCATCCGCAACGTGATCGCGGTTGGTTCGGGCAAGGGCGGCGTCGGCAAGTCGACGACCGCGGTCAACCTGGCCGTTGCGCTGCAGCAGTTGGGTGCGCGTGTAGGCGTGCTGGATGCGGACATCTACGGTCCCAGCGTACCGGCCATGCTGGGCCTGTCCGGCCGTCCGGAAAGCCCTGACAACAAGAGCATCGAGCCGCTGCGTGCGTTCGGCGTGGATACCATGTCGATCGGCTATCTGATCGAAGAGGACACGCCGATGATCTGGCGCGGCCCGATGGCCACCTCGGCGATGACCCAGCTGTTCAACGACACCCTGTGGGATGACCTGGACTTCCTGCTGATCGACCTGCCGCCGGGCACCGGTGACATCCAGCTGACCCTGACCCAGAAGATCCCGCTGGCCGGTGCGGTGATCGTCACCACGCCGCAGGACATCGCCACGCTGGATGCGAAAAAGGCGCTGAAGATGTTCGAGAAGGTCGAAGTGCCGGTGCTGGGCATCGTCGAGAACATGGCCGTGCATACCTGCAGCAACTGCGGGCACGTCGAGCACCTGTTCGGCGAAGGCGGTGGCGAACGCATGGCGGCGCAGTACGGCGTGCCGCTGCTGGGCTCGCTGCCGCTGCAGATCGGCATCCGCGAGCAGGGCGACGCCGGTACCCCGATCACCGTGGCGCAGCCCGATTCGGTGCCGGCCCAGGCCTACCGCCATGCCGCACAGCGCCTGGTCGAGGAAGTCGGCAAGCGCCCGCGCGCGTCGATCCCGATCCTGTCTTCGCTGCTGTAAGTGCCCGCGCAGGGGCCGCCGGCCACGTCCGGCCCCCTGCTAGAATCCTCGCGCCCCCTCGCATTCCCAGGACAAAGCATGAGCATCAAGAGTGACCGTTGGATCCGCCGCATGTCCGAGCAGCACGGCATGATCGAGCCGTTCGAGGCCGGGCAGGTCAAGCAGGCCAACGGCGAGCGCATCGTCAGCTATGGCACCTCCAGCTATGGCTATGACGTGCGCTGCTCGCGCGAGTTCAAGGTGTTCACCAACATCAACTCGACGATCGTCGATCCCAAGCACTTCGACCCGGGCAGCTTCGTGGATATCGTCGGCGACGAGTGCATCATCCCGCCGAACAGCTTCGCGCTGGCCCGGACCGTCGAGTACTTCCGCATCCCGCGCGACACCCTGGTGGTGTGCCTGGGCAAGAGCACCTACGCGCGCTGCGGCATCATCGTCAACGTGACCCCGCTGGAGCCGGAATGGGAAGGCCACGTGACCCTGGAATTCAGCAACACCACGCCGTTGCCGGCGCGCATCTACGCCAACGAAGGCGTGGCCCAGATGCTGTTCTTCCAGGCGGCATCCGATGACATCTGCGAGACGTCGTACAAGGATCGTGGCGGCAAGTACCAGGGCCAGACCGGCGTAACCCTGCCGCGGACCTGATGACGGTGGGCCGGTACTGGAGCCGAGCCATGCTCGGCTCTACATGAAGGAAGGCGGCGCAATGCGCCGCCTTCGTCATTTCCCGCGACCGAACAGCATCGCGATGCCGACGCCCACCAGTGCCACCGGCCACCAGGTCAGCAGCAGCTTGGACAGGTTCAGGTGCGTCCAGCCGAGGTTGCTGGCGAGCATGAACAGGCCGATCAGGATCAGCAGGATGGCGGCAACGAGGTTGAATCGCATCGGGTCGGCGAAGGCTCAGGAATGGGCCGGATATCCTAGCCGGTCCTTCCAGTAGGCGACATGCTGGTCCAGCGCCGACGGCTCATAGCGGTGCGCCGGGCCGCTGCCCCAGACCGGGCCCGGCCACGCCGGATCGCCGTCATGGCGGCCGATCACGTGGAAATGCAGCTGGCGCACGATGTTGCCCAGCGCGCCGATGTTGATCTTCTCCACGCCATCGGCGCCCTTCAGGGCCTTGCAGGCGCGGTTGAGCTCGGTGCGCAGCTTGTCCTGCTGCTCGCCGTCCAGCTCGATCCACTCGGTCACCCCGGCCAGGCGCGGTACCAGCACCAGCCAGGGGAATCGTTCGTCGTTCATCAGCCGCACTTGCGACAACGGTCCTTCGGCCACCAGCACGCTATCGGTGGCCAGGCGTGAATCGAGTTCGAATTCGCTCATCCAAGATGCTCCGAGAAGAAGTCCAGGGTGCGTTGCAGCGCCAGGGTGGCGCTGTCTGGATCATACGCATGTCCGACCTCCCGATTGAAGGCGTGGTCGGCCGGATAGACGAAGGTGGCCATCTGCGGCAGTTTTTCGCGGTGGGCCTGGACCGCCTCTGGCGGAATGCTCTTGTCCTGGGCACCGAAGTGGAAGATCACCGGGGCCTTGGGCGTTTCATCGAGGAACTGCACGTTGCGCGCACCGTAGTAGCTGACCGAGGGCAGGCCCAGGCGCACTGCCGACAACATCGCCACGGTGCCGCCCCAGCAGTAGCCGACCGTGCCGACCTTGCCGTAGGGGGCAAGCCGGGTTGCCGCGGCGCGAACCACTTCCAGTGCCTTCTCCATGCCCAGCGCGGCGACCCGTTCCAGGCCGTCCTTCACGCCCTCGGGGCTGTAGGGGAGGGCGTCGGGGTCGGCATCGGGGCCGTCGACCAGGTCAAAGAACGACGGCGCCAGCACCGCGTAGCCCTCGGCGGCGAAGCGCTCGGCCACGCTGCGGATGTGCGGGTTGGCGCCGAAGATTTCCTGCACCACCACCAGCCCGCCACGCGCGGTGCCCTCCGGCAGGGCCTGCCAGGCCCGTACCGGGCCGTGATGCGTATCCAGGGTGATCCACTCGGCCATCGTCAACTTCCTCGTTGCAGGGAACAGGACTGCATTGTCGGCGCTGCGCGGGTTAGCGGCGTGTCAGCGGCTGTGCGGGATCGGGCGGCTGGCCGTTCAGAGCGCGGCGGCCAACCCCGGTATACTGGCGCCCTTTCAGGCCCCGGCCCCCAGGAACCCCTGCCATGCCGGCAGGGGCCCAGGCCCCCAGAGTCCCGCGATTCCATGTCCCAGCTGAACCCCAAAGTCGGCTTCGTCAGCCTTGGCTGCCCTAAAGATCGGTGAAATATACTCCTGCTGCCGGGTCACTTGTTCGCGCCCGGCTTCTGCAGCACCCGCATATGGCCCTTGCCGATCAGGAAGTTTCGGTAGGCCAGTACCGACGCATCCCACGCGGCCTTCGCTACCTCCGGGCCGGCAGCCAGCACGCGACCATCCGCGTCCACCACCGCCAACGATGCCGGTCGGCCGTCGGAGCCCACCACCGTAATGCCTTCGAACACCACCGCAGAAATGACTGGTGGGGCCTGTTCGTTGTCGCACTTCATGCCGCGTCCCTCATCAAGCTCATCACCAGGGCCTTCGCCGTGCGGTTCGGTACCGCGTTGCCGATCTGCTTTGTGATCTCGGTGGCGGTACCGGCGAAGTCGTAGACCTCGCCCTCGTCATCGAACGACGTGGCGCGGGCAAGTTCGCGCCAGTGCAGCATTCGGTAGTTGATGTCGATCACCACCTCGTCGGCCAGCTCGGCGGCCGGCTGTGCCAACCCCAGCTCACCACGGTTGGCGCCGGTGATTGTGGGGAGCGGTTCGTCCATGCCGTGCGTCCGGACATCGCCGTGATGCGTGACAGGCAGCGTGAACGGCTCCGCCAGTGCCAACGACTCCGACGTGGTGATCGTCGCCAGCGGTTCGCTGACGGCCCGCATGTCCCGTGTCCGGCCCGCACCAACGTTGCCGCGCATCACGATGGGTTCCGCGAGCGCGACCTCGTTGGAGCCAGTGAGCGCCGGTACCGGATCACTGGCGTCAAGGATCCTGCTGGCAGGATCGCGGCCGTCGCTGTCGCCATGGCCGGCGCGCATCAGCACAGGCTCGGCCAGGCCGAACCGTGCCTTGGTCGTTACTGCCGGTACGGGCTCCGCGATCGAGGACGCGGTGAGCCCTGATCCGCCGCCGTAGTACGGCGCCACCAGCGGCATGGCCACCGCCTGGTCGCCGCCCTTGGCGGTGGTCACCGTGCGTATCGGCTCGGCCACCGAGCGGGGCACGCCCGCGCTGCTGGTGTTCGAAGTCGGGACGATGATGGGTTCCACCAATTGCGGCCGCGCACAACCGGGGCGCTGGCTGCCCGCGCCGCCGGTTGTGATGGTCGGTAAGGGCTGGTCCAGGTCGCGGGCTACGCCGCCGCTGCTGGTCGCCAGCACCAGCCCCACATGGGTGCCGCCGGCCGTGAGGGTCGGCACGGGCTCGTCCGTGGACCGAGAAGCGGACTGCAGGTGTTGCTCGCTGGTGCCGCGCAGGTTCAGCAGCATCGAGTCGGCGTGGACCAAGCCCAGCTCGACGGCCTCTTTCCGAGTGAACACCAGACGCGGTTGCCTGCCGTCGAGGAGCGCCTGCACGGCGTCGACGTAGGGCTGGGGCCAGTTGTACTTCACGGAGCCCGCGAGGATGCGGCGAAGAGTATTCGGCTTCAGCGCCTTCTTCCGGTGGAAGATGCTCTTGCCGGTCATGGTCCAGTCGATAACCTCGCGTGCACCGCGCCACCGCTGGCGGGTACCGAACAGGTCGGTACCGCCCACGCGGTCGTGAGTGAACTCGGGCCACGTCAGGCGCTTCCCGTCGCTCCGGCCGATCAGGAAGAAGCGACGACGGGTGGTCGGGTCGCCATAGTCGGCGCAGCAGACCACCTTCCAGTCGACCTTGAAGCCCACCGCTTCCAGCGCCGCTACCCAGGCGCGGAAGTATTCGCCCTTGCGGCTCGGGATAGGCCGGCCGGTAACCAGGCTGCAGGGGCCCCAGTCCATGAACTCCGGCACGTTCTCGACCAGGATGCGCGCGACACGCAGCTCGGTGCACCAGCGGACCACGTGCCACGGATCCATGCGCTGCTGATCGTGCACAGGACGGCCGCCGCGGGCCCTGCTATGGAACACGCATGAGGGCGCAGCGATGAGCAGGTCGAGGCGCCCCTCGGGCACCAGCGAGAGAGGCAGGGCGGATTCCAGATCAGCGCAGTGGATGCGGTCAGCATCTTCCCGATGGTTGCGGCGGTTCGTCTCGATGGCCACCGGCCAGTGATTCACGCCGATCAGCTTCACCGGCCGATTGAGCTGCCGCATGGCGCGCTTGGCGCCATTCGACAGGCCACCAGCACCGCAGAACAGGTCGCCGATGAGGGCCGGCCGGGTGCGTGTCTTGGTCCGCGTGACGCGGATCTCGGGCGAGCGGGAGCCGTCAGCCATTGGTAGGTTCCTTCATGAAACAGATCCAGTGCGTGCCGGCGCGCTTGCCGGATGGGTGCCCGAAAAGAGGAACTGCATCGGTCAGGGCCAGTACGTCCCGCGTGGCCACCTGGACTTCAGACCATTTGAAGATCAGAACGCCCTCGGGGCGAAGCACGCGGAAGCACTCCGCAAACCCCGCACGCAGGTCCGCACGCCAGTCCTTACTGAGCCGGCCGTACTTGGCGGCCAGCCAACTGTCTCTGCCAGCGCGCACCAGGTGCGGCGGATCGAACACCACCAGCGGGAACGAGTCGTCGGCGAAGGGCAAAGCACGGAAGTCCAGCAGGCAGTCCGGGTGGATGGACAGCACGCGGGTGCCATCGGCGCGGTGGGTGCGGTCGATCACCGTGATGGTTTCGTGCCGCAGGTCGCCGAACAGGACACGCTGGTCGCTGGGGTCGAACCACATCATGCGGCTGCCGCAGCACGGGTCTAGCACGGCGGGAAGCTGGTCAGCCATTCGCTGCCGCCTCCCGGCCGCCAGCCTGGATCGTCAGGATCTCATCGACCGACAGCCCCTTGCGGTATGCCACCGCCCGCGCCTCAGCGGCCGCGACGAACTGTCGACCGTCTGCAGAGCCGAGCCAGTTGGCCAAATGGTCGAACACCTCGATTTCCAGCGCATCCCGGCACACCGTTGGTTTCTCCCAGTCCGCACTGGTCAAATAGTCGGATGACCGGAAGCCGCGGTTGCAGAACGAATGGCGGCGATTCTGCTCGTGCCACTTCCTGAGCACGCTGCAGTCGAAGAGTGGGTCGTTGGTCGTAGGGCCCTTCACCCGCAGGTGCCAGATGATAGAGCCGCCCACGTTGGTGCCCAGCCAGGTGACGAAGGTTGCCGCGATCCGCGAATAGCGGTCGGTCAGTAGAACCGGCATGTTGTGGAGGATGTGACCCAGGGGGCCTGCGAGCTGCTCCTCATCGTCCAGATCCCAGTGGTCTTCGCACTGCGCGCGCACCAGTAGGTGCCACTGGTCCCGGTAGGCATGCTCGGCCGGGTGGTGCTCCCGCGAGCGCGTCGGGAGCGACGGCTCGTGGCTCAGAACTTCGCATGCACCGATCACGCCGGCACCCCCGACGGGCCATTGCCCACCGCATGGCTGCCTATCAAGGCGCGAAACTCGGCGATGACCTCGGTCGCGATGCGCTCCACGTAGGTGCGCTCATGCTTCTTCACGTGCTCATGTCGCCCGCTCAGCATGTTGCCGGCCACGTAGTCGGCATCGCACGCGGCAACGAACTGCATCACCGTGCGGTCGCCCATAGCGCCCCAGAACCCGCACCATGCCTGCCCGTAGCAGGTCACCACGATTCGGCCACGCCCCAGCTCGTAGTCCTGCACGAAAACGTTGATCGGATCGAGCCCATTGCGACGTGGGATCTCGACCAGGCGGATGCCGTGCGGCATCTGCCCCAGGTCCACGGGCTGCGCAGCCGCATCGGCACGCGCCGCTTTCCAGAACGGCTCAGCCCAGTGACCGGCCGGCGGCGGCGTGTGGCCCTGCGCGCCGACCATCAACGTGCCGGTGATCACGTCGCACACGCGGGCGCGGATACCTGCCGGGTCGGCATCGAGCGAGTAGGGCAGGTCCAAGGCCTGCGCAGGCACGGATGCATCGGCGCTGCCCGGCAGCGGGGTGTCGAAGTGCAGCGCGTTCTTGGCTTCCTGCTTCGCCCTGATCTTCGCCATCACATCGGGCTGGTTGATGCGAGCCAGCTCGGCGTCGCCAGCAGTGTGCATGTCGAGGCCCGCCACCCAGCAGTAGCCGGCCAGGGTGACCATGACTCCGCCGACCTCCTGCGCCGGATCGCCGTCCGGGCGACCGAACACGTAGTCAACCAGGGTGGGCACGCGCGCCTTGTCGTAGCCGTGAGCCTGCAGCAGTTCCAGCACTTCTTCCAGCAGGCGGTCGCCGCGCTCGGTCATGTTGCTGTAGAGCGACGGCAGGAAGCACTGGCCCATCCACTCGGCAACGCCAGCCTGGAAGCTGCTCCCCACCGGCTGGCGGGAGGCGAGTGCAGCCTGCAACGTCTGCAGCTCTTGCGGTGCGACGACGACCCCGGTAGCAAGGGCCGATCCGCCGCTCGCCGTGTCACGGAACCAACGCGCTTGCGGACGGGCAAGCAACGTATCGAGGAGGTGGGCAGGGTTCATCGTGCGGCCTCCTTCTTGGCGCGGATCTCGGTGCGATCGATCTCGATCTCTTCCGGCGCATCGAATGCCAGGCGGACCTGGCCGTTCCTGATCTCGGTGACAACAATGCGGATGTTTTCCCCGATAACGATGGACTCGCCGGGGCGGCGCGTGAGGATGAGCATGTGGGTTCTCCAAATTCCATGGAGCCGGCCGCCGGCGCGGCCGGCGTATCAGACGTAGCGGGTCAGGCGGAATGCCTGCTCGAGGGCGTCGAACAGCGCGCCGACCTCACCGACCTGCAGCACGAACCGGGCATCGATCTCGGCCCGTCGGCTGTCCACGTCAGTGACATCGAGCTGATCCACGGCCCCCTCGAGGAAGCGCAGCTTGCGGACGGTCAGATCCTCACCGAGGAGGAACGACAGCCGATCCCTGAACACGAGCCCCAGTTTCGTGACCTGCTTTCCTGCGTCCAGGTGCTTGTCGATCTCGTCGCAGCGCAGCTCCTGGTTGTTGCACTTCACCACTGCGCCGCCCTGTACGGGATCACGCAGCTCCGCTTCCTCGCCGAGGCTCATCCCTTCGGGCAACGGCTCGCCGGCGATCCAGCCCGTCAGAACGGCACGGGGGGACACCTCTGCGTTGACCGGCATGGCAGGGAAGGAGCCGAGTGCGCCCCGGATGGCGGACATCATGTTTTCGCCGGTCTTGCGGCTGGACGTGTCGACAAACACCACGCCGCGCGCGTGGTCGAGGTACATGTCGTTCCGCCGATAGGTCACGAATGCTTTGGGCAGCAGCTCGTGTAGCAGATCGTCCTTGATACGCTTCCGCTCGCGGCCACCTGGTCGGCGCCCCTCGCTTTCCTCGATTTCGGCCAGCTTGCGCTCGAGCATCTGATGGATGACGGCTGCCGGAAGGATCTTCTCCTCTTCGCCGATGGTCAGCCACAGCGCCCCAGCGACCTCGTGGGAAAGCGGCTCGCCATCACCGCGGCCGAAAGGCGACACGAAGCCTGCGGAGTTGTACTCCAGCGGTCCGACCGGCTTGAGGGCGGATGCCTCGAGGCCATCCTGCAGCTCGAACATCGTGATCTGCGGCGCGCGGAACATGGTCAAATTGCGAAAGAACATGTGATTCTCCTTCTCGCCGCGTCAGGCGTTTTCGTGGTCGGCCATGGCCCAGTGGATTTCACGGCACGCCACCATGTCGGCGTGAGCTGTGTGAGCGCCGTCGAACTCGCGCCCCAGGAAATGCCTGTGCGCGTCGATCAGCTTCGGATTCTTGGTCATGCCCATCAGCGCCTTGGCCGCCTTGGCGGTGCACTGCGCGGTGCCTGCCTTCCATTCGTCCGCGACTTGTGCCGTCGCATAGCGCTTCAACGCGATGCGGAGGATCCGGGCATCGAAAGATTCGACATGGCCAATGCGGACATCCGACAACCGCCACATGTCGAGCACCAGCTCGGTCACAAGGCTTTCGTCAAGGCCACATTGCTCGGCCTGCTCGTTGGTGATCCCGTGAATGCGAGTTACTTCCTCGGGTATGGTCCAGCCGTCCGGCTTCACGAGCACATCGATGGACGAGATCACTTTGCGGGTGGTCGCATTCACCAGCGATGCGGCGACCTGCACCAGGTGCGGCTGGTGGGGAGCGTCGGACGGTTCGCTGAAAGCTGGGAGGCCGGTGGTTTCAGTGTCGTAGAAGAAAATCAGGGACATCGTTGATCTCCAATCAGGCGCGGAAGCGCCAAAGGGGTTTGAGGGAGCAGTTGGATGAGGCCGCCGGGGCTGCGCCGGCCTTCTCGATGCGCTTCTTGATCGATGCGCGTTTAGTCACGGCGCCCCAGCTCCGTGCGTCTGGCGGCGGTGGCAGCCCATTTGCTTCTGCCCAGCGCCTCGCCTCCTCGATGAGGAAAGGCTCGGCATGCTGGCGGGCGAACGCGACCAGCAATCCCAGTGCCTGTCCGCTCCACTCGCTTTCAACCCGGTTGGCGTGGTTGACCGCGCGCTCCATTCCGAGCTGTGCGCGTTCAAGCGCAGGCGTGAAATCAATCGCGAGCTGTCGGCACGCTGGTTCGTGGTTTCGCATGTGATACCTCGTGTGCACAGGTGGGGGCTATGCGGCGGCGCCGAGCCAGACAACATCCACGCCTTCGCCCAGGTCGGGGCGTTCCTTCAAGGTGCCTGCGACGATCACCGTGTCGACATGGCCTTCCGCCACCAGGTGATCCATCCAATCCAGTGCATCCCCGCGCGCCAGTGGTGAAAGCACGTCGAAGCGGTCGAGCATCAGGATGCGGGCACCGGCAAGCTCTGCGATGGCGGCCGCGAACATGGCGTCAGCTCGCCACTGCTCAGATTCGGAAACCAGCGCGTAAGGACGGCCGCCGTAGGTCAGGGTGATGTCGCGGGTGACGGCTGCGGGTCGCCAGCCGGCGACGGAAGCGGCCGCGGCAAGAGTGGCGTTCACCGGGTCCAGCGCTCGGGCCAGCAGGATCGAGGGAATGCCCTCGGGTGCCAGGTTCTCCTCGGCCAGCTTCCATGCGGCCGCATCACGGTGATGGCGCGCGGCCTGTTCAGTGCGGTGCTTCGCACGTTCGTGCTGTGCCCGAGCATCGAGGAGGGCGCGGTGTGCGCGTTCGTGCTGCTGCAGTAACTCATTCACATCAGCCAGCAGATCCGGTGCGCGCAGCTCCTCGTCAGTGGGAGCTTCGGGAAGGTTGGCCAGCGTGGACGCGGCGGCCTGTGCGCAGGCGAGTGCCCGGCGAGCAACCTGCAGTTGCGTGTTGGCGTCATGGGCCCGCACCTTGGCGGCGGCGAGGTCGTTGCGCACCTTCTGCACGTCGGTGCCGTCGGATTCGGTGGCGGCGACGAGGCGCTGCCCATCGATCCGGACCGACTTTCCGCAGCATGGGCATGGGACGCCGCCACTGGCACCGGGCTGCAGTTGCACCTGCAGCTTTGCGACCGCTGCCGCCGCGTCGTCGTACACCTGCTGGGCCATGGCGAGGTCGCCCTCTGCTTTACCCTGACCGTCGGACTGCGCCTGCAACTCTGCCAGCTTGTCCGGTGGCAGCATGGCTTCAACCTTGGCAATCGCCGCGTGCAGCGGAGCCACGCGCGCCCGGAGATCAGCGATGGCAGCGGCGTGCTCGTCAATGGCGGCCTGGTCGGGCTCCTCGACCTCAACCGTTGCGGCCCAGCCCTCCGCCTTGGTGGAACCGTAGTTCTCACCGCTCACCGCGCGCCAAGCGCCGCGCGCTTCAGTGGCCTTGTCTCGAGCGTGGGCCGCCGCCGCCTCGAACCCGGCGCGCAGACGTGGCAACAGGTCTTGAATGATGTCAGCGCGAATGCCCTGGGCCTTCATCTGCTCGGAGACAGCCTCGCCATTCGCCTTTACACCGGCGATGGCAAAGAGCAACTTCCGGCGATCCTTGTCATCCAGCCGTGCGAACTGTGATGCCTCGAGGCAGAGGTCGAGGTGCGGGCTTTCCGGAGCATCACCCGTAAGCTTTGCCGTGGACACGGTGCGGCGCAGCGGGTTTCCGTCGACCTCCACCTGGACATAGCCTTTGCTGGCACCCTCGGTCAGCAGCAGGTTGCGGTCCGCAACTCTGGTGACGCCTCGGGGCATTGCGCCGGTCAAGGCGAAGCGGACGGCCTGCAGCAAGCTGGACTTGCCGTCGCCATTCCCGCCAGCGACGAACAAGACAGGCTCAGTAAGGGCGTGCTGAAAGTGGGGAAGGCCAAGGAAGTTGGATACGGTAATTCCGGTGATACGCATAATTGCTCCTGCATTCTGTAGGTTGAATATGTGAAACCTTGTGGGCGCAGTTACTCAATGATTCGGCGTCCGCTGCGCGCTTTCGGCTGTGCGTCTTTGGTTGGCGCCGTGTCGGTCGGAGGCGCCGAAGGCTCGTCTTCGGCGGGCGATCTTGGCTCCGCAAGATCAATGTGCGCGGCAGCGCTGCGTGCACGATCCGCAAGTTCATCCAGCAGGCCGGGCATGCCCCGGTCGTGGTCGTGTTCGATGACAGGAGAAGGCGACTCGCGTGCGTAACCCGGAGCATTCTCGAGATAATCCAGCTCCTCGACCGTGTGCAGACCGAGCGTTACGTCGCTGGCGTTCGTGCGGGACCAGAAGGAAGCCGCGCGATACTGGAACATCTGGTCGCGGAGCGTGTTCCACTTCGACTTCTGGCTGCCGTTATCGCGGTCCCAGCCTTCGCCGATGACCATCGCCCAGTCCACCCACGTGCCCTGCAGGACATCGCCCGTTTCGATCTCGGTCGCGTGGGCGCGGCAGCCGTAGTCGCCAGTAGGCTGCCCGGTGCCATCGTCGGGGGAGCCGCGCCACTCGAACTTGATTCGACTGAACAGTGGGCACGCGTTGATGAGGCCGATCAGGAATGCGCCGCGCAGTCCTGGCCGGCCCTTCACCACGTCCATGTTCTGCATCAGCATCACCGGCGACACGCGTAGACGTGCGGCGTAGTCGATGGCGATCAGGCAGTTGGAGGGATTGCCCTGGTACGGGGCCGGGATCACCGTGGAATCCGACAACATGCTTGCCATCTTCACGGCCAAGTTGAAGGCGTTGCCGTGGCTGAAAACGGTGTGCACACCTTCGAAGCTGGTGGCGTCCATGGCCAAACCACGTTCGATGCTGGCGGCTTCTCGGGCTGGGGAAAGCGCAGTGGATTGTGTGGAATCGGTCATGCTGCCTCGTCGGTGCCGTAGTAGGCGTAGCTGGGGAGGGAAATCTGTCGGAAGCTGGTGGCATAGCCAGGCCAGCGGTCGGTACGCAGACACTCGGCCTGGATGCGCATACGCCGCCTACGCAACCCCATGCCGCGCTGCTCTGCCATGGGATCCAGGTAGTAGGGCTGGCACACGTACGGCGGAGTGTCTTCGCATGCCAGGAAGATGAAATGCTTCACTGGGGTGCCGCATGCGGAACCTCCCGCGCAGTAGTGAGCGGCCTGTTGGTCGTACTGATAGTTGGCGATGGAGCGCGCAAAGGCCTCCTCGCTGGCGTCACGGGTCTTCTTGAGGTCGAGCATGAACAGGCCTGGCTCGTAGTTGTCGATACGTGCCTTGCACGCGAGGCCGGTGTCATCGTCCCGCCATCGCAATGTCGCCTCGCGAATCCCGCCAACCAGCAGGCCCGCCACTTCATCCGAGTGCGAGCGGATGCTCTCGGCCATGCGCTGGCAGCGGTCGTAGTCATCAACGCTGACCAACGTGCGGCCTTCGTGTCCGGCGAGAAACATCGCCCACCAGTCGAGCGCAGCGCGGCTTTCGCGACCTGGCGATTTCGCGTTGAGTTGCCGCGAAGTGGGGCGGGCGGGTGCACCTGCAGGGATCACCGCATAGGTGCGACTGAACACGTCAGGCTCGAGCGTCGCGCAATGGAACGCTCTACCGAACGCGAAGTCCTTGGTGTCGGCATCGGACTGAGGGTTTTCCACCCAGTACCGGAAGTGGGCGGGGGAGCGCCCGATATGGCACAGGCCGGTGTGGTTGGCCACGTCCAGGCTACGTGCGTAATACGTGCTTGGCGCCTCGTCAGGAATGAGACGAGCGCCGTCGATTGGTGGCGTCATGGTTCGCAAGGTTCAACATGTGACACCTTCGACAATACAGCTTTCCGCCGAGGCGTCAACCCCCCGGCTCGATTTTTCTAAATCAGATCCGGCGCGCCAGTGCTGAGGCGAAGCTGGCGAGGGTCTTGTCGGAAACGTCCGGGGTGTCCATCAACACGTCGTACAGGCCGGCCACCACCTGGGCCAGGTCGGCGTGCTTGCCGTTGTCCGGCAGCGCGGCGGCGAGCGCGCGCTCGAGCGCATGCGTATCAAGTCGAACGGTGGAGGCAGCCTTTGCCTTCTGCGGTCCGCGTCCGCTGGAAATCCACTGGGCAGAGAAGCCAGTTACCGCCTCGATGGCGAACAGGTTGTCGTTGGTGGGGTTCTTCACGCCGTCGCGTTCCCACTGGCTGACCAGCGACTTCGTAACGCTGGACCCGCCTGCCTTGTTCACCTGCATGCCCAGTTGCTCCTGGGACAGGTTGGCGCTGATACGGGCGAAGCGTATGCGTTCCCCTTGGGTGCGGGGATTCGACGGCGCAGCGGTGCGCAGGGGTCGGCTCGTGGTCATAGGTAGCAACGATACGCCGGGTAAGGTGCGACATGTTGACACCTAGCGACAAGCGTGCTTTCCTTTCCGGCATGTCAACGATCCTTCGCACCTCAAATGTGCTCGCTTACTTCGGCGGCAATCGCGGCGAAGTCGCGCGCGCCTTCTCTCCACCCTTGACCCGCCAGGCCATCCGGCAATGGGGCGAGTTCGTGCCTGAGTTGCGGGCGCGGCAGCTCCTCGAAAAGCACCCGGACCTGCAGGCAGCAGTGCTGGACCCAGATACGGGGCGGACCCGCATGGAAGCGATGCAGGACCGCCTCGGAACCCCGGTTGCGGGGAAGTGAACGCAGTGAGCAACGCAGTGTTGATCCGCCGCCGAGTCCGCGACGTGTCCCAGCGTGCCGTGGCGCGCCAACTCGGGTGTTCGGCCGCCACGGTCGGCCGAATGCTGCAGGGTATCGACCAGTTCGCCGCGCTGCTGGCGGCCCTGAACATCCACGCAGTTGTGCGGGCGGAATGACATGGCTGGCGACTGGATCAAGGTACGCACCGGGCTTGGAAGGCATCCCAAGGTTGTCCGCATGGCGTCCGCATTGAAAACGGACAGATTGCGGGTGGTTGGCGGACTGCATGCGGTGTGGTGCCTGTTTGACGAGCACACCACCGATGGCGTGCTCGAGGGCTACACGTTGGAGCTGGTGGACGAGCTGATCGGCCTACCCGGCATGGCTGGTGCCATGTTGGATGTCCGTTGGCTGGACGACAGCAAGCCGGGATGCCTTGTGCTGCCTGAGTTCGACACGCACAACGGCGCATCGGCCCGGCGTCGGGCGCAGGACGCGGACCGGAAGCGCGCGGAGCGGAGGGAGTCCGCAGGCGGTGCGGACGGGAAGCGGACCAGAGGAGAAAAGAGGAGAGGAGATTCTTCTACTCCAGATGGTAATCAGCTACCCCTTGGGGGGCTGGACGATCCACCGCCACCACCGCCACGCGAGGGCTACTTCGAGGGGCATGCGGAAGACCAGGCACCCGTTCTAAGCCCTGCGGCGCCGATGGCCATCGCGCTCAACCGGCTTGGCTTCCGATGCACCAGCTACACGCCCGACCTGATCGCAGCGGCTGCCGAAGGTGTCACGGTCGAGCACGTTCTGGAAATCGCCGGCTGGGCTGAGTGTCGCGGGAAGCCCGCGACCTACGTAGTCGCTATCGCACGGCGTGAGAACGCCGAACGCCAGAATCCACCTCCACAGGGAGTGAGCCATGCAACGAATCGGAGAGGTAGTGCCGTCGAACGGATCGAGGCGGCAGTTCGCGCGGGACGCGAGGGAGATCAGCAACGAGGCTGGGGCGCAGACGGCTACATCGAAGGCCGCGCCGATCGTATCGAATGACATCGTTGACTACCTGTGGCTCCGGATGGGCGGCCTGTACGGCGCAACCTGGGAGCGCGATTACGGCGCCAATCCTCGGTCATCGGCCGGGCGTGAGTGGGGGCTGACTCTCGCCGGTATGTCACGGCAGCAGATCGATTCCGGCTTGGAGGCCTGCCGAGTTGAAGGAAGTGACTTCCCGCCGTCCGCTCCGCGATTCCGCGCGATGTGCCTGGGCGTGCCCAGCCTGGGGCGGGTGAAGTTCGAGCTGTCGAAGCATTTCAAATTCCGCTCCGCGTTCACTCGCGCGGTTTGGCGGTACCTGGATGTCTATGCCTACCGCGCTGCATCGGCACGTGATGCCGAGCGGATGCTGCGTGAAGCATACGACGTGGCGAAGGAAGCGGTAATGCGGGGCGAACCCCTGCCGCACGTGGTGGGCGAATTGGAAGCGCCGAAAGGCCGGCCGCACAAGCCGGCAACCAGAGAGCAGATGCGCAAGCACCTTGCTGACATCAGCGCCACGCTTGGCCTGTCGCCGAGCGAAGCTGAAAGCATGGGCAAAGATGGATTATTGCGTGCCGGCGATTCGCGTGGTGATTCCGACTGAGCACTGCTCGGTCGGCGCCACTGCGCACGGCAAATTCCAAGGAACCAACAGACAGGGGTAGTACCGTATGAACAACGCAATTGAGCACCCACCATCGTTCAAGCTCGGCAATATCTGGCTGGTCGCGGCCAACCTCGCCCGCACCGCTGCGGATCTTGGGGGCGGAGCGCCCATGGTGGTGACGATTGACGCGGATGGAATGTTGGAGGCCGTGGGCCCGGACCACCCTGACTACAGCCAGCTCCTGACAGCGCCTGGCTTCGTGTGCACGGTCAGCGCGGCATCGAGCAATGAGCGCATTGCGGGGCGTATCCGCGCAGCCGCTACCGCGTTGGAGATCAGCAGTTGATCGGTGGAAACACGATGCGAGGAGGCGCGGGCACTCGCCCGCGTCACCCGGAAGATGCGCATCAGAAAGCGTTGTTCGATTGGGTGGCGACAGCGAGCGCGCAGCTACCTGACCTGCAGTACCTGATGCACGTTCCGAACGGCGGACGGCGAGGGAAGCTCGAGGCGGCCAGGTTGAAAGCACAAGGCGTTCGCGCCGGCTACCCCGATCTGGTTCTCGATGTGGCGCGGGGCGAGTATCACGGTTTGCGCATCGAGTTGAAGGCGACGCGAATGGACTTGGGGAGAAAGCCCGAGGTTTCAACAGCGCAGCGAAGCTGGTTGACCAGGTTGCAACAGCAGGGGTATCGGGCAGTGGTATGCGAAGGCTGGTTGGCAGCACGGGAGGAGCTGCTCTTTTATTTGGCCCTCGAGGTTTAACATACGACACCTATAGCGAGTGGGGATCATGCGGAATTTCAAGAAGAAGCGGCGCCCTGGAAACAGGGCGATGAGAAAGTCTGAGGCAGCACGCGTTGATGAGGCGAAAGTGACGGTGTGCATCCCGTGCTTGATCTGGTCGGAAATGGGGCGCATGCCGTTTGAGCACGTGGCCACCTGCAGCGACTACAACCACGTGAAGTCGGGGAACATGCGCATCAGCCATGCGCACGGTTACGCCGGATGCCTCTGGCATCATCGCGGGCGCATCGAAGTGGACGGTTGGACGCACGCGCGGATGCGCGAGTATTTCGGCCCCAGTCTGGCCGAAGGGTCACGCACGTTCCACGAGACATTCGGAAGCGACGATTACCTCATTGCGCGCCAGACGGCGCTGCTGACGGGAGAGGCGGCGTGAGCAGGAATGTCGGAAAGACCATGGCGAGGCTCAGCCCGCGCAGCCTGCCGCTGCAGGTGGCCGGGTCACGCGGTACGGGCCAGCCAGAGCTGACCGCCATCGACATCGCGAACGCGCTGGCAGTTGCCGGCGGCGATCACCGGAAAGCACTGGCAGTTGATGTGCTGTGCCTGCGGTGGTGGCCTGCGAGGATCGAAGGGCCCATGCGCGTGGTCGGCCATCGAGAGGTGAAGCGACCACTGCCACCAGTCGACGGCAAGCCCCGCTTCTACATCGAGCGAATGCCGGTAGAGAAGCCCAGCGAAACAGAGGCATTCCTTGGCATCGCGTCGCTACTGGCGCGGGCGCTGTCCGGTCGGGCGCGCAAGGTGCTGGCACCCAAGACCCTCGCCAAGGTGGGGGAGCCTGCGTTTCTTCAACGATGGGCGAGGGCGGTCATCGATGAGTACAGAAACCCGCACCACTGCCCGGTGTGTCGGGATTTTGGCCGACCAGGTGAGGTAGCCAAGCCGGTATTGCAGGAGGGCAAGGTGGTCGGTTTCGAGTGGCATTTGTGCGAGGACTGCGAGGGCACGGGCGTGCAGCCCTGGGGAAAGCATCGCCGGGCCAAGGCTGTGCAGATCCGGGAGGCGACCTTTCGCGACGAGTTGAATCCGCTGCATGAGGGCGCTTTGGCATTGCTGCGGGAACTCGAGCACAGAGGGGCGCGCATGGTGAATGAAAAGCTCCGCGATGACTGAATGCGGGCGGTGTAGAAAAATTTAGGTTCAACATGTTGACACCGCCAAAAGGGCGGCGTAGTCTGCGCAGCAAGCCCGCCACGGAGGCGGGTTTTAACAGACCATGAGGTTTAACATGTCGAACCACGAGGTTTCCTCGACTGCCGCTGCGGAAATGCTGGCAAGCATCCGCTCACAGGCCACCACCAATCACTTCCAGCATGCCGACGACGCCGCCTTCATGGCAGAGCACGATCTGACGGCAGCGGGGAAGTATCAGATCCGTGAGCGGATCCTGATCGAGCGCGCAGTGATCCGGAAGGCTGTGTCGGACCTGATCGCTGAGGGCTACGCCATCCAGGTTCACAACGGTGAAGAACTCTCGGTGACCGGCACCCGCGACGCGGGCACGGTCATGGCGGCGATCATGCAGACCGATGAGGACCGCCTGTATCTGCTGAACGTCGAAGGCCCTGCGCATGCGCCCAAGATGACCCGCGCCGGCTGGGTGCATCTTGTCTATGGCAACGATGGGTGGGACGTGGTGAGCGACTACACGACCAACCTGGGTAACGCACTGACTGGCGCCGGCGACCTCGCTGACGCGCTCGGGGAGGTGCTGTGATGGGTGCTGACAGGACCACCCTCGCCGAGGCGCTGAGGGCGCTGCTGCAGTGGGCTGACCCGAACTGCGGCGACGCCAACGGCAGCATCGAGAAGAAGACCGCCGACTACGAGGCAGCCGTTGCTGCCCTGGCGCAGCATGACAAGCAGTCGCGTTCTGTCAGCGACTGGCAGCGGGTGATCTTCCATCGCGACCGCCTGCATGAAGTGCTGCACGACCCCGATGGTGGCGACGCCGGGGACGAGTGCGATGCGGCCGGCAACCTCGTGGATGCCATCGACGCGTTCCGCGCCTCCCACGGGGATCCGTGATGACTGAAGACACGAAGCCTGCGACCTGGATCACACGGTACGTGTGGGAAATGGCCGCGGTATTCGGCCTGATCGGCCTTGGCCTGGGTTTCGTGCTCGGCTGGGCCATAGGAGAGGCCCGATGACGCCCCCACCACCACCGCCCGGCGATGCCGGGATCGCTTCACCTCGCCGGGCACTGGCCCGGACCCACCATCACACGCCCATGAGGTTCAACATGCGACACCCTCCCGCGTTGACGCTCGCTCAGGCGACCAGGCTGGCCAACCTTGAGGCCGGCTTGGCACGAGCCATCGATCAATCCCACCGTGAAGGCGACGTTGCGCCGTTCCGCGCCTTCGAAGTAGCCCATTCGCCGGAATTGGAACTGCTGCGCGCAGGCGCTGCCGGCGTCGACATCGACGTGCAGGAGATCAGCGCGCAGCGCTGGGCGGACCAGCTCAGCGTGATGCAGCCAGCACGGCACGTGGTGCTGGACGTGGAGAACATCGAGACGTTCACCCCGCGCGAGCCTTACAGCGGCGGCCTGTATCACCGCTATGTGCGGATCGGCCGGCACTGCTACCAGTTCGTGGCCCATCAGCTCGAATCGCTCGAGAGCATGGTCAAGCGCATCAGCGACTACGAGGTGGCAAAGGCGGGCGTCGCTGCCCAGGGCGGTGCCGCATGAGCGCCCCTGTCGATGTGCTGTGGCCTGTGCGCGTGCACGCAGCAGGGCGTGGCCAGTGGGCATTCGTCGCCGGACCGCGCAGTGGGACGGGATACGCCTCGAAGAAGGCCGCGCAGGAAGCTGGTGAGCTTGCCCGCTCTAAGGCCCTCGCCCGCGTCAAAGGCGGTGCCGCATGAACGGGCCAAATATGGAGCGATTCATCAACGCCATCGCCTCAGACCTCGAGGAGGGTGGGTTCCGCGAGGTTACCGGCACCACGCTACGCCGGAATCTGACCACCGCCGTACAGGCGGCACTGCCGCTGCTGAAAGAACAGGAAGGCGGTGGCCACGCGCAGCCCGGTGGGAGGGTGATGCTGGGGGATCAGGCCGAGCGGGCGCGGTTTGAGGCGTGGGTGAAGAACCACGTTTCCTCTCTGGCACGCGCGGCAGATGGGGAGTATGCAAGCAACTTCACGCATGCCCTGTGGTCCGCGTGGCTAGCCGCCCTCTCCGCCCAGCCCTCCCCGGGTGGTCAGGATGGGCTTAGCGAGCGCTCACCTGTGGACTATGCCATCGAGCATGGGGGCTATCTCGCCACTGCTGCAAAGCAGTTGCTTGAGGCTCGCAATGTACTTGATGGCCTTGTGCTGCGCCACGAGGAACTTGACGACGTTGACGATGACGAAATGGAGGCCGCCCAAGATGGTGTCCGCGATGCCAACAGCAGCCTGCGCATCGCCATCCATGAGTTTGAGAAGCGTCGTGATCGCGCCCTCGCCGCGCGCCAGCCGGTGGAGTTTGAACGCGCAATCCCCACCCGTCGCCGTGAGTCTGCCGTGGAATTGCTGCTGTCCCTCGGCTTCGTCTGGAACAATCAGCGATGGGAAGACCGTCGCCATCCGGTGGGGGAGCCGGTCACGGTTGAGGCTGTGGCGACCGTTCGGCGCAACGGCGATGGTGACCGCTACATCGATTGGCTGACGGAAGGCGGGATCGCGGATCTGGAAGTGGGCGACGTGCTGATGGTGTCTGACCGGGCAATCACCGATGAAGACGGTTCGGGCGAGGTCTACGCCGCCCCGCCCGCGCAGGCCGTGGACCTGGGTGCAGTGCGTGCACTGTTGCAGCGACGGATTGAGCAGTGGCGCTCGCACCTGCCCGACGATCCTGGCGCACCTGGAACCCGCGAGATTGAGACCAAGGGCGAGCACGACTACAACAACGACGTGCGTATCTACCGCGAGGGGATCGCCGTCATGGAAGAAGTGCTGGCCCTGACCGACAGCCAGGCGGTGGGCAATGTGCAGGCGCTGCAGCTTGACCGTTACGACGCCGGCCTGCTGAGCGACGTGGGAGGAGGGGACACCGCTTGGTGGCTCGACTATCTGAGGTCGGAGCTGGCCCGCGCCCACGATCACTACCAGCACCAGGTGAACCCAGCAAAGGAGGCCGGCAATGGTTGAGTCGGCCCTGCTGCTGATCGTGGTGGTGATCGGCCCGGCCGCTGCCGGCGCGCTGCTGTATCACCTGTGGACCACCCGCCCGCGCCGACCAACGCACACGCACCAGGCCGTGGGTCAGATCCCGGTGAGCCGCCGCCGGCGGCAACAGGCGCTGCGGCGCCACGTGGAGGTGAGCTGATGGATCGCGAGATCAGCCTGCCGCTGTACGAGGCGGCC
Source organism: Stenotrophomonas sp. SKA14 (assembly GCF_000158575.1). Taxonomy (NCBI): domain Bacteria; kingdom Pseudomonadati; phylum Pseudomonadota; class Gammaproteobacteria; order Lysobacterales; family Lysobacteraceae; genus Stenotrophomonas; species Stenotrophomonas sp. SKA14. The sequence continues at coordinate 1,925,325 of NZ_DS999412.1, forward strand.
CGGCCCGTGCCCGAGGGCGGCTGGTACCTGACGTGGGGCTACGGGCAGAAGCCCATGGTCATGTACGCCAGCCAAGGCCTCACCCAGTGGCGCGATGGCATGCGCGCTATCCCGATCACCCACTACGCCGGCCCGCTGCCGGAAAGGAAGACCCGATGAGCGGCCACTACAAGCTCACGACCAAGCCATACGCCTCGCTCGGTCGAGCCACGCACAGGATCACCTCCCCTGGCGGCATCGTGTGTGCCGAGGTGCACGGCGACGAACTGCTGCCACATGCCGAGCGCCTGCTGGCCGATCTCAATGGCGTCCCGAATCCGTCCGCATCGCCGTCCGCATCCGAAGCGGACGCCTCCCCAGTGTCCATCCGTGGGGTGCTGCAGGCGATGCTCAACGGGATGGCCAAGGCCCACGGTGCAGATGCACCCGCTACCCAGTTGGTCCGCAATGCCATCGCCGATGCCGACCGTCTGGCCCTGGCCGCTGAGCAGGCCAAGGTCTACCTCGCCAGCAACGGCAGCGGCCCCGCACGCGACAAGGCATACAGGGGGCTGCATGCGGCCCTGCCCAGCTACAGGGGGGCGCTGTGATGGCCGAGCCGCAGCTCACGTACATGGGCATGCCGGTGCTGGTGTCCCCCATGGCGACGAAGACCGAGCCAGTCCGTCCGCACGTGAAGGGGAAGCACTCGCCCACCTACCACCGACGCATCAGCAAGAAGTGGCTCAAGCGGTTCGGTACCAGGCAGGTGCCGTGTCTCTACATGGTGGCTTCCCACCGGGTGGGTTTGCTGTCCTCTCCTGACACCGTGGTGGTTCATCCGGCCCTCTTGGACCGGGTAGCGGAGGCAGCTCGCCATGAGTAAGACCACCCTTGGCGCATCGCTACAGGATGCCGACGACCTTGATTTCATTGGAGCTTTGACCAACGGCGCCCGACTCTTTGACGGGATTCCGATGGTGATGCCGCTCGCCCCGGCGCGCGCCGACACAGGTAAACCGTTGGTGCCCACCTCACGTGTGCGCGAGGAGGCCGCCGATGAACAAGCCTGACGCCAGCCAAGGCTACGACTCGAGCAGCGCTCACACTCGCGCCCTGATCCAACGGACGGGCCTCACCTACGCAGCGGTGGCCCAGCGCCTGGGGTGCAGCGTGCGTTCGCTCGAGCGTTGGGCTGGGCAGGGTGGGGCGATACCGTACCCCGAGCATTACCTCCTCGAGTGCCTGGCCGACCGGCGCGTTGCCAAGCCGAAGAAGTCGGCACGTAAGGCCAAGGCTGCCCCGCCCAGCAAACCCCACCCGCTGGCCGGGCTGCTTGGGCGGTAGGTTCAACATGCTTGACCTGGCGCACCCCTATCCCTTACGTTTCCCCACGCTGGCGTAGTTCCCCCTGCTGCCAGCTTCCCCAACCCTCGGTCAGTCTGCGCTGGCCGGGGGTTTTTCTATTAGCGGGATAGAGCAGTCCGGCAGCTCGACGGTTTCATACGCCGTAGGTCGGTGGTTCGAATCCACCTCCCGCTACCACGTTCTTCGGCCAGCGCCCGGTAGTCACGGTCGCAGCGATACCCACACATTGGCCGTCGTGAGACGCGCCGTGCGGGTCCAGCCTATCTCTCCACTCGCAAGGTGATGCACAGCACCGCTGACGCAGCGGGCCGTGCCGGGCGCTGGCCGAACTTTCTCGAGGTCCACATGAGATCCATCGCTACCTGGCTGCGGCGCTGGCAGGAGCCGGTCGTCTGGCTGCCGGCCTTGGCCGTGATCGCTATCGCTGCATGGGTGGTGCTGGGAGCACTGGACCCGGCCTCCACCGTCGATGTCGTGGCTCGCTTGATCGAGCTGCCGATCCAGACCGCGTACGCGATCGCTGCGCTCGGGCTGGCCTGGCTGGCTCGCCGCCGCCAGCGCCGCAAGCTCAGCAAGGAAGAGGGGCAGGAACTGTGGGCCGGCATCGTCGCCGGCCGTCGCGGTCCGCTGATCGTCTACATCACCGACACCATCGTGTGGATCGCATGCGTCGTTCTGCTGCTGCACTTCTTCTCGCCCTGAGCCTGGGCAGCGCGCACGGCGCGCAGCGGGCACTCGATGAGGTGCCATCGGCAATGGTCCGTGCGCGGGAAGCGGTGCAGTCCATCGTCCCGCCGGCGCCCCTGGTGCCGGAGCAGGTGTCCGACGCGGTTGTGGCCCACATCGTCCGGTGGGAGATCACCAGCGCACGGCACTATGAGCAGCGCCTGCGCTGGCCGGTGTGGCCGGGCGGCGCGTCTGGCATCACCTGGTGCGTGGGCTACGACGGTGGACACCAGACGCCGGCGGTGATCGGCCGCGACTGGGCCAAGCACTACGCGGTGCAGCGCCTGAGCACCACCGCCGGCATCACCGGTCAGGACGCACGGGCAGTCCTGCCGCGCTACCGCGACATCACCACGCCGTACAGCTACTGCGAACAGGTGTTCCGCGCGGTGACGCTGCCGGCGTACCACCGGCTGGCGAAGCGGACGTTCTCCAACGGCTGGGACCGGCTGCCACCGGACGCGCAAGGCAGCCTGACGGCGACCGTCTACAACCGTGGCGCCAGCATGGCCGGCAGCCGCCGCAGCGAAATGCGCGCACTGCGCGACGTGTGCGTGCCTGCAGCCGACGTGGCTTGCATGGCACGCCAATACCGCTCCATGTGCCGCCTGTGGCGTGGGACCGTCAACGAAACCGGGCTGTGCAACCGCTATGAAGATGCGGCCCGGCTTGCAGAGGGCCGCGCCCGATGAGCGACATGCAGATCCACCGCGACATGGGCCGAATGGAAGCAACGATCAAGGCTCAGGGAGAGCAGATCACCACGCTGGTGCAGCAGCAGAAGGAAATGCAGGCCCAGGTGCAGGAGATCCATGACGTGCTCACCGAGGCGCGCGGGAGCTGGAAGACGCTGCTGATGGTCGGCGGCCTGTCGTCGTTCATCACCGGGCTGCTGTTCAAGATCGCCACGGTGTTCAGCAAATGATCGCGCGCATCGAGGCCTGGTGGGCTGCATGGAAGTGGGTGGCGATCCTCGCCGCGCTGTGTCTGGTGCTGGCCTCCCTCAACATCTGGCAGGCCTACCGCGCCATGACGGCACCGATGCGGCTCGAGAACGAGGCGCTATCGGCCAGCCTGCGCGCAGTCACCGGCATGGCCGAACAGCGCACACGCGACGACGCGAAGCTGATGGCCGACCTCGAGCGCATCGCTGATCGCGGCCAGCGCGTCCGCATCGAATACCGATCCATCGCAGCCAAGCAGCCGTTGCCGGAGCAGTGCGCTCCCGGCCAGCAGCGCGTGGATGCGATCAACCGCGCCCTCAGCGGCGCAACCAATCAGGAGTCGTCACCGTGACCCCGCAGACCCGTCAGTTCCAACCCCAGTACCTCGAGCAGGAGCTGGAAATCGCCCGCACCGAAGCCAGCATTGCCAACCTGGCCGCGCAGGCCAAGGAAGCCAAGGCGAAGGCATGGTTCTATCGCTCCCTCGCACTGCTGGCCCTCGTGCTGGCACTCGAGGTGCTGCTGTGAGCCGCGTCACCTTGGCCGAGATCGAGGCCGAGATCGTTGACGAGTTCTACGCCAGCGGCGCCGGCGCGTTCAGCAACAACTACCTGACGAAGGAGCACTACAGTGCGCTCAACCAGGTAACGCTGTGCGTGCTGATCCTTCGCAACGGATGCAAGGTGATCGGCGTGAACTACGGGGCCATCGATCCGGCGGACTTCGATGAAGCGCTCGGGCGTGCAGCAGCTCGCGAGGAGGCCATCGACCAGTGCTGGCCGCTGCTGGGGTTCCGTCGACGCGATCAGCTCACCTCTGTCCGCAGTGCTGCGCTCGCGGCTGGCACGATGGCTGCTGCTGGCGCCGGCTACAGCTTCTCCGGCGACGTTGATATGCCGAAGGTCATCAAGCCGACCGTGGGCCGCAAGGTGTGGTTCTACCCAGGTGGCGGCATGTGGCCGGCCGGCATGCAGACGTTCCCGGCCAGCGATTACGACGCCGGCCTGCAGCAGCCCCTGGATGCAACCATCGTCTACGTCCACGGCGACCGGCTGGTGAACCTGCGCGTAGTCGACCATGCAGGCAATGCCTTCCCCGTCCGTGACGTGCAGATGGTGCAGCCGGGCGATGAGTGCTGCGCCGCCGGTCACCGCGCCGAGTGGATGCCGTACCAGGTTGGCCAGGCCAAGAAGGCAGGTGACGCGTGAGCGCTCCCTCGCCGCCGTGCGCGCCGCCGTCCCTCGCAGCCACCGGCATCAGCGCCGGCCGTGAGGACGTAGTAGCGCTCGTGACGCTGGACGCCCAGTTCGCCGAGAGCGGGGAAACCACGCTCAGCGCAGAGCAGGTGCAGCGTCTTGCTGACCTTGGCTGGGTGGAGGAGGGCGACCAGCCGGACGAAATCAGCATCAGCATGCTCGGTCAGGACGTGCTGGCCGAGATTGACCGGCAGGTGGCCACCATCACCCCGATCATCACCGCCGGTGCCGCCGGCGAGAGCCAGGACTGAGCCATGCGCACTGCGCTTATCGCCATCGCCATCGCCGTCGCGGCGCTGCTGGCCGGCTGCGGCCGGATCACGCGCCCGGTGCCGGCGCAGTGCAACGAAATCTGCCTCCTGCCGTGCACGGTTAACGGTGACGCCGGCGTGCGGTGGGAGGCAGACCCCAACAACGCCGAGGCGTGGGACGAGCTGGGTGGGGAGGTTGTGCCCACCCTGATCGGCAAGCTGCAGACCTGCGAGGTCCGCCGCGGCGCATGCGTCCAGTGCCTGCAGCGGCTGGACAAGGCCGGAATCATCCACCTGAAATGAGGACGCCCCATGGCGCTTGACGACTACACGATCCTGGTATCGGACACCCCCGAGGGCCTGACCGCCAAGGTGAAGGCCGCTGCGGCCGCCGGCCTGCTGCCCTTCGGCAGCATTGCCGTTGACGTGAGCCAGAAGCACTTCGCCCAGGCCATGGTGAAGGGCGACGTTGCTGGTGGCGGCGGTGGCGGTGGCACTCTGCCGATCACTGCCGACAACATCACCGACGCCAGCACGGTCGGCAAGCAGGTGTTGACGGCCGCCGACCAGGCCGCAGCGCGCACTGCCATTGGTGCGGGTACCGGCACGTCCAATCTGGCCATTGGCACGACTGCGACCACTGCAGCGGCTGGCAACCACACCCATGGCGCCGCCACCACTGCTGCTGCCGGCTTCATGTCCGGCGCCGACAAGGCCAAGCTGGATGGCATCGCAGCGAATGCCAACGCCTATTCACTGCCGGCTGCAGGCGTAGCCATCGGCGGTGTAAAGATTGGCGTGGCCGTTGCTGATCCCACGAGCGAGACGGATGTCGTGGCGCAGGTCAAGGCCTTGATGGCGTCTCTGCGTGGTTCGGGCGCGCTGGCGACCTGATCGGCATAGGATCGACGTGAGCACGGACGTACTGGCCGGTGCACCTGCGCAGGTGATCGAGGCGTACAAGCGGCTGGGCGGGAAGCTCAAGGCGTTCGCGCTCGCCTTGCCGATGGCAGGGAGCCAGACGGAGGCAGCATTGAAGGCCGGGTATGCCGAGAAGACGGCCAAGGCCAATGCTTCGCAGTTCGCTGCGAACCCGGATGTCCGGATCGTGCACGACTACCTGGTCGGCTCCGTGGTGCGGACGGCGGAGATCACCTTCGAGCGCTGCATGGCGGAGCTGGCCAAGCTGGCATTCGGCGACCCTGCAGCGCTGTTCGGTGAGGATGGCGCGCTGCTGCCGCCGCACGAGTGGCCCAAGGATGCGGGCGCGATGATCGCGGAGGTGCAGCAGATCGACCTGTACGCCGGTGTGGGCGACGCGCGCGAGAAGATCGGCGTCACCAACAAGATCAAGTTCGCCGACAAGCATGCGGCGCTGCGCACAGCGCTGCAGCTCATCGATGCGTTCCCGGACAAGAAGAAGAAGGTGGAGCACACCCACCGCGTCGGCGTGGTGGTGGTGCCGGCGAAGACGGGGCAGGGCCAGTCGGCAGGCCTGCAGGATGCGATCGAGGGCTCCGCGCAGCGCCTCGAGCAGCCGCAGCGCAAGGGAAACGCGCCGGCATTCATGGTTCGCCGGGTGCAATCGCTGGCACAGCAGGGCTGAGCCGTGAGCCTCGACTACCCCGCCGAGGACATCGTGTGGCAGCCCACGCCAAAGCAGTCCGATTTTCTGGCCTGCGACGACTACGAGGTGCTGTACGGCGGCGCTGCCGGCGGCGGCAAGTCGGATTCGCTGCTGATCGACGCATGGTGTCTGCCTTGGAACGGCCCCCAGCACCCGCAGCACCGCGGCATCCTGTTCCGCCGCAGCTTCCCGGAGCTGAAAGACCTCATCGACCGGTCACACGAGCTGTACCCGCAGTTCATCGAGGGCGCTCACTACGACAAGATCGAGCACCGCTGGAAGACGCCGTGGGGCGGCATGGTCGAGTTCGGCTATCTCAACGCCGACAATGACCGGTTCAAGTATCGAGGCCGCGCATGGAACTACATCGGGTTCGATGAGCTGACCCTGTGGCCCACCGCGACCTGCTACCTCTACCTGATGAGCCGCAACCGCACCACGGCGCGGGATCTGCCCAGGTACATGCGCGGCACCACCAACCCCGATGGCGTGGGCCAGCGCTGGGTGATGGAACGGTGGGGTATCGAGGAGGACGGCGGGCCGACGTGCCTGCCGGTCTCCATGATGTTCGAAGAGGAGGACGGCGAGGGCGGCTATCGTGAGGTGCCGAGAACCTTCACCCGCCGATTCATCCCGGCGAAGCTGACCGACAACAAGCACCTGCGCGGCACCGGCTACCGCGAGACGCTGATGATGCTGCCCCCGGAGGAGCGCGATGCGCTGCTGGCCGGTCGGTGGAGCGGCAACCGCGTCGAGGGTGCGTTCTACTTCCGCGAGCTGCAGGCGGCCCGTGCGCAGCAGCGCATCGGCAAGGTGCCGTTCGTACCAGGCGTACCGGTCAACACGTTCTGGGATCTCGGCTACAACGACTTCAATTCGATCTGGTTCCACCAGCAGATCGGGCTCACGAACCGCTTCATCCACGCGTACCAGAACAGCGGCTACGACATCTCGCACTACACCCGGTACCTGCAGGAGCTGGGCACCGAGCGCGGGTACGTCTACGGGAAGCACTACGTGCCGCACGACGCGGCCAACACCTCCCTGCAGACGGGCAAGACCATGATCCAGCTCCTGCGCGAGCAGATGGCCGGGCAGAGCTTCGAGATCGTGCCGCGCGTTGACCACGTTCTGGTCGGCATCAACCAGACCCGAGCCGCATTCGCAGGCTGCTGGTTCGATGAGGAGGAATGCGCGGATGGCCTGGCCTCGCTGGCCGCCTACCGGAAGCGATTCAACAAAGCCATCGGCGCGTTCACTGACGAGCCGATCCACGACAGCCACTCCAACTACGCCGACGCCTTCCGTCAGTACGCGCAGGGATACAACCCCGCCGCGATCATCACGAAGGATTCGGGCGACTGGAAGCGGCGCCTACTCGCGGCCAAGACCAAGGGCCGCAGCTACATGAGCCGCTGACCGATGAGCGACGTAACGAAGAACCGCGACACCGCCCGCGACGTGTTCTGGCGGCTGGACGAGTGCTACAAGCGCGGACATGAGGACTTCATGGCCACCGCGACGCGGCTGGACGACTACTACCTCGGCGCGGGGCGGCAATGGGATCCCTCCATCCGGCAGGAGGTCGAGGCTGATGGACGGCCTGCGGTCGAGGTCAACATGTGCATGCAGGCAGTGAACGCTGCCGTCGGCTACCAGATCCAGAACCGTGTGGACATGGCCTACCTGCCCAAGGGCGGCCAGGCCGATGAGCAGCGCGCCAAGGTAATTTCGAAGGTCATCAAGCACGCCCTGGGCAATACCCAGTACCGGTTCCACGAGACAGACTCGTTCCTCGACGGTCTGATCCAGCAGCGCGGTTACCTGGACCTGCGCATGAACTACGACGACAACGACGAGGGCGAGGTCAGTCTGACCACCTTCGATCCGCGCGACGTGCTGCCGGATCCTGATGCAACGTCCTACAACCCGGACAGTTGGGCCGATTGCAGCATCACTCGTTGGCTCACGCACTCGCAGATCGAGCAGAACTACGGCAAGGACGCGGCGGACGAGATCCGCGACTCATCCATGGCCTACGTCCACAACAACTGGGGCGACGAGCAGGGGATGATGCGCGACGCGTTCGGCAACATGCCGCCGAGCTACGCGATGAACATGGGCTGGTACGGGGAGGAGGGAACCTGGCGCCGCTACAGGGTGGTGGACCGCCAGAGCCACGAGTACCAGCAGACGCTGGTGGCGAAGTGGCCAGCGACCGGTGACCTTCGCATCATCGAGGGCTTCGAGCCCGAGCTGATCGGCTGGCTGATCGAGCAGGGCGTTCACGTGATGCGCCGGCGCATCCGCCGCGTGCGGTGGCAGGTGTGCGCACCAGAGGTGTGCGTCTACGACAAGCTGTCGCCCTACGACCACTTCACGGTGATCCCGTACTTCCCCTATTTCCGTCGGGGCAAGACGGTCGGCATGCTCGACAATGCCGCGCAGGTACAGGATCTCATCAACAAGTTCGTGAGCCAGTACGCGCACATCGTCAACGCCAGCGCCAACGGCGGCTGGCAGGGCGAGGCCAACTCGCTCGAGAACATGACCGACGAGGAGTTCACCTCGCGCGGTGGCGAAACGGGCCTGGTCCTGCTGCGGAAGCCGGGCACCCAGCCGTTCCAGAAGATCGAGCCCAACCAGCCGCCGCGCGGCATCGAGAACATGATCGACTTCCTGCAGCGGAACATGCAGACGGTCACGGCGGTGAATGAGTCTGCGATGGGGCAGGGCAGTGCAGACATGAGCGGCATTGCCATCCAGTCGCGCCAGTTCGCCGCGCAGCAGGCGCTCGGCATTGCCCTGGACAACCTGAGCCGCACCCGGCAGATGCTCGCCGAGCGCACGCTCAAGCTGGTCCAGCGCTTCTACACCGCGCCGCGCGTCATCCGGATTGCCGAGCCTGACGAGTACGGCGTGGAGCGGCGCATCCCGCTGCTGCTGAACATGCCGCAGGACGACGGCACGATCCTCAACGACCTGACCATCGGCGAGTACGACGTAGAGGTCAGCGAGCAGCCCTATGCGGTCACCTTCGACAACGGCCAGCTCGAGCAGATGGAGCGGATCGTCTCGAAGATGGGTGTCCAGATTCCGCCGCAGTTCATCCTCAAGGCTTCGACGCTGGCGGACAAGACCGAGATCGCCAATGCGCTGCGCGAGGCGCAGGGCAAGGCGGATCCGGTCGCCGAAGCCGAGGCCGAGCTGAAACGGGCGCAGGCGCGCCTGGCCGACAACACGGCCGTTGGAAAGGCCGTCGAGGCGCAGTTCAGCGCGCTGCGCACGGCCGAGATCATCACCGCGATCCCGCAGACCGCCGAGATTGCCGACGCGCTGCTGCGGTCCAGCGGATTCAAAGACCAAGACGCGGCGCCGATCGTGCCGCAGCCGGCGCCGGGCGCCCTGCCCGAGCCCGAGGCGCTGCCGCCGGCATCTACCCATCCGCTCACCCCGGACAACCCGGAGGCGGGCATCACCGCCGGCATGCAGTCCCAGCAGCCGATCCAATAACCCAGGAGTCACCACCCTATGAGCACGCAGATCCCCGACGACAGCACCCACCCGAACAACATGGATGAGGCCACCCGCCAGAGCCTGCTGGCCTCCATCGATGACGATGCAGGCGACACCGACGACGCCGGCCAGGCCGCTGCTGGCACTGAGGGCGCCGCTGGCGCTGCCGGAGCTGGCACTGATGATCCCGATGCGGCCGCTGCCGCCGCTGCCGCCGCCGCTGGTGCTGCTGGCGGCGAAGGTGATGCAGCCGCCGGCGCTGCGGGTGCCGAAGGTGGTGGCGGGGAAGCCGGCAGCGGTGCGGCCGCAGGAGCGGCAGGTGCTGGCGCCGAGGGTGGTGCCGGTGCCGCTGGCAGCGAAGGCGGCGACGCCGGTGCGGCCGGCCAGGAGGATGACTCGAAGCCCGTCGACCGGGCTGCCTTCAACGGCGTGTTGAAGGAGCTTCGCGAGACTCGCGAAGAACTCAAGCAGTTCAAGGCACAGAAGCCATCTGTCAGCCAGCGGCCGGCAGATCGTGACTTCGCTGTGGAAAAGCAGAGCCTGCGGGAGAAGTGGGACGCCGGCGACATCGATACGGACGAGTACAACGAGCAGCGCGACGCGCTGGTTGTGGCCGAGGCCGAGCACCGCGCGACCCTGCGTTTCCATGAGCTGCAGGAAGCGCAGCGACAGGACACGATCCGCCAGCAGCAGGAGGCCGATCTGCAGTCCTGGAACGGCAAGGTGCAGAAGTGGGAGGCCGAGAATGCGGACTTCCTGGCCAACCCGATCCGCCGGCAGGCGGTGGCCTCCCTGATGGCGCAGCTCGACGCCGAGCAGGATCCGACGAAGCGCCTCAGCGATGATGCGCTGCTGGATACCGTGCGCAAGCAGGCGCACGAGGCGTTCAACTGGAATCCGGCTGGTGCTGGTGGTGCTGGCGGTTCCGCCGGTGCTGGCGCCGCCAACGTCGACCCGCGCGCAGTCGCTGCTGCCCGCGCCGCGGCGGCAGCATCGGGAACTCCGCCGCTGCCGACCGGTGGCATGGGTAGCGGCGCACTGGCCGGCAAGGTTAATCTGGAAGAGTTGAAGCCGGGTGACTTCAAGAAGCTGTCCCAGGCTCAGCGTGCTGAGCTGCTGGACGGCGAGCTGTAGGGTTCAGCAGTGGGAAAAGGGTGCCGCGCCCCACGCGCGGCTCGCTCACCGAGCAGGTGCTTCGCAGCACGCGAGCTGCGTTACCAATCGCGTCCCAAGGGTGGGTACCCCACGGCTCGCAGCCCCGATCCATGGCTGCGCTTCGCGGCGACCGGCGAACAGGTCAGTCCAGACATTTCCCCATTCCGACTGATGAACCCCGCAGGGAGAACCCACCATGGGTGCAACTGACTTTGGCTCGATGGAGCCGCAAAAGAAGCTCGCGTACCGCCTGAAGGCGTACGAGGAGATGACCGACAAGTTCTTCTTCACCAAGCTGCTGGGCAAGGAAGGCTCGGGCGCGATCGAGCACATCACCGAGCTGTCCAAGAACAGCAAGGGCGAAGCCGGCGCGTTCTTCCACCTGATTTCGCGCATGACCGGCGGCGGTACCGTCGGCGACAACCGCCTGAAGGGTCGCGAGCGCACCCTCGAGGCGCACTGGCAGCGTGTGAACTTCGACCAGATCCGCAATGGTGTGGTCAACAAGGGCAAGCTGGCCGAACAGAAGTCGGTGATCCAGTTCCGCCGCCCGGCGCGTCGCTCGCTGTCCGAGTGGCTGGCCGATTCGTGGGAAGACCAGGCCATCCTGACCGCTTCCGGTATCAGCTACGGCCTGAACACCGATGGCAGCCCGCGTGTCACCCCGGAAGGCCAGGATCCGTGGACCGACCTGGACTATGCGGCCGACATCCGCCCGCCGAGCAAGAATCGCCACTTCCGCTACTCGAAGACGCTGGGCCTGGTGGCTGGCGATACCAGCGCGATCGTGGCCGACGACAAGCCGGCCTACGCCATGCTGCCGTCCATCAAGGCCAAAGCCAAGATGAAGCGCATCACCCCGCTGAACATCGGTGGCAAGGATTACTACATCCTGCTGGTGCACGAAGAGACGATGGCGCACCTGTACCGTGATTCCGACTTCCGCCAGTGCCTGGTCGGTGGCGACGTGCGCGGCGAGGCCAACAAGATTTTCTCGGGCGCCGTCGTGACCATGAACGGGCTGGTGATCCACCCGTACACCCGCACCTTCAGCACCACCGGTGCGGCCAACAGCAACAAGTGGGGCAACGCGGGCACGGTCGACGGTACCCGCTCGCTGCTGCTGGGCGCGCAGGGCCTGGCCCTGGCCGACCTGGGTGCACCGGACTGGGACGAAGAGACCATGGACTATGGCAATCGCCAGGGTATCTCCATCGCCAAGATGGGTGGCTGGCTGAAGCCGCAGTTCCCCAGCTCCTACGACGGCGGCAGCGTCGAGGACTTCGGCATCATGGCGATCGACCACGCGCTGTGACCTGAAGGTTCCACATGAGACACCATCGGCCCGAAAGGGCCGATGCTTCATCCCAACGTCTGAGAGGTACATCCAATGAGCAAGACGCAGAGCGACACCCAGTTCGGGCGCAAGGTCGTGATCGACCTGGGCGTCAAGAACATCGGCGCCGGCAACGAGATCACCGTCAAGCTGCCGCAGGGCGCGATCATCACTGCGGTGGCGCTGCTGACCGTGGTCGCGTTCAACAGCGGCACCACCGCGACGGCCACCATCAGCGACGGCACGACCAAGTTCGCTGATGCCGTGGACTTGAAGTCCATCGGCAGCGAAACGACCGCCAACGCTCCGAAGCACTACGCGGAAGGCGGCACGCTGACCTTCTCGCTGGCGCAGACCGGTACCGCTGCCACCGCTGGCCGCGCACTGGCCATCGCCGAGTACGTCGTCGTCGGCGGCGGCGACGAAATCTACGGCTAATCCACGGGGCCGCCTTCGGGCGGCCCTCTCTCTACCACTTCGGAGTCACCACCATGAAATTCCGTCACCCCGATGGCGTGCGCCTGGCCCTGTCCAGCGGACACGTCACCCTTGTCGGTCCCGACTGGCAGCCCCTGCAGGAGATGTTCCACCAGGAGGCGCTGACGAAGGGCTGCGAATGCGACCAGACCACGATCCGGACGCGAACCCTCGAGCCGGCCGTCGCCGGTCCGAATGCCGTCACCCCGCTGGATGAGCGCGCCAAGATCCGGAAGGCGTTGATCCTGATGGTGGAGCGCAACGGCGAGGGCGACTTCACCGGCAGCGGCGCACCGAACATCAACATCGTCAGCAAGGAATGCGGCTTCCGCGCGGACAAGGGCCTCGTGCTGGAGGAATGGAATTCCATGGTGGAAGAGGCCCAGCAGGAAGAAGCTGCGCGCAAGGCTGCGGAGGCGGCCGGTGTTGCAGGCCCGGACGGCAGTGGTGCGCAGGTTGGCCAGCAGCGTGAAGCCGGCGCCGGCGCCGGTGCTGGTGCCGACGGTGCGCCGGGCGCTGGCCAGTAAGCCATGAACCTGGCTGCCTTGATCGCCGAATACCGGCGGCGGGCCGATGACGAGGTGGTGCCCTTCTTCGCGGAGGGCACCACCCTGATCGGATACGCCAACGAGGCCGTGCGGGAGGCATGCGTCCGCGCGCGCCTCCTGTTCGATGACGCGCCGCGGCCCGGCGTGACCACCTACGACGTTCAACCCGGACAGGAGCGGGTGGAGCTGGGCGAGCTGGTGCACTGGATTGAGGCGGCCAGTTTCATCCGCGCGGACGGCCGCGAGTTCGAGCTTGACCTGACCGGGTTGGATTGGATCCGTGAACACCCCGATTGGCGACGGAAATCAGCGAGCCGCCCGAAGGTGCTGGCGGATGACGGGCGCGATCACCTGCGCATGTGGCCCACCCCCAGCGGCGAAGGAACGCTGCAGCTCGCGGTCTACCGCTTCCCGCTGAAGGAAATGGCAGCCGACGATGACACTCCTGAGATCCGCACTGTCCATCACGCGGGACTGGTGGACTGGATGCTCTATCGGCAGTGGTCGCGGCCAGAGGCCGACGCCGAAGACCAGCAGAAGGCCGGCCTGGCGCTCGCACAGTTCGAGCGCACATTCGGCACCCGAGACACGGCGGACGTGATGCGCAAGCACCGCGAACGCAAGCGCGTCACCACTACCTACGGCGGCATCCGCTAAACCTGGAGCATCACCATGGCAAATACCCTCTACGATAAGGGCCGGCAGCGCTTCCTCGAGGGCCAGTTCAACTGGCTGAGCGATACCATCAAGTGCATCTTGGTGGACACCGGCGCATACACTGCGAACTTCACCACGCATGAGTTCCTGTCGGATATCCCGACCTCGGCGCGTGTAGGCACCGCCAGCGGCGTAACGCTGACGAGCAAGACAACGACCGGTGGCGCGGCGGACGCGGCGGATATCACGTTCTCGAGCGTGACCGGCCCGAGCATTGAGGCGCTGGTGCTCTACGCCGACACCGGTACCGAAGGCACCAGCCCGCTGATCGCCTACATCGACACCGCCACCGGCTTGCCCATCACCCCCAACGGGGGCGACATCATCGTTACCTGGGACAACGGTACGAACCGCATCTTCAAGCTGTGAGGGCGCAGAGATGAGCCAGAAGCCGCCAACCCAGTCACTCGCGCCCGGCGGTATCGCCGCCTTTGGCGCAATGGGAGCAGAGCTTGCCTCTGCGCTCGATTTGGCTGCTCTCTGCCGGTTGCCGCCGTACCAGATGTACGTCGCCGAGCGGGAGCCGAACCATGTCGGCTTGGATGCAGAGCGCTATGCAATAGAGCGGACCGCGCATGCGCAAGCTCGCGGGGAGCTGCAGCGGTGGCTGGATCGCTACATCGCTTGGCATGCAGAGAAAGGCTGCTGGTGCAGCGAAAGCCCGTTCGGCGTGGCGTAACAGAGGAGTTGGAATATGCCTGTACTGGTGCCCATCAGCGATCAGCATTTCACCATGATTGACTTCACGTTGGAGGAGCGAACGCTCGATGCGATCTTCAGCCAGTGGGCGGCCGACGTGGTAAATCCGACTCCGTACACGGCAATTGGTGGAGACGACGGCATTTCGTTGATCGATGCTCCAGCTCTCTGGCCTGGCGGTCGCGACTCGCTATCGGTGGCGTATGAAGGCGGCATCGAGGTTACTCCGCTGTACTTCGGCGCCGGCACGTCCTTTACCGCGAATCTTGCCTCGAACGGCATCAACCGGTACCAAAGCATGGACACGGGACGCCGGGTGGCGCTCATCTACCACCCGACAGGCCTTGACTCGGGTCTCTCCGAGTTCTCGGGAATTCGAAATTCCGTTGTTGGCCTGTTCCGCGGCAGCTACAACCGCACGGGTGAGGGGGTCAAGTTCGTAGCTCGAGCCGTGGCTGGAAAGCGTGTCGAAGTTGCTGTGGACAACACTGCGGCCGCCGCAGGTGTAACCGTAAAAGCTGTGGTGTTCGCCGGCACCAGCGTGGTTTCGGTTGCGGACGTTGGGACCATTCCGCGTGGCCAGCGTTACCTGATCCAGATGACCACTCGAGGGGGAGCCGTATCAGGCACGGTGGTTGACCAAGCAGGTGCGCCGGCGGCACGCCGTGTAGTGATTCATGAACGAGAGACGGGGAGTGTCGTTGGTCGAGGAATGAGCGGCACGGATGGCCGCTACTCGATCGACGTTTCGCTGCTGCCTGGAAAAGTGATGTACGTGATTGCGCTGGACGATGAGGTCGCACCACTGACCAACGCAGTGATCGCTGATCGCGTCGTACTGCAGTAACCATGGCCACCGAGGTCGAACTCCGATTTGACACACTTCCGACCGGATACATCCCGGCGGACAGCCGTGTTCTCGATCTCGGTTACGGCGGGCCGCTGCCGAATCCACCGCCTGGCACGGTTTCTCCGTGGGGCATCGGTCGACTACCGATGCCGAGCGGGGCGACGGTGGTGCGTACCGTCCTGCCCGACCCGAAGGTTCGAGTTGATCTCGACTTCAGCACTACGCTGCCAGGCTATATCGGTCCACCCAGCAACGATGTTCCGCTCTCGTTCCAGCCCATCGGTGGGGTGGATCTGGGCATCTTCCCTGGCGGTGAGGTCTTCACCGTGTTGGGGCAGCCGCTGGTGCGCAACCAGCAGATGCATGTTGGCCCTGCCGGGTTCCTCGCAGGCACTGTCGGCGCTGGCGTGGTTCGGAACCATCTGGCCTACGTGCGACCTGCAGGCGCCGATCAGTCCCGCTACGGCCGGCCGTTGGTCGTCAACGGCTTCCCACAGGCCTTTCCGGTAGGCATCCCCCCGAGCGGCATCGGCCGGCCGACGGTATTCAACTTCAACCAAGAGGTGCGACCGGCTGGCCTGAATGCCTTCCGCGGGTTCGGTGAGCACTGGGTGAGCCTGGGTATTCGACGGATCACGCCGGCCGGGCTGGTGGCCACGCTGTGGGGCACGCATACCCTCGCAGGAGGAGTTCGTTGGATCGACCTTTCCAATCGCGGTATCACCTCCGCCGCGTTTGGCAGTGCCGTTGCCTGGTTCTTCGAGCGTCAGGTGTTTCCGCTGTGGTTTGTCGCGACGCGCTATGGCAACGCCCGATTGGACTTCAACCACGATGTGATGCCCGAAGGGATCCTGCCAGGCCGCGTGGGAACTCACGAGGTGCACGTCCCGCGTGTGATCGTAGACGTGGCTGGACGCGGTATGGCGCCGCCACCTATCCCGCTGCACCGGGTGGAAAATTTCGTCCAGCATGCGCAGCCGATTGGTTGGATGGATGGCGGCCCCAGTGAACCGGAGCGCTTCGGCCGCGGTGAGGTCATCAACAGGCTGCAGGTGATTCTGCAGCTATTCGCACCTTCCCCCAGCGATGGCGGGGTGTTCGGATCCTTCACCCGCGTGGACAACCGGAACAAGCTGGTGCGCACGGAAGGGCGCATTCATGCGGTGATGGGTGGACCTTCAGTGGCCAACAAGGCGCGGGTCGTCCGGACCCTGCCGGATCAGGACATGGCGCGGTGGGGCATGACGCTGGTAGCGGACCGGATCCGCAGTGTAAGGCCGCGAGGTGGGGATTCACTGGCGTGGGGCAGCCCGCTGGGGAACATCGTCTACAACGCGGCGCGCGTGGTAGCTCCTGCAGGCTGGCGAACTGAGGTCTTCGGTCAGCACGGGCCGGTGTGGAGCAACCGCCAGTGGTTCCGCCACGTGGGCGTAGACCAATCCGCGTTCGGCAGGGGAATGGTGTCGTTCCGGGTTCGTGCAGTAGCCGCGTTCTCGCTGCCCAACCCGCCGCCTTTCGGAGCGGCGGTTGTGCAGCACCTACAGCGAACGGTGAAGGCTGAAGGCTGGGCTTCGTTCCGTCACGGGTTGGCCACGCTGCACCAGCGCTTCAACATCATCGCTGCCTGGGCGGTTCTGCCGCCGGCAAACCAGATGGGCAGCAATACCGTGCGCAACGTCACCCCAGAGCTGAAACAGATGGGGGCAGTGGCCACTCTTTGGGGCGACGCACGGATCTATCACCGGTGGCGATCCTTCGACATGCAGGGATTCAACGCCCAGGCCTTCGGTACACATGTCGTAAAGGACCGGCGGCAGCCAGTGTTACCCGGTGGCATTGCACCGCGGCCGATTTCGCAAACGCATGCTGTCCGCAATGTGTTTCCGGATCCACCTGCAACGAGAACGCTCGGTGTGGTTGGGTGGGACAGCGGTGAGCGCAGGGTAGGTACGCCGATCGTGCGCGAGAATGCGATCCGGCCGGAAGGCTTCATCGCTACCCAGTACGGCATGCAACTGCTCGAGTACATGGGCATAGCGCCCATTGGCATCCCACCGCCTCGCGAAATCGGTGGTAACCAGTTCGGAACTCCCTCCCTCAATGCCTGGCGGACCATCGCGCCGGTGGGTGTGGTCGCGCCGGTTCCTCCTGTTGCAGACGTTGGGCCGCGCTACGTGTGGGCTCCGCGAGGCTATCCCTATAGCACCGGCCATTGGAACGAGCTGGGCCACATCATGGATTTCTACAGTCTGTTTAATGCCAACGGCCAGCTCACCACGGAGCGTCCGGTGTGGGGCCAAGCTGGCGTGAGCCATTTCCATCGGGCGGTCACTGCTGTAGGTGTCAATGCAGGGGCGCTGGGAATCCCAGCGCTTCGGGTCAATCCCCAGTACATTCGGATGGAGGGCAGCCGATTCCAGCGTTTCGGATTCCCGAAGGTGAACGCGGGTGGTGTCGTGGAAGCCGTTGGCAAGGACCAGGCAGAGTTCGGCAGGGCCATCATCATCGAGGCCGACTATGGGCCCCGAACGGCCAAGCCATCTGGGATCGTCGGGCTCAGCTTCGGGCTTTCCGAGGTCCAGCTCTTCCATCGCCAACTGCTGGGGCGCGGCTGGGACAGCTTCACGATCAGCTCGCCGGCGGCGCCATCATGGCCGCGGCGATCGCACTGGGTAAGCCACGCATACCCGCCGTTCAACGCGCAGGGCGCGGACATGGCGGTTTACGGATTGCCATGGGTCAGCAACGCGATTCGCTCCGTGTCGCCAGCCGGATTTGGAGACGGGGCGGTAGCTGAGTACACGCCAGGCCACTTCGCGGCGCGCATGCGTGTGCGCCGCACCGGGCGGGTTGTCAGCGCTTCGGTCGGGCCTGCCGGCAGCGTGGGTTGGCCGTCGATCAGCATGGGTACACGCTACGTCTGGCCCCGAGCGCTGGCGGCA
This sequence comes from Stenotrophomonas sp. SKA14, assembly GCF_000158575.1. Classification (NCBI taxonomy): domain Bacteria; kingdom Pseudomonadati; phylum Pseudomonadota; class Gammaproteobacteria; order Lysobacterales; family Lysobacteraceae; genus Stenotrophomonas; species Stenotrophomonas sp. SKA14. The sequence continues at coordinate 1,943,716 of NZ_DS999412.1, forward strand.
GGTGGAAGCGGCGTTCCGCTGCTGGCGAGCACCTCCATTCTGCGCCCAAGCGGGTTGCAGGCCGGCGAATTCGGAGACATCGATCGGTGGGAGGCCGGGCACGCCAAGGTCCACGGTACCGATATGGGAGCGAGCGGGAACGCGATCATTCTGCGCGGGGTGCGTGCCGCCGGGTTTGCCGGCACGGTCGGCGCGCCGAGAGTTGGCCGTCCCGTCGCGCCCCACACATTCCGGGCAGACGCAGTAGGAGTGCCGACCGCCATCGCACGCTGGTGCGGCAATAAGGCAATGGCCGCGCAGGGAAGCGCACACGGCCGAGTAGGGATTCCGAAAATTGACACAGGACAGGTGAGCCCATGACTACTCCGCTCGGCCCGTGGCCGCTGGGAATGGACAACGTGAGCGCGTCCAGCACGCTCAAGCGAGACGAGGAGGGGCGGCAGGTTGCGCTGGTCGATGCCGCGAACGTCGACATTGACCGAGACGGCAGGCCTGGGCGGCGCCGTGGCGCACGCTTGGTACATGCGCGCGCGGACCTCCACAGCATCTGGTCCGGAAACGCCGGGGCGTTCGTGGCCGCTGGGGCAGAGCTGCTTTCTGCCCCCGACCTGCAACCGATCGCGCTGCTGAATAGTGCCGACCCATGTACCTATGCAGAGGTCAATGGGGACGTGATTGTGGGAAATCGGACGACATTGCTGCGCGTCAAAAACGGCCGCGCAGCGCCCCTCGGAGTCCCTGATGCGCCTCCGCCGGCAGCTTCTGCAGGTGAGTCTGGAGGCATGCGCATGGGGCGCTACGGCGTCGCTGTGGCCTTTGTCTCCGATCAGGGTGAGGGAGGCCTTTCATCGCTGCGGTTCGTAGACGTGCCCGACGGAGGCGGAATCATCCTGTCCGCGCTGCCGACTGCGGGCGATGCTACGGCCCTACGTATCTACCGGACCCATCCGAACGGCGAGGAGCTGTACCGAGCGGCTGAGATCCCGCTCGGCTTCCCAAGCTACCACCTGGGCAACGGCGGGCTCGACGCCGCCGCAGACACCCGAAACCTGCGTCGCATGCCCCCAGGGCAGCATGTCGCCTCGTTCCAAGGCTATCTGCTAGTAGCGCACGGAAACGTGCTCCGGTTCAGCGAACCCCTCCGCTACGGCCTGCATTCGCCGCGGCACGGTTTCGTGCAGTTCCCGCACCGAATCACGATGCTTGCTGCCGTCGGGAGGGCCGTGTTTGTAGGGACGAGCGCAGGTGTCATAGTCCTGCGAGGGCCCCGTCCTCGCGAGTGGTCCCAGGACATGACGGGCGCGCTGGCGCCGATCGAGGGCGCTGTTGCTGTGGTCACGTCCGGGGCACTGCGCACTGAACAGCCCGGCCAACGGATGGCCGTATGGCTGGCGCCCAACGGCTACGTGCTCGGAACTGAGGATGGGGCTGTGATCGAGCTGCAGGCAGATCGGATTACCGGTCTGATCCACGCTGCAGGCGCCCTGTGCGTTCACGGACGACGCGTCGTCGCCGCAGTCGCGTAGTACGATTGCAGTCGATGGCTGGGCATGGGCCCGGCCATTGTTGTGGCTGCAAGGTTCCACATGTCACACCATAAATCCACCAAGGAAACCGCCATGACTTCGAAGCTCGAACCGTTGATCCATACCGCCACCAAGAAGATGCGCAACTGGTTGCGGCGCTGGGATCGCCACCTTGCAGACGCACTGCGCCAGGGCAACTTCCGGGTCACGCCGGAAGGCATCGTGGTCTTTGATGACAAGGTGCTGCGCAACGCCTACTTCCATCGGGTCGTCGGGCGTGATGACGACTACACGGTTGACCACAACCTGCTGGTCGATCAGGGAATCATGAAGGCGTTGGGTGTCATGTTCTTCACCGATGCCAAGATCCCGGCCTGGTACCTGACGATGGGCAACGGTGCGGCCAATCCGGGCGCGGGCCTGACTGCCGCCAACTTCGCCTCGACACTGGGCGAGATCACCTCCACGACGGAGGGCTGGAGCAATACCACTCGGCCGAAGTGGAACCCTGCTGCGCCTGCCGCGAACGTCATCAGCAACGTGGCCAACAAAGCGCAGTTCAACATCGTGTGTGCGACCAGCATCAAGGTCACGTGCGGCATGCTCGTTTCCAGCGATGTTCGTGGCGGCACCGATGGCACGTTGTGGTCGGCGGCGCGTTTCAGCAATGAGCGCGAGCTGTACAACGGCGAGGTGTTCGAACTGGGCTACCAGACCAGCCTGACCGGTTGATGTGAGCCCCATGCGCTACGGGCCCGCCCGCGTCGTCTACAGCGGCGACAAGGAACGTGCGCAGGCCTTTCTGCCGAAGGGCCTGCAGCTCCTGCGCAATGCCCAGGAGCGCCAGCGGCTGGGTGGCTTGAACGTCCTGCGCGATTACCAGGTTCTGGACGACGACAGCTACTGCTACGTGATACTGGGCGGCGGCATGGCCGCGGTGCATATCGTCGCCGGGTACGCGCCCTCGGTGGGCGAAGTCGAGGTGGAGCGCAATGTCATTCCGGACTTTGTTTCCGGGGTCATTCGCAACGGGTACATCGAGTCCGCTTCGCGCTGGGAGGGTGACAGTCGACGGGTGCTCTCTCAATTTCATCCCACCTTGCGTTGCGCGGAAACCTATAGCCTGTGGGGGAAGAAGGTGCAGGTTCCTTCCTATGGTTATCAGGAGTTCGAGCGCCTGGCTGTGGAGCCGCTGCAGGGCTTCCCCGAGTTGCGCAACCCTGCAACAAGCGGACAGGCGGCCGAGCGCGTCTATTCGCAGTACACGCTGCTGCGCCCGACCATGTACTCGGGTGCGATGCGGGGGCTTGTACAGGCACTGATGGGCTTCGGCCGCCAGCGCCGTCTGCCCCCCGCGAAAGATGGGCAGTCGCGCGGGCGGGAAATCAGCCTGTACGAGAAGATCCGTAGTGGGCCAGCGCAGACCGACGTGGACGGTGGTACACCGCCATCATCCCGATCCACGTCCACATACCTCACGGAGGTGGCCAACGAGGGGCTGCAGGTTCGCTACGACTGGAAGTTCTACCGCACGCACGGCCTGACGCGGGCAGCGGATGGCCGCTGGTGGTTGGTGGAGATCAGTGGCAGTGCGGGAGTGATCGCGATGCCACTGCCGCTGCATGACGCCACGTTGAGCAGCACGTTCCGTGAGCTGCTCGAGCAGCGTGGAGACGTTGACGCGCTCCACCTCATTGAGCAGTTCGGAGGCTTCCCGACAGGCGAGCCGTTCCCCAAAGCAGGATCACTGGAATCATGGATCCGTGCGGGACGGGTTGTGCGCCTCGCAGCACGAGCGGATCTAGCTGAATTTTACCGTCACAGTCCCTACTCATCGGATATGGGCTGGGCGTTCAATCTGCGTGGCGACGAAGCGCACAATACAGCCTGGCGCTTTGGGGACGATGACCTGCAACGCGGGGTTCACTACGCCATCAGCTTGCAGATCGGCGCGGTCCGGCCGGTCAAGGAAACGGCTGATAGCCCGCTGTTGAAGCGCCTCGAGCGGATGCGCGATGCTGGTTTGTTCCCGGATCGAATTGACGCGGCAATCTGGAAGGCTACGCGCATGTCAGCAAAGCAGCGCGCCCTGGCAATCGGTACCGATGAGGCGGTGTTTCGATACGTCGATGCGCTGGCTTTGGAGCCTATTGCGGTGGGTAGCGCTCGAGTGAGCAGGGTGAGCGAGGGCTTCCTGTGGTTCTCGCCGGCGGCCAAGCAGGACAACGGAAACATCATCAGGTTTCCTGAAACGATGCTGGGTCACCTGGTTTCGCACTCCATGCAGCCTGCGTCGCGATTGGCGGAGCAGCCGGCCCTCTGCCACACGACCATGCATGTTTTCTTCGCAGGGAACGACCTGAAATGGGTCAAGTTCTACTGGGTTCGGGAATCAAGCGCACCAGCGCAGAACACCAGCGACTTTGAAGACTGCATGTACGTCGGCCAATGGCGCGCACATGACGAGGCGGGAACGCGACGCATCCCAATGATGTTCTACACGAACGATTTCGACCACCGTGAGGAGCTTCCTGCGGGTACCGTCGACACCCATATTGAGAGCAAAGACCTCGGATACTCGAGCGTCGATGTCATTGACTTTGGACCGCCCTATGCGAATGAGGGCTCCGTGACGCGCACCAAACGATTCCTTCGCCGTACCGAGGTGCGGCGCGTTTCGTTCCCGGACTTGGGTAGCGGCGTGGCGGTACCCTTCGGCGATCGCGAGAGCTACTACTATGCCTGGCGCCGCGGCCACGCCGGCACCGAGCGTGAGGTGCAGCACGAGTATCGCTATCTGCTTGACCCGCACCACTACGAGCATTGGCGGAACCGCGCTCCGTGGTCGGGCGGCGAGTGGTCAAGCGGCGTAGGCTGGCCGCCGAGCGAGGGTGAGGAACCCGGTACCAGCTACTGGATACGCCTCGAACAGCATCCGACTGGCTACGGTCCGGTGACTCAGCGCACTGTGTGCACGCCCGGCGTCCGCCACGCGCACTACAACTGGCTCGCCGGCACGGCCTGGCACGACGGCAACAGCTACAGCCCCTACGACTGCGGCGATGCCGCCGATGAGGGACCGTGGCTTTCGGGCGGGGAGCATGCGACTTCACTGGCGTACTCCGTCCCTGAGCCCCCTCTCCCCGTGCCGGTGAGGGAGTTGTCACCGCCGGGAGGCGAGTACGAGGTCTGGTGGATCAGCAGCTCGACTTTGGGGCAGATACGCACGCACCGCGAGGAGGGGCTGGGGTTCGGCCTTTGGGCTACCCCGTCACCGACGGTGGATACCAACCTGACCCAGTACATCGAAGCGACCTACAACTGCCTGGGCGAGGCCACGTCTGCGCGGTATGGCCTGAATCTCAACGGCGGAAGCCGAGCGGTGGGTGTACCGCAGTATCCAGGCATGGAGAGCCGCCCCCTCACCTACATCGGAGTAATCGACGGTGGCTGAACATCAGTGCCTGATGCTGGAAGACGGGATCTACCATTCCGAGCAGTGGCTGATCGCGAGGAATGACTTGCTGACCGACGCTGGAAGCGCGGTAGAGGCATACTCCTTCGGCCTGTCCGTGTCGCTACGCGACTCTGCCATGGTGCTCGAGAGCTACATTGGAATTCGAACTCTGGGGCTTGCTGAGGCCGGGGTTTGGCAGGAGGTCTACCGACCGGTCGCCTTGCCCGAAGCGCTGCTGCTAGACCGTGGAAGGATCGGCGAGCGGTGGATGACGCGGCGGTCGGTCACGATGTCGGACGCCGGCGCTTGGGGAGAATCGTACGGCGGCAACAGCCGCCTGGCGGTGCAGGAGCGCGGTGCGTTTTCTGAGCAGTACGTGCCGACCGGATCGCCGTCCGCAATGCTTTCGGACATCGCCAAGGGGGGGGAGCGGTATTCAAGCGCCCGCACCGGAGCCTTGGCCGAGCTTGGTCATTGGGGCGAGCTCTTCACTGCAGCGCGTAGCGCGCTCCTGGCCGATGCTGGGCGACTCGGTGAGATCCTCTCGGCGGAGGCCAATGCGATCGTGTTCATCCGCGAGCGCGGCGTGTTGGCCGACCAGTTCACCGGCATTGGGCGGCCTCGCGGACTGCTGGTAGACGCTGGATGGGGTGATGAGCGATATCTGCCATCGCCGCCGATGCCGGCCGGGGATGGGCATACCGCGCGGCGCGTCGGGATGACCACGGGCTGGACTGCTAACACCGACACCTGGGCCATGAGCCGCTACACCGATCTGCCGATGAATTCGCTGGCGGTGATTGACGGCGTGTTGTACGGCGCCGGCGATGCCGGACTGTTTCGCCTTGAAGGCGAGAACGACTTCGGGCTGCCGATCAATGCGCACGTGCGGACTGGCAAGCAGGCCCTGACCGGCGAGCAAACGGCGACGATGCGGACGGTGTATGCCGGCGCAACCACCGATGGACGGTTGCAGTTGACGGTGGATGCCGCCCCCAAGGGCGTGCCTGTGTTCTACACCTACGATTTCGAGCCGCGCCTGGCTGAAGACCTGGCGCCCCAGCGGGCGAAGTTGGGGCGAGGCCTGAAGTCTCGCTACTGGCAGGCGACCATCGGCAACAAGGCCGGTGCTGATTTCACGATTGACAGCGTGTCGGTGCTCGATAGCGCCGGCCAGAGGAGGGTTTGATGGACAACTCTATCGCACCGTCGAATGACACGAAGAATGCCTATCAGGAGGCCATTCGGAACGTCAACAACGCCATGGAATACATGATGGGTGCGGCCGGCGAATGGCTGGGCCGGACCGAAACCAGCATCCACAACCTTGGACGCTGGACGCCGGCGCAGGAGCTGACGCCACCGGATATACGGCCCAGTGAGGTCGTTGTTGGCGATATGCCGACCTTTACCCCGCCCGATCCGAACTTGCTGGGGGAGGTGGGGGAGGTTGTGCCGCCGCCCTACGAGGATCTGCTGCACCTTATCGATGATCTTGATCTCGATGATCCTGGCCCGTTCCAGCCGAGCGTTGGCTTGCCGGTGATGCCGGCTACTCCGGCGCCGCTGAACCCTGGCGCCGCCCCCGAGCGGCCGGCGGTGAACCCGGTCGAGTTGCCGGTTGAGCCTGATCTGACGTTGCCTGCGGCGCCCTCGCTGGAAGCGCTCACGTTGCCGCCCGTGCCACAGGTGGACATTCCACCGTTCGATGTGGAGGAGGTGCCCACGTTCAATACCGATGTTCCGAGCCTGCGGTTCGACTGGCAGGAGCAGGAGTATTCACCGATGGCCCTCAACGAACTGTCGGCCAGCATCAAGCAGATGCTCGCCGGCGGTTTCGCGATGCCACAGGCGGTGCAGGACGCGCTATGGGCGGCCGCAGTGGAGCGGGAGGATGCGACCGCGCGTAAGGCGATCAGCGCGGCGGCTGATGACTGGGCGGCACGTGGGTACACCATGCCGCCGGGCATGCTTGTGGAGCAGGTGAACGCTGTCCGGGAACAGGCGGCGCTGAATGCCAATGGTCACAGCCGGGATGTGTTCTCGAAGGCTGCAGAATGGGCGATTGAGAATCTTCGAACTGCGGTTGCGCAGGGAATTGCCCTGGAATCGATGTGGTCGCAGCATTGGCAACAGACCGCGCAGAGGGCGTTCCAAGGCGCCGAGGTGATGCTCGGTGCAATGAAGGATGAGTTCAACCTCCATGCCGCGGCGTTCGGCCTGCGGCTGCAGAGCATCCAAGCCAAGCGGGAGGTGTTCGAAGCGCGGCTGCGTGCGGAGTTGGCCAAGCTGGACATTCTGCGTGCGCAGATCGAAGCGGAGCAGTTGAAGGGCACGATCAATGAGCAGAGGGTTCGGATTTATACCAGCCAGCTCGAGGGGGTGAAGGTGCTGGCCGACATGTTCAGTACCCGGCTGCAGGGGGCAAAGATCCGGTCGGAGATCGAGCGCGACAAGATCGACGCCTACAAGGTGGATGTGGAGGCCTGGGATGCGCGCCTGAGTGCCGAAAAGACCCGGTTTGAGGTGTACGACTCTCAGGTGCGGGGTGAGGTGGCCAAGGTGCAGGCCTTCGAAGCCGAAGCGCGGGCCTATGCCGCCACTGTGTCTGCCGCCAGCGACCGCAACAACTCAAGACTGCGCGTGATCGAGGCGAAGCTGAGCGCCACGGATGCCAGCGTGCGGAAGTTCCTGGGCCTACTGCAGTCTCAGACAGCGGTAGTCGCAGCGCGAAAGGACGCGATCACTGCGCGGGCTCAGACCTATGCGGCTGATACTCAGCGGTGGGGCGAGCAGATGCGATATGCCGGCCAGGCTGAGGAGATCCGGGTGCGCGCCCAAGAGGCATCGGTGCGAAACAACATCGCGTACTTTGAGGTGGTCAGCCGTCAGTTCGAAGCACGCATGCAACGTTTGCAGCAGGTCGCGCTGGCCCTGAAGGACGCGATGAGCTCGGCGGGCCAGATGTCCGCTCAGATGGCCGCCGGCGCGATGAGCGCTATCCATGCCTCCGCATCGATCAGCGGCAGCGGCAGTGCCAGCGATTCGACTTCGGTCAGCCGCAGCTACAACTATTCCGGCGAGATCGCCGACGCCTCGTAACCACGAAAGGAACCGCCATGGCAAACGACCAACAGAAGCCCTATCCGCAGGTCAGCAGCACCTTCGCGCCTGCAGCGACGGCAAATCTCACTGGCGCCGACTACCGTGTAGGCCGGGGCCTGAGCAGCGGCGCGGTACCGTCCCTCCAGGCGGCGGCCGGACAGCCGGCGGCCGCTGCGGCACCCGCGCCGGCGGCGGGAACGCGGTTCGGCCGTGGGCTGCGTACCTGGGCCGACGAAACCGAGAAGGTGCACCGTCGAACGGTGAATGCGGGGCTGGGGGCAGCCGAAGGCCTGGCCAACGCCGCTCTGGCACCCGGCCGCACGCTTGGCGGCTTCGCTCGGGACGCAGTGAGCGGCTTCAATGGCACTGAGCACCCGGATGCCGGTAAACCGCTCAACCTGCGGGTCACGCTGCCCCGATTGAGCGCAGCGGCGGCCGCGCCAGCGGCGGGCGCCGTTTCAGCGGACAGCCCGGCAGCATCAGGCGCTACGAGCGCATCGCCTGGCCCGGTGGGAGCTGCCGCGGCATCGCCGCAGGGGCCGACGGTGATCGTGAACGATGGCACGGTTGGGGCGCCGGAGAACCCCTACCTCAAGGACGATCCGAAAGCTCTCGTGCCGGGTATGCGAACGCTGGACGGCCAGCCGGGCGGAGTTGCCTCGCGCATCGGCGAACACGGCGAGAACGTGTACGACAACGCGAGCCTAGCCCGCCTTGGCCAGAACGAGAATCGCAACACGCTGGGCGCATTCGACGCGCGCACCGTTGCCGGACTGCCCGCCAGCCTGCCCGTGGTCGGCGCCGGGACCGCCGGTACCGGCGCGGTGGGTGCTGTGATCGGCATGCCCGGCGAAGCGGAGCGGCGCGCAGCGATGCGGCAGAGCGAGCTGGCCACGGACCTGCGGACCAAGGGGCGCGGCAGCCCGAGCATGCGCCGTGCGTTGGTGGATCAGTACCAGGCGGAGCAGGGCAACGCGGTCAGCATGGCGAACAACGCCGCCAAGATTGCCAGCGATGAAGGGCTGGCCGGTGCGAGCCTCGCCGCGCGCTCCGCCGAGGCTGGCGCTGATCGGCAGCTTCGCGGGCTGGGTCTGGCGGCCGACATTGCGCAGCGCAACCAGCAGGGCCAGCAGGTGGCTCGCATGCTGACGGGTGCCGATGGAAATGCCTATGGGCTGACCAACGATGGCGCCGTGCGGCAGATCACCGGCGCCGACGGCAAGCCATTCCGTGGGGCGGCCGACGCTGCCGGGGCGATCACCCCGAAGGTGCGACTCGACTTCCTCGGCGAGCAGCGCAAGAGCATCAACGATTCCCTGGGCCTCAGCGCCGAAGAGAAGGCCTCGGCGCTGGCTGACGTGGATGCCCAAATTGCTACACTCCTCGGCGGCAATCAGGTTCCACAAGGCGGACCTACGCCGCCGGAGGCGGCCATTGCCCAATTGCGAGCCAATCCCGGCACGCGCGCCCAGTTCGACGCCACGTTCGGCGCTGGCGCAGCGGCCCGCTACTTGGGGAAATAATCGATGTCGCAGGACAAGAACCCTTACGAGCAGTACGTTCAACATGCGGCACCAGAGGCCGGCTCGAGCAATCCGTATGCGGAGTTTGCCCCGCCTCGTCGGCTGAGCGGAGCGCCGGCGGCCGAGCCCAAGGCCGCTGGGTTTGGCGAGGCAGCATGGCGTGGCTTCAAGCGGAGCCTGCCGGAGACGAAAAGCCTCCTGTACGGCGCGGCCGCAGCCACCGGCGGGTTGGTTGGTGCCGATGGGCTGCGAGACTGGGGATTGGAGAACTACCAGCGCGTGCAGCGTGAGGAAGTTGAGCCGCTGCAGAACAACTCGTCGTTCAAGGGGTCGGTATCGGGCGATGCCTCCTTCGGCGAATGGGCCGGCGACACCCTGGGCAACTTCGGTGGCCAGGCGCTTCAAAGCCTGGCCGTCTCTGCGGCCGGCGCTGCTGCAGGTGGTGCTGCCGGCGCTCCTGCAGGCGGTGTTGGTGCTGCGCCCGGCGCGGTGGTCGGCGCGGTGGGCGGTCTGGTCGCCAAGACCGGCGCCAAGAAGCTCATCAACGCAGAAGTGCGCAATCTTGTGGAACAGCAGTTGGCCAAGGGCGTCGGCCTCGAGGCGGCGGAGCTGGCGGGCTCGCAACTGGCGAAGAAGCGCCTCGCGCAGCTCGGCGGGGGCGCCCTCGCCAACACCGGGTTGAATGTTGGGCAGGAAGTTGGCATCGCGTACACCGGCCGAGCGGACGATGCCGCAGAGGCCGGCGAGGCTTTGACCAGCGGTGACGCCGCGCGCGCGATCGCCTGGGGCGTTCCGGCCGGTCTGGTGGACTCTGCGGCCGAGGGCCTGATCGCGGGCCGACTGTTCCGAGGCGCCTCGGCGAGCCCGCAGATGGGGCGTCGCATGCTGACGGGGGCAGTGGAGGGGGCGATCACCGAAGGTGCCACCGAGGGCGTGCAGGCGGTGATGGAGCGCGCTGGCGCGCGGCAGGCGCTGACTGGTGCGGAGGCCTACGACGACTATCTCGAGAACGTCGCCGCCGGTGCGCTGGGCGGCAGCGTGCCGGGCGCCGCGTCAGGCTTCCGCCGCAGGCTGCCGCAGAACGCGCCGGAGGAACAGTCCAGCGTTCCGCAGCAAGCTCCGCTGGCGCTACCGCCACCTGAGGCGGTCACCGTCGACCCCGAGGGGCAGGCGGTCACTGCGGCCCAGGCGTATGCGCGCGACGCGGCTGATGCGGCGTTTGCTCAGGAGCGGCAGAACATCGGCCTGACGCCGGATGTAAATCAGGCGCGCGCTCAGCACCCTGCGGCCGCGCCGGTGGCCACTCCGACGCTGCCGGATGGAAGCCCGGTACCGGACGCCTCGAATGGCCCGCTGTCGCGGGCAGTGAATGTTGCCGTGAACAATGGCGCAACGCAGGCTGCCGCCGACGTGCAGGCGATGACGGCCGCATTGCAGGGCGAGCCCGTTGCTCCCCGCCAGGGCGAATTGATCGAGAGCACCGCGCGCCGCTTGCCGTCCGCGCCGCGCGGCGTGGATCCGGCCACCGGGGAAGTGCTGCAGCGGCCGGGTGCTGATGAAATGCGCTCCTTCCTGCATCGGCAGATGGAGACGAATGGACGCATGCCGGCCGTGAGCACGCTGGCGCGCGCCATGGGTGTTGATGCGTCCGAGGCCCAGCAGGTGGTGAGCGATGTGTTCGCTGATCGCCGTGCCCTGAACGAAGAGGCGAAGACCAATGCACGAGCTGCCGGACGATCCGAAGCCGGACGAGGCGACCTGGCGCGCGGCGCTGTGGACGCTGGCGGGGTTCCAGTCGAAGGTGTCGCTGTTCCGCAGCCTGTTTCTGGCGCAGAAAGCCCCCGCAGCGCCCCCGCCACCGCGGCAGTTGAGCGGGCGGCGACTGAGCCCCTGACCGCTCCGTCGGTCGTCCAGGCCGCCGCAGCAGAGGCTGCGACGAGCCCGGCGAACGCGCGTCCCGAGCCGACCGAGGCGCAGAAGGAGGCCGGCAACTACAAGAAGGGCCATGCGCGTGTGGCTGGCCTGGATGTGTCGATCGAGAATCCGGCCGGCACCAGCCGCCGCCCCGAGTGGCCGCCGCTGCAGGACCACTACGGGTATTTCAAGGGTTCCAAGGGCGCCGACAAGGACCACGTGGACGTGTTCATGACGGACCGGGCAGAGGACGAGAGCCTGCCCGTTTTCGTGGTGGACCAAGTGAACAAGGATGGCTCCTTCGATGAACACAAGGTGGTCATGGGGGCGCCGTCGGAAGCGGACGCCCGACAGACCTATCTGCGCAACTACGAGCCGGGCTGGGGTGGCCTGGGCGGTATCACGCAGATGTCGCAGGAGGAGTTCCGCCGCTGGGTGAAGGATCCGAGCAAGACGACCGTGCCCGCTGCTGCCCAGCAGGTTCAACAAGCGGCACCTGGACGCGCCGCGATCGACACCCGCGAAGTGGATCGAGTCATGGGCGCAAAGGCGTCCGAGCTGACCACCGTGCGCAACGTCCACGGCGAAGCCTTCAAGGTGCGCAAGAAGGATCTGGAAGGTTCCCGCGTACTGCTGCCGACGTACGACGCCAGCGGAAAGCCCCGTATGACCAAGCAGGGCGTAACGCGCCTGCACCGGGACAACATCGCCAGCGATGAGCAGGTGGCCACCTACAACGCGGGTGCGAAAACGATCACCCGCCGTGGAGCCCGCAACACGAAGGAAGAGGGCTTTTCCAAGCCCGAGGTGGTGGAGCGCGAGATCAAGCGGCGTGGGCTGGATCCGGCGGACTATGAGGTGCGCAAGCACTTCGGCGGCTATGTGGGGGTGCTGAAGGACGCCCCGGACATCGCGATCAAGAGCCAAACGCCGACGGCCGGCAACGAGGGCCGGGGTGCCCAGCCGACCAGCAAGGGCGATGGCGCCGCGCGCACGGAAATCCATCGCAAGATCGACCAGGAGTTCGCGGAGAACCTCGAGGCCATCGCAGAGGAGGGCATCGGCGCCGGTGACACCGTGAAGTTCCGCTCCGGCGATGAGACCCTGGCTGCGGAGGTGATGGAGATCGACAACGAGCAGGGCACGCTGCAGGTCCGCCTCGAGAACGGTGCAATTCGCATCGTTCCCGGTCGGGTTGCGGTGAAGCCCGGTGGTGACGCCGCGCCGACGGGCAAGCCGGAGAAGAAGGCCAAGAGGGCCCCGCGCGCTCCCGAGGCAAGCGCGAACACCATTTTCACGGAAGATGCGGCCGAGAGGGCGCGTGCGACTCTTCGTTCCAAGCTGAGCCAGCTCAACTCCGGGATCGATCCTGAGATCCTGCAGGCGGGCATCACGCTGGCCGGGTACCATATCGAGAAGGGCGCCAGAACCTTTGCGGCGTACGCCCAGGCGATGCTGGCCGACCTTGGCGAGGGCGTGCGTCCATACCTGAAAAGCTGGTACATGGGAGTCAGGTTTGACCCGCGCGCAACCGATTTCGAAGGAATGGACAGTGCGGCCGCCGTTGAATCGGCCGACGTGGACGCAATCGCCGCTGCTGCGGCACAGACCGAGTACACCGAGCAGGGGAATGCTGATGAGCAACCGACTGGACCCGAACTGGGTGCGGCAGATCAAGCAGGAGCACAAGCGCCTGCAGGCCGACGAGGACGTGATGCACAACCAGGAGCTGCATCGGCGGATTCTGGCAACGTGGAAGGAAACCAACCCGGCACTGCTGGCGAGCCTGCAGCGCGAGGGGATGGCCGACGCACTGGCGTACGTGCTGCAGCAGAGAATGTGGACGGAGCAGGACGAGCTGATGGCAGCCGGGCTTCCGGTGACCGACGCGCGCGAACAGGCCGAGCGGAACAACCTGATGCTGGATCCCAGCGCCGCGGCGTAGCGAAGTCGCCGACGGAGGTCAGTCCGGCCAATCCTGGGCCGGGGAACTTCCACATCGCGGATCCGACCGCAATCGCTGGTGGCGGTCCGGTGGCTCGCTTCAAAAAGAGCCAGGCCGCGATCGAGCTGTTCAATGAGCTGTCTGCCGTGGGGCGAGAGCCCACGATTGAGGAGCAGGCTGTCCTTGCTGGCTACACCGGCTGGGGCTCCTTCGGCCAGGAACTGTTCCAAGGCACGTGGGAGCGGCCCCGTCCGAAGGCCGGATGGGAGCAGCGCGACGCGTGGCTGAGGGAGAACCTTGGCCGTGAAGCATGGGAGAGCGCGCAGCGCTCGATCACGAATGCTCACTACACGGACCCGCCGACGGTCGCCGCCATGTGGGACATGGTGAAGACCATGGGCTTCCAAGGCGGCCGCGTGCTCGAGCCGGCAATGGGCATCGGCAACTTCTTCGGGCTGATGCCGCAGGCACTGCAGCGGCGCAGCCAGCTCGCCGGCATTGAGCTGGACCAGACCACCGGCGGCATGGCCAAACTGCTGTACCCAGGCGCCAACGTGCGGGTGATGCCGTACCAGGAGTCGAAGACCCCCGACAACTTCTACGACCTGGTGATCGGGAACTGGCCATTCGAGAACACCGTGATTGCGGACCGGCGGTACCAGCGCCTGAACCCGCATCTGCACGACTACTTCTTCTTGAAGGCCCTTGACCAAACCCGTCCGGGTGGTCTGGTAGTGGGCATCACGTCCGCCGGCACCATGGACAAGAAGGGGTTCGGCGTCCGCGCAGAGCTGGCGAAAAAGGGCGAGCTGTTGGCCGCATTCCGCCTTCCGTCCGGAGCGTTCGAGGAATATGCCGGCACGCAGGTGGTCACGGACATCCTGATTCTGCGCAAGCGCGACGTGCCGTTGGCGCAGGCGATGGATGCCGGATGGATCGAGTCGAAGGAGCTGATGACCCCGGCCGGCGAGCCGGTGCTGGTCAACGAATACTTCCATGCCAATCCTGACCATGTAGTGGGGCAGATCGACCACGGGCAGGGCGCCAACAGTGCTCGGCCAGGGATGCTGGTACGCCGGCCGGCCGACATGGGCGCCGAGTTGCAGCGTATTGCCCGCCTCGTGCCGAAGGGGGCGTACCAGAAGGATGCCCGCCCGGCGCAGGTCAGCTACATCACCAATCACACGGCCGATCGCGAGAACGCCCTGACCAAGACGGAAAAGGGATTCTTCATCGTGCGCGGCGAGCACCTGGCGCCGGCCAGCGAGGTGATTGCCTACGCCGTCAAGGATCCGGCCAAGACGGCCGCGCGCGAGCGCCAGCTCTCGAGCCTGATCGATATGCGGCAGCAGTATGCGGCCCTGATCGAGGCGGAACGGGCCGGTACCGACGCAGAGCAGGCGCGCACGGCCCTTCGAGCCCTCTACGATGGCTTCGTGCAGGAGCATGGCCGGCTTGGAGCGAGCTACGGGCTGCAGTACCTGCGGAAGGTGGACGATCCGTTCTACCCGGCGCTGGCGGCACTCGAGGTTCCGGATAGTCGGACGCAGGGCTTCCGGCCCGCCCGGATCCTGACGGAAAGCACCACGCGTGGCGCTCGCCGCATTGAGAACCCCAGCGTGGCGGATGCCTTTGTGCTGGCCCGCAATCGGTCGATCAACCCCAGCGCCGCCGAAATCGCCGAGATCGCCAGCCGCCCCGAGGCCGAGGTCAAGGCCGAGCTGATCCAGCAGGGCGCCGTGTTCGAGCTCCCTGGCGGCGACATCGTGCCTTCGGACATCTACCTGTCGGGTAATGTCCGCGAGAAGCTGCGGCAGGCGCAGGCAGCCGTAGCGGAGGGCATGGGGCACATTCAGCGCAACGTGGACGCGCTGAAGGAAGTAGTGCCTGCCGACATTCCCTATTACAAGATCGAGACGCAGCTCGGCGCCACCTGGGTGCCGGTAGATGCCTACCGCGACTACATCGCGCACATGCTCGGTACCGAGAGTGCACAGGGTGTTGAAGTGTCCTTCTCGGCCGGCCGCTGGCGGGTCCGAATTCCCGATTCAATGAAGGGGAGGGCGGAAGCCCGGACCAACTTCGGAACCGACAAGGTGCCGTTCCAGCGCCTGATGAACGCGGCGATCTCGAATCAGACCATCACGCTGCATCGCCCTGCCAGGGACGGCGGAGGTGTGGATGTCGACGCAACGAAGGAGGTGACGGAGAAGATCGCCAACATCCGCGGTCGCTTCGCCGAATGGTTGTGGAGTGACGCCGAACGCAAGGTGGCGGTGGAACGCGAGTACAACGAGGTCCGCAACGCCTACGCAACGCCCAAGTTCGACGGTTCCTTCCTGAGCTTCGAAGGTATGGCGCTGTCGTTGGGCAGCGGCCCGTTCGACCTCCGCGACCACCAGCGGAACGCCATCTGGCGAGGCCTGGTGATGCGCAAGTCCATCAACGCCCATGAGGTGGGTACCGGCAAGACGTTCACCATGGGCGGTATTGCCGTTGAATCGCGGCGCTACGGCATTGCCAAGAAGCCCTTGCTGCTGGCGCACAACGCCAACAGCGCCAGCGTGGCTGCTGAGATCCAGATGATGTACCCGGCTGCGAAGGTTCTCTATGTGGACAACCTGTCGCCGGCGACCGTCGATGTGAAGCTGCGCCAGATCGCCAACGACGATTGGGATGCCGTGGTGCTGCCTCATTCCCTGATGGATCGCCTGACGTTCCGGAAGGACACGCTGATGGGATTGGCAGCGGAAGAGATCGCCCAGCTCGAGGAGGCCGCGCACGAGGCCGCCAGCGATGATGGAACGAAGCTCACGCCCGAAATGCTGGCGGACGAGGATGAGCTGAAAAAGCTGCGCTCGCCGACGGCAAAGGAGCTGGTGAAGATCCGCAATCGCATCCTGAACTCGATCCAGATCCAAGCCGACCGTGCGTCGCGGCCTGGCGCCATCCCGTTCGAGGAACTGGGGATCGACATGGTGCTGGTGGATGAGGCCCACGAGTTCAAGAAGCCGCCGTTCACTACCAAGATGCGCATGAAGGGCTTGCAGACCCAATCCTCAGCGCAGTCGATTGGACTGAACTTCCTCACGCGCTACGTCCGCACCAACAACAACGGCAACAACGTGCACCTGTTCACGGGCACCCCGGTCACGAACACCATGACCGAGGTGTTCCACCAGATGCGGTACGTGATGGCGGAGGAGATGGAGGCGGCCGGCGTCGACCAATGGGACGGCTGGTTCGGATCGTTTGCGCGCGAAGTGCAGGATGTCGAGCTGAACGCGGCTGCCGAATACGAGGCGGTCACCCGCCTGGCCGCCTTCATCAACGTGCCCGAACTGCGCCGGATGGTCGGGCAGTACATGGACGTGGTGTTCGCCGATGACATGCCGGAAATGCGGCCGCGCCGCACGGCCTCTGGCAAGCGGCTGGGCGACAAGACGTTGACCGAGGCCGAGAGCGCTGAGCTGCTGAACGGCCGCACAGAAGGGGCCAAGGATCGGCCGTACAAGAAGGTGGTTGTTGAGACGGCAGACCTGACGGCGCCGCAAAAGGCTGCCTTCGAGCGCATCCAAGGGTATGCCCGCTCCTGGCGGGGCATGACCAGCAAGGCCCGAAAGGAGGCCATGCTCGCCGGCTTGCCCGAGTCGCCCATCATCACCGAAGGGCTGGCGAACAAGGCAAGCCTGGATGTTCGCCTGCTGGACGGCGAGAAGTTGGCCGGCCAAGAGGGCCGCGCGGAGGATGACCCGAACAGCAAGGCCAGCCGCCTCGTGCGTAACGTCGCGGACCTCTACCGCAGCCATCCGGAGGCGAATCAGGTCATCTTCACCGAGCTGGGGATCTCGACCACCGCCACCCGCAAGGTGGGCCCGGTGGGAGCGCGCATGGACCAGCGCTACAAGGTGTTCTCCACGATCCAGGACGTGGTGGCTCGTCTGGTCGAGCAGGGCATCCCGCGCGACCAGATTGCCCTGGTGGATGGGTCGACCAGCAAGGAAAAGCGCAAGGAAGTTGCCGACCGCATGAACCGGTCGGAAATCCGTGTGGTCATTGGCAGCACCGCATCGCTGGGTGTCGGCGTCAACATGCAGCGCAATCTGCGGGCCATGCACCATCTGGACGCACCGTGGATGCCCGGCGACCTCGAGCAGCGCAACGGGCGCGGTCATCGACAGGGCAACCAGTGGAACACGGTGCTCGAGTACCGCTACCTGACGGACCGACTCGATGGCCGCCGCTGGCAGGTGCTCGCGGTGAAGGATCGCTTCATCAAGGCGTTCCTGCGCTCCAAGGGCGATGAGCGAGTAATCGAGGGAGAGGCGGCAGCGGAGGAGCAGAGCGACATCCTGCAGACCTTTGCGGAGGCGGCTGGCGATCCGCGCATCCTGATCCGGGAAAAGCTCCGCAAGAAGATCGAAGGCCTGCAGTCGAGGGAGCGCCTGCACAGCCGCGGCATCGCTGATTCGCAATCCAAGATTCGCTCGATCAGTAACCGTGCGGACCGCAATGAGGTGGTGCTTTCGAAGATCGAAAAGGCCGGCGCGGTTGACGCCGTGGACACCTTGGTGGCGATGAATGCCGGCAAGGGCTTCTCCATGGACGTTGACGGCAGGGCCCATGCCGACCGGAAGGAAGCGAGCGAGGCGATCGGGAAGTGGATCTCGGCCAACATGCGTGTTGGTGATGGCCCGGAGCGAGTGGCCACCTTCGGCGAGTTCCCGGTGAAGGCCATGTGGGACCGCTACGCGGAGGTGCCGCACCTGGTGCTGGATGTGCACGGCGTCGAGATCACGTCGAACCAGCCCACCGTGGCGAGCCTGGAGGCAGCGCTGCGCCGCTACCCGGTAGAAGTGCGGGAGCTGGCCGAAGGCATCGCCGAGGATCGCGCGACGGCGGAGCGGTTGCGCAAAGCCACGACGGAGCCCTTCCACATGGGCGACCAGCTCAAGGCGGCCGAGAAGGCGCTTGTGGAGCTTGAGCGCGACATTCAGGCCAATCCGGTTCCACCGCCGGCATGGCTCCGCAGCGGCGCTCCCGTCGAGACCGAGGTGGTTTGGAACGGCAAGACGTTCGAGGTGACCGGCCACCGGTGGACCGCTGACGGCTGGTTCGTGGTTGGCCGCGACGCACGCGGCGAGGTGGCCATTCCGTACGCGGAGGCGACCGACGGCCAGGGCATGCCGCTGTACGAGCCGCGCACCTTCGAATCCCCGGTGCTGGTGGACAAGAAGGCGGCACCGGCTGAGGCCGTGAAGCTGTCACGGCCGGCTGAGGTCGCCCACCGCGGCATTTCGGCAGCCCAGGCCAAGAAGGCGATCGGCACGGTGACTGCGAAGTGGGGCAGCGAGGCGCCGGCGGTGGTGGTGCTGGAAAGCCATGCCGATCTGCCAGCACGGGCAAAGAGCGATCCCGAGCACGTGAGCGCGGAGGGGTTCTACGACGACTCGACCGGGACCGTCTATCTGGTGGCCAACAATCTGAGCAGCCCGCAGCGCGCTCTGCAGGTGCTGTCGCATGAGGCGGTGGGGCATTTTGGTATCGAAGCCATCACCGGCGACCGCACGTGGGCGGACATTGCGCGGACGATTGACCGCATGCGGGCCGGAGGAAAGCACGCCGCCCTGTTTGCTGAGATCGACCGCCGCTACCGGGGCGCGAATCGGGAAATCGGTATCCGCGAGGCCGTGGCCGTTATGGCCGAAAAGGGCGTTCGCAACAGCGTGATCGATCGAGCCGTCACGGCGGTGCGCAACTTCCTGCGGCAGCTCGGGTTCACGCTGCAGTTGAGCGAAGCGGAGCTGAGGCAGCACCTGGTCGCGGCGTCGCGATATGTCCGAGGCGGAGCGCGTCCGCGCGCGAGCAGTGCAGGTGCTGGCCTGGCCTTCTCCCGCACTGCCGGCGACCTCAACCAGTCCATTCCGGTAGTCGATGTCACGGTGGGCGACATATCGCCGGACCTGCCGCCGAAGGAGGCCCGTCGCGTGGCTCGCGACTACCTGGTGCGCATGCGCGATGCCGGCACGGTGATGCACAACGACGACAAGGGCTGGGACATCGGCCTCACCCGTCGTTCGATCAATGAGCTGGTGAGTTTCCGACCCGAGAAGCTGCTGCTGGTGCCGGCGCTGCCGCAGATCACGAAGGCGGCGGTACTGGGACGGTCACGCCCGAACGCGGACACGTCTGCGGTGAACCCGTCTGGCGATTCGGTGGTGGCCTATCACGACTTCTACGCACCGGTCCGGATCGGCGACGACCTGCGTGTGGCCCGCGTGGTGGTGCAGGAGCAGCGCAACGGGAAGTTCGCCTACGACCTGCAGCAATCGGATGTTCTGGAAAACGTAAGCCCCGCAGAAGCCGTGCGCGAACCCGGTCACATCCAAGGCGCGTCACGGCCCACAACGGGGCTCACGGCGCTGACCCTATCGCAGTTGCGGGATGCGGTCAATTCCGTGGATCGCCCCGGTTGGGTTATGTCAAGACCCGATCAGGTCCGCAGCCCCGAATTCAGGGAGTGGTTCGGTCGGTCGCAGGTGGCCGATGCCAGCGGCGATCCGAAGGTCGTGTACCACGGTACCGGCGAGGAGTTCTGGTCGTTCGATCCGGCAAGGCTGGGCCGTTCTACCGGGCACATGACGGCGCCACTGGGCTTCTTCTTCGATGAGAGCAAGGCGAAGGCGAAGCGGTACGCCGAGAAGGCCGCAGACGGTGTTCCCGCCGATGAGCGCGTGATCGACGCCTACCTGTCGCTGCAGAATCCCAAGCCCATGACCCTCGATCAGTTCCTCGCTGTCGATTCCTTCGAAGAGGCGAAGGCGCTTCGCTCGGCCCTCAAGGCTGAGGGGCATGACGGTATCCACCTTGCTGAAATCGGGCAGTGGATCGCGTTCGAGCCTGGTCAGGTGAAGTCGGCCACGGCCAACACCGGCGCGTTCAATTCGCGTAACGCCGACATGCGCTATTCGAAGCCCGATCCGGAGGCCACTGTTGCGGCCGTGGACGCCGCGTTGGGTGGACCGTCGAGCCGTGTGGCGGACAAGCTGAAAGCGATGTTCAGGGGGCTGAAGCCCGAGAATCTCCGCGAGAACACTCGGCCGGCCTGGCTCGGTGCGCTGACCTTGCGGCATCTGGCCGAGCTGGGCAGCGACTTGCATCTGCAGCAGGTCGCGGCCTACGCGGACCGAGTGCAGCAGATGGCTACCGACCGCAACATCATGCAGGAGGAGGCCGCAGGGATCGCGGATTCCTGGGAGAAGTTCCAGCGCAAGGACCGCGCCGGGGCTGATGCGACCGCGAACCTGATGCACGACACCACGATCGAGGGTGTCGACCCGTCCCAGGACTATGTGCCGTTGCGTACCGGCGCCACCCGCCGCGGTCCCGACGAGATCGTCACCCCTGCCAGCATCGAGCGCCGTAAGGCCTCGGTGGCAGAGGACATGCGCCAGGCGCGATCGTCGGAGGCTGTGGGCCGCCTGGAGGCCGAGCTGCAGGCACTGGATGACTTGCTCGCACAGGAGCAGGCTCGAAAGGCGGTCTACCCCGAGTTGGTCCGGCGCTTCCTGGCGCTGCCGGCCGCCGGCCAGCAGCTCTACCGCACCGCCAAGCAGGCCTACGTCCGCCAATCGGAACAGATGGAGCAGGCCCTGATCGACCGCATCGAAGCACTGCAGGCCGACCGGAAGTCCAAGGCGACGATGGTGAGCCAGATCCGACAGCAGTTCGAGTCGGCGCGTTTGAATGGTCCCTACTTCCCGCTGCAGCGCTTCGGTCAGTTCTGGATCTCCGCCACGGACGCTGCTGGCGAGCCTGCCTTCCTGATGTATGAGAAGGTCGAGCAGTGGCGGGAGGCACAGCGGGAGCTGCCCGCGCGCGGCTTCACCGTGAAGAAGGCGGGCCGCAAGCTCGATGAGGCCCGCAGCCTGGCCGGTGCCAGCGGCGGCTTCATGGCCGACCTGCAGGAGCTGCTGGCCAACGCCGGCATTGACGAGAGCACACGCGACGACGTGTACCAGCTCTACCTGCGCACGTTGCCGGAGCTGTCGGTGCGAAAGCACCAGATCCACCGCAAGGGCACGGCCGGCTACAGCGCAGACGCCCTGCGGTCGTTCTCGTCAAACCTCTTCCACGGTAGCTTCCAGGTCGCGCGGCTTCGCCATGCCCACGAGCTGGACGCCGATTTGATGGACATGAAGGCAGCCGTTGACCGGTTGACCGAGAGCGATCCGGAGCGCGCGGCCAAGGGGGCGGCGCTCTATAGCGAAATGAACAAGCGGCACGAGTGGGTGATGAACCCCAAGGACTCCAAGACGGTCAGCGGGCTGACTTCGCTGGGCTTCGCCTGGTACCTGGGCACCACGCCGGCGGCCGCGCTGGTCAACCTGTCGCAGACGGCCATCGTTACCTTCCCGGTGCTGGCCGCCCGCTTCGGGGTCGGCAAGGCGTTCTCGGCCCTGTCGTCCGGGATGGGCCTTGCGCTGCGCACCGCGACGGGCGACATCACCGGCAACCTCAATGCGGAAGAACGTGCGGCGTACCACGTCTGGCGCACGTCGGGCGCGATCGACAAGTCCCAGGCGCACAACCTGGCTGGCCTGTCGGAAACGGACACCCGCGCCTTTAACCCTGCGGTGCGCAAGGGCATGCAGGTGATCTCCTGGTTGTTCCACAAGGCGGAGGTAGTGAACCGAGAGGCAACCGCGTTGGCGGCCTTCCGCCTTGCGCGCCAAGGTGGCCAGACGTTCAACGAGGCGGTGAAGTACGCCGGTGATGTGGTGACGGAGAGTCACTTCGACTACAGCAACGCCAATCGCGCGCGCTTCATGCAGAGCAACGCAGCTAAGGTGCTGCTGCTGTTCCGGCAGTACAGCCTGAACATGACGTGGTTCCTGTGGAGAAACCTGTACCAGTCGATCAAGGGCCAGGCACCGGAGGTCCGCCGCGAGGCGCGCACGAAGCTGGGTGGGGTGCTCGGCATGACTGGCCTGTTCGCTGGCCTGATGGGCATGCCGCTGACCTCGGTGATGTTCGGACTGGCTGATGCCGCGGCGTCGGCGTTCGGCGATGACGACGACGAGCCGTTCGATTCGGAGGTGGCGTTCCGCAACTTCCTTGCCGATCTGCTGGGCGCGGATGCGGCCAGAATCTTGGCAAAGGGGCCGGTCGACTACTTCACCTCGGCCAGCATCGGCAGCCGCGTGAGCCTCAACGATCTGTGGTTCCGCGAGCCCAACCGCGAGCTGGAAGGCAAGGAAATGGCCGACTATCTGCTCGAGCAGGCCGGTGGCCCGTTGTTCGGCGGGATGCTGGTCAACACGCTGCGCGGCCTGGCACAGGTCCAAGAGGGGCACACCTGGCGCGGCGTCGAGACGATGATGCCCAAGGCGGTCAAGGACGGCATGAAGTCGGTCCGCTACACCACTCAGGGCGTCAACACCCTGCGCGGCGACCCTGTGATCGAGGATCTTGGGGTAGGCGGTTCGCTGTTGCAGCTCGCGGGATTCTCGCCTGCGAGCCTCAACGAGCGGTACGAAGGCATCAACGCGGCCAAGAACTACGAAAAGCGCCTGCTTGACCGCCGCTCATCGCTGCTGAATGCCTACGCGATGGCGTGGCGGGCGGGTGACGCCGATACGGTCACGAAGGTGTTGGGCAAGATCCGCTCGTTCAACGAGGCTCAGCCGGAGCTGGCGATCAACACGTCCACCATTCGCGACTCGCTGCAGGCCCGCATGCGTTACAGCTCCCGAGCTGAGGGTGGCGTTGTGCTGAACCCGAAGATCGCTGACAAGGCGCGGGAGGAGGCGCGCTTCGCCGAGTAGTCAGCGCCTGGGGCGGAGCATCCTCTCGGCAATGATCGGGAGGGTGCATTGCCTGGGGTCGGCAGGATGCCCGACGTAGCCCGTCGGGCACCCGCCGAAGAAGCCGCGCTTCACGAACTGCGGCACGTCTTTTTCACAGCGATCCACATTCGCCGCCGGCGCGTGCTGGCCGTCGGGGCACACCTTGAAGCACGACTTGCCGACCGGCTTGAAGCCGGCAGCGCACTGCGGCTGCGCGTAGCGCGCATATGGGTTTGGTTCTTCGGCAGCGGCAGCGGTGGCAGCCAGAGCCAGGGCGAGCGCGGCGATGATGCGGAACATGACGATCCTCCTGATGTCAGGAGCGAATGATCGCCGGGTGCGGCCGGCGTGTCGAATCGTTCCGCTACAGCGGCGCTGGCAGCGCCTCAGTGGTCAGCTCCTCGCCAGCCCGCCATTCGCCGGTCTGCCGGTCAACGTGTAGCACCCGCGTGCTGCCGCGCTTGGCCACCAGCACCAGATCGATGGTTCCCTTCCATGACCGGGTTTGGACGGGCTCTATCCCGCGATGGTAGATGGCGATTCGCTCGAATGTATCTGCGACCATCTGGCGAGCCTTGATACGGGCGTCATAGTCGAGCGCACGCACACCCTCCACCAGATCGGCCCAGGCCTGCGCCAGCGCCGGCGGCGGCGTGGCGGCAGCGCTGGACAGCTCGTGCTCGAGCGCGTCCACCTCGGCCTGCTGTCCGGCCAGCGTCTCTTCCAGCTCGCGGGCACGGCGCATGAAAGCAGCCGGGGCCTGGCCGGCGGCCGCCGAAAGCAGGGCATCGGTTACTTTTTCGATCTTGGCGGTGGTGTCGGCGACGGCCGCGCGGGCCACAGCGAGCTGGCCACTGATGCTGGCCTCCCGATTGCCCCCCTCGTGGAGCCGGGTCAGGTTCATCTGGTCGGCGCAGAAAGTCATAAGCGCGTGCTCGATCGGTACCACGCTGCAGCTCCCGGAAACCGCGCAGCCCGAGCCCTGGGAGTTGCCGACGCAGATCATGCGGCGGTGCCCGTGCTGCGGCTGGCCATCCGCCCGGCGACCGCGATTCATCAGGTTCTGCGCAACCATGGCCGAGCCGCAGTATCCGCAGTAGGTGACACGCATGCCGGCGATCAGGCTGGGGATCTCGCTGGTACCCTTGCGGCGGATGCGCTGGCCGGCGACGTGCTGCAGGTCGGCAAACTCTTCTGCCGTCAGCAGGGGCGGGTAGTAGCCCGGCAGCCGGTACTCCTGGCCTTCCACCTCGAGCACCTTCTCACCCACCAGCGCCCGATTGCGGACGATCTTGTAGAGCTGGCCGGCGGGGTTGCCTCCGTTGGTGATCTGCAGTCCCTGCTCCTCGAGGGCGCGCATGATGGTGACCGCGCCATTGCCCTCGCGGAACATGCGGACGGCCAGCCGGACAGCCTCGGCTCGCTCCGGCACCAGCTTGAACTCGCCGGGCTTGGTCAGTTCCAGCCAGTGGGGGTCACGCCCGTTCCGGATAACCCCGCGCCAAGTGCCGGCGATCCAGCCCTGGCATTGCCGGTGAATCGCGGCGCGCACGCGTTTGCTCTTGGTGTCGGACTCTTCGTGGGCCCGGATCATCACCAGCAGGCTGTAGACGAGATCCATGGGCTGGGCCTTGAGCCCGGCCCTGTTGTACTCGCGGCCGTCACTTGCGGTCACCACGGTGATGCCTGCGTTGATGATCTGCGCCAACTGGGCCTGCGCCTGAATGGGCTCGGCGCGGCTGAGGCGGTCCAGGCCCTCCACGATCAGCACCGACCCGGAGGGGATCCGTCCCTCATCTATGGCCGCCAGGAACACCCCGAGGGCACCCTTTTTCACGTGGCGCTGGTGGTAGGCGGAAAGGCCCTCGTCCTGCATGGAAAGGGCCGAATCCAGGGTCATTCCGTGCTCGGAGGCCCAGCGGCGAGCGTACTCGAGCTGGCGGTCGGCACTGCTGCCGGCCGCCTGCTTGGGATCACTGAAGCGCAAGTAGCTGTAAACTCTCGCCTTTGTAGCCATAGAGCCAGGTGTCGCAGTGTCGGATCGCAGGAGTATAGGGTTTATTTCTTTAGGGTGCCCGAAGGCCCTCGTCGATTCCGAGCGCATCCTTACCCAGCTCCGCTCGGAGGGCTACGACATCGTCCCGTCCTATGATTCGGCCGACGTGGTGGTGGTCAATACGTGCGGCTTCATCGATTCGGCAGTGACCGAGTCGCTGGACGCGATCGGCGAGGCGATGAACCAGAACGGCAAGGTCATCGTCACCGGCTGCCTGGGCAAGCGTCCGGAACAGATCCGCGAGGCGTACCCGAACGTGCTGGCGGTGTCCGGCCCGCAGGACTACCAGAGCGTGATGGAAGCGGTGCACGAAGCGCTGCCGCCCAAGCACGATCCGTTCGTGGACCTGGTGCCCGACTACGGCATCAAGCTGACCCCGCGCCACTATGCGTACCTGAAGATTTCCGAGGGCTGCAACCACAAGTGCAGCTTCTGCATCATCCCGTCGATGCGCGGCAAGCTGGTCTCGCGCCCGGTCGACGAAGTGCTGCGCGAAGCCGAGCGCCTGGTGCGTGGCGGCGTGCGTGAACTGCTGGTGGTGTCGCAGGACACCTCGGCCTACGGCGTGGACGTGAAGTACGCCGAGAAGATGTGGCGCGACAAGGCCTACCAGACCCGTCTGAAGGAGCTGTGCGAAGGCCTGTCCGAGCTGGATGCCTGGGTGCGCATGCACTACGTCTACCCGTACCCGCACGTGGACGAGGTGGTGCCGCTGATGGCGGAAAACCGGATCCTGCCGTACCTGGACATTCCGTTCCAGCACGCCAGCCCGCGCATCCTGCGCCTGATGAAGCGTCCGGGCGCGGTCGAGAAGACCCTGGAGCGCGTGCAGAACTGGCGCCGCATCGCGCCGGACATCACCGTGCGTTCGACCTTCATCGTCGGCTTCCCGGGCGAGACCGAGGCCGAGTTCGAAGAGCTGCTGTCGTTCCTCGACGAAGCGCAGCTGGATCGTGTCGGCGCGTTTGCCTACTCGCCGGTCGAAGGCGCCACTGCCAACGATCTGCCCGACGCCGTGCCGGAGGAAGTGAAGCAGGAACGCCTGGCACGCTTCATGGAGAAGCAGGCGCAGATTTCCGCCGCGCGCCTGGAAGCCAAGATCGGCACGGTGCAGCAGTGCCTGGTCGATGCCATCGAAGGCGACATCGCCGTGGCCCGTTCCAAGGCCGATGCGCCGGAAATCGACGGCCTGGTGCACATCCAGAACGCCGACCAGGTGCCGCTGCGCGTGGGCGAGTTCGTCGATGTGGAGATCACCGAGAGCGACGAGCACGACCTGTACGGTGACGCGCTGGCGGCCGCCACCCGCCCGGCGTTCGATCTCAAGATGCTGTGACCGCCGCCGCCGGTGACAACGGCGGCCCCCGGCGCTTCGTGCCGCCGCCACGTGCGGCGGTCGATCCGCAGGCATTCAGGCATCCGCTGTTTGGCGGGCTGCAGGATTTTCGTGACCTGCTGGACGGCACTGCATGGCCGTCCATCGCTGCGCTTGATACGCGGCTGGGATTGCCCGGCAAGCGCCTGGTCGAGCAGGACGCTGCGCTGCTGGCCGACGGTCTGCACTACGAGGTGCGTATCGCGCAGGGACGCATCGCCACCCGCGCCGACAACTGGCATGACCTGTTCAATGCACTGGTGTGGGCCCGTCTCCCGCAGCTCAAGCAGGCACTCAACGCGCAGCAATGCCGGCATGTCGAGGCGATGCCGCCGGGCCAGCGCAACCGCGCGCAGGCAGCACTGACCCAGTTCGATGAAACCGGCGTGATCGTGCGTGTGTGCGATGACGCGTTGCTCGCGGCATGGGATGGGCATGACTGGCCTGCGTTGTTCGAGCCGACGCGCTGGCACAGCGGTGACGTCGCCATCGCTGCGGTATTCGGCCATGCGCTGATGGAACAGGCACTGCTGCCGGGGCGATTGCTGGTGGGCAAGTGCGTGGTGGTGCAGGGTGACGACAATGATGACGCCTGCGTCGCAGCGGTGGCCGCGGCCATCGTTGAGGGCGGGGCGATCACCGATCCAGCGCAGCTGCGGCCGCTGCCGTTGGCGGGCATTCCCGGCTGGCATGAAAGGCAGGATGCCGCCTTCTACGCCGACACCGACTACTTCCGTCCGCTGCGCGCCGGCCGCGCGTACCCGCCGCCGTTGCACGCGGCCCAGTAGAGTCGAGCTCGCTCGACTGCCCCGTTGCGTAGCGTCGAGCTTGCTCGACTGGCTGCAGGTGTAGTCGAGCAAGCTCGACTCTACAACGGCAACGCAGTCGAGCATGGCTCGACTCTACAACGGTGCGTACTCCACGCCGATCACCGCGAAGGTGAACTGCCCGCCGGGCAGCTCCACTGAAAATTCGTCATCCAGCCGCTTCTTCAGCAGCGCCCGCGCCAGCGGCGAATCGATGCTGATCCAGCCCAGGCCGGCGTCGGTCTCGTCCGGGCCGACGATGCGGTAGCGGCTGGTGTCGCCGCTGTCGACGTTCTCCAGGTCCACCCAGGCACCGAAGAACACCGCCTGCGGATCGGTCGGCGTGGTGTCGACCACGCGCAGCGCTTCCAGCCGCTTGGTCAGGTAGCGCACGCGGCGGTCGATCTCGCCCAGCTGCTTCTTGCGGTAGGTGTACTCGGCGTTTTCCGAGCGGTCGCCTTCTGCAGCGGCCGCGGCCAGTGCCTTGACCACCTCCGGCCGTCGCACCCGCCATAGCTCGTCCAGTTCGGCCTTCAGCCGGGCGTGGCCGGCGGCGGTGATCAGAGCGGTGCTCTTTTCTGCGGGGGGACGCCAACGGGACATGCAGTACGACTTCTCTTGCGATGGGGAACGGGCGCGTCGCACCAGGCCTGGCGCGACGCGCGGAAACAGCAGGTGGTCCTCAGCGCTTGCCGCCGAAGATGCCGCCCAGGATGCCACGCACGATCTGGTTGCCCAGCTTGGTGCCGACGGTGCGCGTGGTCTGCTTGGCCATGGTCTCGATCATGCCCTGGCGGCGCTTGGTGCCGAAGATCGCGTCCTTGATCGACTGGCCGAAGCCTCCTTCCTGCGCCTCGTCCTGCTCGCGGCTGCGTGCGGCAGGGGCCTGCGCCTGTTCGGTCGCCTTCTGCGCGCGCTGCGCCAGCAGCTCCGCCGCCGATTCACGGTTGATCGCGGTGTCGTAGCGGCTGCCGACCGGGCTGCCGGCGCGCACCTGGCCGCGTTCGGCGTCGGTGATCGGCCCCATCCTGCAGCGCGGCGGCGCGATCATCGTCTGCTGCACCGGCATCGGTATGCCCTTGTCCTGCAGTGTGGACACCAGCGCTTCACCGGTGCCGAGCTGGCTGAGCACCTTGGCCACGTCCAGTTTGGGGTTCGGCACGAAGGTCTCGGCGGCAGTCTTCACCGCCTTCTGGTCGCGCGGGGTGAACGCACGCAACGCGTGCTGCACCCGGTTGCCGAGCTGGCCGAGGATGTTGCCCGGCACGTCGTCGGGGAACTGCGAGCAGAAATACACGCCCACGCCCTTGGAACGGATCAGGCGCACGACCTGCTCGATGCGCTGCACCAGCGACGGCGGCGCATCGTCGAACAGCAGGTGCGCCTCGTCGAAGATGAAGACCAGCTTCGGCTTGTCCAGGTCGCCCACTTCCGGCAGCTGCTCGAACAGTTCCGACAACAGCCACAGCAGGAACGTGGAATACAGCTTGGGCTTGAGCACCAGCTGGTCGGCGGCGAGGATGCCGATCATGCCGCGGCCGTCGTGATTGACCCGCATGATGTCGGCCAGCTCCAGCGCCGGTTCGCCGAAGAAGTGCTCGCCGCCATCCTGGGCCAAGCGCAGCACCGAGCGCTGGATCGCGGCGATCGACTGTGCGCTGACCAGCCCGTACTCGGTGGAAATGTCCTTGCGCTCCTCGGCCACCAGGCCGAGCAGGGCACGCAGGTCGTCCATGTCCAGCAGCAGCAGGCCACGGTCGTCGGCCAGCTTGAACACGATGTCGAGCACGCCGGCCTGGGTGTCGTTCAGCTCAAGGATGCGCGACAGCAGGGTCGGGCCCATTTCGCTGACGGTGGTGCGTACCGGATGGCCGAGCTTGCCGTAGAGATCCCAGAAAATGGTCGGGCTGGCGGCCGGGGCATAGTCGGCCACGCCGATTTCGGCGGCACGCTGCAGCAGGTTCTCGGCACCGGTGCCGGGTACGGCCAGGCCGGACACATCGCCCTTCACATCGGCCAGGAACACCGGCACGCCCAGCCGCGAGAAGCCTTCGGCCAGGGTCATCAGGGTCACCGTCTTGCCGGTGCCGGTGGCGCCGGCCACCAGGCCGTGGCGGTTGCCGAGTTTCGGCAGCAGGGTGACGGCAATATCGTCGGTAATGCCTTTGCCGAGCAGAATCGGATCCATGGTCCAGCCCTTGTAGTGAATAGCCCAATGTTAACGGGCAGGGGTGACGGTCCGAAGGTCCGGCTTGCCCCGACCTTGGCGGCGCCGCTACTCTGCCTGCCTGTTTCGCACACAGTGCCATCAATGCCCGTTCCTGTCCTGATTTCCCGCGGTTGGCCGCTGCTGGCCCTGGCCGGCCTGGTTTCCCTGGCGCCCGACGCCCATGCGCAACGGGTTTCGGCCCGGGACAAGGTGAAGGTCGATGCGCTGCAGCAGCGCATGACGGCCGCCGAGAAGCGCTACAGCGACGCCCTGCTGCTGGTCGCCAATGCCGACCCCAAGGGCAGCAACGAGGCTGATGCCGCGCTGGAGGACATGGAAGATGTCCTCAACGACTGCGTGAAGCAGAAGGGCTGCCAGATGGGCACCCTGCTGGCCAGCTACAAGCGCCTGCTCAAGCATGACGCCGATGCGGCGGCCAGCGATGACGTGGCCGATGAGGGCGGCGACCGCCTGGAAGCCGATCCCGACCATATCGGTCCGCTCACCGCAGACGTACCCGAGGCGGCCCGCGCCGCCGCACTGCTGAACGACAAGCGGCACGCCTTCGACACGATGGTCGAGTACAACCCGGCGGTGCAGGCCGGCATCCGCCGCTGGCTGACCGACATGCGCCCGGCGCTGCTGACCAGCTATGAGAACTACCAGAACCTGCGCGCGGTAATGTGGCCGGAGTGGGAAAAGCGCGGGCTGCCCGAGGCGCTGCTGTTCGGCATCATGGCCAAGGAATCCAATGGCCGCGTGCATGCCTCCTCGCGTGCGGGTGCCGCTGGCCTGATGCAGTTCATGCCGGCCACCGGCCGCCGCTTCGGCCTGGGCCCGGACGGCACCGGTTTCGACACGCGTTTCGACGCGCGCAGCGCCGCCGAAGCCAGCGCCAGTTACCTCAACGAGCGCCTGCGCGAACTCAACAACAACGTGGAAATGTCGGTGGCCGCCTATAACGGTGGCGAAGGCCGCGCCGCGCGGGTGTTCAAGCAGAGCGCTGGCCAGAGCTTCTGGACCGACAGCGTCTACAACCAGTTCCCGGGCGAGACCAAGGACTATGTGCCGATGGTGATCGCCGCGGCCTGGATCTTCCTGCACCCGCAGCAGTACGGCGTGGAGTTCCCGAAGATCAGCGCGCAGCCGGCCACGCTGCGCCTGGCCAAGTCCACCACCATCTACGAACTGACCATCTGCCTGGGCAGCCACGGTACCCGTGATGGCTACATGCGCGCGCTGCGCAACCTCAACCCGCGCTATGAGGCCGATGGCTGGATTCCGGCCGGCACGCTGATCAACGCCACCACTCGCATCGCCGGCCTGTACCAGCGCAACTGCGTCAGTGGCCCACGCGCGGACCTGGCCCGCACCCTCATCACCGCCGACCTGAACGCGGCGATCAAGCGCCCGACCGCGGCCAGCTACACCGGCAGCGTGGCGGTGGGCGGTGTGGTGCCGGTGGCCGATGCCGCAGCCTCGACCAGCGTGCCGACGACACCCGTGGCGGCGGTGGCGACCCCGCGCCCGGCGCCCGCCCGGGCAAAGCCGGTGCGCAGCCACAAGGTGGGCAAGGGCGAGACCCTGGGCGCCATCGCGGCGAAGTTCCAGTGCGACGTGCCGACCCTGGCCCGCGCCAATGGCCTAAAAGCCCCGGCCTACAGCCTGCGCCACGGCCAGACGCTGAAGCTGCAGGGCTGCGACAAGTAATCCCCCCACCCCTGGAACCCGCATGGACCTCGAAGACACCCGCAACCTGTTCGCCAACCTCCGCGAGAACACCGACTGGGACATCAACGGCCCGTTGCTGTGGGGGTACTTCTTCGTTCACTCGACCGCCGAGCCGCTGCAGGCCCTGGCCGACCACCTGCAGGCGCAGGGCTACACCTTCGTCGAACTGTTCGAGCAGGAGCCGGAAGAAGGCGACGCGCCGTTCCATGTGCTGCACGTGGAGCGCGTGGAGATCCACGACGAAGCCTCGCTGGACCGCCGCAACCAGGAATTCGCGGCCCTGGCCACGGAAAAGGGCGTGGAAGACTACGACGGCATGGACGTCGGCCCGGCCCCGGCCCTGCAGTAACGCGTGTACCGGTAGTGGTGCGTGGTCAAATATCTTCAAGGCCTACGGGCATGTTTTGGACCGCGGAGGCAGCCGGCCTCAGGAACTCCAACACGGTTTGGGGTTGGTTGCGGGACTTGTCTTCAA
>NZ_DS999412.1:1975939-2084126 GCF_000158575.1 Stenotrophomonas sp. SKA14
CACTACCGAAGTCTCAGCGCAGCTTCGCCAGCGCCTGGCCCAACTGCACCGGGCTTTCGGCGCCCAGCTGCGGGGCGAACTCGGCCACGCCCGGCGGCAGCAGTACGATCACGGTCGAGCCATAGTTGAAGCGCGCCATCTCGGCGAAGCGCTCCAGCTGGATGCCCTGGCCACGGTAATCCTTGCGGGTGATGCGGTCGCCATAGGCCGGGATTTCCTCGCCGCTCCACACCGTTTCCACGCCGGACACCAGCAGCGCACCGACCATCACGCTGACCATCGGGCCGAAGCTGGTGTCGAAATGGCAGACCAGGCGCTCGTTGCGGGCGAAAAGGCGCGGCACGCCGTTCACTGCAGCCGGGCCGACGCTGAACAGACGGCCCGGCACGTGCACGGTTTTACGCAGGGTGCCGGTCCAGGGCATGTGAACGCGGTGGTAGTCGCGCGGCGACAGGTAGACGGTGGCGTACAGGCCGTCGTTGTACGGCTTGGCATCTTCGTCGCTGCCCAGCAGCTCGGCCGCGGTGAACGACTGTCCCTTGGCCTGGAAGATGCGACCGGCCTCGATCTTTCCCAGCTGGCTGATGCGGCCGTCGGCCGGCATCACCAGGCTGCGCGGATCGGCATCGGCCGCGCGCGCGCCCGGCTTCAGCGCACGGGTGAAGAACTGGTTGAAGGTGGCATAGCTGCGCGGGTCCGGGTTGGCCGCTTCGTCCAGGTTGACGTTGAACTTGCGGGTGACGGTGTCGATCAGCCAGCGCGAGACGCGCGGATCGTCCGAGTACGCCAGCGAGCGCGCCATCGAGGACAGCAGTCGGTGGGGCAGGGCGTACGTCAGGGCGGTGGTGAGACTCATGGGGCGGTTTTCTCGGTCAGCTTCTGCAGGTCGCGGGCGATCGCCGGCGCGTTGAACGGGGGGCGCACCAGGCCGGCAAGGCGGCCCTGCGGGTCGAGCACGGCCAGGCTGGCCGAATGCTCCACGGTGTAATCCTCGGGGTTCTCATCGAAGTGCTTGCCCGGCACCTTCTGGAACACGAAGCCCAGCGAGGTGGCGAAGCGCTCCAGCGAGGGCACATCGGCGGTGGCGGCCAGGGTGTCCTTGTGGAAGCCGTGCACGTACTCGCCCAGGCGGGTGGCGCTGTCACGGTCGGGGTCGACCGAGATGAACAGCACGCGCGGGCGCAGGCTGTCGGGCAGGGCCTCCCACTGGTTCTGCGCGCCGGCCAGCTCGGCCAGGGTGGTCGGGCACACGTCCGGGCAGAAAGTGAAGCCGAGGAACACCAGCGTCCAGTGGCCCTTCAGTTCGCCGGGGATCAGGCGGGTGCCATCGGACTGCGCGAGGTTGAAGTCGGGAAGCGCACGTGGCTGCGGGTACAGGGTGATCGCTTCGGTGGCCGGGGCGTTGGCCGGCGGCTTCGGCGCGAAGACCTGCTGCGCGGCCAGCAGGCCGAGTCCCGCCGCCAGGGCGATCAGCAGGATGATGCCGGCGTTGCGATTGAACATGGGGGCTCCCGCGCGAAATGGGTTCCATCATACCGGCTGCGGCCCGATCGTTTCCGCCGCAACGGATGCCGCCACGGGCGCCAGCCCCTATAATCGGGGGCCACTTTGCCCGCAGTACCGCCATGACCGCTGAAACGGCCGCCGAACTCCACACGATCATCGATCTGATCCGCTACGGCACCAGCCGTTTCAACGAAGCCGGGCTGACCTTCGGGCACAGCTACGACAACGCGCTGGACGAGGCCACCCAGCTGGTGCTGCACAGCCTGCACCTGCCGCACGACCTCGGCCCGGCCTACGGCCAGGCGCGCCTGCTGCAGGCCGAGAAGCTGCGCGTGCTGGAGCTGTTCCAGCGCCGCATCGACGAACGCATTCCGGCCGCCTACCTGACCGGCGAGGCCTGGTTCGCAGGCCTCAGTTTCAAGAGCGACGCGCGCGCCCTGGTGCCGCGTTCGCCGATCGCCGAACTGATCGAGTGCGGCTTCGAGCCGTGGCTGGCCGGCCGTGACGTGTACCGTGCGCTGGACCTGTGTACCGGTTCGGGCTGCATCGCCATCGCCATGGGCCACTACTACCCGAACTGGCAGGTGGACGGCGTCGACCTGAGCGACGACGCGCTGTCGCTTGCTGAAGAAAACCGGGAGCGGCTGCAGGCATACAACGTCAACCTGCTGAAGTCGGACCTGTTCAACGGCCTGTCCGGCCGCCACTACGACCTGATCGTCACCAATCCGCCGTACGTCACCAACGACGAGACCGATGCGCTGCCGAAGGAATACTCCTACGAGCCGGACATGGGCCTGCGTGCCGGTGACGATGGTCTGGACCTGGTGCTGAAGATCCTGCGTGACGCGCCGCTGCACCTGAGCGAAGACGGCCTGCTGATCTGCGAAGTGGGCGAATCCGAGCAGCACCTGATCAAGCTGCTGCCGGAAGTCGATTTCGCCTGGATCGAATTCAAGGTCGGCCAGATGGGCATCTTCGCGGTCGAATGCCGCGAGCTGATCGCCCACAGCGCGCGCATCACCGAACTGGCGGCGCAGCGCCCGTGAGTTCCAATTCGTTCGGCAAGCTGTTCACCGTCACCACGTTCGGCGAGTCGCACGGGCCGGCCATCGGCTGCGTGATCGATGGCTGCCCGCCGGGGCTGGCGCTGGACGCGGCCGAATTCGCCCACGACCTGCAGCGCCGCGCCACGGGCAAGAGCCGGCACACTTCGGCGCGCCGCGAGGCGGATGAGGTCGAGATCCTGTCCGGCGTGTACGAGGGCCTGACCACCGGCACCCCGATCGCGCTGCTGATCCGCAACACCGACCAGCGCAGCAAGGATTACGCCAACATCGGCCAGCAGTTCCGCCCGGGCCATGCCGACTACAGCTACTGGCACAAGTACGGCATCCGCGACCCGCGTGGTGGTGGCCGTTCCTCGGCGCGCGAGACCACCATGCGCGTGGCCGCCGGCGTGGTCGCCAAGAAGTGGCTGGCCGAGCGCTTCGGCGTCACCGTGCGTGGCTACCTGTCGCAGCTGGGCGATATCACCCCGGCCGGCTTCGACTGGTCGGCGGTGGAAGACAACCCGTTCTTCTGGCCGCACGCCGCACAGGTGCCCGAACTGGAGGCGTACATGGATGCGCTGCGCAAGTCCGGTGATTCGGTCGGAGCCTGCGTGGACGTGGTTGCCGACAATGTGCCGCCGGGCTGGGGCGAGCCCATCTACGGCAAGCTCGACGGCGAACTCGCCGCCGCGCTGATGAGCATCAACGCGGTGAAGGGCGTGGAGATCGGCGACGGTTTCGCCAGCGCCGCGCAGAAGGGCACCGAGCATCGTGACCTGCTGACCCCGCAGGGCTTTGCCAGCAACCATGCCGGCGGCATCCTCGGTGGCATCTCCACCGGCCAGCCGGTGGTCGCTTCGATCGTGTTGAAGCCGACCTCCAGCCTGCGCCTGCCGGGCCCGTCGCTGGATACCGCCGGCAACGTGGTCGAGGTGGTCACCACCGGTCGTCACGACCCCTGCGTCGGCATCCGTGCCACTCCGATCGCCGAGGCGATGGTGGCGATGGTGCTGATGGACCAGGCGCTGCGCCACCGCGCGCAGTGCGGCGATGTCGGCACGATCACCCCGCGCATCCCCGGGCAGATCGATGGCTGACACGCGGCCGACGGTGTGGGTGAGCCAGCCGCTGATCGATGCGGCCATCGCGCCGCTGCGCGATCGCGTGCAGCTGCGCGTCACCGACACCGTTACCGCCTGGTCGCCCGGGCAGATCGCCGCGCAGCTGGCCAGCGCCGATGGCGCGATCATCACCCTCAACGAGCGCATCGGCGCGGCCCAGGTGGCCGACGCGGCGCAGCTGCAGGTGATCGCCAATGTGGGCGTTGGCTACAACAATCTGGATGTCGATGCGCTCAGCGCGGCCGGCATCCTCGCCAGCAACACCCCGGACGTCCTGACCGAGACCACCGCCGATCTCGGCTTCGCCCTGCTGATGGCCACCGCGCGCCGCATCACCGAATCCGAGCGCTGGCTGCGCGAAGGCCAGTGGCAGCAGTGGTCGTTCCAGACCATGCTCGGTGCCGACATCCACGGCAGCACGCTCGGCATTCTCGGCATGGGCCGCATCGGCCAGGGTATCGCCCGTCGCGGTGCGCATGGGTTCGGCATGAAGGTGCTGTACCACAACCGCTCGCAGCTGCCGGCCGACACCGAAGCGGCACTGGGTGCCAGCTACGTGGACCTGGATACGCTGCTGGCGCAGTCCGACCACCTGCTGCTGGTCCTGCCGTACACGCCGGCGTCGCATCACCTGATCGATGCCGTCGCGCTGGCGAAGATGAAGCCGTCGGCCACGCTGGTGAACATCGCGCGCGGCGGCCTGGTCGATGAACTCGCATTGGCGGAGGCACTGGCCAACGGCCGCCTGGCTGCGGCCGGCCTGGATGTGTACGAGGGCGAGCCGAAGGTGCGCCCGGAGCTGCTGGCACTGCGCAACGTGGTGCTGACCCCGCACATCGGCAGCGCCTCGCTGGGCACGCGAACGGCGATGGTACAGCTGGCCGTGGATAATCTGGTCGCCGGGCTCGGCCTGGACGGCGGCCCGTCGCGCATGCCGAGCGCGATCAACGCTGACGCGGCGATGGCCGCGCGCGTGACTCTGGGCAAAAAAACCGGGAAACGATAGGGAACCTCCGCGCGCCCCGCTTGAGGAGGTTCCCCGAACCCTGCTGTCGTGCGTGTTTTTTCCCATCCCCGTTTTCGTGAGAGTTTCCCCCATGAGCAATGCACAGCGCAGTTTCCACGTCGCCGTCGTCGGTGCCACCGGCGCGGTCGGCGAGACCATGTTGTCGATCCTGGCCGAGCGTGACTTCCCGGTCGGCACCCTGAGCGTCCTGGCCTCCGAGCGTTCGGCCGGTGGCGAGATCGAGTTCAACGGCCAGAAGGTCACGGTGCAGGATCTGGCCACTTTCGACCCGACCGGCGTCGAGATCGCCCTGTTCTCGGCCGGTGGCAGCGTGTCAAAGGAGTACGCGCCGAAGTTCGCTGCCGCCGGTGCGGTGGTGATCGACAACTCCTCGGCCTTCCGTTACGACGACGACGTGCCGCTGGTGGTGTCCGAGGTCAACCCGGAACAGGCTGCCAACCGTCCGCGCGGCATCATCGCCAACCCGAACTGCTCGACCATGCAGATGCTGGTGGCACTGGCGCCGCTGCACCGTAAGTACGGCATCGAGCGCATCAACGTCTCCACCTACCAGTCGGTGTCCGGGGGCGGCCGCTCGGCCACCGAGGAGCTGGGCAAGCAGACCGGCCAGCTGCTCAGCTTCCAGGAGATCGATCCGCAGCGCTTCCCGGTGCAGATCGCCTTCAACCTGATCCCACACATCGACGACTTCCAGGACAACGGCTTCACCAAGGAAGAGATGAAGCTGATCTGGGAGACCCGCAAGATCCTCGGCGACGACAGCATCCTGGTGAACCCGACCGCCGTGCGCGTGCCGGTGTTCTACGGGCATTCCGAGTCGGTGGCGATCGAGACCCGCGACAAGGTGACCGTGGCCGAAGCGCGTGCGCTGCTGGAGCAGTCGCCGGGCATCGAAGTGGTGGATCGCCACGAAGCGGGTGGCTACCCGACCCCGGTCACCCACGCCTCGGGCACCGACGCGGTGTACGTCGGCCGCATCCGTGAGGACCTGTCGCACCCGCGCGGCCTGAACCTGTGGATCGTCTCGGACAACGTGCGCAAGGGCGCGGCACTGAATGCCGTGCAGCTGGCCGAGCTGGTCGCCGCCGAACAGCGCTGAGCAGCGCGCTTGCCTCACGGGTAGTGCCGGCCGCTGGCCGGCATTGCCGTGATCCATGGGCTGAAGCGATTGCCGGCCAGCGGCCGGCACTATCTCAAGGATCTTTGCGGTGGGTGCGGACCTTGGTCCGCACGCTTTATAGTGTCGCCCATGAATAAACGGGCCAGGGGCGCAACGCGCCCGCTCAGCTATCTTTCCGCCGCGCTGCTGGCCCTGGCCAGCAGTTCGGCGCTCGCCCTGGGGTTGGGCGACATCCGTGTCCTGTCCAAGCCGGGCCAGCCCTTGCTGGCCGAGATCCCGGTAGTCTCGGCCGACCCGTCCGAGCTGGAAAACCTGCGTGTGGCGCTGGCCTCGCCGGTCACCTTCGAACGTGTCGGCCTGCAACGGCCGACCGGCCTGGTCAGCGAACTGCAGTTCGAACTGACCCGCAACGCGCAGGGCAGGGCAGTGGTGCGGGTGACCTCGCAGGCGCCGGTCGAGACGCCGTCGCTGAGCTTCCTGATCGAGGCCGACTGGGGCCAGGGCCGGCTGGTCCGCGAGTACTCGGCGCTGGTCGATGCGCCCTCCAGCGCGCTGGCCGTGGCCGAGCCGGAGATCGTCGCACCGGCTGGCACCCTGTCCAATACCATCACCCGCGAGCCGGCAACGGCACCGGTGGCAGAGGCGGCCGGTGCGCCGCCGTCCGCGCCTGCGCCCACGCCGGCACCCGTACGGCCGCGTGCGGCGCCCGCGCCGGTTGCGGCCAAACCGGCCGATGGCAGCGTCACCGTACAGCGCGGCCAGACGTTGTCGCAGATAGCCAGCGCAGTGGCGCGTGGCAACCAGGTCAGTCGTGATCGCGCGATGATTGCCCTGCTGCGCGCCAATCCCGAGGCCTTCATCCGGGGCAACGTGAACCTGCTCAAGCAGGGCGCAGTGCTGCGCATGCCAGGCAGCGATGCGCTGGCGGCGGTCGATGCTGCCGAAGCGGCTGCACTGGTGCGCGAGCATGCGGCGCAATGGCGGCAGGCGCGAACCGTGCCGCAGCCGGCAGGTACGGTCGCAGCGGTGGCCAAGGCAGAAACCGCGAACGCCGCGTCCCCGTCGGGGGCCAGCGGCGCACGGCTTGAAATCGCTCCGGCGCTGGCGTCCGACGCCGCGAAAGCGGGCACAACCACCGGCACCGCTGCCGGCAGCGAGGGTGACATGATGGGCAACGAGCAACTGCGCCAGGCGCGTGAGGACATCGCTACGCGCGATGCCGAGATCGGCGAGCTGAAGCAGCGCGTGGCCGATCTGGAGAAGCTGAAGGAACAGCAGCAGTCGCTGATCGCGATGAAGGACAACGACCTGGCTGCCGCGCAGCAGCGTCTGGCCCAGGCGCCGGGCAGCCGCGACGTGGCAACGCCGTGGTACTGGCTGGGCCTGCCCGTGCTGCTGCTCGCGGCGGCGGCGGCCTGGCTGCTGCGCCGGCGCAAGCCGTCGCCGTTGCCGCCGCTGCGCGAGGAAGGCGATGTCGCTGGTCTGGCTGCGGCGGTGCCGGCGGGTGCAGCGCTGGATACGCTGGCCGAGCAGTCCTCGTGGTCGTCGGTGGTGGACGACGGTGGCCGCCAGGAGCCCGCCATGCCGGCCTGGGCGACCGCAACCGAAGTACAGGATGACGTGGCTGCCGAACCGATCGCCGACGTCGCCGCCCAGGCTGACTGGCAGGCACAGACGCTGCGCGATGACGAAGTGGTGGAGCTGCCCGAGGCCGTGACCGATCTGCCGCGCTGGGACGAGCCGGTGCCCACGCAGGACACCCCCGTGCCGGATGAGCCGGTCGCGCAGGCGGTCCCTGACGAGGTCGCGGTGCCCGACTATGCGTTGCATGCCGAGCAGCAGCCGCAGTTCCGTGGCGTGTTCGATCTGCCGGCCGATGCGCACGAGAGCCAGGCGCAGGCCGATGCTCCACACCACGAAGACACCCCGTCGACTGCGGCTGCAGCCGATGGCGACGCAGGTTGGGCGCCGCGTGCCGGCCAGGAACGGCTGGAACTGGCCATTGCCTATCTGGATCTGGGCGATGCGCAGACCGCGCGTACCCTGCTGCTGGAAGTCGCCGAGGGCGGCGATCTGCACAGCCAGGCACAGGCCCGCGAGCTGCTGGCGCGCCTGCCGTGACCGAACCCGCCGACAAGGACCGTGCCATGAGCCGCGAGCGCCGCATCGACTACGTTGAATTCGCCTCCGCTGATCCGGCGGCCAGCCGTACCTTCTTCGAGAAGGTGTTCGGCTGGTCGTTCGTCGACTACGGCAGCGACTACACCGCCTTCGACGATGGCCGCCTGCAGGGCGGCTTCTTCCGCGGTCAGCCGCAACGGGCCAGTGACAGCGGCGCACCGCTGCTGGTGCTGTATGCCGACCACCTGGCCCCGATCGAGGCGGCGGTGCGTGATGCCGGCGGCGAGATCGTGCGCCCGGTGTTTTCCTTCCCCGGGGGCAGCCGCTTCCAGTTCGTCGAGCCCGGTGGCAACGAACTGGCGGTGTGGTCCGAACGCGACCCGGCCTGAGCGCCGCCCCATACGCAGCATCGAGGTAGCACATGCGTTACGCGCTTGGCGTCGAGTACGACGGCAGCGATTTCAGGGGCTGGCAGAACCTGGGCGAGGGTGGTCCCAGCGTGCAGGCCAGCCTTGAACTGGCCCTGTCGTCGGTCGCCGATGCGCCGTTGCAGGTGGTCTGCGCCGGCCGCACCGATGCCGGCGTGCACGGCCAGTGCCAGGTCGTGCATTTCGACACCGACGTGGTGCGCGATCCGCGCGCCTGGATGCTCGGCACCACCACCCGCCTGCCGCGCTCGATCGCGGTGCGCTGGTGCGTGCCGGTGGCCGATGATTTCCACGCCCGTTTTTCCGCGCGCGCACGCCGCTACCGCTATCGGCTGCTCAACCGCGAAGTGCGGCCGGCGCTGGGCCGCCAGACCCTGAGCTGGG
The DNA here is from genome assembly GCF_000158575.1 of Stenotrophomonas sp. SKA14. Classification (NCBI taxonomy): domain Bacteria; kingdom Pseudomonadati; phylum Pseudomonadota; class Gammaproteobacteria; order Lysobacterales; family Lysobacteraceae; genus Stenotrophomonas; species Stenotrophomonas sp. SKA14. Next base: position 1,984,699 of record NZ_DS999412.1, read on the forward strand.
AGCGGCGTACGCTGGACGAGGCCCTGATGCATGCCGCCGGCCAGGCCCTGCTTGGCGAGAACGACTTCAGCGCGTTCCGATCGGTGCAATGCCAGGCGTTGCATGCGCGGCGTGAACTGCAGTCGCTGCAGGTCAGCCGCCAGGGTGAGGTGATTGAAGTGGCCGTGCAGGGCAATGCATTCCTTCATCACATGGTCCGCAATATCGTCGGATCCTTGATCCTGGTGGGCAGCGGCGAAAAACCGGTGGAATGGATCGCCGAACTGCTGGCAGGCCGCGATCGCACCGTAGCCGGTCCCACCGCACCGCCGCAGGGCCTGGTGTTCCTTGGGCCCCTGTACCCCGACAACTGGCATCTGCCCGCCGAGGTCACGCTATGAGCCGCTCCTACTACCGCACACGCATCAAGTTCTGTGGCATGACCCGCGCTGGCGACGTCCGCCTGGCCGGTGAGCTGGGCGTGGACGCAGTGGGTTTCATCTTTGCCCGCGAGAGCAGCCGCCGGGTCGCCCCGGCCGAAGCGCGCGCGATGCGCCAGGCGATCGCGCCGATGGTCGACGTGGTGGCGCTGTTCCGCAACAACAGCAAGGAAGAGGTGCGCGAGGTGCTGCGCACGGTGCGACCGACCCTGCTGCAGTTCCATGGCGAGGAAGACGAGAGCTTCTGCCGCAGTTTCAACATGCCTTACCTGAAGGCGATCGCCATGGGCGGACGCGAAGAGGTCAACGCCCGTACCCTGCAGCTGCGCTATCCCAGCGCCGCTGGCTTCCTGTTCGACAGCCACGCGCCCGGCGGCGGTGGCGGCACGGGTGTCGCATTCGACTGGGGCCGCATCCCGACCGGCCTGCACCGCCCGTTCCTGCTGGCCGGTGGCCTGAACCCGGACAACGTCTATGACGCCGTGCTGGCCACGTTGCCATGGGGTGTGGATGTCTCCAGCGGCATCGAACTGGAGCCGGGCATCAAGGATGGCTACAAGATGCGCACCTTCGTCGAAGAGGTGCGGCGCGCGGACTGCACCGTTCTGGAGTGATCAGGGAAAGCGGCGGGCTGGCCCAGGTCAGCCCAGCTGCGAGCTGACCCAATCGGTCAGCGCATCCACGCGCGCATCGGCCAGACCCTCCGGTCGCGCCAGCACCCAGAAGCCGCCAGTGGCGGTAAACCCCCACGGCGCGATCAACCGCCCCGCCGCCAGGTCCTCGGCCACCAGTGGCTCCGGTGCGATTGCCGGGCCCAGCCCGGCCACCGCTGCCTCCAGCAGGTAATACAGATGCTCGAAAGCGGTGCCCAACTGCAGCTTCGATGCGTCCAGGCCATGTGCCTGCGCCCAGGCCGGCCACGCCTGCGGTCGTGAGCTGGTGTGCAGCAACGTTTCCTGCAGCAGTGCCGAGGGCGGGACATGCCGCAGGCGTTGCGCCGCCGGGTGGGAGGGGGCCACCACCACGCCGACTCGCTCCGGCGCCAGCTCGCGCACCTGCCAGCCGCGCGGCCACGGCCCCTGCGCCAGCAGCAGGACTGCATCCAGCGCTGCCTGGGCCTCGGTGAAGCTGCCGTCCAGTGCCGACCACTGCAGGCGCACGCCGGGCAGGGCGGCCTGCAGCGCGGGCAGTCGCGGGATCATCCAGCGCGCCAGTACGCTGCCACTACAGCCCAGCACCAGTGCCGGGGATGCCGTCGGCCGCCGCAGTTCACGCACGCAGTCTTCAATGCCGGTGAACGCCTCGCTGCATGCCACCTGCAGGCGGGTGCCTGCGGCGGTCAGGCGCAGGCCGCGACCGGCACGCTGGAACAAGGCCATGCCCAGATGATCCTCCAGCAGCTTCAGCTGCCGGCTGACCGCACCGTGGGTGACATGCAGGTCCTGTGCGGCGCGGCCGACCCCGCCCAGGCGGGCGGTGGCCTCGAACGCGCGCAGCGCGTTGAGCGGCGGGAGCTGGGAGATGCTCATGTGAGATTTCCTGACAATATGCGCCAGATAATATCCATTTTCCGGTCACGACCCGTGCGCTAGAGTATCCACCTGTCTTGAACCACCGGTCGCTTCCATGTCTGCCTCCCCCATTGCCGACTACCACGCCTTCCCGGATACCCAAGGCCACTTCGGCCGCTACGGTGGCAGTTTCGTTGCCGAAACCCTGGTCGGCCCGCTGCAGGAGCTGGCCCAGGCCTATGACCAGGCCCGCAAGGACCCGGCCTTCCAGGCGGCCTACGACAAGGACCTGGCCCATTATGTTGGCCGTCCCAGCCCGATCTACCACGCCCAGCGCCTGAGCGATCACGTTGGGGGCGCCCAGATCCTGCTCAAGCGCGAGGACCTGAACCACACCGGCGCGCACAAGATCAACAACACCATCGGCCAGGCCCTGTTGGCGGCGCGGATGGGCAAGAAGCGCATCATCGCCGAGACCGGCGCCGGCCAGCACGGCGTGGCCAGCGCCACCGTCGCCGCGCGCCTGGGCCTGGAATGCGTGGTGTACATGGGCGCCACCGACATCGAGCGGCAGAAGATCAACGTCTACCGGATGAAGCTGCTCGGCGCGACGGTGGTGCCGGTCACCTCCGGCTCGGCCACCCTGAAGGATGCGCTCAACGAAGCGATGCGCGACTGGGTGACCAACGTGCAGGACACCTTCTACATCATCGGCACCGTCGCCGGTCCGGACCCGTACCCGCGCATGGTGCGCGATTTCAACGCCATCGTCGGCCGCGAAGCACGCGAGCAGATGCTGGCCGAGTACGGTCGCCTGCCCGATGCGATCACCGCCTGCGTCGGCGGCGGCAGCAACGCCATCGGCCTGTTCCATGCGTTCCTCAACGATCGCCAGGTCGAGATCGTCGGCGCCGAAGCGGCAGGTGATGGCATCAGCACCGGTCGCCATGCGGCGTCGATCGCCGCAGGTCGCCCGGGTGTGCTGCATGGCAACCGCACCTACGTCCTGTGCGACGACGATGGCCAGATCATCGAGACCCATTCGGTGTCGGCCGGCTTGGATTATCCGGGCGTCGGCCCGGAGCATGCGTTCCTGGCCGATACCGGCCGCGCGCGTTACCTCGGCATCACCGATGAAGAGGCCCTGCAGGCGTTTCACCTGCTGGCGCACACCGAGGGCATCCTGCCCGCATTGGAATCCAGCCACGCGCTGGCGCAGGCGATCAAGCTGGCGCGCGAGCGTCCGCGCGACCAGATCGTGCTGTGCAACCTGTCCGGCCGCGGCGACAAGGACGTGCATACCATCGCTGCGCGCGAAGGCCTGGTGCTGTGAATTGCATGCTGCGCCATGGCGGGGCGTGGGTGCTGGCGGTCGGCCTGGGCGGCTGCGCGCCACCCGATCCGCCGGTGCTGGCGCCGGCGCCGGCATCCCCGGCGGCGATCGCCCCGGCACGCCAGGTTGCCAGCAACGACGATGCTGCAGCACACCGGCCGATCGAAGACGCACCGTTGCCAAGCGCAGACGATGCTGCCGATGAAGACAGTGCTCCAGCGGTGGTTTCGGTGGCCCTGGACCATGCCGGCGAGGTGCTGATCGGCCAACCGTTCAGTGAACTGCAGAGCGAAGGGCAGTGGCACTCGGCCGGGCTGAGCGAGGCAACCTCCGGGCGCTGCGAGTACTACGAGCGCGGCACGCTGCCTGAAGGCGTGGCGATGATGGTGCAGGACGGCGACGTGGTGCGTTTCGACCTGGCCCCCATCGACGATTCGGGCCAGGTGGTGATCCAGCCGGGGCCGTTCGGCCTGCACCTGGACATGCCGCGCGCGCAGGCCCTGCAGCGGCTGCCCAAGGGCGTCTCCGTCCAGCCCTATGGCAATGATGTGGAGGCCGGCGAGACCCTGCTCTGGCAGGACCCCGGTTCCGACCTGGCGATCCGCGTGGAGATCGTCGACGGCACCGTATCCCGAATGTACTGGGGCGCCAGCGGCGCCGTTGACCTGATCGAAGGATGTACCTGACATGTCCGTATCCCGACTTGATGCCTGTTTCCAGCGCCTGCGCGAGCAGCAACGCAAGGCGTTGATCCCCTTCATCACTGCCGGCGATCCCTCGCTGGAAGCGACCGTGCCGGTCATGCACGCACTGGTCGAGGCCGGCGCCGATGTGATCGAACTGGGCGTGCCGTTCTCCGACCCGATGGCGGACGGCCCCACCATCCAGCGCAGCTCCGAGCGCGCGCTGGCGCGCGGTGCCGGCAGCCGCTACGTGCTGCAGGCCGTGGCGCAGTTCCGGGAGCGTGATGCGCAGACGCCGGTGGTGCTGATGGGCTATCTGAATCCGGTGGAGATCCATGGCTACGCTGCGTTCGCCGACGCCGCGGTGAAGGCCGGCGTGGATGGCGTGCTGCTGGTCGATCTGCCGCCGGAAGAAGCCGGTGACGCACAGCAGGCCTTCGAGGCGGCCGGCCTGGCGCTGGTGCTGCTGGCGTCGCCGACCACCAGTGAAGCGCGTGCCGACAAGCTGCTGGCCCTGGCGCGCGGCTACCTGTACTACGTCAGCTTTGCCGGTGTCACCGGGGCGTCCGAGCGGTTGGACAGTGATGCCGCCAGCGCGCGCCTGCAGGCACTGCGCGAGCGTGCCTCGGTGCCGGTCGTGGCAGGCTTCGGCATCAAGGACGCGGCCAGTGCCGCGGCGATGGCGCGGCAGGCCGACGGCGTGGTGGTGGGCAGCGCACTGGTGGCGGTGCTGGCAGAGGCGGGCTCGGCGGAAGAGGCCGCGCAGCGCGCCGGGGCCTTCCTCGCACCGTTGCGGCAGGCGCTGGACGCGTAACGGCGTGCCGGCCACTGGCCGGCATCCTCCGCACCCGCCTGCGTACAGGGGCTGCAGGCCAGCGGCGGGCACCACCCGGACCTAAACGTACGTCCCAGCATGGTTTTTTCCTGCTGGCCCGGGCACCGCAAGGGGTGCACGGGCGGGGGCAGCGGAGCTAGACTGTCCGCCTTTGCGGCCCCCGGGCCGCCCTGAACGGAAGTGTCCTCCCGCATGAGTTGGCTCAGCAAGTTGATGCCGTCCGGCATCCGCACCGACAACACCCCCAGCAAGAAGCGCAGCGTCCCCGAGGGCCTGTGGGAAAAGTGCAGCAACTGCGGCAGCGCGTTGTACCGTCCGGAACTGGAAGAGAACCTGGAAGTCTGCCCGAAGTGCGGCCATCACATGGCGATCCGTGCGCGTGCGCGGCTGGCGGCCCTGTTCGACGCCGACAGCACCACCGAGATCGGTGCGCGCCTGGGCCCGACTGACCTGCTCAAGTTCAAGGACCAGAAGAAGTACAGCGAGCGCATCAAGATCGCGCAGAAGAACACTGGCGAGTACGACGCGCTGATCGCCATGCGCGGCTTGCTCAAGGGGCGTGCGCTGGTGGCGTCGTCGTTCGACTTCGCCTTCATGGGCGGCTCGATGGGTTCGGTGGTCGGTGAGCGCTTCGCGCTCGCTGCCGAAACCGCGGTCGAGATCGGCGCCCCTTACGTGTGCTTCTCGCAGAGCGGCGGTGCGCGCATGCAGGAAGGCCTGTTCTCGCTGATGCAGATGGCCAAGACCTCGGCCGCGCTGGGCAAGCTGCGCGAAGCCGGCCTGCCGTACATCTCGGTGCTGACCCATCCGACCACCGGTGGTGTGTCGGCATCGTTCGCGATGCTGGGCGACATCAACATCGCCGAGCCGCAGGCGCTGATCGGCTTTGCCGGCCCGCGCGTGATCGAGCAGACCGTGCGTGAGAAGCTTCCGGAAGGTTTCCAGCGCTCGGAGTTCCTGCTGGAGCACGGTGCCATCGACCAGATCTGCGACCGCCGCGAAATGCGCGACCGTCTGTCCGACCTGCTGGCGATGCTGGGCCGTCAGCCGGCGCCGGAGGTGGCTTGATGGGGGGCCGCAAGTACTTCGGTACTGACGGCATCCGTGGGCGGGTCGGCCAAGGGGTGATCTCGGCCGACTTCGTGCTGCGCCTGGGCAATGCCCTGGGGCGCGTGCTGGTCGCCCAGCGCGGCCAGGACGGGCGTCGGCCGATCGTGCTGATCGGCAAGGACACCCGCATTTCCGGCTACATGTTCGAAGCGGCACTGGAAGCCGGGCTGGTCGCCGCCGGTGCCGACGTGCAGCTGCTCGGCCCGATGCCGACTCCGGCGGTCGCATTCCTGACCCGCACGCTGGGCGTGGATGCCGGCATCGTCATCAGTGCTTCGCACAATCCGCACTACGACAACGGCATCAAGTTCTTCTCCGCCCAGGGCGAGAAGCTCGACGATGCCACCGAACTGGCGCTGGAAGCGGCGCTGGATCTTCCGTTCACCACCGCCGAATCGGAAAAGCTGGGCAAGGCGTCGCGCGCGCGCGAGGCGGTCGGCCGATACATCGAGTTTTGCAAGGCCAGCGTGCCGCGCGCCTTCGATCTGCGCGGCCTGCGCCTGGTGCTGGATTGCGCGCACGGCGCCACCTACCAGATCGCACCGCTGTTGTTCCGTGAGCTGGGCGCCGAGGTGATCGGCATCGGCGCCGAACCCAATGGCATCAACATCAACGCCGGGGTCGGCTCCACCCATATCGACAACCTGGCGGCCAAGGTCCGCGAGACCCGCGCCGATCTCGGCATCGCCTTCGATGGTGACGGTGACCGCGTGCTGATGGCCGACGACCAGGGCAATCCGGTTGACGGCGATGACCTGCTGTACATCCTGGCACGTGCGTGGAAGGCCGAAGGTCGCCTGCATGGCCCGGTGGTCGGTACGCTGATGAGCAACTACGGTGTGGAGAAGGCCTTCGCCGACCTGCAGATTCCGTTCGTGCGCAGCAACGTCGGTGACCGCTACGTACACCAGGCGCTGATCGAAGGCGATGGCGTGCTGGGGGGTGAAGCCTCGGGCCACCTGCTGTGCCTGGACCGGGCAACCACCGGCGATGGCATCATCAGCGCCCTGCAGGTGCTGGTGGCGCTGCGCAGCAGCGGGCAGACCCTGCGCCAGGCGCTGAAGGGGCTGGTGCGGGTACCGCAGAAGACGGTCAACGTGCGGCTGGGCAATGTCTCGGCCAAGGCCACGGTGCAGGCCGACAGCGTGCAGGCCGCACTGGTCGTCGCGCAGCAGTCGGTGGCTGGTCGTGGTCGTGCGTTCCTGCGCCCGTCCGGTACCGAGCCGGTGGTGCGGGTCACGGTCGAAGCCGATGATGCGGTGTTGATGCAGGAAACGCTCGATCGCCTGTCCACGGCCGTGCGTGAAGCGGCCGCCTGAGACGGGCGGTGTTGCGAACAGGGTTCCCCGACATGGCCGCGAAAGCGGCCATGTCGCTTTTTGCATGCCTGGAGGCCGGTGCCAGGCTGAATCATCTGATACCCGCATCACATTTGAAGGGGGTGTTCAGCTGGCGCTGGCCGCTTGCTGACATCGGCTACACGCCGCAAGGGGTATTCCCGCAGTCAGGATCCCCGGTTCATTTCATTCCAGTGTCGGGCCGCGGATCGGGTCGGAGCAACAGGGCTTCTTCCATCCATGTTTCAAGGACAAGGACAAGGGTCATGAACACTTCATTGCGCCTCAGCCGCTATCTGCTGGGAGGGGCTTTGGTGGTCCTGCCGCTGCTGGGCGGCATCTCCACCGCCAGCGCCGAACGTCATCCGGGAGGCGGGCCGCACATGGGCGCCGTCCGCGAGGAGCCGATGCGTTCGCCACTGGGTTACACCCGCATGGAACGACCGCGCGAAATCACCAACGCGCGCCCGCAGTTCCGTGATGAGTACCGGCACAATTTCCGTGCCGACCATGCCTTCCGCATCGGTCCGTATCATCCGCCGGTGGGCTTCCAGTACCGCCGCTGGCACTACGGTGAGATCCTGCCGCGGCCGTTCTGGGTCGGTGACTACATTCTCAACGATTTCTGGCTGTTCGATCTGGACTTCCCACCCGTGGGCTACGAGTGGGTCCGCTTCGGACCGGATGCGCTGCTGATCAATACCGGCAACGGTGAGATCGTGCAGACCGTCTACGGTCGCTTCATCTGATGCAGGCAGCCGTTGCAGGTGCGCCTGGCCTGCACTGACCGCCTGTCTCGCGCAAAGGTGACACGCTGTTCAATCCCTCGCCTTCCCGGCAATCACCGGGAAGGCGAGGGCGTGCCAGGGGATACCGGCAGTGGAGGGTGCCAATGCATGCAGAGGTGACGCCGCCTGCGAGGCGGCGCGGCAGGAGTGCATGGACGTGGGTGATGGTGGTCATCGTGGCGGTGGCCATCGCGCTGCTGGCCCGTTGGCTGGCGGGCCATGGTGGAGGAAGTGGCGGCGGGCGTCCGACCGCATCGGTCAGCGTCGAGAAAGTCGCGCGCATGGACGTCCCGGTGACGATCACCGCGATCGGCACCGTCACTCCGCTGGCCACGGCCACGGTACGCTCGCAGCAGGCCGGCGTGCTCGGGCGCATCCTGTTCCGCGAGGGACAGCAGGTGCAGCAGGGACAGGTGCTGGCCGAGGTCGATCCGCGGCCGTTCCAGGCAGCACTGGCGCAGGCGCGCGCCGACCAGGCGCGGGACCAGGCGCAGCTGGCTGCGGCCAGGGTCGATCTTGCGCGCTACCGCACGCTGCTGGCGCAGGACTCGATCGCAAGCCAGCAGGTCGATACCCAGGCGGCGCTGGTCCACCAGCTGCAGGGAACCGTGCAGGCGGATGCGGCGGCGGTGCAGACCGCTGAACTCAACCTGGGCTACACCTCCATCCGCAGCCCGGTAACCGGCGTGGTCGGCCTGCGCCTGACCGACATCGGCAACTACGTGACCGCGCAGGACACCACGGGCATCGCCGTGGTCACCCAACAGGATCCAATCGATATCGCGTTCGCCATTCCACAGGGCCAGCTTGGACTGCTCGGGGCGCGGGGCGACGTGCAGGGCGATGACCTGGTGGTGCAGGCACTGGCCCAGGAGGGCGCGACATTGCTGGGCGAGGGCCGCCTGCAGGCGCTCGACAATGTGATCGATACCAGCACCGGCACGGTCAAGGCCAAGGCGCGTTTCGCCAACCCGGATGGAAAGCTGTTCCCGAACCAGTTCGTCAACGTGGTGCTGCAGGTGCGCAGCCTGCCTCAGGCGATGGTGGTGCCGGTCAGCGCGGTGCGCCACGGCACCCCGGGTGATTTCGTGTTCGTGCTGCAGCCCGGGCAGAAGGTGCGCATGCAGGTGGTCACGACCGGCCCGATGGTGGGCCAGAAGATGGCCATCCTTGGCGGCCTGAAGGGTGACGAATCGGTGGTCACCGCCGGTGCAGACGGGCTGCAGGATGGCTCGCAGGTGCGGGTGGGAGGAGGCGCGCCCAGCACCGGCACCGGCAAGACGCGGAGCCAGCACAAGAAGGGCTCGCCTTGATGGACGGCGCGGCGGAGACCGCAGAGGACACCGCCGGAGGGCCTTCGCGCCCCTTCATCCTGCGCCCGGTGGCGACCACCCTGATGATGGTGGCGATGCTGCTGGCCGGCCTCATCGCCTGTTTCAACCTGCCGCTGTCGGCGCTGCCCGAAGTCGATTACCCGACCATCCAGGTCACCACGCTGTATCCAGGCGGCAGCCCGGAAGTGATGGCGCTGACGGTGACCGCCCCGCTGGAGCGCCAGTTCGGGCAGATGCCCGGGTTGGCACGGATGATCTCCAGCAGTTCCTCGGGCGCTTCGGTGGTCACGCTGCAGTTCAACCTCGATCTTGATCTGGACGTGGCCGAGCAGGAAGTGCAGGCGGCGATCAATGCGGCCAGCACGCTGCTGCCCACCGACCTGCCGGCGCCACCGGTCTATGCGAAGGTCAATCCGGCCGATGCGCCGATCCTGTCGTTGGCGATCACCTCGCCCGCGCGCACGCTGGGTGAAGTGGAGGCGATCGTCGAGCGCCAGTTCGCCAACCGCATCGGCCAGGTCAGCGGCGTCGGCCTGGTCTCGGTGTCCGGCGGCCAGCGTCCGGCGGTGCGCATCCAGGCCAACATGGCTGCACTTGCTTCGCGCGGACTTTCGCTGGAGAGCATCCGCACCGCCATCGGCAACGCCAACGTCAACGCGGCCAAAGGCAGTTTCGATGGGCCGAGCAAGAGCTGGACCATCGATGCCAACGACCAGCTGGCCAGTGCGGACCAATACGCGGTGCTGGTGGTGGCTTACCAGAACGGGGCCGCGGTGCGCCTGCGCGATGTCGCCAACGTGGTCAGCTCCACCGAGAACACGCGGCTGCGTTCATGGATGAACCGCGAGCCGGCGATCATCCTGGATGTGCAGCGCCAGCCCGGTGCCAATGTCATCGCAACGGTGGACGCCATCCGCCAGGCGCTGCCCGGACTGGAGGCCCAGTTGCCGGCCGACGTGCACGTCACACTGCTCAGCGACCGCACCGAGGGCATCCGCGCCTCGGTCTCGGATGTGTGCTTCGAGCTGGTGGTGGCCGTGCTGCTGGTGACACTGGCGATCTTCATGTTCCTCGGTTCGTGGCGCGCCACGCTGATCGCTTCGATTGCGGTACCGCTGTCACTGCTGGGTGCGTTCGCGCCGATGTGGGCCATGGGGTTCTCGATCAACAACCTGACCTTGATGGCATTGACCATCGCCTCCGGCTTCGTCGTCGACGATGCCATCGTGGTGCTGGAAAACATTTCCCGCCACGTCGAGAACGGGATGCGCCCGTTCCAGGCGGCGTTGAAAGGCGCGGGCGAAATCGGCTTCACCATCGTATCGCTGACGGTCAGCCTGATCGCGGTGTTGATCCCGTTGCTGTTCATGGGCGATATCGTCGGCCGCCTGTTCCGTGAATTCGCGGTGTCGCTGGCGGCGACCATCCTGCTGTCGGCGGTGGTGGCGCTGACCCTGGTGCCGATGCTGGCCGCACGCTGGTTGCGGCCAGCGCAGCAGGAGCGCCCATCACGGATCAGCCAATGGACAGTGCAGCGCTTCGAGCAGCTCACTGCGCTCTACGCACGCGGCCTGGACTGGGTGATTGTGCATGCGCGGCTGACCCTGCTGGCCTTCGTCGCCACCCTTGGCCTCACTGCGCTGCTGTTTGCGGTGGTGCCGCGCAACCTGTTTCCAGAACAGGATACCGGCCAGATCGCGGCCACCACGCTGGCTACCCAGGACCTCAGCTTTGCCGCGATGAGCGAGCTGCAGCAGCAGGTGGCCAACGCGTTGCTGGCTGATCCGGCGGTGGCCAGCCTGTCGTCCAGCATCGGCGTGGATGGGCAGAATCCAGCGCTGAAGCAGGGGCGGCTGTCGATCAACCTGGTGCCGATCGGGCAGCGCTCGAATCTGGACGAGGTGGTGTCGCGGCTGCGCCAGCGCACCGACGGCATCATTGGCGTGCGCCTGTTCCTGCAGCCGGTGCAGGACCTGGTGATCGATACCGAGCCGGGCATCACCGGCTACCGGCTGGTACTGCAGGGCGCCGACCAGACGCTGGTCGATCAGTGGGGGCAGCGGCTGGCACAGGCGCTGGCCGAGCGTGATGAGCTGCGCGACGTCACCCCGGCCAGCCTGGGCGAGGGCAGCTCGGTGATCGTGGACATCGACCGCGACGCTGCCGCCCGCCTCGGCGCCAACGCGCTGGCGGTGGACAACGCGCTCTACGATGCGTTTGGCCAGCGCATCGTCTCCACCATCTATACCGCGTCCAGCCAGAACCGGGTGATCCTGGAGGCAAGCCCGGACCTGCTCACCGGCCCGCAGGGCCTGCAGCACCTGTACGTGCCAGCGGGCAACACCGTGGTGCCGTTGACCGCGCTGGCCACGATCCGCAACGGCACCGCACCGCTGGTGATCGCCCACGAAGCGCAGTTCCCGGCCGCCAGCATCGGCTTCAACCTGGCGCCGGGCGTATCGCTGGGCACCGCGATGAGGGCGATTGCGCGCGTGCAGCAGGACATCGCACTGCCGGCCGCATTGAACACGTGCTACTCCGGTGCCGCCGGCGCCTTCCAGGATTCGCTGGGCAATGAAATGCTGCTGATTCTCGCCGCGGTGGTGGTGGTCTACATCGTGCTGGGCGTGCTGTACGAGAGTTTCGTGCACCCGCTGACGATCCTCTCGACGCTGCCATCGGCCGGCGTCGGCGCGCTGCTGGCACTGGGCCTGAGTGGCTGGGGACTGGGCGTGATCGGCATCATCGGCATCGTGCTGCTGATCGGCATCGTCAAGAAGAACGCGATCATGATGATCGACTACGCGTTGATGGCGATGCGCGAAGAGGGCAAGGATGCGGTGGCGGCGATCCGCCAGGCCGCGCTGCTGCGCTTCCGCCCGATCATGATGACCACCTTCGCCGCACTGTTCGCGGCACTGCCGCTGATCTTCGGCAGTGGCATGGGCCATGAGCTGCGGCAACCGCTGGGCATCGCCATCGCCGGTGGCCTGATCCTCAGCCAGGCGCTGACCCTGTTCACCACGCCGGTGATCTTCCTGATGTTCGAGCGCCTGCGCGAGCGCCACGCACGACCGGCCGCCGCAACGGGGGAACCGGGATGAACCTGGCGGCCCCCTTCATCCGGCGCCCGATCGGCACGCTGCTGCTGGCGCTGGGGATGATGCTGGCTGGTATCGCGGCGTATCCGCAATTGTCGGTGGCGCCCCTGCCGCAGATCGATTTTCCGACCATCGTGGTCCAGGCCAGCCTGCCCGGCGCCAGCCCACAGACCATGTCGACCACGGTGGCCTCGCCGCTGGAGCGGCGCCTTGGCGTGATCGCCGGCGTCAACGAGATGACCTCGCAGTCGGGCGTGGGCTCGGCGCAGGTGACGTTGCAGTTCGACCTGTCGCGCGACATCGACGGTGCCGCACGTGATGTGCAGGCGGCGATCAATGCCGCACGCGCGGACCTGCCGACCACGCTCAGGAGCAATCCGACCTACCGCAAGATGAATCCGGCCGATGCGCCGATCCTGATCCTCGCCCTGACCTCGGCCACGCGCACGCCCTCGGAGATCTACGACGCGGTATCGGCCACCGTGCAGCAGCGGCTGCTGCAGGTGCAGGGGGTCGGCAACGTCGAACTGGGTGGCGCGGCACTGCCTTCGGTGCGGGTCGAGCTGGACCTGTCGGCGCTGTCCCAGTACGGCATCGCACTGGAGGACGTGCGCACCGCGCTGTCCTCGGAAAGCGCCAACCGTCCGCGCGGTGTCATCGATGGTGACGGGCGCGCGTTCCAGGTCTATTCCAATACACCCGGGCTGCATGCGGCCGACTATCGCGACGTGGTGGTGGCCTGGCGCAACGGCGCGGCGGTGCGCCTGCGCGACGTGGGTTCGGTGCAGGATGGCCCGGAGGACGTGCGCACCATGGGCCTGTTCAATGGACAGCCCTCGGTGTCGGTGATCATCTCGCGGCAGCCGGGCGCCAACATCGTCGACACCGTTGATGCAATCCAGGCGCTGCTGCCGGCGCTGCAGGCCAACCTGCCGGAGGACGTGCACCTGGCCGTGGCCAGTGATCGCACGCTGACCATCCGCGCCTCGCTGCGTGAAGTGGAGACCACGCTGGTGATCGCCACGTTGCTGGTGGTGCTGGTGGTCAGCCTGTTCCTGCGCAGCTGGCGCGCGACGCTGATCCCGGCCGTGGCGGTGGTGGCCTCGCTGCTGGGCACGTTCGCGATGATGTACCTGCTGGACTTCTCGCTGGACAACCTGTCGTTGATGGCGTTGACGGTCGCCACTGGCTTCGTCGTCGATGATGCCATCGTGGTGGTGGAGAACATCAGCCGCCACATCGAGGATGGCATGCAGGCGCGTGCAGCGGCCCTGCTCGGTGCCGGCGAGGTGGGCTTCACCGTGCTGTCGATCTCCACCAGCCTGATCGCAGTGTTCGTACCGCTGATCTTCATGGGCGGACTGATCGGGCGCATCTTCCGTGAGTTCGCCCTGACCCTGTCGATCGCGGTGGCGATCAGCCTGCTGGTGTCGTTGACGGTGACGCCGATGATGGCCTCGCTGCTGCTCGTACCGCCCGCGCAGGGCGAGCAGCAGGGGCGGTTGATGCGCAGCGTGCAGCAGGGCTTTGATCGCATGCAGCAGCGCTACGTGCGCAGCCTGGACTGGGCGCTGGCGCATCGCGGTGTGATGCTGCTTTCGCTGGCGCTGGCCATCGCGCTGAATGTCTACCTGATGGTCGTAGCACCGAAAGGGTTTTTTCCCGCGCAGGATACCGGCGCCCTCAACGGTGGCATCCGCGCCGACCAGAGCATTTCGTTCACCGCGCTGCGTGACGGGTTGGCGCAGGCGGTGAAGATCATCCGTGCCGATCCTGCGGTACAGGATGTGGTTGCGTTCTCTGGAGGGAGTCGAGCCGGCGGTGGCTTCCTGTTCGTGGTACTGGTGCCGCGCGGGCAACGCCCCCCGGTGGCGGAGGTGGTTGCCCGGCTGCGGCCGAAGCTGGCGGGCATCGAAGGGGTGGCGACCACGCTCAACCCGGTGCAGGACCTCAATGTCGGGGGGCGGCAGACGACCTCGATGTACCAGTACGTGCTCAAGGCCGAAGACGCAGACCAGCTTCAGCAGGCATCCACCCGCCTGCTGGCGGCATTGAAGCCTCACAGTGATGTGCTGGTCGATCTGAACGTTGACCAGCAGGATGCAGGCGCCAGTGCCTATGTCGAGGTCGATCGTGATGCGGCGGCACGGCTGGGGGTATCGATGCAGTCGGTGGACAACGCGCTCTACGACGCGTTCGGACAACGTCAGGTCGCCAATCTGTATTCGGGATTGAACCAGTACCACGTGGTGATGGAGGCCGCGCCGCGCTTCAACGGCTCGCCACTGGCACTGGCCGATATCAAGGTTCCGTCAGGCGCGCTGATCACCAGCGTGACGGGCACCACATCGCTGACCGCAAGCGTGGCTGCAACGGCCCTGGCCAGCGCGGCACCCGCACCCCCTTCAACCGCCGGATACGCAGCGCCGATACGCACGCTGGTGCCGCTGTCGGCGTTCTCGCGCTGGTCGTCGCAGTCGGCGCCGGCGCGGCTCAATCACAGCGATGGCGAGCCCTCGGCCACCGTATCGTTCAACCTGCCTCCGGGCATAGCCCTCGGCCAGGCCGCGCAGCTGATCGAGCAGGCGCTCGATTCGCTGCACCTGCCCGCGAGCGTGCGCGGTGAGTTTGGTGGCACCGCGCGCGTGTTCAACCAGTCGCTGGCGACACTGCCGCTGCTGATCGTGGGGGCGCTGCTGGCGATCTACGTGGTGCTGGGCATCCTCTACGAAAGTGCGATTCATCCGTTGACTGTGATGTCGACCCTGCCGGCGGCCGGTGTCGGCGCGCTGCTGGCGCTGATCGTTACCGGCAGCCAGCTGGATCTGATCGCGCTGATCGCGATCATCCTGCTGATCGGCATCGTCAAGAAGAACGCGATCATGATCGTCGACTTCGCGCTGGAGGCACAGCGCAGCCGTGGACTGAGCGCGCTGCAGGCAATCCGGGAAGCCTCGATCCTGCGCCTGCGGCCGATCCTGATGACCAGTCTTGCCGCCGGGCTGGGCGCGCTGCCACTGGCGATCGGGTTTGGCGACGGAGCCGAGCTCAGGCGGCCGCTGGGCATCGCCATCATGGGCGGGCTGCTGGTCAGCCAGTTCATCACCCTGTTGACCACGCCAGTGGTGTTCCTGGCCCTGGATCGATCCGGCCACGCGCGGCGTGGCGGCGAGTCTGCGGTGTCCGCGCTGCCTTCAGGAGACGTGCGATGAGAGCAATCATGGGCCTGCCACTGTTGCTGGCCATCGGCTTGTTGCCCGGTTGCTCGCTGGCACCGGCCTATCACGGTGTGCCCCTGCAGGCGGCACCCGGCACTTTCAAGGAGGCTCCGGGCTGGTCCGAGGCGGTGCCGTCCGACGCGGTCGGCAAGGGCCAATGGTGGACACTGTTCAATGATCCGCAGCTGGATGCGCTGCAGGCGCGCGTGGTGGTCGACAATCAGAACGTAGCGCAATACCGGGCCACCTATGCTGCCGCGCGTGCATTGGTCCAGCAGCAACGCGCAGCACTGTGGCCGCAGGTCACCGCACAGGGCACGGGTACCCGCAGCGGCGGGCAGGGCAGTGATGCCAGCGGCAACGCCGCTGGTGGCCGGCGTTACTCGGTGCAGGTAGGGGCCAGCTGGGAGCCGGACCTGTGGGGGCGGGTCGGCAACAGTGTCAGCCAGGCCAGCGCCGAGGCCGCAGCCAGTGCCGGTGACCTCGCCAACGCCACGCTGTCGGCACAGGGCGAGCTGGCCATCGATTACCTGCAGCTGCGCGGGCTCGATGCGCAGCACCAGGACCTGGCACAGACCGTGCAGGGCTACCAGCGTTCGCTGGACATCACCGGCAACAAGTATGCGGTGGGCGTGGCCGCCGCCGCCGATGTCGAACAGGCCCGGACTACCCTGGCCAATGCGCAGGCCCAGCTGCGTACACTGGACCTGCAGCGTGCCCAGCTGGAACACGCCATCGCCGTGCTGATCGGCGAGAATCCCTCGACCTTCCGTCTTGTGCCTGCGCAATGGAATGAACGGGTGCCGGCCGTACCTTCCAGCGTGCCGTCACAGGTACTGCTGCGGCGCGCCGACGTGGCCGCTGCGGAGCGCCGGGTGGCGGCGGCCAACGCCAACATCGGCATCCAGCGCGCGGGCTACTTCCCGCAGTTCACCATCAGTGGCGATCGGCAGAGCAACGCTACCGCCTGGGGGCAGTTGTTCACCGCTTCGACCAGCCTGTGGTCGCTGGGCATCAGCGCGCTGCAGACGGTGTTCGATGCAGGCGCGACCCGCGGCCGGGTTGCGCAGGCACGCGCCGAGTTCGACCAGGCGGCGGCGGTGTACCGGCAGACCGTGCTGGGCGCCTTCCAGCAGGTGGAGGACAATCTGGTGGCGATGCAGGTCTATGCCGATGTCAGCCAGTCGCGCGTGCAGGCGGAAGCCGCGGCCAACCGCGCGGAGGTGATCCTGCGCAATCAGTATCGTGCAGGGACGGTCGATTACACCGCAGTTGTGGTCGCACAGGGCACTGCCAGCAGCGCGCGGCAAGCGCGCATCCAGGCGGTGGTCGACCGGCAGACCGCGATGGTCGCTCTGGCCCAGGCCATCGGTGGCAGCTGGGTGGAGCCTGCCGCTGTCGCGGTTACGGCCCCGGCACCATCTTCTTCTGGCGCGCCTTGAAGCCATTGAACAGCGGAGCGATCAGCGGGTTGTAGCTCTGCGCGATGCGCTTGCGCAGCCAGCTGGCCGGGCGGTTGCGGATCGCAAACCGGTAGATGCGTTCCGGATCGCCGCCCACCACGTTGCGGCCGAACGGGTGGGTGGTGTGCAGGTAGCGGAAACCCTGCTCGCGTGCCACTTCAATGTGGTCCTGGTCGAAATCGCCGTAGGGCCAGCACAGCGTGTCGGATACTTCGCCCAGCTTTTCCTGCAGCACGTCGCGCGAGATCGCCAGGTCGTGGCTCAGGCCGGCGCGGCGCTGTGCACGGTCCAGGTCGTCGCGGCGCAGCCAACGGGTATGGGTGTGGGTGTGGCAGTGCACTTCGAAGGTGCCGGCGGCGATGGCCGCACGCGCTTCGCTCCAGCGCATCATCACATCATCGCTGCGGTTCTGTTCGTAGATCGCCGCTTCGCAGCCGCGGTGGTCCGGAGTGGCGGGCAGCGACGCTCCGGCGATGCCGGCGTGCGGCCGCTCCGGGCCTTCGCCCATCCAGCCGGTGACCACGAACACCACCGCGTGCATGCCGTACTTCTGCAGGATCGGGTGCGCGTAGACCCAGTTGTCCAGGTAGCCATCGTCGAAAGTGATCACGATCGACTTGCGTGGCACCGGCCTGCCGGCCAGGAAACCGGCGTACTGGTCCAGCGTCAGCGAGGTCCAGCCGTTGCCGGCCAGCCACGCGATCTGGCTTTCGAAATTCTCCGGCGACACGGTGATCATGCCCGGCGACGGGCTCACGTGGTGGTGCATCAGCACCGGTACGGTTCGGGCATCAGCCATGTCCCAGCTCCTTCAGCCACTGGTGGTAATAGTGTTCGGTGGTCTCGCCGTGGCCATCCGGGGTGAAACGGTGCGCGCTGCGCATCCAGTCCCACCCGGCGCGGCCCATCTGCCGCCGCCGTTCCGGATCGTCCACCAGCAGGCGCAGGGCGCCGGTCAGGGCTGTATTGTCGCCCAGCCGGGTGAGGATCGCATTGCTGCCGTCGACCACCATCTCCGGTACGCCACCGACACGGGTGGCCACGATCGGTACGCCGACGTAGGCCGCTTCCAGGAACACGGTACCGGCGGCTTCCTTGTGTGAGGCCAGCGCGAAGATGTCGAACCCGGCCATCAGCCGGCAGGCCCCATCGCGGTAACCGAGCAGATGCACCTGCGCCTGCAGCCCATGCGTGTCGCGCATCGTCTGTAGTCGATCCATCACCGGCTGGCCGTCACCCACCACCACCAGGTGCACGTTCGGGTTGGCCTTGCACAGCGGCACCATCGCCTGCAGCAGATCGGCGTGGCCCTTGGGCTCGCGGAGCACCGCCACGCATCCCACCACCACGTCCTGTTCGCCGAAGCCCAGCTCGGCGCGGACTTCGGCGCGCACTTCCTGCAGTCGCTGCCACGGATTCTCCAGGCGCATGTCGCTCCAGCGCGGCGGCACCGCGATCGGCGGCACGATGCCGATGTGCTCGGCTGGCACACCGCGATCGGCCAGCAGTTGCTTGACGAAGCTGCTGACCGTCAGCACCCGGTGCGGGAGCCGGGTATAGGTCAGCAGTGAATTGACCGGGCTCATCAAATGGCGCGAGCGCACCACCAGCGGGGTTCCGCCCAGGCGCGCACCGGCGGCAGCGATCAGTGCGTCGCGGCGGCTGGTTGTGTTCACCACATCGTAGCGTTCGCGGCGCACCAGCCGCGACACCGACCAGATGCCGCGCAGCAACCGGGCCAGGCCACCCATGCGCAGGGTGTGCACGGTGAAGCCATCATCGCGTGCCAGGGTGGCCAGCCGCGCATCGGGCTGGCACAGCAGCGACACCGCGTGGCCGCGTGCGCGCATCACCTGCATGTGGCGGAAGATGTAGATCTCCTGCCGGCCCATGCCTTTGGCGGCTTCGGTGTGCAGGATGCGCAGCGGACGGTTCATGCGGGTCGATCCTTGAGGCTCAGCGGTTGCGGAAGCGGGTCAGCGCTTCCCATGCAGTGCGGACAGCGCCCGCATCAGGGGTCTGCTGTGGCAGCGGGCGGTAATGCAGGTCCAGCGCGGTCGCGTTGCCGAACTTGTCGAACACGTAGATGGCATCGCCATCGCGCACCGCGCGCTGCGACCAGCTTTCGACCACCAGCGCGCGCCTGCCCTGCGGTTCGGCCAGCAGGTCGTGGCCGGTGCTGTAATCGGTCAATGCGTTCTCGCAGCCCAATGCATGGCGCATCAGGGTAGGTACCCAGTCCTCGTGCGAACTGGTGCGTGATTCACGGCCGCTGGCCTGGCCCGGCCAATGCAGCACGAAGGGCACCTGCAGCTGATAGTCGGAGAAGTTGCCGTTGTGACCCCAGTAGTTCAGCTTGAGGTCGTTGAATTCCTCGGCATGGTCACCGGTGACCAGCACGATGGTGTCTTCGGCCAGGCCTTGTGCGCGCAGATCGTCGAGCAGCGTGCCGATCAGGCTGTCGGCATAGTGCACGGCGGTGCGGTAGCGGTTGAGTTCCGGCGTCGGGTCATGCTCAGGGCCGAATTTGAGGAAGTCGATGTCCGCAGCCATTGGCGTGGCCACCGGCGGGTAGCCGTCGGGCATGTGGTAGGGCGCGTGGGTGGAATCGAGGAACACGAAGCCGAACCACGGGCGCTGCGCGGCCTGGCTGGCGCGGATGTCCTGCTGCAGTGCGCTGATGATCGCGCGGTCGCGGCCGTCGGACTTCAGTGCCGATGGGCCCTGGTGCAGCTGGTCGCGTACATCGGCGAACACGGTGCGGTCGAATTCCGGGCTGTACAGCGGCGCACTGCCGTACAGGTGCAGGTCGTAACCCTGCTGGCCCAGCACCTGGAACAGCTGCGAGCCGCGCTGTTCGTCAAGCATGCTCGGCCAATAGCCGCCGGGCAGGCCGTAGAGCAGCCCGAACAGGCCATAGCGGGTGGCATTGCCGGTGCTGAAATGGTGGTCGAACACGCGCGCATCCTGCGCCAGCGCCGACGTGTTGGGCATCAGCTGCGGCGTCAGCACATCGCGGCGCAGCGATTCCAGTACCACCATCAGCACGTTGGGGCGATGTGGGCTCTGGCAGCGCAGCGGATGCAGCGGGTACAACAGTTGCGCATGGCGCGGGTCGGGCAGGCCTGCCTGCTGCTGGCTGACCACGCCCAGGCGCCGCATGAAGCTCTTGGCCGTGATCGGCTGTGCCCACGGCAGGTAGTTCCACTGCGCGATCACATCGCGGTCGCCCCGGGCGTCGTAGTAGGCCGTAGCGACCTGGCCACCGCCCATCAGCAGCGCCACCACTGCCCAGGCCTGCAGCACCCTGCGCCGGCGTGGCTCTGCCGGCAGCAATTTCCAGCACGCCCAGGCCAGCAGGCCCTCGGCGGTGAATACCGCGGCAGCCAGCAGCGCGACCTGCAGCCAGGTCTTCCAGGACAGGGCGACCTGGTCCTGCAGGGCGCCGCCGAACACCATGTTCACGACCATGGCATTGAGGTGGAAGCGGTACAGGGTGAAGATCTTGGCGTCGACCAGCAGCAGGCACAGCCACAGGCCCTGCAGCAGTACGGCGCTGATGCTCAGCGTACGCGCACTGCGCGACCACAGGCCCAGCAGCAACGGCAGCAGGCCGGCCAGCGCGCCGAAGGCGAGCAGGTGGCCGGGCAGCGCGACCGCCAGATAGGCCAGGCCGGCGCCGCCGCCCGGATTGTCACGCAGCGGTACATTGCCCAGCGCGATCGCGGCGGCCAGCACGGCATTGCCGGCGATGAACAGCGACCACCAGGCCAGCCGGCGCCAACGCCGGGCGGAACCTTCTATGGCGGGGGCGGCGGAGGCAGCTGCGGGCATGGCGGGGCAGGTTCAGGGCGCGCGGGAGAGGGGCGGGGACCACGTGACGGAAGCGTTACTCCGCGCGCGGGTCGCGCATTGTATCGGTTTGTTTCCTTGTATCGAGTGGCGTCCCCCGGGCGATCTGTCACAATGTTCAGGCGGGCCATGAATGCGTTGGCCCCCTCAGACCCAACGACAAGCCAGGAACCGCTGTGAGCCAGATCCCCACCCTCGACATCACCCGTTTCGACAGCGACCGCGAGGCCTTCGTGGCCGAGCTGGGCGCGGCCTACCGCCAATGGGGATTCGCGGGCATCCGCAACCACGGCATCCCGCAGGCCGACATCGACGCGGCCTACGATGCCTTCAAGGCCTTCTTCGCCCTGCCGGAAGAGGTCAAGCGCAAGTACCACGTGGCCGGCAGCGGTGGCGCCCGCGGCTACACCCCGTTCGGTGTGGAAACCGCCAAGGGCTCCAAGCATTTCGACCTGAAGGAGTTCTGGCACATCGGCCGTGAAATCGCCGACGATTCCAAGTACCGGGACGTGATGGCGCCGAACCTGTGGCCGACCGAGGTCGAGGGTTTCCGTGAGCGCGGTTACGGTCTGTATCAGGCGCTGGACAACCTGGGTTCGCGCGTGCTGTCGGCGCTGGCCCTGCACATCGGCCTGCCGGAGGACTTCTTCGCCGACAAGACCAACTTCGGCAACTCGATCCTGCGTCCGATCCATTACCCGCCGATCACCACCGACGACATCCCGAACGTGCGCGCCGGTGCCCACGGCGACATCAACTTCATCACCCTGCTGGTCGGCGCCAGCGCCGCCGGCCTGGAAGTGCAGTCGCACGAAGGCGAGTGGGTGCCGTTTACGTCAGATGCGGACACCATCGTGGTCAACATCGGCGACATGCTGCAGCGCCTGACCAACCATGTGTATCCGTCCACCATCCACCGCGTGGTCAATCCCCCGGGTGACCTGGCGCGCCAGCCGCGCTACTCGGTGCCGTTCTTCCTGCACCCGAATCCGGACTTCCTGATCGACGTGCTGCCCTCGTGCATCACCCCGGAGAACCCGAGCCGGTACCCGGAGGCGATCACCGCCCACGGCTTCCTCGAGGAACGCCTGCGCGAGATCAAGCTGAAGTAACAAGAAGTGAAGGCCGCCGAAAGGCGGCCTTTTTCTTTGCAGGGCTGCGCCCTGCACCCGCGGTAGTGCCGGCCGCTGGCCGGCAACGTCAACGTCGAAAGCGGCTCTGGGTTTCTGCGGGTTGGGCGGGGCGGTGTGGGTCGGCAGGACACGCCATGAACCCGTCCCTGGGGGCTCGATGGCGCCATCCATGGCGCCAACGGTCCTGCCAACCCACACCGCCCCGCCTCCGGCAGTTCCCCGGTGACGGTTGGTGGGTGTCGACCTTGGTCGACACGATTTCACGCCATGCGTGGATGGGATCCGTCAGATCGAAGCGGGGCAGGGGTACCCGGAATGCCGCTTTTTGCTTTTGCTCTTCTTATTTCTTTCCGTGGCGGGCGGAACCGCCGGAATCTGTCAGAGGCCGGGCGGGTGGGGCTGCGCAGGGGCGTGAGCCGCATGGATGCGGCGACCGAGCTTACAGGGACGTACTTGCAGCGACCCCTGCGCAGTCCCACCCGCCCGGCCAAGCTCCAAATCCAACCGGGCTCTCTGCGCCCCACCCAACCCAGGCGACCCGCCACGAGGGGCTGCGCCGTTGGCTGAAAATCCATGTAACCGCTTACACGGAAACGGATTTTTCCGTAACGGGTATCATGACCGGCTGACTTCACACAGGAGCCACCCGCTCATGCGCCGCAAGATCGTCGCCGGAAACTGGAAGCTGCATGGCAGCCGTCAATTCGCCAATGAACTGCTGGGGCAGGTGGCCACCGGGCTGCCGCTGGAGGGGGTGGACGTGGTGATCCTGCCGCCGCTGCCGTACCTGGGCGAGCTGGTCGAGGACTTCGGTGACACCGGCCTGGTGTTCGGTGCGCAGGACGTCAGCAGCAACGAGAAGGGCGCCTATACCGGCGAGGTCTGCGCCGCCATGCTGCACGAGGTCGGTGCCCGCTATGGCCTGGTCGGCCATTCCGAGCGCCGCCAGTATCACCACGAAAGCAGCGAGCTGGTCGCGCGCAAGTTCGCCGCGGCCCTGCATGCTGGCCTGGTGCCGGTGCTGTGCGTGGGGGAAACCCTGGAGCAGCGCGAGGCGGGCCAGACCGAAGCGGTCATCGCCAGTCAGCTGGCGCCGGTGCTCGAGCTGGTCGGCGCGGCCGGTTTCGCCCAGGCCGTGGTGGCCTATGAGCCGGTCTGGGCGATCGGTACCGGCCGTACCGCCAGCAAGGAGCAGGCGCAGCAGGTGCACGCGTTCATCCGTGGCGAAGTCGCGCGCATCGATGCTAGAATCGCTGATTCACTGCCCATTGTTTACGGCGGTAGCGTGAAGCCCGACAATGCCGGGGAACTGTTCGCGCAGCCGGATGTCGATGGTGGGCTGGTCGGCGGCGCCTCCCTGGTGGCCGCGGACTTCCTGGCCATCGCAAGGGCGGCGGCCGCGAACTAATCCTAGAAGTATTGTCCGAGGGCGGTTTCCAATGCTGATGTTGATCCTCAATGTCGTCTACGTGCTGGTCGCTGTGGCCATGATCGCGCTGATCCTGATGCAGCGTGGCTCGGGTGCGGCGGCGGGTTCGGGCTTTGGTGCCGGTGCCTCGGGTACGGTGTTCGGTGCGCGCGGCGCCTCGAACTTCCTGTCCAAGTCGACCAAGTGGCTGGCCGTGGTGTTCTTCGGTATCAGCCTCTTCATGGCCTGGTATGCCGGTCACGGCACCCGCCCGGCAGCCGACCAGGATCTGGGCCTGATGTCCGCCCCGGCGGCCAGTGCCCCGGCGGCTCCGGCCGGCGAACTGCCGGCCGTTCCGAAGGCCGATGCGGTCCCGGCCGCCCCGGTTCCGGCCGCGAATGTGCCGGCCAAGGCGGAATCTTCGAATTCTGGTGAAGAAAAGCCTTCGGAAGGCTCCCAGAAAGACTGAAGCCGGTTACAATACGCGGCGCATCGGGAAGATAGTCTGATGTGATCGTTTGCCCAGGTGGCGGAATTGGTAGACGCACTACCTTGAGGTGGTAGCGACGCAAGTCGTAGGGGTTCGAGTCCCCTCTTGGGCACCATTTGTAAGTAAAGCGGGTTCGTCTGGCGCGCAAGGCGCCAGGCAGATTCCCGTCCACTCCCCCATGCCAAAGCGCCTGCAGGCGCGGCGGCAGAGGCAAGAGAGAATCGCTGTGCTGGCCGAATATTTGCCGTCTCTGCTGTTTCTGATCGTTGCCACCGGTATCGGCATTACGCTGATGCTGGTTGGTCGATTCCTCGGTCCCCGCCGCCCCGATCTGGAAAAGCTGTCGCCGTATGAGTGCGGCTTCGAGGCCTTCGAAGACGCGCGCATGAAGTTCGACGTGCGCTACTACCTGATCGCGATCCAGTTCATCGTCTTCGACCTGGAAATCATCTTCATCGTGCCGTGGACCCAGGTCTTCATGGAGCTGGGCGCCCGTTCGCTCATCACCATGGGCCTGTTCGTCGGCATGCTGTTCCTCGGTTTCATTTACGTCTGGAAGAAGGGAGCGCTGGAATGGGAGTGATTCAGACTCTCGATGGCCTCATGAACAACCCCACGCCGGAAGGCCGGGTTGATGACATCCTGCGGCCGGAAGGCGACAACCCGCTGCTGGAAAAGGGCTTCGTCACCACCAGCGTCGACGCACTGCTGAACTGGGCACGCACCGGTTCGATGTGGCCGATGACCTTTGGTCTGGCCTGCTGCGCGGTCGAGATGATGCACGCCGGCGCCGCGCGCCTGGACCTTGACCGCTACGGCGTGGTGTTCCGCCCGTCGCCGCGTCAGTCCGACGTGATGATCGTGGCCGGTACCCTGGTCAACAAGATGGCCCCGGCGCTGCGCAAGGTCTACGACCAGATGCCGGACCCGAAGTGGGTCATCTCGATGGGTAGCTGCGCCAACGGCGGTGGCTATTACCACTACTCCTATTCTGTCGTGCGCGGCTGTGATCGCGTGGTGCCGGTGGACGTCTACGTCCCGGGCTGCCCGCCGACCGCCGAGGCGCTGGTGTACGGGATCCTGCAGCTGCAGAAGAAGATCTGGCGTACACAGACCATCGCCCGCTGACCCCTTCACCTGACAAGAGCGCGCCAAGCCCCCATGGCAGAGCAAGCATCCTTCATCGACCGACTCTCCGCACGTTTCGCAGGTGCGAAGGTCATCGTGGTCGAACCCCGCGGCGAAGTGACGCTGGAAGTGCCTGCCGCCGAGTGGCACGCCACCGCCCTGGCGCTGCGTGACGAGTTTGGTTTCGAGCAGGCCGTGGATCTCTGCGGCGTCGACTACCTCGGTTATGGCTCCGACGAATGGGACACCGCCGACGTGTCCTCGCAGGGCTTCAGCCGTGGTGTCGAAGGCAAGGCCCAGGGCCGTTTCGCGTGGGGTGAGTTCCCCACCGAGGAAAACGGTGCCGACGGTGCCCGCCCGCAGCACATGCCGACCCAGCGTTTCGCCGTGGTCGCGCAGCTGCGTTCGTACCAGCACAACCTGATGATGCACCTGCGCTGCTTCGCTCCTGACGAAGCGCTGCCGGTGGTGTCCTCGCTGACCGGCATCTGGCCGGGCCTGAACTGGTTCGAGCGCGAAGCGTTCGACCTGTACGGCGTGATCTTCGAAGGCCACCCGGACCTGCGCCGGATCCTGACCGACTACGGTTTCGTCGGCCATCCGTTCCGCAAGGACTTCCCGCTGATCGGCAATGTCGAAGTCCGCTACGACGAAGAAAAGAAGCGCGTGATCTACGAACCGGTCACCTCGGTGGAGCCGCGTGTCGGCGTGCCGCGCGTGATCCGTGACGACGCCCGTCTGCAGACCGCAGAAGGTGAGCGCGCGCAGGAGGCAGTGAAGTGAGCCACGTACACCAGGCCGGCGAAGCCTTCGCCAGCAACGCCGCCGAAAGCCGGCAGGAAATCCGCAACTACACCATGAACTTCGGCCCGCAGCATCCGGCCGCTCACGGTGTGCTGCGCCTGATCCTGGAAATGGACGGCGAAACCATCATGCGCGCCGACCCGCACGTGGGTCTGCTGCACCGTGGTACCGAGAAGCTGGCCGAGTCCAAGCCGTTCAACCAGTCGATCGGCTACATGGATCGCCTGGACTACGTGTCGATGATGTGCAACGAGCACGCCTACGTGCGCGCGATCGAGACCCTGATGGGCATCGAGGCGCCGGAGCGTGCGCAGTACATCCGCACCATGTACGACGAAATCACCCGCATCCTCAACCACCTGATGTGGCTGGGCTCCAACGCGCTCGACCTGGGTGCGATGGCGGTGATGCTGTACGCCTTCCGCGAGCGCGAAGAGCTGATGGACTGCTACGAAGCGGTCTCCGGCGCGCGCATGCACGCGGCGTACTACCGTCCGGGCGGCGTCTACCGCGACCTGCCGGACCACATGCCGAAGTACAAGGAATCGCGCT
Source organism: Stenotrophomonas sp. SKA14 (assembly GCF_000158575.1). NCBI lineage: Bacteria > Pseudomonadati > Pseudomonadota > Gammaproteobacteria > Lysobacterales > Lysobacteraceae > Stenotrophomonas > Stenotrophomonas sp. SKA14. Next base: position 2,011,198 of record NZ_DS999412.1, read on the forward strand.
GGCACAAGGGCAAGGCGCTGAAGCAGCTCAATGCTTCGCGTGAAGGTTCGCTGCTGGACTTCCTGGAAAACTTCACGAACGAATTCCCGGGTCGTGTCGACGAATACGAGACCCTGCTGACCGACAACCGTATCTGGAAGCAGCGTACCGTCGGCATCGGCGTCGTCACCCCGGAACTGGCCCACCAGTGGGGCATGACCGGCGTGATGCTGCGCGGCTCGGGCATCGCCTGGGACCTGCGCAAGAAGCGTCCGTACGCCAAGTACGATGCCGTCGATTTCGACATCCCGCTGGGCAAGGAAGGCGACTGCTACGACCGCTACCTGGTCCGCGTTGCCGAAATGCGCGAGTCCAACCGCATCATCAAGCAGTGCGTGGCGTGGCTGAAGGCCAACCCCGGCCCGGTCATGGTCAAGAACTTCAAGGTCGCTCCGCCCAAGCGCGAGGACATGAAGGACGACATGGAAGCGCTGATCCACCACTTCAAGCTGTTCAGCGAAGGCTATTGCGTGCCGGCCGGCGAAACCTATGCGGCGGTGGAAGCGCCGAAGGGCGAGTTCGGCTGCTACCTGGTCTCCGATGGCGCCAACAAGCCGTTCCGCGTGCACCTGCGTGCGCCGGGCTTCGCCCACCTGTCCTCGATCGATTCGGTCGTGCGCGGCCACATGCTGGCCGACGTGGTGGCGATGATCGGTACCTACGACCTGGTGTTCGGCGAGGTTGACCGGTAATGCCGTCCGCCACGCCAACGCCCGCTGCAGGCAGCCGGCGCAAGCCGGCGCCGCAGTTTCTGCAATTTCACGTTATGCATTTCGCTGAGGTCGGCCGATGAAGGCGACAGGTAATTTCGAGGCGGCGCGCGACGTCGACCCGATGGTGGTGCTGAGCGACAAGACCCGCGCTCACATCGATCACTGGCTGTCCAAGTTCCCGCCGGACCGCAAGCGCTCTGCCGTGCTGCAGGGCCTGCATGCGGCCCAGGAGCAGAACGAGGGTTGGCTGACCGACGAGCTGATCGCCGGCGTGGCCAAGTACCTTGATCTGCCGCCGGTGTGGGCCTACGAGGTCGCCAGCTTCTACTCGATGTTCGAGACCGAGAAGGTGGGCCGCAACAACGTGGCCATCTGCACCAACATCAGCTGCTGGCTCAATGGCGCCGAGGACATCGTGCGCCATTGCGAGAAGAAGCTGGGCATCAAGCACGGTGAATCGACCCCCGACGGCCGCGTCTACCTCAAGCGCGAGGAAGAGTGCCTGGCCGGCTGCGGTGGCGCGCCGATGATGGTCATCAACGGTCACTACCATGAGCGTCTGACCCTGGAAAAGGTCGACGAGCTGCTGGACGGGCTGGAGTAAGGGCATGGCACATCACCACGAATCCAAGGGTCCGGTCGGCCCCGCGCCGCTGCCGCACCAGGTGGTCTACACCACCCTGCATTACGACACCCCGTGGTCGTACGAAAGCTACCTGAAGACCGGTGGCTACGCCGCCCTGCGCAAGATCCTCGAAGAGAAGATCCCGCCGGAGCAGGTCATCGAGATGGTCAAGGCCTCGGGCCTGCGCGGCCGCGGTGGCGCCGGCTTCCCGACCGGCCTGAAGTGGTCCTTCATGCCCAAGGGCAACATGCAGAAGTACATCCTCTGCAACTCGGACGAATCCGAGCCGGGCACCTGCAAGGACCGCGACATCCTGCGCTACAACCCGCACTCGGTGGTGGAAGGCATGGCGATCGCCTGCTACGCCACCGGTTCGACCGTGGGTTACAACTACCTGCGCGGTGAGTTCCACCACGAGCCGTTCGAGCACTTCGAGCAGGCCCTGGCCGACGCCTATGCAAATGGCTGGCTGGGCAAGAACGTGATGGGCTCGGGCGTGGACATCGACATCTATGGTGCGCTGGGCGCCGGCGCGTACATCTGCGGCGAAGAAACCGCGCTGATGGAATCGCTGGAAGGCAAGAAGGGCCAGCCGCGCTACAAGCCGCCGTTCCCGGCGAACTTCGGCCTGTACGGCAAGCCGTCGACGATCAACAACACCGAAACCTACGGTTCGGTGCCGGCGATCATCCGCAATGGTCCGGAGTGGTTCAAGGGCCTGAGCCTGACCGCCAACGGCGGCCCGAAGTGCTTCTCGGTGTCCGGCTGCGTGCAGAACGGCGGCAACTTCGAAGTGCCGCTGGGCACCACCTTCGACGACCTGCTGGAAATGGCCGGTGGCCTGCGTCCGGGCCGCACCCTGAAGGGCGCGATTCCGGGCGGCGTGTCGATGCCGGTGCTGACCGCGGCCGAGCTGAAGGGCCTGCCGATGGACTACGACACCATCCGTGCACTGGGCTCGGGCCTGGGTTCGGGCGCCGTCGTGGTGCTCGATGACAGCGTCTGCTGCGTCAAGTTCGCATGCCGCATCAGCCAGTTCTTCCACAAGGAATCCTGCGGCCAGTGCACCCCGTGCCGAGAAGGCACCGGCTGGATGCACCGCGTGCTGGAGCGCATCGTTGCCGGCAAGGCCACGATGGAAGACCTGCACCAGCTGAAGGCAGTGGCCGGCCAGATCGAAGGCCACACCATCTGTGCGTTCGGCGAAGCGGCTGCATGGCCCATCCAGGGCTTCCTGCGCCAGTTCTGGGACGAGTTCGAGTACTACATCGTCAACGGTCATTCGATGGTTGACGGCAAGAAGGTGGAGGCAGCCGCTGCATGAGCGCGCAACCCGTAAATCCGAGCGTCCCACCCGATCACGTCACCATCGAGATCGATGGCAAGTCGCTGGTCGTGCCCAAGGGCTCGATGATCATCCAGGCCGCCGACAAGGCCGGCATCTCCATTCCGCGCTTCTGCTACCACGAGAAGCTGCCGATCGCCGCCAACTGCCGCATGTGCCTGGTGGACGTGGAGAAGTCGCCGAAGCCGGCGCCGGCCTGCGCCACCCCGGTGATGGACGGCATGAAGGTCGCCACCCGCAGCGAGAAGGCGCTGAAGTTCCAGCGTTCGGTGATGGAGTTCCTGCTCATCAACCACCCGCTGGACTGCCCGATCTGCGATCAGGGCGGCGAGTGCGAGCTGCAGGACGTTTCGCTGGGCTATGGCCGTTCGGTCAGCCGCTTCAACGAGCGCAAGCGCGTGGTGCCGGACGAGGACATGGGTCCGCTGGTCGCCACCGAGATGACCCGCTGCATCCAGTGCACGCGTTGCGTGCGCTTCACCGCCGACGTGGCTGGCACCTATGAACTGGGTGGCATGTACCGCGGCGAGAACCTGCAGATCGGTACCTACGACGGCAAGCCGCTGACCACCGAACTGTCCGGCAACGTCGTCGACGTCTGCCCGGTCGGTGCGCTGACCAACAAGGTGTTCCAGTTCCGCGCCCGCCCGTGGGAACTGACCGCACGCGAGTCGCTGGGCTACCACGACGCGATGGGGTCGAACCTGTTCCTGCACGTGCGTCGCGGCGAAGTGCTGCGCACCGTGCCGCGCGACAACGAAGCGGTCAACGAATGCTGGCTGTCCGACCGTGACCGCTACTCGCACCAGGGCCTGTACAGCGAAGACCGTGCGGTCAAGCCGCTGCGCAAGGTCAATGGCGAGTGGAAGGAAGTGAGCTGGGCCGAAGGCCTGGCCGCGGCCGCCGAAATCCTCAAGGCCAACCAGGGCGACAACCTGGGCGTGCTGGTGCATCCGTCGACCTCGAACGAGGAAGGCGCGCTGCTGGCCCGCCTGGCCAAGGGCCTGGGGTCGAGCAACATCGACCACCGCATCAACAACCGCGATTTCTCCGACGCCGCGACCGCCGAAGTGTTCGGCCTGCCGCTGGCGGAAATCGAAGGCGCCGATCGCATCGTCGTTCTGGGCAGCAACATCCGCCACGAACTGCCGCTGCTGCACGCCCGCCTGCGCAAGGCGCAGACCACCCATGGCGCCAAGATCCACGTCGTCAACCCGGTGGACTTCGACTTTGCCTTCAGCATCGCTGGCAAGCAGATCGTCGCGCCGTCGAAGTTCGTCGACGCGCTGGCCAACGCCGAGCTGCGTTCGGCAGTGCAGGGTGGCAACAACACCGTGCTGATCGTCGGCGGCATCGCCGAGAACCACCCGCAGGCTGCCGCGATCCGTGCCGCCGCGCGTGACTTCGCAGCCGCCACCGGTGCCAAGCTGTGCCGCATCCCGCAGGGCGCCAACGCCGTTGGCCTGACCCGCGCTGGCGTGCTGCCGGCCGGCAAGGACGTCGCCGCGATGCTGGCGCAGCCGCGCCAGGCCTACGTGGTGTACGGCCTGGAGCCGGGCCTGGACTTCGCCGATGCTCCGGCGGCGCGCAAGGCGCTGGTCGGTGCCAAGGTGGTGGCCTTCAGCCAGTTCGCCTGTGTCTCCACCCGCGACGTTGCCGATGTGATCCTGCCGATCGGCGCGCTGCCGGAAATCGACGCCACCCTGACCAACCTCGATGGTCGCGAGCAGTCGGCCCGTGCCGGCGGCAAGCTGCCGGGCGAGGCGCGTGAAGGCTGGCGCGTGCTGCGCGCACTGGGCGGCGAAATGGCGCTGGCCGGTTTCGACTTCACCGACCTGGCCGGCCTGCGCGCCAGCCTGGGTCCGGTGTCGGTCAGCGTTGCCGCTTCGGCGCAGCCGGCCGTGGCCGGCGAAGGCCTGGAAGTGGCTTCGACCGCCGCGATCTACCGCACCGACGCGGTGGTCCGTCGCGCCCCGGCGCTGCAGTCGCATCCGCTCAACAACGCCCCGCGCATCGTGCTGAACGCTGAAGATGCCGCTCGCCTGCAGCTGCAGGAAGGGCAGATGGCCAAGGTCGGCACCGATGCCGGCAAGGCCACCCTGCCGGTGGTGGTCGACGCCCGCGTCGCTGCGGGTTCGGTCTGGATTGAATCGGGCCACGGCGCGACCGCGCCGCTGGGTGCCGCTCGCGTAACGGTGGTGGCTGCATGAACGAATTGCTGTTGAACGCGGTCGACCCGCTGCACCAGTGGCTGCTTGGCCTCGGTGACATCGGCGCGCTGGTCTGGATCATCCTGAAGATCCTGGTGATCACCGTTCCGGTGATCGTCTCGGTGGCCTTCTACGTGGTCTGGGAACGCAAGCTGATCGGCTGGATGCACGTCCGCCACGGCCCGATGTACGTGGGCATGGGCATCTTCCAGGCCTTCGCCGACGTCTTCAAGCTGCTGTTCAAGGAAGTGGTCCAGCCGAGCAGCGCCAACAAGGCGATCTACCTGCTGGCCCCGCTGATCACCCTGGCCCCGGCCTTCGCGGCCTGGTCGGTGGTGCCTTTCGATTCGCAGATCGTGCTGTCCAACGCCAACGCCGGCCTGCTGTACCTGCTGGCGATGACCTCGCTGGGCATCTACGGCATCATCCTGGCCGGTTGGGCCTCCAACTCGAAGTACGCGTTCCTGGGTGCGATGCGCGCCTCGGCGCAGATGATCAGCTACGAAATCGCGATGGGCTTCGCCCTGGTCGGCGTGATGATCGCTTCGGGCAGCCTGAACCTGAGCAACATCGTGATGGCGCAGGCCGGCAGCTCCGGCTTCTTCGACTGGTTCCTGCTGCCGCTGTTCCCGCTGTTCGTCATCTACTGGGTGTCGGGCGTGGCTGAAACCAACCGCGCGCCGTTCGACGTGGTGGAAGGCGAGTCGGAAATCGTCGCCGGCCACATGGTCGAGTACTCCGGTGGTGCGTTTGCGCTGTTCTTCCTGGCCGAATACGCGAACATGATCCTGATCAGCTTCCTGATCTCGATCTTCTTCCTTGGCGGCTGGCTGAGCCCGGTCCAGGGCTGGGTCAACTTCGGCGATGTCTCGCCGCTGGTCGACTGGATCTGGAAGGGCGGTGCACCGTGGCTGTTCGTCAAGGTGTTCTTCTTTGCCAGTGCCTACATCTGGTTCCGTGCCAGCTTCCCGCGCTTCCGCTATGACCAGATCATGCGCCTGGGCTGGAAGGTCTTCATTCCGCTGGCCATTCTGTGGATCGCGGTTACCGCCGTCATGGTGTTCTTCGGCGTGATTCAAAAGGGCGTCTAAAGTGATGAACAGGATTACCCATTACTTCAAGAGCCTGCTGCTGCTCGAACTGCTGGCGGGCCTCTGGCTGACGCTGAAGTACAGCTTCAAGCCGAAGTACACGATGATGTACCCGATGGAGAAGTTCCCGCAGTCGCCGCGCTTCCGTGGCCTGCACGCCCTGCGCCGCTATCCCAACGGTGAAGAGCGCTGCATCGCCTGCAAGCTGTGCGAAGCGGTGTGCCCGGCGCTGGCCATCACCATCGACTCGGCCAAGCGCGAAGACGGCACCCGCCGCACCACCCGCTACGACATCGACCTGTTCAAGTGCATCTTCTGCGGCTTCTGCGAGGAAAGCTGCCCGGTGGACTCGATCGTCGAAACCCACATCCTCGAGTACCACTTCGAGAATCGTGGCGAAAACATCGTTACCAAGCCGCAGCTGCTGGCCCTGGGCGACCGTCTCGAGTCCGAGATCGCCGAGCGTCGCGCCGCCGATGCCGCTTACCGCTGAGGTCGAGAGATGGATTGGGTAAATATCGCTTTCTGGGTGTTCGCCATCGCGGCAACGGTTTCGGCCGGTGCGGTGATCAGCGTGCGCAACCCGGTTCACGCCGTGCTCTGCCTGGTGCTGACCTTCTTCTCCATCGCCTGCGTGTGGCTGCTGGTGGGCGCCGAGTTTCTCGGCGTGGCCCTGGTGCTGGTCTACGTCGGCGCGGTGATGGTGCTGTTCCTGTTCGTGGTGATGATGCTGGACATCGACCCCACCAAGCTGCGTGAGGGCTGGGTGCGCTACCTGCCGGTCGGCCTGATCGTTGCGGTCGCGATGCTGGTGCAGATGCTGGTCCTGATCGGCGTCAAGGCGCGTTCGGTCACGCCGTTCCCGGCCGACAACGCCGCCGCGGTCGCCGCCGACAGCTCCAACGTCACCTGGCTGGCGCGCACGCTGTTCACCGAGTACCTGCTGCCGTTCGAATTCGCCGCCGTCATCCTGACCGTGGCCGTCGTCGCCGCCGTGATGCTGACCCTGCGCCGCCGTACCGGTGTGAAGAGCCAGAACCCGGGCGAGCAGACCATGGTCAAGGCCGGCCAGCGCTTGCGCATGGTCAAGATGGGCGCCGAAGCACCGGTCGTGCACAGCAACAGCAAGCCGGCCGCCGGCGAGGAGACCCAGCCGTGATTACCCTTGGCCACATGCTTGCGCTCGGCGCGGTGCTGTTCGCCATCAGCCTGGCCGGCATCTTCCTCAACCGGAAGAACGTCATCGTCCTGCTGATGTCGATCGAACTGATGCTGCTGTCGGTGAACATCAACTTCGTCGGCTTCTCGCGTCAGCTGGGCGATCCGTCCGGCCAGCTGTTCGTGTTCTTCATCCTGACCGTCGCCGCCGCGGAAGCCGCCATCGGCCTGGCGATCCTGGTGACCCTGTTCCGTACCCGCCGCACGATCAATGTCGGCGAAGTCGATTCGCTGAAGGGCTGATCCACAGATGGAAATCACTCTCTCCAAGAGTCTGTTGATCGCAGTGGTGCTTGCACCGCTGTTCGGCAGCATCATCGCCGGCCTGTTCGGTCGCCAGGTCAAGCGCTTCGGCGCGCAGACCATCACCATCCTCGGCGTCGCGGTTGCCTGCGGCCTGTCGATGTACACGCTCTACCAGCTGCTGTGGGGCGGTGCGCAGCCGTTCAACCAGAACATCTACACGTTCTTCGAAGTCGGCCAGTACTCGGCCCACGTCGGTTTCATGGTCGACAAGCTGACCGCGATGATGATGGTGGTGGTGACCTTCGTGTCGCTGCTGGTCCACATCTACACGATCGGCTACATGCAGGACGATCCGGGCTACCAGCGGTTCTTCAGCTACATCTCGCTGTTCACCTTCTCGATGCTCACCCTGGTGATGAGCAACAACTTCCTGCAGCTGTTCTTCGGCTGGGAAGCGGTGGGCCTGGTGTCGTACCTGCTGATCGGCTTCTGGTTCAAGCGCCCGACCGCGATCTTCGCCAACATGAAGGCGTTCCTAGTCAACCGCGTCGGCGACTTCGGCTTCCTGCTGGGCATCGCCGGCGTGCTGTGGGTGTTCGGCACCCTGGACTACTCGCAGGTGTTCTCGCAGGCCGGCATGCTGGCTGATCCGCGCGCCCAGCTGCAGATCTGGGACGGCACGATCCTGGGCATGCAGCTGCTGAACGAGCCGGTGATCTGGTCGATCGCCACCGTCATCTGCATCTGCCTGTTCATCGGCGCCATGGGCAAATCGGCCCAGGTCCCGCTGCACGTGTGGCTGCCGGACTCGATGGAAGGCCCGACCCCGATCTCGGCGCTGATCCACGCCGCGACGATGGTGACCGCCGGTATCTTCATGGTTACCCGCATGTCGCCGCTGTTCGAGCTGTCGCAGACCGCGCTGAACTTCATCCTCTTCATCGGTGCCACCACCGCGTTCTTCACCGGCCTGATCGGCATCGTGCAGAACGACATCAAGCGCGTCGTCGCGTACTCCACGCTGTCGCAGCTGGGCTACATGACCGTGGCACTGGGCGTGTCGGCCTATTCGGCCGCCGTGTTCCACCTGATGACCCACGCCTTCTTCAAGGCCCTGCTGTTCCTCGGCGCCGGCTCGGTCATCATCGCGATGCACCACGAGCAGGACATGCGCAAGATGGGCGGCCTGCGCAAGTACATGCCGATCACCTTCGTCACCATGTGGATCGGTACCCTGGCGCTGGTCGGTACGCCGTTCTTCTCGGGCTTCTACTCGAAGGACACCATCATCGAGGCGGCCGAGATCCACGCCCACATGCAGAACAGCTGGGTGGCCACCTATGGCTACTGGGCGGTACTGGGTGGCGTGCTGGTGACCAGCTTCTACAGCTTCCGCCTGCTGTTCATGACCTTCCATGGCAAGGAGCGCTTCCGCGACGCGCAAGATGACCATGGCCACGGCCATGACGATCACCACGCCGCAGACGCACACCATTCCGATGCCCATGACGACCACGGCCATGGCCACGGTCCGCATGAGCCGCATGAAACCCCGTGGGTGGTGACCCTGCCGCTGATCCTGCTGGCCATCCCGTCGATCGCCATCGGTTTCTTCAGCATCGGTCCGATGCTGCATGGCACCGACTGGGCCGGCCACCACGCCCACGCGGCGATCCAGGGCCAGGTCAACACGTTCTTCACCGGCATCGTCGACTTCTACGATCCGGCCAAGAACACCGTTGCCTTCCTGGGTGAAGAGTTCCACGGGCCGGTGGCGTTCGCGCTGCACGGCATGATGCTGCCGCCGTTCTGGCTGACCCTGGCGGGCTTCCTGCTGGCTGCACTGTTCTACCTGTGGAAGCCGGACCTGTCGGGCAAGGCGCGCAAGACCTTCGCCCCGCTGGTGTCGGTGCTGGAAAACAAGTACGGCTTCGACAAGCTGTGGATCGATGGCTTTGCCGGCGGCAGCGTCAAGCTGGGCAAGGTCGCACGCTGGATCGACAGCAACATCGTCGACGGCGTGGTCAATCTCTCGGCACGTGTTGTGGACGTCGCAGCCGGCGTGCTGCGTCGTACCCAATCCGGTTTCCTCTATCACTACGCCTTCGCGATGATCATCGGCCTGATTGCCCTGCTGGGCGTGCTGATGCATTACCTGCGTTGATGACCTGTACGGAATAAGAAGACGTGTCGAACTGGCCTCTACTCAGTGTCCTCATCTGGCTGCCGATCCTCGGTGGCGCCCTGATCCTTGCGATCCGTGATGCGCAGACCGCCCGCTGGGCGTCGCTGGGCGTCGCGGTGCTGACCTTCGTGGCGAGCCTCTCGCTGCTGAGCGGCTACAACGCGGGCATCGACGGTCTGCAGTTCGTCGAGACCCATGCCTGGATCCCGGCGTACAAGATCGGCTACAACCTGGGCGTGGACGGCATCGCCGTGGCGCTGATCCTGCTGACCACGCTGGTCAGCGTGCTTGCCCTGATCGGTGCCTGGAGCGCCATCGACAAGCGCGTCAACCAGTACGTGGCCGCCTTCCTGATCCTGGAAGGCGTCACGGTCGGAATCTTCTCGGCCACGGACGCGATGCTGTTCTACGTGTTCTTCGAGGCGATGCTGATCCCGATGTTCCTGATCATCGGTGTCTGGGGTGGCCCGCGCCGCATCTACGCCGCGCTGAAGTTCTTCCTGTACACCTTCCTCGGCTCGGTGCTGATGCTGGTGGCACTGATCTACCTGTACCTGAAGGGCGGCAGCTTCCAGCTGGCCGACCTGTATGCGCTGCCGCTGTCGGCCAAGGAACAGACCTGGATCTTCTTCGCCTTCCTGATCGCCTTCGCGGTCAAGGTGCCGATGTTCCCGGTCCACACCTGGCTGCCGGATGCCCACGTGGAAGCGCCGACCGCCGGTTCGGTGATCCTGGCCGCCATCGCCCTGAAGATCGGTGGTTACGGCTTCCTGCGCTTCAACCTGCCGATCGTCCCGGACGCATCGCAGGAATGGGCCTGGCTGGTGATCGCGCTGTCGCTGATCGCGGTGATCTACGTCGGCCTGGTCGCCCTGGTGCAGGACGACATGAAGAAGCTGATCGCCTATTCGTCGATCGCGCACATGGGCTTCGTCACCCTGGGCACCTTCATCGCCCTGTGGCTGGTGCGTGAAGCCGGCAACGCCGACGCCGCCCGCCTCGGCCTGCAGGGCGCCATGGTGCAGATGATCTCGCACGGCTTCGTGTCCGGAGCGATGTTCTCCTGCGTCGGCGTGCTGTACGACCGCATGCACAGCCGCCGCATCGCTGACTACGGCGGCGTGGTCAACGTGATGCCGTGGTTCGCCACCTTCGCCATGCTGTTCTTCATGGCCAACGCGGGCCTGCCGGGTACCAGCGGCTTCGTCGGCGAGTTCATGGTCATCCTGTCGGCCTTCCAGCGGAATCCGTGGATCGCCCTGGGCGCGGCCACCACCCTGATCATCGGCGCCGCCTACACCCTGTGGCTGTACAAGCGCATCTTCTTCGGCGAAGTGGCCAACAGCCACGTTGCCGAACTGAAGGACATCAACGGTCGCGAATGGCTGGTGCTGGGCGTGTTCGCCATCGGCGTGCTGGCCCTGGGCATCTACCCCAAGCCGCTGACCGACCTGATGGAGCCCTCGATCGCGAAGCTGGCGATGCAGATCGCATCCAGCAAGCTGCTGTAATTCCAGGATTTGATGATGACCACCTCGCCGCTGCTGCCATTGACCGCCGCTGACCTGCCACCGCTCGCTCCCGAGCTGGTGCTGATCGGCAGCGCCTTCGCCCTGATGATCCTCGACCTGTTCGTCAGCAACCGGAACAAGATCGTCACCCACCTGTTCTCGCTCGCTGCGCTGGCCGTGGTGCTGTTCATGCTGGCCACCGGCGTGGGCGGGCAGGGGGAGGTCTTCCATGGCATGTTCGTGCGCGATACCGCCGCGGACGTGATGAAGACCGGGATCGTGCTGCTCAGCGGCCTGACCCTGGTCTATGGCTGGCGCTACCTGCGTGATCGCAACCTGTTCCAGGGCGAGATCCCGGTGCTGATCCTGTTCGGCACCGCCGGCATGATGATCCTGGTCTCGGCCGGCAGCCTGCTGATGGTCTACCTGGGCCTGGAACTGCTGGCGCTGTGCTCCTATGCGCTGGTCGCCAGCAACCGCGAGAACGGCCTGGCCTCGGAAGCGGCGATGAAGTACATCGTGCTGGGTTCGCTGGCGTCGGGCCTGCTGCTGTACGGCATGTCGCTGATCTATGGCGCCACCGGCAGCCTGCACCTGGACGTCGTCCGCGATGCCATTCCGCACTCGGAAGAGCGCGTGCTGCTGATCACCGGCGCGGTATTCATGATCGCCGGCGTCGCCTTCAAGCTGGGTGCCGCGCCGTTCCACATGTGGCTGCCGGACGTGTACCAGGGTGCCCCGGCACCGATCGCACTGTTCATCAGCTCGGCGCCGAAGCTGGCCGCCTTCGGCATGGCCTACCGCCTGCTGGAAATGGGCGTGGGTCCGCTGTCGACCGAACTGCAGCTGCTGATTGCCGGCCTGGCCGCGGTCTCGCTGGTCATCGGCAACCTGATGGCCATCGCGCAGAGCAACCTGAAGCGCATGCTCGCGTTCTCCACCGTTTCGCACATCGGCTTCCTGCTGATGGGCATCGCCGGTGGTGGCGCGCAGGGCTATGCCGCCGCGCTGTTCTACGCACTGGCCTACGCCATCATGTCGACCGCCGCCTTCGGCGCGATCATCGCGCTGTCGCGTGCCGGCTTCGAAGCCGAGAACATCGAAGACTTCAAGGGCCTGAATGCCCGCAACCCGTGGATGGCCGGCCTGGTGCTGTGCATCATGGCGTCGCTGGCCGGCATCCCGCCGTTCCTGGGCTTCTGGACCAAGCTGGCCGTGCTCGGCGCAGCGGTCAACGGCGGCCTGCTGTGGCTGGCGATCCTCGGCGTGCTGTGTGCCGTGGTCGGCTGCTTCTACTACCTGCGCGTCATCAAGGTCATGTACTTCGATGAACCGGTGGGTGAGGCCATGCCGCGCAGCAACGACCGCGTGCTGGGCCTGGTGCTGGGCGTGAACGCACTGGCGCTGCTGGCGCTGGGCATTGCCTGGAACCCGATCATGGTCTGGTGCCAGCAGGCATTTGCGCATCTTGCATGAAAGTTGACACAAAGCTGCGCGATTCGTGTAATATGCGCAGCCTGAGTTGTCACTGCAGCGGTTCAGCCAGAACATCGTTGCGGTAGCCCTCCTCGAAAGAGCAGGGCAGCAGTTCAAACACTTCCGGTGCGGGGTGGAGCAGTCTGGCAGCTCGTCGGGCTCATAACCCGAAGGTCGCAGGTTCAAATCCTGCCCCCGCTACCAACGTCGGATCGGCGCCAACCGGTTTGATGAATGAGGGAAAGCTTGCATTTATCGCAGCAATGCCTCATAATTCCGCTTCTGATGCGGGGTGGAGCAGTCTGGCAGCTCGTCGGGCTCATAACCCGAAGGTCGCAGGTTCAAATCCTGCCCCCGCTACCAAGTAAAGAATGCGCCTTCGAAGTCCTGCTTCGAAGGCGTTTTTTTTTGGGGTGGTCCGCTTTTTGTAGCGTCGAGCCATGCTCGACTGCCGTTCCCGCATCGGCTCATGCCGCCGCGGCGGGGAGGGGTTTCAAAGCCGCCAAGCCTTGCACCAGCGCGGTGCAGCCGCTATCATCAGCGGCCTAGCAGTACCCCTGAAGGCGGGCTCCCGGCGGGAGTCCGGACCCGGAAGGAGGGCCGCAACCGGCAGGCACTGCAGGTTGCAACCGGAATCCAGTCACCGGAGTCTTTCCGGAAAAGGGGCCCAGCGGGCCCTTTGTCGTTTCCGGGGCGTCATGTTTCCACGCTGGCCAAGGCCGGCACCCAACCATAGAGATCAAGGCAGGCTGTGAGCGACAAGGCAACCGACATCGCGAATCTGCTCGCCCCGACCGTTGTGTCGCTGGGCCTGGAGCTGCTGGGCGTTGAGTATCTGCCGGCCCCCGGCGGTGCGACCCTGCGCCTTTACATCGACGTGCCGCTGGCTGAACAGCCCGAGCGCATCATCAATGTCGACGACTGCGAACGCGTCAGCCGTGAAGTGTCGGCACAGATGGACGTCGAAGACCCGATCAGCGGCAATTACACGCTGGAAGTGTCTTCGCCGGGCGTCGACCGTCCGCTGTTCAACCTGGAGCAGTTCGGCCGTCACCTCGGCGAAATGGCCAAGGTCACCCTGAAGCTGCCGCAGGACAACCGTCGTCGCCTGCAGGGTCGCATCGAGGCAACCGACGAGGCCGCGGACACCATCACCTTCGTTGTCGACAAGACCGAAGTGATCGTGTCGGCCGACAACATCGACAAGGCACGGATCATGCCCGACTGGGTGGCGCTGGGGCTGGCCCCGAGCAAGCCGACCGGTCCGGCACCGAAGCGTCCGAAGCCGAACAAGAATTCTTCTTCCAACGAGCCGGCGGCAAAGAAGCCGCGCGCGGAGTGAGCCAATGAGCAAGGAACTGTTGCTGGTAGTCGACGCAGTCGCCAACGAGAAGGGCGTGCCGCGTGAAGTGATCTTCGATGCCATCGAGGCCGCCCTGGCCTCGGCAGCGAAGAAGCGCTATCCCGACGAGGAAGTGCTGACCCGCGTGGTCATCGACCACAAGGATGGCAGCTACGAAACCTATCGCCGCTGGGAAGTGGTGGCCGATGACGTGGTGATGGAATCGCCGGATCGCCAGATCCGCCTGATGGATGCCGTCGATGAAGCCGAAGGCGTGGATGTCGGCGACTACATCGAAGAGCAGATCGAGAACCCGGACTTCGGCCGTATCGCCGCCCAGGCCGCCAAGCAGGTCATCGTCCAGCGCGTGCGCGAAGCCGAGCGCCAGCAGGTCGTGGATGCGTGGAAGGATCGCGTCGGCGAACTGATCACCGGTGTGGTCAAGCGCGCCGAGCGCGGCAACATCTATGTCGACCTCGGTGGCAACGCCGAAGGCTTCATTCCGAAGGACAAGGGCATTCCGCGCGACGTGCTGCGCGCCGGTGACCGCGTGCGCGGCTACCTGGCCGAAGTGCGCTCGGAGCCGCGTGGCCCGCAGCTGTTCATCAGCCGCGCCGCCCCGGAATTCATGATCGAGCTGTTCAAGCTGGAAGTGCCGGAAGTCGGCCAGGGCCTGGTGGAAATCAAGGCCTGTGCCCGCGATCCGGGTGACCGCGCCAAGATCGCCGTGCTCGCCCACGACCAGCGCACCGATCCGATCGGCGCCTGCATCGGCATGCGTGGTTCGCGCGTGCAGGCCGTGTCCAACGAGCTCAATGGCGAGCGCGTGGACATCGTGCTGTGGAACGACAACCCGGCCAACTTCGTCATCAACGCGATGGCGCCGGCCGAAGTGCAGTCGATCATCGTCGATGAAGACAAGCACTCGATGGACCTGGCCGTGGCTGAAGACCGCCTGGCCCAGGCCATCGGCAAGGGCGGCCAGAACGTGCGCCTGGCCAGCCGCCTGACCGGCTGGCAGCTCAACGTGATGACCCAGGACCAGGTCACCGCCAAGTCGGAGGCCGAGCAGGCTTCGGCCCGCCAGCTGTTCATGGACAAGCTGGAAGTGGACGAAGAGATCGCCGGCATCCTGGTCAGCGAAGGCTTCGGCACCGTCGAGGAAATCGCTTATGTCCCGGTCGGCGAACTGCTGGCCGTGGAAGGTTTCGACGAGGACATCGTCGAAGAGCTGCGCGCTCGTGCCCGCGATGCGCTGCTCAATGAGGCCCTGGCAGTCGAGGAAGGCCTTGAAGACGGCCAGCCGGCGCAGGACCTGCTGTCCCTGAAGGGCATGGACGAAGCCACCGCGTATGCGCTGGCCGGCCACGGCGTGCGTACCAGCGAGGACCTGTCCGACCTGGCCGCCGACGAGGTCATGGACTTCGGCATCGAAGGACTGGATCAGGCGCGCGCCGCTGCGCTGATCCTGGCCGCCCGTGCCGAAGAGATCGCCCGACTGGAACGCGGCGAATGAGCCGGCAATGAACAGGGCCCTGAGCCGCTCAGGGCGTAGAATCCGCGCCACCTCCAGATGCGGGGGGGCGCCCACAAGATCATAGGATCCGAATGTCGCAGCAAACCACCATCCGCAAGCTTGCCGAACTGGTCAACACGCCGGTCGAAAAACTGCTGGAACAGCTGGCCGGTGCCGGCATGAAGTTCAGCGGTCCCGACCAGGTCGTGACCAGCTCCGAGAAGGTGAAGCTCCTGGGCTTCCTTCGTCGTTCGCATGGCAAGCCCGAGCAGGCCCCGGAAGAGACCGATCAGTCTGCAAAGAAGATCACGCTCAACCGCCGGAAGCAGCAGGAAGTGACGGTCAATTCCGGTCGCAGCAAGACGACCGTGAATGTCGAGGTGCGCCAGAAGCGTACCTACGTCAAGGATGGTGCTCGCGCCATGACGCCGGACGAAGAGCGCGCCGACATCCTGCGCAAGCTGGAAGAGTCGCGTGCGCGCAACCTTGCCGAGCAGCAGGCCCTGGCCGAGAAGGATCGTCTGCGCGACGAAGCCATCGTCCGTGCCCGCGAGGAAGAGGTTGCCGCCAAGGAACGCGCCGAGGCCGAGAAGAAGGCCGCCGAAGAAGCTGCAGCGGCCGCCAAGGCGGCCGAGGCACTGGCAGCCAGCAAGCCCAAGCGTGCTCCCATCGACGAAACCGCGCCGCGCCCGCCGCGCACTCCGGCCGCCGCCCCGGCTGCGCCGCGTGGTGCACCGCCGCCGCCGCGCAACGACGACCGCAACAACCGCAGCGCGCCGCGCAACGAGCGTGGTCCGGGCGATCGCTTCGCCGGCCAGATGCATCTGTCGGCCGCTGACCGCGCGCGTCGTGGCAACAGCAACAACAGCAACACCCGGGGTCGTCCGGGCGGTCGCAACCAGTCCAGTGGCCGTCGCGACATGTCGCGCGGCGGCAACAATGCCGGTCCGCACGGCTTCGAGCGCCCGACCGCACCGGTGGTGCGTGAAGTGGCGATCGGCGACACGATCACCGTGGCCGACCTGGCGCAGAAGCTCGCGCTGAAGGGCGGCGAGGTGGTCAAGGCGCTGTTCAAGATGGGCGTGATGGCCACCATCACCCAGTCCATCGACCACGACACCGCCGCGCTGGTGACCGAAGAACTCGGCCACAAGGCGATCCGTGCCAACGACAACGACGCCGAAGACGCACTGCTGGCCTCGACCGGTGAAAACCAGGGCGAAGCCACCCAGCGTCCGCCGGTGGTCACCATCATGGGCCACGTCGACCACGGCAAGACCTCGCTGCTGGATTACATCCGCCGCACCAAGGTCGCCACCGGCGAAGCCGGCGGCATCACCCAGCACATCGGTGCCTACCACGTGGATACGCCGAAGGGCGTGATCAGCTTCCTGGATACCCCGGGCCATGCTGCCTTCACCTCGATGCGTGCCCGCGGCGCCAAGCTGACCGACATCGTGGTGCTGGTCGTGGCCGCCGATGACGGCGTCATGCCGCAGACCAAGGAAGCGATCCAGCATGCCCGTTCGGCGGGTGTGCCGCTGATCGTGGCGATCAACAAGATCGACAAGTCCGACGCCGACCCGATGCGGGTCAAGAACGAACTGCTGTCCGAGCAGGTCGTGGCCGAAGACTTCGGTGGTGACACCCAGATGGTGGAGATCTCGGCCAAGACTGGCCTGGGCATCGACGACCTGCTGGACGCCATCTCGATCCAGGCCGAACTGCTGGAACTGAAGGCCGTCGACGAAGGCCGCGCCTCGGGCGTGGTGATCGAATCGTCGCTGGACAAGGGCCGTGGCCCGGTCGCTACCGTGCTGGTGCAGCAGGGCCGCCTGAAGAAGGGCGACTACTTGGTGTGCGGCATCCAGTACGGCCGCGTGCGTGCGCTGTTCGACGAAACCGGCAAGCAGCCGGAGTTCGCCGGTCCGTCCATCCCGGTGCAGGTCCTGGGCCTGTCCGGCGTGCCGGAAGCCGGTGACGACTTCGTGGTGGTCGAGGACGAGCGCCTGGCCAAGGACGTTGCCCAGCAGCGTGAGACCAAGCGTCGTGAATCGCGCCTGGTCGCCACTGCCGGCAGCCGCATGGAAGACATCATGGCGACCCTGGGCAAGGGCGAGGGCCAGCAGGTCCTCAACCTGGTCATCAAGGCCGACGTGCAGGGTTCGGTGCAGGCGCTGAGCCAGGCACTGGTCGCGCTGTCCAACGAAGACATCCGCATCAACGTGATCCACTCCGGCGTGGGTGGCATCACCGAGTCGGATGCCAACTCGGCCGCTGCTTCGAAGGCCACCGTCATCGGCTTCAACGTGCGTGCGGATGCTTCGGCCCGTCGCATCATCGAATCGAACGGTGTTGACCTGCGTTACTTCTCGATCATCTATGACGTGATCGACCAGGTGAAGCAGGTGGCTTCCGGCCTGCTGGGCGTGGAGATCCGCGAAGAGATCATCGGTATCGCCGAGGTCCGCGACGTCTTCCGCAGCTCCAAGCTGGGCGCCGTCGCCGGCTCGATGGTCATCGAGGGCGTGGTCAAGCGCAACAAGCCGATCCGCGTGCTGCGCGACAGCGTGGTGATCTTCGAGGGCGAGCTGGAATCGCTGCGCCGCTTCAAGGAGAACGTCGAGGAAGTCCGCAACGGTACCGAATGCGGTATCGCGGTGAAGGCCTACAACGACGTCAAGCCGGGTGACCAGATCGAGTGCTTCGAGCGTATCGAAGTGCCGCGCACCCTGTAATGCTGCAACGGACCGGCCCTCGCGGGCCGGCCCGCCCCCTGGTGGGGCCCGACCAAGGTCGGGTCACTCCTCCTGGTAGGACCCGACCTTGGTCGGGTCACATTTGAATCGAGAGCCCGACCGCGTGCCCAAGACTTTCCATCGAACCGACCGTGTCTCCGCCCAGCTGCGCCGTGAACTCGGCACCCTGGTGCACAACGCCGTGCGCGAGCACGGGTTGCCCTCGGTGAGCGTGTCCGACGTGGAAATCACCCGCGACATGGCCCATGCCAAGGTGTTCGTCACCGCGCTGATGCCGGAACGTTCGGCTGAAGCCGTGGCCGGCCTGAAGGAGCTGGGCTACCGCCTGCGCATGGACCTGGCCCGTGCCATGAAGCTGCGCCACGTGCCGGAGCTGCATTTCCACTACGACGACTCGGTCGACCGTGGTGAGCACATCGACAACATCCTGCGCGACCTGCCCGATACGCTGGCCGCGGAGAAGCGTCGCGAGAGCGACGAAGAATAAGGCAGCGCCGGGCCCATGCCCGGCGTCTTTCCGTTCCGGCAACGCGATGCCCATGCGGGCCGCGCTGCGGTAGCCGGGCATGGCTCGGCTCTACAACTTCCTGTCATGACCCGAATTCAGTTCCGCCGCCTGGATGGCATCCTGCTGCTCGACAAGTCGACCGGCATGAGCTCCAACGCCGCCCTGCAGGTGGCCCGTCGCCTGTTCCGTGCCGAGAAGGGCGGTCACACCGGCAGCCTCGACCCGCTGGCCACCGGCCTGCTGCCGCTGTGCTTCGGCGAGGCGACCAAGATTGCTGGCCTGCTGCTTGGCTCGGCCAAGGCGTATGACGCCGAGATCGTGCTCGGCCAGACCACCGATACCGACGATTCCGAAGGCCAGGTGCTGCTGCAGCGCCCGGTGCCGGCGATCAGTGCGCAGGCCCTGCAGGCCGCGCTGGCGCCGCTGACCGGCAGCATCCTGCAGCGGGCGCCGATCTATTCGGCGCTGAAGCAGGGCGGTGAGCCGCTATATGTGAAGGCCCGCCGTGGCGACGTCATCGAGGCGCCCGAGCGCGAAGTGCAGGTGCACGCCATCGAGGTGCTCGAGCAGCAGCCGGAACGGCTGCGCCTGCGCATCACCTGCGGCTCGGGCACCTACATCCGCAGCCTGGCCCGCGACCTCGGCGAAAGCCTGGGCTGCGGCGCCCATATCAGCGCGCTGCGCCGGCTTTGGGTTGAACCATTCCGGGCACCGGCGATGGTCACCCTGGACCAGCTGCGGGCGATGGTCGAGGCGGGCGACGAGGCCGGCATGGATGCGCTGCTGCTGCCGCTGGCCGCCGGCCTGGCCGAGTACCCGCGGGTCGACCTCGACGCCGGCCAGGCCCACCGGTTCTGTGTCGGCCAGCGTCAGCGCGACCTGTCCTGGCCGCGTGGCCTGGTCGCCGTGTTCGGCCCGGACGATGTTGTCCAGGGCCTGGGCCAGGTCGATGACAGCGGCCTGCTGGCCCCCCAGCGCCGTTTCAACCTCTGACCGGGGCCTGCCGGTTCAGCCCCGGACCTTGTCCCGGAAGCCCCCGGCCGTTACAATTTCGCGGCCGTTTTCCGGCAACCTGCCTCGCGCAGGTTTCATCCTCGTAGTCCACGGCGAGCCTGGCGGTGCGCGAAGCGCGTTCCTGCCGGCCACGCATCACAGAGAAAAAAGAAAATGTCGATCGACACCCAGAAGGTCATTGAAGACAACAAGCGCAGCGCCGCCGACACCGGCTCCCCGGAAGTCCAGGTGGCCCTGCTGACCGCCCGCATCGAACTGCTGACCGGCCACTTCAAGACCCACAAGAAGGACCACCACAGCCGCCGCGGCCTGCTGCAGATGGTCAACCGCCGTCGCAGCCTGCTCGACTACCTGAAGAAGAAGGATGTCGAGCGTTACAAGGCCCTGATCGAAAAGCTTGGCCTGCGTCGCTAAGCAACGAATCCCCCGCGGCGCAGCGATGCGCCGCGGTTTTGTTTTGTAGCACCGCAATCCCCGATTCAGGCCGGAACGATCCGGCCACCCGCTGGCGGCAAGGGTCGCCGACGGTCCAAATTCGCAGACAGCATCCCCAAGGACACCCTCCGTGGCAAAAATCACCAAAACCTTCCAGTACGGCAAGCACACCGTCACGCTTGAGACCGGCGAAGTCGCCCGCCAGGCCAGCGGTGCCGTCATCGTCAAGATGGACGACACCGTACTGCTGGTCACCGCCGTCGCCGCCAAGAGCGCGCGCGAAGGCCAGGACTTCTTCCCGCTGACCGTCGATTATCAGGAAAAGTTCTACGCCGGCGGCCGTATCCCGGGTGGTTTCTTCAAGCGCGAAGGCCGTGCGACCGAGAAGGAAACCCTGATCTCGCGTCTGATCGACCGTCCGATCCGCCCGCTGTTCCCGGAAGACTACAAGAACGAAGTGCAGATCATCGCCACGGTCATGTCGCTGAACCCGGACGTGGACGGTGACATCCCGGCCCTGATCGGTGCCTCGGCTGCCCTGGCCCTGGCCGGCACCCCGTTCATGGGTCCGATCGGCGCTGCCAAGGTTGGTTACAAGAACGGCGAGTACATCCTGAACCCGACCGTCAGCGAACTGGCTGACTCGCAGCTGGAACTGGTCGTCGCCGGTACCTCCAACGCCGTGCTGATGGTCGAATCCGAAGCCGCGCTGCTGTCCGAAGAAGTGATGCTGGGCGCCGTGACCTTCGGTCACCGCGAAATGCAGAAGGTCATCAACGCGATCAACGAGCTGACCGTCGAAGCCGGCACCAAGCCGTCGACCTGGGAAGCCCCGGCCAAGAACGACGCGCTGATCTCCGCCCTGAAGGAAGCCATCGGCCCGCGCCTGGGCGAAGCCTTCCAGGTGCGCGACAAGCTGCAGCGCCGCGACGCCATCTCGGCGATCAAGAAGGACGTGGTTGAAACCCTGGCTGGCCGCGTGGCCGCCGAGGGCTGGAACCCGGCCGAGCTGTCGAAGGAATTCGGCGAGCTGGAATACCGCACCATGCGTGACTCGGTGCTGGACACCAAGGTCCGCATCGACGGCCGTGCGCTGGACACCGTCCGCCCGATCGCCGTGAAGACCGGCGTGCTGCCGCGTACCCACGGTTCCTCGCTGTTCACCCGCGGCGAAACCCAGGCCATCGTGACCATCACCCTGGGCACTGCCCGTGACGGCCAGGTCATCGACGCCGTTGCCGGTGAGTACAAGGAAAACTTCCTGTTCCACTACAACTTCCCTCCGTTCTCGGTGGGTGAGTGCGGCCGCATGATGGGCCCGAAGCGCCGCGAAATCGGCCACGGTCGCCTGGCCAAGCGCGGCGTGCTGGCTGTCATGCCGTCGCTGGAAGCCTTCCCGTACACCATCCGCGTCGTCTCGGAAATCACCGAGTCGAACGGTTCCTCGTCGATGGCCTCGGTCTGCGGTTCGTCGCTGGCCCTGATGGACGCCGGCGTGCCGGTGAAGGCGCCGGTGGCCGGTATCGCCATGGGCCTGGTCAAGGAAGGCGAGCGCTTCGTCGTCCTGTCCGACATCCTGGGTGACGAAGATCACCTGGGCGACATGGACTTCAAGGTGGCCGGTACCGCTGAGGGCATCTCCGCCCTGCAGATGGACATCAAGATCGAAGGCATCACCGAAGAGATCATGAAGCAGGCCCTGCAGCAGGCCAAGGCTGGCCGTCTGCACATCCTGGGCGAAATGGCCCACGGCCTGACCGCCCCGCGTTCGGAGCTGTCCGACTACGCGCCGCGCCTGCTGACCATCAAGATCCACCCGGACAAGATCCGCGAAGTGATCGGCAAGGGTGGCTCGACCATCCAGGCCATCACCAAGGAAACCGGCACCCAGATCGACATCCAGGATGACGGCACCATCGTCATCGCTTCGGTCAACGCCATCGCTGCCCAGGCCGCCAAGGCCCGCATCGAGCAGATCACCTCGGACGTCGAGCCGGGCCGCATCTACGAAGGCAAGGTCGCCAAGATCATGGACTTCGGTGCGTTCGTCACCATCCTGCCGGGCAAGGACGGCCTGGTCCACGTTTCGCAGATCTCCAGCGACCGCGTCGAGAAGGTCGGCGACGTGCTGAAGGAAGGCGATGTGGTCAAGGTCAAGGTGCTGGAAGTCGACAAGCAGGGCCGTATCCGCCTGTCGATGAAGGCCGTGGAAGAAGGCGACGCCGTCAGCGCCGAGTAATCGGCCTCCGGTCGATTACGGTGGGTGTCAACCTTGGTTGACACGCTTCTGCAATCGCTGAAATGAAAAAGCGGGCTTCGGCCCGCTTTTTCTTTGCCCGCGATCTGCGGCTGGCGTGCCGCTATGCTTCGCCCATGGACACCCTTCGCCTGCTCGATCTGGACATTGACCGCCCGGCACAGCGGGTCAGCCGCGCCGGCCAGATCCTGCCGGTCAGCGGCCTGAGCTGGACGCTGCTGGACGTGCTGCTGGCGCACGGTGCCGAGGTCGTCGATTTCGACACCCTCGCGGCGCAGGTCTGGGCACCGGCAGTGGTCGGCGAAGACGCGGTCAGCCAACGGGTCAAGCTGCTGCGCCAGGCGCTGGGCGATGACAGTCGCCGGCCGCGCTACATCCGTTCGGTGCGCGGGCGCGGCTACCAGCTGTGCGCGCAGCCGTTGCCGGGTACCGCACAGCCTGCCCGGTCGCATTGGCGCGGCAGGGCAGGGCGGGGCCTGATGGCGGCCGTAGCGCTGGGCGTCGCCGCAATGACGCTGGTGTGGTGGTCACGGTCGACTGCGCCTGGTGCGGCGCAGACGGCGCTGCAGAGGGCCGATTACTACGCCGGCATCGGTCAGGCCAGCAACAACGAGCGGGCGATCAGCCTGTACCGTCAGGCGCTGCAGGTCGATCCGGAGTCCGCGCCGGCGCGGCGGGGACTGTCGCGTGCGTTGGCGGCGCAGGGCTGCCTGTTCAACGGCTCGCCGGGACAAGTGAAAGAGGCGCTGGCCCTGGCCAGCGAGGAGCGCAGGCGGGCGCCGCGCGATGCTGCCGCCCATGCGCTGTGGGGCTATGCGCAGGACTGCCTCGGCGACATGCCGCACGCGATGGCGGGTTACGTGCGCGCCCTGGAACTGGATCCCGCCGACGAACGCAGCCGCGCGTCGCTGGCGTATCTGCGGCAGGAGCGCGGCCAGCTGGTGACGGCGCTGCGCGAGAACCTGTCATTGAAGGCGCCCGGGCGCGTGCGTTTCCGCGACGTGCAGGTGGCGCGCGAGCTGGAACTGCTGGGCTTCACCCAGGCTGCAGCGCAACGCCACGCGCGCAACTTTCAGCTCTACCCGGACAACGTCTTCTCCAATATCGCCTGGCCGCGCAGCCTGTATCTGGCCGGCGCGCCGCAACAGGCCAGGCAGGCGCTGGACGAGGCGCTGGCGCGGGGCACGCCGCACCCGCAGCTGCTGCGGATGAAGGGCGAGCTGGCGCTGCTGGCCGGTGACCCGGTGACTGCAGCAGCGGCGTTCGAGCACGGTCGCCAGCTGCGGCCCCAGCAATCACTGGGGCAGACGCTGGCGGGCCTGTACGGCGCGCAGCCGGCGCAGGCCGCGTGGATCGGGCAGCGTCTGCAGCAGCTCGATGCCAGCGGCAGCGACGGCTGGTCCGACACGGGCGTGGAGCGGGCACTGCTGCTGCAGGCGGCTGGACGTACAGATGCGGCCGTCGCCGCATTGCATCAGGCCGTCGATGATGGCTTCCGTGACGTGGCATGGCTGCGTGCCACGCCGCTGCTGGTGCCCCTGCACGGCGCCCCGGGCTGGCCCGCGTTGCTGGAGCGCATCGATACCGACATCGCCCGGCAGCGCGCGCAGGTGCTGGCCGCCGCCTGGCGGCCGGAGGACCTGGCCGCCCTCAGCGCAGCGCCGGCAGCAGGAACTCGGTGAGGATGCGCCGCGACTGCGGATGGGCGAAGGAGCGGTTGAAGGCCTGGCTGGTGACCACGGCCACCACGCGCTGTTCGGGCAGCACGAACACATAGTTGCCGCCATTGCCGGACATCGCCCACACGGTGCGCGACGAACCCTGCACATCAAGCTTCAGGCCCCACCACTGGTAGCCATAATCGCTGCCATCGGGGGTGGTCGCCTGCGCCTGCACCATCGCCGCGATGTAGTCCCTGGGGACCAACTGGCGACCCTGCCAGCGGCCACCGTCCAGTACCAGTTGGCCGAACCGTGCCAGGTCGCGCGTGCGGTAGCGGGTGCCGCCGCCGCCCATGCCGATGCCCTCCGGCGAACGGTTCCACTGGCTGTGGGTGATGCCCAGCGGCTGCTCCAGAACGCGTGCGGCATAGTCGGCCAGCGGTTGGCCACTGGCCTGTTCAAGCACGGCACCGAGCACGAACGGGTTGGCGGTGCAGTAGGCAAACGCGCGGCCATGCGGGCTGTCCTGCGGCCGCTGCATCCATGGCGCAAAGCCCTTCACCGGCAGCGCCAGCGCGAAGTCCAGCCACCGCTCGGTGACGTACATGCGTTCTTCGTGGCCGGCCGAGAACGGGTTCTCGTCATCGCACTCCCACAGGCTGCTCATGGTCAGCAGGTCCTGCAGGGTGGTGGCGCGCAGGCGCGGGTCGACCGCGTGCTGCGCGGTGAACGCCGGGAAGTAGTCGTACACCCGGGCCTGCACGCCGGGCACGCGTCCCTCGCCGATGGCAGCGCCCACCAACAGTGCTGTCACGCCCTTGCTGGCCGATCGCACGTCGTGCAGGGTCTGTGCGTCGGCGCCATTGAAGTAGCCCTCGTAAACCACCTGGCCATCGACCTGCAGCAGCACGCTGCGGATCTGCTTTAGCTCATCGCGGGCGATGGCCTGCTGCAGCGCCAGCAGGCGTGCCGGATCTGGCGGCGCGGCACGAGCGGTGAAGGTCGCGGCACACAGGGCGCAGAGCAGGGTGAGAACGGGCAGGATCGAACGCATCGGCGGGCTCCATCGAAAGGGAGCCCGATTGAGCCAGCACCGCATCTGAAGTGCTGGAAAGCCGCCTGAAGAATTCTGAAGCCCTTGTGCCAGAAGGCGTTTCGATCCGGTAGGTGTCAACCTTGGTTGACACGCTCGAGCCCCGGGTGGGTGTCAACCTTGGTTGACACGCTGTTGGAGGCATCGCCGGAGTCGAACACGCTCGGCGTTACCGGGCATCTTCTTCCTGCTCTTCCTCCCCCAGCCACCAGACCTGGCCCGGCTCGGGCTCACTCAGCAGATGCTCGCGCTGTTCGATGGCTTCCAGCACGCGTCCCGGTGCCGCAGCGGCCCACGTTGCCAGCAGTTTTTCCACCGCGGCACGCCCTTGCGCGGCAATGCCGAGATCGCGCGCGCGCGCCCAGCCATCCGTGCGCCCCGCTGCGTCATCGTCCTGGTGCGGCGTACCGTAGCTGCAACGGCGGCACAGCCTGCGCACGGTCGCGCTCCAATCCTCGACCATGCCGATCCCGGGCAGGTGCATGGCTTCCAGGGCAGCGATGTCATCGGCGGAATCACACTGCACGAACACGGTGAAGGTGGCCATGTCCGATGGCTGCAGGCGCTGCATCGCATTGAACACCGGCACACTCTGCTCCCGGTAGCTGCGGTGGCCGGTCGAGGCGCCGTCATGCAGCACGATGTCACCGAAGCGGAAACCGCTTTCCGGCAGCGGCACATTGTCGATGCGGGCGCGCACCGGATCGATGCGGCGCATGTAGACCACCTCGGCGGCAGACCACGGCGCCAGGCGCAGGCAGGCCACGCCGAAATCGCCGTCGATCGGCCCCGCGTCGCCGGGAACGGTGATGCCGCAGCGGCTCCATTGGCGCCGCGCCTCGGTCCAGTCGCCCAGTGCAGTGGCGGCGATACCGGCATTCCATGCGGTGGCTACATCGAACGCGTCGCGCAGCTGTTCCGACTGCAGGTTGTCCCGCAGCGAGGCCGGCCAGTCGCGCAGGTACTTGTGGGCGAGCCCGCGCATGTAATGCAGGTAGGGAGCCTCCGGGGCATGCCCGGTCAATTCACCGAACAGGGCCACGGCCCGGGTGAGGTCGCCTTCGTGGAATGCATCATAGGCACGGGCTTCCAGTACCTGCAGTTCGTCGAGGGGGGCGTCATCCAGCCGTGCGCCGTCGTCGCTGTTGTCGTGGTCGGTGCTCATGTCCATGCGGGGTTGAAGATCCGCGGCTACCTTAGCCGATGCAGGGGAGGGAGAGCGCGGCGTCGGCGGCTGTCCTGTTGCGGCGCAAGATGGCAGTGGTGTGACCGCTGGGGTGTCGTCCTGGGCGGGAGCGCGCGTGTCCACTGGACGACATGCCGCGACATCCGTACCGCAGGCACATCGGTTTGCTAACGTGGCTGCGCCTTCGAACCGGGAGATCCCATGTTGCGCCAGACCGTGGCTGTCCTTGCCGTGCTGATTGCCGGCGCCCTGCCCATCGCTGCACACGCCGCTGCGGCACCGCAGGCGCCGATCTTCGGTGCCTACTATCCTGGCGGGTCGGCCGAGCGCTATCCGGTGTCGAGCATTCCGGCCGAACGCCTGACCCACCTGTTCTATGCGTTTTCCACCATTGAAGACGGGCGCTGCACGGTCGGTGCCGAAGCGCCGGACAACTTCGCTGCGCTGGCCGAGCTGAAGAAGGCGCATCCGCACCTGCGCACGTTGATTTCCATCGGCGGCTGGGGGGCGGGCGGTTTTTCCGATGCGGCACTGAGCGAGGCCAGCCGCAAGCGCCTGGTCGATTCCTGCATGGCGCTGTTCTTCGATCGCCACGCCGGCAGCTTCGATGGCGTGGACATCGACTGGGAATTCCCGGTCAGTGGTGGGCCGAAGGAGCTGGCGCACCGCCCGCAGGATCGCGCCAACCTGACCAGGCTCGCGCAGGCGTTCCGCGTCGCACTCGACGCGCGCGGGCGCAAGCAGGGGCAGCCGATGCTGCTGACCGCCGCGTTGGCCGCCGGTCGCCTGCAGACCGATGGCCCCTACGATCCGGCGGCCAGCTACTACCTGCCGGCGCTGGCCAGGGTGTTCGATTTCATCAACCTGATGAGCTACGACATGGGCACCGGCTTCTCGGCGGTGTCGACCTTCAACGCCCCGCTGCATGAAGTTCCATCCGATCCGCTGGCACCGGAACTGCGGCGCTGGAACAACGTGGCCGGCGCGGTGCAGTACTACCGCGACCACGGCGTGCCGGCCCACAAGCTGGTGCTGGGCGTGCCGTTCTATGGCCGTGGTTTCAAGGTCACCGGCGACGCCGCCGATGGGCTGTACCAGTCGTACAGCGCTCCGGCCGACGCGGGCGACTGGCGGGTGATCAAGGCGCGCTATCTCGACCAGCCCGGCTGGACGAAGCACTGGCAGCCGCAGGCGCAGAGCCCGTGGCTGTACAACCCGCAGCAGAAGATCTTCATCAGCTACGAAGACCCACGCTCGATCGGGCTGCGCGCGCAGTTCGCCCGCGAGCAGGGCCTGGCCGGGGTGTTCATGTGGGAGCTGACCGGCGATGACGAACAGGCCAGCCTGCTCAACGCCATGCTTGGCCCGTGGCAGAAGGCCCGCATCGGCGATTGAGGGTTGGCAGTAGCGCCGGGCCATGCCCGGCGCTACCTCAATTGGCCCAGACGCTGTTGGGATCGCCGTTGCGCGCGCGACGCTGGCTGGCCAGGGCCAGCCGGGCAAAGCCGAACGCCATGGCCAGTGCGATCGCATCGACCCAGAACAGCGGCCAGTGCCCATGCGCGGCCGCGCGCCACAACCAGTCACCGCTGAGGGCGCCATGCAGCACCGGCACCAGCGCGGTGCTGATCGCGGCGGCCCAGAGCAGCTCGCGTGCCGCCTGGGCCGGGCGGCGCAGTGCCGCCCACAGCGCGCAGGCGGCCCAGCTGCCGAAACAGGCCCAGCGGATGCCGTGATCAACGGCGGACGGTGCCACCCGTTCCAGCACCAGGGCGCTGGCGAACGCGACCGAGATCGCCACGCACAGGCCGATGCACACGCCCACCGTGGCCCGCGCCATGTTCACCCCGGAGCGCGGCTGCTGTGGTTGCCGGCGCTTGCGCCGCGATTCGATCCACAGCAGGTTGCCCGAATAGAACAGGAAGGCACCGCCCAGGCCCAGCAGGAAATACAGCCAGACCACCACGCCGTTGCCGAACTCACCGAAATGCAGCGCATAGGCGGCGCTGAGCGTGGCGTGGTTGGCATCGCGGTGGCCGGGCAGCTGGCTGGCCAGCAGGCGGCCACTGGCGACGTCCAGCGCGACCGAGCCAAGCGGGCCGAGGGTGCCGCTGGATTCACCGGTGATCTCGATGGTGGCATTGGCGTCACCGCCGTTGGCCAGTTTCAGGTAGGCCGGTTCGAAATCGGTCACGCCCTGCGCGCGCGCCACTTCCAGCGCGCGCGCATGCAGTTCGCGCAGGCTGCCCGGAGCGGCCGGCACACCGCTGGCGGCGCGCACGGGCGCGGTGTCCATCGCCGTCGGCACCGCCTGCATGGCCTTGCCTTCGAAGATGAGCGGGTTGAGCAGGGCGATCTGGATGAACACCAGGCAGAGCAGGGTACCGGTCACGGCGAACATGAGGTGGAACGGCAGGCTGAGCACACCGATGACGTTGTGTGCGTCCTGCCACAGCTGCTTGAGGTTGCGGCCCGGACGCAGCGCGAACAGGTCGCCGAGCAGTTTCGGCAGATGGATCACCAGGCCACTGAGCAGGGCCATGCCAT
This sequence comes from Stenotrophomonas sp. SKA14, assembly GCF_000158575.1. NCBI lineage: Bacteria > Pseudomonadati > Pseudomonadota > Gammaproteobacteria > Lysobacterales > Lysobacteraceae > Stenotrophomonas > Stenotrophomonas sp. SKA14. The sequence goes on from NZ_DS999412.1 coordinate 2,040,175, forward strand.
ACAGCAGGCTGACGATGCCCATCACGTAGATGCCGGCCACCGGCAGGCCCAGGCTGTAGTGCAGCTCGTTGACCAGTTCGGCCAGGCCCGACTGCGGCGGCGTCGGGCTGCCGGCGGTCTGCCCCGGCCAGGCATAGCGCCACCCCCCGTCGTCGGCCTGCCAGTAGGCCAGCGGCTGCGGATGCTCGGCACCGGGGAAGGTCATGCCGACATGCCGGCGTGCTTCCGCATGCGCGGTCAGCACGTCCTCCAGCAGGTACTGCGCGTCATCCAGGCTGGCGGGCAACGCAGTGGCCGCGCCCGGTGTCTGCCACAGCGGCAGGTCGTGGTGGAACAGGGTCAGCGCACCGGCATAGAAGGCCACGAACAGCCCGAAGCCGGCCACCAGGCCGACCCAGGTGTGCAGGGTGGTGAACGTGCGCAGGGTCTGCGAGCTGAACTTCATGCGATTGATCTCATTGCACGGCGCCGGCCATGCGCAGCAGCCCGAGCACAGCGAAGCCGGCCGCCGCGCTGCCGGCCAGGGCCAGCCAGGCATACCCCGCGCGGCGGAAACTGAAGGCCCACAACGCTGCCAGCATCCACAGCGGCACGAAGGCGATCAGCGCAGGCACCAGGGCGTTCTGCCATGGGCCCGGTGGCAGCCAGGTGACCAGTCCGGTGGCTGCGGCCGCCAGGAAGAAGCCGGCGAAGATGCCGGCAAACGCGCGCGCCCACATCACGGTGTCTCCGCGCCGGGGCGATGCCACGCGGCCAGTGCCGGCAGCAGCATCGCCGACAGCATCCACGTGCACAGCATTGCGACCAGGCCAGCGGCGAAGCCCAGCTCGGCCATCCACAGCCACAGCGATGCGGCAGCGGCGACCAGGCCGATCTGGTGGCCGAGGCGTCCTGCGCGGCGCAGGCGCGGCCAGCGGCAGTGCGGCGAGGCGGCATAGAAGGCCAGCGCCGAGAACATCGCCGCCAGCATGCCCAGGCTGCAGAATCCCAGCGTCGACAGGCCTACCGTGATCATCGCGGGCTCACCATTGGTAGCGCAGGCTGGCAGTCACGGTACGCGGGTAGCCGTAATAGCACCAGGTCGCGCTGTTGCAGGCCGACACGTACTTCTTGTCGGCGGCGTTGGCGGCATTGACCTGCAGGCGCCACGGGCCGCGGTCGTAATGCACGCTGGCATCGATGAGGGTGAACGACGGCGTGTACCAGTCGTTGTAGATGTCGCCGTAGATGCCGCCGCTGTAGCGGACGCCGGCACCGAAGCCGAACCCGCTCAGCGCGCCGGCGGTGAAGGTGTAGTCGGCGCCCAGCGACGCGCTTTCCTTCGGCACCAGCGCCACCCGCTTGCCCACCGAAGCGGCATCGGTACTGCGCCGGACCTTGGCGTCGAGGCGGGTGTAGCTGCCGTACACGCTCAGGCCCTGGCCGATGTTCCAGCGCCCTTCCAGCTCGGCACCGCGCACGCGGGTCTGGCCCTGCTGGATCGAGAACAGGGTGTGCTGCGGGTCGACGGTGAGCGTGTTGTCCTGCTCGATCTGGTATGCCGCCGCAGTCAGCAGCAGGCGGCCCCCCTCGGGCTGGTACTTCACGCCGGCCTCGAACTGCTCGCCGGTGGTCGGCACGAACGCGCGCCCCGCGTAGTCGGTGCCGATGGTGGTCTGGAACGACTGCGACCAGCTCACATAGGGGCTCACGCCATTGTCGAACAGGTAGTTCACGCCGACACGGCCGGAGAACCTGTCATCGCTCTGGTGGGCGCGGCTGGCGGTACCGATGCGCTGCTCGGTATCGGTACCGACCCAGTCCTGGCGGCCGGCCAGCGTGACCAGCCAGCGGTCGATGCGGATCTGGTCCTGCAGGTACAGGCCCAGCGTGCTCTGTGTCTGCACCTGGCGCGAGGTGTAGTCGGGCACCTGCACCGGTGCGCCGTACACCGGGTTGTAGGCATCGATGCCGGGCGCGCCGAACAGGAACGCCGAGGCGTAATCGTTGCGCGCGCGACGGTAGTCGAGCCCGGCCAGCACCGTGTGCTCGGCACGGCCGGTGCGGAAGCGGAAGGTCAGGTTGTTGTCGATGGCCACGCTTTCGGACTTGTCCAGGCGCGGGTAGTAGTAGCGCACCAGCTCGGTGCTGTCCGGCGACACCAGCCCGAACAGGCCCAGGCTGCCGCGGCTGGCGTCCACTTCGGCCCAGCTGTAGCGCGCGTTCTGGTTGAACACGGTGCCATCGCCGAAATCGTGGCGGAACTCATAGCCGAGCGCGGCGCTTTCCTTGGTGTAGTCGTTCACACCCGGCTCGCCGCTGAAGAAGTGGCGGGAGATATAGCGGCCGTTGGCGCCGGGCACCACCGTGCCCTGGTAGGGCAGGAAGCCACCGGTCTCAACCGTGTCGTTCTTCTGGTAGCGGGCCAGCACGGTCAGTGCGTTGGCATCGTCCGGCGTCCAGGTCAGCGAGGGGGCGAGGTAGTAGCGATCGTCATGGACGTGGTCGATCACGTTGTCGCTGTTGCGGGCCAGGCCGACCAGCCGGTACAGCACGCTGCCGCTGTCATTGAGTGCACCGCCGATGTCGAAGGCGGCCTGCTTCAGGCCATAGTTGCCAACCTGCAGTTCCACTTCCTGCAGCGGGTTGGCGTGCGGCCGCTTGCTGACGAAGTTGATCAGGCCGCCCGGCGGCATCGCGCCGTAGTTGACCGAGGCCGGGCCCTTCAGCACGTCGATGCGCTCCAGGCCATAGGGCTCCAGGCGCGATTCGCCGGTCCAGGTGCCTTCCACCATGGCCAGGCCATCGAGGTAGCGGGCCGGATTGAAGCCGCGGACCAGCAGCCAGTCGCTGCGCGTGTCCTCGCCGAACTGGCCGCCCTGGGCGCCGGCGGTGTACCACACCGCCTCTTCAACGCCATGGATGCCGCGGTCGCGCATCTGCCGGTCGGTGATGACCGAGATCGACTGCGGGATCTCGCGCAGCGGGGTATCGGTCTTGGTCGCGCTGCCGCTCTCGGTGGCGATCGGGGCGGTCACCTGCACGGTGTCGAGCGTACGCGCCTCGTCGGCCGCGGCCAGGCCCGGAAGCATGCCGGAGACGGCAAGGGCGAGGGCGGAGAGTGGGGCACGGAGCAGGCCGGCACGGGCCGGCAGCGACAGCGTATACATGGGTGGGTCCAGGGCCAGGAAGGGGCGCGCCACACGCGAGTGAGAAACGCCTGCGTATGGTAATCATTGATATTTGGCCCCGCCAGCGACGGCCATTCAGCCGCGTTTGCCGGCGGCAGGCCCCGGTCGGCTTGGGCTTTCCTCCCTGCTGGTTTAAGATCGTCGCAGACCCCTGACTGGAACAAGGTGGCCCGCGCCCAGCGCCGGCCGAGCGTGCGACATGAGCACTACCACCGCCCACTGTTGACCTGCCCCCGAAGGCCCTGTGTTCCAGGCGCCCTCGCGGCGCTTTTTTATTGCCCGGGCCATGGCCCGGGAACGCTTTCCAGCCCGCCCGGCGGGCCCCGCACGAAGCCACTGCGATGATCAATATCACCCTTCCCGACGGCAGCCGCCGCGAGTTCGAAAACCCCGTCAGCGTCATGGACGTCGCCCAGTCGATCGGCGCCGGCCTGGCCAAGGCCACCATCGCCGGTGCGGTCGATGGCGTGCTGGTCGATGCCAGCGATGTCATCGACCACGATGCCAGCCTGCGCATCATCACCGCCAAGGACGAGGAGGGCGTGGAGATCATCCGCCACTCCTGCGCCCACCTGGTCGGCCACGCCGTCAAGCAGCTGTACCCGGACGTCAAGATGGTGATCGGCCCGGTGATCGCCGAGGGCTTCTACTACGACATCTACTCCGAGCGCCCGTTCACCCCGGAAGACATGGCGGCGATCGAGAAGCGCATGGGCGAGCTGATCGCCCAGGACTACGACGTCATCAAGAAGATGACGCCGCGCGCCGAAGTGGTCGAGATCTTCAAGGCCCGTGGCGAGGACTACAAGCTGCGCCTGATCGAGGACATGTCCGACGACATCCAGGCGATGGGCATGTACTACCACCAGGAATACGTTGACATGTGCCGTGGCCCGCACGTGCCGAACACCCGCTTCCTGAAGGCCTTCAAGCTGACCCGCATCTCCGGCGCCTACTGGCGCGGTGACGCGCAGAACGAGCAGCTGCAGCGCATCTACGGCACCGCCTGGGCCGACAAGAAGCAGCTTGAGGCGTACATCAAGCGCATCGAAGAAGCCGAAATGCGCGACCACCGCCGCATCGGCAAGCAGCAGGACCTGTTCCACCTGCAGGAAGAGGCCCCGGGCCTGGTGTTCTGGCACCCCAAGGGCTGGGCGCTGTGGCAGGTGGTCGAGCAGTACATGCGCAAGGTCTATCGCAAGACCGGCTACGGCGAAGTGCGCTGCCCGCAGATCCTGGACGTGAGCCTGTGGCAGAAATCCGGCCACTGGGACAACTACCAGGACGCGATGTTCTTCACCGAATCGGAGAAGCGCACCTACGCGCTCAAGCCGATGAACTGCCCGGGCCACGTGCAGGTGTTCAACCAGGGCCTGCACAGCTACCGCGACCTGCCGATCCGCTATGGCGAGTTCGGTGCCTGCCACCGCAACGAGCCGTCCGGCGCGCTGCACGGCATCCTGCGCGTGCGTGGTTTCACCCAGGACGACGGCCACGTGTTCTGCACCGAAAACCAGGTCGAGGCGGAAGTGACCGCGTTCCACCAGCAGGCGCTGGCGGTCTACCAGCACTTCGGCTTCGATGAGATCCAGGTCAAGATCGCCCTGCGCCCGGAATCGCGTCTGGGCGACGACGCCACCTGGGACAAGGCCGAAGGCGCGCTGCGCTCGGCACTGTCCAGCAATGGGGTCGAGTGGCAGGAACTGCCGGGCGAGGGCGCCTTCTACGGCCCGAAGATCGAGTACCACCTGAAGGACGCCATCGGCCGTACCTGGCAGCTGGGCACCATGCAGGTCGACTTCATGATGCCGGGCCGCCTGGGTGCCGAGTACGTGGACGAGAACAGCCAGAAGAAGCACCCGGTCATGCTGCACCGGGCCATCGTCGGCTCGATGGAGCGCTTCCTGGGCATCCTGATCGAGCACCACGCCGGCCAGTTCCCGGCCTGGCTGGCGCCGACCCAGGTGGTGGTGGCCAACATCACCGACGCCCAGGCTGAATACGTCTCGGGCGTGACCAAAACCCTTGCGGAGCAAGGCTTCCGCGTCAGCTCGGATTTGCGTAACGAGAAGATCGGCTATAAAATCCGCGAGCATACGTTGCAGCGCGTGCCGTACCTGCTGGTCATTGGTGACCGCGAGAAGGAAAACGGCGCTGTAGCGGTGCGTACGCGTTCTGGCGAAGACCTGGGCAGCATGAGCCTGCAGGCCTTCATCGAGCGGCTCCACGCCGAGGGCGCGTAAGCAAAGGTCCGGTCCGGGCGCACAGGCACCCGGACCGGTTCGATACCCTTGGGAGAACGTAATATCAGCACCCCTGACAACAAACAGAACCGCAAGAATCAGGAAATCCGTGTGCCGCGCGTCCGCGTGATCGGCAGTGACGGAGAAATGATCGGCGTGTTGTCGCGCGACGAAGCGCTGTCCATGGCCGAAGATGAAGGCCTGGACCTGGTCGAGATCCAGCCGCAGGCCGATCCGCCGGTCTGCAAGATCATGGACTTCGGCAAGTTCAAGTTCGAAGCGCAGAAGAAGGCCAACGAGGCCAAGAAGAAGAGCAAGCAGGTCGAGATCAAGGAAGTGAAGTTCCGTCCGGTCACGGACGAGGGCGACTACCAGATCAAGCTGCGCAAGATGCGTGAGTTCCTCGAAGATGGTGACAAGATCAAGGTCAACATCCGTTTCCGTGGCCGTGAAATGAGCCACCAGGAACTGGGCCGCGAAATGGCCAACCGGATCGAGGCCGATCTGGGCGAGGACATCGTCATTGAATCCCGTCCGCGCCTGGAAGGGCGTCAGATGGTCATGATGATCGCGCCGAAGAAGAAGACCTGAGGCCTGACCGGCCGCCTTCCGGGGCGCCTGGCTGAATGGTTCAGGGTGAGGGGGCGCCGATGGCGTCCCTTTGCTTTTGCGGCATCCCGGTGAATTGCCGGTGAAAGGGTTGCAGGGGCTGGTGACAGGGCGGTTTTGCCTGTATCATGCCCGGCTCGACCCACCCAGGACGGGTCGTACGCCGATCATGGCAGGACGGAAAGAGCGGCCCAGGCCGCCGCCAGATCAGTCAGAAACCAGGGTCAAATCCCATCAAGGACATTGCAATGCCCAAGATCAAGACCAACCGGGCAGCGGCCAAGCGTTTCCGCAAGACCGCCTCGGGCAAGTACAAGTGCGGCCACGCCAACCGTAGCCACATCCTCACGAAGAAAGCGACCAAGCGTAAGCGTAATCTGCGTCAGACGGGCCATGTCCGTGCAGAAGACGCAGGCCGTCTGGACCGCATGCTCCCTTACCTCTGAGGAACTGAAAAATGGCACGAGTTAAGCGTGGCGTACAGGCGCGTCGCCGCCACAAGAAAATCCTGGATCTCGCCAAGGGCTATTACAACGCCCGTCGCAAGGTCTTCCGCGTCGCCAAGCAGGCGGTCATCAAGGCACAGCAGTACGCCTACATCGGCCGTAAGCAGAAGAAGCGCAACTTCCGTTCGCTGTGGATCACCCGTATCAATGCGGCTGCCCGCATCAACGGCCTGAGCTACAGCCGCTTCATGAACGGCCTGCTGAAGGCCGGCATCACCCTGGATCGCAAGGTCCTGGCTGACATCGCCGTGCACGACGCAGCCGGTTTTGCCGCGCTGGCCGAAAAGGCCAAGGGCGCGCTGGCGGCATAAGTCCTTCCCGATGCCGTAACCGTTCACTCGGAACGGTGTCAGGTCAAGGCAATGCATGGGGAAGGGCGCAAGTCCTTCCCCATTCTTTTTTGGGTCCCGGCGCGGCCACAGCGGCAGCGCAGGGACGGCGGTGGCGACAGGGGTCGGCCCTTCGCGCATCGCGATGGCAGATCGACTGGAGTTCCGGCCCCCCATGAGCGACATCCAATCCCTCACCACCCAGGCGCTGGCCGATGTGGCCGCCGCACAGAGCCCCGACGTGCTGGAACAGCTGCGCGTGGCCCTGCTTGGCAAGAGTGGCAGCATCACCTCGCAGCTCAAGCAGCTCGGCGCCCTGCCGGCCGACGAGCGCAAGGCAGCCGGTGAAGCCATCAACCAGGCCCGCGATGCGCTGACCCGCGCGCTGGGCGAGCGCAAGGCGCTGCTGGAAGACGCGGCACTGGATGCGCGCCTGGCCGCCGAAGCCATCGACATCACCCTGCCGGGCCGCAATGGCGATCGCGCCGGCCTGCACCCGATCACCCGCACCCTGGAGCGCATCACCGGCATCTTCGGCCGCCTGGGCTACGAGTTGTCGGAAGGGCCGGAGATCGAGGACGACTGGCACAACTTCGAGGCGCTGAACTTCCCGCCGCACCATCCGGCGCGCGCGATGCATGACACCTTCTACTTCGGCGACGGCCGCCTGCTGCGCACGCATACCTCGGGTGTGCAGGTGCGCTACATGGGCGACCACGCGCCGCCGCTGCGCATGATCGCCGCGGGCAAGGTGTACCGCAGCGACAGTGACCAGACCCACTCGCCGATGTTCCATCAGGTGGAAGGCCTGCTGGTGGACGAGCATTCGACCTTCGCCGACCTGAAGGGCACGCTGGCCGAGTTCGTGCGCGCCTTCTTCGAGCGCGATTTCGAAATGCGCTTCCGGCCCAGCTACTTCCCGTTCGTTGAACCGGGCGCGGAAGTGGACATCGCCTGGCAGCAGCCCGATGGCAGCACCCGCTGGCTGGAAGTGCTGGGCTGCGGCATGGTGCATCCGAACGTGCTGCGCAACGTCGGCATCGATCCGGAGCGCTACACCGGCTTCGCCTTCGGCATGGGCGTGGAGCGCTTCGCGATGCTGCGCTACGGCGTCAACGACCTGCGCGCGTTCTTCGAGAACGACGTGCGCTTCCTGAAACAGTTCGCGTAAAACGACAGCTTCCAAATTCGCAGGCCCAGGCGCATGCGCCGGGCCCACCAGGGTGACACCATGAAATTCTCCGAAAACTGGCTGCGCAGCCACGTCCCGACCAGCGCTTCGCGCGATGAACTGAGTGCGGTGCTGACCGCCATCGGCCTGGAAGTGGAAGAGGTGACCGCGCTGGGCGAAGGCCTCGATCACGTGGTCGTGGCACGCATCGTCGAGGCCGTCCGCCATCCGGAAGCCGACCGCCTGCAGGTGTGCAGGGTCGATGCCGGGCAGGGCGAGTTGCTGCAGATCGTCTGCGGGGCGCCGAACGCGCGCCCGGGCCTGGTCGCGCCGCTGGCGATGGTCGGCGCGCAGATCGGCGAACTGAAGATCAAGCCGGCCAAGCTGCGCGGCGTCGAGTCCAACGGCATGCTGTGCTCGGCCAAGGAACTGGGCCTGGACAACGATGCGTCCGGCCTGCTGGAACTGCCCGATGACGCTCCGGTCGGCCAGGCCCTGGTCGAGTACCTGGGCCTGCCCGATGCCAGCATCGAGATCAAGCTGACCCCGAACCGCGCCGACTGCTTCAGCCTGCGTGGCATCGCCTTCGACGTTGCCGCTGCGACCCGCAGCGAAGTGCTGGATTTCGCCGCCGACGCCATTGCGGCCGTCGGCAGCCGTGAACTGTCGATCCAGCTGGATGCCGGTGCCGAAGCGCCGCGTTACCTCGGCCGTGTCATCGAGGGCGTCAACGCTGCGGCCAAGACCCCGCTGTGGATGGCCGAGCGCCTGCGCCGCAGCGGCGTGCGCCCGGTGTCGCTGCTGGTCGACATCACCCAGTACGTGATGCTGGAGCTGGGCCAGCCGATGCATGCCTATGACCTCGGCACCCTGCAGGGCAGCATCGCCGTGCGCCGTTCGCGCGCGGACGAGACGCTGAAGCTGCTGGACGGCCGCGATGCTGCGCTGGACGACAGCTTCCTGGTGGTCACCGACGCCGACCGCGCAGTCGGCCTGGCCGGCCTGATGGGCGGCTTCGACACCCGCGTCACCGACGCCACCACCGCCGTGTTCCTGGAAGCCGCACACTTCGCGCCGGCCGCGATCATGGGCCGTGGCCGCAAGCTGGGCCTGCACACCGATGCCGGCCATCGCTTCGAGCGCGGCGTCGATCCGGCACTGCCGCGTACCGCCATCGAATACGCCACCCGCCTGGTGCTGGACCTGGCCGGTGGCATCCCGGCACCGGTCACCGAGGCCGTGCGTGAGGCCGATCTGCCGCAGCCGGCAACCATCGCGCTGCGCCGCGCGCGCATCACCCGCGTGCTCGGCATCACCATCGAAGACGCTGAAGTCGAGCGCATCCTGCGCGCGCTGGGCATGGACGTGAGCGCGACGGCCGAGGGCTGGCAGGTGGCCGCGCCGAGTCGTCGCTTCGACATCGCCATCGAGGAAGACCTGATCGAGGAGCTGGCCCGCATCCACGGCTACGAGCAGATCCCGACCACGCTGCCGGGCGGTGCCTCGCGCGTGGCGATGCCGAGCGAAACCCAGCTGGATGCGCTGAGCGTGCGTCGCCAGCTGATCGCCCGTGACCAGCAGGAAACCGTCAATTTCGCCTTCGTCGACGACGCGCTGCTGACCCAGTGGCAGCTGCGCGATGGCCTGGTGCCGCTGGCCAACCCGCTGTCGGCCGAACTGGCGGTGATGCGCCCGTCGCTGCTGCCGGGCCTGGTCGCCACGCTCGGCCGCAATGCCGCCCGCCAGCTGGGCCGGGTGCGCCTGTTCGAGCTCGGCCGGGTGTTCGCCCAGCAGGCCGGCGACGCGTCGCCCGGCGAACGCCGGCCGGCACCGCTGGAAACCCCTCGCGTGGCCGCCGCGGTCTGTGGCGATGCGCAGGCGGTGCAGTGGGGCCTGCCGAGCCGCAAGGTCGATTTCCATGACCTGAAGGGCGACCTGGAGTCGCTGGCCGCCGCCAGTGGCGCGCAGCTGGAGTTCCGCCCGTCGGCCCGTGCCTACGGCCACCCGGTGCGTTCGGCCGAGGTGCTGCGCGATGGCGTGGCCATTGGCTGGATCGGCCAGATCCACCCGCGCCTGGCCAAGGCGATGGAGATCGAGGCCGATGTCTATGCCTTCGAGCTGGACCTGGAGCCGTTGACCGCCCGCCGCCTGCCGCGTGCCGGCGAGCTGTCGCGCTACCCGGCGGTGCGCCGTGACCTGGCGTTCCTGGTGCCTGAACAGGTGGCCTGGGCCGATCTGGCCGCCACCGTCCGCCAGGCGGCCGGGCCGCTGCTGCGCGACCTGAACCTGTTCGACCGTTATGTCGGCCAGGGCGTCGAGCCGGGATTCAAGAGTCTCGCTATGGGCTTGATTTTGCAGGACAAGTCGCGCACTCTGACGGACCGCGACGTGGATGCGGTGGTGGCCGAGGCGGTCACTGCCATCGAGCGTGAACACCACGCCCGGATCCGCGGCTGAGCGGGCAGCACTCGGGGGTAGCAGGCAATGGCATTGACCAAGGCGGAGATGGCGGAAAAGCTGTTCGACGAAGTCGGTCTGAACAAGCGGGAAGCCAAGGAATTCGTCGACGCGTTTTTCGATGTGCTGCGTGAAGCATTGGAACAGGGACGTCAGGTGAAGCTGTCGGGCTTTGGCAATTTCGACCTGCGGCGCAAGAACCAGCGCCCGGGTCGCAACCCCAAGACTGGCGAGGAAATTCCGATTTCCGCCCGTACGGTGGTCACCTTCCGTCCGGGCCAGAAGCTCAAGGAGAGGGTGGAAGCTTATGCTGGATCCGGGCAGTAACCGCGAACTACCGCCGATCCCGGCCAAGCGCTACTTCACCATCGGTGAAGTCAGCGAGCTGTGCGACGTCAAGCCGCACGTCCTGCGCTACTGGGAAACCGAGTTTCCCAGCCTTGAGCCGGCCAAGCGCCGAGGCAACCGTCGCTACTACCAGCGCCACGACGTGCTGATGGTGCGGCAGATCCGCAGCCTGCTGTACGAACAGGGCTACACCATCGGTGGTGCACGCCTGCGCCTGGACGGTCCCGATGCCCGCGAGGAATCGGCGCTGAGCAACCAGATCATCAAGCAGGTGCGCATGGAGCTGGAAGAAGTGCTGCAGTTGCTGCGCCGCTGATCCCATTTCCTTCGCAATCCGCTATACTTCACGGCCCGCCGCACTGGCGGGCACATCGCAGCATCAGTCGGGGCGTAGCGCAGCCTGGTAGCGCATCTGCCTGGGGGGCAGAGGGTCGTCGGTTCGAATCCGGCCGTCCCGACCACTGTGATGAATCAAGAAGCCTGCGCAGCGATGCGTGGGCTTTTTTGTGCGCGTGGCGCAGCGCGATCAATCACCCTCGAAGCGGTAGATCCGTTCCGCATCGCCCTCGTCCAATCCGTGCACGATGCCGCTGTCGACGAAGCCCGACGCAGCAAGCAGGCGCTGCATGCTGCTGTTGGAGCTGTTGGTGGAGGTGAACAGCTTGCCGCCGCCGCGTCGCGCAATGGCGTGGCGAAGCAGGGCGGCACCGATGCCTTGGCCGCGCCGTGCCGGGCCCACCATCAGCATTTCAACGAAGGCTTCGCCGAAGAAGTGGTGATGGATGACCAGGTAGCCGACAGCCACGCAATCCTGCTCCGCCACGTGCACATGGCCCTGCGCAAGCCACTGGCCGATCTGCGTCGCCCGTCGCGGATCATGTGCCGCCACACTGTCCAGCGCGATCAGCGCGGCGGCATCGCCGGGGCGGGCGTCGCGGATCTGCAGCCTCGTCGTGGAGGGATCCGGCGGTGTCATCAATCGTTCCTCGGGCGGTTGCATGCAGTCTATCGGTCACGCCGGTTGCGATCACTGATCCGCCGCAGCCAGCGCGTGCTCGGCAGTCAATAGACCCGGAACTCGGCACGGCAGCCGTCGCTGACCCAGATGCCACGGCGGTCCCAGCCCCAGTTGCGGTCCTCGACACAGGTCGTCACCGACTTCTGCTTGACCAGGCGCACTTCGTGGCGCACGCGGATGCGGCATTCCTTGTCCTTCTTCTCGTACGACTCGCAGACCAGGCGTTCGCCCTCGTCGTCGCGATCACGACCGCGCCCGGGCCAGCGACCGTACTCGTCGGCGACGAACTCGGCGCGGCAGCCGTCAGTGACCCAGAGCATGCGGCGGCGCTGGCCCCAGTTCTGGTTCTCCACGCAGCGGGTGACCGACAGCTGCCGGGCCAGCCGCATCGGGCCTTCGATGGCGCACTGCTGGGTCTTGTTGAACTGCGATTCGCAGCGCAGCGCTGGAACGTGATCCGTGTCGTAGTCGTGGGCGGCCACGGCGGTGGCAACCAGCAGCAGGACAAGTGCGGCGGCGGTGATCGGCAACAGCAGGCGGTGGGTCATCAGGGGCCTCGGGTGGGGGATCGGGCGGCAAGAATGACCCAGCCCGGGGCCGCCGGAACGCACCGTTCCGGAACGGGCTCAGTGGGGGTTTAGTAGTACGCGCGGGCCCATGCAAAGGCTTACATCCCGTATCATCGCTGCACATCCGATCGCATCGGTTTACACCTTCTTACATGTCTTCCACGCCTGTCGGCGCAGCCTGCGGCTGCCGTCACTGGTGTGCGGGCGGCCTGTGGGGGAGGATGCGCGGACCACGACGACCACAGGGGGTTGCGTTGATCAGCAGTACTGTCATTCATCGCTCGGCCGACACCGGCGCCGAGGTGCAGGTCCTGGACACCACGTTCAAGGGCAAGCATGTGTTCATTGCGTGGGGCCTGCGTGGGCCGGAACTGACCCGAAGCGCGGACCCGGCCACGACCGTGGCCGCCCGCAAGGCGTTGCATGCCGTGGCCGGGCACAGCGAAGGGCCGCGCAGCCCGGAAGTGTTCATCGCCAACCAGTCGGCGGTGGCGATCACGGTGTATCGCCTGCTCACCGAAGCGCGTTCCGGCGATGCCATCTTCTTCCTGTGCGATTCGCAGGCGGTGGTCGACTGGTTGATCACCGCGCTGGAAGTGCAGGGCGCGGACTGATTCCGCGCCGCATCGCAGGTGGGGTCAGGCTAGCGCCGCGTCCACCGCGGCCCGCGCATGCAGGGTGGTGGTATCGAACAACGGCACCGCGCTGTCCTCCGGCCGCACCAGCAGCATGATCTCGGTACAGCCGAGGATGATCGCCTCCGCGCCGCGCGCGATCAGGCGCGCGATGACCGCGGCATAGACCCGCCGTGACTGCTCGCTGACCACGCCGGCGATCAGCTCCTGGTAGATGATGTCGTGCACGCTGCGACGATCTTCGGCATCGGGCACCAGCACCTCCAGGCCGAAGCGCTCCTGCAGCCGGCCGCGGTAAAAGTCCTGCTCCATGGTGAAGGCGGTGCCGAGCAGGCCCACCCTGCGCGCACCCGCCTGCACGATCGCGTTCGCGGTCGGGTCGGCGATATGCAGCAGCGGCAGGGGGCAGGCGGCTTCGATGCGATCGGTCAGCTTGTGCATGGTGTTGGTGCAGATCAGCAGCAGATCGGCGCCGCCGGCCTGCAGGCGCCGTGCGGCATCGGCCATGTGGTCGCCCAACGCATCCCAGTCGCCGTCGTGCTGCAGCTGCTTGATGCCGGCGAAATCCACCGACCACAGCAGCAGCTGTGCCGAGTGGGCGCCGCCGAGGCGATCACGGATCTCCTCGTTGATGAGCCGGTAGTACTGCGCTGAGCTCTCCCAGCTCATGCCGCCGATCAGGCCAAGGGTCTTCATGCACCGCTCCATGCCAGGGGCCTCCATTGCAGCACAGAAGGCGCGCGGCTGCCGATCCCGGAATCTGTAACCACTGCATCCACGGTGGGCTGTATGTTCCGTGCGTTGCGCGCACGCCCTATGCTGGTGCGGTCTTCTGGAGTGGATGTGCGCGATGGCCCTGCATACCTGGTGGTGGTTCCTGGCCACCGTGTTCGTGCTGTGTGGCACCCCGGGGCCGAACATGCTGCATATCCTGGGCCGCAGCGTCGGGCTTGGTTTCCGTGGCAGCGTGCCGGCAATGGCGGGCTGCCTGCTGGCGATGCTGCTGGTGCTGGCTGCGTCCGCGGCGGGCCTGAGCGCGCTCTTGCATTCCTCGCCGATGCTGTTCGAAGGGCTGCGTTACCTGGGTGTGGCCTACCTGGCCTGGCTGGGGCTGAAGGCATGGCGTGACAGCGGCCGCCCGGCGCCGCCGGTGACCGTGGATGCAGGGCTGGCGGTCGCGCCGGCACTCGGCGCATGGGCAGTGTTCCGCGGGGGACTTCTGGTCGGCCTGAGCAATCCCAAGCTGCTGCTGTTCGCGACGGCATTCCTGCCACAGTTCGTCGACCCCTCGCGCGGCCAGGCGTTGCAGTACAGCGTGCTGGTGGCCACCTTCGCCGGCTGCGAGCTGTTCTGGTACGTCATGTATGCGGCCGGTGGCCATGGCCTGCGCCGCTGGCTGGCAAAGCCGTTTGCACGGCGCTGGTTCGAGCGGCTGGTGGGCAGCGTGTTCCTGGCGTTCGCGGTGGCCCTGCTGCGTTTCCGCCCGCGCTGATTCACGCCGCGCACGCGGCCTGTTCACGAGTGCCGCATCGGCCACGGCCTAGCCTGATCATCCAGTACGCAGTCCCCGCGGGGAAAGGTTTGACATGATCAAGTGGGCCATCATCTTCGCCATCATCGGCGTCATCGCAGGCGTGCTCGGCTTCGGCGGCATTGCCGGCGCGGCGGTCGGCATCGCCAAGTTCCTGTTCTGGGCCGGCATCATCATCGCCGTGGTGCTGTTCCTGCTGGGCATGACCGTGGCCAAGAAGGTCAGCTAGCGCGCGTCGCGCGGCAGCGTGCTCAGTGTGCGCTGCTGCGCGAGAACAGGTTGATCACCAGCACGCCGGCGCAGATCAGCCCGATGCCGATCAGTGCCGGCGCATCCAGGCGCTGCTTGAAGACCACCAGCCCGATCACCGAGATCAGCACGATGCCGATGCCGGACCAGATGGCATAAGCGATGCCGGTCGGTATCGATTTCATGGTCACCGACAGCAGGTAGAAGCACAGCCCATAGCCGACCAGCGCACCGAGCGTGGGCAGCAGCCGGCTCATGCCGTCGGAGGCCTTGAGCAGCGACGTGGCGATCACTTCCAGCACGATCGCGGCGGCGAGGTAGACGTAGGGATTCATCGCAGGCTCCGGCTCACAGAGGATCACACAGCTTCAGGGCCTGCTCGGCCATGGCCAGTGCATTGACGCGTTCTTCCTCGTCCAGCGGCCGGCCGTAGGCGGTGGCCCAGTAGCCGTCGGCAACACAGCGCGCCGCATACAGGCGGGGATTGGCGGCTTCCTCCGGGAACTCGGCCAGCATGCGCCGCAGCCAGGCGCCCCACTGCGCAAGCAGTGCAGGTTCAAGCATATTGCCCAGGGTCAGTCCGATGTCGTTCACCCGTTCCTGCTGCACCAGGTGGTCGAAGTTGGCGCGCACATAGGCACGACTGAAGCAGCCGTAGTGTGCGCTGTCTGCCATCAGGGCACGTACCTGCGCTTCGAATTCGGCGATGAGCGTGGCGATGGCGGCATCGACCAGCGCCTGCTTGCTGGCGAAATGATGGAACAGTGCGCCCTTGCTGACGCCAGCCGCCTGTGCGATGTCCTGCACGGTCACTGCGGCCAGTCCCTGCCGTGCGATCACGTCGATGGTGGCCTGCAGCAGCGACTGGCGCACGCTGTCGGGCGCCTTGCGGCGCGAGCGGGAGGAAGATGCGGACATGGCGGGAAGAAACCGACTGGACGGTACGATTGTAACGCAGGCCTGGCGCCGGGCAGCCACTGCCGGCCGCGGCCGGCAATGCGGATTCAATCGTCGATACGCGCGAAGCGCGGCTGCGGGCCGTGTTCGCCGGGTACCTGCTCGACGAACATCGGGTAGGGGCGCACCCACAGCCCACCTTCGCCATAGAGCGCCCGGTACAGCACCAGCGGCTCCAGCGTTTCGCTGCTGCGGACGATGTCGATCACTTGGTACTCGCCGCCCTTGAAATGGCGGTAGCGGCCGGGTGCAAGGGTGGGCAGCGGACTGAGCTCAGCCATGGTGCGCGCGGCTCACTTGCGCGCCGGACTGGCCGGCTTCGCACAGTAGGCATCGATCGATTCGGCGGTATTGGCCAGCCCCTGGGCCTGCGCCAGTTCCCACGGCCGCTCGCAGCGCTGGCTGTATTCGCACCACTGGTAGCCGGCCGAGCCGATGCAGCCATGGGCGTCGCGATCAGCGCCGACCGTCGGCGTGGCCGGCGAGCTGGCTGCGGCATCGGCGCTGGCGGCCGCCTGATGCTGGTTGGCGCAGGCGGACAGGACCAGCAACGCTGGAATCAGAAGAAGCACTTTCATCGGGCGAACTCCATGCCTTGAAGCAACAGTTTCTGCTGGCGCGGTGCTGCCAGCAAGCACTCAATGCATGGCGGCGCGGATCAGTTCTTCGATCAGCACCAGATAGCTGGCCACGAAATAGAACTTGAGCAGCGTCCCGCGCTGCTGCGAGAAGAAGGTGCGCATGTGGAAGGGGCCCCTGTTAGTGACGGTAGTGTGAAGCTGAACCGACTCCGTGACAAGGATCACGGAATGAACAGGCTAAACAGGCTCAGGGATGTGATGAGCGTGGAGTTCTGACACCCGGGCGCGGCTTTTTCGTACTTATCTGATAGGACCGCGCTGGTGGGCTGGCTACGGTGACGTCATCAGCAGAGGGTCTTGCGCCCCTGCGCCGTTTCCCCACAAGGAGCCTCCCATGGTCATTACCGTCAAGTGCAGTGCCGCACAGTGGTCCCTGCTGGACCCCGCCGCAGGCGTGGCCGAAGCCTTCAGCAGCGGCGCCGCCGCCTTCGATGCCGCGGTTGGCCGGGCCAGCGCCCACCACCGCCGCACCGGCCAGGGCAGCACGGTACGCGTGGAAGCGCTGGGCAACAGCGTGGAAGCCGTGCATTTCGAGGCACTGCCCGCCGCCGCCGCGCCGGTCAGCGGGCGGCATCCTGCGCCGGTGGCGTAACGCCCGTCGATTCATCGCGCAGTGCCTGGCTGATGAAACGGCACAGCCACAGTGGGTTGACCGTCTTCGCATAGACGTGCCCGACCTGGGCTGGCAGGGCGCGATCCTGCAGCAGGCGCAGGGGTTGCTGGGCCAGGACCAGGATGAGCAGGTCCCTGCGCAGGCAGCAGATCTGGCGCAGCAGCGGCATGCCATCGGTCTGGCCCACGGTGGGCATGCACGGATCGATGACCAGCACCTTGCAGTGGCGGTTGGCGATCTGCACCAGAACCTCGGCGGGCGAGCGGGCTTCGCTCAGCGCCTTGCCATCCAGATGGGGCTGGACGCTGCGCACCAGTTCACGACGGACCCAGGGGTTGGGATCGGCGATGACGAGGGTGGGGTCTGGCAACGCAAATCCATTACGGGTGCTGCTGCCTGAAGCAAGCGGATCTTCATTGACTGCTCGAAGCGTGGGCATCTTGGCGCTTGGAGGGCGCTCTGCGAACCGCTTGTTGAATATATCCATACGGTCGAGGAGGTCCGTGGCTGGATAATCCCAGCCCGGTGGCTGCAAGGGTGTGGTGGGCCTGTCTGTGGCGGGTCTTGATCACATGCGTGTCGAGTTCCAGCGATGGAAGCCGCGCCAAACCTGGATGGCGCGGCGCCATGATCAGGTTTTGCATTCGTTGGGCAGCAGGCTCTTGTCGGCGACGTTGCTGGTGCAGCTCCACGCTCCATCGCTATCACGATTGAGTGACAGCCTTTCCGAGTCCTGGTCGCCATACATCAGCGCGCAACTGATCTCTACACGTGAATAGTCGGACGGGTCCACGTTGACATCTATTCTGGCGCAGCGTTTGGTATAAAGGCGGATGCCAATTTTTGAGTAATAGATACCCGGCGAGACGCCTCCCTCCGCGAGAAGGACTTCGAAGCCTGCCTTGCCCGGCGCAATCTCTGCCAGGGCAGCAGTGAATTTGGCCTTGGTCGCGAACTTCTGATACTGCGGCAATGCGATCATGGCAAGGACGCCAATGATGGCCACTACAACCATCAGTTCGATGAGTGAAAATCCGCGTTGAGTTGAGCCGGGCGATGTGCTGCGGCATTCGGGGGTGATCGACATGATGGATTCCTGTCATTCGCGGGCGTGCGAAGAAGCAGGGACCGCAATTCGCTTATGCACTGCCCCTGCTCCTGCTTAAAAGGTCTAGGCCTTGCAGGCTTCCGGCAGAACGGTCTGCTCATAGATCGAACTTGAGCACGTCCAGCGGCCCTCCAGGTCTCGCTCCAGGCTCAGCGTCTGGCTCTTGCCGTAGTTGGCGTCGTCCGTCAGATTGCAGGTGAGGCTGCCCTCGCCAGCGTCATTCACACTGACATCGAAGCTCGAGCACCTCTTGGTGGAATACCCCGGCATTCCCAGTGCTACTGCGTCCACATTCTTGAAGTCTGAACCTTCAGCCAGCAGTGCTTCAACGCCAATCTTGCCGCTTGCCAGCTCGGCCAGTGCCGCAGCGACTTTCGACTTGGTCGAGAATTTCTGGTACTGCGGCAGCGCGATCATCGCCAGGATGCCGATGATCGCCACCACGACCATGAGTTCAACAAGGGAGAAACCTTTTTGCCGGGAGGCGCGCATGCCTGTGCGCGGGGCTGGGCCGAATACGGTATTCATGATAATCCTCTGTGACGTGGGTGATTCATGGGTCATGGCCGCGAATAGATGCTTCGTGGCGCAGCCCTAGAAAATCACGAATGCCGCGATGGGGATATTCCACAATTCGTAAAATGGAATGGATCAAGTGTCTGGGATTGCTTTTTACAAATAATCAGACGCCGCGCTCTCATTCCGCAGGGCACTCCAGCGGAATTGGACGCACGCCGGGAACGCGCGCACTGCACCGCCACTCGCCGGAAGCGGTGCGCGACCACCGGACGCTGCCGCGCAGGGCGGCCGTTTCGCGCAGCTCGCAGGACAGCACGGCATGTCCTGTATCCGGCAGCGAAGCGCGCAGATGGCTGCAGTACGCGGCACTGGCAGGCAAGCCCAGGTGCTGGTCGGTCAAGGTGAGATCGCCCGCGGCGTAACTGGCTTCGACGGTGGTGATGGCACGGCCCAGCGCGTTGGCCGCATCACGCAGGCGCACGCGGCTGGCATGACCGTCCACGGCGGGAGCAAGCAACAGAATCGCGTAGACGGCCACCAGCGCGACGGTAATGCCCGTCGCGGCCCAGGGCGGGTAGCGCGGTGACACGTCGCGCGCTGCGTGCGCTGACGATCCAGCTGGCATGCAAGGGATTCCCGATGGTGAGTGGGGTGTGCGGGGCGCACTCGCAGGCCGGGGCCGCTCTCCCCAGAGCAGCCCCGGCGTTTCCATCCCCTGTCTGTCGTTGCCGTGTGTTACAGCGCTAGCGAACTTTCCACGTCCAGCACCATGCGCCGGGCGAGGGCCAGGTTGGCCTTCTGGCGGTCCAGTACCACGTAGAAGAACAGCCCCTTCTTGGCCGACACCGGGCGCAGCACGTGGTACGCACGTCCCAGCGTGATCAGCACGTCTTCGATGTTGTCGTTGAGGTTCAATGCTTCGGCGGTCTTCATTTTGGCGCGCAGCACTTCGGTGTTTCCTGCGGCCGCCAGTTCCATGTCCACGCCCGAGCCGGCTTCACCCAGCAGCATGCCGCTTTCGTAGTCGACCAGGGCAACGGCTTGCGCGCCGTTGATCTGCATGAGCGTGTCCAGGCATTTGTTGATGGCGATATTCATTTCAGTGGTCCGTTGCGGTTGTGAGGGGGTGAACAGGCGTCTGAGCAGTGAGAGGGACATGCATCAGTTCGTGCTGTCGGCCAGGGCGCGCACGCACTGCTTGGCATGCCAGAGCACGTTGCCGATGACACAGCGGTGGTCGCACGCGGTCATCAGCAGGCGCGGTTGCTTCCCGGGAATGGCGAGCATCAGTACCTTGCCGTCCGCGGCGTCGAGGATCAGCGTGTCGAGCTCACCGAAGTGCAGTTCGCGGCCCAGTGCGCTGGCCAGGCCGAGCATCGAACTGGTCATCGCGGCCAGGCGATCGGCGACATGGCCCTGCGGGCCGGCCTGGGCCAGCGCGAAGCCATCGGTGCTGGCAACGACGAGGGCCTGGATGCCGGTGACGTCGCGTACCAGCGCGTCCAGGGGTGAAATGCGGCCGATGTCATGCATGGGTGACCGCCATGGCGTTGCATTCGATCTGGCTCATCAGCAGATCCATCGCGGTGATGGCCTGTGCCATGTCGCGTGGGTCCAGTGGCAGTGCCGGCAGGTGCGGTGCATGGTCCTGCAACCAGTCCTGCCAGTGCGGCTGTACCGGGTCATCGGTGCTTCCGCATCGGGTGAAGCCGATGACCACCGGCAGGCCCGGTGCGCTGTCTGCGATGGCTCTCAGATGCTGCCCGGCCAGCGTGCTGTCCACGCCGGCGCTGCCATCGATCAGGACGATGGCACCTTCGGCACCGGCCAGCAGGATCGGCCAGATGTATGAAAAGCGTTCCTGCCCGGGCGACCCATACAGGCGCAGGCGGTCACCACCGGGCAGGTCGATGTCGCCATAGTCCATGGCCACGGTGGTGTACTGCTTGCCCACGGCGGGGTCGGTATTGCGGGCCTCGGTCACCACGGCCTTGCCCCGGGTCAGGGTCTGTACCAGGGTGGACTTGCCCGCGCCGAGGGGGCCCATCACTACGATCTTGTGCTCACGCACGGTCATGCACTCCAGCGGATGCGAAGTTGTCGCCACAGATTGACGAGGCCGTCGGTGGGCGAGGGGCGCACGGGCGCGTCCTCGCCCACCACGGGAAAGGCGTAGGCGGTGAGGAAGGCCGCATTGAAGAACGACTGCACGCTTTGGCGGGGCAGGTCGAGGATGGCGGAGCACGCCTGCACGGACGCGCCCTGCTTGATCAGCAGCGCACACAGCCGGAAGTGATCGGGACGATGGGCCAGGATGCGGAAGTCCGGCCAGCGCCGAAGGCGCAGCTTGGTGCCGTCATGCAGGGGCTGCATCGGCGTGCCATGCCCGGAAGTGGCCAAGGCGATGTTCCACAGCGTCAGGCGCAGTGGAATGTTGCTGGACACCGTCGCACGCTGCACGAACACATCCTGCGACACCGGCACCAGACTGAGCGCAGGGTCTGCATCGCCCAGCAGCTTCTGCAGCAGCGTCAGCGTGATCGGCGCGGGTGCAGTGGTCATCATCCGATCGTTCCTGGCATCCAGCCAGCACACGGTGGCGCCGTCATGGATGATCGCGGCATGGGCCGGGCGTCGTTGCAGCGCGCCGTCGCTTGCCAGGTGCAGGCGCAGCTGCTGTACGAACGGCAATGCGGCCGTTGGCAGGGCTGCCGGCGTCAGCGGTTCTGCTGCAAAGGGCTCTTGCAGATCCTCAAAAGGTCGACGACGGAAACGGACCATGGGGTGTCCAGTGCAGCGAGTGATCGGAGGTGACTATGTAAGCGGCGCTCCCGGTTTTCTGGAATGAAACTATTGGGAAAATTGCAGTGCCGTCCGTGTTTATGCAGCTGGCTGCAACTAATGGAATTGGCCGGTTGATGCTGCTGCGATGACATCAATTGCAGTGCGTGATTGTTAAGTTGACGTGGCCTGGAATGATTACTAGCGTCTTCGCTGCGCACTGCGGCGTGACTATTGACGGGTAATCAGCATGCTCACTCGAATTGCCATTGCGGATGATCATCCACTGGTCCTGCTTGGCACGCGCATCGTGATCGAGGCCGGTGGCCGCCATCGCGTGGTGGCCGAGGCGCGATGCGCGGAAAGCCTGCTGGCGGTGCTGGCCGAAGAACCGGTGGATCTGGTGGTGACTGATTTTTCGATGCCCGATGGCGGGCGCTCGGACGGCCAGGCGATGCTGCAGGCGTTGCGTCGCAATCACCCCAAGGTGCCGGTGATCCTGGCCACGATGGTCACCAATGCCACCACCTTGAACATGGCCATGCGCACCGGAGTGCGTGGGCTGGTGTGCAAGGGCAGTGGCGTGGATGGCATCCGCAGGGCGGTCGATACGGTGTTGAGCGGAGGGATCTACCTGGACCCCGAATTGGCGCACTGCCTGCAGGATGCCGGGCGCGAGCGGTCGCTGTCGGTGCTGTCACCGAAGGAGCTGGAAGTCCTGCGGCTGTATGTGTCGGGGCCTTCGATCACCGAGATCGCCGCGCAGTTGCGGCGCACGGTCAGTACCATCAGCCGGCAACGCATTTCCGCGATGAGGAAACTGGGCATCAGCAATGACGCCGAACTGTTCGCCTATGCGTTCGAGGAACGGCTGGGCAATGCCAGTGGCATGGGCAGCGGGGCCGAGAACGGCGGTCCATGAGGCCACGTCGGTCCAGTCAGGTCCGGTTGGGTTGTTTGAATGGAGGAAAAACTGCCGTTACGTTTCCCACTGTGCGGCGCGCCGCGAATCCCGGATGCTTGCGCCATCGTATTCATCTGGAGATCTCGATGGGCAAGGCACTCAGCTGGCGCACCCTGGCCTGCACCCTGCTGCCAATGCTGGCGGCCGCAGGCGGCGCCCAGGCGCAGAGCTATGGCTACGGCTATGACGATGACCGCTATGGCGGCCGCGAGGGCGGCGGCATCGTGCGTTGCGAATCGATCAAGAACCGCAGCAACGAGTGCCGCCTGGAAGGCCGGGCGCGGATGATCCGCCAGCTGTCCGGATCGCCCTGCGTGGAAGGCGAGACCTGGGGCCAATCGCGCAGTGGTGTATGGGTTACCCAGGGCTGCCGTGCCGAGTTCGTCGGCGAGTACCGGCGGGGCGGCTGGGGCGGCGGCCGAGGCAACGGCTGGGGCAACAATGGCAATGGTTGGGGCGGCGGTGAGGTGATCGCCTGCCATTCCAATGGGCATCGCCAGGAATACTGCGATGCGCGTATCCGTCGTGGCGTGCGCCTGGTCCGCCAGGATTCGCGCAGCGCGTGCATTGAAGGCCAGACCTGGGGTTGGGATCGCCGCGGCATCTGGGTGAGCGACGGCTGCCGTGCCCAGTTCCAGGTGAATTGAGCGTTCCTCTCGAAAATCAGAATAATCTGATACAGCTCACATTTTGAACGTCGTATCGTCTGCGATCAGGGGCACCTCCGCGTGCTCCTGATTCGTCGCGACAAGGCCTGCCGCAATCAGCATGCCCGTCCCGCCCCCGTCGATACGCTGTCTCAAGGAGTGAGCCGCATGTTGATCCGCCTGCAATGCGAGCAGCGCCAGTGGCGCGTGCTGCACCCGGATCGGCCGGAGCCGATCGATTTCCGCGACGGTGCCCGCGCCTTCGATTTTGCTGAAACCCTCGCACGCCTGCACTTCGTCGACACCGGGCAGCGCGCAGCCGTGCGCGTGGAGGCCAGTGGCGCCTTCGTGGAAGCGGTCAGCTACGGCTGAGCACGGGGGCCGCGCCAGATCATTCTTGCCGGCGCGTCATCCACGCAGGGCGTGGATCGGTCTCCGTTTCGCTGTAGATCCACGCCATGCGTGGATCCACCGGGCCTGCAGCGGCCTCAGCCTGCCGCGCTGAGCGGCGGACTGCCCACGGCCAGCTGCGGCCAGCGCTTCAGCACCGCGGCGCGGATGCCCGCCGCGTCGATACCGGCTTCGGCCAGCAGGTCCTCACGGCTGGCGTGGTGCTGGTAGCTGTCGGGCAGGCCCAGGTGCAGGATCGGGCGCAGCACGCCTTCGGCATTGAGCAGTTCGCCAACGCCGGAACCGGCGCCGCCGGCCACCACGTTGTCTTCGATCGTCACCAGGCCTTCGTGCCCGGCGGCCATGGCCAGTACCAGCTCGCGGTCCAGCGGCTTGATGAAGCGCATGTTGACCACGCTCAGGCCCAGCTCGCGGCCGACCTGTTCGGCGGCGGCCACGGTGCTGCCGAAGGCGAGCAGGGCGATACGGCTGCCCGGCAGGCGCAGCTCGCCCTTGCCGATCGGCAGCGTGGACAGGTCGGTACCGGCGGCAACGCCGGTGCCGGTACCGCGCGGATAGCGCACCGCGGCCGGGCCCGGATGCTGCAGGCCGGTGCTGAGCATCTGCCGGCATTCGGCTTCGTTGGACGGCGCCATCACCACCAGGTTCGGCACGCAGCGCAGGAAGCTCAGGTCGAGGTTGCCGGCATGGGTCGCGCCATCCGGGCCGACCACGCCGGCACGGTCGATCGCGAACAGCACGTCCAGGTCCTGGATCGCCACGTCATGCACCAGCTGGTCGTACGCGCGCTGCAGGAAGGTCGAATAGATCGCCACCACCGGCTTGCCACCCTGGGTGGCCATGCCGGCGGCGAGGGTGACCGCGTGCTGTTCGGCGATGGCCACGTCGAAATAGCGCTGCGGGTACTCCTTGCTGAAGCGCACCAGGCCCGAGCCTTCGCGCATCGCCGGGGTGATGCCGAACAGGCGCGGCTCGGCGGCCGCGGCGTCGCACAGCCAGTCGCCGAACACATCGGTGTAGGTCGGCTTCCTGGCGCCGGACTTGGCCACCAGGCCCTTGTCCGGATCGAACGGGCCGACCGCGTGGTAACCGATCTGGTCGCCCTCGGCCGGCTCGTAGCCCTTGCCCTTGGTGGTCATCACGTGCAGCAGCTTCGGGCCCTTGGAGGCGCGCAGCGTCTTCAGCGTGGACAGCAGCGCCGGCATGTCATGGCCATCGATCGGGCCGGTGTAGTGGAAGCCCATTTCCTCGAACATCGTGGACGGCACGAACATGCCTTTCCAGTGCTCTTCCCAGCGCTTCACGAAGCGGGCCGGGTTGTTCTTCTTGTCGCCGAGGATCTTCTTGCCGCCTTCGCGCAGTGCGTTGAGCGTGCGGCTGCCGGTGGCGCGGCCGAGCATCTTGGTCAGGCCGCCGACCGCCTCGGAGATCGACATGTTGTTGTCGTTGAGGATCACCAGCAGGTTCGGCTCCGGTTCCATGCCGCCGGCATGCATCAGCGCCTCGAAGGCCATGCCGGCAGTCATCGCGCCGTCACCGATCACCGCCACGACCTTGCGGTCGTCGCCTTCGGACTGGCGGGCGATGGCCATGCCGAGCGCGGCCGAGATCGAGGTCGAGGAGTGGCCGACGCCGAAGGTGTCGTACTCGCTCTCTTCGCGCTTGGGGAACGGGGCGACGCCGTCCTTCTGCTTGACGGTGTGGATCTCGTCGCGGCGCCCGGTGAGGATCTTGTGCGGGTAGGTCTGGTGACCGACGTCCCAGACCAGCTGGTCCTGCGGCGTCTGGTACAGGTAGTGCAGGGCCACGGTGAGTTCGATCACGCCCAGGCCGGCAGCGAAATGGCCGCCGCTCTTGCCGACCGATTCGATCAGGTAGGCGCGCAGCTCGTCGGCGACCGCCGTCAATTCGGATTCGTCGAACGTGCGCAGGTCATCCGGTGTCTGGATGCGCGCGAGGCGGGGATAGCGGGCAGAGTCGATCATCGTGTTCGCACTTTTTCTGAACGCCCATTTTCGCCCTCAAACGGGGGTGGGGCAAGCAAACGCCGCCGCCCGTGACAGGACGGTGAGGGTTGCATTTTCGGCCGTTCAGGTGCTCAGTTTCGATCGCTTCGGCAATTGCGCCTTCAGGAAGGCCATCTGGTCGGCCAGGATGTTGCGGTTGGACAGGATCAGGTGCTCGATCCAGCTGGGCCGGTAGGGCACGGCCAGCAGGGGCATTCCCGCCTGCTGCGGGGTGCGGTCGCTCTTGCGCGAGTTGCAGTAGAAGCAGGCGGTGACCACGTTTTCCCAGCAGTCCAGGCCACCCTTGGACAGCGGCATGACGTGGTCGCGGGTGAGGGTAGGGCGGTTGAACTGCTGGCCGCAGTACATGCACAGGTGCGCATCGCGGGCGAACAGGGCCGGGTTGGTCAGGTTCGGCGTGGGGTCGATCGCGCGGGAGCGGGCGTGGCCGCGGGCGGCGATGATCGGGTGCAGGTCCATGCCGCTTTGCAGGCCGCTGAAGCGGTTGGTGCCGCCGTGGATGTGCAGGCAGGGATCGCCCAGCGTCCAGGCCACGGCTTCACGGGCGTAGAGGCAGGCCGCATCCTGCCAGGTGATCCAGTCCAGTACGCGTCCGTGGGCATCCAGCGAGAGCAGCCGGACCGAACCGGGGCGATGCAGCGGGGTGACGTTGGGCGATGCTTCGGCGCCCGGAGCAGAAATCGGAGCTCCGGCTTCGATCAGACCCAAGCGTGTAGTGTCTGTCTCCATCGGGAGAACAGCTTATACCTGAATGTTGACGATTTGTGTATCGCCTGTCGGCGATACGCAAATCGTCAACATTCAGGTCCGCGCATTCCTCCTAATCCCCGCGCCGTTGGCGCGCCCCCTTTAACAAAAGGGGGCTTTTCTCCAGAGAGATGATCGAGGGTCGCCAGGTCGCGGTCGGATCCATTTCCGCAGGAAAGGTCTCAGACCCCTCATCCACGCATGGCGTGGATCTACTGGTGGGATGGGCTCAGGCGCCGAAGCGCTCGTCGTCCATCGCCATCAGCGGGGCGGCGCCGGCCTGGATCGCGGCGGCGTGGCTGAGCGTGCGCGGCAGCACCCGGGCGAAGTAGAACCGAGCGGTCTCGCGCTTGCCCTGGGCGAAGGCGGCGCCGTGCGCGCTGGCATCGGCGGCGGCCACGCTGCGGGCCCACCAGTAGGCCAGCACCACGTAACCCGAATAGAACAGGTAGTCGTAGCTGGCCGCACCCAGTTCGTCCGGGTTGGCGGCCGCGCGCTTCAGCACGTCCATCGTCAGCGCGCCCCACTCGGCGGCCTTGGCGCGCAGCGGGCCGATGAACTCGGCCAGCGCCTCGTTGCCTTCATGTTCCTTGGCGAAGGCTTCGATCTCGGCCAGCATCAGCTTCAGGCCGGCGCCCTGGCTGGACGCGGTCTTGCGCCCGATCAGGTCGAGTGCCTGGATGCCGGTGGTGCCTTCATACAGCGTGGTGATGCGTGCATCGCGGGCCAGCTGTTCCATGCCGTGTTCGCGGATGTAGCCGTGGCCACCAAAGCACTGCAGGGCGTTGTAGGTGTTCTCGATGCCCCATTCGGTCTGGCAGGCCTTCGAGATCGGCGTGAGGAAGCTGACCAGGGTGTCCGCGCGCTCGCGCTCGGCGGCGTCCTCGGCGTGGTGGGCCACGTCGATCAGGGTGGCGGCGTGCAGGGCCAGCAGACGGCTGCCTTCGACCAGCGACTTCACCGTCAGCAGCATGCGGCGCACGTCCGGGTGGACCAGGATCGGGTCGGCCGGCTTGTCCGGGAACTTGGCGCCACTGAGTGCACGCGACTGCAGGCGCTCACGGCTGTACTTCAGCGCGTTCTGGTAGGCGCGCTCGGACAGGCCGATGCCCTGCAGGCCGACGCCCAGGCGTGCGGTGTTCATCATGGTGAACATCGCCTGCAGGCCCTTGTGCGGCTGGCCGACCAGGTAGCCCTGCGCACCATCGAAATTCATCACGCAGGTGACCGAGCCCTTGATGCCCATCTTGTGCTCGATCGAGCCGCAGCGCAGCGCGTTGCGCTCGCCGACGTTGCCGTCGCGGTCGACCTTGAACTTGGGGGTGACGAACAGCGAGATGCCCTTGGCGCCCGCAGGGGCGTCGGGCAGCTTGGCCAGCACCAGGTGCACGATGTTGCCGGTCAGGTCGTGCTCGCCGGCGGTGATGAAGATCTTGGTGCCGGTGATGGAGTAGCTGCCGTCGGCGTTCGGTTCGGCCTTGGTCTTGAGCAGGCCCAGGTCGGTGCCGCAGTGCGGCTCGGTCAGGCACATGGTGCCGGTCCAGCGGCCTTCGATCAGCGGCTTGAGGAAGGCCTCGTGCTGCCAGGCTTCGCCATGCTGCTTCAGCGCTTCGATGGCGCCGTGCGAGAGCAGCGGGAAATTGCCCCACGCCAGGTTGGCGGCATTGATCATTTCGTTGAGCGGCACGCCCAGGGTATGCGGCAGGCCCTGGCCACCCAGTTCCGGCGAGGCGGTCAGGCCGGTCCAGCCGCCATCAACGAACTGGTCGTAGGCCTGCTTGAAGCCGGGCGGCGTGGTCACCTCGCCGGTGGCCTGGTCGAGCACGCAGCCGATCTCGTCACCCACGCTGTTGAGCGGGGCCAGCACGGTGGCGCTGAAGCGCCCGGCTTCTTCCAGCACGGCATCGACCACGTCGGCGGTGGCGTCGGTGAAGCCCAGGCGGGCGAACAGGGGTTCGACCTTGAGCACGTCGTGCAGGGCGAAACGGAGGTCGGAAAGCGGGGCGGTGTAGCTGCTCATCGGTACGTCTCGATTGGATCAGGGGCAGGGGAGCGGCGCCGGGCGCCGCGGCGGAAGCGGGGATTCAGCGCAGAACGCCGGGCAGGCCGGGGGCCTGGTTGAGGGTGCTGCGGCTGCTGATGTCGAAGCTGCGCTGCTTCTTTTCCTGCGGCGTGGCGGCCACCGTTCCCTTCAGGCCGTAGGCCAGGGTGCGGTTGCCGGCCAGCGCGTCGGCCACGATCAGGCGCGCGGCCGAGCTGGGCACAAGATCGACATTGATGACGTCGGCCGAGGTGCCGCCGATGGAAATGCCCGGCCTGGCCTGCAGGGTGCCGGCTTCGCTGTCGCCAACGGTCAGTGCCAGCGAAACGTCATCGAAGGTCATCGGCATCGAGCTGAAGTTCTGCAGGCGCAGGGCCACGGTCCAGTTGCCATCGGCGCGCACGGTCAGTTGCTGCAGGCTGGCCGCCGGTTCCGAAACACGCTTGACGATGCCGTTGTTGCAGGCAACAACGGCGAGGGTGCACAGAACGATCAAGGCGATACGGAAACGGTGGAGCATGGGCGCAAGTCCTCTGGAGGGGGTGCGTTGGGATAAGCATACTACGGCGTATGGTTGTTTGGATCGCCGGTGACGACCCGCCGCAGAGGGTAGCGCGTGAAGATGGCGGCCGGGCGTGCGCGGCGCCGGATCGTCCACGTCGGGTGCGCGGCTCGCGCCGCGGTTCACTCGGCGGGCGGTTCGCGCAGCGGTGCCATCTGGCGCAGCGGGCCGAGGTCGTAGCCCATGGATTCGGCCGTTGCCTTGAGCTGTTCGAACCGCGCGCGCTCCATTTCCGGCACGCGCGAGAGAATCCACAGGTATTTGCGGCCGGGTTCGCCGACCAGGGCCCATTGGTAGTCCGGGTCCAGCGCCAGCACCCAGTAATCGGCCCAGACCAGCGGTACCCAGCTCAGCCAGTCCGGCACGAAGCGCACCTGCAGTTGGCCGGGGTGGCCGGGTACCGGGCGCGCCACGCCTTCGGCAACCACGCGCTCGCCTTCGCCGTTGCGGCAGGCATTGGTGACGCTGATCCGGCCGTCGCGGCGCAGCCCGTAGTTGGCGGTGATCTCGCCGACGCATTGCTTCTGGAACGAGACCGGCAGGTGTGCGATCTCGTGCCATTGGCCGGCGTAGCGATCGATGTCCAGGGTATCGACCGCGCGCACCGGCTCGACGGCGAGCGCCGGGGTGGTGGCCAGCAGCAGGCAGGCGAGCAGGGCGGGGCGCAGGTGCATCGACAGGCTCCAGGCAGGAGTCTGGAGCGTAGGTGGCGCGGCAGGTGCCGGTGTAAATGTTTCGTCAATCCGGCGCTGGAGTCCCCATGCGGGCACGTCGCATGGAAGGAAACCGCAGACAAAAAAAGACCTGCATTTCTGCAGGTCTTTGAAGATGGTGGCCGAAGACGGAATCGAACCGCCGACACGGGGATTTTCAATCCCCTGCTCTACCAACTGAGCTACTCGGCCAAATTGTGTGGCAACCGCGATGGATGCGGCTTCCGGAAAAAAAAAGACCCGCATTTCTGCAGGCCTTCGAAAGTGGTGGCCGAAGACGGAATCGAACCGCCGACACGGGGATTTTCAATCCCCTGCTCTACCAACTGAGCTACTCGGCCACATGTTTCGTTGCAGCGAGGTCGCTGCCAAGGAGGCGTATATTACGGAGGTCGGTTGTCTTCGGCAAGGGTTTTGCCAAGATTTCTTCACATTGCCGTCTGCGCGCTCGCAAGTGCTTGATCCTCCGTTGTGGGGCGGGGCGGGCCAATCGATCATCGCCTGCGCTGGAATTCAGCAGGTCGCCGCGATCGCCAAAGCTGCAAGGGCAAGGGTTGCGCCGGAGGTGCGCGGGTCCGGGCAATGGAACGCTGTTTTCGTGGCCGCCACAGGCGGTCGCTGCGGCGTAGTGTCGGCAGTCCTTTCCCGATCCTGGCCACAGCAGAGACCGCCGCCATGTCCGATTCCCCGACCACCTCCCGCATCGTGCTGGCCTCGCGTCCGCAGGGCGCACCGAGCGCGGCGAACTTCCGCCTGGAGCAGGCCGCACTGCCGGCATTGGCAGAGGGAGAGGTATTGCTACGCAATCGCTACCTGTCGCTGGACCCGTACATGCGTGGCCGCATGGACGAGGGTCCTTCGTATGCGGCGCCGGTGGCCGTGGGTGCGGTGATGGAAGGCCAGACCGTGGCGGAGGTGCTGCAGTCGAAGGCCGATGGCGTGTCGACAGGCGAGCTGGTGCTGGCCCCTGGAGGGTGGCAGACCCACGCGGTGCTGCCGGCCAGGGCACTCGGGCGTCGCCTCGATCCGGCCGGGTTGCCGTTGAGCACGGCGCTGGGCGTGTATGGCATGCCGGGGTTCACTGCGTATTCCAGCCTGCATGAAATCGCCCGGCTGAAACCGGGTGAGACGCTGGTGGTGGCCGCCGCAACTGGGCCGGTGGGCGCCACCGTCGCGCAGCTGGCCAAGCTGCAGGGCGCGCGCGTGGTCGCCATTGCCGGTGGCGAAGCCAAGCGCGCCTATCTGCAGACGCTGGGCGTGGACGTGGCGCTGGATCATCGCGCCGCTGATTTCGCCGCGCAGCTGCGCGCGGCGGTGCCCGCGGGTATCGACGTGTACTTCGAGAACGTGGGCGGACACGTGCTGGATGCGGTGTTGCCGCTGCTCAACGACTTCGCGCGCATTCCGGTGTGCGGCACCATCGCCACCTACAACGATCGCGGCATCGAGCAGCCGGGCCCGGACCGGCTGCCGGCACTGTTCAGCCAGATCCTGCGCCAGCGCCTGACCGTGCGGGGTTTCATCGTGCACGACTTCAATCACCTGTGGCCGGACTTCGAGCGTGAGATGCCGCAATGGCTGCGCGAGGGCCGTATCCAGTACCGTGAGGATGTGGTGGACGGACTGGAGAATGCGCCGGAAGCGTTCTTCGGACTGCTGAAGGGGCGCAACTTCGGCAAGCTGGTGGTGAAGCTGGATTGAGTGCTTGGCGGGCGTGCCGATCAGGGTCGGTGGCTACCGGGTGGCGTCAGGCAGTCGAGGCCTTTTCCCGGCGCAGCAGTTCGCGCTTGCGCGCGACGCCCCAGGCGTAGCCGGACAGGTCGCCATCGCGGCGCACCACGCGGTGGCAGGGCACGGCCACTGCCAGTGGATTGCTTGCACAGGCCCTGGCCACTGCGCGGCTCGAGCGCGGTGCGCCGATGCGCGCGGCAATATCCGCATACGAGGCAGTCTGCCCGCGTGGAATCTGTTGCAGCGCCTGCCAGACCCGCTGCTGGAACGCGGTGCCGCGGATGTCCAGCGGCAGCGTGGTGCCACGGGTGGGGTCCTCGACCAGGCCCACGACCTGCGCCACCAGTTGTTCATAGCCGCTGTCGGCGCCGACCAGTTCGGCCTGGCGGAAGCGCTGCTGCAGCGACTGCAGCAGTGTCTCCGGATCGTCGCCGAGCAGGATTGCGACCACGCCGGTCCCGCTGCTGGCCACCAGCACGCTGCCCAGCGAGCTTTCGGCAAGCGCGAAGTGGATGACTTCGCCGCGACCACCTGAGCGCCACTGCTTCGGGGTCATGCCCAGCAGGCGCGGGGCGTTCTCGTAGAAGCGCCCGCTGGAACCAAAGCCGGCGTCGTGGAAGGCATCGGTGATGCGCTCCTGTTGCTCCAACCCGGTGCGCAGGCGGTCGGCGCGCAGCGCGGCGGCGTACTGCTTGGGGGTCAGCCCGGTCGCCTGCTTGAACAGGCGATGCAGGCGCGTCGGGCTGCAGCCGGCGATGTCGGCCAGTTCCTGCAGCGAGGGCTCGTCGAGGCTGGCCTGCAGATGGCGGCAGACCCGTTCGACGCGGGCATCGAGGGTGGTGGTGGCGGTACTGTCCATGGCCGGATTCTGGCATGTGCCGGTTCTGCGGAAACTCCGTTTCCTGCACTGATCGGGCAAGCCCGGAAACGGAGTGTTGGCGAGCCGAAGGCGCGGCATCGTGGCGGCCACTTCACAACCGATACCGCCACCATGCGCCTGAACAACAAGATCGCTCTCATCACCGGTGCCAGCGCCGGCATTGGCCGCGCCAGCGCGCTGCGGTTTGCCGCCGAAGGCGCGAAACTGGTGCTCAACGCACGGCGGCTGGAACCGCTGCAGGCACTGGCCGAGCAGATCCGCGCCGCGGGGGGCGAGGTGGTGGTGCATGCCGCCGACGTGGCCGACCCTGACACCGCGCAGGCGCTGGTCGATCTGGCCCGGCACTCATTCGGGGGCCTGGATATCGCCCTCAACAATGCCGGCATGCTCGGCCCCGGTGTACCGGCCGCGGAATTCCCAGTGGATGCCTGGCGCGAGGTGATGGCGACCAACCTGGATGCCGCCTTCCATGCTGCTCGCGCGCAGCTGCCGGCATTGCTGGCACGTGGCGGCGGCTCGCTGGTGTTCGTCGGCACGTTCGTCGGCCATACCGTGGGCTTCCCGGGCATGGCGGCCTATGCATCGAGCAAGGCCGGGCTGATCGGCCTGAGCCAGGTGATCGCCGCCGAATATGGTGCACGTGGCGTGCGCAGCAACGTACTGCTGCCCGGTGGCACCGATACCGAAATGGGCCGGCAGGCCGCGCCCAGTGGCGACGCGCGTGATTTCGTGCGCTCGCTGCACGCGCTCAAGCGCCTGGCCGAACCGGAGGAGATCGCCAACGCCGCGCTGTTCCTGGCCAGCGATGAAAGCAGCTTCGTGACCGGTACCGCGATGCGCGTGGAGGGTGGGGTGTCGATCACCCGCACCTGAGTGGGGGCATCGGCGAAATCAGGACTGCAGCTGCACACGCTGTTGGCGCAGGACTGACCTGCTGATTACCCGGCGATCTCTAGGGTAGGGGTAGCGTCGGTGTCCCGCCGGCGAAGGAGCGATGGATGAGCGAGCGCGAGAAAGACCAGGGCGACCCGAAGCAGGGCGTGCAGGAAAGCCGCCAGGACAGGAAGCAGGACGATGTGGCCAGGCAGCGGCCGGGGCAGCGCGACCAGCAGGTGCGTGATGCGCATTCGCGCGATCCGAAGCGCAAGGATGGCGGGCAGGATCCCGCCTGAGCGGGCCACTGAAAAGAAAAAACCCGTAGATCGCAGGATCTACGGGTTCTTCTGAAAAGTGGTGGAGCCAAGGGGAATCCCGATAATCGCCGGAACCCTTGGGCTGCAAGGGTTCCGAGACTTTGGGGTCGTGACATGCCCCCAGATATGCCCCCGGCTCATGCAGCCTTGGGTAGGCCGCGCTCATCGACGTTGCGGGCCTCCATTTTGGACCGAATCCACGCGTTAATTTCGTCCTCAGACCAGGCCGAACAGTTGCCGCCGAGGTCAATCTGCGCAGGAAACTCCCCGCGGCGGATCCGATCGTAGATGGTGTTCTTGGCCAGACCGGTCCTCGCGCTGACTTCTTTCAGGCGGAGCAGGTTGGGGACGCGGGGCAGGGTGATGGGGTCGTTCATGCTTCCTCCTTCGGCGCGCCGGCGGCGGCCAGATTGGTGCCGCGGTGGCGGCGTTTCGATACGGGGGCCATGATGCGTTCGGCTTCGGCCCGGTCCCCTCGGGACAGTTCAATCATGGCCAAGCCACGGGCCTCCCAGGCACGCACGGTGGCCTTGCTGGCCTTGCCGAGGTCTACCCCCGACAGGCTGGCCAGCACGTGGCCCACCTCGCGGAAGTCGGGCACGTCGGTGCCCTGCAGCAGGTCGGCGCTCGGGCGGCGGTCCTCCATTGCAGCGGTGAGCAGCTGGTCAGCCATGGGCCTGCTCCAACGGGAATCCGAACAGATCAGCAGCCACAGGCATCGTCGCGCCGGGGCACACATGGCTGGCCTCGGCTGCCATCTTCAGCTCCAGAGCCTCGACCATCGGTGCGTGCAAGTTGAACACTGCGCGGCATGCGCTGCAGAACACCGAGACGGTCCGTTCCTTCGTGCACACGCCCCAGGTGACGAGGCTCATTTGCCCACCGCCTGGCTGTCGAACGCAGCAAATGCAGCCTTGCAGCCCGGTTTTCCGCAGCGCTGGCGGCCAGTGATCGTTTCGGCAGCAACCTCGGTCTCCTCAGTG
The DNA here is from genome assembly GCF_000158575.1 of Stenotrophomonas sp. SKA14. Lineage (NCBI taxonomy): Bacteria > Pseudomonadati > Pseudomonadota > Gammaproteobacteria > Lysobacterales > Lysobacteraceae > Stenotrophomonas > Stenotrophomonas sp. SKA14. Next base: position 2,074,528 of record NZ_DS999412.1, read on the forward strand.
TGGAACGGGATACCGCAAGCGGGTCCACGGTCTGCCCCCCACTTGTTGCCGGGGCGGTCTACGATGGCGTGCCACTTGGGCGGGCGCGGGTTGTGCCCGTGACCACTTGGGCAGGCGTAGAACGATGCATCGCGCAAGGCGGCCTTCACGATTGCACGTCCTGGCTATCGGCCATCCGCTGTCGCCGGGTGTCGACCACATCCAGCACTGAGTTGCGGCGCACCACGTCGTGCCCATCGATCTGGCCGACCACGTTGACCACGCAGACGGCTCGGCGCAGTTCGTCCAGGTCCACGACCTGCGCGGGCTGCCCGATCACCTTCGTGGCTTCTGCACGAATCGCGGCGCCGATGCTGCATCCGTCCCAATTTTTCGCTACCCGGTCGATCACGGACCACGAGTCCACGGCCTGCGGGGTCGGGGCGGCGTAGAGCGGGATGCTGTATGCGGCATCGATCTTGCGAATCCCGTTGCCGGTCTCACCTTCTTTCAGGGCCTGCTTCGTGCTATCGGAAATCACCATGTGCTCATGGTTCTCTCCGCAGTGCTGCCAACCGACAATCTCACCCACCGGCTGGCGGGCGGCGAGGTGGCGCATGTTCGGGCATTCGGCGGTGTGCAGCTCACCCTCGGGCTGGGCGCAGCATCCGTAGATGCGAACCGGCTGGCGGGCGGCGATGTTGGAAAGGCCGCGCAGGATCGTGCGGCAGTTGCTCGCAGCCTCGTGGAGGTATCCCCCGAAGTCCTCACCCGCATAGGCATAGGGGCCGGTTTGGTAGCCGAGCGACACCGTGCTGAGGATGCTGGAAACGAGCTTATGCAGCTGCTCGATCTCCGGTGCCCACTGGCCACCCGGGGAGGGCTGGGCGGAGAGGGTGCAATGCGGGCAGGCTTCGATGTTCCCGATGCTGCCGCCGCTGTCGTCCACATCCACGTCGACGTCAAAATAGCCTCTGCCCTCGCACTTACTGTAGCGGACGCCATCCCCCAGCCTCACCCTCCCACCGGGCTGCGCGTCCGCCAGGGTCTTGTTGTCGGTGCTCATGCTCGTTTCTCCAGAAGGAAGGTGGGGTCGATCTGCCAGCCGGCCTCGCGGGCTCCCTGCAGGCGGAGTTCGTTGGCATCGAATTCGTCCAGACCGAGCGCCTGTATCGATGCCTCCAGGTGCTCGGGCGCCAGTGGACGGTTCACCGCGAACAGGGAATAGACGGTGTGTGAGCTGCGGCCCCATGCAGGGGCCAGGTCCATCAGCCGCATCCCTTCTTCGCGGAGGTGGCGGCGCAGCAACTCCCGCACGGTGCGTGCGTCCTTGGCGATGACCAGTGGGCGGCCGGTGATCTTCCGGCGCACGTGCATTACCTGGTGGCGGCGAGCGCTCATGCTGCGTCCCTCATCAGGCTCATGGCCAACGCCTTCGCCGTTCGGTTCGGGACCGCGTTGCCGATCTGCTTGGTGATCTCGGTTGCGTTGCCGGCGAAGTCGTAGACCTCGCCCTCGTCATCAAACGACGTGGCCCGGGCCAGCTCGCGCCAGTGGAGCATCCGGTAGTTGATGTCGATGCGGACCTCGTCGGCCACGTCTGCTGCAGCGGCAGCCAGGCCCAGCTCGCCCCGGTTGGCGCCGGTGATGGTCGGCAGGGGCTCATCGACGCAGCGCACGCGCCCGCAGCCGTGGTGGGTGACCGGCATGGTGAATGGCTCGGCCAGCGCCAGGGACTCGGAGCAGGTGATGGTGGGCATGGGCTCGCTGGCCGGCCGCATGTCGCCCGTCCGGCCGGTGCCGACGTTGCCGCGCATGACGATGGGTTCGGCGAGAGCCATCTCGTTCGACCCGGTCAGCGCGGGCATCGGCGCATCAGCGTCCAGCACGCGGCTCACGGGATTGCGGCCGTCGCTGTCGCCATGCCCGGCACGCATCAGCACCGGCTCGGCCAGGCCGAAGCGGGCCTTGGTGGTCACCGACGGCACGGGCTCAGCCACGGACTGCGCGGTGGCCGTGGCTCCGTAGTACTGGGCCACCAGCGGCACAGCCAGCGCCTGGTCGCCGCCCTTGGCGGTGGTCACGGTGCGGATCGGCTCAGCGGCAGAGCGCGGCACGCCGGCGCTGCTGGTGTTCGAGGTCGGAACGATGATGGGCTCGATCAGGTGCGGCCGCGCGCCATTGCCGCCCGTCGTGATCGTGGGGACCGGGTTATCGACGCTACGCGCGGTCCCTCCGCTGGCAGTGGCCATCACCAGCGGTTCCACCAGCTGTGGCCGTGCACAGCCGGGGCGCTCGGCGCCCGCACCGCCGGTGGTGATGGTGGGCAGCGGCTGGTCCAGGTCGCGCGCTGCGCCGCCGCTGCTGGTGGCCAGCACCAGCCCGACGTGGCCGCCGCCGGCGGTGAGCGTGGGCAGCGGCTCATCGGGAGACTTTGCCGTGGACTGGAGGTGCTGCTCGCTAGTCCCGCGCAGGTGGACCAGCACAGGATCCGCGCTGACCAGGTCCAGAGCCACAGCTTCGGCGCGGCTGAACACCAGTCGCGGGGCTTGGCCGTCGAGCAGGGCCTGCACGGCATCGATGTAGGGCCGGGGCCAGCTGTACTTCACTGCACCGGCGAGGATCCGCCGCAGGGTGTTTGGCTTCAACGGCTTCGTGCGGGTGAAGATGCTCTTGCCGGTCATCGTCCAGTCGATGACCTCGCGCGCACCGCGCCAGCGTGGCCGGCTGCCCAGCAGGTCGGTACCGCCCACACGGTCGTGAGTGGGCTCGGGCCAGGACAGGCGCTTGCCGTCGCTGCGGCCGATCAGGAAGAAGCGGCGGCGGGTGGTCGGGTCGCCGAAGTCGGCGCAGCAGACGACCTTCCAGTCGACCTTGAAGCCCACGGCCTCCAACGCGGCGACCCATGCACGGAAGTACTCGCCGCGGCGCGATTTGATCGGCCGGCCAGTGACCAGACTGCACGGGCCCCAGTCCATGAACTCCGGCACGTTCTCCACCAGCACACGGGCGACGCGCAGCTCGGTGCACCAGCGCACGACGTGCCACGGGTCCATGCGCTGCTGGTCGTGCACCGGCCGGCCGCCGCGCGCGCGGCTATGGAAGACGCAGGACGGGGCAGCGGTGAGCAGGTCCAGGCGACCCTCGGGGACGATTGTCAGCGGCAGCGCCGATTCCAGGTCCGCGCAGTGGATGCGGTCGGCGTGCTCCTTGTGGTTGCGGCGGTTGGTTTCGATGGCGACCGGCCAGTGGTTCACGCCGATCATCTGGACCGGCAGGCCCAACTGGCGCATGGCGCGTGCGGTGCCGTTGGACAAGCCGCCGGCGCCGCAGAACAGGTCGGCCACCAGCACCGGGCGGGTCTTGCGTGCTACGTGGATCTCTGGGGCGCGGGAGCCGTCAGCCATGGTGTTCTCCTGTGAGTTCGGCGCGCAGCTGCTCGACGCGCGTGCGCCAGTAGTCGATGGTTTCGTCGCTGCTGCTGCGCAGCGTTTCGTGGTGGCCGAGGGCAGTTGCTGCGGCGACCAGGTCGGTAACCAAGCCCGGCCGTGTGGTGCTGGTGCTGCCGCCGGCGCGCAGCTCGGCCACCTCGGCCTGCAGCTGCTCGATGCGCTCGTTGGCCTGGTTCAGCCACTGGCGATAGGCGTCCTTCGTCGGCTGCCGCATCCGGGCGGGGATGCCCGGGACCTCCGGCGCCGGCACCAGCACCAGGCCGCTCATCCCCGGGCCTCGCGGCGGGCTTCGGCCAGGATCTCGCGCAGGTCGTCCTGCACCTTGCGGTCCTCGCCCTGGGCAACGGCGGCAGCCAGAGCACGCTCCAGCGCGTAGGCGCGGTCGTTCGGATGAATGTAGGTCATGGCAGAATCGGCTCCAGGCCAATAGGGGAGACCACGGGATGGCTTTGGGATTTGCTGAGTGCCTTTCGATGAAGGCGAAGTGCGCGGTGTTTTGGTCCGGTTGGGGAGTTGTTGTGACGGCACTCGTCGGATTGCTGACGCTCGTGGTCGCCGTGCTTGCTTGGAGAACATCTCGACAAGCCGCGAAAATTGCCACACAGCAGCACGAAGAAGCGGGGGCTGCCCGCAATGCACAGGCGCGGATCATCGGACAGCTCTTGCTGCACGAGGTCTCGGCACTTCCCGCGAGGCTTAAGATGCTCTCCATCAACTACAGGCGTGCAGGGGCAACCAGCCTGAATGGCGACGTTTATTGGCCGGCGGTTAAAAGTGCGATTGAGGATTGTCAGGTGCCGCTTCTGCCGAGTGCTGAGAAGCTCGAAGATAGAATTCACAACCTTCCTGATGCACTCGGGGCGGATCTCGCCACGATGATTAGCCACTGCCGGAGCCTTAGTTCGGAGGCGGCGGCTGTGAGCTTGAAGATTCGGCCAGTGCTGCCAATGGGCGAAGTTGGAAAGTCGGGCTTCGTCTATGAAGGAACGACCGTTTTGCTCGACAACGTCAGTATTCATCTCGAGCTCTTCGCTGAAATGTCGATTGGCTTCGCAAACGCATTCCGTGGGTTTGTCTTCGGAGATGGCGCCCCCGATGTGACTCAGTGATGCAGCCGCAGGAAAGCTGGATTTCATGCCGCAATTCCCAGCGCCACGAGGTCGATGTTGTCCACCTTGTCGCGCAGGAACAGTCGCGCGCGGCGCAGGTGGCCGGCGATCACCGGGCGGTCCTCATGGGCGAAGAAGGTCAGAACGTGCATGTGCAGCGCACGGCGGTGGTCGCGGCGGTACAGTCGCCAGGTGACGGCGCTGCCGTCCGTGGTCGGGAACCGGCCCCAGGCGAAGCCCAGCGTTTCCTTCGGCGCGCGGCGGGCGATGTGGCGGCTCATGCGTTGGCCGCCTTCTTCGCGCTGCGGCGACCGTGGCCACCCTCAACCACCTGAAGGCGGCTGATCGTGCTCTTATCGATGCTGCTGGTGCCCAGAACCTGGACCTTGCCGCCGGCGGCCTCGAAGCGTGCGAAGTCGCTGGCCAGCTTCTGCCGGTCCTGCTCCTTCTCGCGATCGGTGGCGCCGCTGAAGACGGGCTTCACGTGGATGCTGGTCATGCTGCTGCTCCTTCGTAGACCCAGCGGCGCACAGTCCCGAACGGGACGCCCAGCGCGGCGCTGATCTGGTTGACGGTGTTGCCGTTTGCCCGGAGCTGCCGGGCGCGGGGTTTGGTGGTGACCGGCGGGCAAGAGCGCTGTTCGCCTGGTGGCCATGGTCGCGCTGACCTACTTTGCGTTCCAGGCGCCGATGCTGGCGGGCTGGCTGGCCAAGGCGGGCTTGTCTGGTGCTGGTCTGGCGGCAGCACGTGCGGGCGTATATCTGGCCGGCAGTCTGTTGATCAACAAAGTACTGCAGCCCAAGCAGCCCAGCGCCGCCGCGCCCGCCGAAAGCACCTTCGCTCTGTCCGCGCCCCGCAACCGCCCACGGCCCTACGAGCCGCTGGGCCTGTTGTTCGGGTCGGTGCGCATCGCTCCGGACGTGGCGAGCCTGCCGTACACGAACTACGAGGGCGATCAGCAGTTCGTCTCGCTGCTGCTGACTCCCGGCATCAACGTCGCCAGAGTGGAAGAGCTCTACAACGGGGATGCGTTGCTCTCCAGCTTCGAAGGGGTGCAGGTCTGGTACCACGGCTTCTCTGGCATGCCCGACCAGGACATCCCGATCTACAGCAACGTGGCTGTGGTCGATGGTGGCCGGCTGCTCGACACCAGTAGCGACCCCAAGAATCGGCCGGGGCAATGGGTGCAGCGTACCGGCGGTGAGCGGACGATCCGCCTGGTGGTGGGCGTCGAGTTCCAGATCTGGGACGTGACGTCGAAGGGAAAGGAAAAGGACAACCGAGAGCAGCTTCAGGTTCAGTACCGGGCCGTCGGCACCGGCAACTGGCTGAGCTTCGGCAACTACAGCGTCTCTGGCCGCACCCAGAAGACCCAGAAGCGCAGCTACACCTTGGATGTGCCCGAGGGGCAGTACGACGTGCGCGTGCGAGTGGCCGGTCAGAACACCGATGGCAGCGGCGCCCAGGCCAACTTCACCTGGACCACGCTGACCAGCGTCCGACGCGAGCCGTCGGGATACCCGGGCATTTCGCGCATCGGCATCCGTATGCGGGCCTCGGGCCAGCTCAACGGTGCGCCTGACGAGATCCGATGTGTGGCGCACTCGGCTCCGATCCCGGTGTGGAAGGGCGATGCCATCGGCTGGGTGACCGAGTCCAGCAACAATCCAGGTGCGCAGATCCTTGCCTATGCCCGAGGCTTCACTGACCCCACCGGCAAGCGCATTGCCGGGATGGGGTTGCCCGACCGTCAGATCGATGTCGAGGCCCTGAAGGCCTTCACACTGCACTGCGCTGCGAACGACCTGACATACGACCATTGGTTGACTGAGGTGCGCAGCCATCAAGGCGTGCTTGACGCGATCGCGCTGGCCGGTTTCGGCCAGATCGCTTGGCCCCGCGGCCGGCTGGCCGTGGTGTGGGCAGCTGACGAACAGCCACTGTCGGGCGTGGTCAACATGGCCACCATCAAGAAGGGGCAATTCCAGGTCGATTACACCCTGGCCAGTGCCGCCGATGGCATCGAGTACAGCTACCTCGACCGCACTACGTGGGAGGCCAAGACGCTGCGCGTGCCAGCACCGGGCGTGACGACCATGCTCAATCCGGCACAGGTGTCCGGCGAGGGCGTCACCAGTGAGGCACACGCGGCACTTCTGGCGCGCTGGCACCTAGCGCAGAGCCTGTATCAGTACAAGGCGATCACCTACAGCACTGATATCGAACACATGTCCTACGGCCGCATGTCGGTGCTGGCGCTTCAGCACGATTTGACGCAGTGGGGCTTCGGGGGCCAGGTGCTGTCCGCATCGATGGGGCCGGGGCGTGCCGTGACGCTGCAGCTCGACGTGCCGGTGCCTGCGCCCGCGCAGGGCAGCGCATACATCGGCCTGCGCATCCCTGGCGAGCGGGTGTACCGCGTACTGCGGGTCGTGCCCTTCACCGGCGATAGCGACCAGCTGAAGCTGGCCGACCCGTGGCCGACCGATGCCGAGCTGCCGGGCAACGGCAATGCCAATCCGGCCTGGGACACTATCTGGATTTACGACTTCAAGCAGACCCCGGGTTACCGCGTGCGCGTGGTCGGCGTACGGCCGGAAAGCGATCTGAAGGGCGCCGCTGTGGATGTTGTACCCGAGACTCAGGAGTTCTGGCACTACGTCAAAACCGGTGAGTACATTCCCCCCGGCAATGGTTCGCAGCTGCAGACGCGGCCAGTCGCCAGCAACCTGAAGATGACCGAACGACAGGTGGTGCAGGGCGATACGGTCTACAGCGAGCTGCAGGCCTCGTTCGACATCTCTGGTCCGGTCGGAGACATCGTGGTGCTGAGCGATCTCGACGGCAACGCCGCGTTGGAGGAAGTTGCGCGCACCGTCACCCGTTCGGCCAGCTGGCGCATCCCTGCGGCAGGCACCTATCCAGTTACCGTGCGGCCGTACAGCCCCGACGGACTGGCGGGTGTTGCGGTCAGCCTGATCTACAACACCATCGGTGCAGACGTGCCGCCGGTGCTGGTGGACCTGTTCGACGTGGAGGAGCTGAGCGGCGGCGTGCGCCGTTACACGTGGGGATTCCTCAGTGACACCATTCAGTCGGCAGACTTCGTCGGCGTAGAGATCCGCTACATGCCAGGCCTGATCGCTTCGCCGGCCTGGGACCAGATGACGCCTCTGGGCGATACCGGCTATCACGCTGCTGCCTTTGAGGCAGTGCTGCCGAGCTCGGGCGAATGGACGTTCGCTTGCCGATCGCGCAACACCAGCGGCGCGCTGTCCACGGGAATGCGGGTGCTGTCCCGGTCGCTGGGGAACAACCTCGGCGAGCAGCTGCAGGAGACCTGGGAAGAGGCGGAGCGGGCCAACCAGCGGGTAGGGCAGGAGATCATCGATCGACTGGCCGGCGATCTGGCTGCGATCAACGAGGCTGTGGGCAAGGCGCATCAATACACGGACGAGCAGGTCGCCGCACTTAACGGCATCCTGGAGGACATTGTCGGCGCCGACGAATGGGTGGCCGGCACGACCTACCCGGCCGGTGACTTCGTGCGCCACGATGGGACTCTGTATCGGGCGCTGGCCGAGAACGTCGATGTGGAGCCGGGCACTGATCCGGCGGTGTGGGAGGCCATCGGCGACTACACATCGGTGGGCGATGCGCTGGCGGCGGCCATCAGCATGTCCACGAAGAATGCCAGCGACATTGCGGCAGAGGTCACGCGGGTGGACGCCGTGGTGGCGAAGCTCCCGGCCGATGGTGGCCAGGCTGCTAGCACTGGGCAGGTTGCCAGCGAGGTAAAGGCTCTGGCTGAGGCGGATGCGGCTCTGGGCCTGCGCCTCGACAGCACCAACGCCGCCTTGGGTGACAAGGCCAGCACGGCGAGCGTGAATGCAGTCGATCGGGCCAGTGTCAGTCGCGACGCCGCGCTGGGCGAGCGGCTCAACACGACCGACGCGGCTTTGGAAGGGAAGGCGTCAACAGGCTCGGTTCAGCTGTTGAGCAGCGAGCTGGGCGTCCAGAAGGGGCGCATTGACGCGCAATCGCAAGCGCTGACACAGGTGAATGCGAAGCTCTCTGGTTCTCCCCTGGAAATTATCCGCACGGGACGTTTCACGGCGAGCACTGGCGTTGGAGCGTGGCAAACAGGCCTCGTGCAGTCTGATCCGGGACACTCGTCTGGGTATGTGCTGCGCGTTGCTACAAACAACGGTTATGAAGGTGGCATTGCGGATGCCGTCCCGTGCTCGCCGGACGAGATCATCGACATGCGCGCAGATTGCTACGGCGGCTATATGCCAGCTGGGACAGGCAGCTACTTCGCATTGCACTTTATAGACGCAGTTGGCGGGACCGTCAGCCATGTCTATCCCATCTACTGTGCCGGTGGCTCGGGGTGGCGCTACGGGGTCGCCGCTTCAGTCCCGGTGCCGACGGGCGCCTGCTATGTACGCGGTGTGCTCTTCAGCGGGTCCAGTGGCTATGCGTTCTGGCAGGACTTGAGTGCGAAGCGGAGGACGGTGTCCGAGGCGGCTAGTGCAAGCGCTACCCAGGCGCTGTCGGTGCGTGCCACGCAGCTAGAGAATGGGCAGAGCCAGCTGCAGGCGTCCTACACCTGGGCACTGGACGTCAACGGCCGGGCCATAGGCATGACGTCGGTCAACAACGGCACTATCGGTCAGATCAACTTCGTTGCTGATCGATTCGGCATCGTTGATCCGAACAACACCGGTAGCACGACGTTCGAGGGCGGCCGCTGGGTCACCCGATCCGGGGCCTACATGATGGTGCACGGCAAGCCGTTCGGCGTGTCCAACGACCTGATGATGTGGTTCGGTATTGGTTCCAACCCGGCCAATGCGAGCAAGGCGAATGCCCTGTTCTGGATAGACAACCAGGGTAGTGGCTACTTTGGTGGCAGCCTGTCGGCCGGCGTGCTCAAGAACGCTGTGCAGACCACTTCGACCAGCGGCAACGCCGAGATCATCAACGGGCCGTTCTCGACCCTGGGGCGCGCCAAGAACGTCGTGGTCAGCTACGACATGACCAAGACCGACACGGC
>NZ_DS999412.1:2084146-2114298 GCF_000158575.1 Stenotrophomonas sp. SKA14
TCACCAACTTCAACGTCACGGGCAACTATGAGGTGCTGAACGAGCAGGGCGGCCCGTCGCAGCTGATCTCGCGCATGGCGGGCTCGCACACCTTCACCGACAACACCCCGGGAACCGAGCAGTTCACCTACCGGGCCATCATCACCACCCGCAACGTGGCCACCGGCACACCGAGCGGCGGAACTGTGGGCGTGGTGATCAATCAGACGCTGGTCATCATTTCTGTGGAGCAATGAGATGTCACCGATTCTTTCCGAGAGCAACAACAACCGGGTCGAGATGCTGGCGACCCGGATCGAGGTGCAGTGGGACTTTCGAAACAGCGATGGCCCAGTGCTGTTCAACTTCGACCGGGTGGACTGGAACCCTGGCACTGGTCAGATCAACACCCGGAGCTATGACCGCACGGTGCGCGCCCCAATCCGCGACCTGCTGGCGGGCGAGTACACCTTCGCTCACCCGCAGACCGGCGAGCAGATCACTGAGCCTGGCTGGAAGCTGATGGCGCTAATCAAGGCCGCGACGGCTCGCGTATGGGAGGCGGAGAGCCCGCCGGCGCAGGAGATTGTCGGGCCGCTGGATGAGGGCGGGGGCTGACGGCCAAGCCGTCACACCCCTACAACGCCAGGTGCGGCCAGATGGCGCCATATGCTACGTCGCCTAGATCACCGCCAACTCCCCAAGCGCGGCCACGGCATCGGGGGTATGGCTGCCTGTTCAGACATGAGAGCGGTACTGGAGTAATGTTCTAGGTTAGCTAGGCTGTAGATGTGCGTATCTTGAGTGATACTCAGGTTGAACATGAGCGAGAGGAATGACCGTTGAGCGCCTCCATGCTTCCAAGAGTTGTCGGTTTCGATGTGCCACATCTACATGAGCGCGTCGATTCCTCGACTGATGAGGCCATCATTGCTCTGTTGGATCTTGCGCCGGGTGCTCGATGGACTGATCTTTTCGTGTTGAAGTGCGAGGCGCTGGCATCTCAGCTCTCCTTGGCGGAAGTCCGGATTGAAGGCTCGAAGATCTACTTCTACGGGTCAATCAGTGACTCGCGGGCGCTCGCCGATGCGGTCATGTCCATAGTCCACGTGTTGAATGACCAGCTGATGCGAGAAGGGAACGACGCAGCGTCGCGAGAGGAACGTTCCTAGGAACAAGAGAGGCGCGTCCAGCACTGGCCTGCGATCTCCGCTGCGCCAGGGTGACCGCGGAGACTGGATCGGGACGCAAGCCTGCCCTCGAGTTCGCCCAGCCAATTTGCGCGTGTCCCATGCGGGTCTCTGACGTAGATGTCACATGCAAGCCGAATGACAGGGTCAACTTCATAGCGAAAGCTAATGGCGGGTAGCGCACCAGAGTTGAATGCCAAGCCCCAGTGTGTGAGTTCACGTTCGACGTCAACAAAATCCTTGTTCCTCTTGCGTTCCATGTTCTTCTCCTCTTAGAGCTGCACTGTACACCCTTCCAATCGGCGGCCTGTTCATGGCGCTTGTTCATACTGGTGGCAATCGGGCACGGCTGCGTAACACGCTGGGGTCCATTGTGGGATGGCAGCAATTGGCTGTATCGGAGTAAGACATGAACAACACTTCCCAGAACCAGAGCGACAGTCGCAACTCAGATGCCGATAAGAAGCATCCGGGTCAGCAGGGCCAAACAGACGGGAAGGATCTCGGCGGTGAGGATTTGGCCGGAAAGCAAGGGCAGCAACAGCAGCAGCCGAACGGCACTGAGCCTGGGCAGCCAGGCCCTGGTCAGGCCCAAAAGGTCAGTGTCGATCGCGACGATCGTCGTTGATGCATAAGGGGTGGCCGCGCCAAGCGCGGCTCCTTCCGTATCAACAGGATCGCTGAAATGTCATCCCACGCTCAGGCTGTGAACTTGATGACCAAGATCATGTATCAATCGCGCCCGGTTACCACTACGACGATGGCTCAGTGCCGGACCTGCCAAGGGGAAAGCCCTGGAGGAATGGAGTGTGCGCGGTGCCTGACGGAAAAGTTGGGAACGCTGATTGCGAATCGGGGCGCTGCTCTTTGCTGGCTTGAGTCGTTCCTGAAAGTTCAGCGAGACGAAGCACACGTGTTCATATGTGCAAAGAGAGTTGATGCGTCAGCGTTGTAGCAGTCGCATTCCGACCTGACATTGTGCAAGCGTATGCTCGGTACATCTAGGAGCAACGCTATGAATTTCCCGATATGCATCTACGATCGAACGGGTACTGGGCTTCGGCTTCCTTCCGAGTGGTGGATTGATCTGCAGTCAGATCTCCCCGCACTAGTGAACGGTAGTGAGCGCATAGATCTACCACGTTCTTCGAAAGATGAGCGCCCTCGCCTGGATCCTGAAGTTCTCAGTGATCTATCCAGACGAATCCGGGGCTCGCAATGGCTAGAGTAGATCTAGCTCAACCGCCAGGCGTGCGCTGGCTTTTCTTCCGACTTCGCAATGGGCAATCGATTAGCCCGGCTAGGCTAATGTCTGTCTGGTGCGAAGCTACTGAATCAACCGAGTGCGCAGTCCGCCGCGAGATCATTGACGGTGCTGGCTACGTATATGCTCTCTATGCACCAAATGGACTGCGCTCCCCCCGACGTGTGGAGCTGCGCATGAGAGCACTTCTGGAGGAAGCCGGGTACGCCTTCACGATGGGGAGCTTGGCTGGGAGACATCCAGCCGACGGATGAGGGGGGCGCTTCCAAGGCTAAGGGACGATCATCCGATCCATTTCTCTGGACTCACTGCAGTCCTCGAATGCCTGCGTGTGCCTATCCAGGCCGTTGAAGAGCCCTGACTACGCGGCAAGCAGCGCCAAGCTACCGTCTCCGAGAATGTGGTCGTAGCCTATGAAGGGCGATCTACCGCACCAATTTGCTCGGTTAGAACCGTCAGCGATTGTTCGAAAGCTGCGGCGAAGGGATCGCTGCTGTCGCCCCGGTGTTTGGCCACAATGTTTGGCAGAAGCTGATGCCATGCGTCGGAGAGGTCGTTGGGTGTGGGGTGGGTCAGTACGCAGATTCGCAACGCATACTCCATCGCCTTTAGGTAGCCGCGGTGCATCTCAAGTCCTGCCTCACAGGCATGGAGGCGATCGAGGATTTCCGTGATGTTGGCTGTCATGGTGGTCTCGACAGGTGTGGGTGGGGGAGGCGATAGTTTGGCGACCTCTAGACGAGCCCGCCATGAGCATCCTCAACGTTTTGCTGCGTGCTGACCAGCTCCTCATTGCTGTTGACACCTTGGCGGAGGATGCCCAGACCGGCACCCACTCATCTGGTGCAAAACTGCTCCTGATTCCGCAGCACAACCTTGTGCTGGCTGCGCGCGGGTCCACGCAGTTCTTTCTTCGCATCTACGAGCTGGCTCTGCAGGCGAGCTTCCGTGCTGATTTCACGATGGAGCAGCTCTCCGCCGAATTGGGGCTGGTAGTGGACCAGCTTTGGCCGAACTATGAGAAGGCGGCCGCTGAGGCCGGCTTGCCGGTCGAAATGCTTGGGACCGAACTGGTACTGGGTGGCTGGTCGCCGAAGAGAGGCCGGATGGTGGCCACAGCCTATGCAAAGAGCGACAGCTCCAGGCCAACGATAGTGCAGCCCCTCGATGGGGGCTTGGCTTCTCCAGGGGAGCCGCTGGCCGGCAGGCCGGATAGCTTCGCACCGGCCGAGGTTCTCGCTGCAGGTAAAATTCAGGCCGCATGGCTCAATGCCCGGATGGGGCGACAGGTTGCCGGAGGCCGGCTTCTGGCCACTGTGTTGCGAGAAGGGCAGGCGGTGACCCAGGATCTAGGACCTATCTAGGTCTTCCGGCGTCAGGCCAGCAAGAGCGAGGATTCGATCCTTCCTCAGCTGCTCGCCCCACAGGATCCACGCTTCGTTGGTGGTCAAGATCCCCGTCACTTTGCAGGCTGGACAAGTTAGCTCAACACCTCCGCCTACGTCAGCAAGCCCGCTGCCGCGAGAAATGCGTGATTCGTCTCCACAAGAGCCGCACTTGATCTGAAGCGATTCGACTCGCTCGAGCGTTCCATTCAGGTGCAGCAATGGGCGGATACGAAAGATCCGGAAAGCGGTCGGGGGTGTCATGTGTCGTGCCTTTAAGGGGCTAGACACGGGGGCGAAGGATTTCGCACCGGAGAGGAGCCAAGTGCGTCAACCATACAGCATGAACAGTTAAGAACGTCGTGATGTACAAATTTTCTTCGCTGGAAGGCGTGAAAGAGCGCAGCGGCGTACGCCGCTGCGCCTGGATATCAATCAAACTCGATGGCTTCGCGCATCGGTTGCGTCCAAGTGTCGGTCACCCAGCAGGTTCCCTCATGGCAGAACGTCTGCGTGCATCGGGCCATGCCGCCGCCGGCAGGCACGCATGACGTGTGGAAAGAGGCAGCATTAGCTGCGGGGACCACGCCTACAGCTCCGGCGGCTCCTGCGGCGGCAACGATCAAACCAAGCAAGACACTTTGGATCTTCATGATCACTCCATTGTCAAGTTGATGAATGCCCGGTGGGCAATCGAAAGGTCTCAACGCACATGGATGCTAGCAATAGGAGAATTGCTCATTGCCGTGTAGGGGAGTACCTACAGATCAGCTTGGAAGGGCAAATCGGGGAAGGCTGAGCGGTTAAGCCCGACCATTGAGCGAATCGCAGCGATTGAGACGGCCGGTCGTATCCTTCCGGCCATGTATTCCTCCCACGGCTTCCGCACTGCCCCGATTCCCTCTGGCTGGGTCCAGACCGGCGAGCGCTGGGCGCTCTGGTACAACGGCCGGGAGACGGCCAGCGTCACGCCCGATGGCGGTCCTGGGGTCCGGCTATGGATGGAAGGCAAGAAATTCTGGGACGTGAAGGAAGTTCGGGCCGCCAACGTCCGCCAGGCGAAGCGCTATGCCGAGCGCTGGTGCGCGGCCAGGCTCTATCCCTATCTGCCCCTTCGTGAGGCCGTCGCCCGGCTGACCGACAGCACCCCAATCCAGCCCGAGCCACCACTGCCCGGCCTGCCGCCGACCCGTGAGCAGCAGCAACAGGCTCGGCGCCTGGCCGAGGCCGGAGCGAAGGAAGTCGAGCGGATCAAGGAAGCGCTGGAGCCGCGCAAGCCGCCGGCAGAGACCAAACCCCGTCCGAAGGACGCGCGCAAGGCGTGGGTGAGGGCAGGGCTGCAGCAGCTGCCTCGCGGCGTGTAGGCATCAAGCAACCCGCAGCTGCACGACGTTGCCGTCGCGCAGCCGGTCCAGGTAGTCCGCCCATTCCTGCATCATCCTGGCGCGCTCCTCCAGGTGCTTGGTACGGTTGTATGCCCGGCCGTCCGGGTCCTTGACCATGTGTGACAGCTGGTGCTCGATGATGTCGGGCCGGAACCCCAGCACCTCGTCCAGGATGGTCCGCGCAGTGGCGCGGAAGCCGTGCCCGGTCATCACGTCATCCTCGAACCCCATCTTGCGCAACGCGGTGTTGATCGTGTTCTCGCTGAGCGGTCGCTTCGCACTGTTCCGCCCCTGGAAGACGTACTGCCCTTTGCCGGTGAGGGGCTGGATCTCATTGAGGATGGCCAGGGCTTGCCTGGATAGCGGGATCAGGTGCTCCCTGCGGCGCTTCATGCGGCCAGCCGGAATCAGCCACTGCCCGGCGTCCAGATCGATTTCCGACCATTCCGCCTTCCGCAGTTCGCCTGGGCGCACGAACACCAGCGGTGCCAAGGCCAGTGCCCAACGGGTGACCTGCCTCCCACGGTATTGGGGGATGGCGCGTAGCAGCGGCACCAGCTCGCGCGCCTCGGTGATGGCGGCATAGTGGTTCCTGGGCGTCGGCTGCAGCGCGCCGCGCAGGTCGGCCACCGGGTTGCGCTTGGCCATGCCGCAGGCGATGGCGTACCGCATCACCTCCCCGCACTTCTGGATGACCCGGTGCGCCGATTCGATGGCTCCGCGCTTCTCCATCCGGCGGGCGAGGGCAAGGAAGTCGGGTGCCTCCAGCTCGGCGGCCTGCCGGCTGCCGATCCACGGCAGGATGTCGTTCTTCATCCAGGCCTCGACCTTTACCCGGTAGTCGTCGGACCAGATTCGACCATCCATGAACTCGCGCGCGATCGCGCCGAACGTCTGCGCCTCCATACCGGCCTTGGCCGCGGCGGCTTCCTTCTTCTGCTGGTTCGGGTCCACACCCTGCGCGAGTAGGCGCCGTGCGTCTTCCCGACGGTTCCGGGCCAGCTGCAGGGGCACCTCGGGGTAGACCCCCAGCGCCAGGCGCTTCTCCTTCCCATCGAAGCGATACTTCATCCGCCACCAGCGGCTGCCGGCGGGCGAGATCTCCAGGTAGAGCCCGCCGCCGTCGAACAGCTTCTGGGTCTTTCCTGTCGGCTTGGCGCGCCGAATTGCGAGGTCGGAGAGTGGGGGCATCGATTTTGGGGGCATTGGGCGGATGCCCCAAAATATGCCCCCACCGTCTCACAAGCTGCAACGCATTGGACCGGTCTGCACCGTGCAACGAAAAAGGCCGGAAGCCCTGTTATTTCAGGAGTTCCGGCCTTCCGAGTGCGTTGCCGCACTGAATAGTGGTGGAGCCAAGGAGGATCGAACTCCTGACCTCGTCATTGCGAACGACGCGCTCTCCCAGCTGAGCTATGGCCCCACGGCAGGGCTTCAGTGTAGCGCTGCCCGCCGGGCTTGCCAAGCGCGGGGCAGCGGCAGGCCCGCGCGCTGCGCTGCCACCTCGGTGGAGGCAGCCACACCGCGCAGATGGATGCAGGCATGGATCATTCCGGGCAGCCTTTCCAGCATGCAGTCGACGCCCGCCTCCTGCAGGTCATGCGCGTACTGCTCGGCCTCGTCACGCAGCGGGTCGTGCTCGCAGCTGAGCACCGAGGCGGGGGCCAGCCCCTGCAGACTTGTGGTGTCTTCGGCCAGCAGCGTGTCGCCCGACGGCGAAGGCGTGCGTGACTGGCTGTCCAGCCATCGTCGCCAACGTACGGCGGCGATCATTGCGCGCTTGCAGCAGGCGCAGGCCGAGGGTGAGCTGGCCGACGACGCGGCGGTGCAGGCGCTGGGCGACCATTTCGCCACGGTGCTGCATGGCATTTCGGTGCAGGCCCGCGATGGCATCAGCCGCGAGCGGCTGCTGGCAATGGTCGATGTGGCGCTGAGCCCGCTTCCCTGAGTCAAGCCCGAAAGGCGTGCAGAATGCCGAGTGACTGTGCCGAAACCGCTTGTTTCACCGGGTTTGGAGCTCGCGCAACGAAATCGTAACAATTTGGGGGATAATGACGGCTTGCGCAGTTTTCCTCCCATTTGCCGCCCGGCTCGCGCAGGCCGCACGGACGCCTCCTCAGAGCATTGCATGCCCTCCCATACCGATTCCCGCCGCCTGTCGGGTCTGTCGTCTTCCTTCGTTTCCTTCCGCCGCCACCCGCTGGCCCTGGCCTGTGCCGGCCTGGCCCTGGTCGGCAGCTTCGGCGCCGCCGCGCAGGACAGTGCGCCGACCCCGACCGGGCTGGACACGATCACCGTGACCGCCGAGCACCGCGAGCAGAACCTGCAGGAAGTGCCGGTCTCGGTCGGCGTGGTGCAGGGCGAGCGCATGCGCGACTTCACCGCCGGCGGTGACGACACCCTGCTGGCGCTGTCCGGCCGCGTGCCGAGCCTGTACGCGGAAACCACCACCGGCCGCATCTTCCCGCGCTTCTACATCCGTGGCCTGGGCAACATCGACTTCTACCTGGGTGCCTCGCAGCCGGTGTCGATCATCCAGGACGACGTGGTGCTGGAACACGTGGTGCTGAAGTCCAACCCGGTCTATGACGTGGACCAGGTGGAAGTGCTGCGCGGCCCGCAGGGTTCGCTGTTCGGTCGCAACACCACCGCCGGCATCGTCAAGTTCGACACCCTCAAGCCGACGCAGGACTACACCGGCCGCGTCAGCGCCAGCTACGCGACCTACAACAGCGTGTCGATCGATGGCGGCTTTGGTGGCCCGATCAACGACATCGCTTCGTTCCGCGTGTCGGCCCTGTACCAGCACCGCGATGACTACGTCGACAACACCTACAAGGGCCCGAGCGCCGATGGCACGGTCAGCCCGAAGAAGAACGCGATGGGCGGCTTCGACGACCGCAACGTGCGCGCGCAGCTGCTGCTGACCCCGAGCGACCAGTTCTCGATCCTGGCCTCGGCCCACGCCCGCGACTACGAAGGCACCTCGACCCTGTTCCTGCGCGGTGCGCTGACCAAGGGCTCGAACAAGACCGACGTGCCGCGCGACAAGGTGGCCTACGATGAAGCCGACAACAATCCGCAGGCCTACAAGACCTACGGCGGCTCGGTGAAGGCACGCTACGACTTCGGTGCGATCGACTTCACCTCGATCACTGCCTACGAGACCACCTCCGGCTACAGCCGTGGCGACACCGACGGCGGCGCTGCGGTGAACTTCCCGGTCAATGGCGTGCCGAACGGCTATGGCCAGTCGATGGGCCGCATCCGCGACCTCGACCAGTGGACCCAGGAGTTCCGCCTGGCCAGCCATGACGACAACGCCCTGCAGTGGCAGGCCGGTGCGTTCTACTTCAACGGCAGCGACACCACCGACTTCTACCAGCGTGCGTGGTTCCTGCAGGGTGCGGCGCGTAACCCGAACAACTGGGTACGCCTGCGCAACAAGAACACCTCGTGGGCCGGCTTCGGCCAGCTGAGCTACGCCTTCACCGACAAGTTCACCGTCACCGCCGGCCTGCGCCAGACCAAGGACGAGAAGCACACCCGCCTGCTGAAGACCGCGGACACTGCTGCTGGCGTGGTCACCTACAAGGGCCGTACCGACGTCAAGATGTCCGACACCACCCCGAGCTGGGATCTGAGCGCGATGTACCAGATCACCCCGGACGTGAGCGTCTACGCCAAGGTTGCCCGCGGCTTCCGCGGCCCGACCATCCAGGGCCGTTCGGCGGTGTTCAATGCCGACTTCACCACCGCCGATTCGGAGACCATCCTGTCCTGGGAAGCGGGCGTGAAAAGCAGCCTGTGGGACAACCGCCTGCGCCTGAATGCCACCGCGTTCACCTATACGGTCAACGACATCCAGCTCAACGGCAACGATTCGGACGGCAACGGCGTGCTGTTCAACGCCGACAAGGCCAAGGCCTACGGCTTCGAAGCGGACATGGAGCTGCGCCCGATCCCGAACCTGACGCTGAGCGCCGGCCTGAGCCTGCTGCACAGCGAGATCAAGGACAAGCGCGTCTATGCGCAGGTCTGCGGCCTCAACGGCCAGGTGGTCTGCACCGTCGGTGACCCGACCATCAAGGTCGGTGCCAACACCTTCGCGCAGATCGATGGCAACCCGCTGCCGAATGCGCCGAAGTACAACGTCAACCTGGCCGCCCGCTACGACTTCCCGGTCAGCGACGCCGGCACCATGTTCGTGTCCACCGACTGGAACAAGCAGGGTTACACCAGCTTCGTGCTGTACGACACCAAGGAATTCAATTCCAAGGGTGATTTCGAGGGTGGCCTGAAGATCGGCTACTCGGGCAACTACGGTGCCTACGAAGTGGCGCTGTTCGCGCGAAACATCACCAACGAGAAGAACCTCAAGGGTGTGATCGAGAACTACATGGCGGCGGTCTACAACGAACCGCGCACCGTCGGTGTCTCGCTGAACATGAACTGGTAATACGCGATTGCGGTGGCGGTGCATGCCGCCATCGCACTGCATGAATGCAAAGGGCGGCCCGGATTACCGGGCCGCCCTTTTCGTTGCTTCAGACCGCGGTGAGGTCGCTTTCCTGGCTGCGCTGGCCGAAGGTCAGGGCCAAGGTTGCGGTGTCCACCTGCTGCCGGTCCTGCGCCTGCTGCTTGCGCGCACGGCTGGCGCCGAACCAGCGCCCTTCGCCGTTGATCAGCGGCGCCATGCGCACCACGTCCACGTACTCCGGATCGATCTCGCTGGCGCGCTGCAGCCAGGTCAGGGCCAGGAACGCGTTGGCCGGCACGCCGTTGCCGAAGTGGTAGATGTCGGCCAGGTAGCCGGCCGCCCACAGCTTGTCGTCGTCGTCACCGCGCCACCACAGTGGGATCAGTGCACGTTCGACCGCTTCGCGCTTGTGTGCGTCGTTCTGCCCATCCATCGCCAGGCAGGCCAGGTTGCGGCAGGTGGGGCCCCAGACGCGCTCGCCGGCCTCGGACCCGTCCAGGCAGCGCAGGTACAGTTCACGTGCACGCGCTTGGTTGTGCTCACCGCCGGCCGCCACCAGGCGCACGCCCAGGTTGTAGGTGGCGATCAGGTCGCCGCCTTCCACCGCACGCTCCTGCCAGTAGGCGGCCTTTTCCGCATCGACGAACTGCGGCTGGTCGCGGCCGCCGAGGCGGCCCTTGTACAGGTCGCACAGTGCCGACATCGCGCCGGCGTCGCCGGCTTCGGCCATGCGCTGCAGCAGCGAGAGACCGGCGGACTGCGAGACATCGCAGAACAGGTTGGAGGCGAAGGTGACCGCCGAGGTGTTGTCCTGCGGGGCCAGCTTCAGGGCGCGCTGCAGCAGGGCATCGGCGCGCACGGGGTCGGCGGTCTGGCCGAGCAGTCCATGCTCGACGGCGGTGGCAGCCCAGAGCAGGCCGATCGCGGAGTCGCCTTCGCAAGCGGCGTAGTCCACCACCTGCGCGAACAGTGCCTCTGCACCGTCGACATGAGCGAACCAGGCGCAGGCTTCGAGGTTGCTGAAGCCTTCGTGCAGCACCATGTCGCGGTCCAGCGCCCACGCCTGCTGCAGATCCTCGAACACCGCCCGCATGTGCCCGGCGTCCCACTGCACCTGGTCTTCGCTGCCTCCGATCCGGCCGAGCCGGTAACGCAGCCCGGCACGCTGGGCCAGAACCTCGGCGCGCAGGTTGCGGTCCAGGTGCCAGTCCAGGATCTGTGCATACGCACGCTCGTGCACGCCTACCGCGTCGGCATCTTCGCGGTGTGGCAGGTCGGCCATCCAATCCTGTTCCTTTCGCCAGCGCAGCGCGTTGCTCTGCGCAAGCTCCAGGCCACGGCACCAGCCTCCTTCGATGAAGTCCTCCATGGCTTCATGGCTGCCGCCCCAGCGTGGGTACAGGTAGTAGAGGGTGTCTTCCAGCGTGCTCAGGTCGTCGGCGCGCTGTTCCAGCACCAGGCGCATCCAGTAGGCCAACGGTGCATCGAAATCGTCCTGGCTGCGCTCGCGCAGCACGGGCGGCAGGCTGCCGGGCAGCGTGCGCAGCGGAGCACCGAAACGTGACAGCAGCTGCAAGGCCTGCGGCCATGCCTGCGGATAGTGTTCGGCCAGCGCGGTCTCGTCGGACTCCGGTACCTGGCCGGCCTGCAGCGCACGCAGCCAGTCCGGCTCGCGCAGGTAGCTGGTGATGCGCTTGATGCCATCCAGCGCCAATGCCGGGCGCGCCGACAGCGGGATTGCCTGCAGGTAG
Organism: Stenotrophomonas sp. SKA14; assembly: GCF_000158575.1. Taxonomy (NCBI): domain Bacteria; kingdom Pseudomonadati; phylum Pseudomonadota; class Gammaproteobacteria; order Lysobacterales; family Lysobacteraceae; genus Stenotrophomonas; species Stenotrophomonas sp. SKA14. The sequence goes on from NZ_DS999412.1 coordinate 2,095,581, forward strand.
GCATGCACGGCATGGTCGCGCGCCTGCTGTGCGGCCAGCCACTGGCTGTCTTCGACCAGTGCGGCGACGTCGGCGCTGCGCAGTTCGCCGGCGGCGGATTCCCAGCAGGCGCCGAGGCGCAGGTGCGCGTAGTAGCTGTGCGGCGCGGCAGCGACCCATTGCTGCGCCTGCTGAAGGCGCTCGTCCAGGGTCAGTGCCTTGTCATGCAGGTTGCGCAGGCGCCAGCGGATGCCCGGCAGCAGCCTTTCACCATCCAGCCAGGCCTGTTCGTGCGGTGCCAGCAGTGCATCCAGTTCGGCGTAGCGCCGCTCCTGCATTGCGGCGCGCGCTGCTGCACGCCAGGCCAGGTCCTCGGCGGAAAGGCCGTCCTTCGCAATTCCATCTGTCATCTGTTGCAGTCCAACGATAGCGGGGACGCTATTGGACAGGTGCACGCCCGCGTCGGCAAGCGTGGCAGATGCTCGATTCACCGTGCAGGCGCCGGGGCAATCCCGGCGCCCGGCACCATCAGCGCGCGGGCAGCAGGGCCTGCAGTCGCGATTCCAGTTCCTGCTGGCGCCAGCCGGCCAATGCAGCGGGCCATTGGCGACGTTCCAAGTAGCTCTCCAGGTGCTTGCGCGACGCCAGGACCCCATCCGGCAGGCCCAGTTCGCGGCTGCGCTCGGCCACCGCATCCTGCAGCTTCTTCAGTGCCTGCTTGTTGCTGTCGTTGGCCGGAAGTGCCAGTGGCGCCTCGGCTTCATCGGCCAGCGGCGTCTGCAGGGCCTGCCACACGGCGCCGGCCAGCTTGCGCGGTGCCTTCGGGAACTGCTCGAACAGCGCGCCCAGCGCGTCGGCGTCGGCCGGTGGCGTGCGCGCCAGGGTGGCGGCCAGCTCGTTGTCCAGGATCCAGCTGCGCGGACGATCGCTGCTGCGCGCCTGCACCTCGCGCCAACGCAGCAGGCGCAGCAGGCGGTGCTGCGCGGCGGCATCGAGGAACTGCGCCGAGCGCATCGCCAGGTGTGGCCAGCGGTCTTCGTCGTTGGCAACGCTGGCCAGCAGGCGTTCGCCATCATCGTGCAGCCATTGCTGGCGGCCCAGGGCCTGCAGCCTGGCACCGATGGCGTCATGCAGGGCAAACAGATGCTCGACGTCGTCGGCGGCGTACTGCAGCTGCGACTCCGAAAGTGGGCGGCGCATCCAGTCCGAGCGGGTCTCGCCCTTGGCCAGTGCCACGCCGGTGATTTCCGCCACCAGCTTCTGGTAACCCATGCCACCACCGATGCCGGCCAGCGAGGCCCCGATCTGGGTGTCGAACAACGGGCGCGGCAGCACGCCGCAGGCCCACTTGAAGGCGACCAGGTCTTCGCTGGCGCTGTGCATCACCTTGATGATCGATTCATCGGCCAGCCACGGCGCCAGCGCTTCGGTCATGCCGGGAATCAGCGGGTCGATCAGCAGGATGTCCCGCCCGACGGCCATCTGCACCAGCGCCAGCTGCGGCCAGAAGGTGCGTTCACGGATGAATTCGGTGTCCAGGCCGATGCGGCTCGGGCGCTGCTGGAAGTACGCATCCAGCTCGGCGGGGGTGGTGATCCAGGTTGCCACGGGTCAGGGCCTACTACTCGGGTTTGCTCAGGCAGGGGAGAATAGCCTAACGTCGGTCCGCGTCCGTGCAGAAGGAGGTCCTGCTTGCGTTTTCCGTTGTCGCCCGCACTGTGCACCGCCCTGGCCGTTGCCCTGGCCGGCTGCACACCGTCGCCATCGTCGGCGCCGGAGCGCGCCGCTGACGAGCCGGCGCGGCCACAGGAAAGCGCGGCGGTGGACCGGACGCAGGCGGCCGGGCCGGGCAGCGTGACCATTGCCGGTGAGGATGCCGCCGAGGACGTGCAGCATTGGACGCCGCCGCGGGTCGATCGCCAGGGCCGCAGCCAGGCGCAGTTGCGGCGTGCGGCCGAGCAGGCCTTTGCCGAAGGCCGGCTCTACGAGGATGCCGACGCCGCCATTCCCTTGTGGCTGGCGGTACAGGAGGAGAATCCGGATGACCGCCAGGCCCGGCAGGGCCTGCAGCGCGCCCGCCAGCGCCTGCAACAGCAGGCCGATGCGCTGCTGGTGCGGCCGCTGAAGCAGCGCGAGGCGCTGGCCGAGGCCAGCCGCCAGGCCCTGGTGCTGCTGACACTCGCGCCGAAGGACGAGAAGGTGCGTGCGCTGCAGGGGCGGGTCGAGACCGCGCAGCGCGTGGTGGCGTACAACCGCGCCGGCGAAGAGGACCTGCGTTCGGACCGGATCGGTGAGGATGGCGACGGCGCCATCGGCAACTTCCGTGAGGCGCTGGCGCTGGATGAGCACAATGGGCGCGCCCGGCAAGGACTGGCGGCCGCCGAGAGCGGGTTGATCCGTCGTGCCGAGGACGCCGCGCGGGCACGGGATTTCGCCGGCGCGGGCACCTGGCTGGCCGAGGCAAGCAAGGTGCGCGATTCGTCGCCGACCATCGCTGACGCGTTCGAACGCATCGAACTGATCCGTGCCGCCACGCTGCTGCGATTGCGCGACGACGGCCTGCGCGACCTGGCGACACCACAAGGACTGAAGCCGGCGCGCGAGAAGCTGGCCGAGGCCCTGCGCATCGCCCTGCCGGGGGATGCGGTGGTCGGTCAGCTGCGCGAGCGCATCGACCTGGCCACCCACTACGGCAGCTTCCGTCCCGGGCAGGTGTTCAGCGATGCCATGCGCGATGGTGGGAGGGGGCCGCAGATGGTGGTGGTGCCGCATGGCGGCTTCCAGATGGGGGCCGGCGATGCCGAGCCGGGTGCCAGTGATGCCGAGCGTCCGTCGCACTATGTGCGCTTCGACCGCGGCTTCGCGATGGCGATCACCGAGGTCACGGTCGGTGATTTCGAGCGCTACGTGAAGGCGACCAGCGCGCGCCCGCGCGCAACCCGCCGGGGCCATTCGGTGGTCTATGACGAGCGCAGCGGCAACTTCATCCGCCGCAGTGGGGTGGATTGGCGCTCGGACTATGACGGCGGTCGTGCACTGGGCAACTCACCGGTGATGCACGTGAGCGTGCGTGATGCCGAGAACTACGCGGCGTGGCTGTCCGAGCAGACCGGGCGCAGCTACCGCCTGCCCAGCGAAGCAGAGTTCGAGTATGCGTTGCGCGCTGGCAGCAGTGGCCGTTACCCCTGGGGGGATGCCGGCACACCGCCGCCGGGCAGTGGCAACTTCACTGGCAGCAAGGACGTATCGCCGTCGGGCCGGCACTGGCACAACGCGTTCATCGGCTACGGCGATGGCTGGTGGGGACCGGCCCCGGTCGCCACGTTCCAGGCCAACGCCTTCGGCCTGCACGACATGGGCGGCAATCTGAGCGAATGGGTGGCCGATTGCTGGCACGCCAGCTACCGCCGGGCTCCTTCCGATGGCGTGGCCTGGTTCAACCCGGGTTGCCGTTCCCGGGTAATCCGCGGTGGCAACTGGGCCAACGCGCCGGAGCAGACCCGTGCGGCCTGGCGGCAATCGCAGGATTCGGATACCACCAACGCACGTATCGGTTTCCGGCTGGTGCGCGGTATCTGAGCGGGGTCCGGCTTCACCCGCTGCTGGCGTCGGCACACTAAGATTGCGCCGTGCCCGCCGGCCGGCGGGGCCTGCCGGACGACCACCCGATGCGCAACGATCCCTTTTCCCGCTCGCCCCAAGGCCCGCAGCGGCGTGGCCTGTTCGGCAACATCCGCTGGTGGGTGCTGCTGCTGGCCGCTGGCTATGCGGTGTTCTACTGGTTCTCCAACCGCACGGTCGATCCCTACACCGGCGAGAAGGTGATGATCGACAGCAGTCTGGATGCGCGCCAGGAGACCGCGTTGGGGCTGCAGGCCTACCAGCAGATCCTGTCGCAGGAGCGGCCGATGGATCCCAACGCACCGATCGCTCGCGATGTGCGTGACATCGCCCAGCGTCTGATCGCCAAGGTCGACGTGGTGGAGACCGCGCTGGCGCAGGAGCATGGCGTGCAGCCGGCGCATTTCGCGCGCGATTTCCAGTGGGAAGTGAACGTAATTCCCTCCGATCAGGCCAATGCGTTCTGCCTGCCGGGCGGCAAGATGGCGGTCTATACCGGTCTGGTACCGGTGGCGCGTACGCGCGATGCGATGGCGGTGGTGATGGGCCACGAGATCGCCCATGCGCTGCTGCGGCATGGCGCCCAGCGCATGGCGCAGCAGAAGCTGACCCAGATCGGCCAGGTGGCCGGTGCCGCCAGCGGCATGGATGCACAGCAGCAACAGATGATGATGTCGGCGATGGGCTACGGGTACCTGCTGCCTTATGCGCGCAGCCACGAGACGCAGGCCGACGAGGTGGGACTGATGCTGGCCGCAGCGGCATGCTTCGATCCGCGCGAGGCGGTGCCGTTGTGGCAGCGCATGGGCCAGGCCAGTGGCGGCCAGGCGCCGCCGGAGTTCGCGTCCACCCATCCGAACCCGGGTACCCGTATCCAGAATCTGCAGGCGCTGATGCCGAAGGCGCTCGAGTACCGGCAGAAATTCTGCGAGCAGGCGAAGTAGGGGGTTGTTCGGCAGGGCTGCGCCCTGCACCTGCAGAGGCTTCAAGCAACAGCCGAAGCAACAGCAAAAGCTAGCTATCCGTGGGATGGTGGGGCGGTGTCGGAGTGCGGGGACGCCGTAAACCCGTCCATGGGGGCTTGGCAGCCGCATCCATGCGGCTGACACCCCGCACTCCGACACCGCCCCACCTCTGACAGATTCCGCTAGCTGTTGGTAGGTGTCGACCTTGGTCGACACGGTAGATCCACGCCATGCGTGGATGCTTTTCGATCGCGAATCGAAATATTCGATTCCGGTGGAGATTCATCCAGATCGCGGAGATCTGTCGAAGGCGGGGTGGGTCCGGTTGCGGGAGTGTCCGCGGCATGGATGCCGCGGCCAAGCCCCCATGGATGGGTTTACGGCGTCTCCCGCAACCGGACCCACCTCGCCATCCTTCAGGAAGCCCGCTTCTGCTGTTGCTGTTGCTGTTGCTCTGGATCGTAGCAGGTGCAGGGCGCAGCCCTGCCGAACAACCCTCTACTTGACCTGCACGTCGATCACGCCGTCGCCGACGCGGGCCTGCAACGCGTCACCCGGCTGCACCTGGTCAACGTGCCGCACCAGGGCGCCATCATCGCTGCGGGTGAGGATGCTGTAGCCACGCGCCACCGTCGCCAGCGGGCTGACCGCTTCCAGTGAGCGTGCCAGCCCGCGCAGGCGCAGCGCATCGCGTTCCAGCAGGCGCTGCATCGCACTCTGCGGACGCCCGCGCAGGGCGGCCAGGCGGCGCTGCATCGCGTCCAGCTGTCGTTGCGGATGGTGCCCGCGCAGCACCGCCGCGGCATGACGCAGGCGCGCGGCACGGCGCTCGTGCTGCTGGTTGAATGCCGCATGCAGGCGCCGGCCGAGGTCCAGCTGGCGGCGACGCAGCAGGTCCAGGCGGGCCTGCGGGCTCTGTGCATTCAGGCGCAGCAGGGCACGGTCGGCGCGCTGCATGGCCTGCTGCATCGCGTGCCGTTGCAGCTGCACCATGCGCGCCGCGGTACGGCGCAGGCGCAACGCCAGTTCGCGCTGGTCCGGCACCAGCAGTTCGGCGGCCACCGACGGTGTCGGCGCACGCAGGTCGGCAGCGAAGTCGCTGAGGCTGAAGTCGGTCTCGTGGCCCACCGCCGAAACCACCGGAGTGTGGCCGGCGGCAATCGCGCGAGCCAGCGCTTCATCGTTGAACGCCCACAGGTCTTCCAGCGAACCGCCGCCGCGGGTCAGCAGGATCACGTCGTAGCGTCCGCTGGCATCGGCGGCCTGCAGCAGGCGGGTGATCTGTGCGGCGGCGCTGCTACCCTGTACCAGGGTCGGCAGCAGGTCCACTTCCAGCAGCGGGAAGCGGCGGCCCAGCACGCTCAGTACGTCGCGCACGGCGGCGCCGGTGGGCGAGGTGATCACCGCCAGGCGCTGCACATGCGCCGGCATCGGCCGCTTGCGCGCCGGGTCGAACAGGCCTTCGGCCTCCAGGCGTGCCTTCAGTTCCTCGAACGCGCGGCGCAGTGCGCCTTCGCCGGCTTCCTCCATGTGGTCCAGCACCATCTGGTACTCGCCACGGGCGTCGTACAGGGTCACCTTGCCGCGCACCAGCACGCGCATGCCTTCGCGTGGCACGAACTTCAGGTACTGCGCTTTCATCCGGAACATGGCTGCACGCAGCTGCGCGCGCGCGTCCTTCAGGGTGAAGTACAGGTGCCCGGAGGCAGGGCGCGCCACGCTGCCCAGTTCGGCCTCGACCCAGATCGCCGGGAAGCTGCCTTCCAGCAGATCGCGGGCCAGGGTGTTGAGCTGGCTGGGGGTGAAGATGTCGTCGTTGCGTGGCTGCATGGGAACGGCGTGGGGCGGGTCGAACGGGGGCTCAGGATCGCACGTCAGCGCGCCGCGTGCTGGCCCAGCGCCCACTGCACGTGCTCGCGCACCAGCGGCGAGGGATCGTCGATGCGGGTGTGCAGTGCAGCCAATGCCTCGGCGGACGCAGGCGCATTGCCCAGCGCCACCGCGATGTTGCGCAGCCAGCGCTCATGGCCGCTGCGGCGGATCGGGCTGCCCTCGGTGCGGCGCAGGAATTCGGCCTCGTCCCAGGCGAACAGCTGGTCCAGGCGCGCGGTATCCAGCTGGTTGCGTGCGCGGAAATCGGCTTCGTCGGTGCGCCTGGCGAACTTGTTCCAGGGGCAGACCAGCTGGCAGTCATCGCAGCCGTAGATGCGGTTGCCGATCAGCGGCCGCATGTCCTCGGGGATGGCGCCGTCGTGCTCGATGGTCAGGTAGGAGATGCAGCGCCGCGCATCCAGCCGCTGCGGGCCGATGATGGCCTGGGTGGGGCAGACGTCGATGCAGCGCGTGCAGGTACCGCAGTGGGCGGTGGCCGGGGTATCGATCGGCAGCGGGATATCGATGTAGATCTCACCGATGAAGAACCACGAACCGCCGTGACGGTCGATCAGGCAGGTGTGCTTGCCGATCCAGCCGAGCCCGGCGTTGCGCGCCAGAGCACGTTCCAGCACCGGTGCCGAATCGACAAACACGCGGTAGCCCAGCGGCGCCACTTCATCGTTGATCTGCGTGGCCAGCTTCTGCAGCCGGTTGCGCATCAGCTTGTGGTAGTCGCGGCCCAGCGCATAGCGCGCCACGTAGGCGCGGCCCGGGTCGGCCAGGGTCGCCCAGGCCTCGGTGTCGTCCTTGTGGCTGTAGTCCATGCCTACAGAGATCACCCGCACGGTGCCGGGCAGCAGTTCGGCCGGTCGTGCGCGCAGGGTGCCATGGCGCGCCATCCAGTCCATCGTGCCGTACAGCCCCTGGCCCAGCCAGTCGGCCAGGTGCGCCTCATCCTCGCCCAGCTCGATGCCGGCGATGCCGCAGCGCTGGAAGCCATGCGCACGGGCCAGTTCACGGATGCGCTGCACGGCCTGGGCCGGATCGACAGGGGCGGGGACGGGGGACATGTGCACCAGTATAAAATCCCTGCATGCCCGATCTTTCCCTTCTGTTCGATACCGCAGCGGCGCGCGCGCTTGATGGGCGCGCATCGGCGCTGGCCGGTGATGGTGGCTGGAGCCTGATGGCCCAGGCGGGCCTGGCCGGCTGGCAGTGCCTGCTGCAGCAGTGGCCGGAGGCTCTCCAGCTATGCGTGCTGGTCGGTGCCGGCAACAACGGTGGCGACGGCTACGTGCTGGCCAGCCATGCCCTGCGGTCGGGGCGCCAGGTTCAGGTGGTCACGCTGCCTGGCAGGGCGCCCGCCACGGTGCTGGCGGCGCAGGCTGCAGCGGAATTTGCGACGGCTGGTGGCAGTGTCGTCGAGTTCGATGGCCAGTTGCCGGACGCTGAGGTCTATGTGGACGCCCTGTTCGGGCTTGGCCTGGACCGGGCACCGTCCGGCACGGCCCAGGCGCTGATCGACGCCCTCAACGCGGCGCGTGGGCCGGTACTGGCGATGGACGTGCCCAGTGGCGTTGATGCCGACAGCGGATGTGTGCCCGGCGTGGCGGTGAAGGCCGATGTCACGTTGCAGTTCATCGCGTGTCACCGAGGCCTGTACACCGGTGATGCGCTGGAGCAGGTGGGCCAGCGCCGTCTGGCGCCACTCGAACTGCCTGATCAGGCCTGGGACGGCATCCAGGCGAGCGCGCAGCGTTGGACCGGCGACCGTTTGAAGGCGCTGCTGCCACCGCGACGCGCCAATACCCACAAAGGCGAATCCGGGCACGTGCTGTGCGTCGGCGGCAACCATGGCAGCGGCGGCGCCATCGCGATGGCGGCCGAAGCCGCGTTGCGTGCGGGTGCCGGGCTGCTGAGCCTGGGCACCCGCTGCAATCACGTCGGCCCGCTGCTGGCTCGCCTGCCGGAGGCGATGACCCACGCGCTGGAAGACGGCGATGCGCTGCCGGCGCTGCTGGACAAGGCGACGGTGGTGGCGATCGGGCCCGGCCTGGGCCAGGACGAATGGGCGCGCGCGCTGTTCATGCGCGTGCTGGTCAGTCCCAAGCCGCTGGTGGTCGATGCTGATGCCTTGAACCTTCTGGCGCAGGACCCTCGCGCGCTGCCCGGCGCCATCCTCACTCCGCACCCGGGCGAGGCCGCGCGCCTGCTTGGATGCAGCAGCGCTGACATCCAGGCCAACCGCTACGCCAGCGCGCAGGCGTTGGCCGAGCGCTTCCATGCCGTGGTGGTGCTGAAGGGCGCGGGCAGCATCGTGGCGGCACCCGGGCAGACGCCACGGCTGATCGCTGCGGGCAATCCCGGCATGGCGGTGGGGGGGATGGGCGATCTGCTCACCGGCATCATTGCCAGCCTGCGCGCGCAGGGCCTGGCCGCGTTCGACGCAGCCGCGGCCGGCGCCTTGCTGCACGCACTCGCCGGCGATGCCGCTGCCGCCGACGGCGCGCGTGGCCTGCTTCCTACTGACCTGCTGGCGCCGCTGCGGCGACTGGCCAATCCGGACCTCTCTCCATGACCGAATTCTTCCTTGCCGACAGCGACGCCACCGAACTGCTCGGGCAGTGGCTGGCGGCGACGCGGCCGCCGCAGGCGCTGATCGAGCTGCGCGGCGATCTCGGCGCCGGCAAATCCACCACCGCCCGCGCACTGCTGCGCGCACTGGGCGTGCAGGGCGCCATCCGCAGCCCGACCTATACCCTGGTCGAGCGCTACCCGCTGGCCAGCGGCGGCGAGGCATGGCACCTGGACCTGTACCGCATCGGCCAGGCCGGTGAGCTGGATTTTCTCGGCCTGGACGAGGGCAGCGCGGTGCTGTGGCTGGTCGAATGGCCCGAGCGCGGGGCCGGTGCGTTGCCGCCGACCGATCTGCTGGTAGCGCTGGAAATCGAGGGGCAGGGGCGTCGTGTTCGTCTCACTGGGGCCAGCGACGTAGGGCGTGAATGGCTGGCACGGCTGCCTCAGGGGGGCGACTTGCAGGCCATTTCTGTCGGCTGACGAGAACAAACACCGGCAGGTTACGGATTATTAAGGAAAAAGGTGTTGCATTCCGTTCAGCGCGGTGATTGAATCCTGAGCCATGCGCCCGGGGAACCGTCTCATCGCCATCTGTGCCGCCGTCGGACTGGGTCTGGCGAGCGTCAGTGCGTGGGCGGGTGAAGTCCGCCAGGTCCTGCTGAACACCGGCGCGACCGGCACCCGTGCCGAGATCTCGTTGGTCGGCAGTGGCGGCTACAAGACCCTGTCGCTGGCTGGCCCGAACCGCCTGGTGGTCGATTTCCCGGACTCCAGCGCCATACGCAACCTGAAGATGCCGGCCGCGCAGGGCGTGGTCACGGCGGTGCGTACCGGACAGCCGGTGCCCGGCACCTTCCGTGTCGTTTTCGACCTCGCTGAATCGGTAGCGCCGTTCCGCCCGCAGATGCAGCGCGAGGGCAATGAATCCAAGCTGGTGATCGAATGGCCGGGCGATGGGCCGGCCGTGGCCGCCAGCCGGCCGGCTGTGACGCCGGCGGTGCCGCCACAGGCGCCCGTCAGCACGCCCGCGCCGACCCCGGCCGAAAGCGCGCAGTCGCGCAACGACGCCGCGCGTGCCACCGCACTGCTGACTGCACAGGTGCAGCAGCAGGCCAGCGCCGCGGCAGCGACCCCGGCCACGCCGACGCCGGCACCGTCCACCGCACCGGCACAGGTCGCCGCGGCAGGTACCGCGGCCAGCAGCACGCCGTCCTCTTCACCGGCCGCGATCCTCGCCGGCCAGCGCACCGCTGCGGTGGTGACCACGCCGCCGGCCACGGTGCCCGCGCCGGCGCCGGCGCCAGTGGAACCGCCGCGCCCGGCCATGCCCAGCGATGCCTCGCGCATCCGCATGCAGGCTGGCATGCGCCACCTGGTAGTGGCCATCGATCCGGGCCACGGCGGGCAGGACCCGGGTGCGATCGGCCCGACCGGCAAGCGCGAGAAGGATGTCACCCTGGCAGTGGCACGTGAGCTGGCGCGGCAGGTGAACGCGACGCCGGGCCTGAAGGCCTACCTGACCCGCGACAGCGACGTGTTCATTCCGCTGCCGATGCGTGCGCAGAAGGCGCGTGCGAACAAGGCCGACATCTTCATTTCGATCCACGCCGATGCGGCCGAAAACCGTTCGGCCACCGGTTCGTCGGTGTATGTGCTGTCGACCAAGGGCGCCTCCTCGCAGCGTGCGCGCTGGCTGGCAGACAAGGAAAACGCGGCCGATCTGGTTGGTGGCGTGCGCCTGCAGCAGACCGAAGGCACGCTTGCCAACGTGCTGCTGGACCTGGCCCAGAGCGGCTACATGAAGGCGTCCGAGGACGCAGCCGGCCACGTGCTGGGCGGCCTGAAGCGGATCGGCAACAACCACAAGCCGAACATCGAACGCGCCAACTTCGCGGTGCTGCGCACCTCGGACATGCCGGCGATGCTGGTGGAAACCGCGTTCATCTCCAACCCGGATGAAGAGCGCCGCCTGATCGACCCGGCCTACCAGCGCAAGATCGCCGGTGCGGTGCTCGATGGCGTGCACACCTTCTTCAGCCGCCAGCCGCCGCCGGGCACGCTGTACGCGGCCCGCGCCCAGGCCGAGATCGACGCCGCAGGCACCATGGCCGGCGGCAGCAAGTAACCCGCCGAAGGCGGGTTTCTGCTTTCTGTAGAGTGGAGCCGCGCTCGACTGGGCCTTGCCGGTACCCCGTCAGTCGAGCATGGCTCGACTCTACCCTGGGCCGCTCCGTTATCATCCCTGCATGACGTCTGCTGCCCATCCGCGCCCGATCCGGCCATTGCCGGACATCCTGATCAACCAGATCGCCGCTGGCGAAGTGGTCGAACGTCCTGCGTCCGTGGTCAAGGAACTGGTCGAGAATGCGATCGATGCCGGAGCCAGCCGCGTCGACATCGATCTTGAAGAAGGCGGCGTGCGCCTGATCCGCATCCGCGACAACGGCAGCGGCATCGCGCCGGAGCAGTTGCCACTGGCGGTCTCGCGCCATGCCACCAGCAAAATCGCCGATCTGGATGATCTTGAGTCGGTGGCCACGCTTGGTTTCCGGGGGGAGGCGTTGCCGTCGATCGCCTCGGTCAGCCGCTTCACCCTGGCCTCGCGCCGCGCGCACGACGAGCACGGCTCCGCGCTGCAGATCGAAGGCGGCAAGATCGGCGAAGTCACTCCGCGTGCGCATGCACCGGGTACCACCGTGGAAGTGCGCGAGCTGTTCTACAACGTTCCGGCGCGGCGCAAGTTCCTGCGCGCCGAGCGCACCGAACTGGGCCATATCGAAGAGTGGCTGCGCTCACTTGCACTGGCGCGGCCGGATGTCGAACTGCGCGTGTCGCACAACGGCAAGGCCTCGCGCCGCTACAAGCCGGGCGATCTGTATTCCGATGCGCGGCTGGCCGAAACGCTGGGCGAGGACTTCGCCAACCAGGCCGTGCGCGTGGACCACAGCGGTGCCGGCCTGCGCCTGCATGGGTGGATTGCACAGCCGCACTATTCGCGTGCCAGTGCCGACCAGCAGTACCTGTACGTCAACGGCCGTTCGGTGCGCGATCGCAGCGTCGCCCACGCGGTGAAGATGGCCTATGGCGACGTGCTGTACCACGGTCGCCAACCGGCCTATGTGTTGTTCCTGGAACTGGACCCGACCCGGGTTGACGTCAACGTGCATCCGGCCAAGCACGAGGTGCGCTTCCGTGATTCGCGGCTGGTCCATGATTTCGTCTACCGCACGCTGAAGGACGCGCTGGCCGACACCCGTGCCGGCATGTCGGCGCAGGAGATCGGCGCCTTACCTGCGCATCCGGTGGATGCGGCCACGACACCGATGGCGTCCAGCGCAGGCGCTTCTGGATTCGGACTGGTGCGCGGTCCTGCGCCGGGTTCCGGCTCAGGCGGCGGGGGGGGATTCTCAGGCTGGCGACCGCAGCAGCCGCTGGGCCTGCAGGTGGCCGATGCGCCGGCCGCCTATGCCGCGTTGTATGCCGCACCGTCCGGTGCCGAACGCGGGGCGACACTGCCGCCGATGCCGAGCGAGAATGGACTGCCGGTGACCAGCGCCGATGCGGGTGTGCCGCCGTTGGGCTATGCGATCGCGCAGCTGCACGGCATCTACATCCTGGCCGAAAATGCCGAAGGCCTGATCGTGGTCGACATGCATGCGGCGCACGAGCGCATCGGCTATGAGCGCCTGAAGAACGCGCATGATGGCATCGGCCTGCAGTCGCAGCCGTTGCTGGTGCCGATCACGCTGGCGGTCGGCGAGCGCGAGGCCGATACCGCCGAAAGCGAAGCCGAAACGCTGGCCGCACTCGGCTTCGAAGTGACCCGTGCCGGCCCGGGGGCGCTGCATGTGCGCAGCATTCCGGCGCTGCTGGCGCATGCCGAACCGGAAGGGCTGCTGCGCGACGTGCTGACCGACCTGCGCGAACACGGCCAGAGCCGGCGCGTGGCGAGTGCGCGCGACGAACTGCTGTCGACCATGGCGTGCCATGGCGCAGTGCGCGCCAATCGGCGCCTGACCGTTCCGGAGATGAACGCGCTGTTGCGCGACATGGAGATCACCGAGCGGTCCGGCCAGTGCAACCATGGTCGGCCGACCTGGGCCCGTTTTTCGCTGGCGGAGATCGACCGCTGGTTCCTGCGCGGACGTTGAGGGGAGCATCGATGCGTTATCGGGGAATGGGCGGCCTGCTGGCCGCCGTGGTGCTGGCCGCGTGCAGCCCGGCGACACCGCCGGCGCCGACGGTCGCTGAAGATCCGGCGTTCGCCGCCGCGCAGCAGCAATGGCGCGTGGCACGCTACCAGGACCTGACCCGTCCCGATGGCTGGACGGCGCTGGTCGGCCTGCACTGGCTGCAGAACAAGTCGCACTTCGTCGGCAGCGGCGCCACCAACGGCATCCGCCTGGCGGTCGGTCCGGGCAAGCTGGGCCTGCTGCGCCGTGAGGGTACCCAGTGGTGGTTCACGCCGGAGGCCGGTGCCGAGGTCAGCCGTGAGGGCCAACCGGTACGCGGTCGTATCCGCGTCGACACCGACAAGGATGCACAGCCGACCCTGTTGTCTTTCGACGCTGGCAAGGGCCAGCTCAGCATCATCCGCCGCGGGCCGCGCGATGCACTGCGGGTCAAGCACGCCGATGCGCCGGCACGCCGCGATTTCGCTGGCCTGGAGTACTGGCCGGGTGGCCCCGACTGGCAGGTGCAGGCACGCTTCATCGCGCACCCGCCGGGCAAGACGCTGCCGATCGTCGACATCACCGGCCTGACCACCGAGATGCCCAATGCGGGCGCGGTCGAGTTCCAGCGCGATGGCCGCAACTGGCGCCTGGAAGCGATCGGTGCCCCCGGGCAGCCGCTGTTCCTGATCTTCGCCGATCGCACCAGTGGCCGCGGCAGCTATCCGGCCGGCCGCTACCTGGACACGGATGCCCCCGCTGCCGACGGCACGGTGCGCATCGATTTCAACCATGCCTACAACCCGCCGTGTGCGTTCACCGCCTACGCGACCTGCCCGCTGGCGCCACCGGAAAACCGGCTGGACCTGCGCGTGGAAGCGGGCGAGAAGGCCTACCACCTGCCTGAAGGAGAAGGCTGAAATGCCGATCAGAGACCTGTTCCGTGCCGCGACCCTGCTGCTGGCCTGCGCGGTCGCACCGCTGGTTGCGGCGCGCAATGCGCCTGCCGTTGACCCGGCAGCTGCCGCGACCGCCGCTGCCAAGCCACCGGTGCCGCTGCTGTGGAAAGTGACCGGTCCAGGCGATTCGCGCCTCTATCTGCTCGGTTCGTTTCACCTGCTGAAGCCGCAGGACTACCCACTGTCGCCGGATGTCGAACAGGCCTTCGAGGCATCGCAGCGCATCGTGTTCGAGCTCTCGCCGGAAGACATGCAGTCACCACAGCTGGCCAGCCGCATGGTGCAGGCGGCGGTCCGTACCGATGGCAGCGAACTCAAGCGCGATCTGGATGCGGCCACCTGGCAGAAGCTGCAGGGGTTCGCGGCGCAGAACGCGCTGCCGCTGGCGCAGATGCAGGGCATGAAGCCCTGGTTCGTCGGCCTGAGCATTTCGATCGGGCAGATGCAGAAGCTGGGCCTGGACCCGGCGCTGGGCCTGGATCGCCATTTCATGGAACGCGCGCAGAAGACCGGCCGCAAGACGGCCGGCCTGGAAGACATCGATACGCAGATCGGCATGCTCGATGGCATGACAGTGCAGGAACAGCGGCAGATGCTGTCCGAGGCGCTGGACCAGGCGGGCAAGGGCGATGAGCAGGCGCGCCTGCTGCACGATGCCTGGCGCCGGGGCGACGAACGCCTGTTGTGGACCAAGATGGCGGCGGAAATGCGCCAGCAGTATCCGCAGCTTTACCAGCGCATCAATACCGGCCGCAATGACGCATGGGTGCCGAAGCTGCTGCCGTACCTGCAGGCCGGGCAGGGCGGAACGCTGGTGGTGGTCGGCACGCTGCACCTGCTCGGCAACGATGGCGTGGTCGAGAAGCTGAAGGCCAAGGGCTACAAGGTCGAGCGTGTGTGCACGGGGTGCAAGGCCAAGCGCTGAGGCATCGCGGGCGCGATGCATGAAAAAAACGGCGCGCCCAGGGCGCGCCGTTTTCGTATCCACTGCGCTGATGGCTCAGCGCCGGGTCTTGCCGCCGGTGCCGCTTCCCGGTTCGTTGGGCTTGTTGCCGGTACTGGAGCCGGTACCGGTACCCGTTCCGGTGCCGCCCGGACGCGGGCCACCGAAACCGCTGCCCATGCTGCGCTGGAATTCCTGCCACAGCTCCAGGTTGCGCTCGGTCAGCTGGTTCATCATCGCCCACGGGGTCTGCCCGAGCAGGTTGCCCATCTGCTGGCGGAACTGCTGCTGCTGGTCGAGGAAGACCTGCATGCTGCGCTCCAGGTAATTGCCCATGAAGCCCTGCAGGGAATCGCCGTAGAAGCGGATCAGCTGGCTCAGCAGCTGGGTGGACAGCATCGGCTCGCCGTCCTGTTCCTGGTCGGCGATGATCTGCAGCAGGACCGATCGAGTGAGGTCGTCGCCGCTCTTGGCGTCGCGGACTTCGAAGTCTTCACCGTCCAGGATCAGCTGGCGCACGTCCTCGATGGTGATGTAGCTGGAGATCTCGGTGTCGTAGAGACGGCGGTTCGGATACTTCTTGATGATGCGGGTCGCAGCCATGAAGCGGTACTCGTCACAGTAGACGCGCAGCATGGCGCAGTGCAGCAGCCGTTGCAACCGCCTCAGCCCCCGCCAGGCTTGGCTTTCGGTGGCGATCATGTTGCGCAGCAAGGGTTTGCGTGCTGCGCAGCATGACCATCGGCAGGGGGCCGCCGTGGCGCGCGGCGACGATGCCTGCGCGGCTTACCAGCCCATATGGTGGCCGCCGTTGATATCCAGGTTGCTGCCGGTGATCCACGCGGCCTCGTCGGCCACCAGGAACGAGACGCCGTACGCGATTTCCTCCGGCTTGCCGAGACGCCCGGTGGGGATGTCGGCGATGATCTTGGCGCGCACGTCCTCCGGCACCGCCATCACCATGTCGGTCGCCACGTAACCGGGCGAAATGGTGTTGACGGTGATGCCGAAGCCCGCATTCTCGCGGGCCAGCGAGATGGTGAAGCCATGCATGCCGGCCTTGGCGGCGGCGTAGTTGGCCTGGCCGTACTGGCCCTTCAGGCCGTTGATCGAGCTGATCTGGATGACCCGGCCCCAGCCGCGGCGGCGCATGCCCTCGATGACCGGGCGGGTGACGTTGAACACCGAATTGAGGTTGGTGTTGATCACATCGTGCCACTGGTCCACGCGCATGCGATGGAAGGTGGTGTCGCGGGTGATGCCGGCGTTGTTGACCAGGATCTCGACCGGGCCCAGCTCGGCCTCGACCGCGCGTACCAGCCCCTCGGCGCTGTCGGGGTCGGAGACATCGCCGGGGAAGATCGACACCGTGTAACCGCGTTCGGTCATCGCCCGCTGCCAGGCGCGCGCCTTGGCTTCGTCGCGGTAATTGGTGGCGACCCGGTGGCCCTGGTCGGCCAGTCGTTGGCAGATGGCGGTACCGATGCCGCCGGTTCCGCCGGTGACCAGTGCGACGCGAGATGTCATGGAATGCTGTCCGGGTATCAGGTGGGGGAAGGGGGATTCTGCAACATCGGCGTGGAAAGTGCGCCGGGCGGCAGCAGGATGTCGGTGCGCGGCAGGCGCGCCGGGACGAAGGCCCGTTGTGCGGAGGCCAGCAGGGTATCCAGATCGTGTGCCAGATCCAGCGCCGCAGGGGCCTGGCCGAGCAGCTGCCAGAGCTGGCGCAGCACCGGCAGCGGGCGCGCAGTGTCCACCGGCAGCGCCGCCAGCGACTTGGACAGTTTGTGGCCCGGCGCATCCAGCAGCAGGGGCAGGTGCCAGTAGCGCGGCACGGCGAGCCCGAGTGCCTGTTGCAGCAGGATCTGCCGCGCGGTGGAGTCGAGCAGGTCGGCGCCGCGCACCACTTCGGTCACGCCCTGCGCGGCATCATCGACCACCACCGCCAGCTGGTAGGCCCAGCAGCCGTCGGCACGGCGCAGCACGAAGTCGCCGACCTCGGCATGCACGTCCTGCTGCTGCGGGCCGCGCAGTCCGTCATCGAACTGCACGACGCTGCCGGCCGGTACACGGAAGCGGACGGCGGGGTCCGGTCGTGTCTGCCGTGCAACGCAGCGATGGTGAATGCCGCCACTGGCGGCCAGTTCGCTGCGGCTGCAGTGGCAGACGAAGGCCAGGTCACTGGCCAGCAACACGTCCAGGGCCGCCTGGTAGGCCTCGCCGCGCGTGCTCTGCCAGAGGATCGGACCGTCGTGGACCAGGCCGAACGCGGCCAGTGCCTGCAGTTGCGACGCCGCTGCACCGGGTACGGTGCGCGGCGGATCAACGTCTTCAATGCGCAGCCGCCACAGGCCGCCGTGATGGCGGGCGAGCAACCAGCTGCCGAACGCGGCGAGCAGGGAACCGGGGTGGAGCAGGCCGGTCGGCGAGGGCGCGAAGCGGCCACAGGGAATGGGGGAGGTCATGCTGGCTGAATCGTCGGTCAGGTTGGCGCTTGAATTCAAGCTGACCACACCGCAAATTGACCGGTATCGACCCCTTCCGAGCCGGATTTTCCCATGTTTACCCGCATTGCCCTGTTCCTGGCGACCAACTTCGCGGTCCTGATCCTCGCCAGCATCGTGATGTCGCTGCTCGGGGTCAATCCAAGCCAGATGAGTGGCCTGCTGGTGATGGCCGCGATCTTCGGCTTCGGTGGCTCCTTCATCTCGCTGCTGCTGTCCAAGTGGATGGCCAAGCGTTCCACCGGCGCGGTGGTGATCACAGAGCCGCGCAACCCGACCGAACGCTGGCTGCTGGCCACCGTCGAGCGCCAGGCCAAGGCGGCCGGCATCGGCATGCCGGAAGTGGCGGTGTATGAAGGTCCGGAAATCAATGCCTTCGCCACTGGTGCCAACCGCAACAACGCGCTGGTGGCGGTGTCCACCGGCCTGCTGCACAACATGAGCGAAGACGAGGCCGAAGCGGTACTGGGCCACGAGATCGCCCACGTTGCCAACGGTGACATGATCACCATGGCGCTGCTGCAGGGCGTGCTGAACACCTTCGTGATCGTGCTGGCCCGCGTGGTCGGCGGCATCATCGACAGCGCACTGTCGGGCAACCGCGAAGGCGGCGGCCGCGGCTTCGCCTACTACATCATCGTGTTCGTGCTGGAGATGGTGTTCGGCCTGTTCGCCACCATGATCTCGATGTGGTTCTCGCGCCACCGCGAGTTCCGTGCCGACGCCGGCGGTGCCTCGCTGGCCGGCCGCCAGAAGATGATTGCCGCGCTGGAGCGCCTGCAGCTCAACCACGGCCAGAGCACGCTGCCGACCCAGATTGCCGCGTTCGGTATTGCCGGTTCGACGGCGAAGAAGCTGTTCATGAGCCACCCGCCGCTGGAAGAGCGCATCGCCGCGCTGCGGGCGTCGACGGTGGCGTAAGCCTCCGTACTTTCACGGTAGTGCAGGAACGCCTGGCCTCGCGCCGGGCGTTTTTGTTTGCGCGCTGGAGATTCGTTTCCGCGACCGCGGAGGGGTGTCACTTTCTTTGCTCGTGCAAAGAAGGTAACCAAAGAAACACGCCGCCGGCCGCGAGCCGGTGCTGCGCACCGGTACCCTGCGCTCCTCGGCCCGTCGAGGGACG
>NZ_DS999412.1:2114440-2242823 GCF_000158575.1 Stenotrophomonas sp. SKA14
GTAGCGACGGCTCGCGGCCGGCGGCGTGTTTCTTTGGTTACTTTCTTTGCGCGCAAAGAAAGTGACACCCCTCCGTGGTCGCGGAAATGACTCTCGCCAGCGCGCAAACGAAAACGGCACCTTCGCAGGTGCCGTCTCCATGAACCGCTCTACACGGAACCTCAGAACTTCGCGTCGAACTCCGCCGCGTAGCCGGTGTTCACCAGCACCTTCTGCAGCGACTCGGCCACCTTCAGGTTGCCGGCGACGATCTGGTGGCTCTCCGGGCCGCGGTTGTCCATGCGGCCCAGGGTCGCGCCCTTGAAGTCGCAGACCTTGCCGCCGGCCTCGCGGACCAGCAGCAGGCCGGCGGCGATGTCCCATGCCTTCACGCCGGCTTCGAAGTAGGCGTCGGCGCGGCCGCAGGCTACGTAGGCCAGGTCGAGCGCGGCCGAGCCGGTGCGGCGGATGTCCTCGCCGTGCACCAGCAGGGCGTCGACAGCCTTCAGCTGGGCACTGGCGCGGGCGCGTTCGCGCGGGGCGAAGCCGGTGTGGATCATGGTGCCGTCCAGGTCCTTGCGGTCGGCCACGCGGATGCGGCGGTCGTTCAGCACGGCACCGGCGCCGCGGCTGGCAGTGAACAGCTCATTGCGCAGCGGGTCGAAGATGACCGCATCGGTCGGTTCGCCGTTCTCGACCAGCGCGATCGATACGCAGTAGTGCGGCACGCCACGCAGGTAGTTGCTGGTGCCATCGAGCGGGTCGATGACCCACATCTGGCGACGTTCGCCCTGCACGCCGCCTTCTTCGCCGAAGATGCCGTATTCGGGGTAGGCGCGCTTGAGTTCCTTGACGATGACCTTTTCCGCGTCCGCATCCACTTCGCTGGCGTAGTCCATCCGGCCCTTCTGCACCACGTTCAGTGCCTCGAGCTTGTTGATGTTGCGCAACAGGACGTTGCCGGCGAGGCGGGCGGCCTTGACCATGACGGTGACGGCGGGTTTCTGCATGGCGTGGGCTCCCGGAAAGGCAGAAGAGATGGACTGGCGGGGGAAAAGAGCAGGTCCGGCGCAGTGGCCGGCCGCACAGTTTACCATTGGTCATCGTCCAGCTCGACCTTTTCCCTGTTCATGTCCCAGTTTCCTGCCGCCACCCGCCTCCGATTCGTCCTGGTCGGTACCCAGCACCCCGGCAACATGGGCGCTGCCGCCCGCGCCCTGAAGACCATGGGCCTGGCACGCCTGGTGCTGGTCGCCCCCGAAAAGCCACTGGACGAGGAGGCCTTCCGCCGCTCGGCCGGTGCCGAAGACGTACTGGGGGACGCCCCGGTGGTGGCCACCCTGGCCGAGGCCGTGGCCGACTGCCGGCTGGTGCTGGGCTGCACCGCCCGGGCCCGCCGCGTCCAGCTGGAGGAGTACCTGCCGGCCGACGCCGCTGCGCGCGCAGTGGCCAAGGCGGGCGAGGGCGCCGAAGTGGCGCTGGTGTTCGGCCGCGAGCGCACCGGCCTGACCAACGAGGAACTGCAGCTCTGCCACGCTGCGGTGCACATCCCGTCCGATCCGGAGTTCAGCTCGCTCAACCTGGCCGCGGCCGTCCAGGTGCTGGCCTATGAAACGCGGATGCAACTGCTGGGCGCGCAGCCGGCTGCCGACGCTGAGCCGGGCTTCCGCGAGCAGGCGGCCAGCCACGAGCAGATGGAGAGCTTCTTCGCCCAGCTCGGCGATACCCTGGACGAGATCGATTTCCACAAGGGCCGCGCGCCGGAATCGGCAATGCGCAAGCTGCGCCGCCTGTTCCTGCGCAGCGAGCCGAGCGAGCAGGAAGTACGCCTGCTGCGCGGCATTCTTGCCGACACCCAGCGCATGGCACGACTGGCGCAGGCAGGCAGCAAGGACAGCTGACGACGTTCTCATTTTTTCGGGTAGTCTGTCCGGATACTCAGGGGGGATGAAGCCTGTGTCGGGTCTGCGAAGGGCAATGCAGGGGGGACTGCTGAGCCTGGCCATGGTCCTGCTGGCGGGGACGGTGCGTGCAGCGCCGGACCCGGTGCTGGTGCTGGGCCGGATCAGCGATGATCCCAAGGCCCACTACGAGCAGCTGCAGCCCCTTCTGGATTATGTGGTGGCCCGCATGCACGACGTCGGCATCAAGGAGGGGAGGATCCTGATGGCGCGCGATCCGCAGCAGATGGCCAGCTATCTGCGGCGGGGGCGGGTCGACTGGGTCACGGAAACGGCGGGCACGGCGGTGGCGCTCGGCCAGCGCAGTGGCGCACGGCCCTTGCTGCTGACCGAACGCAATGGTGTGCGCGAGTACCAGACGGTGTTCTTCGTGCGCAACGACAGCCCGATCCAGCGCATGCAGGACCTGCCTGGACATCGCCTGGCGCTGCAGAACACGGCGTCCACCAGCGCCTACCTGGTGCCGGTGATGACGTTGCTGCAGGAGGGATTGTCGCCGCAGATCCTGGCCGGCGACTGGGACATGCCGGGACGGGACAGTGTGGGGTATGTGTTCGCACGCAGCGAGTTGAACATCGCGACGTTCGTGCACAAGGGGGTAGTCGACGTGGGGGCGGTGAGCAGCGTGGACTGGAACGACGAGCGGCGGGTGCCGGCCGCGTTCCGGCACGACTTCCGTGAGCTGCTGCGTACCGAGCCGTACCCGCGAGCGGTGGAAATGGTCCGCGCCGACCTTGACCCGCGCGTGCGCGATCGCCTGCAGGAAGTCCTGCTGCAGGCGGCCAGCGACCCGCGCGCGCAGGGGGCGTTGCATCGGTTTTTTGGCACTTCCGGTTTCCACCGTGTCGATGCGCATGCGCAGCAGCGGTTGGATGAATTGAAACAAGGATTGACGCGCGTGCGGATGGAAGTGGAATGAAGTGGCTCGGCTCTGGAATGCAGGCCCGGTTCCTGCTGGCGATGGGCGGAGCAATGCTCGTGGTGATCGCGATCCTGGCGGTGCTGCTGGGGCGCCAGACGGCGATGCAGAGCGAGGTGCGCAGCCTCAGTGGCGGTGTCATCCACGAACTGTTCGACCGCAGCGTGCGCAGCCGCGGCGAGGCAATGGCGCGCGAATTGTCCGACTCGCTGGCCAACCCGTTGTACTACCGCGACCTGGACCAGGTCGGCGCCCTGGTGCGCGGTACCGCGCGGCAGCCGGTGGTGCGCTATGTCCTGGTGTTCGACCAACGCGGGCGATTGGTGCATGACGGCTCGATCGAGGTCGCCGGCTTCGGCCAGCAGATGACCGACCCGCTGGCGCCCAAGGCCGCTGCCGCGCAGGCACTGGTGGTGCAGGAATCGCCCAAGGTGCTCGACAACACGATGCCGATCACGATCGGCAACCAGCGCATTGGCGGTGTCCGCGTCGGCATGGCGCTGGACGAGGTGCAGCAGCGCGAGCAGGCCGCCAATGCCACCCTCGGCGAACGCCTGCAGCAGGCCGGCAGCCGTCATCTGGGCTGGCTGCTGCTGATGCTGGGCCTGCTGGTGGTGATCGGCGTGGTGGTGATCCTGTACGTGCAGCGGACCCTGGTCGCGCCGATCCGCGATCTGGCCGCGGCCGCCCGCCGCATCGAGGCC
The DNA here is from genome assembly GCF_000158575.1 of Stenotrophomonas sp. SKA14. Classification (NCBI taxonomy): domain Bacteria; kingdom Pseudomonadati; phylum Pseudomonadota; class Gammaproteobacteria; order Lysobacterales; family Lysobacteraceae; genus Stenotrophomonas; species Stenotrophomonas sp. SKA14. Next base: position 2,118,004 of record NZ_DS999412.1, read on the forward strand.
GGCGACTACCAGACGCCGTTGGCGGAGAATACCCGCGATGACGAAGTAGGCGAACTGGTGCGTGGCTTTGCCCGCATGCGCGATGCGATCGCCCGCCATGACCGCGAAGTGCGGCACATGGCCTACACCGACGCACTGACCGGATTGACCAATCGATTGGCCTTCCGCGAGGCACTTGATCATCGGTTGATGGCCGCGCGCGCGTCCAACCACCGGTTGGGCCTGCTGTTCGCCGACATCGATGATTTCAAACGGGTCAACGACACCCTCGGTCATGAAGCCGGCGACGAAGCACTGCTGCAGTTCGCGCAGCGCATCGGCCGAGCGGTGACCGAAGCCGGTGGCGACGAGGCCCTGCTGGCGCGCTTTGGTGGCGACGAATTCGTGATCCTGGTCGGCGACGGTGACGTCGCTGCCAACGCGCGGCTGCTGGCCGAAGTGCTGGTGCGCGAACTGGGCAAGCCGCTGGTGGTGCAGGGCCGGGAACTGTTCCTTGGCACGTCCATCGGCGTGACCCTGTTCCCGGACGATGCGGCCGACGCGACCACGCTGCTGAAGAACGGCGACATCGCCATGTACCAGGCGAAGATGGCCGGCAAGAACTGCTACCGCTACTACAGCCGGGCGATGGACCATGCGGTCGAGCGCCGCGTGCACATGGAACAGGAGCTGCGCGGAGCGTGGGAGCGTGGCGAACTGCGCCTGGCCTACCAGCCGATCTTCCGCATGCGCGACCGTCGCATGGTCGGTGTCGAGGTGCTGCTGCGCTGGCAGCATCCGACCCTGGGTACGATCCCGCCGTCGGTGTTCATCGAAGTGGCCGAGCAGAGCGGGCTGATCGAGATCATCGGCCCGAAGGTATTGCGCGCAGCCTGCATGGAGGCCGCGCAGTGGCCGCGCGGGGTGGCCGGGGACGACCTGTTCGTGTCGGTCAACGTGTCGCCGCGGCAGCTGCGGGGCGGCGAACTGCCGGCGCTGGTCGCACAGTGCCTGCATGAGTCCGGGCTGCCGGCGTCGCGCCTGCACCTGGAACTGACCGAGACCGCGGTGATCGGCGATGAAATGGTCGCCGCGCAGCTGCTGGACAAGCTGCACCGGACCGGCGTGAAGGTCTGGCTGGATGATTTCGGCACCGGCTTCTCCGGGCTCAGCCATCTGCGCCAGGTGCCGGTGGACGGGGTGAAGATCGACAAGAGCTTCGTGGCCGACATGCAGCGTGATCCCGACGACCTGGCACTGACCACGGCGATCATCGCAATGGCCCACGCGCTGGGCATCACCGTGGTCGCCGAAGGCATCGAGCAGCAGGCGCAGTTCGAACTGCTGGCCCAGCGTGGCTGCGACCTCGGCCAGGGCTACTGGCTGAGCCACCCGGTGACCGCCACCGAAGTGGTGCGGATGATCGAATCGGGTCTCTGACCCACGGCGGCGCCCGGTAGATCCACGTCATGCGTGGATGAGCCGTCCCAGTAGATCCACGCCATGCGTGGATGGGCTTTCCTGGCCAAAGCATCCACGCATGGCGTGGATCTACGGCTACACCGGGCGCTTGCTCGGGTCGCCGGGCAGTTCGCGCACCAGCTTCGGGATCAGGTAGCCGGACAGGCGTGCGGTGAGGCCGGCAATCAGTGCCTTGGCCCGGGCATCGTCCACTTCGAAGTGGGCTACGCCCTCGACCCGGTCCAACTGGTGCAGGTAATAGGGCAGCACGCCGACGGCGAAGCTGCGCTCGCTCAGATCCTGCAGGGCCTGCACGCTGTCGTTGACCCCGCGCAGCAGCACCGCCTGGTTCAGCAGCTGCGCACCGGTACCGCGCAGGCGTGCCATCGCCGCGTCCACGCTGGCATCGAATTCATTGGCATGGTTGGCGTGCACCACGATCGCCAGCGGCCACGGCAGGCTGCCCAGCCAGGCCAGCAGTTCCTCGTCCACGCGTTCGGGCAGCACGATCGGCAGGCGGCTGTGGATGCGCAGGCGCCGGATGTGCGGGATCGCGCGCAGTGCGTCGGTCAGTTCGACCAGCTTGTGCGTGGCCAGCGACAACGGGTCGCCGCCGGACAGGATCACCTCGTCGATGTCCGGATCGGCCGCGATGGCGGCCACGGCTTCCTGCCAGCCACCCTTGGCGGCGTTCTCCGCGCCGTAGTCGAAGTGGCGGCGGAAGCAGTAGCGGCAATTGATCGCGCAGCTGCCGGTGGCGACCAGCAGGGCGCGGCCGCGGTATTTCTGGATGACCCCGGTGGCCTTCCTGGCCGCACCATCCCCCACCGCATCGAAGCTGAACCCGGGCGCCGGGCGCATTTCCTCGTCGATCGGCAGCACCTGGCGCAGCAGCGGGTCGGCGGCGTCGCCCCTGCGCATGCGGGCCACGAAGCCCTCGGGCACGCGCAGCGCGAACTGGGCCATGGCCGCCTCCGAGACGCCCAGCGCGGCCGCGTCCAGCTGCAGCCGGGCCAGCAGGGCGTGCGGGTCGCGCACTGCCTGGCGCCAGAGCTGCTGCCAGCGCGCGGGCGCGCCTGGCGACTGGGGCCGGGGGAAGGCGGAAAGCTGCATGGAGAGGGGGCCTGCGGTTATCATGGGGGCAGAAAAACAGTCGCCCACCGGCATCCGGTGGGCTTTCCATTCTAACGGCTCGCCGCACCCGCGGCGTTTTTGCCACTCAGGAGTTTACGCATGGCCAGCTACGGCATGAACGACGTCAAGAACGGGATGAAGATCCTGGTCAACAACCAACCGGCTGTCATCATCGACACCGAATACGTCAAGCCGGGCAAGGGCCAGGCCTTCACCCGCGTGAAGTACCGCCTGATCAAGGACGGCCGTACCCAGGAAGTGACCATGAAGTCGACCGACTCGCTGGATGCAGCCGACGTCGTCGATACCGACATGAACTTCATGTACAGCGACGGCGAGTACTGGCACTTCATGGACCCGGAATCCTTCGAGCAGGTCCAGGCCACCAAGGCCGGCATGGGCGGCGCCGAGAAGTGGCTGAAGGGCGAAGAGTCCTGCGTGGTGACCCTGTGGAACGGCGAGCCGATCTTCGTGCAGCCGCCGAACTTCGTCGAACTGAAGATCACCGAAACCGATCCGGGCGTCCGTGGCGACACCTCGGGCGGCGGCGGCAAGCCGGCCACCCTGGAAACCGGCGCCGTGGTCCGCGTGCCGCTGTTCGTCAACCAGGACGAAATCATCAAGGTTGATACCCGTTCGGGCGAATATTCCGCACGCGTCAAGTAATCCGGCGCAGCCGGATTACAGTAGGGCCGGCCGCTGGCCGGGTACGCGCCATCGCATTCGCGCTGGCGCTCCCCTGATCTGCCTAGGCAGATCAGGGGCCCCGCTTCACGAGTCTCCAGACCCCGCCGCTTCGCGGCAGCCCCTGACTCGGGGGCGTGTCCCCCAGAAGTATCTCGCCACCCCCCAGCCAGTGAGCCCGCATGAGCGATAGCCCGCACCTCCCCGAAGCCTGCGACCTGCTCATCGAAGCCGGTTACGTCGTTCCGATCGAGCCGCATGCGGTGGTGCTGGAAGACCATGCCGTCGCCGTGCGTGGCAGCGAGATCGTGGCCATCCTGCCGCGCGCCGAGGCCCGCGCGCGCTTCCGCGCCGCCCAGGTGGTCAGCCGCCCCGAGGCCGCGCTGATGCCGGGCCTGGTCAACGCGCACACCCACAACCCGATGACCCTGCTGCGCGGCGTCGCCGACGACCTGCCGCTGATGACCTGGCTGCAGCAGCACATCTGGCCGGTGGAAGCGGCGGTGATCGGCCCCGAGTTCGTCGCCGACGGCACCACGCTGGCCATCGCCGAGATGCTGCGTGGCGGCACCACCTGCGCCAATGAGAACTACTTCTTCGGTGACGTGCAGGCCGCGGTCTACAAGAAGCACGGTTTCCGCGCGCTGGTCGGCGCGGTGATCATCGATTTCCCCACCGCCTGGGCCAAGACCGACGACGAGTACTTCGCCAAGGCCGGTGAACTGCATGACCAGTGGCGCACCGATCCGCTGATCGGCACCGCGTTCGCGCCGCATGCGCCGTACACCGTCAACGACGCCAACTTCGAGCGGGTGCGGATGCTGTCCGACCAGCTCGACATGCAGGTGCACCTGCACACCCACGAGACCGCGCAGGAGATCACCGATTCGATCAAGCTGCACGGCCAGCGCCCGCTGGCGCGGCTGGACCGGCTTGGCCTGGTCAACGACCGCCTGATCGCGGTGCACATGACCCAGCTGACCGATGCGGAAATCCACCTGTGTGCCGAGCGCGGCGTCAGCGTGGTGCACTGCCCGGAATCGAACCTGAAGCTGGCCTCGGGCTTCTGCCCGGCCTGCGCCCTGCAGCGCGCCGGCGTGAATCTGGCGATCGGCACCGATGGCTGCGCCAGCAACAACGACCTGGACATGTTCAGCGAGAACCGCACCGCGGCGATCCTGGCCAAGGCCGTGGCCGACGATGCCACCGCGCTGGATGCGGCCACCACGCTGCGTGCGTCCACGCTGGGTGGCGCGCGCGCGCTGGGCTTCGGCGACCGCATCGGCTCGATCGAAGTCGGCAAGCAGGCCGACCTGGTCTGCGTCGACCTGTCCGCACTGGAAACCCAGCCGTTGCACAACGTGCTGTCGCAGCTGGTGTACGCCACCGGACGCCAGCAGGTCAGCGATGTCTGGATTGCCGGCAAGCCCAAGCTGGTGCAGCGCGAGCTGGTCGGCATGGACCTGCCGGGCATCATCGCCAACGCGCGCCAGTGGCGCGAGCGCATCCGTCATATCCGCGCCTGAACCCCGGCGCCGCAAGGACTCCCCCATGACTGCCCCCCACGCTTCCTCCAATTTCGATCAGGCCGAGCTGGACAAGTTCGCCGCGCTGGCCAACCGCTGGTGGGACGCTGACGGCCCGCAGAAGCCGCTGCATGCGCTGAACCCGGTGCGGCTGAAGTACGTGGCCGACCGCGTGCCACTGCGCGGTGCGCGCGTGCTCGACATCGGTTGCGGTGGTGGCCTGCTGAGCGAGGCATTGGCGCAGGCCGGTGCCGACGTCACCGCCATCGACCTGGCCCCGGAACTGGTCAAGGTCGCGCGCCTGCATGCGTTGGAAAGCGGCGCCACGGTCGATTATCGCGTGCAGGCCGCCGAGGATCTGGCCGCCGAGCAGCCGGGCAGCTTCGACGTGGTCACCTGCATGGAAATGCTTGAGCACGTGCCCGACCCGGGCGCGGTCATCGAGGCCTGCAAGCGCCTGTTGAAGCCGGGTGGCCATCTGTTCCTGTCGACCATCAACCGCACCGCGGCGGCCTTCGCAGTGGCCATCGTCGGTGCCGAGTACGTGGCACGGCTGCTGCCCAAGGGCACCCACCACTACCAGGAATTCATCAAGCCGGCCGAGCTGGCGCGCTGGCTGCGCGAGGCCAACATGCAGCTGGTGGATGTCAGCGGAATGGCCTACGAGCCGTGGCGCAACCATGCCCGCCTGAGCAGCCGCACCGACATCAACTACCTCGCCTACGCGGTCAAGCCGGCATGAGCCTGCAGCGTTTCCCGCGCGCGGTGCTGTTCGACCTGGACGGCACGCTGCTGGACAGTGCACCGGACTTTGTCGCGACCTGCGACGCGATGCTGGCCGAGCGGGGCCGCGCGCCGATCGATCCGGCGATGTTGCGCCCGGTGGTGTCCAAGGGCTCGCGGGCGATGGTGTCGGCGGCCTTTCCGGAACTGGATGCCGCAGCGCGCGACGCGCTGGTCCCGGAATTCCTGCAGCGCTACGAAGCGCTGATCGGCCAGCATGCGGTGCTGTTCGATGGCGTGGCCGGCATGCTGGCGGCACTGGATGAGGCCGGTACGGTGTGGGGCATCGTCACCAACAAGCCGGAGTACCTGGCGCGCCTGATCCTGCCGCAGCACGGCTGGCAGCAGCGCTGCGCGGTGCTGGTCGGCGGTGACACGCTGGCCGAACGCAAGCCGCATCCGCTGCCCCTGCTGCACGCCGCACAGGCCATCGGCATCGCCGCCGAAGACTGCGTGTACGTGGGCGACGACGAGCGCGACATCCTCGCCGCACGTGCCGCCGCCATGCCCTCGGTGGCGGCGCTGTGGGGCTACCGCCTGCACAGTGACGACCCGCTGGCCTGGCAGGCCGACGTGCTGGTCGAGAACGCCGGACTTCTGCAACTGGCCAGCCTCTGGCCGACCCGGCCGGCAGCCCCGGCCCAGCCGTAAGGAATGACGTAGTGAGCAGTACCGCGCTGGACAGTTTCCTCGACAAGTGGCGCAGCCGCTGGCCGGAATGGTCGGTGGCCGCCCCGTTCGTGGCCGAATCGCAACGCGAGCTCGCGGTGGCGTGGTTCGCGCTGCTGCAGGAATTCGACGACATGCTCAACACCAGCGGCGATCCGTTGCCGGCCGACGCCAAGCTGGCCTGGTGGGGCGAGGAACTGCGCAGCTGGGCTGCGCATCGTTCGCGCCACCCGCTGGGTCGCCTGCTGGAGCCGGCGCGTGCACCGTGGGCGCAGCTGGCCGAGGCGCTGCCGGATCTGGTTGAAGCGCGCACGGTCGCGCTGGATGCGGCCGGCGCCGAACGCGCACTGGCCAACTATTCCGACGCGCTGGCGGCGGTGGAAGCGGCGTTGTTCAACGACAAGCCGCGTACCGGTGCCGGTCGTGCGGTGCAGCTGCAGACCCTGGCCCAGCGTCTGCAGGATGCCGGCGTGGCGGGCGTACCGCGCAGCCTGCTGGATGAGGACGCCGGCACGGCCGCGCAGCGTTGGGCGCAGTATCTGCTGAAGGGCTGGGGCACCCGCGTGCCGGGTCCGCGTCCGCGCCGCGTCTGGTCGAGCCTGGCGCGCGCCCGCGTGGCCGCACAGGCTGCGGGCAAGCCGATCGAGGCCACCCCGGTGCGCACGCTGCTGCGTGTGTGGTGGGCCGCACGCGGTTGATCGATCGCCGCTGGTAGTGCCGGCCGCTGGCCGGCAGCTCCGGCGCTGCGGAATTCATGCAATTGCCGGCCAGCGGCCGGCACTACCGCTACTTCCGCTCCAGCACCAGCAGCGGGTCGATGCGGGTATCGAACCAGTTCATGCCCCAGTGCAGATGTGGGCCGGTGGCACGGCCGGTGGCGCCCACGGCGGCGATCACCTGGCCCTGTTCGACACGGTCACCGACCTTCACGTCGATGCGCGACAGGTGCAGGAAGTTGGAGCTGACCCCGAAACCGTGATCGAGCAGCAGCGTGCCACCGGTCAGGTAAAGGTCCGGGCCGGCGAAGGTGACGATGCCGGCGGCCGGTGCTTTCACCGGGGTGCCGGTCGGCACCGCGATGTCCATGCCGGAATGGCCCGCACCGGGCTGGCCGTTGTACACGCGCGCATTGCCGAAGCGTCCGCTGATGCGGCCCTGCACCGGCCAGATGAAGGTCTGGGTGAAGTCGGTGCGGTCGTCATCGCGCGCGCGTGCGGCCGTGACCTGCGCCTGTTCGCGCTTGATCCGCTCGGCAATCGCCGGCGGTGGGTTGACGGTCTTCGGCGGCACGCCGTTGACCCGTTCGGTAGGCCAGTCGCGTGGCGTCACCGCGATGGTCGCGGTTTCGCTGCCACCATCGGGGCGCTGCACCTGCACGCGCAGCGGGCCCTTCTCGTCGCGGCCAATGCCGAACACCACGCTGCCATAGCCGCTCACCCGCAGCTGGCGGCCGGCGTACTGCACGCGGCTGCCGGCGGGCACCTTGCCGATCACCAGCGCGCCCTGCGACGCGCTGGCCGGAAACACCACGCGGCTGTCGATCAGGCTGCCGATGCCATCCTGTGCCTGCGCCGAGGGGGCGGAAAACAGGGGCGCGGCCAGCAGCAGCGCCCCGATCATCAGTGCCGGACGCATCAGCGGTCGTAGGTCATGCGCTGGCCGGCGGGCTCGCCCACCAGCTTGCTGCCGTCCCACACCTGCTGGCCGTTGACCCAGGTGGAGGCGATGCGCGAACGGAAGGTGGTGCCTTCGAACGGCGACCAGCCGCACTTGGACAGCACGTCCTCGCGCTTGACGGTGAACGGCACGTCCTCGACCAGCACCAGGTCGGCGAAGTAGCCCTCACGCAGGAAGCCGCGTTCTTCCACGTCGAACAGCTGCGCCGGGGCGTGGGCGAACTTCTGCACCACCTGCTCGCGGGTCAGCTTGCCTTCGTGCACGCGCTCCAGCGCAGCGACCAGCGCGTACTGCACCAGCGGCAGGCCGGACGGTGCCTGCGCATAGGGCTTCTGCTTCTCTTCCCAGGTATGCGGGGCGTGATCGGTGGCCAGCACGTCCAGCACGTCATCGGCCAGCGCGGCGGTGATCGCCTCGCGGTCGGACACTTCCTTGATTGCCGGATTGCACTTGATCAGGTTGCCCTTGGTCGCATAGTCCGGGCGTGCGAAGTGCAGGAAGTGCACGCAGGTCTCGGCGGTGATCTGCTTGCGGCTGCCGTCGGCGCGGATCAGCGGGCCCTTCTCGAACAGCGCCAGCTCGTCGGCGGTGGAGATGTGCAGCACGTGCAGGCGGGTGCCGTGCTTGCGTGCCAGCGACATCGCCAGCCGGGTCGACTTGATGCAGGCTTCGCGCGAACGGATGTCCGGGTGCATGTCCGGGGTCAGTGCGTCGCCGTACTTTTCCTGGAAGGCCTTCAGATTGGCATCGATCATCGGCGTGTCTTCGCAGTGCGTGATGATCGGGGTCGGGCATTCGCGGAAGATCGCGTCCAGCGTTTCCGGGTTGTCCACCAGCATGTTGCCGGTCGAAGCACCCATGAACACCTTCACGCCGGGCGCCTTCTTCGGGTCCAGCGCACGGATCGCTTCCAGGTTGTCATTGCTGGCGCCGTGGTAGAAGCCGTAATTGGCCCACGCGCGGCCACGCGCCAGTTCGTACTTGGCTTCGAGGATGGTCGAATCCAGCGTCGGCGGATTGGTGTTGGGCATGTCCATGAAGCTGGTCAGGCCACCGGCCACGGCGGCAGCCGATTCGCTGGCGATGTCGCCCTTGTGGGTCAGGCCCGGTTCGCGGAAGTGCACCTGGTCATCGATCATGCCGGGCAGCAGCCAGCGCCCGGCCGCGTCCACCACCTGCTCGCCGTCGCGCGGCGTCAACCCGCTGCCGATCTGCGCGATGCGGCCGTTCTCGATGCGCAGGTCGCCATCGAAGGTGCGGCCTTCGTTGACCATGCGGGCGTTGGTGATGAGGGTGGAGGACATGTCAGTGTTTTCCTGTGCAACGGCAAGAGGGGGCGTTGGGGGACTCGGGCACGGGGTCGAAGCCGCCGGGATGGAACGGGTGGCAGCGTCCCAGGCGGCGCGCAGCCAGCCAGCTGCCGCGCAGCGGGCCATGCAGGGAGATGGCCTCCATCGCGTATTCAGAACAACTGGGCACGAAACGGCAGCGCGGCCCCAGCAGGGGGCTGATGAAGCGCTTGTAGAAGCGCAGCAGGGCAATGAGCAGGCGCGAGATCACCCAGTCATCTTATGCCAGTTGGCATGAAGGCCGCATTTGTGCAGGATGGGCCGTTGGTCGCATGTCGCCGATGGCCTGCGACCGGTACCAGCACTCTCGGGTGCTGGCCAGGTTCCGTACCGCGCGAGGCGGTCCGTGTTCGTCGGACCGCCCCTTGGCTGGCTTGGCTCCAGGACTGAATGGAGCAGGGCCGCTGAGGTTGCTGCTGCGGGTCGGGTAGGCTATAAAGGCCCGCTTTCCCGGGCCCCGGGGAATCCAAGGAAGAGCGTTTCGTGGCTGCTAAAAAAACTGCAAAGAAGGCCGCAACGGCCGCCAAGAAAACCGCCAAGCCTGTTGTGAAGAAGTTGGCGGCAAAGCCCGTTGCCAAGAAACCGGCCAGCAAGCCGGCGACCAAGGCAGCGTCCTCGCAACCGGCGGCCAGGAAGGCCACCGCAAAGAAAACGCCGGTCAAGGCAACCAAGCCAGTGGCGAAGAAAGTCGCCGCGCCCGCCAAGGCCAAACCTGCCGCTGCCAGCAAGAAGGCGCCGGTGGTGAAGAAGGCTGCCAGCAAGGCCGCGCCGGTCAAGAAGGCCGCCGCCAAGCCGGTAGCGAAGAAGGCAGCAGCCAAGCCAGCGCCGAAGGCGGTGGTGAAGAAGGCGGCGGCCAAGCCGGTCGCCAAGCCTGCAGCGAAGAAGGTGGCTGCGGCTAAACCGGCGGCCACGTCTGCCGCTGTAAAGAAGGTCACCAAGAATGTTGCTGCGCCGGCCGTCAAGCCGAGCCCGTCCCCAGTAGTGAAGTCCGCACCGAAGCCGGCTGCCAAGCCGGCCCCGGCCAAGCCTGTCCCGGCCAAGACCGCGGCAGTGGCAGCAGCCCAACCGGCCCCCAAGCCGGCCCCGGCCGCCGCACCTGCTGCATCGAAGGCCCCGCAATCCAAGAATCCCGTGCCCGTTTCGAAATCGCCTGCCAAAACCGCCGTGAAATCCGATTCCGCCCCGAAGACCGTGTCGCGCCCTGTCGGCAAGGTTGCCGTGGCCGTCGCCGCCCGCTCGGCTGCACCGGCCCCGCGCAGCAAGTACAAGGTGGTCGAGTACAAGACCGACGAGGCCACCGGCCGCCCGATCCTGCCCGCTGGCTACAAGCCGTCCTCGGAAGAGGAATACATGAGCCCGCTGCAGCAGGAATATTTCCGCCAGCGCCTGCAGAACTGGCGCGCGGACCTGGTGGAAGAGTCCAAGCAGACCATCGAGAACCTGCGCGAGGAAGTGCGTGACATCGGCGATGAAGCCGAGCGCGCGACCCGCGAGACCGAGAACTCGCTGGAACTGCGTACCCGCGACCGCTACCGCAAGCTGATCGGCAAGATCGACAGCACCCTCAAGCGCCTGGAAGCCGGCGACTATGGCTACTGCGTGGATACCGGTGAAGAGATCGGCCTGGAGCGCCTGGAAGCGCGCCTGACCGCCGAGCGCACCATCGACGCCCAGGAGCGTTGGGAGCACCTGCAGAAGCAGCAGGGCGACTGATTCCCGGTCGTTGTCTGGTCATGCGAAAAACCCGGCCTCGGCCGGGTTTTTTCTTTGGTGATTGTTGGTACGCGACTGTGGCAGGGACGGGCGGCTGTGGCCGTTGACTTGGGTCCGCCTTGTAGCGAGCCGAGCACCGCAAGGGAATCAGGGGCGAAGAGGCGCCGCTGTTTGAGCGCAGCGAGTTCGGCGCCGTCCCCTGATTCACCGAGGAGCACAGGGCACCGGCGCGCAGCGCCGGCTCGCGGATGGCGGAGCGTTTCTTTGGTTACTTTCTTTTCGCGAAAAGAAAGTGACAAGCCCAATCATCGAGGGAGAGCAGCGGCCCCAGCCAAACGTCCGGCGCCGCCGAATCCGCTGTCCGCCGGGTCACTGCAGGTCGCGAAGATTCAACTTCCGCAGCGTCGGGTTCTTCCACGCGGTGATCCCGGCCACGCTCAGCACCGCGAACCCACCCAGCACCACCGCCGGCACCAGGCCCAGCAGCCGGGCCATCGTGCCGGCGTAGAACGCGCCCAGTTCGTTGGACGAACTGATGAAGATGCCGTTGATCGACGACACCCGTCCGCGCATTTCTTCCGGCGTGGCCAGCTGCAGGATGGTCGAGCGGATCACCACCGACACGCCGTCGAACGCCCCGTAGAACAGCAGGATCAGCGCCGACAGCCAGAAGTGCTGCGACAGCCCGAAGCCGATCACGCACAGGCCGAAGCCGGCCACCGCAAACAGCAGCACGCGGCCGGCATTGCGATGCAGCGGGTGACGGGCCAGCCACAGGCCCACGCACACCGAACCCAGTGCCGGCATCGCGCGCAGGATGCCCAACCCTTCCGGACCGTGGTGCAGGATCTCGTGCAGGAACGCCGGCAGCATCGCCACCACGCCACCCAGCAGCACCGAGAACATGTCGAGCGCCATCGCGCCGACCATGATCCGGTTGCCCACCACGAAGCGCGCGCCTTCGGCGATGCTCCTGAAGATCGGCGCGGCCGGGCCGGTGTGCACCAGTTCTTCCACCTTCAGCGTAGCCAGGCACCCCATCGCCACCAGCGCGAAGACCGTGGCCACCGCATAGGACAGGCCCTTGCCCCCGAAGCCGACCAGCACGCCACCCAGTGCCGGACCGGCCACCATGCCGGCCTGGAACACCACGGCACCGAGGCCGGCGCCACGCGCGAACTGGTCGCGGGCCAGCACGCGGGCAAACAAGGCGTTGTAGATCGGCGACAGGAAGGCGCGCACCATGCCGGTCAGTGCGATGGCCGCATAGATCGGCCACACGCCTTCAAACGGCAGCCAGCCCTTGGCCACGCTGGTCAGCACCAGTGCGGTGGCGATCAGCCCGGAGCAGGCGACCATGCCCAGCCGGCGCCGTGGCAGGTGGTCGACCAGGTAACCGGCGAACGGCGCCACGCAGAAGAACGGCAGTACCTCGGCCAGGCCGACTAGGCCCAGCGAGAACGGATTGCGGGTGACTTCGTAGATATGCCAGCCGACGGTGACCGCGACCACTTGGTAGGACAGCATCGCGAAGATGCGGTATGCCAGCAGCCTGGCGAAACCGGGCCGGGACAGCAGCCCCAGCGCGGTGTCTTCGGCCGTGGCAGGTTCGCTCACGACGGATCGCGCTGCAGCTGGGCCTGCGCGGTCTCGCGGATGAAGGCCAGCATCGCCGCCACGCCGTTGCTGCGGGTGGGCGAGAGGTGGCGGGCCAGGCCGATGTCCTGGATGTAGCTCGGTTCGGTGTCCAGGATCTCCCGGGCCGAACGCCCGGAATACACGCGCAGGGCCAGGAAGATCAGGCCGGAGACGATGGCCGAGTCACTGATGGCGTGGAAGCGCAGCGACTGCGCGTTGCCTTCCGGCACGATCCAGACCATCGACTGGCAGCCGAGCAGGCGGTGCTCCTCGGTCTTCCATTCCTCCGGGAAGGCCGGCAGCTTGCGGCCGAGGTCGATCAGGTACTGGTAGCGCTCGGACCAGTCGCCGAAGAAGCCGAATTCCTCGGCGATGGCGGTCTGGGCCTCGGCGGCGGTGGGTTCAAGCGGGAACGGGGAGTCGGTCACAGCGGTCTCTACAGTGGGGACGTGGCCGGCGGGCCGGCCACGGGGCAGGGCAGGTCAGCCGCGCTTGCGCGACCAGCGCACGCCCTGCGGGGTGTCTTCGAGCACGATGCCTTCGGCGGCCAGCTGGTCGCGGATGGCATCGGAGCGGGCGAAGTCGCGTGCCTGCTTGGCCGCGGCGCGCTCGTCGATCAGGCCCTGGATGCGCGCATCGTCGCCGTCATCGCCGGCGGCAGTGCCGAACCACTGCGCCGGATCGGCCTGCAGCAGGCCCAGCGCCAGGCCCGCGCCGAGCAGTTCGCCCTTCAGGCGTGCCTGTTCGGCCGGATCGGTGGCCCGGCGTGCGTCGGCCGCGATACGGGCCACTTCGGCCAGCGCCTGCGGCGTGTTCAGATCGTCATCCAGGGTTGCCTCGACCGTGGCCGGGATCACCGCACTGGCCTCGATCGACGCCAGCTCGCGCAGGGTGCCGTACAGGCGGTCCAGGGTGCGCACCGACTGCTCGATCAGGCCATCGGACCAGTCCAGCGGCTGCCGGTAATGGGCCGACAGCAGGGCCAGGCGCAGGGCTTCCGGCGGATGCTGGCGCACCAGGTCGTGCACGCGTTCGATGTTGCCCAGCGATTTGCTCATCTTGGCGCCGCCGAAGTTGAGCATGCCGTTGTGCAGCCAGAAACGGGCGAAGATCTTGCCGCCGTGGGCGCACTCGCTCTGCGCGATCTCGTTCTCGTGGTGCGGGAACTGCAGGTCGACGCCACCGGCATGGATGTCGATGGTCTCGCCCAGGTGCGCTGCGGCCATCGCCGAACATTCGATGTGCCAGCCCGGGCGGCCACGGCCCCACGGCGATTCCCAGCCGGGCAGGTCGTCGCTGGACGGCTTCCAGAGCACGAAGTCGCCGGGGTCGCGCTTGTACGGGGCGACATCGACGCGGGCGCCGGCCAGCATTTCATCCGGATCACGGCGCGAGAGCTTGCCGTAGCCGTCGAAGCTGGCCACCGCGAACAGCACGTGGCCTTCGGCAGCGTAGGCATGGCCGCTGGCGATCAGCTGCTCGATCATGGTGATGATCTGCGGCATGTGCGCGGTCACTTCCGGCTCGATGTCCGGCGGCACCACGCCCAGCGCGGCCATGTCTTCACGGTAGGCGGCGGCGAACTTGTCGGTGATGGTGCTGATCGGCACGCCCTGCTCACGCGCGGCAGTGTTGATCTTGTCGTCGACGTCGGTGATGTTGCGGGCGTAGCGCAGTGCGCCGAAGCGTCGCCGCAGCAGGTCGGCCAGCACCCCGAACACCACCGGGCCACGGGCGTTGCCGATGTGCACGTAGTTGTAGACCGTCGGGCCGCACACATACAGGGTCGGACAGGCCGGATCGAGCGGGGTGAACGGTTCGAGCTGGCGAGTCAGGTTGTTGTGCAGGCGCAGGGTCATGGGGCTGTGGCTGGGGGACAAGCCTGCGATTTTAGAACGTGTCGGCCCCTTTGGGGGCACTGGCTGCCACCGGTGGACGCGGGTTCTCCCAAGGTGGGGTGGGCAGGAGCGGCGTGGACGGGTAATGTTCAGCCCCTTGCGCTCGTCACTGCCTACACTATTGCCGTGTCCTTGCTCCCATCGCCAATGAAATCCACCGCGTTGCTGACCCTGGCCTGCCTGTCGGCGCTGCCCGCCGTGGTGCTGGCGCAGGAGGCCGAGCCCCGCAACCGGGTGGTGATCGTGGAGAACGTGAAGTTCGACTATGCCCAGGTGCTGAACGTCGAGCCGGTGTTCCAGACCCTGCGCGCGACCCGCGCCGAGGAGCACTGCGAGCCGATCTCGACCCGGACCCTGGCCCCTGTGAACGTAACCGGCGAGGAGCCGGTCGAGGACAAGGGCCGGATCAGCCGCTTCTGGGACTCGGTGCGCTCGATGTTCAAGCGCAGCGATGAAGAGGCGTCCGAAGAGGTTGCCGCCGAGACGCCGGCCCCGGCGCCGGCCAACAATGGCCCGATGCTGACCCGTGACTGCCGCATCGTGCCGGTGGGGCGTGAATTCCGCCGGCCCATCGCCTACGACGTGGACTACGTCTACAAGGGCACCAAATACCGCTCGCGGCTGCCGGAAGACCCTGGCAACCGGCTGAAAATCCGGGTGTCGATCACCCCGTGGGTCGGCCCCGAGCAGGGTACCGCCAGCAATCCCTGATTCTGCGACCCCGGCCCCTTGCGCCGGCCCCGGCCGCATGCAAAGATGGTTGACCATGAAGCTCACCGACTTCCAGCACGACAGCAGCGCAGCCCGACAGGCGTCGGGCATGACCTCGCGTGCGCGTCGACCGGAACCCCACATCCTCGCTGGGTAACCGGAGCTTTTTGCTGTTCGTCCGAAAAAAACCCAGCCGCCCGGCTGGGTTTTTTCGTTTCTGCGTTCTGAAAGCTGCAACTGCAACCTTTTCGTTCCACCTTTGGTTCCTGTTTTTCCCTTCCACCGCGTCGAACCCGGCGCCGCCACGCAAGGAAAGATGATGTCCCCCAAGCACTTCCTGAACACCCAGGACTGGAGCCGCAGCGATCTTGACGCGCTGCTGACCCAGGCCGCGCTGTTCAAGCGCAACAAGCTCGGCGACCAGCTCAAGGGCAAGTCGATCGCGCTGGTGTTCTTCAATCCGTCCATGCGCACCCGCACCAGCTTCGAACTGGGCGCGTTCCAGCTCGGCGCGCACGCGGTGGTGCTGCAGCCGGGCAAGGATGCGTGGCCGATCGAGTTCAACCTCGGTACGGTGATGGATGGCGATACGGAAGAGCACATCGCGGAAGTGGCCAAGGTGCTGGGCCGTTACTGCGACATCATCGCCGTGCGTGCGTTCCCGAAGTTCCAGGACTGGGCCTACGACCGCCAGGACATCGTCCTCAACAGCTTCGCCAGGTACTCGCCGGTGCCGGTCATCAACATGGAGACCATCACCCACCCGTGCCAGGAGCTGGCCCACATCATGGCCCTGCAGGAGCACTTCGGCACCCAGGACCTGCGCGGCAAGAAGTACGTGCTGACCTGGACCTACCACCCCAAGCCGCTGAACACCGCCGTGGCCAATTCGGCGCTGACCATCGCCACCCGCATGGGCATGGACGTGACCCTGCTGTGCCCGACCGCCGACTACATCCTCGACGAGCGCTACATGGGCTGGGCCGAGCAGAACGTGGCCGAGAGCGGTGGTTCGCTGAAGATCAGCCATGACATCGACAGCGCCTACGCAGGTGCCGACGTGGTGTACGCCAAGAGCTGGGGCGCGCTGCCGTTCTTCGGCAACTGGGAGCCGGAAAAGCCGATCCGCGACCAGTTCAAGCACTTCATTGTCGACGAGCGGAAGATGGCGCTGACCAACGACGGTGTGTTCAGCCACTGCCTGCCGCTGCGCCGCAACGTGAAGGCCACCGACGCGGTGATGGATTCGCCGCAGTGCATCGCCATCAACGAAGCCGAGAACCGCCTGCATGTGCAGAAGGCGATCATGGCCGCGGTTGCCGGGCGCTGAATCAAACAAGGGGTAGAGCCGACCGTTGGTCGGCTGCTCCCGCAGCGGCGCATCCAACATTTCAGCCGACCAGCGGTCGGCTCTACCGAAATCTCATCACCAAGTGGACCTGACCCCCATGAGCAACAAAGACGTCGTTCTCGCCTTCTCCGGCGGCCTCGATACCAGCTTCTGCGTGCCGTACCTGCAGGAGCGCGGCTACAACGTGCACACCGTGTTCGCCGATACTGGCGGCGTCGATGATGAAGAGCGCGATTTCATCGAGAAGCGCGCCGCCGCGCTGGGCGTGACCAGCCATGTCACCGTCAACGGTGGCCCGGCCATCTGGGAAGGCTTCGTCAAGCCGTTCGTGTGGGCCGGCGAAGGCTATCAGGGCCAGTACCCGCTGCTGGTCTCGGACCGTTACCTGATCGTCGATGCCGCGCTGAAGCGTGCCGCCGAACTGGGCACCAACATCATCGCCCACGGCTGCACCGGCATGGGCAATGACCAGGTCCGCTTCGACCTGGCGGTGAAGGCGCTGGGTGACTACCAGATCATCGCGCCGATCCGCGAGATCCAGAAGGAACATACCCAGACCCGCGCCTACGAACAGAAGTACCTGGAAGAGCGTGGCTTCGGCGTGCGCGCCAAGCAGCAGGCCTACACCATCAACGAGAACCTGCTGGGCGTGACCATGTCCGGCGGCGAGATCGACCGTTGGGAAGCCCCGGGCGAAGGCGCGCGTGGCTGGTGCTCGCCGCGCAGCGAGTGGCCGGAACAGGCGCTGACCGTGACCCTGAAGTTCGTCGAAGGCGAAGCGGTTGAACTGAACGGCAAGGCGCTGCCGGGCGACCAGATCCTGGCCCAGCTCAACAAGCTGTTCGCCCCGTACGGCGTCGGCCGCGGCGTGTACACCGGCGACACCGTGATCGGTCTGAAGGGCCGCATCGTGTTCGAGGCCCCGGGCCTGGTTTCGCTGCTGGCCGCGCACCGCGCACTGGAAGATGCCGTGCTGACCAAGCAGCAGAACCGCTTCAAGCCGGACGTCGCACGCAAGTGGGTGGAGCTGGTGTACGAAGGCTTCTACCACGACCCGCTGAAGACCGACATCGAAGCCTTCCTGAAGTCCTCGCAGGCCAAGGTCAACGGTGAGGTGGTGCTGGAGACCCGTGGCGGCCGCGTCGACGCGGTGGCGGTGAAGTCGCCGCACCTGCTCAACACCAAGGGCGCCACCTACGCGCAGTCGGCCGACTGGGGCGTGGAGGAGGCTGAGGGCTTCATCAAGCTGTTCGGAATGAGCTCCACTGTCTATGCGCAGGTCAATCGCGGTTGACCTGTGACGGGGGTGCCGGCCGCTGGCCGGCACTCACCACCGACATCGTTGCCGGCCAGCGGCCGGCACTACCAGGATTGTTGATTCATGCTTGAACAGACGCTCGATCACCTGCAGGCCCTGGTGTCCTTCGACACCCGCAACCCGCCGCGTGCGATCACCACCGGTGGCATCTTCGATTACCTGCGCGCGAACCTGCCCGGGTTCAACGTCGAGGTGATCGACCACGGCGCGGGTGCGGTCAGCCTGTACGCCGTGCGCGGTACGCCGAAGTACCTGTTCAACGTGCATCTGGACACCGTGCCCGACTCGCCACACTGGAGTGCCGACCCGCATGTGATGCGGCGGCTGGACGACCGCGTGGTCGGCCTGGGTGTGTGTGACATCAAGGGCGCGGCTGCTGCGCTGGTGGCCGCGGCCAATGCCAGCGAGGGCGATGCGGCGTTCCTGTTCTCCAGCGATGAGGAAGCCAACGACCCGCGCTGCATCGCTGCGTTCCTGGCCCGTGGCATTCCGTACGAAGCGGTGCTGGTGGCCGAGCCGACCATGAGCGAGGCGGTGCTGGCCCACCGTGGCATCAGTTCGGTGCTGATGCAGTTCGCCGGCCGTGCCGGCCACGCGTCCGGTAAGCAGGACGCGGCTGCCAGCGCCTTGCACCAGGCCATGCGCTGGGGCAGCCGCGCGCTGGACCATGTGGAATCGCTGGCCTCGGCCCGCTTCGGCGGGCTGACCGGCCTGCGCTTCAACATCGGCCGTGTCGAGGGCGGGATCAAGGCCAACATGATCGCGCCGGCCGCCGAAGTGCGGTTCGGTTTCCGTCCGCTGCCGTCGATGGACATCGACGGCCTGCTGGCGACCTTTGCCGGCTTCGCCGAACCGGAAGCCGCCGTGTTCACCGAAACCTTCCGTGGCCCCAGCCTGCCGGCCGGTGACATCGCCGAGGCCGAGAACCGTCGCCTGCTGGCACGCGACGTGGCCGATGCGCTGGAACTGCCGATCGGCAACGCGGTGGACTTCTGGACCGAGGCCTCGCTGTTCTCCGCCGCCGGTTACACCACCCTGGTCTTTGGCCCGGGTGACATCGCCCAGGCCCACACCGCCGATGAGTTCGTGACGCTGGAGCAGCTGCAGCGCTACACCGACGCCGTGCACCGCATCATCGCCGCCGGCGCCTGATTCTTCCCTTTCCGACGAAACCGAAATGTCTCCTGCCCTCCAGCCTCACCGCCAGACCCGCCAGACCATCGTGCGCCTGCTTTCCAGCATGGCCAGCGCGAAGGAGATCAGCCAGTACCTCAAGCGCTTTTCGCAACTGGATGCCAAGCGCTTCGCCGTGGTCAAGGTCGGCGGCGCGGTGCTGCGCGATGATCTTGACGCGCTGACCTCCTCGCTGTCGTTCCTGCAGGAAGTCGGCCTGACCCCGATCGTGCTGCACGGCGCTGGCCCGCAGCTGGATGCCGAGCTGTCTGCCGCCGGCATCGAGAAGCAGACCGTCAACGGGTTGCGCGTGACCTCGCCGGAAGCGCTGGCGATCGTACGCCGGGTGTTCCAGCAGTCCAACCTGCGCCTGGTCGAAGCCCTTCAACAGAACGGCGCGCGCGCCACCTCGATCACCGGTGGCGTGTTCGAGGCCGAGTACCTGGACGTGGACACCTACGGCCTGGTCGGCGAGGTGAAGAAGGTCAACCTGGCACCGATCGAGGCCAGCCTGCGTGCCGGCTCGATTCCGGTCATCACCAGCCTAGGCGAGACTGCCGGTGGCCAGATCCTCAACGTGAATGCCGATTTCGCCGCCAACGAGCTGGTGCAGGAGCTGCAGCCGTACAAGATCATCTTCCTGACCGGTACCGGTGGCCTGCTGGACGAGGGCGGCAACGTGATCGATTCGATCAACCTGTCCACCGAGTACGACCACCTGATCGCGCAGCCGTGGATCCACGGTGGCATGAAGGTGAAGATTGAACAGATCAAGGATCTGCTCGACCGCCTGCCGCTGGAATCGTCGGTGTCGATCACCCGTCCGGCCGACCTGGCCAAGGAACTGTTCACCCACAAGGGCTCGGGCACGCTGGTGCGCAAGGGCGAGAAGGTGCTGCGCGCCACCGCATGGGAACAACTTGACCTGCCGCGCCTGAAGCAGCTGATCGAATCCAGCTTCGGTCGCACCCTGGTGCCGGACTATTTCGAGAAGACCAGGCTGCTGCGTGCGTATGTCAGCGAGAACTACCGTACTGCGGTGATCCTCACCGATGAAGCCGAAGGCGTGTACCTGGACAAGTTCGCCGTGCTGGACGATGCACAGGGCGAGGGCCTCGGCCGCGCGGTCTGGAACGTGATGCTGGAAGAGACGCCGCAGCTTTTCTGGCGCTCGCGCCACGGCAATCCGATCAACCACTTCTACTACGCTGAGTCCGATGGCTGCTACAAGCAGGATCACTGGAAGGTGTTCTGGTTCGGCGCCGATGGCATCGATCGCATCAAGACCTATGTCGATCACTGCGCCCAGCGCACCCCGAGCCTGCAGGGCTGAGTGATGAGCAACCCGGACGCCTGGAACACCGTTCCCACACTGCGCGGGCAGCACGTACTGCTGCAGCCGCTGCAGCTTGAGCACGTCCCCGGCTTGCGTGCCGCGCTGGAAGGCAGCGGCCTCGACCAGCTCTGGTATACCCAGGTGCCGTCGCCGGGGCGGACCGAGGCCTATGTGCAGGCCGCGCTGCAGGCGCAGGCCGAAGGCAAAGGGCTGCCGTTCGTGATCCGCGATGCCGCCGGTGACATCATCGGCAGCACCCGTTTCTACGACATGGACGCCAGCGTGCCCAGGCTCAGTCTCGGCTACACCTGGTACACGCCGCGCGCACAGCGCACCGGTGCCAATACCGAAGCCAAGCTGTTGCTGCTGCAGCACGCCTTCGAAGTGCTGGGCTGCATCAGCGTGGTGCTGGAAACCAGCTGGTTCAACGCCACCTCGCGCACCGCCATCGCCCGCCTCGGCGCCAAGCAGGATGGCGTGCTGCGCAACCACAAGCGGCATGCCGATGGCACGCCGCGCGATACCGTCATCTTCTCCATCATCGACGCGGAATGGCAGGGCGTGAAGCGCCACCTGCAGTACCGCCTGGACCGTCACGCATGAACGATTCGACTTTCACCCTGGGCATCGTCGGTGCCCGCGGCCATACCGGCGCCGAGCTGATCAAGCTGGTGGCCGCACACCCGCGCCTGAAACTGGCCTTCGTGTCCTCGCGCGAGCGCGCCGGGCAGCGCCTGTCGGACCATCACCCGGAGTTCCAGGGCGATCTGCAGTACGAGAGCCTGGATGCCGACGCGGTGGCCGCCAAGGGCGTGGACGCGGTGATCCTGGCCCTGCCCAATGGCCTGGCCGCACCGTTCGTGGCTGCGCTGGAAGCGGCGAAGCCGGAGACCGTCATCGTCGATCTATCGGCCGATTACCGCTTCGACAACGGCTGGTACTACGGTCTGCCGGAACTGACCCGCAACCGCTACAACGGCCAGAAACACATCAGCAACCCGGGTTGCTATGCCACCGCGATGCAGCTGGCGGTGCATCCGCTGCTGGACCTGCTGGCCGGCCCGCCGCAGTGCTTCGGTGTCTCCGGTTACTCCGGTGCCGGTACCACGCCGTCGGACAAGAACAACGTCGAGCTGCTGGCCGACAACCTGATGCCGTATGCGCTGACCAACCACGTGCACGAGCGCGAGGTGTCGGTGCAGCTGGGCGTGGCCGTCGAGTTCATGCCGCACGTCGCGCCGCATTTCCGTGGCATCACGCTCACCGCCAACCTGTGGCTGAACCGCGTGCAGACCCGCGAGCAGATCGTCGAGCGCTTCCAGCAGGCCTATGCAGGCGAGCCGCTGATCGAGGTGGTGGATGAAGCGCCGTGGGTCAGCCGCATCGCCGGTCGTCACGGTGCCCAGGTCGGTGGCTTCACCCTGGCCCCGGGCGGCAAGCGGGTCGTCGTGGTCGCGACCCTGGACAACCTGCTGAAGGGCGCGGCCACCCAGGCCATGCAGAACCTCAACCTTGCGCTGGGCATCGACGAACTGACGTCGATCCCGCACTGAACACGCATTCCGGAGCCCCCATGGCAGACCTTCTTTGGCAGAAGCCAGGCGTTGCTGTCGACGCCCAGATCCAGACCTTCCTCGCCGGCGACGACGTGATCCTCGACCGCGAGTTCTTCCTGCACGACATCGCCGCCAGCGCCGCGCATGCGCAGGGCCTGCAGCACATCGGCATCCTCAGCGCCGACGAGCTGGCCGGCCTGCTGCGCGAGCTGGAGGTGCTGGCGCAGGACTTCCGCGACGGCCGTTTCGTGCTGGACACGCAGTATGAAGACGGTCACTCGGCAATCGAAGCACGGCTGACCGAACGCCTTGGCGACGCCGGCCGCAAGATCCACACCGGCCGCAGCCGCAATGACCAGATCCTGGTCGCCACCCGGCTGTGGCTGAAGGAGAAGCTGCAGCGCGTGGCCCAGCTCAGCGCCGAAGTGGCCAAGGTCGCGCTGGACCGTGCCCAGGCCGAGAAGGATCTGCCGATCCCCGGCTACACCCACATCCAGCGTGCCGTGGTGTCCTCGGCCGGCATGTGGTGGGCCGGCTGGGCCGAGGCCTTCATCGACAACGCCATCCGCGCCCGCGACACGCATGCGCTGGTGGATGCCAATCCGCTTGGCACCGCTGCCGGCTACGGCGTGAACCTGCCGCTGGACCGTGAACACACCACCGCCGCGCTCGGCTTTGCGCGCATGCAGATCTCGCCGATCTACGCGCAGCTGTCGCGCGGCAAGTTCGAACTGGCCGCACTGGAAGCACTCGGCGGCGCGACGTTGGACCTGCGCCGCATCGCCTGGGACCTGTCGCTGTTCACCAGCGCCGAATTCGGCTTCGTCGCATTGCCGGCGCAGTACACCACCGGCAGTTCGATCATGCCCAACAAGCGCAATCCGGACGTGATCGAGCTGATGCGCGCGACCCACGCCAGCGTCGCCGCGGCACGCACCGAGATCGAGCAGCTGCTGTCGCTGCCGTCGGGCTATCACCGCGACCTGCAGTCGTCCAAGGGCGCCATCTTCCATGGCTTCGGCCGCGGCCTGTCCGCGCTGGAACTGCTGCCGGCGTTGCTGGCCAACCTGGAATGGCGCGACGACAAGGTTCGCGCGGCGATCGATTCGGGCATGTACGCCACCGATGTGGCGGTGGAAGCGGCGGTGGCCGGCGTGCCGTTCCGCGAAGCCTACAAGGCCGCGGCGGCAGGCGCCGACAGTGCAGGGCAGGGCCGTACGCCGGAAGGCAGCCTGGCCGCACGCGTGTCACCGGGCTCGGCCGCTGACCTGCGCCTGGATGAGCTGCGCGCGCGCTGGCAGGCGCTGGCCTGATGGCGGGCACTGTCTACCTGGTGCTGGCCATGCGCCGGGCCGACTTCAACGCCGCCGCCGTGCAGCCGCACCGTGACTTCCTCGATGCGCTGCAGGCGCAGGGCAAGCTGCAGCTGACCGGGGGCTTCGCCGATGGCAGCGGCGGCGCCTATGTGCTGTGCAATGTCGAGAGCCTGGCGCAGGCGCAGGCCATCGTCGCCACCGATCCGCTGGTGACGATGCACGCTTCCGACCTGACCGTGCACGAATGGATTACCCGCTGAGGCCCTGACCGATGACCCTGCACGCCGCCGCCGTTGCCTCGCCGTTCCCGGAACAGGCCTTGCCGCCCTGGCGGCGCGCGGTGCTGAAAGTCGGCAGCAGCCTGCTGGCCGCCGATGGCGGCGGCCTGTCGCCGCGCCACGCGCTGGGTCTGGCCCAGTTCGTTTCGGCCAACGTGCTGGCCGGGCGCGAGCTGGTGATCGTGTCGTCCGGCGCGGTGGCCGCGGGGCGCGCGATCCTGCCACGTGCCGATGAGCCCGGCGCCGCAATGGCGGCGCGGCAGGCCTTGGCCGCGCTTGGCCAGGCCCAGCTGATCGGCCTCTGGCAGCGCTTCTTCGAACGCCCGGTGGCGCAGGTGCTGCTGACCCACGACGACCTGCGCAACCGCCGTCGCTACCTCAACGCACGTGCCACGCTCAGCGAACTGCTGCGGCTGGGTGCGCTGCCGGTGGTCAACGAGAACGACACCGTGTCGGTGGACGAACTCAAGCTCGGGGACAACGACAACCTGGCCGCCACGGTCGCCGCGCTGGTCGATGCCGATGCACTGTTCATCGCCACCGACATCGATGGCCTGTACAGCGCCGACCCGCGCACGGCCGCCGACGCACGGCCACTGCACGACGTGCCCGAACTGGATGAGGCCGTGCTGGCCATGGCCGGTGGCGCCGGTTCGCGTGCCGGCACCGGTGGCATGCGCACCAAGCTGGAGGCAGCGGCGAAAGCCGGGCGGCTCGGCATCGAGACCTACCTGTTCAATGGCCGCAGCGGTGACGTGGTGCGTGCACTGGCGCAGGATCGCCTGTATGGCACCCGCATCCACGCCGCGCGCAGCCGCGAGGCGGCCCGCAAGCACTGGTTGAGGCATGCGCCGCTGGCCGAGGGCGCGATCATCATTGATGCCGGTGCGGCACAGGCGATGCGCGAGAAGGGCGCTTCGCTGCTGCCCGGCGGCATCACCGATGCAGAGGGCGCGTTCCGCCGCGGCGACATGGTGCAGGTGTGCTGGAACGCCCCGCAGGGCCGCGTCTGCGTTGCCCGCGGCGTCAGCCAGTACGCGGCCGACGATGTGCGCAGGATCGCCGGCCGCCATTCGCGCGACATCCAGGCCCTGCTTGGCTACAACTACGGCGGCAGCGTTGTCCATCGCGACGACCTGGTGCTGCCATGACCGGATTGAAGGACACCCCGATGAGCGGAATCGAAACGCAGGCGCGCGCCTGCCGTGACGCGGCCTTGGTTGTTGCCGGCCTTGGCAGTGAGGCGCGACGCGCCCTGCTGCTGGCGATGGCCCAGGCACTGGAAGTGAATGCCGGGCTGATCCTGGCCGGTAACGCGCGCGACCTCGCCGCTGCGCGCGAGAAGGGCGTGGGCACTGCCATGCTCGATCGCCTGGCATTGGACCCGCCGCGCCTGTTCGCGATGGCCGAAGCCGTGCGCGAAGTGGCCGGGCTGTCGGACCCGGTCGGCCAGGTGACCCGTGACGACGTGCGCCCGAACGGCATCCGCGTGCAGAAGGTGCGGGTGCCGCTGGGCGTGATCGCGATGATCTACGAGGCACGCCCGAACGTGACCGCCGAAGCCGCCGCCCTGTGCCTGAAGGCCGGTAATGGCGTGATCCTGCGCGGCGGTTCCGAGGCGATCCATTCCAACACCGCCATCGCCCACGCGCTGGCGGGTGCCTTGCAGGCCAACGGCGTACCGGCGGCGGCGGTGACCGTGCTGACCGACCTGCGCCGCGAAGCGATGCTGGAACTGCTGCAGCTGCATGAGCTGATCGACCTGGCGATTCCGCGTGGCGGCGAAGGCCTGATCCGTTTCGTTGCCGAGCATGCGCGGGTGCCGGTGATCAAGCACTACAAGGGCGTGTGCCATCTGTTCGTGGACGCCAGTGCCGACCTGGACAAGGCCATCGATCTGCTGGTGGATGGCAAGTGCAGCCGCCCGGCCGCCTGCAATTCACTGGAGACGCTGCTGGTGCATGGCGACGTGGCCGCTGCATTCCTGCCGCGCGTGGCACAGGCGCTGGGCGAGCGCGGTGTGCAGCTGCGTGCGGACGAGCGTGCCCAGCCGCAGTTGCCGGGCAGCTGCGCCGCTACCGACGAGGATTACGCCGCCGAGTTCCTCGACCTGGTGCTGGCGGTACGCGTGGTCGACGATCTTGATGCGGCCATTGCCCACATCCGCCGCTATACCTCCGACCACACCGAAGTGATTGCCACCGAAGACAGCGGCAATGCCGAGCGCTTCGTCAACGCGCTGCGCTCGGCGGTGGTGATGGTCAATGCCTCCTCGCGCTTTTCCGACGGCGGCCAGCTCGGCCTGGGCAGCGAAATCGGCATTTCCACCACGCGCCTGCATGCCTATGGCCCGATGGGCCTGGAAGCGCTCACCGTCGAGCGTTTCGTCGTGCGCGGCGAAGGGCAGACGCGCAAGTAGATCCACGCCATGCGTGGACGCTCTTCGCGGTAGACCCCGGTGCCGACCAAGGTTGGCACCCACCAGACCCAAGTGCCGACCAAGGTTGGCACCCACCGGAGAGAACGCCGACCAAGGTCGGCATCCACCAAGGCAGGTGCCGCCCCAGGTCGGCATCTGACGGGCAGCGGGGCTACACCACCTCGCGGCGGATGCCGATCGGCCGTGCATGTTCATCCATGTGCAGCGTGGCGGCCTTGCATCCCATCAGGCGTTCCGCCAGGCCGGTGCTGGCGCCCAGATCGGCGGCGACCTCGTTGAGGCTGGCCAGCGGGCGTGGCAGGCGCCGGTCGTGGCCGCGGAAGCGCGCACGGTTGTACTCGGCCCAGCCGATCAGCAGCACGCTGGCGCACAGCAGCATCAGCGGCAACGCCACCAGCACGTACGGATCGAGCTGGTTCTGCCGCTCATACAGCTGCTGCCACGCCAGCTGGCCGCCAATCAGCCACGACAGCAGCGTCACCAGCGGCGCCCATAGATAGAAGTAGAAGCCCCAGAATGCCAGGGTGACGAAGCCCCAGGCCGTGCGTTGGAAGCGCGGCTGGCGGTGCGGCTTGCGGATCGTCCGCGAGTCGAAGCGGTTGGATGGGCGTTGTGCGTTCATCGGATTCCCCGGTCAGGGCTGGTCCAGGTGGCGCGCTTGCGGCGACGGCGCAGCAGCGTCTTCGGCAGCGCCACCAGGGTGGTGGAAAGGCTGATCAGCCAGTACGCCATCGGGTACCAGATGACCCAGAAATAGTTGCGTCCAATCTGTGTTTCGTAGCGCCGGTCGATGATCAGGCTGCTGGCGAACTGCAGCAGGCAGACCAGCGCCAGGATCACGCCATGCCATTCCGGCAACAGGCTGACGATGTGCAGCTGCGGTGGCAGCTCGATGAACTTTCCCAATGCCCACAGCAGCACGATGAACAGCATGGTGTAGGCCCACATCACGCTCAGCACATACTCCAGCAGCACCCCCCACATGCGCCGCTCCTTCCAGTTCAGCAGCGACCGCGCATGCCGCAGCATCACTTCCACGCCGCCCTGCGCCCAGCGCAGCCGCTGCCGCCACAGGCCCTTCAATGTTTCCGGCATCAGGATGAAGCACAGCGCGTTGGGCTCGTAGCGGATGTCCCAGTGCGCGCGTTGCAGGCGCCAGCTGATGTCGATGTCCTCGGTGACCATGTCATCCGACCACCAGCCCACCTGGTGAAGGGCGGTACGACGGAAACCGGCGATCACCCCGGAGATGGTGAAGATGCGCCCGTACACGCGCTGCGCGCGCTTGATCATGCCGATGATCGATGAGAATTCGGCCACCTGCAGGCGACCGAGCAGGGTCGAACGGTTGCGGATGCGGGGATTTCCGGTCACTGCACCGACCCGGCTGCCACTGACAAGGTGCCAGACCATCCAGTGCAACGCGTGCTCTTCCAGCATCGCATCGCCGTCGATGCACACCAGGTACTCCGAGCGCGCCGCCAGCGCTCCCATGCGCAGTGCGTTGGCCTTGCCCAGGTTGCGGTCCAGGTGCAGCACGCGCAGCCGTGGATGCCGGGCCGCCAGCGCATCCAGCCGTGCGCCGGTGTCGTCGCTGCTGCCGTCGTCGATGGCGATCACCTCATAGTCGGCCGGATAACGCTGTGCAAGCGCGGCGCCGAGCGTGTCGTCAAGGTTCTCCGATTCGTTGTGGCAGGGGATCAGCAGGGTCGCGAACGGAGGATCGACCATCAAGGGTGGATCGTTGCGCGCGCGTGAGTGGCGCTCGCGCCGGAAGTAGTAGTACAGCCCGCCGGACATCCAGAAGAACGCCATCACCATCGGGTAATAGAAGGCGAACTGGAACAGGATCAGCAGCATG
This sequence comes from Stenotrophomonas sp. SKA14, assembly GCF_000158575.1. Taxonomy (NCBI): domain Bacteria; kingdom Pseudomonadati; phylum Pseudomonadota; class Gammaproteobacteria; order Lysobacterales; family Lysobacteraceae; genus Stenotrophomonas; species Stenotrophomonas sp. SKA14. The sequence goes on from NZ_DS999412.1 coordinate 2,145,855, forward strand.
GGATGCATGTCCATGTCACTTCTCCGGGTACGGGAAGTTGCCGGCGGACATCGCCGCACGGGCATCGTGGGTGGAGGGCTGGTCGGCGATGAAGTCGTCCGGGTACCAGGCGAAGTGGTGCACGCCCTGCGCCTGCAGCTGGCGGATCTGCGCACGCAGGCGCTCGGCGGGGATCGGCTGGCCGCTGTTCCAGTCGACGGTCTGCAGCTCGAACAGGGTGTGCTGCAGCTGGGGATCGTGGCTGCGTACGGCGGCCAGCAGCTGGTCCAGCCAGCGCTCCGGGTGCTTGCTGCCTTCCATCCACGGCATCGCCATCAGCGCGGTCTGGTCGTAGGCCTTGTTGAACAGGTCCAGGCGTTGCGCGAACCAGGCTTCGCTCTGCGGACGCAGTACGGGCTCGGCATACAGGTTGCGCACCGTTGCCAGCTTCGGTCGCCAGCGCTGGGCGCTGTCACGCAGGGCCAGGGTGAAGTCGATCAGCGCCTGGGTGCGCGCGCTGCCGCCGTCGCCGGAGGACAGCGCGGGAAGTTCGGTGTCGCGCAGGTAGCCGTCGTCGTGGAACAGCAGGCCTTCAAAGTACGAGTTGACTGCCAGGTCCTCGTAGATGTCGAGCATGATCTGGCGCGCTTTCGGATTGGTGAAATCCAACCGGTACATGCCATCGGCATCGCCGTTGTGGATTGCCAGTGCCTTGCGCTGCATCGGATCGGGCAGTTCGAAGCCGAGCACCGGCAGCCACGCGTAGACCTTCACCCCGGCGCGCGATTTCAGCTGCCACGCGACGCGGCTGAACAGGTCCGCGCGCATCGGCATGTGGCGGTTGGGGAAGTACAGCGCATCGGCGGTATTGTTGCCATCGGGGTCGGCGAACGCCTGCAGGTAGACGTGGGTCGGCGCGATGCGCTTGACCCGCTCGATCAGTGCATCGAGATTGCGGGCCTGCTGTGCGGGGTCGGGGTCATATACATCGTCCAGGTCGATCTGCAGCGCGCGGATGCCATCCAGCGCGACGTCGCGGCGCAGTTCGTAGGCCAGGCCCTCCACGGTCGGATTGTCACTGACCAGGAAGCGTGCCAGCCCGTGCAGGTCGCTGGCCACCGGCGTGCTGCGGCCTTCCAGATCGAATGAAACCGGCATGCCCAGCTGCTCGGCGATGTCGTTGCTCAGCTGGTTGTAGGCGGCATACGGCCAGACAATGGCCCGTGGGCGCACGCCCAGGTGCTGCTCGATGCGCTGCACGCTGCGCGAGAGGTCGACGCGCAGGCGTTGTTCGTACTGGGCTTCACTTTCGTAGCTGTGGGTGGCCGGGCTGTAGACGCGGGTCACCACCGCCGGCGTGGAGTTGCCCTGTGGATTGGCGAGCACGCCGTGATGCAGGTCATCGGTGTGGCTGGCCACTTCGATCAGGCCACTGTCATGCATCTGTTTCAGCTGTGCCCAGGTGACGAAGTCGTCATGCCCGAACGGGCGGTAGCCATAGTCGATGGTGCGTCCCGGCGCCATGTCCACGTAGTCGGTGATCACCGCCACCAGCGCCGGATAGCGGTAGGCCTGGAGCAGGGGGAAGGCCTTGTCATAGACACTGCGCAGGCCGTCGTCGAAGGTCAGCAGCACCGGCTTGGGCGGCAGCGTGGCGCGGCCCTGCGAGGCCTCGATCACCTGCGACAGCGAGACCGGGTGGTAGCCGTGCGCGCCCAGCCAGTCCAGGTGCGCGGCGAAGTTCTGCGTGCTCACCGCATAGGTATCGGCATCGCCCTTGGCGGCCACCTGGTCGCGGATGTCGTGGTAGCTGAGGATCAGCAGGCCGTTGTCGATCGCATCGAGATGCAGGGCCTGCTGGGCGAAGGCTGGCGGTGCAACGGCCAGCAACAGCAGCACGATCAGTCGCAGGATGCGGGCCATGTCAGTCTCCCCAGCGCAGTGCGGCTTCGAAGCCGATATGGCGCTCGCGACGGCCGTCGTAGACCGGTCGCGACCAGCGCACGCCGTACTCGAACACGCGCCCCGGACCCAGCTGCCATTCGTGCATGTACGACACCGACGGCACCAGCGCACTGCCGAAGCCATCCTGCCAGTAGTCGCCCAGCGAGACCGTCAGCCGGTGCCGGAAGTGGCGCTCGTAGTGCCGCCACAACTGCTGGTCGATGCGCAGGCCGATCTCGACCATGCGGTCGCGCTTCGGGTTGAAATAAGGCGCGTCGTCGCGGCTGCCGCGACTGGCATACGCGCTTGCCAGGCCGTCGATCAGCCAGCGCGGACGCGTCAGCAGCCGTTGTTCGAGGCCGGTACTGACCAGTTCGCGATGGTTGCCATCGTCGTAGCGGAAGCGGCTGGCGCCGAACGTCCAATGGGTGAGTTCGCTGCGCCGGTAGTCCACCTGCGCGCTTACGCTGTCGGCGGTGATGCCGGCCACGCGGGCCTGCATCGAGGCTTCCGGATCATTGCGCGCGGCGACCAGCCCGGCGTGCCAGTAATCATTGAACTGCCAGCCGACGCCTACGCGCAGGCCGGTGTCGCCGATGTGGTCATTGGCCCGCAGTACCGCGGCTTCCGCATCCAACCTGCCGAAGCGGTAGCGCACGCCAGCCCCCAGCCAGAGCGGGTCGATGCGCTGGTCCTGGAAGTCGATCGAGCGGCGGTCGGCGAAGGCGAACAACCGCCAGCGGTCATCCAGCATCGGCGATTCGACTTCAACGCCGTAATGGCGATCGTTGTTGCCCAGTGGCGACGTGCCGCCGCCGCCCGAGCTGCGGCCGATGTCGGTCCATGCCTTCAGCTGCCAGCCGCGATGCGCGCGCCACGCCTGGTCCATGCGCTCGACCGCGGGTTGGGTGGGATAGCGCGCGATCAGATCGTCGTGCAGCGGTCGTGCCAGGTCATCACGCTGCAGGGCGACGTAGGCTTCTTCCATGCCCAGGCGGGCTTCGATGTCACGCGGGTCCAGCGCATGTGCCATCTGCTGCCGCTGCAGTGCCCGGCGTGGCCAGCCGCGCATCATGTACACGCTGCCCAGCGCACTCTGCAGGCCACCGTTGCCGGGTGCGATGTCGACCATCGATTCCAGGTCGTGCTGTGCGGTGCGCAGATCGCCACTGTAGGCACGCACCATCGCCAGGTTCAGGTCGGCCTCGTAGCGCGACCAGTTCGGGTACGGTGATTTGCCATTGCTCCATCGCCATGCCGGTTCCTTGTCGCGCCAGGCCTGCAACAGGTCGATGGCCTTTTCCTGCTGTTCGCTTTCCAGGTAGGCATAGGCCAACTCCGAATGCGAGGCGTCGCGGGTCGGGTCGCCGGCCACCGCCGCCTGCAGCACCGGAATGGCTTCCTGCGGATGCAGGGTACCCATCAGCGAATCACCCACGGCGGGCAGCACGTAGTCGGGCAGGGTGTGGCCTTCGGCCTGCAGGGCCCGTGCTTCCTCGCGCACCTGCGCATGTCGGCCCAGACGGTTGAGCAGGATCAGCCGGTCCATGCGGATGCGCAGCGGCGCCTGCGCCGGCGGCGTGCCTTCGCCCCCGAGATAGCGCTGCATGCGGGCCAGGGTTGATTCGGCCTCTTCCAGGCGGCTGTCTTCGCTGCTGCTGTAAGCCAGGCTCCAGACCACCAGCTTGGCCAGGTAGTCCCCTTCCAGGCGCTGCTTCTGGGCAGCGTCGAACAGCTGTGGGCGCTGCTGGTAGAGCTCCCAGGCCCGCCACGCGTTGCCGATGTCGCCCAGGGTCAGTACCCGCAGCTTGAACAGCAGATCGTCGTTGGGCTGCTGCTGGCTGGCGCGTTCGATCGCACCCAGCGCATCCAGCCAGCGGGCCTGGTCGCGGTAGCGGCCGATCTCGGCCAGCGCCGCGTCGCGGTCAGGCGGGGCAGCGCTGCTGGCCCAGGCCAGCGCGGTGCAGGCAAGGCCGACGCAGAGCGCCAGCCGGCGGTGGACAACCATTGGGGACCCCCTTGGCTTCCGAACCAGACAACCTGTAAAAGTGTGACGCACATCACATGCCAGCTTTTGGCGTGGCCGTGGCCCGCGTCACTCCCTTCGTGCATGCCGCCCAGCAAGGACGGGTACAACCCGGACAGCGACCTGCAATGTCTTGTCTGAAACGAAAGTCCCCCGCACACCGAGTGGTGTTCCGGGCGGCGGCGCCGCCCCCATGCCCCATGCCCGATGCCGGCACGCGGCAAGGATGGGCATTCGTGGGCACTATCCGCCGGGAATTGTCAGTCCGGCGTCAAAATGCGCGTGAAGGCTGTGCACCTGTGGCCGGGGCCGGCAGGCGGCCCCCAGCATCACCAGAGGTCTTCCAGTTTGCGCGGCTTGCAGGCCACCCAGGACGCGCACAGCATCAGGGTGGCACAGCCGAACAGGAAGCTGAACGGGAGCGTCCAGCCCTCGCTGACGGTGTGCAGCCAACCGACCAGGAAGGGCCCCAGGCAGCTGAAGCTGTAGCCCACGCCCTGCATGAAGCCGGACAGCGCCGCCGAACCGGTCGGGGTGCGGGTGCGCAGATTGATCAGGGTCAGCGCCAGCGGGAAGGTGGATGGGCCGACGCCCAGCAGGCAGGCCCACAGCAGCGGTGCCTTCATCGGCGCCAGCAGCAGGCCGGTGAAGGCGATCACGAATGAGAAGAAGCCGATCAGCACCAGCGGGAACGGGTTCTGCAGGCGCACCGCCATCGACGGAATCACCAGCGAGGGCAGCAGGCCCAGGGCCGAGAACACCGCCACCATCACGCCACCGAAGGCGGGCGTGCCACCGGCCTCGACCACGATGCGCGGCAGCCAGGTGAACATCGAATAGGTCATCAGCGAGGTCATGCCGAACATCAGCGTCATGCTCCAGCCCAGCGAGGTGCGCCAGACCTTGCCGTGCGGCTGCGCGGTCGGATCGGTGGCATCGGCCTGCGGCTTCGGTGCGCGCGTGGCCAGCACCAGCCAGGGCAGCGCAGCGGCCAGCGCCAGCAGGGCCCACATGCCCAGCGACACGCGCCAGCCCGCGGCGTTGGCCACCGGCACTGCCAGCAGCGCCGGCAGCATCGTGCCCAGCTGCAGCACGCTGATGTAGAGCGTGCTCATGGTGCCGACCTTGTTGGCGAAGTAACGCTTCACCAGCGGTGGCACCACCACGTTGCCGATGCCCATGCCGGCCAGTGCCACCACCGAGCCGAACAACAGCGTGCCGACATTGCCGGCGCTGGAGCGCAGCAGCAGGCCGGCCATCGCCATCACCATCGCCAGCAGCGTGGTGCGCTCCAGGCCCAGGCGTCGCGCCAGGGCCGGCGTGGCCACGCCGAACAGGGCGAACGAGGCGGTCGGCAGCATGCCCAGCACGCCGGTCATGGTGGTGCCGAAGCCGAACTGCTGGCCGAGCACGTCCAGCAGCGGCGTGATCGAAGTGACGGCGGTGCGCAGGTTGATCGCGGCCAGCAGGATCGCGGCGAACGCGAGGACGCGACCGTGCAGCAGCGACGGCGAATCGGAAGGGGAGGAACTCATCGGTGGTCCTTGCAGGTGTCGCACGCCGGAGCAATGGCATGCAGCGCCGGCATCGGTCTACGCCGAAGCGGCAGGTGGGGGAGAGGGCTGCGGTCAGACCGGCAGCGCGGCCATTGTACGTGCGCGGCCCGGCAAGGTCCCATCATGCGGGTGGCCTGGCGCTGATACAAAAAAACCCGGAGGACAGTGATGTCTTCCAGGCTTCTTGGTGACCACCGAAGTGGTCGGGGAGACAGGATTCGAACCTGCGACCTCTACGTCCCGAACGTAGCGCTCTACCAGACTGAGCTACACCCCGAAGGGAGCCGCCTATTCTAGCGATTCACCCCGATGGCGGCAAGGGGTGAATGCTGTTTTCTTCACACTGCCGAAGCAGTGCCACTTCAGGGAACAAAAAAGCCTGGATGACTTCACCAGGCTTCAATGCGACCACAAGAGTGGTCGGGGAGACAGGATTCGAACCTGCGACCTCTACGTCCCGAACGTAGCGCTCTACCAGACTGAGCTACACCCCGAAGGAGCCGCCTAAGATACCGTGTGAAGGCCAAGGCGGCAAGGTTTTTTTACGGCTCAGTGACGATTTTCCTTCTCGATGCGGTTCTGCTCGCGGGCTTCGAACCACATGCCGTTGAGGATGGCCACCGTCGAGGCGAGGCCGGCACCGAGAATCCAGGCGAAATACCACATGATCAATCTCCTTTGTCCAGGGGATGTGCCGGCCGTGGGCCGGCACACCGGCCATCAGTAAGCGTTCGGGTTGTTGCCCATCTCTTCGCTGGTGGTCTTGCCCTTCAGCACGCGGTACACCCAGGTGGTGTAGGCGAGGATGATCGGCAGGAACACCGCCGTGGCCAGCAGCATGATCCACAGGGTCAGGTGGCTGGACGAGGCATCCCACACGGTGAGGCTGGAGGTAGGCTGGCTCGAGGACGGCAGCAGGAACGGGAAGATCGCAAAGCCGACGGTCAGGATGATGCCGGCGATGGCCGCACCCGAGGCGATGAAGGCCAGGCCGCCACGACGGGCACGCAGCAGTACCGCACTGGCCAGCAGTCCGGCCAGGCCGAGCAGCGGGGCCAGGATCGTGGCCGGCATCGCGCTGTAGTTGCGCATCCAGCCACCGGCGGCGCCGAGTTCGGCGGTCTTCAGCAGCGGGTTGGTGGCGCCATCGGTGACCACCTGCGAGGTGATCTGGTAACCCGGCAGGCCGAAGGCCACCCAGGCACCGCCGACCGCGAACAGCACGAAGGCGATGATCGCCGCAATGCTGCCGAAGCGGGCGGCACGTTCGGCGACCGGGCCGTCGGTCTTGATCACCAGCATGGCGGCACCGTGCGCGACCAGCATCGACACGCTGAGCAGGCCGGCCAGCAGCGCGAAGGGCATCAGCAGGCCGAAGAACGAACCGGTGTAGAAGATGCGCATGCTGTCATCGAAGTGGAACGGCACGCCCAGCACCACGTTGCCCACCGCCACGCCCATGATCAGCGCGGGGATGAAGCCGCCGATGAACAGCGCCCAGTCCCACGTGTTGCGCCAGCGTTCGCTGGGCATCTTGCTGCGGAACTTGAAACCGACCGGACGCAGGATCAGCGCGAACAGGATCACGAACATCGCCAGGTAGAACCCGGAGAAACTGACCGCGTACAGCGGCGGCCAGGCGGCGAAGATCGCACCGCCACCGAGCACCAGCCACACCTGGTTGCCTTCCCAGACCGGGCCGATGGTGTTGATCACCAGCCGGCGCTCGGCATCGTTGCGGGCGACGAAGGGCAGCAGCGTGCCCACGCCCAGGTCGAAACCATCCATCACGGCGAAGCCGATCAGCAGGATGCCGAGCAGCAGCCACCAGATCACGCGCAGCGTGGTGTAGTCCAGAAGAATGAAATCCATCTTGGTTCTCCTGCCTCAGGCCTGGCCGGCGGCCGGCGCCGAGGCATTGTGGGAAGCATGCGGCTGGGGCGACTGCAGCGACGGCAGCACCTCGTCCGGACCCTTGCGGATCGCCTTGAGCATCAGCTTGATCTCGACCACGATCAGTGCGGTGTAGATCGCGGTGAAGCCGGCCAGGGTCAGCACGATTTCGTGCAGGGCCAGGCCCGATGCCGCGTAGAAGGTCGGCAGCACGCCATCGACCGCCCACGGCTGGCGACCGTACTCGGCCACGAACCAGCCACACTCGATCGCGATCCACGGCGCCGGCAGCGTCCACAGGGCCACCTTCAGGAACCAGCGCTTGTCCTGGAAGTTGTTGCGGCACGAGTAGTAGAAGGCCAGCGCGAAGAAGGCGATCAGGTAGAAGCCGAGGCCGGCCATCACGCGGAAGGTCCAGAACAGCGGCATCACGCGCGGCACGGTGTCCATCGCGGCCTGCGAGATCTCCTGCGGGGTGGCGTTGAGGATGTCATCGCGGTAGCGCTTGAGCAGCAGGCCGTGGCCCAGGTCCTGCCAGTGGCGATCGAACATCTCGCGCGCTTCCACGTCGTTCTTGTTGGCGCGCAGGCGTTCCAGTGCGCCGTAGGCCAGCTGGCCGCCGCGCACGCGGTGCTCGGCACGCTCGACCAGTTCCAGAATGCCCGGAATCGGCTGGTTCAAAGAGCGGGTGGCGATCAGGCCCATCAGGTACGGGATCTTCACCGCGTAATCGTTCTGGTGGGTCTGCTGGTTCGGGATGCCGAAGGCGGTGAAGTCGGCCGGCGCACGCTCGGTTTCCCACATCGCTTCGATCGCGGCCAGCTTCATCTTCTGGTGTTCGCTGGCGGCGTAACCGCTCTCGTCACCCAGCACCACCACCGACAGCGAGGACAGCAGGCCGAACGCTGCGGCCACCGCGAACGAACGACGGGCCAGGTCCTTGTGCTTGTTGCGCAGCAGGAACAGGGCGCTGATCGCCATCACGAACACCGCACCGGTCACGTAACCGGCGCTGACGGTGTGCACGAACTTGGCCTGTGCCACCGGATTGAACACCACCGCCATGAAGTCGACGACTTCCATGCGCATGGTTTCCGGATTGAACACCGCGCCGGTCGGGTTCTGCATCCAGCCATTGGCGATCAGGATCCAGATCGCCGACAGGTTGGTACCCAGCGCCATCAGCCAGGTCACCATCAGGTGCTTGACCTTGCTCAGGCGGTTCCAGCCGAAGAAGAACAGGCCGACGAAGGTGGCTTCCAGGAAGAACGCCATCAGGCCTTCGATGGCCAGCGGCGCACCGAAGATGTCACCCACGTAGTGGCTGTAGTAGGACCAGTTCATGCCGAACTGGAACTCCATCACGATGCCGGTGGCGACGCCCATGGCAAAGTTGATGCCGAACAGGACGCCCCAGAACAGGGTCATCCTGCGCCAGATCTCCTTGCCGGTCATCACGTACACGCTCTCCATGATGGCCACCATGAAGGACAGGCCGAGAGTGAGCGGTACGAATAGGAAGTGGTACATCGCGGTCAGCGCGAATTGCAGCCGCGACAGTTCTACGACTGTCTGATCAATCATGGCCTGGCTACCTCGTTGGATAGTGCCGTTGCAGGTGGCGGGAAGGGTGGTCTACGACGTGAATGATGTGACCGACTACTTCAAACAGCCTTGATCCAGATCAATGTATGAACAGGTGACCCGGTTGATCGTATGCCAACCTGATGAAGACTGCGACTGCCGGCCGCAGGGGCCGGCTATTGCCTGCGCCTACAATGCCGTGTCTCCCCCGCTGCCCGTGAAGACCTCTTGAGCGCTGCCGAAACAACCCCCGACGGCCTTTCCCAGGAAGCCGAAACGACCCGCCAGCGGCGCGCCCGCACTGCATGGCTGGCCGATCTGGCGCGGCCCGCCCGGGGCCGCCAGCGCCTGGCGGCGCTGTGCATCAGCCTGTCCGGGGCGCTGTTGATCGGCCAGGCCGCCGCCATCGCCTGGCTTGTGCAGCAGGTGCTGGTGGAACGGGCGCCGCTGGCGTCGGGCCTGCCGGTGCTGGGCGGACTGGCGCTGATCCTGGTGCTGCGCACGCTGCTGGGCAGCGCCACCCAGGCCGCAGCCGGTGATGTGGCCGATGCCGCGCGGCTGGCACTGCGCGAACGTGTGTTCGCGCGCCTGCTGGGCCACGGGCCGCTGTGGCTGCGCCAGCGTCGCACCGGCGAGCTGGGCGAACTGGTGCTGCATCACGGTGATGCGATCGAGAATTATTACAGCGGCTTCCTGCCGGTACGCACCGAGGTCGTGGTGGTGCCGCTGCTGATCCTGGCCGCAGTGGCCTGGGTCGACTGGGTGGTGGCGCTGATCCTGTTGTTCACTGCGCCGCTGGTGCCGTTCTTCATGATGCTGGTGGGGTGGGGCGCTGAAGCGGCCGGCCGTGCCCAGCTGGGTGAGCTGGCGCGGATGAGCGGCCACTTCGCCGATCGCATCAAGGGCCTGGGCGTGCTGCGCCTGTATGGCCGTGGCGAAGCCGAACTGGCTGGCGTGGAGGCCGCCGCCGAAGGTGTGCGCCTGCGCACGCTGAAGGTGCTGCGGATCGCGTTCCTGTCATCCACGGTGCTGGAATTCTTCGCCTCGGTGAGCGTGGCGATGGTTGCGCTGTACCTGGGCCTGAGCTACCTCGGCATGATGTCGCTGCATGCAGCGGTGCCGACGCTGGGCGCCGGTCTGTTCTGCCTGCTGCTGGCCCCGGAGTTCTACGCCCCGCTGCGACGGTTGGCCGCGCACTACCACGACCGTGCCAACGCCCTGGCGGCGGCCGCAGAAGTGGAACGCCTGCTGCAGTCGCTGCCCGACGAACAGGGCCTGCTCGACAACGAGGGCACCGCGCTGGTGGTGGAGCCGGCCGAGGCCGCCTTGCCGCCGCTGCGCGCGCAGGGACTGGTGCTGCGTCCGCTGGGCGCACCGCACGATGTGCTGCAGGATCTGGATGTACTGCTGGAACCGGGCCAGCGGCTGGCCCTGGTGGGCCCCAGCGGGTCGGGCAAGAGCACGCTGCTGGAAGCGCTGGCCGGGTGGTTGCCGCCACGCGCCGGCAAGCTGCAGCTGCGCCCCGGCGTGCAGGTGGCCTATGCCAGCCAGCGCCCCTACCTGTTCCACGGCAGCATCGCCGACAACCTGCGGCTGGCCGACCCCGCCGCCAGTGATGCACGGCTGCTTGCGGTGGCCGAGGCGGCGCAGGTGCTGCAGTTCGCGCAACGACTGCCGCAGGGGCTGGACACGATGATCGGCGAGCGCGGCTTCGGCCTGTCCGGAGGTGAAGCCCGCCGCATCGGCCTGGCGCGCCTGCTGCTGCGTGACCCGCAGGTGCTGCTGCTGGATGAGCCCACCGCCTTCCTCGATGCCGATACCGAAGCGGCGCTGCTGCGCAGCCTGGCCGCGTATGCGCGGGGCCGCAGCGTGGTGGTCGCCACCCACAGCCCGGCGGTGATCGCTTGGGCCGACCGCTGCCTGCTGTTGCCGGAAGGGCGCCTGGTCGAGCCGGCGCAGGCGGTGCGCGCATGAGCCGTTCGCCCGATTCACTGCGCGCAGTGTTCCTGCGCCATCGTCCGCGCCTGCTGCTGACGATGCTGCTGCTGTGGACCACGATGCTGGCCGGCACCGCGCTGCTGGGGCTGTCCGGTGGTTTCCTCACTGCAGCCGCGCTGGCCGGTGCGGCCGGGCTGGGCCAGGGTTTCAATTTCTTCTCGCCTTCGGCCGGCATCCGTGGCCTGACCATGGCGCGCATCGTGTCGCGCTATTTCGAGAAACTGGTCGGCCACGATGCCACCCTGCGCATCGCCCGCGACCTGCGCGTGTGGTTCTTCCGCCGCGCGCTGCCACTTGCCCCGGCACGGTTGGGGGCCACGCGTACCGGCGACCTGCTGGCACGGTTGCTGGGGGACATCGGCGAAGTGGATGGACTGCTGGTGCGTGCCATCGGGCCGCTGGTGGCGCTGGGTGCGCTGTCACTGGTGGCGGTCGCCTCGGCAGCGCTGATCCTGCCCTCGGCAGCGGTACTGCTGGCGGTGCTGGCGCTGCTGATCGCCTTCGGTGTGCCGTGGCTGGGCGTGCGTGGCCATGACGACGAAGAGGCCGATCGTGCCGCGCATCGTGCCGCATTGCGTACCGCTGCATTCGAAGGGCTGGAAGGTGCCGGTGATCTGGCTGCGCTGCATGCCGATGCGGCGTGGCAGCTGAAGGTGCGTGTGGCCGCCAAGCAGCTGGCCTCGCGTGATCGTCGTCGGCGCTGGCGCCTGATCGCGGCCTCGACCCTGCACGGTCTGGTCGCGGGCCTGGGGCTGGTGGCGATGCTGGCGTTGGCCCTGCATGCGGCCGAACAGCAGCGCATCGCGCCGGAGATGGCCGCGGGGCTGGTGTTCCTCACCGTCGCGCTGATCGAACTGTGGGCCGGCATGGGGCTGGCCTGGCAATCGCTGCAGGCCGGACGGATCGCCGCCGATCGTCTGCAGGCCATCGTCGAGCAGCCGCCGACGGTGGAGGACCCCGCAGTGCCACAGCCGGTGCCGCAGGCGGCGCACGTGCATTGGGATGACGTCCATTTCCAGTGGCCGGGTGCGGGGCGACCGGTGCTGTCGGGCCTGCAGCTGACCCTGGCACCGGGCGAGCGTATCGCCATCCGTGGCGACAGCGGCAGCGGCAAGACCACGTTGTCCAGCCTGCTGCTGCGGCTGTGGGATCCGCAGCAGGGGCGGCTGACCTATGGCGGCCGTGATCTGCGCGATTTCGCCCAGGCCGAGTGGCATCGGCAGCTGGCGTGGCTGCCGCAGAACGCGCCGGTGTTTGCCGGCACGGTGGCCGAGAACCTGCGATTGGGTGATCCCGACGCCAACGACGTCGCGTTGTGGGCGGTGCTGAGCCGCGTGCGCCTGGCCGAATGGGCCGAGCGCAATGGCGGCCTGCAGGCCTGGGTCGGTGAGAACGGTGCGACGATGTCGGCCGGGCAGGCGCGGCGCCTGGCACTGGCGCGCGCGCTGTTGCGCAATGCGCCGATCCTGTTGCTGGACGAACCGACCGAGGGGCTGGACGTGGATACCGCACGCGCGCTGCTGCAGGACCTGTCCGGACTGCTGGACGGTCGCAGCCTGCTGATGATCACCCATGACGATCTGCCCGACGGTGTGGTCGATGCGCAGTACCGGTTGCGTGATGGGGTGTTGGTGCGCGAACCGTGAATGGTAGTGCCGGCCGCTGGCCGGCAACCCCATGATTGCCGGCCAGCGGCCGGCACTACCGATTGCGAGGGTTACCGCGAGAATTCGCGCAGCATCACCGCAATCGAGGCCACGTTGGCCAGCACGCACAGCCAGAATGCCCACTGGAACGCGGCCTTGCGGTGCTTGTGGCGGAACACGCCCTGGCCCAGCAGCGCACCCGGCCAGCCCCCGGCAAAGGCCAGCAGCTGCAGGGTGCGTTCGGGGATGCGCGATTGCTTTCGCTGCGCCGCACGCTTGTCATGCCCATACAGCCCGAACGACACCACGCTGGCCAGCAGGCACCAGCCGCCCAGCCACAGCGGCAGCCCGCCGCTGATCATCAGCGCGAACAACGCGCCGAACGCGGCGAGGCCTAGATTGCGCCGCCACGCCACTTACAGCGCGTCGAGGAAGCCGCGCACGGCTGGGCCGAAGCGCTCGAAATCAACCAGGAACGCATCGTGGCCCTGCGGCGACTCCAGGCCGACGAAGCGCGCATCGGCACCGCCGGCACGCAGGCCGTCGGCGACCTGTTGCTGCTGCTGCACCGGGAACAGGATGTCGGTGTTGGCGCCGATCGCCAGCGCCTTTTCCACCCGGATCTTCGCCAGGCCGGCCAGCACATCGCCAGCGGCGTACTCGGCCAGATCGAACCAGTCCATCGAGCGGCTCAGGTACAGGTAGCAGTTCGGATCGAAGAAGCGCACGAAACGCCGGGCGTGGCCCTCCAGGTAACTTTCCACCTGGAATTCGAGGCCGAACGGATCATCGTCGGCCTGGTCCGAATCCAGCCGCACGCGGCCGAAACGACCATCCCATTCCAGTGCCGAGCGATAGGTGATGACGCCCAGCTTGCGCGCCATGCGCATGCCCGACTCGGGATACTCGGCATCGTCGTAGTGGCCGCCGTTCCAGCGCGGATCGAGGCGGATCGCCTCGCGCTGCAGCGAGCGGATCGCGATCGAGAACGGCAGTGCCTGTGCGCTTCCGGAAATGTTGACGTGGCTGCGCGCGATGCCCGGCTGCAGCATCAGCAGCGCCAGCGCGGTCATGCCGCCCATCGAGTTGCCGACCACGCAGGCCAGCTGCGCGATGCCCAGCGCGTGCACGACCTCGATCGCGGCGCGGGCGCCGTCTTCGATCGACAGCTCGGGGTAATCGAGGCGGTAGGGTTCACCGGTGGCGGGGTTGAGCGAGGCCGGACCGGTCGAGCCCTTGCAGCTGCCCAGCGAGTTCACGCACACCACGAACCAGCGATCGGTATCGATCGGCTTGCCGGGCCCGACCATCGCCTCCCACCAACCCGGTGCCGGGTTGCCATCGTTGGCCGCAGCATGCGCATCGGGTGACAGGCCGGTGACGATCAGGATCGCGTTGCCGGCGTCGGCCGCCAGTGTTCCCCAGGTTTCGTAGGCCACGCGTGCGCCATGCAGTGCGCCACCGCGCTTGAACGGGAATGGCGAGGGCAGGGCGTGGAAGCGGGTGCCGGGCGGGATGAATTCGGTCATGCGGGCATTCTAGCGGGGCCGCATGTGGAGCTGGCGACACGCTGGTTTCCATCGATGGATGCGCGGTAGTGCCGGCCGCTGGCCGGCAACCACGCGGGCGCATCAACGTTCCTGCGGTTGCCGGCCAGCGGCCGGCACTACCTGGGGTGTGTTACGGGAACCGCAATTCCACCACGCCCTCTTGCGGCAGGCTCACCTTCACCGGTGTGCTCTGCAGGTCGTCTTCGCTGCGGTTGGCGCTGCCGCTGCGTGAAATGCGTGCCAGTACTTCCACTTCGCGATGCGCCGACAGCGGCGCGGTCGGCATCGGGCTGTCGCCGTCGCCCAGCCCAACCGTGGCCGGGAAGTCCGCCAACGGGAGTTTGCGCGCGGCCACCGGCATCGGCGGCCCACCCACGGCGCGTGCCAGCACGAACACCTGGGTGCTGGCCGGCCACTCGGCATTCTTCAGAACAGGCAGCTGCACGCGCACCTGCAGCAACGCGGGTGGCGCTACAGCCGGCGCATCAGGCGCCTGGCCTGCGGCGTCGCGGGCGATGGCGATCTGTGCCTGCAGTGCCTGCGCGGCGCCCGGCTCCAGCCGCGGCAGCAGGCCGCTCCAGACATCGGCGGCCTCGGCATTCCGGCCGCGCTGGCGCAGCGCGATGCCGAGCAGCCAGCTGGCGCGCTCGGCGTCCGGGGCCAACGTGCGTGCCTGCTGCAACCAGCCGATTGCGGTGTCATCGAACTGCTTGCCGGCGTTGGCCTGGGCACGTGCCTGTGCGGCTTCCACCAGCACGCCGGGGTCGTCCGGAGCCAGTGCGGCAGCACGTGCGAAGGCCTCTGCGGCAGCGACGGCATTGCCCAGCTCGGCCTGCGAACGGCCCAGCAGCGCCCAGCCATCGGCCCGCTGCGGGTCGCGCTTGAGTGCATCCTGCAACGCCTGTACGCCATCGCGCAGCGTCGCGACCGAGGGTGCCGGCTGTACCTGCGCGGCGCGCGGGTCACCCACCAGCAGGTACAGGCAGGCGCCGGCCACACCGAGTGCCAGAACGCCCACGGCGAAACCTCTGCGGCCGCGGTGGCGCAGGGGCCACAACACCAGCACCGCCATCAATGCGGCAACCAGACCGGCCAGCACCGGCAGCCAATGACTCACCATCCCTCTCCTTCGTCGGCCTGGCTGGCCGGCGCGGCGGCGACCGCGCGGCCACGGCGGCGGACGATGCCGAACACCACCAGCGCACCGGCCCCCAGCACCAGCAGCGGACCGCCCCACAGCAGCCAGGTGCCCGGCTGCAGCGGCGGCTGGTACAGCACGAACTCACCGTATCGGGCCACCAGGAACTGCTTGATCTGCGCGTCGTCGTGGCCCTGCTGCATCAGCTGCAGCACCTCGCGGCGCAGGTCCTGCGCGATCTGCGCGTTGGAATCGGCCAGCGACTGGTTCTGGCACTGCACGCAGCGCAGCTGCGCGGCCAGGTCATGGAAGCGACGCTCCTCGGCGTCATCGCGGAACTGCAGGGGCTGCGGATCGTGCAGCGGCTGCTGGGCCAGCACGGCCAGCGGCAGCACAAATAGCAGCAGCGTCAGCAGCCAGCGCACGGACTCAGGGCGCCGTGTGCAGCGTGCTGCCGGCACTGCCCTGGGCCTTCTCGATCTTTTCCAGCGCCGGGATCAGTTTCTCGTCCACCACGCGCTGGGTCATCGCACCACTGTACTTCCAGCGCACAATGCCGCTGCCATCGACCAGGAAGGTCTCCGGTGCTGCGGTCACACCCCAGTCGATCGCGGTGCGGCCTTCAACATCGCTGAGCACCACCATGAAGGGATTGCCCAGCTGTTCCAGCCAGTGCAGCGCGTCGGTCGGTTCGTCCTTCCAGTTGTAGCCGATCACGCGCACGCGCTTGCTCTCGGCGAAGCGGGTCAGCACCGGGTGTTCCTCGCGGCAGGCCGCGCACCAGCTGCCCCACACGTTCAGCAGGTAGGGCGCGCCGCGCAGGTCGTCGCTGTGGACGATCATTTCCGGGTCGTGCAGCACCGGCAGTGCAAACGCCGGCGCCGGCTTGTCGATCAGGGCCGAGGGCAGCACGTCGCGCTGCGGATCGCCCGATTTCATCACCCCGTAGATCATCAGCCCGAGCAGGCCGAAGAAGAACAGCACGCCGATCACGATGGCTACCGGCGGCAGCGGGCGGGAGGGGCGCGGGGCGGGGGACTCGGACATGGGAACTCCTACGGACGACGGAAACGGCGGTCGGCGGCGGTGATGAATCCGCCCAGGGCCATCAGCAGCGCGCCCAGCCAGATCCAGCGCACGAACGGCTTGATGTGTACCCGTACCGCCCATGCATTGTTGCCCAGCGGCTCGCCCAATGCCACGTAGACATCACCGTCGAAGCGTGCATCGATGCCGGCCTCGGTCATTACCTGGCCGCCACTGGCGTACTGGCGCTTCTCCGGATGCAGCAGCGCCAGCTCGCGGCCGTTGCGGAACACGCGAAGGTGGCCGCGGTCGGCGATGAAATTGGGCCCTTCGCGATGGTCCACGCCTTCGAAGCGCACTTCATGGCGGCCGACCACCAGCTGCTGGCCGGGCGCCAGTGCCACCTCGCGCTGCACGTTCAGCGCTTCCACCAGCAAGGCGCCGGCCAGGAACACCGCGATGCCGGCGTGGGCGACGATCATGCCGAGCATCTCGGCGGTGAAGCGGCCGTTGCCGCGCAGCCGCTGCCAGACAAAGCGTGCGGTACCGAACCCGACCC
The DNA here is from genome assembly GCF_000158575.1 of Stenotrophomonas sp. SKA14. Classification (NCBI taxonomy): domain Bacteria; kingdom Pseudomonadati; phylum Pseudomonadota; class Gammaproteobacteria; order Lysobacterales; family Lysobacteraceae; genus Stenotrophomonas; species Stenotrophomonas sp. SKA14. Next base: position 2,162,754 of record NZ_DS999412.1, read on the forward strand.
AGGCTGCCGCGGCCACGCCGATGCCCGCCTTCCAGCCGTTCTGCGGCGCCTGCCACCAGGCCAGCGCGCCGAGCACGATGGCCAGTGCCAGCCACGGTGCCAGCAGCGCGAATGCACGTGATGGCTGGTCGCGCTGCCACTTCACCAGCGGGCCGAACGGCAGCAGCAGGATCATCGGGGCCATCAGCAGCAGGAACAGGCTGCCGAAGTAGGGCGGGCCGACCGAGATCTTGCCCAGCGACAGCGCATCGGCCAGCAACGGGTACAGCGTGCCCAGCAACACCATCGCGCAGGCCGTGGCCAGCAGCAGGTTGTTGGCCAGCAGCAGGGTTTCGCGCGAGGTGGCGGTGAAGCCGCGACGCGGATCGTCGACGTCCACGCTCAGCTGGCTGGCGCGCAGCGCATACAGCAGCAGGCTGCCACCGACCAGCACCGACAGGAACACCAGGATGAACAGGCCGCGCGAGGGATCGGCGGCGAACGAATGCACGCTGGTCAGCACGCCGGAGCGCACCAGGAAGGTACCCAGCAGCGACAGCGCGAAGGCGGCGATCGCCAGCAGCAGGGTCCAGCTGCCGAAGGTGCCGCGCTTCTCAGTTACCGCCTGCGAGTGGATCAGTGCCGCACCGACCAGCCACGGCATGAAGCTGGCGTTCTCCACCGGGTCCCAGAACCACCAGCCGCCCCAGCCCAGCTCGTAGTACGCCCACCAGCTGCCCAGTGCGATGCCCAGGGTCAGGAAGCCCCAGGCGACGTTGGTCCATGGCCGCGTCCAGCGCAGCCAGCGCGCGTCGACGCGGCCTTCCAGCAGCGCCGCTACCGCGAACGCGAACGGTACCGCGAAGCCGACGTAGCCCAGGTACAGCATCGGCGGGTGGATGATCAGCCCCGGGTCCTGCAGCAGCGGATTGAGGTCGCGGCCTTCCAGCGGCGCCGGATTCAGGCGCAGGAACGGGTTGGAGGTGAAGATCAGGAAGGCGAGGAAGCCGACGCTGACCACGCCCATCACCGCCAGCACGCGCGCCTGCACCGGTGCCGGCAGGTGCCGCGAGAACAGCGCTACCGCGCCGGTCCACAGCGCCAGTACCAGCGCCCACATCAACAGCGAGCCTTCGTGCGCGCCCCACACCGCCGAATAGCGGTAGATCATCGGCAGCAGCGAATTGGAGTTCTCGGCCACGTAGCGCACCGAGAAATCCTGCTGCACGAACGCGGCGGTGAGTACTGCGAACGCGCCGGCGACCAGCAGCAGCTGTGCGAAGGCGGCCGGCCGCGCCACCGCCATCCAGGCCGGGCTGTTGCGATGCGCGCCGACCAGCGGCAGGCCAGCCTGCAGCAGCGAGGCCAGCAACGCGCACAACAGCAGGATCTGACCCAGTTCGGGCAGCACTCAGCGCACCTCGGGTGCCGTCACCGGCACGTCGTGCTTGCGATGGGCATCGCCCATCTTGTCGGCCACTTCCTTCGGCACGTACTTCTCATCGTGCTTGGCCAGCACTTCGTCGGCGACGAAGACGCCGTCCTGCAGGCGGCCACTGGCAACCACCGCGGTGCCCTCGGCAAACATGTCCGGCAGGATCCGCGAGGTGGCCACCGGCAGCTGTGCATCGCCGTCGGTCACTTCGAAGCGTGCCTCCAGCGAGCCGACCGGGCGATTGAAGGAGCCTTTCACCACCATGCCGCCGAGGCGGAAGCGCGACTGCGCATCGACATCGCCACGCAGCACTTCGGCGGGCGTGTACAGGTAGGCGATGTTGCGCTCCAGTGCCATCGCCACCAGCGCGGTGGCCAGGCCGGAGGCTAGCAGGGCCAGTAATACCCACACCAGGCGGCGACGCTGTACCGGGGTCATCGTTCCAGCTCCGTCGACAGCGGCGCGGCGGCCTCCTGCTTGCTGGCGCGGGTCTGCTGGCGCTGCTGCCGGGCCAGGGCCAGGCGGCGCGCCACGCGCAGGCGCAGCCACGAGCCGATGGCATCGGCGCCCAGCACCAGCAGGAATACGGCGTAGGCGCCGATCACATAGGGCAGGTGGGTCATGGCTGTGCCTCCCGGGCCGCGCGTTCGGCATCGACGCGACTGCCGACCCAGGCCTTGCCGGCCTCGCGGTCGAGGTTGTCGGCGCGCGCCTTGGCCAGTACCGAACCGGCGAACCAGAACTTGGTGCCGATCACCATCCACCATAGCGGCGCGATCATTGCGCTGCTGATGGCCGATTCACCGAACACGTTGATCGACTGACGCTGGTGCAGGCCGCCCCACCAATCCACCGAATAGCGGATCACCGGCAGCAGGCTGACACCGACGATGGCCAGCAGGCCGGCCGCGCGCGCGGCGCTGCGGCGATCCTCGATGGCGTGGTACAGGCCGATCACGCCCAGGTACAGGAACAGCAGTACCAGCTCACTGGTCATGCGCGGGTCCCAGTCCCACCAGGTGCCCCAGGTGCCCTTGCCCCAGATGCTGCCGGTCAACAGGGTGATCAGAGTGAAGCCGGCACCCATCGGCGCACAGGCCATGGCCAGGATCTCGCAGACCTTGATCCGCCAGATCAGGGCAATGGCGGCATACAGCGCCATCAGCGCGAATACGAACAGGCTCATCCAAGCGCTTGGCACGTGGATGTAGAGGATGCGGAAGCTGTCCAGCTGCTTGGCTTCCGGCGGCACCACCAGCAGTGCCTGCCACATGCCGACCAGCAGCACCGGTACCGCGGCGAGATAGAACACCCGCGACCAGCGGGCAGCGAATCGGTCGAACGTGGGGGGCGAACCGAGTTGGTGGAACCAGCGGATAATCGGATTCATGCGTGGCGGCTATCCAGCAGGGGTGGATTGGCTCTCAGCTCGGTCAACTCAGAGAAATACGTATTGCAGCGGCGGTGGCCAGCGGCGCCAGCACCAGCGCGACTAGCAGGCCGGCGCCCAGCATCAGCAGCGCACCGACCGGATCCTGTCCGCGTCCGGCTGCCGCCAGGCTGCCCGCGCCGAACACCAGCACCGGCACGTACAGCGGCAACGACAGCAACGCCACGAGAATACCAGAGCGTCGGATGCCCACGGTCAGCGCGGCGACCACACCACCGATCAGGCTCAGCAACGGGGTGCCCAGCAGCAACGATGCCAGCAACATCGGCAGTTGGTCATGCGGCAGATGCAGCATTTCCGCCAGCAGAGGGCTGACCACGATCAACGGCAACGCGGTGGTCGCCCAGTGCAGCAGCACGCGCACCAGCACCAGCCACGCCAACGGTACCGGTGCCAGCAGCCATTGCTCCAGCGAGCCGTCTTCAGCATCGGAACGGAACAGCGAATCCAGCGACAGCTGGCCGGCCAGCAGCACCGCCAGCCACAGCACCGCACCGGCGGTGGCGGCCAGCAGTTGCGGCTCGCGGCCCTGGGCCAGCGCGAACAGCACCACTACCAGCAGGGCGAACAGCAGCGGCTGCAGCGCATCGCCGCGACGGCGCCAGAGCAGGCGCAGGTCGCGCTTGAGCAGGGCGCCCGCGGTCTGCCACAGGCCCGGTTCGGTGCCTGGCGCGATCATGCGGCACCGCCGAGGTCGAGCTGGCGGGTGCGCACGGGCGGCGCGGCGTAGGCGCCGTGGGTGGTGACCAGCGCCGCGCCACCGGCGCGCAGATGCGCCGAGATCATCCGGTTGACCAGGGTGATGCCCTCCAGGTCGAGGTTGGCATAGGGTTCGTCGAGCAGCCACAACGGCGCGGGCGACAGCCAGATGCGCGCCAGTGCCAGCCGCCGCTTCTGCCCGGCGGACAGGTGACGCACCAGGGTGTCCTCGTAGCCGGCCAGGCCAACGATGGCCAGCGCGTTGCCGGGCATCTGGCGTGCACGGCGGCCGTGCAGGCCACACAGGAAGTGAAGGTTCTCCAGCGTATCCAGATCCGGCTTCAAGGCCGGCAGATGGCTGAGGTAGGCGACATAGCGGGCACGCTCGGCATTGCTGGCCGGCTTGCCATCGATGCGCACCTGGCCGGCACCGGGCTTGGCCAGGCCGGCCAGCACGCGCAGCAGGGTGGTCTTGCCGGCGCCGTTGCCGCCCTGCACCAGCAGGGCTTCGCCGGCGTCCACATGGAAGTCCAGCGGGCCGAACACCGGCTCGTCATTGCGGGAGAAGCTCAGGCCGCTGGCGGCCAGCAATGCAGGGGCGTTCAAGGGGCAGGGGTCTTCGTGCCGGAGTGCGGCGGCAATTGTAGCGGCGAATGCCCGTGGTAGTGCCGGCCGCTGGCCGGCAATTGGCCCGGCGCCGGTTGTCTGGCCGCTGTTGCCGGCCAGCGGCCGGCACTACGGAAGCAGGGATTGCGTAAACTCGCAGGTCTGTTCCCCCACAGCCCAGGCCGATGCAACCGAACACCAAGCTGCCCAAGGTCGGTACCACGATCTTCACCGTGATGTCCCAGCTCGCCGCCGAACACGGCGCGGTCAACCTCGGCCAGGGCTTTCCGGACTTTTCCGCGCCGCAGCGCCTGATCGATGAAACCGCCAAGGCGATGGCGGCCGGGCTGAACCAGTACCCGCCGATGACCGGCGTGGCGCCGCTGCGCCAGGCCATCGCGCAGAAGGCGCTGGACTGCTATGGCGCGCAGGTCGATGCCGACAGCGAAATCACCGTCACCAGCGGCGGCACCGAAGCCATCTTCAACGCTATTCATGCCGTGGTGCGTGCCGGTGAGGAAGTGATCGTGCTCGACCCGGCCTACGACTGCTACGAGCCGGCGATCGACCTGGCCGGCGCCAAGGCCGTGCATGTGTCGCTGGACCCGCAGACCTTCGCCGTCGACTGGGACCGCGTGCGTGCGGCGATCACCCCGCGCACCCGCATGCTGATCGTCAACACCCCGCACAACCCGTCCGGCGCGATGCTGTCGGCGCAGGACATGCAGGCGCTGGCCGAGCTGCTGCGCGGCACGCAGATCTACCTGATCTCCGATGAGGTGTACGAGCACATCATCTATGACGGCCGCCGCCACGAATCGGCGCTGCGCTACCCGGAGCTGCGTGAGCGCGCGTTCGTGGTCTCCAGCTTCGGCAAGACCTACCACTGCACCGGCTGGAAGATCGGCTATGCGATCGCGCCGCCGGCGCTGACCGCCGAGTTCCGCAAGGTGCACCAGTACAACACCTTCACCAGCTTCGGCCCGGCGCAGTACGGCTTCGCCGCGATGATCCGCGACGAACCCGAGCATCACCTGGAGCTGGGCGCGTTCTACCAGGCCAAGCGCGATCGCTTCCGCGAGCAGCTGGCCGGCACCCGCCTGAAGGCGCTGCCGGTGCCGGGCGGCTATTTCCAGCTGGTCGACTACTCGGCCATCAGCGACCTGCCGGACCATGAGTTCGTGAAGTGGCTGACCATCGAGAAGGGCGTCACCGCCATTCCGCTGTCGCCGTTCTACGAGAACCCGCCGGCCGGCCAGCGCCTGGTGCGGCTGTGCTTCGCCAAGAATGAAGCGACGATGGACGCGGCGATCGAACGCCTGCGTTTGCTGTGAGTGGAGAGCTGAACATGCAGGACCTGCGCATTTCCCTCGTCCAGGGCGACACCCGCTGGCACGACCCGGCCGCCAACCGTGCCTATTACGGTGCGTTGCTGGCGCCGCTGGCCGGTACCACCGACTTGGTGATCCTGCCGGAGACCTTCACCAGCGGCTTCTCCAACGAGGCCATCGCCCAGGCCGAAGGCATGGACGGCCCGACCGTGGCCTGGGTGCGTGAGCAGGCCAGGGCACTGGACGCGGCGGTGATCGGCAGCGTGCAGCTGCGTGAGGGCGAGGGCGTCTACAACCGCCTGCTGTTCGCCACGCCGGACGGCGCACTGCAGTACTACGACAAGCGTCACCTGTTCCGTTATGGCGGCGAACACGAGCGCTATGCCGCTGGCCGCGAGCGCCTGAGCGTGGAATGGAAGGGCTGGCGGATCAATCCGCAGGTCTGCTACGACCTGCGCTTCCCGGTGTTCTGCCGCAACCGTTACAACGTCGAGCGCCCCGGGCAGCTGGACTTCGACCTGCAGATCTTCGTCGCCAACTGGCCGTCGGCGCGTGCCTACGCGTGGAAGACGCTGCTGCGTGCGCGGGCCATCGAGAACCTGTGCTTCGTGGCGGCGGTCAACCGCATCGGCGTGGACGGCAACCAGCTGCATTACGCCGGCGACAGCGCCGTGATCGATTTCCTCGGCCAGCCGCAGGTGGAGATCCGCGAACGCGAGCAGGTCGTGACCACCACGATCTCGGCCGAGGCGCTGGCCGCGCACCGCGCACGCTTCCCGGCGATGCTTGATGCCGATGCCTTCCACCTGGACGAGCGCGCCTGAGCGCCGCCTTTCCCCACCGGATGACACCATGAAGTTCCCCCTGCTGCTGGCCCTGGGCCTGCTTGCCACCGCGCTGACCGCTCCTGCCGCGCAGGCAGGCGGCAACATCGACTGCGACCTGCGCTACAACCTGTCCGGCTGGTCGCTGTTCTACAAGACCGCTTCGGGCACCGGCACCATCCAGTGCACCAATGGCGCGCGTATTCCGGTGCGCATCAAGGTCACCGGCGGCGGCCTGACCGTTGGCAAATCGAAGATCGTCGACGGCAAGGGCCGCTTCACCGGCGCCTATTCGCTGGACGATCTGCTCGGCAAGTACGTGGCGCTGGGGGCGCACGCTGGCGCCATCCGCTCCGGTGGTGCCGTGGCGATGACCAAGGGCGATGTATCGCTGGCGCTGGCCGGTAGCGGCCGTGGCTGGGACCTGGGCGTGGACGGTTCCTCGTTCGTGATCCGGCGCCGCTGAACCCGCGAAAAGGGGACGGAGGGAATTAAGTCGTTTTTGCCGTTCGGCGCGCACTGTGGCAAAAGCGACTTAATTCCCTCCGTCCCCTTTTTCTCACCAGCTGATCTGCAGGTTCCAGCCGCGTCCAGTGACGCTGAGCTGCTCGGCGACGAAGCCGCGCTGCTGGTAATGCTGGATGACTTCAGTCTGTTGGCCTTCGTGAGCAAGGCCGCGGGGAAGAGTGACCACGATGCGACGCTCGCCCTGCCTCGAATTGGCGTCGATGCAGTCGTCGAAATCGCGAATGAAATCAGACGTGCTGCGCGTGGCTGCGTCAGCGTAAGCGCGTGCTTGCTCGGGCGTAATGAACGTCATGATGTGACCTCGAATCTGTGGAGGCGACACACTAGCGGCTCGATGGAGTGCGCTCTGCGCGCTGGTTCACACCTCCCGGTGAATGCAACAAGTCCTAGAGCGTCGCTTGGTGACGCATCCATCCACGCATGGCGTGGATCTACTGCACAACGAAAAACCCCGGCCGGAGCCGGGGTTTTTCATTTCAAGCGTTTCGGCGATCAGCCGCCGCGCGGGCCGCTGCGGCGCGGGCCGCCCGGACCGCGGTTGCCACCGGGGCCACCCGGGCCACGGTTGCCACCCGGACCACCGGGACCACGATTGCCACCCGGGCCACGGTTGTTGCCGCCGCCCGGACCACGGCCGCCCGGACGGGCACCGTGTGCCGGCTTCGGGCTGCCGTACGGGTTGAAGCCCGGGGTCGCGTGGTCGGACGGGAAGCTGGGGGCATTGCCCGGATGGCCGTACGGGTGCTTGTTGCCCTGGCCCTGCGAGCGGTTGCCCGCGCCGGCCGGACGACCCTGGCCGCCACCGGCGCCACCACGGCCTTCACCACCGAAACCGCCACGGCCCTGGCCGCCACCGGCGCCTGCGCCCGGCCCCTTCGGCTTGCCGTACGGACGGCCCTGGCCGCCTGCACCCGGACCACGGGCACCCGGGCCACGTGCGCCCGGACCGGCGTTGCGATGGCCGCTCGGGCCGGTGCTCACGCCATCCGGCACGTACCAGGTGCGGAATGCCGCCGGATTGCCTTCCGGCAGCGAACGATCGTTCTTCTGCGCGCGCTGCTTGAACGGCTTCTGCGACTGCTTGGCCGCGGCTTCACCGCTGACCGTCAGGCCGCCCTTGAAACCGCCGCCCTTGCCGCCGCGACCACGGCCGCGATCTTCGCGCACGTTGTCGAAGCGGCGCAGCTCGCGGCCTTCATCAGCGGTGTTGTGGCCGTTGACGTAGGCATTGCCACGGCCACCCTCGCGCACGCGCACGGTGGTCTTGGCGGCGCGGCGCTGGCCGATCACCGGCTGCAGGGTCAGCGCCGACGGCGCGCCTTCTTCCAGCTTCAGCTGCGCGCGCAGGGCTTCCACCTGGGCAGTACCCAGTTCCACCGAATGGCCGCGGGCCAGTTCGCGCGGCAGGCTGACCTTGCCGTAGCGGGTGCGCTTCAGGCGGCTGACCTGGCAGCCCTGCGATTCCCACAGGCGGCGCACTTCGCGGTTGCGGCCTTCCTTCACCACGACGCGGAACCAGTCGTGCGAATCCGTGCCGCCGATGCGCTCGATCTCGTCGAACTTGGCCGGGCCGTCTTCCAGTGCAACGCCGCGGGAGAGGCGGTCGACGATGGCGTCGGAGACCTTTTCCTCGCCCTCCGGGGCGCGCACGCGCACCACGTACTCGCGCTCGACCTCGAACGACGGGTGCATCATGGCGTTGGCCAGTTCACCGTCGGTGGTGGCCAGCAGCAGGCCGGTGGTGTTGATGTCGAGGCGGCCGATCGCGATCCAGCGCGCGCCCTTCAGCGGCGGCAGCGATTCGAACACGGTCGGGCGGCCTTCGGGGTCTTCGCGGGTGGTCACTTCGCCTTCCGGCTTGTTGTAGACCAGCACGCGCGAAGGTTCGGCCAGGGCGGTGGCGACGAAGCCGCGGCCGTCCAGCTCGATCTTGTCGCCGCTCTTGACCGACATGCCGGTCTGCGCGACTTCGCCGTTGACCTTGACCAGGCCCTCGGCGATGCGCTGTTCCAGCGCACGGCGCGAGCCGAGGCCGGCCTGGGCCAGCACCTTGTGCAGGCGCTCTTCCAGCTTGAACTGTTCGGAGGTGGCTTCGCGCTTCAGCGAGAGCTTGTTACGGGGGGTGTCACTCATCAGTTTTGCTCCGGCCGACGGTTTCGAGGTCGGCCTCTGGTTCGGAATCGGCTTGGTCAACAGCCACGGTCGTCATCGCGACGGCGTTGTCTTCGCGTTCGTTCACTGGCACCGCGCGCTCGCCCGGCGCGGAATCGGGGTGCCCATCATCGAGGGGCGAAGGTGCTTGCTCATCGGAGGCCGAGGCAGGGGCTGCATCGGCGGAATCGGGGGTGTCACTGCCGGCACTGCCGGCATCATCGTTTGCGGCAGCGCCATCGGCGCCGGCCGAGATGTCCGGACCGTCAGCACCGGCGGCGGCCGGTACGTCGCGGTCCAGGGCCAGCTGGGGGTCCAGCTCGCCCAGGTCCTTCAGTTCCGACAACGGCGGCAGTTCGTCCAGGCGCTTCAGGCCGAAGTAGTCCAGGAAGCCCTTGGTGGTACCGAACAGGGCCGGCTTGCCGGGTACGTCGCGGTGGCCGACCACGCGGATCCACTCGCGCTCTTCCAGCGCCTGGATGATGTTGCTGCTGACCGCCACGCCACGCACCTGTTCGATCTCGCCGCGGGTGATCGGCTGCCGGTAGGCGATCAGCGCCAGCGTTTCCAGGGTGGCGCGGGTGTAGCGGGTCTTGCGTTCGGTCCACAACCGGCTGATCCAGCCATGCACTTCGCCGGTGACCTGGTAGCGGAAGCCGGAGGCGACCTCGACCAGTTCCACGCCGCGGCCTGCGCAGGCTTCCCGCAGGCGTTCCAGCGCACGTTCGATGCTGCCCGGCGGTGCCGGTTCCTCTTCCGGGAACAGGTCCTTCAGCTGGGCCAGGGTGAGCGGCTGGCTGGAGGCCAGCAGGGCACCCTCGACAATGCGGTCGATCAGCGATTGATCCATCGGCAGTCAGCGCTCACTCGTCCGCATTGGCGGCGTCGTTGTCGTCGAACTCGCTGCTGAACTGCAGCGGGGCATTGGTGTTGCCGGCCGCCAGCGACTTCACGTAGATCGGCGCCAGCGGTTCTTCCTGGACGATGTCCAGCAGCTGTTCCTTGGCCAGTTCCAGCACTGCCAGGAACGTGACCAGCACGCCCAGCTTGCCTTCTTCAGCAGTGAACAGCCCTTCAAAACGATAGAACTTGCCATCTTCAAGCCGGCCGAGCACTTCGCCCATGCGTTGCCGCACGCTCAGCGCCTCGCGCTTGATGGCGTGGCCGCTGAACAGCTCGGCGCGCTTGAGCACGTCGTGCAGCGCCAGCAGCATTTCCTTCAGGTCCACCGGCGGCGGCAGCTTCACCGTAGCGCGTTCGGGCATGAAGGCGTGTGCCAGGCTGGTGTCGCGGTCCTGGCGGGGCAGGGCGTCGATGTCCTCGGCGGCCTGCTTGAAACGTTCGTACTCCTGCAGGCGGCGCACCAGTTCGGCGCGCGGGTCGGCTTCGTCGCCTTCCTCGCTGACCGGACGCGGCAGCAGCATGCGCGACTTCACCTCGGCCAGGATCGCGGCCATCACCAGGTATTCGGCAGCAAGCTCAAAGCGCAGCTCGCGCATCACGGTGATGTACTCCACGTACTGCCGGGTGATCTCGGCCACGGGGATGTCCAGCACGTCCAGGTTCTGCCGGCGGATCAGGTACAGCAGCAGGTCCAGCGGGCCTTCGAAGGCATCCAGGATGACTTCCAGCGCGTCCGGCGGAATGTACAGGTCCTGCGGAATCTGCAGGACCGGTTGCCCATGCACCACGGCCAGCGGCATTTCCTGCTGCTGGGGGGCGGGCGGCCGGGTTGGCGGGTTCGCGTCGAGCGCGAGTTCGGAAGTCATCTAATGGACATCAGGATTGCAACGGACCAGTCGCGGCACCAGGATCGCCGGGCCAACGCCACGGAGCCCCAGGGCACCAGACACGCCGGGATCGGCGCGATTCCACACATATCAAACAGCAGGACGCGCCGCAGGGAACGGCAGCGACAGAACTACGGGGAGGTCGTCTACGTGGCCCGGCCGGGTGGTCCGGTTTGAAGCAGCGGGACGGTCGTCGGGGGCTGCGTTGGCCGCAAAAACCGACGGGCTGCTGCATCCAGCCACGTGCAATGGAGTCTAGGGTAAGCCTTTGTCGCGCCAGTGTCCAGCCGGGCCGGGGCAGTGGCCGCATTGGCTAGAATCTGCGCACCCGACAATAGCAAGCGAGGAAAAGCCGGTGTGGTATGTGATCGAGGGTTATGACGGCCATGACGTGCTGGCGCAGCGGCTGCAGGCGCGGCCGGAACATCTGGCGCGGTTGCACGCGCTGCGCGACGAGGGCCGCCTGCTGCTGGCCGGGCCGTGCCCGGCGGTGGACAGTGAAGACCCGGGCCCGGCCGGTTTCAGCGGCTCGGTCGTGATCGCCCAGTTCGAATCGCTGGTAGAGGCCCAGGCCTGGGCCGACGCCGACCCCTACGTGGCCGCAGGCGTCTACACCCGCGTGCAGGTGCGGCCGTTCCGCAAGGTACTGCCGTGAACGCAGAGCGGATCGAGCGGATGCGTGACGCACTGCAGCAGGCGCTGGCCCCAAGCGTGCTCGAGATCGAGGACGACAGTCATCGCCATGCCGGGCATGCAGGCGCGCGCGACGGGCGCGGCCATTTCAACGTGCACGTGGTGAGTGAACGCTTCGCCGGACTGGGTCCGCTGGCCCGGCATCGCGCGGTCTACGCCGCGCTGGGGTCGATGATGGACACCGATATCCACGCCTTGTCCATCCGCGCACAGACCCCGTCAGAACAGGGCTGAGCCCTTGTCCCGCACTGTCCTGGCGGGTCCTCGAGCGGGCCCGTCGCAGACAGATTTCCATGTCCATTTCAGGACATTCGCCTAACGGACTGTTTACAAGCCCAGATGGAAACGCTTACATTCCGCGCCAATGCTGGTAGGTCCAAGCCGTGGAGGGCGGCTTCGTGAACAAGGCAGCTATCACAATCAAAGACGTCGCTCGCGAAGCCCGGGTCTCCGTGGCCACGGTTTCCCGCGCGCTCAACGGGCATGAAAATGTCGCCGAACCGGTCCGCCAGCTTGTGCTGGAGGTGGCCGCACGGCTGCGTTACACCCCGCACGCCGCCGCCCGCAGCCTGAGCAGCCGCCGCACCAATACGGTGGGCGTGGTGCTTCCGGACCTGTACGGCGAATTCTTCTCCGAGCTGATGCGCGGCATCGACAACGTTGCCCGCAACCGCCGCCAGCACCTGCTGGTGTCCAGCTACCACGGTGACCAGGAGCAGCAGGGCGCAGCCCTGCGTGCCATGCGCGGCCGCGTCGACGGCCTGCTGGTGCTGTCGCCCTATGCCGAGAGCCCGGGCTTCCTGACCGACAACCTGCCGCAATCGCTGCCGACGGTGTTGATCAACACCTATCTGCCCGGGCAGGACCACCCGGTGCTGAGCATCGACGACCATGCCGGCGCGATGGCGATGACCCGCCACCTGCTGGATGCCGGCCACCGCCGCATTGCGTTCATTTCTGGCCCGGACCTCAACTTCGACGCGCGCGAGCGCCTGCGCGGCTTCCGTGACGCGCTGGCCGCATTCGGCAGTGGCGCCGAGGGCATCGAGCTGCCCGGTGATTTCGACGAAGCTTCCGGCCATCGCGCCGGTCAGGAGTTGCTGGCAGCCGGAGCGCTGCCCGATGCCGTGTTCGCCGCCAACGACATGATGGCCCTGGGTTGCCTGTATGCGTTCACCCAGGCAGGGGTCCATGTGCCGTCCGATGTCGCCCTGGCAGGTTTCGATGACATTCCACTGGCGCGTTTCGTCCACCCGTCGCTGACCACCATGCAGGTCAGCATCGCCGAGCTCGGCGATCGGGCCATGACGCGCCTGATGCAGTTGATGGACGGCACCTCCACGGACGGGACAGGGGACAAGCAGACCCTGGTTCCCCGCTTGATAGTTCGCGATTCCACCACTCCGCCATCCGGCCGTTGAAGCCAGAGGCGTTCCTTCTTTTTTGATTGATCGCAGGGACCGCGCAAGCGGTCACCGCCACCCGGAGATTGAGTTGATGATGCACACCACCTTCCGCACGCCGGCCCGCCGGCTGCTGAGCACCGCACTGGTCAGCTGCCTGATGCTGGCCGCCGCTCCGAACGTCATGGCGCAGTCGGCCAATGCCAGCCTTCGTGGCCAGGTGGCCGGCGCCCAGGCGGGCACCGAAGTCACCGCCACCAACGTGGCCACCGGCACCGTCCGCCGCGGCACCATCCGTGCCGACGGCAGCTACTCGCTGATGGGCCTGGACCCGGGCACCTATGACGTGGTCGCCAATGGCCAGTCGCAGAAGGTCACCGTCACCGTGGCCTCGACCGCCACCCTGAACTTCGCCGGCGCGGCCAGCAGCACCCCGGGTTCGACCGCAGCGACCAACCTCGACACCGTCAACGTCGTCGCACCGACCCTGCTGCAGGAAGTGCGCACCTCGGAAGTCGGCAAGACCGTCAGCCTGCAGCAGATCCAGACCACCCCGCAGGTCTCGCGCAACTTCCTGGAGTTCGCCGACGCGGTGCCGGGCATGATCTTCACCCGCGATGCCAAGGGCAACACCTCGCTGCGCGGCGGTGCCACCAACTCCGACGGTACCAACGTCTACATCGACGGCGTGGGCCAGAAGAGCTACGTCAAGGGCGGCGGCGTCGCCGGCCAGTCCGGCAGCGCCGGCAACCCGTTCCCGCAGCTGGCCATCGGCGAGTACAAGGTCATCACCGGCAACTACAAGGCCGAGTATGGCCAGGTCTCCAGTGCCGCCGTCACCGCTGCGACCAAGTCGGGCACCAACGAGTTCAAGGGTGAGGCGTTCTACCGCTACACCAATGAAGACATGCGTGCGATGACTCCGGCCGAGCGTCAGCCGAACAAGTCGAAGATGGTCTCGGCCGAGAAGGAATACGGCTTCGCCCTGGGCGGCCCGATCATCCAGGACAAGGCCCACTTCTTCGTCACCTATGAAGCCAAGCGCTTCGACCTGCCGGTGACCATCGCGCCGCACGGCGCGGTGACCAGCAAGGCCGACCGCGTGCCGGCCGATGCACAGGCGGGCCTGGGTCCGGCCAGCCAGCCGTTCCAGCAGGACCTGATCTTCGGCAAGATCGACTTCGAGCCGACCGACAACGACCGGCTGGAACTGACCTTCCAGGACCGTGACGAAACCCAGCAGCAGTTCTCGGACCAGACCGCGCCGATGCACGGCAAGGAAACCAAGAACACCGACCGTCGTTACGCGTTGCGCTGGAACCACAGCGGTGAGCGTTACTACAACGAGCTGATGGTCACCCACGAGGATTCGTTCAACAATCCCAAGCCGCTGAGCATGGGCAACGGCTTCAACTACACCGCTCCGGACGGCGCCAACGAAGAGCGCCCGATCGTCTCGATCGGCGGCTCGTCGGCGATGTCGTCGCAGGTGAAGGGCCAGAAGGGCTGGTCGATCGAAGACAACCTGACCCTGGATGGCATCCAGTGGGCCGGTGACCACACCATCAAGATGGGTGCCAAGTACAAGCAGATCGACCTGTACGCCTCCGACGCGGCGCAGATCAACCCGCAGTTCTACTACACCATCGACAACCCGACCTTCCCGGACAGCATTCCGTACAAGGCGCAGTTCGTGAAGCCGGTGACCGGCGTGTCCGGCGTCTCCGGCGAAGTGCGCTCGAAGGTCAAGCAGATCGGCCTGTTCATCCAGGACGACTGGCAGGTCAACGACCACCTGCAGCTGAACCTCGGCCTGCGCTGGGACTACGAGAAGAACCCGTCCTACCTGGACTTCGTGACCCCGCCGGAAGTGGTCAATGCGCTGTTCGCGCAGGACCCGCGCGCTGCGGCTGGCCAGAGCTACGCCGATACGCTGGCGCTGAGCGGCCTGAACATCAACGACTACATCAGCAACGGCCACAACCGCAAGGCTTTCAAGGATGCCTGGCAGCCGCGCCTGGGCTTCTCGTATGACATCAACGCCGACGAGCAGCACGTGATCCATGGTGGTGCCGGCCGTTCCTACGACCGCGACCTGTTCGACTACCTGCAGCTGGAAACCACCAAGCTGGCACTGCCGCAGCCGACCATCTACTTCCGCAACCCGGCCACCGGCCAGTGCTTCCAGGGCAACGCCGCCTGCTATGACTGGAATCCGAACCTGCTCAACGGCATCGGCAACCTGCAGAGCCTGGTCGGTTCGACCAGCAATGCCGGCCTGGAAGTGGACCTGCTGAACAACAACCTGAAGGTGCCTTACGCCGACCAGTTCAGCCTGGGCATGAGCAACCAGATCGGCGAGTGGCTGACCGACGCCACCATCTCGCGGACGCTGACCTACGACGGCTTTGCCTTCACCCTGGGCAACCGCTATCCGACCGGCAACTTCTTCGATGACCCGCGCCTGTGCGGCGGTACCCAGGCCGGCCTGGGCCAGGCCTGGAGCTGCAACGTGCCAGGCTTCGGCAGCCTGATCATCGGCCAGCAGGGCATCAAGACCCGCGCCACCCAGATCCTGCTGTCGGCGCAGAAGCCGTTCACCCAGGAAAGCGGTTGGGGCACCTCGATCGCCTACACCTGGACCACCGCCCGCCACAACCGTGACATCAACGAGCACTACGCGTTCGACCGCGGCGTGATCGGTGACTACCCGACCATCCGCTCCAACGGCGCACCGCGCCACCGCCTGGTGGTGACCGGTTCGTACGCGGGCTTCTGGGGCATCACCTTCGGTGGCAAGCTGACCCTGGCCACCCCGACCGCGATCAACGACTGGTACGGCGTGCCGCAGGCCAACGGCTTCGACCTGCCGACCCCGATGGCGGCGGTTCCGGGTGGCAATGGCCGGTTCCTGCTGGGTGGCAAGATCTTCGGCTACCGTTCGGTCGACCTGCAGGCCACCAAGACGTTCAAGATGCCGGGCGATACCGAGCTGTATGCGCGTATCGACATCATCAACGTGTTCAACTTCGACAACTTCTCGAACTACAACTACTACAAGAACGGCAAGCTGACCGCGAGCTACAACGAGACCGGCGACATCGTCGGTACGCCGCGCCAGGTGAAGGCCGAAGTGGGCTTCCGCTTCTAAGCGGTCCAGTCTGCAGCAGTACTCCGATGCCGCCGGTCCGCCGGCGGCATCGGGCGCGTGAAAACGGCAATGGCCGGCCCCGCGCCGGTCCATTGCCCACGCCGCTGCCGGCCAGGGGGCAGCGGCGTGGGCAATGATCGCGGTGTCAAACCACGTTTTTCGTGGTTTTTTCAGCCTGCACCTTGTAAACGATTTCAGATCATTGGACGTTATGCTTTCCCATCGATCAGACCACCGGAGGAACCGCGCCATGCAGGCACGTCATCTGTTGTCCGCCGCGGCGTTGAGCCTGGCCGTGGCCGCCTGCCAGCCGGCCCAGCAGGAGCCTGCCAAGCCGCGCCCGCCGGTGATCCTGATCGAGGCCGACGCACCGCCGCGGCCGATGAAGCCGGAGCTGCCGCCGCTGTTCGACGACATCGAGCGCCGCACCTTCCAGTTCTTCTGGGACACCACCAACGAGATCAACGGCCTGACCCCGGACCGCTATCCGTCGCGGCCGTTCGCCAGCATCGCCTCGGTCGGCTTCGCGCTGACCGCCTATCCGATCGGCATCGAGAATGGCTGGGTCAGCCGCAACCAGGCGATCGAGCGCACCCTGACCACGCTGAAGTTCTTCCGCGACGTGCCGATGGGGCCGCAACGCACCGGCAAGGCCGGCTACAAGGGGTTCTACTACCACTTCCTGGACATGCAGGAAGGCCGGCGCTATGACAGCTGGGTCGAGCTTTCATCGGTGGATACCGCGTTGCTGATGATGGGCGTGCTGTTCGCACAGTCCTACTACGATGGTGACGATCCGCGCGAGAAGGAGATCCGCCAGATCGCCGACACGCTGTACAAGAAGGTCGACTGGCCGTGGCTGCAGCAGCGTGCGCCGCTGATCTCGATGGGCTGGTTCCCCGAGAGTGGCTTCATCGACCACGACTGGATGGGCTACAACGAGGCGATGATGGTCTACATCCTCGCCCTGGGCTCGCCGACGCACCCGGTCAGCCCGGATGCGTGGACGGTGTGGACGCGCACCTACGACAACGACTGGGGTGTCTACCAGGGCCAGGAATACCTGTCCTTCGGCCCGCTGTTCGGCCATCAGTACAGCCACGTCTGGATCGACTTCCGCGACATCCAGGACGCGTACATGCGCGAGCGCGGCAGCACCTATTTCCTCAACAGCCGTTCGGCCGCGCTGGCCCAGCGCGAGTACGCCATCGCCAACCCGATGCAGTGGAAGGACTATGGCGAGAACGTGTGGGGCCTGACTGCCAGCGATGGCCCGCAGAACACCACCCAGGAATACCGTGGCGAGCAGCGCCAGTTCCGCCATTACTCTTCGCGCGGCGCCGGCCTGCGCGAGAACTTCGATGACGGCACCATTGCGCCGACCGCCGCGATCGCGTCGGTGGTGTTCGCGCCCGAGCAGGTGATCCCGGCCACGCTGGAGATGCACAAGCGCTACGGCGACTACATCTATTCCAGCTACGGCTTCCTGGATTCGTTCAATCCCAGCTTCAACTACGACATTCCGATCAAGACCGGCCGCCTGGTGCCGGATCGTGGCTGGGTCGCCAGCGACTACATCGCCATCGACCAGGGCCCGATCCTGACCATGATCGCCAACTACCGCAATGACTTCGTCTGGGAAGTGATGAAGAAGAACCCGTACATCCGCAAGGGACTGGAGCGGGCCGGGTTCAGCGGTGGCTGGCTGGCGCCGGAAGGCTCGTTCCAGCCGCTGGAACTGCAGAAGGACGAAAAGGCCGCGGCGGCACGCGCGGTGGGTATCGCCGAATCACGCGCGGCTGCCGCGCAGGAACAGAAGAACAATGCCAACCGCACCACAGGCCAGGGCAAGTAACCCGATGCCGAACTGGATCGACCGCCTGCGCCGCTGGGCGCTGCCTGCCTTGGCCGCCTTGGCCGTGGCCGGCTGCGCCCGCACCGAGCCGGGCACCACCACCGTGCGCTTCTGGGCGATGGGCCGCGAAGCCGAGGTGGTCAGCGAGCTGATCCACGAGTTCGAGGCCGAGAACCCCGGCATCAAGGTGGATGTGCAGAACATTCCCTGGACGGCCGCGCACGAGAAGCTGCTGACGGCGTTCGCCGCCGACGGCCTGCCCGACGTGTGCCAGCTCGGCAACACCTGGGTGCCCGAGTTCGCCGAACTCGACGCACTGACGCCACTGCAGCCGTTCGTGCAGCGTTCGTCCGTGGTGGACCCGAAGGACTATTTCCAGGGCATCTGGGATACCAACGTGATCCATGGCGAGCTGGTCGGCGTGCCGTGGTATGTCGATACCCGCCTGATCTACTACCGCAAGGACCTGCTGGCCAAGGCCGGCTACGACCATCCGCCGCGCACCTGGCAGGAGTGGGACGAGCAGATGGCCGCGATCAAGAAGATGCAGGGGCCGAACCGCTACGCGGTACTGATGCCGATCAACGAGTTCGAGCAGCAGCTGTCGCTGGCGCTGCAGCAGCCCGATCCGCTGCTGCGCGACGATGACACCCGAGGCAATTTCGCCAGCCCGGGGTTCCGCCGCACACTGGCCTTCTACGCCAACATGTTCGAGCAGGGCTGGGCGCCGAAGATGTCCGAGACGCAGATTTCCAACGTCTGGGACGAGTTCTTCCGGGGCTTCAACGTGTTCTACATCTCCGGGCCCTGGAACATCCGCGAGTTCAAGAAGCTGCAGCCGAAGGAGCTGGAAGGGCAGTGGGGTACCGCGCCATTGCCGGGTCCGGATGGCCCGGGGGCCGGCATCGCCGGTGGCACCAGCCTGGTGATCTTCCGCAGGTCGCAGCAGAAGGAGGCCTCGTGGAAGCTGATCGAGTTCCTGTCGCGGCCGGAAATCCAGGCGCGTTTCCATTCGATCATCGGCGACCTGCCGCCGCGCCGCAGTACCTGGAATGCGCCATCGCTGGCCAATGATCCGCTGGCGGTTGCGTTCCGTGACCAGCTGGAGCGGGTCAAACCGACGCCGAAGGTGCTCGAATGGGAGCGCATCGTGCAGGAAATGCGCATCGTCACCGAAAAGGTGGTGCGTGGTGGCCTGCCGCAGGACAAGGCGGTGGAAGAGCTGGACCAGCGCGTGGACAAGGTGCTGGCCAAGCGCCGCTGGATGCATGAACAACAACGCCTGCAGCAGCGCGCGCCGTCGCCGCAATCGAGCAGTGCCGTGGCCGCCGGGAGCGCGCAATGAAACGTACTTCACTTGCTGGCTGGATCTTCGCCGGCCCTTCGCTGATCGTGCTGGGCGTGTTCTTCGGCCTGCCGGTGGCCTCGGCGCTGGCGCTGAGCGTGACCGACTTCGACCTGTATGCGCTGGCAGACAGCAGCAACCTGCGCTTCGTCGGCCTGGGCAACTACATCGATCTGCTGCAGACACCGATGTTCTGGAAGTCGTTGTGGAACACCACCTACTTCGTGCTGATCGGCGTGCCGTTGTCGATCGGCGTGTCGCTGGGCGCGGCGATGCTGCTCAATGCACCGGCCGCGCGCTTCAAGGCGCTGTTCCGCACCGCGCTGTTCGCGCCGGTGGTGACCACGCTGGTGGCGGTGGCGGTGATCTGGCGCTACCTGTTCCATACCAGCTATGGGCTGGTGAACTACGGCCTGGGCCATCTGGGCATCAGCCCGATCGACTGGCTGGGCGATCCCAACTGGGCGATGCCGACCATCATGCTGTTCGCGGTGTGGAAGAACTTCGGCTACAACATGGTGATCTTCCTGGCCGGCCTGCAGGCCATCCCGCATGACCTGTACGAGGCTGCGCGCATCGACGGCGCATCGCGCTGGAAGCAGTTCCTGCACATCACCCTGCCGATGCTCGGCCCGGTGCTGCTGGTGGTCGGGGTCATTACCGTGTCCGGCTACTTCCAGCTGTTCGCCGAGCCGTATGTGATGACCCGTGGCGACCCACTGCAGAGCACCGTCAGCGTGCTGTATTTCATGTTCGAGGAAGGCTTCAAGTGGTGGAACCTGGGACGCGCCTCCGCGGTGGCGTTCCTGCTGTTCCTGATCATCCTGGCGGTGACCACCGTGATGCTGCGTTTCGGCCGCAAGAGGCAGTTGGTATGAGTCGTGAAATCGGCCAGTCGCGCTGGTACCCGTGGATGATCAATGGTGCGTTGCTGGTGCTGGCCCTGGTCAGCCTGGCGCCGCTGCTGTGGATGCTGTCGGTCTCGTTCATGCCGCAGGGCGAGGCCAGCCATTTCCCGCCGCCGCTGCTTCCTTCGAGCATCACCACGCACAACTACCATGAGCTGTTCGCGCGCACCGGCATGGGCGGCAACTTCGCCAACAGCCTGCTGGTGTCGCTGGGCATCACGATTGGTTCGCTGCTGCTCAACACCATGGCCGGCTATGCGTTCGCCAAGCTGAACTTCGTCGGCCGCGAGCGCCTGTTCCAGGTGCTGATGGCCGCGCTGGTGATCCCGGCGCAGGTGGCGATGCTGCCGCTGTTCCTGCTGATGAAGCAGCTGGGCCTGGTCAACAGTTTCGGCGGCGTGATCGTGCCGGCGCTGGCCAGCGTGTTCGGCATTTTCCTGGTGCGGCAGTACGCGCGTTCGATCCCGGATGAGCTGCTGGAGGCGGCGCGCATCGACGGGGCAGGGGAGCTGCGCATCTTCTTCCAGATCGTGCTGCCGATGCTCAAGCCGGTGCTGGTGACCCTGGCGATCTTCACCTTCATGGGCGCATGGAACGATTTCATGTGGCCGTTGATCGTGTTGACCGACCAGGAGCACTACACTTTGCCGGTGGCACTGGCCACCCTCTCGCGCGAACACATCATGGACGTGGAAATGATGATGGCCGGCGCGGTGGTCACCGTGGTCCCGGTGCTGGCGCTGTTCCTGGTGCTGCAGCGGTACTACATCCAAGGTCTGTTGCTGGGGAGCGTCAAAGGATGAAGCGAGCGATCGCCGTTGGACTGGGCCTGTTGTGGACCTCCCTGGCGATCGCCGCGCCGCCGGCGCTGCCGGCACCGAAAGTGCTGGACGACTTCGACGATATCGGTGCCTGGAAGCTGGTGCTGTCCGACCAGGTCAGCGGTTCGCTGCGCCCGGTCAGTGGTGCTGGCGGTGGTCGCGCGCTGTGCCTGGACTACGACTTCCATAAGGTCTCCGGCTACGTCGGCATCCGTCGCGCGCTCAACATCGAGTACCCGGCCAATTATCGCTTCGGCTTCCAGCTGCGCGGTGATTCGCCGGCCAACGACCTGCAGTTCAAGCTGATCGACGCCAGCGGTGATAACGTGTGGTGGGTCAACCGTCCCGGCTACAGCTTCCCCAAGGCGTGGACGCCGGTCGAGTACCGCCGCCGCCAGATCGACAAGGCGTGGGGGCCCTCGCCCGAAAAGGAGATGGCACGCAGCGCCGCGGTCGAGTTCACGATCTACAGCAAGGTGGGCGGGCGTGGCACGGTGTGCTTCGACAAGCTGACCCTGCAGGGCCTGCCGCCGCAGGATGATTCGGCGCTGGTGCCATCGGTGATCGCCGATACCGCCACCGCGCTGCAGGACCGCATGATCGACGGCAAGAGCGATACGTTCTGGATCAGCGGGGGTGTCAAGCAGCAGACCATCAGCCTGGACCTGCACAAGAGCCGCGAAATCGGCGGTGCGGTGATCGACTGGCTGCCGGATCTGGAGGCGCGCCGCTATACCGTGCGTACCTCGGAGGATGGCCGCGACTGGCGCACCGTACGCGAAGTGACCAGTGGTGCCGGTGGCCGCGATTGGCTGGCGTTGCCGGATACCGACGCGCGCTACGTGCGCTTCGATCTGCAGGATGGCCCGAACTGGCGCTATGGCATCCGTGACATCGCGCTCAAGCCGCTGGCCTTCGCTGCCACTCCGAATGCGTTCCTGTCGTCGGTGGCCGCCGACCTGCCGCGCGGCGCGTTGCCGCGCGCCTACGTCGGTGAACAGCCGTACTGGACCCTGCTGGGTCTCGACGGTGGCCAGGAGCAGGCACTGATCAGTGAAGACGGCGCACTGGAGCCGGCCAAGGGCAGCTTCAGCATCGAACCGTTCATCCGCCTGGATGGCAAGCTGCTGGACTGGTCGAAAGTGGCCATCACCCAGTCGCTGCAGGACCACTATCTGCCGATCGCCAACGTCGACTGGGTACACGAGAAGGTCGGCCTGGCGGTGACCAGCTTCGTGCAGGGCACGCCGGAGCGCGCGCAGTTGATCGGCCGCTACCGGCTGAGCAATCCGGACAAGGTCGCACACGAGTACACCCTGGCGTTGGCGATCCGCCCGTGGCAGGTCAACCCGCCAACCCAGTTCCTCAACACCGTTGGCGGCTTCAGCCGCATCGATGCGCTGGACGTCGGCGAGCAGCTGGTGAGGGTCAACGGTGAGCCGCGCATCTACCCGCTACAGGTGCCGGACGCGCGCTTTGCCAGCACGTTCGACGGCAAGCTCGATGCGATGCATCTGGCCAGCGGCAAGTACCCGGCCACCACGGCGGTGAAGGACAGCACCGGCATGGCGTCGGGCGCGCTGATGTATACGATCAAGCTGGAGCCCGGCCAGAGCCGCGAAGTGGCGGTGGTACTGCCGCAGACCGGTGGCTGGGCGCCCAAGGCGCTGGACGTGGCCAAGGCGCAGGCACAGGTGGCCGAGCAGTGGCGACAGAAGCTGGGCGTGGTTTCGCTGCAGGTGCCGGCGGCCGGCCAGGCGCTGGTCGATACCCTGCGTACCGCGGTGGCGCACATGCTGATCTCGCGCGTCGGGCCGCGCCTGCAGCCGGGTACGCGTTCCTACGCGCGCAGCTGGATCCGCGATGGCGCGATGATTTCCGAAGGCCTGCTGCGCATGGGTCGCAGCGACGCCGTGCGTGACTACATCAACTGGTATGCGCCCTACCAGTTCGAGAACGGCAAGGTGCCGTGCTGCGTCGATGCGCGCGGCAGCGACCCGGTGCCGGAGAACGACAGCCACGGCGAGCTGATCTACAGCATTGCCGAATATGGGCGCTACACCGGCGACAGCACGTTCGTCGAACTGATGTGGCCGCACGTGCAGGGCGCCTATACCTACATGGAACAACTACGCGCCAGTGAGCGCACCGAGGAAAACCGGGCGCGCAACCCGGCCTTCTACGGCATGATGCCGGCGTCCATCAGCCACGAAGGCTATTCGGCCAAGCCGATGCATTCGTACTGGGACAACTTCTGGGCACTGCGCGGTTACAAGGACGCTGCACTTCTGGCGACCCAGCTGGGCAAGGTCGAGGCGATGCAGATCGCCGAATCGCGCGACCAGTTCCGCGATGACCTGCAGGCCTCGCTGCTGTCTGCGATGCAGCAGCACACCATCGATTACCTGCCGGGTTCGGCCGAGCTGGGCGATTTCGATGCAACCTCGACCACCATCGCGCTGGCCCCCGGCGGTGAGCAGGGCCGCCTGCCGCAGCAGGCGCTGGAAGCGACCTTCGAACGCTACTGGAAAGAGTTCGTGGCCCGCCGCGACGGCAAGCGGGAGTGGAAGGACTACACCCCGTACGAGTGGCGCAACGTTGCCGCATTCGTGCGCCTGGGCTGGCGTGACCGCGCCTGGCAGGCCACCGAGTTCTTCTTCAAGGACCGAGCGCCGCAGGCCTGGAACCAGTGGGCCGAAGTGGTGTCACGCACGCCGCGCAAGCCGTTCTTCGTGGGTGACCTGCCGCATGCCTGGGTTGCCTCCGACTTCGTGCGCTCGGCGCTGGACATGTTCGCCTACCACCGCGACATGGATGACGCCCTGGTGCTGGCCGCGGGCGTTCCGGCCGCGTGGCTGCAGGGCGAAGGCATCGCCGTGCAGGGCTTGCGAACGCCGCAGGGCCAGCTCAACTACCGCCTGCAGCGCGGCGACAAGCAGCTGACGCTGGAGGTGCAGCCGGGCCTGGTACCGCCGGTGGGCGGCGTGGTGCTGCCGTGGCCATATGCCGGTGATCCGGGCGATGCCACCGTCAACGGTGAAGCGGTCGAGTGGATCAACAGGGAACTGCACGTGCACCAGCTGCCGGCACGGGTCGAGATCGACGTGCCGAGCGCGGTGCGCCGCGCCGAACGCAAGGGACAGTAACGATGAAGCAGCAGGGGGCGAGGGTGCGCACGTCGGTGCGCGCCCTGGGGCTGGCAATGGCACTGGCACTGCCGGGCGTGGCGATGGCGGTCGAGCCCGCGGCCACTGCCGCGTCGGCTGACGTGGCCAATGTGCCTGGCATGAGCATGGTCACCTTCAATCTGCACCATGACCGCGAAGACTGGCCGAGTCGTCGCCGCACCATCCTGGCCGAGCTCAAGCGTCTGCAGCCGGATGCGGTTGCGCTGCAGGAGGTGATCCAACGGCGCAATGTCCGCAACCAGGCGCAGTGGCTGGCCAGCCAGCTCGGCTACCGGTATGTGTTCGTGTCCACCGATCCGGTCGGGGCCCCGAAGCGATACGGCAACGCGTTGCTGACCCGGCGTCCGATCCTGGCCCACGGCGATCATCTGCTGCAGCCGCTGGACGATTACCGTACCGTCGCCCATCTGCGCATCGACGTCGATGGAACGCCAGTGAATGTCTACGCCACGCATCTCAACGAGCGCAACGACGAGCGTGGCCAGGGCATCCGTCGCAGCCAGGTGGAGGACCTGCTGCGCTACATCTCCACAACGTCGGCCGGTGCGCCGGTGGTGATCGCGGGCGATTTCAATGCACTGGTGGATGCCGGCGACCTGAGTGAACTGCGCAGCCACTACGGCGACAGCTACGGCAGCGTGCATGTCAATACGGACCTGGCAGGGGTCAGCACCCTCAACCGCCACTACTACCAGGCACCCTCGCGGATCGACCACATCTTCTTCCAGCAGGACGAGATGGTCGCGCGCGAGGCGAAGCTGCTGTTCGACCAACCCGACGACAGCGGGCGCTGGGCCTCGGACCACTACGGCGTGTGGACCCGGTTGCAGTTCGCTCCGGCGCGCTGATGTCCTGGTAGGTGCCAACCTTGGTTGGCACGGACGTGGCCTCGTTCGCTCCAACAACGGCGCCAACCAAGGTTGGCCCCTACCAAAGCAGTGCCCGTGCGCGGATGGTGTCCTGGTGGGTGCCAACCTTGGTTGGCACGGGTATGTCCGCGTGCATTCAATCAACGGCGCCAACCCAGGTTGGCCTCTACAAAGGCGAAGCCAGCGCCAATCGCACAAACAAAAACGGCGGGGATCATCGATCCCCGCCGTTCTGCTTTCACGCGATCAAAGAGCGATCAGTTCGCCGGCGGCGTGCGCTTGGCGGCCTCTTCGTCTTCTTCGTGGGCCTTGGCTTCGGCAGCCTGGGCCGCAGCGTCGGTGTGACCATCGGCAACCGGGTCAATCGACGGTGCCACCACTGCCTCGGCGACCGGGGCAGCGGATTCAACCGGAGCGGCCTCGACCGCCACCGGGGCGACCGGCTGTTCGGCGACCGGCGCGTTCTCGACGACCGGCTTGGCTTCAATCGCCGGAGCGGCCTCCACCACCGGGGCAGCCTCGAAGGCCACCGGCTGGGCTTCCGCCACCGGGGCGGTTTCAACCACCACCGGCTTCGATTCCACCACTGGCGCAGCCTCGACCACGGCCGGCTTCGCCTCAACCACCGGAGCGGCTTCGACGGCCGGGGCAGCCTCGACCACCGCCGGCGCGGCTTCCGCCACCGGAGCCGTAACGGCCACCGGCTGCACCGGGGTCGCAGCGTCGATGGCATCGAGCATGCTGGTCTGCACCGGCGAAGGTGCCGGTTCGGCCTTGGTGGCGGCTTCAATCGGCGCCTGCACCTCGGCCACGACGGGGGCGGCGGCTTCGACCACCGCGCTGCTCACCACGGCAACCGGTGCGGCGGCAACGGCGGCGGCGGCACGAACCGGCTTTGCGGCGTCGGCAGTGACGGGCTCGACTTCGTCATCGAAGTCGAACTCCGGCTGCGAACGAGCCGGCTGCGCAGCAGCGACCGGCGCGGTGCCGGCAGTGCTGTCGGCGGTCGGCTCGGCGACATCAGTGTCATCACCGTCGTCAGCGTCGTCCTGGTCATCGCCCAGGGTGTCGCTGCCGGCAGCGTTCTCGGCACCACCGCGACGACGGCGGCGGCCACCACGACGGCCACGACGACGGCGGGTCGCACCTTCGCCCGCCTGCTCGCCAGTGGCGTCGGCTGCAGCCTCTTCACCGGCAACCGCAACCACCTCGGCCTCGCTGGCAGCATTGGCAGCGGTCTCGACCGATGCTGCGGCGTCCACCGGAGCGGAGGCCACCGATGCAACCGGCGCCACCGGCGCAGTCGCTTCCTGAGCAGTCACTACGTTGGCGGCGACCGCCGTGGCGGTCACGGCTGCAGCCGCAGTCACGGTTTCGGCGGAGACCTCGGCGGCGTTGCGCTGCGGCTTCTCGGCCGGCTTGTCACCGTCCTGCTGCGGGCGCGGCTGCTTCGGCTGCTTCAGCTTCGGCTGCTGCGGGTTCTGGCCCTGCTGCTCGTTGCGCGGCTTGTTCTGCTGCTGCGGCTGCTGGCCATCCTTCTGCTGCGGCTCCTTCTGCTTGCCCTGCGGCTGCTGCTGGGCGTTGCCGTTGTTGTTGCCGCCCTGGCGGCCGTCCTTGCGCTGCTCACCGCGATCCTTGCGGTTGCCACCGTCCTTCTGCTGCTGCGCGTTGCCGTTGCCGCCATTGCCGCGGTTGTCGTCGCGACGGTCCTTGCGGTCCTTGTTGCGATCCTTGTTGCGGTCCTTGCGGCCGCCGTCCTGCTGCTGGCGGGCCGCCGGAGCAGCCGGGGCCGGGGCCGGGGCCGGTTCGCCACCAAACACACGCTTGAGCCAACCGATCACGCCACCGCTCGGAGCCTGCGCCACCGGCGCGGCCACGACCGGGGCCGGAGCAACTGCCGCCGGTTCCACTTCCTCGCGCACCGGGGCCGGAGAGGTGTGCTTGACCTGGGTCACCGCCGGCGGCGGGATGTTCAGCTGGCCCTTGGTCAGGGCGTGCACCGGCAGCTTGCGCGGGGTGCCGCGCTGGTAGCTGGGCTTGTTGCTCTCTTCACCCAGCTCGTTCTCGCGCAGGCGGGTCACGGTGTAGTGCGGGGTGTGCAGCTGCTCGTCGGCGACGATCACGATCGGCGCTTCGTGGCGCTGCTCGATCTCGCGCAGGGCGCTGCGCTTTTCGTTCAGCAGGTAATTGGCGATCTCCACCGGGGCCTGGACCAGCACCTGCCCGGTGTTCTCCTTCATCGCATGCTCTTCGGCAACGCGGATGATCGACAGCGACAGCGATTCGACGCTGCGCATGCGGCCGTGGCCGTCGCAACGCGGGCAGACGATCTGGCTGGACTCGCCCAGGCTCGGACGCAGGCGCTGGCGGCTCATTTCCAGCAGGCCGAAGCGCGAGATGCGGCCGACCTGCACGCGGGCACGGTCGTACTTCAGCGCGTTGGCCAGGCGGTTCTCGACCTCGCGCTGGTGCTTGTTGGAGGCCATGTCGATGAAGTCGATCACCACCAGGCCGCCGAGGTCGCGCAGGCGCAGCTGGCGGGCCACTTCCTCGGCCGCTTCCAGGTTGGTCTGGAACGCGGTGTCCTCGATGTCGCTGCCCTTGGTGGCGCGCGAGGAGTTGACGTCGACCGCGGTCAGCGCTTCGGTCTGGTCGACCACGATCGAGCCACCCGACGGCAGGCGCACGTTGCGCTCGTAGGCGCCTTCGATCTGAGACTCGATCTGGAAGCGGTTGAACAGCGGGATGTCGTCCTTGTAATGCTTGAGCTTGCGCAGGGTCTGCGGCATCACCTGCTGCATGAACTCGCGGGCGTGCTCGTACATCTCCTCGGTGTCGACCAGGATCTCGCCGATGTCGGCGCGCAGGTAGTCACGCAGGGCGCGCACGATCAGGCGCGATTCCTGGTAGATCAGGAACGGGGCCGGCTTGCTCAGCGCGGCCTCGGCGATGGCACGCCAGACGTTGAGCAGGTAGTCCAGATCCCACTGCAGCTCTTCGGCATCGCGGCCGACGCCGGCGGTGCGGATGATCACGCCCATGTCGTCGGGGATGTTCAGCTTGTCCAGGGCGTCCTTCAGCGCGGCCCGGTCTTCGCCTTCGATGCGACGGGAGACACCGCCCGCGCTCGGCGAGTTCGGCATCAGCACCATGTAGCGGCCGGCCAGGGAGATGAACGTGGTCAGGGCGGCGCCCTTGTTGCCGCGCTCTTCCTTGTCCACCTGGACGACGATTTCCTGGCCTTCCCGCAGCAGCTCACGGATGCCGGCCTTGTTGTGGTCGACACCGGCCTGGAAGTAGTCGCGGGAGATTTCCTTCAGCGGCAGGAAGCCATGGCGGCCACCACCGTATTCGACGAAGGCCGCTTCCAGCGAGGGCTCGATGCGGAAGATCCGGCCCTTGTAGATGTTGGACTTCTTCTGTTCCTTCGACGGCTGTTCGATGTCGATGTCATACAACGACTGGCCATCCACGATGGCAACACGCAGCTCTTCAGCCTGCGTGGCGTTGATCAGCATTCGCTTCATTGTTGCGTTCCTCGCAAGCGGCTACCGCGCGGAACGCCATGGGGTTTCGCCTCTGGACACGGCTCGCCGCCCATTCGCGCAAGCGCGGGGAGGGCGGCTTGGGTTTCCAGCGCTACGACACCACGGCAGGCCCCGGGAGCGCTTCACTCTTATGGGTTTTTGGGTGTTGCAGGGCCGCAGGCAGCTGTCAGCCAGGCTGGAGCGCCACGCGGGACATGTTCAGCACGGTTGCGTGTCAGGCATCCGGCGATGGCCGGGAAGGCCGGTGAGCCGCTAACATGGCCGCCCCGCGGGCGGTGGTCGCGCACTGTGCCGGATTCGTCGGAAGCTGGGCTTCTGGCCCTGAGTAACTTCCAACGAAATCAATCCCTTATCTCGCCCCCCGAGTGTAACAGAATAAACAGCCTGATGACTGCCCAAGACCCGACCAAACCCGCTGGCGACAAGCCTTCCGTGCGCATGATCACCGTTCCCGCCGACCGTGCCGGCCAGCGCCTGGACAACTTCCTGCTTGGCCAGCTGAAAGGCGCCCCGCGAAGCCTGGTCTACAAGCTGGTGCGCAGCGGCCAGGTGCGGGTGAACGGCGGCCGGGCAAAGGCCGAACGCAAGCTGGAGGCCGGAGACGAGGTGCGTGTGCCGCCGGTTCGTCTCACCGAAGAGGGAGACAAGGCCGGTCCGCCGGAGGCGTTCATGCGTCGGCTGGAGCAGGCCATCGTCTTCGAGGACGCCCGCCTGCTGGCCCTGAACAAGCCCACGGGCGTGGCCAGCCACGGCGGCAGCGGCATCAGTTTCGGCGCCATCGAGACCCTGCGTGCGCTGCGCCCGGGGCAGACCTTGGAGCTGGTTCACCGGTTGGATCGCGACACATCGGGCCTGCTGATCGTGGCCAAGAAGCGCTCGGCGCTGAGCGAGCTGCAGGCGCTGCTGCGTGAAGACCACGGCGCCGGCATCCGCAAGCGCTACCTGACCCTGCTGACCGGGCGCATGCCCGACGGTGTGATGACGGTCGATGCGCCGCTGCATGTCGGCCTGCGTCAGGGCGGCGAGCGCCATGTGCAGGTCAACGCGATCGGCAAGGAATCGATCAGCCACTTCCGCGTGCTGGAGCGTCGCGGCGGGCATTCGTACTGCGAGGTCCGCATCGAGACCGGCCGGACCCACCAGATCCGCGTGCATGCCCAGCATCTGGGGCATCCGGTGGCCGGTGACGACAAGTACGGCGATCCGGTCGTCAACAAGCGGCTTCGTGAGCAGATCGGGCTGAAGCGCCTGTTCCTGCACGCGGCGTCACTGGAGTTCGCACTGGACGACGGCAAGAGCCCGTACGTGCTGAACGCGCCGCTGGCCGACGAGCTGGTCGAGGCGCTGGATCGACTGAAGTAGGCGGGACAGGCAGCGCGCCGTATCCCCTTGTAGAGTCGAGCTTGCTCGACTGCTGTTCGGTCGAGGAATGTCAGTCGAGCAAGCTCGACTCTACGGGGCGGGCCTGGAATTGCTCACCACTTGAACAGCACCAGGCTGATCGCCAGCGTGCCCATGCCTGCCACCAGCCCGTACACGGTTTCGTGGCCCTTGGCATAGCGCTTGGCCGCCGGTAGCAGCTCGTCCAGCGCCAGGAACACCATCACGCCGGCAATCAACCCGAACACCCAGCCGAAGGTGGCGTGCGACAGCGATCCGGACAGCAGCCAGTAGCCCAGCGCCGCGCCCACCGGCTCGGCCAGGCCCGACAGCAGGCTGGCGCTGAACGCATAGAACTTGTTCTGGGTGGCGAAGTACACCGGCACCGCAATCGCGATGCCCTCGGGAATGTTGTGGATGGCGATGGCGAAGGCCAGCGGCATGCCCACCGACGGGCTTTCCAGAGTCGCGAAGAACGTTGCCAGCCCTTCCGGGAAGTTGTGTGCGGTGATGGCGATCGAGGTCAGCAGGGCGACGCGCTTCAGGTACTCGCGGCTGTTCTCGCGGAACGCCGGGTCCTGCTTGTCCAGGCTGTCATGCGGGTTGGGAATGAAGTGGTCGATCAGCACGATCACGATCACGCCCAGCAGGAACGCCAGGGTGCCGTAGGTGAAGCCGGTGCGCTCGCCATAGGCCAGCGCGAAGGACGCAATGGACTTGTTGAGGATCTCTGACAGCGACACGTAGACCATGGCGCCGCCGGCGAAGGCCAGGCCGAAGGCCAGCAGGCGCGGATTGGGCCGGCGCGAGAACAGCACCAGCAGGCTGCCGATGGCGGTGGCCAGACCGGCGGCGAGGGTGACCGCGAGCGCGATCCAGACGTTTTCGGGGGGAATCTGCAGCATGTACCGACGCGATCCTGGTCAACAGACAACCGCCCCGGGCAAGGCCGGGGCGGCGAGGGCGAGGCGGGCGTCGGCTGGCCTCGTCGGCGCGCGCGCGATCAGCCGCCGCGGCGCAGGCGTTCTTCGATGGCGAAGCACTGGTCCGGCTTCGGTTGCGGCGGGTTGAAGCTGACCGGCACCTGGATGGTGGCCGGCACCGGCTGGCCGTTGCGGGTGGCGGCGTTGAACTGCCAGCCCTGCACGGCGGTCTTGGCCAGCTCGTCCAGCTGCGGGTTGCCGGCGCCGGTCAGCAGCGCGACCTCGCTCGGCTTGCCGTCGGTGCCGATGGTCACCTTGAAGGTGCTGGTGCCGCCCACGCCCATGCAGGCCAGTTCCAGCGGGTACTGCGGCGGCGGCGTCTTCACTGCGGCCACTTCGGTCGGCGGCGGCGGGGGCGGCGCCGGCGGTTCGGACGCGCCACAGCCGGCCAGGCCGGTCGCAGCGATCAGGGACAGGCTCAGCAAACGTACGTTCATGGCAGTTGCTCCGTCAGGGCCGAAGTCTTTGCCGCGCAGATGAAGTCGTTCTCGCTCAGGCCGCCCACGTCGTGGGTGGAGAAGCGCACGACCGCGCGGTCGTAGTGCACGCCGAGGTCTGGATGGTGGTCCTCGCGGTGGGCGATCCAGGCCAGCGCGTTCACGAAGGCCATGGTGGCGTAGTAATCCTTGAAGCGGAAGGTGCGCGTCAGGGCCTGGCCGCCCTCGCTCAGCTCCCAGCCGGGAATCTGCGGCAGCAGTTCGGCCAGGCGCGCTTCGCCGAGCTTGTGGTCGCTGCCTTTGCGCGGCACGCAACGGGCCTGGGCCAGTGGAATCAGGTCGGCCATGGGAATCTCCACCTCGTGTTGACTGAACAATGCGCCGGACGGTGTATAAACCGAATGAGCGGCTGACGCTTACTTGGCTAGAATAGCCTGATGATCCAGATCTCCGACACTGCCCAGACCCATTTCCGCAAGTTGATCGAACGCGAGGGCGTGCCCGGCATGGGCGTGCGCCTGAGCGCGGTCGATCCTGGTACCCCGCGCGCCGATGCCCGGCTGGAATTCGCCGAGCCGACCGACCTGCTCGGCGACGAGTGGGCGGTGGACTGCGATGGTTTCACCCTCTATGTCGATGCCAGCAGCGTCGGCTGGCTCGATGGCGCCGAGATCGACATCGTCGCCGGCACCGCCGGTGCCCAGCAGCTGACCATCAAGGCGCCGCGCATCAAGGGCGAAGCGCCCGGCGATGCCGCCTCGCTGGTCGAGCGCGTGCATTGGGTGGTCGAGAACGAAATCAATCCGCAGCTGGCCTCGCATGGCGGCAAGGTGGCCGTGCAGGAAGTCTCGGCCGACGGCGTGGTGCTGCTGCGCTTCGGTGGTGGCTGCCAGGGCTGCGGCATGGCCGACGTGACCCTCAAGCAGGGCATCGAGAAGACCCTGATGGGCCGCGTGCCGGGCGTGACCGCTGTACGTGATGCGACCGACCACGACAGTGGCCACGCGCCGTACATTCCTCGCGGCAACGCCGCCTGATCGCTGACGCGTGCCTCTGACCCGGGCCGAGCAGCTCATCGACCTGCTGCTGGCGCGCCAGCAGCCCGCCGCCGTCCTGGAGAAAACCACGCGCCTGCCCTATGGCTGGGCGTTGTGGCTGCGCTCGCTCGGTCCGTTGCCGCGGCCACTGCATGCCCGGGACGTCATCGACGTGCTGCTGCCGCGTCCGTTGCCCGGGCCGCCCGGGCAATCGCCGCGTTTGTCCCCGTGGCAGGCGCTGCGCCGGCTGTTCTGGCAGGACTGGGATGCCGCACCGCGCGATCAGCGCTGGATGCGCTGGACCTCGGCACTGGCCAGCGCGCTGTTGCATCTGCTGTTCTTCGTGCTGCTGCTGTGGGTGGCGGTGATCCGCACCACGGCGCCGGAGGAAGAGGGCGCTGAAGGCGAGCGCGTGCAGGTGGAGTTCGTCGGCCGCGCTACCCAGGAAGGCGGTGGCGACCGGCCGGGCGCCGAAGCCGCTGCCGCCGCGCCAGCCGGGCAGGTGGTGGCCGGCCGCGAGGCGGGAGCCGCCACCGCACCGCAACCGCGTCCCGCCGCAGCGTCGGCGCCTGCGCCCATGCCGGCACCTGCAGCGACCGCCAGCGTGCCTGCGCCGCCGGCTGAAGCCGAACCCGCGCCGGTCGCGGCACCTCCGCCGTCTCCAGTGCAGGCCACCGAGGTGGCCGAAGCCAGCACCGACTTCGTGGTGCCGCCGGTCAGCGTGCCGCGCACCGAGGTCAGCATCGTGCCGCGCGACACCACAGCCACGGTGCGCGAGCGCAGCGTGCAGCCGCTGCAGGCTCCCCCTGTGCCGACGCCGCTGCATGCACCGGCCGTCGCGGTGCGCACGCCGCAGTTGCGTGACATCCAGGTACAGGAGCGCGAAGTCAGTACGGTCGACGCCCCGGTGGCGCCGCAGCCGCTGCGCACTGCGGATGTGCAGGTGCGCCTTCCGCAGCAGGAACTGCAGGTGCGCGAACGGGAGGTGCAGGCAGTGGTCGATCCGCAGGTGCGGATGGCGACCGTGGCCGGCCGTGAGTCGACCGTACATGCGCCGGCGGGCCGTGACGTGCAGGTGCGCGAACGCGAAGTCGCCTCGGCACCGGCGGCGGCGCCATCACCTTCCAGTGGCAGTGCCCCCGCGGCAACTGCTGCGCCTGCGGCCAGCAGCAGCGCGGCGCAGGCCAGCATCACTCCTGCGCGCTCGTCGGCATCCAGTACGGCACCGGCCCAGGCCGGCGCGCGCCCGGCACCCGATCCGGGCAATTGGGCCACGCCTGCCAAGGGCGATGACTGGGGTGCATCCAGCCGCAACCGCGACGGCGCCAGCAGTGGCGCGCACCAGGCCAGTACTTCCGGCAAGGGCAGCGGTCTGTTCAATGCCGATGGCAGCGTGCGGGTGCCGGGGCAGGAGGGCGACGGGCACGCCGAACGCGGCGCACCGGGCGGTGCCAACGATGGTTGGACCAAGGAGCGCATTGCCCAGTCCGGCACCTGGTTGAAGCGGCCGCCGTACGACTACACGCCCACCTCGTTCGACAAGTACTGGGTGCCGCAGGAGTCGCTGCTGGCCGAGTGGGTCCGCAAGGGCATCAAGTCGATGGAGATTCCGTTGCCGGGTACCGGCTCGAAGATCTCCTGCGTGATCTCGATCCTGCAGGCGGGTGGTGGCTGTGGCCTGACCAACCCGAACATGCAGGACCAGCCGGCGGTGGCGCGTCCGCCGCCGGACATCCCGTTCAAGAAAGAACTGCAGGAAGACAATGGGAGCCGCTAGCGGCTCCCATTGTCCAAGCATGTTTCCTTATCCCCGCGCCGTTGGCGCGCCCCCTTGAACAACACGGGGGCTCCTCGCCGGAACCATCGCGGGATGTGACGGTCGTGCTGACGCGCTTTGGTAGGTGCCAACCTTGGTTGGCACGGAAGCGCCGACCAAGGTCGGCCTCTACCAAGGCATCAGCGCATGCCGACCAAGGTCGGCCTCCACCAGAGCAGAAGCGCATGCCGACCAGGGCAGTGACCTCACGCGCTCTGCGACAGGAACACCCAGAACGGCACGTCACGGCCGACCCAGTCGCGGCTGGTTTCGTCCATCACGTCCAGCAGGGTGTCGAAGTCCTTCTGCGTGCCGGCACGCAGTGCATCGACGTCGGCCAGGAACAGTGCATAGCCGTTGGCCGGCAGCCACTGCAGGTCGCGCAGATTGTCCGACAATGCATCCCAGTTGCCGCCGAACCCCGCCGGGAAATCCAGCTGTGCGGCCAGTCGTGCCAGCAGGGTGCGCTTGTCGGCCACACCTTCCAGATCGATGCGGATCACCTTCAGGCCGGCATCGCGCATCGCCGCCGCCAGCGCGTCGATGTCGTCGCTGTCGATGGCGTAGACGCCGGCATTGTTGATGTCATGCAGGCCGAGGCCGAAATCATCGTGGCTCATCACTGCGCTCCCTGGGCCGGTACGGTGAAGCTGCGGAACGATTCATAGTGGTCGTCGGTGTAGTACCACGCCTCCGGCGGATCGCCACCGGTGACGATGCGGCGCGTGCCACGGGTGCGTGCGCCGGGAGTGTCGACGGTGTACTCGCGGTAGTAGCCGCGCGCGCGCTGCGGCAGGTGTTGCTCGCGGTTGCCGAAGGTGCTGCCGTCCTGGCGGTGCGGGAACGGACCACCGCGCTGTATCAGCGCGATGGTCTGGCGCGCCTCGGCGGGCAGGAACGCGGGCAACCCGCCATCGCTGCGGGCTGTCGGCGTGGCCGGGGCCTGCGCGGCAGGCGCGCCCTGCAGGTCCGGCGCGAACTGCGGCGCTGGCGCACGCTGCATGAAGTGGTTGGCGACCAGGCCGAGCAGCAGCAGGGCGATGGCGGTGATCAGCAGCCGGGGGTTGCGCATGGGCACGGGCAGGCGAGGGCAAGGCACGCACTGTAACGCCTGCGCGCTGCATGGGGCATGAGGAGCGTGCAGCGTCACCGCTGCGTAACAATTGCCGGCATGCTCACCGGCAGGACGCAATTTCCTTTACATCCCCCTTGGTAATCTTGCGGTCTGTCCCCATCATTCACCGCGCACTGCCCGACACCGTCGGGTGCCCTCGCAATCAGGAGATGCATCATGGCCTACACCCTGCCCAAGCTGTCCTACGCCTACGACGCGCTGGAACCGCATATCGATGC
Source organism: Stenotrophomonas sp. SKA14 (assembly GCF_000158575.1). NCBI lineage: Bacteria > Pseudomonadati > Pseudomonadota > Gammaproteobacteria > Lysobacterales > Lysobacteraceae > Stenotrophomonas > Stenotrophomonas sp. SKA14. The sequence goes on from NZ_DS999412.1 coordinate 2,198,334, forward strand.
GGCGACGATGGAAATCCATCACACCAAGCATCACCAGACCTACATCAACAACGTCAACGCGGCGCTGGAAGGCACCGAGTACGCTGACCTGCCGGTCGAAGAGCTGGTGAAGAAGCTCAAGTCGCTGCCGGAGAACCTGCAGGGCCCGGTGCGCAACAACGGTGGTGGCCATGCCAACCACTCGCTGTTCTGGACGGTGATGGCGCCGAATGCCGGCGGCAACCCGGTGGGTGACGTGGCCAAGGCCATCGACAAGGACCTGGGCGGCTTCGACAAGTTCAAGGATGCCTTCACCAAGGCCGCGCTGACCCGTTTCGGCAGCGGCTGGGCATGGCTGAGCGTGACCCCGGACAAGAAGGTCGTGGTCGAGAGCACCGGCAACCAGGACAGCCCGCTGATGGAAGGCAACACCCCCATCCTCGGCCTGGACGTGTGGGAACACGCGTACTACCTGAAGTACCAGAACCGCCGTCCGGAATACATCGGCGCGTTCTTCAACGTCATCGACTGGAACGAAGTCGAGCGTCGCTACCAGGAAGCGATCGCCTGATCGGCATCGCGGGTTGAAATGAAAAGGCCGGGGGAGACCCCGGCCTTTTTGTTTGCCAGCTTCTGGCCGTCGCGCGGGACCTGGTGGGTGCCGACCTTGGTCGGCACGGAAGCATCTGCGCGCGCGGCAGGGATGTGCCGGCCAAGGTCGGCGCCCACCGTCGGCACCCACAACCGGCACCCACCGCAGCCGAAGGCGGGGCTATTCCGCGGTGGCCGTATCGCCCTGCAGGCGCAGGGTTGCCATCACGCCCAGGCGCAGGCCGGGCAGGTCGCCATCGGCCGGCAGCAGGATCGGCTGCTGGCGGATGCCACCGAAATGCTTGACCTGGAACAACACGTCCAGGCCATGACCGCTGGCTCCACCGCCACTGGCCGCTGGCGGTTCCGGGCGGCCGCCGGGATTGCGCCGGGCCGGCTGGAAGCCGGGCGTGCTGCGCACCAGTTCCACGGTGGAGGCCGAGAAGTCACCGGCGATCAGGCTGGGCATGCCCTCGGCCGTGGCGCCGATCCAGGTCATCAGGTCGTTGGTCTGATGCTGGCGTGCGGTGACCTCGTCCGGGTCCGGGCGCAGCCGCGCCACGTAGATGTTGACCAGCGCCTGGCCCAGCTTCAGCCGCATCATGCCGGCCGCGCTGAACGTGCCGGGTGGATGCAGCAGGGTGACACCGTCCTCGCTGACCGGCAGCCGGGTCAGCATGGCATTGCCATGCCGCAGCGGCTGGCTGGGCGGATCGGCGGTGACGAAGTCGCAGCTGTAGCGCAGCCGGCTGGCCAGCCAGCAGGCCGGATTGCGGCCCTGCTGCTGCAGCACCTGCTGCACCGAGATCACGTCCGGTTGCAGGTCGGTCAACAGTTGTGCGACCTGCTCGCGGCGCTGCTTCCATTGCGCATCGTCGCGGCTGGGCAGTTCCAGCGCGGCCACGGTCAGTTGCCGAGGCTCGCCCTCGCTGCTGGCCGAGGCCGGCGCCTGCGGTCGCGCCTGGGCCTGCAACGCCGGCAACAGCAGCAGGCAGCTGAGCAGGAGTCGGGCGTAGGCGAGGGGGCGCATAACGATAAGTTTACGCTTTTGTCGTGCAGGTGCCGTGACTTCCGGCACAGCCAGGAGCGCCTGCCATGGATTGGCACCGTTGTCATGCAGCCCTGCAGCGTGCTTCGCAAGGCCTGGTTCCGGTAACCTTGCGCCTTTCGCTTTGCAGGAATGCCTTACAGGATGAGCCACGACGCAGTTGCCCCCATCGCCGGCCAGGGAAGGATGCCGCGCCAGATTCCGTACATCATCGGCAATGAGGCCTGCGAACGGTTCAGTTTCTACGGGATGCGCAACATCCTGGTGCAGTTCCTGATCACCTCGCTGCTGCTGCAGGAAATCACTGCGGAAGGCCGTGCCGGTGAAGCCAAGGACATCATGCACAGCTTCATGATCGGCGTGTACTTCTTCCCGCTGCTCGGTGGCTGGCTGGCCGACAGGTTCTTCGGCAAGTACCACACCATCCTCTGGTTCAGCCTGGTCTACTGCGCCGGCCACCTGTGCCTGGCCCTGTTCGAGAACAGCCGCGAGGGCTTCTTCCTTGGCCTGGGCCTGATCGCGCTCGGTGCCGGCGGCATCAAGCCGCTGGTGGCCTCGTTCATGGGTGACCAGTTCGACCAGAGCAACAAGCACCTGGCCAAGCTCGTCTTCGACGCCTTCTACTGGATCATCAACTTCGGCTCGCTGTTCGCCTCGCTGCTGATCCCGCTGGTGCTGAAGAACTGGGGCCCGCAGTGGGCGTTCGGCATCCCGGGCATCCTGATGTTCGTGGCCACCTTCGTGTTCTGGCTGGGCCGCAAGCGCTACGTGCTGGTGCCGCTGCCGCCGAAGGACCCGCATTCGTTCGCCAACGTGGTGCGTACCGCGCTGACCGCACGCGTTGCCGGGCAGGGCCGTCCGGGCCTGGTGATCGCCGCGCTCGGCCTGGTGCTGGCGGTGGCCTCGTTCGGGCTGGTCGGTTCGCTGGGCATCGTCATCTGCCTGTGCCTTGCGCTGGTCGCCATCCTGGCCGGCATCGGCGGCGGCACCTGGCTGCAGCTGGACCGTGCCCGCGGCCAGCATCCGGCCGAAGCCGTGGAAGGCGTGCGCTCGGTGCTGCGCGTGCTGGTGATCTTCGCGCTGACCACGCCGTTCTTCTCGCTGTTCGACCAGAAGGCCTCGACGTGGGTCCTGCAGGGCCAGCAGATGCAGATGCCGAGCTGGTTCACCGCCTCGCAGATGCAGGCATTGAACCCGCTGCTGGTGATGATCCTGATTCCCTTCAACAACCTGGTGCTGTATCCGGCGCTGCGCCGTTTCGGCTTCGAGCCGACCGCGCTGCGCCGCATGACCGCCGGTATCGCCTTCAGCGGCCTGGCCTGGATCGTGATCGGTGGCATCCAGGTGGTGATGGACGGCGGCAATGCCATGTCGATCTTCTGGCAGATCCTGCCGTACGCGCTGCTGACCTTCGGTGAGGTCCTGGTCTCGGCCACCGGCCTGGAGTTCGCCTACAGCCAGGCCCCGCAGGCGATGAAGGGCGTGGTGATGAGCTTCTGGAACCTGACCACCACCATCGGCAACCTGTGGGTGCTGCTGTCCAACGCAGCGGTGCGCAACGATACGGTGACCCACCAGATCGCCGGCACCGGCCTGAGCGAGGCGGCGTTCCTGATGTTCTTCTTCGCCGGCTTCGCCTTCATCGCGGCGTTGGCCTTCGGTTGGTACGCGAAACGCTATCGTATGGTCGACAACTACCGTAGCGCCTGAGCCTGACATGACCCCCGTCAATCTGCTGTTGATCGCCATCACCGCCATCCTGTCGTGGATGGCGTTCAACAACCGCAAGCTGGCCGACCGCCTGATCCTGTGGCCGCCCGCCGTGGACCGCCATCGCCAGTACGACCGGCTGGTGACCTATGGCTTCATCCACGCCGACTGGTCGCACCTGATCTTCAACATGATCACCCTGTTCTTCTTCGGGGGATTCATCGAGAGCGTGATGGTGGAGCTGACCGGCAGCTACCTGACCTATCCGGCGTTCTATATCGGCGCGTTGCTGGTCTCGATCCTGCCCAGCTACCTGAAGAACCAGAAGAACCCGAACTACCTCAGCCTCGGTGCGTCCGGGGCGGTGTCGGCGGTGCTGTTCGCCTTCATCCTGATCAAGCCGTGGTCGATCATCCTGGTGTTCTTCATCCCGGCGCCAGCGATCGTCTATGCCGCGTTCTACGTCGGCTACAGCATCTGGATGGACAAGCGCGGCGGCGATCGCATCAACCACAGCGCACACCTGGCAGGTGCGGCGTTTGGCGTGATCTTCATGCTGGCCATGCAGCCGAGCATCTTCAACCACTTCCTGCGCGAACTCTCCAACCCGACCTTCCGCCTCGGCGGCGGTTGAGGGTGGGAACGGGGCGGATCGGCAGCGATCCGCCCCGGCCGGTTCAGGCCGTGGTCTGCTGCCCGTAGGTGTCCAGCAGGCGGGCGAACACTTCCTCGCCGATGCGCTGGAAATCCTGGTCTTCGGTCTGCCCTTCCACTGCCAGCTGCAGCAGGCCCTCCAGCAGGGCACGGTCGGTATCGGAATGGGGATCGCTGGGGTGCATCGGGGCCTCCGCGGTGATGCGCATGGTCTACGGTCGCAAGGGGCGTGCCAGCCTGGCCGTACCCCTCCACAGGCGATAGCGGCCGCTCGCCCTCCAGCTTGAGGGTCGAAAACTGACGTGAATGGACTGCACTTGCCCCTGTTCAGGCTTCACGCGATCATGGCGCCCGGCTGCGCACCATCCACGCAGTCGCCGCAGGAGACAGTTCCATGGCTTCGGTCACGCCCCCCGGTCTGGCCTACGAGGTCGAACACGACCTGGCCAGCCACCGCTTCACCGCCCGTGTCCGAGGACAACTGGCGGTGCTCGACTACCAGATCAAGCGCAGGCGCATGGTCATCACCCACACCGAAGTGCCCGAGCCGATTGCAGGCCGCGGCATTGCCGGCGAGCTGACCCGAGTGGCACTGCGCTTCGCCCGCGAGCAGAAATACAAGGTGGTGCCGGCGTGCTCCTACGCCGAGGCCTTCCTGCAGCGGCACGAGGAGTATCACGACCTGCTCGTCGGCTGATGCCGGCGGGCCACGCTTCAGCCATGGCAGGCGATGATGTACAAACATGAACAGGGGATCCCGATGAAGATTGGAAACAACCGGCCATTGCGCGGCAGCGTGCTGGCCGGCGTGGTGGGCGTGCTGTTGCTGGCCGGTTGCCAGCGTGAGAGCGAGCCGGCGCCGGCGACCGACGCGGCCCCCGCCGCCGAGGCCCCGGTCGCGGGCGAGACGCCCACCACGGAAGCGCCGCTGGATCTGCGCGACGTGATCGAGAACAACGAGCGCGAAGTGGTGGGCATCAGCTACCCGGCCGGCATCGACCGTTACCCGGGCCTGGCGCGCGCGCTGCAGGACTATGCGACCAGCGCCCGCAGCGACCTGCAGCAGGCCCTGGACGGGCTCGGCAACGACAAGCCGACCATGCCCTACGAGCTGTCGCTGAGCTTCGAGAAGCTGCTGGAAACCCCGCAGCTGGTGGTGGTCAGTGCCGATGGCAGCCGCTATACCGGAGGCGCGCACGGTGAGCCACTGGTAGCACGCTTCGTATGGTTGCCGCAGCACCAGCAGATGCTCAGCGCCGGAAAACTGGTGGCCGATGCCAAGGGCTGGAAGGCGATCAGCGATTTTGTCGCCGACCAGCTGCGCGAACGCGTGGCGACCCGCCTCAGTGGCGAGGACATGGACCCGGCCCAGCTGCAGGAATCGCTGCGCAACGCATCGCGCATGATTGCCGACGGTACCGGCCCGCAGGCCGACAATTTCAGCCAGTTCCAGCCGCTGACCGACGACAAGGGGCAGATCACCGCGCTGCGCTTTGTTTTCCCGCCGTACCAGGTGGGTCCATACTCGGACGGCACGCAGACCGCCGATGTACCGGCGGCGGTGCTGTTGCCGCACGTGGCCAAGGACTACGTGGAGCTGTTCGCACGCGGTTGACCGCAGTCGAGGAGGTGGCGTGGATACAGGGTTGCAGGAGCGGGTCGCCGGCCTGCTGCAGGAAGCCGGGGTCCGCATCGGCGGCACCCAGCCACAGGACATCCAGGTACATGACCCGCGCTTCTTCGCGCGGGTCATGGCGCACGGCTCGCTCGGCCTCGGCGAGAGCTACATGGACGGATGGTGGGACGCCAACGTCCTCGATGAATTCCTCGTCCACCTGATGCAGGCGCACCTGGACGAACGGGTGCATGGCTGGCGCGAAGTGGCTGATGCGCTGAAGGCGCGCCTGTTCAACCTGCAGGCCGGGCAGGGCAGCTACGAGGTCGGCCGCCGCCATTACGACCTCGGCAATGATCTGTACCGGGCCATGCTGGGCCAGCGCCTGGTCTACAGCTGCGGCTACTGGCGCACTGCCGATGATCTTGACGCTGCGCAGGAGGCCAAGCTCGACCTGGTCTGCCGCAAGCTGGGGCTGCGCCCGGGCCAGCGCGTGCTGGACATCGGCTGCGGTTGGGGTGAGGCACTGAAGTTCGCCGCCGAGCGCTATGGCGTCAGCGGCGTCGGCGTGACCATCTCGAAGGAGCAGGCCGAGTTCGCCCTTGAGCTGTGCGCCGGGCTGCCGATCGAGATCCGCCTGCAAGACTACCGCGAACTGGACGAGCCGTTCGATGCGATCTTCTCGATCGGCATGTTCGAGCATGTCGGTGACAAGAACTATTCCAGTTTCTTCGAGGTGGCCAGGCGCTGCCTGTCGCCACGCGGGTTGCTGCTGCTGCATACCATCGGCACCAACATCTCGCGGCACCGCACCGATCCATGGATCGCGCGCTACATCTTCCCGAACTCGATGCTGCCGTCGGCGGTGCAGATCAGCAAGGCATTCGAAGGTCGCTTCGTGCTGGAGGACTGGCACAACTTCGGCACCGATTACGACCTGACCCTGCAGGCGTGGCGGCGCAACGTGGAAGCGGCCTGGCCGCGACTGGATGCGCGCTATGACGAGCACTTCCGGCGCATGTGGCGTTTCTACCTGGCCGGGTCGATGGCGACTTTCCGCTGCCGGCACGCGCAGCTGTGGCAGCTGGTGCTGTCGCCGGAAGGCGTGCCGGGCGGGTACGTCGCGCCGCGATGACAGCCAGTAGATCCACGCCATGCGTGGATGACACAAAAAAACCGCCCGGTCTCCCGGGCGGTTTTCGTTTCACGCTAGCGCGCGGGCGATCAGTTGCCGGCGCCGGTCAGGCCACGCTTTTCCAGCAGCGGTTCGATCTGCGGCTCGTGGCCGGCAAAATCGCGGAACAGCTGCATCGCGTCGACACTGCCGCCCTTGGACAGCAGCGTGGCGCGGAAGTGGTCGCCGTTCTTGCGGCTCAGGCCACCGTTGTCCTTGAACCACTTCTGGGTATTGGCATCGAGCACTTCCGACCAGATGTAGGCGTAGTAGCCGGCCGAGTAGCCACCCATGATGTGGCTGAAGTACGGGGTCTTGTAGCGCGGCGGCACCGGCGCGTAGTAGATGCCGTCCTTCTCCAACGCAGCGCGCTCGAAGGCCATCACGTCCTTGGCGGCCGGCACCTGGTCGGCGCCGATCTGGTGCCAGCGCTGGTCGAGCATCGCCGCACCCAGGTACTCGGTGGTGGCAAAGCCCTGGTTGAACTTGGCCGCAGCCAGCACCTTGTCCAGCAGCGCCTGCGGCATCGCCGAACCGTTCTGGTAGTGCTTGGCGTAGTTCTTCAGGATGGCCGGGTTGTCCGACCACATCTCGTTGACCTGCGAGGGGAACTCGACGAAGTCGCGCGGTACCGAGGTGCCCGAGAAGTACGGGTACTTCACGTTGGAGAACATGCCGTGCAGCGCGTGGCCGAACTCGTGGAAGGTGGTGTTCACCTCATCCCAGGTCAGCAGGGTCGGCTGGCCGGCCGGCGGCTTCGGGATGTTCAGGTGGTTGGCCACCACCGGCTTGAAGCCGGTCAGCTTGGACTGCGAAACGTAGGAGTTCATCCACGCACCGCCACGCTTGGAGGCGCGCGCATACGGATCGAAGATGAAGATCGCCAGCTGGCTGCCGTCGGCGTCGAACACGTCGTAGACGGTGACGTCATCGTGGTAGACCGGCAGGTCGGTACGCTGCTTGAAGGTCAGGCCGAATTCCTGGCCGGCAGCATAGAACACGCCGTTTTCCAGCACGTTCTTCATTTCGAAGTACGGCTTCAGCTGCGATTCGTCGAAGTTGTACTTGGCCTGGCGCACCTTCTCGCTGTAGAAGGCCCAGTCCCACGGTTCCAGCTGGAAGGTCTTCTTGCCGGCGGCCTTCTGTTCCTGGTCGATCATCGCCTGCAGGTCGGCCGCTTCGCGCTTGGCGTTGGCCACGGCGGCCGGGGCCAGCTTGCCCAGCATCGCGTTGACCGCTTCGGGGGTCTTGGCGGTCTGGTTGGTCAGGTTGTAGGCGGCGAAGTTCGCAAAGCCCATCAGCTTGGCCTTGTCGGCGCGCAGCTGCATGATGCGCGAGACCAGTGCGGTGTTGTCGAACTCGCCACCGCGGCTGCCACGGCTGACCGAGGCTTGGTAGATCTTCTGGCGCAGGGCGCGGTTGGCCAGGTTGGTCAGCGGCGGCTGGCCGGTGGTGTTGAGCAGGGTGATCACGTACTTGCCTTCCAGGCCACGGGCCTTGGCGGCTTCGGCGGCGGCAGCGATCTGCTCCTTGGACAGGCCGGCCAGCTCCTTGACGTCGTCGACGGTGATCGCCGAAGCGTTCACTTCCGACTGCACGTTCTGGCTGAACTTGGTGCCCAGGTTGGCCAGCTCGGCGTTCATCTCCTTCAGCGTGGCCTTGTCGGCCTCGGACAGCTTGGCGCCGGCACGCACGTAGTTGTCGTAGTACTTCTCGACCAGGCGCACGCCTTCGGCGTCCAGGCCCAGCTGGCTGCGGGTGTCATACAGCGCCTGGATGCGGGCGAACAGCTTGCCGTTCAGCGCGATCGCATCGCTGTGCGCGGCGAACTTCGCCGAATAGTCGGCCTGCAGCTTCTTGCGGGTGTCGTTGGTGTCGGCGCCGACCAGGCTGAAGAACACGGTGGTCGCGCGGTCGAGGATGTCACCGCTCTTTTCCAGGGCGATGATGGTGTTGTCGAAGGTCGGCTTGGCCTTGTTGTTGGCGATCGCCTCCACTTCCTTCAGCTGCTGCGCCATGCCGGCGTCGAAGGCGGGGGCGAAGTCGCTGTCCTTGATCCTGTCGAACTGCGGGAAGTGCAGCGGCAGCGGGCTATCGGCGAAGAACGGATTGGCCTGCTGGGCGATGGTGCTGGCGGCCGGGGTGGCGGCGCCGGCCGAATAGGCGGGCAGGGCAAGGCCGAGGGTCATGGCCACGGCAAGGGCAAGGCGAGTGGTCAAGGTAATAGCTCCGGTAAGGCAAACAAGGGCCCGAGGGTAACCCGGGCGGCCGCGCCCGCACTTGTGTCAAAAGGCATGTTGCCGGAGACGGGTGCGGGTACCATGCAATCACCGCCCACGCCCCGCCATCATGACCACCGCCTACGATTTCAGCTTCCGCGACCTCGATGGCCAGCCGCAGGCGCTGGCACAGTTCCAGGGCCGTCCGCTGCTGCTGGTCAACGTTGCCAGCCGTTGCGGTTTCACCCCGCAGTACACCGGGCTGGAACAGCTGTGGCAGGACTACCGCGAGCGTGGCCTGGTGGTGATCGGCTTCCCGTGCAACCAGTTCGGCGCGCAGGAGCCCGGCGATGCCGCGCAGATCCGCCAGTTCTGTTCGCTGGACTATCCGGTCAGCTTCCCGTTGTCGGAGAAGATCGAAGTCAACGGCAGCGGCGCCGATCCCCTGTGGGCCTGGCTGTCACGCGAGAAGCGCGGCCTGCTGGGCATTGCCCGCATCAAATGGAACTTCAGCAAGTTCCTGGTCGATCGCCAGGGAAGGGTGGTGTCGCGGCATGCGCCGACCACCAGGCCGGAGCAGCTGCGCAGCGCAATCGAAGCACTGCTGTGAAGGGGGGGAGTGCCGGCCGCTGGCCGGCAATCCCGTAGCGCGCGGAGAGCCGGCCAGCGGCCGGCACTACCGTTGCAGATTATTTCTCGACGAACGCGCGCTCGAACACGTAGTGGCCCGGTTGGCCGATGCGCGGCGAGACCTGGAAGCCACGGGCGTCCAGCACGCTGCGCAGGTCGGCCAGCATCTGCGGGCTGCCGCAGATCATGGCGCGGTCGTTTTCCGGGCTCAGCTCCGGCAGGCCGAGCGTGCGCTGCATCTCGCCACTTCCCATCAGCGAGGTCAGGCGGCCCTGGTTGGCGAACGGCTCGCGGGTGACGGCCGGGTAGTACAGCAGCTTGTCGCCGATCATCTCGCCCAGGAACTCGTGCTCACGCAGTTCCTTCTCGAAATAATCGCGGTAGGCCAGATCCTTTTCGTAGCGCACGCCATGGCACAGGATCACCTTCTCGAAGCGCTCGTAGGTCTCCGGGTCCTTGATCACCGACAGCCACGGTGCCATGCCGGTGCCGGTGCCCAGCAGGTACAGGTTCTTGCCGGGGTGCAGGTCGCTGATCAGCAGGGTGCCGGTGGGCTTCTTGCCGACCAGCACCTTGTCGCCCGGCTTGATGTGCTGCAGGCGTGAGGTCAGCGGGCCGTCCTGCACCTTGATGCTGAAAAACTCCAGGTGCTCTTCCCAGTTGGCGCTGGCGATGGAATAGGCGCGCAGCAGCGGCCGCGCCTCGGTTTCCAGGCCGATCATCACGAACTGGCCGTTCTCGAAACGGAAACCGCTGTCGCGGGTGAGGGTGAAACTGAAGTAGGCATCGGTCCAGTGGCGGACCTCAAGCACCGTTTCGGCGCCGAAAGCGGAGGACATGGGCGTATCTATCGAAAGTCGTCGGGGGGATTCTATCTCAAATGAGACAGGTTCTCATTAGGCGAAACGAGAGGCGTTCTCAGCGGTAGCCGGCCGCCTGCAGCTCGAACAGCTCGGCATAGCGGCCGCCCTGCGCCATCAGCTGCTCATGGGTGCCGCTGGCCTCGATCCGGCCGTCGGCCAGCACCAGGATGCGATCGGCCATGCGCACCGAGGAGAACCGGTGGGAAATCAGTACGGCAGTGCGATTATCCGCCAGTTCCCTGAACCGCTGGAACACTTCGAACTCGCTGCGTGCGTCCAGCGCTGCCGTTGGCTCATCCAGGATCATCACCTGCGCATTGCGCATCCACGCGCGGGCAATGGCGATCTTCTGCCACTGGCCACCGGACAGGTCCACACCCTGCTTGAAGCGGCGCCCGATCAGCTGGTCGTAGCCGCCGGGCAGTTCCTCGATCACTTCCTCGGCCATGCCGCGGCGCGCGGCGTCGGCGATGCGTGCCCGGTCGTCCATGGCCTCGACCTGGCCGACGCCGATGTTCTCGCCGGCGCTGAGGTTGTAGCGCACGAAGTCCTGGAAGATCACCCCGAGATTGGCGCGCAGGTCGTTGAGGTCGTAGTCGCGCAGGTCGCGGCCATCGAGCAGGATGCGGCCCTCGTCCGGTTCGTACAGCCGCGCCAGCAGCTTGACCAGGGTGGTCTTGCCGGCGCCGTTTTCGCCGACCAGGGCCAGCACTTCACCGGCGTGGAGCTGGAAATCGAGGTGGCGCACCGCCCATTGCTCGGCATCCGGGTAGCGGAAGCCGACGCTCTCGAACACGAAGCCCTGGCGGATCGGCTGCGGCACGCGCACTGCGCCTTCGCGCGAGTGGATTTCTGGCTGGATCTGGAAGAACGAGAACAGGTCATCCAGGTACAGCGCCTGGCTGGCTACCTGCGAGAACCCGATCAGCAGGCCTTCCAGCAGCTGGCGCAGGCGCAGGAAGCTGCCGGCGAGGAAGGTCAGGTCGCCGATCGAGAAGTCGCCACGCACCGTGCGCCACGCGATGTAGGCGTAGGCGGTGTAGTAGCCCAGCGTGCCCAATGCGGCCAGCAGCGTGCCCCAGAACGCGCGGCGCCGGGCCAGCGCCCGGTTGGCCTGGAACAGCGCCACCGACAGGCGCCGGTAGCGTTCCACCAGGAAGCGGTGCAGGTTGTAGATCTTCACTTCCTTGGCGGTTTCCACACTGGCACCGAGCTGGCGCAGGTAGTCGAGCTGGCGGCGCTCGGGTGTCCACTGGAAGTTGAGGCTGTAGCCGGCCGCGTTGAAGTGCGATTCGCCGATGAAAGCCGGCACCAGCGCCAGCGCCAGCAGCAGGATCAGCCACGGCGCGTAGACCAGCAGGCCGATGGCCAGGCTGGCCACGGTGATCGCATCCTGCACCTGGCCGAACAGCTGACTCATCAGGTTCATCCGGCCCATGGTCTGGCGCCGTGCACGGTCCAGCTTGTCCTGCAGGTCCGGGTCCTCGAAGTCCTCCAGGTCCAGCGTCGCCGCATGTTCCATCAGGCGGATGCTGGTGACGTTGGCGAACAGCTCCGAGAGCAGCGCATCGGCATAGCTGACCAGGCGGCCGAGCAGGTCCGAGGCGATGGCCAGGCCGAGCTCCAGTGCCAGCAGGCCCAGCAGTGGGTTGAGCACGCCACTGGACAGTGCCTCGCCCAGCGGCGGGAAGCCGGCATCGTGCTGGCTCAGGTGCAGGGCGCTGTCGATGATCAGCTTGCCGACGTACAGCATCGCCACCGGCAGCAGTGCACGGATCAGGCGCAGCCCCAGGCTGGCCAGGGTGAGCGCGGGGCTGGTCTGCCAGACCATGCGCAGGAACGGCGGCAGGTTGCGCATCGCCTTGAAGCGCTGGCGCAGGCTGGGTTTCTTTGCGGCGGCAGCGCCAGCGGTGGGGGTGGCAGGCATGCGCATATTGTGCGCGTCTGGGCCGTGCAGATGGGGTCAGTGCAGCCGTGTGTCCGCGCCGCCCATCCACGCAGGGCGTGGATCTGCCGTGTCGACCAAGGTCGACACCTACCCACAGCTGCAGGAAACTGACCCGCCTGGCCGCAACCGCCCGTTACGGCAGCGGCGGCAGCAGACCCGCGCCCAGCCGGTTCCAGGCGTTGATCACCGCGATCCCCATGCTCAGGTCACTGATGCCCTTCTCATCGAAGTGCGGTGCCAGCGCATCGAACGCCGCCTGCGATGGCGCCCCATCGGTCAGCCGGGTCAGCGCCTCGGCCCAGCCCAGCGCGGCTCGTTCGCGGGCATCGAAGAAGCGGCTTTCGTGCCAGGCGGGCAGGGTGTCCAGCTTGCGCGGCTCGATGCCGCCCTTGCGCAGCGCGGTGCCGTGCATGTCCATGCAGTAGCCGCAGCCATTGAGCTGCGACACGCGCAGGAACAGCAGTTCCATCAGGGTCGGATCGATCGAGCTGTCATGCACCGCCTTGCTGGTGGCCAGCAGGCCCTTGAAGGCCTCGGCGGCCAGACGGGTGTAGGGGACGCGGGGAGAGGCATGGTTCGACATCGGGGGCTCCACGGCGGCCACGGTGGCCGCCTTTCACTACCAGGACGCCGCAGCGTCCCGGCGCGTGACAACCTGCGGCAGCTTTTCCGGATTCAGCACGCTGTACACCTGGGCGATGCGGCCATCGACCACCTCGATGGTGGTGACCGAATGCAGGCGATCACCGATGAAACGCAGGATCGCCGGTTCGCCATTGACGTAGCCCAATTGCGCCGGATGCACGGCGCCGCGGCGGGCGATGGCCCAGAACAGGCGGCCGATGCGTTCGGCGCCCAGCAGCGGGCGCACCGCTGCGGTGACCACGCCGCCGCCGTCGGAAACCAGCAGTGCGTTGGCGTGCAGCAGGGCCTGGATCGCCTCGCTGTCGCCGCGCTGGGAGGCGTCCATGAAGCGCGCCAGCAGCTGCCGGTGCTGGCTGGCGTCGGCGTTGAAGCGCGGCCGCCCGGCCTGCAGGCGTTGCTTTGCCCGGTGCACCAGCTGCCGGCAGTTGGCCTCGCTGTGACCGAGAAGCTCGGCAATTTCGCGGTAATCGTGATCAAACGCTTCCTTCAGCAGGAACGCGGCCCGCTCTTCCGGGCCGAGCTGCTCCAGCAGGGTCAGGAAGGCCACCGAGACGTCATCGGCAAACGCGTGCAGCTGGGCCGGGCCGGGCGCCGGGTCCGGCTCCAGGGTGACCGCCAGCGGCTCGGCCAGCCACGGGCCGACGTAGTGCACGCGCTCGCGCTTGGCCGCGCGCAGCCGGTCCAGGCCGAGCCGGGTGGTGGCGGTGACCAGCCATGCTTCGGGGTCGCGGACGCTGGCCGGGTCGGCGCCCGACCAGCGCAGCCAGGCGTCCTGGACCACGTCCTCGGCGTCGGCGCGGCTGCCGAGCAGGCGGTAGGCCAAGGCCATCAGGCGCGGACGGTGGGTCTGGAAGGCGGTTTCGGCGTTCATGTGGGCAAGGACGCCGCGGCGGGCAGGGACGTGACACGAATGTACAACGGCACCCCCGGTGGCAGAGGGGGTAAAATGCGCGGATTACCCCCGCCAGCCTCCAGCAAGCGAGCAAGTCGTGACATCGATCAAGCAGGAAGACCTCATCCAGTCCATCGCCGACGCGCTGCAGTACATCTCGTACTACCACCCGGTCGACTACATCAAGAACCTTGCCGCCGCCTACGAGCGCGAGGAGTCGCCGGCCGCGAAGGAGGCGATGGCCCAGATCCTGATCAATTCGCGGATGTGCGCCGAAGGCCACCGTCCGATCTGCCAGGACACCGGCATCGTCACCGTGTTCCTGGAAATCGGCATGGACGTGCGCTGGGACGACGCCACCATGGGCGTGGAGGACATGGCCAATGAAGGCGTGCGCCGCGCCTACATGCACCCGGACAACAAGCTGCGCGCCTCGGTGCTGGCTGATCCGGCCGGCAAGCGCATCAACACCAAGGACAACACCCCGGGCGTGGTCAACGTCAAGGTGGTGCCGGGCAACACGGTCGACGTCATCGTCGCTGCCAAGGGCGGTGGTTCGGAAGCCAAGACCAAGTTCGCCATGCTCAACCCGTCCGACTCCATCGTCGACTGGGTGCTGAAGACCGTGCCGACCATGGGCGCCGGCTGGTGCCCGCCGGGCATGCTCGGCATCGGCATCGGTGGCACCGCTGAAAAGGCGATGCTGCTGGCCAAGGAAGCACTGATGGAGCCGATCGACATCACCGAGCTGCAGGCCCGGGGTGCGTCCAACCGCATCGAAGAGCTGCGCCTGGAGCTGTACGAGAAGGTCAATGCGCTGGGCATCGGCGCACAGGGCCTGGGTGGCCTGACCACCGTGCTCGACATCAAGATCAACGATTACCCGACCCATGCGGCCAACCTGCCGGTGGCGATGATCCCGAACTGCGCGGCCACCCGCCATGCGCACTTCACCCTCGATGGCAGCGGCCCGGTGATGCTGGACCCGCCGTCGCTGGAAGATTGGCCGAAGCTGACCTATGACGCGTCCAAGGGCACCCGCGTGGACCTGGACACGATCACGCCGGAAGACGTGGCCAGCTGGAAGCCGGGCCAGACCCTGCTGCTCAACGGCAAGCTGCTGACCGGCCGCGACGCCGCGCACAAGCGCATGGTCGACATGCTCAACAAGGGCGAGCAGCTGCCGGTCGACCTGAAGGGCCGCTTCATCTACTACGTCGGCCCGGTCGATCCGGTGCGTGACGAAGTGGTGGGCCCGGCCGGCCCGACCACCGCCACCCGCATGGACAAGTTCACCCGCCAGGTGCTGGAACAGACCGGCCTGCTGGGCATGGTCGGCAAGGCCGAGCGCGGCCCGGCGGCGATCGAAGCGATCCGTGACAACAAGTCGGCCTACCTGATGGCCGTCGGTGGTTCGGCCTACCTGGTGTCCAAGGCGATCAAGGCGGCCAAGGTGGTCGGTTTCGCCGATCTGGGCATGGAAGCGATCTACGAGTTCACCGTGCAGGACATGCCGGTAACCGTGGCCGTCGATTCCACCGGTGAGTCGGTGCACAAGACCGGCCCGCGCGAGTGGCAGGCCCGCATCGGCAAGATTCCGGTGGTGGTGGAGTAATCCTCCCGCATTCGATCCAGGCAACGGCGCCCTCGTGGCGCCGTTGTTGCATGTGGAGGATCAACGATCCTGCAACCGTTGGCCTGCTAGGCTCTGCACGACCTCACACAGGACGTGTCCATGACCCTGCATCGATCCATCATGGTGGGCTTCATGTTTGCCCTGGCCGGCTGCAGCACGCCGGCCTCTTACGAAGGTGCGGATTTTTCCGCGTCCTCGCAGTGCCGCGTGCAGTGCCAGTCCGGCTATCGCAGCTGCATGGCGGCGAATGGCTCCCTCGACAGCCGCCAGAGCAATTGCGAGCAGCAGGTGGTGCCGGCGCCTGACAAGCGCTGCAAGGACGTTGCCAACCCTGAACTGCGCCGTGCCTGTGAACTGAAGACGCATGACTGCACGATGCGCGCGCCGATGATGTCCTGTGGTGAACAGCGGGATACCTGCATGAGCCGTTGCGGCTGAGCAACGACCGCTCGTGTGGGCGCATAATCGGCCGATCCACCCGCACAGGATCTGCGCATGAGCACCACGCTGTATGGTTCGACCAGTACCGCCGCGCTGGTGGTGCACTGGCTGTTGATCGAGCTGGGCATCGAGCACGAGCTGGTGTTGCTGGATTTCGACGCACGCGAGCACAAGGCGGCGGAGTACCTGGCGCTGAATCCGGCCGGAGTGGTGCCGACGCTGATGATCGATGGCCTGGTTCTGACCGAGGCGGCAGCGATCGCGCTGTACCTGGCCGACCGTCATCCGGACGCCGGCCTGCTGCCTGCGGTGGGTACGCCCCAGCGCGGTGATGCCTATCGCTGGATGTTCTGGTGCGCCAATACGCTGCAACCGGCCTATCGGGCCTGGTTCTATCCGCACGAAGTGGCCGGCGAGGCGCATGTGCAGGCCAGCCGCGAGATGGCACGGCAGCGCCTGGAAGCGGCCTGGCAGCAGGTGGCCACGCATCTGCAGGCGCACGGCCCGTATCTGTTGGGTGCAACGCCGTGCGTGGTCGACTACATGCTGGTGATGCTGATGCGCTGGTCGCGCAACATGCCGAAGCCCAGCGACACCTGGCCGGCGCTCAAGGCGCACGCGTCTACGATGAAAGCGCGCCCTGCATTCGCCGAGGTCTACCGCCGCGAAGGCATCACCGACTGGCTGTAACCCGAAAAGGGGACGGAGGGGATTAAGTCGCTAATGCACCAACGACATGATCCCCTCGGTCCCTTTTTCCCGGTTACAGGATCTGCAGCACCGTTTCCGGTGGGCGGCACAGCCGCGTGCCCTTGGGCGTGCGCACCACCGGCCGGTTGATCAACCGCGGGTGCTCGGCCATTGCAGCCAACAACGTGGCATCGTCGGCTTGTTCCAGGCCGAGCTCGGCGAACGCTGCTTCCTTGCTGCGCACCAGGTCGCGTGCACTCAATCCCGACGCGGCCAGTACCTGGCGCAGCACGGCGACATCGGGTGGATTGCCCAGGTAGTCGACCACCACCGGCTCGAAGCCGGCATCGCGGATCAGCTTCAGTGCGCCGCGCGAGTTGCTGCAGGCCGGGTTGTGCCAGATCGTCACGTCCATCAGAACCACTCCAGCAGGGACACGCCCACGCCGACATAGGTGGCCTTGTGGTTGTAGTCGATCAGGCTTTCGCCGTAGCCATCGAAGATCTGCACATGTCCGCGCAGCAGGTTGCTGATCGGGAAGCCATAGTCCAGCTGCAGTGCGCCATGCGAGCGACTGCCGGTGCGCAGCGAATGGCGCGCCATCAGCGCGACCTCGTGGCCGTTGCGGTTCCAGATCAGGGTCGCGTCGCCGCGGCCCATGTAGTCCTCGATGTCCGGGTTGTTGTCGTCGCTGCGGGTCTCGGGAATGCGGTACCACGGGCGCAGCACCAGTGCCCAGTTCTCGCGGTCCAGGCCGATGTTCAGCATCACCCGGTTCCAGCTGCGTGACAGCGGATCGGCACGGCCGTTGGACTGGTGGTTCAGCGCGATGCCGGTCATGCGTCCGCGCCAGCCACCGATCGAATAGCCGTTGCGGAACACCATCATCACTTCGGGTTCGTAGTTGGTTTCGCGGAACGGACGCGAATCCTCGCCGTTGTAGGCCTGCCAGCGCGAGCTCTGGGTATAGCCGGCCCAGATGTCGCCGTTGTCGCCGAACAGGTTCTCGGCGACCTTGGTCTTGAAGCTGATCTGGAACTTCAGTTCGGCACTGTCCAGCACCTGCGGCGTGGTGACCGTGTTGGCCGGGTTCGGCGAATGCGGCGTGGTGTTGCGGTCGCTGGTCCAGAACGCAGGCAGCAGGTACACCGGCTTGTAGGCGCGCAGCTGGAACGGCCCGAGCTTGGAGTCTTCGGCCAGTTCCCAGCGACTGTCCAGCAGGGAACCGCGGCCGGCATTGGCCAGCGCGCTGTCCGGCGTGGCCGGACGGAACAGGTCGCTGACCCGTTCGCGCAGCTTCTCCTCGCCCTGGCTCACCCGCGCGGTCTGCCGCTCTTCGCGGCGCGCCTGCGCGGCCGCTTCTGCGGCAGCATCGGCTGCCGCGGTGGCCTGCGGGGTATGCGCGAACAGGCGGTCATAGCAGGCCAGGCGGGCCGCATCGGTGGTGATGGCCGCGCAGGCAGCGGGTGAGGTGTCGGTGCTGGGCACGAACTCCTGCGCCGCCAGCGGTGCGCTGGCCAGGGCCAGCGCCAGCGGCGCAAGGCGGGGAAGCAACGGGGGGAGGGTCATTCCAACAGGCCCTTCGGTGAATACGGGGATCGCACAGTGTGGCGGCTGCACCGGATCGCGGCCAGCCCCCACGGTTTATGCACGGCCCCCGCGTGCGCAGGGCGTGAAGGCCGCACCGGTTACAGGAACCAGGCGAAGGCGAACAGGCCCAGCATGGCAATCACCACCGCCAGCTTCAGCGCCAGGCCGAGCAGGATGCCGAGCCAGGTGGCCAGGCCGACCCTGGTCGAGCGTCCCAGTTCGCGGGTGTGCCAGTACTCGCCAAGCAGGGCCCCGATGAGCGGCCCGGCGAACAGGCCGATCGGCATGAAGAACAGGCCGACGATGCTGCCGACGAAGGTCCCCCAGAGTGCCTTGCGGCTGGCACCAACCCGCTGCGCGCCGACCACGGTGGCCAGCACGTCCACCAGCAGTGAGAGCAGGGTGAGCACGCCGAGGGCGACCAGCGTCGGCCAACCGACATGGACGAAGCCGTCAGCCCAGGCCGCCAGCAGCAGTCCGATGAACACCAGCGGGATGCCGGGAAGGGCCGGAAGGATGATTCCGGCGATGCCGACGAGGACAAAAATGACCGCTAGCAGATATAAGATGAATGAGAGTCCCATGCTGTCCCGTATGGTGGTCGATTTGGGGTTGACAGTGAAAGATTTTGTCAGTTGATTTTTCGTTTTGGGCGAGTTAAGTTGCAGTCGCTGAGCTTGGCAAGGTCACCGTGGATCGTGGCCTGATGAAGCAAGATCTTCCCGATCCGCTGCATCGATGCACCTCGCTTCCCCCTTGCTTGTCAGCCGCCCGCCAGGCGTTTCCAACAACAAGAGAGAGTCCAAGGGAGTTAGTGAGATGGCTGATCGCGAGACCGGTACCGTAAAGTGGTTCAATGATGCAAAGGGCTTCGGCTTCATCAGCCGGCAGAATGGCGAGGACGTGTTCGTGCACTTCCGCGCCATCGAGACCCATGGCTTCAAGAGCCTCAAGGAAGGCCAGTCGGTGACCTTCGAAGTCGTGCAGGGGCAGAAGGGCCTGCAGGCTGACAAGGTGCAGCCGGTGTAATACCTGCCGCCCGTCGGCATGAAAAAGGCCCGCGCAAGCGGGCCTTTTTCTTTGCCTGTGGCCCGCCGCAGGTCAGCGCAGAATGACCCGCCCATTGACCACGCGCACATAGGTGTTCTCGCGGATGCCGCCGAGGTCACGCTGGTTGACCACGATGGTGCGGCCGTCGTCCATGCGCACGCTGATGTCATAGGTGTCGCTGGTG
Organism: Stenotrophomonas sp. SKA14; assembly: GCF_000158575.1. NCBI lineage: Bacteria > Pseudomonadati > Pseudomonadota > Gammaproteobacteria > Lysobacterales > Lysobacteraceae > Stenotrophomonas > Stenotrophomonas sp. SKA14. The sequence goes on from NZ_DS999412.1 coordinate 2,217,893, forward strand.
ACGTTCTTCTGGATCTGGTTGCCGGCCAGCGCGCCGCCCACCGCACCTGCGGCAGCCGCGATGTTCTTGTTGCCGCGGCTGCCACCGGTGTGGTCGGAGATTTCGTGGCCGGCCACCGCGCCGACGATGCCGCCGAGGATTGCGCCGGTGGCGCTGGGCGCGGTGCGGCCGGACTGCACGGTGTTGATGCGGGTGACGATGCCACAGTCGGCGCAGCGGCCCTGGTTGTAGCCGCCGTTGTTGCCATAGCCGCCATTGTTGTAGCCATTGTTGTAACCACCACCGCCGTAGCCGGGCGAGGTGGCACAGCCGGCCAGGGCGAGGGTAGCAATGGCGCTGGCGGCGATGAGCTGGATCTTCATGGGGCGTCTCCTGGCCGTGAAGGCGGGTGCGTTGGGTGGTACTGCGTCATGCAGCAGGGTGGACGAATCGTCCCCTTTCGAACGTGAACAAGGCGCCAACCGCGCGTGCATTGCCCGGCTGCAGGATGAATGCGCTCAGCGGAAATCCTGGTGGCAGGCGCGGCAGTCGGCCTGCAGCGTATCCACCACCTTGGCCAGGGCCGTGCAGTCGCTGGGGGGCGCAGCCAGCGCAGCGTTGAGGTTGCCGCGCAGCCGGCTGGCGTGCTGCTGGAACTGCGCACTGTCCTTCAGCCCGGGAAACGCCAGGTCCAGATCGTTGGACAGCAGGCGAATGGCCTGCAGCCGCGGCACGCTGTCGGCCAGGCTGCAGCGGTTCTGCTGTTGGGCCTGCTGCAGCAGCTGCGACTGCCGCTGCATGACCTGCATCAGGCTGTCCGGGAACGGATCGCGGCGGGCTTTCAGGGCGCGGCCGACCATCACCGTGGCGATCAGGCCGATCAGCAGGCCCAGGCAAAGCATGAAGACGTAGCGGTGGGCGGTGGAGACAGGGCGGGGCGGGCTGGCGTTCATGCGGGCTCTCCGGGCGTGCAACGGTGGGTTCGATGCCGGCGCGCTGCAGGCGCCGGCACCTGCACGTTAAAATAGCCCGATGAACGAACAGGTCAAACAACGCTTTGCCGGCATCGAACGGCTGTATGGCGTGGGCGCGCTCGAGCGTCTGCAGGGCAGCCGCGTGGCGGTGGTGGGCATGGGCGGTGTCGGCTCATGGGTGGTGGAAGCGCTGGCGCGTTCGGCGGTCGGCCACCTGACCCTGATCGACGCCGATGACATCTGCGTGTCCAACACCAACCGGCAGCTGCCGGCGATGGAAGGCAACTACGGCCGCAACAAGGCCGAGGCGATGGCCGAGCGCTGCCGCGCGATCAATCCGGACATCGAAGCCGATGCCGTGCAGGCGTTCCTGACCGTCTCCAACATGGCCGAACTGCTGGATCGCGGTTTCGATCTGGTGATCGATGCCTGCGACAGTTTCCGGGTCAAGGTCGAGACCATCGCCTGGTGCCGCCGCCGCAAGCTGCCGCTGCTGACGGTAGGCGCCGCTGGCGGCCGCACCGATCCGACCCTGGTGCGCATCCGCGATGTCTCACGCACCGAGCACGATGCCATGCTGGCGTTGATCCGCAAGAAGCTGCGCAGCGAATTCAACTTCCCGAAGAATGCCAAGCGCTATTTCGGCGTGCCGGCGGTGTACTCGCTGGAAAACGTGAAGTACCCGCAGGCCGATGGCAGCGTGTGCGGCATCCGCCCGAACCTGGGCGCCGATGCGGCACTGAAGCTGGACTGCGGCGCAGGCCTGGGTGCCGCGACGCACATCACCGGCGCGTTCGCCTTCGCCGCGGTCGGCAAGGCGCTGGAAATGCTGCTGGAGCCGAAGAAAGTGAAGGCCGAAGCGGTCGAGGTCAGCGAGGTGTGATGGACCGTGCCGGCCAGCGGCCGGCACCTACCGTTACATTGCCGGCAGCGCGAACAGTCGCCGCGCGTTTCCGGTGGTGGCCTGTGCCACCGCATCCAGTTCCATTCCACGCAACGCCGCCACATGGCGGGCGATGATGGCCAGCCGCGCCGGTTCGTTGCGCTGGCCGCGAATGCCGGCGTCGGGTTGGTCCGGCGCATCGGTCTCCAGCAGCAGCTGTTCCAGCGGCATCCCGCGCACCAGTCGCTGCAGCCGCTGCGCGCGGTCGTAGGTCAGCGGGCCGCCCAGGCCCAGCAGGAAACCCTGCCTGTGCAGCTGCGCGGCCTGTTCCGGGCTGCCGGAAAAGCTGTGCACCACGCCACGCAGGCCACCGATGCGGCGGATCGCGGCGATCACCGCGTCCACCGCGCGCCGTGCATGCACGATCACCGGAAGATCGAACTCGCGGGCCAGCTCCAGCTGGCCAATGAAATAGGCCTGCTGCGCCTCGACATCCAGCCCTTCAACGAAGAAATCCAGGCCGCATTCGCCGATCGCGCAGGGGCGTTCGCGTTCGATCCACTCGCGCAGCAGCGGCAGGTGTTCGGGCCGGTGCTCGGCCAGGAACACCGGATGCAGGCCGTAGGCCGGGTACAGCCCCGGCGCCTGCCGGCAGACCTCGCGCAGCGTTGGCCAGCTGGCGGCAGTCACCGCAGGAACGACCTGCAGGCGAACGCCAGCGGCCCGCGCGCGATCAATCACCGCAGCGCGGTCGCGGTCGAACGCGCTGGCGTCCAGATGGCAGTGGCTGTCGACCAGCAGACTCAACGCTGTTCCAGCGGCGGGGGCGGGGTAGCGTTGCGGCTCTTCCAGTTGGCCAGCAACAGCGTGCCGAAGCCCAGCACCAGCTCGTCGACGAACGGGATCGGGTCCGGAATGAACAAGGTCAGCACGAACAGGCCGGCAGTGAGCTTGAACAGGGTGGGGTAGCGCAGCCGGCGCGCCCATTGCAGTACCGGCAGCAGCATCGCGTTGGCCATGGCGGGAATCCTCGTGGGGAACATGCAAACGCTACCACGGGCCCAGCATTTCCAGATGCTGAATGGGTTACGGCAATGAGCAGGAAATGTGGAGATTCCGTTCAGGCACGCCATGCTGCAATCTGGCCCGAGAACGTTGCGGATGGTCCGCAAGGAGCAGGTCATGAAAAGCACAACTACAACTGTCCTGGTCGCAGCGGGCGCGCTGCTGGTCGGTGGCATCGCCACCGCCGCCTTCATGAAGAGCGGCGACACGTCGCCCGATTCCATCAGCGCCGGAACCCCCAATGCCGAATCTCGCCTTGTCGATGGCAAGGCCGTCGACGATGGTGCGCGTGGTGACACGCTCGACCCGTCGGCGCCGCGCGGCCTGGAATACGCCGACGTGCTGAAGGTCGACCCGATCACCGAGAAGCAGAAGGCCTATGCCACCGTGATCGGTACCGACCCGGTGCGTGAGACCTCGACCACCCAGACCCCGCACGAAGTCTGCCAGGACGTGACGGTGCAGGAACGCCTGCCGGAGCGCGACGGCAACGTCGGCGGTACGGTGGTCGGTGCAGTGGTCGGTGGCCTGCTCGGCAACCAGGTGGGACGTGGCAATGGCCGCAAGGCGGCAACCGCTGCCGGTGCCGTGGCCGGTGGCTTCATCGGCAATGAGATCGACAAGCGTCATGTCGGTGGCCGCGTGGTCAACCGCACCGAGCGCCAGTGCCACACCGAGACCGCCACCTCCGAGTCGAGCCGCGTCACCGGCTACAACGTGACCTACCGCAACGAGGACGGCACCACTGGCACCATGCGCATGGCCAGCAAGCCGGGCAACCGCATCGCCATGGGCAACACCGATGTGGTCAAGGGCTACAACGTGACCTATCGCTACGACGGCGCTGAAAAGACCGTGCGCATGGACAACAAGCCGGCCAGCGATCGCCTGCCGGTGGTTGATGGTCAGCTGGTCACGCAGACCGCTGCCGCGGGCGCCACGGCTGCAGCCACGCGCCAGTAAACCCGGGCGCAACCCGCAGTAGCCAACGGGCCGGCGCATGCCGGCCCGTTTCGTTTTTCGGGCCGGAGTTCATCCGGAGAAGATGGCGATCGACGATCATGGTCGCCCCTTCCCACGACATGGAGTCGGCATGAGCATCTTCGACCTGCGCCTGGAAACCGAGCGGCTGATCCTGCGCCCCCTGCTGCGCGAGGACTACGAATCCTACCTGGCGTTCTGCGCTGACGAGGAAACGATGCGCACCCTGGGCGGCGTGCAGCCGCCTTCGGTGGCCTGGCGCGGCTTCTGCAGCCTGGCCGGCGCCTGGCAGCTGTTCGGCTTCTCGATGTTCAGCGTGATCGAGAAATCGAGCGGCGAATGGATCGGGCGGATGGGGCCCTGGCAACCGCAGGACTGGCCCGGTACCGAGGTTGGCTGGGGCATCCGTCATGCCAGCTGGGGCCGGGGCTATGCGCCGGAAGCGGCGGTCGCGGCGATCGACTGGGCCTTCGATACGCTGGGCTGGGACGAGGTGATCCATACCATCGCCGAGAACAACGAGAACTCGCGCGCCGTGGCGCGCAAGCTCGGCAGCACGTTGTTGCGCATGGGTGAATTGCCCCCACCCTACAACGACAAGCCGATGCAGATCTGGGGCCAGTCACGCGAGCAGTGGAGAAAACGCGCGCGCTGAGCGTTGCCTGGTAGTGCCGGCCGCTGGCCGGCAATCGCTTGGATGCGGCTGCATGGAGGATGCCGGCCAGCGGCCGGCACTACCGCGTGGCCATGCTGCACCCGCGCTTGGCATTCATCGGCGTGCTTGCCAGACTGCAGGCAGCCGGCCGCCGGCCGGAACCGATGGAGCAGGCGATGGTGGAAGAGCGCGTCCCGTTGACGGTGCATGGCATGTCGGTCTCGGGCAATTGCCACAAGGTACGCCTGCTGCTGGAGCAGCTCGGCAGCCGCTACCGCTGGGTGGAAGTGGACAGTGCCCATGGCCAGACCCACACCGCTGAATTCCTTGCGCTGAACCCGAATGCCAAGGTGCCGCTGATCGTGCGTGATGATGGCCGCGTGCTGACCGAGTCCAACGCGATCCTGTTCTGGCTGGCCGAAGGCACGCCGTACCTGCCCAGTGACGGCTGGGAGCGCGCGCAGGCGTTGAGCTGGATGTTCTTTGAGCAATACACGCATGAGCCGTGCGTGGCCGTGGCGCGCTTCATCCGTGGCTGGACGGCTGCCGATTCGCCGCGCCGCGCCGAACTGCCCAGGCTGCACGAGCGCGCCGCCACCGCGTTGGCGGTGATGGAGCAGCACCTGCGCCAGGCGCAGTGGTTCACTGGCAGCGAGTACGGCATCGCCGACATCGCGCTGTTCGCCTACACCGACGTCGCTGGCGAGGGCGGCATCGGCCTGGCGCCGTTCCCCGAAGTGCGCGCCTGGCTGCAGCGCGTGCGAGGGCAGCCGCGCTTCCTGCCGATGCCGGCGGTGACTGCCGAGGTGCGCGCACGCTTCGACGCCGCGTGAGTCCCACAGGGTAGCGCCGGGCCACGCCCGGCGGAACGCAACAACGACACGGAGGGTGTTCGATGTTTGCTGTGGTTCCAGATCCGATTCCCGCGCGCATGCGCGTGCTCAACCGCGCCGACGTGTGCGACGCCAATTTCCTCGATGCGGTACGTGGCTGGCATGGTACCCCGCGTCAGCGGCCGACACCGGAGGCGGCGATCCTGCCTGGCAGCACGCTCACCGCCGCGGCGTTTGCCGAACTGTTCGATTCGCAGCTGGCCAGCCGCCAGCTGGACCTGATGGCACGCGTGCTGCGTGTGCAGAACAAGGTCTTCTACACCATCGGTTCGTCCGGCCACGAGGGCAACGCGCTGCTGGCGCGGGCCAGCCGGCATACCGATCCGGCGTTCCTGCACTATCGCTCGGGCGCCTTCATGGTCGAGCGTTCGCGGCAGGTGCCGGGCATCGATCCGTTGCATGATGCCGCGCTGTCCTTCGCCGCCAGTGCCGATGATCCAGCCAGCGGCGGGCGCCACAAGGTGTGGGGCAGCAAACCGCTGTGGGTATTGCCGCAGACCTCGACGATCGCCTCGCACCTGCCGAAGGCGCTGGGGACCGCGCTGGCCATCGAGAGTGGCAAGCGGCTGGGGCAGCCGCTGCCGATCCCGGCCGACAGCATCGTGCTGTGCTCGTTCGGTGATGCCTCGGCCAACCATGCCACGGCGCAGACCGCGTTCAACACGGCGATGTGGTCGGCCTACCAGAAGCTGCCGGCACCGGTCCTGTTCGTCTGCGAGGACAACGGCCTGGGCATCTCGGTGAAGACGCCGGACGGCTGGATTGCCGAGCGCTTCAGCCGCCAGCCCGGGCTGGACTATTTCTTTGCCGATGGCCTGGATCTGGCGGTTGGCCACGCACAGGTGCAGGCCGCAGTGGAGCACTGCCGGCGTACCCGGCGGCCGACCTTCCTGCACCTGCGCACCACGCGCCTGATGGGCCATGCCGGTACCGATTTTGAAGTGGAATGGCGTGCGTTGCCGGAGCTGTGCGCGGCCGAGGCGCAGGACCCGTTGCTGCGCTCGGCGCAGATCGCGATGGAGTCGGGTTGGATGGATGCCGCCGCCATCGAGGTGGCCTACGAGACGATGCGCGCGCGCTGCATGGCCGCCGCCGCCGAGGCCGAAGGCCGCCCGAAGCTGCAGTCGCTGCAGGACGTGATGGCGCCACTGGCGCCGTACACGCCGGCGGCGGTACTGGCCGAAGCCCGGCGCGAGGTGCTGGACGAAGCGCGCGAGACCCTGTACGGCGGTGCGGAGGCCTTGCCCGAGCGGCAGGCACCGCGGCATCTGGCGATCCAGATCAACCATGGCCTGCAGGAACTGCTGGCCAAGTACCCACAGAGCCTGCTGTTCGGCGAGGACGTGGCGCAGAAGGGCGGGGTGTATACGGTCAGCAAGGACCTGCTGCGCCGGTTCGGCCCGCGCCGGGTGTTCAACACCCTGCTGGACGAAACCATGATCCTGGGCATGTCCCAGGGCCTGGCCAACATGGGCATGCTGCCGATCCCGGAAATCCAGTACCTGGCCTACCTGCACAACGCCATCGACCAGGTGCGCGGCGAAGCCTGCTCGCTGCAGTTCTTCTCCAACGACCAGTTCCGCAACCCGATGCTGGTGCGGGTGGCCGGGCTGGGCTACCAGAAGGGCTTTGGCGGCCATTTCCACAACGACAACTCGATCACCGCGCTGCGCGACATCCCGGGCCTGGTGGTCGGCTGCGCGTCGCGCGGCGACGATGCGGTGATGATGCTGCGCACGCTGGCGGCGCTGGCGCGGGTTGATGGGCGGGTAGCCGTGTTCCTCGAGCCGATCGCGCTGTACATGAGCAAGGACCTGCACGAAGCGGGCGATGGCCAGTGGCTGTTCGACTACCCGGCGCAGGGCCAGGCGCTGGTGCCGGGCGAGGGCCGCGTCTACGCAGCCGACGCCGGGGACCTGGTGGTCTTCACCTATGGCAACGGCGTGCCGATGGCGCTGCGTGCGGCACGTGCGATCGAGCAGCAGCTGGGCTGGCAGGTGCGGGTGGTCGACCTGCGCTGGCTGGTGCCGCTGGATGCCGGCTTCATTGCCGCACAGGCCGCCAGTGCACGGCGGGTGCTGGTGCTGGACGAGGGGCGGTACAGCGGCGGGGTGGGCGAGGGCGTGGTCACCGCGCTGGTCGAGGCCGGCTTCGGCCACCTGCCGCTGCGCCGGGTCTGCGGTGCCGATACCTATACCCCGTTGGCGGGTGCAGCAATGTTCGGGCTTCCAAGCGACAATGCAGTGATTGGCGCCGCCCTTGAACTGGCGCAGGAACCCTGATGCATGTGTGGATTGGCGGGAATGTTGTTGCCGGCGCCCGTGGCGTCGGCCGAGGTGCTGCAGGCGCAGGTGCTGGCCATGGGCGAGGCGCTGCACCACCGCGGGCCGGATGATGGTGGCCGCTGGGTCGATGCCGGGGCCGGCATCGCGCTGGCGCACCGCCGCCTGAGCATTCTCGACCTGTCCCCGCTGGGCCACCAGCCGATGGCCTCGGCCGACGGTCGCTATGTGATGGCCTACAACGGCGAGGTCTACAACTTCGCCGCGCTGCGCGCCGAGCTGGAACCGCTGGGCCATGCCTTCCGTGGCCACTCCGACACCGAAGTCCTGCTGGCAGCGATCCTGCAATGGGGCTTCGAAGACACCCTGCAGCGCTGCAACGGCATGTTCGCGATCGCCCTGTGGGACCGCCAGGAACAGTGCCTGTGGCTGGCCCGTGACCGTGTCGGCAAGAAGCCGCTGTACTACGGCTGGGCCGGCGACACGCTGGTGTTCGGTTCCGAACTGAAGGCGCTGTGGCAGCATCCGGCATTCGACAACGACATCGACCGCGATGCGCTGACCCTGCTGCTGCGGCTGGACTACATCCCGGCGCCGCACAGCATCCACCAGCGCTGCTACAAGCTGATGCCGGGCCGCCTGCTGCGCCTGGATGCAGCGACCGTGGCGGCCGGTGCGGCCGCGCACCGCCCGGAACAGGCGCAACGTCCTTTCTGGGATGCGCGGGCGCGCATGCAGGCGGCGTTGGCGGCGCCGTTCCAGGGCCGTATCGAAGAGGCCGAGGAACAGCTGGATGGCCTGCTTCGCGATGCGGTGGCGCTGCGCATGGTGGCCGACGTACCGGTAGGCGTGTTCCTGTCCGGCGGCACCGATTCGTCGCTGGTGGCGGCGCTGATGCAGGCCCAGAGCGGGCAGCCGGTGCACAGTTTCAGCATCGGATTCACCGGTTCGGGCCACGACGAAGCGCCTCTGGCCAGGGAGCTGGCGACGCACCTGGGCTGTGACCACACCGAGTTGTACGTCAGCGGTGCCGACGCGCTGGCGGTGGTGCCGCAGTTGCCGGCGATGTTCGACGAGCCCTTCGCCGATGCCTCGCAGGTGCCGACCGCGCTGGTCGCGCGCCTGGCGCGGCAGGGCGTGACGGTGGCGCTGTCCGGTGACGGCGGCGATGAACTGTTCTTTGGTTACACCCGTTATGTGCGCGCGCTGCGCAACTGGCAGATGCTGGGCCGCGTGCCGGGGCCGCTGCGGCGCTGGATGGGCGCGCGTTCGCAGCAGCAGGGCGAGGCCTCGCGTACCGGTGGCCTGGCCGCACTGCTGGCCGAGTCCGGTGCACGCGGTATCGGCGATGTGTACCGCAACCGCATCTCGCGCTGGCGCGACCCGGCCGCAGCGATACCGGGGGCGCAGGCGGCGGGCAGCTTCTACGACCTGGCCGACCCGCTGCACGGCGCCGGCACGCCGGCCGACGCGATGATGCTGGCCGATTACGTGACCTACCTGCCGGATGACCTGCTGTGCAAGGTCGACCGCACCTCGATGGCGGTCAGCCTGGAGGCGCGCGCGCCGTTGCTGGACTGGCGCGTGGCCGAGTTCGCGTGGTCGCTGCCGCTGGGCTTCAAGCGCAGTGAAACCACCAGCAAGGTGCTGCTCAAGCGTGTTCTTGGCCGCTACGTGCCGCAGTCGATGGTGCACCGGCCCAAGCGCGGTTTCGGTGCGCCGGTCAGCGACTGGCTGAAGGGCGACCTGCGGCCGTGGGCCGAAGACCTGCTGCAGCCGGCGCGGCTGGAACGCGAAGGCGTGCTGTCGGCGGCGGCGGTGCAGCCGCTGTGGCAGCAGTTCCTCGGCGGGCAGCGCAAGTGGCATACCCACCTGTGGAACGTGCTGATGTTCCAGGCCTGGCAGGCGCATTGGCGGCAGGCGCGGGCGGGCGTGACCGGCCGCTGATCTTCACCGGGGCGCACGGGGCCGGCGACTAGGCTGGGCCTCCCGCACCGTGAGGAGTATGTCCCGATGTCCATCCCCACCATCGCCGTGTTCGTTGGCAGCCTGCGCAAGGACTCCTGCAACCGCAAGCTGGCCCATGCGCTGGAGAAGATCGCCGGCCAGCGTGCACGCTTCCAGTACGTGCAGATCGGCGACCTGCCGCTGTATGACCAGGACTTCGATGGACACTATCCGCCGCAGGGCACGCGGCTGAAGGACCAGGTCCGCGCCGCCGATGCGGTGCTGTTCGTGACCCCGGAATACAACCGGTCGGTGCCGGGCGTGCTGAAGAACGCCATCGACATCGGCTCGCGACCGTATGGTGACAGTGCGTTTGCCGGCAAGCCGGCGGCGGTGATCGGCGCCTCCATCGGCCAGATCGGCACCGCCGTGGCCCAGCAGCACCTGCGCAACAGCCTGGCCTTCCTCGACATGCACGTGCTTGGCCAGCCCGAGGCGTTCATCCACTTCAAGGACGGCCTGATCGATGCCGACGGCACGATCCACAACGAGGGCACGCAGAAATTCCTGCAGGGCTACGTGGACCGGTTCCTGTCGCTGATCGCGGTGCACGTCAAGGGCGATTGACGCCAGCGGCCGTCGCCCCCATCTGCGATAATGGCCTGCTCGGGTGCCGCAATGGTGCCCGTCGCAGGCAGCGCGACGCCCCCACGCCAGTCTGGCCAGGCACCGGCGGATATCCCCCGTTTCTCCACGGCTTATCCACAGGCTTGTCCATGGCCGCCGGGGTCGGCGCATGCCTACACTCGTCTGGTCCACTTTTGCAGGAAACACCGCAGCATGTCCGCCCGTTCCGGCTTCCGTTCCAACCGCAGAGAGCGCGGCGATGGTTTTGATCGTGATCGCGACGAATCGCGCATCGATCAGCTGCGGGTACCGCCGCATTCGGTGGAGGCCGAGCAGGCGGTGCTGGGGGGCCTGATGCTGGCGCCGGAGGCGTATGACCGGGTCAACGACCAGCTGACCGAAGGCGATTTCTACCGCCGCGATCACCAGATGATCTACCGCGCGATCCGCGAGTTGTCCGAGCGCGAACGGCCGTTCGACGCGGTCACCCTGGGCGAGTGGTTCGAATCGCAGGGCAAGCTGGAGCTGGTGGGCGACGGCGCCTACCTGATCGAGCTGGCCAGCACTACGCCGTCGGCGGCCAACATCGTGGCCTACGCCGAGATCGTGCGTGACAAGGCGGTGCTGCGGCAGCTGATCCAGGTCGGTACCGACATCGTCAACGACGGTTTCCAGCCCGAGGGCCGTGACAGCAGCGAGCTGCTGGCTTCGGCGGAAAAGAGCGTGTTCGCCATCGCCGAGCAGGGCGCACGTGGCCGTACCGATTTCGTGGCGATGCCCGGCGCCCTGAAGGACGCGTTCGAGGAACTGCGCAACCGCTTCGAGAACGGCGGCAACATCACCGGCCTGCCGACCGGCTACAACGACTTCGATGCGATGACCGCCGGCCTGCAGCCGACCGACCTGATCATCCTCGCCGCGCGCCCGGCCATGGGCAAGACCACTTTCGCGCTGAACATCGCCGAGTACGCGGCGATCAAGTCGAAGAAGGGCGTGGCGGTGTTCTCGATGGAAATGTCGGCCTCGCAGCTGGCGATGCGCCTGATTTCCTCCAACGGCCGCATCAACGCGCAGCGCCTGCGTACCGGCCAGCTGGAAGACGAGGACTGGAGCCGCGTCACCAGTGCGATCAAGATGCTGAAGGAAACCAAGATCTTCATCGACGATACGCCGGGCGTGTCGCCGGAAGTGCTGCGTTCCAAGTGCCGCCGCCTCAAGCGCGAGCATGACCTGGGCCTGGTGGTGATCGACTACCTGCAGCTGATGAGCGTGCCCGGCAACAGCGAAAACCGCGCGACCGAAATCTCGGAAATCTCGCGTTCGCTGAAGGGCCTGGCCAAGGAACTGCACGTGCCGGTGATCGCGCTGTCCCAGCTCAACCGCTCGCTGGAAACGCGTACCGACAAGCGCCCGGTAATGGCCGACCTTCGCGAATCGGGCGCAATCGAGCAGGACGCGGACATGATCGTGTTCATCTACCGCGACGACTACTACAACAAGGAAAATTCGCCGGACAAGGGCCTGGCCGAGATCATCATCGGCAAGCACCGTGGTGGCCCGACCGGCTCGTGCAAGCTGAAGTTCTTCGGTGAGTACACGCGTTTCGACAACCTGGCCCACGACTCGGTCGGTTCGTTCGAATAACCGTAGTGCCGGCCGCTGGCCGGCACTCACCCCACGGCTGGCAGACCATTCGAAACGCCAAACTTCCGTACGTGGCGTGTAAATGACATGTAACGCGCCGCTTCTACGATTCCGCCGCTGCTGCCCTTTCGACGCCGCCCTTCGGCGTCCAGCGTGCCCAAGGAATCCGCCCCCATGCCGTCCCACGCTCCGCTTCGCCGCAACCTGCTGGCCCTGCTGGTCTGTGCCTCGCTGCCGTCGCTGGCCGCTGCTGAAACCGCTCCCGCCACCGACGCGCAGTCGGCCACCACGCTCGACTCGATCTCGGTGATCGGCCGCGGCGAAGCCCGCCAGGTGCAGCGCGTGACCGCCGAGGACATGAAGGTGCTGCCGCCCGGCGCCAATCCGCTGAAGCTGCTCGCGACCAAGCCGGGCGTGCATTTCGAATCGGCCGATGCCACCGGCGCCTACGAATGGTCCACCACCATCAGCCTGCGCGGCTTCAACCAGAACCGCCTCGGCTATACCCTCGATGGCATTCCGCTGGGCAACATGGCCTATGGCAACAGCAACGGCCTGCACATCAGCCGCGCAGTGATCAGCGAGAACCTCGGCGGTGCCGAAGTCTCCACTGGTATCGGCGCGCTGGGTACGCCGTCCACCAGCAACCTCGGTGGCGTGTTCCAGTTCTATTCGATCGATCCGTCCACCGAATATGGCGTGGTGCTGGCGCAGGGCTTCGGCAGCGACAGTGCGCGGCGCAGCTATGCGCGCCTGGAGACCGGTGAGCACCAAGGCTTTGCCGCCTACCTGTCCGGTGTGTACTCAGAAGGCGACAAGTGGAAGGGCAAGGGCTCGCAGGAACTGAAGCAGTTCAACAGCAAGGCGACCTACAACTTCGGTACAGACAGCAAGATCACCGCGTTGTTCAATGTCTCGCGGCGCGTCGAAGCGGACTACCAGGACCTGTCGCTGGAGATGATCGATCGCCTCGGCTGGGACTGGGACAACTACGCGCCGGACTGGGATCGCGCGGTCGCCGCCGCACGTGGCACATTCAGCGGCGGCGTCAACAGCCCGTGGGATGCGTATTACTCCGGCCATGGCCTGCGCAACGATGACCTGTCCAGCATCGCCGGCGATTTCGGCCTGAACGAATCGATGCGGCTGAAGGTCAACGTCTACAACCACAGCAACCGTGGCCAGGGCCACTGGTTCAGCCCGTCCAATCCGTCCAACCCGGGTACCAGCCGCGAGATCCCGATCTCGATCCGCACCACCGAATACGCGATCGACCGCACTGGCGTGACTTCGGCATTCACCTGGAATGTCGGCGGCCACGAACTCGAGGCCGGCCTCTGGTACGAGGACAACGGCCACAGCGTGCAGCGCAACTTCTACTACATCGACGGCCCGATCACCGACGACTTCTTCCTGCGCAATCCGGACCAGCGCGTGTGGCACCAGCGCTACACCACCATCACCCGCCAGTTCTATGTGCAGGACCGCTTCCGCCTGTTCGATGACCGCCTGACCATCGACATCGGTGCGAAGTCGCCGCACACCCGCACCAGCGTGCGCACGCCGCTGGGCAGCTATGCCAACAACAGCAGCCTGACCGCGAAGAAGGGCTTCCTGCCGCAGGCCGGCTTCAACTTCAAGCTCAACGAAGGCAACGAGATCTTCGGTTCGTTTGCCAAGAACATCGCGGCCTATGCGCTGGGCGTGGGCAGCCCGTTCAACGTGCCGCAGGCCGCCTTCGACGCCAGTGCGCAGAACCTGAAGCCGGAGCAGTCGCGCACCATCGAGCTGGGCTGGCGTGGCTACGGCCAGGGCTATGAAGCCTCGGTCGCGGTGTATGACGTCAAGTTCGACAACCGCCTGCTGGCGATCGCCCAGTGCGTGGGCATCCTCGGCTGCCCGGCGCTGTTCTCCAACGTCGGTTCGGTGACCAGCCGCGGCGCTGAGGCGACCCTGCAGCTGAAGCCGATGCAGGACCTGGCCTGGTCCAACGCGCTGTCGTGGAATGACAGCACCTACGACAACGACTACGTGAACAACGGCGTGGTGCCGACCCGCGGCAAGAAGACCGTCGACACCCCGGAATGGATGTTCGCCAGCACCCTGGCGTGGACCCCGGGCCCATGGGACATGCGCCTGTCGGCCAACCATGTCGGCAAGCGCTACGTGACCTACACCAACGATGTGTCGGTGCCGAGCTACTGGTTGGTCAATGCCTCGGTGGCTTATGACTTCGGCACGCTGGGCCCGGCGCAGAACCTGACCGTGGCGCTGAACCTGACCAACCTGACCGACAAGCGCTACCTGTCTTCGATCAACACCAACGGCACCTACGCTGCCGACCCGACCCGCAGCCTGGCGACCATGCAGGTCGGCGCGCCGCGGCAGGTGATGGCCACCGCCACCGTGCGCTTCTGATGCGCGGGCCTGTCGATCCGGAAAGCCGTCGTCGCCTGTTGCGCATGGCGTGGCAGGGCACGGGGGCGGCGATCGCGCTGGCGGCGATGCCGGGGCTGGCCACGGCCGGCCCACGGCCGCGGCTGGGGCGTGATCCGTTCACCCTCGGCATTGCCGCCGGTGATCCGGATCCACAGGGGGCGGTGCTGTGGACGCGGTTGGCCCCGGACCCGCTCAACGGCGGCGGCATGCCGTCGCGGGCGGTGCCGGTGCGCTGGTTCGTGGCCGAAGACCCGGGCATGCGCCGGCTGGTGCAGCGCGGCGTCGCTGCCGCAGTGCCGGAGCTGGCCCATTCGGTGCACGTGGAAGTCAACGGCCTGCGCCCGGGCCGCGACTATTACTATCGATTCGCCTGCGATGGCGACGAGGAAAGCGCGGTCGGCCACTTCCGCACCGCGCCGCGGCTGGACATGCAACTTCAGCAGCTGCGGCTGGCGCTGTGCACCTGCCAGGCCTGGAACAGTGGCTACTATCCGGTGCTGCGCGACATCGCACAGAGCGATGTCGACCTGGTGCTGCATGCCGGTGACTATCTGTACGAATACAGCCCGCTGCAGAACGCACGCGGGCGCACCTTGGATGCCGAGCGCTTCAGCGGCGAGACGGTCAGCCTGGAGCGCTACCGTGACCAGTACGCGCTGTACAAGCTCGATCCGGATCTGCAGGCTGCGCACGCCGCACATGCGTTCGCAGTGATCTGGGACGACCATGAGGTGCAGAACGATTACTCCGGCATCCATCCGGAGAAGCCCGGCGTGTCGATCGAGGACTTCATCGTGCGTCGCGCCGCGGCCTACCGTGCGTTCTACGAACACCTGCCGATGCGCAGCACGCCGTCGAGTAATGGTGGCCTGCACGTGCACCGTCGCCTGCGCTACGGCGATCTGGCACAGCTGACGCTGCTCGACTGCCGCCAGTTCCGCCCGGCCAATCCCTGTGGCGTCGGTGAGTCACCACGCTGTGACGCCGCACTGGACCCGCGCATGAGCATGCTCGGTGCGGGCCAGGAAGCGTGGTTCGCGCAATCGATGGCCGCCGCGCAGGGCACGCGCTGGAACGTGGTGGTGCAGCAGCTGCTGATGGCGCAGCTGCGGCTGGACGGTGGCACGCCGCGCGAGCGTTTCTGGAACGACGCCTGGGATGGCTATCCCGCTGCACGCAAACGCTTGCTGCAGGCGCTGCAGGCAGGCGGGCAGGGCAACGCCATCGTGCTCGGTGGCGACTGGCATTCCACCTTCGTCAACGACCTGAAGCTGGATTTCGACACGGCCAATGCCCCGGTGGTGGCCACCGAGTTCATTGCCCCGGCGATCAGCAGTGGCGGCGACGATACGCCCTATGGCCCGTACTACGGTCCGTCGATTCCGCAGAACCCGCATATCCGCTATTTCGATGGTGATCGTCGTGGCTGGTGGAGGCTGCAGCTGAACCGGCAGACGGTGGACGCCGAGCTGCGCTTCGCCGACAGCGTGCTGCGCGCCGATGCGCCGGTACGTACGGCCGCGCGCTTCCAGGTGACCCATGGCCGCCCGGGCGCAGTCCCGGTGTGAATCCGTCCGGTAGTGCCGGCCGCTGGCCGGCAACCTCCTGAATCTCCGGTTTCCCCACCACCGGTTTCATCGCCCCCAGCCCGGTTTCGTCGCAAACCGTTTGCGGGCAGCGAGGGCGGGGCGCCATGGTGTCCACAGGCGGCGGGGTGCCGCCCCAAGGAGACCGTGATGAAGACCCTGTTCGCGCTCGGTGTGTGGTGCCTGCTGTTCGTGCTGTGCTGGCCGCTGGCGATCCTCGCCCTGATCGCCTGGCCGTTGGTGTGGCTGCTGAGCCTGCCGTTCCGCCTGGTCGGCATCACTTTCTCGGCGCTGTTCGCGTTCCTGCGCGCGCTGTTCATGCTGCCGGCGCGCCTGCTCGGTGGCGGCCCGGTGACGGCATGAGGTCCGTGTTGCTGGCCACGCTGGCGCTGGTTGCGCTGCCGGCGCTGGCTACACCGGCGGTGCCGCCGTCGTCTGCCTGGCTCGAGCGCCAGCAGACCGCGGCAGCCGACGAAGCGGATGCTGCAGCGGCGGCGACACCGAAAGCCCGCGAGCGCTGCCGGGTGGTGAAGGAATGGAAGGCCGGCGATACGGTTGTGCAGCACAAGGTCTGCGACGACCCACCGAAGAAGCCGGCTGGAAAGGTGTAGCGCGGAGCCTTTGCTCGGCTCCCCGCGAAAAAGATCAACAAAAAACCCCGCCGAGGCGGGGCTTTTTGATTGCTGGAGTGTGCCGGCCAGCGGCCGGCACTGTCAGCGAACGATCAGTTCGCCTTGTGGATGGCGCGCTTGCTGACCGCCATCGCCGCGTCGTGGATCACTTCCGAGAGCGACGGGTGGGCGTGGCAGATGCGGGCCAGGTCATCGGCCGAGCCGCTGAACTCCATGGTCAGCACGCCTTCGTGCACCAGCTCGGAGACGTTGGCGCCGACCAGGTGCATGCCGAGGATGCGATCGGTTTCGGCGTGGGCCAGGATCTTCACGAAGCCTGCCGGCTCGATCATCGCCACGGCACGGCCGTTGGCGGCGAACGGGAAGCTGCCGGCCTTGTACGGAATGCCTTCGGCCTTCAGCTGCGCTTCGGTCTTGCCGACCCAGGCCAGTTCCGGCTCGGTGTAGATGACCCACGGGATGGTGTCGAAGTTGACGTGGCCCGGCAGGCCGGCGATCAGCTCAGCCACCGCGATGCCTTCCTCGAAGCCCTTGTGCGCCAGCATCGGGCCGCGCACGCAGTCGCCGACCGCCCACACGCCGTTGACGCCGGTGTGGCAGTGCGCGTCGACTTCGATCTGGCCGCGCTCGTTGATCTTGACGCCGGTGCCTTCGGCCAGCAGGCCCTTGGTGGCGGCGCGACGGCCAACGGCCACCAGCAGCTTGTCCACGGTCAGGGTCTTTTCGCCTTCGCTGTCGGTATAGGTGACAACGACTTCCTTCTTCTTGCCCTTGCCGGTGATTTCGGTCTTGGAGACCTTGGCACCGAGGCGGATGTCCAGCCCCTGCTTCTTGAATTCCTTGGCAGCAGTCTTGGCCACTTCGGCGTCGGCGACGGCCAGGAACTCCGGCAGTGCTTCCAGGATGGTGACTTCAGCGCCCAGGCGCTTCCACACGCTGCCCAGTTCCAGGCCGATCACGCCGGCGCCGATCACCGCCAGGCGGTTCGGCACTTCGGTGAAGTCCAGGCCGCCGACGTTGTCGACGATGGTCTCGCCGTCGAACTTGGCGAACGGCAGTTCGATCGAATCCGAACCGGCCGCGATGATGACGTTGGTGCCCTTCAGCTCGACGATGGAACCGTCATGCTGGGTGACCTTGACCACGTTGCCCGGCTGCAGTTCGCCGAAACCGTAGTAGGCGGCGACCTTGTTGGCCTTGAACAGCATGCCGATGCCACCGGTGAACTGCTTGACGATCTTGTCCTTGCGGCCAACCATCGCCTCGACGTCGATCTTGGCATCCTTGAAGCTGATGCCATGGTCGCCAAAGATGTGGCCCATGTTCCAGAACTGGCGCGAGGAATCCAGCAGCGCCTTGGACGGGATGCAGCCCACGCGCAGGCAGGTGCCGCCCAGGGCCGGCTTGCCGTCCTTGCCCAGCGCTGCGTCGATGCAGGCGGTCTTCAGGCCCAGCTGTGCCGCGCGGATGGCAGCGTGGTAACCGGCCGGGCCAGCACCGATGACGACGACGTCGAATTGTTCAGCCATTGAATTATTCCTTGATGCATTACCAGAACCCCTCCGCGCAGGCGCGGAGGGGCGGGAGGTGTCTTACAGGCCGAACAGCATGCGGCCCGGGTTTTCCAGCTGGTTCTTGATGTCCACCAGGAACTGCACCGAATCCTTGCCGTCGATGATGCGGTGGTCGTAGGACAGCGCCAGGTACATCATCGGCGCGATCACGACCTGGCCGTTCTGGGCGATCGGACGCTCCTTGATGGCGTGCATGCCCAGGATGGCGCTCTGCGGCGGGTTGATGATCGGGGTCGACAGCAGCGAACCGAAGGTGCCGCCGTTGGTCACGGTGAAGGTGCCACCCTGCAGTTCTTCCAGGCTCAGCTTGCCGTCACGCGCCTTCTTGGCGTAGTCGGCGATGGTCTTCTCGATGTCGGCGAACGACATGCGCTCGACGTTGCGCAGGACCGGGGTGACCAGGCCCTTCTCGGTCGAGACGGCGATCGAGATGTCCGAGTAGCCGTGGTAGATGATGTCGTCGCCGTCGATCGAGGCGTTGACCAGCGGGAAGCGCTGCAGCGCGTTGGCGGCGGCCTTCACGAAGAAGCTCATGAAGCCCAGCTTGATGCCGTGGGCCTTGACGAACTCGTCCTGCAGTTCCTTGCGCGCCGCCGACACCTTGGACAGGTCGACTTCGTTGAAGGTGGTCAGCATGGCGGTCGAGTTCTTCGACTCCATCAGGCGCTCGGCGATGCGCTTGCGGATGCGGGTCATCGGCACGCGCTCTTCCGGACGTGCGCCACCGGCCTTGCCAGCGCCGCCGTTGCGGGCGAAGTTGACGATGTCTTCCTTGGTCACCGCGCCGCGGCGGCCGGTGCCGTCGACGTCGGCCGGGTTCACGCCTTCAGTGATGGCGGTGAAGCGGGCGCCCGGCGGCAGCGCGTCGGCGGCCGACTTGGCAGCCGGAGCCGGAGCGGCAGCAGCCGCCGGAGCCGCAGCGGCCGGCGCGGCCTCAGCCTTCTTCTCTTCAGCGGCCGGGGCCGGGGCAGCGGCCACGGCGCCTTCTTCGATGATCGCCACGACCTGGCTGGAGGTCACGGTCGAGCCTTCGGCGAACTTGATTTCCTTGAGCACGCCGTCGACCGGCGACGGCACTTCCAGGACGACCTTGTCGGTTTCCAGGTCAAGCAGGTTTTCGTCGCGCTTGACGGCGTCGCCCACCTTCTTGTGCCAGGTGGCGATGGTGCCGTCGGCGACGGATTCGGGCAGTACCGGGGCTTTGACTTCGGTGGCCATTGCGGGAGCTTCCTGGTTTGTCTTCTAAATAGGGGGAGGATTATTCAGCGAACGTGTCGTTGAACGGGTTGACCAGTGCGTCGGCGACCAGCTGCTGCTGTTCGCGGACGTGGTCAGCCATGTGACCGGCAGCCGGCGAAGCCGAACGTGCGCGACCGGCGTAGTGCAGGTTCTGGCCATCGGCCAGGCAGAACTGCAGGTGGTGGCGGATCTGGTACCACGCACCCTGGTTCTGCGGTTCTTCCTGCGTCCACACCACGTCGGTGGCCTTGCCGTACTTCTTCAGTTCGGCGGCCAGCAGCGCACGCGGGAACGGATACAGCTGCTCCACGCGGATGATCGCCACGTCGTCCTGGCCACGCTTGGTCTGGTCTTCCAGCAGGTCGTAGTAGACCTTGCCCGAGCACAGCACCACGCGCTTGACCTTCTTGGCGTCCGCGTTTGCGTCGCCGATCAGGTGCTGGAACTCGCCGTTGGCCAGTTCGTCCAGGGTCGACACGGCCAGCTTGTGGCGCAGCAGCGACTTCGGCGACATCACCACCAGCGGCTTGCGGGTGGTCAGGTGCAGCTGGCGGCGCAGCATGTGGAAGGCCTGTGCCGGGGTCGACGGCACCACCACCAGCATGTTCTCCAGCGCGCACAGCTGCAGGAAGCGCTCCAGGCGCGCCGAGCTGTGTTCCGGGCCTTGCCCTTCATAACCATGCGGCAGCAGCAGGGTCAGGCCGGAAATACGGCCCCACTTGGCTTCACCGGCGGCGATGAACTGGTCGATCACCACCTGGGCGCCGTTGGCGAAGTCGCCGAACTGGCCTTCCCAGATGCACAGCGTGTTCGGATCGGTGGTGGAGAAGCCGTACTCGTAGGCCATCACCGCTTCTTCGCTCAGCAGCGAATCGATGACGGTGGCCTTTTCCGGCGAATCCACCAGCTGCCGCAGCGGCATGTAGTAGTTGTCGGTCTTCTGGTCGTGCAGGATCGCGTGGCGGTGCGTGAACGTACCGCGGCCGACGTCCTGGCCGACCAGGCGCAGTGCATGGCCTTCGTCGAGCAGGGTGGCGTAGGCCAGGTTCTCGGCAAAGCCCCAGTCGCCCGGGATCTCGCCGGCGGCCATCTTGCGGCGGTCGTCGTAGACCTTGGCCACGCGCGAGTGCAGCTGCACTTCGTCCGGCACGGTGTTGATCAGCTTGGCCAGCTCGACCAGCTTGTTCTTCTCGACCTTGGTCGAGACCGGATCGGACAGCTTGCCTTCCAGCAGCTTCGGCCAATCGACGAACAGCGGGCTGCTCGGCGGGGTCTTCTCGACCTTGGCCAATTCGGTGGTCACTTCACCGGCGTCCAGCTTCTCGCGGTAGGCATCGACCATCGCCTTGCCGGCGCCAGCGGCGATCACGCCCGCCTTTTCCAGCTGCTCGGCGTACATCTCGCGGGTGGTGGCGTGCTTGCGGATCACCTGGTACATCAGCGGCTGGGTGATCGCCGGCTCGTCGGCCTCGTTGTGGCCCCAACGGCGGTAGCACATCAGGTCGATGACCACGTCCTTGGCGAACGTCTGGCGGAACTCGAAGGCCAGCTGTGCGGCGAACACCACCGCTTCCGGATCATCACCGTTCACGTGCAGCACCGGAGCGGCGATCATCTTCGCCACGTCGGTGGCATAGCGCGTGGAGCGCGTATCCAGCGGGTTGGAGGTGGTGAAACCGACCTGGTTGTTGACCACGATGTGCACGGTGCCGCCGACGGCGAAGCCGCGGGCCTGCGACATCTGGAACAGTTCCATGACCACGCCCTGGCCGGAGAAGGCCGCGTCGCCGTGGATCAGGATCGGCATCACCTGCTTGCGCGCGGTGTCCTTGCGGCGCTCCTGGCGCGAACGCACGGAACCGGCCACGACCGGGTCGGCGATTTCCAGGTGCGAGGGGTTGAAAGCCAGCGCCAGGTGCACCGGGCCGCCGTCGGTGGCGACGTCGGCCGAGAAGCCCATGTGGTACTTCACGTCACCGGCCGAGGCGTGCTCGTCGTGCTCGAACTTGCCTTCGAATTCGTCGAACAGCTTGCGCGGGTTCTTGCCCAGGGTGTTGACCAGCACGTTCAGGCGGCCGCGGTGGGCCATGCCGATCACCACGTCCTTGACGCCATCCTTGCCGGCGCTGCGGATGATGGTGTCCATCATCGGGATCAGCGAGTCGCCGCCTTCCAGCGAGAAGCGCTTCTGGCCGACGTACTTGGTGTGCAGGTAGCGTTCCAGGCCCTCGGCCGCGGTCAGGCGCTCCAGGGTGCGGCGCTGGGTGTCAGCGTCCAGCTGGTAGTTGCCGCCGGCCGCTTCCAGCTTCTTGTAGATCCACTGGCGCTGCTCGACCTCGGAGATGTGCATGAACTCCGCACCGATCGAGCCGGTGTAGGTCGCCTTCAGGCGCGCCAGCAGGTCGCGCAGCTTCATGCGCGGCTGGCCACCGACGCCGCCGGTGCTGAATTCGCTGTTGAGGTCGCCATCGGACAGGCTGTGGAACGGCAGGCCCAGGTCCGGGGTGTTGACCGGCGTGGTCAGGCCCAGCGGGTCCAGGCGGGCGTCCAGATGGCCGCGCGAGCGGTAGGCGGTGATCAGACGACCGACATTGCGCTCACGCTCGTCGCCCGCACCGTTGCCGGTGCCGGCTTTCAGCGCATCCTTGGCCGCGTCCGCAATGTGGGAGATGACGGCCGAGTGCGGAATGTCACCTGCTTCGCGGCCCTTGAAGCCGTCGAAGTAGGTTTTCCATTTGGGATCGACACTATCCGGGGAGACCAGGTACTGCTCGTACAGGTCCTCGACATAGGAGGCGTTGCCGCCGGCGAGTTGCGAAGATTGCGCAAACTGCTTCAGTTGATTGTCCACGATGGAGGGTGTTGATTCGCTTTGTGGGGTATGGCTTCAGAAGGACCCGGCAGGAAGATGAATAGCCCTGCGCGGGCGCGTTCAAACAGCCAAATTGTACCCCCAACCGGACACGAAGGGGCGCCGCCCGAGGCATCGCAGGTCCACCGGTGCCGCTTCCAGACAGGTTGAGGCAGCCCGCTCCGCTCAGAGGCCGAGCGCGCGAAGTTCGCTGCAATCGCGCGAACGGTCCCAGACACGCTGCAATTGCTGCTCGAACGGCTGCGAACGTGCCGGTAGCGCGATGCCGGCCTCGCCGTCGAGGCGGTGGCCGATCAGACGAAAGTAGAAGTCGCCGGCATCGTTGAGCATGCACGCCGAGGCCAGCGCACGGTCGATCGGGTCGGACACCTCGCGGATCTGGATCACGCTGGGCAGGCGCTGGGCCAGCGCCAGCAGGGGCGCTCCGGCCGAGGCGATCGCCGCCGCATCGTGCACGATCACCCGCAGCTGCTTGTCGTGGCGGGCGGTGACGAATCGGCGCAGGGCGGCCTGCACGGGCGGAGTGTCGAGCAGGCCCGGGTCCAGCTGGCGGCTGTGCAGCCACAGCTGGCGACGGGCGCGATGGACGATGGCGGTGGTGATGTCCACTGCTTCGGCGCGGCTGTCGATGGCGCTGGCCGCGCCCAGCCGGCGGCGCATCTGCTGGTGGCCGATGCCCGCTTCTTCAAACACATCGCCCTCGGGCAGGAAACCCTGGCGGGCATAGAACGCCCGGGCTGGCAGCTGGGCGTGCAGGTGCAGTTCGGCCAGGCCGAGCCGGCGCCCGGCCTCGACCAGAGCCTCCAGCAGCGCCTGGCCGACCCCATGGCTGCGATGGCTGGCCAGCACCGCCATGCGGCCGATGCGTCCATCCGGGGTCAGCCGGCCGGTGCCGACGGGTTCGCCGTCGGCATCCAGCGCCAGCACATGGGCGCTGACCGGGTCCAGCGCATCGCGTTCCAGCTCGGCGGCGATGCCCTGTTCCTGCACGAACACGCGCTGGCGCACGTCATGGATCGCAACGTGGGCGTCGGCGTGGCTGACCTGCTGGACCCGGATCATCGCGATGGCTCAGGCGCGGCCGGTATCGCTGTCGTCTTCCTCGTCGTCCTCGAAGTTGACGATGACCTCGATGCCGTCGTCGTGCACGGTCACGGTGTGGACATCGTCGGACACCGCGTCGTCGTCGATCGCATCCACGCGGTCACGGCCTTCGACCACCTCGCCCAGCACCACGCTGTCCTCGCCGTCGTCCTCGTCTTCGGCGTCATACAGCTCGTTGGGGTCGATCAGCTGGAACACGCCGCCGACCAGCAGCCGCTGAACCACGGCACGGCCCTTGTCGGACAGGCCGCGATAGGCCGCGGCGTCGAGCTGCTCGGCACCGGCCAGGCGCTGCGCGTCCTTCACCGGCAGCGCGAAGTCCTGGCCGCTGACGTAGAGGCTGGCACCGCGCTTGGCCCGACGCCAGGCCAGGCGTGCCCACGGGTGGCGCTGCAGCAGCAGGCCCGAAGCCAGGGCCTGGACCACTTCTTCCGCTGCCGGTGCGGCCTGGTGGGCCATCACTTCGCCGGCGGCGCGGTAGGTGGTGATGAAGCGGCCGAACCAGTCGCCCAGCTTGTCCGGGTCGTTCATTCGGATGGCATTGAGCGCGGTGATCACCCGGGCCATCGCCACGGTGTCGATCTCGTTCGGGTCGGCCGGGACTTTCAGGTCGGCATCCTGGTAGCGGATGTTCTCGTCGGCATCGGCGATCAGGGTATCCAGGTAATCGCTGATCAGCTCGGCCGAGGACGGCGCGCGCATGCCGAACGAGAAGGTCAGGCACGGGTCTTCAGCCACGCCGTGGTGCGGCACGTTCGGCGGCAGGTACAGCATGTCACCGGGCGCCAGCACCCAGTCGTGGGTCGGCTTGAACACCTTCAGCAGCTTCAGTTCCACGTCCGGACGGAAGCCCAGCGGTGGCTGCTTGCCCTTGATCGATTCGCTGGCGTCGATCTGCCAGCGGCGATGGCCATGGGCCTGCAGCAGGAACACGTCGTACTGGTCGACGTGCGCGCCAACCGAGCCACCGGTGGCAGCGAAGCTGATCATCACGTCATCCATGCGCCAGCGCGGCAGGAAGCTGAAATGCTCGATCAGCGCGCGCACGTCCTTGTCCCACTTGTCCACGTCCTGCACCAGCAGGGTCCAGTCGTGGTCGGGCAGGGCGGGGAAGACGTCTTCCTGGAACGGGCCGGTGCGCACGCGCCAGCCATCCTGGGCCTTGTCATGTTCGATCAGGCGCGCCAGCACGCCTTCTTCGCAGGCCAGGCCCGCCAGGTCTTCCGGTTGCACCGGGGTCTGGAAATCCGGGAAGGCATTGCGGATCAGCAGCGGGCGCTTCTGCCAGAAGTCGCGCAGGAAGGTGGCCGGGGCCATGCCCAGCGGCTGGCCGGGGCGGGCGGTGACTTCGATCAGGGGGGCGGAGGACTTGCGGGCGGCCATGGGGGAATCCTTGCAGCAGAAAGCGGGAGGGCGGCACGGCGGGCCGCCTGAGGCCGCCATTGTCCGCCGTTCGTGGGGATTGCGCACGTGCGCGGGTTTGTCGCGGGGGTTCCGGCCAACGGCGGAGCCCCTCGTGGCGGTCAGGCTCACAAGCAAAAGCCGCGCTTGGCCG
>NZ_DS999412.1:2242936-2276551 GCF_000158575.1 Stenotrophomonas sp. SKA14
CCCTCTTTCAAATTCCGTCCCGACAACCCAATGCTCTTCGATCCGTCACCAGGAATCTGTCAGAGGTGGGTCGGGAGGGGCCAGCGGGACCGTTGGCGCCATGGATGGCGCCATCGAGCCCCCAGGGGTGAGGGCGCTTTGCTTGCGAAGCACTGCTTCGCAAGCGCCCGAACGCACAGCCGCCAGCGGCTGGGCCGGACCCCGGAGGGGGGTTTACGGCGTCCCCCGCGAACCCAACCCGCCCCGCCAAGCACGGCATAACCCAGAGCCGCTGTTGACGTTGCTGTTGCTGCTGCCTGCCGCAGGCAGCGCCCGCGGCCGCCGCCGCAAAGGAAACCCCTTAGATCTTCTTCGCCAGCGACTCAGCCAGGCCGGTGTAGCTGCCCGGGGTCATCTCCAGCAGACGCTGCTTCGCATCCGCCGGCAGCTCCAGCCCCTGCACGAACGCCCGCATCGACTCGGCGGTGATGCCCTGGCCACGGGTCAGCGCCTTCAGCTGCTCATACGGGTTCGGCAGGCCGTGGCGACGCATCACCGTCTGCACGGCCTCGGCCAGCACTTCCCAGGCCGCGTCCAGATCGGCGTCCAGGCGCTGCGGGTTCACTTCCAGCTTGCCCAGGCCCTTGGCCAGCGAATCCAGCGCCACCTGGCTGTGGCCGAACGCGGTGCCCAGCGCACGCAGCACGGTGGAATCGGTCAGGTCACGCTGCCAGCGGCTGATCGGCAGCTTCGCGCTGAAGTGCTCGAACAGCGCGTTGGCGATGCCGAAGTTGCCTTCGGCGTTCTCGAAATCGATCGGGTTGACCTTGTGCGGCATCGTCGACGAGCCGACTTCGCCTTCCTTCAGGCGCTGCTTGAAGTAGCCCAGCGAGATGTAGCCCCAGATGTCGCGGGCCAGGTCGATCAGGATGATGTTGGCGCGGCGCGCGGCATCGCCGATCTCGGCGACGTTGTCGTGCGGCTCGATCTGCGTGGTGTACGGGTTGAACACCAGCCCCAGTCCGGTCACGAAGCGCTCGGCGAAGGCCGGCCAGTCCACGTCCGGGTAGCTGGCCACGTGCGCGTTGTAGTTGCCGACCGCGCCGTTGATCTTGCCGGTCAGTTCGACTGCGGCAATCTGCCTGC
This sequence comes from Stenotrophomonas sp. SKA14, assembly GCF_000158575.1. NCBI lineage: Bacteria > Pseudomonadati > Pseudomonadota > Gammaproteobacteria > Lysobacterales > Lysobacteraceae > Stenotrophomonas > Stenotrophomonas sp. SKA14. The sequence continues at coordinate 2,244,062 of NZ_DS999412.1, forward strand.
GCTGGCGTTCCAGGCGCGCGACCACGTTGGCCAGCTCCTTGCCCAGCGTGGTCGGCGAGGCGGTCTGGCCATGGGTGCGCGACAGCATCGGCTGGCCGGCCTGGGCGTGGGCCAGGGTGCGCAGGGTGGCGGCGATGCCGTCCAGGGTCGGCAGCAGCACTTCGCGGCGGGCCTGTTCCAGCATCAGGCCGTAGCTGAGGTTGTTGATGTCTTCGCTGGTGCAGGCGAAATGCACGAATTCCAGCGCCGGAGCCAGCTCGGCGTCGTCCTTCAGCTGTTCCTTGATGAAGTACTCCACCGCCTTGACGTCATGGTTGGTGGTGCGCTCGATCTCCTTCACGCGCGCGGCCTGGGCCGGGCTGAAGTTGGCGGCCAGGGCGCGCAGGCGGGCGACGGCAGCGTCGGAGAACGGCGCCAGCTCGACGATGCCAGGCTCGGCCGCCAGGGCCAGCAGCCATTCCACTTCGACCACGATGCGGGCCTTGATCAGGCCATATTCGGAGAAGATCGGGCGCAGGGCGTCGACCTTGCCGGCGTAACGGCCATCGAGCGGGGACAGGGCGAGCAGGGCGGAATCGGACATGTCGGCAGGGCGGGGACGAGCGGCGGGGGCCATATTCTACGACGTGCCGGCGTGGTGGTGCCGGCCGCTGGCCGGCAATCACGTCCGGCCCGCGATTCCATGGAGTGCCGGCCAGCGGCCAGCACTACCCCCTGGAGCATGCAGAACGGCCGCGCAGACGGAACGATCTGGCCCGCCCTCGTCATCCCACGCTGCAGGCAAGGGAGTATCGTTGTCGCAGCCGCCAGCCCGGGAAGCGACACCCTGCCAGCCGCCGCTTCCCTTTCCCCAACTGAAGTAGTGCGGAGTTGATGCAATGAGCAAAGCTGCAAGCAAGGGTGCCACCCCGGGATTCCGGATCGAACATGACAGCATGGGCGAGCTGCAGGTGCCTGCCGATGCCCTGTGGGGTGCGCAGACCCAGCGCGCCGTACAGAACTTCCCGGTCTCGGGCCAGCGCATGCCGCGTGGTTTCATCCGCGCGCTGGGCCTGGTCAAGGGCGCCGCTGCCGGCGTCAACGCCGAGCTGGGCCACCTGCCCAAGACCGTGGCCAAGGCGATCCAGGTCGCGGCCGCCGAAGTGGCCGCCGGTGACTGGGACGCGCATTTCCCGATCGACGTCTACCAGACTGGTTCGGGTACGTCCTCGAACATGAATGCCAACGAGGTCATCGCCACCCTGGCCAACCGCGCCGGCAAGGCGGGCAAGACCACGGTGCATCCCAACGACCACGTCAACCAGGGGCAGAGCTCCAACGACGTGATCCCGACCGCGCTGCGCGTGTCGGCGGTGCTGGCCGCGCATGAACAGCTGCTGCCGGCGCTGGTGCACCTGCGCAAGACCCTGGACAAGAAGGGCCGCAGCCTGCGCAAGGTGGTCAAGACCGGGCGTACCCACCTGATGGATGCGATGCCGCTGACCTTCGAGCAGGAGTTCGGCGCGTGGTCGGCCCAGCTCGCCTCGGCACAGGAACGCATCGAGGACAGCCTCAAGCGCGTTCGCCGCCTGCCGCTGGGCGGTACCGCGATCGGCACCGGCATCAATGCCGACCCGCGCTTTGGCGCGCAGGTGGCCAAGGCACTGAAGCAGCAGACGTCCTTCAAGTTCGACAGCGCCGAGAACAAGTTCGAGGGCCTGGCCGCGCAGGACGATGCGGTTGAACTGTCCGGCCAGCTCAATGCGCTGGCGGTGGCGCTGATCAAGATCGCCAATGACCTGCGCTGGATGAACGCCGGTCCGCTGGCCGGGCTGGGCGAGATCGAACTGCCGGCGTTGCAGCCGGGCAGCTCAATCATGCCGGGCAAGGTCAATCCGGTGATTCCGGAAGCGACGGTGATGGCCTGCGCACAGGTCATCGGCCACCACACCGCGATCACCGTGGCCGGGCAGACCGGCAACTTCCAGCTCAATGTCACCCTGCCGTTGATCGCGGTGAACCTGCTCGATGGCATTGGATTGCTGGCCAATGTGTCCACGCTGCTGGCCGACAGCGCCATCGCCGGCCTGAAGGTGCGTGAGGACCGTGTGGCCGAGGCGCTGGCGCGCAACCCGATCCTGGTCACCGCGTTGAACCCGATCATCGGCTACGAGAAGGCGGCGGCGATTGCCAAGCGTGCCTACAAGGAACAGCGCCCGGTGCTGGACGTGGCGCTGGAGGACAGCGGCCTGGACGAGGCCGAGCTGCGTCGCCTGCTCGACCCGGCTGCGCTGACTGCCGGCGGCATCCAGGCCGGTGGCGGTGGCGCCGGCGGTTGATCGAACGGCGTGCGGAGCAAGGTCCGCACCCACCACACGCAGAAACGCCGCCCTCGGGCGGCGTTTTTCTTCAGCGGCGGTCGGCGACGATGTTGCCGAAGGTGTCGGTGTAGTCCTTGAATTCGGGGATGCGCTGGATCAGGTCTGCTGGAATCACCTCCATGCCCTCCGGCGGCTGGATCTTCACCGGCTGCATGTTCGGGTCGGCCGGGGCGGCGACCAGGGTGTTCTGGCGCAGCACCTGCAGCTTGCCGAACATGGTCTGCAGCATCTGCTTCTGCGCGTCGTCCAGCGGAATCTGGATCTCGTCCACCTTCATCGTGCCATCGCCGAGGATGATGATGTTCGGTGCCGGCGGGCGACGCACGGTGACCATGCCTTCGCTGACGGAAATCTTCGGCTTGCCGCGCTCGGCGCGATGGTTGCGGTAATCCTTGTCACAGCCGACCAGGCCCAGGCAGAGCAGGGCGGTCAGCAGCAGGAACAACTTCTTCATGGCATTCGGTTCGGGGGCGTCCGGGGCCGCTATTGTAAGCCCGCCAGCGCAGCCCGGCTGACCGTGGAATGCCAGGGTCGGCCGGGTGCGCTGATTTGACTCACCTGGAGAACGTGGCGCCGTTGTTCTTGCCGCAGTCGTCCACGTCGCTCTGGTCCATGGTTGCGTACGGCTTGAACGCCGGCAGTTCACGCGCCAGTGCCTGTTGGCTGGCCAGCATCGCCGGCAGGCGTTCGCAGATGCGCTTGGCCTGGGCCTCGATCTTTGCCGCCTGGGCATTGACGCGTTTCTCCAGGCCGTCGGTATCGCCACTGAAGATGCCTTTCAGCGCTTCGCCGGCGGCATCGGTGCCGAGCTTGGCACCGGCCACGCCGATCTCCATGCCATCGGCGGCCACGGCCACCACCTGGCTGCGGTAGGCCTGCAGATGACGGCGCTGGCCGGCATCGACCGGGACATCCTTGCCGCCGATCAGCAGGTGGCCGTCGGGCGTGATCTCGGCCCGTGGCTGGTTGGCCGAAGAAATCTTGATGTTGCCCTCGGTGATCTCCTTGCGGGCATCGTCAATGGCCTGCTTGACCGTATCGCCGACACCGCTGGTGGCTTCGGCGACGCTCTTGCCGACGGTCTTGTCCGATGAGGAGGAGGTGCCACCGCAGGCGATCAGCGGCAGGCACAGCAGGGTGGCAGGCAACAGGCGCAACAGCTTCATGGTGGTCCCCTGTAGGTGTCTGGAAGAGGTTACTTGCCGCGCGGCAGGGTGACCCTGCCACTGACGTTGCGGTGCTCGACATCGCCGCTGCCGCTGTGGTCGACGGTCAGGCTGCCGCGCACGCCGTCGACCTGGATGTCGCCCGAACCGTGGCTGCGGACATGCACATCGCCGCCGATGTCGGCCAGGTCGACGCCGCCGGAGCCGACCACGCCGACGTCAACGCTGCCCTGCACGCGCTTGAACTCGATGTCGCCCGAACCGACGGTATCCAGCCGGGCATTGCCGCGCACATCGCTGATCTTCAGGTCGCCGGAGCCGACCGTGCCGGTGCTGGCGTTACCGCTGATATTGCGCACATTGACGTCGCCGGAGCCCAGCGACAGCAGGTTCAGCGAACCACCGCCATCGATGTTGAGGTCGCCCGAACCCACTGCCGCATGGATGTCGCCGCGCGTGCCGCGGGCCAGCGCATCACCAGAGCCGACATCCACGCTGAGCGACTGTGCGTTCTCCACGCTGGCGTCGCCGGAGCCGACCTTGAGCTGCAGCGGCAGGTTGTCCGGCACGCTGCCGCGGATATCCAGCCAGGCGTAGCTGTTGCCGAGGCTGATGCCGCTGTTGCGGCCCTCGCGGCGCAGGCTTACCACCAGCTTGTCGCCCTCCTTGCGCTGGTCCAGCACCAGCTGATCAAGCCACTCCTGGCTGGAGGCACAGGCACGACCGTCAAGCTGGCCACCGCCCTTGCTGGCGACGATCTTCAGGTCATGCTGGTTGACTTCGAACACCACCGCCCGGGCACCGGCCACATCCAGCTTCAACGTGCGCGCAGCAGTGAACTTGCAGTTCGGGGCATCGGTAGCGAGTGCCGACAGCGGCAACAGCAACAACGCGGAACAGGCGAGCAGGGAACGCATGGGTGGTGCCTCCAGGTGGATGGAATCAGATCTCGCCGGCGCGCTTGCGCAGGCGGATGGCGAGGAAGATGAACACTGCACCGACGGCGGCACCGATCCACAGTTCCGGCATCGCCAGCGACTTCAGCTGCGAGGCCGGCGACATCAGGCCAACCACCGATTCGAGATCGCGACGCGAACCTTCACCGGCGCTGAGGCGGTACACCAGGTCCATGCCCGGAACGGCACCCAGCAGCAGGCGGCCAACGATGTTCTGCCAGAACCAGCCGGTGGTCAGCCCGATCAGCGGCATGACCTTGGTGGTGCTGATGATGACGCCGGCGAACAGTGGCAGCATCACCGCCCACAGGAACGGCTTGGTGCGCGCCCAGGCCGAGCACAACAGCAGCCAGCCGGCGGTGGGTAGGGCCCACAGGGCATAGACCGGAATCCAGGCCAGGTGGCCGGCGGCCAGGGTCAGCGGGCTGGCCGGCCCCCAGATCAGCGTCATCGGGCTGCCGCCGTGGGCCAGCGCAACGAGGCTGATCACCAGCATGAAGCCGAACATGGTGATGATGCCGGCGATCACGGCAATCAACGGTGCGATGATCAGTGCACTGATCACCTTGGACAGCACGGTCTGGGTGTCCGACAGCGGCAGCGACTTCCAGAACAGGATGCTGCGGTCGCGACGGTCGTCGTAGAGCGCGCCCAGGCAATAGAAGAACACCACGAAGGCCAGCACCAGGAACGGCCAGGCCGAGCTGAGCACCAGGGTCAGGTCGAGGCCGTTGCCAAGGTCGGCCAGGTCCTTGCCGTTGATGTTGCGGGTGAGCAGTGCCAGGTCCAGGCCATTGACGTTGACGCTTTCGCCATCGACATGCAGCCCGCCACTGCGTGCCGCGCGGTTCAGCGCGAACAGGCCGAAGGCGATGCCGATGCTGCTCATCACCAGCGAGATGAGGCCGGCGATCAGCGGCGCGTAGAGGAAGCCGCCGCGGTTTTCCCAGTACTCGCGCTTGAGCAGCCAGCGCAGGGTACCCAGCGGACTGACGGGGTGGTTGACGGCATTCATGCGTAGGTCCCCTTCATGATGGCGACGAACAGGTCGGCCAGGCCCGGGATGCGGGTCTCGCCAAGGGTCGAAAGCTGGTCGCGTGGTACGCCATCGAACAGCATCACGGTCTTGCCGAACGCCAGGCTGCGCTCGTCGATCGGCTTCAGCGCGCGGGCGGTTTCCAGCTGGTCGGCATTGACCAGCAGCTCGGTGTAACGCTGGCCGACGTCGTCCATTTCCGCATCGAGCACGATGCGGCCATCGCGGATGAACATCACGTCGCTGAGGATGTGCTCGATCTCCTCCACCTGGTGGGTGGTGACGATGATGGTCTTCTGCTCGTCGAAGTAGTCTTCCAGCAGGCGCTGGTAGAACTCCTTGCGGTACAGGATGTCCAGGCCCAGGGTGGGTTCGTCCAGCACCAGGATGCGGGCATCGATGGCCATCACCAGTGCCAGGTGCAGCTGCACGATCATGCCCTTGGACAGTTCGCGCACGCGCTGCCTGGGCTGCAGCTTGGTGTTGGCCAGGAAGCGCTCGCAGCGGGCGCGGTCGAAGCGCGGGTGGACGCCGGCCACGAAATCGATGGCTTCGCGCACCTTCAGCCAGCGCGGCAGCACGGCAACGTCGGCGATGAAGCAGATGTCGTTCATCAGCTCGTCGCGGTGCAGCCGCGGGTCGCGGCCGAGCACATTGAGCTCACCTTCCACCGAGGTCAGGCCGAGGATGGCCTTCAACGCGGTGGTCTTGCCCGCGCCGTTGGGGCCGATCAGGCCGACGATGCGTCCGCTCGGAATGCTGAAGCTGGCATTGTCGAGGGCGACCGTGGTCTTGTAGGCCTTGCGCAGGCCTCGGGCGGTGATGACCGATTCGCTTGCAGTGCTATTCATCAGACTTTCCCCTGGGGCAGCAATTCGTCGAGGCTCAGGCCCAGGCGCTGGATGCGCTCCAGCACCGCCGGCCATTCTTCGTTGAGGAAGCGGTCACGCTCGCTGCTGCGCAGCTGTGTGGCCGCCTGCTCGGTCATGAACATGCCCAGGCCGCGGCGCTTCTCGACCAGGCCTTCATCGGCCAGTTCCTGGTAAGCGCGTGAAACGGTGATGGGGTTGAGTTGATAGTCGGCGGCCACCTGGCGCACCGAAGGCAGGGCATCGCCCGGCTTGAGGATTCCGTCGAGCATCATGGCGATCACACGCTCCTTCAACTGACGGTAGATGGGAGCGCCGTCGCTCCACTGGATGTCGCTCATATTCAGCTCCGTGGGGTCAGCGGCTGGGCGAACGAGAAATACGGCATGGACAGGGAGCTGTGCAGCCGACGCGGGGGAGGGGGGGAGGAGTCGGCGTTCCCTGCCGGCGAAGCGGTTGTGTCCTGTGCACTGGCGGAGGGCAGTGCGGTGGCGGGGGAGGCGGGCACGGCCAGCCAGGTCAGCACGAGCAGGGTGGAAACTGCAGTGACCGCAGGCGCGGTGAGCTTGCGATGCATCCGGGTGTTCATGGCTTCCCCCTGTCTCAGGTGACTGGTGTTGTATGCAACTATAACACCGGCACGCCGCCGTGCAAGTCCTTGCCGGCCCCAACTGATGGCAGGGGTGGTCATATCGCCGAAATATCAAAACAAGCAATTGATTATAAAGGGAAATAAATCTGTCGTGCGGCAAGGGCGCGATCTTGCTCCCATTCAGTGATGTCCATGCGATGTCATCACTGTGCTGCGCTTGGAAGCTGGTCCAGGCAAACGCCATGCCGCGCAAAGCCATCCCGGGCCTGCGCCATCAGGGCGGCAGGGGCCCGGTGCTATAGTTCGGCCGATTCCCGGCCGGTAGCGGCCGGGCCCTGTGAATGGCTACCGCGGACTGTTCCTGATGCCTCTGTCGACCGTTTCCCCGCGCCGCATGCGCGGCCTGTCCCTGCTGGCCCTGATCGTGGCCGGTGTTGCTGGTTCGGCCAGCGCCCTGGCGGCCGATCTGCTCGACCTCGAGTACCGGCCACTGGCCAGCAAGCAGCAGGTCAACCTGCAGCAGCGCTACCACGGGCAGGTGCTGCTGGTGGTCAACACCGCCAGCAAGTGTGGCTACACGCCGCAATACGAAGGCCTGGAGGCGCTGCAGAAGCGCTATGCCGGCCGCGGCTTCGCCGTGCTCGGATTCCCGTCCAACGATTTCAAGGGCCAGGAGCCGGGTGACGAAAAGCAGATCCAGGATTTCTGCACGCTGACCTATGGCGTCAAGTTCCCGATGTTCGAGAAGGTGCACGTGGTCGGGGCCGAGGCCACGCCGCTGTACCAGCGGCTGACCGCTGCGACCGGCGTCGCGCCGGGCTGGAACTTCCACAAGTACCTGGTCGGCCGCGATGGCAAGGTCATCGCCCAGTTCGCCAGCAAGGTCACGCCGGACGATCCGCAGCTGACCGCGGCCATCGACAAGGCACTGGCCGCAGCGGCCACGCATTGATATCCGGCACGCATGCCTCGACATCTCTGGCATGCGTGCGACAATGTTTCTTTTCGCGCCGACGTCGGCGCCCAGACACTTCCAGGAATGCAGCGAATGAAGATGGGAATGCGCGGCGCCGCGGCGTCGGTTCTGATTCTGGCGATGGGCACTTCGGGTGTCGCTCTGTCGCAACAACCGGCTGCCCCCGCAGCCGCCAAGGAGACCGCAACCTTGAATTCCCCCAAGCAGAAGCTCGGCTACGCCATCGGCCTGGACGTGGCCAAGTCGTTCACCCCGATTGCCGATGAGATCGACGTTGCCGCCCTGCGTACCGCGGTGGAGCGCTCGTTCGAAGGCCTGCAGCCGCAGATCACCCAGGAACAGGCCAAGGCCACCGATGCCGCCCTGCGCCAGGTCGTGATGGCCCGCAGTGGCCAGCAGGTACCGGGCGTTGCGCCGGGTTCGCAGCCGCCGAAGGTCGATCGCGTCAAGGTGTCGCAGATGATCGGTTCGTACTCGGTCGGTCCGTCGTTGGCGCAGCTGAAGGACGACATCGACGTCGCCTCGCTGTTTGACGCGATCAGCACCGGTCTGAACAAGGGCCAGCCCAAGATGACGGAAGCTGACGCGACCGCCACCATCCAGGCCTTCATGGGCAGCAAGCAGGCTGAAATGCAGGCCAAGGCCGCCGCAGCCGCGCAGACCAACCGCGAAGAAGGCAATGCCTTCCTGGCCAAGAACAAGACCCAGCCGGGCGTGGTGACCACCGCGTCGGGCCTGCAGTACCAGATCATCCGCCCGGGTAGCGGCGAGCGTCCGCTGCCGAGCAGCAAGGTGCGCGTGAACTACGAAGGCAAGCTGCTCAACGGCACCGTGTTCGACAGCTCCTACGGCCGCCAGCCGGCCGAGTTCGGTCTGGACCAGGTGATCAAGGGCTGGACCGAAGGCGTCGCGCTGATGCCGGTGGGCTCGAAGTACCGCTTCTGGATTCCGGGCAACCTGGCCTACGGCGAAAACGGCACCCCGGGTGGCCCGATCGGCCCGAACGCAACTCTGACGTTCGACGTCGAGCTGCTGGGCGTCCTGCCGTAAGCGACCACGGAGCCTGCACGGACATGCGCGTTGCGATTTTCGGTACCGGTTATGTAGGGCTGGTGACCGGCACCTGCCTGGCCGACGTTGGTCATCAGGTGGTCTGCGTCGATATCGACCAGGCCAAGGTCGATGGCCTCAACCGGGGCATCATCCCGATCTATGAGCCGGGCCTGGAGCCGATGGTGAAGGCCAACCATGCCGCGTCGCGGCTGGCGTTCACCACCGATGCGGCGGCCGCCATCGAGCATGGCCAGGTGGTGTTCATCGCGGTGGGCACCCCGCCGGACGAGGATGGCAGCGCGGACCTGCAGTACGTGCTGGCCGTGGCCCGCACCATCGGCCGGCACATGAGTGTGCCGACCGTGGTGGTCAACAAGTCGACGGTGCCGGTCGGCACGGCCGACAAGGTGCGTGCCGCCATCGCCGAGGAACTGGCCGCACGTGGCGCGGACATTACCTTCGACGTGGTGTCCAATCCGGAATTCCTGAAGGAAGGCGACGCGGTCGCCGACTGCATGCGCCCGGACCGCATCATCATCGGTGCGACCAGCGAAGAGTCGGTGGCGGTGATGCGCCGCCTGTATGCGCCGTTCAACCGCAACCACGACCGCGTGGTGGAAATGGACGTGCGTTCGGCCGAGCTGACCAAGTACGCGGCGAACGCGATGCTGGCGACCAAGATTTCGTTCATGAACGAAATCGCCAACATCGCCGAGCGCGTCGGTGCCGACGTCGAGCAGGTCCGCCAGGGCATTGGCTCCGACCCCCGCATCGGCTGGCATTTCATCTACCCGGGTGCCGGCTATGGTGGCTCGTGCTTCCCGAAGGACGTGCAGGCACTGGCCCGCACCGCCCAGCAGCATGGCCTGGAGCCGAAGCTGCTGAACGCGGTGGAGGCGGTCAACGAATCGCAGAAGGGGCATCTGTTCGCCCTCATCCAGCGTCACTACGACAGGGGCGAGGATGAAGGCGTGCGCGGCAAGACCTTTGCCGTGTGGGGCCTGGCCTTCAAGCCGAATACCGACGACATGCGCGAGGCATCCAGCCGCCGCCTGCTGGCACAGCTTTGGGAAGGGGGCGCCACCGTGCGTGCCTACGACCCTGAAGCCATGCATGAATCGCAGCGGATCTTCGGCGAGCGCGATGACCTGGTGTTCTGCAACAGTGCCGATGACGCGCTGCAGGGGGCCGACGCGCTGGTCGTGGTAACCGAGTGGAAGCAGTTCCGCAGCCCCGATTTCCAGAAGCTGCGCGAGCAGCTGAAGGACGCGGCGGTATTCGACGGGCGCAACCTGTACGAGCCGGCTGAAGTGGAAGCGGCAGGCCTGGCCTACTACGGCATCGGCCGGGGGCGCTCGCTGCATGTCTGATCTGCTGCCAACCGAACGCGAGCAGGCGCTGGAAGCGCGCCTGGTCGAGCTGGAAATGCGCGTGTCCTTCCAGGAACAGGCGCTGGCCGAACTGAGCGATGCGCTGGCCGATGCCCGCATGCAGGGCATGCGCAACGCCGATGTGTTGCGCGTGCTGCTGGAAGACCTGGGCAAGGTCCGCAACGCACTGAACTCTTCCGATCCGGCGAGCGAACCGCCGCCGCCGCACTACTGATCCGAACCCTATGAGCGATACCCTCCGCGACCAGCTGATGGGTCTGGGCTTCAAGCCCGCACCCAAGCCCGAGCGCAAGAATGATGGCCCCCGCCGTGATGGCCGCCCGCAGGGCAAGGGTGGCAATGGCAATGGAAAGCCGCGGGGCGCTGGCAAGGGCGAACAGAAGCCCGGCGAGCGTCGTGGCCATGGTCATGGCGGCGCCGGCAAGCCCGGCCCGTCGCGTGGCCCCGGCCAGCAGGGCCCGCGCAAGCCGCGCAGCGCCGAAGAGATGGACCTGGCCAAGGCCTACGCCATCCGTGCGCAGAAGGAAAAGGAAGAGCGCATCGAGACCGAGCGCCTGAAGCAGGAAGAAGCACGCATCCGCCGCGAGGCGAAGGCCAAGCTGGAAGAACTGCTGAAGGACAAGAGCCTCAATGCCGAAGCGGCGGACATTGCCCGCCACTTCCCGTATGGCGGCAAGATCAAGCGCATCTACGTGACGGCCGAACAGCTGACCGCGCTCAATGCCGGTGAACTGGGCGTGGTGCAGCTCAATGGCCGTTACCTGCTGGTGACCGCCGAGGTGCTGTCACAGTCCGAAGCGGTGTTCGCCGCGTCGGTCGCGCTGAAGGTCGACCCGAACGCGCCGGCCGAGGAAGATCCGTACGCGGACCCGCAGTACCAGGTGCCGGACGATCTGGTCTGGTAAACGCGTGACCGCCGCGGGCGCGCTGCCGTCGCGGCCGTGGGGGAAGGGATGACCGCTGATCCGAGCCGCGGCTACGTGCCGCACATTGACGGCCTGCGTGCGATCGCCGTGCTGGCTGTCATCGTGTTCCACCTGGACCCGGCCTGGTTGCCAGGCGGGTTCACCGGCGTGGATGTGTTCTTCGTCATCTCCGGTTTCGTAGTCAGCGCGTCGGTACACCGGCTACCGCCGCTGTCGCTGGGCCAGTCGATGCTGCGCTTCTATGCGCGCCGCATCCGTCGCATCGCGCCGGCACTGCTGGCCTGCCTGTTGCTGACTGCCGTGGCGAGCGTGCTGTTCATTCCGGAGTCCTGGCTCAGTGAAGCCAGTGACAAGACCGGGCTGATGGCGTTCTTCGGCTTCAGCAACTGGGTGCTGGCGGCGATCGGCAACGATTACTTCGCACCCAAGGCCGAGTTCAATCCCTACACCCATACCTGGTCGCTGGGCGTGGAAGAGCAGTTCTACCTGCTGTTCCCGCTGTTGTTCCTGGCCTGGGCGCGTGGTACACGCGGGCGCTGGATTAGTCTGGGTCTGTTCGCACTGGTCAGCATGGCGTCGCTGCTGCACGCTGCGGTACTGGGCCTGCGCGAGGCGCCGCCATCGTGGGCGTTCTATGCCACCAGCACCCGCCTCTGGCAACTGGGAGTGGGCGTGCTGCTGTTCCAGCTGCTGCATGTGCGCGAATCGCTGGACCCGGCATCCGGCCAGGTACTGAAGCGCGCTGCGCCAGTGTTCTCCCTGCTGGCCATGGTGGCGCTGGGCCTGCTGGGGTGGGCGCTGTGGTCCGCGCGTGCAGGGCGTTCGCCGTGGCCTGACGGCCTGCTGCCGGCCTTCGCCGCCGCAGGCCTGCTGTGGGCGCTGCATCATCATCCGCAGGCATGGGTGGCGCGCCTGTTGGCCAGCACTCCGATGCGCCGCGTCGGCCTGCTGTCATATTCGCTTTACCTGTGGCACTGGCCGGTGTTCGTGCTGATGCGCTGGACCGTGGGCCTGCAGACACCCTGGCAGATGACCGCTGCGATGGCGTTGGTGCTGCTGCTGTCATGGCTGTCGTGGCGCTGGGTGGAACAGCCGTTCCGCCGCACGTTTGCGCAGCGCCTGCGTCCCGGGCGTTGGGTGCTGGCTGGCGTGGTCGTATTGCTGTGCGCCGCCGGCATCCAGACAGTGCTCTACCTGCAGGCGCCGCGGCTGTCGTTGAGCACGGTCAGCCGGCATCCTGCCGATTGGTATCCCAATGGCAAGAGCGTGGCCGGTGACTATCCCGATTGCGCCCTGGTGGCCGCCAAGCATCGTTTCGAAGGCGGCAGTGCGCGGACCTTTGCTCGTGGAGACTGCGACAGCCCGCTGCCGGTCGGTGCGCCGAAGCGGGTGTTCGTTGCCGGTGATTCGCATGCGATGGCCTACATCGAGCTGTTGCAGCGGCTGGCGCTGGAAACCGGCTCGGAGGTCTCTCTCTATGGCCGCGGCGGATGCCCGCAGGTGAGCCTGCAGAAATGGCGCGGCGCCGGTGCCGGTTGCGCTGATTTCGATGCCGCGGTGTTCGCCGACATCGCGCGGCGTGCGCAGCCGGGGGATGCCGTGGTGCTGGTGTCGTTGCGGGTGCCGCGCCTGTCCGATCAGTTCGTGCTGTTCGATGCACAGGCGCAGCTGGCGGGCGAGCGGACTGCGGAAGCGGCGGCAGGGCGCCAGGCCGAAGTGGCCGAGGCGATCACGCAGTGGAGGCCACTGGCCGAGCGCGGAGTGCGCATCGTGCTGGAGGCTCCCAAGCCGGTGCTGCCGGCGCCTCCCTATCGTTGCTCGGACCGCTTCAATGCCCGCAACGAGGTCTGTCGCAACGGCCTGGACAGCACACGCGAGGCGATGGAAGTGCTGCGGGCACCGATGCTGGGCAGCCTGCAGCAGGTGGTTGATGGCCTGCCAGGCGGCGCGCTGTGGGACCCGATGCCGGTGCTGTGCGACGACGCGCTGTGTCCCGCGCAACGCGATGGCCGCCCGCTGTTCTTTGATGGCGATCATCTCAGTGCGCATGGCAATCGCGTGCTGCTGCCCTCGCTGCAACAGGTGCTGTTGCAGCGCTGAACCGGGAAGGGGTCAGCGCGCGCGGCCGTTCCGTCGCGCACGGATCAGCGGCAGGCTCAGCGCGAAGAAGCACAGCAGTGCACCGACCAGAGCGAAGCCACTGCCGGCCAGGAATGCGGTGCGACCGTCGTCGATCTTCCACAGCTGGCCGGCGATGAGCGCACCCAGCACGCCACCGACGCCGGAGGAGAACCCATACAGCAGGCCCTGGCCATGGCCATTGAGGCGGCCGGGGAAGTAGGTCGCCAGCATCTGCATCGCGGCCGCGAAGAAGGCGGCAAAGCCCAGCGCGTGCGCGGTCTGCGCCAGCAGCATCACCGGCAGGTTTTCCGGGAACAGCGCGGTGACCGCCCAGCGCAGGCAGGAGCTGACCAGGGCGATCAGCAGCATCCAGCTGGCGTCGTAGCGGCGGAAGAAGCGGCCGATGGTGAAGAACACGCCGACTTCGAACACCACGCCGACGGTCCACAGCAGGCCGAGCGTGGACGTGCGGTAGCCGTGATGGTCCATGTAGACCGAGAAGAACGTGTAGTACGGCCCGAACGACAGCTGCTCCATGAACGCGGCCAGGAAGAACGCCAGCACCGGCGGGCGCCGCACGATCTGCCAGAAGCCGCTGGAGTCCCCCTCGGCCTTGCCGATACCCCGTGCGTACTGGTTGCTGAAGGCGGATGCCACCAGCAGGACGAACAGCGGCAGCATCATCCACGGCAGCAGCCCGGCACGGCTGGCCGAGCCGTCACCTTCGATCAGCCAGCCGAACAGGGTGACGATGGCGATGAAACCGAGAGATCCCCAGACCCGGATCAGCCCGTAGCGATGGCTGTCCCTGCCCAGGTGGGTGAGGGTGATCGATTCGAACTGCGGCATCACCGCGTTGTAGAAGAAGCAGAACACCACCATCGCCGGGTACATCCACGGCTGTGGCAAGGGCAGCAGGAAGGCGGCAAAGCTGAGCAGGGTCAGTACACAGCCGATGCGCAGCAGGCGGATCGGTCGTGGCGAAGCCGCTGCCAGTGAGGTCCAGGTGCTGGGCGCGACCACGCGGGTGGCGTACCACAGCCCCATCATCACGCTGATCGCGGTCACGCTCATGCCGCGCGCGGTCAGGAACAGGCTCCAGTACGGAGTGAACGCGCCGAGCGCCGCGTAGTAGAACAGGTAGAAGCTGGAGAGACGGGCAACGGGAACGGTCATCGCGGAATGATGAAGCAAAAAGGGGACGGAGGGGATCAAGTCGCTTGTGCCACAAACGACTTGATCCCCTCCGTCCCCTTTGTGTGTCATTCGGGGTCGTAGTCGAGATTGGAGGCCAGCCAGCGTTCGGCCTGGGCGCGGTCCACGCCCTTGCGCCGGGCGTAGTCGCCGACCTGCTCGCGGCTGAGCCGTCCGACCACGAAGTACTGGCTCTGCGGGTGGCTGAAGTAGTAGCCCGAGACAGCGGCCGTGGGCAGCATGGCGAAGCTCTCGGTCAGTTCCATGCCGGCATTGGCCTCGGCCTGCAACAGGTCGAAAAGGCGGCGTTTCTCACTGTGCTCAGGGCAGGCCGGATAGCCGGGTGCCGGACGGATGCCGCGGTACTGCTCGTCGATCAGGGCTTCGTTGCACAGCGCCTCGGCGTGGTCGTATCCCCAGAATCCGGTACGCACGCGCTGGTGCAGGCGCTCGGCCAGGGCCTCGGCGAAGCGGTCGGCCAGCGCCTTCAGCAGGATCGCGTTGTAGTCGTCATGCTCGGCCTCGAAGCGCGCCACGTGCGCATCGATGCCGATGCCAGCGGTGACCGCGAAGGCGCCGATCCAGTCCTGCTTGCCACTGTCGGCCGGGGCAACGAAATCGGCCAGGCAGAAGTCCGGGCGCTCGGCCGGCTTGTCGACCTGTTGGCGCAGGAAGTGCAGGGTGGTTTCGCCCTGCGGGTGCTGCACGCGCACGTCGTCGCCGATGCTGTTGGCCGGCCACAGCCCGAACACCGCCTTGGCGGTCAGCCACTTTTCATCGACGATGCGATCGAGCATCTCGCGGGCGTCCTGGTACAGGTCGCTGGCCTGGGCGCCGACGATCTCGTCGGTGAGGATGGCCGGGAACTTGCCGGCCAGTTCCCACGCCTGGAAGAACGGGGTCCAGTCGATGTAGTCGACCAGCTCCGCGAGCGGATAGTCGTCGAACACATGCAGCCCGGGCTGGTTGGGTGCAGGCGGCGTGTAGGTGTCCCAGCCGCCCTGGAACTTCTGCCCGCGTGCATGTTCCAGCGAGACCAGGCGCTTGGCATCGCCTCGGTTGCGGTGGCGCGCGCGGATCTCAGCGTAGTCGGCCTCGTTTGCGGCGACGAAGGCGTCGCGCAGGTCGCGCGAAATCAGCGACTGCGCAACACCGACCGCGCGCGAGGCGTCCTTCACCCAGATCGTGGGAGCCTGGTAGTGCGGGTCGATCTTCAGCGCGGTATGCGCGCGCGAGGTGGTGGCGCCGCCGATCAGCAGCGGCAGGTCGAAGCCCTGGCGCTGCATCTCGCGAGCGACATGGCTCATCTCTTCCAGCGAGGGGGTGATCAGCCCGGACAGGCCGATGATGTCGGCATGATGCTCGCGTGCGGCATCGAGGATTTTCTGCGCCGGTACCATCACGCCGAGATCGATCACCTCGAAATTGTTGCAGGCCAGGACCACGCCAACGATGTTCTTGCCGATATCGTGCACATCGCCTTTCACCGTGGCCATGATGATGCGGCCATTGCTCTTGGCCGAATCGCCGCTGCGTGCCTTCTCTGCCTCGATGTAAGGCAGCAGGTAAGCCACCGCCTTCTTCATCACGCGCGCGGACTTCACCACCTGTGGCAGGAACATCTTGCCGGCACCGAACAGGTCGCCGACGATGTTCATGCCATCCATCAGCGGCCCTTCGATCACGTCCAGCGGTCGGCTGGCGGCTTGCCGGGCCAGCTCGGTGTCTTCTTCGACGTACGCATCCAGCCCGTGCACCAGCGCATGCGCCAGGCGCTGCGCCACCGGCTTCCCGCGCCAGGCCAGGTCTTCGGTTTTCGCCGCGCCCTTCCTGCCCTTGTAGCGTTCGGCGATCTCCAGCAGGCGCTCGGTGGCGTCGCTGCGGCGGTTGAGGATCACGTCCTCGACGCGCTCGCGCAGCTCCGGCTCCAGCTCATCGTAGATCGGCATCGCACCGGCGTTGACGATGCCCATGTCCATGCCCGCGGCGATCGCGTGGTACAGGAACACCGAGTGGATCGCCTGGCGCACCGACTCGTTGCCGCGGAACGAGAAGGACACGTTGGAGACGCCGCCGGAGACATGGCAGTGCGGCAGCGTCTGCTTGATGATGCGGGTGGCTTCGATGAAGTCGACCGCATAGTTGTCATGCTCTTCGATGCCGGTGGCGACGGCGAAGATGTTCGGGTCGAAGATGATGTCCTGCGGCGGGAAGCCGATCTCGTCGACCAGGATGCGGTAGGCGCGGGTACAGATCTCGACCTTGCGCGCGCAGGTATCGGCCTGGCCGCTTTCGTCGAAGGCCATCACCACGGCGGCGGCGCCATAGCGCAGCACCTTGCGTGCGTGTTCGCGGAACTGCGTCTCGCCTTCCTTCAGCGAGATCGAATTGACCACGCTCTTGCCCTGCAGGCACTTCAGGCCGGCTTCGATCACGCTCCACTTGGACGAATCGACCATCACCGGAATACGCGCGATGTCCGGCTCGGACATGATCAGGTTGAGGTAGCGGGTCATCGCCGCTTCCGAATCGATCAGGCCCTCGTCCATGTTGACGTCGAGGATCTGCGCGCCGCTGGCCACCTGCTGTCGGGCCACATCGACGGCTTCCTCGTAGCGGCCTTCCTTGATCAGCTTGCGGAACTGCGCGCTGCCGGTGACGTTGGTGCGCTCACCGACGTTGACGAACAGCAGGTCCGGGGTGATGACCAGCGGTTCCAGGCCGGACAGGCGGGTATACGACGGGGTGCTCATGCGGCCTGCTGCTCCTGGTTGCCGGGCAGGGCGCGCGGCGGCAGGCCGGCGACCGCTTCGGCAATGGCGCGGATGTGGTCGGGGGTGGAACCGCAGCAGCCGCCGACCAGGTTCAACAGGCCATCCTCGGCGAAGCCACGCAGGGTGGCCGACATTTCTTCGGGCGTTTCGTCGTACTCGCCGAAGGCATTGGGCAGGCCGGCATTGGGGTGGGCGCTGACGTGGCAACCGGCAACCTGGGAAAGGGTTTCCACGTGCGGTCGCATCGCTGCGGCACCCAATGCGCAGTTCAGCCCGATCGACAGCGGCCGCGCATGCGCCAGCGACGCGTGGAAGGCCTCGGCGGTCTGGCCGGACAACGTGCGTCCGGAGGCATCGGTGATGGTGCCGGAGATCATCACCGGCAAACGTGCACCGCGCGCATCGAAGGCCTCTTCCAGTGCGTACAGCGCGGCCTTGGCATTGAGCGTGTCGAAGATGGTTTCGACCATCAGGGTATCGGCGCCCCCGTCGATCAGGCCCTCGATCGCTTCGCGGTAGGTGTCGCGCAGCTCGTCGAAGCTGGTGTTGCGGTAGCCCGGGTCGTTGACGTCGGGGCTGATCGAAGCGGTACGGCTGGTCGGGCCGATCACCCCGATGACGAAGCGTGGCTTGTCCGGCGTGGTGGCTTCGACCGCATCGCAGCACGCGCGTGCCACTGCGGCCCCCGCTTTGTTCAGCTCGTACACCAGGTGTTGCAGGTGATAGTCGGCCTGGCTGACCGAGGTTGCGTTGAACGTATTGGTCTCGACCAGGTCCGCGCCGGCTTCGAGGTAGGCCGTGTGGATGTCGGCGATGACCTGCGGCCGGGTCAGCAGCAGCAGGTCGTTGTTGCCCTTCAGGTCATGGCCTTCCGGCATGCCGTGGTCGCAGCCGGGGCCATGGGCATGGTCGTAGCCACCCGCGAAACGCTCGCCACGGTAATCGTCCTCCTGCAGGCCGTGGCGCTGGATCATCGTGCCCATCGCACCGTCGATGATCAGGATCCGCTCGCGCAGCGCGTCAAGCAGGGCATCGGCACGATCAGGATGCAACCAGGGCAGGGCGGACATGCGGTCTCCAGCTCAGGGCTTGTTGGCGATCAGCGAAATCACTTCGAAATGGGGCGGACGCTTCTCGCGGGTGACTGTTTCCAGGCTGGACACCTGCAGGCCGGCCTTGTCGACGAACTTGCGCAGCTCCTTGTCGCTGAAGCCGAGGTTGACGTGGCCGTAGGCCTCCACCGCCGCCTTGTGCTCGTGGCGGGCCAGGCTGCACAGCAGCAGGCGGCCGCCGGAGCGCAGCACGCGTGCGGCCTCGGTGACCGCCTGCGCCGGTTTGCTGGCGTAGGTCAGCGCATGCATCAGCACCACCAGGTCGAAGCTGCCGTCCTTGAACGGCAGGGCATGCATGTCACCCTCGCGCACTTCCACGTTGGGCAGGCGGCGCAAGCGCTCGCTGGCCGCGGCGACCACGCGTGCGCTGGTGTCGATGCAGATGTAGCGCTTGGCGTGGGGGGCGACGAGTTCGGCCAGTACGCCGTCGCCGGAGGCGATGTCGAGTACGTCGCCGGTCTCCAGCAGCGGCAGCGCGGTCCGGGCCAGTGCCTCCCAGGTGCGTCCCGGGGAGTAGTGGCGTTCCATGTCGCCAGCCACGCTGTCGGCCCAGTTCTGGTCGGCGGCGCGGTGGGCCAGCACTGCGGCCACCCGTTCGGCATCCTGGCGCAGCAGCGGGTCATCGCTTCCGTTGCTCAAGGCGTGCCACAATGCGCGCTGCGCCGGGTCCAGCTGGGCCTCGTCGAAGCGGTAGTAGGCCGACACGCCCGCGCGGCGGTCACGGACCAGGCCGGCTTCCTTCAGGCGTGCCAGGTGCGTAGACACGCGCGGCTGCGCCAGGCGGGTGATCGCCGACAGCTCGGCCACGGTCAGCTCTTCCTGCTCCAGCAGCGCCAGCAGGCGCACGCGGGTCGCATCGGCGAACACCTTCAGGCGGGTCGACCAGTCTTCAAGATCCATAAATATCTACCTATCGCGATATAGAGATATATTCGCTGAGAGGGCCTGTCGCGGTCAAGTCGCTGGCGTACGGAGGCGACCGGGCCCCGGTACAATCGGGGTACCTGGGCGCGCAGTGCGCGGCCCATAACTTCATGTACCCGGGAGGGTGTTGTGGATTTCAGCTTTACTGAAGAACAGTTGATGCTGCAGGACGTGGCGCGGCGCATCGCGCAGGAGAAGATTGCCCCGAGTGCGGAGCATCACGACCGTACCGGCGAGTTTCCGCTGGACAACATCCGCCTGCTCGGCGAGAACGGCCTGATGGGCATCGAAGTGCCGACCGAATACGGCGGTGCGGGCATGGACCCGGTTGCGTACGTGCTGGCGATGGTGGAGGTCGCCGCCGCCGACGCAGCCCACTCGACCATCATGTCGGTCAACAATTCGCTGTTCTGCAACGGCATCCTCACCCATGGTACCGAGGCGCAGAAGCAGACCTATGTGCGTGCGATCGCCGAGGGCGAGGCCATCGGTGCGTTCGCGCTGACCGAGCCGCAGTCGGGCTCGGACGCGACCGCAATGCGTTGCCGCGCGGTGAAGCAGGCCGATGGCACCTTTGTCATCAACGGCAAGAAGAGCTGGATCACCTCCGGCCCGGTGGCCAGGTACATCGTGCTGTTCGCGATGAGTGAACCGGAAAAGGGCGCGCGTGGCATCACTGCCTTCATCATCGATACCGACAAGGCCGGCTTCGGTCGTGGCAAGACCGAACCGAAGCTGGGCATCCGTGCTTCGGCCACCTGCGAGATCGAGTTCAACGACTACGTGGCCGCGGCAGAAGATGTGCTGGGCCAGGAGGGCGAGGGCTTCAAGATCGCCATGAGCGTGCTCGACGCGGGCCGTATCGGTATTGCCTCGCAGGCCATCGGCATCGCACGGGCCGCCTATGAAGCGACCCTGGAATACGTGAAGGAGCGCAAGGCCTTCGGCGCGGCCATCGGTACTTTCCAGATGACCCAGGCCAAGATCGCCGACATGAAGTGCAAGCTGGATGCAGCCCTGCTGCTGACCCTGCGCGCTGCATGGGTGAAGGGCCAGGGCAAGCGCTTCAGCACCGAAGCGGCGGTGGCCAAGCTGACCGCGTCGGAAGCAGCGATGTGGATCACCCACCAGGCGGTGCAGATCCATGGCGGCATGGGCTATTCGAAGGAAATGCCGCTGGAGCGTTACTTCCGCGATGCCAAGATCACCGAGATCTATGAAGGCACCTCGGAAATCCAGCGCCTGGTGATCGCCCGCAACGAGACCGGGCTGCGGTAGGCGCCCACGTTGGTTGGCGTCGATGGAAGATCGCCAACCCGGGTTGGCCTCTTCCACGAGGCAGGCAGGGCCCCGGAGCGCTCCGGGGTCTTGCATCCGGATGTGCTTCCCGTTCAGCTGCCCCCGCAGGTCAACGTCCGCCCGTCCCAGCGGCAATCCAGCTGGCCTGCAATCCCGCTGCCTTCGACAACGGTTACACCGTACAGGCGAGCGGTATCGATCCAGCGCTGCATCGCTTGCCTGTCTTCAAACTGATAGACACCTGCGAAGCCCTGCGCGGTGTCCGGATCGCTGGCAGCGCCATCGGCAATGCGGTTGCCCTGTGCATCCCTGCTTCCCCCTTGTACATACCTCGCTTCCCTGACCGAGTCGGGACGGATGAGGAGGGTGGTCTGTGAGCCATCCCGCCACGTGATGACGTATATCGCTCCATCGATGCCCAGCGCCTTGCTGACGAAGCTCAGGCCAATGGACGAGAGAAACGTCGCCATGCTGTTCCAGGCCGTCGAATGCGTGGTCGCGCCGGCGAACGCCTCGCCGATCTGGGCCTCAAGCCGGAAGCGGGCGGTTGCCATCTGCGCGATGTCATGCGCGTTGTGGCTTTTGAATTCTTCTGGAAAGGTGATGCCATTGGCCGCTGCCGGGTCATCGGGGTGGATTTCGAACTGTGCGCCCCTCTGGCCAGCGCGGATACTGCGCCGGTCAAGCATCCCCATGATGCGGTTGAACGACGCGACGATCGGATCCGGCACCCGTGTCTGGACCGCCCGGTATCTGTGAAGTTCGCGGTCGTACTCCACTTCGTAGCCGTGAAGCCTGCGTTGGCTGAAATCCGCGACGATGGTCAGGCCCGTGCCGGATGTGAGCGCGAGTGCGCGTGGGTCCGCGCAGTTGTCGCAGACCAGCACGCCTGCAGCATGTGCCACGGGTGAGATCAACGCGCTCAGCCCCAGCAATGCGAGTAGCTGTACGGCTCTTGGGAAAAGCGAACGACGCATGGAATCCTGCCTGATGTAGCTGTGGTAGAAGCCCTTTGTTAAGCCGCGGTTTCGCCGGATGTTGTGACGGTTCGCCCAGTCGTTGCGTGACTGACGAAGTGCGACACATGAGGGCGTATGTGGCTCTGAATCGCAAGGCGATTGCGATGCGCACCTTCCGCTGCGTGGATCGATCCGGTCACCTGGCTGCCGGAGGCGACAATCGCGGTTGACCAACATCCGCTCCGACACGTCGGAGCAGGCAATAGAAAAGGCCCCGGATCGCTCCGGGGCCTTTTCGTTTCAACCCAGCGCCGGATCAACGATCCGGGCGGTGGGCACTTTCGGCGTCGCGCTGGCGTTCCATGAACTCCTTGGAGGGTTCATCCAGCTTGTCGCCCAGCATGCGCCGCACGACCACGAAGAACACCGGGATCATCAGCAGGCCGAGCAGGGTGGCGAACAGCATGCCGCCGATCACGCCGGTACCGATGGCGTGGCGGGAGTTGGCGCCGGCGCCGGTGGAGATCGCCATCGGGATCACGCCCATGATGAACGCGAACGACGTCATCAGGATCGGGCGGAAACGCAGGCGTGCCGCCTCGATGGTGGCATCGCGCAGGTTCTTGCCCGCCGCACGCTGCTCCACCGCGAACTCCACGATCAGGATCGCGTTCTTCGCCGCCAGGCCGATCACGGTGATCAGGCCGATCTTGAAGAACAGATCGTTGGGCAGGCCACGCAGCATCGACAGGCCCAGTGCGCCGAGCACGCCCAGTGGCACCACCAGCAGCACCGCCACCGGAATCGACCAGCTTTCGTACAGCGCCGCCAGGCACAGGAACACCACGACGATCGACAGCACCAGCAGCAGGGTGGCGGCGTTGCCGGCCAGGATTTCCTGGTAGGACATGCCGGACCAGTCGTAGCCGAAGCCGGCCGGCAGGTCGTCGTTGACGATCGCCTCCATGGTCTGCATCGCTTCACCCGAACTGGTACCCGGGGCCTGCGAACCGACGATGTTGATCGCCGAGTAGCCGTTGTAGCGGCTCAGCGACGGCGATGCCGACACCCATTCGGACTTGACCACCGTGTTGAGCGGGATCATCGCGTTGGTGCCATCGGCATTGGTGGTCAGGCTGGACGGACTGTAGAAGCTCTTCAGCGACTCCTGGCCCGTGCGGTACGGACCATCGGCCTGCATCGTGACGCGCTTGATGCGGCCCTCGTAGAAGAAGTCGTTGACGTACACCGGGGCCAGCATCAGCTGGATGGTGCTGTACACGTCCGACACCGACATGCCCATCGACTGCGCCTGCACGCGGTCCACGTGCAGCTGCAGCTGCGGGGCGTTTTCCAGCCCGTTCGGACGCACGCCGACCAGTGCCTCGGGCTTCTGCGCGGCCTTGCCCAGCAGGATGTTGCGCGCCTGGGTCAGCTGTTCGTAGCCGGCACCACTGCGGTCCTGCAGCCACATGTCGAAGCCACCGAACTGGCCGAGGCCCTGCACGGTGGGCAGGTTGACCACGAAGATCTGCGCTTCCTTGATGCCGTAGAACGCGCCGTTCATGTTCTGGATGAACTCCGGCGCGGTGAACTTGCGTTCCTCCCACGGCTTCAGGCGGATGAAGCCCATGCCGACGTTCTCGCCGGAACCGACGAAGCTGAAGCCGGCCACCTGCAGCATGCCTTCATAGCCATCCTGCTTTTCCAGGATGCCACGCATCTGCGCGAACACTTCGTTGGTCTGGCCCTTGGTCGAGCCCGGCGGCAGCTGCACGATGGCCAGCGCGTAGCCCTGGTCTTCTTCCGGCAGGAAGCTGCCCGGCATGCGGGTGAACAGGAAGCCGCACAGGGCGGTCAGCACCACGAACAGGATCATCCAGCGCGGGGCATGGCGCACCGCGGAAGTGATGTGGCCCACATAGGTGTGGCTGATCTTGTCGTAGTACTTGTTGAAGGTGCGGTAGATGATGTTCGGGTTGTCGTTGTGCGTCGGCTTGAGGAAGGTCGCGCACAGCGCCGGGGTGAAGCCCAGGGCCAGGAACGCCGAGAACGCCATCGAGATGGCGATGGTCAGCGCGAACTGCTTGTAGATCTCGCCGGCCGCACCGCCCTGCAGGGCGGACGGGATGAACACCGCGGCCAGCACCACGGTGATCGCCACCACCGCGCCGGTGATCTGGGTCATCGCCTTCTGCGTGGCCGGCTTCGGCGCCAGGCCTTCCTCGGACATGATGCGCTCGACGTTCTCGATCACCACGATCGCGTCGTCGACCACGATGCCGATCGCCAGCACCATCGCGAACAGGGTCAGCTGGTTGATCGTGAAGCCGATCATCCACATGCCCAGGAACGTGCCGAGCAGGGCCACCGGGATGACCAGGGTCGGGATCAGGGTGGCGCGGAAGTTCTGCAGGAAGATCAGCATCACCAGGAACACCAGCAACACCGCTTCGAACAGGGTCTTGACCACTTCCTGGATCGAGATCTTGACGAAGGTGGTGCTGTCGTACGGTGAGAACCAGGTCACGCCGGACGGGAAGCTGGGCTGCAGCTCGTCCATCTTGCCGCGCACCGCTTCGGCCACGTTCAGGGCGTTGGCGCCCGGCAGCAGCTGGATGGCGAAGGCGCCGGTCGGCTTGCCGTTGTACTGGGTATCGAAGCCGTAGTTGTTGGCACCGAAGGCGACACGGGCGATGTCCTTCAACAGCACGCGCGAGCCGTCAGCGTTGGCGCGCAGGATGATGTTCTCGAACTCCTGCGGCGAGCTGAAGCGGCCTTCGGCCGAGACCGTGGCGGTGAAGTGCTGGCCTTCCGGCGACGGGTCCGAACCCAGCGCACCGGCGGCGAACTGCACGTTCTGCGCACGCACCGCCGCCAGCACCTGGCTGGCCGATAGGCCATAGCCCTGCATCTTTTCCGGGTTCAGCCAGATGTTCATGGCGTACTCGGAACCGAACTGCTGGGTGCTGCCGACGCCGGGGATACGCGAGACCTGGTCGAGCACGCGCGAACCGACGATGTCGTTCAGGGCATCACGGTTGATGGTCGGTGTATCGGACTGCAGTGCCACCACCATCAGGAAGCCGGCGTTGGCCTTGGCCACCACCACGCCCTGCTGGGTCACTTCCGAAGGCAGTCGTGGCGTGGCCAGCGATACCTTGTTCTGCACCTGCACCTGGGCGATGTCCGGATCGGTACCGGTCTCGAAGGTCAGGGTGATCTGCGCCCGGCCGTTGGAGGACGAGGAAGAGCTGAAGTACAGCAGGTGATCGATACCGGTCAGCTGCTGCTCGATCACCTGGGTGACCGACTTCTCGGTGGTGTCCGCGCTGGCGCCCGGGTAGGTGGCCGAAACGGTCACCTGCGGCGGGGCGATGTTGGGATAGGACTCCACGCCCAGGTTGAGGATCGCGATCACGCCACTGAGCGAGATCAGGATCGCAACCACCCAGGCGAAGACTGGATGTTCGATGAAAAATTTAGGCATGACGGAAGGTTCCCGTTACTGCTTGTTCGAATCGGTGGCGGCCGGCTTGGCCGCATCGGCCTGCTCGGGCTTGGCCGCATCGGCCGGTGCCTTGCCGGCGGCTGGTGCCGCGCCTGCCGGAGCAGCGCCGCCTGCGGCAGGCTTGCCGTTGGCGTCTTGCCCCGGGGTCCACGGCTTGGCCACCGCCGGTGCACCTTCCTTGACCTTCTGCACGCCGGCCACGATCACCTTGTCACCGGCGGCCAGGCCGTCGCTGACCAGCCAGTTGCCGTTCTGCGCGCCATCGGTCTTGACGTTCTTGCGCACCACCTTGCCATCGGCACCGACCACCATCACGTAGCCGCCGGTGGTGTCGCGCAGCAGCGCCTGCTGTGGCACCAGGTAGGCGTTGTTGCGCTCGCCCAGGTTGGCCTGGAAGCTGACGAAGGCGCCCGGCAGCAGGATCTGCTGCGGATTCGGCAGCAGCGCACGCAGCGATACCGCGCCGGTGGCCGGATCGACCGTGGTCGAGGAGAAGTCCAGCGTGCCCGGCTCGCTGTAGGTGGTGCCGTCGGCCAGCTTGACGCTGACGGTAGCCTTGCCATCGCCGGACAGGGCCAATGCGCCCTTGGCCTGCTGCGCGCGCAGCTGGGTCAGCTCATCGACGCTCAGCGAGAAGTTCACGTACAGCGGGTCGAGCTGGTCGACGGTGGTCAGCAGGGTCACATCGCCCTGGCCGACCAGCGCACCTTCGGTGACCTGCTGCTTGTTGGCCACGCCGCTGATCGGGGCGGTCACTTCGGTGTAGCCCAGGCTGATGCGTGAGGAGGTCACCGATGCTTCTGCCTGCTTGACCGCTGCCAGGGCGGTGCGCTCGGCCGATTCGGCATTGTCCAGGTCGGCCTTGGAGACGAACTGCTGCGGGGCCAGCGAGCGCGCACGGTCGGCGGCGACCTTGGCGTTGGCATAGGTGGCACGGGCCGAGGCCAGCTGGGCTTCGGAGGCGTTGAGCGAGGCACGCAGCGGCGCCGGGTCGATCAGGAACAGGGTCTGGCCCTGCTTGACCTGGGAGCCTTCCTGGTAGACGCGCTTGAGCAGCACGCCCGGAACGCGCGCGCGCACGTCGGCGCTGCGGAACGGCGACAGGCGGCCGACCAGCTCGCGCTGCAGCGGCAGGGTCTGCGGCTTGGCGTCGATGACGCCCACCTCCGGCGGCGGGGGCGTCTGCTGTTCCGGCTTCTTGCAGGCGGCCAGAGCGACAGCAACGGCGCACGTCAAGGCAAGGGTGCGGAGTGGGGCGGTCATCAGGAGGAACTCCGGGGTTGGTTTGTAGACGGGGCCGGCGACGGCTGTGGCGCGAACGCGCGCAGGAAGCTGTCGACGGAGAACTCTGCCCAGCGCCGACGCAGCAGCGCGTCATCACGATGGGGGGTATGGAAGCGCTGTTTGTCGAAATCCTGACCGGCGATCATGCTCAGCAGCAGCTCGGCCATGAAGTGCGGGTCGTCATGCCGTAGCTGGCCCTGCATGCAAACGGTTTCAATCCATTCAGCAAGATGAAGCGTCAGCGCGCCGGCGCCATGCCGGTACAGCGTACGCGCCTCTTCGGGAAACTGGGACGCGTCGGCGGCGATCAGCCGACAGGCCTGTCCTACATGCGGTTGGCTGAAATGCTCCAGGAAGTCGGTGGCGAACTGGAGCAGGCTGGCACGCAGGTCGTCAGTGCGGAGTGCACGGACCATGGCCCCGGTAGCGTGGCCGACGTGGCGCTGCATGACCCGGCGCAGCAGTTGCTGCTTGTTGCCGTAGCGCGAATAGAGGGTCTGCTTGGAACAGCCGGCCTGCTGGGCCACCGCGTCCATGCTCATCTGCATGCCCTGCTGCGCCAGCAGTTCGCGCACGGCGTCGAACACGCGCTCATCGCGTGCGTCGAGGGCAACGGGAAGGTAGGCCGGATTCACGCGGTGGACTATACCGTCCAGTTCAGGATTGTGGAATCGCATCGGCGTCGCCGCGTGTGTCTTCCGGTAACACGCTTTGCCGATCCTGTCTGCAGTGCTGAAACAGACGCCACGACCATACCGGTGCGAACTGAATAGGCGTCTAAACCGCAGCAAACCCGAATCTGCTTATTCCGTCCTGCAGCAAGGCCTTTTCGTGCGGTAGGGCTACAATTTCATTTTCCCAACTGAGCAAGCGCATCGCTCTGCCATGAAACCGCAAAAAACCGCAGCCAAGACCGTGAAAAACAAGACCAAACCAGCAGAGTCGGAGGTCGCAGTGACCGCTGGTTTCTCCCTGGAGCCGGTGTACACGGCCTTGCGCAAGCGCTACCCCGCGGCCGCACAGGCCGAAGCAGTGGCCTTCGCTACTGACTTCTACAAGCGCATGGAGTCGGACGAGTTCCCGCACCACAGCGCTGAAGAGTGGGCCGCTCTCGCGGCTGAGACGCTGGAATTCGCCCGTGCCCGCAAGGCCGGCAAGGCCAACGTCCGCGTGTTCAATCCGACCGCGAAGGCCAACGGTTGGGAATCGCCGCACACGGTGCTGCAGATCGTCAACGACGACATGCCGTTCCTTGTCGATACCGTCACCATGTCGCTGGCCGAGCAGGGCGTGGGCGTCCACGTGCTGGGCCACCCGGTGCTGCGCTTCACCCGCGACAAGGCCGGCAAGCTGGTCAAGGTCGGCGAGGGTGATGCCGAATCGGTGATGCTGCTGGAGATCGACCGCCAGCCGGCCGAAGCCATGGCGGCCATCGAGCAGGCCATCAACAAGGCGCTGGATGAAGTGCGTGCGATCGTGCGCGACTGGCAGCCGATGAAGGACAAGGCGCTGGCGCTGGCCGACGACCTGGGCAAGCGCCAGCTGCCGGTCGACGATGCCTCGCGCAAGGAAGCACAGGAATTCCTGCGCTGGGCCGCCGACAACCACTTCACCTTCTTCGGCTACCGCGAATACCGCGTCGAGAAGCAGGGCAAGGAAGAGGTGCTGGCACCGCTGAACGACACCGGCCTGGGCCTGATGCGCGGCAAGGACAAGTCCGCCGCCCGTCCGGTCAAGTCCCTGGCCGCGCAGGGCCTGAATGCCACGTCCGGCTTGAAGGACGCGCTGATCCTGACCAAGACCAATGCCCGTTCGCGCGTGCACCGCGCCGGCTACATGGACTACATCGGCGTGCTGGAATTCGACGCCAAGGGCAAGATCATCGGCGAGCAGCGCTTCCTCGGCCTGTTCACCTCCAGCGCCTACAACCGCCGCCCGTGGGAGATCCCGCTGGTGCGCCAGCGCCACGAGCACGTGATGAAGCAGTCGGGCCTGGCCCCGGCCAGCCACAGTGGCAAGGCGCTGCGCCACATCCTGGAAACCCTGCCGCGCGAAGAACTGTTCCAGTCCAGCGAGGACGAACTGTTCCGCACCGCCATGGGCGTGCTGGGCCTGCAGGAGCGCGTGCGCAGCCGCCTGTTCCTGCGCCGTGACAAGTACAGCCGTTTCATTTCCGCACTGGTCTACCTGCCGCGTGAGCGCTTCAACACCGACGTGCGCCTGCGCATCGAAGCGATGCTGAAGGACGCGCTGCATGGTGAGTACGTCGACAGCTCGGTGGTGCTGGGTGAATCGCCGCTGGCCCAGGTGCACCTGATCGTGCGTCCGAAGCCGGGTGAAATGCTCGACGTCGATACCGCCGAACTGGAGCAGAAGCTGGCCCAGGTGCTGCGCAACTGGCAGGACGACCTGCGCGAAGCGCTGGTGACCCGCCACGGCGAAACCGAAGGCCTGCGCATCGCCGCCCGCATCGGCAAGGCGCTGCCGGCCGGTTACATCGAAGACAACAGCACCGCCGTTGCCGCCAACGATGTCAGCCAGCTCGATGCCCTGACCGGCCCGGATGACCTGCGCCTGAGCCTGCAGGCGGTGCCGCGCGAAAGCGGCGATGGCCTGCGCCTGAAGCTGTACCGCCAGCTGGATGACATTCCGCTGTCGGATGCGCTGCCGATGATGGAAAACATGGGCCTGCGCGTGATCGCCGAGCGTCCGTACCGCCTGTCGGTCGACAACGCCCCGGTGTACGTGCAGGACTTCGAGGTCGAATCGACTGCCGGTGCGATCGATGCCGCCAGCGTCGATGAAGCCTTCGGCGAGACCTTCGCCCGCGTCTGGCACGGCGATGCCGAGAACGACGGCTTCAACCGCCTGGTGCTGGCCGCCGGCCTGCACTGGCGCCAGGTCGCCATGCTGCGTGGCTACTGCAAGTACCTGCTGCAGACCGGCGTGCCGTTCTCGCAGGCCTATGTGGAAGGCACCTTTGCCCGTTACCCGCTGCTGGCCCGCCTGCTGGTGGAACTGTTCGAAGCCCGCTTCGATCCGGCCACCGGCCATGAGAGCAAGGACGACATCGCGGCTGGCCAGGCGCAGCTGAAGGCCCACCTCGATGTGCTGGCCGCCGGCGACGAGGCCACCCTGAAGGTGCTCAAGACCGTGGTCGACGCCCGCAAGGGTGACCGCGACGCGCAGATGCAGGCCGCGCGCGATGCGCTGCTGAAGCTGATGGACCGTGTGTCCAGCCTGGACGAAGACCGCATCCTGCGCTCGTTCATGGGCGTGATCGACGCGACCCTGCGCACCAGCTACTACCAGACCGATGCCAACGGCCAGCACGGCCACGTGATCAGCTTCAAGTTCGATTCGGCACTGGTGCCGGACCTGCCGAAGCCGCGCCCGTACCGCGAAATCTTCGTCTACGGCCCGCGCGTGGAAGGCACCCACCTGCGCTTCGGCGCGGTCGCCCGTGGTGGCCTGCGCTGGTCGGACCGTCGCGAAGACTTCCGTACCGAAGTGCTGGGCCTGGTCAAGGCGCAGATGGTCAAGAACACCGTCATCGTGCCGGTTGGCGCGAAGGGCGGCTTCTTCGCCAAGACCCCGCCGGTCAATGGTGACCGCGACGCGGTCTTCGCCAACGGCGTGGCCTGCTACAAGCTGTTCATCCAGGGCCTGCTGGACATCACCGACAACATCGTCAACAACAAGATCGTGCCGCCGGTGGATGTCGTGCGCCACGACATGGACGATCCGTACCTGGTGGTGGCCGCCGACAAGGGCACCGCGACCTTCTCCGACATCGCCAACGGCCTGGCCATCGCGCACGGCTTCTGGATGGGCGATGCGTTCGCCTCCGGTGGTTCGGTGGGTTACGACCACAAGGGCATGGGCATCACCGCACGCGGTGCGTGGGAGTCGGTCAAGCGCCACTTCCGTGCGCTGGGCCGTGACAGCCAGACCCAGGATTTCACCGCGGTCGGCGTCGGCGACATGTCCGGCGACGTATTCGGCAACGGCATGCTGCTGTCGCGCCACATCCGCCTGGTCGCAGCGTTCGACCACCGCCACATCTTCCTGGACCCGAACCCGGATGCGGCCACCACGTTCGTCGAACGTGAGCGCCTGTTCACCGTGCCGCGTTCGAGCTGGGCGGACTACGATGCCAAGCTGATCAGCAAGGGCGGCGGCATCTATCCGCGCAGCCTGAAGTCGATCGAGATCACCCCGCAGGTGCGTGAAGCGCTGGGCCTTGACGACAACGTCAAGGCACTGTCGCCGAACGATCTGATGAGCGCGATCCTGAAGGCACCGGTCGACCTGCTGTGGAACGGTGGCATCGGCACCTACGTCAAGGCCGCCAGCGAGCAGCACAGCGATGTCGGCGACCGCGCCAACAACGCCCTGCGTGTGAACGGTGGCGAGCTGCGCTGCAAGGTGGTGGGCGAGGGCGGCAACCTGGGCATGACCCAGCTGGGCCGCATCGAAGCCGCCCAGGCCGGCGTGCTGCTCAACACCGACTTCATCGACAACTCGGCCGGTGTCGACACCTCCGACCACGAAGTCAACATCAAGATCCTGCTCAACGATGTGGTGCGGGCCAAGAAGCTGACCGTCGAGCAGCGCAACAAGCTGCTGGCGTCGATGACCGATGAAGTCGCCGAGCTGGTGCTCAACGACAACTACCGCCAGAACCAGGCCCTGAGCCTGATGGAGCGGATGGCGGTCAAGCGCCTGGGTTCCAAGCAGCACTTCATCCGCACCCTGGAACAGCAGGGCCTGCTCGATCGCCAGATCGAGTTCCTGCCGTCCGATGCCGAGCTGTCGCAGCGCAAGGCACGCGGCCAGGGCCTGACCCGTCCGGAACTGTCGGTGCTGCTGTCCTATTCCAAGCTGGTGGCGTTCGCCCAGCTGCTGGATTCGGACATCCCGGAAGATCCGTACCTGTCCAAGGAACTGCAGCGCTACTTCCCGACCCCGCTGCAGAAGAAGTACGCCGACGCGATGGAGCGTCATCGCCTGAAGCGCGAAATCATCGCCACGGCCGTGACCAACCAGACCATCAACCGCATGGGCGCCACCTTCCTGATGCGCATGCAGGAAGACACCGGCCGTTCCATCGCCGAGGTCGCCAAGGCCTACACCATCAGCCGCGAAACGCTGGATGCCCGCGCGCTGTGGGCGCAGATCGATGCGCTCGACGGCAAGGTGCCGGAGTCGGTGCAGATCGACGCACTGGAGGTGATCTGGAAGCTGCAGCGTTCGTTCGTGCGCTGGCTGCTGTCGCGCCCGGGCGCGATGCCGGGCATCACCGAAGCGGTCAACCGCTACCAGGGTCCGTTCAACGACATCCGCGTCGCTTCGGGTGTGCTGCCGGATTCGCAGCGTCCGACCTACGAAGCCCTGGTGGCCGAGTGGAAGGAGAAGGGCCTGCCGTCCGCGCTGGCGCAGCAGCTGGCCGAACTGCACTTCCTGGAGCCGGCGTTCGACATCATCGAACTGGCCCGTACCCGCAAGCTGAAGCCGGTGGACGTGTCCAAGGTCCACTTCCGTCTGGGCGACGCCCTGCAGCTGCCGTGGCTGTTCGAGCAGGTTGACGCGCTGGAGGTCAACGGCCGTTGGCACGCCGTTGCACGTGGCGTGCTGCGTGACGAGCTGGCGGCCAACCACCGCAACCTGGCCGGCCAGGTGCTGGGCACCAAGGGCAGCAGCGCGGAGGCCAAGGTCTCGGCCTGGATGGGCCGTGACGACAACAGCCTGCGCTTCACCCTGGCGATGCTGGCCGAACTGGCCGAGCAGAAGACCCTGGACTACCCGACCGTCTCGGTCGCGGTGCAGCGCCTGGGTCAGCTGGCTGCGCATGGTGCGTAAGCGCATTCGCGCTGACGCCCCACGGTTTGCTCTGCAAACCGTGGGACCCATGCCAACCATGCTCCCAGACCCCCGCGCCGTTGGCGCGCCCCCCTGACTCAGGGGGGCTCCTGATCTGTAGCAGT
>NZ_DS999412.1:2276643-2396937 GCF_000158575.1 Stenotrophomonas sp. SKA14
GACCGGGTATGCTCTTGTTGGCACACCCACCCGGATCCACCGATGAGCGACTCCCCCCGCATCGCTTTCCTGGCCAGCACCACCGAACCGGCGCAGATGGCCCGCGCGGCGATGGTCTCGCGCTATGGCGACTACGCGCCCGAGCAGGCCGACGTGCTGTGCCCGCTGGGCGGTGATGGCTTCATGCTGCAGACCCTGCACCGGCACGGGCACCTGGGCAAGCCGGTGTTCGGCATGAAGCTCGGCACCGTTGGCTTCCTGATGAACCAGTATCGCGGCGACGATGACGTGCATGCCCGCATTGCCCGCGCCGAGCCGGCCCACCTGCGCCCGCTGGAAATGGTGGCGTTGACCGAGTCGGGCACCAGTACCGGTTCGCTGGCCTACAACGACGTGTCGCTGCTGCGCCAGACCCGCCAGGCTGCGCACATCGGCATCGACCTGAACGGGCAGGAACGCGTGGGGGAGTTGATCGGCGACGGCGTGCTGGTGGCCACCCCGGCCGGCAGCACCGCCTACAACTATTCCGCGCACGGCCCGGTGCTGCCGCTGGGCTCGCACACCATCGCCCTGACGCCGCTGGCCCCGTACCGGCCGCGACGCTGGCGCGGGGCGATCCTCAAGGCCGATACCGAAGTGCGCTTCCGTGTGCTCGATCCCTACAAGCGCCCGGTCAGCGTGACTGCTGATTCGCACGAGACCCGCGACGTGGTCGAAGTGACCATCCGCGAGTCGAAGGATCGCCGCGTGACCCTGCTGTTCGACCCGGAGCACAACCTGGAAGACCGGATCCTGAGCGAACAGTTCGTTTTTTGAGGACAATGGGCGGCCGGCCGTGCCGATCGCTTGAAGGACCCCCACCGATGGGCGACAACTCCCCCCGTTTGCTGACCGTCGCGGTGACCTCGCGCGCGCTGTTCGACCTCGAGGAAAGCCATGCGCTGTTCGAAAGCGATGGTGTGGCGGCCTACGCCGAATTCCAGCGCCAGCATGAGGACGACATCCTCGGGCCCGGCGTGGCCTTCCCCGTGGTGCGCAAGCTGCTGGCGCTGAACCAGGGCGCCAGCCCGGAGAATCCGCGGGTCGAGGTGATCCTGCTGTCGCGCAATTCGGCCGATACCGGCCTGCGCATCTTCAATTCGATCCAGCATTACGGTCTGGGCATCATCCGCGCGACGTTCACCGCCGGTGAGCCGACCTGGCCTTACGTGAAGCCGTTCGGGACCGACCTGTTCCTGTCGGCCAACCCGGAATCGGTGCGCAGCGCGCTGCGCCACGGCATCGCCGCAGCGACCATCCTGCCCAAGCCGCCCGGCGAGACTGCCGCTGCGGCAGCCGACCAGATCGATACCGGTCGACCGGCCGGGCAGCTGCGCATCGCCTTCGACGGCGACGCGGTGATCTTCGGCGACGAGAGTGAGCGCATCTCGCGCGAACAGGGCGTGGAAGCGTTTGGCCGGCACGAACGCGAACGCGCCCGCGAACCGCTCAGTGGCGGTCCGTTCCGCGGCTTCCTGTCGGCCCTGCATACGCTGCAGGAAGTATTCCCGGCCGGCGAAAGCGCACCAATCCGCACCGCACTGGTCACCGCGCGATCGGCACCGGCGCATGAGCGGGTGATCCGCACCCTGCGGGAGTGGGGCGTGCGCCTGGATGAGGCGCTGTTCCTCGGTGGCCGCCACAAGGGCCCGTTCCTGCAGGCGTTCGGTGCCGACATCTTCTTCGATGATTCGCAGCACAACATCGACAGTGCGCGCGAACATGTGGCTGCCGGCCACGTGCCCCACGGTGTCGCCAACGAGGGGTAGGGCCTGGTGGTTGCCGACCCTGGTTGGCGTGCATCCGTGCCCACCAAGGTGGGCACCTACCGAAAGCAGCGCTATCGAAGGGGCATGACCCGTCACGGACTGCCCGACATCCCCAGCTGCAGGTCCACCACCTTCCAGCGCAGGCCCTGCGGCTCCAGCACCACTTTCAGCGGCGGCTGGCCGGGGCCACGATCGACGTCGACCACGAAGCGGTCCAGTGCTTCGAAGCGATGCGCGGCATTTTTCAGCGGCCGCGCCGGCTCGGTCGGGCCGAAGGCATCGCCGCCCTGCAGCTCATTGCGGCCGCGTTTCCACAGCACGTGGCCCTGCAGCATCGCGCCAATCCCGGACGGGGTCACCATGGTGTCCACCGCGGCGCCGCCGAGCTGGTCGCCCAGACCGTAGAGCAGGGCGCCGAACGGGCTGGCCGCCACGTCAGGGCCGGCCTGGCGCACCAGGTAGTCGTTGAGCTGCGCGCGCAGGCTGCTGCGCACGCGCGGGAAATCGACGTAGCGTTGCAGTCGCGCGGTGTCGCGCTGCTCGATCGCCTTGGACAGCCCGTGCACGGTCAGGTAAGGGCCACTGAACCACCAGGCGGCGACGGCCAGGACGAGGGCAACCAGGGTGCCGATGAGTTTCCTCATGCCTCCCAGACTGCCGCAAAGGCGGCAAACGCGGGTTAAGCGTCAGTGACTGGGTGAGCCACGGCCATCGCCGAAGGCGGCCACCAGCCGCTGCCGCTCGGCCGGGGTCAGTGCTTCCAGCCGCGTCCCCAGCACGTCGTCCAGGCTGCGGGTACGGGTGGTGCCGAGGATGCCGCTGGCCACGCCGGGATGGCCCAGCGCATAGGCGAAGGCGGTCCGGGCCGGGGGCTGGCTGTGGATCGCCGCCACGGCGCGCCGCATCTGGCGGGCACTGCGCATCAGCTGGCGGCTGCTGGGTTTCAGCCAGGCGCGCGCCAGATACCAGGCATCGGCCAGCCGTGGCAGGCGCGGACGCGCGGGCAGCAGGTGGCCCTGCGCGAGCACGGTACCGGCCAGCACGCCAATGCCCGCTGCCTGCAGCTGGTCGATCAGCGGTTCGCGGTCCTGCTGCAGGGCGTTGTAGTCCAGCAGCACCACATCGAACGCGTCGGGATGGGCGATCATCCAGCGCAGCGTCGAAGCCGAGTGGGTGTTGATGCCGGTGTGGCGGATCAAACCGCGTTCCCGCAGGCGTTGCAGGGCCAGCAGCAGGTCATCGTTGATGTCGTGTTCGCTGGCGCCGTGCAGCTGGTAGATGTCCAGATGGTCCAAGCCAAGGTTGCGCAGCGAGGCCTCACAGCTGGCGGTGATGGCCGCGGGCGAGAAGTTGCGTTGCTCCGCGCCGCTGATGCCGGCCTGGCCGGTCAACGTGCCGCCTTTGCTGGAGATCACCAGCGCGTCGCGCGGGTACTGCTGCAGCAACGGGCGCAGGATACGGCCCAGGCGCGGCTCGGCATGGAAACCGGAATAGTTGTGGCCGGTATCGAGCAGGTTCACTCCCTGGGCGAGCGCATGTTCGACCACGGCAGCCGCCTCATGCTCCGGGAAGCGACGATGACCCCAGAAGCCGGAGCAGCCCAGGCCGATCGGTGAAACGGCCAGGCCGGTGCGGCCGAGCACGCGCCGCTGACGGGGCAGCGGAAGATCCTGCGACATCAGAACTCCAGGTCCAGCGCGGCGCACAGGTAGTCGACGAACGGGCCGAGTGCAGCCAGATCCTTGCCCAGCGTGGACAGCAGACGCGGGCCAGTCATGGTGGCGTCGTCCAGCGAGCGCCACATCACCCAGTTGCGGTGCTTGAGGTCGTCGATGAACTCGAAATCAGCCGGGAAACCGCGCGGCGGCCGCACCAGCTTCTCGCTTTCCTCGAAGTCGAAGCGCTTGCGCAGCGCGGGCGCATGTGCGGCGGCCTTCCAGCTGCCCGGGTTGTCGAGGATGAAGTGGCGCACGCGACGCTGGGTTTCAGGCTCCGGATGCCACAGGCCGGCGCCGACGAAGCTTTCGCCCGGCTGCAGGTGCACGTAGAACGAGGGCGCGGCGACTTCGCGGCGACGCTCATGGAACAGGCGCGCACCCTGCCAGGTCTTGTAGGGCGATTTGTCGTTGGAAAAACGCGCGTCGCGATGGATGCGGAACAGCGAGCCACCGACGCCGCGGGTATCGGCGCGGAAATGGTCGCTGACCTCAGCCAACGCCGGCTGCAGGTCGCCGAGCAGGCGCAGGAACGGTTGCCGCACATGGTCTTCGTACTGCTGGCGGTGGTCGTTGAACCACGCCTTTTCGTTATGCCGCGCCAGGCTGCGCAGGAACTTGAAGCTGGCGTCCGAGAAATAGGTACTCACAACGTCTCCTGCAGGTGCTGGCCCCAGTCGCGCAGCGACTGCAGCAGGGCCTGGCGCCGCGCATCGTCGGGTGCATCGGCGGCCAGTGCATCAAGCTGCTGCTGGTACTGGGGCAGGTTGAGTTCACCCAGGCCGCCGTCTCCGAGCAGGCGCTGGCGGCGGTAATCCTGCCAGCGCTGGCGTTCAGCCGGTGCGAGGCTGCCGGGATGGTTGCGCGCACGGTAGCGGAACAGCAGCTCGGGCAGGCGCGGGTCGCGGAAGCGGCCTTCCAGCGCGGCCAACTGCTCCGGCGCGGTGGTGCGGGCCAGGGCAAGCAGGGGCTTGTCGCCGTTGCCGAGGAAGCCGTCGTACAGCGAGGCGTCGACGTCGGCCGCGGTGGCGGTGCGGGGCTGGTTGTAGACCTGGCGCGCCTTCTCGGCCAGCTGCGCAGCGAACGGGCGCAGCCGCTCGACCTTGGCCTCGATGGCTGCCACGTCAAGGCCCAGGCGCTCATGGTCGTCGGCACGCAGGTGGTTCCAGGCGATCAGTGCCGGCACCTTGTTCATATGCACCTCTTTCAGCGGCACCCGTGCCACGCCTTCGGGAAGCTCGCTGGCGCGCATGTACAGGCGCTGTGCGATCACCTCGGCCGGCAGTTCCAGCAGGTCGTCGATGTCGCCATCGAGGTCGAACACGATCACCCGGTTGTTGATGGTCGGATGCACCGCCAGCGGCAGCA
This sequence comes from Stenotrophomonas sp. SKA14, assembly GCF_000158575.1. NCBI lineage: Bacteria > Pseudomonadati > Pseudomonadota > Gammaproteobacteria > Lysobacterales > Lysobacteraceae > Stenotrophomonas > Stenotrophomonas sp. SKA14. Next base: position 2,281,535 of record NZ_DS999412.1, read on the forward strand.
CCGGTGCCGCACACAGGCGGCTGGCCGGGTAGCGCATCGAGACGTGCAGCACCGGCTTCAACGCGGCGATGTCCAGCAGGCCACCGACGAAACGCTTGTCGCGAAGCTTCAGCGCGTACTCCCACAGGCGCGGCTGCGACTGCTTGAACAGGCGTGCCATGCCGATGGTGGCACGCACGTCGGACAGTGCTTCGTGCGCATCGCCTTCGCGCACGTTGTTGGCTTCGGCCAGGTGTTCAAGCTTGAACGAGGTGGCGCCGTCTTCGCGCAGCGGCCACTGGATGCCATCCGGGCGCATCGCGCGCATCAGCCGCAGCATGTCCAGCAGGTCCCAGCGCGAATTGCCGTTGCGCCACTCGCGTTCGTACGGGTCATGGAAATTGCGGAACAGGCCATAGCGGATGAATTCGTCGTCGAAGCGCAGCGTGTTGTAGCCCAGTGCGCAGGTGCCGGGGCGTGACAGCTGTTCGTTGATGCGGTCGAAGGCCTCGGCTTCGCTGATGCCTTCGGCCATGGCCTGCTGCGGCGTGATGCCGGTGACCAGGGTCGCCATCGGTGACGGCAACAGGTCGTCGGCCGGGCGCACGAAGAAGCTGACCGGCGTTTCAATCTCGTTGAGGTCAGCGTCGGTGCGGATCGCCGCGTACTGCGAGATGCGCGTGCGTCGCGGATCCTGGCCGAAGGTTTCCAGGTCGTAGAACAGGAAGCTGTCGGCCATCAGTGCGCGCCCTCCAGGACCGGCAACTGCGCGTGGATCTGTGTTTCCAGCGCGGTCCAGTCGATGTTGTCCAATGAATTGTGGCCGGCGGTGGCGGCCACCAGCATGTCGCGCTGCAGCTCGGTGCGGCGCAGCGCTTCGGCGTAGGGCGTGTGCAGGAAGGTGACCATCGTGTAATGCGGCACGAAGCGGGTCGGCCAGCGCCGCTGCAGTTCCTGTTCCAGCTCACGCTGCAGCAGGAACGCGGGATCGGCCACGCGGTCACGCATTTCCAGGTAGTTTTCCAGCGCCATCTGCTGGATCGCGCATGCATTCGGCTTGCGCTCGGCTTCGAACGCGGCGAACGCGCCTTCCAGATCATCCGCTTCCATCAGGTGGCGGGCCAGCGCCACGCAGTCTTCGAACGCACAGTTCATGCCCTGGCCGTGGAACGGCACCATCGCATGCGCGGCATCGCCGATCAGCACGGCGCGGCCGGCCTGGTGCCAGCGCTCCAGGGTGAGCGTGCCCAGCAGGCCTGGCGGATGCTGTTCCCAGTCTGCGCGCAGGTTCGGAATGAGTGGCAGGGTATCGGCAAACTCACGCGCGAACAGCGCTTCGGCCTGCGCGCCGGTGTTGACGGTGGCGAAACTCGGATCGCCCTGGTTCGGCAGGAACAGGGTGACGGTGAAGGTGCCTTCGTGGTTGGGAAGGGCGATGCACATGTAGTGGCCGCGCGGCCAGATGTGCAGCGCGTTGCGCTCGATGCGGAAGCTGCCGTCGGCGGCCGGCGGGATCTCCAGCTCCTTGTAGGAATGGTCGAGGAAGGCGATGTCCTCGCCCAGCGGCGCTCGCCGGTTCATCGCCGCGCGCAGTGCCGAACCGGCGCCGTCGGCACCGATCAGGGTGTCGAAGCGGATGTCGTGCGGGCTGTCGTCGCGGTCATCGATGAAGCGCGCGTAGCCCGCATCGAAGTCGACGGTGTGCAGGCGGCGATGGAAGTGCACGATGGCGCCGGCCTGTTCGGCCAGTTCCAGCAGCGTGGTGTTCAGGTCGCTGCGATGGATCGACCAGATCACTTCGCTGTCGTCGCGGCCATAGCGCTGCAGCTGCGGTTCGCCGTCGCGCGGATGCACCATGCGCCCGCGCATCATCACCGCGCGCGCCATCACTTCGTCCTCCACGCCGGCCTGGCGCAGCGCATTGCGCCCGCGCTCGGCCAGCGCCAGGTTGATCGAGCGGCCGCTCTCGTAGTCGGCCACGCGCGGATCGCCGCGGCGCTCGTACAGGGTAATGCGCCAGCCCTGCCGTGACAGCAGGATGGCCAGCAGGGACCCGGCGAGGCCGGCACCGATAATGCTCAACGAGCGGGAGGCGTGTGCGATCAACGAACTGTCCAGCAGTAGGGAAGGGGCAGGCTCAGAGGCCGGCCCAGGCTTCCACTTCCTCGACGAAGTGGTGCACGTCCAGGTAGCGGTTGTAGAGCGGGGTGGGCGAAATCCGGATCACATCCGGCTCGCGCCAGTCGCCGAGCACGCCGATGCCGCGCAGGTGCTCGAACAGCGCACGACCGCGCTCGCGGCCACCGATCACGCGCAGCGACAACTGGCAGCCACGGCGCTGCGGATCGGCCGGGGTGATGATGTCCAGCGCCTGCGGCAGGCGCGCGCGCACCAGTGCTTCGAGCATGCCGGTCAGTGCCAGCGATTTGCTGCGCAGCGCCTCCATGCCAGCACGCTCGAACAGGTCCAGCGAGGCGCGCAGCGGTGCCAGGCCGAGGATCGGCGGATTGCTCAACTGCCAACCTTCGGCGCCGATGGCGGGTGTGAACTGCGGCGCCATCTGGAAACGAGTGGCTTCCTCATGGCCCCACCAGCCGGCGAAGCGCGGCAGGGTGGTGTCGCGATGGTGCCGCTCATGCACGAACGCGCCGGCCACTGCACCCGGGCCGCTGTTGAGATACTTGTAGTGGCACCACACGGCGAAATCGGGCGCTACATCGTGCAGGCGCAGCGGCAGGTTGCCGATCGAATGTGCAAGATCGAAGCCGATCCGCGCACCGTGCAGGCGTGCGGCGCGGGTGATCGCATCGAGGTCGAAGGCCTGGCCGGTGCGGTACTGCACGCCGGGCCACAGCACCAGCGCCAGGCGCGGGCCATGCTCGGCGATGGCGCGCTCGATCGCCGTGAGCGAGATCGTGCCATTGGCTTCGTCCGGCTGTACTTCCACCAGGCACTCGGCCGGATCAAAGCCATGGAAGCGGATCTGCGCTTCCACGGCGTGCCGATCGGTGGGGAACGCGCCGGCTTCCATCAGGATCACCGGGCGTTGCGCGGTCGGCCGGTAGAAACTGACCATCATCAGGTGCAGGTTCACGCTCAGGGTGTTCATCGCCACCACTTCGCTGGGCAGCGCACCGACCACACGGGCCAGCTGCGCGCTCACCAGGCGGTGGTAGGACAGCCACTGCGTCGGACCGGTGAAGTGGCCTTCCACCGCCAGTTCGCCCCACTGCTTCATCACTTCCTGCACGGCCGCCTGTGCGCCGCGCGGCTGCAGGCCCAGCGAGTTGCCGACGAAGTAGGTCTGCTCGCCACCACCATGGCGCGGAATCAGGAATTCGTTGCGCAGCGGACGCAGCGGATCGGCGGCGTCCAGGGCAATGGCGTGGGTGCGGCTGAGCAGGTCGGACATGGTCGGGCAACAGGCTGCAACGGGGCTGCCAGTGTAGCGCCTGGGGGAAGGCCCGGTAGCGGTCAACCTGCCATCCGCGCGGCATCATCCGGTAGTCGCCAGCCTGGGTTGGCGCACGCGTGACGAAGCGCCCACCAAGGTGGGCAACTACCGGTGCGGGAGCGAGCAAGCGCCCACCAAAGTGGGCAACTGCCGATCGATGGTTCAGCCCGCTGCCGGCGCCGGCAGCGGATCCACATGCCCGCACTGGCTGCAGGTGCGCAGCTCCAGGCTGGCGTGGTAGCGCGCGAAGACCTTGGGCAGGTCGGTCTCGATGTTCTGCAGCGGGAAATACTCTTCGTGCAGCTTGTGGTTGCAGCGCTCGCAGTGCCAGATCACGCCGTCCATCTCATGCGGCAGGCGCTTGCGCTCGACCACCAGGCCGATCCCGCCGGGCGGTCGCCGCGGCGAATGCGGTACTTTCCCCGGCAACAGGAAGATCTCGCCGGCGCGGATCGGGATGTCACGCACCGCGCCATCCTCCTGCACCTTCAGCACCATCTCGCCTTCAAGCTGGTAGAACCACTCCGGGCCTTCGTCGTAGTGGTAATCGGTGCGCGAGTTCGGCCCGCCGACCACCATCACGATGAAATCGCCGTTGTCGATCATCTTGTTGCCCACCGGCGGCTTCAGCAGGTGGCGGTGTTCTTCAATCCAGGCGTGCAGGTTGATCGGCGATGCGAGCATGATCGGTTTCCCCGGGAAGTCAGTCGCGCTTGCCCTTGCGCGGCACGTAGGACAGCGCCTTTTCGTAGGCTGGCTGCAGTTCTTCCGGCGCGCCGACGTCGATGCCCATCTCGCGCACGCGGCCGTCCTTGAGGCTGTAGACCCAGCCGTGCACCATCAGCTTCTGGCCGCGCGCCCAGGCATCCTGCACGATGGTCGAGCGGCACAGGTTGGCGACCTGCTCGATCACGTTCAGTTCGCACAGGCGGGCGTGCTTGAGCTCGTCGGTCTCGATGGCGTCGATGATCCCGATGTGCTTCTGCATTACGTCGCCGACATGGCGCAGCCAGTTGTCGGCCAGGCCGACGCGGGTGTTGTGCAGGCAGGCATGCACGCCGCCGCAGCCGTAGTGGCCGACGACCAGGATGTGCTTCACCTTCAGCTGGTCCACCGCGTACTGCACCACGCTCAGGCAGTTCAGGTCGGTGTGCGCGACCACGTTGGCAACATTGCGGTGCACGAATACTTCACCCGGTGCCATGCCGATGATCTGGTTGGCCGGCACGCGTGAATCGGAACAGCCGATCCACAGGTACTCGGGGTGCTGCTGCTTGGCCAGCTGGTGAAAGAATTCCGGATCTTCCTTCTCGATGCGGTCGGCCCAGTCGCGGTTGTTCTGCAGCAGTTTATGGATGTCTATCATGTACGGGTCCCTGGCGTCGGGTGAGGGCTCGCCGCAACCCTCTGGCTGCGTCGTCGCGGGAAGCGGTTGCGTTCAGTCGCTGCGGGCGGCCTGTTCGCGGTGCCAGCGCATCCACTGCGCCAGTTCCTGGGAAGGTGGGGTGGCCAGCGCGTCCAGCGCAGCGATCACCGCCTGCTGGTTGGCCTCCGGATGGTTCTGGCTGAGTTTCAGCTTCAGCTGCACGTGTTCAACCTGGAAGCGGAAACCGATGATGGCGCGCAGCTCCGGGCCATGTTCGGTGCGCGCGGCATCGAACTGCCAGGCCTGGCCGACGCTGGCTTCGAAGCGGTCGCTGATCGCGCCGACCAGCTCGGCCAGTGCATCGGTATCGTCGAAGGCATGCAGCTGGCCGCGCAGTTCTGCCGCAGCGTAGTTCCAGGTTGGCACCCGCGCGGCGGGCTCCTTGTCCGGGTACCAGCTGGCCGAAACGTAGCCATGTGGGCCATCGACCAGCACCTTGGCCGCCCCGCTGCGGCGCGACTGCGGGTTGGCACGGGCCCAGTGCCCGCGCAGCTCGATACGCTCGCCATCACGCCGGTACAGCACCGGCATCCGGGTCAGCTCCGGCAGGCCATCGCTGCCCGCGGTGAGCACGGTGACGAATGGATCGCGCGCCAGCAGGCGGTCCAGCCAGAGCAGGTCGGTCTCGGCGAAGGCGCGCGGGGTGAACATGCGAGGGTCAGGCGCGTCCGCCCAGCGACTGGATCATGCGACCCCGCAGGCCTTCATCGCTGTCGGCCTGCGGCGGCTGCACTTCGTGCAGGCTGAAGCCACGCACCAGCGCGTCTTCCTCGTCCAGGCCGTCGTACTCGACGAATTCGGCGTCGAACAGCTGCGAACGGGCGGTGTCTTCGCTGTCATAGCTCAGCGTGTTGCCATCGCTGTCGAGCACTTCGGCGGTGCCGGCCGGGCGCACGCGCAGGCGTGCCCAGATCAGGGTGTTGCCGAGGCTGGCCAGCCACCAGCTGTCGCGCGAGGCGGTAATGTCATTCATGGATGTCACCAAAGCGAGGCCAGCCAGAGCAGGGCAGCCATGCCCAGTCCGGCCAGCAGGGTCAGCAGCGACACCCAGGCCGGTGTCGCCAGCCCGGACAGCGAGCGGTCCGGCTGTTGGCGATAGTCGCGGCGCAGCAGCCAGGCCAGGGCATCGGGCTTGAGGAAGGCGCCACTGCCGAAGCGCTCGGCGAGCGCCGGATGGCGATCGCGCACGTGCACCAGGGTCAGGGGCCAGAAGATCACGAAGGCACTGAACCCGGCCACTGCAACGCCGACGAAACAGAGGGCGAAGAACAGGGTCATGGGGTCAGTACCTCCGTGGTTGTGTGGGGCTTAGAAGTCCGCGCTGCCCGGGGCGCGCGGGTAGGGGATCGCATCGCGGATGTTGGACAGGCCGCAGACGTACACCACCAGGCGCTCGAAGCCCAGGCCGAAGCCGGCGTGCGGCACCGAGCCATAGCGACGGAAATCGCGGTACCAGCTGTAGTGTTCGCGGTCCAGGCCGAACTGGGCCATGCGCGCGTCCAGCACGTCCAGGCGCTCTTCGCGCTGGCTGCCACCGATGATCTCGCCGATGCCCGGGGCCAGCACGTCCATCGCGGCGACGGTCTTGCCGTCGTCGTTCAGGCGCATGTAGAAGGCCTTGATGTGCTCCGGATAGTTGGTCACCACCACCGGGCGGCCGACATGTTCCTCGGTCAGCCAGCGCTCGTGCTCGGTCTGCAGGTCCAGGCCCCATTCGACCGGGAAGTCGAACTTCTTGCCGGACTTCTGCAGCAGGCTGACCGCATCGGTGTAGTCGATGCGTTCAAACGGTGCGTTGATGAAGTCTTCCAGCTTGGTGATCGCGTTCTTGTCCACGCGCTCGGCGATGAAGGCCAGGTCGTCGCTGCGCTCGTTCAGCACCGCGCGGAACAGGTACTTCAGGAACTCTTCGGCCAGGCGCGCATCTTCGGCCAGGTCGGCGAAGGCGATTTCCGGCTCGATCATCCAGAACTCCGCTAGGTGGCGGGTGGTGTGGCTGTTCTCGGCGCGGAAGGTCGGGCCGAAGGTGTAGACCTTGCTCAGCGCCAGGCAGTAAGCCTCGACGTTCAGCTGGCCGGACACGGTCAGGAAGGTTTCCTTGCCGAAGAAGTCGCGGCTGAAATCGATCGCACCCTTCTCGTCGCGCGGCAGGTTCACCATGTCCAGGGTGGACACGCGGAACATCTGGCCGGCGCCTTCGGCGTCGGAGGTGGTGATGATCGGGGTACTGATCCAGTTGAAGCCGTTCTCGTGGAAGAAGCGGTGCACGGCCTGGGCCAGGCAGTTGCGGATACGGGTGACCGCGCCGAACAGGTTGGTGCGCGGGCGCAGGTGCGCGACTTCGCGCAGGAACTCCGGCGACATCGGCTTGGGCTGGATCGGGTAGGTGAGCGGGTCTTCGACCCAGCCGACCACTTCCAGCGCGCTGGCCTGGATCTCGAACGACTGGCCCTTGCCCTGCGACTTCACCAGGGTGCCGGTGGCGATGACCGAGCAGCCGCTGGTCAGGCGCTTGATCTCGTCGAAGTTGGCCAGGCTGTCGTTGGCCACGACCTGGATCGGGGCGAAGCAGGAGCCGTCGCTCACATTCACGAAGGCCAGATTCGCTGAACCGCGCACCGTGCGCACCCATCCGCGTACCGTGACTTCGCCGCCTTCCGGGATCTTCCCGGCAAGCGCATGTTCAACGCTGACCACCGTCATGACTTGAATCCTCTGCTGATCGACTCGATCTGTGAACACGGGAGTTTACCGGTTGCAGTGTTCCGCTTGCGAGGCATTTTTCGCGGCAACGGCTCCTTATAATGTCCCCGTACCTCTGGAGTAGCCCCATGGCTGTCAGCCTGACCCCCATTGCCTTCGAGCGCGTGCAGCGCTTCGTCGCCCAGACCCCCGGTGCGCTGGGCCTGCGTTTTGGCGTGACCAAGACCGGTTGCTCCGGCTGGGGCCACGTCACCGATCTGGCCCGCGACGAGCGCGAGGGCGATACCGTGTTCGACCAGGACGGCGTGAAGATCTACGTCGACGCCAAGAGCCTGGCGCTGGTGGACGGCACCGTGATCGACTTCGGCAAGCACGGCCTGAGCGAGACCTTCACGTTCAGCAACCCGAACGCCACCGCCGAGTGCGGCTGCGGCGAGAGCTTCACCACCGACGCTGACAAGGCCTGAGGGCCGGCGGGAGCCTGATCGCTCTGGTAGCGGCCAACCTGGGTTGGCATGGGGCTGTGCCCCTGTTCAGGTTGGCCTGTGGCCCGCCGGTTGCCCGGCACCCCCATCTGCGCCATAATGCGCGGCTTCCTGCCTTCCTGGCGGGAGTCCTTGCCCCACCGCGGTATCAACGGCGGGGGGCTGTCCGGCCGCAAGGCCACATCCGAAAGGTAGAAAAAAACATGAGTCGTCATTACGAAATCGTGTTCATGGTCCACCCGGACCAGAGCGAGCAGGTCCCGGCCATGATCGAGCGCTACAAGTCGCTGGTCGAGAACGGCAACGGCACCATCCACCGTCTGGAAGACTGGGGCCGCCGCCAGCTGGCGTACCCGATCCAGAACCTGGTGAAGGCCCACTACGTGCTGATGAACATCGAAGCCGACCAGGCTGTTCTGAACGAACTGACCGAAAGCTTCCGCTTCAACGACGCCGTGCTGCGCAACCTGGTCATCAAGCGTGACGAGGCTGACACCGAGCAGTCGCTGATCATGAAGAGCAAGGACGAGAAGGGTGACAAGCCTGAGCGCGGTGAGCGCCGTCGTCGTGACGACGAAGAAGGCGAGTCCACCACCACCGCTGACAACGAAGCCGGCGACGACGCCGCTTCCGCCGCCTAAGGAGCCTTCCTATGTCCAAGTTCTTCCGTCGCCGCAAGTTCTGCAAGTTCACGGCTGAAGGTGTGAAGGAGATCGATTACAAGGATCTCAACACCCTGCGCCAGTACCTGACCGAGAACGGCAAGATCGTGCCGAGCCGCGTCACCGGTACCAAGTCGAAGTACCAGCGCCAGCTGGCGACCGCCGTCAAGCGCGCTCGCTTCCTGGCCCTGATTCCGTACACCGACAACCACGACGTCTGATGCCCGGCGGGGCGGCCCGGTGCCGCCCCCGCTGTGCCAGCTATTCGGACAGCCTTTGTTGCGGGGCATCGCCTCGCTAACGAATAACTCATCTGGAGCAATACCATGCAGCTGATCCTCCTGCAGAAAGTGACCAACCTCGGCAACCTGGGCGACCTGGTCGACGTGAAGCCGGGCTACGGCCGTAACTTCCTCGTGCCGCAGGGCAAGGCCGTGCCGGCCACCGAGAGCAACAAGGCCGAGTTCGAAGCCAAGCGCGCCGAGTACGAAGCCAAGGCCCAGGCCATCCATGCCGACGCTGACGCCCGCAAGGCCAAGCTGGAAGGCGCGAGCGTGACCATCGCCGCCAACGCTTCGACCGAAGGCAAGCTGTACGGCTCGGTCGGCGCCCGTGAAATCGCCGATGCCTTCACCGCTGCCGGCCTGCCGGTCAGCAAGAGCGAAGTCATCCTGGGCGAAGGCGCCTTCCGCAACATCGGCGAATACGACGTGCTGGTCCACCTGCACGCCGACGTCGAGACCACCGTCAAGGTCGTCGTCGTCGCCGAAGCCTGATCCCACGCCGCAAGGCCTGGAATCACCGCAGAACGGGCGCCCGCAAGGGTGCCCGTTTTGTTTTATGGCCCGCTTTCGCAGCGTTGCGCCATGCCTGGCCGGCGGGGCGGGGCCGGACAATGTTCCACGCCCATTCGTAGAACACGGCCACATCGGTATACTCAGGGCGTCACACCCGTTCCACGGGCATCGATCCCAGCAGGATCAATGACTTGGAGGGTAAACGCAGGCCGCTCGCCGGCCCCAGTCCGGAACCCCTATGCGTCTTTCCACGATCAAGCTGTCCGGCTTCAAGTCGTTCGTCGATCCGACCACCCTGCACCTGCCGACCAACATGACCGGCGTGGTGGGGCCCAATGGCTGCGGCAAGTCGAACATCATCGACGCCGTGCGCTGGGTCATGGGCGAGAGTTCGGCCAGCCGCCTGCGCGGCGACTCGCTGACCGACGTGATCTTTTCCGGCTCCAACGCCCGCAAGCCGGTCTCGCAGGCCACCGTCGAGCTGATCTTCGACAACTCCGACCACACGATCTCGGGCGAGTACGCCTCGTTCAACGAAATCTCGGTCAAGCGCACGGTCAGTCGCGACGGCACCAGCAACTACTACCTCAACGGCACCAAGTGCCGTCGCCGCGACATCACCGACCTGTTCCTCGGTACCGGCCTGGGTCCGCGCAGCTACTCGATCATCGAGCAGGGCATGATCAGCCAGATCATCGAGGCGCGCCCGGAAGACCTGCGCGTGTACCTGGAAGAGGCCGCCGGCATCTCGAAGTACAAGGAGCGCCGCAAGGAGACCGAGACCCGCATCCGCCACACCCGCGAGAACCTGGACCGGCTGGGCGACCTGCGCGACGAGATCAGCAAGCAGCTCGAGCACCTCAAGCGCCAGGCCAGGCAGGCCGAGCAGTACCAGGCGCTGCAGGAAGAGCGCCGGGTCAAGGATGCCGAGTGGAAGACGCTGGAATTCCGTGGACTCGACGGGCGCCTGTCGAAGCTGCGCGAAGGCCTGTCACAGGAAGAGACCAAGCTGCAGCAGCTGATCGCCGATCAGCGTGATGCCGAGGCCCGCATCGAGACCTCGCGCGTGCGTCGCGAAGAGGCCGCCGATGCGCTCAATACCGCGCAGGCCGCGGTCTACCAGGTCGGCAGCACGCTGGCCCGCCTGGAGCAGCAGATCCAGCACCAGCGCGAGCTGTCGCAGCGCCTGCACAAGGCGCGCGACGAGACCCGTCAGGCGCTGGCCGAACTGGGCCAGCACATCAGCGGCGACGAGGCCAAGCTGATGGTGCTGCGCGAGGCGGTGGAGGCCGCCACCCCGCAGCTGGAGGAGCTGCAGGAAGAGAACGAGATCAAGCAGGAAAGCCTGCGCGAGGCCGAGGACCGGCTGGCCAGCTGGCAGCAGCGTTGGGAGCAGCACACCTCGCAGAGTTCGGAAGCCTCGCGTGCCGGCGATGTCGAGCGCACCCGCGTGGACTACCTGGACAAGCAGATCCTCGACGCCGACCGCCGCCGCGAAGCACTGGCCGCCGAGCGCGCCGGGCTGGACGTGGATGCGCTGGAAGAAGCTTTCGAGCAGCTGCACCTGCAGCACGACACGCAGAAGACCGCGCTGGATGAACTGGGCGAAGAGGTTGAACACCGCAAGCAGGGCGTGGCAGCCGTGCAGGAGCAGCAGCGCAACGGCCAGAACGAACTGGCCGAACTGCGCAAGCAGGCCAATGGACTGCGCGGCCGCCTGGCATCGCTGGAAGCCCTGCAGCAGGCCGCGCTTGGCCAGGAGCAGGGCGCTGCCGTGGCCTGGCTGAAGGCGCGTGGACTGGATTCGGCGGCGCGTGTCGGCGAACGCCTGGATGTCGATGCCGGTTGGGAAAATGCGGTCGAAAGCGCGCTCGGCCAGTTGATCGAAGGCGTGCTGGTCGATGACCCGGCCGGGCTGGTCGATGCGCTGGCTGAGCTGGGCGAAGGTCACATCGCGCTGGTCGCCAACGATGATGCGGACCTGAAGGTTGCACCGACCTCGCTGGCGGCACGTGTGCGTGGCCCGGCCGCGATCCGTCGCCTGCTGGCGCACCTGCACGGTGCACGTGATCTGTCCGAGGCGAAGACGCTGCAGGCCAGCCTGCCCGAAGGTGATTCGATCATCACCCAGGGCGGCGAGCGCCTGGGCCAGGGCTGGCTGCGCGTTTCGCGCTCGGGTGCGGCCCAGCAGGGCGCATTGCTGCGCGAACGTGAGATCAACGAACTGCGCGAGCAGATTGAGCAGCTGCAGAATCGCGAGGCCGAGCTGGAAGAGCAGCTGGCCGGCTTCCGCGAACAGTTGCAGGCTGCCGAACAGCAACGCGAAGACGCGCAGCGCACGCTGTACCAGGCCCATCGTGCAGTCTCCGAACTTGCCGGCCAGCTGCAGGGCCAGCAGGGCAAGGTGGAAGCCGCACGTACCCGCATCGACCGCATCGAAGGTGAACTGAAGCAGCTGCAGGAAACGCTGGAAGCCAACAACGCGCAGGCGCGTGAAGCGCGCTCGCGGTTGGAGAATGCGGTCAGCAGCATGGGTGATCTGGAATCAACCCGGCAGCGGCTGGAGGGCGAACGCCGCCAGCTGACCGAGGCGCGCGACCTCGCCCGTGATGCTGCGCGTGCGGTGCGCGAACGCTCGCATTCGCTGGCGCTCACCCTGGAGTCGCAGCGTGCGCAGCTGGCGTCACTGAGCCAGGCACTGGAGCGTATGGGTACCCAGCGCGGGCAGCTGGATTCGCGCCTGGGTGAATTGCACTCGCAACTGGATGAGGGTGATTCGCCGGTTGAATCGCTGCAGGCCGAGCACCAGAACGCACTGGAAGAACGTGTGCGTGCCGACCGGGTGCTGACCGAGGCGCGCACGCTGCTCGATGGCATCGACGCCGAGCTGCGCAACTACGAGCAGACCCGTCATCAGCGCGACGAGCAGGCGCTGGCCCAGCGCGAGCGTATATCGCAGCGCAAGCTGGACCAGCAGGCGCTGGTGCTCAGCGCGGACACCCTGCAGGGCGCGGTGGAGAAGGCCGGCTTCGTGCTGCAGGACGTGCTCAACGCACTGCCCGAGGACGCCCGCCTGGGCGACTGGGAGCAGGCCGTTCACCAGATCGACGGCCGCATGCGCCGGCTGGAGCCGGTCAACCTGGCGGCCATCCACGAGTACGGCGAGGCATCGCAGCGTTCGGAGTACCTGGATTCGCAGCACATCGACCTGACCACCGCACTGGAAACCCTGGAAGACGCCATCCGCAAGATCGACCGTGAAACCCGCGGCCGCTTCAAGGACACCTTCGACCGCGTCAACGCGGGCGTGCAGGCGCTGTATCCGCGCCTGTTCGGTGGTGGCCATGCCTATCTGGAACTGACCGGTGAAGATCTGCTCGACACCGGTGTGACCATCATGGCGCGTCCGCCGGGCAAGCGTGTCTCCAGCATCTCGCTGCTGTCCGGTGGCGAGAAGGCGATGACCGCGGTGGCGCTGGTGTTTGCCATCTTCCAGCTGAACCCCGCGCCGTTCTGCCTGCTGGACGAGGTGGACGCGCCGCTGGACGAAGCCAACGTCGGCCGCCTGGCCAACATGGTGAAGGAAATGAGCGAGAAGGTGCAGTTCCTGTTCGTCAGCCACAACAAGGCCACGATGGAGGCCGCGCATCAGCTGTCGGGCGTGACCATGCGCGAGCCGGGCGTCAGCCGCCTGGTCAGCGTGGACCTGGAAGAAGCCGCGCGATTGGCGGGCGCGGCCTGACGTGCCATCCTAGTTACCTGAATGAACTAGCCGGAGAACCTATCGAATGTCCGACACGGCACTGTTGCGCATCGGCATCCTGGCCGCCGGCCTGCTGTTGATCGCCGCGATCTTCCTGTTTGGCCGTCCGAAGAAGAAGCCCCAGGGGCGCCGCGTGGAAAGCGCGGAACCGACCAGCGGCGAGCGTCGCGAGCCGGTGCTGGGCGAGGATGGTGTTGCGCTGGCTGATGGCCGGGTCGAACCGGGCATGGGCGGCGAAGGCGAGCAGGCCGAACTCGGCCTGGCCGACACCGATGCCGGAGCCAGCGATCTCGGCAAGCGCGCCACCCAGGATTTCGACAAGATCGTCTCGTTGTTCGTGGCCGCCCGCGCCGGCGAGCAGCTGCGCGGCGAGGACATCGTGGTGGCGGCCGAAAAGACCGGCCTGGTGTTTGGCCACATGAATGTCTTCCACCGCCTGGTGGAGGCCCATCCCGAACGCGGCCCGATCTTCTCGATGGCCAGCATCATGAAACCGGGCAGCTTCGACATGGCCAACATCCGTGCCATGGAAACCCCGGCGATCGCCTTCTTCCTGACCCTGCCCGCGCCGCTGACCGCGCTGGACGCCTGGGAGAAGATGCTGCCGACCGTGCAGCGGATGGCCGAGCTGCTGGATGGCGTGGTGCTGGATGACAGCCGCAATGCCCTGGGCCGCCAGCGCATCGCGCACATCCGCGACGAACTGCGTGCCTACGACCGCCAGCATCAGGCACCGCCGCTGACCAAGACGCCGCGCTGGTAAGCGGCTTTATGGGTGATGTGCCGATCAACGGTCGGCACATCACCCGGCGGGGTTATGCCGGCACGCCGGCCACCTTCGCGAACGCTTGGCGGAACGCTGCCATCTCCGCTTCGGTACCCACGGTCACGCGCACGCGCTGCGGCCAGATCGGCCAGCTTCGGCCGATGACCACGCCGTTCTCTGCCATCGACTTGGCGAATGCAGCACCGTCGCGTTGGACATCGACCACGAAACAGTTCGCCTCCGAGGGCAGGCAGCTGAAGCCACGCTTTCCCAGCCATGCGATGGTGGCCTGGCGCACCTTGGCGTTCTGCAGGCGACGCTGCGGAATCAACTGCGGGTCGCGAAGGCTGGCCAGTGCCGCCGCCAGCGCGGGCACCGGCAGCGGGTTGTCACCCAGGCTGGCCAGTTCACGCAGGCGGTCGGGATGTGCCGCCGCTACGCCCATGCGCAGGCCGGCCATGCCGTACAGCTTGGAGAACGTGCGCAGCACGATGAGGTCATCGCGCTGTGCAACCTGTGTGATCAGGCTCAGTTGCTCGCTGTACTGCAGGTAGGCCTCGTCGACCAGCACGCGGGTGGACACGGGCTTGTGGGCCAACAGCCAGGCAAGCTCATCCGGCGGGCTGATCGAGCCGGTCGGATTGTTCGGGTTGCACACATACAGCAGCCCGGTGGGGTGCGCATGCGCGGCAGCGACCATCGCGCGCAGGTCGTGTGCACCGTCATCGCGCAGCGGCACCTTCTGCACGTACGCACCGTGCGCGGCGGCGACCTCGCCCAGCGTCTCGAAAGTGGGGTCGGCCACCACCAGTCCCGCCTGCGGACTGGTCCACAGCGTGGCAACGCGGTTCAGTGGTTCACTGGAGCCGGGGTACAGGCGCACGTGGTCGGCGGGGATGCGCGCCTGCTCGATGAAGGCATCGCGGACCTGAGCAGCCAGTTCGAAGCGATAGCGGCCACATTGAACGATGCTGTCGCGCGCCGCCTGCTGTGCTGCAGGCGAGGGGCCGTAGGGGCATTCGTTGAAATTCAGCAGCACGGCGCCCTCGCCAGGGGCAGGTGCCGCGGCTGCGGCGGGCTGTGCCTGGCCGAGGCGGGGCAGGCCACCGCTCGCCAGAGCGAGGCCGGCACCGGCCAGTTGCAGGAAGTGGCGGCGGGAGGCGGGCAGGGTCACGGGCGGGATTCCAGAGGGTAACCGACGCACGCTAGCGCTGGTGGCGGTGGGCGGCAAGCCCGCTTTTTGTAGAGTAGAGCCATGCTCGACTGCATTTATCGTCACTCCACTGGAGATGTGCCAACCAAGGTTGGCACTTACCAGAGCGGGGGAGCGCCGGTTGAGCATGGCTCGACGCTACAAGAGGCGCCGGCGTTACAGGGCCTGACGGCCGGGCGCGGTAGAATCCCCGGCCATCCCAGAACCACCGGATCCCGATGAGCCCCCGCCCCGCCGAACGCGCCGAAGACCTTCGCCGGCAGATCGCCCAGGCCAACCGCGCCTACCACGAGCTGGACGCGCCGGAGATCCCCGACGTCGACTACGACCGGATGGTGCGCGAGCTGGAAGCGCTGGAGCGCGAGCATCCGGAGCTGGCCCGTGCCGACAGCCCGACCCAGCAGGTCGGCGCGCGTCCCTCCGGCCGTTTCCCGGAAGTACGCCACGCGGTGCCGATGCTGTCGCTGTCCAATGCCTTCAGCGATGAGGAAGTGGCCGATTTCGTGCGCCGCATCGATGAGCGCCTGGGCCGTCGCAGCCTGCAGTTCTCGGCCGAGCCGAAGATGGATGGGCTGGCGATCAGCCTGCGCTACGAAGAAGGTCATTTCGTGTTGGGCGCCACCCGCGGCGATGGCAGTACCGGCGAGGACGTGACCGCCAACCTGCGTGAGATCGGCGACATTCCCAAGCGCCTGCATGGCAAGGACTGGCCCGACGTGCTGGAGGTGCGCGGCGAGGTCTACATGGCCCGCGCCGACTTCGAGGCTTATAACGAACGTGCGCGCCAGCAGGGTGGCAAGGTACTGGCCAACCCGCGCAATGCTGCCGCCGGTTCGTTGCGCCAGCTGGACCCGAAGATCAGCGCGCAGCGCAGACTGAGCTTCTTCGCCTACGGCACCGGCGAAGTGCAGGGCGGCGAACTGCCCGACACCCATTCGGGCACGCTGGCCCAGCTCGGTGCCTGGGGCTTCCCGGTCAGCGGGTTGTGCAAGGTGGTGGAAGGCACCGACGGCCTGCTCGGCTATTACCGCGATATCGGCGAGCGCCGCGATGGCCTGCCGTTCGACATCGATGGCGTGGTCTACAAGCTGGATGACCGCGCCGGCCAGCAGGCGATGGGCTTCGTCTCGCGTGCGCCGCGCTGGGCCATCGCGCACAAGTTCCCGGCGCAGGAACAGAGCACCACCGTGGAGGCGATCGAGATCCAGATCGGCCGCACCGGTGCCGCCACGCCGGTCGCGCGTCTGGCGCCGGTGGCGGTGGCCGGTGTGATCGTGTCCAACGCCACGCTGCACAACGCCGACCAGATCGCACGGCTGGATGTGCGCGTGGGCGACAGCGTGATCGTGCGCCGCGCCGGTGACGTGATCCCGGAAGTGGTCAGCGTCATCCTCGACCGCCGCCCCCCGGGCACCACGCCATGGCAGATGCCGACGCGCTGCCCGGTGTGCGGTTCGGAGATCGTGCGCGAGGAAGGCGCGGCAGCGTGGCGTTGCTCGGGCGAACTGTCCTGCCCGGCGCAGCGCAAGGAGGCGATTGCCCATTTTGCTTCGCGTCGTGCGATGGATATCGACGGCCTCGGTGACAAGTACATTGAAACCCTGGTCGACGCGGGGATCGTCAAGAGCGTGGCCGATCTGTACCGGCTCAACCGCGACCAGCTGCTGCACCTGAAGCTGGTGCTGGATGCCGAAGACCCTTCCGCTCTGGCCGCCGCGCTGAAGCTGCACCTGCCGGCCGAAGGCAGCGGCGCGGTGCTCAATGCGGTGCTCAAACTGGATGGAAATGATCCGGGCTGGCGCACACAGGCGCTGGTACAGCCGGCCAGCTTCGAATGGAACACGAAGAAGATCGCCACCAAGTGGGCCGACAACCTGATCGCGGCCATCGATGCAAGCCGCGCCGCCACGCTGGAGCGACTGCTGTTCGCGCTGGGCATCGAGCACGTCGGCGAGAGCACGGCCAAGGCGCTGGCGCAGTGGTTCGGTGATCTGGAGCTGATCCGCCACCTGCCGTGGCCGTTGTTCAAGCGCGTGCCCGACATCGGTGGCGAAGTGGCGCGTTCGCTCGGCCATTTCTTCGAGCAGCAGGGCAACCAGCAGGCCATCGATGACCTGCTGAAGGTCGGCCAGGTACGCATCAGTGATGTGCATGCGCCCAGCGCAAAGCTGCGCGAGGGCCTGGATCTGGCACAGCTGCTGGTTGAATCGGAAATCCCCGGCATCACCCGCCTGCGTGCGGAGAAGCTGGTGGCGGCGCTGCCGGGCGCGCAGGCGGTGCTGGATGCCGAACATGGCCAGTTCGTCAACGCGGGCCTGCCGGACGACACCGCGCGCGGTCTGGCCGAGTGGCTGGACGCCGAAGGTCATGGTGCGATGCTGTTGGCCGCCGAGAAGGCGATGCAGCTGATCCTGGCCAAGGCGCCGGCGCTGGCGGAGATCGTGGCCGGCCCGCTGGATGGGCAGACCGTGGTGCTGACCGGCACCCTGGCCCAGCTCACCCGCGATGCCGCCAAGGAGCGCCTGGAAGCACTCGGTGCGAAGGTCTCCGGCAGCGTCTCGAAGAAGACCAGCTTCGTGGTGGCCGGTGCCGAGGCGGGCTCCAAACTGGACAAGGCGCAGTCGCTGGGCGTGCCGGTGTGGGACGAGGACCGCCTGCTGGCCTACCTTGCCGAACACGAATGATGACCCCGCCGGGTGCCTCGCGCCCGGCATGAAACACAAAGGAACACCGATGCAGACCGCCCCGCTGGATTTCCGCCTGGCCACCCGCGCCGACGAGGAACGGTTGATCGCGTTGATGCGCGAGTTCTATGCCGAAGACAGGATCGACTTCGATGACGCGCGCGTGCGTCGCGGCGTGGATGCACTGCTGGCCGACCCGCGCAACGGCGAAGTGCTGCTGTGGTTGGACGAGGCGGCTGAAGTGGTGGGCTACGCGGTGATCGCGATGGGCTTCAGCCTGGAACAGGGCGGCCACTTCATGCTGCTGGACGAGCTGTACCTGAGCCATCGCGCGCGCGGTCGCGGCCGTGGCAAGCAGGCGCTGGCCATCTGCGAGCAGCGCGCCCGCGGGCGGGGCGTCAGCCGCCTGCGTCTGGAAGTGAACCACCACAACGAACTGGCCCGCCGACTGTACCTGGCCAGCGGCTACATCGATGACACCCGCGACCTGCTGACCCTGCCGCTGGACCATCCGCGCCCGGAGGGCATCCTGTGAGCGCGGCCCTGCTGCGCACGCTGCAGCAGCGTGCCGCACTCAATGCGCTGGTACGTCGCTTCTTCGCCGAGCGCGATGTGCTGGAGGTGGAAACGCCGATCCTGTCGGTGGCGGGCAACACCGAGCCGAACATCGACAGCTTCCATACCGATTTCAGCGGCCATGTCGATGCCGGTGGCCGTCGCCGCTGGCTGCGCACCTCGCCGGAGTACCCGCTCAAGCGGTTGCTGGCGGCGGGCGTGGGCGACTGTTATGAGCTGGGCCGGGTGTTCCGCAACGGCGAGGCCGGTGGTCGCCACAACCCGGAGTTCACCATGCTGGAGTGGTACCGGGTGGGGTGGGACCACCACCGTCTGGTACAGGAAACCACCGAGCTGGTCGGCCAGGCGCTGGCCCTGGTCGGGCGCAGTGCGTCGCTGCGCGTGCTGAGCTACCGCGAGCTGTTCCAGCAACATGTGGGCGTGGACCCGTTCGACGCCGATGAGGCCGCACTGCGTGCCGCACTGGGCGACGTGCATATCGATCCGGTCGGCCTGACCCGCGACGACTGGCTGGATCTGTTGATGACCCACCATATCCAGCCGCATTTCGATGACGCGGTGATGACCGTGGTGCATGATTGGCCCGCCAGCCAGGCCGCGCTGGCGCGCATCCGTCCCGGCACGCCGCCGCTGGCTGAACGCTTCGAGTTGTACCTGGGGCCGGTCGAACTGGCCAACGGCTATCACGAACTGAACGATGCCCATGAACAGCGTGCGCGCTTCCAGCGTGACCTGCAGCGCCGGCATGAGCGCGGCCAGGTGCAGCCGGCGCTGGACGAAGCGTTGCTGGCTGCATTGCCGTCGATGCCGGCCTGTGCCGGCGTCGCCGTCGGTGTCGATCGCCTGCTGATGGCGATGAACCGCACGCCACGCATTGCCGATGTGCTGGCCTACGACTTCGCCCATGCGTGAGTGCTGCGTTTTCCTGAACATCGAAGACTGAACGGATTGCCGCGTCTGCGCGCTTGCTTCGGCAAGCAGGATGATGCTCTTATCACGGCAGATGCGAGACACTGGCATCGGAATTCGTCCACTCCTGTTGGGGAAGGCATTGGTCAAGTGGTTTGCGGTCGTTGCTGCACCGGTGTACTCCATCGCGCTCTGGGGTGCCTGGCTGCCGTCATCGGCGTCTGCGCAGCAGGTGGGCTACGACGATGCAGTGGTGACCTGCGAATCGCGTGACATGGCGTGGGTGCATTGCGATATCGATGTCAGCAACGGCGTCGACCTGGTCCGCCAGCTGTCCAGCAACAGCTGCATCCGCGGCAGCGAATGGGGAACCGACCGCAGTGGCGTGTGGGTCACCCTGGGCTGCCGTGCCGAGTTCCGCGCCCGTCGCGCTGCCGGCGCCACGGCTGCGGCCACTGAAGGCAAGCGCCTGGTCCGTCGCGTGGTGCGGTGTGAATCCAACGGCCGCCCACAGAGCTGCCCGGTGCGTCTGGACGGCGCCCCGGTACGCCTGCTGCGGCAGCTGTCGGCGCTGCCGTGCCGGGAAGGGCAGGGCTGGGGCTACAAGCGCAATGAAGTGTGGACCAGCCGCGGTTGCCAGGGCGATTTCGAAGTGGCCGATGATGAGGGTCGCTTCGTCGACGTGCCGCGCAGGTTGACCTGCGAATCCAAGTCGAAGAAGCGCCGCTTCTGCGGTGCCAGCATCTCGGTGGGGGCCGCCGTTTCCGAGCAACTGTCCAACACGCCGTGCGAGGAGGGCAGCACCTGGGGCTGGAACCGCAACGGGATCTGGGTGGATGGCGGCTGTCGTGCCGAATTCTCGGTGAATTGAGCCCGGGCAGGCTCCAACCCTGCAGGGCGTGGCCCTACAATGGGCCCATGAACACTGCCTCCGACATCGATTACGCCCGCTACGACCACATCCGCCCGATCCTGTGGACCGGCGACGCCCTGCAACTGCTGGACCAGCGCAAGCTGCCGTTCGTGGTCGAGCATGTGGTCTGCCATGACAGTGACGACGTGGCCACTGCCATCCACGCGCTGACCGTGCGCGGCGCACCGGCGATCGGTATCGCGGCTGCCTGGGGCGTGGTGCTGGCGGCGCGAGACGTGCAGGCGGCCGATGGCGTGCAGGCACTGCAGCAGCTGGAACCGGCGCTGCAACGGTTGAACGCTTCGCGTCCGACGGCGGTCAACCTGGCCTGGGCGCTGGCACGCATGCGCCGCTGCCTGAGCGCTGCCGGCCCGGACTGGAAGGTACTGCTGGCCGCGGAAGCGCAGGCCATCGCCGAGGAAGACCTGGCCGCCAACCGCCACATGGGGGCACTGGGCGCGGGCCTGATCGACGCTGGCAGCGGCGTGCTGACCCATTGCAACACCGGTTCGCTGGCCACCGCCGGTTTCGGTACCGCACTGGGTGTGATCCGTGCCGGCATGGCCCAGCACCGTATCGCCCGCGTCTTCGCCGGCGAGACCCGACCGTGGCTGCAGGGTGCGCGCCTGACCGTGTGGGAGCTGCAGCAGGATGGCATCGACGCCACCCTGATCGCCGACTCGGCGGCCTCGCATCTGATGAAGACCGGCGCCGTGCAGTGGGTGATCGTCGGCGCGGACCGCATCTGCGCCAATGGCGATACCGCCAACAAGATCGGCACCTACCAGCTGGCCATTGCGGCCCGCCACCACGGCGTCAGGTTCATGGTCGTGGCACCGTCTTCCACCGTGGACATGGAGACCGTGGACGGCAGCCAGATCGAGATCGAGCAGCGCGACCCGGGCGAGTTGTACGGCGTGGGCGGCACCCGCACCGTGGCCGAGGGCATTGCCGCGTGGAATCCGGTGTTCGACGTGACCCCGGGCGAACTGATCGACGCCATCGTGACCGAGCGCGGGGTGATCCTGAACCCGACCGTCGAGAACATGCGCGCCGCCTTCGGCGGCTGAAGGGCGGGGGGCGCCCCAGGGTGACCTGCGCCCCCGGGAGCACCGGCCGCTGGCCGGAAGCGCCCCCTAAGTTCCTGATTTGTGCCGGTAAAATCCCCGTAAAGGGAGGCGGAAAACGGCCTGTTGTGGTAGTATCCACAGGTTGAATCGAGGTTCCGGCACGACCCCCTCCCGCAGAGGGCTGCGCCGGACTGGACCGCTACCAGACAACGGAACCCGAATGGCAGAAACCGCCAAGGAAATCATCCAGGTCAACCTGGAAGACGAGATGCGCAAGAGCTACCTCGATTACGCCATGAGCGTGATCGTGGGCCGCGCGCTCCCGGATGCGCGCGACGGCCTCAAGCCGGTGCATCGTCGCGTGCTGTTCGCGATGAACGAGTTGAACGCGCACAGCAACAAGCCCTACTTCAAGTCGGCGCGTATCGTCGGTGACGTCATCGGTAAGTACCACCCGCATGGCGATCAGTCGGTGTACGACACGCTGGTGCGCCTGGCACAGCCGTTCTCGCTGCGTTACATGCTGGTCGACGGCCAGGGTAACTTCGGTTCGATCGACGGCGACTCCGCCGCGGCGATGCGATACACCGAGGCGCGCATGTCGCGCCTGGCGCATGAGCTGATGGCGGACATCGACAAGGAAACCGTCGATTTTCAGCCCAACTACGACGAAAAGGAACTGGAGCCGACGGTCATGCCGACCCGGTTCCCGAACCTGCTGGTCAATGGTTCGGCCGGTATCGCGGTGGGCATGGCGACCAACATCCCGCCGCACAACCTGAGCGAATCGATCAACGCCTGCATCGCGCTGATCGACAACCCGGACATCGATGTCGACGGCCTGATGGAGTACATCCCGGGCCCGGACTTCCCGACTGCCGGCATCATCAACGGCACCGCCGGCATCGTTGCCGGCTACCGCACCGGCCGTGGCCGCGTGCGCATCCGTGCCAAGGCCGATATCGAAGTGGCCGACAACGGCCGCGAATCGATCATCGTCACTGAAATTCCTTACCAGGTGAACAAGGCGCGTCTGATCGAGAAGATCGCCGAGCTGGTCAAGGAAAAGAAGATCGAAGGCATCAGCGAGCTGCGCGATGAGTCCGACAAGGACGGCATGCGCATCTACATCGAGATCAAGCGCGGTGAATCTGCCGAGGTTGTGCTGAACAACCTGTACCAGCAGACGCAGATGGAGTCGGTGTTCGGCATCAACATGGTGGCGCTGGTCGATGGCCGCCCGCAGTTGATGAACCTCAAGCAGATGCTGGAGGCGTTCGTCCGCCACCGTCGCGAAGTGGTCACCCGCCGCACCGTGTTCGAGCTGCGCAAGGCGCGCGCCCGTGCCCACGTGCTGGAAGGCCTGACCGTCGCGCTGGCCAACATCGACGAGATGATCGAACTGATCAAGACCTCGCCGAACCCGAACGAAGCCCGTGAGCGCATGCTGGCACGCGTGTGGGAGCCGGGCCTGGTCGGTGCGATGCTGGGCGCCGCCGGTGCCGAAGCCTCGCGTCCGGAAGACCTGCCCAAGGGCGTGGGCCTGATCGAGGGCGGCTACCAGCTGACCGAGATCCAGGCCACCCAGATCCTGGAAATGCGCCTGCACCGCCTGACCGGGCTGGAGCAGGACCGCCTGACCGACGAGTACAAGCAGCTGCTGGAAGTGATCGCGGGGCTGATCCACATCCTGGAAGATCCCGACCGCCTGCTGCAGGTGATCCGCGAGGAACTGGTCAACGTCAAGGCCGAGTTCGGCGACGAGCGTCGTACCGAGATCCGCCACAGCGAAGAAGACCTGGACATCCTCGACCTGATCGCGCCGGAAGACGTGGTGGTCACCGTGTCGCATGCCGGTTACGTGAAGCGCCAGCCGGTGAGCGTGTACCGCGCGCAGCGCCGTGGTGGCCGTGGCCGCAGTGCGGCGGCGACCAAGGAAGAGGATTTCATCGAACAGCTGTGGCTGGTCAACACGCACGACACGCTGCTGACCTTCACCAGTTCGGGCAAGGTGTTCTGGTTGCCGGTGTACCAGCTGCCGGAAGCCGGTTCCAACGCCCGCGGCCGTCCGATCATCAACTGGATCCCGCTGGAGCCGGGCGAGCGCGTGCAGGCCGTGTTGCCGGTGCGCGAATACGCCGATGGCCAGTTCGTGTTCTTCGCCACGAAGAACGGTACGGTCAAGAAGACCCCGCTGGGCGAGTTCGCCTTCCGTCTGGCCCGCGGCAAGATCGCGATCAACCTGGACGAGGGCGATGCCCTGGTCGGCGTCGGCCGGACCGACGGTGAGCGTGACATCCTGCTGTTCGCCTCCAACGGCAAGACCGTGCGCTTCGGCGAGGACAAGGTCCGCTCGATGGGCCGTACCGCGACCGGCGTGCGTGGCATCAAGATGCCGGCCGGCGAGGAAGTGGTCAGCCTGATCGTGGCCGAAAGTGCCGGTGGCATCGAGGACGAGAACGAGGACGACAACGGTGTCGAGGAAATCGCAGCCAATGGCGATGCGGTGATCGACGGCGCCGACGACGCCAGCGTGCAGTACATCCTCACCGCCACCGAGAACGGCTACGGTAAGCGCACCCCGCTGCCGGACTACCCGCGCAAGGGCCGTGGCACGCAGGGCGTGATCGGCATCCAGACCACAGAGCGCAACGGCAAGCTGGTCGCCGCGGTGCTGATGGGCTCCGGCGATGAAGTCCTGCTGATCTCCGATGGCGGCACCCTGGTGCGTACCCGTGGCTCGGAAATCAGCCGCGTCGGCCGCAACACCCAGGGTGTGACCCTGATCCGCCTGTCCAAGGACGAGAAGCTGCAGGCGGTGGAGCGCATGGATGCCTCGATCGACGAGGACGAGGACGAGGTGGCCGCCGCCGCCCCGGCCGCGACCGACGGCATCCCGGCTGCTGCCAGCAGCGAGGACGCCGCGCAGGAGTGATCCTGCCGTCAGCTTGAGGTACCCGACGACGCCGGCCCTGTGCCGGCGTCGTCGTATCCGGATGCCACATATACGCGCGCGCTTCACGTCGGCGGTGGGATAAGGGCGCATGCTGCCCCGGAGATCGACGATGTCCGCCACGCCGCAGTCTGCCTCTGCTCCTTCCTCTCGCCACCCCCTCGTTACCGTGCTGTCACTGCTGCTGGTCGTGCTTGGCCTTGTCATCGGCGGGCTTGGCGCATGGCTGCTCAGCCTCGGTGGCTCGGCCTACTATGCAATCGCAGGGTTCGGCCTGCTGGCCAGCGGCATCCTGTTGTTCGGCAACCGCCGCAGCGGTGCGCTGCTGTACGCGTTGGTGTTCCTTGGCACGCTGCTGTGGACCTGGTGGGAATCGGGCAGTGATTACTGGCGCTGGGTGCCGCGTCTGGGCTTGGTAACCGCGCTGGGCATCGTGCTGGCGCTGCTGTCGCCGACCCTGCGTGCACCGGTCTCCAGGCGCCTGTCGCGCAGCGTCGCCGGCGCGCTGATGCTGGTGTTCGTGGCGGCCTTCGGCCTGGCGTTTGCGCCTCATGGCGAAGTGGATGGGCATCAGCCTTTCCCGGAAGGCGCAGCCAGTGCCGGCCTGGAGCCGACCCGCGACACCACCGGCCTGCAGCCGGCCGACCAGCCTGCCGACGGTGATTGGCCGGCGTGGGGCCGCAGCAACGCCGCCACCCGTTACTCGCCGCTGCAGCAGATCACGCCGGCCAACGTCGGCACGCTGCAGCTGGCCTGGCAGTTCCGGACCGGTGACCTGCCGAAGAAACGCTGGGGCGCGGAAACCACGCCGCTGAAGATCGGCGACCGCCTGTACCTGTGCACCGCCCGCAACCGGCTGATTGCGCTTGATGCCGCCAGCGGCAAGGAGCTGTGGCGGTTCGATCCCAAAGTGAAGGATGCCTCGATCCCGTACACGGCCGCCTGTCGCGGTGTGAGTTACTACGAGCAACCGAGCGCACCGACCCTGGCCGATGCGGCACTGGCGGATGTCGCTGCTGATCTGGCACTGCCGGAGCCACCGCCCAGCGTGACCCGGAGTGCTGCGCCGGGCAGCCATCCGGCCTGCTGGGCGCGCATCATCGAAGGCACGCTGGACGGCCGCCTCATCGCGGTGGATGCCGACAGCGGCCGGCCCTGCGCCAACTTCGGCAACAACGGCCAGGTCGACATCACCCTGGGCATGGGCGAGGTACCGCCGGGGTACGTGTCGATCACTTCGCCGCCAGCGATCGTGCGCGGGGTGATCGTCACCGGCCACCAGGTGCTGGACGGGCAGCGTCGCGATGCACCGTCGGGGGTGATCCAGGCCTATGACGCGGTCACCGGCAAGCTGCGCTGGGCGTGGGATATGGACCAGCCCGAGCGTAGCGGCTTGCCACCGCACGAACAGACCTATACGCGCGGCACGCCGAACATGTGGACCACCGCGACCGGCGATGAAGCGCTGGGACTGGTCTACCTGCCGCTGGGCAATTCGGCCGGCGACTACTGGAGTGGTTCACGCACGGAAAACCAGAACCGCTACGCGACCTCGCTGGTGGCCATCGATGTGGCCACCGGCAAGCCGGCGTGGCATTTCCAGGCGGTACGCAAGGATGTGTGGGACTACGACCTGGGATCGCAGGCCAGCCTGATCGACTATCCGACGGCGGCCGGCAAGGTGCCGGCGATCCTGCTGCCGACCAAGCAGGGCGACATCTACATCCTCGACCGCCGCAACGGCCAGCTGCTGAGCGCCGCCGAAGAGCGAAAGGTGCCCATCGGCGGAGTCGAGCCCGAACAGCGCTCACCCACCCAGCTGTTCTCGCTGTACCACACGCTGCGCCGCGAGCATGACCTGACCGAGCGCGACATGTGGGGGCTGACCCCGATCGACCAGCTGGTCTGCCGCATCCAGTTCCGCAAGGCGTACTACGAAGGCTTCTACACGCCGCCGAGCAGTGATCGTCATTCCATCGAGTACCCCGGCTACAACGGAGGATCGGACTGGGGCAGCGTAGCGATCGATACGCGGCGTGGCGTGGTCGTGGCCAACTACAACGACATGCCCAACTACAACCGGCTGGTGCCGCGTGCCGAGGCCGACCGGCTGGGCTGGCTGCCGCGCGAGAAGATCCGGTTCGACAAGGGCGGCGCTGAGGGCGCGGGCGACCCACAGGTGGGCACGCCCTACGCCATCCAGGTCAATGCCGGCTGGCGGCTGCCGTTCACCGGCCTGCTGTGCAAGCAGCCGCCGTATGGTGGCATCCGTGCCATCGACCTGCGCACCGGCAAACTGCTGTGGGACCGCCCGTTCGGCAGCGCACGCGGTAATGGACCGTTCGGCATCCGTTCGGGCCTGCCGATCGAAATCGGTACGCCGAACAACGGCGGTTCGGTAGTCACCGCCAGCGGCCTGATCTTCATTGCGGCGGCCACCGATGATCTGCTGCGCGCGATTGATCTGAAAACCGGCAAGGAGCTGTGGCACACCAAACTGCCGGCGGGCGGCCAGGCCAACCCGATGGTGTTCGAGCAGGGTGGGCGCCAGTATGTGGTGATCATGGCCGGCGGCCACCATTTCATGGAGACCCCGAAGGGCGATTACGTGATGGCGTACGCGTTGCCGGAACCGGGGCGGCCGGTCGCCACCCGCGCTCCCTGATGATCGATCAAACCGTCACTACAACCTTGCCGATCTGCTCGTTCGATTCCAGGTAACGATGTGCGTCCTGGATCTGCGCGAACGGGAACACCCTGGCAATCTTCGGCGCCAGCGTGCCCTTGTCCAGGCCATCGACGATGAACGCCTTGGCACGGGTCAGCGCCGCATCATCAGAGACGATTTCCGAATACAGGTAACCCTTCAGCGTCAGCGACTTGCCCAATACGTTGAACAAGGGGAACGGCGTGGGTTCGCTGCTCAGCGCACCGTACTCCAGCAGGATGCCGCCACGCGCCATCGCTTCGGTCAGCGGCACGAACTGCGGGCCACCGATCGGATCGAACACCACGCGGGCACCGGCGCCCTCGGTGATGCGCGCTACTTCGGCCACCAGATCCTGTTCCTCGGTGGCGATGACATGGGCGGCACCGGCATCGAGCAGGGCCCGGCGCTTGCCCGGGCCACGGGTCACCGCGATCGGGGTGGCACCCACGGCATTGGCGATCTGAATCGCGGCCAGGCCGACGCTGCTGCTGGCGGCGGTGATGATGACGAAATCCCCGGTGGCCAGGTGCCCCTGCTCCAGCAGCGCACCCCAGGCGGTGACGTACTGCATCCACACTGCGGCGGCCGTTTCAAAGTCCAGTGTCTGCGGATGCTTGACCACCAGTCGCGCTGGCACGTTGGCCAGCTCGCCATAGGTGCCCCAGCGTGCGATATCCAGGGGCGGCACTACGCTGACCGCATCGCCGGCGGTGAATCCGTCGACCGCGCTGCCTACCGACTCGACCACGCCGGCCGCTTCGTAGCCCAGGCGGCTGGGGAACTGCGCTTGCTGCAGGTAGGCACCGTTGCGGAACATCACCTCGGCGCGATTCAGGCCGATGGCCTTGACGCGGATCTGGACTTCGTCGGCGGCGGGGGCGGGAACGCCGATGTCGTCGATGCGCAGTACATCGGCGTTGCCATATTCGTGAATGCGGACAACCTGACTCATGGGGGCTCCAGGGAGGGGCCGGCGGTCGGGCCGGCGGGGAAGTGGTGGCCACTATGCACGTGGTCTGCGTCCAGAATAAGAGGTAATCTGGCATTTCATTGGAAATAATCTGTTTGCAATGGACCTGATCGTTCCCCTCCGGACCTTCGCCAAGGTGGCCGAAGTCGGCTCCTTCGCCGCCGCCGCCGCCGTGTTGGACCTGTCGCCGCAACTGGTCGGCAAGCACATCCAGGCGCTGGAGCAGCACCTGGGCGTTCGCCTGCTCAACCGCACCACGCGCAAGCAGAGCCTGACCGACTTTGGCCAGGCCTTCCTGGCGCGGGCGCGGGTGATCCTGGAAGAGGTGGAGGGCGCCGAACAGCTGGCCGAAGTGGCGCGCGGGCGGCCGATGGGGCGTCTGCGCATCAGTGCACCGGTCACCTTTGGCGTGCATGCGCTGGGCCCGGCGGTGGTGGCCTACATGCAGGACTACCCGGACGTGCAGGTCGATCTGAACCTGTCCAACAGTCTGGTCAACATCGTCGAAGACGGGTACGACCTGGTGTTCCGCACCGGTGACCTCGCCGACAGTGGATTGGTGGCGCGGCGGTTGGGGCCGTATCCGCTGGTGCTGTGCGCCTCGCCGGCATACGTGGCCTCGCGCCCGGCCATTGTCCATCCAACCGATCTGAGCCGTCACGAGTGCCTCGGCTTCGCGCATTCGATCATCCGCACGCGCTGGAGTTTCCGCGATGCCGATGGCAGCGTGCTGACCGTGCCGGTGTCCAGCCGCTTCATGGTCAATCAGGCCGAGCCACTGCTGACTGCCGCCGTCGGTGGATTGGGGCTGATCCTGCAGCCCTTCGAAATGCTCTCGGCGGCGCTCGCGCGGGGTGATCTGGTGGAAGTGCTGCCGACGTTCGAGCCGGTGTCGACCTGGATCCATCTGCTGTATCCGCGCGACCGCCAGGTGACGCCCAAGCTGCGCAGCTTCGTGGATTTCTGCGTGGCGCGGTTCAGCGAGCAGAGCATGGCGCGGCGGTAGCGCGGGCATCGGTCAGCACTTCTGCAACCACCTGCGAGGGATCGTCCTGTGATCTGTTTTCCTCTGTTCCATCATGCCCCCGGCATCCTGCTGCTGGCGTCGTTGTCCGGTGGCGCGCCTGCGCAGGCGCTGGCCGAGTGGGAGCAGCAGGGACGTGCCGATGGACTGGCGCGACCGGATACCCCCTGCCAGGATTTCCTGCAGGCGATGGGGCGGAAGCCCGCAGGGCTGGAATACGTGGGCTGCAGCCAGGACGACGCGTCCTACATCAAGCCCATGCAAGCCCACTACCGCGTTGCCGGCGCACGCGCCGGGCAGGTCGAAGCGTATCTGCATGCGACGTTTGGAATGCCTGTCTTGCGCTACGTCTGCTGCGGCTGGAGCAACGGTGCACCCTATTACTGGCGCGAAGGTCCGGACACGGTGAGGTACCAGATCGGGATGGGCGTGGAATCGCTGCCGCACGAGCGCAGCCAGTGGTGGCGCATCGAGGCATTCAACGTCACGGTGGAGGTGCTGCGGCAGAGCCCGTAGCGCAGATGCGGCAGGCGGATGCCTGGACTAGGATGGGGCAGGGATCCCTGCAAAGGAATTACGATGAAGGCGGTTGGACGTCTGCTGCTGTGCGCTGCGCTGGCTTGTCCGTTTCTGACGGCTGTACTGGCTTTTCCCGCGGTTGGCGCAACCGTTTCCGAGCCTGCACATCCGCATGCGCAGGACGCCATCGATGACTGGCTTGCGGCCTTCAATGCAGGCAGCCTCGATGCGTTGCAGGCTTTCGCCGACAAGTATGCGAAGAAGAAAGGCAGTGCTCCCAATGACTATCTCGAGTTCCGCGAAAGTACCGGCCCGCTGCGCGTGCTGGAAACGCGCGAGGGCACGCCTGGTCACGCGAAGCTGCTGGTGATGGGTCAGCTGAACGAGCGTGCGATGTGGGTGACGGCGGAGATGGACCCGGACCATCCAGCACACCTGAAGCTGTTCCAGATCGAAGGCACCGAAGTACCGGAAAAATACAAGCCGGAGCGTATTGCGTTGCCGGCCCTGATGGCTGACGCCAGGACGAAGCTGGACGCGCTGCGCGCACAGGATGCGCTGTCGGGAGCGTTGCTGGTGGCGCGCAACGGCGAGGTGCTGCTGGATTGGCGGGGTGGCCAGGCGGATCGCGAAAGCGGTATTCCGGTGCGGGCGGATACGCGCTTCCGGCTGGCGTCGTCCAACAAGATGTTCACCTCGGTGGCCATCCTGCAGCTGGTGCAGGCCGGCAAGCTAGGGCTGGACGATACGATCGGCAAGCACCTGCCCGACTACCCGAACAAGGCCGTCGCCACTGAGGTGACCGTCCGCCAGTTGTTGACCCACACCAGCGGCCTCGGCGATTTTTTTGGCGATGATTTTGACCAGTATTCCGCCTCGCTGAAGACGCTGGATGACTACGTGCAGCGCTTCGCCAAGGATGCACCGCAGTTCACGCCCGGTAGCCAGGACAGCTACTCCAACTACGGCTTCATCGTGCTTGGACGCCTCATCGAGGCCGTGTCCGGGCAGTCGTACTACGCCTATGTGGAAGACCACATCCTGCGTCCGTCTGGCATGACCGGCACCGGCTTCGAACCGGAAACGGTGAAGGTGCAGCAGCGTGCCGTCGCCTATACGAAGAAGGATGGGCAATGGGTACGTGAAACGAAGTCGCTGCCCTGGCGCGGCATGTCCGCTGGCGGTGGCTACAGCACAGCCACCGACATGCTGAAATTCGCCGAGGCGCTGCGCGGCGGGAGACTGGTCTCGCCCGCACTGCTGCAGCAGGCCACCACGGCGCAGAACCACAAGCGCTGGTATGGCTTTGGCTTCGTGGTGCAGGGCGAGGGCAGGGAGCACCAGTACGGCCACGAAGGCGGTGCGCCTGGGTCGAACAGTGCCATCGTGGTGATGCCTGCTCAGGGTTATGTGATCGTCGGCCTGGCCAATGTCGATCCGGATGCGATCGGCAATGTGGTCAACTACATCGCGCGGCGCGTGCCACTTTGATCGCGCCGGTCATTCCGGTACCCGCACCATTTTCGTCATCAGGTGCTCCACCACGGCTGCCGGATCGGCGGTGCGGCCCACATGTGTGCTCGACATCTGCACGATCGAGCTGCGCTTGGCGGTGAGGAAGTGGAACCGTGCGCGTGCGGGAAGCTGTGCGATCGGCCCGGCCGTGGCATCACCGCGGCAGATCGCCACGATCGCATCCAGCCACGGCTGCAGCGCATCCTGGTCCAGTGCCGGCGCGAACGCGTGCAGGCGTGCCGGATCGATCTCGATGGCTGCTTCCAGATGGCGCGCGCCGGGGCAGGACACGATCACCCCGACGTTGATGAACTCTTCGCGTTCCACCCGCGGTACCACGCGGATGACCGCATAGTCATACGTGTGCAGCGTGGGCACGGATGGCCTCCTGCACGAACACTGCACGCACCTTCAGGCGGTGCTTGAGATAGTCGATGTAGCCCTGGCGATAGGCCTGCGGGCTGTCGAATGCCGGCTCGTTGACCAGCCAGCTGTCGGGCACCAGGCCGACGATGCGCTCGATCTCGGCATCGGTCAGGCGGGCGGCCAGCTCGGCATCCACCTCGGCGATGCGGCTGGCGAACGACAGCAGCACGTGGTCGCGGATCAGCACGAAGGGTTTCTCGCAGGCCTCGCCGGCGTTGGCCCAATCGTGATGGAAGTACATCGCGGCGCCGTGGTCGATCAGGTACAGCTTGCGATGCCACACCATCAGGTTGGGATTGCGCGTGGTGCGATCGACATTGCTGGTGAACGCATCGAACCAGACAATGCGCGAGGCCAGGTCTGCATCCACCGGCATTGCCGCCGGATCGTAGTTGATCGCGCCGGGCAGGTAGTCCAGGCCCAGGTTCAGGCCCTCGCTGGCCCGGATCAGTTCCTGGATTTCCGGGTCCGGTTCAGTACGGGCGAACTCGCGGTCCAGTTCGACGAACAGGATCTCCGGAATCGGCAGCCCCAGCGTGCGCGCCATCTCGCCAGCGATCAGCTCGGCGATCAGCGCCTTCGGTCCCTGGCCGGCACCTCGGAATTTCAGCACGGCCATGCCGTCGTCGTCGGTCTCGACCACGGCGGGCAGGGAGCCACCTTCCCGCAGCGGGGTGATGTAGCGGAGGGCATGGACGGTGCGCATGCGTGCATTCTAGCGTGGCGCCGCGGGAGACGCCCCGCAGCGGAGCGGGACGCCAGCTTGATGAACGGGCACCGCGCGCATCGCCTCGTGCGGGCCGGCGGCAATCTTCACTTCTTCCTTCCGCGCGCAGTGGCAGCATTCGTTGCAACGGAGCAACACGCCCGCGTGTGACCTTCAACAGGAGGCCGTCATGCCGCTACAGTGCAGCTGTCACGCTTCACCCTGCATGCAACGCAACGCGTGGTGTTGACCTTGGCCTGACACGGTCACGCCACCGGCACGGATGGCCATCCCCCGCAGTTACAGACACCGTTTACATATCGCGCCCCCGGCGTTGCCCGGTGGGTCCTGCGATCCAGTGAGTTGCGCCCCACGATGAATCCCTGCGTTGCCGTCGGCAGTGGCAACGTGGGCGGCCGCCGAGTCCACGATGTCCCCACAGGCTTTGGAGGTGCACCGATGAGCGACGAATTCAATCCCATGTTGCCGCCCCTGGACGATGCCAAGGCCGAGGAAATGATCGGCAAGGTCGTGCTGGTCGGTGTCACCCGCTATGGCGGCGACGGCCAGGTGCAGGGGCTGGAACAGTACGCGGGTACCGTGCTGCGCATCAGTGCCGACGAAGGCGTGGTGCTGGCCGATGAAGATGATGGTCATGAGCGCTACCTGCCACCGATGCTCGACCAGTACCAGCGAGCCGAGCCCGGTGAGTACCGGATGCGGAACAGCGGCATGATCGTGGTCGACCCCGATTACCTGACCGCCTGGGACCTGCACGCCCAGCAGTGATGACAGCCCACGCCTGGTAGATGCCGGCGCGCTGCCGGCATCTCCGGGCGCGTCCCACTTTGCCCCATCCGGCCACTAGTCCTTCCGGCCCATTCCCCCTGCCTCCTGCGGTGCTAGATTCGGGCTCTTGCCCGTCCTCGGGCTCACATTCACACCCCAGGGGATTAGGATGCTCATCCGTCGAACCTCTCTGGCGGCGGCTGTTGCCGTTGCCACCGTCGGCCTGCTGGCCGCTGGCCCGGCCTTCGCTGATTACGCGAAGCCGCCGGAACACCTGCTCAAGGTGCTGAAGGCACCGCCGCCGCCGGCACCGAACGTGGCCCCGGGCGGGCAACGCCTGCTGCTGACCACCGCGCAGACCTACCCGTCGATCAGCCGCGTGGCCCAGCCCTATCTGAAGCTGGCCGGCGTGCGCCTGGAGCCGAAGAACCGCAGCCGCCATGACACCCCCGGCGGCTACGGCATTCCGGCCTGCGTGGCCGACTTCACCCTGGTCGAGATCGGCAGCGGCAAGGAAACCAAGGTGAACCTGCCGCAGGGCTGCGCCACCGGCGCGCTGTGGTCGGCCGATGGCAGCCACTTCGCCTTCCAGAATGCGGTCGACACCAGCGTGCAGCTGTGGGTCGGTGATGCCGCCACCGGCCAGGTGAAGCAGGTGTCGAACGTGCAGCTGAACCCGATCTTCGGCAACACCGTGCAGTGGCTGGGTGGCAGCCAGAACCTGCTGGTGAAGCTGGTGCCGGCCAACCAGGGCCCGGCGCCGTCCAATGGCGGCGTGCCGACCGGACCGGACGCGCAGGAATCGCTGGGCAGCAGTGGCGAGAGCAGCACCTATGAAGCGCGCGATACGCTGACCAGCGTGCATGACGAGAAGCTGTTTGCCTACTACGGCGCTTCGCAGCTGGCGGTGGTCGATACCGCCGCTGGCAGCGTGCGTCCGGTCGGGCAGCCGGCGCTGTTCAACGAGGTCAGCGCCGCACCCGATGGCGTGCATGTGCTGACCGAGTCGATCAAGGCCCCGTATTCGCACGCGGTGACCTACCAGCGATTTGCCAACGACGTGGCGGTGCTGGACATCACCAGCGGCAAGACCACCCCGATCGCCAGCCTGCCGCTGGCCGACCGTGTGCCGGTTCACGGCGTGCCGGAAGGCCCACGCGGGTTCGACTGGCGCGCCACCGATCCGGCCACCCTTGTCTATGCCGAAGCGCTGGACAAGGGCGACTGGAAGGTCAACGTGCCGCATCGTGATCGCGTGCTGATGCTGAAGGCCCCGTTCAACGGCAAGCCGACCGAAATCACCCGCACCGCGCAGCGCTTCGAAGGCTTCGCGTGGACCACCGATCCGGCCGTGGCCTTCCAGTACGAGAACGACGAGAACCGCCACTGGATGCAGACCCGCATCGTCGATGTGGACCAGCCGAAGAAGGAAGGGCGCCTGCTGTGGGACATGTCCAGCGATGAGCTGTACGGCAACCCCGGCAACCTGGTCTTCACCCGCCTGCCGAACGGCGCGCCGGTCGTGCGTCGTGAGGGCAACCATGTATTCCTCAGCGGTCGTGGCGCTTCGCCGCAGGGCGATCGTCCATTCCTCGACCGCCTGGACCTGGGCACGCTGAAGAGCGAGCGCCTGTTCCGCAGCAGTGCCGATGCCTACGAGCAGTTCCTCGGTTTCAGCGCCACGCCGGGCCGCTACCTGACCTGGCACCAGTCGGTGATCGATCCGCCGAACGCCTTCATCCGCCAGCAGGGCGAGGCGGTAGCCGATGCGAAGGCCGGCGAGGCGCAGTTCGCCTCCAGCGCCACTGCGCTGACCAGACTGGTCGACCCGACCCCGGAAGTGCGCCAGATCAAGAAGCAGCTGGTGACCTACAAGCGTGCCGATGGCGTGGACCTGTCGTTCACCCTGTACACGCCGCCGGGTTACAAGGAAGGGCAGCGCGTGCCGGCGATCCTGTACGCCTACCCGGCCGACTTCGCTAACGCCGCGCAGGCTGGCCAGGTGTCCGGTTCGCAGCAGACCTTCACCCGCCTGCAGCCGTATCGCCTGATGCTGCTGGCCGGCTACGCGATCATCGACAACGCCTCGTTCCCGATCGTGGGCGACCCGAAGAACGCCTACGACACCTATCTGGAGCAGCTGGAAGCCGACGCCAAGGCGGCGGTGGACAAGGCGGTGGACATGGGCGTGGTTGACCGTAACCGCATCGGCGTGACCGGTCACAGCCATGGTGGCCTGATGACCGCCAACCTGATTGCCCACACCAACCTGTTCAAGGCCGGCGTGGCCACCAGCGGTTCGTACAACAAGACCTTCACCCCGTTCGGCTTCCAGAACGAGCGTCGCTCGGTGTGGCAGGCGCAGGACGTGTACCTGAAGGCCTCGCCGTTCTTCTATGCCGACAAGATCAAGCTGCCGCTGCTGCTGGTCCACGGCGAGGACGATGCCAACCCGGGTACCGAACCGTTCCAGTCGCGCAAGCTGTACCAGGCCATCCGTGGCAACGGCGGTACCACCCGCCTTGTGATGCTGCCGAACGAGCCGCACTGGTACACCGCGCTGGAATCGAATGAGCAGTTGGTGTCGGAAATGCTGAACTGGTTCGACACCTACGTGAAGAACGCCAAGTAGCGTCGAGCGTGCTCGACGGCGTTGCAGAAGGCCGCCTCCGGGCGGCCTGTCTGCATCCGGTGGAACCGGGCCTACGCTGCGCTGCTGCTTGAAAGGGATAGGGAGGCCTCATGAAGACGGTATTGCTGGCACTGGCGGCGCTGTTGGCATCTCCTGTTGCCATGGCGGTCCCGCCACGTATGAGCGTGCACGTGACGTACGACTGGTCTGGCTGGGGTTCGGTGTCGGAGCACTGGCTCATCCAGCGCGATGCCTATGGCTTGACCACCCGTGTGCAGGTGGTGGATGCGCCTGACGTGAAGGCGCGATTGCCTGAGCTGCTGCCGGTCGACGCCATGGCGGCGTTCGAGGCCGCGCTGCAGGCAGCACCACTGACCCGGGAAGCCACAGTGAATCTGATCAGTTCGCGGCTCGACCGGGCCGCGATACTGGAGCTGGACCCGGGGCTGCGCAGCCTGCAGCCGGGCGCATGCTCGTTCGTCCAGCAGCGTGCATTCGCCCGCCAGGCGCTGGCCACCTTGAGCCTGCAGGCACGTGTCGCACGTCATTTTGAAGGTCTCTGGACCGACGACTACCCGATGATGACCGTGGTGGTGACCCGGCCGGGACGCGCGGACGTCGTACTGGTATCGACATCGCAGGCAACGATGATGCTGCCCTGGAAGCGCCTGCCGTCGGCGGAGTTCGATCAGCAGGCACTGGCCGTTGCCCGGGAAGAGTGGCGCCCGGCATTGAGCGAAGCGGTGAATGCGCTGTTGCCGGGCGGCGAAGTCTCGCGCAACCGATTCCAGATGGGGTGGCTGCAGGACCGGTTGCGCAGGGACCTCGCACTGGAGTCGCTGGACTGTGGTGCCTGGCGCAGACGGCGCGCAGAGTGATCCATCAGGCGTGCTCTGCGATCAACTGTGGAGGCTCGGTAACGACGTGTTACCGGCACATTCCCGCGTCATGCAAATGGGCTAGGCTGACCCTGTGAGTTCGTCCCGGGTCGGTGCAATGAAAGCCATCCTTGTTGCTGCAACGTTGTCCCTGGTCCTGGTCTCGACTGCAGGTGCGCAGCCACTGCCCACCGAGCTGGCGCAGCTGGGGATCATCGCCGGTATGCCCTACGCCAAGGCCAAGCGCCTGCTGGATGCTGCGGGATGGCAGGTGAAGCCGCTACAGGGCGCGCCGGAATCGCTGGAGGGCTTTCCGGAAGTTGGATGCCAGAAGGGCGGAAAGCAGTGCGCAACGACCTTTGAGAAGGGCGATCAGCAGGTCGCGGTGCGGCTGGGCACTACCCTGGCAGGGCAGCCGTTCGTGCAGGGCGCTGACTGAGCGTCTGCCGCGCTCAGGCCAGCGGCAGTCGGTCCAGCGCGTGCGACAGGCGATCGTGCAGGTCGCGCACATGCTCGGCCTTGGCGTGGGTCCGCGTGGTGTCACCAAAGCTGCGCAGATAGGCGCAGGCCGCGAAGCCAGCGCTCTTCTTCTCGTATTCGGCAATCCAGGCCAGGCGATCCGGGTTGTTGGCCTGCTCGGCTGACCACGCGGCCACCGGCGGGCGGATGCGGTACTTCAGGCCGACGCGCCACGGTTTGGGTGTCAGCCGAGCCCGGAAGCAATGCTGCAACCGGCACATGCGCGCGTACAGGGTGTCGGCGCCCAGTGCCTTGAAGAACGGCTGCAGCTGTTCGTCCTCGGGTGGGAACGTGGCGTGCATGGCCAGCACGCGCAGTCCGGCCGGTGTCCGGTAGGCACGCAGGTGCCAATCCGGATGCTGCTCGCTGAAGGCCGCGACCCGCTGCAGGGCCACACCCTCGGAGCCACCGGCCGCGGCCAGTCGGCGCCTGCGTTGCATCAGCAGCGCGGTATTCACCAGCACCACCGCCGCCACGCCCAGCACCAGTCCCACCAGCCAGTGCCAGAGCAGGGTGCCGATGATGGCGCCGGCAAACAGCAGCACCGCCGCGATGAGGGCGGGCATCACGCACCCTGCCGGGGGCGGCGCGTGGTCGATGTCGGCGAACAGCACGTCCGGGGTGTTCAGGCACAGCGCACCGTAGCTGTTGCGGGTGATGATGACATCGCCGTCGCGCCGAACGATCTGCTCGCGGATCGGAACGCCTTCGATGCCGTAGTTGCTGCGCGCCTCGCGGCGCGGCAGCGCCTGCCCGGCAATGATGGCGTTGAGTGCCGCGTTGGCGCGTGCATCCGCATGCGCCTGCGCTTCGATGGGGCCTTCATCGGACCAGCCGAAGCGCCGCACGACCAGCGAACGGCCACGGAATCGCGCCTGCACGCGGGCTTCGGCCCAGTAGGCGGGAACGATCATCATCTGCGTGCTCCATCATCCGCGGCTGGCTGCCGGCGTGAGTCTGGCATAGCACCGGGGTTGCCGCATCCGCCTGCTGCGGCAGGCCGGGCAGAGTGGTAAATTGCGCGCCTTGCATGCACACCACCAAGGACGGAGCGATGTACATGATCCTGCGCGGCCTGCTGGCCCTGGCCTGTGCCGGGGCGTTGGGCGCGGCCATGGCGGCTGCACCGTCGGCGCCGCAGATCCTCACCGAGGATGTCAGTCGTTTCTACGCACTCTACGACAGCGCGGGCGGCAAGCCCAGTGTTGCCCAGCTGCGTGGCTACCTGGCCGAAGGTTCGACCGGCCTGGCGGAGTTGGCCAAGGCGCGGCGGGTCACTCCCGAACGGATTGCCGAAGCCATGGCCGCCCAGCCCGAGCTGTACGCACAGGGACGAAACTGCCTGGCCGAGCTTCCGGTGGTGAAGCAGCGCCTGGCGCACGTGTTCGCCAACCTGCAGGCGATCTACCCGCAGACCCGGTTCCCGCCGGTGACCATCGCGGTGGGCCGTGGCCGGCCGGTCGGGCTGACCTCGAAAAGTGGCGTGATCATCGGCCTGGAAGCACTGTGCGCGGCCGACTTCATGAATCCCAACGTGCAGGATCGTTTCGTGCACGTGATCGCGCACGAGTACGTGCACGTCCAGCAGACCGGGCTGACCGACTTCGAGCCGGGCGATCCGCATGCGACGGTACTGCGCGTGTCGCTGGGTGAGGGCATCGCCGAGTTCATCACCGAACTGATTTCCGGCAACGTGGGCAATGCCCGCCACGCCGCATGGACACGCGGCCGCGAAGTGCATATCGAGAGCGCGTTCGCACTCGACCTCGACAGCACCGACCTGTCGCCGTGGCTGTACAACTACACGCCCGGTTCGCAGGAGCCCTATGACCTGGGCTACTGGGTGGGTTACCGCATCGCCAAGGCCTACTACCTGCAGGCCAGGGACAAGCGTGACGCGGTGCGTGCGCTGATCCAGCAGGACAACCCGAAGACCATCCTGGCCGCCAGTGGCTGGACGCCGGGCATGTGGATGCCGGCGAAGGTGACCGGCGTGGCGGCGCGTCCCGCTGCGCGCTGAGCCTTGTGCACAGCGCTAGACTGCGGGTCTGGTCATCTGGAGAACCCGCATGCGTGGATCCATGCTGCTTGCCGGTGCTATCACCGTTGTCATGGCGCTGAGCACGCCACTGGAGGCGGCCGAACAGGCGGCGGTCAATCCCTTGCTGGTCAAGCCTGTTGAACAGCTGCGCCCGGACGAAGTGCGTTTCATGCAGCAGCAACTGGCCGACTGGCCGCAGCTGCAGCGCTATCGCGACGCCAACGCACAGGTGTCTGCGGCAGTACCTGGCCAACCACGCGTGGTGTTCTACGGCGACTCCATCACCGAAGGCTGGGGCAGGGAAGGCAGCGCCTCGTTCTTTCCCGGCAGGGGCTGGCTCAACCGTGGCATCAGTGGCCAGACCACGGCACAGATGCTGCTGCGTTTCCCGCAGGATGTGCTGGCGCTGAAGCCGCAGGCGGTGGTGATCCTGGCTGGCACCAATGACATTGCCGGCAACACCGGGCCCTCCACGCTGGCGATGATCGAGGACAACCTGCACGCGATGGTGGATCTGGCGCGCGCGCATGGCGTCCGCGTGGTGTTGGCCTCGGTGCTGCCGGTCAGCGAGTACCCGTGGATGCCGGGCATCACGCCTGCGCCCAAGGTACGTGCATTGAATACGGCGTTGAAGCGCTATGCAGAGGCGAAGCAGCTCATCTATCTGGACTACTACGCGCCGATGGTCAACGCGGCTGGCGGCCTCGACCCGCAGTTGGCCGACGACGGCGTGCATCCCACCACGAAGGGGTATGCGGTGATGGCGCCGTTGGCCGAAGCGGCGATCAAGCGCGCGCTGGATCAGGCAGACTCGCCAGCAACCACTCACAGAAACTGATCACCAGCGGATCGGCCGCGCTGTCTTCGTGCACCAGCCAACTCCAGCGCGGGCCGCGCACGCGTGCATCATCCAGCGGTTGCAGCAGCCCCTGCTCGCAGGCGCGCGCGGCCAGCAGTTCGCTGACCAGCGCGATGCCCAGCCCCTGGCACGCAGCATCCAGCAGCTGCCCGGGCTCGGAGAAATTCATGCCCTCGCGGCGCTGGCCCACGTCCACGCCGCCCTGTACCTGCCACTGGCTCCAGTCCATCTCGCGCTCGCCATGCAGGGTCAGGCGCTGCTGCACGGGCGTGGCGAGCAGGGCCGGATGGCAGGCCGGATAGAGACGGTCCTGCAGCAGCACCCGATGCTGGCACTGCGCCTGTGAGTCGAGGTCATCACGCACCGCCACGTCCAACGTCTGCGTCGTCATATCGGGCGCTTCCTCGCTGGTCAGCAGCCACAGATCGGCGTCGGGATGCAGGCGGTGGAAGTCGGCCAGGCGCGGCACCAGCCAATGGCGGGCAAAGGCCGGGCTGGTGTTGACGATCAATTGATTGGGTTTGCGGTACTGATCGAGCCGGCGGATGCCGCTGGCCAGCTGGCGCAGCAGGGACTGGGTGGTTTCCAGCAGATCGAGGCCGGCGTCGGTGAGGGTGACGCTGCGACCCTGGCGGAAGAACAACGGCTGCTGCAGGGCGTCTTCCAGGCCACGGATCTGCTGGCTGATGGCCGATTGGCTCAGGTGCAGTTCCTCGGCCGCGCGATGGAAGCTGCCGAGCCGGGCGGCGGCTTCGAACCCCCGCAGGGCGTTCAGGGGTGGCCAGTGCTTGAGCATTTCAGATAAGCAGAACTGTTCAGATGATGGCTGAATCTATCGTTTGTTCTTATGGGTCGGCAAGCGCAGCATAGCGTCCATCCCACACCGGCCCTGGAGCCTGTCATGAGCAACCGTCGTCACTTCCTCACCCAGCTGGCGGGCGCCGCCGGTCTTGGCGGCCTGGCGGCCCTGGGTCTGGCCGGCCTGCCGGGTCGCGTGGCAGCGGCGGGCCCGGGCGCAGGCATCTGGCGCATGCCGGACGAGCACGGCCCGCAGGAACGCGTGTTCCTGGCCTTCGCCGCGCAGCCGCGGGTATGGGGCGCGCAGGCCGATGCGGTGAACACCGCCGTGGCGCGGCTGGCGCGCACCATCGCCCGCCACCAGCCGGTCAGCGTGCTGTGCCGCCCGGCGCAGTTGAAGCAGGCGCAGGATCGCTGCGGCCGCGGCAACATCGAGTTCCTCGAGGTGCCGCTGGATGACATCTGGGTGCGCGACTACGGCGGCTGCTTCGTCACCAATGGCCGGGGCGGGCTGGGCCTGGTCGACTTCAACTTCAACGGCTGGGGTGGCAAGCAGAGCGCGCGCAACGATGGTGCGGTGGCACCCTGGCTGGCGCAGGTGACCGGCGCAACGCTGCTGGAAAGTGACCTGGTGGGGGAGGGTGGCGGCATCGAAGTCGATGGCCATGGCACCGCCATCCTCACCGAGAGCTGCTGGGTGAACCGCAACCGCAACCCAGGCTGGTCGCGCGCGGATATCGAAGCCGAACTGAAGCACCACCTCGGCCTGCGCAAGATCATCTGGCTGCCCGGCATCGCCGGAGAAGACATCACCGATGCGCATGTGGATTTCTACGCGCGCTTCGTGCGTCCGGGTGTGGTGATCGCCAACCTCGACAACGATCCGGACTCCTATGATTACGACCTGACCCGCGAGCACCTGCAGATCCTGCGCGGGGCCAGCGATGCCGATGGCCGCCGCCTGCAGGTGCATACGCTGCCGCCGCCGCTGGACGGGCGCGACAACGTGCATACCCGCGACAACGACGATCTGGCGATGGGCTACATCAACTACCTGCCGATCAATGGCGCGGTGGTCGCGCCGCAGTTCGGTGATGACGCCGCCGACGGCTACTGCCGGGAGCTGCTGGAAGACCTGTATCCGGGCCGCGTGATCGAACAGGTGGATATCGATGCGATTGCCGGCGGCGGCGGCGGCATCCATTGCGTGACCAAGAACATGCCGAAGGTGGAGTGACGTGCCTCAGGCATCGTCCTGCTTCAAGGCGGCATCGGCGGCCAGCAGCGCCTGGGCGGCCGCACTCAGTGGCGGCGACGGCGGGGCCACCACACCGATCGCTTCCATCATCTTCGGCATGCTGAGGAATTGGCGCGCGCGGCGGTCGTAGATACCGGTGACCAGCAGCGCGCGGGT
Organism: Stenotrophomonas sp. SKA14; assembly: GCF_000158575.1. NCBI lineage: Bacteria > Pseudomonadati > Pseudomonadota > Gammaproteobacteria > Lysobacterales > Lysobacteraceae > Stenotrophomonas > Stenotrophomonas sp. SKA14. The sequence continues at coordinate 2,323,688 of NZ_DS999412.1, forward strand.
GGCGATCTTCTGTTCGGCGCCGATCAGCACACGCTGCTCCATGATGCCGCGCGAGCCCACCCAGCCGACCAGCCGGGTTTCCAGGGTGAAGCGCTGGAACGGCTTCAGCTCGCGGCGGAACTGGATGGTGCCGGCGCCGACGATCGGCGCCCATTTCTCGCGCAGTGCCACCCGGCCCAGGCCCATGCGCAGGATCAGGTCCAGCCGGCCCAGGTCGAAGATGTTCCAGTAGCGGCCATTGGTCATGTGCAGGTTGCTGTCCAGGTCGTTGGGCAGCACCCGGAACTGCAGCCGCGAGACCCCGAACGGGGCGTCCAGCTTCGGCCGGAACAGGCTGCACAGCAGCAGGTGGAGCAGGCGGAACCAGAGATTCATGGCTATGACGACTGTTATAGAACGGCCGGTACGCTAATCTATGACGACTGTCTTAGCAAGGAGCCTGCCGTGAGCCCGCGACCCTCTGATGCGCCTCAACGCGTGATTGATGCCGCGGCACAGATGCTGGCGCGCGTGGGCCTCAATGCCACCAGCATCCGCGAGGTGACCAAGTTGGCCGAGGCGCCGCTGGGTTCCACCTATCACCATTTTCCCGGCGGCAAGCAGGAGCTGCTGGCGCGTGCCACCCATATGGCCGGCGACAAGGTCGAAGCGCTGCTGGTGGAGCTGCTGAAGGGCGGCGCCGTGCAGGGCCTACAGCAGTTCCTGGGGATGTGGCGCGAGCGCCTGCTGCGCACCGATTTCCGCGCGGGCTGCCCGGTGCTGGCCGCTGCGGTGGAGGAGCCAGTGGAGGCGATGCACAGCCAGCCCCGCGCGGCCGCCGCGGAGGTGTTCGCGCGCTGGCAGGGCCATCTGGCCTCGGCCTTCGTCGCTGAAGGTCACGATCCAGCCGCTGCGGCCGGTCTGGCCAGCCTGGTGATCGCCAGCGTGGAAGGCGCGGTGGCGATGTGCCGTGCCCTGCAGGACATCGCCCCGTTCGATCAGGTGGCCGCGCAGTTGCTGAAAGCCGCGGTGACGCCTTGATCCGGCCACGCGGTCGCGGGAGACTCGGTGCTGGCCCTGAGTGGACGCCGCCATGGACGAATCGCACTGCCGCCACCTGATCGAGCACTACCTGCAGGCCTACAACCGCTTCGACATCGACGCCATGCTGGCCGTGCTGGCGCAGAACGTGCGCTTCGAAAACCATAGCGGCGGCCAGCTGACCATGGTCACCGAAGGCATCGATGCCTTTGCTGAGCTGGCACGGCAATCGGCGCAGATGTTCCGCGAGCGGGAGCAGCAGTTGCTTGAGCTGGCGTTCGAGGATGACGTGGCGCTGGCCAGCATTGGCTGGCGTGGCGTGTTCGCGCAGGACATTCCCGGCGGCCCCCGCGCAGGCGCGGAACTGGCACTGAAGGGGCGCAGCGAGTTCGCTTTCGAGGGCGGTCGCATCGTGCGGATCGTCGACCGCAGCTGAGGAGCGGCTGCGGTGGAATCCGCGCAACACCGCCTACGCGTGCCCGGCAAGGATGCCAGCATGCTGCATCAGGTTCTCAAGCGTCCATGCTGCACGATCCGCGGCACCCGGTGGCGCCGGCCCGGCGGACCCGGGCTGCTGCTGTTCTTTGCTATGGAGAGTGACCCGGCCGGAATGTGGCTCAATCAAAGCGCCAGCGCACACCCGCATAGATGCCGCGGCCTTCGCCCGGCGTAGAGCGTGCTACATCCTTGCCGGCATCGTCATAGCCCGGCGTGACCGTGGCGGCGTAGTGGCGGTTGCCGATGTTGCGCATCTCCGCCCACGCCTGCCAGCGGCCATTGGGTGCGTCGTAACCGATGCGGCTGCCGAAGATCACATGGCTGTCGGCCCAGTAGCTGTTGGCGTAGTCCACCGCGATACGCGAGGCGTACTCGGTATTGAGCGCGGCGTACAGGCCGGAGGCGTGGTCGAAGCGCAGCTCGGCCTGGTAGCTGTGGCGCGGCAGGCCCGGCAGGCGGTTGCTGCCGAAGCGCGCATCGTGTCGGTACCGGAAATCGCTGAAGGTATACGCCTGGCGCAATGACAGGCGCCCCGGCGCGGCCTGCCACAGCGTGCTGTCCAAGCCGGCCTCGATGCCACGGTGCACGGTCGGGCTGGCGTTGTTCTCGGCGATGAACAGGTTTGGCACCGGCTGCAGCTCCACGCTCAGCAGTTCGTGGTTCACGTGTGCGTAGTAGCCGGTCAGTTCCCAGCGGCCCAGCACAGCGTCGCCACGTGCGCCCAGTTCCAGCGTGGTGGCGGTCTGGTTCTGCATCGGCACCGGCGCGCGCTGGCGGCCGGTGGACGGTCCATTGCCTGGCCCGAAGTACTGGTTCGAGCCCCAGATCATCGACCACGGGTGCGGTGCTTCCACCGAACGGCTGAGGTTGCCGAACCACTGCGTCTGCGCGCTGTGCTGCCAGGTGAAGCCCAGTCGAGGCGCATAGTCCAAGTCGTGGTCGCGCAGGCGGCCGCCACTGCTCGGCCAGGTCACCTGCACATCACGGCGGGTGTTGATCAGCGCCAGTCCGGTCTGCAGGCGCAGGCGGTCGTTCAACGTGAGGGTGTTGCTGACGTGCAGGGTGCTGTCGGTGCCGTGGTGGCTAAAGTCACGCGTGCGCGTGCCAGCGGCATAGCCATTGTTGGCAAAGCGCAGCGACTCGCGCACGTCGGCGTCCAGGTCGTGGGTGACGCGCAGGCCAACGTTGGTTTCGCTGTCCAGGCCGAACAGCCGGTGGCGATGGCGATAGTCCAGCGTGGCATTGAGGTTGGCGTAGTCCAGCTGCTGGCGGTACAGGCTCTCGTTCAAGTCCATCGGGTACCTGTGATAGACCAGCCCGGCCTGCAGCGAGGAATCCTCATCGATCTGCAGGGTGGTGACGTTGCCTACCCACGTGCTGCCCGGCTGCGGGCGGCGCGCATCAATGGCCAGGTTGGCCGGATTCGCCGCACGCGGGTCGTTGCGGATCTGATCGCGGGTCAGGCGTCCGGGCGTTTCGTGGTTGGTTTCGCGGTAGCGAACGAAGAAGCGGGTCTGCAGGTTGGGGGTGATCTGCCAGCCGATGTTGGCCATCGCGCCCTTGCCGTCGCCACGGGCATGGTACTGGTAACCGTCGAATTCGGTATCGGTGTAGGCCAGGAAGTAGTCGACATTGCCACTGACACCACCCCAGCTGATGCCACGCTTCTGGTAGCCACGGCTGCCGGCTTCGTAATGCAGTTGCACGCCCGCCGAATCACGGCCGCTGCGGCTGACGTAGTCGATGGCACCGCCGAGTGCCAGCGCGCCACGCTCGAAACCGTTGGCCCCGCGCAGCACCTCCACGCGCGACAGCCACAGCGGTTCCAGCAGCTCGTAGGGCGTGCCGCCGGGTCCGGTCAACGGCAGGCCATCGATCGACACGGCAATACCCGAGGCGTGCGCGCCTGGGCCGCGGTTGATGCCGGAGCCGCGGATGGAGACCTTGGTGCCCTCGTTGCCCGGCGATTGCACGCTGATACCCGGCTGGTAGGCCAGCACATCGGCGCTGCTGGACAGTCGGCTGTCGGCCTTGGCCACATCGATGACGTTGCTGGCGCCGGGCACGCGCTTCAACGCCTCGCGTGCCTGGGCGCTGGCATCGGCGGCGGTGACCTGCACCGCATCCAGCGTGGTGGCCTGCGGGGCGGCGTGGGCGGTAGCGGCGAGGCCGAGAGAAACGGCCAGGAACAGTGGCGACGGAGTGGGGCGGTACGACGAGAGCGACATGCGGGACTACTGTAAACCACGAAAGTGGCGCGCAAGTTAACAGGTCGCGCGCGCCGCGTCACCCATCGGCGGCGTATGGCCGCCCGCGCACTTGTAGAGTCGAGCTTGCTCGACTGCTCTTTCGCACTTGTAGCGTCGAGCCGTGCTCGACTCCGACGCAGAGAAACAGTCGAGCAAGCTCGACTCTACAATCGGTTTACGGTGAAGGCTTCGCCAGCGCCTTGGCCTTCGCATACAGCCGATCAGACGTTTCCTTCTCGCCCAGCGCCGCATGGCACTCGGCCAGGCTGTCCCAGGTATTGGCCGAATCCGGATACAGCTCGGTATTGAGGGTGAACACCTTCAGCGCCTTGCGCGCGCCCAGACTCTCGCGGATGGCATAGCCGCTCGCATTGATCGCACGCTCCCGTTCGTTGCCCGTAATCCGGGTGTCGTCGCGCAACCAGGCCCGCAGCGCCTGCGCGGCGCCGGCGTCATCATCCAGCGCATAGGCGATCAGTCGCTCCGACAGCACCGCATGCGGAAACTCGGCGGGCGCGACGACCGCCATCGTGCTCTCCACCAACGTGCTCGACCACACATTGCGCGCGCTGCCATTGGTCAGGTACACGAACACCCAGTAGCCACTGGCCAGCGTGTCCTTGTAGGCCAGCCGCACCCGTACGCGGGTGCCACCATCGTGACCGACCTGGGTGTAGTCGTCGCTGTGCGTGGTGTCCCAACCAGTGGAGAAAAAGTTGCTGCCGCCACCGCTCAGCTTCTGCGGCTGCCATAGTTTTTCCAGCGTCGCCGTGCGTACCAGCTTTCCGGTCGCCAGCGCCTGCAGGAAGCGGTTCATGTCGCCCACGGTAGTCTGCAGATCGGCATGGCCCCAGCCGTAGTCCGGCCACGGATCTTCGTTGGCGGGCTGCAATGTGCCGTCCTTGCCGATGTACGGCACCGCTGCGTGCTGCGCCGGGACGCTGGCCACGCCCCAGGAGGTGTGGGTCATCTTCAGCGGCAGCAGGATGCGTTCGCGCGCGATGGCGGGGTAGGGCTTGCGGTAGTGCGCTTCCAGCAGCGCCGTCAGCACCAGGTAGTTGGCCTGGGTGTATTGCACGCGGCTGCCGGTTGCGAATGCGAGTGGTGCTGCACCGGCCACCTTCAGCGCCGAGGCGAGATCGGGTGCCATGCCGTCATAGCCCTTGCTGATCCAGTGGCCGTCGCGGCGGTCGGCGTACTCGCCAATGCCGGAACTGTGGTTGAGAAAATCGCGCACGGAGATCGCCTGCCATGCCGACGGCAAGTCCGGCACATAGCGGCTGGCGGGTGCATCCAGGTCCACCTTGCCCTGTTCCACCAGCTGCATCACCAGCGTGCTGGTCAGCAGTTTGGCCACCGACTGCGAGGCGAAGATGGTATCGACGGTGGCGGGCGCATGCGTGGCCGGGTCGCGTTCACCGCTGGCGCCCTGGTAGAGCACGTTCCCGTTGTGCGCGACCAGTACCGCCTGGCCGGCAATACCGTAGCGTTCGCGGTTGGCCTGCAGTTGGGCGTCGAGCCGGGCAGGGAGCTCGCCGGGGACGTCACGCGCGGAAGCGATGGGAGCGGCAAAGAGAGCGCAGAGCAATGCAGCAGCAAGGGTGCGGTACATCGCGGTGATCCGTCAGCGGCGATGGCGCATCTTGGTCACGGCGGGAGATCGGGTCAAGAGCACCGATTCCCGCACCAGGGAGAGCCGGCCAGCGGCCGGCACTACCACACGTGCCAGGGCAGAACGTCCCCGGTAGTGCCGGCCGATGGCCGGCACCCCTGCGATCAGCCCAGGATGCCGGGCAGATCCAGCCCCTTTTCCTTCGCGCAGTCAATCGCGATCTCATAGCCGGCATCGGCATGGCGCATCACGCCGGTGGCCGGGTCGTTCCACAGCACGCGGCCGATGCGCTTGGCGGCGGCTTCGGTGCCGTCGCAGACGATCACCATGCCGGCGTGCTGCGAGAAGCCCATGCCGACGCCGCCGCCGTGATGCAGCGATACCCACGTCGCGCCGCTGGCGGTGTTGAGCAGGGCGTTCAGCAGCGGCCAGTCGGATACTGCATCGGAGCCGTCGGCCATCGCCTCGGTTTCGCGGTTCGGCGACGCCACGCTGCCGCTGTCCAGGTGGTCGCGGCCGATCACCACCGGCGCCTTCAGCTCGCCGTTGGCGACCATCTCGTTGAAGGCCAGGCCGAGGCGATCACGATCGCCCAGGCCGACCCAGCAGATGCGCGCCGGCAGGCCCTGGAACTTGATCTTCTCGGCAGCCATGTCCAGCCAGCGATGCAGGTGCGGGTTGTCCGGAATCAGTTCCTTCACCTTGGCATCGGTCTTGGCGATGTCTTCCGGGTCACCGCTCAGCGCGGCCCAGCGGAACGGGCCGATGCCGCGGCAGAACAGCGGACGGATGTAGGCCGGCACGAAGCCGGGGAAGTCGAAGGCATTGGCCACGCCTTCTTCCAGCGCCATCTGCCGCAGGTTGTTGCCGTAGTCCACGGTCGGCACGCCCAGCGCGTGGAAACCGAGCATGGCGCGGATGTGGTTGGCCATCGACGCGCGTGCGGCCTTCTCCACTTCCTTGGGAGCGGATACGCGCTTGTCGTCCCACTGCTCGACGGTCCAGCCCTGCGGCAGGTAGCCGTTCACCGGGTCATGTGCGGAGGTCTGGTCGGTCAGCAGGTCCGGCTTGATGCCGCGCGCCAGCAGTTCGGCCAGCACATCGGCCACATTGCCCAGCAGGCCCACCGACTTCGGCGTTCCGGCCTTGCACGACTCATCGATCAGGCGCAGCGCTTCGTCGAGGTTGTCGGTCCAGGTATCCAAGTAACCGGTGCGCAGGCGCATGTCGATGCTGCTCTTGCGGCACTCGACGGCCAGGCATGAGGCGCCGGCCATCACCGCGGCCAGCGGCTGCGCGCCACCCATGCCGCCCAGGCCGCCGGTGAACAGCCACTTGCCGGTCAGGTCGCCACCGAAGTGCTGGCGGCCCATCTCCACGAAGGTCTCGTAGGTGCCCTGCACGATGCCCTGCGCGCCGATGTAGATCCAGCTGCCGGCGGTCATCTGGCCATACATGGCCAGGCCCTTCTTATCCAGCTCGTTGAAGTGGTCCCAGTTGGCCCAGCGCGGCACCAGGTTGGAATTGGCGATCAGCACGCGCGGTGCGTCGGCGTGGGTGCGGAACACGCCCACCGGCTTGCCCGACTGCACCAGCAGGGTCTGGTCGTCCTCCAGGCGCTTGAGCGTTTCGACAATCGCATCGAAGCTTTCCCAGTCGCGCGCGGCGCGGCCGATGCCGCCGTATACCACCAGTTCCTGCGGGCGCTCGGCCACGTCCGGGTGCAGGTTGTTCATCAGCATGCGCAGCGGCGCTTCGGTCAGCCAGCTCTTGGCGTTGAGCGTGGTGCCGGTCGGTGCGGCAATCGTGCGGGACGGGTCGTTGCGGGTCATGCGGCGCTCCGGTTCGTAGCGAATTCAAGGCAGGCGTTGAGCACCTGCGCCAGGGTGTGGCGCAGCAGTGCGGCGTGATCGGGGTCGAGCGGGGTGGGCCAGCTGTGTTCGTCCACCTGATCGGGCAGCGGCTCGTGCATGTAGCCGCGGCAGGCCAGTTCCATCTGCAGGGTGTGCACGCCGCCGGCGATGTTGCTGTAGTGGCGGGTGATCCAACCGCCCTTGAAGCGGCCGTTGCGCACCTGGCTCATGCCACTGATTTTCAGCAGGTTCTCCACCACATCGCTCAACGCGTTGTCGCAGGAGGTGTCCGGTGCGCCGGAGGGGCCGGCAGTGCCCAGGTTGAACTGCGGCAGTTCGCCGTCGAACAGGTGTGGAATGTGCGAGCGGATCGAGTGCGCGTCGTACACCACCACGGTGCCGTGGCGTGCGCGCAGGCGGGTGATCTGCGCGGCCAGCGCATCGTGGTAAGGCAGGAAATAGGTATCGCGGCGGCGCGCGATTTCCGCCTCATCCGGCTCGCGTCCGGCGTGGTAAAGCGGCTGGTTGTCGAAGGTGGTCAGCGGGCACAGGCCGGTGGTGTTCTGGCCCGGGTACAGCGAGACACCGCTGGGATCACGGTTGAGATCGATCACCGAACGCGAGATCGCCGAGCGCACCGTGGTCGCGCCCATGCCGCGCACGAAGTCGTACAGCTCGTGTACCCACCAGTCGGCATCGCGACGCGCCAGCCACGGCGAGTGGTAGTCGTCGATCAGGTCATGCGGCAGCTCGCTGCCGGTATGCGGGAAGCTGACGATGAGGGGGGCGTCGCCCTCGTGCACGGTCAGCCATTCGGGATGGGCGTTCATGCCTGCGGTTCCACGGTCGGCAACAGATCGCTCAGGCCCTGGGCCAGCGCGCCGCTGCGCACCAGGTTCGTGGCGGTCACCATGTCCGGGTGGAAGTAGCGATCCTCTTCCAGCGTCGGCACCTGCGCACGCAGGGTGGCACGCACGTTTTCCAGCGCGGCGCTGGAACGCAGCGGCGCGTGGAAGTCGCAGCCCTGCGCGGCGGCCAGCAGTTCGATGCCGATCACATTGGCCGCATTCTCGGCCATTTGCATCAGGCGGCGCGCGCCGTGCGCGGCCATCGACACATGGTCTTCCTGGTTGGCCGACGTCGGAATCGAGTCAACGCTGGCCGGGTAGGCGCGCTGCTTGTTTTCCGAGACCAGTGCGGCGGCGGTGACCTGCGGAATCATGAAGCCCGAGTTGAGGCCCGGGCGCGGGGTCAGGAACGCCGGCAGGCCGGACAGCGCCGGGTCCACCAGCATGGCCAGGCGGCGCTCGCTGATCGAGCCGATCTCGCACACCGCCATCGCCAGCATGTCTGCGGCGAAGGCTACCGGTTCGGCGTGGAAGTTGCCGCCGGACAGCGCTTCGCCGGTATCGGTGAACACCAGCGGGTTGTCGGACACGCCATTGGCTTCGATTTCCAGCGTGGTCGCGGCCTGGCGCAGGATGTCCAGCGCTGCGCCCATCACCTGCGGCTGGCAGCGCAGGCAGTACGGGTCCTGCACGCGCACGTCGTTGTCACGGTGCGATTCGCGGATGTCCGAGCCCTGCATCAGCGTGCGCAGCGTGGCAGCGGTGGCGATCTGCCCGCGCTGGCCACGGATGGCGTGGATGCGCGGGTCGAACGGCGTGTCGGAGCCCTTGGCCGCTTCCACCGACAGTGCGCCGGTCACCAATGCGGCCTGGAACACGGTCTCGATCTCGAACAGGCCGGCCAACGCATAAGCGGTGGAGAACTGGGTGCCGTTGAGCAGCGCCAGGCCTTCCTTCGCGCCCAGTTCGATCGGCTGCAGACCGGCGCGTGCCAGAGCATCGACCGCCGGCAGGCGTTCGTCGCCGATGAAGGCTTCGCCCACGCCCAGCATCACGCCGGCCAGGTGCGAGAGCGGTGCCAGGTCACCCGAAGCACCCACCGAGCCCTGCGCGGGTACCACCGGCAGCACGCCCTTGACCAGCATCGCTTCCAGCAGCAGCAGGGTGTCCTCGCGGATGCCCGAAGCACCCTGCGCAAGGCTGACCAGCTTCAGCGCCATCATCAGGCGCACCACGCTGGCCGGCATTGGTTCGCCGACGCCTGCCGCATGCGAGAGCACGATGTTCCGCTGCAGGGTGGCGAGGTCCTCGCGCTCGATGCGCACGCTGGCCAGCTTGCCGAAGCCGGTGTTGATGCCATATACCGGCGCGCCCTTGGCGACGATGGCGGCCACGGCTGCGGCACTGGCACGCACCACCGGCAGCGCGGCCGGGTCCAGTGCCAGCGGCGCGCCGCGATAGACCTGCCGCCACTGGGCGAGAGTGACGTGGCCGGGGCGAAGAACCAGGGTGTTGCTCATGTGTTGCTCCAGGAGGCAGGCAGGTCGGGCTGTCCGCGCACCACGCGCGCGTGCAGCGGGTTGAATCCAATGCGGTAGACCAGGTCGGCGGGGGCGTCGATGTCCCAGATCGCCAGGTCGCAGTCCATGCCTACGGCCAGTCGGCCAATACGGTCGCCATGGCCCAGCGCACGCGCCGCTTCACGGGTGAAACCGGCGACGCACTCGTCCACGGTCAGGCGGAACAGGGTGGCGCCCATGTTCATCGCCAGCAGCGGGCTGGTCAGGGGCGAGGTGCCCGGGTTGCTGTCGGTGGCCAGCGCCAGCGGCACGCCGGCCGCACGCAGCGCCGCGATCGGCGGCAGGGTGGTATCGCGGGTGAAATAGAAGGCGCCGGGCAGCAGCACGGCGACGGTGCCGGCCGCCGCCATCGCGGCGATGCCGGCATCGTCCAGGTGTTCGATGTGGTCGGCCGACAGTGCACCGAAGCTGGCGGCCAGTTCGGCGCCATGCTGGTTGCTCAGCTGCTCGGCATGGATCTTCACCGCCAGCCCGTGGGCACGTGCCGCCTCGAACACCTGCCGCGCCTGCGCGGGCGAGAAGGCGATGTTCTCGCAGAACACATCCACCGCTTCGGCCAGGCCTTCGGCGGCGATGGCCGGAATCATCACGTTGCACACCTCGTCGGTGTATTCCTGTGCTTCGCGGCCCGGCGGAATCGCGTGTGCGCCGAGGAAGGTGGTCACCACGTTGACCCGGCATTCCTCGCCCAGTGCACGCGCCACCTGCAACTGCTTGCGTTCGTCGGGCAGGGTCAGGCCGTAGCCGGATTTGATCTCGAGCGTGGTCACGCCTTCGGCGCGCATCGCCAGCAGGCGGGGGCGGCTTTCGCGGGCCAGCTGTTCTGGCGTCGCGGCGCGGGTGGCACGCACGGTGGAGACGATGCCACCGCCTGCACGGGCGATCTCGGCATAGCTGACGCCCTGCAGGCGCTGCTCGAACTCGTTGGCGCGGTTGCCGGCGTAGACCAGATGGGTGTGGCAGTCGATCAGGCCCGGCGAGATCCAGCGGCCCTCGCCATCGATGCGGGTGGTCGGTTGCAGGTGGGCATCGCTGCCGGCGGCGCCCACATGGACGATGCGCCCATCGGCGCAGGCCAGCACGCCATCGCGGATGACGCCCAGGCCGTCGCCGTCGAGGGTGATCAGGTGGACGTTGGACCAGAGGGTATCGACGTGCATGGCATCCACAACGCGGTTGTGCTTATATGTCTATACAATATAGGCGTCCATTTCGGGTTGTCCAGCCATGTCCGATTCGCGTTCCCCGTACTGTTTCCATGCCACCCACGCCCTGCTGGCCGGGGGCTGGGCCCGCGACGTGCGCCTGCAGGTGCAGGACGGCCGCATCACGGCCATCCGCACGGGGCAGGGTGCGCAGCCGGGCGATACCCGGGTCGGCATCCTGGTGCCGGGCCTGCCCAACCTGCACAGCCATGCGTTCCAGCGCGGCATGGCCGGCCTGACCGAGATCGGCGGCGGTGACGGCGACAGTTTCTGGAGCTGGCGCGAGCTGATGTACCGCTTCCTGGCCCACCTGCGCCCGGATGCGGTGCAGGCCATCGCCGCTCAGGCCTATATGGAAATGCTGGAAAGCGGCTTTACCCGCGTTGGCGAATTCCACTATCTGCACCACGACGCTGACGGCCGGCCGTATGCCAACCGTGCCGAGATGAGCGCGCGGATTGCGGCGGCGGCCGATCAGACCGGCATCGGCCTGACCCTGCTGCCGGTGTTCTATGCCCATGCCGACTTTGGCGGTGCGGCGCCGAATCCCGCGCAGCGTCGCTTGATCCACGATGTGGGCGGCTTCGCGCAGCTGTTGGAGGCCGCCAAGCCGGCATTGGCCGCGCTGCCCGATGCGGTGCTCGGCATTGCACCGCACAGCCTGCGTGCAGTCACCGGTGAGGAACTGAGTGCGTTGCTGCCGCTGACCGACGGCCCGGTGCACATCCATATCGCCGAGCAGGTGCGCGAAGTCGAGGCCTGCCTGGCCTGGAGCGGCCAGCGCCCGGTGCAGTGGCTGTTCAACCATGCGCCGGTGGATGCGCGCTGGTGCTTGGTGCATGCCACCCACATCACCGACGACGAGCGCGCAGCCATTGTGGCCAGCCAGACCGTGGCCGGCCTGTGCCCGATCACCGAGGCCAACCTGGGCGATGGCCTGTTCCCGATGCAGGCGTTCGCACGCGAAGGCGGGCGCTTCGGTGTCGGTTCCGATTCCAACGTGCTGATCGATGCTGCCGAAGAACTGCGCCTGCTCGAGTACGGCCAGCGCCTGACCCTGCGCGGGCGCAATGTGCTGGCCCCGGATGCCACCCGCAGCACCGGTCGCTTCCTGTTCGAGGGCGCACTGCACGGCGGTGCGCAGGCGCTGGGCGTGGCCGCCGGACTGCAGGTCGGTGCCAGTGCCGACCTGGTTGAACTGGACGCTGCGCATCCCGCGCTGCAGGCGCGACAGGACGACGCATGGCTTGACAGCTGGGTGTTCGCCGCACGTAATGGCGCGCTGCGATCGGTCTGGCGCCATGGCCGCCAGTACGTGGCCGACGGCCGCCACTTGCAGCGCGAGGCGATCACCACTGCCTTTGCCGCCGCCCTGAAGGGCGTGCTGGGCTGATCGCCCCCGCCACCGAGACCCCATTACGTGAAGGCCAGCAAGTCCGCCACGCTCAACCAGCGTATTCGCAGCGATCTGGAAAGCCGCATCCTCAGCGGAGAGTGGGCGCCGGGCTTCCGCATCCCGTACGAGCACGAGCTGATGGAACAGTACGGTTGTTCGCGGATGACGGTGAACAAGGTGCTGACCGCACTGGCCGAGAGCGGCATGATCGAGCGCCGCCGTCGCGCCGGTTCGTTCGTGGCGCGGCAGCCTCCGCACCTGGAGCAGGTGGCGCTGGAGATCCCCGATATCGCGATGGAGGTTGGTTCGCGCGGTCATCAGTACGGCTACCAGCTGCTGCAACGCGAGCTGCGCCTGGCCGACGCCGGCAATGCCGGTGAAGTGGAGCTGGCCGGCCAGCAGCAGCTGTTGGCGATGCGCTGCCTGCACCTGGCCGATGGTCGCCCGCTGGCGCTGGAACACCGCTTGATCAGTCCGGTGGGCGTGCCCGAGGTGCTGGAGGTCGATTTCAGCACCACCGCGCCGGGCAGCTGGCTGCTGCAGAACGTGTCGTGGACCCGGGCCCAGCACCGCATCAGCGCTTGGGGCGCGGACACCGCCACGGCCAAGCTGCTGGACGTGAAGCCCGGCACCGCCTGCCTGGTGATCGAGCGGCTGACGTGGCGCGGTGAACAACCGATCACCCGCGTGCGGCAGGTGTTTCTTGGCGACGCCTGGGATCTGGTGGCGCGCTTTGCGCCTGGGGCGCGCTAGGGTCGCATCCACGCATGGCCTGGATCTACTGAATCCCGGTTGGGATCAGGCAATGCGTGCGAACCACGGGTAGATCCACGCCATGCGTGGATGCTGCCTCATCAATACGTAGCGCACTGCCGCCAGCGCACCGGCTCATCCACGCCGGGGCGGGCATTGAGCTGGATGCGCACGTTGCGCAGCGCGGGGTAGTGCAGCACTTCCTCGCAGACCCGTGGCCACACCGCGTCCAGTTCACCGGTGCGGTTGATCGCCAGGGTCTGCCGGGTCAGCCACACGCCGCTGGCAATACCGGGCTTGCCAGCGAGGGCACGGGCGAGCTCGGCCTGGTAGCGATCCAGGGTGGCCGCATCCGGGTTTGGATTGCTGCGCGCGTCTGCGTCCGAGGGGGCCGGTGTAGTGGCCGGTGCCGCCGCGGCCGGGTCGGGCTCGGTTGCAGGCGCGACCGCAGGAGCGGCCGCCATGGGTGCGGGGGCAACGGGCCTGGCCTCTTCCCTGTGCAGCCCCTGCAGGCCCAGGCCCACCAGCAACCCGAGCGTGACCGAACCCAGTGCGGCAATGGCGATCCGACGCAGCGCCTCATGTCGGGCGCTGGCACGCACGCGCGCTTCGATGTCGCCCGGCAGGTAGGGCTGCAGCAACGGCCACAGGCGTGGGCCGTCCAGCACTTCAACCGCCTGCTTCTCAGCGGCGCTGCGGCCATCGCGTTCGATCCGGCCCTCGGTCAGCAGTATGCCGCCCCTGGCGCCGGCCAGGCGGGCAGCCGCGCCCAGCTCATTCACCGCGGCGGTGCCGATACGGTAGGCCAGGCCATGCTTGCATGACACCTGCCACGTGTTGGGGCCGTCGCTGAGCAGGAAGTCGCTGCTCGGCTCGCGCGATTCTTCCGTCGTATCGCTGAGTTCACGCAGGCCGCGCTGCTCGCGCAGCATGCGCTTGACCAGTACCGAGAATTCGCGCCAGTGCATGCCGGCCAGGGCCTGCAGGCCGAGTTGCATCTCCTTCTGCCGCCGCTTGATCCACCACAGATACACAACGGCAAGGGAACAGCTAAACAGGGCCGACAGCAGGGCCAGGATCCAGGGGAGCATGCAGGAGGTGCGCGGAAGGGGCGAGTGCGGAAGACGACAGTGTAAAGGTCGTATCGCGCCGCTGGGTCAGGAGGTTCCTGACAGGAAACGTGACGGCGCACGCAGATTCGGCATACGGCGGACACGAAAAACCCGCCAATCCTGAAGCCGTGAGGGGAGGGAACAAACGGCAGCCGAAGCGATTGGCGGGTTGCTCGCGATTGTCAATCAAAATTTATTGCATTGCAACATTGGCAGCTCAGGGCACGCTGCCCGGCGATTGATGACTGCCCGGGGCGGGGGCGTCGGCACCGGAGGCGGCGCGGTTCTCCAGCTTGGCCAGGCGCGCATGCAGGGCATCGATGCGGGCTTCCAGCGCCGTCACTTCGTCGGCGGTGGGCACATGCAGGCGCTTGAGGACGCCCTGCACCTGGTCGTCGAAGGCCTTTTCGACCTTGTTCCAGGTGCCGGAGGCTTTCTCGCGGGCCTCATCCAGCGACGATTCCACGTTGTCGCGCCAACCCGGGCCCTGCTCGCCGTTGCGTTCACGGCGGCGTGCCTCCCAGGCTTCGCCTTCCTTCACCAGGCCATCGAAGAAGCGGCTGCCTTCGGCCTGGGCACGGCCCAGCGCGCCGAGGCCGGCCAGCCAGACCTGTTGCGCGGAGTCGCTGAGCTTGCGCGAGAAGCGCTCGGCCTGGTCACCGAAAGAAGCGTCGTCGTTGCGGCGGTCGTCGTTCTCGTACTGGTTCATCGCACTTCCCGTGGGAGTTGGGCCTGCCCCGAGAGTAGCGCGCGTTGGCGTTGCACGGCCGTGACGGCCGCCGTCGGGATTCAGCCCAGCTTTTCCTTCAGCACGCGCTGGATCTCGCCTTCGACCATGCCCTTCATCGCCGACAGCAGGAAGCCCAGCTTGGCGGTCACGCGCACGGCGCCCGGCTGCAGTTCGATCGCACCGTCCACGCCGCTGCCGGAGAAGTTCAGCACATCGGCGGTCCACGAGGACTTCAGGCCGAAGCGCTCGGACAGCTTGGCGGCAACCTGTTCGATTGCCGCGCGCGCCTGTGCGTCGGGCAGGGCGTGGGCGTGGCGGACATCGATGGTGGACATGCAGGCTCCTGGCGCAGGGCGGGGATGATCAATGAGGGCGAGCATTGTGCGCATCGAGGGCCTTCGCGCCAAGCACTCATCGCGGGTTCTTCTTCGTTGGCGGCCAACCTGCTAGGCTGCGCCGCGTGCAGAACCTGCTTGTTCACTTCAGTCAGCAACAACAGCCCGACCAGCCCCTGCGGCCCGGGGTGCAGCGCATCGTGCGCCAGGCCAACGGCAGCGTGCGGCTTGGCGACGCCGGCAACGGCGCCCTGCTGCTTGCGCAGTTCTGCATGGACGAACGCGGCCTCTGGCTGCAGGTCGGCAATGGCATCCGCGGCATCCACGTGAACGGCCGCCCGGTGCGCCGGATGGCCCTGCTGCGTGCAGGCGACGCAGTGTATGTGGATGGCGTGGAGATGGTGCTGCAGGGCGAAATCGAAAGCCTGTTGCAGGCACCGGCACCGAAAAACGAAGAGGTTACCGACGAACAGCAGCGCCTGCTGCGCGGTGTCGGCGGCCTGCACCATGGGCGCAGCTTCACCCTGTCGCGGGCCCGCGTGATCGGCCGTAGCAGCGAGGCGGACATCGCCATCGATGATCCGGCCTTCGCCGAACAGCATGCGCGGGTGGAAGTGCATGGTGACCGCGTGCTGCTGCGCGACCTCGGCAGTGCCGAAGGCGCGCGGGTCAACGGCGTGGCCGTGCGGCACTGCTGGCTGAAGGCCGGCGACCAGGTGGTGTTCGATGGCCAGCACCGTTTCGTGCTGGAAGTACCGCATGATCCGCGTCGGCGGCCGCTGCCGGTCGAGGACGAGACGAGCCAGGATGCCGAGCAGGCGTCGGTGCTGCCGGCTGCACCGCGCAAGGTGCGGCGCTGGCCGTGGCTGCTGGTGAGCGCACTGCTGCTGGCCGCGCTGCTCAGCCTGCTGCTCTGGTTCGGCGCGCGCTGACCTGAATTGGCCGGGCATGGCCCGGCGCTGCCGGGACCGCGCTCATTTCCCCGCTCCTGGTGGGTGCCGACCTTGGTCGGCACGCTTCTCCGGTGGACTTGACGCCTGACGGCGTACGCCGACCAAGGTCGGCGACCACCGGCACCATTCTGGCGGCCAATGGATTCCAATGAAACCAAATTTCCCTTGCCGCACTAGGCCGCAACGCTGGTGCACTGCGGCATACTAGGGGTCTTGCCTCACAGGTGTGACATGACGCGCGCGTTCAACTTCAGTGCCGGCCCTGCAACCTTGCCGGAATCGGTCCTGCGCCAGGCGCAGGCGGAAATGCTGGACTGGCACGGGTCCGGCGCCTCGATCGTGGAAATGAGCCATCGCGGCGCGGAGTTCATGTCCGTGGCGGCCGAGGCCGAGGCCGACCTGCGTCGCCTGCTCGACATCCCCGACGACTATGCGGTGCTGTTCCTGTCCGGTGGCGCCACCACCCAGCAGGCCCTGATCCCGCTCAACTTCGCCGCCCCCGGCCAGCGCGCCGATTACGTGGTCAGTGGCCACTGGGGCAAGACCGCGGTCAAACAGGCCGGCGTCTATGTGGACGTCAACATTGCCGCCAGCAGCGAGGCCGATGGCTACCGCACACTGCCGCCGCGTGCCGACTGGCAGCTCTCGCCCGATGCCGCCTATGTGCACATCACCGCCAACGAGACCATCCACGGCGTCGAGTTCCGTGATGTGCCCGACACCGGCAACGTCCCGTTGATCGCCGATTTCAGTTCGTCCATCGCCAGCGAGCCGCTGGACGTGCGCCGCTACGGCGTGATCTATGCCGGTGCGCAGAAGAACCTGGGGCCGGTCGGTATCGCGGTGATGATCATCCGCCGTGACCTGCTTGAACGCAGCGGCCAGCCGCGCGCGGACATCTTCGATTACCGCTCGCACGTCGCCCGCGATTCGATGCTCAATACCCCGCCGACCTGGAACTGGTACCTGGCCGGCCTGGTGTTCAAGTGGATGCTGGCCGAAGGCGGGGTGACCGAGTTCGCCAAGCGCAACGCCGCCAAGGCCGCCCTGGTGTACGGCGCCATCGACGGCTCCGGTGGCTTCTATCGCAACGAAGTCGCGCATGCGGCGCGTTCGCGGATGAACATCCCGTTCTTCCTGCCCAATGCCGACCTCGATGCCCGCTTCGTTGCCGAGGCCAAGGCCGCCGGCCTGCTGGCGCTGAAGGGGCACAAGGTGGTCGGGGGCATCCGCGCCTCGCTGTACAACGCCATGCCGCTGGCCGGGGCCGAGGCGCTGGTCGCCTTCATGGCCGATTTCCAGCAGCGTCACGGTTGAGCAATGAACGGCGCGCACCGTCGGGTGCGTGCCCCGCAACAAGGAACTCCGATGGCAAGCAGCAGATCCAGCAAGAAGGCGCCGAAGAAGGCAGAACCGGCCAAGGACAGCGCGCCCACCAGGGCGAAGGGCAAGGCCAAGGCCGCGTCGAACCCGGCACCGACCCTGGCGCCGCTGGCGTTGGCCGATGTGCGCTCGAAGATCGACCAGATCGACCGTGACATCCAGAACCTGATTGCCGAGCGCGCGCGCTTCGCCCATCAGGTGGGCAAGGCCAAGGGCAAGCTCGCCGCCGCCGTCGACTACTACCGCCCCGAGCGCGAAGCGCAGGTGCTGCGCATGGTGGTGGACCGCAACGAAGGCCCGCTCAGCGACGAGCTGCTGGTGCATGTCTACCGCGAGATCATGTCGGCCTGCCTGGCCCAGCAGGAGCCGCTGAAGATCGGTTACCTCGGCCCGGAAGGCACCTTCAGCCAGCAGGCCGTGCTCAAGCACTTCGGCCGCTCGGCGCTGGGCCTGCCGATGGCCAGCATCGAAGAAGTGTTCCAGGAAGTGGAAGCGGGCAACGCCGATTTCGGCGTGGTGCCGGTGGAAAACTCGGGCCAGGGCACCATCCAGATCACCTTGGACATGTTCCTGACCTCGAACCTGAAGATCTGCGGCGAAGTGGAGCTGCGCGTGCAGCAGTACCTGATGTCGCGCAGCGGCCGCATCGAGGACATCGAACGCATCTACGCACACCCGCAGTCGTTCATGCAGACCTCGGCCTGGCTGCGCGCCAACCTTCCGAAGGCCGAGAAGATTCCGGTGTCGAGCAACGCCGAAGGCGCGCGCCGTGCGCGCAATGCCGACGACGCAGCCGCCATTGGTGGCGAGAGCGCCGGCCATGTGTACGGCCTGAAGAAGGTGGTCACCAAGCCGATCCAGAACGACGCCGACAACACCACCCGCTTCCTGGTGGTGGGCCGCAACATCTTCCCGACCTCGGGCCATGACCGCACCTCGGTGCTGGTGTTCATCCATGACAAGCCCGGTGCGCTGTTCGACGTGCTCAGCCCGTTCGCCCGCCATGGCATCAGCATGAACCGCATCGAGTCGCGCCCGTCGCACCACGGCAAGTGGGAATACGGCTTCTTCATCGACCTGGCCGGTCATATCGACGACGCGCCGATGCAGGCCGCGCTGGCCGAACTGGAAGCGCACTCGGCGCAGATCAAGGTGCTGGGTTCCTATCCGGTGGCCGTGCCCTGAGTGCTGCTGTGGCGGCTGCGGCCGCTGCCCCCTGATGCATCGCCGGCGCTGCTGGCGTTTACGGAATGATCGAACGATGAGCAACGCGCAACACTGGATTGCCCGCAAGGGCCAGCCGCTGCAGGGCAGCCTGACCATTCCCGGCGACAAGTCGGTCTCGCACCGCTCGGTGATGTTCGCCGCGCTGGCCGATGGCACCTCGCATATCGACGGCTTCCTGGAAGGCGAAGACACCCGCGCGACCGCGCGCATCTTCAGCCAGCTGGGCGTACGCATCGAAACGCCGAGCCCGTCGCAGCGCATCGTGCACGGCGTCGGCATCGATGGCCTGAAAGCACCGGACGCGCCGTTGGACTGCGGCAACGCCGGCACCGGCATGCGCCTGCTGGCGGGCCTGTTGGCTGGCCAGGCATTTGACTGCACGCTGATCGGCGACGAATCCTTGTCCGGCCGTCCGATGCGCCGCGTCACTGGCCCGCTGTCGCAGATGGGTGCGAAGATCGATACCGAGAGCGATGGCACACCGCCGCTGCACGTGCATGGCGGCCAGACACTGCACGGCATCGACTTCGCCTCGCCGGTGGCCAGCGCACAGATCAAGTCGGCCGTACTGCTGGCCGGCCTGTATGCGCAGGGCGAAACCCAGGTGACCGAACCGCACCCGACCCGCGACTACACCGAGCGCATGCTGTCCGCGTTTGGCGTGGACATCGAATTCTCGCCGGGCAAGGCGCGCCTGCGTGGCGGCCAGCGCCTGCGTGCCACCGACATCGTGGTGCCGGCCGACTTCTCCTCGGCCGCGTTCTACCTGGTGGCGGCCAGCATCATTCCCGGCTCCGAGCTGCGCCTGAAGCAGGTTGGCCTGAATCCGCGCCGCACCGGCCTGCTGCATGCACTGCGCCTGATGGGCGCGGACATCACCGAAGAGAATCCGGCCGAGCAGGGCGGTGAACCGGTGGCCGATCTGGTGGTGCGCTATGCACCGCTGAAGGGCGCGCGCATTCCGGAATCGCTGGTGCCGGACATGATCGATGAGTTCCCGGCACTGTTCGTGGCCGCTGCCGCAGCGGAAGGGCAGACCGTGGTCAGCGGCGCCGCCGAACTGCGGGTCAAGGAATCCGATCGCCTCGCCGCGATGGCCACCGGCCTGCGCGCGCTGGGCATGCAGGTGGATGAAACCGAAGATGGCGCCACCCTGCATGGTGGTGTGCGCCTGGGCAGCGGCACCATCGAAAGCCACGGCGACCACCGCATTGCCATGGCGTTCGCCATCGCCGGCCAGATCAGCGATGGCGAAGTGCGCATCAACGACATCGCCAACGTCGCCACATCCTTCCCGGACTTCGACGGCCTGGCGCGCAGCGCCGGGTTCAACCTGGCCTGAGCGGCCACGTCCGGCGGACGACACAACCCGGTAGCTGCCAACCTTGGTTGGCACGCTTTCATCGACCGGTAGGTGCCAACCTTGGTTGGCACTCTTCTCCAGATAAAAAGACGGAGGCCGAAGCCTCCGTCGAAACATCACGAACCCCTCGTCCGCGATCAACGCTGCTCGGTACGGAAATCCACCGGGACCCGCACCACGCTTGCTACTGCGCGGCCGTCATGCACCGCAGGCTGGAACTTCCAGTTCTGCACGGTGTTGAGCACCGCACGATCCAGGTCGCGGCTGCGCTCGCCACTGCGCGAAACAATCGCAGCATTGGCGACATTGCCGTGGGTATCGACATTCAGGCTGGCGATCACGCTGCCCTGCACGCCACTACGAAGTGCGGCGGCGGGGTAGGTCGGCATGCGGTTGCTGGCCAGCGGGCGCGCTTCACGATTGCGCACCACCGGCGCGGCCTTGCGCTGGCTGGAAGCCGGTGCGGCCTGGCGCGCGGCAGGTGCCGCAGCATCGGGCACCGCGGCCTGCTCAGGGGCCGGCAGCATGCGCTCGCCAACCGGTGCCGGCGCCACATCTTCCTGGTTCGAGTGACGCAGCCAGAGCAGGGCGGCCGCGAACATCGCCACGATCAGCGCGATCCACATCCACGGTGATGTGGGCCTGTGCTGCACGCTGGAATCCTGCTGCAGCTGCGGCGAATGGAGGTCTTCGTGGGTGGTGGCAGTCATCGCAAACTCCTTCCGTCAATGGACGACGTGGGCAGTGTTGCCCGAGCCATGGACGAGGAGTGTCAGCATTGCGTCAACGCAACCGGCAGGGTTCAGTTTGCCTGCCGGCAAGCGTTCAGTTACTGCGTCTTGAAGTCGAACGGCACTTCAATGCTGCCGGGCACGGCCTGGCCGTTGCTCTGCGCCGGGGTAAAGCGCCAGCGGCGCACTGCATCGGTGGCGGCACGGTCGAGCTCGCGTGAGCCGCTGCGCTGGATCACCGTGGCGTTGTTCGGGTAGCCGGTGGCATCCACATCCACGCGCACCACCACGCTGCCCGTCTCACCGGCGCGCAGGGCGGCGGCAGGATAGGCAGGCGGCGGCGACTGGCCGGCAATCGGCATCGGCTGGCTGTTGCCGGTGGCCGCCGGCGCAGGGCCCGGTGCAGCCGGGGCCGCTTCTGCCACCGGAGCCGGCGGCGGCGGGGCGGTTTCGACCAGCTTCGGGGCTTCTTCCTCCACCGGGGCCGGTTTGGCATCGGGCATGTCGCTGGAGCCTGCGGCCGCGGCCAGCGGCTCCGGCAACGGCTCCACCTGGGCCGTTTCCTGCGGGGTCTGTGCGGCCGGGTCGGCGCGGAAGAATTCCTTGTCGCGGCCGGTCAGCCAGACCAGCACGAACAGCAGGATGCCCACGCCGAACGCGATGCCGGCGATCTTCAGGGCGTTGCGCGGGATATGCACGGTGAACGACTTGGCGGACGACGAGCGGGGTGCAGACATGGACCGGACCAGTACGGAATAGCCCGATTCTGCCATGGCGGGAATGAACCGGGCGGCAGAAATCCGTATAACAAGCGATAATCCCATCCCTGATACCCACCACGACACCTGCCATGCTTGATCCAGCCCTGCTCCGCCACCAGCCCGCCGACCTCGCCGAACGCCTGCGCACCAGCCGCGGCTTCGAGCTCGACGTGTCTGCCCTGGAGTCCCTGGAGGCCGATCGCAAGCGTATCCAGGTGCGGACCCAGGAGCTGCAGAGCCTGCGCAACAGCCGTTCCAAGGCCATCGGCCAGGCCAAGGCCAAGGGCGAGGACGTCTCGGCCATCATGGCCGAGGTCGCCGCGTTCGCCGACGAACTGAAGGCTTCGGAAGTGGCGCTGGACGAGCTGCGCGAGAAGATCGATGCGATCTCGATGGGCATCCCGAATATTCCGGCCGATGACGTGCCGGCCGGGGCCGACGAGAACGACAACGTCGAGCAGGCGCGCTGGGGCACCCCGCGCCAGTTCGATTTCAAGGTGCTGGATCACGTCGAGCTCGGCGCCCGCAATGGTTGGCTGGACGGCGAGACCGCCGCCAAGCTGTCCGGCTCGCGCTTCACCGTGCTGCGTGGCCCGATCGCGCGCCTGCACCGCGCGCTGGCCCAGTTCATGGTCGACCTGCACACCGGTGAGCACGGCTACGAAGAAACCAACGTACCGCTGCTGGTCAACGCCGATTCGCTGCGTGGCACCAGCCAGCTGCCGAAGTTCGAGGACGACCTGTTCAAGACCGCCGTGGGTGATTCCACGCGTTACCTGATCCCGACCTCGGAAGTGCCGCTGACCAACATCGTGCGCGACGAGATCGTCGATGCCGAGCGCCTGCCGCTGCGCATGACCGCCCACTCGATGTGCTTCCGCGCCGAGGCCGGCAGCGGTGGCCGCGACGTGCGCGGCATGATCCGCCAGCACCAGTTCGAGAAGGTCGAGCTGGTCTCGATCAGCCGCCCGGAAGACAGCGACGCCGAGCACCAGCGCATGACCCGCTGCGCCGAAGTGGTGCTGGAAAAGCTGGGCCTGCCGTACCGCAAGGTGCTGCTGTGCACCGGCGACATGGGCTTCTCGGCGATCAAGACCTACGACCTGGAAGTCTGGCTGCCGTCGCAGGAGACCTACCGCGAGATTTCCTCGTGCTCGAACTGCGGTGACTTCCAGGCCCGCCGCATGCAGGCCCGTTGGCGCAACCCGGCCACCGGCAAGCCGGAGCTGGCGCACACGCTGAATGGCTCGGGCGTGGCCGTTGGCCGCGCGATGATCGCGGTGATGGAGAACTACCAGAACGCCGACGGCAGCATCACCGTGCCGGAAGCGCTGCGCCCGTACATGGGCGGCCTGGAAACCATCGGCTGATTGCCTGATCGGGTGGGTGCCATGCGTGCATGGCACCGCCCTGGCTCCGGTGGGTGCCATGCTTGCATGGCATTGCTGTGGCTCTGGTGGGTGCCATGCTTGCATGGCACCGAATCCACGCATGGCGTGGATCTACTGAACCGGGTCGCATCCACACATGGCGTGAATGAACCACCGCGATCACGCCATAACGCGCACCTTCTCCAACGGCACCCATCCGGGGTCGCCCGTTTCCGGTACGCACCACGCCCAGCCATTGAGCGTGCGTTCCCCGCGCAGGACCTGCCCGGGATCCACATCCAGTTCCCGCGCGCAATAAGCCTCCGTGGCAAAAGCGCCACCCTGCGCATCGCGGCCGATCACCGGCGCCGGCACGAAACCGGGCTGCTGTCCCTCGGCTTCGCACAGGAACCAGTCGTCCCAGCCCTCCGGGCCTTCATAACGCTCGCCCATCACCAGCGCCTGGCCACGGCGCAGGGTGATCGGGTGCGGAAATTCGCTGCGGTGCGCAGCCGTCACGATGTAGTTCATGCCCCCAGCCTAGCGCGTCGCCCAAAAAAACGGCCCCGCAGTGCGGGGCCGCCGGGGTGGGCCGGGATGGGGGAGGGGATCCCGGCCCGCGTTCAGCGCCCTGACGAGGAGAGAGGGGCGCCGAACGCTGGAACGCGTTATGCCGCGACGGCTTCGGCCACTTCGTGCGAGGGCAGGGTGGCCAGCGCGCCGGCAATGGCGTCTTCACGGTGCTGCGGCGAGTAGGCGATGCCCTCGGCACGCACGAACTCGACCTCGTTGATGCCCATGAAGGCGAACACCTGGCGCAGGAACGGCTCCTGGAAGTCGGCCGGCGAATCGGTGTAGATGCCGCCACGGCTGCTGGCGATGATCACCCGCTTGCCACCGGCCAGGCCGACCGGGCCGTTCTCGGTGTACTTGAAGGTGCGGCCGGCCACGGCCACGCGGTCGATCCAGGCCTTCAGGGTGGACGGAATGCTGAAGTTGTACATCGGCGCGCCGATCACCACGATGTCGGCGTCCAGGAACTGCTGCATCACCTGTTCAGCATCGGTCGCCTCGGCGGCATCGGTCTTGGCCAGCGAACTGCTGCGCAGATGCGGTACCAGATTGGCGTCAAGATCGCGATAATCGACCTGCAGGCCATCGATCTGGCCGGTGAAGCGGGCGACCACGGCGGCCGACAGCTGGCGGGACACGGAGTTGTCGCCAAGCACGCTGGCGTCGAGATGCAGAAGCTTCATGGCAGTCACCTATGTTCTGGGAGGAAGGGGCGGGGTGGCCCCGCCGACGGAGAGAACGATAGGTTGTTGCAAAGGCGGGATAAAGGTGGTTGAATGCCACGTATTGTTCTAGATATGGAACTCGGGCATGCATGACCTGAATGATCTGTACTACTTCGCGATGGTGGTCGACCACGGCGGATTTGCCGCCGCCGAGCGCGCACTGGGTATCCCCAAGTCGCGCCTGAGCCGCCGCATCAGCCAGCTGGAAACCGACCTGGGCGTGCGCCTGCTGCAGCGCTCGACGCGCCGTTTCGCGGTGACCGACGTCGGTACCAGCGTGCACCGCCACGCGCAGACCATGCTGGCCGAGGCGCAGGCCGCGCGCGAAGTCGTGGACCGCCTCAGCGCGGAACCGCGCGGCGTGGTGCGCGCCAGCGTGCCGGTGTCGCTGGCGCAGATGCAGCTGCCCAAGCTGCTGCCCAAGTTCCTGGAGCAGTACCCGAAGGTGCGCCTGCAGCTGAACATCAGCAATCGCCGCGTGGACATCATCAATGAAGGCTACGACGTCGCCCTGCGCGTGCGCTCGCGCCTGGATGACGACGGCAGCCTGGTGATGCGCAGCTTCGGCCAGGTGCAGGAACTGCTGGTGGCCAGCCCGAAGTACCTGGACCGTGCCGGCCGCCCGAAGGACCCGGAAGAGCTGACCCAGCACGTCACCCTCAGCATCAGCGAAGACGAAGCGCGCCAGCGCTGGGAGCTGCATGGCCCGGAAGGCGAAGTGCGCCGGGTCGACCTGCAGCCGCGCGTAGCCGGCTTCGACTTCCCGCTGCTGCAGAGCATGGTGAAGGACGGCTTCGGCATCACCATGCTGCCGGAAACCGTGTGCGCCGATGCGGTGCGCAATGGCGAGCTGGAAGTGGTGCTGCCGGACTGGTCGCTGCCACAGGGCGTGTGCCACGCCGTGTTCGCCTCGCGTCGCGGCCTGCTGCCGGCGGTGCGGGTATTCATCGACTTCCTGGCCGAGCATCTGCCGCCGCAGCTGGAGGCTTCGCGCCTGGATTGCGGTGGTGCCTGTGAAAAGGCCAAGGAGCGGATCAAGGCCAGTGCACTGGGTGCGTTGGCGGTGGACGCGGGCTGAGGCTGCCGATAGCGCCGGGCCACGCCCGGTGTTACGCCGGTCTTGGGCAAATCGCCCAGCCGTGCGAGAATGCGTGCCCGGCCAGCAGGCTGGGCCGATACGGAGAGATGGCCGAGCGGTTTAAGGCACCGGTCTTGAAAACCGGCGAAGGGTTAAACCTTCCGTGGGTTCGAATCCCACTCTCTCCGCCAGAACTGAAGAAGCCCCTGTTTTTTTCAGGGGCTTTTTTGTTGTAGGAGACATTGCTGGCATGGGATAGGTCATTCCACGCCCCGATGGTGCTTCTGCACTAGGTCATGCAATCCAACCGGTGAAGTAAGGGCGCCCTCAGGAGAGCGCCCTACGGGTTGTAGTGCGCCTACCCTTGAGGGCGTGGATCAGGTACTTGGTCGCCTGCGAATCCCTTGTAAAGCAGGGACGCCCTGCTATCGGCAGCCGCCAGCTCGGCTGAGCTGAGGCGCATCTTTGCAATCTCTATCGCTGCTTTGTGGTCGCCCATGATGTAGGCCAAACGGAGGTAAGCTGCACCATCTACCGGGTTTGGCACCTTCGATTCGCGGTACGACTCCGAGATCGCGTATAGCGCATAGACGTTGCCTGATAGCACCTGATTTCGGAGCATCACCTGGCCGTCCATGAAGTTCTTCTCCATGGCAATCCGTTTTCCCAGCACCGCGGCCGCAGTGGGGTCACCCGCTGAGACTTTTTGTTGCAGTATGTCCAGCGAATCTGAACGCAGTCGCTCGAGTTCAGCTTGCGATGGGTACTTGTGGCGGATCAGCCACTCGGCTTCTTCTTGCGATTTCGCCTCCAACGGACCGGCGTCTCTGCAGTCTCCAGTGCACAGGCGCTGCGTAATTGCATTGGAGTCATTGGGGCCGCCAACGTTTGAGTGCTGTGACGCGATGGCGCGTGGTGCCTGATCCGGGTTGGCAGGCCGCGAAACGGCTCGATCTGTCGTCGTTGATACGCTGCTCTGGTCAGAGGTCGTGTGTTCTGAGCAGGCAGTCGCGGTGACCGCAAGAATGGCTGTAAACAGGATCGATCTGGCGTGCATTATTTTACCCCGCGCATATTGTTCTGGACCTGGGTCCACCACTTGGAACATGACGCATCTTCGGTCACTGAGCGCGATTTCTCGCCGATCGAATTTCGCGTGTCAATGAGATCGATGATCCCGTAGGGAGCGTAGTTTCCGAGGGGCATGCCCACTACACGTTGATGCTCAACTGGTATCCATTAACGTAGGACAGGCCTGATCTCCCCCATTGGTTGGGGGAGATTTTTCCCTCAAGTCACAGAGCGCCTATCGTGATGGCGAGTGAGCTGGGAGGAACTCCGATCCGGCGGTGGTGCGACTGGCCGGCTGGCTGGCCGGTGCTGGATTCTCAATGAGGCGTTGGTTCCTGGCTTGGCGTGCGACGTCACCCTCGCCGTCATTGATACGCGGCAAAATAGGCGCGAATCTGGTACGTCCTCGCCATTGGCTCTCAGACCTTCTTGCTGCCTCCGCAGCCGTCACATGGCCATCGGACAATCAGGTCAGCTTGCGCCGCCTGACATGGGCGAGCGCCTGTGCACGAAGTCAGACGCGCTCACCCCAGACGCCCACCCCTCGGCCTGTTGTGGCACAACGGGTAACTGGAGCACGACCGGAACGGTCCATGCGGTCCATTCCGCTCCACAAATACGCCCACCTTGCACACCGGGCATCGTTCCTCGTTGATGACCGCGCCTGAAATCCCGGTCACTTCCACCGCACCGTCTTTCACCAGCTGATCCAGGAACAGCGAGTGCTTGCCCTGCAGGGTGAACATCGCCACCGAGCGCCGCGCACGCGTCAGCGCTACATAGAACAACCGTCGCTCTTCGCTGAGCGGATAGGTATCGCCATCGGGCATGGCCAGCGACAGCACCGGGTCATCCGAGCGCAGGCTCGGGAAGCCGCGGTTCACCATGCCCGGCAGGATCACGTAGTCCGCCTCGCGCCCCTTCGAGCGATGCGCGGTCAGGAACTCGACGTCCATCGTGCTGCCAAACGACGTTCTCCACTCCGCAGGCACCGCACTGCGATCGGCCTGGTAGCGCCCGAGGATGAACACCGTCACGCGTCCGTTGCGCCCCTGCGGCACCGCCCCGGACAACAACTGCTGGTGCAGCTTGGCAAGATACTGGCGAACGCCATCCTGCACTTCCTCACGCCGGGTCATCTGGAAGGCCTGCAGCACCGGCCCCATCGACGGCGCAGCAGAACGCACGGCCTTCGCAATCTGCGCGGGGTTGCGGCTGATGAAGCGGCTGGAGATATCGCACAGCGCCTGCGGGCAGCGGAAGGTCTGCTCGAGTTTCAGCACCTGGCCATGCCCCATCCATTCGCGGAATCCGGTCATCACCGAAACGTCAGCGCCGGCAAAACGATTGATCGACTGCCAGTCATCGCCCACCGCAAACAGGTGGCGGCCGGGCTGGCTCACCAGTGCGCGGCAGAGACGGGCGCGGGCACGCGAGGCGTCCTGGAATTCGTCGGCCAGTACCAGGTCGTAGGGCGACGCATAGTGTCCCTGCTCCAGCAGCCCGGCCGCCATGTTGAGCATGTCTTCGAAATCGATGCCGCGCTCGTCGGCCAACGCGTCGTCCCAGGCCTGGAATACGGGGCCGGCGATTTCCAGGAAGCGGCGGTACCGTTCCTTGAAGTGGTCTTCGGGCATCTGCCGCAGACGCCCGGCCATGTCGTCCAGGGTCAGGCAGTTGCTCTTGGCATGGGCAATGAAGGTGCGCATCAAGCCGATCAGGTCCGCATCCGGCATCGGCTTGGCACCCGCATCGGGCAGCTCGCGGTCCGGGTTCGGATCGAGCTCGATATCAGATGCGCCAAGCGTCTTCGCCAGGTCATGCAGGGCGTGCCCGCTGCGCAGGCCAAACGAGGTGGTCTCGACCAGCGCGGTGCCGCGCGCCAGGTGCTGCTGGCGTTTCCACTGCATGCCTTCGGCGTAATTGTCGAAGTGCTTCGGCGGCTGGCCATTGGCATCCAGCGCAAAGTGCTCGTGATACAGCGCGGCGTCCGGGTAATAGAAGTCCGGTCGATACTGGCGGTGGGTATCGGTGGCGGTATCAAATTCGTAACGGCGCTCGTAGTCGTACGCAACGCCGTTGTAGAACAGCCAATCGGCAATGACGCACTCTTCCAGGCTCTTCACCCGCTCGCCCTGCAGGGTGCGGATGTAGGGCGTGCCATCGCGGTCGTAGCCATCGGCCATCATCTCGGCGCCGAACGGCGGAAGGTCGCGGCCGAACACAAGCCGGAACATGTCCCACTGGGTGCGGAAGTGGATCGAGCGATCCTTCAGGTCATCCACCAGCTCGGCCAGCTTGTTGAAGCCCTGCGTTGCGTCGATGGCCCACTCGGGAATGTCGGGCTTGCGGCCGGTGGCCTTGCCGATGATGGCCAGGCCCAACGCATGGAAGGTCCGCGCTTCAACCACGGTATCGCCCATGCCGAGCCGATCGAAGCAGCGTTGTGCGCGTTCCTCCAGTTCCCTGGCGGCGTCCTTGTTGAAGGCGAGCATCACGATCCGTTCGGGTTCGACAAAGCCGCGATCGATGGCATAAGCCGCCTTGGCGACCATCGTGGAGGTCTTGCCGGAGCCCGCTGAGGCCACGACCTGGACGCGGTTGTCGAAGCAGATGACCGCGCGGGCCTGTTCCTCGGTCAGCGGTCTGCTCTCGACCCGGTCCAGGAAGTCCTTGGCCAGGACCAGCTCACGCGTGGCCATGGCGTCGTTCGCTTCGGCCCATACGGCGGGCCAATCCAGATGCCAGTCGTTCAGTGCTTCCAGCGCGGCCAGATGGTGGCTGGAGCGCAGGTCGTCATGCACGCTGGCATCGAGGAACAGGCGCTCCAGCTCATCCGGGGAGAGTGGCAGGGCGGGGCGGTCGGCCAGCAGCGCTTGTTGTTGTTCGTGGGTGATCCAACGTCGGCAGGCGTGACCGCGATCGGTCAGTGCGTCCGCCGCGCTCAACCAGGCCTGGATCTGCGCCAGCACGTCCTCGAACAGGCCCCTGCGCCCGCGCGTGCTGCGCGCGGACAACACGTCCTGCACAGCCGCTGCAAGTTGGGCTGCTTGCCGATTGGGCAGCCCGCCCACGGACACAGGACCACGTTCAGTCTGCAGAGCAACCCGGGCCCAGAACAGCCCCGGGACAACCTGCACGCGATGATCGCCATCCACGTGCTGGCGGTATTGCTCGCCCCGAAGAGTCAGCTCGAGGTGTTCGCCATCAAGCCGCAGCCGCCACAGTGGCGAGCGGGTCACACGCTGGCCCCAGCCCGAGGGGCACCATTCCATAGACATCCAGATACTGCCTTGCATGCTTCACCGGGCGTATAGCGCCCTTACAGCCCCATGATAAGGGGCCTTGGTGTCGCATGTGGCGCTCGCGCATCCGTCTTGCTGGCTGATGGCGTGTCACGCGTTCACATCAACGACAATCCGCCCGCGCACCTTGCCCGGAATGATCTGCTCGTAGACCTCCAGCACTTCGGCAAGTCCGATCTGCTGCACGGTGCTTTCCAGCTTCTGCGGGTCCAGGTCGGTGGCCAGGCGATCCCATGCACGCTGGCGCACGTCCTGCGGGGCATTCACCGAATCCACGCCGGCAAGGGTGACGTTGCGCAGGATGAAGGGCAGCACCGAGCCATGCAGTTCATCGCTCTGCGCCAGCCCACAGGCGGCCACGGCCCCGCGGTATTTCGTTTCGGCGATGGCGTTGACCAGCGTCGGGCCACCGGCCACATCCACCACGCCCGCCCAGCGCTCGGCACTGATCGGCCGGTCGCGCGGTTCTGACAGCTGCGCGCGATCGATGATCTCGGCCGCGCCCAGGCTGTGCAGATACTCGGCGTGTTCCGGGCGCCCGGTGGCGGCCACCACGCGATAGCCCAGCCTGGAAAGGATCGCTACCGCAATCGAGCCCACGCCGCCGTTGGCACCGGTCACCAGCACGTCGCCCTTTTCCGGGGCTACGCCCGCGTCTTCCAGCGCCAGTACGCACAGCATGGCGGTGTAGCCGGCAGTGCCGATGGCCATGGCATCGCGGGTGGTCAGGTTGCCGGGAATCCTGTTCAGCCATTCGCTGCGCACGCGGGCGCGCTGGGCCAGGCCACCGTGGTGGCCCATGCTCAGGTCCCAGCCATTCACTACGACGCGGTCGCCAGGCTGGAAACCGGCATTGCTCGACTCCAGCACCACGCCCGCCAGGTCGATGCCCGGAATCAACGGGAAGGTGCGGATGACCGGGCGCGAATGGGTGAGCGCCAGCGCGTCCTTGTAGTTCAGCGTCGAGTATTCAACCTGCACCAGCACGTCGCCGTCCATCAGGTCGGCTTCGTCGAAATCGACCAGCTCGGTGGAAACGCCGTTGTCGGTTTTGCGGGTCAGCAGTGCCTTGAAACTCATGGAAGCGCCTCACGTTCAGTGGATGGCCCCATGCTAGGCTCGCACCGTTATCGCAACAAGAACGATGTTTTTCCGTAGGTACTATGGTTTTCCGGAGTATGCATGCGTAGCAGGCGTTGGGACGGCAAGAGCGGGTGCGCCGTGGAAGTCACGCTGTCGGTGATGGGTGGCGTGTGGAAGCCGATCATTCTTTTCCACTTGATGAACGGCAAGCGGCGTTTCATGGAATTGACGCGGCGCGTACCGAACGCCACGCAATCGATGCTGACCAGCCAATTGCGCGAGCTGGAGGCCGATGGGGTGGTGATCCGTCATGTTTATGCCGAGGTTCCGCCCAAGGTGGAATACGAACTTTCCGAATTCGGGCGCACGCTGGTGCCGGTGCTGCTGGCGATGCGGGAATGGGGTGAAACCTATCGCGGGTACCAGAGTATGCGCGGGGACAGTTGAAGGCTGGGAGCCGGTGATGCCGGAAGTGCGGTGAGCCCCCTGCCGC
This sequence comes from Stenotrophomonas sp. SKA14, assembly GCF_000158575.1. NCBI lineage: Bacteria > Pseudomonadati > Pseudomonadota > Gammaproteobacteria > Lysobacterales > Lysobacteraceae > Stenotrophomonas > Stenotrophomonas sp. SKA14. The sequence goes on from NZ_DS999412.1 coordinate 2,354,995, forward strand.
AGCGGTTCATGCGATTGCGCTCTGCGCCACGCGAACCATTAGCCCTCCGCTCATGAGGGGGGCAGCGAAGATTGGGGCACATCCCCGCAGGTCACCACGACAGGCTTCAACTCGCGGCCATCGGCGGATTCACCTAGATGAAAGCAGGCTCTGAATACACGCAACTTTCCCGAAGTTCCATCGTCCAGGCTATCCGGCGTATACCCAGAGAGCACCACCTGGTAGTACGCGCCCACCTGCAGCGGCGGGGCAGGGGTGGGACCGGATCCATAGGGTATGCACTGGTCAGGTGGGAGCGAAGGTTCGGGAATGTGCTCGTCCATGAAGACCCGTTCCCACGTTGGGTAGAGTCCTTGCCCAGCAGCGCTCACTGCGATGGAGTCGATATCAGGCGGCTCGGATCGATTCTCGCGCGTGTCAGGAACACCAAAGCAAAGCCTGCCGTCAGACGTGCTGATCGTGGCCTTCTGGTAGCGCCCTGGCGGCGCTGAGCAGCTGGCCACGAGAGGTATCAGGATTGCCAAAAGGAACCATGCTTGTCTGATCATCGTGTGGTCCTCGGGAGGTTGCGCTTGTCGGAAGTTGACGCGAGGAATAGTGAGAGGTCGCCTTTCAACTGGGCATGGATGCCGAATGTGGTTCGATACCTTGTGTTGCTCATCTTGCTTTGTGAATCACGGAAGGCAACGAGAAAGTAGTCAGCGAGGATGTCGCCTTGCGCCTCCATGTTGTAGTCGTGGAGCAGGCGCACGTCATCGAGGACATAGTCGTAGCTCATGTTCGGTCGCGGTCCACGCACCAGCTTCACGTTGTAGCCGAGCTGATGCTGCCAGACATGGGTCATTTCGTGGATGAAAAGCTGCTGGTTACGAAGATCGCCAGAAGAGTAATCATGAATGTACAGGTCTTTCGGGAAGTAGATCTCGCCATTGGGGGCAACCACCGTGTCCTCAGGTTGCATCCCAAACAGCATCCAGTAACCATGGTTGTGAATCCTCACCAGGCTGTAGTCAATCGCATCGCCGAACACCAGCTGTGCCATCTCGATCTCGCCTTGTGTCAAGCCGCGTTCATGGCCTGGTACCTGCACCGGTACGATCGACGTTCCCATGGTGTCAGAGGTAGTAATCACACCATCGACATCAAAAACCGCTGCATCATCGATCCCGGCCAACAAGGTGCGTTCGCAACAACCGCTCATGGCGCTGGGTGGACGCAACTCCGCGCGCACCACCGCCACGCTCTCGCGGGTTGAAACACGTGACGTCTCGCCCAGTGCGTTGGTTATTCCGGAGAAGGTCTGGCCGTTCGCCAGATGGAGCGTGTAGGGAAGTTCCCGCAACGGCATGCCCTGTGAGCCGGTGAAACGGATAGCCTGGTCGAACTGAAGGCGGTGGCTGCTGGCCAGCGGCGTTTCAGCACGCTGCGTACCGGCCATGTTGGGGCTGGCAGTCCCGCCTGTGGTGGCAGTATTGGATACGTACACCCTGAGCTGTTTGCTTGACATCACCCTGCAGCCACACGCGAGCGCGCATCCGTCCAGCGCAACAGGCTGGCCATCGATGATGATCGTGCTGTCACCTTCGACAATCGCAAACACCCCTTTGTGCATGTGCGGGCACGTCGCCTTGTCGCCCACGCGTGCAACGCCCATGCCCTCGATGTCGGTTTGGTTCGACGCAGTGATTACACGCCCACCGCTGGAGGTCGGGTCTCCCATCACAATCCAGTTCCGTGCCATGAATCGCTTCCATTGCTGATCGGTCGGCAGAATCCGATGCAGTTCGGCGTTGCTTCGAGTGGCTTTTGCGACAAGCACGCCGGAGCCCAACTGCAATAGGCGATTGCGGGTTTATTGGAAGTGCGGGTTCGATCTCTGATGTCGGAACAGCAGAGTCTTCAAGGGTCGAACGCGACACCTGCTCTGTTCCGATATGAGCTGCCTATAGGGGAGGGTGAATCAGCTGTGTCGCGTTCGCCTTGCCTGCATCCACAGCGCCAAGCCATCTGCAGGCGAACATTGCCGCTCCATCTGGTGCGTTTGATGGACAACTCGCCACGACATGACGCAAGTACCGCGACTGCACGTCGGCGCGGCATTTCCCTACTTTTCATCTACGAACGAGTGCGCCAATCATCGCCGCGCCAAGGCACCCGCCCTGGCCGGGATTGGCGTCCCGAACTTACGTAGTACACGGCGTCGTGTTTGCAGCCTTCGCTGCAGCCATGACAATGCACCCCCTGCCAGTTCATGGCGGACGGTGCGTGGGGGTTCTAGGACCCGCCGGCTTTCGTACTACGTATCCGGCACGCCAACCCGCACCGTCCGCCACCTCGCATCTGCAGGTGGCCACACCGTGAGGTTGCCGTCATGCCTGACCGTACTCCCGATGTTCCCCGCCTGCGCCAGCTGCTCGGCGCCGCCGCGCGTGATCTTCCCGCCGCCCTGGCCGAAACGCTTGAAGCGGCACTCTGCGAATCCGCGGAGTCCGTCGCGCCGTCGGCGTTCTTCGCGCACTTGAAAGGCCACGGTGAGAATCTGCGAGCCGATGGCCAGCCCTGGACCGAAACCCGGCTCAGCCCCGGTCGCGCCTTCGATCTGGCCCTGGCCACCCGCAGTGCCTCGGGCATCACCGCGCTGACCGCCATGCTGCACGCCGCGCATGTGGCCCGCGAGAGCGATGATCCCGCCTGCTGCCCGTCCGCAGCGCTGGTCGAAGGCCTGTTCAACGCCTGCCACGTGCTGTCGCTGCAGGTGGAGCGCTGCCTGGTTCCGTGATGGCGCAGGTTGCGCGGGGTTGTGCTGCAGCCTCACGCGGTCTTTGCAACTCGGAGGGCAGGCATTGCTAAGTTCGCTTGGCATCCATTACAGGAACCTGCAATGACCCGGACGTCCACGCGTGTATTGCTCGGCCTCTGCCTGATCCCGGCCGTGGCCTTTGCCCAATCCGACCGCCAGGTAGCCGAGGACATGGTCACCCGCGCGGCCAATGTCTGTCCTGGCCACAGCACCGAGCGCACGGCACCTACCGTGAAGAAGGTGCCGGTCGGTGCACTGCGCGTCATGCTCGATCGTGGGCTGGTGATGTGCCCGGACCGCCGGCTGGATGCCGCCGCGCCCGCCGTGTTCTATGGCCGTGTGGGTGTGTTCGGCTGGAATCCGGAAGTGCCGGCCGCTGCGACGGTGGTCGTGGCCAAGATCGACCAGATGACCCGCAAGGATGAGCACCCGGTGGAGACGCTGGTGTGGGATGCCAAGGGCACCGCGCTCACCCAGCAGACGGTGCCGGCGTTCGAGCCGCGGCCGGGTGCGGCGGTGCTGTACAAGGTGCGCTGATTGCCGCGCGCTACCGGCTGGAGGCCCATTCTGCGGGGCGCTCTGGCGCTCGCGCGTGGTGACGGAGCCGTGCCCACCAAGGTGGGCACCTACCATAGCGATGCAACCTGGCATCCGCCAATGCCGCACGATCAGGCGCTGACCCCGTACCAAGGCGTTACTTCGCCGGGGCGTCTGCCGTCTGCGCGGCCACCATGGCCTGCTGCATTTCCTTCAGCGACAGATAGCCATCGCCATCAGTATCCAGCCCCGCGAAATACTTCTCGATTTCCGGCACCACGGCGGCTTCCTTCCTGCTGATCTTTCCGTCTTTGTCGGCATCCATTTCCTTGAACGCGGCGTCGATGGAGTCGGCCTGCTTGTTGAAGCGTGCCTGCTGGTACTTCGCGTACTCGGCCTTGTCGATGCGGCCATCGCCGTTGCTGTCCATGACGGCGAAGCTGGAGTCGATATAGGCCTGCTTCGGGTCGCCGCTGGCGGCGTGGCCAATGAGCGGTGCGGCACATAGGGTAATGATGAGTAGCGTCTTGTTCATGCGGTCGGTTCCTTCGGAATGCAGGGCAGGTCAGCGGCAGGGATAGGTGTAGCCATCCGAACCACGGTAGGTGTCGTTGCGGCGGTCGTAGTTGCCGTAGCGGTTCATGCAGTAGTCGGCACGTTCGCGGGCTTCGCGCTCGCGCTTGGCCGCGGCGGCGATCACGCCGGCCACCACTGCCGCGCCGACCACGCCCACCACCACGCGCTTGGCCTTGTCGTCATCACGCCGCTCGCGTTCACGTTCGCGTTCGCGGCGCTCCCATTCGTCGCGCTGGCGGTCCTGATAGCCCCGGTCCCAGCCGGAGCGGTAGCTATCGCGGTCCTGTGCATGGGCGTCGCCCGCGTAGGGCAGCAGCACCAGCAGCTGCAGTGCGGCGCCCAGCAGCAACGCTGTACGTCCTGTCTTCTGAAACATCGTTCCGCTCCTGTGCGGCTGTGTCGGTCGTATCAGTACAGCGCGCGGACATTGCGCGAACCTGTAGTCGCTCTTGTGGAATGCGCGTCGTTCAGCGCACCAGCGCCTCCACCGGGTCCAGTTGCGCCGCGCGGCGTGCCGGCAGGAAGCCGAAGCCAATGCCGATCAGGCTGCTGCAGGCAAACGCGGCCAGGATCGAGGTGCTCGAGAACACCAGCGAGAAGCCGATATCAGCCAGTGCCAGCGCGGCCCCCAGCGCCAGCGCCACGCTGATACCCAGCACGCCACCGAGCAGGCAGACCAGTACTGATTCGATCAGGAACTGCTGCAGGATGTCGCTGCGGCGCGCGCCCACCGCCATGCGCACGCCGATCTCGCGGGTGCGTTCGGTCACCGACACCAGCATGATGTTCATCACCCCGATGCCGCCCACCACCAGCGCGATGGCGGCAATGGAGCTGATCATCAGCGTGAGGATGCGGGTGGTCTGCTCGATCGACGTGCGGATCTGCGCGTTGTTGCTCATGTAGAAGTCACGCCGCCCATGCCGGCGCTCCAGCAGCCGGCCGATGGCGGCCTCCGCCGCCTGCATGCCGACGGTGTCGGACACGCGCACGGTAATGCTGGACACATGGCTCTGCCCCAGCATGCGCGCCATGGCGGTGGTGTAGGGCACCCAGACCTGCAGCAGCGAGGCATCGCCGACGGCCCCGGCCTCCTTCTTCACCACGCCCACCACCCGCACCGGCACGTTGCCGAGCAGCAGGGTCTGGTCGATCGGGTCTTCCTGTGCGGCGAAGAACCGTGCACGCGTGTTGGCATCGATTACCACCACCTGCTGGTAGCCGGCGACGGCGGGCTGGCCAAAGAAGCGGCCTTGCCCGAGCTTCAGGCCGTGCACGCGGAAGTACTGTTCACTCACGCCCTGCATCTGCACGTTGGCCGAGCGGTTGCCGCGCTGGGCGGTGCCACTGCTGGCGACGCCGGGCGTGGCGCTGTCCACGAACGGCTGCCCGGCCAGTGCCGTGCTGTCGCCGGGCGTCAGGGTTTCCACCTGTGCGGCGTGCACATCGCCGAAGCCGGAGCCCGGGTAGACCTCGATGGTGGTGGTGCCCAGCGAGGCGATGTTGGACAGGATGGCCTGGCGTGCGCCGGTGCCCAGGGCGACCACCGATACCACCGAGGCGATGCCGATGATGATGCCGAGCATGGTCAGGAAGGTGCGCATGCGGTGCGCGTTCATCGCGCGCAGGGCCATGCGGAAGGCTTCACCGAAGCGGTCGCGCAGCGCCTGCCAGCCGCTGCCTTCGCTGCGCACCTGCAGGGTGGCTGGGTTGCTGGACGCCGCCGCTGTCGCGGCAGCGGTAGGGCGATCATCGACGATGCGCCCGTCGCGGATCTCGATGATGCGTTGCGCATGCTCGGCCACGGCCATGTCATGGGTGACCAGCACCACGGTGTGGCCTTCGGCGTGCAGTTCACCCAGGATCTTCATCACCTCCTTGCCGGACTGGGTGTCCAGAGCGCCGGTAGGCTCATCGGCGAAGATCACCGCGCCGCCGTTCATCAACGCGCGCGCGATGGACACGCGTTGCTGCTGCCCGCCGGACAGCTCGCCGGGCAGGTGCTGCATGCGTTCGCCCAGGTCCAGCCGCTGCAACAGCGCCTGCGCGCGGGCATGGCGGTCGGCGCTGGGTTGGCCGGCATAGATGGCCGGCACTTCCACATTGCCCAGCGCGGTCAGGTCGGTCAGCAGGTGGTAACGCTGGAAGATGAAGCCGAAGTGCTCGCGACGCAGTTCGGCCAGTTCGTCCGGCGACATCTGCGCGGTCTCGCGACCGGCAATCTGATACGCGCCGGCCGAGGGCCGGTCCAGGCAGCCCAGGATGTTCATCAGGGTGGACTTGCCCGAGCCGGACTGGCCGACGATGGCCACCAGCTCACCGGCACGGATATCCAGATCAATGCCATCGAGCACGACCAGGGTCTGTTCGCCAGCGGCGAATTCACGGCGGATGCCGCGCACGCGCAGCAGCGGTGCGTCGTTCTCTGCGTCCGTCATGGTTGTGCGGCGGCTGTGGCGGCGGCATCGCCGGCCTGGGCCAGGACCACCTGCTCGCCTTCCTGCAGGCCACTGCGCACTTCCACGTTGATCTGGTCGTCCAGCCCGGAGGTGATGCGCCGCGGGGCAGGGTGGCCATCCGCGTCGCGTACCTGCACGTTGTAACTGCCATCGGTGGCGCGCGCCCCCAGCGCGGCCGAGGGAATGGTCAGCACGCCCTTGGCACGCCCCAGTACGATGCGCACCTGCGCGGTCATGTAGCTGCGCAGGCGGCCGTCGGCGTTGTCCACGTCGAACTGGCCGTTGTAGTACATGGCGGTGCGGCTGGCGCCCGCCGAAGCCCCTGCCGGACTGAAGCCGGAGGTGTCTTCGTTGGTGATCGACTCCGGTGCCGGCGCGATGTCGCGCAGCGTGCTGCTGTAGCGTCGGCCGTTGTCGCCCAGGATGGTGAAGAATGCCTCCTGTCCCAGCGCGGTGTGCACCACGTCTGCTTCGGAGATCTCGGCGTAGACGGTCATCACGTCCTGGTTGCCGAGCATCACGATGGTCGGTGCGCTCTGTACCGCATTGACGGTCTGGCCCTGGCGCGCGACCACGGCCAGCACGGTGCCATCGGTGGGCGCGGTGATGCGGGTGTAGCCCAGGTTGGTCTGTGCCACATCCACATCGGTCTGCCGCTGCACCACCTCGCCATCGAGTGCGGCGATCTGCTCCCGCGTGGCATCGACCTTGGCCTTGGCCGCATCGTAGTCGGCGCGTGCGACCAGTTGCCTTGACACCAGTGCCTGCTGGCGTTGAAGCGTCAGCTGGTATTGGCGCAGATCGGTGGCGAGGGCATCGCGGTTCGCGCGGGCGCTGCGCTGGGCGGCCTGCGCGCTCTGCAGCGCATTGCGCTGGGTGCGCGAGTCGATCTCGGCGATGAGGTCACCGGCCTTTACCTTGTCGCCCAGCTTCACATGCAGGGTTTCGATGCGTCCGGAGACCTGCGCGCCCACGCTCACCAGCCGCGAGGGCTTCAGCGTGCCGGTGGCTTCCACCACCTGTTCGATGTTGCCACGGATGACCGGCGCTACCTCCAGGTGCGGCGGCGGTGCGGGCCGCAGCCAGGCGAACAGGAGCAGCGCGGTGCAGAGCAGTACGGCGGCAATGATGAGCACGCGGCGACGCTTGCGCGGTACGGCGCTCATCGGCTCAGCATCCAGAAAAGACAGGGCATCGTGGGTCCTCGCGACAGATGGGATGCACGCCGGCGGGCGTGGATGGTCGTCGAGTCTCGATGCGCTGGATTGCGTGAACCTTGCGGTGGTGCGGGCCTATCCGTGCACCGTGCCGAGTGCGAGCAGGGTCACCGCGATGAACTGCAGCACGCTGCCGAGCGCCAGCAGGACGTGGCGCAGGCGTTGCGACACGCGGCGCAGGCTGCAGAGCTGGCATATCGCGCCGGCCAGCAGCCAGGCTGACGTGCTGAGCGGCCTCGGGCCTGTGGCACCGAGGACGATGACCGGCAACGTGACGGCCAGCATCATGCCGGCTGCATGCGCGTGCAGCGCGCGCAGCATCGAAGGAATGGGTCGCCATACTGCCTCGCGCCACACCGCCAGCATATGCAGCCCCGCATGCAGGGTGACGAACAGTACGATGGCGGCGGCTGTTCCCAGCGCTTGGCGGAATGTTGCAGCCACCAGGGCCATGCCCGGCAACAGCAGGAACAGTGCGCCGGCCAGGCGTATCAGGGCGTCCACCCGCTCCGGTTCGGCGGGCGTCCGCAGCCAGTGCGTCCAGTGCTTCCCTCCATGCTTGCGCCACGTTCGCGCGCGATGATTCCACGCTGCCGCGGTCAGACTGGACGTACAGCCGGGGGGTGGAGTACGCGTGGAAGACGAAGGGGGATGCGCTCCCTGTGTCACATGCAGGCTTCCTGTCAGACCCGGACGCGGCATCATGAGCAATGCCGCGCCTGCAGATGCTGTGCGGCGAACATTGCCGCAACCTTGCGCATCGCCCCCGGTCGCCACGCGTGGACAGCGGGCAGTCAGACCCACAGGCGGGGTGCGCTCAGCGCTCCGATGGGGGCGCGCTGCTGACGCCAGGATGCAGCGGGAACTCGACCCGGATCAAAGCGCCGCCGCCGGGTGCATCCAGAATCGTGACGCGGCCGCCATGCCGGTCGATCACCTGCCGCACCAGATTCAACCCCAGCCCGGCGCCGGTCTGCCGTGGGCGCAGGCGCTGGAAGGGCTCGAACACCCGTTCGCGCTGGTCGACCGGAATGCCGGGGCCGTCGTCCTCCACTTCCAGGCAGCTGCCCTGCACGCGCACGATGATGTGGCGCCCGCCATGCTCTGCTGCATTCAACACCAGGTTGGAGAGCACGCGCTCCACCGCGCCGGCCTCGCCCAGCACCGGGAAATTCGGTTCCACCGCGACGGCGACCGTCTTGTCGGACTGGATCAACAGCGGCGCCAGATCGGCCACGACCCGCTTGGCCACGCGGGCCAGGTTGAGCGAGTCCTTCGGTCCAGCTTCTTCCATGCGGTGCAGGTCCAGCAGTTGCTCGGCCAGCGTCGCCAGCCGCGCGACTTCCACGGCCAGGCTGCGGGACGTGGCGTCGTCGGTGGCATCGATCTTGACCCGCAGGATCGCGATCGGCGTACGCAGCTCATGGGCGGCGGCGGCGATGAAGCGACGCTGCCGCTCGTGTCCCTCGTCCAGCCGGTCCAGCGCTTCGTTCACCGCTGTCACCAGCGGAGCGATCTCCACCGGTACGGCGGTCTCGGTCAGGCGGATGCCGCGACGGCTGGCGGAGATGTTGCGGGCCTCCTGCGCGATGCGTTCCACACCGGCCAGGGCGCGACGGACGATGATCGGGGTCAGGATGAGGGTGGCCAGGCCCAGCAGCAGGAAGATCGGCAGGGTGATGATGTGTGCGGCCAGCGCCATCTGCCAGGTCAGCGAATCGGTTTCGCCATGGGCCATGATGGTCAGCTTGCCGGCCGGGCCACTGTGCTGGCGTATCGCCACCGCGAGGCCATCGCTGCGGTCGCGTCCGCGGAGGTCGCCATAGGGAATGCCGTCGAGGGCGCCCACCAGCGATGCGTAGGCAGGTGGAACATGGCCGAAGGTCACATGGTGGCCATGTTCATCCTCGGCGATGAACCACGCACCGGGGACGATCTTCAGCAGCTCGGACAGCTCAGGCGTGTGCTCCACATACAGTTCGCCTGTGCTGTCGCGGTGAACGGCCTCTGCGGCCACCGGGGCAAAGGTCTGGATGGTGTAGTAGCCGCCGCTGTCGGCACGCACCAGCACCATCAGCAGCGCAAAGAACGCAACCAGCAACGCAAGCAGCTGGTAGATCAGCGTTTTGACGATCAGCGGGCGCTTCAGGGAGGGGCGTCGCGCCATTACTTCGTTTCCCGCATCAGATAGCCGACACCGCGGATGGCATGGATTTCCACCCCGGCATCGGCGTCGGCCAGTTTGCGCCGCAGGCGTGAGACATGCGAGTCGAGCGTGTTGGAATGGATGCCGTCGTCGAAGCCATACACCGCCATTTCAATGGACTCGCGCAGCACGGTGCGGCCCAGCCGGCGGGCGAGGGCGGCCAGCACCCGGATCTCGCGGCGTGGAAGCTCCAGCCGCTGTCCACCCACCGTGGCCTCGCCCGAGGCGGGGTCGAACAGCAGCCGGCCGATGCTCACCGGCTCTACCTGCATGCCGCCCGGCCGGCGCCCGGCTGCACGAATCCGCGCGAACAGTTCCTCCAGCGCGAAGGGCTTGGCCAGGTAGTCGTCGGCTCCCTCGTCCAGGCCGGCGATGCGGTCCGGCAACTGTCCCAACGCGCTGAGCACGATGATCGGTACCCCGGGGTTGTGCCCGCGCAGCACCGGAATCAGGCCCAGCCCGTCGCCATCGGGCAAGGTGCGGTCCAGCAGCACCAGATCGTGTGACCCGTAAAGCGCCGCTTCGCGGGCCAGTGCCAGCGTGTTGGCCAGGTCCACCACGTAGCGTTCGCGCTGCAGGGCGGACTTCAGGGTGGCAGCCAGTTCGGCTTCGTCTTCGATCAGCAGGATGTGCATCGGCGGGAATTGGGCGGGAAGGGGCGCGGGGGACTTCGGCAGGCGCCGGCACCGTATTACAGGAACATTGCGTGAACATGGCGTGCCAACGCAGGGGGAACCCTGCAGCGGTGCGGCCATCTGGCGCAAGGTTCGCGCAATCCGGGCACTCCAGCCTTGGCGCCCGTCTGCTGATCCCCAACCCTGGAGTGCCCATGAAGTTGTTCGTTCCGCTGTTGTTCGTTGCCGCGCTGGGCGGCTGTACCACCGCCAGGATGACCGTCACTCCCGATGGCCGCCGTGGCGTGTCCATCGACTGCAGCGGCTCCAGTTCCTGGAGTGGCTGCTACGAGAAGGCCGGGCAGATGTGCCCGGGGGGCTATGTGGTCTTCAGCAAGGATGGCGATGAAGGAAACGCCATCGCGGTGGGCAACAAGAACGGCTTCACCTCTACCCAGATGGCCACCCGCTCGATGCTGGTGTCCTGCTCGCACTGAGGTTGGCGGGGGAAGTGGGTAGGCACCCCCTCGATGTCCACTACAACGATGCCCCTCGGAAGGGGCATCGTTGGGGTTCACGGCGCTGTCTTCGCTAGACGCGGATCGGCAATGATGCGCGAGGGCGATCCATACAGCACCAGGACCCGCATGCCGGTGCTGAACACCGGGTCGGGGCCCTGCACAACCGTCATCAGGTTGCCGTTCTCCGTCTGTACCACGTACTCCAGGCCTTGCGTCTTGGAAAGTGCGCGTTCGGACGCGGCACCGGCAATCGCGCCCACCACCAGGCCGCCGATGGCACCGATGGCGGCCGCCTGATCGCTACCGCCGATGGTCGAACCGGCAACGCCGCCAGCGGCTGCGCCGGCGACCGCGCCGCCCCCCTGGCTGCCGTCGATGCTCACCGAGCGAACACTGATGACCGTGCCGCCTACGGTTCGATTGACCTGTCCCACCGAACCGATGGAGTAACTGTCGGTTCGCACGTTGGGCGCGCAGGCCGTCAGCATTGCGGCAACGGATGCACCCAGCAGCAGGCGTTTCACGGCGCTTCCTGCTTGTTCGGGAACATCGGCTTGGTAATGTCCACGGTCTCCAGCGCCTGCAGGAACTGGGCGATGTTGTTCTGCGCCGAGCGGCTGATCGATTCGCGAGCGCGAATGACACCGGCAAAGGCATAGTTGAACGGTACTTCGCCAGAGGCGCTGACATCCTGGGTGTAGACGATGCTGCCGGTGGCGCGGTCAATCAGCTCATACCGGGCGATCGTCTTGGTGGTCATCGATGCACCGAAATTCGGAATGTCGATGGCCAGGATCTTCACCGACAGGCTCAGTTTCACCGGCGCATCGTCGCGGAAGACCGCCATCTTGTTCAGTGCTTCGGTCAGCGCGTTCTGCCACATCTGCGGCACTTCGTGCTGGGCCTGCGCCGGGATCTTGCCCTTGGCCTCGTCCGGGCGCGCCAGGGTGACTGTCAGCGACTTCAGTTCACCGTCGATCTTCTTGCTGCTGACCCCAACGTTGGGAACCGAAAAATTGAGCGGAGGATTGGTGGTGCAACCGGCCAGTGACGCAGCGAGGATCGCTGCGAGCAGGAACTTCTTCATCCATTTTCCCCTGTGATTACGTTTAAACATCCATGGTGAATCGTGGGCCGATCCGCCGCGTCCGTGCTGCACCGCATGATGTGCAGGTGGTCGCCCGCAAGCGTGGTCCGGACGCGCGGAAGCATACCTGAATTGGCGCCGCATGCAGCGCCGTCAGACCACGGGGCCCTGTTGGGGAAGAGGGCAGGCGCCTCAGAAACTGTAGGCCGCCTGCACGTACACCCGCCGCGGTTCACCCGGGAAGTGCCCGTTGCGCTCGATGAAGCCGCTGGCGGCGTACACCTTGTCGAATAGGTTCTTGACGTTGGCCTGGAACTGCCACTGCTTCCACGTGGTCTTCCAGCTCACATCGAACACGGTGTAGGCCTTCACCGTCTGCCCGTCGAGGCTGACACGTTCTCCTACATGATCCACGCCGAAGCCAATCGCTGAGTTGATCGAGGGCAGGTCGTAGCGCGTCCACAGCCCCACCTTGTTGCGTGGTGCATTGGCGAAACGGTCGCCGGAGGCATTGGTGATGCCGTTCGGACCGGCGTCCTTCACCCGCGCGTCGTTGTAGGCGTAGGTCAAATTCAGTACCCAGCGCTCAGTGATGTCGGCCAGCAGGTCCAGTTCCATGCCGGTGCTGCGCACCAGGCCCAGGGCGGCCAGTTGGTTCACCCCGCCGATCACCGCGCCGGTGGACTGCACGATGTTGCTGCGGTCGATGCGGTAGGCCGCCACGTTCAAGGTCACGCGGTCGGCGAGCAGGGATTTCAGGCCAACCTCCCACTGCCTGCTGCGCTCGGCATCGAACGGGCCGCCCGCGGCCGGGTTCTGGTTGGCCGCGCTCTGCGGCACGAAGCCACTGGCCACGTTGGCGTATACGTTCAGCCCCTCGCGCACGCTGAAGGTGCTGCCCAGCCGCCAGCTGAGATCGTTGCCTTCCACGCTGCCGCCACCCAGGCGGTCCTCATCATTGAAGCCATCCCAGCGCAGCCCGGCCAGCACGTGCCAGCGCGTGCCCAGCGCCAACTCATCCTGCAGGTAGCCGCCGTAGCGCTTGCTGCGTGTGGAGGTGCTGCGCCAGGGCAGGGCGGCCAGGTTGTAGTCATGCCAGGTGCTGGCGCCATAGACCGGGTTGAACAGATCGATGCCGCGCACCGGGCCGGCGCCGCGTGCCAGGTCGGCGCTGTTGGCGGTCTGCGCGGTGAAGTCGGCGTCGAGCTGGTACACATCGGCGCCGAACAACACCTTGTGTTCGATGCGCCCGGTGTTGATCCGCCAGACCGCATTCGCGCTGGCGGTGAACGCCTCGTTGTCGCGGATCTGGTTGCGCAGCTGGCGCGTCATCCACTCGGCCACGCCATCGCGGTCACGGTCGATCAGCCCCATCGGCTCGTGGTACATCTGGTGCTCGTTGTTGCTGAACCAGCGTGCGGCAACGTCCACATCAAGGGTGTCGCGCGGCGCGAAACGGTACTGCACCAATGCCACCTTGGCGCGCATGTCGAGGAAGTCGCTGGCCTCGTTGTGGTTCCAGCGGCGGTCGGTCAGGAAGCTCCCGGCATCGTTCACCGGCACACCGCGCAGGCGGTTGCCGCCCAGGTTCTGGGTGATGTCGGTGAACTGCAGCACCAGTTCGCCGGTCTGGCCGACATCGAAGGCCAGCGACGCATCGCCGATCACGCTTTCGCTGTCGGCGTTCCAGCGCACGCCCTGTTCGCTGTCGGCATACAGGCCTGCGCGATAGCGAACGCTGCCGGTGGCATTCAACGGCCCGGTGCCTTCGATCGAGCCCGCACGGAAATCCTTGTCGCCCACCTGCAGCTCGATGCGGCGCTCGGCACGAGCCTTCGGCTTGCGCGTCACATAGTTGATGACGCCGCCGGCATCGCCGCCGCCGTACAGCGCTCCGGCAGGGCCCTTCAATACCTCCACGCGCTCGATGTTGAACAGCTGCGGCACCGAGAAACCTGCATAGGGATCGCCGCGCAGGCCGTCGTACAGCACGTTCTCCTGGCGGAAGCCACGCAGGGTGACGCCGGCATAGCTGAAGAAGCTGATGCCGCTGATGCTGCGGTACAGGTCGGTCACCTGGCGCGCGGCCTGGTCGTCGATCAGCTCGCGCGGGATCACCTGGATCGACTGCGGGACCCGCTCCAGCGGGGTGTCGGTACGAGTACCAACGGCCGCATCGGTGGCGCGGTAGAGGGTCTGCGCACGGCCGCGGACTTCGACCTTGTCCAGGTCCCTGGGGGCGTCTGCCGGGGTCTCGGCGGCCAGTGCGAGAGAGGTCAGGGAAAGGCCCAGCGCAAGGCACAGGGCGCGCGGCAGAGAAGCGGAAAGGGGCATGGGGGCGAAGTGGGGTGGCTGCAAATGAGAAAGATTAGCATTTGCAACACTTCGTGACCTATCCCCCGAATGCGCTATGGACGCAGCGCCGGGTCTGTATACGGCGTGCCTGCCAGGGCCACCAGCACCCCGGTGGCGCCACGCACGATCAGCTGCAGCATGGCCTCGCGCGGGTCTTCACCCTGCCGGTGGCTGGCCAGGCCCTTCTCGTACGCCGCCACCATCGACGCCATCAGCATGGCGGCGCCCAGCCTCGCCTCGGCATCGCTGGGGGGCCGGCCGGCAGCATCGGCCATCAGTTGCGCGAGGTCGTCGCTCAGTTGCGCATGCAGCCTGCGCGCGTGCGCGACAAGCACGGGACTGTCGGCCACGGTCGCCCAGAACGCCGCGGCGCCGGCGTTGATCCGCAGCAGCGGATGGCCGCTGTCCAGCAGTTGCCGTACCAGCGACTGGAAGGCGCCCAGCGGGGCCATGTCGTTGCGGGCCAGCATGCCCTCGCGCAGCAAAGCGCGCGCCTCCTCGTCGCGGTCGAAGACCAGGTCTTCCTTGCTGGCGAAGTAGTTGAAGACCGTCTTGCGCGAAACCCCGGCGGCCTCGGCGATCTCGGACATCGACACCGCCTCGAAGCCGCGCCGGATGATCAGCTCGGTGGCGACGTCTGAAATCGCTTGTCGGGTCTCGGCCTTGCGCTGCTCGCGGCGGCCCGGGAGTGGGGTCATCGGAGGTTCACTTGTGGAAACGTACACCGAGTGTAACATTCTGATCGCCAGAGCGCCGGTCCGGTGCTCACGAGGAAGTCCCAATGCTGTACGACATCGTCATCGCCGGTGCGGGCCCGGTTGGCCTGTTCCTGTCCTGCGAACTGGCCCAGGCGGGCTGTTCGGTGCGGGTGCTGGAACAGGCCGAGTCCCCCGGATCACCCCTGAAACGCTTGCCGCTGGGCCTGCGCGGCTTGAACGCCCCCACCCTGGAGGCACTGGATCGGCGCGGCCTGCTGGACGCGGTCGCCGCGGCCCAGGTGCTGAAGCCGGACAAGGGCGCACCCCCGCCCGGCACGGCGCACTGGCTGGCGCAACCGCGACCGTTGGGCGGCCACTTCGCCGGCATTCCGTTCGCGTTGGACAGCGTGGACAGCGGGCGCTGGAACTGGCGCGTGCCGACGCCGGTCGGCACGCAGATGGCGATCGAGCTGCAGGCGCTGGAAGCCGTATTGACCGAGCGCGCAGTCGGGCTGGGTGTGCACATCGATCGCGGCTGCGCGGTACAGGCGGTGCAGGTGGAGGAGGATCAGGTCGCTGTGCAGACGACTGCACACGGCACCGTCAACGGCCGCTGGCTGGTCGGCTGCGATGGCGCCCGCAGCACGGTGCGCAAGCAATCGGGTTTCAGCTTCGAAGGAACCGAACCGGAGTTCACCGGCCATTCCCTGCTCGTCGAACTGGAAGATCCATCGGTGCTCACGCCGGGTCGCCAGTACACCGTGCACGGCATGTGCAATTTCAACCCGCCGGGCGTGCTGGCACTCGCCGATTTCGACGGCGGCGCTGGCCATCGCACGGCGCTGGACCTGCCGTCGGCCCAAGCGCTGCTGCGGCGCGTGTCCGGTCACAATGCAACGATCACCGCGCTGCATCTGGCCACCACCTGGACCGATGCCGCGCGCCAGGCCAGCGCCTACCGCAACGGTCGCGTGCTGCTGGCCGGTGATGCCGCACACATGCATTCACCGTTGGGCGGCCAGGGGCTGAACCTGGGTATTGGCGATGCAATGAACCTGGGCTGGAAGCTGGCGGCGGTGGTGCGTGGGGTCGCCGGCGAGGCCCTGCTGGACAGCTATCAGGCCGAGCGGCATCCGATCGGCGCGAAGGTACTGGACTGGTCGCGTGCGCAGGTTGCGCTGATGCGACCGGGCGCCGGTTCGCGCGCGCTGGCGGCCGTCATTGCCGATCTGGCCGACACCCGCGATGGCGCGACCTATCTGGCCGAACGGGTGTGGGGCGTAACGCAGCAGCTGGCGCTGAGCGAGGGACACCCGCTGGTCGGTCGCAGCGTGCCGGACTTCGCGCTGGCCGATGGCCGGCGCACGGGTGAGCTGCTGAGGGCCGGGCAGGGGGCGCTGCTCGTGTTCGATGTTGAATCGCTCTCGTGCGACATCACCGGCGATGCACCGCCGCTCCCTGTCTGCATGGGATCGGTGCTGGGTGAGGCGACGGGCCTGGGCGCGGTTCTGGTGCGCCCCGATGGCATCGTCGCCTGGGCCTGCGATGCGGGCGGTGACACGGCCGGATTGGCTCACGCGTTGCAGTGCTGGTTCGGGACGGTGTCCGTCGTTTGACCCGCGTGGCGGCGCAGCCGGTCCAAGGCTGCGCCGGCTGCGCTTACAGATCCTTTTTCTTGCCGCTCAGGTCCAGTGGTTTGTCGCTGCCCTTGCGCTCGCTCGACCACACTTCCATGCCTTTGTTGCAGCGGCTCTCGCGGGCGGCCACGTCGCGCGGCAGATCCTTCAGGTGCGGCGATTCCTGGCAGGCCGGATGCATGGCGCTGTCGTCATAGGTGGCGCAGCCACCCAGCGAGACCAACGCAAACAAGGTGAGTGAGGTGCGCAGCAGGGGCGGCAGGTTCATGGGGCGGTCTCGGGGTGGTGCCGGAGTGGCCCTGCCATTGCAATCCGTGACCCCGGGCACAGGCAATCGGACCGATTGCACTTGTTATTCTGTAACAATCGCGCGATAGTCCGACATCCGATGCGGTCAGGCGATGCAGGCCATCAGCACCACGCACAGGGCCAGCATCAGCACGAACACACGGCGGCTCAGCGCCAGACACGCCAGGTAGGCGGCCAGGGCCCAGGCGCCCAGCAGGGCGCAGGCCAGCATCCACACCCCGATCACCATCAGTGATCCACTGGCCAGCGCCGACAGCGCAACAGCCTTGAACGCCGCAATGCCCAGCACACTGCCGAGAATGCCTGCCTGCAGGGCAATGGCATCGTGACGGGCGGGGGCAGAAGGATGAAGCATGGCGGCCGGGGTGATCCAAGGCATGAGCGGCACGCGTACTGTGCCCGACTGCATATCCACGCTGTGTGTTCTTCGCCGACGACGTGATCGGTGAATCAGTGACGGCGGCGCGACAACAATAGCCCAATGCCCACCACGGGCACGATTCCGAGCATCGGCGCCTTGTACAACGGCCAGCCAGGCAGCAGGCCTGTGATCACCAGTGCCGCCGTTGCCAGCAACAGGACCGCACCCCACACGCGTGCAGGCCAGGCACCGAAGAAGTAGCGGCGTTGCGGAGCAGTGGCAGGGGTGGCGGGCCGATTCGTGAGAGCCTCTGCCAGCGCGTCCCGGAAGGTTGAGAATTCATGCGTCGATGCCCTTGTGCGCTGGAGCAGCACGCTCGGTCCATCGATCAGGATCAGATCGACATGATCGTCAAGGTTGTAGGACCGGATCTGCTCGAACAGGAGGGGAGCGCGGTGCTGGAATACCAGGCGATCATGCTCCAGTGCCACCCGGTCCCGTCGTGGGGGATAGGCAACGAAGGCCAGGATCAGCGCCGACAGCGTGAATACCGCTGCTGCACCCAGTGCAGGGAGAAGTCCAAGTTCGGGCGCGACGGCGAACAGGAGTATTGCCAGTGGTACGGCTCCGATGGCAAACATGGCGTACTGGTGATGGCGCCTGAAGATGCGAACTTCACTGTCGATTTTCCGGGGCCGGACGGGCCGACGGGAAGGGGCGGGCAACTTCATGGACTGCGCTCGATCACGGCTTTCTGACAGTAAAGCGTGGCGTCGCGTTGCAATGACGTCCATACAACTATTTCGAATCCTTCCCTGCTGGACCTCCAGGTGCGTCTTCGCCCGCGCATCTGCTCAGTCGAATTCACCCTCGACCGATTCCAGTCGTTTCCGGTACGCCGCGCGATGCTGGTACAGGCGCTGGCATTCGCTCGACCGGTAGATGCGGCTTGCCGGTTCGTTGGCCACCGAATCGCACATCCGCGCGATGTGGTTGTTGGCGGCCAGTTCGGTGACGAAGAACACCGCCGTGATGCCGGTGCCCAGCAGCACGATATACAGCAGGCGGCTGAGCCAGCGCGTGCGCTTGCGCTCGAAGTGCTGCTGGAGGGTCAGGTCGAAGCGGATGATGCTGAGCACGATCCAGATCATGGCGACCAGGAAGCACAGCGTGGGCAGCAGCCCGCGCCAGAGGCCGGCCTCGTACACCGATTCGCTGTAATGGACCGCAGCCCCGGCACCGGCGATGGCAATCGCCAGTGCCCAGTTGCGGCCGAGCGAGAGCAGGTCATCGAGCAGTTTTTCGCGGTTGCCGGTCGGTCCTGCTGCCACGTGGGTTCCTTGTGCCTGCTGCGATAGGGAGCGGACTGCCGCCGGTCATGCAGATGGTGGAGCATCGCTGCCACGATGAGAAGCCCGCCTGTTCAGCGGCTGCCTGCACGCGCGGCGATCCAGCGCCTGTAGCGACGGGTCCGGCACCTGCCCGCCGCCTGCGCCAGCAGCAGCGCCCACATCGGTGAGACACCGGGCGCGGTGGGGCGGCGCCGGCTCAGCCGGCCCAGCTGGTACTTCACCGCCGCCATGTGTGCGCTGGCCGCCAGCGGCTTGCTGCGCCACCCAATGATGCGAAGCATTGGCACCGCGTCGCGCCCCTGCCGCCAGTGCTTTGGCAGGTCCGGTTCGATCGCCAGCGCGGTGGCGATGCCCGCCATCGCAATGCCGCTGTCCAGCACCTGCTCGGCCACCGCGTGGCGACGGATTCCACCGGTGACCATCAGCGGCATCGTCGCCACCGTGGCGATCTCGCGTGCGAACTCAAGGAAATAGGCTTCGCGTGCGAGGCTGCGTTCATCGCGCGCGGCGCCGGTCATGGCCGGTGCTTCGTAGCTACCGCCGGACAGTTCGACCAGATCCACGCCCAGCGGGGCCAGCATCTCCACCACGGCGCGCGCGTCCTCCGGCGAGAAGCCGCCACGCTGGAAGTCGGCGGAATTGAGCTTCACCGCCACCGCGAACGTGGGCGACACCGCAGTGCGCACCCCTTGCACGATCTCAAGCAGCAGGCGTGCTCGGTTCTGCAGGCTGCCACCCCAGCCATCATCGCGGTGGTTGGAGAGCGGCGACAGGAACTGGCTGAGCAGATAGCCGTGTGCGGCGTGGATCTCCACCCCGCTGAAGCCAGCACGCTCGGCCAGCTCGGCACTGCGGATGAAGCGGGCGATCACCTCTTCGATGTCGGCCCCGGTCATTGCCCGCGGCGGTGCGAACTGGCTGGACAACGCCCCCATCTGCAGCGGCACCGCTGAAGGCGCCAGCGCCGGTTGGCCGAGCGCGGCCGGCATCTGCCGTCCGGGATGGTTGATCTGCATCCACATCTGCACGCCGCGCGCGCGGGCCGTGTCCGCCCAGGCGATGAAGCGATCAAGGTGGCGGTCGTCTTCCAGCACCACACCGCCTGGTCCAGTCATGGCACGGCCATCGACCATCACATTGCCGGTGATGATCAGCCCGGCACCGCCGTCGGCCCAGCGCTGGTACAACTCCAGCAGCGCGTCCGAGGGCGCGTGGTCGGCGTCGGCCATGTTTTCCTCCATCGCGGCCTTGGCGATGCGGTTGTGGATGACCGCGCCCGAGGGCAGGGCCAGCGGTGAGAACAGGGACATCGGACAGCTCCGGGACAGGGGAATGGCGCTACGCTAACCTTCAAGTTTTATTGAAGGTCAAGCGGTGTCGATGTCGAGGATTCAGGCCCATGAAGATCGGTGAACTGGCGCGGCGCACCGGCCTGGCCGCGTCGCGCATCCGCTTCTACGAGGACGCCGGGCTGCTGGTGGTGCAGCGCCAGGCCAACGGCTACCGCGACTACCCGGAGCAGGCGGTGCTGCTGCTGGAGCTGATCATCGGCGCGCAGCGCGCAGGCTTCAGCCTGGAAGAGATCCGCGCGCTGCTGCCGCCGGACATGAGCCAGTGGCAGCACGATGCGCTGATCACGATGCTGCGGCGGAAGGTGGCCGATATCGAGGCGCTGCAACTGCGCCTTGCGCAGAGCCGGGCGCACCTGCTGGCCTTGATCGAGGATATCCAGGCGCGGCCGGACGGCATTGATTGCGCGGCCAATTCACGGCGGGTACTGGACCGCGTACAGCGTGGTGACCTGGCACGGCCCACGCTGGCAGCCGGCGATGGTGCGTTGCTGCGACCGGGCCGCCGCCGCCGCCGCGCCGGCAGCGACTGACGACCCGGCGCGATGCTCAGTGGCTGCCGGCGACGGCGTGCCTGCGCTTCCTGTCCAGCATCACCGCCACGCCCCAGAGCAGCAGGCCGCCGAGGGCGGTGGCGGCGCCGACGTAGCCGGTGCTGGCCGGGCTGAAGCCGGCGCTGATCGCCATGCCGCCCAGCCAGGGGCCCAGCGCATTGGCGGTGTTGAACGCGGCATGGTTGGAAGCGGCGGCAAGCGTCTGCGCTTCGCCGGCCACGTCCATCAGGCGGGTCTGCAGCACCGCCGCCAGCGCGCCCATGGTGCCGACAGTGATGATCATCGGGCCGATCGTCCACACCGACTGCGCGGCCAGCGGATACAGCAACAGCATCACGATCGACCACAGCAGCACCACGGCGGCGGCCTTGAAGTGGAATTTGTCCACCAGCCAGCCACCGGCAATGTTGCCGATGATCGCGCCAATGCCGAACACGCCCACCGCCAGCGGCATCCACGATTCGGCCACGCCGGTGACCTGCACCAGGGTTGGTGCCAGGTAGGTGAACACACAGAACATGCCGGCGAAACCGACCGCACCGATCGCCAGCGCCAGCCACACCTGGGTGGTGTTGAAGGCGCGCAGCTCGCGCATCGGCGAGGTACGCACCTCGTCCGGATCGGGCAGCAGGAAGCGCGCGATCATCACCACGGTGGCGATGGCCAGCAGGCTGACCAGGGCGAAGGCGGTGCGCCAGCTCAGCTGCTGGCCCAGCCAGGTGGTCAGCGGATTGCCGACCAGGATCGCGATCGACAGGCCGAGCAGCACGCGCGACATCGCCTGGCCGCGCTGGCCGGCGGGGCTGATCGCCGCAGCCACCAGCATCGCCACGCCGAAGTAGGCGCCGTGCGGCAGGCCGGCGACGAAGCGCGCCAGCAGCATGGTGGCGTAGTTCGGCGCCAGCGCGCTGGCCAGGTTGCCGACGGCATAGAAGCCCATCAGCGCCAGCAGCAGCTTGCGGCGCGGGAAACTGGCGCCGACGAACGCCAGGATCGGCGCACCGACCACCACGCCGATGGCGTAGGCGCTGATCAGGTGGCCGACCTGGGTTTCAGAGATCGACAGGCCCCGGCTGATCTCCAGCATCAGGCCCATGCTGGCGAACTCGCTGGTGCCGATGGCGAAGCCGCCCAGTGACAAGGCGAGAATGATCAGGGTGCGCTGACGGGGCGTCAGCCGCGCAGCCAGGGAAGAGTTGGGGCTCATGCGGGGGCGCGATGGGGACGAGGGGAGCCGCCCATTGTACTGCTGCACCGCAGCAGTGATCAGTGCCCATGGCCAAGAATCAGCGTTTGACCGGTGGTGCCGGGGTTGCATCGGTGCCATCTGTGCCTCCCCTTCGGCAAGCACCCCTCGCGTACGCTGAGCAGCGCCATCGACGTGTGTGCCGCGTCCACCGGCACAGTCGGCGCGGATGGCGATGTCGGCGAGCTTTACGTTGAGGGCCAGTGGGTGCTGGCGGATGCGCGCGCCGATGCTGCCCAGACCATCGTCGGCTCCTGCGGATGAAAGATAAATTATCGCCCAATCGCGTTGGTGCCGAGGTTGACCCGCCGCAGGCGGCTGGGTAACGTGCGCGTGCCTGCAGCACGCAGGCGCCTGCCGAGTGTGGTTTTTCATGTTGGAGATTGCCGTCATCGGATAACCCTTCCCGTGTGTCTGCCGGGAGTGGTTATCGAATGCGTGTTCCCCTGGCCGGGTGCCGTTGGCAGCCCGTGTCGTCCGCATTTCCGATTACGCAGGATCTCTCTTCCCATGAATATCTCCCGAGCGGAGCAGAGGACGTTGCACGTTCTCGCCCAGGGCGGCTGCATTGCCTTCAGCCGCGACGGCTCTGGCCGTGTCCGCAGCGTTGAATGCTTCAATCGTGAAGGCCTGTTGCTGAGCGATTGCACGCTGGCCGTCTTCAAGAAGCTGAAGAACAAGCGCTTGATCAGTTCGCATGACGGTCGTCCCTACCGCATCAACCGCGCTGGACTGGTTGCGGTGCGCCCGCAGCTGGACAATCGCTGATGCGCGCCATGGCGATCCTTTTCCCTCACCGCGTACCCGCTGCCCGGGTGCGCCGCATCGATCGAGGTGCCCCTTGAACTACACCCTCCGCAATGAAGCCGCGGCCGACATCGCCGCCATCCATGCGCTGACAGCCGCAGCCTTCGCTACCGCCGAGCACAGCAGCCACACCGAACACTTCATCGTCGATGCACTGCGCTCGCGTGGTGAGCTGGCGGTTTCGCTGGTGGCCGAGGTCGATGGCGAGCGGGTTGGCCATGTCGCGGTTTCGCCGGTGGCGATCAGCGATGGCAGTAGCGGCTGGTTCGGCCTCGGTCCGATCTCGGTATTGCCCGGATGGCAAGGGCAGGGCATCGGTGCGGGGCTGATGCGTGCCGCGCTTGAAACCCTGCGCCAGCAGGGAGCACGGGGCTGCGTGCTGCTGGGCGAACCGGGCTATTACGGACGCTTCGGTTTCCGCGCCGAACCAGGCCTGATACTGCCGGGCGTGCCCGCGGAGTACTTCCAGGCCCTCTGCCTGCGCCCACCGATGGCGCAGGGCGAGGTGCAGTACTCACCGGCATTCGAGGCCACCTCCTGAGCCGGGCCTGGCGCGCTCCTGTTCAGGGCGCGCGCCAGGCGGTTGGTTCGGGTTGCGGCCTGGGAATGCGGTAGCCGCCGATATGCTCAAGCAGTTCGTTGGTGCGGCGCTGCTCGACCAGCACCTCGCGCAACAGATTGCGCACGGCGAAGATGGCGAACGGCACCAGGATCCAGACCAGGCTGATGCCCAGCGCGAACAGGGTCAACAGGGCTTTTGCACCATCCATGCACGGCATTCCTCGATTCGAAGCGGCCACGCTAGCACGCGGCGGCTGCCGGAGAATGTCAGCCGTTGTGCCGCAGATGGATCAACGGATACGGGCGCCCCTGTGAATCCACAGGTGAGCGTCCGGTTTCGACAAAGCCCATGCGCCGGTAGAAACCCACGGCCTGCGCGTTCTGCGCGTTGACGTCGGTGCTCAGCTGCGGATGCAGGGCCAGTGCATGCTGCAGCAGCTGCCGGCCGATGCCGGTGCCACGCACGTCCGGGTCGATGAACAGTGCTTCCATGTGGGTGCCGTCGATCAGCATGAAACCCAGTGGGCGATCCTGAGCATCAGCGGCGACGGTCATCGGCGCCTTCGGCAGGAAACCGGCCACTTCTGCATCGATGGCCTGGCGGTCTTCGGCGCTGAGGAAGTCGTGGGTGGCGTCGACGGCGCGACGCCACAGGTCGACGAGGGCGGCGCCGTCGTCGGCGCGCGAGGGGCGCAGGGTGGTCATGGGTCACCAAGGTGCTTCGGAAGAATGTGCAGTATGCAGATTCCGGGCGATGGCTGCAGGCGTGGATTCATTCCCCGTTGCGATGGCGGATGAAGGGGCTGAACGCGGTTGCGTCCGCATGAAGCACGACGCCCTCCTCGAAGTCCTCGCTGTTGTTGAACGGCACGCTCGGCCATTGTTGCCAGTGCGCCAGCCGTTTACGGTAGTTGCCGGTGGCGGCCTCCAGCGCGGCATCGTGTGCCTGCACACGTTCGGGCGGAAGCCTGGAACGCACACCATGCACCACGTGCGGCTGCATCACCTCGAAGCCGACGTAGCGCAGGCTGTACATCAACGGCCACAGCAGCAGCCGGGTGTCGCCCTCGCGGCCGTCCACCGCGCACGCCCGCGCCGATGAGCCGGTGGTGACACTCAGCAACGCGCGCTTGCCGCGCATCACGCCGTGCTCGTGGCGCTGCCGGCTGTTGTAGACCGGTCCGTAGACCAGTACGCGGTCCAGCCAGCCCTTCAGCATGGCCGGAGCCGCGAACCACCACAGCGGGAACTGCAGGATCAGCAGGTCGGTGGCCTGCAGCAGGCGCAGGTGGCGCTGCACCTCGGCCGGTAGCTGTCCCTGTTCGGCGCTGTGCCGCTGCTCGCGCTGCGCATCGAAGGGGCCGGGCTGCAGGCGCTGCGGATGGTGATGGGCCGCTTCCAGCGGATCGAAGGCGTCCGCGTACAGGTCGATCATGTCCACCTGCAGGCCTTCATGCTGCAGCTGCTCGGTTGCCTGGGCAGCCAGATGGGCATTGAACGAGCGCGGTTCGGGATGGGCCAGCAGGATCAGGGCGTGCATGCGGAAAGGGCGTGTTGGAGTGTGCGACCATCCTCGCGAGGCCGGCGCACCCCGGCAATTAGGCACCTTGAGGTAACCATGGCCTTTCCCGGCGATGTCTATGCGGCGGACTGCTCGGCGCGTGATGCGTTGGCGCTGATTTCCGGCAAGTGGGTGATGCTGCTGTTGCCTGCCTTGGCACAGGGCCCGATGCGCAATGGCGCGCTGCTGCGGAAGATCGAAGGCCTCTCGCAGAAGGTACTGACCCAGACCCTGCGGCAACTGGAGCGCAACGGCCTGGTCGAGCGCTGCGACCGGGGCAGCAAGCCGCTGCACGTGGAGTACCGGCTGACCGAGGTCGCGCGCAGCCTGGTCGACACGCTGGCTGCGCTGGACCGTTGGGCCGAGCACAACTTTCCCGCACTGGATGCGGCCCGCGATCGCTTCGACGCGCGTTAGCGACGCCTGCACGAGCCGGGGCGTACACTACCGACCCGGCGGCCATCCTGGCCCAGCAACGACGCGAGAACCGCCATGACCGACACCCTGGGTGTACCGGTGCACGACGCCGATGAGCACTGGATGCGCCATGCGCTGGCGCTGGCCGAACGCGCGCAGCGCGAGTTCGACGAGATCCCGGTGGGGGCGGTGCTGGTCGGCGCCGATGGCCAGCTGCTGGGCGAGGGCTGGAATCTCAACATCGCTTCGCATGATCCCAGCGCGCACGCCGAGATCGTGGCCATGCGGGTGGGGGGCAAGGTGCTGTCCAATCATCGGCTGCTTGGCAGCACCCTGTACGTAACCTTGGAACCGTGTGCGATGTGCGCGATGGCGATCGTGCATGCGCGTGTCTCGCGCCTGGTCTACGGGGCCAGCGATCCCAAGACCGGGGCGTGTGGCAGCGTGTTCGATCTGCTCGGCGACGCCCGCCACAATCACCGCGTCGAGATCCACGGCGGCGTCCTGGCCAAGGAAGCCAGCACGCGCCTGACCAATTATTTCCGTGCCAAGCGGGGCAAGCCGCCGCTGCTGCTGGAAGACCACGCCGACGAGGGCTGAACGGCGAACGGGTATGATGGGCGCCTCTTTCCCTATCCGGTAGGCCGCGCGCCTGCCCAGCAACGAGGCGACACAATGGCGGACAACGGCGCGGCCAACGAACGACTGATCTGGATCGACCTGGAAATGACCGGGCTGGATACCGACAACGATTCGATCATCGAGATTGCCACCGTGGTCACCGACGCCCAGCTCAACGTGCTGGCCGAAGGGCCGGAGTTCGCCATTCATCACCCGGTGGAAACGCTGGAGGCGATGGATGAGTGGAACCGCAACCAGCACCGCCGTTCGGGCCTGTGGCAGCGTGTGGTGGACAGTACCACCACGCTTGGCCAGGCCGAGGCGCAGACGGTGAACTTCCTGGCACAGTGGATTCCGGCCGGCCTGTCGCCGATGTGCGGCAACTCCATCTGCCAGGACCGCCGCTTCCTGCATCGCCAGATGCCGCGCCTGGAGAAGTACTTCCATTACCGCAACCTGGACGTGTCCACGGTGAAGGAACTGGCCAAGCGCTGGGCGCCGACCGTGGCGGCCGGGGTCGGCAAGAACAGCAACCATACCGCGCTGAGCGATGTGCATGATTCGATCGCCGAGCTGCGCCACTACCGCCAGTTCATGGGCGCGCTGTCGGGCCTGCCGACTGCTTGAACGACGCCAACGGGCATGGCCCGGCGCTACCGGGTGATACGCGAACTGGTAGTGCCGGCCGCTGGCCGGCAATTCAGCGGCCTTTGTGACGTGTATCAGGTTGCCGGCCAGCGGCCGGCACTATCCTCCGTTCAACTCCCTGGCGCTAAGATCGGCGCCATGAACGAGCCCATCCTGCTTCCCCGCGACATCGCCCACGATGCCCGCGACTGGTCCGACCTGCAGCGGGCGGTAACCCTGCTGGAAGCGCCGACCCTGACCGCGCGCATGGCCAACCTGGTCGGCACGCCGCTGGAATTTGCGGTGAAGGCGCTGCCCAAGGCGGTCTCCGGCCGTATCCATGGCGCGGTGCAGGCGGCGCTGTCCAAGTCGGCGCAGGCGGCGCTGTGGAGCATGGACAACAGCCCCGGCAAGGGCGCCTCCACGCGCTGGCACAAGCTGGCAGCGGCGACCTCGGGTGCGGTTGGCGGGGCCTTTGGCTTCGCCGCCCTGTTCATCGAGTTGCCGGTGTCGACCACCATCATGATGCGCGCGGTGGCCGACGTGGCCCGGAGCGAGGGATTCGACCTGTCCGAGTTCAGTACCCGCCAGGCCTGCCTGGAGGTGTTCGCGCTGGGCGGCAACTCGCCGCGCGATGACGCCAGCGAGACCGGTTACTACCTGGCCCGCGGCTTCACCACCGACGTGATGCGGCACCTGTCGGCCGAACTGGCCGGGCGCGTGGTGACCGGTCGCGACCTGACCCTGGGCGTGGCGCCGAAGGAAGCCGGCAAGCTGCTGGCGAAGATGGTGGAGAAGGTGGCCGCGCGTTTCGGCGTGGTGGTGACCGAAAAGTTCGCCGCACAGGCGGTGCCGATCGTGGGTGCGGCAGCCGGTGCAACGCTCAACACCATGTTCACCGATTACTACCAGGACATGGCGCGCGGCCACTTCATAGTGCGCCGGCTGGAACGCAAGTACGGCGAAGACGTGGTGCGCGCCTGCTATGACCGGGTGGCGCACGGTGCGATCAGGATCGAGCCCAGCCTGGAGTAGAGCCACGCCATGCGTGGATGAGTACTGATGGCGGGTGATCCTTGCCTGCCGGGCACAACTGTTTTGCCACGATGCGCCTGTTGTGCTGTGGCCTGCATCCCCATCCTTGCCGGTACTCCCCCCGCAAGAGATTGCCGCCATGCTGTTCACCCCCCACCGCCTGGGCGCCCTGACCCTGCCCAACCGCATCGTGATGCCGCCGATGACACGCTCGCGTGCAGCGGACGGCAACGTCGCCACCTCGGATATGGCTGCCTACTACGCGCAGCGTGCCAGCGCCGGCCTGATCGTCAGCGAAGGTACCCAGATCAGCCCGCAGGGCCAGGGTTATGCCTGGACGCCCGGCATCCACAGCGATGAGCAGGTGCGGGGTTGGCGCCAGGTCACTGACGCAGTGCATGCCGCCGGTGGCCGCATCTACGCGCAGCTGTGGCACGTCGGTCGTGTTTCGCACGTGGCCCTGCAGCCCGGTGGCGTGGCGCCGGTGTCGTCCTCGGCGTTGCTGGCCGAAGGCGTGAAGGTATTCGTCGACCCGACCGGCGCAGGTCCGGAAGCCGGCGTGGGCGAAATGATCCAGCACTCGATGCCGCGTGCACTGGCAGAGGATGAGATTCCGGGCATCATCGCCGACTACGCGCAGGCCACCCGCAATGCACTGGCCGCCGGCTTCGATGGCGTCGAACTGCATGGCGCCAATGGCTACCTGATCAACCAGTTCATCGACTCGCAGGCCAACCAGCGCACCGATAGCTATGGTGGTGCGTTGCAGAACCGGCTGCGCTTCCTGCGCGAGGTGGTGCAGGCGGTGGTGGCGGTGGCCGGTGGTGAGCGCGTCGGCGTGCGCCTGGCGCCGCTGACCACCCTGCAGGGCGCGGTGGACGATACGCCGCAGGCGACTTACCTGGCGGCCGCGCACCTGCTGGGCGAACTGGGTGTGGGTTACCTGCATGTCGCCGAGGCCGACTGGGACGATGCGCCGCTGATGCCGGTCGCGTTCAAGCAGGCACTGCGCATGGTCTACCCGGGCACGCTGATCTATGCCGGCAAGTACACCGCTGAGCGCGCCGAGCAGGCGCTGTCTGAAGGCTGGGCCGACCTGATCGGCTTCGGCCGGCCGTTCATCGCCAATCCGGATCTGCCCAAGCGTCTGCGCGCGGGTGCCGGATTGAACCAACCGGATCGGGCGACGTTCTTCGGTGGTGGTGCCGCCGGGTTCATTGATTATCCGGCGTTGGAAGCGGCCGTCGAGGCCTGACGGCCGATGGCCGGTCTGCGCGGTTCCTGGTAGTGCCGGCCGCTGGCCGGCATTCCCGGTGCTGCCTGTGGTGATGCCGGCCAGCGGCCGGCACTACCGTTGTGCGTCAGGGCTTGTCGCGCACCAATGCATCGGCCTCGACCACGCCGCCATCCTTGCCATGCAGGTACAGGTGCATGTCCTGCTGCGGATACGGAATGTTGATGCCGGCCTTGTCGAAGCCCAGCTTGAGCTGTTCCAGCAGCGTGACTTTGGTGCCGAACCAGTCGGCCGACTTCACGTAGCAGCGGATGCCCAGGTTGATGGCATGCGCGCCCAGCTCGTACACCACCACGTCCGGTACCGGCGTCTGCAGCACGCGCGGATCGGCCTTCATCAGTGCCAGCGCGGTATCGCGCGCCAGCTGGATGTTGTCCTCGTAGCCGATGCCGATCACCAGCTCGACGCGGCGCGTCGGTTCGGCAGTCAGGTTGATGATAGGTGCGGCGGTAATCAGCGTGTTCGGAATGGTGGTGTGCTGGTTGTCGGCGCCCGTGATGACGGTCTGGAAGATGCGCACTTCGCGCACGGTGCCGGTCTGCCCGGCCACCGTGACCACATCGCCGACCCGGAACGGGCGCAGCGTCACCAGCATCACACCCGATGCGATGTTGGACAGCGAGTCCTTCAGCGCCAGGCCCACGGCCAGGCCGGCGGTGCCGAGCACGGCCAGCAGCGGGGTGATCTGCACGCCCAGCGTGCCGATCGCCAGCACCACCACGATCACCAGCGATGCGGCGTACACCACGTTGCGCAGGAAGCTGCCCAGCATCGGGTCCACGCCCATCCGCGCGGTGGCGCGCGGCATTGCATTGGACAGGCGTCGCGCCACCCACATGCCGACCAGCAGCACGACAATGGCGGCCAGCAACGGCACACCGTAGGTTTCCAGCAGGCGCTCCCAGTCGAGCGAATGGAACCAGGGCGTTGCGGCGGGGGCGGGCGCTGTGGCGGTGATCATGCGAAAGTCCTGTGCTGCGAAGGGCAGAGCGTCCAGGGACGCCAGAAACACGAAGCCCCGCAGAGGCGGGGCTTGCGTGCAGCAGCAGTATGGGCCGACGCCGATGAACACGACGTCAGCCTGCGGCCTTCAGGGCATCAGCCGTTGGCCTTCAGCTTGGCCAGGCGCAGCCAGG
Organism: Stenotrophomonas sp. SKA14; assembly: GCF_000158575.1. Lineage (NCBI taxonomy): Bacteria > Pseudomonadati > Pseudomonadota > Gammaproteobacteria > Lysobacterales > Lysobacteraceae > Stenotrophomonas > Stenotrophomonas sp. SKA14. Next base: position 2,384,932 of record NZ_DS999412.1, read on the forward strand.
TATCGACCACGGTGTCCGGGTTCAGCGACACCGACTCGATGCCTTCCTGCATCAGCCATTCGGCCAGATCCGGATGATCGGACGGGCCCTGGCCGCAGATGCCGACGTACTTGCCCTTGGCACGTGCCGACTTGATCGCCATCGACAGCAGCTTCTTCACCGCGGGGTTACGTTCGTCGAACAGGTGCGCGACGATCGACGAATCGCGGTCCAGGCCCAGGCTGAGCTGGGTCAGGTCGTTGGAGCCGATCGAGAAGCCGTCGAAGATCTCCAGGAACTCATCGGCGAGCAGTGCGTTGGACGGCACTTCGCACATCATGATGATCTTCAGGCCGTTCTCGCCCTGCTTCAGGCCGTTCTGTTCCAGCACCTCGATGACCTTGCGGCCTTCTTCCAGGGTGCGCACGAACGGAATCATGACCCACAGGTTGTCCAGGCCCATTTCGTTGCGCACGCGCAGCACGGCCTTGCACTCCAGCGCGAAGGCGGCCGAGAAGCTCGGGTCGACGTAACGGCTGGCGCCGCGGAAGCCGATCATCGGGTTCTCTTCGTGCGGCTCGTAGTTGCTGCCGCCGATCAGGTTGGCGTACTCGTTGGACTTGAAGTCCGACAGGCGCACGATCACGGCGTTCGGCGCGACCGAGGCGGTGAGGGTGGCGATGCCTTCAGCCAGGCGGTCCACGTAGAAGCTGACCGGATCACCGTAGCCGGCGATCTTCTCGTCGATCTTCTTCTTGGTCGCCGCGTCCTGGCGATCGTACTCCAGCAGCGCGTTCGGGTGGATGCCGATGTGGCTGGCGATGATCATTTCCAGGCGGGCCAGGCCGATGCCGGCGTTCGGCAGCTGGCCGAAGTCGAAGGCACGTTCCGGGTTGGCCACGTTCATCATGATCTTCAGCGGTGCCGGCGGCATGTTGCCCAGATCGGTGGTGGTGCGCTCGAAGCCGAGCTTGCCTTCGTAGATGAAGCCGGTATCGCCTTCAGCGCAGCTGACGGTAACCAGCTGGCCATCTTCGATGACCTTGGTCGCGTTGCCTGAACCGACCACGGCCGGCACGCCCAGCTCGCGCGCGATGATCGCGGCGTGGCAGGTGCGACCACCGCGGTTGGTGACGATGGCCGAGGCGCGCTTCATCACCGGCTCCCAATCAGGGTCGGTCATGTCGGCGATCAGCACGTCGCCCGGCTGCACGCGGTTCATGTCGTCCAGCGTCTTGACCACGCGGGCCACGCCCGAACCGATCTTGGCGCCGACGGCGCGGCCCTCGGCCAGCACGTTGCCGCCCTTCTCGGTCAGCGCGAAGCGCTCGATCTGGGTCGCGTGGCTGCGCGACTTCACCGTTTCCGGGCGCGCCTGCACGATGAACAGCTTGCCGCTGACACCGTCCTTGGCCCACTCGATGTCCATCGGGCGGCCGTAGTGCTTTTCGATGACCAGGGCCTGTTTGGACAGTTCCTGCACGTCCTCGTCGCTGATCGAGAAGGTGTTGCGCAGTTCGGCCGGGGTGTCCTCGATCCTGACGCGCTCGCCGGGGACATCCGAATACACCATGCGGATCGCCTTGCTGCCGAGCGAGCGGCGCAGGATCGCCGGCTTGCCGGCCTGCAGGGTGGGCTTGTAGACGTAGTACTCGTCCGGGTTGACCGCGCCCTGCACGACCATTTCGCCCAGGCCGAACGAAGAGGTGACGAACACCACGTCGCGGAAGCCGGACTCGGTGTCCAGGGTGAACAGCACGCCGGAGGAACCGACGCCCGAACGCACCATCAGCTGCACGCCGGCGGACAGGAACACGTCTTCGTGCTTGAAACCGTGATGCACGCGATAGGCGATGGCACGGTCGTTGTACAGCGAGGCGAACACTTCCTTGACCTTGTGCACGACATCGTCGGCGCCGGTGACGTTGAGGAAGGTTTCCTGCTGGCCGGCGAAGGACGCATCCGGCAGATCCTCGGCGGTGGCCGACGAACGCACGGCCACGGCCACATCGCCGCCGCCGTTGTCGGCGCTCAGCTGGGCGTAGGCGGTGCGGATGTCCTGGTCCAGCTGCGGCTGCAGCGGGGCATCGATCACCCAGGTGCGGATTTCCTTGCCGGCTGCGGTCAGCGCGTTGACGTCCTCGACGTCAAGCGTCGCCAGCTTGTCGAAGATGCGCTTGGACAGATCGTTGTGCGCGATGAAGTCCTTGAAGGCTTCAGCGGTGGTGGCATAACCGCCCGGCACCGACACGCCCAGACCGGCAAGGTTGCCGATCATCTCGCCCAGCGACGAATTCTTGCCGCCTACGCGGGCCAGATCGGCCAGACGCAGTTCGTGCAACCACAGGATGTTCTCGTTCAAGCGCGATGCTCCGTTTGGCCATCGCCCGAGGCGGGCTGGAATGGCCGCGTCCGTAGGAAGAAGCCGATATGATGCCGGGCAGACCACCGTCGGCACAAGCTTGTGCTGGCGGCCTTTTTAGGCTTCGTAGGGGGTAAAAGCGCGCATGTCGACCATCCGTCCGGTGTTCTACGTTTCCGATGGAACCGGTATCACCGCTGAAACCATTGGGCATAGCCTGCTGACCCAGTTCTCCGGGTTCAGCTTCATTACCGACCGCATGTCGTTTGTCGACGACCCCGAAAAGGCGCGTGAAGCCTGTGCCCGGATCCAGGCGGCAGGGGAGCGGTACCAGGTCCGGCCGATCGTGGTGAACTCCTGCGTAGACCAGAGCCTGAGCCTGATCCTGGCCGACAGCGGGGCGCTGATGCTGGATGTGTTCGCACCGTTCATCGAGCCGCTGGAGCGCGAGCTGGCCAGCTCGCGGCTGAACCGGGTGGGCCAGGCCCACGGCATGGTCGATTTCGACACCTACCACCGCCGCATCAACGCGATGAACTTCGCCCTGACCCACGACGACGGCATCGCGGTGAACTACGACGATGCCGACGTGATCCTGGTGGCGGTGTCGCGCGCCGGCAAGACGCCCACCTGCATCTACCTGGCTCTGCATTACGGCGTGCGCGCGGCCAACTACCCGCTGACCGACGAAGACCTGGAAAGCGACCGCCTGCCGCCGCGCCTGCGCAACTACCGGCGCAAGCTGTTCGGGCTGACCATCGACCCGGACCGCCTGCAGCAGATCCGCCAGGAACGCCGCCCGAACTCGCGCTACGCCAACCTGGATACCTGCAAGCGTGAGGTGGCTGCGGCCGAGGTGATGTTCCAGATGGAGCGCATCCCGACCCTGAGCACCACGCATACATCGATCGAGGAAATTTCCAGCAAGGTGCTGGCCACGCTGGGGCTGCAGCGCGAGCTGTATTGATCCTGGTCTGGTAGAGCCGGCCGCTGCCCGGCGGGTCGATGAACACTTGGCCGCGACGGAGGGCTGCCGGCCAGCGGCCGGCACTACCCAGGGGTTGGCTTGCACGTGTGCGCCCCCACGTTGAAGCACCAACGTGTAGGATCGACCCATGGCCCGAGCCTTGCCCCGCACCGAACGCATTCCCCGCCTGAGCCGGCTCAGCTGGCTCATGGGCCTGTACGCGGAGAATTACCGGCATCTGGTGCGCCTGTTCGAACCGGCCGGACTGGTGGCGGGTAGCTACATTTCCTCGATCGGCGACGGCCTGGACGTGCGCCTGGATGTGATCGAATGCCACCGCTACACGGTGGAACTGCGCCTGACCTACGACCTGGCCGACCCGGTCACCGGCGAGCCCGATCCGTCGGCCTATGTGCGCCTGTACCGCGACGCGCGCCAGGCCGAGACCACCCACTGCTACGTGGGCCGCCGCTGGCAGGACACCATGGGCCTGTATCCGCCGCCGGCAGAGCTGATCAGCCACCGCATGCGGATGAACACCTTCCTCGGCAAGTGGCTGGAATACCTGGCCGAGCGCGGCCACGGTGTCGCCACCCTGCGTCGCGATCCCGACGGCACCCCCACGCCGGCCGAGCGCCGCCTGTCGCTGGTGCGCTGATCGGCCATAATCCGGGGCTGACCTGCCGCTGGATGCTGCCCCATGCCGTACACCCCGATCGTCGCCACCCTGGGCTACGTGCTTTCGCCTGATCGTCGCCAGGTGCTGATGATCCACCGCAATACCCGCCCGGGAGACCACCACCTGGGCAAGTACAACGGGCTGGGCGGCAAGATCGAAGCGGACGAGGACGTGGCTGCCAGCATGCGCCGCGAGATCCAGGAGGAGGCCGGCATCGACTGCACTGGCATGCGCCTGCGCGGCACCATCAGCTGGCCCGGCTTCGGCAAGCACGGCGAGGATTGGCTCGGCTTCGTGTTCGTCATCGATGGCTTCGAAGGTACTCCGCACGGTGGCAACCACGAAGGCACGCTGGAGTGGGTGGAGCTGGACAAGCTGGACACGCTGCCGATGTGGGAGGGCGACCGCCATTTCCTGCCGCTGGTGTTCGATGCCGATCCGCGCCCGTTCCACGGCGTGATGCCGTACAAGGACGGCCGCATGGTGAGCTGGTCCTTCAGCCGGCTGTGACCCGGCGAATCGGTGGGTGCCAACCTTTCAGGTGGGTGCCAACCTTGGTTGGCACGCTCTTCCTGTCAATTAATACCCGGGCAATATTGACAGTCGCAAATTACCCGGGCAATATTTGTGCATCGCCTCCGGTGCCCTTGCCATGCCTGCGTCTCGACTTCCTCCGTTCAGCTGTTTCGATGGCCATCGCCTGGTGGCGTCCGGTACCCCGGAAGTCGCCGCGCTGGCACTGAAACAGCTGCGCGCCGACAACGCCGCCGGTCCGCTGCTGGTGTTCGACAACGCCACCGGCCGCACCCGCGATTTCGATACGCGCGGCACGGACGCGCAGCTGCTGGCGCGGGTGGCCGATGCGTTCCCGCCGGCCGTGAAAGCGGATCCGGAAACCCCGTTCGACGATACGCCTGCAACCCCACGTGGCCGCGGTCGACCCAAGCTGGGCGTGGTTGCCCGCGAAGTGACACTGCTGCCGCGGCACTGGGCGTGGCTGGCCGAACAGCCGGGTGGGGCCTCGGTGGTCCTGCGCAAGCTGGTGGAAACGGCCAGCCGTGCCGGCGCGGACAGGGACCGGCAGCGCCGGGACAGCGAGCGTGCCTATCACTTCCTGCAGACCATCGGCGGCGACCTGCCGGGCTTCGAGGACGCCATCCGCCTCCTGTTCGCGCATGACCGCGCGGGTTTTGAAACGGCATTGCATGCGTGGCCCGACGACGTGCGCACGCATGCCCTGCGCCTGGCGTTCGATGACCCTGCAGGCACTGCAGACGGCTGAGATACCCCGCGCTCGCTGAGCGACCGCTTCACCTGATCGCGGGCCACGGCCCGTTCCATTCGTGCGCGCTCTTTGCTGGCTGAAATGCCGGGCAGGGCAGCGCCTTGCCCAGAGACTCCGATGAACCCTCCTGCACGTCCTGCTGCGCCGCTTGCCCCACCGCTGTGGCGCACCTATATGACCCTGCTGCTTCCGATGCTGCTGACCAATGCGCTGCAGCTGGCCGCAGGCACACTGGACAACATCTATCTGGGGCACCTGCTTGGCACGCAGGCCGTGGCCGCCGCCGCCGCATTCTTCCCGGCCTTCTTCCTGCTGCTGGCGCTGGTGATGGGCCTGGCGACTGGTGCGATGGTGCTGATCGGCCAGGCCTGGGGCGCGGGTCGGCCACACCAGGCGCGAGCGGTGGCAGGCAGCGCGGTGGCGCTGGTGCTGTCGTTGTCGGTGCTGGTGATGGCGGTGGGCGGCCTCTTCGCGCCGCAGCTGCTGGCAGCACTGGGTACGCCGGCACCGATCCTGGACGAGGCCATCGCCTATGCGCGCGTGCTGATGCTGGGGGCGCCGGCCTTCTTCCTGCTGTGGCTGGCGACCGCCGTGAGCCGCGCGGTAGGCGATGCGAAGACGCCGCTGTACGCGCTGCTGCTGGCCACAGCGGTGGGCCTGTTGTGCACGCCGCTGCTGATCCTGGGCTGGGCCGGCCTGCCGCGGCTGGGTGTGGCCAGTGCAGCGGTCTCGGCGGTGTTCGCTTCGCTGCTGGCCCTGGTCTGGTTGCTGTGGCGCTGGCATCGTCTGGCACACCCGTTGGCGCCGGGCCATGATCTACTGCGCGCCATCCGCTTCGATGGGGGGCTGATCCGCTCGATGCTGCGCATCGGCGTACCGTCCTCGCTGCAGATGTTCAGCCTGGCGATTGCCGAGATCGTGTTGCTGGGCTGGATCAACCGCTATGGCTATACGGCCACGGCGGCCTACGGTGCGGTCAACCAGTTGATGAGCTGGGTGCAGCTGCCGGCGATGTCACTGGGCATCACCGCCACCATCCTTGCGGCCCACGCGATGGGCGCGGGGCGTGCCGCGCGGTTGCCGGCCATCGCCCGCACCGGCGTGCTGCTGGGGCTGCTATTGCTGGCGGCAGTGGTGATGCTGGTGATGGCGTTGGCGCCCTGGCTGACCGGTCTGATCCTGGCGGCGCCGGAGGTGCGCGAACTGGCCGCGCTGCAGCTGCGCACGGTGGTCTGGGGCGTGCTGGCAATGGGTGTCACCGCGGTGCTGGTCGGGGTGATGCGTGGCAGCGGGACGGTACTGCTGCCGGCGTTGCTGGGCATGTTGGCGGTATTGCTGGTGGAACTGCCGCTGGCGATGTGGTTGCAGGCGCAGCATGGGCTGACCGGCGTGTGGTGGGCGTGGCCGCTGGGGTTGCTGGCAATGCTGGTGATGCAGGTGTTCTGTTTCGCGCGTTGGCGGCGACGGGTGCAAGGCGGGTAGTACCGACCGCTGGCCGGCAACCCGTAACGTTCCGGGCAGCCGGCCAGCGGCCGGCTCTACCACGCGGTCGGATCACAGTCGTTGCGGCGGCTGCGGTGGGCCGGCCACTGGTGATGCAGATGTTCTGTGTTGCTCGCTGGCGGCGGGTGCAGGCTGGGTAGTGCCGGCCGCTGGCCGGCAGTCCGGTTCAGCGCCGCTGTGCCAACAGCAGATGGAAGTGCTTTTCGCGGGCCTGGCCATCGTTGCCGGGCGCGGTTTCCCGATGGCTGCGCCAGGCAGAAACGTTGAACCCGGCGACACGCAGCGCCAGCTCCACCGCATCCAGTTCGTGCAGCTGGAAATCGGCGGTGAACGGCAGGCTGCGCATGAAGGCGGCATCGCCGAAGGCCAGGCATAGCCGGCCGCCCCGGCGCACGACCCGCGCCAGTTCGTCCAGCACCGGCGCCAGGTCTGGCCAGAAGTACAGGGTGTTGACGGCCAGTGCCGCGTCCATCGCGGCATCGGCGATCGGCAGGGCATGGGCGTCGCCATGGCGCATCCCGGCCCGCTCGGCGAGCCCGGCGGTGGCGAGTCGCCGGTTGCCGGCCTCGACCATGGCGGTGGACAGCTCGATGCCCAGGTAGCGGCTGTCGCTGGCCTGCAGAAGCAGCGGCGCAAAGGCAGCGTTGCCGGGGCCGATCTCCAGCACCCGTTCGCCAGACGTCACCGCCAGCAGACCGATCGCAGCGCGGTTGAGCGCACCGTTGCTGCGGTTCATCGATTCGGCCACGGCCTGCGCGGCGTCACCATGGGGGTGCCGCAGCTGTGCGGCCAGGGTGGAAGCATCCAGCATCATCATCGTCCGTCGCGGGAATCTGGACGTGGCGGCGGCGGGGTCCGCCGATGACCATAGCGCTGCCTTCGCAGCTTGGGAAGTAGGGGAACCCCGCTTCAGGGTGATGAGGAAATGTCCAGCGTCGCAGTCGGTGAGATCTGGTTGTCCACAGGGGGTGTGGATTACGCGTGGGCAACTTTGTGGATAAGCGGCGACAGGCGCCACCCCCCTAGGCTGTCAAGATGGGTGGCGAAAAATTCACCGCCGGTGAGGACAGGTGAGGGAGCGGTGAAGGATCGGCGCGGCCAGTGCTGTCGCCAGCGGCGGCGCTCGCGGTAACCTGTGGGCCTTGATGCTCCGTGAGACCCCATGAAACGTCACTTCTCGATGCTGCGCGAATTCCAGCTGGCCGACTGGTTCACCTTGGCCAATGCTTTCTGCGGCACCGGTGCGGTGTTCGCCGCAATGCGCTTCCTGCAGGACGGCGAGCGCGGCTACCTGATGTTTGGCATGGCACTGATCCCATTGGCCTTCATCTTCGACGCGCTGGACGGGCGCATCGCGCGCTGGCGCAAATCCAGCTCCACCCTGGGCCGCGAGCTGGATTCGCTGTCCGACGTGATCTCCTTCGGTGTGGCCCCGGCCGCATTGGCCTATGCCTGCGGCATGCAGGGCGGGTGGGACTGGCTGGTGCTGAGCTATTTTGTCTGCTGCGGCGTCAGCCGCCTGGCGCGCTACAACGTCACCGCCGAGGCAATGACGGGCGACGAGGGCAAGGTCACGTATTTCGAGGGCACCCCGATCCCGACCAGCCTGGTACTGGTGATCGTGCTGGCGATCGCGGCAGGCACCGGCGCCATCGGCCAGGAGATCTGGTTCGGCCAATGGCAGATCGGCCCGTGGCAGCTGCACCCGATGGTGCTGCTGTTCGCCCTGTCCGGGTCGCTGATGATCAGCAAGACCCTGCGTATTCCCAAGCCATGACCCAGCCCTGCGGAGGCCTGCGATGACCAGCTCGGCCCACGACGCCGGCAGCAGCGATTTCGAAGCCCTGGCCCGGCAGTACTTCGGCGCCTGGGGAGATGCACTGCGCCACGCGGCGACGCCTGGCGCCCCGGCTGGCGACGGCCCGGGCAGCTGGCAGCGGCTGTTCGACGGGTGGGGCCAACTGCTGCCCGAACAGGGGCCGGGCGCGCCGGAAGACGCGGTGCGCCGGTTCCGCGAACAGGCCGGCAGCTGGTACGGCACCATGCAGGACGTGGCCGCGCGATTCGCCGGCCGCGACGCCAGCAGCGCCGACGTGGCCCAGGCCTGGCGCGAGGCGGTGCAGGGGCAGGGCGATGGCATGCTGCAGTGGATGCTGCAGGGCGCTCGTGGCAGCACCCACGCAGGCGCCGCCGTGCCCGAGTTCGCCGCCTGGCTGCAGCAGTTCCAGCTGCAGGCGGGCCCGTGGCTGCAGAGCCCGGCGTTTGGTCCGGGCCGTGAGCACCAGGCGCGCTGGCAGGCGCTGCTGCGCGCGCAGGAGGAATACCAGCAGCATTCGCGCGCCTACGTCGAACAGATCAAGCAGGCGCTGGACGAGGCCTTCGCCTTGTTCGAAAAGCGCCTGGCCCAGCACGAGCAGCCTGGCAGCCAATTGACCAGCGCCCGCGCGATGTTCGACCTGTGGATCGAAGTGGCCGAAGAGGCCTACGCCAAGGTCGCCATGTCCGAGCCGTTCCAGCAGGTGTATGCCTCGCTGGGCAACGCACAGATGCGCCTGCGCGCCGGCCTGCAGCGCGAGGTGGAACAGATGAGCGAGCGCATCGGCCTGCCGACCCGCAGCGAGATGGACGCCGCACACCGCCGCATCGCCGAGTTGGAGCGCAGCCTGCGTCGGCTGCAGGCGCAGGTGGCGGTGCTGGCGGGTACCGCCGCCGTGGATCCAGTAGCGCAGCCGGCTCCGGCGAAAGTGAAGCCGGCCGCGCGCAAGGCGGCGAAGAAGGCCGTACCTGCCAACAAGGCGGCCCCCAGCAAGTCGCCTGCAAAGAAAGTGCCCGCAAAGAAAGCGCCTGCGAAGAAGGCCGCCGCCCGCACCTCGTCACGGATGCGTGACCGATGAAGGGACCGCTGGGCTTCAACGCCGACGACCTGATGCAGGAAACCCTGGCCATGCAGCGCAAGCTGCTGGAAGGGCTCACGCTGCTGCCGCAGGTGGAGGACGTGGATTATGGCGTGACCGCCCGCGAGGAGGTCTGGCGCGACGGCAAGGTGGTGCTATACCGCTTCGTCGGCGAACAGGCGCCGACCCGGCGCACGCCGTTGCTGATTGTCTACGCGCTGGTCAACCGCCCGTACATGGTCGATCTGCAGGCTGATCGCTCACTGGTGCAGAAGCTGCTGGCGCTGGGCCAGGACGTGTACGTGCTGGACTGGGGCTACCCGGACCGCTCCGAACGCTTCCAGACCCTGGAGGACTATCTGCTGCGCTATGTCGATGGCGCGGTGGACGTGCTGCGCCAGCGCAGTGGTGGACCGGTGGACCTGCTCGGCATCTGCCAGGGCGGCGTGTTCGCGCTGTGCTACGCCGCGCTGCGCCGGCACAAGCTGGGCAAGCTGATCACCATGGTCACCCCGGTCGATTTCCAGACCGCCGACAACATGCTCTCGCACTGGGCGCGGCAGGTGGACGTGGACCTGCTGGTCGACACGCTGGGCAATATCCCGGCCGATCTGATGAATGCCAGCTACCTGATGCTCAAGCCGTTCCGCCTGAACGTGCAGAAGTACGTGGGCCTGCTCGACATCCTCGATGACAAGGCCGCGCTGGAGGATTTCCTGCGCATGGAGAAGTGGATCTTCGACTCACCGGATCTGGCAGGCGAAGCGTTCCGTGACTTCATCAAGCAGTTCTACCAGGGCAATGGATTGGTGAACGGAACGGTGCGGATCGGCGAGGAGGCGGTGGATCTGTCGCAGGTGACCCTGCCGGTGCTGAACATCTACGCCGAGCAGGACCATCTGGTGCCACCGGATGCGTCGCGCGCGATGCGCGGGCGACTGGGCACCGAGGACTACACCGAGTCCAGTTTCCGCGGCGGCCATATCGGCATATACGTGTCCGGGCGCGCGCAGCGCGAAGTGCCGGCCACCATTGATGGTTGGCTGAAGGCGCGCGACGCGTAGCGTCGAGCTTGCTCGACTTCATGGAACCCGGAAATGTCCCGACACCCTCTCCTGATCCTGGCCGCATTGCTCGCCGCGCCCGTCGCCCACGCCGCCCCCGGCCCGCAGGCGCAACGCGAGATCGCCCAGTTGATCTCCAGCCTCGACGGCTCGCCGTGCAAGTTCCAGCGCAACGGCAGCTGGTACGACGGCCCCGATGCGCGCGCGCACCTGCAGCGCAAGTACGACTACCTGCTGAAGAAGGACAAGGTGGACAGCGCCGAGCAGTTCATCGAACGCGCCGCCATCCAGAGCAGCATGAGCGGCAAGCCCTATCGCATCCAATGCCCCGGACAGCCTGAACAGACCGCTGCGGCCTGGTTCGGTGCCCGCCTGCAGGCCCTGCGCCAACGCACGCCGTAGACATGGCCGGGGTGTAGAGTCGGGCCACGCTCGACTGCACATTCTGGTTTCCGAGGAGATGCCGCCATGAACACCACGCCACGCACGCTGTCGCGTTCACTGAACGACCGCATGATTGCCGGGGTGATGGGCGGCATCGCCCACCGCTTCGGCTGGAATCCCACCTTGGTACGCATCGTGTTCGTGCTGGTATCGATCGGCTCGGCGGCCTTTCCCGGCATCCTCGTCTACCTGATCCTGTGGCTGCTGATACCCAACGAGGCGGATTGAACACCACCTCCCACCCCGTACCGCTCTGGCTACGCGCGCTGCAGGTGCTGGGCGCGGTATGGACGCTGCCCAATACGCTGATCGGGCTGATCGGTGGCCTGGCGGGCCTGCTGGGTGGGGCGACGCTGCGCTGGAGCGCCCGCGACTGTGCGCTCATCTTCGATCACTGGCCGTGGGGGCCGGGCGGGGCGATCACGCTGGGCAATGTGATCCTGCATACCGGGCACGACCTGGGCATGTGCTGCCGCACCTATGCGCATCAGGCCGGGTGGGGCGTGGAGCCGCTGATCCGGCTGGACGACCACGAGCGCGCGCATGTTTACCAGTATCTGGTGCTGGGGCCGCTGTACCTGCCGGTGTACCTGCTCTGCGGCGGGGTGAGCGCGCGCAATCCGTTCGAGCGCGCGGCGGATCATTACGCCCGGTTCGGGCACGGCTGGTGGCCGTAGGTTTCCAGCCAACGGCGCAGCCCCTCGTGGCTTGGTCGCGGAATGCGTTTCATGCGATTGGGCCAGGCAGGATGGGTTCGCGGGACACGCCGTAAACCCGTCCATGGGGGCTCGATGGCGCCATCCATGGCGCCAACGGTCCCGCGAACCCA
>NZ_DS999412.1:2397348-2600055 GCF_000158575.1 Stenotrophomonas sp. SKA14
TCACCGCAAACCACCCACGAGGGGCTGCGCCGTTGGCGGGAATCCCCCACGGATTCGTTAGCCGGAAGTTAAAGATCCGTAAGCATTCTGCTGCGATCCCGCAGTCATCTGCATGCAACCGATCGTCATTAGCCTTCGTGACGTTCCAGTCAGGTTCGACGCGGTAAGCTCTCCCTCGATGAGCTCGCAGCATCGCTCATCGAGTGCAGTACGCAGTAGCAATTTGGAGGAATACATCACATGGCAATCGTTCTCTATGTCGGTGGTAGCAAGGATGGCGAGAAGGGCGTGGTGCCCTACGGCTTCAGCAAATCCCGCGCCGACACCGCGCTGGGGCCGGAGTTCTACACGGAGCGGTTCATGGAACTGCAGGGTGTCGGCAAGGTCCGCCTGATGGCCCTGGAAAGCATGCGTGACGACATCGTCATGCAGCGCGCCGCCCGCCACTACCGCTGACCTTCGCAACACGCGGCAGGGCGCGCCCACCATCGTGCGCCCGCGCCGGCATCCCAGCCCAGGGCCGGTCCGAGCCCTCTCTCCGCCAGGATGCCGGCGTCCACTCCGGGTACGCCGCTGAACCTCGCCGCCTGTCAATGCCTTGTCCGGCTCCGTCGTCGGTTGCCAGAATGGGGTCTTCCCGTAACGCGGCACAGACCTGAAGCAATGCACGACGCCAAGAACGCCCAGAGCGCGCTCGCCCAGCAGATCGCCCAGACCATCGCCGACGAGATCGGTGCCCAGTCCGCCCAGGTACGTGCCGCCGTCAGCCTGCTCGACGAGGGCGCCAGCGTTCCGTTCATCGCGCGCTACCGAAAGGAAGTGACCGGGGGCCTGGACGACACCCAGCTGCGCAACCTGGAAGTGCGCCTGACCTACCTGCGCGAACTGGAAGACCGGCGCGCGGCGGTGCTGGCCAGCATCGGCGAGCAGGGCAAGCTCAGCGACGAACTGCGCAACGACATCCTGGCGGCCGATACCAAGAGCCGGCTGGAAGACCTGTACCTGCCGTACAAGCCCAAGCGCCGCACCCGCGCGCAGATCGCCCGCGAGGCGGGGCTGGAGCCGCTGGCCGATGGCCTGCTGGCCGACCCGACGCAGGACCCGCAGGTGTTTGCTGCCACCTTCGTCGATACCGAAAAGGGCGTGGCCGATACCAAGGCAGCGCTGGAGGGCGCGCGCGCGATCCTGATGGAGCGCTGGGGCGAAGACGCCGCGCTGGTGGGTGAGCTGCGCACCTGGCTGGGCGAAACCGGGGTGATCCGCGCCCGCGTGGCCGAGGGCAAGGAAACCGAGGGCGCCAAGTACCGCGACTATTTCGAGCATGCCGAGGCACTGGCGAAGATCCCGTCGCACCGGTTGCTGGCGCTGTTCCGTGCGCGGCGCGAGGAAATCCTGTTCCTGGAGCTGGACCCGGGCAACGATGCCGAGGCCGGCCACCAGTACGCCGAGGGGCGCGTGGCGCGCAAGGCCGGCATCGCCGACCAGGGCCGAGCCGCCGACCGCTGGCTGCTGGATGCCTGCCGCCTGACCTGGCGCGCCAAGCTGCACACCCACCTGTTGCTGGACCTGTTCAACCAGGCCCGCGAGAAGGCCGAAGCCGAGGCCATCGCAGTATTCGGCGACAACCTCAAGGATCTGCTGCTGGCCGCGCCGGCGGGTCCGAAGACCGTGCTCGGCCTGGACCCGGGCATCCGCACCGGCTGCAAGATCGCCGTGGTCGACGCCACCGGCAAGCTGGTCGCGACCGACACCATCTATCCACACGAGCCGCGCCGGCAGTGGGAGCAGTCGCTGCAGACGATCAAGCAGCTGTGTGCCAAGCACAACGTTGAGTTGATCGCGATCGGCAACGGCACTGCCAGCCGCGAGACCGACAAGCTGGCCGGTGAAGCAATCACGGCCGTCGCCAACCCGAAGCTGCAGAAGGTGGTGGTCAGCGAGGCCGGCGCGTCGGTGTACTCGGCGTCCGAGTTCGCGGCCAAGGAATTCCCGGGGCTGGACGTGTCGCTGCGTGGCGCGGTGTCGATTGCACGCCGCCTGCAGGATCCGCTGGCCGAACTGGTCAAGATCGAACCCAAGGCGATCGGCGTCGGCCAGTACCAGCATGACGTGGACCAGTACCGCCTGGCGCGGGCGCTGGATGCGCGGGTCGAGGACTGCGTGAACGCGGTCGGCGTCTACGTGAACACTGCCTCGGCGGCGCTGCTGTCACGCGTGTCCGGGCTGTCAGCCACGGTCGCCGAGAACATCGTGCGCCATCGTGACGACAACGGCCCGTTCAAGCGCCGCAAGGACCTGCTGAAGGTCGCGCGCCTGGGCGAAAAGACCTTCGAGCAGTGCGCCGGCTTCCTGCGCATCGCCGATGGCGACCAGCCGCTGGATGCCTCAGCGGTGCACCCGGAAGCCTATCCGGTCGTCGAACGCATCGTGGCCAGCACCGCGCGCCCGATCAAGGCGCTGATCGGCGACGGCAGTTTCCTGCGCGGGCTGAAGGCAGAGCAGTTCACTGATGCGACCTTCGGCGTGCCGACCGTGCGCGACATCCTCAAAGAACTGGAGAAGCCGGGTCGTGACCCGCGCCCCGAGTTCAAGGCGGCGCGTTTCGCCGAGGGCGTGGAGGACATCAAGGACCTGCGCGAGGGCATGGTGCTGGAAGGCGTGGTCAGCAACGTGGCGGCCTTTGGGGCCTTTGTCGATATCGGCGTGCACCAGGACGGCCTGATCCACATTTCCGCACTGTCCGATACGTTCGTGAAAGACCCGCGTGAGGTGGTCAAGGCCGGCGACATCGTCAAGGTGAAGGTGCTGGAGGTGGACGTGGCGCGCAAGCGCATCGCCCTGACCCGGCGCCTGGACGACACCCCCGGCCAGGCCACCAGCCGCCCGGGCCAGCGCGACGAGCGCGGCCAGGGGCAGGGGCCGCGCCGCGACGCGGGCGGCCAGAACCGTGGGCCGAACCGCGGCCAGGGCAATGGCGGCCGCCCCGGCCCGTCGGCAGCGCCGGCCAACAATGCCCTGGCCGAAGCGTTCGCCCGCGCCAAGCGCAGTTGAGGATCGTGGCCCCCGTCACGGTTGATCCGGGGCGGGGGGCTTGTCGGTTTTCCCCGTGATTGCGCACACTGGCGCTTGAGGGGAGGCGTTCGCCCCCCCCGCTGTCGCTGGGGAGGGCCATGACGCCAGCACGACCCGCCGTCTTCGTTGCAGGCTGCAGCGCGCCGCTGCGGCAGACGCGTGCCTGCGCGGGCCGGGGAACGGGTTGATGGTGGGCCAGGTAAACAACGGCAACGGGCTGCTTGAACGACGCCTGCAGGAGTTGGCCGAAGAGCGCCGCCGGCTGGCGATGATCATCGACGGCACGGCGGCCGGTACCTGGGAATGGAACGTGCAGACGGGCCAGATGCGGGTCAATGCACGCTGGGCCGAGATCGTTGGCTACCGCCTGGAAGAGCTGCAGCCGATCTGCCAGGAGACCTTCCTGAAGCTGGTGCATCCGGATGACATCGCGTTGTCTGATGCCGCGCTGGAGGATCATTTCGCGGGCCGCAGCGACAACTACGCCTGCCTGCTGCGCATGCGGCACAGGAACGGCCAGTGGATCTGGATCCAGGACCGCGGCCGGGTCTTCGAATGGGACGGGCAGGGCCGGCCGCTGTGGATGGCCGGCGCACATGCCGACGTGACCGAGCTGCAGCAGGCGCGGCAGGATGCGGCCGAGACCCGCCAGCGCCTGCAGGCGGTGGTCGATGCGTCCGATGAGGTGGCGGTGATCGCCACCGATATCGATGGCACCATCACGCTGTTCAATACCGGTGCGCAGCGGCTGCTGGGCTACAGCGCTCCGGAGGTGGTCGGCCAGCGCCGGCTCGACGCCTTCCATGATCCGGCCGAGCTGAAGGCCTGGCTGCAGCCGCTGGCCGATGCCGAGGGCAATCTTCCGGGCGTGTTCGAGGCGCTGAGTGCGCGCGCCGACGGGCAGACCTACTCGCGGCAGTGGACGCTGCTGCGCAAGGATGGCCAGCCACGGCAGGTGCGCCTTTCGATCAGCCGCATGGATGGGGCCAACGGGGTGCGCATCGGCTATGTCGGCATGGCCATCGACATCACCGAGATCCTGCAGGCTCGCGCCGAGGCCCGCCTGTCGGCGGAGAAGTTCGCCGGTGCGTTCACGTCCGCCGCGCTGGGCATGGCCCTGGTTTCGCTGGAAGGGCGTTGGCTGGACGTCAACGACGCGCTGTGCCGGATCCTGGGTTACCCGCGCGAAGAGCTGTTGCAGGTCGATTTCCAGCGCCTGACCCACCCTGACGACCTGCAGGCCGATCTGGCGCTGGTGCACGACCTGCTGGCCGGGCGGCGCAGCCACTACCATCTGGAAAAACGCTATCTCGATCGCGATGGCCGGGTGATCTGGACTCGGTTGTCGGTGTCGCTGGTGCGCAACGAGCATGGCCAGCCGGTGCATTTCGTGTCGCAGATCCAGGACATCACCGCCCAGCGCAGCAGCGAGCAGCGCTTGTTCGAGAGCGAGCAGCGCAGCCGGCTCACCCTTGATGCGGTGGCTGACCTGGTGCTCAGCGTCAACCTGGATGGCCGTATCGACTATGCCAATGCCGCGGCCGTGCGCATGCTGGCCGGCGATGGCGCACTGTCGCTGGCCGGGCACAAGGTGCAGGACGTGCTGGAGCTGACCACCGAATACGCACCGGGCTCGGTGCTGGACGTCTCGGTGCTGCTGGACCCGGAAAGCAATGCCGTGGACCTGCATGCCGATCTGCTGCTGCGGCTGGGGGCGGCAACGGTACCGGTGGACCTGACCCGCGCGTGGCTGCGCGATGACGAAGGCCATGTGCGCGGCGCGGTCTGGGTGCTGCGCGACGACACCCAGCAGCGTGCGCGCCAGCGCGAGGCGCGACACCTGGCCGAGATCGACCCGCTGACCGAACTGAGCAACCGCCGTGGTTTCGAAGTACACCTGCAGCAGGCCATCACCCGCGTCGAGCGCACCGGCCAGGCGGCCTCGCTGATGTACATCGACCTGGACCGGTTCAAGCCGGTCAACGACACCTGGGGCCATCTGGCTGGTGATGCCGTGCTGTGGGCGGTGGCCAGTGTGCTGCGCCACGGCGTGCGTGACTCGGACGTGGTGGCGCGGCTGGGCGGCGACGAATTCGCCGTGATCCTGTCCGGCTGCACGCCGCGCCGCGCCGCGCGCATCGGTGGTGAACTGCTGCATACGCTGGCATCGCTGTCCATTCCCTGGGACCAGGACCGGCTGCGGGTCGGCGCCAGTATCGGTGTCGCGCCGCTGGCCGGCGGCATGAGCGTGGACCAGGCGGTGGCCGCGGCCGACGCCCAGTGCTACCGGGCCAAGGCGATGGGCCGCAACAACGTGCAGGTGCAGGGCGAGCTGTCCGAGCTGCCGGGTGACGACGGCGAAACGGGCTGAACCGGCCCGCACCCGCGGGCGCGGATGAAGGATGTTTCATTTGCCCGCGCCGGCTGATTTGGCGAGCATGGGCCAGTCTCGACTCCAGCGGTGCCCATGTCGCGCGTATTGACCATCGAGGATGACGCCATCACTGCCCAGGAAATCGTGGCCGAGCTGAGCAGCCATGGCCTGCAGGTGGACTGGGTGGCCGATGGTCGTGAAGGCCTGGTGCGCGCGGCCAGCGGCGACTATGACGTGATCACGCTGGACCGCATGCTGCCTGGCCTGGACGGCCTCGCCATCGTCACCACGCTGCGGCGGATCGGCGTTGCCACGCCGGTGCTGATGCTCAGCGCGTTGTCCGACGTGGATGAGCGCGTGCGCGGCCTGCGCGCCGGGGGCGATGACTACCTGACCAAGCCGTTCGCCTCCGACGAGATGGCGGCGCGGGTGGAAGTGCTGCTGCGTCGCCGCCAGCAGCCGGCCAGCAACGAGACCGTGCTGCGGGTGGGCGACCTGCAGCTGGACCTGCTGGCGCGCACCGCCCACCGTGGCGGGCGCAGCCTGAGCCTGCTGCCGACCGAGTTCAAGCTGCTGGAGTACCTGATGCGCAACGCCGGGCAGGTGCTGACCCGGATGATGTTGTTCGAGGAAGTGTGGGGCTATCACTTCGACCCCGGAACCAACCTCATCGACGTGCATATCGGTCGCCTGCGGCGCAAGCTGGACCAGGCCGATGCGCCGTCGCTGATCCGAACCGTGCGCGGCAGTGGCTATGTCCTCAGCGAAACTCTCTGACGGCTGGCGTTCGTCCAGCAGCCGACTGCTGGGCCTGTACAGCCTGCTGTTCGTGGCCTGGTCGTGCGTGCTGCTGGGCGTGCTGTACTGGCGGGTATCGTTGTACCTGGACGAGTTGGCACAGTCGGCAGTGTTGCAACGTGCGCACCTGTTCGAGCACTTCACCGGCGATGGGTTGACCGCAGCGCTGCGCGAGAATCGCCGCTACGATCTGCACGGCATCGATGCCTATGGGTTGTTCACGCCCGATGGAAAACCGCTCGCGGGCATGCTGAAGTCACTGCCGGCGCAGCTGCCGCTGGATGGCAGCGCGCACCCTGTATCCGGTTTGCCGATCACCGACGCCTACGCACGTGGCAAGCGCGGCTTCGGCCTGGCGATGCCGACCCGCGACGGCCGCATCCTGGTGCTGGTGCGCTACAGCGGGCCGTTGAACGAGGTCAATCATCTGATTCTCGACGCGCTGCTGTGGGGTGTTTCGCTGACCCTGTTGCCAGGCCTGCTGGGATGGCAGTTGTTGCGGCGCAGGCCATTGCGCCGCATCCAGGCCATCGAGCAGGCCACTGCGCGCATCGTCGCCGGTGATCTGGGCCAGCGCCTGCCGTTGGCCAACCGCCGCGATGAACTGGACATGCTGGCGACCATCGTCAACGCCATGCTCGACCGCATCGAGCAGCTGATGACCGAGGTCAAAGGAGTGTGTGACAACATCGCCCACGACCTGCGCACCCCGTTGACGCGCGTGCGCGCGCAGCTGTACCGCATGCGCCAGCAGGTGGCCGATGGCGATCCACAGTCGCTGCCGCTGGAGCAGGTACTGGAGGAGACCGATACCCTGATGGCACGCTTCCGCGCGTTGCTGCGGATTTCCGAGCTGGAAGACCATCAGCGTCGTTCCGGGTTCAGCATGCTGGCGCCGGACACGCTGCTGCAGGAGATCCACGCCTTCTATGCACCGCTGGCGGAGGAGAAAGGGCAGGTGTTGCTGCTGGAGTTGGCTGCCGATCTGCCGGGCGTGATGGGGGATCGCGGCCTGCTGTTCGAAGCGATCGGCAACCTGCTCGACAACGCGATCCGGTTCGCACCGGAGGGCGGCCGCGTGCAGCTGTCGGCGCGGGTGGAAGACGGCGCGACCTGCATTGCGGTGGAGGATTCCGGGCCGGGCATACCCGAGACGGAGCGCAGCCTGGTGTTCCAGCGTTTCCATCGGGCGGAGGCCAGCAAGGGCGGTGGCTTCGGCCTGGGCCTGTCGATCGTGGCCGCCATTGCGGGGCTGCATGGGTTCCGCCTGCAGGTGACGTCGTCCGCGCTGGGCGGCGCACGCTTCAGCCTGCTGTGCCGGCCGCAGGTGCTGTAGGGGTGTTTTTCTGCAGGGCTTGCAGCCCTGCACCTGCCGCAATCAACGTCAACGTCAAAAGCGGGCAGTCCGTGGGTTGGCGGGGTGGGTCCGGTTGCGGGGGACGCCGTGAACCCGTCCCTGGGGGCTTGGCCGCGGCATCCATGCCGCGGACACCCCCGCAACCGGACCCACCCCGCCTTCGACAGATTTCTGCGATCTGTCGGAATGGCGCTCTGCTCTGGTGGGTGTCGACCTTGGTCGACACGGTAGATCTGATCAAAGTTTGACTATCGATATCTGATGGATGTGTCGACCCAGGTCGACATCCACCAACAGCCACGGGAATCTGTCAGAGGTGGGGCGGTGTCGGAGTGCGGGGTGTCAGCCGCATGGATGCGGCTGCCAAGCCCCCATGGACGGGTTCACGGCGTCCCCGCACTCCGACACCGCCCCACCATCCCACGGAATGCTGCTGTTGCTGTTGCTTGAAGGCCTCGGCAGGTGCAGGGCGCAGCCCTGCCGAACCCACTCCCTTCATGAAATATGTTTCATCTGCGGCACAGCCTTGTTTTAGCCGGCAGCCACGATACTTGGCGGCCTGCGCTGCCCGCGGTGGGCAGTGGCACCGTTGGAGAGCCGCATGCTCGGGTTGGTCAGGACCGCGCTCAACAAGCCTTACACCTTCGTGGTGATGGCCATTTTCATCTGCATCGTCGGTCCGCTCAGCGCGCTGCGCACCCCCACCGATGTATTCCCCGATATAGGCATCCCCGTCATCGCCGTGGTCTGGCAGTACACCGGCCTGTCGCCGGATGCGATGGCCGGGCGGGTGATCTCGCCCTACGAGCGTGCGCTCAGCACCACCGTCAACGACATCGAGCACATCGAATCGCAGTCGCTGGCCGGTATGGGCGTGGTCAAGGTGTTCTTCCAGCCCGGCGTGGACATCCGCACTGCCAATGCGCAGATCACCGCAATCTCGCAGACCATCGTCAAGCAGATGCCGGCCGGCATGACCCCGCCGCTGATCCTCAACTACAGCGCCTCCACCGTGCCGGTGCTGCAGATGGCGTTCTCCAGCCCGACGCTGGGTGAATCGCAGATCCGTGACCTGGCGCAGAACACCGTGCGTCCACCGTTGACCTCGATTCCGGGCCTGGCCATTCCGGCGCCCTATGGTGGCAGGCAGCGCCAGATCACCCTCGACCTGGACCCGCAGGCAATGGCGGCCAAGGGGCTGTCCGCGCAGGACGTGGGCAACGCGCTGGCCGCGCAGAACCAGATCACCCCGGTCGGCACCGCCAAGCTGGGCAGCAACGAATTCACCGTGCTGCTCAACAACAGCCCCAGCGAGATCGAAGCGCTCAATGACCTGCCGATCCGCACCGTCAACGGTGCGGTGGTGACCATCGGCCAGGTCGCCCATGTACGCGATGGCTCGCCGCCGCAGACCAACATCGTGCGGGTCAACGGTGGCCACTCGGTGCTGATGGCCGCGCTGAAGAATGGCGACGCCTCGACCCTGACCCTGGTCAGCCGCATCCGCGCCATGCTGCCGCAGATCGGCGAAACCCTGCCGCCGTCGCTGAAGATCTCGTTGCTCGGCGATGCGTCCACCTTCGTACGAGAATCGATCAGCAGCGTCGCCCGCGAGGGCATCATTGCCGCGCTGCTGACCAGCGTGATGATCCTGGTGTTCCTCGGCAGCTGGCGCTCGACCGTGATCATCGCCGCCTCGATTCCGTTGGCGGTGCTGTCGGCCATCGCGCTGCTGTCCGCCGCCGGGCAGACCCTCAACGTGATGACCCTGGGCGGCCTGGCACTGGCGGTGGGCATCCTGGTCGACGATGCCACCGTCACCATCGAGAACGTCAACTGGCACCTGGAGCAGGGCAAGGGCGTACGCGAGGCGATCCTTGATGGCGCCGCGCAGATCGTCGGCCCGGCATTCGTGTCGCTGCTGTGCATCTGCATCGTGTTCGTGCCGATGTTCCTGCTCGACGGCATCGCCGGTTATCTGTTCCGACCGATGGCGCTGGCGGTGATCTTCGCCATGGCCAGCTCGTTCGTGCTGTCGCGCACGCTGGTGCCGACCATGGCGTTGTACCTGTTGCGTCCGCACCGGGTGGAGGGCGGGGTAGGCCATCATCCCGAGGACGCGTTCCTCAACCATCACGAGGGCGATCACCCGCAACCGCGTCGCGCGCGGATGGCGGCCACGCTGGTGCGCTGGCAGCAGCGCTTCGAGGCCGGATTCTCCGCCACCCGCGACCGCTACCACGCGCTGCTGGGCCTGGCACTGGCGCACCGGGGCCGCTTCCTGCTGGGTTTCATGGCCTGCGTGCTGGTGTCCTTCGCGCTGCTGCCAACCCTGGGCCAGGACTTCTTCCCGGCCACCGAGGCGAGCGCGTTGTCGCTGCATGTGCGCCTGCCCTTGGGCACGCGCATCGAGGAAACCGCTGCAGCGTTCGACCGTATCGAAGCGCGCATCCGCCAGGAACTGCCGCCACAGGAGATCGATGCCATCGTCGACAACCTCGGCCTGCCAATGACCGGCATCAACATGGCTTACAGCGCTACCGGCACCATCGGTCCGCAGGATGGTGACATCCAGGTCTCGCTGAAACCGGGTCACGGCGATGCCGCCGAGTACGCGCGACGCCTGCGTGAGGTACTACCGTCGGCCTTCCCGGGCGCCAGCTTTGCGTTCCTGCCCGCCGATACCAGCAGCCAGATCCTCAACTTCGGTTCGCCGGCACCGTTGGACGTGCGCATCGCCGGACCTGATGCGGCCGGCAACCGCGCCTATGCGCAGGAACTGCAGCGCCGCCTGCGCCACGTGCCGGGCCTGGTCGACCTGCGCCTGCAGCAACCCGATGGCTATCCGACCCTGAAGGTGGATGTCGATCGGCTTCGCGCCAATGGGCTGGGCATCACCGAGCGTGATGTCACCAACAGCATGGTGGCGTCGCTGGCCGGTAGCGGCCAGGTCGCCCCGACATTCTGGTTGAGCCCGAAGAACGGCATCTCCTACAGCGTGGTCGCCGCCACGCCGCAGTACCGCATGGACAGCCTGGCCGCACTTCAGGCGCTGCCGGTCACCGGTAGCGGTGGTGGCGTGCCACAGGTGCTCGGTGGCCTGGCCGAGATCCAGCGCGGCTCCAGTTCGGCGGTCGTTACCCATTACAACGTGCAACCCACGCTGGACGTATATGCCAGCGTGCAGGGCCGCGATCTCGGCGCAGTGGCGGCCGACGTGCAGAAGGTCATCGATGGCATGGCGGGCCAGCGGCCGCGCGGCACCGAGGTTGGCCTGCACGGCCAGATCGATGCGTTGCACGTGGCCTTCAGCGGCCTCGGCTACGGCCTGCTGGCCGCGATCGTGCTGATCTACCTGCTGATCGTCATCAACTTCCAGTCCTGGACCGATCCGTTCGTGATCATCACCGCGCTGCCGGCGGGCCTGGCCGGCGTGGTCTGGATGCTGTTCCTGACCCACACCACGTTGTCGGTGCCGGCATTGACCGGTGCCATCCTCTGCATGGGCGTGGCCACGGCCAATTCGATCCTGGTGGTCAGTTTCTGCCGCGAGCGCCTGGCCGAGCACGGCGACGCGGTCAAGGCCGCACTGGAAGGGGGTTTCACCCGCTTCCGCCCGGTCTGCATGACCGCGCTGGCGATGATCCTGGGCATGCTGCCGACTGCACTGTCCACTGAACAGAATGCGCCGCTGGGCCGCGCGGTGATCGGCGGCCTGCTGCTGGCCACCTGCGCCACGCTGCTGTTCGTGCCAGTGGTGTTCGCATTGGCTCACTCCCGTCAAACCCGTACTGCTCCTGCCGGAGAACCCCTGCATGTCTGAGTCTTCGCTGCCGCAGCATTCGCTGCGCCGTCCTCTGGTCCTGGCCGCCGCTGTGGTGGTCATCCTCGTTGCCGGTGGCCTGGCCCTGCGCGCGCAGCAGGCACACGCCGTGGTCGAGTGGACCGAGCGCCAGGCGGTGCCGTCGGTGCAGGTGGTCACCGCCGGGGCGCAGGGCGCCGCGGGCACGATGACGTTGCCGTCGCACCTGAGTGCCTGGACCGAAGCGCCGATCCACGCGCGTGTGGGTGGCTACCTGAAGTCGTGGAGCGCCGACATCGGCCAGCCGGTGAAGGCGGGGCAGGTGCTGGCGGTGATCGACAGCCCGGAGCTGGACCAGCAGATCGCGCAGGCGCATGCCCATCTGCTGCAGGTGCAGGCCGACGCGGCGCTGGCCAAGGTCAGCGCCGAGCGCTGGCAGGGCATGCTGGGCAGCCATTCGGTATCGCGCCAGGAAGCCGACGAGAAGCAGGCCAATGCGGTAGCCGCACA
Organism: Stenotrophomonas sp. SKA14; assembly: GCF_000158575.1. Lineage (NCBI taxonomy): Bacteria > Pseudomonadati > Pseudomonadota > Gammaproteobacteria > Lysobacterales > Lysobacteraceae > Stenotrophomonas > Stenotrophomonas sp. SKA14. The sequence continues at coordinate 2,409,262 of NZ_DS999412.1, forward strand.
GGCGAGCGTGGAAGCAGCGCAGGCCGACTACGCGCGGCTGCAGGAGCTCGGTCGTTACCGCACCTTGCGTGCGCCGTTCGAGGGCACGGTCACCTCACGACAGACCGACGTCGGTCAGTTGATCCGCGCCGATGACAGCGGGCGCGAGTTGTTCAACATCGCCGATACCCGACGCCTGCGCCTGATGGTGCCGGTACCGCAGAACAGCGCGGCCAGCATCCGTCCCGGGCTGCAGGCAACGTTGCAGGTACCGGGCGAGGAGGGGCGCCATTTCACCGCCACCCTGCAGGGAGACTCCAGCGCGATCGACCGCAGCTCCGGCACCCTGCTGGCACAGTTCGTGGTCGACAATGCCGATGGCGCACTGCTGCCCGGCAGCTACGCGGAAGTGACCCTCCCGCTGCAGGGCGGGGGAGCTGGCGTGAGCGTGCCAGCGGAGGTGTTGATCTTCCGGGCCAAGGGCACCCAGGTGGCGGTCGTCGACAGCAAGGACATCGTGCACCTGCGCGACATCCATATCGCCAGTGACCTGGGCAGCACGCTACGCGTCGACCGTGGCCTGAAGGCCGGGGATAGGGTCATTCCCAATCCGCCGGATGCTTTGCGCGAAGGCGATCATGTGCGAGTGGTGGCCGGCAATGCGGAGCCTGCGCATGCCCGCGGTTGAGCGCACAGCGACGCTGGTCGTGATGGGCTTGCTGCTGGGAGGCTGCTCGCTGGCACCCACCTATCAGACGCCGGTCCTGGCGATGCCTGGAGCCTATGAGCACACGGAAAAAGTGGACACCCGCTCGCCGCTGCCACAGGCGTGGTGGCAGGCCTTCCAGGACCCGGTGCTGGACCAGCTGCAGCAGCAGTTGAGCGCAGCCAACCCGAGCCTGGCGCTGGCCGTGGCGCACTACGATGCAGCGCGTGCCGCGGCGGGTGAAGTGGCATCGGCGCGGGCGCCGCAGGTCGGCTTCAGCACCGGCCCGGTGCGCCAGCGGCAGTCCGATGACAAGCCGCTGCGCAGCGCCACCCAGCCGGCGATCTATGACAGCAATTCCGCCACGTTCTCGCTGTCGTTCGACCTTGATCTGTGGGGCCGCCTGCGCAACGCGGCTGCCGCGGGCAAGGCGCGTGCCGAAGCCAGTGGAGATGACCTTGCCGCTGCGCGGCTGAGCCTGTCGCAGCAGTTGGCCGGGCTCTATCTGCAGCTGCGCGGCGCCGAAGCGCAGCAGGCGATCCTGCATGACAGCATCGAGGACTACCGGCAGGCGTTGGCGCTGACCGAAGACCGTTTCCGTGGCGAGATCGCTTCGCAACTGGATGTATCGCGGGCGCAGCACCAGCTGGCCAGCGCGCAGGCCGATCTGGATGCGCTCGACGGCCGCCATGAACTGCTGCGGCATGCCATCGCCGAACTGGTTGGCGCGCCGGCCACCGGCTTCGTCATCGCCGACGCGGGTCTGCCAGCCCTGCCATCGGTGCCAGTCGATCTGCCCAGCCGCCTGCTGCAGCGACGGCCGGATATCGCTGCCGCTGAGCGCCGGGTGTTCGCCGCCAATGCGGGCATCGGTGTGGCGCGCGCCGCGTGGTTCCCGCAGCTCAGTCTCAGCGGCCTGCTGGGTGGCCAGACCTCGGGTGGCAGTGCCCTGCTCGACGCGGGTAACCGCTACTGGGCGCTGGGGCCACTGGCGGCGCTGCCGGTGTTCGATGGCGGCCGTCGCAAGGCGGCCAAGGCCGAGGCCTATGCCGAGTTCGACGCGGCCTCGGCGCAGTACCGGGCCACCGTGCTGGCCGCGATCCGCCAGGTGGAAGACCAGTTGACCCTGCTGCGCCAGCTCGATGCGCAGCGCGGCCACGAGCAGGATGCGGTGACTGCGGCGCGGCGTGCCGAGCAGATCGCCAATGACCGTTACACCGGTGGTGCGGTGAGCTACCTGGACGTGGTCAGCGCGCAGACCGATGCCCGCCAGGCGCAGTTGGGATTGCAGGACATCCAGAGCCGCCAGCTGCAGGCCAGCGCGGCGTTGATGGCGGCGCTGGGCGGAGGCTGGTCGCGATAGCCGCTGGAGGCGGTCTCAGCCTGTGAGAGGGCGGGGCGGAACAATCGCCCCATCCACCCCGGACAGGAGAGTGCACGATGATGGCCTGGAATCGAACTGTCGTTGCCGCCTACGCACCGGCGATGATTGGCTGGTGCCTGGCGCTGGCCGGCGGCTTGCGCCTGGAGCAGCTGCGAGGCGACCTGCATGCGCAGGCGTTGCTGCCGCTGCTGCACGGCGGCGTTGTGGCGTTGCTGGTGCTGACACTGGCCTGCACGCTGGCCGCAAGCGCGGTGCTGTGGCGGGCCAATCGGCCACCACAGCGAACCGCCGCCCCGTGATCTACAGCGCAGCGGCTTCCATCAGCACGAACCGGCAGGGCGCACGCTGGAAGGCGTTGATCTGTGGCACCAGGCGCTGGAAGTGTTCGCTGGCGCAGTGGAGGTCGAGCGCGGCGCGGTCCGGCCAGAGCTCAATGAAGATGAAGTGCCCGGGATCCTTCTGGTCAACGAACAGTTCGTAGCTGATGCACAAGGGCTCGCGCTGCGTGCACGCGACCAGCTCCCGGTACAGCGGAAGGACGGTTGAAACGGCCTCGGGATGGATGAAGTCCTCGGCGATCACCTTGAGCATGTCGGTACCTGCAACGCGGGGCCTGCAGGATAGTGCCGGCGCAGGGCCGGCACCATCCACCGTCAGCGCAATACTGAGTCCGCACTGACCAGCTGCACATCGTGCATCTGGTTGAGGTAGGCCTCGTAGTAGCCCTTGTGCGAGGCGCCGACGATGGCCAGCATACGGCTGCCGGGGTGCAGGCCCAGCACGTCGCGCATATTGGCGACCATGCGCAGGTTGCGGGTTTCCCAATAGCCGACATACATCCTGCCGAACGCCTTGGCTGACGGCTCGACGAGTGTCGCGCCGAAGTCGCTCCGGTACGCGTCCATCGCCGCCGCAGGGCTGTTGTAGGCCCTGTACAGCGCCAGCACGCCGTCGGGCTTGTCCAGGTCGGCCACCAGGCGCTTGTCGGCTTCCCGCCGCGCCTGCGAGTGCGCGTTCTTCCAGGCGCCGGTGATGGCGGCGCTGGCCGCCGCTTCGTCCTCGGCAGGTGTGGGTGAATCGGCGGTGTGGTCGTCCACGGCCCAGAGGCGCTCATGGCCGAGGCGCGCAGCGACTTCGGCAGCGATCAGATTGGTTTCATTGCGGCGAGCCAGGCCTTTGTCGAGGAACTCGACCAGGGCCGCGCTCAGCCCGTCGCCGTCCTTGCGTTCGGCGGCGGCCAGGCGCAGCCACTGCACCTGGGCCGATCCCCGTTCGCCCGCGGCCAGGAACAGTGCGGCCAGCCGACGACGCTGGGCAGGCGTCGGATCATCTGGCCAGTTCGAGAGCAGGCGCTCGACCTCGGTGTTCGCAGCGGGCACGTCCAGTCCGGTGGCGGCCTGTGCGGCCGAAGTGTCGAAACAAGTAGGTGGCCACGCTTTCCGCGTAACGGGTGGGGTAGCGGCGCATGAAATCACACTGCAGGCCGGACAGGTCCTCGGTGGCGATCAGCTCGGGTTTCCAGGCGACCAGCCGCTGCAGCAACGGCTCAAGCAGGGCCGGCTGGAAGGTCTTGGGAAGCCCGGACAAGTGGGTGCTGCCCAGTACCAGCACTTCGTTCGGGCGCCCGGCGGGCGGCCCCTTCAACTGGTCGGGATGGAAGGCCGGGCGATAGGTGGCATCGGCGGCCAGGGCGCCGGCGCTGCACAGGCCCAGGATCAGGAAGCTGGCCAAGCGTGTGAACATGCGATCTCCGTGTCAGTGAACGTCCTGCAGTCCGCTGCATGCTGGCCATTTTCATCAGCCGCGGAATCTCCCGTTGGTCATGCAAACCTTTTCGGCGTGAACTGCATCGTCGTTCGGGCGAGGCGGTGGCTCATGACAGCAACCCTGCGCGACATGCCTCCACGGTACGGGCCACACCTTCCCTGGGCGGGCAGGCCTGCATCCGTGAGCACGCTGTGAAGTACATCGCCGTTGCCTACTGCCTCGCCGCGGTAGCATCGCAAGTTGCGACGGAGGTCGCGGAATCCCGCTAAAGCCGCCCGCCCCATCGCCGATATCCCCTCTGGATCCCGCTCCAGTCACCCGCTGCAGGACCCCAGGCTGCCCCCGATGGGCGGCCCGCGCTGTGTGTTCCGCCGCTCCCAGATGCCGATCGCACCCGCACCAGATGTTCTTGCCAGCCGCTCGAGGGGTGCCCACCCGGTACCTGTAGTCCCAAGCAACTGAAGTTGCCGCCGGGCATCCCGCCCGTCGGGTCGCAACCGCTTACCGGACACCGAGGATCAGACAATGCTCATTCCAGGCTTCACGGCGGGCGCGCAGGCGCCGGCCGAGCTGCATACCCGTTGGTCGCCGTGGCGTGCGCTGCTGGGCGCGCTGGCCCCGCAGCAGCGCACCCGCACCGAGCCGGCGGCGACCCACCGCGCCGAGCTCGAAGCCCAGGTTGCGGCGTTGCATCGTGTGCAGGCGGTCATCGAGTTCGCACTCGACGGCACCATCCTGCAGGCCAATGACAACTTCCTGCAGGCGATGGGCTACCGGCTGGACGAGATCCAGGGCAAGCACCATTCGCTGTTCGTCGATGCCGAACTGGCAGGCAGCGCCGAATACCGTGATTTCTGGGCGAGGCTCGGGCGCGGCGAATACGATGCCGGGCAGTACCGTCGCTTCGGCAAGGGCCAGCGCGAGATCTGGATCCAGGCGTCGTACAACCCGGTGCTTGACCCGCAGGGGCGGCCGTACAAGGTGGTCAAGTTCGCCACCGACATCACGGCGCAGAAGCTGCAGGCGGCCGATTCCGCGGGGCAGCTGGCGGCGATTGCAAAGTCGCAGGCGGTGATCGAGTTCAGCATGGATGGCCGCATCCTCTCGGCCAACGACAACTTCCTCGCCACCACCGGCTACAGCCTTGACGAGGTGCGTGGCCAGCATCATTCGCTGTTCGTCGAGCCGGGGCATCGCAGCAGCGATGAATACCGGCAGTTCTGGGAAAAGCTCGGGCGCGGTGAATACGATGCCGGGCAGTACCGCCGCCTCGGCAAGGGCGGGCGCGAAGTCTGGATCCAGGCCTCCTACAATCCGATCCTCGACCTCAACGGCAAGCCGTTCAAGGTCGTCAAGTACGCCACCGACATCACCGCGCAGGTGCATGAGAACCAGGCGATGCAGCGTGCGGTTGCCCAGACCCGCGAGGTGGTGGCCGCTGCCAAGCAGGGCGATCTGACCCGGCGCGTGGCCACCGCCGACAAGCAGGGTGCGATCGCCGAACTGTGCGACGGCGTCAACTCGCTGGTCGAGGCGATGGCCGCCATCATTGGCCAGATCAAGTTCGCCGCCGATACCATCGCGGTCGGTGCGACCGAGATCGCCCAGGGCAACAGCGACCTGTCGCAGCGCACCGAGCAGCAGGCGGCGTCGCTGGAGGAAACCGCGGTGTCGATGAAGGGGCTCGCCGAGACGGTGCAGCGTACCGCCACCAACGCGCGCCAGGCCAGCCAGCTGGCCGGTGGGGCGGCCGATGTCGCTGCACGGGGCGGCAGCGTGGTGCACGAGGTGGTGGAGACGATGGCGGTGATCAATGCATCTTCGCGGCGCATCGTCGACATCATCGGAGTGATCGATGGCATCGCCTTCCAGACCAACATCCTCGCGCTGAATGCTGCGGTGGAAGCGGCACGTGCCGGCGAGCATGGACGCGGCTTTGCGGTGGTCGCCACCGAGATCCGCGAGCTGTCGCAGCGTTCGGCCAGCGCCGCCAAGGAGATCAAGCAGCTGATCGATGAGTCGGTGGCCAACGTCGGGGCCGGTACTGCCCAGGTCGAGAGTGCCGGCCGCACCATGGACGAGATCGTGAGCAACGTGCGCCGTGTCAGCGATCTGATGACCGAGATCAGCACTGCCTCGCAACAGCAGAGCGATGACATCCAGCAGATGAACCATGCGGTGGACCTGATCGACCAGGGCACCCAGCAGAACGCGGCCCTGGTCGAAGAGGCCTCGGCTGCGGCGCGCAGCATGGAGGAGCAGTCGGCGCACCTGTTGCAGACCGTGGCCAGCTTCCGTGTCCAGGAAGGGGCCGGCCATGCGCATGGGGCACCGGCCCTGCGCGCGGTCTAGGCGCGCTGGCCCGACGGCACCTCGGCGGTGCCGGGCGCCGGGGCGAGGTGCACGCAGTTGCGCCCGCCGCGCTTGGCGCGGTACAGGGCCTGGTCGGCGTGAGCGACCAGGTCACTGGGTTCGCGCTCATCGCCGGCGGCCTGCCAGGCCACGCCCACGCTGATGGTCACCTGGCCGTCGGCAGCCGGCAGTGCGGCGCTTTCGACGGCGGCGCGCAGCCGTTCGCCCAGCTCCAGCGCGTGCGTGGCTTCGGCCGAGGGCAGGGCGGCGATGAACTCTTCGCCGCCGTAGCGGGCCAGCAGGTCGTCGCCGCGCTGCAGGCAACCGTCGAGGATCGCGGCAACCGCGCGCAGGCGGCGGTCACCCTCCGGGTGCCCATAGGTATCATTGAGCCGCTTGAAGTGATCGATGTCGATCATCAGCACCGCCAGGCCCAGGCCCTGGCGGCGGGCACGGCGGTGGGCGGCGCCGAGTGATTCATCGAAGCTGCGCCGGTTGCCCAGCCCGGTGAGCGCATCGCGCCGGGCCAGCGTTTCCAGTTCATCGCGCTGGCGCTGGATGTCGACCTGGCTCAGCACACTGCGCAGGGCATAGCCGAGCAGGGCGCCGAGGAAGCCCACCGTGGCCAGGGTCGGCTGCAGGCGGGCGACCAGCAGCGCCACCATCATCAACAGCAGGGGCAGCATCAAGGGCACGCCGGCATCGACGATGCGCCGCAGAGTGAGGGAAATCTCCGCTGCGGGGCGGCGACGACGGCTGCCGGCCATCAGCGCCAGCAGCACGAACAGTCCGCTGATCAGCAGGTCCCCCCAGCTGCCATCGGGCAGTTGCGGCTGGTAGGTGTTGATGTAGAGCGCCAGCAGGAAGTAGCCCAGCGCGTAGAGGGTCAGTGTCCGGAAGAAGTCGCGGCGGTCGGGATTGTCCTCGGCAATGAAGCGGATCAGTGCGAAGCAGAACACCAGGCTGTTCTGCACGCTGCTCATCGTCTTCAGGCACTGAGTCCACAACGCGGGGTTCAGAGGGGCCATGGCCTGGGTGTGCACGTAGTACAGCAGCCACAGCAGCGCAATGATCGCCAGATCCACCGCACGGATGGCGCGGCTTCCGCCTCCTGGGCTGGCGGCCACGTAGGTCAGGGGAATCCGGTAGAACACGTACAGGATCAGCGATGACACGGTCATCTGCGCGGGATCGAGGCCGGCCACGTTGCGGTACAGCAGGGCCAGCAATGCAAGTGAGAACAGCGCGACGGCGGCGCCAAGCATCCGCCATTTGCAGGCCGCGCGGCTGTCACGTGCACGCCGCGCGCAGGCCAGTGCGGCCAGCAGCGGGGCGGTGATCAGCATCAGGTAGGAGCCGACCGGGTCCTGCGGGCCGATCAAGGCAATGACGAGCGCGTGCGTGACCACAAAAAACAGTGCAGCACGCAACGTCATGCATTCCCCCGCCCCGATCCGGCGCGATCACGATAGGCAGATGTACGTGAGGCTGGCAAGAAAAGTGTGCGCTGCGTCTAATGCCAACGTTGTCACAAGTCGCAGTTGTGTTTCAGCGAGGGGGCGTGGCCGTACCTTCGAGATGGGCGAACATCCAGAAATTGCGGGGCTGCCCCCGTACACGGCGATAGGCGTGCAGCAGCCCTTCCCGCTGCATGCCGAGGCGTTCCAGCACGGCGATCGAGCGGGCATTGCTGTCGAGGACAGTCGCCTGGATGCGGACCAGGCGGCGTACTGCGTGCCCCCAGTCGAGCACTGCGCGCGCCGCATGGGTGGCCAGCCCTTGTCCCTGCCAATGCGGGTCGAGGTCATACGCGAGCTCGGCGCGGCCGTGCAGGAGATCGATGCCGTTCAAGCCGATGGTGCCGATCAACCCGTCCTTGGCATCGGCCAGCGCCCAGCGCTGATCGGGGCCGCCCGGCATATAGCGGGCGACCTGCTGGCGCAAGGCGTGTTCCGAGATGTCGCCCCAGCTGGTGTGTTCGATCACGCCCGGCAGAGAGAGGTAGCGGGACCATGCGGCCGCATCATCGGTCCGCAGGGAGCGCAGACGTGCGGGCAAGGTGTCTGGAAGTGACGGCACATTCGACGCAGGCATGCCGGGCAGTGTGGACACCCTGGGCCTGGAAAAGCAAAAGGCCAGGTCATGGACCTGGCCTTTGATGCAGTGGTGCCGGTGAAAGGACTCGAACCTTCATGGGGTGACCCCCGGCTGATTTTGAGTCAGCTGCGTATACCATTCCGCCACACCGGCAGGCAGCGTGCGAGTGTAACCGAGGTCGGCAGGGCTTTCATAGGGGCAGGGCCATTCGGGGCGCTTCCTGTCGGCATCGGTCCCGTGGTGGCTATACTGCGGCGGCGTGAATACCTCCAGGAGCGGTAGCCGATGACAGTGTTGCAGGACCTGAGGGTGCTGGTGGTCGAGAACGACGAAATGAGTGCCGCGCTGCTGCAGATGCAGCTGGTGCATGCCGGCGCGACCGTGGTCGGATTGGCGGCAAGCGTGGACGAAGCGCTGCGCCTGCTGGAGGATTCGGCGCCGGACGTGGCCCTGCTCGACTACCGCCTGGCCCGCAACGAGACCAGCGAGCCCGTGGCGGCAGCGCTGTCGGCACGCGGTGTGCCGTTCGTGCTGGCCACCGGCATGCTGGCCGAGCAGTTGCCGGCGTCGATGCTGGCCGGGGTGCTGCTGGTCAAGCCCTACCTGTCGGCGGATCTGTCCCAGGCGCTGGTACGCGCGGTGGGGCATTCCCGCGTCAAGGCCTGATTGGCCCCCGGCGGAGAGGACCGGCGTATGCTGCCGTGGCCTGAATGCTCAGGCCTACAAGGAGAGTGGCATGAAGAAGTGGATCAAGCGCATGGTTGCCGCGGGTGTCCTTTCGATGGCGGTCTTCGGTGGTACCGCGACTGCCGCATGGTGCGGCCAGCCCTGCTTCCAGCTCTACAAGAGCTGCATCGCGCGCGGCGGTGAGGTCGAGCAGTGCCTGCAGGAACAAGCCTTCTGCGAAGAGGCGATGTGCGGCGGCAACCCCTGATCCAGGAACCCCGCCCAGGCGGGGTTTTTCATAGGCGTGTGGTGTTCATCCGGCTTCGTCGTACACATAGCGGATGTCCTCGCGGTCGTCGAGGATGCGGTATTGCAGGGCCAGGTCATCCGGGTCCGGATTGAGCCATGCGTCCAGGTGCTCCCGGCGGATCGGCACCACGCCGCGGTCATGCCCGGCGGCGGCGACATCGGGTGGCGGGGCGTCGGTGATCGTGGCAAATGACAGCAGCCGGCCTTCCGGCCCTTCCCATTCCGCCCACAGGCAGGCCAGCAGCAGGTCGCGGGGCGGATCGGGGCGGAATTCCAGCACCACGTCCTGTTCCTTCTCGTCGGCGTCCAGCGTCCGCGCGTCGATGGCGTGGCGGGGCACGTGCTCATAGAACGCCTGCACGACCACGACCCCATGGCGCAGCCCGAATGCGCCGCGCCAGTAGCCTTCCAGGCTGTCGCGCCGGGCATTGTAGGTACCGGGGTAGAGCACGTCGTTGCGTGCTGGCGTGTCCGGCAGCCGGCACTGGTAGCGCATCGGCTTGATCACCCGCTGGCCGTTGTCGCTGACCATGACCGGTGCGTAGGTACCCGGGAAAATGCGGTTGTCGCGCGGCAGCAGCTGCACCCGATGCAGGTCCTCCAGCCGGGCCTGCGCACGCTCGATGCGGTTGCCGGCCACACGCAGGTCATTGCGTGCCTTCTGGGTGGGGCGGGTCGCCAGCGTGGCGTGGGCGATATCGCGTCGTTCGCGCTGCCGGGCCAGCTCGGCCTCCAGTGCCTGCTGCTCCTGCGCATGCCATTGCTGGATCCTTGCCACGATGTCGCGGCCCTGTTCGGTGCGCGCGCCGGCAAAGCCGTCGTCCATGGCTTTTGGGGTTTTCGGGCGCTTCTTGCCGGGATCGTGCGCGTACAGTTCAGCGAATTCCTCCAGCGAGAGAATGGCGCCGAACTCGCGCACCAGCTTGGCGTAGTCGGCGCGGATCAGGGCGGAATAGCACATGGGAACTCTGCCGGCGTGGGTCGCAGCGGCTGCGACGTGGATGCGGCAGGATAGCCCGACCCATCAGGAGATGCCGCATGAATGAATCCGCCACCTGCCAGTTCCGCGAAGCCGTGCCCACGGTCGAGGACTACTGCCGGCTGCGTGTACTGGCAGGCCTCAGTGCCAAGCATCAGGAAGCCGCTGCGCGCGCATTGCCCAATACCCTGTTCGGCGTATGCGCCTACCAGGGCAATGAGCTGGTTGCGATGGGCCGCATCGTCGGCGATGGCGGCTGCCACCTGCAGGTGTGCGACATCGCCGTGCTGCCGCGCCTGCAGGGGCAGGGCCTGGGCAAGGAGGTAATGCGGCGGCTGGACGACTGGATGCGGGCCAGCCTGCCGCCGTCGGCGTACGTCAGCCTGCTGGCCGATGGTGAGGCACATCGCTTGTACGCGCAGTTTGGTTTCGCACCGACCGCGCCGGCGTCGATCGGGATGTATCGGCGGTTCTGAAATGAGTGCCTGGATTCCAGGCAAAGAAAAACCCCGGCCGAAGCCGGGGTTCTCAAGAATTGGCGTCCCCACGGGGATTCGAACCCCGGTCGCCACCGTGAAAGGGTGATGTCCTAGGCCTCTAGACGATGGGGACGCACGAAAAACTTCAAGTTGTAGAACCTTCGACGGCCTAATGTCGAAGTGGTGGAGCCAAGCGGGATCGAACCGCTGACCTCCTGCATGCCATGCAGGCGCTCTCCCAGCTGAGCTATGGCCCCAATGAAACCCCGGATGATCTGCCGGGAGCAGAGTCCGTTTGAAACTGGCGTCCCCACGGGGATTCGAACCCCGGTCGCCACCGTGAAAGGGTGATGTCCTAGGCCTCTAGACGATGGGGACGCACGAAAACTTCAAGTTGTAGAACTTTCGACGGCCTAATGTCGAAAGTGGTGGAGCCAAGCGGGATCGAACCGCTGACCTCCTGCATGCCATGCAGGCGCTCTCCCAGCTGAGCTATGGCCCCGTGTTACCGAGCCGCCTATCATACCTGCGTGTTCACGTTTGTGGAAGCCTTTTTCAACTTTTTTCGTTCCGGTTCAACCGAAGCCACAAGGGCAGGGGAACCGCAACGCCACAACCTGAATGCCGGTAGGCGGTGAACAAAAAAGACCCGGTTATCGGCCGGGTCCTCGTTGTTCGTGATGAGTGGCGTCCCCACGGGGATTCGAACCCCGGTCGCCACCGTGAAAGGGTGATGTCCTAGGCCTCTAGACGATGGGGACGCAATTCTCATCAATGTTCTTTAGCGACCTTTCGACGGCCTAATGCCGAAAGATTGGTGGAGCCAAGCGGGATCGAACCGCTGACCTCCTGCATGCCATGCAGGCGCTCTCCCAGCTGAGCTATGGCCCCACGTCGCTGAGGAGCGAAATAATAGCCTTGCCCCAGGGGGTTGGCAAGCTTTTGTTGCACTTTTCTTCACGCACGCTGCGCGGCAGATTCCTGTCGCCGTGGCTACGCGTTGTCGCCGGTCAGCGCCGCCAGGATCGGGCATTGATCCAGCGCACCATGCCCGGGGCAGGCGTCGACCAGCTGCGAAAGCGCAGCGTGCATGCGCTGCAGTTCGGCCATCCGTTGCGCGATGTCCTGCAGGCGGGCCTGTGCGGTGTCGCGCACGCTGCCCATGTCCTGCGAGTGACGATCACTGAGCGCGAGCAGTTCGCCGATCTCGTCCAGGCTGAAGCCCAGCGCTTTGGCGCGGCGGATGAAGCGCAGGCGGCGCAGGTCCGCCTCGCTGAAGATGCGGTAGCCACCGGCCGAGCGCACCGCCGTCGGCAGCAGCTGCTGCCGTTCGTAGTAGCGGACGGTGTCGATCGGCACGCCGGCCCGGCGGGCCAGTTGTCCAATGTTCATGGCGGATTCCTGCAGGTGCTGCCGGACATTGTGAAGCCTGGAGTCTGGTCAAGGGTCAAGACCGGGCCCGGAAGTGCGTATTCAGCGCACTTTGCAACTTTCTTCATAGCCCCGCCGCGGGACCAGTTCCTACCCTTCGCCTGAACCGGCCGTTCGATGGCCTGTAACAAACCGAGGAGGTGGTCTGTGGATGGAATCAGGAACGAGGGATTCGTCGAGGTCGCGGTGGTCGAGTACCCGGGGGGCGATCCGTCTGCCGCCTCCGTACTGGCTGAGATGGCTCATGTCGCAAATCGCCTGGCCCAGCAACAGCGCCGGCCGTTCAAGCGAGTGCTGGTCACGCGCTGGATCGTACCCGCCAGTCAGACCGGTGTGCACCGCATCGCCGGTGCGGAAATGCTCGATGCCGCCATTCCTGCGGTGATCGCCGTTCCCGGGCAGATCAGTCCCGGCACCTGCCTGCGTGCCGAAGAAGTCGTGTTGGACTGGCTGCGCGCCCACTATGACGGTGGCAGCCTGCTGGCTGCAGCCAGCGAAGGTGTGAGCGTTCTTGCGCGTGCGGGCCTGCTGGCCGGGCGAACGGTCAGCGGGCCTGATCTGGGGCGACACCCGGGGTTGCAGGCGCAGGCCGTGAGCTGGGTACCGAGCGAGCGTGCGCTGGTCGATGACGGCGATCTGCTGACCGTCGGCGGGTCGCAGGCGTGGCGCTTCCTGGGTCTTCGGCTGCTGTACCGGCTGCATGGACAGGGCGTGGCCAGCGCGGTGGCGCAACAGTTGGGCATCACGGTGCCGGATGGGGTGCAGCAGGATCTGGAGCGCTTCAGCGCCAATTTCGCGCATGGTGATCGCGACGTACTGAAGGCGCAGCGGTGGCTGCACACCACCGCAGCACGTGGCGCCACCCTGGCCGCGATCTGTGAGGTTTCCGGGCTGGAACCGCGGACGCTGCAGCGACGCTTCCTCCGGGCCACCGGTCTGCGGCCCATCGAGTATTGCCAGCGGCTGCGCATCGCAAAGGCGCAGACCTTGCTGCAACAGGGCGCCGGTATCGACGAAGTGGCCTGGGGGGTGGGCTACGCCGACCAGAGCGCGTTCCGGCGCCTGTTCCTTCGCATCGTGGGCATGACGCCGGCCAACTATCGCCGCCACGTCAACTGCAAGCGGCGCGAGCGGCCGCTGATGCCTTCGGTCGCAGGCAGCCTGCGCGGATTGCAGGTGCCGACGGGTGCGCAGTTGGGACGAAGCGCCGCGTGAGGCCTCATGCTGCAGTGGCGCTTGCAACCTGGGCGCGACGCTTCGACCATGAAGTGGTTGAATGATTGAACAGGTGGGTTGATGTCGAGTGTTGGCCCGGTCCCGATGCCGGTGGTATTGATTCTTGTATGCAGCGCGCTGGCCATGGCGGTTGCCCGCCTGTGGCCACGCGGAGCCGACCCGGAGCCACTGCCCCCGGCTGCCAGCATGGTGCTGGACATGCTCCTGATCGGCCTTCTGTGTGGTCGCATCAGTTTCGTGGCACTGAATTTCGCGCTGTATCGTGGTGCGCCGTGGAGCATTCTTCAGATCACCGATGGTGGCTATCACCTGGTGGTGGTGCTGCTGGCGGGGCTCGCGTGGGGGCTGTGGCGCCTGCGCCGTTGGCCCGCGTTGCGTGCGCCGGTGCTGACAGCGGCCCTGGTCGGCGTACTGCTCTGGTTTGGAGGGAGCCAGTTGCTGTCGCTGTGGCAGGAGCGGCAGATGCCATTGCCGACGATGCAGGTGACGGATCTGCAGGGTGGCCCGGTTGATCTGCAGCAGTTCCGCGGCTCGCCGCTGGTGCTGAATCTGTGGGCCACATGGTGTGGCCCCTGCCGCCGGGAAATGCCGGTGCTGGCCGCGGCGCAGCAGGCGCATGCCGACGTGCAGTTCGTATTCCTCAATCAAGGCGAAACCCTGGATGAGGTTCAGGGTTTTCTCGCCGACGAGCAGCTGGTGCTGGGAAACGTGTTGCTGGACGATGACGCGGCCGCATCAACCGTGCTGGGGGTGCAGGCCTATCCTTCGACCCTCTTCTTCGATGCCGACGGGCGCCTGCGTGAACTGCACCTGGGCGAACTGACCGCGGCCGGTCTTGAACACAAACTGCGCCGGCTGCGGTAGCCTGCGCGGGCATCTCACTACGGAGTTCCCATGTTGTCGACTTCCCTGCGCACCGCTCCGGCGTTGCTGTTGTTGCCGGTCATGCTGGCATTGGCCGCCTGCAGCCAGGCCCAGACTCCGCCAGGCAAGACTGCGGCGGCACCGGCCGCAAGCGCTCCGGCCGCTGTCAAGGGTGACCGTCCCGCAGTGTTGAAGGGCATCGAAAAGCACGGCTTCGAGGTTGTTGCCGAGTTCGATGCGCCGGGTGGGCTGCGTGGCTTTGCCGGCGTAGTGGGTGGCCAGCAGCCGGCTGCGGCCTACGTCACCGCCGACGGCAAGCACGTGCTGGTCGGCAGCCTGTTCGATGCCGAAGGCAACGACGTGGCTGCCGAGGCCGTGGAAAAGCTGGTCGCCGCACCGATGTCGGCCAAGATGTGGACCAAGCTGGAGGCCAGCGCCTGGGTGCGTGATGGCAAGGCCGACGCACCGCGTGTGGTGTATACCTTCAGCGATGCCAATTGCCCGTACTGCCACAAGTTCTGGGAAGCGGCCCGCCCATGGGTCGATGCAGGCAAGGTGCAGCTGCGCCACATCATGGTCGGCGTAATCCGCGAGGACAGCCCGGCCAAGGCCGCAGCCATCCTGTCGGCGCGTGACCCGAGCGCGGCCCTGCTGGAGAACGAGCACCAGTTCGACCGCGGTGGCATCAAGGCACTGCCAAGCATCAGCCGCGAGATTGCCGGCAAACTCGATGCCAACCAGGTGTTGATGATCGAAATGGGCTTCCAGGGCACACCGGGCATCCTGTTCCAGGACGCGCAGGGCCAGGTGCAGCGTCGCGCCGGCCTGCCGCAGGGGGCTGACCTGCAGACGGTGCTGGGCCCGCGCTGATCGGAACCCGCATCGCATGACGTGAACCGCAGGCCCGCATGGTGACATGCGGGCCTGCTGCGTTCACCGGCCCAGGCGGGCACAGCCACCTGCGCAGCACCTGTTCTTCGTCACGTCTGAATCGTGACTGACATCAAGCATCGTGCCTTGATTCCAATCAAGGCCAAAAACGACAGCCGGATTAGCCTGTGACGCATGGAATACAGCGTCACTACGCGATGGATGCCGCGTTCGCCAGCCCCCAATCGGGGTCGGCCGGCTCAGCCATTCACGACACTCTCACTCCCTGCTTGTTACCCAGACCGCTGCGGTCGCCACCTCTCTGGCAGCGCGGCCTTGATGGAGTCGACATGGGGGCAGGCAGGACGGTGTCATCGTTCTGTTGCCTGCCACGCGCAGGCTGACCGGTGTCGTCGACGCAGTACCTGCATTTCCAGCAACGGCAACGCGAGGCCAGGGTGGCGCATGCGTGCGCTCCGGGAACGTGATGCGAATGTTCGTCCGGGGAGGATGCAATGCGTGTGGCGGTACTGAGTCTGGCGTGTCTGGGTGCACTGGCGATCACGCCAGCGTATGCGCAACAGCACGATGCGGAGGATACGCAGGCACTGCGGCGCGAGATTGCCGCCATGCGGCAGGCGCTGGAAGGCATGCAGCAGCGCCTGGATCGACTTGAACAACGCGACGCGACGCCTGCGCCTGCGTTGGCGCAGATGCCGGCAGCGCCTGTAGCGCCTGGTGCTGCAACGGCGGCTGCGACCGATGTGATCCATCGCACCCAGGTGCCGGGTGTGGCACAGCCGGTGCTGCCGCAACGCGACTCCGTGGCTGACCCGTCCACCGCGGCATCGCGTCCGGACAGCGCCGCAGGCCCGACCGATCCCGATCTGAAGGGCTTCTTTGCCATCCCGGGAACCGACACGGTGATCCGCATCGGGGGCTACGCCAAGCTCGATGCCATTGCCGACTCGCGCGCGGCGGGTGACGAAGACCAGTTCATTCCTTCGTCGATGCCGGTGGGGGGCAGTCATCGCGACGTGTCCAACTTCAACATCCATGCCAAGCAGACCCGCTTCAGTTTTGAAGCGCGGCGACCGACCACGCACGGCAATCTGCGCTTCTACCTGGAAAACGACTTCTTCGGCAGCAGCGACGGTTATGAGTTCCGGCTGCGCCATGCCTATGGCCAGCTTGGCAATACCTACGCCGGCTATGGCTACTCCAGCTTCATGGACCCGGACAGCCTGCCCGACACGCTGGATTTCGCAGGGCCGGGCGGTGCCGGTTATCTGCTGGTGGCGGGCATCCACCACAGCTTCGCGATGGGCAAGGGCAACACGCTCACCGTCGCCGCTGAAGACCCGAAGACCGAACTGGCCGGCGCCACCGAGGAACGGGCCGCAGTGAACCGGCTGCCCGATGTGACGGTGACCGCTCGCATGGAGCGCGACTGGGGCCATCTGCAACTGGGTGCGGTGGCGCGCAGCCTGGCCTATGACGGTGATGGCGAGCGCGACCGGCGCATGGCCGGCGGCCTGCAGCTCAGCGGCTCGGCCTCGGTGGGCGAGCGCGACCTGTTGTTGTTTGGTGCCCTGGGTGGCCGCGGCCTCAGTCGCTACACCGCCGACCTGACCGGCTCCGGGCTGGATGCCGTGGTCGGCGCCGATGGCCGCCTGGATGCATTGGACCTGCATGGTGGCTTCGTGGGCTACACCCATTACTGGTCCGAGCTGTGGCGCTCGAACCTGATCTTCGGCCAGTTGACCCTGGAGCGGAATGCGGCACTGGCGGCCGACGCGTTCCGGCAGAGCCGCTACGGGGTGTTCAACCTGATCTGGAGCCCGGCGCCGTCGTGGACGATGGGCATGGAGCTGCTGTACGGCCGCCTGGAACAGCAGGGCGGCACGCGCGGCGACACGGTCCGGGTGCAGGGCAGCCTGCAATACAACTTCATCAAGTAAGCGCCAGCGGCCGTACGCCAGCGCAACCGTCCCCACGCCCGGTCGCACCGGGCTCATGCCAGTACAGGAGATTGTCATGGCAGAAGCAAAGAAAATCGGGGTGGTCGGAGCCACCTTCCTCGTCGCCGGCAACATGATGGGCTCGGGTGTGTTCCTGTTGCCGTCCAGCCTGGCCAAGATCGGTACCGCCTCGATCTGGGGCTGGCTGATCACCACTGCCGGCGCACTGCTGCTGGCCTTCGTGTTCGCCAAGCTGGGCAAGCTGGCACCGAAGGCGGGTGGTCCTTATGCCTACGCGCGTGACTGGTTCGGGCCGTACATGGGCTTCCAGACCAACACCATCTACTGGTTCGCCAACTGGATCGGTAATGTCGCCATCCCGATCGCCGCGGTGGGGTACTTCAGCTACTTCTTCCCGATCCTGTCCGAACCGCTGGTGCGCTGCATCGCGGTGCTGGTGCTGGTATGGGCGCTCAGCTTCGCCAACATGATCGGCCCGGCCTTCGTCAGCCGTGTGCAGACGGTCACCACCAGCTTCGCGCTGGTGCCGATCCTGGGCATCGCCATCTTCGGCTGGTTCTTCTTCGATGCCGACATCTTCAAGGGCGCCTACAACGTGTCCGGTGAGTCGAACTTCGGCGCGATCTCCAGCGCCGCGGCACTGACCCTGTGGGCCTTCATCGGCGTCGAATCGGCCTCGGTGACCGCCGGCGTGGTCGAGAACCCGGAAAAGAACGTGGCCCGGGCCACCCTGGCGGGCGTGTTCCTGGCCGCGATCGCCTATATCGCCAGTTCCTCGGTGATCATGGGCATGGTGCCCAATGGTGAACTGCAGACCTCCGATGCCCCGTTCGCATTGGCCGCGGCCAAGGCGGTCGGTGGCTGGGGCGGTGCGCTGGTCAGCCTGTGCGCCTTCATCGGTGCTGCCGGTTCACTGGGCGGCTGGATCCTGCTGACCGCGCAGAGCGCCAAGGCGGCGTCGGATGATGGCCTGTTCCCGAGCATCTTCAGCAAGACCAACAAGGATGACGTGCCGGTCAAGGGCGTGCTGATCGTGGCCGTGCTGATGACCCTGGCGGTGCTGGTCACCTCCACCTCGGAAACCGCGTCCGCGCAGTTCGACGTGATCACGTCGGCGGCGGTGGTGCTGACGCTGCTGCCCTACATCTACTCGTGCGTGGCGTGCTACTTCGTGGTCGAGCGTTCGCACACTTTGGTCCACACCGGAGCGTTCTGGACCCTGACCAGCCTGACCGTCGTGTACTGCCTGTGGGCGATCTACGGCTCGTCGGGAACCATCGTGCAGTACGCGTTCCTGTTCGTGCTGTTCATCACCGTGTTCTATCCCTTCTTCAGCGAGGAGCGCCGCCAGCAGCGGCAGCGCGCCCGCGAGGCTTCGGCGATCAGCGCCGGCGCCCAGCGTTCCTGAGTTAGACAAGGAGAATCAACATGTACTTCAAGTCCCTGGACTACCCGGTCATTGTCATCGACAACGACTACGAGTCGCCGCGCATCGGTGGCATCCTGATCCGTGCGCTGGTGGAGGAGCTGCGCAGCAACGACCAGCGCGTGCTGTGCGGCCTGAACCTGGATGATGCCCGTGCCGGTGCCCGCACCTATGTGGCCGCTTCGGCCGTGCTGATCTCGATCGATGGAAGCGAAGAGGTGGACGGCGAGTTCCAGCGCCTGACCGCGTTCCTGCGTGAGCAGAGCGCGCGCCGCGCCAATCTGCCGGTGTTCCTGTACGGCGAGCGCCGTACCATCGAGAAGGTGCCGAGCAAGCTGCTCAAGTACATCCACGGTTTCATCTTCCTGTTCGAAGACACCAAGAGCTTCATCTCGCGGCAGGTCATGCGCGCGGCCGAAGACTACATGAAGAACCTGCTGCCGCCGTTCTTCAAGGCGCTGATCCACCATGCGGCCGAGTCGAACTACTCCTGGCACACGCCGGGCCATGCCGGCGGCGTGGCGTTCACCAAGTCGCCGGTCGGCCGCGCCTTCCACCAGTTCTACGGTGAGAACACCCTGCGCAGTGATCTGTCGATCTCGGTGCCGGAGCTGGGTTCACTGCTTGACCATACCGGCCCGATCAAGGACGCCGAGAACGAGGCGGCGCGCAACTTCGGTGCCGACCATACCTTCTTCGTCACCAACGGCACCTCCACCGCCAACAAGATCGTCTGGCATGGCACGGTGGCGCGTGGCGACGTGGTGTTCGTCGACCGCAACTGCCACAAATCGCTGCTGCACGCGCTGATCATGACCGGCGCGGTGCCGGTGTACTTCACCCCCAGCCGCAACGCGCACGGCATCATCGGGCCGATCAGCCTGGACCAGTTCACGCCGGAATCGCTGCAGCAGCGCATCGCCGCCAACCCGCTGGCCAGCAAGGCCTATCAGGCCGGCTCCAAGCCGCGCATCGCGGTGGTCACCAACTCGACCTACGACGGCCTGTGCTACAACGCCGAGAAGATCGCCGACGAGATCGGCAGCGCGGTTGACTTCCTGCACTTCGACGAAGCCTGGTACGCCTACGCGGCGTTCCATCCGTTCTACGAGAACCACTACGGCATGGCCAAGGGCAAGCCGCGTGAGCAGGATGCGATCATCTTCACCACGCATTCGACCCACAAGCTACTGGCCGCGTTCTCGCAGGCCTCGATGATCCACGTGCGCAATTCGGCGCAGCGCGACCTGGATGCCGAGCGCTTCAACGAGTCGTTCATGATGCACACCTCGACCAGCCCGCATTACGGGGTGATCGCGGCCTGTGATGTGGCCTCGAAGATGATGGAGGGCGATGCGGGCCGTTCGCTGGTGCAGGAGATGCACGACGAGGCGATCGCGTTCCGCCGCGCGATGCTGCACGTCCGCGATGACCTCGGCCGCGACGACTGGTGGTTCAGCGTGTGGCAGCCCACCAAGGTCGAGCGCAGCCTGGACAAGGGCGATACGCCGGCACCGCTGGTGGCCAAGTGCGAGGAGTGGTACCTGCAGCCGGATGCGCACTGGCACGGCTTCGAGAACCTGGTTGACGACTATGTGCTGATCGACCCGATCAAGGTAACCCTGCTGACCCCGGGTCTGGCGATGGACGGCAGCATGGGCAAGCTGGGCATCCCGGCGGCGGTACTGAGCAAGTTCCTGTGGGGCCGCGGCATCACCGTGGAGAAGACCAACCTGTACTCGGTGCTGTTCCTGTTCTCGATGGGCATCACCAAGGGCAAGTGGAGCACGCTGGTCACCGAGCTGATGGCGTTCAAGGAACTGTACGACCGCAACGCGCCGCTGAGCCAGGCACTGCCGTCGCTGGCCGCCGACTATCCCAATGCCTATGCCGGCTGGGGACTGCGTGACCTGTGCGATGCGCTGCACGCGTTCAACCAGGAATTCTCGGTGGCCAAGGTGATGCGCGAAATGTACGTGGACCTGCCGACGCCGGTGATGACCCCGGCCGACGCCTACAATCACCTGGTGAAGGGCGAGATCGAGCGGGTCGACATCGAGCAGCTCAGCGGCCGCGTCGCCGCCACCATGCTGGTGCCGTACCCGCCGGGCATCCCGACCATCATGCCGGGCGAACGCTTCGGCGACAGCGACGAGCCGATCATCCAGTCGCTGCGCATCGCCCGCGAGCAGAATGCCCGTTTCCCAGGCTTCGAGTCGGACGTGCACGGGCTGATCATCGAGCACGATGGCGATGAGACGTCGTACAGGGTGGAGGTGCTGAAGGCCTGACCGGCGACGGTCGGCCCTTCGGCGAACGATGGATACCGCGCGCGAGCAACGCATCCTGAAGTTCTCGATCGGGGTGACCATCGCGGTCAGCGCGGTCGGCTTCATCGGTGGCCTGCTGGTGGGATCGCAGGCCATCCTGTTCGATGGTGTCTACAGCCTGGTCGACGTTGCCCTGACGCTGGTGTCGTTGTCGGTACTGCGGCTGGTGGCGCGGG
This sequence comes from Stenotrophomonas sp. SKA14, assembly GCF_000158575.1. NCBI lineage: Bacteria > Pseudomonadati > Pseudomonadota > Gammaproteobacteria > Lysobacterales > Lysobacteraceae > Stenotrophomonas > Stenotrophomonas sp. SKA14. The sequence goes on from NZ_DS999412.1 coordinate 2,430,295, forward strand.
AGCAGAGCCCGCGCTTCCAGTACGGCTACTGGCACCTGGAGCCGATGGTGGAGGCACTCGGTGGGGTGATCCTGTCGCTGGCCTGCGTGTATGCGCTGGCCAATGCGGTGATTGGCCTGACTACGGGTGGGCACGAAGTGAAGTTCGGGCCCGCACTGTGGTGGGCGGCCTTGCTGAGTGCCAGCAACCTGGCAATGGCCGCGTTCGTCGCGCAGCGTGCGCGGCGCCTGCGCTCCGCGTTGCTGTGGCTGGACGTGCGCGGCTGGCTACTGGGCGGATTGATGAGCCTGGCGGTGGTGATGGCCTTCGTGCTGGCGCTGGTCCTGCACGGCGGCCAGTGGCACCACTGGGTGCCATACCTGGATTCGATCGTGCTGGCGTTGATCAGCCTGGCGGTACTGCCGGTGCCGGCGCGCAGCGCGTGGAAGGCCATGCGTGAAGTGCTGCAGGTGGCGCCGGATGATCTGGACCGGCGGGTGCAGCAGGTGATGCAGGCGTTCGTGGCCGAGCGTGGCTATGCCGGTTTCACCAGTCATGTGGCGAAGATGGGGCGGATGCGCTTCATCGAGATCCATGTGCTGGCTGACCCGGCGACACCGCTGGGCTCGGTGGGCGAGGTCGATGCGATGCGTGATGAGATCGCGGTGCGGCTGGATGCCCGCGGCAGCACGTTCTGGCTGACCATCGATTTCACTGCCGATCCGGCGTGGACCTGACCCGGCATCGGTAGCGTCGAGCAAGTTCGACGCTACGAAGAACCGCGATCGTTGCGCGGGCCGGACTACTCTGTTGCGTCGGATGCATTTGACCTCAACCGGAGTTGAGGTCGCAGACTGCTGCGCAATCCCGGTCATCCATACGAGGCCTGGAGCTTCTAGCGCAGGTAGTACTCCACCGGTACCACCAGTTCCTGCGGCGCCTTCAGTTCAGCAGGAATGGGCGGCAGTGGCTGCGCGCGGCGGAAGGTCTGCAGCGCGGCGTCATCCAGCATCGGCTGGCCACTGGACTGCTCCAGCCGCAGCGCCAGCAGCCGCCCCTCACGGTCGATGCTGGCCCTGACCCACGCCGTGCCCTGCTGGCGTCGTGAGCGCGCGGCGGCAGGGTAGTAGCGGTAGCGCTCCAGCCGCGCCATCAGGCGGGCTTCCCACTGGTCGCTGGCGGCGCCGGCCTGGAAGTCCGCAGGGGGGGCGTCTGGAGCGGGCGGCGCGGCCGTGATCGATGCCGGTGCGGGACTTGCATCGGTCGCGGCCGCAGGCGGGGCGATCGGCAGCGGCTGCCGGCCACGGCCACCGGTCTCGCTGGCCGCCAGCTCACCCTCGCGTGCTGCGGTGGGGGTGGGCGGTGGGGGCGATTTCGTCGGCTGCGATGCACGTGCCTGCTGCGCCTGGCTGGGCGTGTCGGCCTGGCGTTCCTCCACCGGTTGCGGCGGCGTGGCCGGTGCCAGCAGGCGCAGGCTGATGCGTACGTCCTGTTCCGGTGGTGGCAGCGAGGGCGGCGTGGCGACCCAGTGCACCAGCAGCAGCAAGGGCAGCAGGTGCAGGCCGATGCTGATGACAACGGCCTGCCAGTGGTGGCCACGCTCAGTCATCGCCCAGCACCCACAGCAGGTCGGCATCGGTGGCGTCGACCTGTTCGCCTGGAGACGCCAGCACGATCACCAGCGCCGAAGTGCCCGGTGGCAGATGGCCCGGCACGCCGGTGCCGCGCAGCACATGCCAGCGCCCGGCGACCAGCAGCGCCGGGGCCGGCGCATCGGTCAGTACCTGTGCCATGCGGCGATCGCGGGCGTACTGTACGGCCAACATCCCGTCCAGCATCGGCGCTGCGTCTGCATGCTGCGCCAGCACCACCGCCGACAACCGTTGCCGAGCCGCAGCAACCGGAAATGCTACCGGTTCTGTAGAGGCCAGCAGGCGGTTGACCTCGGCGCGCGACAGGTTGCTGCCGACCAGCGCAATGCCTGCAGCCGCGGCGTCCTGCACCAGCCCGCCGTAGGCGGCCCACGGCCAGCGCGCATCCCAGCCCAGCAGTTCCTGCAGGCGTGAGCCGTCGGCGTGATTGCCCTTGGCCAGCCAGCGCTGCACGCGTTGCAGGCGGGGCTGGCGTTCGCTGGCGATCATCTCCATCACCAGCGCACCCTGCGGGCGCTGCTGGTGCAGTGCCTGCAGCAACCAGCGCTGGGCGGCATGGTCGCCCGCAAGGTCATGACGCTCGCCCAGCAGCAGTCGCTGCGCGCCGGCCGCGCGCTGGATGAACATGGACTCGTCCAGCGGCTGGCCGCTGGCCAGGTCGATCACCGTGCCGGGCATCGGCTGTGCGCTGGCCAGGGAGGTCAGCGCAAGCAGGCACAGCAGCAGCCAACGGCGGCTAGAACGCCACATTGACGCCCATCGAGACGGTGCGGCCACGGCCGTTGCCGCGGTCCAGGATCGGGCTGAAGATGCTGTCGATCGAGGCATTGTTGTCATAGGCTTTGTTCTGCAGGTTTTCGATGTTCAGCCACAGCGTGGTGTTGGGCTGCGGCTTGAAGCTGGCGTAGAAGTCCAGCAACACGCCGGTGCCGCCGGTCTTGCGGGTCTGGAAGAAGTCGTAGCCTTCCTCGGTGGGACCGGAATACTCGGCGCGCAGGCCGGCCTGCACGCGCTGCTGCCACCAGTGGCCGCCGACGTCCAGCGTCCAGTAGCGGTCGGGCAGGGCGGTGATGTCTTCCAGATTGACGAACTCGATGGCCGGCGCGCTGGTCTGCGAGCGGGTCCAGCTGAGGGTGGCGTGGTAGTGCTCGCTGGCGTAGTGCGCCTCCAGCTCGATGCCGTGCATGCGTACGATGCCCTGGTGGTTCATCCATCGCGTGGTGGTGCTGAAGTCGTCGGCATCCAGCGTATCGGTCCAGGCATTGAGCTGCGGATCGCTGTCGATCGGCACCACGAACGGCGCCACTTCCGGCGGATGCACGATCAGCAGGTACTGCGGCTTGATGTAGTCGCGGATGCGGTTGTCGAAGCGGGTGATGCGCAGCTGGGCCAGGTCGCCGTCAACCAGCAGCGAGTCGGTGCTGAGGTTGGCGCCGAACTGCAGGTTGCGTGAGCGCTCGCGACGCAGGAACGGATTGGCGCCTACGCCATCGGCATCACTCATGCCCTCCAGCGGAATCTTCTCGAAGAACATTTCCTGCACCCGCGGCGGCCGCGAGGTGCGCGAGACTTCGGCGAACAGCTGCAGCCAGTCGGTGGCCTGCAGAGAAACCGCCAGGCTGGGGCTGAGTGCACGCTCGGTGCGGCGCACATCGATGTCGCCGCCGTTGATCTCCGCGCACTGGCCCGGCACATCGGAACAAGCGGGGATATGGCCACGGATGCCATAGCGGTCCTGGCGCAGGCCGGCGGTAAGTGCATAGATGTCGTACTGCAGTTCCAGCGTGCTGAACATGCTGTCGAGCTGGCTGCGCCCCTGTGGGTTGGCGCCGCGCAGGGTCGGCGTGTCGGCCACGAAGATGTCCGACTGGTGCTTGATGCCGGTGTTCCAGCGCGCCTGCAGCGCGCCGATGTCGAAGCGGCTGGTGTTGTCGAGGGTCCAGCTGCTCAGGCTGCTGTGGGTACGGCGGCCGATGTAGCTGGAGTCCTCCACCGGCGGGTAGAACAGCCGGGTCTTGTTGCCGGCGAAGGTCGCACGCAGGTCGATCCACGGTGAGTACGGTGTGTAGCGGTAGCTGGCGCGCTGGTTGCGTGCGGAAATCTGCCACGGGTAGTTGTGGTAGAAGTCGTTTTCGTAACGCATGTGGCTCAGGTCGAGGCGATGCTGGTCGCTGGGCTGCAGGCGCGCTTTCAGCAGCCAGCTGCTGGGCTGCTGGCTTCCAGGGTCGGCCTTGTTGGTCTGCCCGCGTGCCGTCGCGTATTCGCCGCTGCGGCTGCTGCTGGCGGCGGCGAGCAGACCGAACTGGCGGTCGCCACCGTCTTCGCTGTGGCGCCATGCGCCGGCAAAGGTGCGGCCACTGCCATAGCCGTTGTTGCCATGCCGGTAGCCTGCCCGCAGGCCCCAGTCACGGCCTGCGCCAAGCAGATCGTCGATGTCCAGGGTGCGGAAGTTGGCGCTGCCGGCCAACGTACCAGCGCCATCGCCACCGGCGACCGCGCCGCGTTGCACGTCCACGCCGGCCAGCAGGAACGGATCGACGTAGGCGAACGGACCGCCCGAGCCATGCCCGGCATTGTTGCGGAAGGTCTGGGTGACACCGTCGATCATGGTGTTGACCCGGCCGGCGCCGGTCATGCCGCGGATGTTGACCTGCAGGCCGGGCTGGCTGCGCGAATGGAAGCTGTGGGTTCCGGGCATCGAGCGCAGCAGGCTGTTGCCATCCTGGCGCTCGGCCATCGCCACCCGCTCACTGCCTACAGCGGGAGCGAAGCCATCGCGGGTGGCGGGCACGTACTGGCTGGCGCCGGTGCCTGGTGCCTGGCCATGCGCGGTGTCGCCCTGCACGCGCAGTGGCCCGGTACGGCGGCTGCCATCGCTGCGATCAGCGGGCGCCGGTTCCAGGGTGGCACGGCGTGCATCGATGAAACGTGGGCGCAGGCCGCTGCCGGCCAGCAGGCGCGACAGGGCCTGCGCATCGTCGAAGTCGCCGCGCAGCGCCGGTGCGGCGTGGCCGGCGGGAAGCGCCGCGGCAACGACCAGATCGATGCCGGTCAGGCGGCTGTACGCATCCAGCGCGGCAGGCAGCGGTTGGGCGGGCAGGTCATAGGTGCGGGTGGCGGCCTGCGCGAGAGCGCTGGTGGGCAGCAGCGGAACGGTGCTGGCGCAGGCCAGCGACAGGGCAAGGACAAGGGGGCGGGGGCACAGCATCGGGGGCTCCAGGGGCTGACGCAGAGCGTCGTCATCCTGGGGAGACGCAGCCGCAGGCCCGATGTCAGGGTGCATCAGGATGTTCCCTGCGCGGCGGCAACCAGACCTGCACGCCCGCGCCAAGGCGCAGCACGCGCACGTGCAGCTGCGTGGCCAGTTGATCGCGGTTGTTGGCTGCGCCGTCGGCACTGCCCAGCAGGGTGACCGGTTGCTGGCGCAGTCGCGCGCCGACAATCCAGGTGTGCCCGCCATGCCAGCGGTCCAGGCCCTGGGTCACTTCGGCGAGCGGAGCGGACACCCAGTGCAGACGACGCTCGCGCCAGGCCAATGCACCTGCATCGGTGGCGTGGGGGAGGGTCAAGGTCAGGCCGTCGAAGCGCAGCTGCTGCCCTTCGACGGCCTGCAGGTTGCCGCTGCCGCCTTCCACGCGGACGCGATGCTCGGTGACCGTGACCACGCTGCTGGTGCCCTGCACGGCGAGGTCGAAGGCGGTACCCAGCGCGGTGACGGTGCCGTGCGGCGTATGCACCTGGAAGGGCCGGCGCGGGTCGGCGGCGACCTTGAACCAGGCCTGGCCGCGTTGCAGCTGCAGCTGGCGATGTTGCCCATCAACGCGCGCATGCACTTCGCTGCCCGGCGACAGCAGGACATGCGAACCGTCCGGCAGCGCTTCGTCGCGGATTTCGCCAGCGGCGGTGCGCAGCACCTGCGCGGCCGGCGTCGCGGCAGGGCGGCTGTAAAGGCCAAGCGCGCACAGCAGCAGCACCGCAATACCGGCTTCACCCAGGTGGCGGCGCCGTCTGCGCTGCTGCTGGCGCTGCAGGCTGGGGGTGTTCGCCCCGGCCTGCCACAACTGCTGCAGATGCTGGTACTGCACGGCATGGCGCGGATCGGCCTGGCACCACTGGTTGAACGCGTTCTCATCGCGGTCGCCGTCGTGCCCGTCCAGCCACCAGCGGGCGGCTTCGCGTGCGATGGTGTCCTGGCTCATGCGCCCGGCACCTGCTGCAGGGCGACCAGGGCGCGCAGCAGATGGCCGTGCGCGGTCTGCCGGCTGATGCCGAGCTGGCGCCCGATCTCGGCCAGGGCCATCTGCTCGACACGGGCGAGCAGGAACACCTGGCGCGAGCGTGGTGGCAGCGCGGCGATGATCGCATCGAGATGACGCAGTTGTTCGGCGTCGAGCAGGCGCTGGTCCGGCAGCGGTGCGGGATCGGCGATGGCATGCAGCTGGGTGTCATCCAGCGCCTCTTCGCGCCGGCGCTGGCGCTGCCGGTAGTGGTCGGCGATCAGGTTGTGGGCAACGCGATACAGATAGGCGCGGCCATTGTTCAGCAGGCCGCTGGCGGCGACCTTGACGATACGCAGCCAGGTTTCCTGGACGACGTCATCGGCATCGCTGCGTTGCGGGAGTTTGCGACGGACATGGGCGTGCAGCGGCCGGTAATGGGCCGCGCACAGCTGCGCGACATCCGTCGGTTCGACAGGCGTGGACACGGGGCGGGCGACAACTGGGAAAGGGAACAGCCCGCGGCGGCAAGGGCAGCGGCAGCACCTTACAGCAAAAGAGAATCATTTGCATAAATGGGTGGCCATCAGCCAGCGATGGACCCGCCAGCCGTTGGCCGGCATGCCCCCAAACGGGTCAGAGGTCGCGGTACTGGATCTGCGCGGCGAGCACGCGCAGGCCGTCAGCGTTGCTGGACAGGATGCGCTCCTCGCCGACACCTTTCTGCCGCTTCAGCAGGAAGCCCTGCTCGGCAGGCAGCTGCGCCGCGATGGCGTCCAGGCGCTGCAGGGCGTCGGGCCCGCTGCAGTCGAAGTGGCCCCAGTAGGCGCCGTGGCGGTAGACCTGCAACCGGTAATTCATCGTGGCATCTCCGGCAGGTCCTGCAGCCAGTGATCGAACATCGCGGTGGCGGCGGCTGCCAGTGGCGCACCGTAGCGGCGCGCCTGCGCGCGCAGGTCGTTCGGGTCGATGCCGGCCTGGGCCAGTTCCAGGGTGTGGCCGATCAGCCAGCGTTCGAACTGGCGCGCGTCCAGCTCCGGATGGCATTGCAGGCCCAGCGCGTGGTGACCGATGGCAAATGCCTGGTGGCGGCAGGCGGGCGTGCTGGCCAGGCGGCGTGCGCCGGGCGGGAGTTCGAAGCCTTCACCGTGCCAATGCAGTACCGGAATGCCCTGCAGGGCCTGCAGGGGCGAGCGCTGGCCGTCATCGGTGAGCAGCAGTGGCGCGAAACCGATCTCCTTGCCGCCACTGGCAACGACGCTGGCGCCGAGCGCACGCGCCATCAGCTGCGCGCCGAGGCAGATGCCCAGGGTTGGCCGCTGCTGCTGCAGGCGACGCTGCAGCAGGGCGATGCTGTCGGTGACGAAGGGATAGGTTTCTGTGTCATTGGCACTGATCGGGCCGCCCAGCACGACCAGCAGGTCGGCCGCTTCGGCATCACCGAGCGCATCGACACCGGCCTGCAGCACCTTCAGCTGCCAGCCCTGCGCCAGCAGCAGCGGTTTCAGGGTGCCGAGATCCTCGAAGGCAACGTGCTGCAGGACCACCGCGTGCTTCATGCCGGTGCTCCGCTGTTGGGCCAGTAGAAACTGTCCGGGGTGGCGCGGGCGCCGAAGATGGCCTGTCCGACGCGGACCACGGTGGCGCCTTCCTCGATGGCCACTTCGAAGTCACCGGACATGCCCATCGACAGCTGCGAGAGGTCGATACCGGCGGGCGCGGAGTGCTGCAGCTGGTCGCGCAGTTGGCGCAGGCGCACGAAGCAGGCGCGCACGCGCTCGACCTCCGGGGTGAACACGGCCAGGGTCATCAGGCCGCGCACGCGCAGACGATCGAAGGCCGGCAGCTGCTGCACGAAGTCCTCCACCGCGTCGGGTTCGAGTCCGTACTTGCTGGGTTCGGCCGAGGTGTTGACCTGTACGAATACATCCAGCGTGCGGTCTTCCAGCTGCAGGCGCTGTTGCAGGGTCTCGGCCACGCGCAGGCTGTCCAGCGCCTGGAACTCGCTGGCGAAGCGCGCCACGTAGCGCGCCTTGTTGGTCTGCAGGTGGCCGATCACCGACCAGTGCACGCCCAGGTCGGCCATGGCCTCGGCCTTGCGTTGTGCCTCCTGGACCTTGTTCTCGCCCAGTTCGTGGCAGCCAGCGGCCACGGCCATGCGGATGCGGGCGTCATCGACGGTCTTGCTGACCGGCAGCAGGCGCACGCTGGCCGGATCACGGCCAGCGCGGATGCAGGCGTCGGCGATACGCTGGCGCACCGTGGCCAGGTTGGCGGCGATCTGTTCAACAGACTGGGCCATCGGCCAGTCGGCGGCGGCAAGGGGCATGCGGGCACCTCCAGTGCGGAATGGCCAGGGTGGGATACACTGGCACAGGACAAGATTTATTTTGGCATAGGACAAAATGAAAATCACCGGGCATAGCGCCGAGTCGATCTTCGACAACATCCGCGACGGTATCGGCAAGGGCCGCCTGCCGGCCGGCAGCGTGCTGCCGCCGGTGCGTGAGCTGGCCGAGCAGCTGGGGGTGAACCGCAACACCGTGGCCGCAGCGTACAAACGGCTGGACGCGGCAGGACTGGCCAGTACCGCGGGTCGGCGCGGCACGGTGGTGCGTGGCTTGCCGCCGGCAATGGCACGCGAAGGCAGTACGCCTGGAGTGGCCCTGCATGACCTGGCCGGTGGCAACCCGGATCCGCGCCTGCTGCCGAACCTGCGACTGGCTCCAGCGGCGCCACGGTTGTATGGGGTGGGCACGGTCGACCCGCGGTTGCAGGCGCTGGCACGGGCCTCGCTGGATGCGGATTGCCCCGAGGGTTACGAGCTGGAGCTGACCCATGGCGCGGTCGATGGCATCGAGCGCCTGCTGGCGGCCTGGCTGCTGCCGGGTGATCGCATCGCGGTGGAAGATCCATGTTTCCTCGGCAGCCTCAACGTACTCAACGCGGTAGGCCATGCGCCGTTGCCGGTGGCGGTGGATGCGCATGGCATGCAGGTCGAATCGCTGCGTGCCGCGCTGGAGGCCGGCGCACGCGCGGTGCTGCTGACCCCGCGTGCGCACAATCCGACCGGGGCCAGCCTGGATGCGAAGCGCGCACGGGCACTGCGGCAGCTGCTTGCCCACTATCCGCAGGTGGCAGTGCTGATCGACGATCACTACGCGCTGCTCTCGCAGCAGACCTATCACTCGGTACTGCCGCTCGATGGCCGGCGCTGGGCACTGTTGCGCTCGCTGTCCAAGCCGCTCGGCCCTGACCTTCGGCTGGCCTGGTTGGGCTGTGATGAGGAAACTGCGGCGCGGTTGCGGCTGCGGTTGGCCTCGGGCACGGGCTGGGTCAGCCACCTTCTGCAGGATGCGGCGACCTCGGTGCTGGGCTCGGCGTCGCAGCGGGCGAAGATCGCGTCGGCAGGCGAGCGTTACCAGCAGCGCCTGCAGTCGCTGCAGGAACTGCTGCGTGCACGTGGCGTGGCGACGCCGCAGCCGATGGAAGGATTGAACCTGTGGCTGCCACTGCCGGCCGACAGCCATCCGCAGGTGCTGGCACTGGCGTCGCGCGGATGGCATGTGCGCGCGGGCGAGGTATTCGCGGTGGCGGCGCCCGGGCATGGCCTGCGCATCACCTGCGCGGCGCTGGGACAGGTGCAGCAGCGGCAGCTGGCCGATGATCTGGCGGCGGTGTTTGGACTGTAGAGTCGAGCTTGCTCGACTGCTCGTGCCAACAACAGTCGAGCAAGCTCGACTCTACAAAGGTGAAGCAAAGTCGAGCAAGCTCGACTCTACAAAGGTGAAGCAAAGTCGAGCAAGCTCGACGCTACAAAAGCAGATCAGGGCGCGGCGTTGGCACCCGGGCGCACGTAGTAGGACTGGCCGCTGTCATCGACGAACATCAGTTCCGGCTTGCCCTGCCAGGAGGTGAGCATGGCGCCGGTATTGTTCTGGTGCTTGACCATCAGGCTGGCGCCGCGGTCCGGGTTGGCCACCACCTTGAACACTTCAGTGGTGCCGGTGGCATCGTCCAGGGTCAGCAGGGCCTCGCCGCCGCGGTCGCTGGTGCCATAGCCACCGCGTTCGGAGCCGTCCGGGCCGAGCAGGATCAGGCCTGACAGGGCGGTCGCACGCGGCCCCTGGGAGCGGCCCTGGCTGAGAGGATCGGGAACCGGTGCGCCGAGGATCACCCGTGGTTGTCCGCTTTCATCGTGGATGACCAGCCCGCGTGCTTCGATGATGCGCTGTGGCGATTGGCTGCGATGCAGGCTCCAGGCAGTCCAGCCGGAAACCAGCAGGGCGAGGGTGGCGACCACCAGCGTGGTCAGCAGCAGTGCACGGGGCATCGTGTCGTCCTTCCTTGGATGTGCCGACGATAGCGGATGCGGACCGGCAATGGCCAGTTCGTTGTGTGACGTTGTGTATCGTCAGTGGAAATCGCGGCTGTGGCTGCGCAGTCCCTGCAGCAGTTCATCCAGGCAGTGCATGCGCTGCACGATGACATGCTGCACGCCATCGACGCGCTCCAGGCGGCCGTCGATCTGCATCAGCTGGGTATCAACCAGCACCCGGTGCTGGCGATCGGCGAGGTGGCGCCAGACCACCGCGTTGACCATGCCGGTTTCGTCCTCAAGGGTGAGGAAGGTCACGCCACTGGCGGTCTGCGGACGCTGACGCATGCGTACCAGGCCGGCGATGCGCACGCGGCGGCCATGGCCGTGAGCCGCCAGTTGCGCGGCGTCCAGGCAGCCACGAGTGCGCAGCTGTGCGCGCAGGAACGAGATCGGGTGGCGGCCTAGCGTGGTGCCGGTGCTGCGGTAGTCGGCCTGCATGTCTTCCCAGGCGCTGGGCAGCGGCAACGGCACGCGGGCCTCGGCGGTGGCGCGGGCGTGGTCGAACAGCGGCAGCCGGTTTTCCACGCCGGAGATGTCCCAGCGCGCACGATGGCGATGGCCGCTGAGCCCACGCAATGCGCCGGCATCGGCCAGCAGGCCCTGTTGGCGACGGTCCAGCGCGGTGCGCTGGCACAGGTCCCCCACGTCATCGAAGGGGCGTCGCGCGCGCTCGCGCATGATGGCCTGCACGGCAGGTTCGTTGCAGCCATCAATCAGGCGCAGGCCGAGCCGGATCGCGGTCGCGCCCTTGCTGATATCCAGCGTGCAGTCCCAGTCGCTGTGGCGCACGTCCAGCGGCAGCACGCGGATGCCATGCCGGCGCGCGTCCTGCAGCAGCTGGTCGGGGCTGTAGAAGCCCAGCGGCTGGCTGTTGATCAGGCTGGCGGTGAACGCGGCCGGGTGGTGGCACTTCAGCCAGCAGCTGGCATAGGTCAGCAGGGCGAAGCTGGCGGCGTGGCTTTCCGGGAAGCCATAATCGCCGAAACCCTTGATCTGTTCGAACAGGTGCTCGCCGTACTCGCGGCTGAAGCCGTTCTTCAGCATCCCGGCCAGCAGTTTTTCGCGATGCGGTTCCAGGCCGCCACGACGTTTCCACGCGGCCATCGAGCGGCGCAGGGCATCGGCCTCACCCGGGGTGTAGCCGGCTGCATCCACCGCCAGCTGCATCACCTGTTCCTGGAACAGCGGCACGCCCAGGGTGCGCGCGAAAACGCGCTCCAGCTGCGGCGGGTACAGCGGCTCCTCCAGGTTGTCCAACGCCTCTGGACCCTGTTCGCGCAGCAGGCGGCGCCGCTCCAGGTAGGGGTGCACCATGTCGCCCTGGATCGGGCCGGGGCGCACGATCGCCACTTCGATCACCAGGTCGTAGAAGTTGCGCGGCTGCATGCGTGGCAGCATCGCCATCTGCGCACGCGACTCGATCTGGAACACGCCGATGGTATCGGCGGCGCTGATCATGTCGTAGGTGGGTGTGTCGTCATCCTCGATCGCATCCATGCGCCCACTGTGCAGGCCATGCTGCTGCAGCATCGCCAGGCATTTGCGGATGGCGGTGAGCATGCCCAGTGCCAGGCAGTCGACTTTCATCAGGCCGGTGGCATCCAGATCGTCCTTGTCCCACTGGATGACGGTGCGGTCGGCCATCGCCGCGTTCTCGACCGGCACCAGGGTCGACAGCGGATGCTCGGAAATCACGAAACCGCCCGGGTGCTGCGACAGGTGGCGTGGGAAGTCGATCAGCTCGGCGGTCAGTGACAGCAGCCGGCGCATCAGCGGGGTCTCCGGATCGAAGCCGCGTTCGCGCAGGGTCTCCGGCAACGGCACGTGGCCGCCCCAGTGATCCATCGCTGCCCCCAGTTCGTTGACCTGGTCCATCGGCAGGCCGAGCGCACGGGCCACATCGCGGATCGCGCTGCGGCCACGGTAACTGATCGCCACCGCAGTCAATGCAGCACGTTCACGCCCATAGCGATTGAACACGTACTGCAGCACTTCCTCGCGGCGCTCGTGCTCGAAGTCGATGTCGATATCCGGTGGTTCGTCGCGCTCGGCGGAGATGAACCGCTCGAACAACAGATTGCTGCGTGCAGGGTCGATCTCGGTCACGCCCAGCACGAAGCACACCGCCGAGTTGGCCGCCGAGCCACGGCCCTGGCAGAGGATGTCCTTGCTGCGCGCGAAGCGCACGATGTCCTGCACGGTGAGGAAGTAGGAGGCGTAGTTCTTCTGCCGGATCAGCGCCAGTTCGTGTTCGATCTGCTTGCGCTGCGCCGGTTCGATGCCGTTCTTCCAACGCCAGGGAATGCCACGCTCGACCAGCACGCGCAGCCAGCTGTCCGGGTCATGCCCTTCCGGCACCAGCTCGCGCGGATAGGTGTACTGCAGCTGCTCCAGGGTGAAGTGGCAGCGTTCGGCGATGCGCAGGGTTTCGGCCAGCAGTTCGCGCGGATACAGCTGGGCCAGTGCGGTGCGCGGGCGCAGATGGCGCTCGCCGTTGGGGAACAGGCGCCAGCCGGCTTCGGCCACGCTGCAGCGGTGGCGGATCGCGGTCAGCGTGTCCTGCAGGGCGCGGCGGCGGCGTACGTGCATGTGCACATCACCACTGGCGACCAGCGGCAAGCGATGGCGCTCGCCGAAGGCCTGCAGCAGCTGCAGGCGATGCGCGTCGTCATGCTCGTGGTGCAGCTCCACCGCCAGCCACAGGCGATCATTGAAGCCGGTGCGCAGCAGCTCCAGATCGGTAGCGGCCGGCTGCCGGTCCAGCCACAGGCAGAGCAGCCCGTCGGGCAGGCCGAGCAGGTCGTCGCGCAGGCAACGGTATTCGCCCTTGGCCGCGCGTCGCCGGCAGGTGGTGATCAACTGGCACAGTCCGGCATAGGCGGTCTGGTCGGTGCACAGCAGCGCCAGCTTCGGCCCGTCCTCGACCTGGAATTCGGCGCCGACGATCAGTGCCACGCCATGCGTCTTCGCCGCCTGCCAGGCGCGCACGATGCCGGCCAGCGAGCACTCGTCGGTGATCGCCAGCGCCCGGTAGCCCTGGCCGGCGGCGCGCGCGAACAGCTCTTCGGCAATCGAGGCGCCGCGCTGGAAACTGAACGCCGACAGGCAGTGCAGTTCGGCGTAGCCGGGCAGTTCGCTGTGCATGGCGGCTCAGCCGAACCAGCCGTGCAGCATCCACGGTGCATGCGGATCGTTGCGTGTGCGGAAGGCCCAGCCACGCTGGCCATGCGCGGTTTCCACCACGTAGTAGTCGCGCCGTGCGTCGGACTGGTCCCACCAGCCCGATTCGATCCGCTCAGGCCCAGCGACGATGCGCAGGCGTGGATCACGCAGCGGTTGCGGCGTATCCAGCAGCCAGCCCGGGCGTAGCGGCCAGTACGACGGCGGTTTGACCGCCGGCTGGGTACCACTGGCGCGTTCGGGGCGATGGTCGGCCTGCACCGCCAGTGGCTGCACGGCGTCATCGCCCAACCGCGCACGCAGGCGCTCGCGCAGCTGGGTCCAGGGCATCGCCTGCGCCGGCCGGGTATCGAACAGGTCGCGCGCGGCGGGCACGAAGGGCGGCAGCTGCTCGGCCTGCAGGCGCAGTGCGCGGCTGCCGGCGGGCAGGGCGAAGGCCTCCATGCGGTTGCGCGCGATTTCGAACAGCAGCGCGGGATCACGCTCCGGCGCCAGCAGGCCGATGGTCAGCACGCTGGGTGGCAGCAGGTCGTGCTCGAAATGCAGGTCGAAGCGCTGCACGCCACCATCGCGGGAGCACAGGAAGGCGGCGAGGTCCAGCAGCAGGCGACGCAGCGGGAACAGCAGGGCCTGGCTGGATTCGATCTCGTATTCGAATTCGATGCGCGCATCGAAACGGTCGGGAGGCTGGTAGTAGCGCAGTGGTGCGGTGGGCAGGCCGCGCAACGCGTCCAGCTGCTGCAGCACGTCGGGGGCGAAGCGCCGGGCCAGGCTGTCGCGCGGCAGCGCGAGCACCGCACCCAGCGTGCGCAGGCCGGAGCGGCCCAGCACGGTCACTGCTTCGCTGGTCAGCCCGCAGCGCGGCAACGGCAGCTGTGCGAGTACCGCCGGCAGCTGCTCCGCATCGATGCCGAGGCCATCGTGCACGTTGGCCAGCACGCGCGCGGCATGCGGCGTGGGCGCGGCCACCAGGCGATGGCGGAAACCCAGTTCGTGCAGTTCACCGCGCAGGCGTTTCTCGATGGTCAGCCAGTCACCGAACAGGGCACGGCTGGCGCCGATCTCCAGCACCAGCGCATGCGGAAAATCGAGGCTGACCTGCGAACTGTAGGCATAGGCCCAGCTGGCCAGCAGCTGCCGGGTGTGCTGTTCGGCGTTCGGGTCGTAGTCGTGCAGATGCATGTCCTGCACCAGCACCTGCGCGGCCGACAGCAGCATGCCCGGGCGCAGCCCGGCTGCCCGTGCGGCCGGGCTGACCGCACGCAGCACGCGGCGTTGTGCCGGACCCTGCAGCAGCACCAGCGGCCGCTGCGGGTCCGGCTGCTGGCGCAGCACGCTGTCCAGCGCCAACTGCGGCAACAACAGGCAGGCCCAGTTCACGGCGCGGCCTCAGTGGCTGATGGCCAGGGGCAACGGCTGCGCCGGCGGCAGGCCGCCACGGCATTTCAGTACTCGCACCTGGCCGTGGTCGAGCTGCAGGCGCAGGCTGGCCGGGGAGGGGTTGCGCGCTGCCTGCGCCTCGCGGAACACGAAGCCCAGGCACTGGCCGCTGTCGGCGGCGACCTGCAGCCGGCGCAGGGCGCGGTCGTCGGCCTGCTGTGGCCAGCACAGCACCGCGGCGCAGGCGGCCGAGCGCAGGCACTGCTCGGCCGCCCACAGCGCCTGCTTCGGCGCGGCGTGGATGATCTGCAGCTGGGCCAGGTCCAGCCCGGCCGCCGCCCAGGCCGGCGCATGCGGGCGGTACGGGGGCGCGACCAGCACGATCGGGCGTCCGCGCTGGCTCAGCTTCGCCAGCGCTGGCCAGACCAGCGCCAGCTCGCCCACGCCGGGGGCTGCCTGCAGCACCTCGCACAGCCCGCTGGCCGGCCAGCCACCGCCGGGCAGGCGTGCATCCAGTGCCGGGTGGCCGCTGGCCAGGTGGTCGCTGGCGGGCCCTTGGCGGGCCGGGCCGCGCCACAGCTGGCGGCCATCCAGCAGTCGGTCGAGGGCGACGACGGCGCCCATCAGCCGGTCCTCCAGGGGAGGCGCCGGGCGGGCTGGGGGCGACAGGAATGGGAGGAAACGGCGGGCATGGAGCGAGTATCGACAGGCCGGTATCAGGGGCTGAGACCGGACATGCTACTCGCGTTGTAAGTAGAATTACTAATGAAATTGGAGGGTCGGGTTTCAGGTTGCTGAAGGGGGAAAGGAGTGCCGACCAAGGTCGGCACCCACAGGCCCCGGTTAAGGGCGGACCGGCAGCGCCACCGGGCGCAGCGGCGCGGCATCGCCACCGCGGATCTTCAACGGACCACCGATGAAGGCGAACTCGTAGACCTTGTCGCGGGCCAGTTCGTCCAGCGCCACCAGTTCGATGATCGGTGCGCCCTGCTGGGCCAGCAGGTAGGTGTGCAGCGGCACGTAGTCATCGGAAACTTCCGAAGGGAAGGTCTCGAAGCTGAGGTTGTCGGCGCCGACGATCATCGCGCCGCTGTCTTCGACCAGGAAGCGTGCGGCGTCCAGGCCCATGCCCGGCGGGTTGGCCATGTACGCCCTGGGCTGTTCGAACAGGCGCATGCGGCCGGTGCGGATCAGCACGATGTCACCCTGCTGCAGCTTCACCTGCTGGCGTGCCAGCGCATCCTTCAGGTCCTGGCGGGTGACGCGGTAGCTGTCCGGCAGCATGTCCACGCCCTTGGCACCGGCCACGTCGATCAGTACGCCACGCGCGATCAGCGGCGGGAATTTCTCGATGCCGGTGACATTCCAGCCACGATCGCCGAGGTGCTTGTCGGCCTCGAAGCCGTTCCAGATCTTTCCGTGGATACCGAAGTGGTTCAGCGCATCGATGTGGGTGCCAGTGTGGCTGTACATCGAGAACGCCGTGCCAGTGTAGCTGCGGGTGAGGTTCATGGTCTCGCCCACGCCCATCGGGTCGTCCATCACCGTGCCGCGCGGGGTGTGGGTCATCCAGAACTGGTAGTGCGGGTCGCCGGCGTCCTGCCAGCTGGGCATGCCGACGTAGTACTCGGTGGCCAGGTCATAGGCCTTGCCGCCGCTGACCCGCGACAGGATCGCTGCGCGCGAGGCCTCGGTGATCAGGTTGAGGCGGCCGATCTCGTCCTTCGGCCCCCAGGGACTGGTGCCGACCTGCTGGCCGGAAGGAACGCGTTCGTGTGCGGACACCGTGGTGGAAGCAGCGGTGCCGGCCAGCAGCAGGGCCAATGCGGTGGCCAGGGTACGTGGGGTCATGGGGAATCTCCTTGCAGGGGGGAATGGTGCGGCTCAGGCCGCGACCAGCGGCGCCAGGGCCTGGCGCAGGTGCGGCAGCGGCAGGGTCTGCAGGCGCAGGCCGTTGCCGCCGATCACGGTGGGAATGGAACGGATGCCGAGCGCAGCGGCTTCGGCGCGGTCGGCCTGCACGCGCTGGCGTACTGCGTCGCTGCGCATGTGGTCAGCGAAGGCACCACGCGGGTGGCCGAGCGCTTCGGCGATGTCCAGCAGCACTTCGGCATCGCCGATGTTGCGGTGCTGGTGCAGGTGCGCCCACTGCACGGCATCGAACATCACGCCGTGGGCCTCATTGCCGCCAAGCATGCCGGCGGCCTGGCAGGCCAATGCGCCCAGCCAGCCGGAGGGATATTCGAAGTCCTGTGCACGCATGCCTTCGATATCGATGCGCGCGCTGTCTTCATGCGCGGCGCAGTCGGTCCAGTGGCGCAGGATGATCGCCTTGGCACGCTCCATCGAGCCGAATACCTCGACCATCTGCGCGCGCGAGTCCTGCAGCACGAAGCTGCGGTGGCGCACCTGGATGCCGAGTTCGGCCGAGACCTGCTGCAGGCGCGGGGCCAGCACGAAGCACCAGCCGCAGACCACGTCGTGGAAGAAATCGACCACTGGCGCTGCAGCGGTGGGGGAAGAAGCGGAAGACATCGGCCTGCCATCGGTGAGAGGGGAGGCGGCAGAGTAGGCAGCGCGGCGTGGCTGAAACAGCACGCCACGGGCAGCTCAGTTTTCGCTGGCGGTTACGAATCCAGGCCGGCGCAGGCGGGCAGCTCGGCGTGCAGGAAATCGATGAAGGCACGCACCTTGGGCTGCAGGTGCCGCGAGGTGGGGTAGACCGCATGCACGAAGCGCGGTGGATAGCGGTGGTCGGGCAGCACCTGCTGCAGTTCGCCGCGGGCCAGTGACGGCGCTGCAAGGAACGAGGGCAGGGCGCCGATGCCCATGCCGGCCACCAGCAGATCGCGCAGCATCAGGCTGTTGTTGACGGTGACGCGTGCCGGCAGGGTGATCGTCACCTGGCCATCGGGGCCAAGCAGCGGCCAGCTGCCCGGTGAATCGGGCAGGCTGTAGGCCAGCACGCTGTGCGCCTGCAGATCGTCCACCGCCTGCGGTACCGGATGCTGCTGCAGGTAGGACGGGGCCGCGCACAGCACCTGCTGCAGCGAGGCCAGCCGGCGCGCCACCAGTCGCGAGTCGTCCAGCTCGGCGCGCAGCCGCAGCGACACATCGAAGCCTTCGCCGACCGCATCGAGCAGGCGGTCTTCCATCACCAGGTCCAGCGACAGCTGCGGATGCTGCTGCAGGAAACGCGGCAGCAGCGGCGACAGCGTGCTCAGCGCGAACGACTGCGGCGCATTGACGCGCAGGCGCCCGGCCACTTCGCCACGCTGTTCGGCGATGCCACGTTCCAGCGCGTCCAGCTCGTCGAGCAGGCGGCAGCACTCACGGTAATAGGCATGGCCGGTTTCGGTCAGGCTCATGCGGCGCGTGGTCCGCTGCAGCAGCACCACGCCCAGGTGGGTCTCCAGCGTGCGCAGCTGCTTGCTCAGCCCGGCTGGCGACATGCCCAGGTCTTCGGCGGCACGGGCCAGGCCGCCACGTTCGACGATGCGGCGGAAGGCACGCATCAGGTTGAAGGAGTCCATGCCGGTCCCGGGCGCGATGAGGGCGCCATTGTAGATCCACGCCATGCGTGGATGCTGGAATGACGGTGCCGATCAGGATGGGCATCCAGCAGGCGCGTGCCGGGTTGCGCCGTTTGTTCAAGCCGGCAACCGTCGCATCGCGCCAGCATGTAGGCCCCTCACGTTTCGGGTTGTCCATGAAGCACTGGATCCTCCGCCTGTATGCCCCGTTGTTCCTGCTCGGGTTCGTTGCCACCGCCATCGCCTGGGTGGGCCACCTGCATGGTGATCCGCTGTGGCTGCTGGCCTTGCTGCTGGTCGCCATCGCGGTTTCGTTCGGCGCCGAACGTGCGTGGCCCTACGACCCTGCGTTCAACCACGACCAGGGCGACAGCCTGCGTGACACCCTGCATGCGCTGGTCAACGAAAGCCTGAACCTGCTGTCGATCGCCGCGGTGCCGCTGCTGGCGGCGATCATTCCATGGCAGGCTTGGCCGGTGCAGTGGCCCTTCGCGCTGCAGGTGCTGCTGGCCATCGTCTGCGCCGATCTCGGCATCACCCTGGTGCACTACGCCAGCCATCGCATCGGCTGGCTGTGGCGGCTGCATGCGGTGCACCACAGCGTCACCCGCATGTACGGCTTCAACGGCCTGATGAAACACCCGCTGCACCAGGCGGCCGAAGCAGTGGGCGGTGTGCTGCCGCTGCTGGTGCTGGGCCTGCCGATGCCGGTGGCGGCGGTGCTGGCGTTTGCCATTGCCATCCAGCTGCTGTTGCAGCATTCCAACGTGGACATGCGCCCCGGTGTGCTGGGCCGGGTGATGGCGTGGGCGCCGCTGCACCGTTTCCACCACATGCGCTACGGCACCGCCGGCGACGTCAACTTCGGCCTGTTCCTGACCGTCTGGGATCATCTGCTGGGAACCGCCTTCGATGCACCGGGCTATCGGCTACGGCAACGCGATCTGGGCATCGGCAGCCAGCCGGATTATCCGCGCGATTATCCCAGGCAGCTGCTGGCACCGTTCCGTGAGCTGCCACATGGCGAGGTACCGGAGCTGCCCGAAGGGTTGCGCAGGCGCGGATGATCCCGCATGTCAGGTCGCGCGCAGCTGCAGGCCCTGCAACTGCGCGGCACCGATGCCGAACATGCGGTGCAGGTTGCGTGACAGATGGGCCAGGTCGGCGAACCCGGCCGCGTGGGCGCTGTCGGTCAGGCTGTGTCCACGCAGATGATGCGCGAGCGCATTGCGCAGTCGTTGCCACAGTACCCAGCCGCGCAGGGTCACCGACAGGTCTGACTGGAAGCGCCGATGCAGCTGGCTGGTCGACAGGTGGGCCGCTTCGGCGATATCGGCGGCCGGCACCGGGCCAGGCAGGTAGTGGGTGATACGGGCCAGTGCCGCCTGCACGCGTCGATCCAGCGGCTGCGGATGGCTCAGTCGTGGCAGCCAGTCCTGCAGTGCCACCGCGTTGCCCGGCAGAGCGTGCAGATACCGCTGGATCTGTGTGGGATCGGCATGCGCGGGCTCAAGAAATACCGTGCAACCGTCCTGTGGTGCCGACAGGATGGCATGCGACTGGAAGGAAGGCAGCCACAGGCGTTGACCCTGCTGCCGCACGCCATCGACCTCGACCTGCCACGCTGCACCGTCGCTCAGCAGCAGTTGATGGGCGTAGTGCGCATGCGCAGCGCTGCCACCGGCATGGCCCTGCAGCACGGCCACGTGGGCATCCAGCAGCAGCGTGCCATTCCAGGGCAGGGCGGGAGAGGACATGGAGGAATTGTAGATCCACGCCATGCGTGGATGAATCTACATCGAAATCGATTAATTCGACGATTGATCGAAGAGCATCCACGCATGGCGTGGATCTACTGCAGATTGCGGCGAATTGTCGAAGGCGGGGTGGGTCCGGTTGCGGGGGCGTGAGCGCCATGGATGGCGCGACCGAGGCTACATGGACGTACTTGCGCCGTCCCCCGCAACCGGACCCACCCCGCCACCCCACAGGAGCCCAGCTTTTGCTTCTGCTGTTGCATTGGCCGTTGCCTCGGCGGGTGCCGGGCGCGGTCCGGCCGTGCGTACCCTCAGCGCCCGTGCGGGTCGGGGCGGTGATGCACGTACTCGACCACCGTGCCATCGGGATGCACTGCGTTGAACGCCGCACCGGTCGGCACCACCTGCAGCGGGAAGATGATTTCGGCCCCCGCCGCGACCAGTCGGTCGTGATAGGGCCGCACGTCGTCGACCAGCAGCGTCCCGGTGGTCGAAGTGAAGGGGGCCAGCGCTTCCTCGCACCCTTCGATCAGCAGGAAGGCTCCGACCATCGCCAGGCGCAGGCCGGCATCGGGAAACGGGAAGCCCGCATCGGCCACGACGCCCTGCAACTGCTCGTAGAAAGCCACGCTCTGCTCCAGCTGGCCCGGGGCCACGAACACCCGGATCAACACGCGTGGGCTGCGTTGGCTCGAGGTATCACAGCGGTCGCGCCAGAGATGATCGAAGTCGCGGTGTATGTTCATGGGCGGGTTTCAGGGCCGGTGACGCCCCATTATCGGCAGCCCCGTGCGGCCTGCTGATGACTGCCGGTGATGGCCTGATAACCGGCGGCCAGGTTGCCCCTGTGACTTAGGTCCTGTTGACAGGTGTGAACGCCCTCGCACAATCTTCACATGATTGGGTCGCCCTGCGCGGCCCGGACAGGCAGGTTGTCACGCCGGGAGGAGGGTCCCGCGCGCAGACCGGCCCGTCCTTCGGCCTGCGGGACGTTGCTTGGCAACCCCTGCGCGGCATGAACGCTGCACCCTTCGGCGGCACTTTCCCTGGACCGATTGCCTTGGCAACGGAATTACGCCTGCCGATGAAAACGTTTACAAAGCCGCTCGCACTGTCCCTCGCCCTGTCTGCTGCGCTCGCCGCCCCGGCCTGGGCCGACCCTGCGGCGTTCACCGTGTTGACCCTGGAACAGGCGCCCGGCGCCGAAGCAATGCCGGCGCTGGCTGCGCAGCTGAAGAGCCTGAAGGTGGACGCGGTGAGCGTGCGGCAGGTGCAGCGCGGCATCGGCCAGGTCGATCCGCTGCAGGTGCTGGCCGACGGCCTGGGCTATGAGTACCGCTTCATTGCCGCAGGCAAGGACGATGGCCAGACCCAGCGCGGCCAGGCCGTGCTGACCCGGCTGCCGATCGCCGCTGAGTCCGGCCCCGACCAGCCGGGCCTGAACTACCTGCGCCTGGACGATGGCCGCCACACCGTCGCGGTCTATACCGATGCAGGTGCAGGCGCGGCCCAGCTGCCAGCGCTGGTCACGCGCTCGCGGCTG
Source organism: Stenotrophomonas sp. SKA14 (assembly GCF_000158575.1). Lineage (NCBI taxonomy): Bacteria > Pseudomonadati > Pseudomonadota > Gammaproteobacteria > Lysobacterales > Lysobacteraceae > Stenotrophomonas > Stenotrophomonas sp. SKA14. The sequence continues at coordinate 2,451,917 of NZ_DS999412.1, forward strand.
GGTGCGCCGGCGGTGCTGCTCGGTGCGGTGGCTGGCGAATCGGCCACGGCGGCCGGCTTCGATCCGGCGCGTGTCGCACTGGAAGCAGACGCCAGCTACTTCAGCGATGGCTTCCAGGCTGCCAGCAGTGCGCCGTTCAAGGTGGAAGGCAGCAGCCTGCGTGCCACGCTGCTGACCCTGGCCTATGCCGCCGACACGCATGGCGACACGCCGTGGATGGACACCACCCTCAACGCCGACGCGCGCGCTGCGCTGCTGCTGAAGGCGATGACCGAGGATGAGAAGTTCCAGATGCTGCACAGCTACTTCGGGCTGGGCAAGGACGGTGGTCCGCTGCCGGAAGGCGCGGTCGGTTCGGCCGGCTTCGTACCTGCGGTGCCGCGCCTGGGCATTCCCGCGCAGCAGTCGGCCGATGCCGGCGTCGGCGTGACCAATCCGGGTGGCATCCGTCCGGGCGACTTCGCCACCGCGATGCCGTCGGGCCCGTCCACTGCGTCCAGCTGGAACCGCGAAGTGGCCTTTGCCGGCGGCGCCACCATGGGCCGCGAGGCGTGGCAGCAGCGTTTCAACATCCTGCTGTCGGGCAGCGTCAACCTGCAGCGCGACCCGCGCAATGGCCGCAACTTCGAATATGCCGGTGAAGATCCGCTGCTGGCCGGCTCGATGGTCGGTGCGCTGATCCAGGGCGTGCAGAGCCAGCACGTGATCTCCTCGATGAAGCACTTCGCGCTGAACGACATGGAGACCCGTCGCAACTTCCACGACGTGCGCATCGGCGAACAGGCCATGCACGAGTCGGACCTGCTCGCCTTCGAGATCGCGCTGGAAGCCGGCCGCCCGGGCGTGGCGATGTGCTCGTACAACAAGATCAACGGTACCTACGGCTGCGAGAACGGCTACCTGATGAACCAGGTGCTGAAGCAGGAATGGAAGTTCCCCGGTTTCGTGATGTCCGACTGGGGTGGCGTGCACAGTGGCTCGAAGGCGGCGCTGGCCGGCCTGGACCAGCAATCGGCCGGTGAAGTGTTCGATGCGGCGGTGTTCTTCGACGAACCGCTGCGCCTGGCCGTGCACGGTGGCGTAGTGCCGCAGGCGCGCCTGAACGACATGGTGGCGCGCATCCTGCGCACGATGTTCCTGCACGGTAACTTCGACAACCCGCCGCAGCACCAGAAGGTGGATGCCGAGGCTGGCTTCGCCGTTGCCCAGCGCACCGTGGAAGAAGGCAGCGTGCTGCTGCGCAATGAAGGCAATCTGCTGCCGCTGGCCGACAGCGTGAAGCGCATCGTCATCATCGGTGGCCACGCCGACAAGGGCGTGATCGGTGGCGGCGGTTCGTCGATGGTGGGCGTGACCGCCAAGGGCACCAATGCGGTGCCGGGCGTGATGCCGACCACCTGGCCGGGCCCGGTGATCTTCCACCCGTCTTCGCCGCTGGAATCGCTGCGCGCTGCACGCCCGGACGCGACCATCGAGTATGTGGACGGTTCCAATGCCGCCGCTGCAGCCAAGGCTGCCGCGCAGGCCGACGTCGCCATCGTGTTCGCCACCCAGTGGGCGGCAGAATCGGTGGACCTGCCGGACATGCAGTTGCCGGACAACCAGGACGCGCTGATCTCGGCCGTGGCCAAGGCCAACCCGAAGACCGTGCTGGTGCTGGAAACCAACGGCCCGGTGCGCACGCCGTGGCTGGCGCAGGTGCCGGCGATGCTGCAGGCCTGGTACCCGGGCATCCGCGGTGGCGAAGGCATTGCCGCGCTGCTGACCGGCCAGGTCAATCCGTCCGGGCGCCTGCCGGTCACCTGGGTGGTGGACGAATCGCAGCTGCCGCGCCCGCATATCGACGGTCTCGGCTTCAAGCCGGCCAAGCCGTTCGATGATGTGTTCGATTTCGATATCGAAGGTGCCAACGTCGGCTACAAGTGGATGGCGGCCAAGGGTCTGACCCCGACCTTCGCCTTCGGCCATGGCCTGTCCTACACCTCCTTCGCCTATGAAAACCTGAAGGTGAGCGTGGAAGGCTCGCGCCTGGTCGCCAGCGTCGACATCCGCAACACCGGCAAGCGCGCCGGTGCCGACGTGGCCCAGCTGTACCTGAAGCTTCCGGCCGGCAGCACCACGCCGATCCGCCTGATCGGCTACGACAAGGTAAACCTGCAGCCAGGCGAACAGCGCCGTATCCGCATTGAAGCCGAGCCGAAGACGCTGGCCCATTACGATGCGCAGGCCCGCCAGTGGAAGATTGATGGCGGTACCTACCAGGTGCAGCTGTCGCGCAACGCGGCCGAGCCACTGCAGAGCGTGGACGTGCAGCTGGTGGAGCAGGTGCTGCGCTGATGCTGAGGACACGGCCCCTCACCGGGCCGTGTCTGAAAAAGGGGACGGAGGGAATCAAGTCGTTTTCGCCATAAACGACTTGATTCCCTCCGTCCCCTTTTTTCATGCGGCGAACCAGTCGCGCAGGAAATCGATCAGCTGGCGGACCTTCGGCGAGGGCTGGGTGCTGTGTGGATAGACCGCGTACACGCTCTGCTGTGGGAAACGGTGGTGGCGCAGTACTGGCCGCAGCCGGTCCTGGGCCAAGTCGTCCTCGATCAGCCAGTGGGGAAGAACGGTGACCCCGGCACCGGCCACGGCGAAGGCGCGCAGGCTGCTGGCGCCATCCACACGTACCACTGCATTGGCCGGATTGGTGGCAAACAGCGCATCGCTTCCGTCCGGCGTGATCACCGGTACATCGGCCAGCCGTGGGTAGCCCAGGCGCGGCAGCATGCCGAGCTGCACCGGATCGTCCGCGGCATCAGCGGACGACAGGCGCGCCAGCAGCGAAGGTGCTGCCACCGCGCAGAGCGGGTGCTGTTCCAGCTCGCTGGCATGCAGGCCAGAGTCGGGCAGGCGGCCAAGACGAATCGCCAGATCAAAACGCTCGGGAATGAGGTCAGCCGGTGCCGGCGAGGTCGACAGATGCAGTTGCAGGGCCGGGTGGCGCGCGCGGAACGCCTCCAGTGCCGGGATCAGGCGCAGCTGTGCGTACTCCGGTGTGGTGGTCAGGCGCAGTACGCCCTGCAGTTGGTGCTGGTCGCGGCGCGCGGCATCGATCGCCGCCTGTGCAGCATCCAGTGCCTGCACGCAGTGCTGCAGGAACTGTTCACCGGCCTCGGTAAGGGCCAGGTGACGGGTGCTGCGCAACAGCAGGGTCACGCCCAGCTCCTGTTCCAGCCGCTTCAGGTTGAAGCTGACCACCGCGCGGCTCAGGCCGAGGCGGTCGGCCGCCGCGGTCAGGCTGCCGGCCTCGACCACAGCACGGAAGATGTCGAAGCGATCGAGGCTGACCATAGGCGTCAATTGTCAAAACAGATTTGACAGTGTTGCAGCTGTCGTCGTGTTTTTCCAACAACGCCTGCCGGGCATGCTGGCCGCTTCCCTGCTGGAGCGCCGTCGATGCCGTCCCCCCGCCTGCGCCATGAGGCGATCTTCCTGTTGGTGTTCGCCCTGGACCTGGTCAACATGTTCATTGCCACGGTGGCCTATCCGGCATTGGCGGCCGAGCTGCATGCCGACGTCGGTACCCTGGCCTGGGTCGGCACTGCCTACATGCTGGGCCTGAGCGTGGTGATCCCGTTGGCGCCATGGCTGGCCGCACGCTGTGGCGAGCGCCGCCTGCTGCTGGTGGCACTGCTGCTGTTCGCGATCGCCGCTGCGCTGGCTGGAGCCGCGCCGGGCATCGGTTGGCTGCTGGGGTGGCGTCTGCTGCAGGGGCTGGCCGGTGGCCTGCTGATTCCGGTGGCACAGGCGGCAGCGTACCGGCAGTGCACGCCCGACCAACGTGGCGCGCTGACCCGGCGCATCCTGCTGGTGGCGTTGCTGGTGCCGGCACTGGCGCCGGCGCTGGGCGGGCTGCTGGTGCAGTGGCTGTCCTGGCGCGGTGTGCTCTGGGCCAGCCTGCCGCTGGCAGTCATGGCGATTGGGCTGGTGCTGGCGTGGATGCCGGCCGACGTCCGTCGTACTGCGCCGCGCCTGCAGGCCCATGCGCTGTCCACCGCGATGACGGCGCTGGCGGCGCTGCTGCTGGCGTTGACCTGGCTGGGCGAACCCGGTCATCGTCTTGCCGGCAGCGGCTTGCTGATGGTCGCGGTGGTGCTTGCCGTCGTCCACCTGCGGCATGCACGTCGGCAGCCGCAGCCCCTGCTGCGCTGGTCGCTGCTGTCGCATCGCGGCCTGCGCCTGGCGATGCTGGTATATCTGGCGGTGCCGGGCGTGTTCATCGGCAGCCAGCTGGTCAGCACCCTGCAACTGCACCAGGCCGGTTACAGCGCCGCACGCATCGGCGCGCTGATGCTGCCGTGGGCGCTGGCCTCGGCCATTGCGATCACCGCCAGCAAGCGCTTGCTGGCCCGCTTCGGACCGGCCGCAGTGCTGCGTGCCGGCATGTTCCTGCAGGCCAGTGGCCTGCTGGCGATGGCGCTGTCGCCACAACCGGCGTTTGCGCTGGCCGGGCTGCTGTTCGCGCTGATGGGTGCTGGCGGCAGCCTGTGCAGCAGCACCGCGCAGACACTGGCCTTCCATGGGGTCGAGGGCGAAGCGCTGGGCGATGCCAGTGCGCTCTGGAATCTCAACCGCCAGCTCAGCTTCTGCCTGGGTACCGCCGCGCTCGCGCTGCTGCTGGCACTGGCCATGCAGTGGCTGCCGGTCCGCGCCACTGGCGTGGCGCTGGGCCTGGCCGCCGTACTGACCCTGCTGCCGATGCTGCTGTTGCGTCGGCCGAAGCAGCTTCTTCTTCCACACTCCGGGAATTGATGATGGATACCACCGCAGAACATGAAATCCACCACCTGCACGACAAACTGCAGGCCTGGTTCCGTGCCGAGGCCGGCATCGACGCACTGGATGATCTGATGGCGCATTTCTGCGCGGACTTCAGCATGGTCGGTATCGCCGGCCGTCGGCTGGACCGGCATGCCGTGCAGGCATTGTTCGCGGGTGCCCATGGCGCACGGGCAGGGCTGAAGATTTCCATCGAAGCCGTGCAGGCGGTGGAGGCGCCTTCACCGCTGGCGGTGCTGCGCTATCGCGAAGGGCATTCGATCGATGGCGGCGCACCCGCATGGCGGGAGTCGCTGGCGGTACTGCGGCAGGAGCAGGGGCGCTGGTGCTGGCTGGCGCTGCATGAGGTGGCCGCCTGATCGGTAGTGCCGGCCGCTGGCCGGCAACCGCGTACCGGCCCCAGGATCATGACCTTGCCGGCCAGCGGCCGGCACTATCGGGCGACGGCACATGTGCCATCAGTCCTGCCCGTATCCACCGCAGAATGCAAAGCCCGCCCACACTTCACGGCACATGGCAGGAGTAGGCTTGAGGCTTTCCTGCCGGAAGGGGTTGTCCATGCGTGTGCAAGCCGTTGCTGTAGCCATCGCCCTTTGCCTGTCCAGCAGCGTGCTGGCTGCCGATACCCCGCCGATGACCCCGGACATCAGCGGCAAGCCCTTCGTGGCGCCGGATGTCGGCCGCGACTACGACAAGCGCGTGGTGATGGTGCCGATGCGCGATGGCACCAAGCTGTACACGGTGATCGTGGTGCCCAAGGGTGCCCACAACGCGCCGATCCTGCTGACCCGCACGCCCTACGATGCCGCTGGCCGCGCCAACCGCAGCGATTCGCCGCGCATGCGCGACCTGCTGCCGCAGGGCGACGAGGTGTTCGTCGATGGCGGCTACATCCGCGTGTTCCAGGACATCCGTGGCAAGTACGGCTCCGAGGGGGATTACGTGATGACCCGGCCGCTGCGCGGGCCATTGAACAACACCAAGGTCGATCATTCCACCGACGCCTGGGACACCATCGACTGGCTGGTGAAGCACGTGCCGGAGAGCAACGGCAAGGTCGGCATGCTCGGTTCGTCGTATGAAGGCTTCACCGTGGTGATGGCGCTGACCGACCCGCACCCGGCGCTGAAGGTGGCCGCGCCGCAGAGCCCGATGGTGGATGGCTGGATGGGTGACGACTGGCTCAACTACGGCGCGTTCCGCCAGGTCAACTTCAACTACTTTGCGATGCAGACCGAGAAGCGCGGCAAGGGTACGCCGCTGCCCAGCCTCGGTTACGACGACTACAGCACTTTCCTGCGCATCGGTTCGGCCGGTGACTACGCGCGTTTCACCGGCGTGGACCAGCTGACCTGGTGGAAGAAGCTGGTCGAGCACCCGGCCTATGACGCCTTCTGGCAGGGCCAGGCGCTGGACGCGGTGATGGCCAGGACGCCGTTGAAGGTGCCCACCATGTGGCTGCAGGGCCTGTGGGACCAGGAAGACATGTGGGGCGCCAACCACGCCTACCAGGCGATGGAAGAACGCGACAGTGGCAACAACCGCAATTACCTGGTGATGGGCCCATGGCGGCACAGCCAGGTGAACTACAGCGGCAGCGAACTGGGCGCGCTGAAGTTCGATGGCGATACCGCGCTGCAGTTCCGCCGTGATGTGCTCAAGCCGTTCTTCGACCAGTATCTGGTGGACGGTGCAGCGAAGGCCGACACGCCGCCGGTGTTGATCTACAACACCGGCGAAAACCACTGGGACCGCTTGAAGGGCTGGCCGCGCAGCTGCGACAAGGGCTGTGCCGCCAGCAGCAAGCCGATGTACCTGCGCGCCGGCGGCAAGCTGGCGTTCCAGGCGCCGGCGGCAGGCGAGGGCGACTTCGAGGAATACGTGTCCGATCCGGCCAAGCCGGTGCCGTTCGTGCCGCGACCGGTGCGTTTCGGAGACCGTGACATGTGGACCACCTGGCTGGTCAAGGACCAGCGCTTCGTCGATGGCCGCCCGGACGTGCTGACCTTCATCACCGAACCGCTGACCGCGCCGCTGCGCATCGGCGGCGCGCCGGTGGTGCACCTGCAGGCATCGACCAGTGGCACCGACAGCGACTGGGTGGTGAAGCTGATCGACGTGTATCCGGACCAGGAAGCGTCGACGCCGGAGATGGGCGGCTATGAGCTGCCGGTATCGCTGGCGATCTTCCGCGGCCGTTACCGTGAGGGCTTCAGCGATCCGAAGCCGCTGGCCGCCAACCAGGTGCTGCCGTACCGATTCGATCTGCCCAACGCCAACCACACGTTCCAGAAGGGGCACCGGGTGATGGTGCAGGTGCAGTCCAGCCTGTTCCCGCTGTACGACCGCAACCCGCAGACCTACGTGCCGAACATCTACCTGGCAAAGCCGGGCGACTACCAGAAGGCCACGCAGCGGGTCTGGCACAGCGCCGCGCAGGCCAGCTACATCGATCTGCCGGTGTACTGAGGTTGATGAGGTACGCCGGGCACGCGATGCCCGGCGGCCGCGGTAGTGCCGGCCGCTGGCCGGCGTCGACGCTGATGCCAAAGCGTGTCGACCAAGGTCGACACCTACCAACACGGGGCCATGGCGCATTGGCCGTGGTCGCATGATGGCGGTAGTGCCGGCCGCTGGCCGGCATCGACGCTGATGCCAAAGCGTGTCGACCAAGGTCGACACCTACCAAAGCGGAGCCATGGCGCGTGGGTCGTGGTCGCATGATGCGGGTAGTGCCGGCCGATGGCCGGCATCTACGCTGATGCCAAAGCGTGTCGACCAAGGTCGACACCTACCAACGCGGGGCCATGGCGCGTTGGTCGTGGTCGCATGATGGCGGTAGTGCCGGCCGCTGGCCGGCATCTACGCTGATGCCAAAGCGTGTCGACCATGGTCGACACCTACCGAGGCAGAAGCTGCTACCCGACCTTTGACGGGCCGGTACGCCAGCGGCTGGGTACCAGACCGAAGCGCTTGCGGAATGCGGCGGCGAAGTTGCTGGGATGGCGATAGCCACTGGCGGCCGCAGCCTGCTCGACGGTCCAGCCGTCTTCGCGCAGGCCCTGTTCGGCGTGGCGCATGCGCTGCTCGTGCAGGTAGTCGAACACCGAGCAGCCGTACTGCTGGGCGAAATGGCGGCGCAGCGAGCTCGGGCTCATGCAGGCCAGCTGCGCCAGTTCAAGCAGGCTGTGGGCGTGGCTGGGATCATCGTGCAGGTAGGCGCGCACACGCTCCAGGCGCTCGCGCTGTCCCGCGCGCAGCGTGCGCACGTGGTCGGTCTGTAGATCCTCGGCCTGGAGGCCGACGGCCAGCAGCTGCAGGGCCACGCCCTCGCGCCACAGCGCATCGATGCCGTCCTGCCAGGGACTGTCGAACAGCTGGCCCAGCACCGGCAGCAGGGTGTGCGGAATCGCCCAGTGGCGGCACTCCAGGTGGGTGTTGAGCGCAGTCTGCAGTTGTGGCAGCTGGAACAGGTCTGGATCGATCTCGGCCGGCACCATCACGCTGACGCCGCGCATGCGCGTCTCGCCCGGATGTGCGCCGGTCATCTCGACCTGCTCGCGATGGTGCGCGGTCATCGCGGTGCCGGCACGCAGAGTGAAGCCCGCGCGTCGTGGCATGCGGACGTCGACCTGGCCCTGCAGCATCACGCGGATGGCCAGCCCCGGGCTCTGCTGGGCGGTGGCCACGTACGGGAAACGATTATGCACGTCGGACGCGATCAGGCTCATGCCGCCGCGCAGGAACTGCTCGTTGACCTCGCCGTGGCCGGCCCACTGGTCGTCGCGCAGGTGTTCCGGATCGGCGCGGTAATCAAAGCCGTGGCGGTGGCCGACGCGGCGGTAATCGGCAAAAGTGAAGTATCGGGACATTGCTCGGCACGTACGCAGGAGGTGGACGCTGGCAGTGCCTGGCCCATGCGCTCTGCGATGCAGATGCACGTCCGGTCGTGGCCTGTGCAGACCCGCTGCGATGCGGTGGCGACGGCATGCCGGATGGCTGGGGAAACGCCAGATTGGAATTCGTGTGTCGAAGAAACTGGAAACGTTTCCTATTGTCGCGCTGATTCATCTGCATTTGATTTCGAGATGGTCAAAACGATTGATCAATACGGCCAAGTTGGTTGTTGCACAGAACATACGGCGGCGTTTTGCATGCAAATCCATACGCAGATCCATACATCAACTTGAGTTGAGGTTTTATGGGTGGAACGATCGTTCGTGGACGCACTGTCTGCCGGGTCATCACAGGCAACGTCGTAGCGTGAGGGTTCAACAGCGGCCAGCCGCATCGATACCCCCACAGATGGAGAATGCAGATGATTGATTACCAGCTCACCGGCAAGACCGCGATCGTGACCGGAGGTGTATCCGGCATCGGTCTGGCAGTCGCACAGACCCTGGCTGCGTCCGGTGCGCGTATTTCAGTCTGGGATCTGAAACAGGACGCGGTGGATGCGACGGTGGCGCAACTGCAGGGCAGCGGTACGCAGGCGATCGGCATTGCGCTGGACGTGACCGATGATGCTGCCGTCGAGGCGGCCGTGCAGCGCACGGTGAAGGAACTGGGCGGCCTGCATGTGGCGGTCAACAACGCCGGTATCGGTGGACCGGCCGCCAGCAGCGGTGACTATCCGATCGATGGCTGGCAGCGCGTGATCGATGTCAACCTGACCAGCGTATTCCTGTGCCAGCGTGCGCAGATCCAGGCGATGCGTACAGCGGGTACCGGTGGCAGCATCATCAACATGGCGTCGATCCTGGGCCAGGTGGGCTATGCCGGTTCCACCGCGTATGTCGCGGCCAAGCACGGCGTGGTCGGGCTGACCCAGACCGCCGCCTGGGAACATGCGGGCGACGGTATCCGTGTCAATGCGGTCGGTCCGGGGTTCATCAGCACGCCGCTGCTGGAGAAGATGGACCCGAAGGTGCGCGCCACGCTGGAAGCACGGCACGCGCTGAAGCGGCTGGGCACGGCCGAGGAAGTCGCGGCGCTGGTAGCCTGGCTGGCCAGCGACGATGCCTCGTTCGCGACCGGCACCTATTACGCCATCGACGGTGGCTACCTGGCGCAATGATGGATTGATCGCCGATGGCGCCGGGCGCGGCCTGGCGCCACCGGGTGAACGAGCCGTGGTGCTGCCTTCACCCCCGTCCCACGCTGTGCACGCAACGCTGCCGGAAACACCCGGAGGCGGCGATGGAACTCACCCAGGATGTCTCGATCCTGCTGCGCGTGGGCGCGGCAATGCTGTTTGGTGGCGTGCTCGGCGTCGAGCGCGAAATGGGCAAGCATGCCGCGGGCCTGCGCACGCACATGCTGATTGCTGGCGCCGCTGCGCTGATCGTCGGCCTCGGTGATTCGGTGGCCGAGCATTTCCAGCAGGAGCGCTACCGCGATCTGCTGCAGGTTGATCCGGTGCGACTGATTGAAGCGGTGGTGGCCTGCGTCGGTTTCGTTGCGGCCGGCACCATCCTGCGCGGTTCGCGCGAGGACCAGGTCAGCGGATTGACCACTGCCAGTTCACTGATCATGGCCGCCGCCATCGGCATTGCCGTGGGGATCGGCAAGTATGTGATCGCGATCGGGGTCAGCGTGCTGTGCGTGCTGGTGCTGGCGGTGATGCGGCGGTTGGAGAGGCGGATTTCGTAGGGAATACGGGGTTGCCGGTCAGCGGGCGGCACTACCACAGTCATTCATAATGGTATGACCAATATGGCGACTAGCCCTATGGTCTAATAGGCTCTCCGCCGGGATGGCGGTTAAATCCGCTGCACGTGGCCTGATCGAAATTATTATTGGTAAGACCAATAATCGACAGCCTCGGCGACCCACCGCTTGCGGTGGAGCACATCCCGCCCCAGTCGAGAGCCTTCATGCAGCCCTGGCAACACCTGTACGACCCCGCCGGCAACCTGTGGTTGTCCAGCCTGATCGCGCTGCTGCCGATCGCGTTCTTCTTCATCGCCCTGGCCGTATTGCGGATGAAGGGCTGGCTCGCCGGCACGATCACCGTGGCCATCGCGCTGGGCGTGGCGCTGCTGTTCTATCGCATGCCGCTGACCCAGGCGTTGGGCGCAGCCGGCTTCGGCTTCGTCTACGGCCTGTGGCCTATCGCCTGGATCATCATCGGCGCGGTGTTCCTGTACAAAGTCTCGGTCAAGACCGGGCAGTTCGACATCATCCGTGCCTCGATCCTGTCGGTCACCGAGGACCAGCGCCTGCAGATGCTGATGGTCGGCTTCGCCTTCGGCGCCTTCCTGGAAGGTGCGGCCGGCTTCGGCGCGCCGGTGGCGATCACCGCGGCGCTGCTGGTCGGGCTGGGCTTCAAGCCGCTGTATGCCGCCGGCCTGTGCCTGATCGTCAACACTGCGCCAGTGGCATTCGGTGCGATGGGGATTCCGATCATCGTGGCCGGGCAGGTCACCGGCCTGGATGCCTTCGAGATCGGCCAGATGGCCGGGCGCCAGCTGCCGTTCCTTACGATCATCGTGCTGTTCTGGATCATGGCGATCATGGATGGCTGGCGCGGCATCAGGGAAACCTGGCCCGCAGTGCTGGTGGCCGGGGGCTCGTTCGCCATCGCGCAGTACCTGACCTCCAACTTCATTGGCCCGGAACTGCCGGACATCACCGCCTCGCTGGCATCGCTGGTGTGCCTGACCCTGTTCCTGCGTCGCTGGAAGCCGGTGCGGATCTTCCGCTTCGATACCGAAACCAGCGCCGAGGCGGCCGCACAGGCGCTGGAGGCACCGCGCTACAGCGTCGGCCAGATCGCCAAAGCCTGGTCGCCGTTCCTGATCCTCACCGCGATGGTTACGCTGTGGAGCATCAAACCGTTCAAGTCGCTGTTCGCGGCGGGCGGCCCGCTGGAGAACTGGGTGTTGAAGATCCCGGTGCCGGGCCTGGACCAGATGGTGCAGAAGATGCCACCGATCGTGGACGCGCCGCTCAGCTACGAGGCGATCTACAAGTTCGACTGGTTCTCGGCCACCGGTACCTCGATCATCCTCGCTGCGGTGATCGCCATCATCGCGCTGCGCATGCCGGCCCGTTCGGCGCTGCAGACCTTCGGTGAGACAGTGCGTGAGCTGCGCATGCCGATCTACTCGATCGGCATGGTGCTGGCCTTCGCCTTCATCGCCAACTACTCGGGCCTGTCGGCCACGCTGGCCCTGGCCCTGGCACACACCGGTGATGCGTTCCCGTTCTTCTCGCCGTTCCTTGGCTGGCTGGGGGTGTTCCTGACCGGCTCGGACACTTCGTCCAATGCCTTGTTCTCGGCACTGCAGGCCACCACCGCACAGCAGATCGGCGTGTCCGAGGTGCTGCTGGTGGCGGCCAACACCACCGGTGGCGTGACCGGCAAGATGATCTCGCCGCAGTCGATCGCCATTGCCTGTGCCGCGGTCGGCCTGGCCGGCAAGGAATCGGACCTGTTCCGTTTCACGGTCAAGCACAGCCTGATCTTCACCACGATGGTCGGCCTGATCACCCTGGCCCAGGCCTACTGGCTGACCTGGATGATTCCCTGAGCCATGCACGGTCGGCCGACCACCCGCTGCGCGCTTCGGGCCACAATGGCGCCATGAGCACGCAACGCATTTCGGACAAGGTGGCCGCGCAGCTGCGCGGCCTGGTGCAGGAACAGCGGCTGCAGCCGGGTGACCGGCTGCCGGCCGAGCGCGCCCTGGCGGTGCAGCTGGGTGTCTCGCGTACTGCATTGCGCGAGGCCATCGCACAGTTGGCCAGCCAGGGCCTGTTGACGGCGCGGGTCGGTGGCGGCACCTATGTGGCCGAACCGGCGGCGCGGGCGCGGCAGGCACTGGATGAACCGCTGGCACCGTACCTGCCGCTGTTCCAGGGTGACCCGGAATACCGCTTCGACGTGCTGGAGATCCGCCACGCACTGGAAGGTGCCACCGCCTGGCACGCCGCGCTGCGCGCCACTGACGAGGACCGCACGCGCATCGCGCAGGCGTTCCAGACCATGATGGATGCGCACGGCAAGGACGATCCCACCGGCGAAGCGGAGGCCGACGCGGCGTTCCACCTGTCCATCGCCGAGGCCTCGCACAACCTGGTGCTGCTGCAGGTGATGCGCGGCCTGTTCGAACTGCTGCAGACCAACATCTCGCAGAGCCGCGAGAAGCTCTACACCTCGGCGAGAACCTTCTCGCCACTGTCCGACCAGCACCGCGAGATGATGGACGCGGTCCTGGCCGGCGATCCCGAACGCGCGCGCGCCGCCGCGCATGCCCACCTCGAGTTCGTGCACACCACGCTGCGCACGCTTGATGACAACGAAGCCCGGCGTGCGCGGGCCTCGCGTCTACCTTCCCCACACGGTTGACCCCATGATCATCTCCGCCTCCACCGATTACCGTGCCGCAGCGCAACGCCGGCTGCCGCCGTTCCTGTTCCACTACATCGATGGTGGCGCGTATGCCGAGCACACGCTGAAGCGCAACGTTTCCGACCTGTCCGACATCGCGCTGCGCCAGCGCATCCTGCGCAACATGTCCGACCTGAGCCTGGAAACCGAACTGTTCGGCGAAAAACTGGCGATGCCGGTGGCGCTGGCGCCGGTTGGCCTGACCGGCATGTATGCCCGGCGCGGCGAAGTGCAGGCGGCGCGCGCGGCAGACAGCCGCGGCATCCCGTTCACCCTGTCCACCGTGTCGGTGTGCCCGATCGAGGAAGTGGCGCCGGCCATCCAGCGGCCGATGTGGTTCCAGCTGTATGTGCTGCGCGACCGCGGTTTCATGCGCAACGCGCTGGAGCGCGCGCAGGCTGCAGGCGTGACCACCCTGGTGTTCACCGTGGACATGCCGGTACCGGGCGCGCGCTACCGTGACGCGCACTCCGGCATGAGCGGACCGAACGCCTCGCTGCGCCGTATCGGCCAGGCCATCACCCATCCGCACTGGGCCTGGGACGTCGGCCTGCTGGGTCGCCCGCACGATCTCGGCAACATCTCCACGTATCGCGGCAACCCGACCGGGCTGGAGGACTACATCGGCTGGCTCGGCAGCAATTTCGATCCGTCCATTTCCTGGAAGGACCTGGAGTGGATCCGCGAGTTCTGGAAGGGCCCGATGCTGATCAAGGGCATCCTTGATCCGGATGATGCACGTGATGCGGTGAAGTTCGGCGCCGATGGCATCGTGGTCTCCAACCACGGTGGCCGCCAGCTGGACGGCGTGCTGTCCACCGCACGCGCACTGCCGGCCATTGCCGATGCGGTGCAGGGCGACCTGAAGATCCTCGCCGATTCCGGCATCCGCACCGGCCTGGACGTGGTGCGCATGCTGGCGCTGGGTGCGGACACCGTGCTGCTGGGCCGTGCCTTCGTCTATGCACTGGCTGCGCAGGGCGAAGCCGGGGTGGCCAACCTGCTGGACCTGATCGCCAAGGAGATGCGCGTGGCGATGACACTGACCGGTGCGCGCCGTATCGCCGACATCGGCCGCGACTCGCTGGTCAGCCTGCCGTGAGTGGCCACGATGCCGTGCTGGCGCAGTTGCGCGATGCGGTCGGCAGCCGGCATGTACTGACCGGTGACAAGGCCACGCGCCGCTTCCGCCGCGGATACCGTTTCGGCGACGGCCCGGTGCTGGCGGTGGTGCGGCCGGGCACGTTGCTGGAACTGTGGCACGTGCTGCAGGCGGCGGTGCAGGGCGGGGCGGCGATCATCCTGCAGGCGGCCAACACCGGCCTGACCGGCGGCTCGACCCCGGATGGCGACGATTATGGGCGTCCGATCGTGCTGGTCAGCACGCTGCGCCTGACCGGCATCCAGCTGTTGAACGGCGGCCGGCAGGTGCTGTGCCTGCCCGGCGCGACGCTGGATCGGCTGGAACAGACGCTGGCGCCGCTCGGCCGCGAGCCACATTCGGTGATCGGCTCGTCGTGCATCGGCGCGTCGGTGCTGGGCGGCATCTGCAACAACTCCGGCGGCGCGCTGGTGCGTCGCGGCCCGGCCTATACCGAACTGGCTCTGTATGCGCAGGTCGATGCACAGGGCCAGCTGCAGCTGGTCAACCATCTGGGCATCACATTGGGCGATACGCCTGAGCAGATTCTGCAGCGCCTGCAGGCCGGTGACTATACGGCCGCCGACGTCGGCGATGGCGATGGTCGCGCCGCGTCCGATCCGCGCTATGCCGAGGAAGTGCGCCGGGTCGATGCCGATACCCCGGCGCGCTTCAATGCCGACCCCAGTCGCCACTTCGAGGCCGCAGGATCTGCCGGCAAGCTGGCGGTGTTTGCGGTGCGCCTGGATAGCTTCGAGAAGGAGGCCGCCGAAGTCTTCTACATCGGCAGCAACCGCACCGACAGCCTCAGCGCGATCCGGCGCCAGCTGCTGACCGGCTTCGAGCGCCTGCCGATTGCCGGTGAGTACATCCACCGCGACGCCTATGACATCGGTGAGCGCTACGGCAAGGACAGCTTCCTGCTGATCGACCGTCTCGGCACTGCCCGCGTGCCGGCTGCCTTCGCGCTGAAGAGCCGTGTCGATGGCTGGTTCGAGCGGCTGGGCCTGCGCGGGGTCACCGACCGGGTGATGCAGGTGCTGACCGGCCTGCTGCCCTCGCACCTGCCACAGCGCATGGGCGAGTTCCGCCAGCGCTATGAACATCATCTGCTGCTGAAGGTGTCCGCGCAGGACGCTGCGCAGACCGAGGCTTGGTTGCGCGACTTCTTCGCAGGCCATGAAGGCGGCTATTTCCACTGCACGGCGGAGGAGGGCCGCAAGGCGTTCCTGCATCGCTTCGCGGTGGCCGGTGCCGCGGTGCGCTACCGCGAGGTGCACCGCGAGCAGGTGCAGGACATCGTGGCGCTGGACATCGCCCTGCGCCGTGATGACGCCGACTGGTTCGAGCAGTTGCCCGCCGATATCGATGACCGCCTGCTGCACAAGCTGTACTACGGTCATTTCCTGTGCCACGTGTTCCACCAGGACTACATCGCGCGCAAGGGTGAAGACCCGATGGCGATCGAGCATGCGATGTGGGCGCTGCTGGACCAGCGCGGCGCCGAGTACCCGGCCGAGCACAACGTCGGCCACCTGTACCCGGCCAAGCCGGCGCTGGCCGGGTTCTACAAGCAGCTGGACCCGAGCAATACCTTCAACCCTGGCATCGGCCAGACGTCGAAGGCGAAGGGGTGGGGTGGTTGCGATTGCGGCTAGACAACCGATCCAGGTAGCGTCGAGCTTGCTCGACGGCCTCTTTTGCCGGATTACATGCAGTCGAGCAAGTGCGACTCTACGGGGTAGCCGTTACCATCGGGGTTCCACACGCAGGAGCCACCCCGATGCCCATCACCGTAGCGCGCAGCGTGTTGTGTACCGCATGGCTGGCCACGCCGCTTCTGGCGCTGGCCCAGGGCTCGATCCTGCCGCAGCAGCGAGATGCGGCAGGCAACGTGATGGAGCCGCTGGGACAGGTGCTGGACGCGGCAGGGGTGCGTCATTGCACCGCCGATGGCGCATGGTGCGTGCGCGTGCAGCCGGTGGCCAACGATGGCGATCGGCCCACAACACTGGAGGTGTCGGAGCGGGGAGCCGCGAAGGGCGACCCGCATGTCTACCACGTCAGCATCGACGTGCCGCAGGAAAGCGAACTGAAGCTGTGGCCATGGATCGTGCGCCTGGCCCCCGGTGTGGGTAGCGATGCGATGGTGACCGACGCGCAGCAGCGCGCCCGCCAGAACGTACTGGTAGGGGGCATCGTCTCCTTCAGCAGCATGTATTCCGGCGGCGGTGCCGATGCGTCCACGCTGCAGTTGGCACGCGTGCGCCACCTGCAGGACGACATCCAGGTGGATGACGATGTACTGACCGTTCCGTGGCAGGGCAATGCGTCGATCCGGGCCTGTTTCAGCGAACAGGATGCGAGGCAACGGGCCGGGGCCTTCCATGATGAGTACAGTTTCTCGGCGAAACTGGGACTGGACCCGGTCGCGCAGGCCATGCCGGTGCTGCGCTACCAGACCGTGGCCACACGATTCCCTGCCGGCGCCTCGCGCTTCGAGGATTCACTGGCCAAGGGCCCGCTGAAGAAGAAAGACCTGCGCACCGAGCAGGACCCGGCGTGCAGTTACACACGTCTGTTCCGCTTCAGCGAAGGCATGTTCCATCCGGACCAGGCGCTGCCGGATTGCGCAGGCTATACCGAACCCTGAGCCCGGTAGAGCCGAGCCTGCGCTCGGCTGGCTTTCCGTGCAGCCTGAGCGGAGAGCAGTCGAGCATGGCTCGACTCTACAGAAGCCCGTGGCAGGGTTTACTCGCAGCGTGCGGCCGTGATGATGTTGTCCTTGTCCATGTAGACCCGCAGGCGGTCCGGGCGGATGTCCTTGGTGGTGATGGTGCTCGGGCCGATCGGATTGACCAGCCCGGCGCCGCTCTCACGCGACAGCCGACGCAGGTTTTCTTCGTTGCCTGGCTGGCCTACCGCCCAGCCCAGCTGACTGGCGTCGCAGCGGCCCGTTCCCTTTACTTCCGGACCGGGGGTGCTGACACAGGCCGACAGCAGCAGGGGCGCGGCAAGGGCGGCAACGGCGAGACGGGTGATGCTGATTCGGGTCATTGGAACGGCTCCAGGTGGGGCATGATGGCGCCACCATAGCACCGTGCCCATGGCGACGGCATGCGTTGGATCAAGCCGCAGGATTCATGGTAAGCAGGCGCTGTCGGGATCCAGGTATTCCGGCCCGCGAGAGCGGCCGTTAGCCCGCTCGAAGTGCAACGCAATCGTCTCCCGACTGTCCGGGCAGTCACGCGATGCCTCCAGCAGGCGCACACAGGTTCCATCCGCGCGCTCCGCGAGCGCCAATTCATAACCCAGGATTTCGCAGGTACCCCTGCGGATGCCTGTGCGCAACTTGACCGATCAGCTGTGACGGCAATTGCGGGGAGGGGTGTACACCGGGTTCTTTGTTTTCTGGCGTGGACAATGTCCCGCTTCCCGCTGCGTGCCGTGAGCACGCAGCGTACTTCGGTCAGTCGCCTTGAGCCTGGCAGGCCGCGGCCAGATTCAGGCCTGCAGGTCCACGATACCGTGCTGCCTTGCTATCGAAGGTCAGCCGGATCTTCTCGGTACGGACTGCACCACCGTGGCCCTGCGGGCAATTCCGCGTCGCTTCCAGTTCAGGCCACACGGCATGGGGCATGGCAGGTGCTGACAATGTCGTGAACTTTCCTTCCAGAAGACGGATGTAGGTTCCGTCCTTGCATTGGGCCAGGACCAGCTTGTCGGTCACGTCGATGTCGCCGTAACTGCTGCCGAAGTAGGTCAGGATGGCATCCTTCCGGCCATCCTTGTTCAGATCCGGTGTGTCGCTCAACGACGTTTTCCCTTGCTGACCGCTATAGGGGCAGCCTTCATCATCGCCGGGCGGGCAGGCGCTGACGTGCTTTCCTTCCAGAGGCAGCAGTTCGATCCGATCGTCAATGGACACTGCTGCGCAGGCGCGGTCCAGGACGTCGGCGACAGGCTGCTTGGCCGCGCAGGAGGTAGCCAGGCAAAGACCGGCCAGCAGCGGCGCGGCGCGAAGGACGTAAGGCATCGTCATATTCCCGTGGTATCGAAATGAAAGGAGCCGCGGCCATCGCGCAAGGCGCCCAACTCATTGTTGAGGGTGTAGTTGCGGCCGTTGCGCCCGGCATAGGTCGGCCAGTTGGCGAGGCGATCCTGCGTGTCGTTGACGGAAAGTGCGTCAGTGAGCAACTGCGCGGTGATCGCCTGCTCGTGTGCGTTGGTCCATTGCGCCGGTGCCGTCGACCAATTCAACTGGGCATGGCCGTTGATGGCACGGGTCAACGAATCCCTGACGCGGGCGCCGGTCACGTGGCCCGGACGGAAGATATGCCACCGAAGCAGGATCGCGACGGATTTCTCCGATGTGTAGATATCGCCCAGCGTGCCGTTGATATGGACGGCACCCACATTGACCGTGATAGGGGCTGAACGGATATCGCGGATACGGAAGCGCACCATATCCCACATCGCCTGCTGGAAGTTCGCGCAGGTGCGACCGATCATGGCCAAGCGATAGAACCAGTGCCAGGTCTTGAAATAGTTTGCTTCCAGGGTCGCCCGGTCGACCATGGGTAGCTGCGCCAGACCAGTGGCCGCCTGTGCAGGTTGCGTCTGTTCGTCGTGATGGCGGATCCAGCCCACGTACTTCCGGCCCGTACGGTCCCAGAGCGGCCCTGTGTTGACGCCTGCCCAGGCCGTCGCCGGATAAAGACCCAGATTCCCAAGATAGCGCTGGTAGTCGGCTTGATTGCGGTGCAGGAAGTAGGCCAGGAAGCCAGGCAGCTCGCCATTGTCGTAGCCGCCGGCAGGCATCAGGCCCATGGTCCAATGGCACGGGCCGAGAGAGACCAGAGCGTCATCGTAGGCATTGATGCTGTCGAACATGCCCATGCATTCCTGCTCGGCCGTGGCACGCACAACACGATAGGTGGACGCTGCGGCGCCGTTGGGTGTGGCGGCCAGGATTGCCGTGGTGGTCGCTGGACCGATCAAGCGTTCCGGCGTCATTTCCGCTTCGGCCCACGTATGGTTGGGCACTTCGCTCATCGGGCCGCCATAGGTCATGAACCGCGCGTAGCTGCCCAGCGACTGGTACTGATCATCACGGCGACCGTTGGGAAGCGTGTAGTGTCCGGTGAAGTCCCTGCTGAACATCCGGACGCGCGCGACCACCCGGTTGGAGGCATTGCGCACGGTGCCCTGCGTGATCTCGTCGAAGTTCCAGATGTTGATGCCATTGGTATACGGCGTAGTGCGCTGGTTGTTGCCGGTGGCAACCTGCCATGCCTCGATGACCACCGGGCAACGATAGTTGTTGCGCAACCAGTGTTCCATCGCTGTGCGCGTATTGGCGTTCATCACGCCGCTGATCGGGCCGGTGTAGCGCGATCCGTTGGCGACCCGGTCCAACGAGGCGACGTGATAGCTTTCCGGTGGATTGGAATTGGGGCGCAGTCCCAGTGCCATCACTTCCGGTGCGGTCAAGCCTGCCTGGGGTTGCCAGCCGTGCAGCCGTCCCTGGTTCAGTTGGGCGGCATTGGCCATGCTGGCATAGATCTGGAACTCTCGTACCGCCCACTCGGTGCCCCGGCCGAATCCGCCATCAGGTGTGCCGACGAACATGAAGCCCAGCGTGCGCAGGTCCTGCTGGAGCTGGCGTACGTGCTGCGGGATCGCCAGCGTCGCGCCGCCCTGGTTCTGCGGTGTCTGTGCGTTCGCAGGCGTGGGCGGGGGCGGGTTGTCGACGCCACCCCAGCGAGGCGGCCTGTTGTTCGCAGGCGTGCCATCGTGGTCGCCTCGTCGAAGATTGTGATTGCCGTAGATCATGCATCCGTCCTAGATGTCGTGGTCTTTGCCCAGCGAGGTGACGCCGGGAAGGCTGGGTGTATTGAGCCCAACCAGCTCACGTGCCTGGTGGAAGCGCTGCATGGCCATGCGGCTGAGCTGGCCGAAGTCGCCGTCGACCGCGCCATCGTAGAATCCAAGGTTCTTCAGGCGCGACTGCAACCCGGTGTGCTCGTCCGTCTGCTTCTGTGCGGCAAGATCGAGTGTCCATTCCCAGGGGTGGTTGTCGGCGCCGAACGGAAACACCTTCAGCTTGGCCTGCTTCGCGCCTTCGGGCATCTCATGCATCAGGCTGCCATCGGAGCCCAGCTCGCCTTCGAAGCGTTGCCCGCCGATGTCCAGTGTGTAGGGTTTGCCGGCCAGTCCTTGCAGCCCGAACTGCTCGACCAGGCGCAGCCCGAACTGCTGCGGTACCAGCTGCGTGCCTCGCGGAAGGTGCTCGGGAATGGCGGGGTTGGTATCGGCCCCCATGAACGGATGCTCGCCCGCCTTGACCTTGAACTCGCCCGGGCAGCTGAAGGTGATGTTGCCGCCCTCCAGCGTGATCGCACTGCTGCCGGCCTGCAGCACCACCTTGGTCTGCGCCAGCACGTCGATGCGCTCGTCGGTGGCGGTGATGGTCAGCGCCTGCTCGCTCAGCAGCTCCAGCTCGCCATCGTTGGCCTGCAGGCTGACCGGCCCCTGCGCGGCGATCACCCGCAGCGGGCCGCTCTGTGCGAACAGCGAAACATGCTCGCCGGACACGGTGGCGAGGGTCTCGCCGGCGCTGACGTGCAGGTCCTGCTGCACGGTCATCTGCAGGTTCTGCCCGGCATAGGCCACGGCGCTGGCCGCGGTGGTCCAGGCCACGTGGTGCGGCGCTTCGGCCAGCAGCAGCGGCGTGCCCAGCCGTTCCACCGGCTGCTCGCCGGGGCTGCGGCCGTCGCTGCCGGGCTTCATCGCGCTCTGCCCGTTCACGTCGCCGGTGTAGCGGCCCTGCGCCTGCGGGTCGATCTGCTCGCGCAGTTGCTTGGTGCGCTCAAATTCGGCCAGGCCCGGCACCTGCTGCTGGGCCAGGGTCTGCTGCATCTGTTCCAGGCTGCGTTCGGCGCCTTTGAGCTGCGCCACCACGCTGGCGTTGTCCATCACCGTGGATGCCGCGCGCTCCTGCAGGCTGGCCGACAGCAGCAGGCCTTCGCCGGCATGCACGTTGCCCCAGCCCTGCGTGGCCAGTTCGAAACCTTCGCCGCGCAGCGCGCCGCGGGCGGTGTCCTGATGTGCGATCAGGTAGCCCAGTTCCAGCCGGCTGTCGGCCAGCGAGCTGTGCAGGCGGGTGCGCAGCTGGCCCGGCGTATCGTCCATCACCCATTGCTGGGTGCCACTGCCGTCATGGGCCTGGGTGTGCAGGCCACTGAGCACGCCGGGATGGCGCGCGTTCTCGTCGATGCCACCACCGAAGGGTGGGGCGACCTCGCCGTTGTACAGCTGGCCGGTGATGCGCGGCTGGTCGATGTCGCCGTGCAGGAATTCGACCAGCACCTCGCTGCCCACGCGGGGCAGGAAGCTGGTGCCCCAGTTCGGGCCGGCCACCCATTCGGCCACGGCCACCCAGCTGCCGCTGGTGTGGTCGCCGGGGGCATGGCCGGGCTGGGCGCTGCCGGTGTCGGTCAGGCCACCGGGGTTGGGCGTGCTGCCGCGCTGCCAGCCGAACTGGATGCGCACCTGGTGCTCGCGGTTGGGGGTCACCGCCGCGTTGGCGATGCCGACCACGCGCGCGGTCTGCGGGCCGTGCAGGGTGGGCCGGTCCTGCGGCAGAGCGCGCAGCGGCACGCCACTGCCGGTGGCGATGAAGCTGTTGCGGTAGGCACCGCGCTCCAGTGCCGGGCTGCCCAGCAGCTCGGCGATGCCCTGGTCCAGGTTGTTCAGGGCCACGTGCTGCACCGCCAGCAGCTGGAAGGCCTGGCCTTCGTGCTGCGGATGCTGGGCCAGGCTGAAGGTGCTGCCGGCGGTCAGCTGGCGCTCGCTGCCGCTGCCGCTGTAGAGCACCTGGCCGACGCGCAGCGCATCCAGCCGCGCCTGCGCTTCGGCATCGGCCCAGCCGGACTGCGCGAAACGGCCGGCGCGCGGCTGCACATAGACCTCCAGCGCCGGCAGGCTGCCAGCGTCGGCACTGGACTGCGCGGCCACGGCACCGACCTGCTCGCTGTGCCAGCTGGCCACGGTGCTGGCGTTGGGCACCAGCTGCTGGCGCTCGGCGAAGGCGGTAATGCCATCGCGGGCCTCGGCCATGTCGGCGCGATGGAAGCGGAACGTGCCGCGGTCAGGCAGCTCGGCCCCCGGCTCGAACACCACCAGCGTGTGCGCAGCCTCATCGCCCTGCGCCTGCTCGATGCGCCAGGCCAGGCCGGCTTCGGCCAGCAGGCGGGTGACGAAGGCCCAGTCGGTCTCGCGGTACTGGGTGGTGATCGCACGGACCGGCAGTTCGGCCTGCACGTCGAAGCGGAACACTGCCTGCGGGTAGTCGGTGAAGATCTGTTCGCAGATGGCGCGGGTGTCCTGGTCCTGGAAGATCACTGCGTTGCGGCGCAGCCGCAGCAGCGCGGTCCACGGCTCCAGGATCAGCCGGTAGCGGGCCAGGCCGCCGTCGCTGCCCAGTTGCGCCGCCTCGGTGCACAGCCCGTGCCACTGCCGCAGCGCGCCGTCGGCCTGGCGCAGCTGCAGGGTCAGCGGCTGCTCCAGCCAGGATTTCAGTTCCAGGAAGGCGTCGGTGGCCAGGCAGTCGATCTGCAGGCGGTTGTCGCCGCAGACCGACTCGGTGCCTTCGAAGCGTTCGACGACCAGGCCTTCCTCGGGCCCCTTCAGCTGGATCAGGCGTTCGCGGTGCGACAGCGAGGCGAGGGATGCGAGCAGTGCGGAGCTTGGGATGTCCATATCATCAGGCTCATGGCAAGGTGATCGTGATGTGCGCGGTGCGTTCGGGCATCTGCACCACGTCGTTGTAGGCGGCCAGCTGCTGGCGCGTCTCGTGGCCCAGATAGGTGCGCATGCCGAAGAAGGCGACGATGCCAAAACAGCCGACCACCACCGCCGGCAGCCACAACGGCACCACGCGGCGCAGGCTGTGGCGCACATTGTCCGGCGGCAGCGCGTGAGGTGCGAAACCGTGGCGCTTGCCCTTCAGGTAGACGATCTCATCGCCCAGGCGGGCGGTCAGGTAGCCCAGCTTCTCGGTGCCTTCCAGCCGGTACTTGCCTTCGAAGCCCATCAGCAGGCAGTAGTGGTAGACCTCCAGCGAGGGCAGGCGCGCGGCGCCCTGTCGGCGCAGCTCTTCCAGGCGGTCGAAGAAATGCTCGCCGGCCAGGTGCTCACCGAACAGGCGCAGCTGCAGCGGGTTGCGTTCCCAGGTCTCGTGCAACGGCGAGGGCTGTGACAGGATCGCCTCGTCCACGGCAGCGCAGAATGCGTACTTGGCAGCGTAGACATCCTCGGACGCCACGCCCAGGCGCATCGCATTGCGCTCCACGCCATCGAGGAACTTCTGCACCGTCTGCACGAAGCTCTCCGCATCATGCGGCAGCTGCCCGCGCTTGAGCAGCAACAGCAGGTAGAAACCGTCGGACATCAGATCCTGCAGGCTCTGCGGGTTGGCGGCCTGCGGTGTGGGATTGGCCATCGCGCCATTGGCGGTCAGCGACGGCATCGGGCCCGGGGTCGGGGGCAGGGGGGAATTCATCATGAGGTCACCGCCACAAGTTCCATCTTCAGCTCGGCAATGCCGGCCGGCACGTAGATCATCACCGACTGCGACTTGAGCATGCGCTCATACAGCGCGCCGCGCGCGTCCAGTTCGAAGTAGTGGCTGCCAGGGCGCACCGGGATCGCAGCAGGCACCTGCGCGGCATGGGTCAGCTTCACGCCCGGCAACGCAGACAGCACGCACTTCTCCACATCATCCGGGGCGCCGACCTTGAATCGCACCGGCACGCTCTGGATCAGTTCCTGTGCCGGCAGCGACGCCGACACCGACAGGTAGAACGAGGCGTTGCCATCGATGCGCTGCGAGTCCAGCCGGCCCAGGTGGTAGGACGGCTTGATCTCGTTGAGCGCGATCTTGAAGTAGCGCGTGGAAATCACCGTATCCAGCAGTGCGCGCACGATCTCCAGCAGCTTGCGGAACGAGGCTTCCGGCTGATCGTGGCGATACACCGGCAGGTCGCCCAGCTGGTAGGCATTGGAGAAGGTGAGCAGTGCGCCTGCCATGCGCAGCAGTTCCTGGTGCAGGCGCTCGGGATGCAGCTGCGGATGATGCAGCAGATGCGCCAGCGCACTGAACGAGCTGTTGATGGTGTGCAGCAGCCAGAACGAGGCGATATCGCCGGAGCGGAACTCGATGATGTTCTGCGAGGTCTGCCGATGCAGGCCATACAGTGCGTCCACCTTGGCCTGCAGCGCGTCGAGCACCGCGCGCAGTTCGCGGTGCAGGAACGGCGAGGCCTGCAGCTGCGCGCACGGCGGAATGAACTCGTCGTCCAGCTCGAAGCCGCCGCTGGAGGTGCGCCGCACGCGTGCCACCGGCACGGTGGCGTAGGCATCGCGCGGCTGATCATCGGTCAGCAGCTTCACAGCCTTGCTGAGGAAGGCCAGTTCGGCCTCCACCGCGTCGGTGAACAGGTCCTGGGTGTCACGATTGGCCTGGCGGTAGCGGGCCAGCGCGGTGCCCTCGGCATCGGCGCAGTTGGCGCCGTCATCGCGCAGCAGTGGCAATGCCAGGTAGACCACGGTGGACTGCACGCCCGGCGGCAGATCCTGCAGCGACACCGCATCGGGCAGGCTGTCATGGGCCGGCGCGTCGTAGGTCTCGCCATCGGGAAACACGGCCGAGAGGTCGAGTGGGCGCAGCGTGCCGCCCGACAGCGCATGGGGATCGAAACGCACCCGGCGCGCACCCCAGGCATACGGATGCAGGGTCTGCGAAAGATCCTGCAGCCGCGCTTCGTGATAGGCGTCCTGACGCTGGAAATGCTGAGGGCGCAGGAACAATCCTTCACCCCAGAGAACCTTCGACATCCTGCTTACATAAGCCACGTTCAATCCTTGGAAATAGCTCGAAAATATCGTCCGCGAGGGCCGATCCCGCCATTCTCACCTTCCGCTGTGGCGAGAATCCCTATCCAGCAATGTGAAAGTGTGAGTTGGATCTCACATTAGACGCGCGGCGGCAAACGTTGCGTCAGGGGATACTATCGCATCGGCGAAATCGAGTGCCAGAATTCCGGCGCGGGATTACTTCGCACCCGCACAGCGGATCGATGCAAGACTGCCTGGATCGCCGGAAATCCGTGTCAACAAGGCCTTGCTGTCACTGGTCAGTGCACAGGCATGGATACCGATGGTGACGCCGTCCTGTGGGAGAGTCTTGCCCTTTGTGTCGAAGGCCAGTCGCCAGCGATTCTCGGCCGGGGCGCGGAACAGGGCGACCACCCCAAGCACTGCACTTCCTTCACTCAACTGCTCGGACAATTCCTGCCGGGCACCGGGGGTCAGTACGACTTCGTTGACCGACAGCAGGTCCGCACCCAGGGCCGCCTGCTCGCCGGCCTGGTCCAGGAAGGCGTTGAAGGGGGCCTGTTCGAAGCGTTGCAGGCTGCGCAGGTGGTAGATCTTGACCACCGCGGCAGTGGCCCGCTTGTCATTGCCGGCATTGAGGTTGCTGCCGGCGTACAGGCGAAGCGGGATGGTCGGGGGCGCCTGGGGCTTTTCCTCACGGATGCCGACCGCCTGCAGGGTCTTGTCCATCGCTTTACCCAACTTGCTGTCGCTTGCGCAACCTGCCAGGGAGCCGGACATAATCAGGGAGAAAATCGTGACGGAGATCACGCGGCGGAATCGGAAAAGTTGCGCATTCATGTGCAGTCGGCGGGCTCGGAGTGCGGGGTAAAAGGTGCGCGTATATGCGTTTTTGCTCGCGAATATCACATCGGGATGTGAAGAGTGTGTCTATCGGATTCGCCATATTCTTGACGAAATTCACTATACCGGCGCGTATTCGCGAATGTACACTGCCGCCGACAGGGGCAGGAATCCCGTGTGTTGTATCGGCGGAGATTCGGCTTCCTTTAGGAACTAATTTCGACGAGGGATCACTATGGAAGTGAAGGCAATGGGGAAGGCTGTGTACCGGCCGATGTTCGCGCTGATGATGTTCTCGGGCCTGGCGGCCTGCGCATCGGCACCGAAGAAGGCCGAGGTCGTGCCGTTCGAAACCACGCTGAGCAACGCGGAGGCGCAGGTCACCGCTGGCGGTGCCGATGCCGCGATCAGTGCGTTCGAAGTGGCGGCCAAGGCCGACCCGACGCGCAAGGAGCCGTGGGTGCGCATCGCACAGCTGCAGTTCGATCAGGGCCAGTACGCCCGCGCGATCGTCGCGGCGGAAGAGGTGCTTCAGCGCGACCCCAATGATCTGGTGGCCGATGGCGTGATCACCGTTGCCGGTTTCCGCGTTGCCAACCAGTCGCTCACCCGCCTGCAGGGACGTGGTGCACTGGCGTCGGACACCGCACGCAAGGAAGCACAGACGCTGGCCACCACCCTGCGCAACACCATGGGTGACGCGATTCTCGATCCGACGCCCAAGCCCAAGCCGCGCAGCCGCGCCCGCGCAGGTCGTGCCGTCGCACCGGCCGCCAACGCGCAGCCCGCCGCCACGCAGCCGGCCAAGCCCGCTGCCCGCTCGAACACCTCCGATCCGTTCCAGAACATCGGCAACTGATCCGGAACCGGCCCCAGTCAGGAGACACTCATGGCCAAGAAGGAAAGCATCCAGAAGCGGCTGCAGAAGATCCGCCCGCCGCGCGTCCAGCTCACCTACGATGTGGAGAAGGGTGACGCGATCGAGCAGAAGGAACTGCCGTTCGTGGTCGGCGTGATGGGCGATTTCAGTGGCAACCCGGAGCAGCCGCTGCCGAAGGTGAAGGATCGCAAGTTCGTCAACGTCGATCTGGACAACTTCGATGAAGTGATGGAAGGCATCGCGCCGCGCGCGGTGTATCGCGTGCCGAACAGGATCAGCGACGAAGGTGGCGAGTTCGGCGTCGAGCTGAAGTTCAATTCGATCGAGGATTTCCGCCCCGAATCGGTGGTGGAGCAGATCGAGCCGTTGCGCCGGTTGCTCGAGTCCCGTACCAAGCTGGCTGATCTTCGCAACAAGCTGGCTGGCAACGAGAAGCTGGAAGACCTGCTGACCGATGTGCTCAACAACACCGAGCAGCTGAAGAAGCTCGGCGTGACCAAGGAGGACTGACCCATGTCAGCTGAAGCCAGCCAGTTGGCCGCCCAGGCCGTCGAAACCGAAGAGGTGGGCCTGCTCGACCAGATCGTCGAGAAGAGCAAGGTCGCCAAGTCCAAGACCGAGCATGATCGCGCCAAGGACATCATCGCCGCCCTGGCGAAGGAAGTCCTCGACGGCACCGTGGTGGTCTCCGACAACCTCAACCTGACCCTTGACGCACGCATCGCCGAGATCGACCGGATCATTTCCGAGCAGCTCAGCGCGGTCATGCATGCCGAGCCGTTCCAGAAGCTGGAAGGCAGCTGGCGGGGCCTGCATTACCTGTGCCAGCAGACCTCCACTGGCCCGAACATGAAGATCAAGGTCTTCAATTCGCCGCAGAAGGACCTGGTCAAGGACTTCAAGTCGGCCATCGACTTCGACCAGAGCGCGTTGTTCAAGAAGGTCTACGAGGAAGAATTCGGCACCTTCGGCGGTGCACCGTTCGGCGCACTGATCGGTGACTACTTCCTGGGCCGCCAGCCGGAGGACATGTACTTCATCGAGCAGATGTCGCACGTGGCCGCAGCGGCGCATGCGCCGTTCATTTCCGCCGCCGGCGAAGGCATGTTCGGCCTGGAAACGTTCACCGACCTGGGCAAGCCGCGTGACCTGGCCAAGGTGTTCGACACCGTCGAGTACGCCAAGTGGAAGTCGTTCCGCGAGAGCGAGGACAGCCGCTACGTGGGCTTGACCATGCCGCGCTTCCTCGGCCGCCTGCCGTACAACCCGAAGGACGGCACCACGGTCGAGGGGTTCAACTTCGTCGAAGAGATCGAAGCAGCCGACCACAGCAAGTTTCTGTGGTGCAACACCGCCTACGCGATGGGCGCGCGCCTGACCCAGGCGTTCGAGAGCTTCGGCTGGTGCGCGGCCATCCGCGGCGTGGAGGGCGGTGGCCTGGTCGAAGACCTGCCGACCCATACCTTCCGCACCGACGATGGTGAAGTGGCGCTGAAGTGCCCGACCGAAGTGGCGATCACCGATCGTCGTGAAAAAGAGCTCAGTGACCTCGGCTTCATGCCGCTGGTGCACTGCAAGAATACCGACTACGCCGCGTTCTTCGGCGCACAGTCGGCGCAGAAGCCGAAGAAGTACAACACCGATTCGGCCAATGCCAACGCGATCCTGTCTGCACAGCTGCAGTACATCTTCGCGGTCTCGCGCATCGCCCATTACCTCAAGGCGATGATGCGCGAGAAGATCGGCAGCTTCGCTTCGGCGGGCAACGTCGAGGAATTCCTGAACCGTTGGATCGCCCAGTACGTGCTGCTGGACGACAACGCGTCGCAGGAAGCCAAGGCGCAGTTCCCGCTGCGTGAAGCCTCTGTGCAGGTTTCGGAGGTGCCGGGCAAGCCCGGTGTCTACCGCGCGGTGGCCTTCATCAGGCCGCATTTCCAGCTCGATGAGCTGTCTGTTTCGTTGCGTCTGGTCGCCGAACTGCCGGCGTCCGCGAAAAAGTCGTAACGATTTGCTTCAACTGAAGCGTCCAGGGGAGTCCGCTCCCCGGATTGCAGTGACGCTTATTTCAAGAGGGCGTAGCCCCCCTTAACCGCCAGGCCCGCGCCTGGCACATCAAATCTCACGGAAGAACGGAATTTAGGAGACCAGATATGCAGCACGCTTTCCTCTCGATTGACACCATCAAGGGCGAGTCGCACGACGACAAGCACAAGGACTGGATCGAAATCCAGTCGTTCTCGCAGGACCTGTTGCAGCCGCGTTCGGCCACCGCGTCGACCTCCGGCGGCACCACCGCAGCCCGCGTGAACCTGTCCCCGATCGAAATCACCAAGTCGATCGACCTCGCTTCCACGGCCCTCAACCAGGCCGCCTCCAACGGCACCACCTTCCCGAAGGCGCAGATCCAGTTCATGCGCGCCGACAAGGACGGCAACGCGATCAATTACTACACGGTCGAGCTGCTGAACGTGCTGGTCCACCGCGTCACCACCACGGTGGACAAGGAAGGCATGCCCCAGGAAGTTGTTCAGTTGAGCTTCGGCGCCATCAAGTGGACTTACCAGCAGCAGAAGCCGGAAGGCGGAGTTGGTGGCAAGACCGTCGCGCAGTGGAGTGCAACCAAGAACATCCCGAACTACACCGTGTGATGTTGTGTCGCTGCGATGGCGCCTCGTGCGCCATCGCAGTCTGATCGCCGGGCAAGGCCAGGAACGGCCTTGCCTTTGATGCACCGCTGCCGCCCGCACGGATGCCGAACCTGAGTGGATCGACCAATGAAGGGACTCGAACCCAGCCTGCTGGAAAAACTGTTCGACGACGCCCCCAAGCAGACGGGCGCCGGGCCGGTCTTCAAGTCCGTCTCGCTGGAGCAGTACAAGGAATCCATCGCCCGCGACCTGGAGGGGCTGTTGAACTCGCGCGCCGCGTTCCAGGAAGGCGACATGAAGGAATTCCCCAATTGCCGGCAATCGCTGCTGACCTACGGGTTGGCGGACTTCTCCGCGATGAGCCTGGCCAACGCCTACGATCGTGCTGCCATCTGCCGCTCGCTGGAGCAGGCCGTGGCGCGCCATGAGCGCCGCCTGCGCAACGTCAACGTCCATCTGGATGCGGGCAACCAGTTTGCCGGCGGGCTGCATTTCACCATCCATGCGCTGCTCGACCTGGAGCCTGCGCGCGAGCCGGTCAGCTTCGATGCGATGCTGCAACCCTCGACCCTGCAGTACCAGGTCACCCGCGCACGTCGCACGCAGGCCGCCTGATGCAGGACCTGCTGCCTTACTACGAACGCGAGCTGGGCTACCTCCGCCGTTACGGGCGCGAGTTCGCCGAGCGCTACCCGAAGATCGCCGGTCGCCTGCAGCTCTCCGCCGAGGGCAGCCAGGACCCGCATGTCGAGCGCCTGATCGAGGCCTTCGCGCTGCTCAGTGCGCGCGTATCCAAGCGCATCGAGGATGACTATCCCGAGTTCACCGACGCACTGCTGGATGTGCTCTATCCGCACTATCTGCGGCCGTTCCCCTCCTGCTCGATCGCCCATTTCGATACCGAAGGGGTGGCCTCCAAGCTGAGCGCGCCGGTACGCGTGCCGCGTGGAACCGCCGTCCAGAGTCGTCCGGTCCGGGGCGTGCCCTGCGATTTCCGTACGGCCTACGATGTGGTGCTGGCGCCGGTCGGCGTGCAGCAGGTGGTCTATCGCAGCGTCGCCGATGCGCCAATGGCGACGACCCTGCCGGCCGGAACCGGTGGCCAGATCTCGATGGGCTTCCAGCTGCTGTCCGATCAGCTGGGTTTTCACCAGCTGGGTACCGATCGCCTGCGCCTGTTCCTCGATGGCGAGCCGTCGGTACGGGCTGCGCTACGCGATGCCCTGATGCTTGGCGTGAAGGCGGCCTACGTCGAATCCGATGGCGACGGACGCTGGCGGCGCCTGGACAGCGTGCCGTTGAGCCCGGTCGGGTTCGCCGACGATGAGGCCCTGATCGACTTTCCGGCGCGCTCGCACCCGGCCTATCGGCTGTTGACCGAACTGTTCGCCTATCCCGAGAAATTCGGCTTTGTCGACCTGCACCTGCCGTCGGTGACGGCGGGTGCGAGCCGACGCTTCACCCTTCACCTGGTGCTGCACGCCCAGGGCCAGGATCGGGGCAATGCGATGGTCCTGGAGGAGCTGGGCGCACACAACGTGCGCCTTGGCTGCACGCCCATCGTCAATCTGTTCCGCACCAGCGGCGAGCCGATCCGTGTCACCCATCGTACGGTGAACTACCCGGTGCTGGCGGATGCACGCCGCGCGTTCGCCTATGAAGTGCATTCAATCGACTCGGTGCACCGCATCCGGCAGACGCCGCAGGGCGAGCTGATCCAGGCATTCCGGCCGTTCTATTCGCTGCATCATGGCGAAGACCCCGAGCGCACCGGCCAGTACTGGGTGGCGCGGCGGGACGAAGACATCGCGCGGCAGAGCCCGGGTTTCGAAACCGAGATCAGCTTTGTTGACCTGTCGTTCAATCCGGTACTGCCGCAGACTGATACGGTCAGCCTGGAGCTGACCTGCAGCAATCGCGACCTGCCCAACCAGCTGGCGTTCGGCGTCGCCGGAGGCGACCTGACCATCGAGGGCGGCAGCCCGGCCAAGGCGATCAGCCTGCTGCGCAAGCCGACCAAGCCGCTGCGATTCCGCCATGGCCGCAACGCACAGTGGCGCCTGATCTCGCACCTGTCGTTGAACCAGCTGTCGCTCACTGCCAGCGGGCTTCCGGCACTGAAGGAGATGCTGCGCCTGTACGACCTGTCCGGCAGCAATGTGTCGGCCCGCCAGATTGACGGCATCCTCGAACTGCAACAGACGCCGGTGACCACCTGGATGCACGGCCGCCAGTTCGCCTCGGTGGTGCGTGGCCTGGAAATCCGCTTGACCATCAATGAGGCCCATTTCGTGGGAACCGGCGTGGCCGCCTTCGCCCAGGTGATGGACCACTTCTTTGCACTCTACGTGCATGCCAACAGCTTTACCCGACTGGTGCTGGTATCCGGCGACAGCGGAGAGGAGATCGTCCGATGCCCAGCGCGCAGCGGCGAATCGATCCTGGCGTAGCCCAGCAGCTGCTGGCCGAACCACACCGCTTCGAGTTCTTCCAGGCGGTGCGCCTGCTTGAACAGGTGTTCCAGCGCCAGGGCGTCAAGCCCGGCCAGGCGGTGCCGATGCGCGTGCGCTTCCGCAACTCGCTGTCGCTGGGGTTTCCGGCCACCGAGTTGTCGGCCGAGGGCGAGGTGTATTCGCTCAAGGGTGAGCGGCTGTTGGACCGCGAGGCCGTGGAACAGGCGCTGCATGGCGAGGAGCTCGCCGAGGTCCACCTGACGCCGCAGTTCATGGGCTTGCTGGGGACGGCCGGTGCACTGCCCCTGCACTACACCGAAACCCTGCAGCTGCGCGAGCTCTACCAGCGCGACCGGACCGCGCGGGCGTTCCTGGACATCTTCTCCACCCGTGCGGTGTCACTGCATTACGCCGCCTGGAAGAAACATCGCCTGGCGCTGCAGTACGAGCTGGACCGCCGTGAGCGCTTCCTGCCGCTGGTGCTGTCGTTGCTGGGCATGGGCATGAGCGAGCTGCGCGACCGCTTGCACGAGGGCGACGGCGAGATCTTTGACCAGGCGGTGGCCTATTACGCCGGCGCGGTGCGGCAACGACCGGTCTCGGCGGCGCTGATGCAGCGCGTGCTGTCGGACTATTTCCAGGTACCACTGCACCTGGAGCAGTTCGTGGGCGCGTGGTACCGGGTGCCGCCGGGGCAGGCGACCCGCCTGGGCCAGGCCAATGCGGTGCTGGGTGCCAGTGCGCTGGCCGGTGATCGGGTGTGGCAGCGCGACCTGCGCCTGCGCCTGCGCATCGGGCCGCTGCGCCGCGACCAGTTCGATGCGTTCCTGCCGGGTGGCAGTGCCGCCGAAGCGCTGTCCAAATGGCTGTCGCTGCTGACCGGCGGCATTCTTGAGTATGAAGTTCGCCTGGTGCTGCGCGCCGAGGATGTGCAGGGCAGCGCACTCGGTAGCGCAGGGAGCGTCCGCCTGGGCTGGGACAGCTACCTGTGCACCCGGCCGCAGGATACCTCGCGTGAGGACACCACCTATGGCATCCACACATTGCAATGACACTGCGCCGATGGCGTCCGCGCCATCGGCCCCCGAACGGTTCCAGCAAGGAGTGCGCGTTTCCGCATGAGCATCAACCTCAAGACCCTGATCAGCAAACTGGACGACACCTGCCGGCAGGCCGCCGAACGGGCGGCGAACCTGTGCATGGCACGCGGCAACTACGAGGTGGACCTGGAACACCTGTTCCTGGCCCTGCTGGAACAGCCGCAGAGCGATTTCGTGTTGATAGCACGGCGCAGCGGCATCCTGCCCGAGTCGCTGGAACGCGATCTCAACGATGAGATCAGCCAGTTCAAGACCGGCAACAGCCGCACTCCGGTGTTCTCCCAGCACATTCCCAAGCTGTTCGAGCATGCCTGGCTGATCGCCTCGCTTGACTCGGAAACCACCCGCATCCGCAGCGGCCATCTGCTGCTGGCCCTGCTGACCGAACCCGACCTGGCGCAGCTGGCTTACCGGGGCTCCAAGCTCTTCGTGCGCTTCAAGCGCGACGAGCTCAAGCACGACTTCGCCAAGCTCACCGAGGGCTCGCAGGAAGCGGTGCAGACCGTGCGCTTCGCCGATGCCTCCGCCGCCGGTGAAGCGGGCGAGGACGAGGGCGCGGTACCGGGCGAGGCCAAGGGCGGCCTGTCCAAGACGCCGGCCCTGGACCAGTTCACCACCAACCTGACCCAGCGGGCGCGCGATGGAAAAATCGACCCGGTGATCGGCCGCGATGGCGAGATCCGCCAGGTGATCGACATCCTGATGCGCCGCCGCCAGAACAATCCGATCCTTACCGGCGAGGCCGGCGTCGGCAAGACCGCCGTGGTCGAGGGGCTGGCCCGCCGCATCGCCGACAAGGACGTGCCGGACGTGCTGCAGGGTGTGGAGCTGCACACTTTGGACATGGGCCTGCTGCAGGCTGGCGCCAGCGTCAAGGGCGAATTCGAGAATCGCCTGAAGAACGTGATCGACGAGGTCAAGAAGAGCCCGCATCCGATCATCCTGTTCATCGACGAAGCGCACACCATGATCGGTGCCGGCGGTACCGCCGGCCAGAACGATGCAGCCAACCTTCTGAAGCCGGCACTGGCTCGCGGCGAGCTGCGCACCATCGCCGCCACCACCTGGGGCGAGTACAAGAAGTACTTCGAGAAGGACGCCGCGCTGGCGCGCCGCTTCCAGGTGGTGAAGGTCGAGGAACCGAGCGAGGCGCTGGCTGCGGCGATGTTGCGTGGCATGGTCGGGCTGATGGAGGCGCACTTCAACATCCGCGTGCTGGATGAGGCGGTGACCGAAGCAGTGCGCCTGTCGCACCGCTACATCAGCGGCCGCCAGCTGCCGGACAAGGCAGTCAGCGTGCTCGACACCGCGTGTGCGAAGGTCGCGCTGGGGCAGAGCGCCACTCCGGCGATCATCGAAGACACCCGCAAGCATCTGGACCGGCTGCAGGCGGAGATTTCCGCACTTCAGCGCGAGACGGCCGGTGGCAGCGACCAGCATGGCGAACGCCTGGCTGAACTGCATGCACAACAGGCCGAAGCGCAGGCCGTGCTGACCAGCAACGAAGAGCGCCTGGGCCGCGAACGTGACCTGGCCGGCCGCATCGCCGTACTGCGCCAGCAGATGGAGCAGGGCGAGGCTGCATCGGGCGATCCCGAGCCGTCCAACGACGACAACGAAGGCGATGTTGCCGTGGCCAAGCCGGCTGCCAAGCGCGGCAAGGCCAAGGCCGAACTCTCGCCGCAGCATGCCGAGCTGGCGCGGTTACAGGCAGAACTGCGTGAGCTGC
The DNA here is from genome assembly GCF_000158575.1 of Stenotrophomonas sp. SKA14. Classification (NCBI taxonomy): domain Bacteria; kingdom Pseudomonadati; phylum Pseudomonadota; class Gammaproteobacteria; order Lysobacterales; family Lysobacteraceae; genus Stenotrophomonas; species Stenotrophomonas sp. SKA14. The sequence continues at coordinate 2,486,829 of NZ_DS999412.1, forward strand.
AGGGCGAAACCCCGATGGTGCCGTTGCAGGTCGACGGCACCGTGGTGGCCGAAATCGTTTCGGCCTGGACCGGCGTGCCGCTGGGTCGCATGGTCAAGGATGAAATCCGCACCGTGCGTACGCTCGGCAATCTGTTGGTCGAGCGCGTCATCGGCCAGGACCATGCACTGGATGCGATCGCCCAGCGCGTGCGCACCGCGACCGCCAAGCTGGAAGACCCGAACAAGCCGCGCGGCGTGTTCATGTTCGTCGGCCCGTCCGGCGTCGGCAAGACCGAGACCGCGCTGGCCCTGGCCGACATCCTGTATGGCGGCGAGCGCAAGCTGGTCACCATCAACATGAGCGAGTACCAGGAAGCGCACAGCGTGTCCGGCCTGAAGGGCTCGCCGCCGGGCTACGTGGGTTACGGCGAAGGCGGCGTGCTGACCGAAGCCGTGCGCCGCAACCCGTACAGCGTGGTGCTGCTGGATGAAGTCGAGAAGGCACATCCGGACGTGCTGGAAATGTTCTTCCAGGTGTTCGACAAGGGCATGATGGATGATGCCGAAGGTCGTGAGATCGACTTCCGCAACACGCTGATCATCCTCACCTCCAACATCGGTTCCTCGCAGATCATGCAGGCCTGCCTGAACAAGCCGGCCGAAGAGATCCCGGGTGCAGAGGCATTGTCCGACGCGCTGCGCCCGGTGCTGATGCGCACCTTCAAGCCGGCCTTCCTCGGTCGCCTGAAGGTGGTGCCGTATTACCCCATCAACGATGACGTGCTGGCGCAGATCATCACGCTCAAGCTCGGCCGCATCCGCGACCGCGTCATCGCCAATCACAAGGCCACCTTCAGCTGGGACGACAGCCTGGTGGAGGCCGTGCTTGCACGTTGCACCGAAGTGGACTCGGGTGCGCGCAACGTTGACCACATCCTCAATGGAACCCTGCTGCCGGAAATCGCCGAGAGCGTGCTGGCGGCAATGGCCGAAGGGAACCGGATCAACGCCATCAAGGTCACCGCCGGCAAGAAGGGTGACTTCAAATACAAAGTGTCATGACACTGAGCAGAAGGAGAACGCTGATGGAATTCTATGGATTTGACCGCGAAGCGGCCCTCAACCACTGCGACAGCCTGGAACTGGGGCTGGGCCGTGAACTGGACCGCGTGCGTGCCTGGAACCGGCTGCGCCCGGAGCACGTGATCGAACTGCTGGATACCGCCGTACCGGCGGCCCGCCAGGACGCCCGCAACATCGCCGCACAGATCAGCCGCGGTTCCTGGCGCATCCACATGGACGCCCCGGTGGTCGGCAAGCCGCAGCTGGTGAGCAACGTACGCGAACTACAGATCACCGCCGGCGGGCGCGACTACCGCCTGAAGATCAGCGAGGGCGTGCGCCTGCAGCTGGAAGAGATCGTCCAGGCTGCCTGATGGCCGTGCGTGCCTGCGCCCCGGTCGGGACGCAGGCCGCGCGGGCGCGGGAAGCGGAGTACACCGATGCGCATGCCGCATGCAGACCACCTTGAGGCACGGGAAGTAGGGGAAGCACCATGGATCTGGTAAACAACCTGCGGGCCGCGCTGGCCGGCCCTTCGCACGCCCAGCGCTTCCTGCGGCTGCACACGTCGCTGGGGAGCGATGTGCTGGTGGCCGAAACCCTCGATGGCGTCGAGCAGATCGACGGCATCGGCTTCCAGTGGACGATCACCGCACTGTCGCTGGATGCCGGCCTGTCACTGGCGCCGCTGATCGGGCAGGGCGCACTGCTGCAGCTGCAGCAGGCCGACGGCAGCCTGCGCCCGTTGCACGGTCGCATCACCGCCGCCGAGCGGCTGGGCAGCAATGGCGGCCTGGCGCGCTATCGGCTGCGCCTGCAGCCGTGGCTGGCGTTCCTGTCGCAGCGGGTGGACAGCTACGTCTTCCACGACAAGACCGTGGTCGAGATCGTCGAAGACCTGTTCGCCGACTACAGCGGGTTGGCGCCGGCCTGGCGCTGGTCGCTGGGTGACGCCAGCCAGTACGCGCGGCGCAGCCTGACCACGCAGTATCAGGAAAGCGATCTTGCCTTCGTCCAGCGCCTGCTGGCCGAGGAAGGCATCTATTACTGGTTCGAGCATGCCGGCGAGCCCGGCGGCGCGGACTTCGGCACGCACACCCTGGTGCTGGCCGACCACGGCAACGACACCACCGAACTGGGCCGCGTGCGCTTCCATCGCCGCGACGAGAGCGAGCGCAGCGACAGCGTGCAGCAGTGGTCCGCCGCGCACCGCTGGCGGCCGGGCAAGGTCGAGCGTACGACCTGGGACTACCGCACCCTGGAGCGTCGCCAGGCCAGCGCCGAGGCCGGGCAGGGCAACGACCTGGGCATTGTCGACCGTGATACCTGCGGCCCGTATGGCTGGCAGGACAACGCACGCGGCCAGCGCCGCGCGCAGCAGCATCTGGACGCGCTGCGCGTGCGCGCCCATACCATCGATGGCGCCGGCCAATGGCGCGCACTGGCGCCCGGTGCGCGCTTCGGCCTGTCGCAGCACCCGCAGGTCGGCGAGGACGCACAGTTCCTGTGCCTGTCGGTGCTGCACCAGGCGCGCAACAACCTCGATGCCGACGTGTTCGACGCTCTGGAACAGACCCTGGGTCCGTCCAGCGTGGCCGTGCCGGCGCTGCCGGACGCGCTGTCCGGGCTGGCCTATGGCCAGGCGCCGGGCGAGGTGTCCACTGCGTTCTACGACAACCGCTTCGTCGCCATCCCGGCCGAAGTGAACTACCGGCCACAGACCGAGGACGGCCACGGCGCGCACCTGCATCCGCGGCCGACCATCACCGGTACGCTCAGCGCGATCGTGGTCAGCGACGGCGACCCGCTGCTGTCCGACCGCGACCATCGCATCAAGGTGCAGTTCCCGTGGCAGCGCGGCGGCAACGCCAGCAGCGGCCTGGCCCATCCCGGCGGCGACGACAACGCACCGGCCAATGGCGGCGCCTGGACCTGGGTGCGGGTGATGACCCCGTGGGCCGGCGACAACTGGGGCGGCGTGGTGCTGCCGCGGCGTGGGCAGGAAGTGCTGGTGGCGTTCCTGGAAGGCGACATCGACCGCCCGGTGGTGGTCGGTGCGGTCTACAACGGCCGCGGCCAGCAGGACGCACAGCACAACCAGATCAACGGCGGGGGCGCCACCGCCACCGGCAACGCCGCCGCCTGGTTCGAGGGCAACGACCACGCCGCGGTGTACACCGGCTTCAAGAGCCAGGCGCTGGCCGACAGTCAAGGCGGTACCGGCGGCTACCAGCAGCTGCGCTTCGACGACACGCCCGGGCAGGGCCGCGCGCAGCTGTCCACCACCCAGCACGAGACCACGCTGACCCTGGGGCATCTGAAGGGCGGCCAGGACAATGTGCGCGAAGGCGAGCGGGGATTCGGCGTGGAGCTGTCCACCCAGGCCCAGGGCGCACTGCGCGCCGGCCGCGGCCTGCTGCTGACCACCGAGCAGGGCACGCCGCAGATGGCCGCGCCGCAGGCGCTGAGCCAGCTGCAGGAAAGCCAGCAGCTGCTGCAGCAGCTGGCCGAATCGGCCGCCAACCAGCAGGCGCAGCTGCCCGGCGAGCCGACCGAGCTGCCGGTGGACACCACCCTGACCGAGCTGCAGGAGACGCTGCGCGCCACCCACAGCGGCAGTGCCGCCGGCAGCATCGCCGGTGGCGAAGGTGAAGCACCGGGCTGGAGTGCACCGGTGCTGCTGGGCAGCGGCGTGGCCGGCGTGCTGAGCCTGACCCCGGCCGACCAGGTCTGGGTCAGCGGCACCCACACCACGCTGGCCAGCGGCGTGGCACTGAACTGGATGACGCAGGGCTCGTTGACGATGGCGGTGGCCGGCGGTCTGGTGCTGTACACCGCCGGCGTGCAGCCCAGCGGTGAAAGCCCGAACCAGGAGCGCGGCATCGCGCTGCACGCCGCGCAGGGCAAGGTGAGCGCGCGTGCGCACAAGAACCAGATGATCGTGGCGGCCAAGACAAAGGTACGCATCGCCAGTACCGAGGCGGACGTGCAGCTGTCGGCACCGAGCAAGCATCTGCTGGCGACGGCGGCAGGGGCCTATATCCGGATCGAGGGCGACAACATCGAGCTGGGCGCGCCGGGCAAGGTGGAGTTCAAGGCCAGCCAGCGGGATTGGGTGGGGCCGGCGAGTGTGGGGGGGGAGGCGAAGATGCCGACTGGTACACACAAGGCGTGTGAGTTCCGAGTGCGAGCCGCCGAAAAGTCTGGCGCTGGCCTGGTTCCGCTCGGTGGCTGACTGATGCAACTCGACCATCGCCTGTTCGAGGCCCACCAGTACGCGCTGATCAACCCATTGCAGATTGATCGCCGAATTGCCCAACTGTGGCCGTGCGAACCAATCGTGCCCAAGGAACTACGAGGGCAGGAGCATCTGTTCCCGTATCTGCTGCGACTGGGCGAAATGTCTGCCGATACCCGCCTTGCAGCTCTGGATGAAACTGTCCACTACGCCCGGGAACATGACAGGGTCCCATTCTCTGCCCTGCTGGTCAGCGATGCGGGACCGGAGCACGTCCGAAATCAACTCGCGCGCGGACTAGTGAGGAAGGTAGATGGCGAGCGCATGTTGTTCAGGTACTACGACCCTCGCGTCTGGAGTGCGTTGACTTGGATTCTATCCACCTCGCAATTGGATGCCCTCTTGGGGCCTGTTCAGTCCTGGACAGCTCCAAGCGCAAAAAGAGACATCTGGCGTACTTATGAAAGCAGAGGAACAGGCAATGATGGATTGCCTCTCGCGCCAGGCCAGATGCATGCCATTTCCTCGTTGGCATCTATCAATAGAGTGATTGATAGGCTGCTCCGCGTAGACCATGGGATCGATGATCACAGTGTCTCCAAGCAGGTATACGACGAAATTTTGAGTGCCGACGCACTCGGATTGTCCGATGCCGATGACCAGGAGGCATTTGCATTCGTTTCGATCACGCAGCCGCCAGGAATTCATGAAGCGCCTATGTACCAGGAAGCCATCCGCATAGCTCGCCTTGAGCCCGGTGCATACAGAAGCATTGTCACAGCCGCGCTTGAAGATGATGAGAGCGAGCCACCGTTGAAGCAGCAGGATCAAGGAGTTTGGCAGCATGGATAAGAAGCCGACGCAGTCGTGCGACCCTGCAAAAAAATGTGAAATCTGTGATCAGGTCGGCCTGCCGATTCTCCCGCTGCGATACGCGATCAGCCGTACCGACGTGAAGGAGATGTGGCAGGGTCCTGCTCTGGGCGGAGCCTTCGGCAAGGACGTTACAAGTATTGCCCTGCCTCCGAACGAAGCGCGCTATACCCTCCGGCTCGCTCGCCAGGGCTACCTTTACGTGTTCAACGAAGTTCGTGGGGAGTGGAAGGGCTACCAGATCACCAGTGACTCCTACCTGCTGGAGTTCGACCCGTATGCTGCGCCCCCACCGCTTGAAGAATTTCAGCCAACCTGTGCTCGAATGGCTGACTCGCAGGTTGCTCGTTTCGTAACTATTCCGGATCCGAAGCGTGCCGGAAAAGTCTGGTTCGGCTTCACTGAAGCTCCGTGGCCCAAGGAAATACTGGAGCGAAATCGTCGCTCGGGTGAGCGCAAGAAGCACATGCGTTGCGTTGACGTACAGGCGTGGCTCAAGGGTAAAGCGTTGGACCATGCAGGAAGTGTCAGCGGTGCCCTGGCGTTGGTCAGCGAATTCAAATTCGGCAGAAAAATCCGCGAGCAGCAGGAGGTGACGATCCCTCTGTTGCCGCCGGTCACGCCTGCGCCACCAGCTAAGGCACAGGGCCAAGGTGCAGATGACATAATTACAAGAACGCTTGAGTCGGTTGAGGTATATGCTAACCCCGGCTTCTCCTTCTCGTTTGTGCCATTTGTAAGGTGCAAGCAGGATGTTCCTGGAATGGAAGCTTGGCTTGCAAAGAGTGCGGCCGACTCTCGTCCAATGATGCTCGCCTTGAATGATCCTGCCGGACTCACGCAGGAGCTCTCAGCCCTGATCCGGCAGAAAACCAGGGAGTTTGAGGAAGAGGATGACAGGGCCTGGAAACACGCCACGTCTGTCGCCATTCGCGGTATCCGGCAGGCGATCGAGGATCAGGCGGCTGCCGATAAACTAAGCAAGGTTCGCGCCAGTGCCTACACTGGCCGCGCCGCAATGGAGCTCTATGCTGCGGGCATCACGAAGATGCGTGAGGAGCTGACTGCTGAAGAAGATAGAGATGCCAGGGACTCCGCGTGGGACCGATATCGGGATGACTACAGCCAGGAAAAGCTTGACCAGTTCGATACCAACTTGGTGCCGCAAATGGAGCGCTTTACCTCCACTCATTTGACTCCGATCGCCCAGAGCTTTGTGCTCTGGTACAAGGATGATGGTTTTAGAACATGGTTGGCATGCAACCACCATGACGAGCTTTCCTACAGTTCCATGAGATTGACTGAAATCGTAGACAGCACGCTTGATGGCGTCGTTGGCTTCGACTGTGTGCAAGGTGCAGTCCTTGCAGATCTGGCTGGGCGTTTTCAGGACATCAAAAACTGTACGGTTCGAGCGTTGACCCTGAATGACAAGATCGCCGCAGACGTGATCGAAAGGGAGTCAAAAACTTTCCTGAGCAACGCAGACAATGCTGGGGCGTGGTCAAATATCTTCAAGGCCTACGGGCATGTTTTGGACCGCGGAGGCAGCCGGCCTCAGGAACTCCAACACGGTTTGGGGTTGGTTGCGGGACTTGTCTTCAAGACTTCTGGAGTGATCGTCACGGCGTTGTCAAAAGCCGGATCGGCAATCGTGAAAGCCGGAGTGAACATATCCATCTCTGCCGCTACGAGAAATAATTTGGTTGGCCTCCTCGGGGTGCTTTCCGGAAAGCGCATTCAGAGGGTTGGTATTCGTGCGTCTGAGCGTGAAATGGCGCACTTCCTGGTAGAAGCGCTTAGCGAAGGGCAGGTCGGAGTAAACAAGCGCGAGCTGAGGGCGCGTGTCGATCAGCATCTCCGTCAGGAGCTCAGTGAGCGTAGCGGCGCACGCGTAGCTACAGGTGATCGCAACGCCCGGGGTAGGAAGGTCTTTGAGTGGGCCGTTTTCTGGGACAAGGAGGCGATGGCGGCCGTCCGGAATGGACAGCCGGGGGCGATGGCAAATATGCTGATGAGCGAAGAGCAAGTGAGGGCGCTGGTGAGGAATCGCGCCGCGCAGTACACCGCTCCGCATGTCAGCTTGGACGTGCGCTTGGGCGTTGTCGGACTGATCCTGGACGCTTGGAACGTTGCGGATTCGTACGGCAAGTTGGATGTGGAGAAGGAGGGGCCGGCTGGTCGTAGGCAATTGAGTCTTGCTTCTGCACTCGTCGGATTTGCGGGTACCAGTGTTGAATTGACGGGCATGGCCTTGGCCAAGACGTCGTGGGGAAGAACGGCTTTGGCGGCCGAGATCAGATTTGGTGCAATTGAAGTCACAAACATGGCGGGACTTGTGGGCTTTCTCGGCAAATTGCTGGGCACAGTCGGTGGATTACTAGGCGCTGTTGTTGATGGGTGGAAGGCGTATGAGTCAATAAAGTCCGGAGATATTCCGATGGCTGTTTTCTACGGAACAACGGCTGTTGCAGGCGCGGTGGTGGCCTATCTCATGTTCGTTGGTGCCATGACGGCGGGTGTGGGCTTCATTGTACTTCTGGTGCTAGGGTTGATAAGCATGTTGGGCGAGTGGATTATTAATCTTATTCGTGATGACAAGGTTGAGAGGTGGCTTGATATGACGCCGTTTGGAGTGCATGAGCATGGTAGGTTCGAGTCGCCTGAGGCGCAGGGTGAGGCATACAGCGCAATGCTTCCTGCGGGAGCGTGAGAAGTGAGTCAGTTTGCAGGTTGGCTAGCCCAGCGGTATCGCAATAATCGTCCATTGACCGAGTATGAGAGGCGCGCAGATCTGCGCCAGTTTGACTCGTCCACGTTCACCCCGATCGATAAGGGGATAATATACATTGATGATAATTGTATTGAGTATGTAGATCGTCACTTTCGATATCGAGGGTGGGCGTTAATGGGTGCCAGTGTGTTTATTTCGCTTGGCATTATATTTATTGTGGCAATCTTGCATGCAACGATGTCCTTGGTCGATCGAGTTGGTTCGCTCGCATCAGGCGATACATATGCGATTGCAGGCTTGATCGCTGTGGTTCTCGGATTCCTGGCATTCGTCTTCTGGAAGTTGCTGTTGCGTGATATTCTGCGATATCAGTACTATCCAGTAAGATTTGATCGAATTTCACAACAGGTCCATGTGTTTACTGGTAAAGGCGCCAAAGTAGTTTCGGCGTCATGGCAGGACGTAAAATTTATTATCGGCAGGGACAAGCCAATGGGGCCTGGCGAAGGATATACCTATGATCTGAGAGGCTTGGTGATGCGCGGCGATCAAGTCGTTCACACCTTTGCCGTTGGGTCTGACAGTGGTCGTGATCCTGCGATTACGCTTGCACAATGGGAAATGATCCGGCGCTTCATGGAAGAGGGGCGTTCCGCACTGCCTTTCCCGCCGCTGCAGCTCTACACCTCGGTTGAGCCCAGTTTCCGCAATGCGTTCATCATCCACGTGTCATCTGCAGGTGAAGGTTTGATGTTGATTGCGCTTCCACTGACGGTGCCTTGGGCGCTGTTCCGCTTCCTTGCGATGAAACTGTGCCGTAAGCCGGTTTGGCCTGCGGCAGTGCTAAGACATGGAGCCTCTGCAAATTCTGGAGCGCCTCCGCTCCGTGCGCCTGCTGTGTATGGGCGCGTGAATCGAGAAGGGGGGCGGGTGGATGAGATGGAGCGCTTTTGGAAGGAGTCGATTGCGGCCGCGAAGGCTCGCAATGACGAGGTGCGTGAGCAACTCCAGAAGGGTTCAATCAGCGTTTGATGTAGCGAGCGCGTGCACCTTCAACTGGAAGCGACCGTGCGGGCCGGGTGATCGTCGTGCGCGCCTGCGACCCGGTAGGGCCGCAGGCCGCGCGGCAGCGGGAAGAACAAGGAGTCGATGCGGATGTCACTTGCAGACCATATAGAGGTTCGCGGCGCCCAGGAAGCGCCATGGACCAAGTATGCATCCGGTGGGCACTGAATGTTGGATTTTGAATCTTCGCCAATCGATGGAAAATGAAGCGCTGATATTCGCAAATCTCACTTATCTTGGATAAATTGACGCTGATTTCCGGATGCACGGTGCAGTACGATTTAGCTTCGCCCTCCACTGCACTGAGAAAAGGCGAGCATGGCAATCCGCTGCATCTGATTGCTCACCATGACATCCGCACTAGAGTTCAACATTCGACTGCGACGCTCAGGTCGTGTTTAAGTGCGGGGGAGGCCATTACGTTGCAAATTGGTGCGCGATGCGGGATGATTCAGCTGTGCCGTCTTCTGCGCTGAAGCTTCCCGAGAGGAATCACCAAGCATCTTCGCGAGCTTCCACGAATGGGGGTGTCCTCGACGTTTACGAGTTTGGGATCTCGTTTGTCGATCAGATGAGTGCCATGCGCGGTTATGCCAGCAGCGGAGGCTGGGTTGGCCTATTCACCGTAGGGTTTGGTCTTTACATCTCTTTGTTTGTAATGGGCTTCAGTTGGGTGGCAGTTCTTGAGTTGGTTTTGCTCTTGATTGTACTGGCGCTTATACAGAGCGACTGGGTCGGCTATCGGGCCGAGCCCGTTTTGTTTGATTGCCGCGCAAGGAAGGTCCACATATTCAAGTCAATTGGGCTCCCTTGGTGGCAGTGGTGCTGGAATATTTTTGCGCGACCTCGTTGCGAAGTGCAGTCTTACGACTGGGAGTGCGTAAGCGCGGAGGTTGTCAGCTATACGATCTTTACCGGCCAAGTACCTCGCCGAGAAGCGAGCCTGGTGATTACGATCTCGGATCGCCCCGGTAGCCCGGTGGAAATCCAACGTGTTGGCGTTGGCCCGAGTTTTGGCTTTGGTAACCAGTCCGGCCCTGTAGAGCGCTGGGAGTACATACGCCGCATGATGGGGGGTGTCGGTCCCGTCTGGACGCCCGGTGAGTCGCGATTTCAGGATTTTGCGGTAAGCCTGGGCGAGGCGTTGACAATTGCGCAGCCTCTGATCGGCCCGGGTTCCCATCAGTACTGGAAAAAGGGGCCGGCAATGTGGCTGCTGGGTACGATCAGCCTGATCGCGCTGCCCTTGACTGCGTACATCGGACTGAACCGCTACGTCAGTTATCGGTTGCAGCGGAAGCCGCGATGGCCGGCTGAAGTATTGCATTCAGTGGGGGCCGGTCCATTCACTGACGCTACTCTGAGGGAGCGACTCAGCCTGGAGAAGCCGGGGGCGGGTGGTACGAAGCGGCGCAGATAAGGGTTTCGACGTGCCCCGCCATCCGCATTGACAGCGGGCAAGCTTGGGCATCTGCCTTGCCTGTGTCACGTTGCATCCGCATCTCGGCGCATGACGGTCTTACGCGTACCTGGCCAGCCAGAGATCACGGGCGCTCAGATTCCCCGCCATCTCACTTCGTGCTGACAAAGATCACAGTGAAAAGCACCAGTGCGATGCCCGCAATCAGCGGACTGATGGCAAGCCATCGCTTGCTCCTGGACTGCCAGCCGTTAAACCGGCCAAGGTAGTGATAGATGGAGTGCGCAAGGAGCGCGATGAGTCCAATGGACAGCGCAATGTAGAAAAGGTCTCCAAAAGAAATCGTCATTGTGCAATCGGATACGTACTGATGAGGGACAGCAGCAGGCAGAGAACGCGTTGTCAGCTGCGCAGGAAAACAAGCGAGTAGATGATGAAGCTCCAGCCAATCAAGCTGATAAGGCAACTCAAGCTGCACACCACCGCGACCTGGAGGGCAGCCTTTCTCCTTCCGGCAATGTCTTCCGGGCTGGAGCGCAGGATGGAGTAGTGCTCGCTGCTGCCGCGCGTCGAGTTGCTGGCAAAAAGGTCCATGGGTGGCGCTACGGGGCGCTTGAACCGGGCATAGAGCATCTGTGACAAGGGTTCTGGCCAGAAGATCAGCCATAGCAGTACGTTCCCCAGATACTGCGGGACAGCGAAGACGTTCCAGTTCATGGCGCGGATGCGTTCAATCATCTCCTTGCCCGCGCCACCGGCAGAGAGCGGTCCCCGCTCCAGCAAGGATGTCGTCCAGTGCGATGGATCAACCAGAAAAGTGGGGGGCATCGCTTCGGGCGCTTCATCCATATAGCGCCGGATCAGCTCCCATGCCTGCTGGCAGGCCTCCCGGTCTGGAAGGGGGCCATCGACAGTAAAGCGCAGGCGCCACAGTTCAGGAGTCTCAGGATAGATCTCCATGAGGTCGAGAGCCATCATCAGCGGCGCCCCGGGCTGGGCCGAGCCGTGGCCGACGCGGGCATAGGGCCTGACGTTGTTCCAGTCCAACAGGCATTGCTTGCCGTCGACAACACAGAAGACTTTCCGGGTCCTGCGGAAGAAGTACAGGTCGCTCTGTCTGCTGCCGATACTCAATTTGACGCAGAGAAAGGCGACTGCTGCGAGTGCCGCGACCCCAAGGCCCGCGCTCGCCGATACGAACACACGCATTCCCATGCTTTCTGTGGGTTCAAGCGCCGCCATCACCCCCATGTAACCCAGGCCGATGGCCATGCACAGCATCACCAGTGCAGCGACCGGCATGATGGATTCCATCCGCGAAGCAGCATTGCTTTCCGACCAGACCATGGCCTCGTCATCAAGGCGCATCACGTCACGCACGGAGTAGGCCTGCGGAGTTGCATCAGGGGGCAGGGCGCCTTCAGTAAGGCGGAGATCCTGTTGGGTCTGCATGCAGCGACATTTGCTTTGAATGCGAGCTCCATCGAGGCTATGCCCGGAATAGTGCTGACGCAAGCCCATGACGCTGCTGGGCATGAGCATCACTGTGCTGGGGTTGTTTCGAATGGCGGAGTCGGTCGACAGCGAGGCGGGAGGAGCGCTCACCGGCGGCAACGTTCCCGTGCATGTCGCAGGGCCGCACGACACCACGTTGTTGCAGTAGGATCGTTCATGGACTGGGTTGGAGTGGTGAGGTAATGGACTACGCTGGAATCGATACCAGAAATCTTCGCTTTGCGGTCAATCGTCCCCTCACGGCCGCTGAGGAAGATCAGCGACTGGACGTTTCGGCCTCAGTAGGAGTGCCCGCACGGAGCGGGCTGTCCGTGATCAGGTTCAGCTCGACCTGCCTCGAGCTGGTGGATCGCTGGTACCCGGTGAAGGGCTTCAATGTCTGGCTCTCGGTCATGGGCGCACTCGCGTTCGTGCCCACGTCGTCCTACCTCTTCGTGAACCTGATTGTCCTGGGTGAGCCATTCCGGGAGGACGAACGCTGGATCCTCTGGTGCTTCTGGCTCTTCATTGCGCCCGTTTCACTGTTCATTCTTGCCGGCATCGTGTGGCTCTTTAGAAGCGAGTGCTTCCGATGGACGCACTATCCGATCCGATTGGATCGCATGAATCGCAAGGTGCACTTCTTCCGCCAGGACGGTACGGTCGCCAGTGGTGACTGGGACCGTTTGTTCTTCTTCATCGGCGAGTCAACGACCCCACCCATAGGGCGAACCCACGACATCCGCGCGCATTTTCTCTCCGATGACCGCAAGACCGTCCTGGAGACGTTCTCGCTGGGCTACGAGTACATGGGGGAGCAGTCGGATCTGCTGGGGTTGTGGGAGTTCATCCGGATGTACATGCAGGGCGGGGACGCGGCGCTTGAGCATCTTTGCGGGGAGGTGGGTTTCTACTTGCCCATCCATGACAGGAAAGAGGGATTCGTGTTTGGCGTGGTCCGGACCTTTGCCGGCCTGGTTCACTGGCCTTGGTTGCACGTAGTTCTTTGCTTGCCTTTCAGCTTCATTGCCTTGGGCCGATGGTTGGCGATGACGACCAGCCGCATCCCTGCGTGGCCGACCGAAGTGGAGGGCGGCGCCAGTGTCGACCGAGCAGACAAATGGCAACGTGATTGGCGCGACAATCCGCGTCTGGGTTTCCTGGACAAGGCTTGGCCGATGATCTGCACTGCGACTGGTGTCGTGATGGGCGTTGCCATCGTGTGTGCGATCACGCGGTCGACCGGCTAGCTGTGACGGTCAGGGCCCCGGCGCTCCGACGGCGTGTCTCCTGGGCCCATCCCTGTTGCGCGGGAGGCGGTTAACATGCACTCCAGGACAGTCGTCAAGGATGCGGTGATGTACACCGGATGGATGCAGAAGTTTCCCGTGGGACAGCCGCTCTCTCCAGAGGAGAGTCGCTCTCGTTTCGATGTCCATGCAGCCCAAGTCGCAGCGCCCGACGAACGCGCCTCACTGGTCCGCTTCAACTCAACCTACATCGAACTGATCGACCGGCGTTTCAGGCTGCGCGGCATGGTGTCGACCACCGTGGTCCTGCTGGGCACCATAGGCCTGTTCCTGCTCGGCTTTTTCCTTCTCTTCACGCTGGTGATCCCCAATCTTGAGGGCGACGTCTGGGACTGGGTGATGTACGCAATGGTGGCCGTGTGTGTGATCGGCGCGCCGGTCTTGTTCTGGCACACGACACTCAAGTACGAGTTCTTTACGTACGTCTGGTATCCGACCCGATTCAATCGTCGCAACCGGATGGTCTATTTCTTCACCGGCGGCAAGGAAGGGGCCGTGGCAGTGCCTTGGGATGAAGCGGTGTTCTATATCGGACGAGGGACCAGCCAGGCGTTCCTGCGCGATCTCCGGTGCAGCATCATCGATGAGCGCGTGGTTCAGCGTACCTTTGCCGTGGGCCATTACTTCGATGACGAGCAGGCGATCAAGGGACTCTGGGAATTCGTCAGGCGCTACATGCAGCAAGGGCCGGCGGACGTGGTCGACACGATCGAGGGCCGGCAGATGAACCTTTCGGTCAATCCTTCCTTGCGCAATTGCTACCTGTTTGTGGTCGCCAGCCTTGGCCCAGCCATGCTGGGCGCCCGCTTCGTGCTGATGCCGTTGCTGCTGCCGCTGGTGCTGTGCCGCTGGCTGGTCCTGCTGTCCTGCCGCATGCCGGAATGGCCGCAGTGGGTGGAGGATGCCTGCAAGGTCGATCCGAATGATCCGCTGAGACTGGCCGAGCCTGAGGTCATGGCGCAATCGCAGGCGGGTCGGCAGTCCATCTGACCGGGAGAGTCGAGCAGGGCTCGACTCCAAGGTCCTGGCTTACATCGCCGGGCAGGCCGGGTCCTTGCCGCTCACCGCTGCGCAGATCCGGCGGCGGCAATCCACGCCCTTCAGCGACGCGGGGCTGGGGCAGGTACGCAGCTGAGCCTGGATGTTCGACTCGGTCGATGCGGACTTCTTGCTGGCCACGCGCTCGAAGGCGGCGCGCTCGTCTTCGGTGCGCTTGCGCTGGTCGGCCTCGATCTGTGCGATCAGGTCGTCCATGCTTTGCGGTTGGGCATTGGCCTTCGTTTTGGCCTTGGCCTTGTCCTCTTCCTTGATGATGCCGAGCAGGGTGCCGAGCAGGTTTTCATCGCCCTTGCTCTTTGCGTCGCTCTGCGTTGCGGCACGCGAAGCGCGTGCGGCAGGCGCAGGACTGCGTGCGGCCGCCCCGCTCGCCGCAGTCGCCGCCGATGGGGCCGCAGCGACCGAAGCGGCATCAGCGGATGCAGGCGCTGTGTCTGCGGCAGGTGCAGGCAGGGCCGGCTCACCGGCGGTGGCCGGCGCATCGACGATCATGGCAGCGCCGTCACGCGGGGCGCCCGCCGGAATGTCCGGGTGCCCGGTGGCATGGGCCGGATCCGGTGTGAGCGAATACTCGCTCGGTTCCGGATAATCGCTGCTGCCGGAGAAGCCCCAGGCGGCCAGCCCGGCAAGGGCGACGACAACGGCGCCGATGCCCAGCCATAGCCCCAGGCGTCGATTGCCACCGGCCGACGCGCGCGCAGCACGAGCGGACGCGGTTGCCTGCCGGCCCTCCATGTCTGCCAGAATACGGCCCGAATTCGGGGCCTGGCCCTTCGCCTGCGCTCCCCCTGAGAGCAGACTTGGCCGATTGATTCCGCCATTATTCAAGTGCATCCAGCCCTTGGTTTGACTCGGCATCTGCCGAAGCGAATTTCCGCATTCTTAGTGAAAGGCGGTGGGGCGTCAACCAGATGACGAGTCAAGGAGGACCGGTGTTGCCAATCGTGGTTGCTGCCATTGCCGTTGTCGCACTTGTGGCGGCGGTGTGCTGGGTGTTGCTGTTTCCCGAGACCGTGGAATCGCTGCGCCAGGCACTGTCGCGCCGCTTGGGCGGATTCCGTCGCAAGGCGGGTCGGGTGAGCGATAAAGTCGGTCATGGGGTTACCCGGGTGCGCAGTGGGGTTCGTGAAGAAGCCGGCGCTGCACACAGTGCCCTTCGGCGGCATTGGCCGATTATGGCGATTGCGGCAGCGGCGCTGCTGATTCCTCCAACTGTGATATTGATCACACGTCAGACGGTGGTGCTCGAAGATTTTCGCGGCGATGATCTGGCGGAGTCGAGTTCGATGGTCGCCCAGCTGCTGCGGGGGGAGCGCCTGACCCCGCCGCCGCCGCCGCCGCCGGAAGTCTTCACCACCGCCGAGGTGCGCCGCCTGCGGCCTGAAATCGTGACGGCAGACCGCAAGTGGGATCAGATCGATGCCGATCTGCAGCAGCGCGTGCTGGCCATCTATGAGGTGATGCGCCGCCAGTACGGTTACGAGATGGTGCTGATCGAGGGTTACCGCAGTCCGCAGCGGCAGGCCGAGTTGATGGCCGGAGGCAAGGCGACACGTGCCGGCGCCTGGCAGAGCTGCCATCAATATGGGCTGGGCGTGGACAGTGCACCGATCCGGGATGGCAAGCTGCAGTGGGACATGAACGACGAGTGGACCAAGCGTGGTTACTTCCTGTACGGCGAGCTGGCTGAACAGGCAGGCCTGGACTGGGGCGGAAACTGGCGCAGCATCAAGGATTATGTTCACGTGGAAATGACAGCGCGTTGCCGCGCGGCCCGTGCGGCCAAGCGTGAAGAACTGTCACGCCAAGGGTGATAACCGCATGGCGGTGCTGGTATGGTTACCGCGATGATCTGGGTCGCCGGGGAACAGGGGGCGATGGAGCGCCAGGTCACACAGGATCAAGGAGCATGATGGATGGCACGACCGTTTATCGTCGTCGGTGACAAGCTCAGCCACGGAGGCAGCGTGGTGGCAGGCACCGGCCAGACCGATATCAATGGCAAGGCGGTGGCCCGGGTGGGCGACCGTGCAGTCTGCGCCGTGCATGGCGCAACCTCGATTGTCAGTGGTGACGCAACCGTCGTGATCGATGGTCAGCCGGTGGCGCGCGATGGCGACCGCACGGCGTGCGGAGCGACGCTGATGGCGTCACAGGCCACCACTGGCCTGCGCTGAACGACGCGGTCGACGGGAGCAGCGCATGGAGCACGGCAACTGATGGCGGGATGGCTGGGCAAGGCAGCGTCGGTGGTGATGGTCTTCATCGCCACCTGGGGCGCGACGATTCTTTACTGGCGCAACAGCGGCACGGTACCGACCGGCATGCAGATGCTGGCCTATCTGGGACTGCTGCCGGTGGGGCTGAGTGGTGCCGGCTTCATGCTGCGCAACGCCGCGCGGCGCGGCGCCGATATGGCGTTGCAGAAAGCCGGTGAGGATCGTTCCGGCCCGGCCCCGGCCGAACGCGAGAGTGTCGCTGGCGCCCCGTCGGGCGTGCCTGCCGTTGCGTTGCTGGCCGGCCACCTGCGCCTGGGCATGGACCTCGATGCGCAGGCCCTGCTGGCGGCTGCGGCGGCGCCACCGCGCCCGGTGCTCGACGGGCGTTTCCGCGACAACTACAACCTGCCGGTGCGGATGAGCGCAGCACCGGATCTGGACGAATTCGAAGTCCTGCAGGTGCGCCAGGACGGTATCGATACCGCCGCGCACGAACGGCGTGCACTGGCGCTGCTGCGGCCGGTGCTGGAACGCCTGCTGGAGGCCGCCTTCACGGCCCTGCCGGAGATCGAAGCCTCCGAAGAGGTGGTGGTGGCCGGCCTGCGCCGCCGCGATGAGCAGCGCGTTGAGAATATCCTCACCCTCGAATTGCTGGTGCCGGGCAGCTGGTCCGATGGTTTGCGACCGTGGGTACAGGAGTGGCTGCAGCAACAGGCGCGTGATGCCGGCCTCGATGCGCGCCGCTTCGACGTGCGCATGACCGTGCTGGATGACGCGCGCGAGGTGTGGCCGCATGTGCAACGGGTCATCGATGCGCTGGTGTCGTCGCCGACGCCACGCTGGCACCTGCTGTTGGCGGCCGCGTCCAGCATCGATGCAGGCATCGTCTCGGCCTGGCAGTCGGCCGGGGTGCTGGCGACGGCGCAGCGCACCGATGGCCACGTACCCGGTGAAGGCGCAGCGGGCGTGTTGCTGGCCAGCCAGGCTGCTGCACGTGAAGGCGACGCCCGGCTGTGGCGACCCCAGCTGGTCAGTGCCGAGCAGGTCGAGGGGCAGCGCCCGGCAGAACAGCGTCGGCAGCTGGCGGCGCTCGCCACCCAGTGGCATGCATCACTGGCGACCGATGGCGCCCAGGCCCAATTCGTACTGCACGACGCTGACCACCGGGGCGACCTGATGGTGGATGCCGCTGCCATCGCTGCCACCCTGGCACCCGATCTCGATTTCAGTCCGCAGAGCCTGGCGCTGGCCATCAGCGCCGGCGAACTGGGCCCGGCGCTGCCGCTGGCCCAGCTGGCGCTGGCCCACGCGCAGCTTCAGCGCCAGAGCGAACCTGTGCTGCTGCTCGGTGTCGCCGACAACCAGCAGCGCCTGTTCGGGCTGGTCGATCCTCTTCCTTCCCCGACGCTGACGGCCGAGGCGCCGTCCGCTCCCTGACCCCTGGATCCCTGCATGAGTTTGAGCAATTTCAGCTACTACCTGCGCGACTACCGTCTGTGGATGGTGATCGGCCTGGTCGGTGCCGCTGCGCTGGCCCACTACGGCGAGGCCGAGGCACGGCAGATCGGCATCTGGGTCGCCATCGTGCTGGCCGGCCTGCTGGTGCTGGCGCTGCTGGTCTGGGTCGTCAAGCGGATGCTTGCCCGGCGCGCCGCCAAGCGCGTGGAGGCGATGGTCAAGGACGAGGCGGACAAGGCGGTAGCCAGCGCGCAGCCGGCACAGCGCGCCGATACCGAAGCGCTGCGTACGCGCATGATGGATGCGGTCAAGCAGATCAAGTCCTCGCGGATGGGGGTGCTGAAGGGCAACGCCGCGCTGTACGAACTGCCCTGGTACGTGATCATCGGCAACCCGGCGGCCGGCAAGAGCACCGCGATCCTCAATTCGGGCCTGCAGTTCCCGTTCGAGGACAACCGCGGCAACGTCGTGCAGGGCATCGGCGGTACCCGTAACTGCGACTGGTACTTCACCACCAACGGCATCGTGCTCGACACCGCCGGCCGTTACTCGGTCAGCGTCGAGGACCGGCTGGAGTGGCTGACCTTCCTCGGCCTGCTGAAGAAGAACCGTCCGCGTGCACCGATCAATGGCGTGATCATCGCCGCCAGCCTGGCCGAGCTGTCCGGCAGCAAGCCGGAGTTCGCCATCGAACTGGCCAAGAACCTGCGCCAGCGCGTGCAGGAAATCACCGAGCGCCTGGAAGTATTCGCGCCGGTGTACGTGCTGTTCACCAAGGCCGACCTGATCGCCGGTTTCAGTGAATTCTTCCGCAACCTCGATCCGGGCGAGCGCGAGCATGTGTGGGGCGCGACGCTGCCGTTCGACGTGCAGCAGCAGGGTGACGCGCTGGCCGCCTTCGACAGCCACTTTGATGAGCTGGCCGAGGGCATCAAGGAAATGAGCCTGACCCACATGGCGATGCAGCGTGGCCGTGAAGTCTCGCCGGGCCTGCTGTCGTTGCCGCTGGAGTTTGTCGGCATCAAGCCGGCGCTGCGCACCTTCATCGCCACCCTGTTCGAAGACAACCCCTACCAGTTCAAGCCGGTGTTCCGTGGCTTCTACTTCTCCAGCGCGCTGCAGGAAGGGCGCTCGGTGCATCACGCCTCCGAGCGCGTCGGCCGCCAGTTCAACCTGGAGCGCGGCTCGAACGTGGACGAGGCGCCGACCGGGCATACCGCGTTCTTCCTGAAGGACCTGTTCCGCAAGGTCATCTTTGCCGACAAGGAACTGGTGCGGCAGTATTCCAGCCCGCACCAGAACCGCCTGCGTTATGGCGTGTTCCTGGGCGCGGTGGGCGTGCTGGCGCTGGCGCTGGGCCTGTGGACGTGGTCGTACACCACCAACGCGCAGCTGGTGGCCAATGCCACGAAGGACCTGGACCAGGCTGTGCGCGTGCAGAAGGACCGCATGGACCTGAAGTCACGTATCGATGCGTTGCTGCTGCTGCAGGATCGCATGGAGCAGCTGGACCGCTATGGCAAGGAAGGGGGCATCACCACCCATCTGGGCCTGTACCAGGGCACGGCCATCCGCGAGAAGCTGCTGCGCGAGTACAACCACGGCATGCAGCAGGTGATGCTGGCGCCGACCGTATCGAACCTGGAGAACTATCTGGGCCAGGTGGTCGCCGAGCGCGACAAGCTGGGGCAGGGCACCAGCAGCGCTGCCGAGAGCGAGGTGCTGTACCAGAACGCGTCGCCGACCAGCACCAACGATGCCTACAACGCGCTCAAGACCTACCTGATGCTGGGCAACCCCAAGTATGTGGAGGGTGCGCACCTGTCGCAGCAGCTGACCCTGTTCTGGCGCACCTGGCTGGAAGCCAACCGCGGGCAGATGAGCCGCGAGGAAATGGTCCGCGCGGCTGAGAAGCTGATGACCTTCTACGTGGCGCAGGCGGGCCAGCCGAGCTGGCCGCAGGTGCAGAACAAGGTCACCCTGGTGTCCGACACGCGCCAGGCACTGGGCCAGGTGATGAAGGGCCAGCCGGCGATGGAGCGCGTGTACGCGCAGATCAAGGCCCGCGCCGGTGCACGCTTCACCACCACCACGGTCGACAGCCTGATCGGCGTCGAGCGCAACGGCCGCATGATCAACGGCAACTACGCCATTTCCGGTGCGTTCTCGCGCAAGGCGTGGGAAGAGTACGTGCAGGATGCGATCAAGGAAGCGGCCAACACGCAGCTGAGCACCACCGACTGGGTGCTGGGGACCACCGAGCAGAGCGACCTGTCGCTGGCCGGCAGCCCGGAGCACGTCTCGCGCGAGCTGGTGAACCTGTACAAGAACGACTATGCCCGCGAGTGGACCCGGTTCCTGCAGGGCCTGAGCGTGGCGGAGTTCAGCACCTTCGACGAGGCGGTGGCACGCATCAACAAGCTGGGCGATGCCAGCAATTCGCCACTGCGCGTGCTGCTGGAGCGCATCAACGAAGAGACCGTGTGGGACAACCCGCAGGCGCTGGCCCGCTCCAGCAAGGCGCGCAAGGGCTTCGTCGCCTGGTTCCAGCGCACCATCCTGCGCAAGGACCCGGCCGCCGCGGCTGCGGCACAGCCGGTCGGCCCGATCGGCAAGGCGTTCGAGGGCATTGCCCGCTTGACCAGCGAGCGCGGTGACCAGCCGGCCGTGATCACGGCCTACTTCGACACGCTGGCCAAGCTGCGCGCGCGTCTGAACGCGATCAAGAGCCAGGGCGAAATCGGGGTCGCTACCCGCAAGCTGATGCAGGACACCTTCAGCAACGAAGGTTCCGAACTGAGCGTGGGCCTGGCGCTGGTCGATGAGCAGGTGCTGACCGGGCTGGACGAGAAGCAGCGTGAAGCGCTGCGTCCGCTGCTGCTGCGCCCGCTGACCCAGACCTTCGGCACGTTGATCGCGCCGACCGAGAATGAAGTCAACAAGACCTGGAAGGCACAGGTCTATGATCCCTTCAAGGCACGCATCGGCCAGCAGTACCCGTTCAACCTGAACTCCGACGTCGATGCGGCGCCGAGCGACATTGCCGGCATCTTCGGCGCCAGCGGCAGCATCGCGGCCTTCAACAAGGAGGCACTGGGCACGCTGGTGATCCAGCGTGGCCCGCTGCTGGAGACCCGCCGCTGGGCCGGGCAGGGCGTGAACCTGTCGGCCGAACTGGTGGCCAACTACGGCAACTGGGTGAGTGGTTCGGCGGCCGGTGCGGCGCAGGACACCACGATCTTCGAGATCCTGCCGGCACCGGCTGCCGGCGCGCTGGAATACACCATCGAGATCGATGGCCAGGTGCTGCGCTATCGCAACACGCCACCGCAGTGGACGACCATGCAGTACCCGAACGTCGGCCAGGTGCCGGGCGTGAAGATCACCGCGGTGACCGGCGATGGCAGGACGGTGGAAGTGTTCAGTGCGCCGGGTTCGAACGGCGTCAACCGCTTGATGGGGGCGGGCCAGGTCGAGCGCCTGGATGACTCCAGCCGCATCACCTGGACGGGCAACGGTGTGTCGGTGCCGGTGGAGATGCGCATCGTCCGTCGTGCCGGTGAGGCCGCACAGGGCGGAGGTGACTGGCAGCGCGGGCTGCAGTTGCCCGAACGCGTTGCCGGTGGCGAGCCCGCGGCGCAGGCGGCACCCGCTGCTGCGCCGGCAGCGACGCCGGCTCCGGCCGCTGGAGGCGCCCGATGAGCCGGGTGGTCAGCGCGGGCGTGTCCTATTTCGGCAAGGTGCCCTCGCGCGGCGATTTCGTCCGCGCGGCCGACAACCACCAGCTGCTGGGCTGGCTCGACCGCTGGGCCGGCGAGAGCCTGGAACTGCTGAGCCAGAGCCCGGACTGGAAGCAGCGCTACGACGAAGCGCCCGAGATCCACTACGCCTTCCTGGGCTCGCGCAGCAAGATGGTGTTGTGCGGCCACTTCCTGGCCAGCCGCGACGCGTCCGAGCGGCGCTTCCCGCTGCTGTCGGCGTTGCGCCTGGATGCGCCTGAGCCGTTGCCGTTCATCGGCCGCAGTCCGTTGGCGATGTCCAACGCCTGGTCGGGCCTGGCCAGGCTCGCACGCCAGGCCTACCAGGACAGCGACGCAGCGCAGGCGCTGGCACAGCTGGCCGACGCCCGTTTCAGCATCAGCACCGACCCGGGTGACTACAACGGCAGCTTCCAGGATTTCCTCGAGAACACCACGGTGGCCGACCTGGAGCAGCGCCTGCGCGAGTCCGGCCACGGCGACGTGGCACTGCGCCAGGTGCTGCCCGCGTTGGGCCTGCTGCTGCAGCCGGTGCTCAGTGGCGGCGACGTCAACATCGACAAGGCGCTGGTGTTCCCGCTGGTGCGTGATCCGGCCTACCGTCCGCTGGTGGCAGCGTTCTGGCTGGACCTGCTGTCAAGTTTCGTCGCCCGTGGCGATTTCGAACTTGCCGTATTGATCCGCAACGACGCTGCGCCAAGCATGATCGTCGGCTTCAACGGCGCTGATCGCCAGGTGCTGCGCGCCGTGCTGGATCCGGCCGAGGCCGGCGACTTCCTGATCCGCATCCAGCATTCGGAGTGGGTGGACGACTACCTGCGCGGCGACTACAACCTCAACCGCTTCGGCAGCTTCCTCGACCGTGACGACCTGGCCCTGGCCACCGCACGCAAGCTGTTCGGCGAGACCTTCCTGGGAACCTGACGATGCGCCTGTGCAAACCTCTCCATCTCATGCTGCCGCTGCTGCTGGTGGCCGCGCCGCTGGCCGCGCAGAACGCGCCGGCAGCGGCCGCCGGCGAGCGTCCGGTGGTCATCGAAGGCGTGGTGCCTGACCAGGCGACCAAGGCCAAGCTGCTCAACAACCTGCGCGCGGTCTATGGCGCCGAGCGGGTGGTCGACCGCATCCAGGTGGAAACCATCGCTACGCCGCCGAACTGGGGCGACTATGTTTCCGGCATGATCAATCCGGGCCTGAAGCGGGTGTCGCCCGGAAAGCTGGAGGTCAATGGCCAGGCGGTGCGCATTACGGGTGAAGTCGGCAACGAAGCCCTGCGCCAGCAGGTTGCCAGTGACCTGAGCCTGGCCAGCAACACCAGTTACACGGTGACCAACGCGCTGAAGGTGGGCTCGCAGCAGAACGTGCTGGACCAGACCCTGGCCAACCGCATCATTGAATTCCAGAGCGGCAGCGCGCGCCTTACGCCGTTCGGCATGAGCATCCTCGACGAGATGGTGGCGAAGATGGCGCAGATGCCGGACAGCCGGTTCCTCATCATCGGCCACACCGACAATGTCGGCCAGCGTGAGTCCAATCTCACGCTCAGCCATGCACGTGCGCTGGCGGTGAAGAACTACATGATGTCCAAGGGCATCCCCGGCAGTCACATGGACGTGCTGGGCAAGGGGCCGGATGAGCCGGTGGCGGACAACACCAGCAACGACGGCCGTGCGCGCAACCGCCGGATCGAGTTCAAGATCCAGTAACTGCGCCCGGGGAGCCGGTCAGGCTCCCCGGCCCTGGCGCGCAGCTCAGTCTTCTGGATTGACGTCCAGCATTTCTTCCATCTGTTCCAGCGTGCCGTGGTCCTTGATGACCCGCTTGAGCCAGACGTGCAGCGGCATCTCGCCCCAGCGCGCTGCCTTTTCCGCCAGATAGGCGACCGGGCTGTGCGGCTCGGTACGGCGGAAGAACTCGGCGACCTGGCGAAGCTGCTGCAAGGCTTCCTTGCGCGAACCCGGCGCACCGGCGGGACCGCGCGAGGGCGCAGCCGGCGTCGTCTCGAACGTGGGTGCGTCTTCGGCGAAATGGCTGTCACTGAACGGGTCTTCCACCGCCCCGGTCTCGCCATCAAGCAACACTCCGGCCTCGCGGGCGAAGCGCAGCACGGTGCGCTGCAGATGCTCCAGCTGTTCGCGTACGGCGCTGAAGCTGGGGCCGTCCAGCCCCAGCCGGTTGTCCACCGCCGCCTGCAGTTCGGCCAGGGCCTGGCTGCAGTCGGGCAGGTCATCCGCCAGCTGGCGGTAGAACCCGTGCTGGGTGTCGCGGCGGGCGGCAGTGAGGATGTCCAGGCCGGGCCGGCCGTCATCGTCCTCGCCACTGTTGGCGCGGGCGTGGGCATGCTCGAAATCGGTCAGGCTGAAGCGCCCCTGCGGGGCGACGATGATCGGCACCGCCCGCAGCCACTGCAGCGAATTTGTCAGCAGCCAGCTGAGGTTGCCGATGCGTTCTTCGAAGTCGCCGTCCGGAGCCTGAGGATGGACCTCATCCCAGAAGCGATCGCACAGCCCGGCGGTGACCCGGTAGCCAGCAGCCAGGCCCTGGAAGCCTTCCAGCTGGGTGGCCGCCTCGCTGAGCCAGCCGGCCAGTCGCAGGTCCTTGGTGCGGGTCTGCAGCAGGCTGTCGGCCTCGCGCAGCACACTGCTCCAGTCGGCGTACTTGATGTCGGTCTGCCACGCACCCTGGTCGAGGGTCGGGTCGTCGGCACGACGGTTTTCGATGATCCGATCGAATTCCGCCGAGAACGACAGGTCTTCACCGGTCGGGGCGTTTTCCGAAATCGGGGCCAGCAGGGCTTCCTGATCCAGCATGGCAGGTCTCGTTGGGGACTGCGGACGATTCTAGCCTTTGAATGTGAACGCGATTACGGGAACCGGGCAAGTGCCTGTAGCTGAATACGTTATTCCGTCGGTTATGTGACGCAAAGCGCAGTTCGTTGCGCAACAACGCGCCGTGATTTTGACGAACACGCTGTTCTGGTAGATTCGGGAACTGGAAACCGACGCCATTCCGCATGGATCTGGCGTCTTCACTCTGGAAATGGCATGGATCAGCTGAATTACCTGATGACGCAGGTTGCAGGTCTTGGCGATGCGCAGCGCCTGTATCGTCTGCAGTCGGAAGCATTCACGGGATGCACCGTGGAGCGCTGGCGTGGACGTGACGCACTGGGCGAACACGCATGGACCGAGGTCGAGGTGCTCTGCACTGATGCTGGCCTCGAACTGGGGTCATTGCCTGCCACCCGCGCAACGTTGATCACGCAGCTCGCCGACGGCGGGCAATGGCAGCGCAGCGGGCTGGTGGCCGATGCCGCGCGGCTCGGGGGCGACGGTGGGCTGGTGCGCTACCGGTTGCACCTGGTGTCGTGGACCTGGTGGCTGCAGCATGCGCGCCACAGCCGCGTGTTCCAGGAACAAGGCATCCGCGCCATTGTCGATGCGGTGCTTTCCGCACACGCCGACATCGCACGCTGGCGCTGGGCCGAAGGCGTCGACGCCTTCCTGGGTGAGCGTGTGCGCAGCTACTGCGTGCAGTACCGCGAGAGCGATCTGGACTTCCTGCAGCGCTTGCTGGCCGAGGAAGGGTTGGGCTGGCGCTTGTATCCGGATGAGGAAGCGCCCTGCGGCAATGGCCTGGAGATCTTTGCCGACAGCGTTGCGCTGCCCGAGGATGCCACCAGCGCCGGGGCCGGCGTGCGCTTCCATCGCAGCGATGCCACTGAAGCCAGCGACAGCGTGCAGGCCATCGGCCTGCACCGCAGCCTGGCCAGCACGGCGGTCAGCCTGCAGAGCGATGATTATCGCCAGGTGCGTGCACTGTCGGGCCAGTCGCCGATGGAAGGCGGCGGCAACGGCTCCACCCGCGAGGATTTCGATGCGGTGGGCGCCTATGCCTTCAGCGATGGCGCGGCCGCATCGCGCCAGGCCCGCCTGCAGGCGCAGGCGCGCGAAGCACACAGTCGACGCTGGCAGGGACACGGCACCGTGCGCGGCCTGCAGTCGGGAAGCTGGCTGCGGTTGCAACAGGCCCCGGGCGGCACGCCGCCGGAGCTGCTGCTGGTCGCGGTCGACCATGCCGGCATCAACAACCTGCCCACCGACCTGCGTCGCAGCGTTGACGACGCACTCGGCGTCGCCCCCGGTGACAGCGCAGACGCGGCCCTGTGGCAGCAGGCGGAGGCGATTGGCTACGGCAATCGATTTGAGGCGGTGCCGCGCGACACGCCGTGGCGACCCCTGCTGCAGGATGGCACCGGGGCCCGCCTGAATCCTCGCCCGACGGTGCCCGGGTACCAGACGGCAGTCGTGGTGGCCGGCCAGGGAAGTGACAGCAAGGACCTGCATGCCGACAGCCACGGCCGCGTGCGCGTGCGCTTCCATTTCCAGCAGGGGCAGGGCGAGGGTGCTCATGACAGTGCCTGGTTGCGCGTGGCGCAGCGCTACGCTGGACCGGGCGTCGGCAGCCAGTTCCTGCCGCGGATCGGCCAGGAAGTGCTGGTCGGCTTCCTGGACGGTGATATCGACCGGCCGCTGGTGCTGGGGGCGCTGTATAACGGGCGCGGCGAGGCCGGCGTGACGCCGACGCCCGCTGGTGCCAGCAGCGAGGGCGATGTCTCTGCCTATGGCCAGGCCGGTGATGCGCGCCACAGCGCACAGGCCAACCTCAGTGGCGGCCAGGCGCCGGCATGGCACGCAGCAGGCGCGGGCGACCAGGCGCATCGGCAGGGCGGAGCACTCTGGGGTATCCGCTCGCGAGAATGGGACGGCGGTGAAGGCAGCAACCACCTGTTGTTCGACGATTCGAACCAGCAGCTGCGTGCACAGCTGGCCAGCAGCCAGCAGGTTTCGCAGCTGTCGCTGGGTCACCTGCGGCATCAGGCTGACAACTATGTAGGCAGCGTGCGCGGCACCGGTTTCGAGCTGCGCAGTGATGCCTGGGGGGCGGTACGGGCGACGGCGGGCGTGTGGTTCACCGCCTATGGTCATCGATCGACTGCACCTGCAGGCGAGGCGGTGCAGCCCGCCGCGCTGCTGACCCAGCTGCAGGCCCTGGGCGAGCGCTTCACCCAGGCCGCGCGCACGCATGTAACCAGTCCGTTGGCGATGCAGGAGGGGGCCAAGGCTGCGGCACGCTCCAGGATGGTGGCCGACAAGTCACCAGTCCCCGGCTTGCTGGCGAGCGTGCGCACCACCACCGGTGGCGATGATTTCGGCGCAGGAAAGGGCAGTGCGGCCGAGCGCGCGTCCGAGGCGGGCCAGGGCAGGGTGCCGCATTCCGGCGACCCGCTCCTGGGGATGGCTGCTCCGCAGGGCGTTGTGCAGGTGGCGGGTCAAGCCATGCACTGGAGCAGCGGTGAAGGCCTGCTGCTGGCCAGTGGCAGTCACAGTGAAGCGATCACGATGGGGCAGGCGCGGCTTCATGCCGGGCAAGCGATCGGAGTGCTGGCATCCGTCGTTGAAGGCGCAGCCGCCGCTCCGACGGCACTTGACGTGGTGGCCGGCAGCGAAATGCTGGACATCCAGGCGCATGCAGACCTGGTCCGCATCCAGTCGCGTGGTGCGCTGCGTGGCGCCAGCGCGCAGGCACCGGTGGAGCTCGCCGCGGCCAACACGATCCACGTCGCGACGTCCGGAGGGGCCAGCCTGACCATTGCCGGCGGCAGCATTACCATTGCTTGCCCCGGCACGATCACCGTGCATGCCGGCAGCAAGTCATTTGTTGGGCCGGCCCAACAGGGCTATCCGCTTCCCCAGTTCCCGCGCAGCAGCTGCAAGAGCTGCATTCTCGACGCGATGCGCCAGGGCACGCCGGGAGTGCTGGTGTGATGAATCGTTATGCGGTGATCGACAGCGCGCAGCGGCCGCATTTCCATGAGCGGCTGGAGCGCCTGGGCGCGCACTATCGCTCGCTGTTCGAGGGCACGGCCGAGGCGAGCCTGCTGGATATCGCTCCCTTGCTGGTGGCCTGGCCGGACACGGCCGTGCACGCCAGGCTGGATGCGGAGATCCGCCAGATGGGAACGCAGCGGCCGGGCGTGACCCTGCTGTGGAGTGCGCTGGAACTGGACGAACTCGCCAAGCGGCTGCGGACCTTCCATCTGGTCAAGGTGCCCGAGAAGGGCGGTCGCGAAATGCTGTTGCGCTGGTACGACACGCGCATCCTGCCTGCGCTGCTGGAACTGCTGCTGCCCGCGCAGCGTGCCGCGTTGCTGGAGGGCGTGCAGCGCCTGCAGTACTTCGACCGCTATGGCGATCTGCAGGAATGGCCGCTGGCCGAGGTGGACGATGCCGGCCTGCCTGCACTTCCGCCATTGCGCCTGGACCCGCAGCAGTACACGCGCCTGCTGGACGCGTGCGAACCGGATGTGGCCATCGCCCAGCTCCGCCGGGTCATTCCCGATGAGATGAAGCGGGTGCCTTATCGCTCGCTGTATCCGTTCGTCGTCAAGCATATGCAGGACACGATCGCGCACGGCGTGGACCAGGTGGACGATCACGTGCAGTACCTGTTGCTGGCACTGTACACCTCAGGCGCTTGCCGGGATCATTCCGCCGTGCGGGCCCGGTTTTCGCAGGAGGCCAGTGCCTTTGAGGCTCCGTTCCCGGATTGGGCGTCGGCCTTGCCTGACGATATCTGGTTGATGGGCGTTCCATTGTGGGAAGCCCCCACGGCCTTGCCGGCGGAAGCGGCATCACCACTGAACTAGAGGAACAACCATGCGTTTGATGCGCACTCATTTGCTGGCGGCCTTGGTACTGCTGCTCCTGGTGCCAGCCCTGGCCGCGTGCAAGGGGCGGACAGCCTCCACACCTGTGGCTGTGCTGGGCTACAACCACACCGATGCCTACATCGCGCAGTTCCTTGTGAACGGCGGCAGTGGCGGGTCGGCCGATTCCCACTCGGAAGGCGGAACGGTGTGCTGCGCGATGCTGCCTGATCGATGGACACCGGATATGAAGGTGGAGATCGAATGGACGACGGATCTCGAAACGTTCCAGAAGACGACTGTTGCAGTTCCAAAGTACGACCAGCTCGGAAACCTGGCGGTCCATTTCCTGCGCAACGGACAGGTCAAGGTCTTTGTTACCGGTCTCGTGCTGGGTCATCCCGATTATCCGTTGACCGGCCCTGAAGCGCCCTTGCGCGAAGGCGAGAATCCGGTGTGGGAGCACCTACGGCGCCCGGCTGAAAAGTGATTGGAGGACTCGCCCCGAGTGATGATTTCAGCAACTGCATCGGGACCGAGCGGGCTGGAATGCCGCAGGGCAACAGCCATGACGTACCTTCCAGGCCGATGCTGCAGCCTCAAGGACATGAAAAGATGATCCCGCGACTCATGCGCACACATCTGCTGGCGACTCTGGTACTGCTGCTCCTGCTGCCGGCCTTGGCCGCCTGCAAGGGCCAGCCCGCGTCGACACCTGTGGGAGTGCGGGGCTACAACCACACCGGCCAGTCCATTGCGCAGTTCCAGGTGAATGGTGGAAGCGGAGGGTCGGCCCGACGTCACTCGGCAGGCGGCACGGTCTGCTGCGCTGTGGTTCCTGACCGATGGACTCCGGATCTGAAGGCGGAGATCGAATGGACAACCGATCTGGAGACCTACCAGAAGGCGACGGTATCAATCCCCAGGTACAACGAGGTTGGCAGTCTCGCTGTTCATTTCCTGCGCAATGGCCAGGTCAAGGTGTTCGTGACCAATCTGATACTGGGGCATCCGGACTATCCGTTGACGGGACCTGAGGCGCCGATGCGCGAAGGCGAGAATCCGGTGTGGGAGCACCTTCGGCGCCCTCTCGAAAGCTGATCAGAGGGCCAGGCGCGAGTGATGACGTCAGCAACTGCAGCGGGAGTGAAGATGCTGGAAACCAGAAGGCAACAGCCATGACGTGCCGCTCGGGTCGCTGCTGCACTCTCAAGGACAAGAAGAAATGATCCCACGATTCGTTCGTACACAGAACAGGATGCGTGTTCCGCTGCTGTCCACTTTGGTTGTACTGCTTCTGCTGCCGGTACTGGCCGCCTGCAAGGGGCAGCCCGCGTCTACACCTGTGGGAGTGCGGGGCTACAACCACACCGACAACCATGTTGCGCAGTTCCTTGTGAACGGCGGGAGTGGTGGATCGGCGTGGCCACACTCCGCAGGGGGAACCGTCTGCTGCGTAGTGCTGCCGGATCACTGGGCACCGGATCAGAAGGTGGAGATCGAGTGGACGACTGACCTTGAAACCTACCAGAAGGCGACGGTATCAATCCCCAGGTACAACGAGGTTGGCAGTCTCGCTGTTCATTTCCTGCGCAATGGCCAGGTCAAGGTGTTCGTGACCAATCTGATACTGGGGCACCCGGACTATCCGTTGACGGGACCTGAGGCGCCGTTGCGTGAGGGCGCAAACCCTGTGGCGGAGCATCTTCGCCGCTAGTCGGGTATCCGATCCGAGGGCTTGGCACGATTGACAAGGACAATGATCCCGGCTGGGACCAGCATCGAATCCAGGAGACAAGGAAATGAGTGAACGCACGACGACCGGTGCGCAACCAATGCCGGCCAATGGACAAAGGGCATTGAGTGGTGCGGAAGCACAACAGCGGGCGCGCGCCATGGCGTGCCTGCGCGAAAAGGGTTCGGAATGCCAGGGCCAGGTGCACGTAAGCATCTATTTCGATGGCACTGGCAACAACCGCGAGTGGGAAGGAACCTTTGTAACCGGCAAGACGCGCTCCCCCAAGACCCAGCTGGCTCGCAACGGTCACAGCAATGTGGCGCGCCTGTACGATGCCGCCCTGAAGGAACGCGAGAACGGCTTCTTCAGCATTTACGTTCCCGGCGTCGGTACACCCTTCGCGGATGTCGGCGATACCAACCAGGATGGCGATACGCTGGGAGGTGGCGCCGCTCGTTACGGTGCTGACCGCATACATTGGGCCATCCTGCAGATCATCAACTCGGTCCATCAATATCTGAACGCCAGTGATCTGATCCAACCCAACGAAATGAAAGTGCTGGTCGCCTCAATGAGCGAGACGCGCCTGCTGGAAGGCATGGCACGTCGCTCGATGCTCACGGCGATCGCACAGAGGCTTGAGCGCGTAGTCAATGGGCACCAGCGCCGGGTGAAATCGGTACACGTTTCCGTCTTCGGCTTCTCGCGCGGTGCGGCGCAGGCCCGGGCCTTCGTGCATCGACTGTACGAAACCGCCGAAGCCTGGGGGAGCGGCTGCGGCTACAACATCGCCGGTATTCCGCTTTACCTCAACTTCATGGGTATTTTCGACACCGTGGCATCGGTGGGCGTCGCCGCCATGAGCCGGGTGTCCAAGGGCAAATGGGACTGGGCAGCGGGTGACATGATGAGCATTCATCCCGAGGCCAGGCAGTGCGTTCATTTCGCGGCCCTGCACGAGCAGCGCATCAACTTCCCGCTGGATCTGGCGACCAGTGGGAGGGAAGTGCTTTACCCGGGCATGCATTCGGATGTCGGCGGCGGTTATTCACCCGGCGGGCAAGGCAAGGATTTCGTCTCTGGTAGTGCGGATGGCAAAGCCAAGTTGTCGCAGATCCCGTTGATCGACATGCATCATGAGGCGGTCAAGGCGGGCGTGATAGTGAAGACGATCGACGAAATCGGTACGCGGCCAACGCTCGCCATGCACTTTGGCTGCCACCCGCAGCTGATCCGCGATTACAACGCCTGGCTGACCGGTCATGGTGTCCCCGGAGGCGGCCATGCGCAGCAGATTGCAGGACATTGCCGGCAGTACGTGGCCTGGAAGGGCAAGCGCCTGCCGAATGGTCCACAGAGCGTGTTGCAGCAGCCGTTCTTCACGCAGTCCGATGCCGAGGATCAGGTGGATCTGGCCAATGCGCAGCGGGATTTCGCAAACCTGGTCGGGAAGCTGAGCAGGGGCAAACAGGAGATGGCCGCCTACCGAAGCCAGCTGGACGAAAGCCAGAAGCGCATGGAGGCTGGGCGCAAGGCCGGGCGTCCGGTCTTCGAACCTACGCCACGGGCCTCTCAGGCAGCCTACGACTACGCCGGCATTCCTGCCGAGACCAGTACCCTGCTCAACCTCGTGCTGGACGGTGCGCCGGTACCTGATGTCAGCACCAACCTGTTCGACAATTACATGCACGACTCACTCGCCGGCTTCTACATCGGGAAGTGGACGGAGCTGAACATTCCTGCGGTCAGTACCTACGGCTACCTGCGCTATCGCGAGGTCTTCAGCGTCGCCGGCAGGAGGGCGCAGGAGTGCCGCGATCCCGCCACGCTGCCGCCCGCGAATATCCCCTCCATCGGCGGCGCGTTCCAGCAGCTGGGAACAGCCATGGGCGGCTGACCGGTGAAGATGGCCGGGTTCGTGAATCGAGTGGCGCTTGCGGCAGCAGGCGTACTGCTTGCGGCGAGTTGCCATGCGCAGCCGCCCGACGTGGGCGGGTGGCGCCGGGTCTCCGACAGTGGTTACGCGCGGCACTTCCATTTCTCCATGCTTCCCCATGCTGCACCGGTGGGAAGTCGCTGGGCGATCTACGACGCCAGGGCAGGCAGGGTAGTGTGTTGCCTGTCGGTGCAAGGCGCGGAGGTGAGTGAAAGCGAGCTCCAGGACCGCTTGCACATTCCGGGCCCGTGGGTGACCGATCTGACCAATGGCTGGAATCTGGATGCCGCGCCCTATCGTCCGCATGTCCAGCTGCTGAAGGTGCAGGATGCGATGGGCAGCCATACCTTCAAGGAAGAGGGCGACGCAGCGGGTGGCCTGTTGCTGCCGCCAGATGCGCGGGCGGTGGGGGCGGGTGCGCTGGAGATTGCAGGGGAGCGCTATACGGTGCAGCGCGATGAAACCTCGCTGGCCGATGGCGACGGTGGCGTACACACCTACACCTTGAAACCGGCCAGGGGCGGTGCAGCCCTGAGGGTCGAGGTGCCCTTCGGAACCTATTAGCCGGCATGCCCGCATCGTTGCCTGCCTGGAACCGGCGCCGCCGCGCCCTTGCCCGTCCCCACATGGCAGCGGCTGCATCTTCATGGCATCCTCACGAAACTGATTGGCCCGGTGCCATCGACGGATGAACAACATGCACAACTGGATCGCACCCGCGGCCGGCGCGCTGATGGTGGCGCTTTGCCTGGCCGCCCCGGTGGCACAGGCGGCCGAGCCGACCTTCGGTGGCTGGCGCAACCTGGGCTCGCGCGATGGCGCCGAGCCGGCGTTGCGGGATGTGCCGTTCGCGCTGCTGCCGGCGCCGGCGAGCCGTGACGCCCGTTTCGCGATCTATGACCGCGAGAGCAAGCGGCTGGTGTGTTGCCTGCAGGTGGCCAGCGCCGAACTGGACGATACGGCGCTGCGCAAGGTCTACCAGCTGCCCGAACAGTGGGTGACCGATCTGCGCAACGCCCGCAGTACGGCGCGGCCGTGGCCGACCCGGGTGTACGAGATGCGACGTACCGATGAACTCGTCGACTACGGCTTCAGTGATGCGCCCGAAGCCTACAGCGATCTGGGTGGGCTGCTCGTTCCGGCCAACGCACGGCTGCTGCCCGATGGCAGCGTGCAGGCCGGGTCGACCTACCGCCTGCAGTTCCGCAGCACGCCGCTGGGCGATGACAGCAGCGCGCTGGACCGCTTCACCCTGCAGCCGGCCCAGGACGCGGGCAAGCCGGTCGTGGTGGAAGTGTCGTACGGCACCTACTGACCCAGGACATTGATCCGGCGGAACGCCAGGACCGCCATGGAAGCGATTCGGCGCGACCCCGCATACCCCGGGCAAGGCAAAGGAAACCTTGCATGCCGCCGACGCGGTGCGTGGCTGGGAGGGCGGCTACACTACGGGGCGCGGCCGTTGGCCGAGCCATTGACGTGAGTGCCGTGCCCCGCCTGTTGCTGCTGTTGTCCCTGTCCGCGCTGGCTGGTTGTGCCAGCGCTCCGCCACCGCCGGCCCACTCCGATGCGTTGTGGCGGTTGATCGAGCGTGACTGCCGCGGGGCCGAAGGCCCGCGTGGCGACTGCCTGCAGGTGGAGGCGGCGGTGGATCGGCGCGATGTGCTGGTCAAGGATGCGCACGGCGACTACCAGTTCCTGTTGATGCCGCTGGACAAGCTGAGTGGCATCGAGAACCGCAGCCTGTACCAGCGCGGCGCACCGAACTACTTCGCCGCCGCCTGGCAGGCCCGCCGCCATACCGAACGGGCCCTGGGCCAACCGCTGCCGCGCAGCGTGGCCAGCCTGGCGCTGAATTCACCGCATGGGCGCTCGCAGCACCAGCTGCATATCCACGTCGACTGCCTGCGTGCAGATGTGCTGCAGGCCCTCGATGCACACGCGGCAGCGGTGGGCACCGAGTGGGCGCCACTGCCCGTGCTGCTGCGTGGCCATCGCTATCAGGCACGCCTGCTGCCGGGTGCGGAGCTGACCGCCAATCCGCTCAACCTGCTGGCCTATGGCCTGGCAGGCGTGGACGACGTGGGCCAGTGGAGTCTGGTGGTGGCGGGGCGTGACCGGGTGCAGGGTGGCCCGGGCTTCATCCTGCTGGCCACCCGTGTGGACGCGGAAACCGGCAACGAGGCCAGCGGAGAAGAGTTGCAGGACCACGCCTGCTCCGTGCTGACCGGTGCAGGCGATGTGCTGGAGCGGGTCCGCTAGTCCGCCACCTGCAGGCCGCTGCGCCACAGGGGCGCGGTCAGTGCCCACAGTTGGCGATCCTGCCAGCCGTCGATGTCCAGATGATGGTCGCGCAGCAGGCCTTCCTGGCTGAAACCGAAGGCGTGCAGCGCATTGGCGAACGGCGTATTGCCGTCCGGTGGCAGCATCACGAACAGGCGATGCAGGCCGACCCCTTCGAACAGGAACGGGCACAGTGCCTGCAGCATGGCGTCGGCGTGCGGATGCCAGTGCTGCAGCGACAGCAGCTCGGCGCAGCGCGCCTCCAGCGATTGCAGGCGGATATGCAGCTGGTCCAGCACCGTGCCGTGATCGTCGTCGAATACACCCAGCAGCAGCTGGTCGTTGTCCTGTTCCAGGCGTGAGCGATGCATGTGGGCGAGGAAGCGTGCCTCCTCGTCGATGCCGGCCGGGTGACGGCGGCCGCGCTGCTGGCGGTCGTCGAACAGGCGCCAGCGCGGCAGGTCGGTGCGCTGGAATGGGCGCAGGGTGACCGGTGCCACCTGCAGCTGCAGCAGATGGCGGCGCAGCACCGGGCGTAGCGGGGGGAGGGCGGGGGTCGGATATGGGGTGATCATCCCCGCAACGATGGCGAGGCCCGCAGCGCCAGACCATTCAATTCGTTGCAAAAGCGTGATCGCTGCCGCGGCAGGTCTGATTCGGTTCAGGCATAAGTCCATCAGGGCTGGTCTTTTCCGTTGAAACTCCCCATTCAGGACACTTTCGTTACGGGAACGTTATGCGCCGATGGCCGCCGCCCGTGCCACCACCCCACTCCTCCAGGAAGCCCATGTCCGCCTCTCACAAGGCGCTGCGCCCGCGTCCGCTGGTGCTCGCGCTGTCGTCACTGATGCTGGTCTCGTTGCCGGCCTTCGCGCAGGAAAGCGCACCCACCCAGCTACAGGAAGTGAAGGTCACCGGCTCGCGCATCCCCCGCGCCAGCGTCGAGGGGCCGTCGCCGGTGACGGTGATCAGCCGTGAGCAGATCGATGCGCAGGGTTACCGCAATGCCTTCGATGCATTGAGTGCCCTGACCGAGAACACCGGCAACGTGCAGGGCGAGGACTTCGGCAATACGTTCACTCCGGCCGCCAATACCATCAATCTGCGGGGGCTGGGCCCGAACCGGACGCTGGTACTGGTCAACGGCCGCCGCCAGTCCGACTATCCGCTGGCCTACGAAGGCTCGGTGAACGTGGTCAACCTGGCCAACATTCCGAGCGCGCTGATCGAGCGCATCGAGGTGCTGGCCGCCGGTGCATCGGCGGTGTACGGCTCCGATGCCATCGCCGGCGTGGTCAACATCATCCTCAAGGACCGCTTCGAGGGCGTGGACGTGAACGTGCGTGCTGGCGGCACCCAGCAGGGGGGCGGTGACAACCAGCGCGTGCAGGTGGTCGGTGGTGGTTCCGGCGAGCGCTGGGATGGCCTGTTCGGCTTCGAGTTCGATGTGCGCAAGGCGATCCACGCGCGCCAGCGCGACTTCATGGATTCGCTGGACGATGACCCGACCGGCAAGGCGCCGCAGGCCACTGCGATCGCCTACCGGCGCAACGCCGCCACCGGCCGCAACATCGACCCGGGCACGAATGGCTGCGACCCGGCGTCGGGCATCTACGGCGGCAGTGTGTTCCGCGCATTCAATCCGCGCCAGGGATGGTACTGCGGCAGCAACGAGGCCGCCGCCAGCTACTGGACCGTGCAGACCGAGAAGCGCAACCTCAATGGGTATGGCCTGCTGACCTTCCACGTCAACGAGACCACCGACCTGTTCGCCGATCTGGCCGTGGGCAGCGCACGCATCACCAACAACACCCGCGCGCCCACCTGGACGTCGGCCCGCAACTACTTCTACAACCAGACCACCGGCAACCTGGAGAGCTGGTACCGCCGCTTCGCACCGGAAGAAATCGGTGGCCTGCCGCGCAACGCCAACCGCTTCCTGGAAAACTCGTGGTCGTTCAACGTTGGCGCGCGTGGCCGGATCGGCGACAGCGACTGGGACTACGAAGCGGTCTACAGCCGCTCCCGCTACGAGAACCGCACCCGTCGCCCGGTGCTGCTGGCCGGCATCAACGAATACCTGCTTGGCCCGAAGCTGGGCGTGCGCAATGGCGTGGAGGTCTATGCACCGGACCCGGCGCGCCTGTTCAAGCCGCTGACGCCGAACGAGTACGAGGGGCTGTCCGATTACCAGGAAAGCCGCAATGCGGCGTGGCTGCAGACCTTCAGCGCCAGCATCAACGGCCGCCTGTTCGCGCTGCCCGGCGGAGATGCCGCGCTGGCGGCGGTGGTCGAGGCCGGCAGCCAGGGTTACCGCAACCGCCCCGATCCGCGGCTGGGGAGCGGAGAGTTCTGGAATACCAGCGCCGGCATCGGTGCCGGTGGCGAGCGCGACCGCTATGCGGCGGGCGTTGAACTGCAACTGCCGTTGCTGAAGTCGCTGACCACCACCCTGGCCGGTCGTTACGACCAGTACCGTGCCGGGGGCGAGCACCTCGGCAAGGCCACCTGGAGTTTCGGCGTGGAGTTCCGCCCGATCGAGAGCCTGCTGATCCGTGGTACCGCCGCGACCAGCTTCCGTGCGCCGGACATGAATTACGTGTTCGCCACCGAGACCCGCGGCTACAACCCGGGCATGACCGATTACTGGCGTTGCCGCACCGCAGGCCAGTCCTACGACAACTGCGACTACAACGGCCTGTCGATCGACTACAGCAACCGCGCCAACCCGCAGCTGCAGCCGGAAACCGCCAAATCCTATGGCTTCGGCGTGGTCTGGTCGCCGCTGGCCGGGCTTGATTTCAGCGCTGACTACTACGACATCCGCATCGACAACGAGGTGACCAGCCTCGACACCAGCCGCATCCTGCGCGATGAGGCCGATTGCCGCCTGGGCCGCACGCTGGGCGGCGAGGCGCGCGACATCGGCTCACCGCTGTGCCAGGACGCGCTGTCGCGGGTGATCCGCAACCCGTCCACTGCCACCGTGCAACCGGACCAGGTGACCCGCGTGCTGATCAACCCGATCAACGCGGCGTCCGAATCGGTGCGCGGCCTGGACCTGAAGGGCAACTGGCGCTTCGATGCCGGCCGCTATGGCCGCTTCACCACGCGCCTGGCCTACACGGTGGTACTGGAACACACGTACAAGCAGTTCTCCGATGATCCGGAGCGCGACATCCGCAATTCGCTGGATGACTACCAGTGGCGCAGCAAGGCCAACGGCAGCGTCACCTGGAACCAGGGTGACTGGACCACCACGCTGTATGGCAACCGTTTCGGCTCGCTGCCCAAGAGCGATGGCAGTGGCCGCATGGGGCCATACATGACCTATAACGCCAGCGTGTTCCGCCAGTTCGGCGAGAACCTGTCGGTGGGGGTGATCGTCAACAACCTGCGCGACAGCCGCCCGCCGGCGGACAGGAACGGAGGCGGCTGGCCGTTCTATCCGGTCGGCAACTACGACCCGTATGGCCGCCAGTACTGGTTGCAGCTGGACTACCGGTTCCGCTGATCCCGCTGCAAGCGAAAGGCCCGGCATTGCCGGGCCTTCTGCTTTTCATTCATTGTGCGGTGCCGCTGCGCCCGCCGTCGGTTCAGGGCAGCGCCTGCTGCAGGTATGACTCGATGACATAGCTGAAAGGCTGCTGCTGGCGGTCGCGCAGCAGGGCGCGAACCTCCAGGATCACGCCATGATCGCCTTCGCCGCGTGGTGGCCAGAAGGTCTGGTCGGCCAGGGTCTGGCGCTGGAAGCCGAGCGGGCCGACCACGCGGCCGAACGGCTCGTCGGTGCTGTCCAGCACGTCGTTCATGGCCGGGCTGAGGTGGCCGGGCAGGTACCAGTTGTCGGCCTCGGACAGCACGCGGCTGCCACAGACCAGCTGCACGCGGCGGTAGCGCAGGGCGGTACCGGATTGCGCCGCGCCCAGCGCCTGCAGCACATCGGCCGGTGCCGGCTTGTCCTGGCCGCGGACGCGCACCGCACGCACCCGTGCCTGCTCGGCCAGGCCATGCTCGGCGCACCAGTGTTCCAGGGTGGCGGTGGCGCTCTGCCCGGACAGCACGCGCTGGTGCAGCCGTTCGACCAGCGCAGCCGGCGCGATGCGCTGCTGTCCAGGCGGTGCCTGCAGCGGTGCGGCGGCGGCATCAGTGGCGGACAGGCTGGCGATCGGGGCGGCGGCAAGCAGGGACGCGGCCTGCCAGCGGCGGAGACGATCGTGGCGGTCGGACGGGCCCATGCGGCATCACAGCGGAAACAGGCCTCTATGGTACCCGTTCAGGCGTGTTCACGGCGTGGCAGCGGCCGGCCGTCGTTGCGGCATTCATCGTTCTGATGAATGCATGGCATCCAGATATTTCGTTGGCCGATGGGGGCGCCCGGGGCGCAGGATGGCGTCATGACTTGGCTTTCCGGGAGTTTCCGATGACGCTTCAGTTCGTCCATGGAGGCGTGGACTGCGATGGTGCGCCGTTGCATTTCCACATTCACAACGGACGCATCAGTGGCCTGAATGCAGAGGGCGCGCCGCGCGAAGGTGCAGAAAGCGTTGATCTGAGGGGCTTTGCCGTCCTGCCGGGCCTGGTCGATGGCCATATCCACCTGGACAAGAGCTTCGTGGGTGACCGTTGGCATCCGCATCAGCCGGTGAACAGCCTGCGTGAGCGCCTGGCGGTGGAGAAGGCGGCGGTGGCGTGCGCCGCGCCGATGGTCGACCGGGCCGAGGCGCTGATCCGCCAGTGCAGCGGTTTCGGCACGGTGGCGATGCGC
This sequence comes from Stenotrophomonas sp. SKA14, assembly GCF_000158575.1. NCBI lineage: Bacteria > Pseudomonadati > Pseudomonadota > Gammaproteobacteria > Lysobacterales > Lysobacteraceae > Stenotrophomonas > Stenotrophomonas sp. SKA14. The sequence continues at coordinate 2,525,931 of NZ_DS999412.1, forward strand.
TGTCACGTCGACATCGATGCCAGTACCGGCCTGCGCCATCTGGACGCGGTGCGTGAGGCGGCGCTGCGCTGCGCCGACATCATGCGCATCCAGCTGGTGGCGTTCCCGCAGGCAGGGGTGATGTCCTGTGCCGGCACGGCGGCCGTGCTGGAGCAGGCCTTGGCGGCGGGCGTGGAAGTGCTGGGTGGCATTGACCCGACCACGCTGGATGGCGATGCCGAAGGCCAGCTGGCGCTGTTGTTCGGGCTGGCCGAGCGCCATGGCGTGCGGCTGGACATCCACCTGCATGAACCCGGCGAGACCGGGCTGGCCCAGCTGCTGCGCATCGCGGCGCGGACCCGGGCGGCCGGATTGCAGGGCCGGGTGGCGGTCAGCCATGCCTACTCGTTGGGTGAGGTGCCGCTGGCGCGCGCGCTGCAGGTTGGCGAGGCGCTGGCCACGGCCGGCGTAGCCATCATGAGCAATGCACCGGGCGACCACCCGTTCCCGCCGTTGCGTGCTCTACATGACGCCGGCGTGCGCGTGTTCGCCGGCAATGACAACATCCGCGATTGCTGGTGGCCGTACGGCAATGGCGACCTGCTGCAGCGGGCGATGCTGCTGGGCTACCGCTCCGGCTTCTACACCGATGCCGATCTGAAACTTGCGCTGGACATGGTCACCGCCCATGCCGCACAGGTGATCGGGCTACCGCAGTACGGGCTTGCGGAGGGCCTTCCGGCCACCTTCGTCGCGGTGCGTGCCGACCACGGCCCGGCGGCGGTGGCTGCAGTGCCAGTGGAACGCCGCGTGGTGGTGGACGGCCGCTGGCTGTAGATCCACGCCATGCGTGGATGATGCGATCGAATCCGGTGCGTGGCTCACACGTAATCATCGGCGCGGGTCGCGACGAACTCCTCCAGCCATGCCAGCAGGTGGGCAATGTCGATCACCTCGCCCTGCTCGACGCGCTTGAGCAGCAGTGTACTGGCGCCGATCTGCAGGCTGCTGTCGGCATAGCGCAGCACCGCGTCGATGCCCCAGGCGTCGGTGACCTGCATCCACGCCAGGCCTGGCACGCGCTGGGCCAGGGTGTCGCCGAACGCCACGCCAAGTGCTTCCCAGCCGTCGCCGTCGTCACGCTCGATCAGCTCGGCGTCGACCACACGCTGCAGGGTGCTGGCTGGCAGCGGCCATTGCACCGGCAGAGTGGGGAAGCCGGCCGCCACGCGAGCAGCGATCAACGACCGCTGGTGCTGCAGATGGGTCCGCAGGGCAGCAGGCAGGGGATCGAAGCGGGTGGGGATCTCGTCGGACATGGCAACGCGCCGCGGTGCACGGAAACAGTGGGCACTGTAGCTGGCGATGTGACACCCTGGCGCGGCAGGATTGTTCAGATATCGATGTCTGATGCGCGAAACGCATCCACACATGAAGCGGATCTACGGTGCTCAATCCGGTTCGCGCTGCACCTGCCGCCACAACTCGCCCGCCAGAGCGCGCACCGCATCATCGGCATCGGCGCGATGCAGCAGGCCGATCTCGTAGTTGTCGATCACCGGCAGGTCGCGCTCACCATCGATGATGCGGTGTTCACGCATGACCGCGCGGCGGGGCAGCAGGCTGATGCCGATGCCGTCGGCCACCGCGCCCTGGATGCCGCTGAGCGATGAGCTGGTGAAGGCGATGCGCCAGCGCAGGCCCAGCGCTTCCACGGCGTGGATCATCTCGTCGCGATACAGCCCGCGCGGCGGGAAGGTGACCAGCGGCAGCGGATCCTGCTGCAGGCAACTGCTGCGCAGGCTGTCGATCCAGTGCATCGGCTCACGCCGGCAGTGGACGGCCTGGCGCGTGTTGCGACGTTGTTTGACCAGCACCAGGTCCAGTTCGCCATGGTCGAAGCCGTGCGCCAGGTCGCGGCTCAGTCCGCTGCTGATCTCCAGCTTCACCTGCGGATGGCGACGGCTGAAGGCCGCCAGCATCCGGGTGGTCTGCGCGTTGACGAAGTCCTCCGGCACGCCGATGCGTACGGCGGTCTCCACGGTGGCGCCGGCCAGCGCCTGGGCCATTTCCTCGTTCAGGTCGAGCATGCGCCGCGCGTAGCCGAGCAGGGTGTGGCCGGCATCGGTGGGATGCACGTCGCGGTGGCCGCGTTCGAGCAGGCGGTGCCCGGCCAGCTCCTCCAGGCGGCGCACCTTCTGGCTGACCGTGGACTGGGTCGAATGCAGTCGCGTGGCGGCGGTGGTGAAACTGCCACAGTCGGCCACCATGACCAGCGCCCGCAGCAGGTCCAGTTCGAACAGGGTTCTATTCGATTTGGCACTGTCTGGCATTTGAACATTTCACTTCTGGATGCACGTGGCGACTTCTACCATGCGAAGCAACCACCGGCAATGCCCGGCCATTGCGAGCGCCGCGCACCGTGCCGCGGTGATCGACAGGAGGAGACACCGACATGCGCTTCCATCGTTGCCGTGCCTGGCCTGCGCCGTTCGTGCGCGTGCTGCTGGTGTGTCTGCTGGCCATGGTCACGCCTGCCTGCACCGCCACCTCCCGGGCGGATGCCGATGCCCACCTGCGTGATGCCGCGAGTCGCGGCGATGCCGAGGCCGTGCGCGAGGCAATCGGGCAGGGCGCCGATCTGGAAGCACGCGACGGCCAGGGCCGAACCGCGCTGCTGCTGGCCACGCATGGCAATAACGTGGATGCCGCGCGCGAGCTGATCGAGGCCGGTGCCGACGTCAATGCCAGGGATGCGTTGCAGGACAGTGCCTACCTGTACGCCGGTGCGCGCGGCCTGGATGAAATCCTGGCGATGACGCTGGCGCACGGCGCCGATCTGCGCAGCACCAACCGCTATGGCGGTACCGCGCTGATTCCGGCCGCCGAGCGCGGCCACGTTGCCACCGTGCGCACGCTGCTGCGCGCGGGCGTTGCGGTGGATCATGTCAACCGCCTGCACTGGACCGCATTGCTGGAAGCGATCCTGCTCGGCGATGGAGGACCACGTCATGTGCAGATCGTGCAGCTTCTGCTCGATGCCGGCGCCGATCCCGAACGCGCCGACGGCGATGGCGTGACACCACTGGCCCATGCGCGGCAACGCGGCTACACCGATATCGAAGCACTGCTGCGCCAACACGGCGCGGTGCGCTGAGGCCCGACCCCTTCCACCCGCACGCTGGGCGTGCCCACCAGGATGCTGTCCATGTTCCGTTTCCATTCGCTGTCTCTTGCCGTCCTTGTTGCAGTGGCCCCGCTGTCGGCCGCGGCCGCCGAGCGTGCCGACCTGCTGATCCGCAATGCCACCGTGGTGGATGTCGAACATGCCAGCACGCTGCCTGGGCAGAGCGTGGTGATCCGCGGCGAGGACATCGTTGCCGTTGGGCCGGACGCGCAGCTGCGCAGCCAATGGAAGGCCACCCGCCAGATCGATGCCAAGGGCAAGTACCTGATCCCGGGCCTGTGGGACATGCACGTGCACTTCGGTGGCGGCCCGGCGCTGATCGAGGAGAACAAGGCGCTGCTGCCGCTGTACATCGCGCACGGCATTACCACCGTGCGTGACTGCTCCGGCGACCTGCCCGGGCAGGTGCTGCAGTGGCGTGGCGAGATCGCCAAGGGCACGCTGTTCGGGCCGCGCCTGCTCAGTTCGGGCGCGAAGATCGAAGGCATCAAGCCGGTCTGGAAGGGCACGATCGAAGTGGGCAGCGAGGCGGACGTCGACCAGGCGATCGCTCGCCTGCAGCACGACAAGGTCGATTTCGTGAAGATCACCGACAGCACGCTGAAGCCGGAACTGTTCCTGTATTCGGCCAGTGCCGCACGCAAGGCCGGCTTCAAGGCTTCGGGCCATATCCCGATGGCGCTGACCGTGGAGCAGGCCGTCGATGCCGGGCTGGCTTCGATCGAGCACCTGGACTATGCGTTCAAGGCCGGCAGCAAGGACGAGGCGCAGATCGCCGCCGACTTCGGCGCCGGCCGCATCGACCGCGCGGAAGCCAACCGCCGGCTCGACGCCAGCTTCGACCGCGATACCGCGATGCACGCCTACCGCGATTTCGCCAGGCGCGGCGTGTTCGTGACCCCGACCCTCAACGGTGGCCGCATCCTCGACTTCCTCGACCAGGATGACCACGCCAACGACCCGTACCTGGCCTACATCGGCCCGGGCCTGCGCGCGACCTACCAGTGGCGCGTCGACCGTGCCGCCAAGGCCACGCCCGCGCAGATCGAAGCGCGCCACGCGCAGTACCACCAGGTGGCCGCAGTGCTGCCGCTGCTGCAGGAAGCCGGCGTGACGATCATCGCCGGCACCGATGCGGGCTTCCTGAACTCGTACAACTTCCCGGGTATCGCCCTGCACCAGGAACTGCAGCTGTTCGTGAAAGAAGGCCTGAGCGCACCGCAGGCGCTGTCGGCGGCGACCCGTTCCGGCCCGGCCTGGTTCGGCCAGATGGACCGCTACGGTGGCGTGGCCACTGGCAAGGCCGCCGACCTGGTGCTGCTGACCGCCAATCCGCTGCAGGACATCGCCGCTACCGAAAAGATCGACAGCGTGATCCTGCGTGGCAACGTGTATGACCGTGCGGCGCTGGACAGGATGCTGGCCGAGACCAGGGCGAAGGTCGCGGCCTGGAATGCCGAGACGGCCAAGGCCAACTGATGGCGGAGTTGGGCGCCTTCATTCCTGGAGAGTCGAGCCATGCTCGGCTCACTCTGTTCCGCTGTCCAAGTATTCGATCCGGTTGGGATTCATCCACGCATGGCGTGGATCTACTGATCGTGGGATCCGTGCGTCAATCGTGGCCGCTGTCGTCCAGGCTGATGATGCCGCGCCGCAGCGCCTGAGTGACCGCATGCGTGCGATCGCCGACGCCGAGCTTGTCCATCAGGCTCTTCATGTGGGCCTTCACCGTCTGCTCGGAGATCTGCATGCGCTCGCCGATGCGCTTGTTCGATAGACCGCTGGCGACGTGCCGCAGGACCTCGGTCTCGCGTGGCGACAGGCGGTCTTCCACCACGTGCGCGGCGATGCTGGCAGCCACCGCTGGTGGGATCGGTGCGCGCCGGCCACCGGCCACCATGCGGATGGTGTCGACCAGTTCATGGCGCAGCATGTCCTTCAGCAGGTAGGCACTGGCACCGGCCTGCAGTGCGCGAACTGCACGCACGTCGCCGCGGTAGGTGGTCAGCACGATGATCCGCGCGCGCGGGTCGAGCGCGCGGATCCGCACGATCGCTTCAACGCCATCCAGGCGTGGCATCTGCAGATCCATCAGCACCACGTCCGGGTGCAACCGCTGGTAGCACGCGATGGCCTCTTCGCCGTCGGCGGCTTCGCCAAGCAGCTGCAGGTCGGCCTGCGCGCCCAGCAGCGCCGCCAGGCCGTCGCGCAGCAGGGGGTGGTCATCGACCACCAGGACGCGGATCGGGGCAGGGATTTCAGTCATGCTTCGGTGTGCTCCAGGGCCAGCGCCAACGCGATGGAAGTCGGTGATACAGGCGCCGCGCGGGGACCGCCAGCGCAATTTCGGTACCCAGTCCGGGGCGCGTCCACAGCTGCAGCTCGGCACCCAGCCGCTGCGCCCGCTCGCGCATGCCCTGCAGGCCCCAGTGGCCGTGGCCGGCGTTCTCGTCGGCGATACCCACGCCATCATCGCGCACGTGCAGCAGGAAGCAACGCGTGCCGTAGGACAGCTCCACCTCGATGGCACTGGCGTCGGCGTGACGCAGCGCATTGCGGATCGCCTCGCGCCCGATCAGGAAGACCTCTTCAGCGGCGTCGGCCTGAAGCAGTGGCACTGCCCCCTCCACGGTCAGGCGCAACGGGTTGGTGCCCTGGCCGGCGTACTCGGCGTGCACATCGGCCAGCGCCGATGCAAGGTCGCGCCCGGCGAACGGACCGTCGCGCAATGCGTTGACCCGTTCGCGGCCTTCGGCCAGGTTGCGTTCGGCCAGCTGCATTGCCGACTCCAGCTGACTGCGCACCGGCTCCGGAGTCTGCGCGGATTGGCTGATCGCATGCAGGTGCAGGATCAGCCCCTGGCTGCCCTGCAGCAGGGTGTCATGCAGGTCGCGGGCGATGCGTTCGCGTTCACCGTGGCGCTCCTGCAGACGGGCACGGAACAGCGCCGCCAGCTGGCCACTGCGGATGCGTACGGCCATCATCAGCAGCGCCAGTATCGCCGCCGCGCACAACAGCTTGAACCACACCGTCTGCATGAACGTAGGCGCGATGCGGAAGCTGCGGCTGGCCGGGGTGGTGCTCCAGATACCGTCTTCGTTGGCAGCTTCCACTTCGAAGCGATAGCTGCCCGGTTCCAGGTTGGTGTAGTACGCACGTGTACTACTGCCGGCGTCCTGCCAGCCGTCGTCGACGCCGGACAGGCGGTAGCGGTAGCGGTTGCGCTCGGGGCGTGCCAGCGACAGCGCCACGTAGTCGATCTGCAGCTGGCTGGTGCCCGCGGGCAGGCGCAGGCCGTCGCGTAGGGGCTGGTGTGCGCTGCCGTACAGCACCTCGCCGATGCGCACGCTGGGCGCCATCATGTTGACATGCGATCGCGTGGTATCCAGCCAGGCCAGGCCCTGGTTGGTGGCCAGCCACAGCAGTCCGTCGTCGGCCAGGGTGGCGGTGGCGATCGGCCCGCTCTGCAGGGCAATGCCCGGCATGCCGTCCACCGCATCGAACAGGCGCGGCGTCACCTGCATGCCGGTGCGCAGGGCGCGGCGCAGCTGGCTGCTCTGCAGCCGCACCAGGCCCCGGCTGCCATTGAGCCACAGATGCCCGCGTGCGTCGGCGACCATGCCGGTGATGCCTTCGAGCACACCGGCCATGTCAGTGCGGACGGGCACGAATGGGCCATTTCCCACGCGCGCGGCAAGGCCTGCTTCGCCGGCCACCAGCAGCAGATCCTGATGCTGCAGCAGCGCAGTCACCGGCCCCACGGCAAGACCCTGGGTGGCATCGAAGGTGTCGATGCCCGTGCTGCCCATGCGGCGCAGCCTGCCGTCGGCATAGCCGAGCAGCAGCTGGCCGTCGCGGTCCAATGCGAGCGACGAACAGGCCTGCTCGGGCAAGCGCGCTTCGCGCCGCCATTGGCCATGCTGGTAATGCAGCACGCCGTGTTCGCCGCTGCAGACCCAGGCCTGCGCTTCGTCGGCGAACAGCAGGGCATGCAGCGGTTGCCCGGTGAACGGTGCCGGCAGTGGAATCAGGGTGGTGTGGCCGGCCACCGTGCGTGCCAGGTTGACCCAGTCGAACTGCCAGACCGGCGTGGGCGCCTGGCGAGCGGCCGCCTGCAGCTGCGCGGTGCTGCCGTCCAGCAACGACCGGCGCAGATCGTACAGTTTGAGGTCTTCGCCATAGCCATACACGCGTCCATCGCTGGCCCGCACCAGTGAGCGGTAGGGGTCGCTGGGGCCGGCGGTGAGCGCATGCACGCTGCGCGCGCGGAAGCGGTTGAGGCCGAGATTGGTGCCGACCCAGAGGTTGCCCTCGCGATCGACGATGATCGGCACGGCCGAGGTGGCGGTCAGCCCGTGCGGTGAATCGAAGCGCTCCATGCGCACGGCATGGTCGCCCTGGAAGGTGACCCGCGCCACACCGCCATGTGGGCTCATCGTGGCCCACAGCGCACCATCGGCGGTGAACTGCAGGCGCGCGGCGACCAGATCCGGCAATCGCCGAGCTTCGCGCTCATGCTCGGCTATCAGGCCCTGAGCGTTGGCCAGCGGCGAGGTGCCGCGCACGCGGTCGGCCAGCCACACTTCGCCCTGCGGGCTTTCCGCCAGTGACGCCATCTGCGATACGGCGATGCCGGTGTCCTTGAACACGGCATCGCCTGACGCGCGCATCCAGACCTTCAGGTCGGCCAGTACCCAGAAGGTGCCGCGGCTGTCATGCAGCACCCATTGCACGCGATGCTCCGGCACGCCGCTCCCGCTCGGCAGCGGTTGCCAGCGCTGGCCGTCGAACCAGCGCAGGCCACCATTGATGGCCGCCCACAGGCGACCGTCGCGGCCTTGGCTGAACTGCGGAACCACGCCGACCGGAACGCCCTGGCTGCGGCCGTAGTTGTGCAGCTGGCCGCGCGCGAGCTGGCTGATGCCGGCCTGGAAGTAGCCGATCCAGAGTGCGCCATCGCTGCCGTGCGCCAGCGTGACCATGTTGGAGGAGGGAAAGGCGCTGCCGACAGGTGCCGGCTGGCGTTCAAAGCGGCGGCCATCGAAGCGGTAGAGGCCCGAGCCGGTGGCCAGCCACAACAGGCCATCGCGGTCCTGGCTGATGTCCCAGATATCGCCGGGCGCGCCCTGGCCAACCCGCCAGGCGGTGTGCTCGTAGCCGGGCAGGCCGCTGCTCAGCAAAGGGCGCTGCACGGCGAACGCCTGCAGGGAGATCAACAACAGCAGGCACGCCAGCAGCGCTGGCAGGCGCTGCTGGAACGGGAAGGGGTGGCCACGCATGGCGGGCATTCTGTCAGGTACGGGGCAGGCCAGGGTGACCCGAACGGGGTAGGCGCGTGGCGCGGCGCTCGGCTATCACCCCGGCATGTTCCGTGGAGCCCGGCCATGCAGCGCCTGTTTGTGATGTTTCCCGACCGTGCACCGGGCATCGGCCTGCTGTGGCTGCGGCTGTGCGTGGCCGCTGCGCTGTGCATGCCGGCGTCGCACGCCGGTGAGTGGTCGATACCCGGCCTGCTGGTAGCCGCGATGCTGGTGCTGGGCGCGCTGACCCCGCTGGCGGCGGTGTTGGCAACGCTGGGCCTGTACCTGCTGGCCCAGCCCTGGGCACTGGTGCCACTGCCGCTGGCGCTGTTGCTACTTGGGCCCGGCGCGTACTCGCTGGATGCCCGTCTGTTCGGCCGCCGCCTGCTGGGGCGGCGGCCTCCCCCATTCGGGTAGGTGCGGGCTTCGTCCGACGGGGGTAGGGCTTCCGGCGCGTGGCACCGACCATGGGCCACCCCTCTGCGGCGTCCCCCATGGCCACCGTCTTCCTGCCTGCTTCGCCCGCCGCATCGCTGGCCCCGCACCAGGCGGCGGCGTTGCAGCGCGCCCTGCGCTATGTCGATGAACACCTGTCGCAGCCGCTGCGGGTGACCGAGCTGGCCGAGGCTGCCTGTGTCAGTCGCTTCCACCTGGTGCGCCTGTTTCGTAGCGGCACGGGCGCCAGCCCGCTGCGCTACGTGCGCCGCCGTCGCATCCAGCGCGCCTGCCAGCTGTTGCCGGCCGCGAAGCTGCCGATGTCATCCCTGGCGCAGCAGCTGGGCTTCTTCGACCAGAGCCATTTCGTCCGCAGCTTCCGCGCCGAGACCGGCTGCAGCCCAGGCCAGTACCTGGCCGGCGATGCGGCCCTGTTGCTTCCCCCAGAACGTGCTTCCAACGGAGTCCATCCATGAGTCCTGCCACCGCTGTTGCCGCCCCGTCCCTGCTGTCGCCCACCGATCACGCGCTGGTGCTGATCGACTTCCAGTCGCAGATGGCATTTGCCACCCATACCATCGACATCTCTGCGCTGCGCAACAACGTGTCGCTGATCAGCAAGGGCGCCAAGGGCTTCAGCGTACCGGTGCTGCTGACCACGGTGGCCGAAACGTCGTTCTCCGGCCCGATGTTCCCGGAACTGCCGGAGATCTTCCCGGGCCAGCCGGTGTTCGACCGGACCTCGATGAACACCTGGGAGGATCAGGCGGTGATCGCGGAGATCAATCGCATCGGCAAGCGCCGCCTGGTGCTTGCCGGCCTGTGGACCAGCGTCTGCATCGTCGGTCCGGCGCTGTCGGCGCTGGCGCAGGGGTTCGAGGTGCACGTGATCACCGACGCCTGTGGCGACGTCAGCGAAGAGGCCCACGAACGCGCGATTACCCGCATGGTGCAGGCTGCGCAGTGCCGATGACCAGCGTGCAGTACCTGCTTGAACTGCAGCGCGACTGGGCACGGGGTGAAACCTATGGCCTGACCACCGGCATTGCCCGTGACCATGCCGGTGGCTACGGCATCGGCATCCAGTACGCCAAGAGCATGTTTGGCGCGCAGGAAGGCGGGCACTGAGCATGCTGGCTGGGCATGGCCTCGACCTGGCCCTGCTGATGCTGCGCGTGGCAGCCGGGGGGTTCCTGCTGCCACATGCGCTGGGCAAGCTGTTCGGCTGGTTCGGCGGCCCCGGGCTGGTCGGCTTTGCTACCGAGTTGCGCGGCTTCGGACTGCCAGCGGCGGCGCCACTGCCGCTGCTGCTGGCCCTGTTGCAGGTGCTGTGCGGACTGGCCGTGCTGCTGGGCTGGCAGGTCCGCATCGCCGCACTGGTCGCCGCAGCGTTCATCGGCTTCACCGTACTCCTGGCCCTGCCCAAGGGTTGGTTCTGGATGCGCGGTGGCAGCGAGTACCCGTTGATGTGGACCACGGTACTGCTGGCCGTCGCGCTGGCCGGGCCCGGCGCCTGGGCGCTGGACGGCCAACATCTGTCGGGAGACCACGCATGAGTCACGAACCACTCGATCACGGCCGCCGCAACGTGGTGCTGGCCAGCGGCGCCGCTGTTGCGCTGGGTCTGGCCGGCCGTGCCGGTGCCGCATTCGATTCCACTTCCAAGGAGCGTCGCATGAGCACGCTGGTCATCCGCAATGCCCGCATCACCACCCTCGACCCACAGCAGCCGCATGCACAGGCGCTCGCCGTGCAGGAGGGGCGCATCGTTGCCGTCGGCAGTGACGAGCAGATCATGCGCGACTGGGGCAACGAAGCGACCCTGATCGATGCGCAGGGCCGGCGCCTGTTGCCCGGCCTCAACGACAGCCACACGCACCTGATCCGCGGCGGCCTGAACTACAACCTGGAACTGCGCTGGGATGGCCTGCGTTCGCTGGCCGACGCGATGGCGATGCTGAAGGTACAGGTTGATCGCACTCCGGCGCCGCAATGGGTACGCGTGGTCGGTGGCTTCACCGCCGCGCAGTTCAACGAGAAGCGCCTGCCGACGCTGCAGGAGCTCAACGACATCGCGCCGGATACGCCGGTGTTCCTGCTGCACCTGTACGACCGCGCGCTGCTCAACCGCGCTGCGCTGCGGGCCTGTGGCTACACGAAAGACACGCCGGACCCGCCGGGTGGGCAGATCGTGCGTGACGCGCTCGGCAACCCGACCGGACTGCTGCTGGCCAAGCCCAACGCGCTGATCCTGTATGCAACGCTGGCCAAGGGGCCCCGGCTGCCGATCGAGTACCAGGCCAATTCCACCCGCCACTTCATGCGCGAGTTGAACCGGCTGGGCATCACCTCGGTGATCGACGCCGGCGGCGGCTTCCAGAATTACCCCGAGGACTACCAGGTCATCGAACAGCTGCACCGCGATGACCAGCTGACAGTGCGCATCGCCTACAACCTGTTCACCCAGAACAAGGGCAAGGAAGTGGATGACTTCCGCGGCTGGAGCGAGATGCTGCAGCCTCGCCAGGGCGACGACCTGCTGCGCCACAACGGGGCCGGCGAGATGCTGGTGTTCTCCGCTGCCGACTTCGAGCTGTTCAACGAGCCACGCCCGGAGCTGCCGCCGGAGCTGGAACCGGAATTGCACGATGTGGTGAAGCTGCTGGTGGAGAAGCGCTGGCCGTTCCGCATCCACGCCACCTACGACGAAAGCATCACCCGCATCCTGGACGTGTACGAGCAGGTCAACCGTGAGGTGCCGTTCGATGGCCTGCACTGGTTCATCGACCATGCCGAGACCATCACTCCGCGCAACATCGAGCGCATCCGCGCGCTGGGAGGCGGCATTGCCGTGCAGCACCGCATGGCCTATCAGGGCGAAGCCTTCGTCGAGCGCTATGGCGTGCAGGCGGCGCGGCACACGCCGCCGGTGAAGCGGATGCTGGCCGAAGGCGTGCCGGTGGGTGCCGGTACCGATGCCACCCGTGTGGCCAGCTACAACCCATGGGTGGCGCTGTCCTGGCTGGTGACCGGGCGCACCGTGGGCGGCCTGGCTCTGTACGGCGATGAAAACCTGCTGGAGCGCGAACAGGCGCTGCGCCTGTGGACCCAGGGCAGCGCCTGGTTCTCCGGCGACGAAGCGGTGAAGGGCACGCTTAAGGCTGGCCAGCTGGCCGACTTCATCCTGCTGTCGGCTGATTTCTTCCGCGTCGATGACGCGCGGATCGCCGACATCACCAGCGTGCTGACCGTGGTCGGTGGCCGCATCGTGCACGCCGACGGTGACTACGCCGGCCTGGCCCCGCAGCTGCCGCCGGCGATGCCCAACTGGTCGCCGGTCAACCGGTTCGGTGGCTACCACGTGGGTGGCGCCGCGACCGGCCTGGCCGCTGCCCACCGCCATCACCATGGTGCGGCCTGCACCACGCATGGCGCCCATGGTCATGCCGCGCAGCACGCGGCACCGACCGACGACCTGACCGCGTTCTGGGGCGCGATGGGATGCTCGTGCTTCGCGTTCTGAGCCTGGCGCTGCTGGCCATGCCGGCGCTGGCGCAGGCCTGCGACGGCGGTCTCTGCAGCGATGCGGGCGACGGCCAACTGCAATGGGATGCGTCGCTGCGCGTGCGTGGCCTGTACTACGATCCGACCCGCTTCGGCATCGGCGGCGCAGAAGATGGCTACGGCCTGCTGCGTGCGCTGGCCTCGGCCACCTATGTGGAAGACACCTGGCAGGCGAAGCTGCAGCTGGGTGTGCATGCCGAAAGTGGCAAGGCCGGCGGCCCCGGCCGTACCGACCGCAGCGCGCTGGACGTGCAGCAGGCGTACTGGCGCTGGCAGCGCGGTGGCCTTCATCTTCAACTGGGGCGGCAGGAGGCCGGCTACGGCAGCTCGCGGCTGCTGTCGGTACGCGATGGGCCAAACATCCGCCTCGCCTTCGACGGAGCACGTGCGGGCTGGAAGGGCCGCCGCGGCACGCTGGACCTGATGGTGCTGCGGCCGGTGGAGAACCGACCGGGCGCGCTCGATGATCGCGGCGAACACGGTGCCCACCTGTGGGCTGCGTACGCCACGACGGCACGCGGTCAGGCGACGGGCCAGTGGGACCTGTACCTGCTGGACTACCGCCGCGAAGGCGCGCGCTTCGCCGCAGGTAGCGGTATCGAGCGGCGGCAGAGCCTGGGCGCGCGCTGGTTCGGCCAGGCCGGTGCACTGGACTGGAACAACGAGTTGGTGGTGCAGGGCGGTGAACTGCGTACCGCCACGGGTGACCTCGACATCCGCGCCTGGACGCTGGCCACCGATACGGGTTGGCGCTGGCCGGACCTGCCGCTGCAGCCACGGCTGGGCCTGAAGGCCGACATCGCCAGCGGCGACGGCAATCTGCGCGATGGCCGACTGGGAACGTTCAATGCCTTGTTCCCGAAGTCGGCCTACTTCAGCGAGGCCAGCCTGCTGGCGCCGGCCAACCTGATGGATATCCAGCCTACGCTGAGCCTGCGCCTGCACGACGCGGTGACGACGGAGCTGGGCGTACAGATGGCCTGGAAGCATCGGCGCGCCGATGCGGTCTACACCACGCCGGCACCGCTGCTGGCGCTGCCAGGCACTGCCGGTGGCGCACGCCGCATCGGCAACCAGTACAAATCCGAAACCCGCTGGCAGGCCAGCGAACACTGGCAATGGCAGCTGCAGCTGGCCTGGGTCGATGCCGGTCCTGCACTGAAGCAGGCCGGGGGCCGGGACACGCTCTTCGCCTCGATCGTTGGAGCATGGCAATGGTGAACGCAACCGCGTCACAACCTTCCGCACAGGCCACAGGTGCCTGGTCGCCGTTGAAGATCCGGATGTTCCGTTCGATCTGGCTGGCGATCCTGGCCAGCAACATCGGCACCTGGGTCAACGACGTGGCCGCCGCCTGGGTGATGGCCGAGCGCACCGGTTCACCGTTGATGGTGGCACTGGTGCAGTCGGCAACCACAGTGCCGATCGTGCTGCTGGCACTGGCCGCCGGCACGCTGGCCGACATCGTCGACCGGCGCAGGTACCTGCTGGCCACCCAGGGCTGGATGCTGCTGGTGGCCGCGGTGATGGCGGCGCTGACCGCCATGGACATGCTGACCCCGCAGCTGCTGGTGCTGCTGACCTTCTGCATGGGGTGTGGCGCGGCGATGGCGATGCCGGCGCAGGCGGCGATCGTGTCCGAGCTGGTGCCGCAGCCGATGCTGGCCTCGGCGGTGGCGCTGAACTCGATCGGCATCAACATCGCGCGCTCGATCGGCCCGGCCATCGGCGGCGTGATCGTGGCGCAGCTTGGTGCGGTCTGGGCCTTTGGCTTCAACGCCATCACCTTCGCCGCGATGCTGTTCGTGGTGTGGGGCTGGAAGCGCGACCCGAAGCAGTCCAGCCTGCCGCCGGAAGGCTTCGGTGCCGGCCTGAAGGCAGGCCTGCGCTACGCCAGCCGCGCCGGGCGGCTGCAGGCGGTCCTGATCAAGTCGGTCGGCTTCTTCTTCTTCGCTGCGGCGATGAACGCGTTGCTGCCCGTGGTGGTGCGCGGGCAGATGCAGGGTGGGGCGGGGCAGTACGGCATGCTGCTGGGCTGCATTGGTATCGGTGCGGTCGGCGGCGCGCTGCTGCTGCCGAAGCTGCGCGCACAGATGGACCGCGACCTGCTGGTGCTGCTGGCCACGCTGTCGCTGGCGTTGAGCCTGGTCGGGCTGGCGCTGACCCGCAGCTGGTACGTGCTTCCCGTGGTGATGCTGGTCAATGGCTTTGCCTGGATCACCGTGCTCTCTTCGCTGCAGATCGCCGCGCAGACGGCGGTACCGGCGTGGGTACGTGCGCGCGCGCTGGCGCTGTACATCATGGTGTTCTCTGCCGGCATGGCCGCTGGCGGCCTGAGCTGGGGCGCGCTGGCGCAGCGCACCTCGCCGGAGCTGGCCCTGCTGGTGGCTGCCGCCGGTGCGGTGATCGGCGGACTGCTGGTCTGGCGCGTGCGCATCGCCGGTACCGAAGACCTGAACCTGCGTCCGGCCGGGCACTGGCCGGCGCCGGAACTCTCAGTACCGGTATCCAATGATCGCGGCCCGGTGCTGGTGACCATCGAATACCGGATCGACGATGCCGATCGCAGTGCATTCCAGGCGCAGATGCGCGCGCTGGGAACGATCCGTCGCCGTGATGGCGCCGTGGTCTGGGGCGTGGTTGAGGATGTGGCGACGCCGGGCATCCACCTGGAGTATTTCGTGACCCCGTCGTGGCTGGAGCATCTGCGCCAGCACGAACGCATCACCGCTGATGACAAGGCGATCCAGGAAGTGCTGCGCGGACTGCATCGCGGCGAACGGGCACCGGTGGTACGTCACTTCGTGGGCGGCCATGACCCGCTGCCCAAGGCCGGCGTTCCGCACCACCACAGTGACATCTGACCTGCTCTGGTAGAGCCGGCCGCTGGCCGGCTGCATGTGCTTTGGATCAGGATGGAAAAGTTGCCGGCCAGCGGCCGGCACTGCCGCAGAAGCGGCGGCGCTTCAGGCGCCGCCGCCACACATCACTTGCGTGCGAACGCCAGCAGGTCGGCGTTGAACGCGTCGGCGTGGGTGACCGTCAGGCCGTGCGGTGCACCGGCATACACCTTCAGTTCGGCGTCGCTGATGATCTGTGAGGACAGCTTGGCCGAAGCATCGAACGGTACGATCTGGTCATCATCGCCATGCACGACCAGCGCAGGCACGTCGATCTTCTTCAGGTCACCGGTGTAGTCCACTTCCGAGAATTCGTGGATGCAGTCGTACTGGCCCTTGACGCCACCGAGCATGCCCTGCAGCCAGAACGAATCACGCATGCCCTGGGTGACGCTGTTGCCATCGCGGTTGGCGCCGAAGAACGGCGTGGCCAGGTCCTTGAAGAACTGCGAGCGGTCGTCGCCGGTGCCCTTGCGGATGCCGTCGAACACCTCCAGCGGAGTGCCGGCCGGGTTGCCGGCGGTCTTCAGCATCAACGGCGGCACGGCGCCGACCAGTACCACCTTGGCGACGCGCTTGCTGCCGTGGCGGCCGATGTAATGGGCCACTTCGCCGCCGCCGGTGGAATGGCCGACCAGAATTGCGTCCTTCAGGTCCAGCGTGTCGATCACCGCGGCCAGATCGTCGGCGTAGGTATCCATGTTGTTGCCGTCCCAGGTCTGGCTGGAGCGGCCGTGGCTGCGACGGTCATGGGCAATCACGCGATAGCCGTTCTGCCCCATGAACAGCATCTGCGGGTCCCAGGCATCGGAGGACAGCGGCCAGCCATGGGCGAACACGATCGGCTGGCCACTGCCCCAGTCCTTGTAGAAAATGCGGGCGCCATCGGCGACGGTGACGTGATTGCTCATTGCAGGTTCCTTGGCGGAAGGGAGGGAAGGCACCTGCAGGCGTGCCGGTGCCTCCCGCAGTACAGCGCAACAGGTGTCGAATGCCTTGCACGCCTGTGCTGGATTGCCGGGGCTGTGACGTGTATCGCTCTGGCAGCGAGCGGATGGCCCGCTGACGATGGCGGCAGTCCCGCCGAGGAACCTGCGATGCCGAAAGTGCAATGCTGCCCGTTGTTGTGTCTGCTGCTGGCGGGCGCCGTTCACGCGCAGACCCAGGTCTACAAGTGCGTGGAGGGATCCCATCCGGTCTATCAGCAGACGCCGTGCCAGGGGCGTGCGGAATGGCGCTGGGAGATTCCGGCGGAACAGTCCTTGCCACGTGGCCCGGCGCCTGCCACGTCCACTGCAGCGCCGGCCCGGCGGCGGGCGTCACGCTCCGGGCGCGCGCGGGCTGCGCTGATCCCGATCAGCGCCGATCCCGCCGCCTGTGAGCGTGCACGGCAGCAACGCGGGAAGGCGCTGGCCAGGGCCAGGCGACTGGACTTCGTACAGCGCCGACAGCTGGATGACGCGGTGCACGACGCGTGTCGCTGATCTCAGTGCTGGAAACGACAACGGCGCCCAAGGGCGCCGTTGTGCGGAGACGCTGGACGCGCGGGCTCAGCGACCGTCGCTGGCCGCCGCCGGTGCCGGCGAGGGCACGCTGTCCGGCTTGGGCAGGCTCAGCTCCGGGTTGCCCTGTTCGGCCTGCAGGATCTGGATGCGGCGCTGCAGTGCGTCCAGCTGGCTGTTGGTGCTCTGCACGTCGGTGCTCAGGCTGACCGCCTGCTGCTGGGCCTGCTGCAGGGCCGCGCTGACCTGGGCCGACTGCGCCTGCTGCTGTTCCATTTCCTGCTGCAGGGTGCGCAGGCGCTCCTCGTTGTAGGCCACCAGGCGCTCGGTGTAGCGCTTGCCGGCTTCCAGCCGGGTGGTGTCGATATAGACCTGCGCCAGCTGTTCGGACTGCTGGGCAAACGTGCGGTAGACGCGCTCGGCGTTGTCCACGGCATCGGTCTTGATCACCCGCCAGAAGTTCTTTTCCTGGAACAGGGCGACGTAATACGTCAGGGTGTTGGCGTTGAACAGCAGGCTGGCACCGTAGTTGCCGTTGTAGGTGGTACGCAGCTCGGTCAGCTGGCGCGAATCCATCAGCTGCTTGAGTTCGTCCACGGTGTTGCGCACCACCGGTGCGGTGCGCGCGGCCGGCTCTGCGGCGGCTTCGCGGTCGCCACGGGCGGCCATCGCCGCCGGTGCCACCAGCATCATGGCCACGGCCAGCATTGCCGCGCCGCGCGCCTGACGGGCGAAGACCGCGCCCCCTGAAGTTTCTCGCATGTCTAGACCATCCACGGATGAGTGTGGGTTGAGATGAAGGTGGTTCCCCGCCGGGAGTCTAGCATGGGCGCGGGCGCCGCCAAGGGCGCCCGTCACGGGTCAATAGACCAGCTGCGCGGCGCTGCACTGGATCGATTGCACGTTGACATCGGTCCGGCCCAGTTCCAGACCCAGCACGCTGGCCAGCAGGTTGGTCAGCAGGGTGCCGACGCTGTTGAGGACCGGGCGCAGCGCGGCCAGGATAGGCTTCAGCAGCGTGCACAGCAGGCCGCTGCAGCTGACGCTGCCATCGGGGTTGGTGACGCCGGTTCCACCGGCACCATCGAGGAAGCCGGCCGGCGCGGTCTGGATGTACGACGCCAGGTTGTTGCGCACGCAGCCGTTGTAGTCGATCAGATTGCCGAGCAGGCTGTCGCAGCGGTTGATCAGCAGGCCGCCGACCAGTGAGCCGAGCAGCCCGTCGAGCACGCCCAGGCCCTGGCCGGTGACGGTGACCTTGAACGCATCCCAGACCGGCCCGTCCTTGTGGCAGGTGACCAGGTTCAGCAGGCCGCAGGCGTAGGGCAGGCCGCCGGGCACATTCCAGCTGTTCAGCGGCGCCAGCTGCCGGCTGGGGTCGCCATCGCGCAGCAGCGGAATCAGCTTGTTGACGTCATAGCGCGTGTTGGGCGGGAACGTGGCCTGCAGGTAGCGGTCGGCCAGCGCCTTGGCGGTGTCGTTCGCGCTCATGCCCTGCTTGGGTGAGCTGAGCATGCCAGACAGGACCCGCAGCAACTCGTTGACCAGATCGGAAACGGCATTGCCCAGTGCCAGCGGATTGATCTGGGTGGAGCCGCTTTCGCCGGCAGCCAGGGTCAGGTTCTGCGAACTGGTCAACGCGGGCAGGGTGATCTTGTCGTTGATCAAGGGCTGGCCCAGCAGTGTCAGCAGCTGTTCCTTCTGCAGGGTGTTGTCACAGACATTGTTCTTGGAGAACCGCTGTGCGGGATCGACGTTGCCGACGCAGGCGCGCAGCACCGAGGAATCGACCTGGATGGTGGCCTGGGGCGAGGTGCCGCCGCATTGGATGCCGGTCAGCGTTCCCATTGCGTTGGCGACATCGACGTGTACGGGCAGATGCAGGCGCGTACCCAGCAGCTGCAGCAGTGGGCCAAGCGCAAACAGGTTGTTGCTGTCGACATCGGCCATCAGGCGGACCTGCGCGTTGTAGGCGCGCGACCCTACGCCACCGATGGCGATCGACGGCGGTTCGACCACACCGGCCTGCACGTTGATGCCCAGCAGGTTCAGGCCGCCGATCGCGATGCCGTTGCCTTCATTGGCGATGGAAATGGCAGTGCTGATCAGGTTGAGGACGCTGATCTTCGATTCCAGCGCGCTGCCGGCGGTACCGTCTGGAGAGATGACCTCGGCGAACAGG
This sequence comes from Stenotrophomonas sp. SKA14, assembly GCF_000158575.1. Lineage (NCBI taxonomy): Bacteria > Pseudomonadati > Pseudomonadota > Gammaproteobacteria > Lysobacterales > Lysobacteraceae > Stenotrophomonas > Stenotrophomonas sp. SKA14. The sequence goes on from NZ_DS999412.1 coordinate 2,544,980, forward strand.
CCACCGCCGCCGGATTCACTGCCCAGTGCGATGTTGAGCTTGGTGATGTCCAGCCGGGTGGCGACCAGGTCCGACAGGGCACGCAGCTGCACGCCGACGGTGGTATCGCGGCCGACCACCGTGGCGGTGGCGTCGACCAGCTGCGCCAGCGAAATCTTGTTGACCGCCAGCAGGCGGTTGAAGTCGGCCACACTGAGGTTGGCGCTGACTGGAATGTTGAGCGCCTTCAGCAGGCCGGAGGGTGTGACGTTGGCCTGCGCCAGGCCGTCATAGGAAAGCACGGTGGCGTTGGTGACATCCAGGCCGATCAGGCGCAGGGTCGACATCAGCAGCGAATCGCCGCGGGTCCGCAGCAGCTGCGAGCCGACGGCGAACACCGCAGTGGGCTCGGAACGGCGCGCCACCGCCTGCACGCTGACCGTCGGCAAGCTAGTGTTCTGCCCGAAGAAAGGCAACACACTGCGCTGCGCGATGACCTGCACGGCGTTGCGGGGGTTGGCCGCATCCACGGTGGCCTGGAAGCGGTTGGTCGTGTCGCGTGTCGCGCTCCAGTTCCCGCACCTGATCTGCAGGCTGCCGGCAAACCGGTTCTGGGTCAGCGCACTCTGCCGCGCCGCACTGTTATCGCTGTTGTCCGACGTGCACAGTTCCAGGCGTTGGGCGCCGGCCAGTGCCGCCAGGTCTGCGACTTTCTGCGCATCGCGCTTGGCCCAGAACAGGTAGCCGATCTCGACCAGCCCGAGCATGGCCAGCAGCGCCAGCATGACCAGCATCATGGTGACCGACATGCCGCCGCGGGGGCGGTTGAAGCTGAACTGGCGTGGGCGTTTCATGGTCTACCTCAACGTCCGGATGAGGATGTTCCCTTGGACTTGCCGACATCGGTTTCAAAGAAATCGGGAATCTCGTGCTGGAAGCTCTTCAGGTAGCGCGCGTAACTCAGGGTGGCCTGGTCGCCGAGGATCGGCAGGCGCGGGCCGGCCTGCTGTCCCGAGGCCTGCAGCTGGAACAGGCTGCGCGTGGCGTCGCCGATCTCGCTGCGGCGTACCGCGGGCGCAGGTGCGGCCGCTGTGCTGGCGAGGTCGTAGGCAGCGGGTGATGCGGGTGCCGGTACCGGCACACGAGCCTCGGGCGCGGACACGTCGATCGTTGCCAGCGTTTCGGATTGCAGCGGTTGCGCTGCGGTTGCAGCGGGACGGGCACCGCCGAGCATCTGCCCGGTCAGCGGCTGTTGCTGTGCCTGGGCAGCTGTCGCCAGCAACAGGCCGCTCAGCGCGGGCAACAGGCGACGGGTCAGGAGCGGCTTGATCATGGCGTGTTCCCGGTGGGCTGGTCTGGGGTGCTGAAGCGTTCAAGCATCGAAGGTGGCAGGCGCTGCGGATCCCGCGCATCGCGGATGTCGCGGCGCGCTTCGGCGGCCAGCCGGGCTGCGGCCTGCGGGCGGGCGGGCGTGCTGGCAACCGCGCGGGGGGCTGCCACCTCGCGTGCCGCTGCTGCAGCCTGGCGCTGCTGCAGGCGTGCGCGGATCTGCTCGGCCTGCTGCTGGATGCCGCGGCGGCTGTCTTCGTTGAGGTTGGCCTGCTGGGCCAGGCGCTCGGCCGTGGCGGTGTCGCCACGCAGCACCGCCCACAGCGCAAGGTTGGCCGTCGCCTTGGCATTGCCGGGTGACAGCTCGAGTGCCTTTGCCAGCGGCTCACGGGCCTGGTCGAACTGTCCGGCACGCAGCCGCGCGTAGCCCAGATCGCCGAGGTAGTCGGTGTTCAGCGGTTCCAGCTGGGTGGCCCGGGCCAGAGACTGCTCGCTGCCGGCGTCGTCATCGCGATGCGCGGCGATCAGGCCCAGGCCATGTGCGGCGGCGGCCGCCTGCGGCCCCGTGGACAGTTCACGGTAGAGCGCGATGGCCGCGTCGGCCTGCCCGGTCTCGCGCAGGGCATCGGCCTGCAGCAGCCGCAGCGCCGGGCGATCACCGTAGCGCTGGCGGAATGCATCGACGTGGGCCAGCGAGGCATACCAGGCGCCCTGCTGCTGCATGCGCGCAATCAGTTCCAGGTAAGCGTTGCGGCTGTCCTGTGGTGCCGGTTCGGGCGCGGCCAGGCTGGGCGCGCGCAGGTACTTCGGCGTGGTCGACGCGCAGCCACCGGCGACGGCGGCAAGGGCGAACAGCAGGCAGGCGGTGCGAAGGGCGGGCATCAGGTCGTTCCCATCGAGGACATGGTGGCGGCCAGCGCAACCAGCGCCGGGCCGGCAAGAACCAGCATCAGCGCTGGCAGCAGGGTCAGCATCATCACAACCGTCATCTTCACCGAGAGCTTGCCGACCTTTTCCTTCAGCGAGTTGCGGCGCTGCTCGCGCAGGCGGATGCTGAACTGGCGCAGTGGCTCCTGCACCGCGCCACCGTGTGCATGCACCTGCAGGATCAGTTGCACCAGGCTGCTCAGGTCGTCGTCACCGTAGACGTCACTCAGGCGGCGCAGTGATTGCGCGCGGGTGCGCCCGTGGGTGTAGGCCACGTTGGCTTCCTGCAGTTCGCCGCCGAGGATCGGCAGCGCATCACGCAGCTTGTCGCCCAGCGTCTGCAGGCTCTGGTCCATGCTGAATCCCACCCCCTGCAGCAGGCGCAGCAGGTCGATCAGCAACGGCAGCTCGTTCTCGACTGCACGGCGGCGACGCTTGACCCAGGCAGACAGGGCGAACTTGGGCAGCAGCAGGCCTGCGGCCAGCGCACCGATCACCACCATGATCTTCGCCAGCCCGGTCGCCTCGCTGAAGGCCAGCGCAAGGGCCAGTACCAGCAGCGCCAGCAGCAGGCGGACGCCGAGATAGATGGCGGTGCCGCGGCGCGTGTTCCAGCCGGCCAGATCCAGCAGCAGGCGATCCTCGTTGGCCAGCAGTGCGGCTTCCAGGCGGCCACCACTGAGCGAGCGGCCGAAGCGCTCCAGCCAGCCCAGCGAGTCGCGGCCCGTGGCTTCCACTTCGCGCGCCTCGTCACGCGGCTGCAGGGCGGTCTTGAGCGTGGCCGACGTGCGCTGTTCGCGATGGCTGCGGACCCAGCCGGCAAATCCGAGCAGGGCCACGCCCGCGGCCAGCACCAGCAATGAAAGCGCAAACCAGGTGCTCGCACTCATCGGGCTTCTCCAGGGGGACTGCGATGGCTCATAGCGATTTGGCCAGTCGATACAGCAGGAAAGCCCCCACCAGCTCCAGGCCCAACGCGATCAGCAGGACCTTGTGGCCGAGCGGCTCGTGCAGCACGGGCTGGAAGAAGTCGGGGCTGGCGATGGCCATCAGCACGGCGCTGGCCGGTGGCAGCAGGCCCAGCACCCAGGCCGACATCCGTGTTTCCGAGGTGGTCGCCGCCAACTCCTGCTGTGCCTGTTCCAGGTCGCGCATGAAGTCGCCCATGCGTTGCAGGATCTGGTCGGAGCGACCGCCGATGCGCACGCTGACGCCGATCACCACCGACAGCACCTTCAGTACATCCATGCGATAGGGCTGCGCGGCGAGTGACAACGCGCGATCCAGATCCATGCCGCTGCGGGCATAGCGTACCGTGGTGTCCAGCAGGCCGCGCAGCGGCGCGCTGGTCTGCATCGACGCAACCTGGAATGCCGCCTGCAGGCTGTTGCCCAGCGCGGTCAGGCGCACCAGGTTGTCGAGGAAATCGGGCAGCTGGTGCAGCAGCTGCGCGCGCAGCCGGGTGGTCCGGCGCATGATCCACAGCCAGCAACCGAGCGCGTACAGCAGCAGGGTCAGCGGGAACATCCACGCAGTGCCCAGCCGCAGCATGGCCGTCAGTGACAGCACCACCCCCGGCACCAGCAGCATCACCGGAAGTTTCCAGCCCGGTTGCAGGCCCGCACGTTGCATCAGTCCATTCCAGGGCAGCGGCCTGCGCCCGCTGCTGGCAGGCCGCGCGGGCTCGTTGGCGGCGGCACTGGCGATGCTGGCCGATGGCGAACTGGCTGTATTGCCACGGGCCAGCTGCTGCTCGGCATGCTGCAGCGAAGCCTGGCGTTGCTCGCGGGTGCTGGCCGTGCCCCACAGCCATGCCGCCAGCGCCAGCAGCACGGAGATGATGCTCAGCACGCCCAGCAGCAGACCGGTGCCCATGCTCAATAGTCTCCGTACAGCGATTCGCGCAGCAGCTGGCGGAACGGTTCCAGCTTGTGTGAGTGGGGCTGGAAGCCCAGGCCGATCCAGCGGTCGATCTCCCGGCCGTTCGCGTCGATCTGCAGTTCGTGCCGGAACATCTCCTGGGTGGTGATCAGGTTGTCGCTGACGCCGGTGATTTCCGTGATCGAGACCAGCACGCGGCGGCCGCTGCCCAGTCGCGAGATCTGCACGATGAAGTCGATCGCACTGGCAATCTGCCGGCGAAGGCTGTCCTCGCTGCCCTGGAAGCCGGCGAAACCTGCCAGCATCTCGATGCGGTACAGGCAATCACGCGGTGAATTGGCATGGATGGTCGCCATCGAGCCGTCGTGGCCGGTGTTCATCGCCTGCAGCATTTCCAGCACCTCGGCGCCACGGACTTCGCCGACCACGATGCGGTCCGGGCGCATGCGCAGGCTGTTGCGCACCAGGTCGCGGATGCTCACCGCACCGTGGCCTTCGGCGCCGCCGATACGGCTTTCCAGGCGCACCACGTGCGGGTGGTTGAGCGACAGTTCGGCAGTGTCCTCGACGGTGATCACGCGCTCGTTGGGCGGCACGTAGCTGGCCAGTGCATTCAGCAGCGAGGTCTTGCCGGAGCTGGTTCCGCCCGATACCAGGATGTTGCAGCGCCCCAGCACCATGGCTTTCAGCAGTGCCTGCATCGGCGCGTCGAAGGTGCCTTTGGCCAGCAGTTCGTCAGGCGTGAACGGGTCCTTGCGGAACTTGCGGATGGAGACCATGGGGCCATCCACCGCCAGCGGCGAGATGATCGCGTTCAGGCGGCCGCCATTGGGCAGGCGCGCATCGACCATCGGGTTGGAGTCATCCAGGCGGCGCCCCAGTGGCGCAAGGATGCGGCGCAGGATCCGCAGCAGGTGGGTATCGTCGGTGAAGCGCTGCGTGGCGCGCTTGAGCTGGCCGCTCTGCGAGACGTGCACGTCCTTGAAGCCGTTGATCAGGATGTCTTCGATCGTCGGGTCATGCAGCAGGTCGTCGAGCGGGCCGAAGCCGGTCAGCTCCTTGACCAGCCCTTCAGCGACCACCTGCATTTCTTCTTCGTTGATCGGGATGCGCCATTCCTGGATGAAGCCCACCGTCTGCACCTGCACCCAGCGTGCAATGGTGTCCGGCGCCCAGGAATCGATGTCGATGCGCTCGTCCTCGATGCTGTTGAGCAGGTGCTCGTGCGCGGCCGACAGCACCTTCTGGTACTGCTCGGTCTGCGCGAACGGCAGGTGGCCCGGCGGGTTGTCGGGCAGCACCGGGCGGGTGGCGGCATGCGGGAACGGGGTTACCTTGTCTTCCATTGCGATCCACCCAGGGCAAGGGAGAGTCTTTCCCGCAGTCCCTGTGCCTGCACCGGGCATGCAGCCGGGTCCAGGCGCGAAACGAGCGGGGCGAGGGCACGCAGGTAGGGGTCGCGCGGAGCGTCCTGCAGCAACAGGTGGCCCTGGCTGGCAGCAAGGCGGACGCGTGGACGTTCGGGCAAGGTGGCCAGCAGCGGCACCTCGAAGCGGCGTGCGATCTGCTCCGGGCTCATGCCGCTGCTGTCATCGTGGCGATTGATCACCAGCTGCAGCCGCTTCTCGCGTTCGCGCTGACCCGCCAGATGCTTCAGCGCCTGGTCGAGCGACACCAGGGTGGCGATCGAGGCGTCGGTGACCAGCCAGATTTCGTCGGCCTGGTCCAGCAGCAGCGGCGGCAATTGCCGCAGGGGGCAGCCGCCGGCATCGCACAGCACACTGGCGAAGACGCCGCGCAGGCGCTGCAGCAGTGCACCCGGATCGGAGGGCGGCACCGCGTCACTACCACCGGCCCGATCAAGCAGCACCAGTCCGGAGTCATGGCGGGCCATGGCGGTGCGGGCGAGGGTGGCGTCGATGCGGCTGGCGTTGCGCAGCGCGTCTTCGTAGTGGAAGCGGCTGTCCAGATTGAGGTACAGCGCGAGATCGCCGGACGGCTGTGCCAGTTCCATCAGCAGGCCATCCTGCTGCAGCGATTCGCCCTGGGCCAGGGCGCGGGTCTGCTGCGCGAGCACCGCCAGATGCGCGGCCAGGGTACTGGTGCCCACCCCGGCACGCACGCCCAGCAGCACGATCAGGCGGGCCTTGTGCGCCAGCTGTGGCGAGGCCGCCGGTCGCGGCGACAGCGCGCGGCGCAACGCGGCTTCGATGCCGGCGTTGTCGCTGTCCAGGTCCAGCACGTCGCGCAGGCCGGCGCGCAGCGCGATCACCACACCTTCGACCTGGCCGGCACTGGTAGCGCCGACCGCGACCAGCACCAGGTCCGGCTGTGTCTGCTGCAGCTGCTGGGCCAGTGCACTGGAGGCGGCCGCGTGTTCGGGGCGGAAATCGAGCAGCACCAGGCTCTGGCCCCCGCGTTGAAGGTCCTGTGCGGAGGTCGGCGCGTTGCTGTCCTGCCAGTGCAGGGTCGTGGTCGGCGGCAGCTTGGCGGCCAGCCGGGGCAGCAGATCGCGATCCATTCCGTACAGGACCAGGTTCATCGGTGGTCCTTGTGGATGCAGGGGCTGGGCGGTGGCGTAGGGCATGGTCGTGGTATCGCAGGCATCATGGAATCAGCGTGAGAAGCCGGGCACCGGATCCTGGCTGATCGGGCCGAGCAGCCACGAGCCCCATTCGGGCAGGTTCGGCTTGGCTTCGCGTGCGCCGGGCAGCGGCAGCTCGGTGTTGCGTGCCAGCGGCTGCACCAGCCGCGGCGTGACGATGATCACCAGTTCCTTGTCCTGTCGCTTGTAGTCGAAATTGCGGAAGAACGAGCCGATGATCGGCAGGTCACCGAGCAGCGGAATCTTGTTGACGCTGGAGACGACGTTGGAGCTGACCAGGCCGCCGATGACGAAGCTCTCGCCGTCACCCAGTTCAACCGTGGTATCGGCCCGGCGGGTGGTGATCGAAGGGATCTGCACACCATTGAGGGCAATGGAATTGCTGTAGTCCAGATCGCTGGCTTCCGGCGCGACCTTCAGTGCGATGCGGTTGGGTGCCAGCACGGTCGGGGTCACGGTCAGCCCGATGCCGAACGGCTTGTAGGTGATGGTGGTGGTGCCCAGGCCCTGCGGCTCCAGGATCGGCAGTTCGCCACCGGCCAGGAAACTGGCGCTCTGTCCGGACAAGGCGACCAGGGTGGGCTCGGCCAGCACGCGGGCCATGCCGTTGCTCTGCAGCAGGTCGACATCGGCATTCCACAGGCCCTTGGTGGAGCCGAACACCAGACGGAACGCCGAGGAAATCGGTGATGTCGACTCGTTGCCCGATTCGCCTTCCTTCATGCCGGGCAGGATGCCGGTGTTGCCGGGCAGCTGGCCACCGGGACGGGCGATGCCGTAGGCGAAGCTGCCGTTGCGGTTCTGGAAGCTGATGCCGATCTGCTTCAGGGCGGTCTTGTTGAACTCCACCACCTTGACCTCGACCTGGACCACGCCACCGCTGCTGACCGTCGATGCGTCGGCGAGCTGGCCCTCCTTGCCCAGTGCCATCGCCGCCGTCTGCTGTTCCTGCATGTGCGCAAGCACGCTGTCGGTGCTTCCCTGCAGCAGTCCCTGCTGGTCCTGCTGGGTGAACAGCAGGCCGCTCGTGCCGGTGTTCGCCGCGCCCTGCACAGCGCTCTGCACGCGCACCTGCACGCGCTGTGGCTCGGCCTGCTTGCGGTGCCACAGCAGCAGTGTGGTGGTGCCGGGCGCTTTGCCCACCAGCAGCGCCTGGCGCTGGCCGCGCAGCATCACGATGTCGGCGACACCGGGGTCGGCGATGGCCACGCGCTCGAGGTCGGCGGGCAGGCTCCATGGACGCTGCTCACGGGCCTGCAGCACCAGATCGTCGGCGGCCACGCTTGTTGCCGGTGCCAGCAGCACCAGCATCAGGGCCAGCCAGCGCTGGCGAGGGGAGGGGCGTGGAGACAGTCGGCGTTGGGTCATGGATGCACTCGGGGCAGGTCAGAGGGAACCACGGGGAGCGGAACTGTCACCCCGGATGATTTCAATGCCGGAGGCGCGTGGCGCACCATGGCGGCCGGCCGGTGCGCGCGGCGGCGCCTGCGGGTTGACACGCGTCGGGGCGGCGCCACGCCCGGCCAGCGCATCGCCATCGATGCCTGCGAAGGCGTGGTTTTCGGGTCGCTGCAGGGCCACCTGCTGCTCTGCATCCAGTCCGCGCAGCGGGTCGATCACGCCCGGCGCCTGCGGGAACAGGGCAAGGTCGGGCAGCCCGGTATCGGCCGGATTGCGCAGCGCCAGGAACAGCTTGCCCTGCTGGGCGCCAAGCAGCAGCCGGTTGGCGTCCGCCACTGGTACCGCCAGTACCGCGCTGCGTGCCGGCTGGCGGGTCTCGTCGCTGGCGCCATGACTGTTGCCGGTGATGTCCGCCGCGCGTGCGTCGTTTCGTTCGCTGCCATCGGTGCTGGCGGCGGTGTCGCCTGGGTTCGGCGCGATATCCTGCTGGCCATAGCTCAGCACGCGCAGGCGCGACAGCAGCAGGCGCGCCTGTGCGGCCTCGCCCGGACCCCCTGCGCTGGGCTGGGCGGTACGCAGGTTGAGGAACACATCGACGAAATCGCCGGGGAGGATGCGATTGCCCGCGCCGACCAGTTCGTCGACCGGTACCGCCAGTGCGCGCTCACCGGGCCGCAGCTGCAGCGAGAAGCCCTGCGCGAGGGCCGAGGTGCTGATTGCGCTGCCTTCAGCAATGTCCTGGACCGGAACCTTGCCGACCACGGTGGACATGCTGGTCGCGGCGCCGGCGACCGGCGTGGTGCGCTGGGCCAGTCGCAGCCCATTGGCGGTGATCGGCTCGCCGGCCGGCAGCCGGGCGACGGCTTCGACCACCGTGATGGCCTGCGGGTCCGCGCTGGCAACCGGCGCCACATGTACCGGCGCGTCAGGCTTGCGGCCGATCATCAGTGCAATCACGGCCAGCAGCACGGCCAGACCGATCAGGGCGACGGCGGCGATGCGGGTCAACTTGAGCATGGAACCGTCTCCTGTACCAATCGTCAGGTGCCGCTGCCGAGGTCGAGCTGGGCGACCGCGACGCTGCGGATGGGAGCCTGCATCACCCACCCGTAGAGGGTGGCGGTGCCGGGCAGGAAGGGGTGGCCCGCATAGTCGTAGCTGACCGTGACGGTGATGCACTGCGCGGCGGGCAGCCCTGCACACGGCGCGGGCGCGGCGACCACGATGGCATTGCTGCCTCCCGCGCTGCAGTCCACGTCCTGCTTGGAAAACTGCAGCAGCCACTGCATTGAGGTGCGTGCTGCGACGCAGGCCGCAGTGCGGCGCTGGGCGTTGGTGCCGTAGCGCAGGGAGGCGCGTGCTCCCTCTGCGGATGCGGTCGCCAGCGTCTGCTGCGCGGCCATGATCATCACCCCGGTGAAGGTGAACAGCAGCAGCGGCAGCAAGCCGAGCATCAGCATCAGTGCGAATTCGATGCTGGCCACGCCGCGTTGCCGGCGACGGCTGCGAGTGTTCATGAAACACCTCCGTAGACCTGGATGATGATCCAGCCGATGGCCGACAGCGCCAGATAGGCAGCGTAGGGAATGCCGTAGCGTCCCTGCCGTGCGCTCTGCAGTTCGCGCAGGGCAGGATGGGACTGCCACTGCGAGCTGGCCCGGGTCATCTGCAGCTGCAGGCCGGTCGGCAGCATGGGGCCGAGGCGGCGCGAGGCCAGCACCACCAGCGCATGAAGCCCGGCGCCGAGGCTGGCGGTCACCCAGATCGGCAGCAGCGCTTCCAATCCCAGCAACAGGCCCAGCACCGCAAAGAATTTCACGTCGCCCGCGCCCATCCAACGTACGGCGTAGAACGGCAGCAACGCGACCAGGCCCAGTGCCGCGCCGGCAACGTGGGATCCCCACGGCAGGCGCGGCGTACTGAACTGGCCAGCGATCAACAGCGGTACAGCCAGCGCGCACGCGGCAAGCAGCCAGGCGTTGGGCACCCGGCGGGCATACAGATCGCTGATCGCGATCCGCAGGCACACGCCGATGGCCAACAATCCCAGCAGTGTCATCGCACACTCCGTCGCCCGATACCGGGCTGTCCCTGGAAACTCCCCGACCTTGCTTCCGGTAGTTTCACTATTACCGGTGTTTGGATCGGTCCATATCCGCCGCGTTTACTTCGCCGCCGTGGTGGCGTCCTTGGCGATGTCCGTCAGGTGCGTGAAAAGCGTTGTGAAAAACGAGGTGATCTGGGTGCGGCCGACCGCGATCAGGACACCGGCAATGACCGCTGCCAGCAATCCATATTCAAGCGCGGTAACGCCGTCTTCTTCCTTCAGGAACGTGCGGATCGAAGCGTTCATGGTGATTTTCTCCCTCTACCTGTCTGCTGCAGGACACCTGTTGGGCGGTGGCCCGGCTCCGCCGGGATCGTCCGTGGACCCCCGCGCGTCCTGGCGGGGGAGGCACGACGGGGTGTGCCCGCCGTGCTCAAGCAGGGTGATCGGCCCAGGGGAAAATGCCGGCCGCGCGCCGTCCACCGCGCGACGCTGCGCCGCTGGTCGGAATGTCGTGCAATACGGCCATGGTCATGTGCTCCCCCAGGGTGCGGCCGCGTTGTAGTGGCCGGATCACCGTGTTATCGACTTTGCCTGAATGGCGGTTGGCTGCAACTGGAACCTATATGCAAATTCGGCAGAAACCCGTCAATGCTTAAACTTTCAGGCTGTTTCTGTGACGCAAATCCGTTCGCCGGCAAAACGATTCACTGACGTGCAGATAATGTGATGCTCTTTCGATCACATGCGAAAATCGTGCCAGTCGCAGCCACATTTTCTTCACCTGTGTATCTATTTTCTTCAATGCAGGCTGCGGGTTTACCCAAGTGGATTATCGGGCATACTCAACTTCAGGTTGTGGCAATTCCCGGGCAGTTTGCATGGCAATGGCTGCGTCCGTCCCGGCAACGACGGATGTTCGTGGAAAGGTGTGGCCCTGTCAGGCAGTGGGGGCCGCAGCGTGTGACGGATCAATGGGGGATGACACTGTCATGGTCGATGGTGGGGTAGGAGACAGCGACGACAGCGGCCTGCGATCAATCGATCTGGCGACGCTGAGCGGCGTACTTCGTGTGTGCGATGTCGAACTGTTGCTGCTCGATGGCAATGGGCCGCGGGCGGCATTCGCTTCGCGTGTGCATGAGGAAGCCCTGTTCTGCAGCATCAGCTGCGGATTCCATTGCCGCGGCCGTTTCATGCTGCCACCGGACTGGGCGATGCTGGGATACCTGCACGCGACCGACGAGACGCTGAGCTGGTGCCACGGCGTTCCACTGACGCCGGGAATGGCGTTGACGGTAATGCCGGAGGGCATCAGTGAGTTCACGCTGAGCCCTGGTACGCATCTGACCCTGATGCTGGTGCCGGTTGCCCGCGTGCAGCGCAAGCTGACCGAGCTGAGCCTGCGCAGCACGCCACCGGCTGGACAAGCACTTTCGTTGTTCAACCTGTCCAGCGAATCGGCGCCGCTTGCGCGTCATTATCAGCAGTTGCATGTCCAGCTGGGGCAGGGCGGCAACCTGGAGCCAGAAGAAGCAGAGCGCTTGCTGCACGAGCATGTACAGTCGCTGCTCGGGGCCGGTGCTTCCGATCGGCCCGGCTGCAGCCGCGCGCGGCGAACGCATTATCTGATCGCGCAGCGCGCGGAAAACTTCATGCGCCTCAACCTGCGTCGCAACATCTACATGAACGAGATATGCGATGCGGCCGGGGTCAGCGAGCGCGGCCTGCGCTACGCCTTCGAAGACCTGTTCGGCACATCGCCCAACCGCTATCTGTCGATGCTGCGCCTGTGCGCGGCCTGCCGCAGCCTGTCGATGGCTGATTCCAGCCGGCGCTCGGTGAAGGCTATCGCACTCAGTTGCGGGCTCTGGGACCTCTCCCGATTCGCCGACAACTACCGCAAGGTATTCGGTGAACTGCCGCGCGATACCCTGATGCGCGCCCCGGCGCAGATTGGCCAGCCGGCCTGAATCAAGCGGCACAAGGGTTTTTTCGTGGTTTCTGCCGGAATTGCACATCCGCTTGCCGATATGGTTGCCGCTTCTGCATAACCGGCTGCCGATTCCGGCCGTGGATTTGCCGGAATGCGCGATTGCCGTGCCGGAATGAAGTGCGCCGTGGCTTCCGCCCGCGCTGAAATGTCAGTCACCTGCCTAGCGGCAAGTCCACTGACATTCCAGTTGTTCGCCTACGGGGGAAATGCTCATGAACCGCATCTACCGGCGTGTATGGAACCGCCAGCTCAATGCTCTGGTTGTGGCCTCGGAACTGGCCACGGGCGACAGCGGTGGCAGCGCTGCCCGTGACCCGCGCAGTATCCTGCTGGTGCCGACCGCCCTGGCCCTCGCCCTGCTGTGTGCGCTGGTCAGCGGACATGCGGGGGCATCCGAATCGAATCAATCGCTGCGCGATCTGCAGGCGCTTGCAGCCAAGTACACGCAGCCGATGCCGGTCAAGGTTGATGCCGAAGTTGCATTGGCGGCTGCCGCGCGACAGGCGCAGAGCAGCCCGGCAATCAGCGCGGATGCGCGCGTTGGCCTGCAGTTGAGCACGGCGTCGCTGCCGGTGGTGCGCGATGTGCTGCCGGCCACCGTACAGGTGAAGCTGGCCGCCGGCAGCACGCCAAAGCAGGTGGCCGTGCCTGGCCTTGCGGCCGACGTGCGCGCCAGCGTAGGCCTGGGCAACGCAGCGTTGCGTGCCGCGCAGGTGGAGGCATCGCTGGCTGCACAGGTCGCACCGGCGGCGCAGGCGCCGCTGGGCATTGCCGCAGACGCACGCGCCAGGGCCAAGGTCGGTCTTGCGGGCGCGCAGGTGGCGTCGATTGACAGCAGTGCCAAGGCTGCGGCCGGCGTCAGTGCTGCGTCGGCGGGAGGGTTGCCAGGCTTGAAGGCAACGGCAGCTGGAGCGCTGGACGCGAAGCTGAAGATGGCAGGTCACCAGATCGACGCTCAAGGCCAGGCCAAGGCGACGGCAGCGGTCACGCTGCCGGCCAAGGAAGAGTTGCCGGGAGAAACCCATGACCGTGCGATCACCGCGGCCTTCGACACCGGCGTAGCCGGCAAGGTGCGCGTGCAGGCACCGGATGGGCAGGAAGTGGTAGCGGATCGCAATCTCAAGCTGGCGGGTCAGGCGACCGTTGCGGCGCAGAACAGCGCGCTGGGTGTGGGTGGCCTGGTTGGCGGTGTGGTGGGCGCCGCTGGGAATGCTGTCGGTGGCGCCCTCAATGGCACGGTTGGCAGCGTAGGCGGTGCCGTTGGCGGCACGCTCAACAACGCCGTGGGCACCGTCGGTGGCGCGTTGAATGGTGCGGTCGGCACGGTCGGTGCAGTGGGGGGCGCCGTCGGCGGCGCTCTCAACGGCACGGTCGGCAACGTGGGCAGTGCCGTCGGTGGCACGCTCAACAACACCGTGGGTGCTGTGGGTGGCGCAGTGAATGGTGCTGTCGGCACCGTCGGTGCGGTGGGCGGCGCCGTCGGCGATGCCCTCAACGGCACGGTCGGCAGCGTGGGTGGTGCCGTAGGCGGCACGCTCAACAACACCGTGGGCGCCGTGGGTGGCGCATTGAACGGTGCGGTCGGCACAGTCGGCGCGGTGGGTGGCGCCGTCGGTGGTGCTCTCAACGGCACGGTGGGCAGCGTGGGCAGTGCCGTCGGTGGCACGCTCAACAACACCGTGGGTGCTGTGGGTGGCGCATTGAACGGTGCGGTCGGCACAGTCGGCGCGGTGGGTGGCGCCGTCGGTGGTGCTCTCAACGGCACGGTGGGCAGCGTGGGCAGTGCCGTCGGTGGCACGCTCAACAACACCGTGGGTGCTGTGGGTGGCGCATTGAATGGTGCGGTCGGCACAGTCGGCAGCACAGTGGGTGGTGCTCTCAACGGCACCGTTAGCAACGTAGGCGGTGCCCTGGGAGGCACGCTCAACAATACCGTAGGCGCCGTCGGTGGCGCAGTGAATGGTGCTGTCGGCACCGTCGGTGCGGTGGGCGGCGCCGTGGGCGGCACGCTCAACAACACCGTAGGCGCCGTGGGCGGCGCATTGAACGGCGCGGTCGGCACAGTCGGCGCGGTGGGTGGCGCCGTGGGTGGCGCCCTCAACGGGACGGTCGGCAACGTGGGCGGTGCCGTAGGCGGCACGCTCAACAACACCGTGGGTGCTGTGGGTGGTGCATTGAACGGCGCGGTCGGCACAGTCGGCGCGGTGGGTGGCGCCGTCGGTGGTGCCCTCAACGGCACGGTCGGCAGCGTGGGCGGCGCCGTGGGCGGCGCATTGAATGGCACTGTCGGTACGGTCGGCAGCGCAGTCGGTGGTGCGCTCAACGGCACGGTCGGCAGCGCGGGTGGTGCCGTAGGCGGCACGCTCAACAACACCGTGGGTGCTGTGAGTGGCGCGTTGAACGGTGCTGTCGGTACCGTCGGTGGTGCGCTCAACGGCACGGTCGGCGGCGTGGGTGGTGCCGTAGGCGGCACGCTCAACAACACCGTGGGTGCTGTGAGTGGCGCGTTGAACGGTGCTGTCGGTACCGTCGGTGGTGCGCTCAACGGCACGGTCGGCGGCGTGGGCGGTGCCGTAGGCGGCACGCTCAACAACACTGTGGGCGCCGTGGGTGGCGCATTGAACGGTGCTGTCGGTACCGTCGGTGGTGCCCTCAACGGCACGGTCGGCAACGTGGGCGGCGCCCTGGGCGGCACGCTCAACAACACCGTAGGCGCCGTCGGTGGCGCAGTGAATGGTGCTGTCGGCACCGTCGGCGCGGTGGGCGGCGCCGTCGGCGGTGCCCTCAACGGCACGGTCGGCAACGTAGGCGGTGCGGTGGGCGGCACGCTCAACAACACCGTGGGCGCCGTCGGTGGCGCATTGAACGGTGCCGTCGGCACGGTGGGCACGGTCGGAGGCGCGGTGGGTGGCGCAGTCAACGGTACGGTTGGCGCCGTAGGCAATGCAGTCGGCACCGTTGGCAACACTGTCGGCGGCGTGCTGAACGGCGCCACTGGCGGCGGCACCGGTGGCCTGGGCGGGGTGCTGGGCAACACGCTTGGCAACGTCGGCAGCGCCGTGGGCAACCTGCTCAATGGCAATCTCAATGGCACCCTCGGCAATCTGGGCAGCGCCGTGGGTGGCCTGGTCGGTGGCACGCTCAGCGGCCTCGGCCTGACCAAACCCTCCGCGATTCCGCCGACCAGTCCTAAGGCGCCGGCTGCTGCCGACCCCAATGCCGGCCTGATCATCGGCACCGGCGGCCTGGTCGGTAATGTTGGCCAGCTGATCGGTCCGACCACCACCAGCCTGTTCGGTGGCAACGGCTACCTGAGCAACGGCAATCTCAAGCTCAGCAATGCCAACGTGATGCAGACCTACTCGACGGTCAACGTGCTGGGTCTGCCGGTGGTCAACCTGTCGCCGGTCGGCAGCACGCTCAACGGCCTGGGCGGTGCGGTCACCGGTGGCAGCTCGCACCTGACCCTGATCGGTGGCGTCACCTCCGACAGCTACATCTACAACATCAACAACGGCAATCCGGGCGGCCTGCTTGGCCTGCTGCTGCCGAAGGATTCGCCGGCATGGGCGGCCAAGTGCCTCGACATCGCCCTGGCCGACATCTCCTGCTGGGCGGTCAATGCCGCACAGGATTACCAGGTGCTGATGGGTGACGGTGCCTTCGCCAACGGCTCCAAGGAAGTGGTGATCGGTGCCAACGCCCGCCACGAACTGCCGAAGGTGGATGCCAATGTCGCCTTCCCCGGTGCGGGCACCAACGATCCGAGCAACCCGACCGGCGTACCGACGGCTGACTATGCCGCGCGCATGGGCCACTCGGTGATCGTCGGTGACAGCGCCGTCGGCACCGCCAACGGACAGACCCTGCTGGGCGCGGAGGCCACCTCGAACCAGGCCAACTCGGTCGCACTGGGCTACCGCTCTGCCGCGCTGCGCGGTGCGCAGGCCAGCTACAGCGCCTATGGCCTCACCGCGCCGCAGGTCTCGGCCGGTGAAGTGTCGGTGGGTACCGCCGGCGGTGGCGAGCGCCAGATCACCAATCTCGCCGCGGGTAGCGCCAACACCGATGCGGTCAACGTGGCCCAGCTGAAGGGCGCGATCAGCCTGATCAACGGGGTTGCCGATGTCGCGGTGACCTACGATCTGGACGGTGCCGGCAACCCGAACTATCGCCGGGTCACGCTGGGCGCGGGCACCGGTACCACCACCATCGGCAATCTTGCCGGCGGCGCGGTCACCGCCGGCAGCCTGGAGGCGGTCAACGGCGGACAGCTGGCAGGCACCAATGCCGCCATCGCCAGCTTCTTCGGTGGTCGTGCGGCCTTCGACCCGGCCACGGGCGCCTTCACCGCGCCGCTGTTCGAGATCAGCACCATCTCCACCGGTGGTGCCATCGCCAAGGGCCTCTATACCAACGCTACCGATGCCTTTGCAGCGGTCGATGGATCGCTGGTCAACCTCAACACGCAGATCACCGACATCCGCAACGGCGGCACCAAGTACCTGCGGGTCAATTCCACCGGTACCGAAGCCGTGGCCAGCGGCACCGACTCGATCGCTGTGGGTACCAACGCCCGTGCGACCGCCGCCAACAGCATCGCCGTCGGTGCCGGCAGCCTGGCCGACCGTGCCAACAGCGTGTCGATCGGCGCGGCGGGTGCGGAGCGCCAGGTCACCAACATGGCAGCCGGTACCGCCGCCACCGATGCGGTGAATGTCGGCCAGCTGCAGGCGGCCGCGGCCGGCGCACTGCGCTACGACCTCAACGGCGACGGCAGCGTCAACTATGCCAGCGCCACGCTGGGCCAGGGCGGTACCGCCACCACGCTGCGCAACCTCGGCCCGGGCCAGGTGAGTGCCACCAGCAGCGAGGCGATCAACGGCGCCCAGCTGTTCGCCGCCAACCAGGCCGTGGCCACCCACCTCGGCGGCGGCGCGGCGGTCAACGCCAGCGGTGTGCTGACCGCACCGACCTACTCGATCAACAACATCGCCGCCAACGGCACCATCACCAAGGGCAGCTACAACGACGTCGGCACTGCCTTCGATGCGGTCAGCAACTCGCTGGCCAACGTCGCCGACCAGACCGGCGAGATCGACAAGCTGGCGGTGAAGTACGACGTCGATGGCAGTGGCAACGTGATCAACAGTGTCTCGCTGAAGGGCACCGGCACCGGAGCGGTGAAGGTGACCAACGTCGCCGCCGGTAGCATCCTGGCCGGAAGCAGCGATGCCATCACTGGCGACCAGCTGTTCAACACCCACAGCACCATCGCCAATTACTTTGGTGGCAGCACCGCCTTCAACGGCACCACCAACGTGTGGACCGCGCCGAAATTCAGCATCTCCAGCATCGCCACCGATGGCAGCTTCACCAGCGGCGACTACAACAACGTCACCGCGGCTTTCAACGCGGTGGACGGCTCGCTGAAGGTGCTCAACCAGCGCATCACCAACGGGGGCGGTGGCAGTGCCTACCTGGCGGTGAACTCGACGGCGGCGGCTGCCACCGCGGCCGGTGCCGAAGCGGTGGCGGTCGGCCCGCAGGCCAGTGCCGCAGGTGCCAACAGCGTGGCAGTCGGCAACGGCGCCAGCAGCAGTGCCGGCAACAGCGTCGCGCTGGGTGCCGGCTCGGTGGCCAGCGTCGGCGCGCAGAGCGGCTACACCGGCGCCTATGGGCAGACCGGTGGCAGCAACTCGGCCGGTGAAGTGTCGGTCGGCAGCACCGGCAACGAACGCAAGATCACCCATGTTGCCGACGGCTCCGACGACCACGATGCGACCAACGTAGGCCAGCTCAAGAACGGCGTGAACTACGCCATCGACCAGTCCAAGTCCTACACCGACCAGAAGATCCAGAACATCACCAACGTGGCCGGCAGCTTCCGTGCCAACAACACCAACAACCTGGCCGACCCGTCCGCCAGCGGTGCCAACTCGGCCGCCGGTGGTGCAGGCTCGACCGCTGCCGGTGCCAACTCGACCGCGCTGGGCAACGGTTCGCAGGCACAGGCCGACAACTCGGTGGCACTGGGTGCGGGTTCGGTGGCGAACCGGGCCAACACGGTCTCGGTCGGTGCCGCCGGTGCCGAGCGCCAAGTGGTCAATGTGGCCGACGGCTCGCAGGCCACCGATGCGGTCAACGTGCGTCAGCTGCAGGCCTCGCAGCAGGGCACGATCCGCTATGACACCACGGTCAACGGCGCCACCAACTACAACAGCGTCACCCTGGGCAGCACCGGGAGCGGTCCGACCACGGTCCGCAATGTTGCGGCCGGTACTGCCGGCACCGATGCAGTCAATGTCGACCAGCTGAAGTCGGGCATGGCGCAGACCCTGGACTGGTCGAAGGCCTACACCGACGAGCGCATGGGTGGCTTCGAGCGTGACCTGCGCAAGACCGACAACCGCGCCTCGGCCGGTATCGCCTCGGCGATGGCCACTGCGGCGTTGCCGCAGCCCAGCGAAGCCGGCCGCAGCATGGCTTCGATCGCCGCCGGCAGCTACAACGGTGAGTCGGGCGTGGCGCTGGGCATCTCGGGTGTTTCCGAAGGCGGGCGCTGGATCTACAAGTTCAGTGGTTCCACCAACAGCCGTGGCGAGGCCGGTGTGGCCGTCGGTGCCGGCATCCAGTGGTGATCGCCGCCGCCGGGCCGCCAACGCGGCCCGGCATCGCGGAAACGTCAACAGGGGGAATGACATGAAACAGCATCGCATCGCCCGGGCCGGCCACGCTGCCGCGACGCTGGGCCTGATCCTGGGACTCGGCCTGCTGGCCGCCTGCCGCAGCCATGCACCGGCCGCCGATGGCCCCGCCGAAACCACCGCCGTGCACTTCCCGGAGGCGTCGAAAGCCTCGCTGAAGGAAGGCACCTATCCCGACGTCGCCGATCTGCGCCGCTTTGCGCCGGGGATGAGCAAGCGCCAGCTTTACACCCTGCTGGGCACGCCGCACTTCAACGAAGGCATGTGGGGCGTGCGTGAATGGAACTACCTGTTCAACTTCCGGACCGCGCAGGGCGCGGAGTACTTCACCTGCCAGTTCCAGGTGCGCTTCGACGGCAAGGGCATTGCTCAGGCCGGGTACTGGAAGCCGGAATCGTGCGCGGCCGTGCTTGATCCGCCGCGGCCTCCGGCTCCGCCTGCACCCGCACCGGCGCCATTGCCGGAACAGCCGTTGCGGCTGTCTGCCGACGCACTGTTCGGCTTCGACAGTGCGAAGCTCAGCGCCGAAGGCCAGCAGGCCGTGCAGGGCATCCTGGCGCAGGTGCGCGAGGCGGCGCAGGTGCAGTCGATCCGGGTGACCGGGTACACCGACCGCATCGGCAGCGCCAGCTACAACCAGGCGTTGTCGCAGCGCCGTGCCGATGCCGTGCGCACCGCACTGGTGCAGGGTGGGGTGCCTGCCGGCAGCATCAGTGCCGAAGGCCGCGGGGCCGCCGAGCCGATCGTGCAGTGCGAGCAGCACAACCGCCGCGAGCTGATTGCCTGCCTGGCACCGAACCGGCGGGTGCAGATCGCGGGGATGGCCCATCCGCGCTGAGATTCCTGCGCCGGGGCATGACCCCGGCATTCCGAGTCCCCCCTGACCGTCGGCAGGACGTGGCAACGTCTCCCCCGTCATCCACGCCTGCCGGCGGCTCAGGTTTTCCATGGTGCACGCGATGAATGCCCAATTCCTGCCTCTTTCCATGAAGACGGAAACCACACTGAGTGTGTACGGCCAGCTCGGCAACCACGCCGTGGTGCGTATTCCCGGGCGGCGGCTGCCGGGATTGATCCTGCAGGCCGATACCGTGGCGGGGTTCCTGGCCCAGCTGCAGGAAGCCCAGGCCTGCCTGCGCAGCGGCCGCGCGCAGCGTACCGACGCCGAGCTGGACATGCTGATCGACGTCCTGCAGCAATGGTACGCGCTCATCGAATCGCGCCTGGCCGATGCCGGCGAGGCACTGTAGGAAAAAAGGGGACGGAGGGGATTAAGTCGTTTCCAGCACTGCCGGGGCAAGAACGACTTAATCCCCTCCGTCCCTTTTTTCTAGGCGCGGGCGCTTACGTGCCAGCAGGCGGCATCCACGCGCACGCGGTCGCCTTCGATGAAGGGGGTGAACGCCGCCAGGGCCTCCTCGCGGAGGGCGGTGGCACGGGCTTCCGGCATCGAGCGCAGGGCCAGTCCAAGCGGGCCCAACTGGCCTACATACGTCGGCAGGTCGTCATGGGCGATGGAGCAGGGCAGGTCCACCGCAACCACCTCGACATCCTTCCAGCCGGCGACCAGCAGCATCTGCCGTACGCGTTCGCCATCGGCGAAGGCGAACTGTCCCGGAGCGCCGGGCACGCGTGGCGGCAGATCCAGCGCATCACCAATGGCGCGCTCGGCGGTGGTCATGAACGGAATCTCATCTGCACCGCGCCAGGCGATGAAGCGTAGGCCGGCGCCGGGCAGCGCCGCGCGGTGCAGGTTGGCGAAGGCCGCGCCGCTGTCCTCAAAGAACATCACGCCCAGACGCGACTGGATCCAGTCGTAGTGTGCCGGCGGCAGCGGATGCTGCTGCGCATCGGCCACGATGAAGTCCGCCTCAAGTCCTGCGTCGGCGGCACGCTGACGGGCCAGGGCCAGCATCGGCGCCGAGATGTCCAGGCCGGTGCAGTGCGCCTCTGGTCGCGCCGCCGCGGACGCGAGCAGGCTGGCGCCGGTACCGCAGCCAATGTCCAGTAGTTGTGTGACGGTTTCCGGTAGTTCGCTGACCAGCAGATCGGCCATCGGCTGGAACAGGCCATCGAGGATGGCCTGTTGCGCGACCCATACCTGCCCGCCAGGGCCATTCCAGAGCGCGTTCTGATCAACCGGGGATGTGCTGGCCATGGCCTTGCCTTGCAGGGAAGTTGCCCATAGGTTGCCGCTTGAAGGCGACTTGAGGTCAAGCCCATGCGTGAACTGGATATCGGCGAGGTGGTGAAGCGCAGTGGCGTGCCGGCCTCGACACTGCGTTACTACGAACAGCTGGGGCTGTTGCAGGCCCTGGGCCGTCGCGGCCTGCGCCGGCAGTACGACGAGCAGGTGCTGGAACGGCTGGCGCTGATCGGCCTCGGCCAGGCGGCCGGGCTGTCGCTGCAACAGATCGGGGTATCGCTGCCGCCCCTGCGCGGATGCCTCGCGCTGGACCGGGACGCCCTGCTGGCACAGGCCGAGGTACTGCAGCGGCAGATCAACCAGCTGCAGCGGATACGCCGGCACCTGCAGCGTGCGGCGGCCTGCCCGGAGGCGCAGGATGCGCGCCGGTGCGGCTCATTCCGCAAGTTGTTGAGGGCCCAGCAGCGCATCGCGGGAGGGTGAAAGAAGCGCATCCACGCATGGCGTGGATCTACTGCACCACGCCATGCGTGGATGAATCAATCGCGGGTACTGACTTCCCAGGTGGCGTGCAGCACGCCCGGTACATGTTCCATCCGCGCCAGCACCACGTCCAGTTCATCAGCGCTCACGGCGGTGCTCACCAGGACCGCGATCACATCGGTGGGCGCGTCGGCATGTTCGACCACCTGTACATCGCCAACCGGATACTGTGCGGCCTCCAGCGCATCGACCAACCGCTCGCGCACGCGCGGCACTGCTTCGGCATCCACGCTCAGGCGCACCTCGTAGGTCGCTTCGGTCGCCGCCTCGTTGATCGGGATGCGGTTGATCGCATTCACCAGCGGCCGCAGCAGGGTGTTGCCGGCAATGATCAGCACGGTCAGCAGCACGCCCTCGGCCAGCATGTCCGCACCGGTGCAGCTGCCGACCGCCGCCGAGCACCACAGGGTGGCGGCGGTGTTCAGGCCGCGCACGTTCATCCCTTCCTTCATGATCACGCCGGCACCGAGGAAACCGACGCCGGAGACCACGTAGGAGATCACCCGCACCGCCTCGGCGCTGCCGGCGATGCGCATGCCCAGGTCGACGAAGGCGGCGGCCCCCACGGCCACCAGCACATTGGTGCGCAGGCCGGCGGTGCGCTGCCGGTACTGGCGCTCGGCGCCGATCAGCGTGCCCAGTACGAAGGCGGCCAGCAGGCTGACCACGGTGTCGGCGAAGGGGCCGGCCTGGAAGGTTTCAATGAAGCGCATGGCGCGAGTCTACCCGGTCGAGGTGACAGTAGATCCACGCCCTGCGTGGATATCCAGATATGCCGGAAACGACTTAATCCCCTCCGTCCCCTTTTTGTGGGGTCAATCGGTGTCCTCGACGCGCTCGCCCATCAGTTCGCGCTGGCGCTTGTCCAGTTCCTCGGCGTAGCGCTTGCGCACGAAGGCTTCGGAGACCACGCCGAGCACCTGGCCATCGGTGGTGACCACGGCCAGTTCGTCGGCCTGGGTCTGGTCGAAGCGCTGCATCACGCTGACCACGTCCGCGGCCGGCGACAGTGACACGTCACGGTTCTCGGCCAGTTCGCCGATCGCGGTCTCCGGCTTCACGCCATCGCCATAGACGCGGGGAATCTGCACGATGCCGGCGTAGTGGCCTTCGCCATCGATCAGCACCACCCGGCTGCCCGAACCCAGCGGGAAGCGCAGGCGGAACGCGGCAGCGTCGAGGTCGGCCGGTGCGGTCGCCACGCCCTTGCGCATCAGCCGCCCGGCGTTGAGGTTCTGCACCCAGCCCACGTCGCGGGCGCTCTTGATGGTCTCGCCGCGCAGATGCATGCGCCAGGTCGAGAACGAATAGCCGAACCACTGCCGCACCAGCGTGCTGGAGACCAGCACCGCGCTCATCACCACGCTGGTCAACAGGAAGTCGTGGGTGCCTTCCAGTACCAGCATGGCCATGGTCATCGGTGCGCCGACCACGGCGGCGGCCAGCGCCGCCATCCCGGCCAGTGCGGCGGAGGTGGCGTCGATCACCGGCACCCCGGTGGCCATGGCCAGCAGGCCGGCGAACAGGGCGCCGACCAGGGTTCCCATGAACAGCGAGGCGAAGAACAGGCCGCCGCGAAAGCCAAACCCGAGCGAGATGCCCGAGGCCAGGCACTTCAGGGTCAGCAGGCCGCCGATCCAGATCAGTGGCAGGTGCGTGGTCAGGTCCAGGTGCAGCGCACCATGCCCGGACGACAGCACCTGCGGGCTGGCCAGCGCCAGTGGTATCAGCAACAGGCCGCCCACCACCGGGCGGCCCCACAACGGCAGCGGGCTGCGCTTCACCGTGCCTTCGATCGAGGCGATCAGCCGCATCACCGCGATGCCGACCATCGCGCAGCAGCAGCCGAGCAGGCCGTAGATGGCGTAGTCGGCGGCGCGGACATCAATCGTCGAGGCGGCGGGCAGCAGGTAGGCCTCGATGCCAGCCTGGTCGGCCACGAACGCGCCTGCCAGGGCGGCGACCGCGACCGGGGCCAGCGCAGCCGGGGTGTAGGCACCGATGACGATTTCAAAAGCGTAGAAGGCGCCGGCCAGTGGCGCTCCGAAGGCGGCGGCGATGGCACCGGCGGCGCCGGCGCCGACCAGGATGCGCACGTCGTTGCGGCGCAGGCGCATCACCCGGCCCAGCTGCGAGCCGCTGCCGGCGCCCATCTGCGTATACGATGCCTCCAGTCCGACCGAGGCGCCGCAGCCGTTGGACAGCAGGGTCTGGGTCAGCACGATCAGGTTGTCGCGCATCGACATGCGGCCGCCATGCAGCGCATTGGCTTCCACCGCATCGAGCAGGGGCCGCTTCAGCCGGGTCGCGGCCAGGCTGACCAGGCCGACCAGCAGCCCGCCCAGCGGCAGCACCAGCAGCGCGGTCCAGGTCAACGAGGGAAGGGAGCTCAGCCGCATGCCTTCGTCCAGGCCGTACAGCGCGCCCTGCAGCCAGCGCGCGATGCCCGATTGCAGCAGGGTCAGGTAGCCGGCGATCAGGCCGACCAGCAGCGCCAGCGCGATGAACCACAGGTCGCTGCCACGCAGGCGCAGACGCAGGCCCTGGAAGGCCAGATGCAGGCGCGATGGTGAAACGGGCAGTGACATGGTGGCGGCATGATACGCCGCCACCGTGAGCGCCACCGTCACTGCATCGGGCGGTTACCGGCTCAGAAGCGGTAGCGGCCCTGCACGTAGAAGGTGCGCGGCGCGGCCACCATACGCCCGGCGTTGCCATCGACGTTGCGGGTGTACCAGCGCTTGTCGGCCAGGTTGTTCACGCCCAGCGCGATCTCGCTGTCGCCCAGCCCGGGCACCTGCCAGGCCACCTGGGCGTTCCACAGGCGCACGCCGGGCACGCGGCCCACGCGCGCGTCGGCGGTCTCGGCCCAGGTGTTGGCGGCATCGGAGAACTGGCCGCTCTGGTGGGTGCTGGAGACATTGAAGGTCCAGCCGGCCAGGGCGTAGCGCGCGCCGACGCTGTCGGTGTCGCGCGAATAGAAGGGCACGTCCAGGCCGCGGTTGTCGCCGGACTGCTGGATCGCCTTGGTCCAGGTGTAGTTGGCGTACAGCTCCAGCCCGGCCAGCGCGCTGTCCTCGGCGAAGTGGTATTCCAGCGCGCTTTCCACGCCCTTGTGGTCGGTGGCGCCGATGTTCTGGAAGGTCGGCGGGGTGATGCCCGGCACCTGCAGGATCTGGTTGTCGAAGCGCATCTTGAACACGGTCACCTCCGCGCGCAGTGCGCCGTCCTGCCAGCGCGCGCCCAGTTCGGTGGTCTTTGCCACTTCCGGGTTCAGCGGGTTGCTGGCGGTCTGCGAATTCAGCTGGATGTTCTGCACCGGCCCGAATGAGGTGGTGTAGTTGCCGAACACGGTCAGCTGCGGGGTCAGCAGGTAGGCGATGTTGAGCGAGGGCAGGGCCTTGTTGTTGCGGCTGCTGAAGATCGCGGTGCCGCCGGACTGGCGGCGGTCCATGTCGATCCACTCCATGCGCACGCCCGGGGTGATCCGCCACTGGCCGACCGCGATGCGGTCGTCGATGTAGAACGCGTGGGCGTCGGTGGCGTTGTCGAAGCGGGTGGTGGCGCTGGCCGCGCCGGTGCGGCGGGTCACGGTGTAGCTGCGGTCGTTGCCGCGCTCGCGCAGGAAGCGGTAGCCGGCGGTGATGTCATGCACCGTGCTGCCCCAGTGCAGGCGCTGGGTGTAGCGCGGCTCGATGCCGAGCACGCGGTAGTCGCGCGGCTGCACGGTCAGCTGGGTGTTGGCGGCATTGATCAGCGAGCTGGCACGGTTGCTCTCGTTGTAATAGGCCAGCACCTCGAACTCACTGTTGGCCGAGAGCGTGTTGGTGTAGCCCAGGTCGATGCCGGTGCGATGGCCCTTCCAGAAATCGGCCGGGCGGGTGTTCTGGAACGGATCGGCCTCGTACTGCGCGCGGGTCAGGCCGCCCGGAGTCAGCGAGCGCACGTCGTAGTACGAGAGCTTGGCGCGCAGCTCCTGCTGTTCGTCGATCGCGTAGGCGAACTTCAGTGCGAGATCGTTGAAGCGGTCATCGCTGCCCTGGCGCCAGCCGCGGCCGTCCTGGCCGGAGTAGAGCAGGGCGGCGCCCAGCCCGTTGTCGCCGGTGCCGCCGAGGAAGGCGTTGTACTGGGTGCTGTCACCGCCGCCGTGATCGTAGGCGGTGTAGCGCACACCAGCCTCACCGTGCAGGCCGGCGCCGGTGGGAATGGCGCGGGTGCTGAAGTTGATGATGCCGCCGACGTTCTGCGGCCCGTAACGCACCGCGCCGCCGCCGCGCACCACGTCGATCGATTCGATGTTGGACAGGCTGGTCGGCGCGAACGACAGCTGCGGCTGCCCATACGGCGCCACCGCCAGCGGCACGCCGTCCAGCAGCACGGTCGAGCGCGGCGAGTAGCGGCCGGTCAGGCCACGCACGCCGATGTTCAACGACACCGAACTGCCGGCCGTGCCGGAGTTGTCGGTGACCTGCACACCCGGAATACGGCGCATGGCGTCGCCGATGCTGGCCGCGCCACTGGCCTCGATGCGCTGGCGGTCCACCACGGTGCGGGCGCCGGCGAAGCTCTTGACGCTGTCGTGCAGGCCGGTGCCCAACCAGCTGCCGGAGACCTGGATGCTGTCGAGCGTCGTGGCGCCGTCCTGGGCGAAGGCGCTGGCGGCCGGGAGCAGGCACAGGGCGAGGGCGGCGGCCGGCGGCAGGCGGGCCGGTCGGAGGGCGTTGATGGGCATCGGTGCAGGTCGTGGAAGGTCGTAAATGAGAATTATTGCTGATTCCATTCGCCAATGGAATGCGTCTGCGGTTCATGCCGATGACCGGGTGGTAGAGTGGTCGATTGCTTCCTGACTCGCCGAGATCCGCCATGTCCCAAGCCGCTTTCTACCCCGTCGGAACCCCTGGACAGCCGTGGGGAGCGGCGGAACGGGAACAGTGGCGTGGCCGCCAGCAGCGCCTGCGTCGCTATGACCAGGAGGTGCTGCCGCGCATCGAGGCACTGGCCTCGCGCTTCGACAAGGTGGCCTATGGCCAGCTCGACTACGCGGGCGAAACCTACACCCTGTTTGCCCTGCGCAGCCGCGACTGGAATCCGGCCCTGCCGGCCGCGCTGGTCACCGGTGGCGTGCACGGCTATGAGACCAGCGGCGTGATGGGGGCGCTGGAATTCCTCGAGAACCACGCCGCCGACTATGCCGGCAAGGCCAACCTGCTGGTGGCACCGTGCGTGAACCCGTGGGGCTTTGAGCGCATCAACCGCTGGAACTTCGATGCGGTCGACCCCAACCGCAATTTCCGCGCCGATGGCCCGGCCCGCGAGTCGACTGCCGTGATCGAACTGATCGCGCCCTACCAGGGCCAGTTCGTGCTGCACATCGATCTGCATGAAACCACCGACAGCGACGAGAGCGAGTTCCGCCCGGCCCTGGCGGCGCGTGATGGCAAGCCGTTCGAGCCGGGCCTGATCCCGGATGGCTTCTATCTGGTCGACGACAGCCAGAACCCGCAGCCCGCCTTCCAGCAGGCGGTGATCGCCGCGGTGGAAAAGGTCACCCACATCGCCCCGGCCGGCGACAAGGGCGAGATCATCGGTTCGCCGGTGGTCGCCCATGGCGTGATCGAGTACCCCCTGGTGAAGCTGGCGCTGTGCGCAGGCATTACCGGTGCGAAGTACACCACCACCACCGAGGTCTACCCGGACAGTCCTCGCGCCACGCCGCAGCAGTGCAACGACGCACAGGTGGCCGCGGTGTGCTCGGCGCTGGATTACGCGCTCGCCCAGCGTTGACCGGTTCGGTAGTGCCGGCCGCTGGCCGGCAGCCACGGGACAATGAGATTGCCGGCCAGCAGCCGGCACGACCTCACCCCAACGCGTCGGCCCACCACAGGGCGGCCGGACCCGGCGGCGTGTCGCGGCGCCACAGCAGGTCGCTGTGGATGCGCCGCGGCCAGCCGGGCAGGCTCAGTTCCACCAGTTGCCCACGGTCATAGCGCTGTACCAGCGCGCGTGGCAGTTCGGCCCAGCCGATGCCGTCCTCGGCCATCTCCATCACCATCAGATAGTCGGTGGCGGTCCACGCCAACCCGGTAGCCGCGCGCGCGTGGTCGACCTCCGCACTCAATCGCACCTGCCGGTGCCGTGGCAGCTGGGCTGCCGCGCGACGGCCAGCATCGGCCAGCGGATGGTCGCGCGCCACATAGACCGATAGTTCGCTGTGGTGGGCCAGCGGTCGGGCCACCAGTTCATCGGGATAGCGTTCCTGCCTGGGCAGCAGGCCCAGACCGGCCCGGCCGCTGCATACAAGTTCCAGCACGTCCTCGCCCTCGGCATCCAGCCATTCCAGCTCGATCTCCGGGAATGCCTCGGCAAACCGTTGCAGGACCCGCAGCTCAGGATCGAGCTGGTAGACATCGGAGAACACCACGGTCAGCCGCGACTCGACCGGCGCGGCCAGGCGCACGCTCAACTGTTGCAGGCGGGTATCGGCAGCGAGGATCTCCTGTGCGTGCCCCAGCACCTGCCGGCCGGCTTCGGTCAGCTGAGGGTAGCGCCCGCTGCGGTCGAACAGGCTCACCCCCAGGTCGGCTTCGAGGTGGGCGATGGCGGTGCTGACCGTTGACTGGGTCTTGCGCAGCCGGCGTGCCGCCGCCGAGAACGAGCCCAGCGCTGCGGCTTCGACGAAGGCTTGCAAGGATTCAGGGGAGTAGGGCATTGATCCATCGCTCCTGTAGATGGAATCCATTTTGATCCCACCGTAAAAGGCGATGATACTGGCCGCCGTCGCCCCTGTCTGCGGGGCGTTCCGGATCATCCACGCATGGCGTGGATCTACTGATGGTGGGGCGCGGTCTTCGCCCTGCAAGGAGTTTCACATGTCCCGTACTGTTCCCGCCCGTGGCGCGCTGGTCGCCTGGGCCTGCCTGACCGTGGCGATCGTCGCCGAAGTGGTCGGTACCTCGTTCATGGCCCATGCCGCCCGTGATGGTGGCTGGACTGGTTACCTGGTCATGGCCGGCGCGCTGGCGCTGTCCTATTACTTCCTGGCGCTGTCGGTGCGTCGCATCGCCGTGGGCGTGGCCTATGCGGTCTGGGAAGGCCTGGGCCTGACCCTGCTGACCGTGGTCGGCCTCACCGTGTTCGGCGAGAGCCTGTCGCTGCAGCAGCTGGCCGGCCTGGTGCTGGCGGTGGTCGGCATCGTCTGCGTCACCCTCGGGGAGGCGCACTGATGAACACCCTGGCCCTGTTTTTCGTGATCTGTTCGGCCTTGATCGACGTCGCCGCCAACATGATGGTGGCCAAGTCGGAAGGCTTCCGTCGCTGGCGCTGGGGCGTCGCCGCGATCGTCATGGTCTGGATCGCCTTCGCCCTGCTGGGCCAGGCCGTGCGCTACATGGACCTGGCCACCGCCTACGCGATGTGGGGCGCGATCGGCGTGATCGGTACCGCCACCTGCGGCCGCCTGCTGTTCGGCAACCGCCTGCGTCCGATTGGCTGGATCGGCATCGCGCTGGTCACGTTCGCGGTGCTGCTGCTCAGTACCGCGAAGTAATGCGCCGCTGTGCCAACCAAGGTTGGCACCCACCAGAGCTGAGTCGCTGTGCCAACCAAGGTTGGCACCCACCAGAGCTGAGTCGCTGTGCCAACCAAGGTTGGCACCCACCAGAGCTGAGCCGCTGTGCCAACCAAGGTTGGCGCCTACCAGAGCTGAGCCGCTGTGCCAACCAAGGTTGGCACCCACCAGAGCTGAGTCGCTGTGCCAACCAAGGTTGGCACCTACCAGAACGACTGTTGGCAGCTACCAGAGCGTGAACCGCCGCAAGCAAGCGCCCCGGGGAGGATCTCTCCGGGGCGCTGTCGTATCCGCAGGGCTTAGAAGCGTGCGGTGAAGTTCAGCCGCGTGGTGCGGCCCGGGCCCGGCATCAGGCTCATCGCCAGTGTGTCCATGTAGTAGGTGTTGCGCAGGTTGCTGACCACCAGTTCCACCTCGGCTTTCGGGGTGAACTGCCAGCGCGCGTAGAAGTCATAGATCGCGGTGGGCAGGTAGATGTTCTGCAGGCCGGTCGAACCGGTGGTGTTCCAGGGCTTGTCCAGTTCGTGGGTGGGGCCGCTGTTGTAGGTGCGGCGGATGCCGGTATCCAGGCGACGGTCGAACAGGCGGAAGCCCAGCGTGCTGTGGATCGAGTACTTCGGCGGGTTCTGCGCGTTGACGAACGAGGTACCGAAGCCGCCGTCCACGCAGTCCGGCGTGGTATCCAGCTTGCTCCACTTCGCATAGGGGTCTTCGCGCAGGCGCTTGGCGGTGGCCGCATCGCAGGTGCGCGCGCGCTGGTAGTAGCTGGCCGACAGGTCCAGATAGGCGATGCCGGCGTCGTAACCGGACTGCAGCTCGTAGCCGGAGACCGTGTAGTTGTCGACGTTGTCGACGTAGAACGCCCAGGTGCTGGAATCGAAGCGGCGGGTGATCGCGTTGTCGATATCGTTCTTGAACCAGGCCACCTTGAACGCCAGGCGGTCGCCGTCACGCCAGAAGTCCTGCTTGAGCAGGCTGAAGCCGATGTCCCAGGAGCGGTTCTTTTCCGGCTTCAGGTCACCGACCGGCGCCGAGGTGCTGTTGCCCAGCGTCGATTCGAACAGGCTGGGCATCTTCCAGCCCTGCGCGTACTTCACGTAGAAGAACATGTCCGCATCGAGGTTGAAGCGGGCCTCGGCGTACGGTGCGAAGCCGTGGCCGGAGCGGCGGATCGCCGGCTTGTAGCCCCACGCGGTGGGAATCTGCTTGGTGTAGAAGCCGTTGGCACCGCGCGGATCGGGAATGAAGCCATCGAAGTCGTAGGCCTGGCCCAGCGTGCTGTCGCCATAGGGCGTGGCACGCAGCGAGTCATACGTGTAGTTACCCTGTGCGTCCGGGTACCACTCCTTGTACCAGCCCGGCAGCAGCTGGCCGCCCTTGCTCAGGCGCGCGAAGGTGTAGCGCAGGTCGCGCGATTCGCTGACGAAGGCCACGCGGTTGCGGTCACGGGTGCGGTAGTCGATGAAGCGCCCACCCGCGGTCAGCGACAGCCAGTCCCACGGCTGCCACTGCAGCGAGGCGACGACGCTGGCTTCGCGGCGCGTGCCCGAGCGCAGGTAGCGGTTGTTGTTGTAGTCCACCGGCAGCACCGGTGAATTCGGCGCGGTGTCCTCATGCTGGAAGGCGGCGCCGTAGCGCAGCGTCCACTCACCCAGATCATTGCTGAAGCGGGTGGTGTTGCTGCTGTCCAGGCCCCAGCGCTGGGTCTTTACGTCCGACTGCAGGCCCGGGCCGTAGGTCTCGCCCAGCGTGTCGGGCATCGCGTCGCCCGGATAGTTCTTGAACAGCGGCGTGTTGGCGATGTTGCTGTTGAACATACGGCTGGTGGCGGTGGTGAACCACAGGGTGCTGCTCAGGTCCAGCCACGGATGTGCCTCGGGCCGGTAGCGATGGCGCAGCGAGGTGGCGTTGACCCGCATCTTCCCCGGCTCGAACTGGAACATGGTGTTGGCCTTGTCCACGTAGGTTACCCATTCGTTGGACTCGCCCACGCGGCCGATCGCCGACGGCATGATCTCGCCGAAACTCGAATTGAAGTAGCGGTGGCTCAGCTCCAGGCGTTGGTCCGGACTGGGCGTCCAGGTGAATTTAAGCAGTGCGGATTCATTGTCGGTATGTGTGTTGAGTACTTCGTCACCGGGATGGAAGAGTTTGGACACCGCCTGGCTGGACATGCCGGTGCCGCCGCTGGACAGGTGCTGGTCGTCGTAGCGGTGCGCGCCGTTGCTGCCGGCAAAGTAGTTGCCCTGGCGGCGACGTGCATAGGCGGCGACCAGCTGCCAGTCTTCGCCTCGCTGGGCGAAGGCCACGCTGCCATTCCAGTCACGCGGGTCGCGCAGGCTGTTGCGGTTGTCGCTGCCACGCGCCACCTGCTTGAACACGCGCGTGCGGTCGATGCTGTTGTCGGCCACACCGCCGCGCACGCGCAGTCCCCAGGCCTGGCCGTCGTCGAGGAAGTCATCGACGTTCAGCGTTTCCATGTACACGACGCCGCCGATCGCACTGGCGGCATTGGCGGCCAGGCTCGGTCCCTTCTCGATGCTGACCGCGCTGATCAGGTCCGGATCGAGGTAGCTGCGCTGCTGCACGCCGGCATAGCCGCGGTACACGTCGATGGCCTGCTGGCCGCCGTCGATGATCACCGGCACCCGGTTCTGGCCCTGCAGGCCGCGGATGTTGACGTCCAGCGCGCCGCCATTGCGGACGTCGGCGGTGTGCACGCCGACCGCACCGGCCAGCACGTCGCCGATCGACTGGCCGCGGAAGCGCTCCAGCTGCTGGCGGTCCAGGTGCACGCGCGAGCCGCTGTCACGGTAGACCGCATCGGCATCGGCCAGGCCCCACGGCGAAGCGCCTTCGCTGGCCTGGCCGGCCACGCGCAGGGTGCCGATCTGGCGCACCCCGGCTTCGGCGTTGGGTGCCGCCTGCAGCACCACACCGTTGGCATCACGCTGGAAGGTCAGGCCGGTACCGGCCAGCAGCTGCGTCAGTGCGGCATCGGCGCCGAGCGTGGCCTGCACGCCGTTGCTGTGGCGACCCCGGGTCAGGCGCGCATCGGCGGCGATCGACAGGCCGGACTGCTGGCCGAACGCGGTCAATGCCTGGTCGAGCGCACCCGCCGGGATCTGCCAGCGCACGGATGCGGCGGTGTCCTGTGCATGGGCGGCGGCCGGCAACAGGCACGGGGTGGTCAGGGCCAGACACAGCGCGATGGCCAGCGGGCGAGGGGAGGGGTAGGGCAGTTTCATGGGGGCGGCAACATCCGCAATGGGTTCCCTTGCTAGGCCCGGTGAGGGCGCAGAAAGGGAACCGCTGTTTCAACGCGGACGCATGACGGTCCACCAAGGCCAGCGCTGCTCGATGCGGATCGGCAGGGCGCGAGCCAGCAGTTGCAGGGCCTGCAGGCTATCCAGGCGTGGTAGTACCGCGGTGACGTTCAATGCGGCGAGCGCCGGATCACACCCGAGGTGCCCGCGATGGTGGCGGGCCAGCTCGTCGATGACGCGGATCAGGGGCACGTCCTGCACATGCAGTCGGCCGTCCTGCCAGTCGCCACGCAGCGGATCCGCATCGACCGTCGTCAGTCCGCCCATTGGACCAATCCGTACTGCCTCGCCCGCAGGTACGTCCTGCGCCGCGCCGAACAGCGGCAGGCAGCGCACCACGCCTTCGAACACATCCAGGCGGCTGTCCTGCGGCTCGCGGCCGACGGCGAAGCGGGTGCCGATCGGCTGCAGGCGCGCGCCCGGTACATGCACCGACAGCGGCAGATGGGCAAATGCGGGCAGATGCCCGGTCTGCAGCAGCAGTTCGCCGCGCAGCAGGTGCAGGTCGCGGCGGCCGTTGCCGAAGTCGATCGATACTTCACTGTCGGCGTTGAGCCACAGCCGGCTGCCATCGGCCAGGGTCCAGCGGCCCGTGTGTCCGGCGGCGGTGCGCTGCGTCTGCAGGCCGCGCTGCAGCTGCACCGCATGCAGGCCGAGCAACGAGAACGCCCCAAGGCCGAGCGCGCCGCCGAGCCCGCGCAGTGCCTGGCGGCGGCGGCGGCCAGCGGCATCCAGCGCCTTTGCTGCCGCCGGGGCCGACAACGGCGCGAACGACTGCCAGACCGACTCGACCCGCTGCCAGGCATCGGCGTGGCCGGCATCGGCCTGCAGCCAGGCCCGCCAGCGCTGCTGGTCGCCCTCACTCCAGCCCTGCTGGCGCAGCGCGAACCACTCCGCGGCCTGTTCCAGCGCGGGGCTGGCGAGCGCGGTACTCATGCCGTGGCGTCGCCGGACAAGCGCAGGCAATGCAGCATCGCCTGTGCCATGTACTTCTTGACCATGCGCTCGGACACGCCCAGCTGCTGGCCGATCTCCGCATAACCGAGTCCGGACAGTCGTGCCAGCAGGAAGGCGCGCCGTGGTCGCTCGGCCAGGCCGGACAGCATGTCGGCGATGGCATGCAGCAGCTGCAATGCCTGCGTGCGCTCTTCCGCGGACGGATGCACCGGCTCCGGTTGCGCGGCCAGCGCGGCCAGATAGGCACGCTCCAGGTCGGCGCGCTGCCAATGGTTGACCAGCAGCGCGTGCGCGATGGTGCTGAGGTAGGCGCGCGGCAGGCGCAGTTCGGCGGGATCGACGCGACGACTGAGCAGGCGCAGGAAGGTGTCCTGGGTCAGGTCGGCCGCGCAGTCCGCGTTGTGGGTGCGGCGGCGCAGCCAGCCCAGCAGCCAACCATGGTGTTCGCGATAGAACCCCGCCAGCGCAGTGCTGGAGGCGGCGGGCACGGCCATCGGCATCGATCATTAATGAGAATGATTCCCATTATAGAATGATCGCGCGTCACTCGACAAACGGTGCGCTGCCAGGGCGTGAGGAAGGTGGATTTGCGATGCGCCCCCGCACTCGCCGACACTGCGGTCTTTCCACAAGGAGTGCCCGCATGTTCAGCCACATCACCGTTGGAACGAACGACATGAAGGTCGCGCACCGCTTCTACGAGGCCCTGTTCACAGCCCTGGGTGCGCGCCCGGGCGTGTTCGATGACAAGGGTCGGCTGGTGTACTTCAAGGACGGCCGGATGTTCATCGTCACCGCCCCCATCGACGGTGAGCCGGCGTGCCATGCCAACGGCGGCACCATCGGCTTCACCCTGGACAGTGCCGAGGCCGTGCGCGGCTGGCAGGACGCGGGCGTGGCCCATGGCGGCACCGCCATCGAGGATCCGGCCGGCATCCGCAACATGGCCGGACGCCAGTTGTTCCTGGCCTACCTGCGCGATCCTGACGGCAACAAGCTGTGCGCGGTGCATGTGATGTCGTGATGCAAGGCAGGCACGGCGGTGCGCGCGTGATAGCACGAAAGCGCGCGCGGGCCGTGAGCCGCGGCCGCGACTTCATGCTCTGTCCACTGCGGTTCAGCCAGAATCGGTCGGCTAATCCTTTGATCTGCCGGAGAACGCCGCCCCATGGAAGTCCTGGAGCCGCAACAATCCCCGGTGCGCACCCTTCGGCCTGTGTTCGCCTTCGCGGCGATCGTTGTCGTGGCGTTCGCGCTGTTTGTAAGCCTGTTCCCGCTGGGTGCGGGCCGCCTTCTGGTCAAGGCACAGGACTGGGCCGCGCTCAATGTCGGCTGGTACTACCTGCTGGCGATGACCCTGTATCTGGTGTTCGTGGTCGGCGTGGCGCTGTCCAAGTACGGTGGCATCAAGCTCGGTGCCGACCATGACGAGCCGGAGTTCAGCTATCTGTCCTGGGCCGGCATGTTGTTCGCCGCAGGCATCAGCATCACCCTGTTCTTCTTCTGCGTTTCCGAACCGCTGACCCACTACCTGCAGCCACCGCAGGGCGACCCGGCAGCGGGCGAGGCCGGTGCGCGCCAGGCCATGCAGCTGCTGTTCCTGCATTGGGGCCTGCATGGCTGGGGCGTGTTCGCGCTGGCGGCGATGGCGATGGCCTATTTCGCCTACCGCCACAACCTGCCGCTGGCGCTGCGTTCGGCGCTGTACCCGCTGATCGGCAAGCGCATCAACGGCCCGATCGGCTACACCGTGGACGCGCTGGGCATTGTCGCCACCGTGTTCGGCATCGGCGCCGACATGGGCTTCGGCGTGCTGCACCTCAACGCCGGCCTGTCGCACCTGTTCAACATCCCGCACTCCAACCTGGTGCAGATCATCCTGGTGGTCAGCATGATGGGCGCGGCGGTGGCCGTGGCCGTTTCCGGGGTGGAAAAGGGCGTGCGCTGGATGGCCAACATCAACATGCTGCTGGCGATCGCGCTGGTGCTGTTCATGCTGTGCGCCGGCCCCACGCAGTACCTGCTCAGCACGCTGATGCAGAACCTGGGCGATTACCTCGGCAGCGTGGTCGGCAAGAGTTTCGACGTGTACGCCTATGGCGGCCGACCGGAATGGCTGGGCGGCTGGACGGTGTTCTACTGGGCCTGGTGGATCGGCTGGGCGCCGTTCGTCGGCCTGTTCATCGCCCGCATCTCGCGTGGCCGCACCATCCGCGAATTCGTGTTTGGCGTGCTGCTGATACCGCTCGGGTTCACCTTGGCGTGGCTGTCGATCTTCGGCAACAGCGCGTTGGACCAGGTGCTGCACCACGGCCAGCAACAGCTGGCGCAGCTGGCCGTGGATGATCCACCGACGGTGCTGTATGCGCTGCTGGATGGCTACCCGTGGAGCAAGGCAGTGATCGCGGTGACGGTGTTCGTCAGTTTCATTTTCTTCGTGACATCAGCTGACTCCGGCGCGGTGGTGCTGTCCACGTTGTCCTCGCACGGCGGTGCACCGGAGGATGATGGCCCGCGCTGGCTCCGTGTGTTCTGGGGCACGGTGATCGCGGTGCTGACCGCAGGGTTGTTGCTGGCCGGCAGCATCGATGCGCTGAAATCGGCGGTGGTGCTGGCGTCGCTGCCGTTCTCGGCGGTGCTGCTGCTGATGATGTGGGGCCTGACCCGCGCCTTCAGTGACGAATCGCACCGCAAGCGCGCGCTGCAGTACCGTCCCTCGCCGCTGATCGGTGATGACCGCCACCACCAGGGCTGGCGCCAGCGCCTGAGCCAGGCGATGCACTTCCCGGTGCGCGACCAGGTCTACCGCTTCATGGACGACACGGTGAAGCCGGCGATGGAAGCGGTGGCCGAGCAGTTGCGCGGGCAGGGCTGGGACGTGGCCACCCGCTTTGAAGCCGGCGACATGGAGCTGTCGGTCAACCACGGCGAACAGCAGGATTTCCTGTACCGGGTGATCCTCAGCGGCTACCTGACCCCGTCGTTCGCTGCACAGCAATTGCGCAACCAGCGCTACTACCGCGCCGAGGTGCATCTGTTCGAGGGCAGCCAGGACTACGACCTGGTGGGCTACAGCCGCAAGCAGATCATCAACGACATCATCAGCCAGTACGAACGGCACCTGCAGTTCCTGCACCTGAGCCGCTGATGCACGACCGCCGGGCATTCCCCCCGGCGGTCGGTGGTAGTGCCGGCCGCTGGCCGGCAGAACAAATGGGGCGGCGCATCACCGCCGCCTCGTTACCGCATCAGAACCGGTAGCGTGCCCCCAGCGAGACGAACTGCCCGCGCAGGTTGTACTGGCTGATGTCGAAGCCGTTGGAGCCACCGGCCGGATCGAACGGCGGGTCCCTGTCGGTCAGGTTCAGCACCGACAGCGACAGCGTGGTGTTGGCAATGCCTTCGTACGCCACGTACAGGTCCAGCTGGTGATATGGCTTGATGCGGTCGCGCAGGCCCGGGTTGCTGGTCGCCGTCGCCACGCGCTGGTCGTAGCCGCTGACGTACTGCAGGCTCAGCGTGCTGCTCCAGTCGCCCACCGCCCAGTTCAGCGACGTGGTGCCGCGGGTGCGCGGCAGTGCGCCGTGGCGGTTGTTGCCGGCGCCGTCATACGGGGCCTGGCCGGCCACCAGCGGCTGCTTGAAGCTGAGCAGGTGGGTCCAGCTGCCGGCCACGGTGAAGTTGCCCCAGCCATCGGTGCGGAAGGTGCGGGTGGCGTCCAGGTCCAGCCCGGAAGTGGTCAGCTCGCCCTGGTTGGCGTACTGGTTGGTGATGAACTGGATGCGTCCTTGTGCATCACGCTGCACGCGGCCGGGGAACAGGGTCGGGTTGTCGACGATGAACTGTGCGCTGTCCGGCTTGACCAGGTTGTCCTGCTCGATGCGGTACCAGTCCAGGCCGATGCTGGTGTCGCCATCCGGCGACCACACTGCACCCACGTTGAAGTTGCGTGAGCGCTCGGCCTTCAGGTCCGGGTTGCCGGTACGGATGTTGGTCACGCCACGGCTGCCACCGGGCTGCAGCGGATCCAGCGGATCGATCACCGAGCCGTAGCTGACAGTCTGGCCCGGCGCGATCTCCGGCAGCGACGGCGCGCGGAAGCCGCGCGAGAACGAACCGCGCAGCAACAGGCTGTCCAGCGGCTGCCAGCGCAGCGCCAGCTTCGGTGAGAACGCCTTGCCGAAGTCATCGTAGTGGTCGCCGCGACCGGCCAGCTGCAGTTCCAGCGTGCGGTGCAACGGCACGCTCAGTTCGGCGTAGGCGGCACTGACCTGACGCTCGCCGTTGACCACGTTGATGGCCGGGCGCAGTTCGGTGCCCGACAACACCTGCGCACTGGTACGCGCATCCAGCGATTCCTTGCGGAACTCGGCACCCCAGGCGAAGCCGACCGTACCGGCCGGCAGTTCCCACATCGATGTTGATGCTTTGACGTTCAATGAGTGCAGCTTGTACCAGCCCGGTCGCTTGGTCTGCAGGCGCAGGGCATCCAGCGCCCCCGGCGTGCTGGACGGGTTGAGGACGTTGTAGCTGCCATCGCGCAGGATCTGCTCGAACGCGTAGCGGTTGACGAAGTTGTCCACGTATTCGCGCTGCGCGCTCTGCGAGGTCAGCGCCGCCACTTCCCAGTCCCAGCGCTCGCCGCTGCCGCGCACGCCGGCCAGGGCGCGGTAGAACACCTGGGTGTTGTCCTTCAGGCGCGGGCCGAGATCGAAGAAGGTGTACTCGAACGGCAGTGGCGTGCTGCCCGGGTTGTTCGGATGGCCGACCGGCAGCACCGCCGGCACGTCGATCAGGGTGCCGGTGGCCGGGTTGTACGCGCGCAGGCCGGGGCCGACGGTGAGCGGCGCGCTGAAGATCTGGTCGGCCTTGTTGTGGCTGTACAGCACGTCGGCGAACGCCTCGATGCTATCGTTGAAGCGGTAGGTCGCGCTCAGCGACGCCTGCAGGCGCTCGGCGCCGGGCTGCAGGGTCTTGAACGGTTGCGCGTTGAAGGCGCAGGCCTGGCCGGGTGCTGCCGAAATCGCTGTAGGGGCGCAGCTGGCTGCCATCGGGGCAGTTGGCGAACGGCTGCGGCGCGCGTGGGTTGGACAGCCAGTTGCCACCGGCAGTGGACCAGCCGGCCAGGCGGCCACCGGGCTTGTCGCGGAAATCGCCGCTGCGGGTATAGGCGCGCTGATCGGCGTCGAGGCGATCACGCTTGAGCAGGTCCAGCCCGAACAGCACGTTCCAGCCCTGCTGTTCGAGGTCACCGAAGCCGGCGAGCAGGTTGGCCTTGCGTTCGTCGAGGCCGCCCTGGGTAGCGGTACCGAAACCGCCGCCGACCTCCACGCCCTGGAAGTTCCTGCGCAGGATGATGTTGATGACGCCGGCGATGGCATCGGAGCCATACACCGCCGAGGCACCGTCCTTCAGCACTTCGATGCGTTCGACCGCGCTGATCGGCAGCGCGTTGAGGTCGACGAAGGTGTCCTGCGTGTTGAGCGCGAAACCGAAGTTGGACACGCGGTAGCCGTTGACCAGCACCAGCGTGTTCTTCGGCGACAGGCCACGCAGACCGATCGAGGCCGAGCCGGCGGCGAAACTGCCGGTGTACTGCTCGTCGAAACTGTTGCCGGCATTGGCCGACAGGTTGCGCAGCACGTCGGTGAGGGTGGAGCGGCCGGTCTGTTCGATCTGTTCGCGGCTGACGATCTGCACCGGGTTGGGCCCGGCGGTATCGCTGCGCTTGATGTTGGAGCCGGTCACCAGCACGGCGCCGAGGGTGGTGCTGTCCTTGCCGGTATCGGCAGTTTCAGCGGCGCCGGCAGTCCCGGCGGAAAGGCCCAGCGCGATGGCGCCGGCAAGCAGGTTCAGGGTGGTGCGGTACATGAAAGCGACAACGCCGAACGGGGGAGGAGCCTTCAGTACCGCACGCGACTGCTCACGCCTTCCAATGACGAAAGCGCATTCAGTTATACATCACAGGTTCTTAACGAACCAACCCGGAGACCTTCAAGGGCGCAGCAGCACCTTGCCGTTGCGACCCGAGCCACCCGCGGCCTTCGCTGCCTGGGCAATGTCATCCAATGCGAAGACCCGCTCCACCGGCAGGGTCAGCTCGCCGCCGGCAGCACGTTTCAGCAGTTCGCCGACCAGCCGTCGCTTGTCCTCCACCGCCATCGCCTGGCTGACCTTGCTGCCCCAGAAGCCCTTCACCGTGGCCTCCTTGTAGATCAGGCCACCGGCGGGGATGTGCATCGGCTGGCCGCTCATTACGCCGAACGAGACCAGGGTGCCGTGGTGGCCAAGCAGGTCGACCAGGTCGCCGCTGGCGTCACCACCGATGGAATCGACTGCCGCCGCTGCCTGCGCTTCGCCCGTTGCTGCGCGCACGCGATCCTTCCAGCCGTCCACCGAGGTATCGAATACGTGATCGATGCCGAGTGCCTGCAGCTGCGCGACCGCGTCGGCGTTGCGCACCAGGTTGGCCACGTGCACGCCGCGCGCCCGCGCCAGCATCGCCAACGACTTGCCGACGGCCCCGTTGGCGGTGTTCTGCACGATCCACTGGCCCGCTTCGACGTGCAGGAATTCCAGCAGCATCAGCGCGCTCAGCGGCATCGCGATCAACTGTGCGGCCATCTCGTCGGCGATGGCGTCCGGCATCGGAATCACCATGCGCGACGGTGCGATGAACGCTTCGGCCCAGGTGCCGTGCACCGAGGCGGCGGCCACGCGCTGGCCGATCTGCAGGCCGTCGACCCCTGCGCCAAGCGCATCGACCACGCCCAGTGCCTCACTACCAGCGATGGCCGGCAGGGTCGGCTTGTAGCCGTACAGGCCACGCACGGTCAGCAGGTCGTGGTTGTGGATCGAGGCCAGCACGGTGCGGATGCGCACCTCGCCAGGGCCGGGTTCGGGCAGGGCCACATCGGCAACGGCAAGGACGTCGGCCGGGTCGGCGAAGGAAGCGTACTGGGCAGCGCGCATGGGCGGTGTTCCGGGGAAAGTGGAGGTTGTATCGAACTGGGGACGAGGGCGCGGTCGACAAGGCGTCGCCGCTGCAACACGGCATCCTGCGACGGATCGTCGCGTCATGTCGTGATTACCTCATCTTGTGTTGACGGCTCGGAATATCCCCACTATGTTGTGGCCGTCACTCCCGGTCAGCTGCCGCCGCCGGACATGCAGCAAACGTCCCGCGGCCCGCCCCTGAAGGCTTGCCGTGTCGACGCGGCCGCCATCGCGCGGACACAGGTCGCCCCCACGGCCCGGATACCGGCCGCAGGCGCAGGCGCATGCCGACGACCTGATGATCCCGTGCGTTGGCATCCCACCCCGATCGCCCCGTGCGCCGGTATCGCGTGCAGGGCTGCCACGGCATCGACGCCGCTATGCGTGCGAGCCTGGAGACGCAGGACCATGACCGACAACACCTACCGCGCGGCCGATCTGGCCGGCGCCGGCGACGCCTTGCGCGCTGGCGGCGAGCGCGTGCCGACCTGGATCACCAAGGAGGCCGGCAACCGCCGCCTGCCGTTCGACGCCGAGCGCCTGCAGCGCAGCATCGATACGGTGCACGCGGAGTTTCCGCAGCTGGATGTGAGCGACTATCGGCGCGTGGTGCAGGCGATGGTCGAGCGCAAGCCGAGCCTCAGTGCCGATGACCTGGTCGACCTGCTGATCCGCGAGGCCGAATCGCGCGTGGACCTGGTCGCGCCGGAGTGGGAGCAGTTCGCCGCACGCATCTACCTGCGCCGCCTGTACAAGCGCGCCAGCCGCAACCGCTTCTATGACGTCAGCCTGAAGTACGGCTCCTACGTGGGCCTGCAGGAAAGCCTGGCCGACCGTGGCATCTACAGCAACGACATCCTGCGCTGCTATTCGAAGGAAGAGCTGCAGCAGGCCGGCGAAATGATCGAGCCGGAGCGCGATCGCCTGTTTGCCTACAACGGCCTGTACCTGCTGGCCACGCGCTACCTGGCCAGCGACCGCAGCCGCGAGGTCTATGAACTGCCGCAGGAGCGCTGGCTGACCATCGCGCTGTACCTGATGCAGGAAGAAAAGCCGCGGGAGCGGCGCATGCAGCTGGTCGGCGAGGCTTACTGGGCGCTGTCCAACCTGTACATGACCGTGGCCACGCCGACGCTGGCCAACGCCGGCAAGGTCGGTGGCCAGCTGTCCAGCTGCTTCATCGACACGGTGGACGACAGCCTGCAGGGCATCTATGACTCCAACACCGATATCGCGCGCGTGTCCAAGCACGGTGGTGGTGTGGGCGCCTATCTGGGCTACGTGCGCAGCAGTGGCGCACCGATCCGTGGCGTGCCCAATTCCTCCGGCGGCGTGGTGCCGTGGATCAAGCAGCTCAACAACACCGCCGTCTCGGTCGACCAGCTGGGCCAGCGCAAGGGCGCGGTGGCGGTGTACCTGGACATCTGGCACCGCGATATCGAGGCCTTCCTGGATCTGCGCCTGAACAATGGCGACCAGCGCCTGCGCGCGCACGATGTGTTCACCTCGGTGTGCGTGCCGGACCTGTTCATGGAAGCGGTCGAGCGCCGCGCCGACTGGTACCTGTTCGACCCGCACGAAGTGAAGAGCGC
Source organism: Stenotrophomonas sp. SKA14 (assembly GCF_000158575.1). NCBI lineage: Bacteria > Pseudomonadati > Pseudomonadota > Gammaproteobacteria > Lysobacterales > Lysobacteraceae > Stenotrophomonas > Stenotrophomonas sp. SKA14. The sequence goes on from NZ_DS999412.1 coordinate 2,586,979, forward strand.
CAAGGGCTGGTACCTGCAGGACTTCTACGATGAGAAGCGCGGCTCGGGCAGCTTCCGCGACCGCTATGCCGAGCTGGTGGCCGATGAGCGCATCAGCCGCCGCACGGTGAAGGCGATCGATCTGTTCAAGCGGATCATGCTCAGCCAGCTGGAGACCGGCAACCCGTTCCTGTTCTACCGCGACGAGGTCAACCGCAAGAACCCGAACAAGCACGCGGGCATGGTCTATTCCAGCAACCTGTGCACCGAGATCCTGCAGAACATGAGCCCGACGCGGATGATCCAGGAGATCGTCAGCGGCGACCAGATCGTCACCACCCGCCGCGCGGGCGACTTCGTGGTCTGCAACCTGTCCTCGATCAACCTCGGCCGTGCGATCAGTGCGCCGGATGACCTGCTGGCCACCGACGTGCTGGAGCGCCTGATCCCGATCCAGGTACGCATGCTCGACAACGTGATCGACCTCAACGCACTGCCGGTGCCGCAGGCCACGATCACCAACCGCAAGTACCGCGCCATCGGCCTTGGAACGTTCGGCTGGCACCACCTGCTGGCGCAGCAGGCGATCCAGTGGGAATCGCCGGATGCCGAACAGCTGGCCGACCGCCTGTATGAACGCATCAACTTCCTGACCATCCAGGCCAGCGCGCAGCTGGCCAAGGAGAAGGGCAGCTACCCGATGTTCGCCGGCAGCGACTGGCACAACGGCCGCTACTTCAGTGACCGTGGCTACAGTGGCGCGGACTGGGACAGCCTGGCCCGCGAGGTCGCCACGCACGGCCTGCGCAACGGCTGGCTGCTGGCGGTGGCGCCGAACATGAGCACCGCGCAGATTGCCGGTTCCACCGCCTCGATCGACCCGATCTACAGCGCGTTCTACTACGAGGAAAAGAAGGACTTCCGGCGGCCGGTGGCCGCGCCGGGCCTGTCGCTGGAGACCTGGCCGTACTACGAAAAGGGCGCCTACAAGGTCGACCAGTTCGCCAGCGTGCGCCAGAACGCACGCCGCCAGCGCCACGTGGACCAGTCGATCAGCTTCAACCTGTACGTGCCCAGTACGATCCGCGCCAGCACGCTGCTGGAGCTGCACCTGAGCGCGTGGCGCGAAGGCCTGAAGACCACCTACTACGTGCGCTCCAACGACATCGACATCAGCGAATGCGAGTGGTGCGCGAGCTGATCAACGGCAGTGCCGGCCGCTGGCCGGCAACCTCGCGATCCAGGGTAGTGCCGGCCGCTGGCCGGCAACACGATAGAAAGAAAAAGAAGGCAGAAAACCATGGCAACCCCCCTCGACCGCATCAAGATCCTCGAACCGCGCCATCCCAACCGCAGCACCGGCATCATCAACGGACGCACCAGCGGCATCCTGAACTGGAACGACATTCCGTATCCGTCGTTCTATCGGGCCTACAAGGAGCTGTCGACCAACTTCTGGATCCCTGACGAAGTCGACATGAAGGCCGACGCGCGCCAGTACGGCGAGCTGTCCGGGCGCGAGAAGAATGCCTACGACTCGATCATCGGCCTGCTCGCCACGCTGGATTCGCCGCAGACCCGCTTCATCTACAACGTGGCCGAGTACATCACCGATCCGGCCGCGCATGCCAACGCGGCGATCATCGGCCAGCAGGAGGTGATCCATAACGAGAGTTACAGCTATGTGCTGGCCTCGATCACCGACCTGCCGAACCAGAACCGCGTGTTCGAGCTGGCGCGCACCCATCCGACCATCATCAAGCGCAACGCGCCGATCATGGGCGCGTATGACGACTTCATGCGCGAGAAGACCGCCGAGACGCTGCTGAAGTCGCTGATCCAGTCCTCGATCCTGGAAGGCATCAACTTCTATTCCGGTTTCGCGTATTTCTACAACATGGTGCGGCAGAACCGCATGACCGGTACCGGCAAGATCATCAGCTTCATCAACCGCGACGAGCTGGCCCACACCAAGTTCATCAGCGAGCTGATCCGCGCCATCATCGGCGAGAACCCGGAACTGCAGACCAACGAGCTGACCGCCTATGTGCACCAGGCGTTCGAGCATGCCATCGAGCTGGAGACCCAGTGGTCGTCGGAAGTGCTGGATGGCATCGACGGCATCGATGTGGAGGAAATGACGCGCTACGTGAAGTACCGGGCCAACAAGATGGCCGGCATGCTCGGCATCGAGCGCCTGTACAGCGACACCACCGACAACGTGATGCCGTGGATCAAGGCCTACGCCGACAACTTCACCGAGACCAAGACCGACTTCTTCGAGATGCGCAATGCAAGTTACAAGAAGACCAACGTCGACAACGGCTTCGACGACCTCTGAGCCCGGCGCCGCGCTGCGCATCCTGCTGGTGGTGGCCTCGCTGAGTGGCAACACCCGGGAGCTTGGCCGACAGATTGCCGAGCGTTGCCGCGCTGCAGGTCATGCCGTGCACTGGCAGGAGGCCGACGATCTGCGCCAGGCGCCACCGCTGGCGGCCGACGAGGCCGACCTGGTGCTGCTGGGCTGCTGGACCGACAACGCCGGCCGCACGCCTGCGGAAATGAAGGCGTGGGTGGCCGGCATCGCCGAGCGCGGTGAGCGGCCACGGCAGCTCGCCGTGTTCGGTACCGGCGAGACGCAGTGGGGGCAGGAGTATTACTGCGGCGCCGTGCACCGCTTGATCCGCTACTTCCGCAGCGACTACCCACCGCTGGAGATCGAACAGATGCCGCATGGCGAGCGCCATGCCGCCGCCATCGAGGCCTGGACCGATGCGGTCCTGGCCCATTACTGGAGCAACACCGATGCAGATCATCGACGCCACCACGCCTGAGCAGTTCCAGCAGCTGCTGGCCGAACACCCGCGGGTGCTGGTGGATTTCCACAAGGACCAGTGCCCGGGATGCCGGATGCTGGAGATGTCCCTGCATCGGGTGGCGAACAGTGTGGCGGGGCAGGGTACGACCCTGTTGCGCGTGCAGCTGGAGGTGCTGGGCGAGGCGTTCTTCAGGGAGCTGGGGCTGCGGCAGACGCCGACGTTGTCGCTGTTCCGTGACGGCGACGAGCGGCAGCGCCTGCCTGGATTCCAATCGCCGCAGCAGATCGAGGCGGCCATCGCGTTGCATCTGTAGTGCGTGATTCCGGCTTTTGTAGAGTCGAGCCATGCTCGACTGCCGTTCGCGCGGTGCGCGATAAGTCGAACATGGCTTGACTCTACAAGAGCATCCACGCATGGCGTGGATCTACTGGCCGGCGAAGGTATCCACCAGCAGCTTTACGTTCAACACCACGATCACCAGCGCGATCACCCAGGCGATCGCGCCCAGCCAGCGGGGGGCCACCAGTGCACCCATCGTCACCTTGTCGGTCACGATCCGCACCAGCGGGATGATCGCGAACGGCAGCTGCATCGACAGCACCACCTGGCTCAGCACCAGCAGCTTCACCGCGCCCTGGTCGCCGAACAGCATGATCACCACCACCACCGGAATGATCGCCAGTGCACGCGTGATCAACCGCCGCAGCCACGGCGGCAGGCGCAGGTGCAGGAAGCCTTCCATCACGATCTGCCCGGCCAGCGTGGCGGTCACCGTGGAGTTCAGCCCCGAGGCCAGCAGGGCGATCGCAAAGAGGGTGGCCGCCGCGCCCACACCCAGCATCGGTGCCAGCAACTGGTGCGCCTGCTCGATGTCTTCCACATCAAAGCGGCCGTTGGCGTGGAACACCGCCGCGGCCAGGATCAGGATGCTGGCATTGATGAACAGCGCGAGGGTCAGCGCGAGGGTGCTGTCGGTGACTGCCCAACGCAACGCGCTGCGACGCCCTTCATCGGTGCGCGGGTAGGCGCGGGTCTGCACGATGGACGAATGCAGGTACAGATTGTGTGGCATCACCGTGGCGCCGATGATGCCGATGGCGATGTACAGCGCATGCGGATCGGTCACCACCTGCGCACGCGGGATGAAGCCGCCGAGTACCGCCATCACCGGTGGCGCAGCCATTGCGATCTGCACCACGAAGCAGGCGAAGATCACCATCAGCAGCGCGATCACGAAGGCTTCCAGTGCACGGAAGCCGCGGTTCATCAGCAGCAGCACCAGCAGCGTATCCAGTGCGGTGATCACCGCCCCCCACAGCAGTGGCAGGTCGAACAGCAGTTTCAGCGCGATCGCGGTGCCGATCACTTCGGCCAGGTCGCAGGCGATGATCGCCGCCTCGCACAGCGCCCACAGCGCCAGGTTCACCGGCTTGGGGTAGCGCGCGCGGCAGGCCTGGGCGAGGTCCATGCCGGTGGCGATGCCGAGCCGCGCCGACAGCGCCTGCAGGATCACCGCCATCAGGTTGGAAATGAGGATGACCGACAGCAGCAGGTAGCCGAAGCGCGAGCCGCCGGCCAGATCGGTGGCCCAATTGCCCGGGTCCATGTAGCCGACCGAGATCATGTAGCCCGGGCCGAGGAAGGCCAGCAGGCGGAACCACCAGTGGCCCTTGTCAGGCACCGCTACCGACGCGTTGAGCGCGCCCAGGCTGGCCGGAGTGGAGGCCGAAGGGTCGCGGGGCGCCAGGGTGTTCATGGGTCCGAATATAGCTCCTGCTATAGTCGTTAGCAATGTGAAACAATCGTCTTTATCGCGTTACTGGTCCAGAATTCAGGTTCAACACCGGAGTGCACCGGAAGGACAGGCGCAGGCGTGGGCAAGACCGACGATTCGACATCGCTGAAAAGCACCCCCTTGATCGAGGCCGAGCGCCAGGTCGAGAGCTTCCGGCAAGTGCGCGAGGCACACCGGATGGAGCTGGTGGAGGACTATGTCGAGCTGATCTCGGACCTGCTGGCCGACGGCGGCGAGGCCCGCCAGGTCGACATCGCCACGCGCCTGGGCGTGGCCCAGCCGACGGTGGCGAAGATGCTGCGGCGCCTGGCCCGTGACGGCTGGGTGGTGCAGCGGCCGTACCGTGGCGTGTTCCTGACCCCGGAAGGCGAGGCGCTGGCGCATGCCAGCCGCCAGCGCCATCAGACCGTGGAGCGTTTCCTGCTGGCGCTGGGCGTGGACGCGGATACCGCGCGCCGCGATGCCGAGGGCATCGAACACCATGTCAGCGAGCAGACGCTGGCGTTGTTCGAGGCGTTCGTGCGCAAGGCCGAGGGCGGGGCGCCGTAGCGGAAGCGCCGGGCCATGCTCGACTGCTGTTCGCGCGATGCGTGCTGAGTTGAGCATGGCTCGACTCTACAGATCAGGCGGGCAGCGCGCCTGTTCCTGCGCACATGCCTGCCTCGTCCATTCCTTCAACACCGGCTGCAGTCCTTCGTAGCGCCGGCCTTGCCAGCCATTGGCAAGCACATTGCCATCGGCGTCGATCAGCACAAGATTGGGCGGGCCCAGCCCCGCCAGGGCCTGCAGCGCGGGCATCCGCCTGGCGCGGCGCGGGTCCAGCACCGGCCACGGCATGTCCTGCGCGTGCATGTAGCGCCGCAACGCGGCCTCGCTTTCGTCCAGGCTGACGTACACCACTTCGGTATCGGCGCCGGCCTCGCGCAGGGCATCACGCACGCTGCGCAGGGTCGGCACGAAGGCGTGGCAGGGCGCGCACCAGTCGGCACCGAAATACAGTGCCACCAGTTTCGGCGGCGCCGGCCACTGCATCGGCCGCAGTGAGCGCTGCTCGGGCCGCATCAACGAGGCCGAAACCTGCGCGTGCAGGTCCGTCGCCATCGCCGGCACGGCCAGCAGCAGCGCGCCGGCCAGCAACAGTGTTCGTAGTGCTTCAGAACGCATAGCGCAGGTTGACGTACCACGAGCGCGCGAAACGCGGCCCGTAGACGTAGTCGCTGTCACGCAGTGCACCGGTTTCCAGGTCCTTCTGGCGCTGGTCGAACACATTCTTGACGCCCGCCGCCACCGACACTTCCTGCTGCGCCTGCGCGCCAAGATGCCGGTGCCAGCGTGCACCGAGATCGGTGACCAGGAACGCACGGGTGCGGTGCAGTTCACCCAGCCGGTTGTTCAGCACCGACATCGGGCCGGTGTGGCGCAGTGCCACGAAGGTCTCCCACGGCTCGGCCGGCATCCAGCTGAGTTGCGCCAGCCCGGTCCGGCGCGGTGTCTTCAGGTAATCGCGGCTCTCGATGACGGTGTCGCCGCCCTCGCCGGTGTCGTCGAAGATGCGCTGCGGCTCGCGGAAGCGCGAGCGGTACCATGATGCGCCAGCGGTCAGCCGCCACCGCGGCGAAGGCTGCCAACCAAGGTTGGTTTCCGCACCCAGCACGTTCGAGCCGGAGGCGTTGTAGCGCAGCTGGCTCAGCTGGCCGTCTTCACCGCGCTGGATCTCGCCCAGCGCGAAGGTGTCGCGGATGCGGGCATACGAGGCGGTGGCATCCCAGCTCCAGACCGGGTTGGCCGGGTCCGAACGCCAATCGAAGCCGAACAGCGTGGTCAACGCGCGCTCTTCCTTCAGGCCGTCGGTGTTGCGCACGCGCACCTGTTCGCCGCCGAGGGTATCCACATGCACGTCCTCGACGAAGATCTCCGGCGCACGGAAGCCGGTGGCAACACCGGCGCGCCATTTCAGGTTCGGCGTGGCCTGCCAGGCCAGTGCGATGCGCGGCGAAAACACCGCATTGTCCAGTTCGGAGCTCTTGTCCACGCGCGCGCCGAGTACAAGGTCCACGTTGTCACGCAGGCTCCACTCGTCCTGGACGAAGGCGCCCAGGTTGTGGAAAGTGGCATCCTCCAGCACCGCCAGGCGCTGCCCGTCACCGTTGCGGTTGTCGTCGCGCAGCGCCTCATGCTTGTACTGCACACCGAAGGCCAACGCGTGCGCGCCCAGTCGCCAGTTCAACTGGCTGTCGATGTAGTGCAGCGGGTTGTGGGTGCGGCCGTACTGGCGCCACGAACGCGAGGCGGCACTGCCGGCCACGTTCGGGTCCAGCTGCGACGGGTCATAGCCCGGCGCCGACGGATCGGTGACCACGTCGCCAAGGCCGCCATAGAAGCTGTCGCGATCAATGTCGGCGAAGGCATAGGCCACGCGGAAATCGACGTCGGCGCTGACTTCCTGGTCCCAGGAAATGCTGCCACGGCGGTACTTCGTATCCAGCGATTCGGCGATGTTGGCCAGGTATTCGGGCTGGTCCAGGCGGTTGCCGCCGCGGCGGGTTTCGTCGGTCACCTGCAGGTCCAGCCGCAGCCGCGTGCCCGGCGTGGGCGCATACCAGGCCTGCAGCCCGCCGACCTTGAGGTTCTTGCGGGTGATCTCGGTATAGCCGTCGCCGTTGTAGTCGATGCCGCTGTTCCAGTTGCGCTGGGCGATCACCGACAGCCCGGCGTCGGCGTCTTTGGCGACCAGGTCCAGGCGCACGTCGGCATTCTTCTGCGGCGTGCCCTTCAATACATCCACGCCGGCCTGCACATGTCCCCCACTGCGCGCCGGCAGCGGTGGGATCAGGTTGATCACGCCGGCCACCGCGCCCGGGCCGTACAGCGCCGAGCCACCGCCCTTGACCACTTCGATGCGGTCGACGAAGCCGGCCGGAATCTGTTCCAGCCCGTACACGCTGCCGAGCGTGGACAGCAGCGGAATGCCATCGAACAGCAGCTGGTTGTAGGCGCCGGGCAGGCCCAGCAGCTGCACTTCGCTGGTGTTGCAGTTCTGGCAGTTGCTCTCCACGCGCAGGCCGTTGATCAGTTCGGCGGCACGCGAGAAGTCGGTGGCCGCACGCAGTGCGATGTCTTCCTTGCGCAGTACCTCGGTGCGGATCGGCACGTCCGACAGCAGGCGTTCGCTGCGGGTGGCGGTACTGACCTTGACCTGCACGCGGTCCAGTTCGGTCGGCTTCGGTGAGGCGGCCAGTACAGGCAGCGGCAGGATCAGGGCGATGGCGGCGGTCAGGGGCAGCCGATGGAAGAGCGGGGTGGCAACGTGCATGAGGGCGTCGTCCTTGGGGGAGGAAAGGCGGCGAGGGCGACCTGGCTGGGGCATATGAAAGCAGTGGCTTATAGATATAGCAAGTGCTATATATCGAAGCCGCCGCAATTCTGGGTGCACCAGGCGTTCGGGTGGATCATGCAAATGTTATAACATTACATGTCGAAGCCGCGACCCTGCCGGTGGTCATGTGCCACGATGCACGATTCGAGTCTTGTCAGCCGCGGCGGAAGGCGGCGGGGGTGCGGGCGCCGACGATGATCATGCGGATCATCGTGGAGATCTGCTCGACCAGTTCCGGGTCGTTCTCCGGAGGCTGGTCCATTGCCGACGCGCCCATGGCGAACACCAGACGCGTGATCGCCATCGAGACCAGTTCCGGCTTGTGCAGGACCGCGCCGTCGAGGGCAGCCAGGCGCACCAGGTCGTGCTGCAGCTCTTCCTCGAAATAGTGCAGCTCACGTTCGACCGCGTGCTTGAAATCATCCGAGCCGACCGCGCCTTCGCGCAGCAGCACGTGCAGCAGCTTGTCGTCGGCACGCAGCTGCTCCATGAAGGTCTCCACCGACACGCGCACCACGCTGGTGGCGCTGGAGGTGGCGCGCTGGCGGGCTTCGCCGATGATGGTGCGCAGCGAGCGGCCCGCCACGTCGATCAGGGCCACGGCCAGTTCGTCCATGTCGCGGAACTGCCGATAGAAGCTGTTCGGCGCGATGCCCGCCTCGCGGGCCACTTCACGCAGGCTCAGCGTGGACAGGCTGCGGTGCGGCCCGATCAGCTTCAGCGCGGCAGCCAGCAGATCCTCGCGGCTCACCGTTCGGCGGGTCGGGCTGTTGGCATCTTCGTTCGGCGTCAGGGCGGTGGCGGCGGCCATGGGTGTTCCGGTGGGGCAAGGCTGAATCATACCCAATCCGGTTCAATATACACATGTATACACAGGTGTATGTGCGCCCGTATAGTGCGTCCATGAGCGCTGTCGTCCGTCCTTCCTTGTTTTCCCCGCACCGCTGGGTGTCGCCGACGCTGTTCGATTTCTGGGCAGGTCAGCTGAATCCTCTGTGGACCCTGCGTGAGCCGATGGCCCGCCTGGTACGGCGTGAGCCGGCCGGTGAGGGCGCGGCAACCCTGGTGCTGCGCACCAACCGGCACTGGGCCGGCATGCGCGCCGGCCAGCACGTGACCCTGAGCGTGGAAATTGAAGGACGTGTGTGGCAGCGCAGCTACAGCCCCACGGTGTTTGGGCGACGCGAGCTGGCGATTACCGTCAAGGCGGTCGAGGGCGGCCGGGTCAGCCAGCATCTGGTCAACCACGCACGGCCGGGCGAGCTGTTCCGTGTCGATGCCGCGTTCGGCGAGTTCCACATGCCCGCCGCCGCGCCGGTGCTGCTGCTGGCTGCCGGCAGCGGCATCACGCCGATGCGCAGCCTTCTGCGCGAAGCCTGCCAGCGCCCATTGGCGGCACCGGTCGACCTGTTCTACTGGGAGCGCACTGCCGCCCATCTGCAGTTCCGTGATGAACTGCAGGCGCTGGCGGCGGCGCAGCCGAATCTGCGGGTGCATCTGCTGGCCACCCGCGAAGGCGACATCCCGGCCGCGCGCATCGGCAGCCATGACCTGCAGGTGCCCGGCGATGACACGCCGCTGGCACAGCGCCATGTGCTGGCCTGCGGCCCGGATGGGTTCGTCGCCGCCGCACGCGAACGCTTGGCGCATCAGGTGGCGGGCTTCCAGGCCGAGGCCTTCACCCCGCCGGCGCCGTTGCTCGACGCCAGCAGCGAGGGCGAGGTGTCACTGACGTTGGCGCGCAGCGGTCGCCAGCTGAGCGTGCCGCGCGGCCGCTCGCTGCTGGAAAGCCTCGAAGCCCATGGCATCAAGCCCAAGCATGGCTGCCGCATGGGCATCTGCAACACCTGCACCTGTGATCGCGTCAGTGGCGCTACCCGCCACCTGCGCACTGGCGACCTGCAGTCCGAATCGGCGCAGCCGGTGCGGATCTGCGTGAGCGCGCCGACCACCGACCTGACCCTGGATCTCTGAGGACGCCTGCCATGACCCGCGCTACCGACCGTGCCCTGAGTACTGCCGAGATGCATGCCTTCGGCGAGGAACTCGACGCGATCCGCGACCGTGTGATCGGCAGCCTCGGCGCCTCCGATACCCGTTACATCCGCCGCGTGGCCGCCGCCGTGCGCTGGTTCGGCGTGGGTGGCCGTGGCCTGCTGTTCCTGGCGGCCTTCTCGCCGCTGTTCTGGATGCCGTTGCTGTGGCCGGCCGCGATCACCGGCACGCTGCTGCTGGCGCTGTCGAAGATCCTGGAGAACATGGAGCTCGGCCACAACGTCATGCACGGCCAGTTCGACTGGACCGGCGACCCCAAGCTCAATGGCAACACCTACGAGTGGGACATCGTCGCCACCGCTGACAACTGGCGCAAGACCCACAATTTCCGCCACCACACCTACACCAACGTGCGTGGCATGGACGATGACATCGGCTATGGCCTGCTGCGCATCTTCCCGGAACAGCGCTGGAAGCCGTTCTACCTGCTGCAGCCGATCATCGCGCCGATCTTCGCGCTGCTGTTCCAGTGGGGCGTGGCCGCGCAGGACCTGCGCCTGGGCCGCTGGCTGAAGGGCCGCATGAGTGCCCGTGCGATGTGGCTGCAGACCCGCCCGGTGGCGCGCAAGATGGCCCGCCAGGTGCTGAAGGACTACGTGTTCTTCCCGCTGCTGGCCGGCCCGTTCTTCCTTACCGTGATGCTGGGCAACATGGTGGCCAACGGCCTGCGCAACATCTGGACCTACGTGATCATCTTCTGTGGCCACTTCACCGCCGAATCGGAAACCTTCCCGAAGGAATGCCTGCGCAATGAATCGCGTGGCCACTGGTACCTGCGCCAGCTGCGTGGTTCGTCCAACATCAGCGGTGGTTTCCTGATCAACGTGCTGTCGGGCAACCTCAGCCACCAGATCGAGCACCACTTCTACCCGGACCTGCCGGCCAACCGCTATGCGGCCATCGCCAAGGAAGTGAAGGACATCTGCCGCCGCTACGGCCAGCACTACAACAACGGCTCGCTGCCGCGCCAGTTCGGCCAGGTGGTCTGGCGCATCCTGCGCCACGCGTTCCCGAGCAAGCCGCGCCGCCTGCCGATGGCGGACATCATGTCCGCACCGGCATCGGCCAACGCGGGCTGATCCACTCAGCCCGCCTTCGCCAGGGCCGCCTGTTCGCGGTCCAGGCGACGCAGGAACACCTGCATTTCCTTGCGCGCCTGCTGGTCGCCCTTGCTGCCGGCCACGCTCAGCCCGCGCTGCCAGGCCTCGCGTGCCGCCTGCGGCTGGCCACTGGCCAGCCACGCCTTGCCCAGCAGCTTCCACGCTGCCGAATACTGCGGATCGAGCACCACGCAGCGGCCCAGATGGGTCGCCGCGCGTACCGGGTTGCCGGCATCCAGCCAGCCCTTGCCCAGGCCGAAGCGCAGCAGCGCGCCGTCCTTGCCGCTGGCCAGCATGCATTCCAGGGCCTCGATGTTCATCAGCGCACCTCCTGCAGCAGTTCCTGCGGTCCCGGCTGGAAACGACCGCGATGGAACAGCAGGGGCGCGCCCCCGTTCTCGTGGACATCGATGATGCGTCCAGCCAGCAGCAGGTGATCACCCACCGGCCATTGCGCGTGGCGGGTGCAGGTGAGGTGGGCCACCGCAGCGGCAATGCGCGGCGGGGCGTCTTCGTCATCCTCCAGCAGCGGCAGGCCGTCGAAACGGTCGCGCACCTGTGGATCGGCGAAGCGCCGTGCCAACGCTTCCTGGTCGGACGCCAGCACACTGATCGCAAAGCGGGTGGCGCGCTGGAAGGTGGAGAGGCTTTGCGCATGCAGCGCCAGGTTCCACAGCACCAGCGGTGGCTGCAGCGATACCGGCACGAACGAGTTGATGGTCAGGCCGACCGGTTTGCCCTGCGCGTCGCGCGCGCAGACGATCGCCACGCCCGTGGGGAAATGGCCGAGCAGCCGCCGCAATGCACGCGGCGGCATCCCGACCGACGGCACCGGGGCCGGGGCGGGGAACACTCCCGCCCACGGCCCGGCGTACGGCAGTGTCTCGCCGCTCATGAGGCCCGGGCCTGGCGGTAGCGCCGGCCGACCTCGGCCCAGTTGATGATGTTGAAGAACGCACCGATGTAGTCCGGGCGGCGATTCTGGTAGTGCAGGTAGTAGGCGTGCTCCCAGACATCCAGTGCCAGGATCGGGGTGTTGCCGGACAGGCCGACCGTTGCGCCCATCAGCGGGCTGTCCTGGTTGGCGCTGCTCTCAACCTGCAGGCGACCGTCGCGATCAGTGGTCAGCCACGCCCAGCCGCTGCCGAAGCGCGTCTGCGCGGCCTTGATGAAGGCATCCTTGAATGCATCGAAGCCGCCGAGATCGCGGTCGATCGCCGCGGCGAGTTCGTCATCAGGGGTGCCGCCGCTGGCGCTGAGCACGGTCCAGAACAGGCTGTGGTTGGCGTGGCCACCGCCATTGTTGCGGACCGCGCCGCGCTGGGCCTCGGGCACGGCATCGAGGTTGGCGATCAGCGCCTCGACCGGTTGCGCGGCGATGCCGGCCTGCTCGAGGGCGGCATTGAGGTTGTTGACGTAGGTCTGGTGGTGCTTGCCGTGATGGATCTCCATCGTGCGCGCATCGAAGTGCGGCTCGAGGGCGTCATAGGCGTAGGGGAGCGGGGGAAGCGAGTACGACATCGAAGCAATCTCCGTGGGGAAGGCCAGGGGGCTGGCCGTGCGGAGATCGTTATCGCACCTCAACATTGGTTGAGGTCAAGGGGCGGGATTGAAATGCATGCGCGTTCGTCGCTTTGATTCTTCCTGGCAGGCAGGGGCTGATGGGTCAGCGCCTACAGGAAAGCTCCCTGCGCTGGCGTGGAGACGGGATTAAAGGCAGGAGCAGGAGCGACGTGGTAGTGCCGGCCGCTGGCCGGCAATCAACGAAGGTCGAGTTGCCGGCCAGCGGCCGGCACTACCAGGACCCGCTTTCCGAACCCTCACCGGCGCGCTGATGCGCTGCCCGCGCTCGCAGGAAACCGTCCGGTGGCGGGGGGAGGGGCTGGCCGGGACCGTTGGCGCCATGGATGGCGCCATCGAGCCCCCAAGGATGGGTTTACGGCGTGTCCCGGG